>JADJMG010000007.1 GCA_016709725.1 Bacteroidota bacterium
CTCATTTTAGTTGCCTTTGATGATTTTTAACTTAATTTAAACATTACTGATTCTTGATTTTTCCCGTTGTGCCTTCAGATTTACTAAATTTGCTGAGCTTAAATAAAACGTGATTCATTTCCTATCCCAAATATATCTTTATGGAGGGCTCTCCTTGCTCATAGTCCCTATCACATCATTCATTTATTTAATTTTAGAAGGTATAAGAGAGTGCTCTTTACCAATGTCCGATTCCTTCAGGAGTTAAAAGAAGAAACTACCAAAATAAGTAGACTTAAGCATCTGCTCGTACTTTTAACCCGATTACTAGCCATCACTTTTATTGTCCTAGCCTTTGCTCAACCCGTTATTCCAGGTGGGGATTCAATCCGCTCAAATCTGTCAAATCCTGTAAGTGTTTATATTTGACCAATTCATTAGTATGGATGCGATCAGTAGTCAGGGTACGCTTTTAGAATTGGCTAAGCAAAAGCTACCGAAATTGCGAATTCATATCCAGCCACAACTTACTTCCGGTTGCTGACCAACGTTTTTGATGCTATATCGTCAACGACTGATTTCAAAGATGACTTTTAGATGAAGTTAGATCGAGTGAAAGTTTTCCGCTCAACCTCGATTTTTAACCGAAAGTAATCCTTAGGCAGAAGGTAGCTACTGCTGGTTCATACCGGAGTTAACATCTTACCTCATTTCCGATTTCCAAAAGTCAACGAGCGATTTTGAAAAGTATTACCTGATTCTTCTGTAACAGTAAAAATGGTCGTTTTGCCCTTGCAACCTACTGCCAATTTATATGTAGATTCATGCTGGTTGAGTTCGCCAATCGTCCAATTGGGACAAGCACTCGAGTTTACTTTGAGCATACAGAATAGTAGTGAGAAGGATGCCGAAAATGTTCCGGTTCGACTGATGTTGAATGGAACGCAAAAAGCTGTGACTAGCTTAACTATTCCAGCTGGACAAAAGTGGAAACGACATTTAGCTTTGCGGCTTCCGAGTCAGGATGGCAGAAAGCAGCAATAAAAATTGCAGATCATCCGCTAAATTTCGATGACGATTATTATTTTTTTCTTTTGAAGTGAAGGAGAAACTCCCATATGTATGTCCATCAGTGAATAGCCATATCTCTACTTAGAAGCTTTATTTAGTAAGGATCCGTTTTTGAGTTTGTGAAGTCGAATGCTAGCAGTGTCGACTATGCTAATTTTAGAAATCAAAGTTTGGTGGCTGCAAGGACGTCAAATATCGTCAGGCTTAAGTGAAGAATTGAAAAAGTATTTGGAAGTCGGTGGATCCATCTGTCTTTTCACGATTCATTTCAGACCCTCAATAACTTTAATTTGTTTTTGAATTCGGTGAATGCAGATGCGTTTACGGGCATCAATGAAAACAGTGATAAGGTGAGTGAAGTCGATTTACAACATGCCTTGTTTAAAGATGTGTTTGACAATAAACCAAAAGAAGGTCGAATCGATTTCCCAGCGGTTACCAAACATTTTGATCAATCGGTGAATAGCAAAAGTGTAAGGCAAGTATTGATGAAGTTGCAAGGAGGAGGTTCTTTTCTTTCTTTATATCCCAACGGAAAAGGTCAACTGTGTGTTTTCGGTTACGATGGACCCGGATTTAGTAATCTTACTCGACGTACTATCTTCGTTCCTCTACTGTACCGAATGGCTATTCTAACAGCAGAAGCCTTTGTCTTTTTCAAATACCATTGGAAGTAATGATGCCATCCTGCTCAATGCAGCTCCTCAACTTAGGTGATGAAGCATTTCATCTCATCAACAAAGAAACGAATACCGATATCATTCCATCTGCAAGAGCCATTGCATCAGGGTTTAATGATTGATATGGGAAATCAAGTGCAGGTAGCAGGACAATATGATTTGATGAAAGGAAATCAATTGGTGACTGCACTCGCCTTTAATTACGATCGCAAAGAATCAGAAATGATTTTTTATGATGAGACCATGATTCAAGAAAAAATTGAAACGTTGAAGTTGGAGAATTGGACTTACTTTAACATCAACTCCCGATCTTGAAGACATTATTGGATTTGAATAATGGAATTTCACTCTGGAAATACGCCATCTTCTCCGCCTTAGTTTGCTTGCTATTGGAAATACTACTCACTTCGATTCTGGAAAACAGCATGACATACTCATCAAAAACATACAAGTAAATAGTCCGGCTTCGGCGCATCATGGAAAAGTGTTAGATGTATACATTCAAGAAGGGAAGTATCATTCCATTAGTAAATCAATTAAAAGGAAGGACAAGGCGATCAAGTTGTTGATGGAACAGATTGTGTTCTTTCTCCGGGATGGTTTGATATGCGAGTTTCTTTAAAAGGGCCAGTGATGAGCAAGAAAAAGAAACTATTCGCAGTGGACAAGATGCTGCTGCTGCGGGTGGATTTAGGAGTACTCTTGTATGCCATCACCCATCCGCCTTGCAAACGAATGCTGATATATCCTTCGTAAAACGTCAAGCCGCAAACCATTTGGTGGATGTTGTTCCTGCCGGAGTGTTGACTGATAAACGTGAAGGAAAAGAATTGTCGGGCATGTACGACATGCAATTAGCAGGAGCAAGAGCTTTTACCGATGATAAAAGATCCATCAATAACAGCGGTGTGATGCTGCGTGCCATTCAATATGCAGCAAACATTGGAGCGAGTGTAATTGCTTATACCGATGATCCAGGATTAACCGAAAAACTGCAAGCTAATGAAAGTCCTGCCACCACGGTGTTTAGGATTTAAAGGATGCCTTCCATTGCTGAAGAAATATCAGTTCAACGTAATTTGGAGTTTAGTGGCTTACTCTGGACATCCCATTCCTTGAGTGGAATCAGCACGAAAAGGAAGCGGTAGAAATTATTCGCGAAGCCAAGAGAAGAAGAAACTTCCGATTACTGCTGGAAGTATGTGTTTACCATCTGGCTTTGGAAGATGGTACTCTCAAAGACATTTGATAGCCTCACAAAGTGGAAACCACCCTTACGCAGTGCCGATGATTTAAAAGCTTTGCAAAAGCAGTACTCGACTGGAACCATTGATGTTTTTGTTCCGACCATTGTCCGGAAGATCCCGAATCGAAGGATGTAGAATTTGATTACGCTGCTTTTGGAATGATTGGATTAGAAAGTTTTATGTTGTGCTTAACTTACTTCACTAAAGGTAAACTAACAAGAAGATCGATTATCAATTGTTGAGTGAAATCCCCACGCGAAATTTTAAAGATGGACATTCCTTCCATCCAAGAAAAAAGTAGCCAACTTCACTTTGTATCATCCCAAAAAGAGTAGACCTTGGGGAAGTCAGTTTAAAATCGCTTTCTGCTAATACACCTTTTTTAGGAAAGAAATTGATTGGAAAAGTTCTGATGACGGGGAATAATAGTCAACTGAACTTCTGCAATTAATTTTGAATTTATTATTTTTAGCTGTACATAAGTTTCAACTCAAATTATTTTACAATAAGTTTCCTGTTGATTTTTTCCTGATGGGGGTTACATTGTATAAATAAATCCACTGCTTAATTTATTTCTATTAGTAAATTCGAATGGTTTTGTTCTTTGTGGATTTCTTGCAGGGAGTATTCTTCCTTCCACATCAAAGATACTGAGTTGATGTGATTGCGCTTCATTTGAATTTAATACGAGAAGCGTAGTAGTGGTGAAAGGATTTGGACTAGACATAAGAGTAAAGGTAACATCAGATTCATTTTTCTTGAATGGACGTAATCCCCGTGATGGTATTCACCGTTGAATTGGTTAGGATAGGAAGGTTGTAATCAAAGTAAATGGCCGCTGAATTGGTTATTACAGTATTGATTGGCAATCCAAGTTGTGGCTGAATTTCAAATGACACATACCCATGACTGTTAGGTTCATCGATATTACTGTCTGGAAGAAGGATTTGATCAAATCGAAATTCTAAAATATTCCCATTGCGAATATTGGTAGTTACAGAATGACTAGCACTCACAAAACGATAAGTGCTTAAATCTAAGTTCACTGATCGTATCACGAATGATGACAGTAAATGCTTGTCATTTCCTGTATTTTGGAAATTAATTTGATACTTTCAAACATCTTGACCAATATTTCCTAAAGGTTCAACGGTTTTTTGTGAGGACCAAATGAAGCTTGAATAAGTGGTCTACCCAACTACATTATTTAGAGGCAGAATCGCCTACGATTGGAAATACGGTGGCACTGCTATTGAGAACAGTACCCGCCAATGTTGACGAACTTAATTCTGTGTTTAAAAGATACGTGCTTGATTCTCCAGGTTTTAAATTAGTATAAGAATATGTTAACGTATTTCCATTAATACTTTGTGGCGTTGTTCCTGACAAATAAGTTAAATTATTATCAAGCGTGATGGTAACTGTATTCGAAAGCGTATCGGTTCCAATATTTTTCACTACTAAAAAATAATTGGGGCGAGAACCAGGTCGATGAATGGTTGCATTTAACTCCACTTTTATGTCGTGATTCCTGGAATGATATTGACACCCGAATTGTAATGTGTCAATGGTAAGCCCCATCGGCGTAACGACTTTTGGTGATGGCGATGATGTAATAACTTAATAAGGTTGTGGATATAGTTGAATAGTATACGTAGGTGTATTGCTAAAATAATTGTAACGATAAGTGCCGGAAGTATCGGTATTCACGACAATGGCATTTGGATCTACTTTAAGCGATTGATTTTGTAAAAATGGCTCGTTCGCTTGCCGTGTTCCATTATTGTTTTTATCCCAATAAACTTTACCACTTAATCGTCCTGACATCAAAACACTATTGAGTGGTAATCGATAGCATCCATAGGCATATCCATTTAAATAAATATAATTTGGATCATGAGTAATTCTTTGGGTTCGGTGCAATTACCCAAAAACTATCAAGTTTAAGTCCCACATTAATATTTGACCATACCGTATTATTAAGGTGAGCTCATATAAACTCCTCTATTAAAAGTAGGGTTTGAGAAAAATACATCGTATCGATAATTTGAATTTCTCCAGGTAAGATTACTGGATGGATTTACTCCAGTGTTTAATAGGTTCCATGTAGCGCGAATCCTTAAGACCTGTAAATTTTTACTGCAGTTAAAACAAGTATAAATACTATCTTGAACAATGGAGAAATCAACGACACGTCTTTCAATAACCGAGAAGAGCTACTTAGAGACGTCCAACAATCCCAGAATCTGGCGACATCAACAATCCACCTGGACTTCCTGCGAATAGTTTGTTTTGATGCCATCGTAATTTAGAAATGGTTAGGTCGTGAAACCACTATTGGCAGCAATCCATGTTAAACCACTATCAATCGATTTATAAACTCCGTTATTTGTAGTTGCCTAAATAGAGTTCCGAATTTCCTTTGATTAAATCATTGGGACTATACGTGCCTGTAAGGTAAGCCATTGGTTTATTTATTCCAAGTATTTCCATTGTCAACACTTTTGTAAAGTCCAGAGTCTGTTCCTGCGAAATAAGTTTCCGCCACGGCTTTTGATAAAAGCGACTGACACTTCCTCAACGGAAAACCTGTACCGATCGAATTCGGTGTCTCTGATCTGATGAACGAAGTAAGGTTCCATTGTTTTGATCCGAGGTGTATAAATAATTATCGCCGTCGTTAAAATAATATTTGCCTAAGTAAGAGTTTGAGTAAGCCCATTGTTTCTTTCTGTAGAAAGAGATTCCTTGATTCTGCGACAAATAAAATTTGTAGGAGCCTAGCCCTCAGAAATCTCCGTTGCTTTTCGTGAATATTTCCATATCCATTTACGTTTATTTGAACGGGAGATGGAAGGTTCATAACCATCCATGTATATTCCATCGGTCGATTGATAAATTCCAGAACTGGAACTTATCAATATCAATACTGCAGTAATATTTTTTATTGTAAATGGAGAATTCCGAGGTATTGTTCCATTTGAAAACTTTGTACCTCCATTGGTGGAATATCGGAAACGGATTCGATGTATTGGGTAACGCCCCCACCAGGTGTTGTTTATTTTTCCAAGATAACTTTTATTTATTCCTCCGGGACTCAGTCCAATAACCGTAGTAAATGATGATCCATTATTGATTGATATCGTAGTATTGGAAGAGTTATTGATGAGAATCGTGTCACCATCTTGGATCATGTCATTCACATATTGATTAGAAAGAAATAATTGCCATGATTTACCATCATCCGCTGAACGAAAAATTCTATTGTTGAATCCGCCTATACAACAGTATATATAGTTTGGTGTGGAATATAATTTATAATAAGGAATGGTAGGTGTAACACCTGTTTTCCCTCAACTGGTATTTCAGTTCCGCTTTTTCCCAAGTTGCACCAAAATCATTTGAAACATATAATCCACTGTAATAACAAGCCGCAAATATTTTATTCCCTTTTACAGCTAAGCCATTGATGGTGTTTTCAGGAAGTCCATGAACTTCTTTCCAGTTTAACCCATTATCGATGTTCGAAAAAAGACCAGTAGGTGTGGCAGCAAATAAATAGGGTGCTTGAAAAGCCATTGAATTTACTCCCCGTAATTATTGGAATTCAGGGTTCTTTCCCATTGGGCAAATGTTGTTGAATAAAAAGAAAATTAGAATTGCAATTAAAGATCGATTTCGTTAATGTTCTCATGGTAGAGAATTTTAAGTTAATATGGATAATAACCACCTTAAAAATAGTCAGTTTTAGGCAATATTGACTAATTTCCTATTTAAAAATGTTCAAAGTAGCTTTTAGTTTCCTCTTTCATAAAAATGGATTAGATTTGCATTAGAATTTCCATTCAATTTTAAATGAGGAATTAGCTCGCTTGGCTAGAGCGTCCCGACTTGTCGGGAAGGTCAACGGTTCAGTATTATTGCTCGAATAAATTAATGGGGAATTAGCTCAGTTGGCTAGAGCGTTTGCATGGCATGCAAGAGGTCATCGGTTCGACTCCGATATTCTCCACAGTTTAGATCGTCCTTAGTTGAAGGATGAGACATCGGTTCGTCGCGATGTTTCGCGACCGGTATTCTCCACTGTTTAGATCGTCCTTAGTTGAAGGATGAGACATCGGTTCGTCGCGATGTTTCGCGACCGGTATTCTCCACTGTTTAGATCGTCCCTTGGTTGAAGGATGAGACATCGGTTCATCGCGATGCTTCGCGACGGTATTCTCCACAGTTTAGATCGTCCTTAGTTGAAGGATGAGACATCGGTTCGTCGCGATGCTTCGCGACCGATATTCTCCACTGTTTAGATCGTCCTTAGTTGAAGGATGAGACATCGGTTCGTCGCGATGCTTCGCGACCGGTATTCTCCACTGTTTAGATCGTCCTTAGTTGAAGGATGAGACATCGGTTCGTCGCGATGGTTCGCGACCGGTATTCTCCACTACTTATTAATATAACCAACACCTACTCCAGATTTTTCTGGAGTATCAATTTTTATAAAATATGTTTTATGTATATATCATTTATTCAAAATCAATTGACCAATATTATATTGGATCTACAGCAAACCTTATTGATAGGTTGTATCGTACCTACAATTCAGGAAGTAAAGGAAGGAAAAAGGTAAAGGATTGGGAGCTTCTATATTCGAAATAATTTGAGTCAAGAAAACTTGCCGTTCATTCTGAAATGAAAATTAAGGCGATGAAGAGCAGAGAGTATATTTCACAATTAATTCAATCTAAACCAAGATAAACTAATTTGTAAAGACTCGAATCCCTATTTGAAAAAAGGATAATCGTTTCGTTTAGATGCTTCGCGACCGATATTATTCACGCTAATTATCAATATTTTAATTATGCAATTTGTAATATGTTTTTGTTTAGTGAAATGTAAAAGAAACATATACTATTTGACCACATTTTTTTTCAATTGTTCAATTTCATTTATTGGTTTAATTCTCTATTTTATGGTGAGCGGTAAAAGTTAATATCGATAATAATAATTCAGTGGCAATCTCTCTCAAATAACGAGACAGAGCTGAAATGTTTGGTAAGTAAAATCTTATAAAATTAATAATATGAAAACAACAAAATTCTTCTTATTTCTTATGCTATTTGCTTTCATTCAAAGCAATGTAAAAGCACAGTATAATCAAATTTGGAACAATGTCTCTATGCCTTCTGCGGGTTCAGGAAATTATACTGTTTTAGGTGTACAAAATACCGATAACGACCCAGGAAAAGAAATTGTAATGTTAAGTTGGGCTGGAGGAATCTATAGTATTTTTATAGTGGATGGACAAAATGGAAATTTGGATGGCCAAATTACCAACTTTACAGGCATTTCTTTGCCTTCCTTAACTGATGTTGACGGTAATGGGAAATATGAGATTTTGTTTCTGGGAAATATGGGTTCTAATTACAGTTGGTATCTATATGGATTAAATGGAACTACAATAGTGAATGAGCTTGATGGTAATAAAATACAAGCATCAAATTATCCTAATCCGTTTAATCAAACCACCACAATTAAATATAATGTTCCAGAGAATGCCACATTAGTCAACATAATAATATTTGATGCTAATGGGAATGTATTAAAAACTCTAGTAAATGAAACTAAAAGTGTTGGCGATTATGAGATTGTGTTTAACGGACTTGACTTATCAAATGGTGTGTATTTCTATCAAGTAAATATTGGTAATGTTGTAGGTACTAAAAAAATGATTAAAATGGAATAATTCTGCGCAATTCATGTAGCTAAAAATATTTTTCAGATTGTTAAAAAAACTTAGTTGTTTAACACAAAAGGCAAAATTTTACCTTAAACAATAAATGTATGGCAAAAACATTGACGTCTTATACAGGACAAGACGTAATAGATTTTATAATCGCATAGATTGACAACGAATAGAAAAATAAAACAATATGCGACTAATTGTTCTGTTGCAAGAGTAGTCGGATGCTGAACCTAAAATGTGAGGGCCAAGCATTAATGACTTTGGTAATTATCATTGCAAATAGGCAAGGGGATACGAAGAAGATGCATCTGTTCTTGACTTTTCAGTAAGAAAAACTGTTTATTGTAAATTGCAACCGATAATTTCGATAACAACGGGTATTGTTTCTAAATCTGTTCAACATGCTTTTTAAAATTATCTAAAATGGCTTGCCATCCGTCGCGCTGCATTTCTTCTGGATTTTCATTTTCAGGTTCAAAGGATTCGGTGACGAATACTTTGTGATCGGCAATTTCAAAGTCGATTTGTACATTTCTTCCGTCTTCGAGGTTGTACTCGATGTATTCATTCTCTTTAATATTTATATACTCACCAATTAAATCGAAACTAAAACTGCCGTCTTTTGCTGCCATTGAAATTGTAAATTTCTTTCCTACCTGTAAATCATTTTCTGCCTTGGGTGCATGCCAATCATCCGAGGCAAAATACCATTGTGTTATATGCTCAGGAGAATTCCAAGCCTTCCAAACTTTTTCAATAGGAGCATTTACGGCAGTACTCACCGTGATCATTTTTTCATAGGTAATATTAATTTTTCTGTATGATGAATTTTTTTACGTCGAGGTTTTTTTCAGATTTGATTCTGGCAAAGTACATCCCATTGGGCAAATCTAGTTGATACTCCTGTCTTTTACCATTCCATCTTCCTTCATAAACTTGTCTGCCTTTAATATCATAAATTTCTAGGTTAGCCGTTTGTTGACTGGATGAACTGATCGAAAAATTTCCTTGGTTTAAACTAGGATACAATTCATATTGAGAAGGAGTAGCGTAGGAGGTGTTCACTCCTGTAAACGAACTCAAATCCGAATACCATATTCCCCGACCGAAAGTGCTGATGTAAATTTTGTTTACAGCGGGATTAAATTCAATGTCACTCACAATAACATTAGGCAACCCATTACTTATTTTCCCCCAAGTGGTAGTTCCATCATACATAACATATACACCAATATCACTTGCCAACATTAAGTTGTCGCTTCCTGGAATTTGTTTGATGCAGTTGATGGGAATGTTGGGAAGGTTGTAAGAGATATTATTCCATGTTGCTCCACCATTGGTCGACTTAAAAACTTTTAATCCATTGGTGAGTCCCGCCATGCTTACATAAATTGTGTTTGCATCATTCAGTGCAATTTCTACAGAGGTATAGTAAAGGGAATCGGGCAATCCCGCGGTGATGTCGGTCCAACTGCTTCCGCCATTGCTGGTTCTGAAGAGTTGTCCGGGATTCGCAAATTCATAACGGACACGCCTAGCCGCAACTAGTACATTCGAGTTAGAATTTGCAATGGCGATTGCTGAAAGTTCGTTGTTGTAAAAGTTGAGAGTAGGAGGTAAGCTTGTAAGAGCAAACCAATTTTGACCTCCATCCGCGCTCTTCATTACATTTTCAAAACCCGCATATAAGTTTGGATATTGATTGTTGTCGGCAATGATGGGTGTAGTCCATTCTGCGTTTTCATTGTTCACATTCGGATTCATCCATCCAAAAGAAAGTCCACCATCTGTCGTGTTCGCGAAATTTCCAAATTGAGAACTTGCGATGAAAGTTCCTGTAAAGGCCGTGTCCATCACATTGTCCATACCATCACCACCATTTACCGTTGACCAGGAGAAACCATCAAAATAAAAGGTAGCATTATCTTGAGCTCCTGCTACTAATTCGTCACTAGTTGTTTTGGATGAACTCAATCGATAGAAAGAAGTAACATTCATGCCATCACTTACATCCGTCCAAATAGTCTGAAACAAACTACCATTGTTTAAGTCATTCCAAGTAGATGAGATGATATTACTGGTTCTGTAAACACCACCATCGCAGCATAAATATATTTGTCCAGTGCTCGATTGATAATTCAGTTGATGAATATCGGCATGCATGGAAGGACCATACGAAGTTGTCCAATGTCCAGCAGGATCAAATGTAGTGGCACCATCTTCCGATGCCCATAAATTTACACCACCCACATAAACTTTATTTGGATTGTTTGGATGAACTAAAAAACCTACATCGTAAGTTCCTTGGCCTCCCGAAGAAAATCCCTCATCGTAACCTAGTAGATTCAACGTATTATATTTAAGTGTCCATGTATTTCCTGAATTATTGGTTTTGTAAATCCCATACATCCCTCGGAGTGAATCAACCGTTAATGCATAAATGATATTCGGGTTAGAAACGGATTGAGAAAGTTTAATCCTTTGTACCGATCCACGAGCGGGAATTCCCGTGTTTAATAACGTCCACGTACTACCGAAGTCAGTTGATTTGTAAATTCCTGCCGATCCAATATTGGAATTTAATACCCAACCACTCGCAGCGTAGAGAGTAGTGGGTGTAACTGGATCTTGTATCAGATCCCAAAAAAGTGAATCATGAACTAATGTCCAGTTGGTGCCTGCATTCGTTGACTTATACATTCCACTCACGCCACATGCTACTACAGAATTAGTATTCGCGGGATCTATAACAATACTTCTTATTAAACTTACATCGCCATCAGTGAGTGAGAAAGAAAGACCAGTGGGTGCCCATGATAATCCACCATCCATACTTTTATAAACTCCGATTCCATAATGTGTATGTCGTTTTCTACCATCGAGAAAGAGACCAACACCGATGTATTCAAAATCGCATACCGAAATATAAATTACATTGGGATTAACAGGATCAATCGCAATGTCAGAAATTCGGGTGATGGGTAAATCGTCGGTTAATGGGGTATAAGTTTGACCGTTATCTGATGTTTTCCATAAGCCCCCTTGAGCCACGCCAACATAAAATATGCTGGGGTTGATGGGATCAAAGCGATACAATTTACTCGACCCATTCCATTCTGCATATAGCCCGTTTGGTTGGTGGGCAATTGATAAGGTCCTGCAGGCAACCAATAATTGGAAACACCCGAGCGCTGTGCACTTTCTTTTTGTGCAGCTGACTCAATTAATACCTTGGTATAATCATAAAATCCTGTAGGTTCACCTTGGGCATCGGTATGCATTTGCATATCCGCTTCCCATCTCTTGATGTATTTCCAGTTTTTGCTTTCTTGTAAATTAGTGGTGTCTTTCCATGCAGCTAGGTCCCGTTGCATTTGTTTGAAAGATGGTTTTTCAGTTTGACTAAATTGCAGCAAAGCTTGCGCATTTGCGGAGAGAAAGAAAATGATAAATGCAAAACTTAGAAAGATTGTTTTTTTTGTTTTGGAGTACATACTTCAAAAATAAGAAGAATTGCTTAGTTCTTCATCATGTTTGATTTTGAATTTGTATTAACAGCTTTTTTGAAGCTTTGCGATGCTAAAGTTTCTCGCAAAGGCGCAAAGGCGCTAAGCCATTCGATTGCTTTTCTCTTCGCTACCCCTCGACAAGCTCAGGGTGAATTTTCTCGCAAAGGCGCAAAGCCATTCAAGAGCTTTTTATTCTGCTAAATTTTCTCGTCAAGGCAAAGAGGTTTCTATGGTTAAATTCAAATTATATTTCGCTTTTTTACTCCCTCTCCCTTGAGAGGGCAGGGGAGAGGCTTGAACTATAATTTGACTAAAATCTGTTTTCATTCGAGAATCAACTTTTAATCGAAGGAATTTTTCTCACAATCCGGAACGCTAACGGGACGCTAAGCCATTCAGTTGCCTTTCTCTTCGCTACCCCTCGACAAGCTCAGGGTGAAAGTTTCTCGCAAAGGCGCAAAGGGCGCTAAGCCATGCGGTAGCTTTTCTCTTCCCTAAAGTTTCTCGCAAAGGCGCAGAGGCGCTAAGCCATTCGGTTGCTTTTCTCTTCGCTACCCCTCGACAAACTCAGGGTGAAAGTTTCTCGCAAAGGCGCAAAGGGCGCAAAGCCATTCAAGAGCTTTTTATTCTGCTAAATTTTCTCGTCAAGGCAAAGAGGTTTCTATGGTTAAATTCAAATTATATTTCGCTTTTTACTCCCTCTCCTTGGAGAGGGCAGGGGAGAGGCTTGAACTATAATTTGACTAAAATCTGTTTTCATTCGAGAATCAACTTTTAATCGAAGGAATTTTTCTCACAATCCGGAACGCTAACGGGACGCTAAGCCATTCAGTTGCCTTTCTCTTCGCTACCCCTCGACAAGCTCAGGGTGAAAGTTTCTCGCAAAGGCGCAAAGGGCGCTAAGCCATGCGGTAGCTTTTTTCTTCCCTAAAGTTTTCGCAAAGGCGCAGAGGCGCTAAGCCATTCAGTTGCCTTTCTCTTCGCTACCCCTCGACAAGCTCAGGGTGAAAGTTTCTCGCAAAGGCGCAAAGGGCGCAAAGCCATTCAAGAGCTTTTTATTCTGCTAAATTTTCTCGTCAAGGCAAAGAGGTTTCTATGGTTAAATTCAAATTATATTTCGCTTTTTTACTCCCTCTCCCTTGGAGAGGGCAGGGGAGAGGCTTGAACTATAATTTGACTAAAATCTGTTTTCATTCGAGAATCAACTTTTAATCGAAGGAATTTTTCTCACAATCCGGAACGCTAACGGGACGCTAAGCCATTCGGTTGCTTTTCTCTTCGCTACCCCTCGACAAGCTCAGGGTGAAATTTTCTCGCAAGGCGCAAAGGTGCTAAGCCATGCGGTAGCTTTTCTCTTCGCTACACCTCGACAAGCTCAGGGTGAATTTTCTCGCGTCTGTATACCTGCCTGCGCAATCATCATAGTTATTGGTACGCAAAGACTATGCTCCTCTAAAATTTCCAGTAAAAACGAAGAGCCGTCTGGTCATTGCTGACGAGACGGCTCTCCTTAAAAACTTTATAAACTCTTATCGAGTAATGATCATGCGCTTAGTGATTTGCTGTCCATCATAAACAAGAGTATATGTGTACAATCCAGGTGCTAAACTTGCCGTATTCATTACTACGGTATGTTTACCAGCTGCCACATTTTCATCAGCAATTACAGAAACGATTTGACCAATCATATCAGACATTACAATGCGAACTTGTCCTTGTGTTGGGATCATGTATTCGAAAGTAGTGCTTTGACCTGCTGGGTTAGGATAGTTTTGACTCATTCCGAAATCGTTGATTGCGAACTCATCAATTCCAACTGGAGAGCAAAGACCTAAGTCTTCGAAACAAACATCATCAATAGACCAACCTTCTTCAGTTGCACTGAAGTCAGAAGCAAATCTCCAACGGATAACCACTTGAGCATCTACTCCAGGACGGAATGTTTTTTCAGTTTGGAACCAGTTGTTTCTATATCCAGTAAATCCTTTTAATGATGGATCATTTGGATCTAACTCTGACACATATGTGTAGTTAGGACTTGCACCATACAATTGAATGTTTGGAGTACCTGTTAAATCCATACGATTCCAAGTTACACCATAATCTGTAGAATAATCTAAAGCACCACCGTCAGAACCGTATTCCATTCTGAATTCTTGCCAGAAACTCAATTTGTAGCAATGACCAGCTTGAACACGGAAGAGAGAAGAGAATAATCCAGATGAATCTTTGTTAGCATAATTAGTAGCAAGGTTTGTAGTCCATGCAGTGTTACCAGTATGCGCACCATTCAAATTAGTTTTAGCTGGAGTTCCTTGTTGCCATAAACCACCAGTACAGTAAGTAAATGCATTTGAAGTTACCCACTGATTTCCTGATTCAAAACTAGTACAGAAAGGAAGTTGAGAAGAAGCAACAGAATCAAATACCAATACTGTGGTACAAGAAGTATCATCAAATTGATTCAAGTCAAGGCTTCCGTTTGGACTATCAGTATACACACATACTTGGTGGAATCCAGGAACCGCGATCCATGTATTGCTGAAGTTATGTGTTTGTGAACTATCAGGTAATAATCCAGCAGGAACGTAAGAAACAGGATCGTTTGATATTAATGTACCATCAATCGTTAATGAAATATTGTGATTGAATACGGTATTAATACCATTGTTATTGATAGGAGCAGCGAAAGTAATCGGCTGACCTGGGAAGATGAATTGACAAGGTACTGATGTATTCACAGCAAGCGTTTTAACAGATAATGGAATAGGTACAAAGATTTCGAAGTTATCTACTGATACTCCATCTCCGTTTGTGAATCCACCAGAAGTATATACGAATCGGAATTGTACTAAAGGAACTAATCCTCCTACTGCCGAAGTTACATCCTTAAATGCAGATTGAATCCAACCACCACTATTATCATCCCAACTATCCACGTTATTGTACCAGTTGGTTACCGTTTGTGTAGTAGGTTGTAATAAAGTCCATGGACCACTATTTACTGAATATTCAATAAACATTTCGTCACCAAACGTGTAAATAGCACGGTTCTGATAGAATCGTAAGATAGCAGCTTGTGCATTTTGGAAATCGAAGAATGGTGTTGTTACAACTGTATTTGCATTACCAAGCATTCCAGAATTCAAATTAACGTCCCAACAATTTGTTGGAGAATATGCACCCGTTGTAGTACCGAAGGCAGGAGTACCAAATTCCCAAATACAAGCAGGGTTACCACCAGAAATTACATAAGGCGCCCAGCCAATATTGCCGGATTCAAAATCATCATTGTAACTATTGATGTAGGTAGGTTGGATGTATGGTTGACCAATTACATCAGTACAAGTTGTATCATTAGAAGGTTCTTGATCTGTAGGTAATGAAGTCCAAGCACAAATCGTATTTAATCCTTGTCCGAATGTGAAGTTTGGAAGTGTTACTGTAGTCACACCACAAGGAGGTAATGAACCTGTCCATATAAATGTAACTGGATTCAATCCGTTAACGGTATAAGTGATCGGAGTTGAAGTAATGGTAGTAGCTCCAAAATTCTCAAGCGTAACCACTACAGGGAAGCTAGCTCCCACTGGTGCACCACCAAATGGTTGAGTGATGGCAGTAATACCAACATCATCACCAGTTGCCGCATAAATACAGAAGTCATCGATAGAGAATCCATCTCCAGGAACTGAAGGATCAGAAGTAAATACAAATCGGAATTGAACAGGGATTGGGTTATTGAAGATCCCAGTTGTACAACAAAGTTTGTAGCCTGATTGAATCCATCCACCACTGTTTCCAGTCCATGCAAATGTATTACTTGAATTTAATTGAGCATCCACATACCAATTAATTCCACATGGATCAGGATTAGCTAAATCGCCACTACCCACCGTAATCCAAGTTGCTCCATTATCCGTGGTATATTCTAATCTAACACCATCCCATGCATTTTCGACACTATAATTCATTGCAAAATCAATTCTTCCTGCACCTATTGTTGCAAAATCAAAGTAAGGAGTGTATAAATAACTAAGTGCATCGTCAGTATAATCTGAAGTCAAATTAATATCCCAAGCATTCACACCTGAATTTGCAGTAACCGTTGCACCAGCACTAGGTAATCCAAGTTCCCAGTTGGTTCCTGGATCTCCTCCAATACCTAATTGATTTGTCCAGCCGATGTTCCCAGATTCGAAATCATCACAATAAGATGGTGAAGGAACAATTAAAGGAATTCCAATAAATGAAGAGCAAATAGTATCATTTGCTGGCTCAACATCACCTGGCTGGATTAGATCCATTAATGGTATAAGTAATTTGAGTGGTTGTAATAGTAGTGATGCCATGATTTTCAAGAGTAACAGCAACACCAACACTGTTTCCTGCAGGAGCACTGCCAAGAGGTTGTTGAATGGCTGAAATTCCAGCATCTGCACCAGTAGCGGCATAAATACAGAAGTCATCAATCGAGATTCCATCACCTGGTGTGAAACCGTTCGATACAAAAACAAAACGGAATTGAACCGGAGTAACGCTATTGAAAATTCCAGATGTACAGCAAAGTCTGTATCCTGCTGTTTTCCAGCCACCACTGTTTCCAGCCCAACCATTCGTATTCGTTGCATTTAGGAAATCATCGTCGTACCAGTTGGTACCACAAGGATCAGGATTAGTAGAGCTTCCGGTTCCTAATGTATTCCAAGTTGCACCATTGTCATTGCTATACTCTAAACGGGTTCCATCACTTCCAAGTTCAGTATTGTAATTTAAAGCAAATTGAATTCTACCTGCATTAATAGCTGAAAAGTCAAAATAAGGAGAGTATAATTCGCAATTCGCATTATTTGTATAACCGCTAAGTAAATTAACGTCCCAAGCATTTGCTCCGGAATTAGCTCCAGTCGTGTTTCCAAAACCAGGTGCGCCAAGTTCCCAAATAGTTCCAATATTACCTCCGGCTGCTACTTGGTTCGACCAACCGATATTTCCAGATTCGAAATCATCACAATATGAAGGCGAAGGGATAAGTGTTGGAATACCAATGAATGTAGCACACAATGTATCATTCAAATGTTCGCAGTCAGTCGTTAAATCTGTCCATACACAAATGGTATAGGCGTTAGGTAAAACGGGCGTATTTGGAATTAAAAAATTAGTAGTGGTTCCAGCCGTTAAAGTTCCCACAAAAGGAACTGGAGTTTGAACAACACCATTAATTGACCATCCTATGTTAAAACCACTTTGGTCAAGTTGACCATAGTTTTCAATAACGAAGTTAAGGTTTACAGTGCCACCTGCTGGTTGACCACTTCCAGGAGTTGGAGAAATGAAGACGTTGGCTCCTAAATCGTCGTTACAAGGTACCGTAATACAGAAATCATCTAAATGGAATCCATCAGCTGGAACAGATGGGTCACTCGTAAATACATAACGGAATTGTACAGCTAAACTGTTTCCTAAGCCAGGTACCGTTCCAAGTTTGTAACGAGATTCTTGCCAGCCGTTTGAAGAACCGTCCCAAGCAGGTAATAAAGAAGAGTTAATAGAGTTATTTGTATACCAATTTGTAGCGTTAGGGTCGTTTTGTGTTCCAATTACATTCCAAGTGGTTCCGGCATCATTTGAAAATTCTAAACGAACACCATCCCATCCCGATTCACAATCTCTATTCTGCCAGAAACTTAAATTAGAAATATTAGTCGTTGAGAAGTCGAAGATTGGAGAGTATAAAATGGAACTAGAGTTGTCTAAGTACGCTCCAACTCCACCAATATTTCCAACACCATAAACATTTGTCGGAGAATGAGCAGTGGCTAATGTCGGACCAGTAGGTGTACCATACACCCAAGGCGTACCTAAGAAAGTAGGATCTGGAGTCCATAAATTATTTGCCATTTCGAAATTGTCACAAAACGGGAAATGAATACCATCTACAGGGTAGAAACAAATTTCTCCAACCGCAGGATAACGAACCATGTTGCTACATCCTGAATTATCATAGCCTTCAAAATACCAGCAAATAGTGTCTCCAGGTACTGCAGCGGGAATCGTTCCAGCATAGATCGAATCAGTTAAATTAACCATTAAGGTACTTTGAAATGGAGTTCCATTTATAGAATAAAATAATTCTGCAAAGCCAGGACCAACAAAAGGATGTGCAATTCCACTTGGATCATCAATGTTTACAAAAAAGTCAAATGGACCCAAGTTGAAAACAGTTCCTTGCCATAATGGGAAACCAACTGAAGGAGCAGAAGCTGTTGGAGGATTTAACTCACAAGGAGCCGCAGTAACACAAATATTATCGAGTAACCAGCCATAACGACCTTGCATACCAGAATTGGTAACATCCGTAATCTTGAAACGAATCTGAACCGTAGCTTGATTTCCGACAGCTAATGAGATATCAAAATTCTCTTGTACCCACCATCCATTGGTTGGTGCTGTTGTCGTGTTTGGTGCCCAAATTCCAGAATAAGAACTTTCTGCAAAGGCATTGCCTAGTGCTTGGAATACACCCGCTCCATTATAAGTTACGTTTTGAAATGGGTCACCAACAATTGCATTGAAGGTTGTCCATGTGGTTCCGCCATCGATTGAATATTCAAGTTGTGCGTCATCCACAAATTTGATTTTACAAATTTGACTGAAGTCCAATAGCACAAAGTTTAATCCAGCCGTACTGAAAACGGGTGATGTCAATGTGACAACGCCTCCTCCAGTTTGGTATTCACCTTTTAAACAATTTGGGGAGCTAACTTGATAGTTAGGATCTACACTCCATCCTGGTGTTCCAGAAGATGTTGTAGAGATCGTTCCTCCATCGAAGTTTTCGCACCATACTTGGACAGCTTGTGATTGAGCTGCGCAGTAGGATAACAGTGCAAAAATCGAAAGTAGTAATCTTTTCATAGGGTATTGGTTTTTATTGTTAACGCGTGTTGGTTTTTAAGTGTAGAATTCAAAAATAGATATTATACCGTTGTGTTGCGGCTCATAAAGGTAAAAAAAAAACTAAATTATTAACACAATTTATTTTTATTTATGGCGAATTGCTATAGATGATGGGGTAATCGTCAATATCGGAGTGTTTGTTTAAAGAATTTTGTTAAAAAAAATCGTTTTTTTTAATCATCAATCCAAGATTTATAATAATCGTCGCTCATTATTTTTAACCCTTCCTCTGTGAGCCACAATGGTTTAAAGGTATCAATCATGACCGCTAGTTCCATCGTCTCTTTTTTCCCAATACTTTTTTCAACAGTCCCGGGATGCGGACCATGTGGAATGCCAGCCGGATGAAGGGTAATCATCCCTTTGGTAACACTTTTGCGACTCATAAAATCTCCATCAACATAGTATAATACTTCGTCAGAATCTACATTACTGTGGTTATAGGGTGCCGGAATAGCATCTGGATGATAATCGTAAAGTCTTGGAACAAAAGAACATATAACGTAATTGTGCGCTTCAAAGGTTTGGTGAACAGGAGGTGGTTGATGGACCCTTCCGGTAATGGGTTCAAAGTCTTTAATGTTTAATGCCCAAGGATAATGGTTTCCATCCCAACCAATGGCATCAAAAGGATGGGTTGCATAGATATATGGATAAATAATTCCTTGCTTTTTAATCATGACTCTAAAATCACCCTGCTCGTCATGGGTTTCTAAGTCCTGAGGTTTGCGAATATCACGCTCGCAAAAAGGTGAATGTTCTTCTAATTGCCCGTACCCATTTCGATATTGGCGCGGTGTTTCAATGGGAGAAAATGAATCCACAATCAACAGTCGATTATTGGAATCATCAAAATGAAGCTGGAAAATAGTTCCTCGGGGAATCACTAAATAATCGCCATAGCCAAATTTTATATTGCCATAAATAGTTTTCAAAACACCCGATCCTTCATGCACAAAAATGAGCTCGTCAGCATCGGCGTTTTTTAAGAAATATTCGTTGATGGATTTTCGTGGTGCCGCCAAGGAAATATGTAAATCATTATTAACTAATACGGCTTTTTTACTTTCTATATAATCGTCTTCTGGACGTACATGAAAACCTTCAAAACTTTGATGACGCAGAAATCGCTGAAAGGCAATCTTTGGTTCACGCGAAAAAGGTTCACCAACCGATTTTACTAGGGTAGGTGCGTAGGCATGATAAATCAAGGAATAAACATTCGAAAAACCATGCGTCGATACCAATTCTTCCGAATATAAGGTCCCATCAGGCTTACGAAATTGTGTATGTCGCTTATGTGGAAATTTTCCAAGTGAATGATATTGAGGCATGTTTAATGTTATTTCGTGCTGCAAGATACAACCTCACAACTGATTTTTGATGAGAATGCTTCCACAAAGTTAACCATTGGTTACTTTTGTAAAAAATTATAGAATTATGAAACTCGTTTCTTATCGCCTCGATGGCCAAAATTTGTTGGGATTGTACATAAATCAAAAGATTTATAATGTTGCTGATGCTGGAAAGCTGTTGGGAAAAAAAGGTTCTCTAACGATGAAAGAATTGTTAGATGGTGAAGAGAAAAGCATGAATGAAACGCGTGAAATTGAAGCCAAAATAAAAGATGGCAAAATTGATATGCCCTCTTTTCTATGGTCAGAATTGAAAATCGTTTCTCCCGTTCCCGAGCCAACGTCCTGTCGCGATGGTTATGCTTTTCGTCAACATGTTGCTGCGGCACGTAGAAATCGTAAAGTGGATATGATCGAGGAGTTTGATGAGTATCCGATCTTTTATTTCACCAATCATAATGCCCTCCAAGGTCCAGGTGATGTATGGTGTATGCCCGACCATTTTCGTCAACTCGACTTTGAATTAGAAGCCGCCGTAGTCATTGGTAAAAGAGGAAAAAATATTCGTGCTGCTCAAGCCGATCAGTACATCGCTGGATACACAATTATGAATGATTTTAGTGCTCGCCTTTTGCAAATGGAAGAGATGAAATTGAATTTGGGTCCTGCTAAAGGCAAGGATTTTTCAACCGCAATTGGTCCGTACTTAGTGACACCTGATGAACTGCAATCTTTTTTAACAAAACCTAAAGAAGATCATACCGGTGAGCGATATAATCTCACCATGAAGTGTCATGTAAATGGCATCCAAGTAAGCGAAGGAAATATGGCGCAAATGGATTGGACGTTTGCCGAGATTATTGAAAGATGTGCTTACGGTGTGGATATTATTCCCGGTGATGTAATTGGATCAGGAACCGTAGGTACAGGTTGTTTTCTCGAGCTAAATGGTACTGGAAAATTAAATGATCCTAACTATCCTGTTCAGTGGTTGCAAGAAGGAGATGTGATTGAAATGACAATTGATGGATTAGGCTGTCTGTCGAACACCATCCGAAAAGAAGAAGATAAATTCTCCATTTTAGATCTAAAGAAAAAAGCAAAACACGCTCATTAATTGGAACTAATGAAAAGTAAAAAAGCTCCTCATTTCGAGGAGCTTTTTTTGTGAGTAATTGGTTTGCTTTTAGCGAGCACTTCTCGTCTCGAATTTGCCAGGCAGGACAGCCTTACGGGGCTGTCCCTTACTGACAATCAACCTAAAAACACCAAAACCATCTTTATGCCTTACAGGGCAAGTGTTTTGAAACCTTACGGGGTTTCGATATTGTCTTTTTATTTGATCAGGTCAGTCGCGGGTAACCTTACGGGGTTACCCGTTTTCTGACATCAACCTAAAACCAAATAAAAACTTTAAATTTTTCTGAAGAACGATTGCAATTCTGAGTTGCGGTTATGTGAATTTAAACGCCCACCCCTCCTTAAGGTTCGCGTTTTTATATAAAATCTTACAATAAATCTTACATTTGTTATATGTGCTTGACTATTAGTGTGGAGGATTGAGGGAAACCCGAGATTTTGTATTAAAAAATATCCGAATCAACGAGCTTATTCATCTTTTACCTCAAAAATGATGGAGGTAGAATCCCTACCTTTGCAGGGTAAATATTGATCTATGCGTGAAATTGAATTGAATAAGGTAGAAGATGCTATTGAAGCCATTCGTGCGGGGAAAATTATTATTGTAGTGGATGATGCTGATCGAGAGAATGAAGGCGATTTTTTGATGGCTTCTGAGTGCGCTACACCCGAATTAGTCAATTTTATGGCTACACATGGTCGTGGATTAATTTGTGTTTCGCTCAGTGAAGAACGTTGCGAAGAATTGGATTTGCCCATGATGGTTAATAAGAATACCGCTTCGCACGAAACCGCATTCACGATTTCTGTTGATTTGTTAGGACATGGATGTACCACGGGGATTTCAGCATCTGATCGTTCTAAAACCATTAAGGCACTCGTAAACCCATCTACAAAAGCAGAAGAACTTGGCCGACCTGGGCATATTTTTCCTTTAAAAGCGAAGAAAGGTGGTGTAATCCGTAGAGCAGGTCATACCGAAGCGGCCATGGATCTTGCACGTATGGCAGGATATTTCCCTAGTGGCGTGATTGTAGAAATCATGAATGAAGATGGTTCAATGGCTCGTTTACCCGAGTTGATGGAATTGGCTTCTAAATTCAATATGATCATTATTTCCATCGAAGACTTAATTAAGTATCGCCTCGAAAAAGAGAGCTTAATAGAAAGAATGGTGTCGGTGAACATGCCCACTACCTATGGGGAGTTTAATTTAGTAGCATTTCGTCACAAGGAAAGTCATGAAGAGCATCTCGCATTAATAAAAGGGACTTGGAAGGAAGATGAGCCGGTAATGGTGCGCGTACATTCATCCTGCATGACAGGTGATATTTTTGGTTCGTGCCGATGTGATTGCGGTCCCCAATTGCATAGCGCCATGGAGATGATAGACAAAGAAGGGAAGGGCGTCATTCTTTATATGAATCAAGAAGGAAGAGGGATAGGGCTAATGAATAAATTGCATGCCTATAAATTACAAGAGCAAGGCTTAGACACGGTAGAAGCGAATTTGCAACTTGGTTTCAAAATGGATGAACGTGATTATGGAGTAGGAGCACAAATTCTTCGTGACTTGGGCGTGAGTAAAATGCGTTTGATGACGAATAATCCAACTAAGCGTGCCGGACTTATTGGATATGGGTTGGAAATTGTAGAAAGTATTCCCATCGAAATTGTTCCTAATCCACACAATCAACAATATTTAGAAACCAAACGTGATAAAATGGGACATGCCATTAAAGCATAAGCCTGCATGGAGAAGGTTTTCTTTTGCAAATTATTCATTGATAGAGTATAAACTTGTTCATTTTTAGATGAAAAATGAGTTTAAATATCGCTTCCTAAACTTTATCTTTGTATTCGTATTTTTTCCGAATATACAATCGAAATAATTATATGACCTTAATAAAATCAATTTCTGGAATTCGTGGAACCATTGGCGGTAAAGCAGGCGATGGGCTTTCTCCTTTTGATGTTCTTAAATTCACGTCAGCCTATGGCGCTTGGATTCAGAAAGCACATCCAAGTGTGAAATGTAAAGTAGTAATTGGTAGAGATGCACGGATCTCGGGTCAAATGGTAAGCGGATTAGTTTCTTCTACCTTGATGAGTTTAGGAATTGATGTAATTGATACCGGATTATCTACTACACCCACCGTAGAGATGGCAGTACCCTTCCATCATGCACAAGGTGGAATTATACTAACAGCTAGTCATAACCCTAAACAGTGGAATGCATTAAAATTGTTAAATCATAAAGGAGAATTTATTTCTGCGGATGATGGTGCCGAGGTATTACATATTGCTGAAAATGGAAATGTTGAATTTGCAGATGTGAATTCATTGGGAAAATTAACTACGGATCAACTAGCCATTGCTCGACATATTGATGCCATTTTAGGGTTGCCTATGGTGGACAGAAAAGCCATTAAAGCAGCTAAATTTATTGTAGCTATTGATTGTGTTAATTCGACGGGTGGAATTGCCTTACCTCCTTTATTAAAAGCACTGGGTGTGGAGCAGGTGATTGAATTATACTGCATGCCTGATGGGAATTTTCCACACAACCCCGAGCCGCTCCCGGAGCATCTCACCGAAATTTCAAAAGTAGTTGTGAAAAGTAAAGCACATCTTGGATTGGTAGTCGATCCTGATGTGGATCGTTTAGCTATCGTTTCTGAAGATGGTGAAATGTTTGGTGAAGAATATACTTTAGTTGCAGTTGCTGATTATGTATTACAACATAAAAAGGGAAATACAGTTTCTAATCTTTCCTCTACACGAGCATTGCGCGATGTAACCGAAAAGCATGGCGGAACTTATGCAGCGAGTGCTGTTGGCGAAGTAAATGTAGTCGAGAAAATGAAAGCAACCAATGCTGTCATTGGTGGTGAAGGAAATGGAGGCGTGATCCTTCCTGAATTGCATTATGGTCGAGATGCATTAGCCGGAATTGCATTATTCCTTTCACATTTAGCGAAATCGGGAAAATCGTGTTCCATGTTGCGTTCCAGTTATCCTGGATATTTCATCTCCAAAAATAAAATTGAATTAACCCCCGATGTAAATGTAGATTTGATTTTAGAAAACATCATTGAAAAATATAAAAACCATCCTGTAAATACGATCGATGGAGTAAAAATTGAATTTGATAAAGAATGGGTGCATTTACGTCGTTCCAATACAGAACCCATCATCCGAATTTATTCTGAAAGTCAATCAATGACGACTGCAAACAATTTGGCAGGGAAAATAATTGCTGATATCAAAGACATTCTCAGCGGGGTGTTGTCAAAAGTTTAAACCATGAATACTATGAAAGTCTATTTAGATAATGCTGCTACCACTCCGATTCACCCTTTAGTGGTGGAGGCGATGCTTCCTGTTTTATCTAACCAGTTTGGTAATCCTTCTTCTATTCATTCCTACGGAAGAGAAGTAAGAACTGTGGTTGAAGGTGCACGAAAAAAAGTGGCTCAACTTTTAAATACCTCTCCCTCCGAAATATTTTTTACTTCTGGTGGAACCGAAGCCGACAATATGGCGATTCGATGTTGTGTACATGATTTGGGAGTTACACATATCATAACTTCTGCAATTGAACATCATGCCGTATTGCATACTGCAGAAGATATGGAGAAAAGAGGATTAGTTAAATTGAGTTTTGTTAATATCGATAATGCTGGTCAAGTTGATTTGAATCACTTAGAGTGGTTGTTAAAGGTGGAGGGAAAACATTGATTTCATTTATGCATGCGAACAATGAAATTGGCACCATGATTTCGATTTAGAAAGTGGGTTCACTTTGTAGAAAATATAATGCATTATTTCATTCCGATACCGTGCAAACATTAGGTCATTTCGTTCATGATTTATCGGTATTGCCCGTTGATTTTATTACGGGAGCGGCTCATAAATTCCATGGACCAAAAGGTGTTGGATTTTTGTACATAAATAATCGTGTAAAAATTAAGCCTTATATCACAGGTGGTGCACAAGAGCGCAATATGCGTGGAGGAACCGAAAACGTTTATGGAATTGTAGGCTTGGCAAAGGCGTTGGAAATAGCATATGAGCATATTGATAGTGATATCAAAGAAATTTCTGAATTGAAAAAGTATATGATGGATGAATTGATAGCGTCCATTCCAGGCATTGAATTTCACGGCGACCAACGTCCTGAACATAGTTTATATACCGTACTTAATGTTTGTTTTCCTCCTTGCGAGAATGCTGAGATGCTCCTCTTTAGTTTAGATATTGCAGGAATTGCTTGTTCTGCAGGCAGTGCTTGTTCATCGGGAAGTAATGTGGGTTCACATGTATTGAAGGGAATTGGTGCGGATCCGAATCGCCCTACCATTCGTTTTTCATTCAGTAGATTTAACACCAAGGAAGAAATTGATTATTGCGTGGAAAAGGTGCGCGAGCTCTTCTTAGTGAAAGCTTAAGCATTTTAGAGGGTGAAATGAGTTGAGCTAAAAACTCTTACACGATTTTATTTTGATGTTGCTCTATAATTTCGTACCTTGTACGATGAAAATTCATAGTATGCGAAAAATTATACTCTCTATTCTGCTAATTACTGTTTTTATTAATTCAGGATTGGCGCAAACAAATTTTAACGTTCAATTTCGTTCTCAACTGCCCTATGGCACTACAGTTGATTTATCAAATATTTGGGGGTATGTAGATTCATTGGGAAATGAATACGCATTAGTAGGAGCGCAGAATGGATTATCTATTGTGGATGTTACCAATCCAACAAATCCAATTGTTAAATTTACGGTGGCGGGAACGAATTCCTCGTGGAGAGAAGTGCAAGTGCATGGTAAGTATGCCTATGTAACTACAGAAGGTTGTTGTAATGGATTGCAAATTGTAAATTTATCTAACCTTCCTGCATCCGTAAGTTCCAAGTATTGGACAGGCTCAGGTGCCATAGCAGGAACACTTGGTAGAATTCACTCGTTACATATTCGTGATTCGTATTTATATTTAAATGGATCGCAATTGTTTGGTGGTGCCGCTTTGATTGTTTCATTATCAGATCCATGGAATCCAACGTACTTATCCAATACTTCGGCTGGATTTTCGGGGAGTACACGATATATTCATGATTGCTACGTAAGGAATGATACGCTTTGGGGCGCGAATATTTATGCTGGATATTTCTCTGTATTTGATGTAAGCAACAAATCGAATCCAGTGTTTATCAGTGCTCAAAACACACCTAATAATTTTACACACAATACTTGGATGGCGGATAATGGAAGTTCAGTATTGTTTACTACCGATGAAGTGAGTAATTCTTTTTTAGCAGCCTACGATGTTTCTAATACGTCCAATATTGTTTTTCTAGATCGGTTGCAGGGAAATCCAGGAAGTGGATCCATCATTCACAATACCTATATCCGAAATAATTTCGCGATAAGTTCTTATTATAAAGATGGTGTTACAATTGTTGATGTGAGTCGACCTAAAAACATGATTACTGTCGGGAAATACGATACTTATACGCAGGGTGCAGGAAACGGATTTAATGGCGCCTGGGGCGTGCATCCTTACTTGCCTTCTGGAAATTTAATTATATCTGATATTGATAACGGACTCTTTGTACTAACGCCAACCTATATCCGCGCATGCTATTTGGAAGGCTCTATTACTGATTCCTGTTCAGGATTGCCTTTGTCAAATGTATCGGTTGTTATTACGGGTGGGACACACCACAATGAACTGTCATTGCTAAACGGAGAGTATCGGACCGGTACAGCCACTGCTGGATCTTTTACAGTTACATTTAGTAAGTCAGGTTATACATCCAAAGTGTTTAACAATGTGGTTTTGCAAAATGGTGTGTTAAATGCAATGAATGTTCAGTTGCGTCCATTGGATGCTGTAAATATTACATCATCAAGTACTATCAATCCATTGTGTAATACTGCAGCAACAGGTTCTATAAATATTACCACAGGGAACGGTACTTTACCGCTGTCTTTCCAATGGTCGAACGGAGCTACCACGGAAGATTTAGTAAACGTAATTGCTGGAATGTATACTGTAACGGTCACCGATGGAATTGGATGTGCCTCCATGCGTACCATCACGCTGATTGCTCCGCCTGCGATTACCGCTGCTCAAACTGTTTTACCAGTAACATGTAATCAAGCACATGATGGTGTAATTGGTGTGAATGTAAATGGGGGAGTTGGACCTTATGTTTATCAGTGGACCTATCAGCCATTTCCTCCTATTGCAAATGGAGGAAATGCGAAGACGAAGTTGTCCCATGCAAAGAATAATTCTATTTTAAGTTCTTTAAGTATGACTCCGGATAGTACCGGCATCGACAGTTTAATAGCAGGAATCTACCAACTTCAGATTACCGATAACAATGGTTGTGTAAAAACTTCAAGTTATAATTTGTTTGATCCATTGAATCCATGTAGTGTTACTATTTCACTGCGCCTCTTTTTGGAAGGATTTTATACTGGTGCAAATGCGATGACTCCTGTTGTAAATTCATCTTTACAATTAACCGATACCATTCATTTTGAATTGAGGGCGACAATCGCTCCATTCGCTGTTCAACATTCTGCTACAGGGGTTGTGAATTCAAGTGGTTATGTCGATTTTGTTTTTCCGCCATCTTTATGGCAGCAGTCGTATTACATGGTCGTTAAACATAGAAACAGTATTGAGACCTGGAGTAAAACACCGTTTTATATTCCACAGGGCATTCAGAGTTTTAGTTTAACGAATTCGTTAGTTCCAATTACAAATCCGAATCGATTTGTTACAGAATAAATAATTTTAATTGTACTATTTTACTCATTTGCCAACCTAGATTTATTAAAAATTCTTTCTCTTGCTTCTTTGTAGGATCTAATGCTAGCGCATGAACGAAAATTTTTAAATTAAATCGATGAAAAGGTAATTTGAAAGCTATTAAAGGATGCAATTTTGTTAGGTCATGATTTGTCACATTTTACAAAGTGAAATTTGTATGTGCTCTTAATTAAATCCGTTTAAATCATATTTATCCGTTTTACAATTTGAAGCTTTAGCGAAAGATTGTGTAATCCGTGTCTGCCTGCTTTGCTCCGCTGAAGCTACAGCAAAAGCGATGCAGCAGGCAGGTTCCAAATAAATAGTTTTTAAGAATCTACTATCTTGTTTTTAATTCAAACCTTTATTCAAACCAGATAATAAACTAGGAAAAATCAACTATGCTTCTTAATCACTTTAGCCGGCACACCACCCACCATAGTATTCTCTTCTACACTTGAATTTACCACGGCTCCAGCAGCTAAAACGGCTCGCGATCCAATATTCACATTGGGCAATATAATCACGCCAGCACCAATCCACGCATCGTTTGCAATACATATTTTTCCACGAATAGGAGGGAAGATGTCATTCAAAGTAGAATTATTTGCATCTGATGATAATATTAAACTTACTCTTGGTCCAATGGAAACGCGATCGCCGATTTCTAACTCGCAAGAATTATCCGAATTCATCATTGATAAAACCAATCCCGGACCAATATATACTTCGTTGCCGACCTTAAATCCACATTGACGCAAAGCCATCGTTCTGATTTTATTGGACGGAAAGTATCCCACTAAAAAACGCATGAATTTAATCCATGATTGTTCAAGTATATTTCGTTTTCTACTATTCATCTGCCAAAATCATTTTATAAATTTAAGCAATTTTAATCCAAGAATTCCAATTTTCATCAAGAGCGGTTTGTGAATCTTCTCATAGCGACCATATTGAATCAATTCACCACCAAATTTAGCTTTGAAATCTCTCACTCCGTAATCAGCATCGGGTTTTCCGGCTCCTAAGAAATCAAAGTGTTTCAATCCCATTTTTTGTCCTTCAGCAATCGCAGCCCATGTAGATAGAATACTCGGAAATTGATCTTTGTATTCTTTATCCATACCCGCAATATACCATTCATAAATCGCTTTTCCCGGGAAGATGGGACAAACAATTCCTCCAATGATTTTCCCTTCGTATCGAATTAATAAAAATTTACCGAGGCCATTTGGCACAAGTTGCTCTCTGAAGAAATCAAAAAATTCCTTTGGTGCTAAAGGTTTATTTACTTTTTCTTTATAAAGTTTTTGCAGTAATAAGTAAAAATCATTTATATCTTCTTCACGATTGGTTTCAATAATTTCTGCACTACCTAATCCCTTTTTAATTTGTCGGGATTTGCTTTTACTCATGGCAGCTAGCAATTGCTCTAAACTTTCTGCCTTAGTATGTACTAAAAAATTCAGATGTTCAAGGTAATTGAAATTTGCTTTTTGAAATGATGATTTCAGCTTCGTAGTATCAAAGGTGTTTCTGAATTGCGTGTAGATGGCTTTCTTTCCGACAGTGTCTTGATACTGTTTGAGTAAGATTTCACAAACTTCATTATTATCTACTAATGGACCTCCCCAAATGATGCTACGACTGGTTAGTTGTGCATATAATTTTGGTTCTTGCTGCAAGACACTTACAAGTATACCAGCAATTTTTCCGTTGTTATCTAAAGCTGCAAAAACAGATGGCGTATATCCTGGAACGTGTTGAAATAATTCAAACGCTTCGGGTAATTGGAAAAAATTTCCATCCAGGTGCGTCAATACATACTCTTTCCATCCCGACTTTCGGATGAATGCTGAATCTGTATGAACGATATATTTTTCCGACATTTTATTCGGTCATGGGATTAGCTACGTAGAAATATTTTTTAATGGCGTTCTTGATATTTTGCAGAATAAGTTCTTTGATCCACGGTCCGAGGTTATTATGCCAGCGTTGTGGATGCGTTGTAATCATTATTTTTGAAGGAAGCTTATTGTTGTCAATTGCTTTAATAATTTCATTACTTCTATTAAAATTAAATCCCTGTTGAAAAGGCGCTTTTACTTTGTCGCGTACACTCACTTTGTTCCCATTCCATTTTCTACCTGTATCGGTCAGGTATAATGTTTCATTGAAATTGATGTCAAAATACGGTTCTGCAAGTATGTCGTAATTTTTATAAGTATAATCTCGCAAAATAAGTCGATTGTCCCAAATGGAAGCAGGACTCCCGTGCATGCATATGGTTTTTACTGGATAATATCCTCTGAAGTAATTTAGATTTTTTTCAAAAAGCTTTATTGCTTTTTTAAAATTTCCGTTGGTCAGTGAAAGGTCTTCATAATGGTAGCCGATTTCATGTCCAAGTGCAGCTATTTTTTTAATAATCTCCGGATGATTACTTTCTTCTACCACTCTAAAATAATAGGTGCTGCGAACACCCATGGCTTTTTCGATTTCAGCTTTTGCTAAACTTTGCAAAGGTAAGTCATCCACATCATGACGCATAATCACATATTTTGCAGGAATGGGTTTTAAAAATAAATCCTCATAGGCAATGATAGTATAGCCATTACGTTGAAAGGTTTCAAGTATTCGCTTGTATTTTATGAGTGTAAAATCACGCTGCATGGTCTCGGAATCGTTCTTGTGCTGATGGGTTTTTATTTAGTTCTAATGCGCTGGATGGATAATTTTCAAAGAACCAAACGAAGAATTTAGTTGGATCAATCGTCTCCTTTAATAAATGTACTTTCTTCTTATTCCAAGTATTTTTTAAATCGGCAATCTTTACAACTTCTTCAATTTTCTGAAGAAGTTTAATGGGTTGATCTGTCGGAATTCCAAAGGTAAGTCCATAGGGCTTTTCTAATTCTTCTAAATAACCAAGTTTTCCAACAAAGTCGTTGAAGCGAATACTAGGTGTGCCTAAAACAGCTGCTTCAGCAGTCATCGTTTGACTATCTCCTAAGTATAAATCTGCAAAATACAAAACATCTAAAATATCGGAAGCTTTCACTTTAACGCGATACGTTTCCAACGCAGGTGAAAGTTCTCTTTCAGATGAGATATGAATTTTCCCAAATGGTTTTAATAGTTCAATTATGGATTGTGCCAATTGATCAGTAATTCCTTTTTTGTTTTCGTCATGCCATGCCGTTAGTTTGGCGAAACGAATGAAGAAATTTAATTTATCCTTTTCAAAGATTCCTTCTACTTTCTTGAAATCTGGAGTGAAATAGTTTGGTCTTAAGTAAGCAAGTTCATGATTCCCTTTGTACTTAATTGTTTTGGGGTGGTTGTTCCATTGTGCAGCACTACACGATTCAGGACAAAGTTGATGCGCTAAGAAAGGAACAAATACTTTACTGTATACTGGAAATATTTCTAGGTCGTCTTCAAAAACACCAATCGATTTGATGCCAAGTAATTTTGCAAAGGGTGCAAATTCTGCAGAGGTAGAAATAAATAGATCGGGTTTAAAATTTCGAACAATCTTCCAATGTGAAAAAGTTCTTTTCATGAAGGATGTTAAAATCCCTAAGCGAGAATCTTTTCTTTCTTCTTCAGCAATGTTGATAAATTCAATATTGCTTTCCTCTAGTAATTTAGTTAAAACATCTTTCGTTTTACTTGTCACCAATACCTCATGTCCATGCTCCTTCAAAATACGCATGGTATTTTTGAAGAGATGAAAATGGGCCGGGTGAGCCAAGTAAAACAAGTATTTCATTCTTCTATTTAGTAATATTTAATGTTGTTAGACCTGCAAACATCCACGCATTCGACCATCTCATGAAATTGGAAGTATTGGTATAGTACGGATACTTTCGAAAGTAGAAATATCCTTTCTTGTGTTGCATATTATCAATGTTCCACAAAGCCACTTTCTTGGCTAAGTCACGATATCCAAATCGACTTAAACTAAGTAATGTTTGTCCAGCCGCTGTGCAATCTGCTGGCCATGGGTTTTTATCATAAAATTTGGCTTGACCACTCTCCAAAATAAATGTACTCGTGTAAAATTGGATTCCTTTACTTAAATTCAAACTCCATGTGGAATCGTCAGTACAATTTTGATATTCATCTAAACAATCTAAAATATATCCAGTATGGTAATTATCAATCCATGCTCCAGTTTCACGCTGAGAGTAGATCCAAGCTCCGTCTTCACGCTGGAATTTCATGACATACGCCACTGCACCTTTTGCCATGGTATTCCATGCTTGATTTCCTGTAATCTCAAATCCTTGTGCCATTAATCGCGCTCCCTTCATACTGGCATTAAAAACTTTTTCTTGGTCGAAAGGCGAATATGAAAAGCAAAAACTCCCATCTGATTCTGTTGAACGATGAATATGTTTTTCGGTAAAAGCACAACATTGTATAATTAATTCCTTGGCTTCAACAATTCCTAATTTCTTCCATGCAAGATAAAGTGCATGGCTAATGATTCCGGTAGCTACCAGGGTAGGCTGATACGCTGGGATCGATGCATAACGTGCTTCCCACGGAAAATCATATCCCCAGCAAGCACCCGTATATCCTTGTGGTATTAATTTTTGAAGTTCTTGTATTAACTCAATAATTTTTTTCTGATTCGATTTGGCATTGGAAGGGGTTGTCATTTGAACATATCCTTGAATGGCGAGACCGATACTAACTGGATTAAGTCTTTTCTGAATTCCTAAGAGCGGACGAATGTTTATTGGAAAACGTTTTAAAAACTGCTGAGATAAAAAGCGAAGTTTATGATTGGATTTTAATAGTGGAAGACGAAATAGAGGAGAGGTAAGTCCGTCGTATGGATCGTATCCTTTATATTGTTCGCTTTCGATAAATGTCTTTAGTAGCGTTATCGACTTAATGATTTTCTCATCGGGAGTCATAACGAGTTTAGTGAAATGTTTTTACCGTTTAGTGAAATGGATTCAACCACAGCAAAAGTTGCTAATGTCGAATTATAGAGCGATTCAAATGAAATAGGAGACGATTTTCCCGATTTAATGGACTGAACAAATGCATCCAATTCTAATTTATGTCCTTTGTCTTGATTTCCATTTGATTTTTTATTGCCCTTAGAATCAGATACGATTAATTCCTTGAAGTCATCAATTTTTGCAATCAATCCGCCGTTATATACTTCTATATATTCTTTGCTCACTTCTTTGTTGCCGTTGGAGAAATAAGCAATAGTAGCTATGCTACCATTTTCCATTTTTAATGTGATGCTCAAAGTATCTTCTAATCCACTTGAATCGCTCATGGCCGTTGCCGAAACATCAGCAATTTTACTGTCTGCTAAAAATGCAGCATAGTCGATGAAATGACAAACTTCTCCTTTTATTCTACCTCCGCCCACTTTAGGGTCGTGTATCCAATGATCTTTAGCAACTACACCTGCATTGATTCGCATCAAAATGGCAATGGGAGCGGTTGCATTTAATTTTTGCTTTAACTGAACACTCATCGGAGCAAATCGCCGATTAAAGCCAACCATTAAACGGCAATCGCTAGAAGAATAAGCTTTTTTTATTTCTTCTAACTCTTCGCGATGAATGCAAAGTGGTTTCTCAGTAAATACATTTTTATTTTTATTTAAACCATCTAAAACATATTTTCCATGACTATCATGTCGGGTGGCAATAAACAAAGTATTGATGGTGGTATCGTTTACGATTTCCGACGCATCTCCTGTACAATATTTAAATCCGAATTTATCTCCTACGTTTCTAGCTGAATTGGGTCGAGCGGTTGCAATTCCTTGTAAAGTAGTTTTTTCCTTTATTACCGGAAGAATAAAATTTTGTCCAAAAGAACCTGCACCAATCATGCCCACACTCACTTTTTCAATTGCTTTGTATTCGTCTTTTCGTAAAGGAATGGAATTTTTTAAAGTTTTTTCTAAATTATATTTTAAAAGGATGCCCGTAAACGATTCTGTTTTTTCGAGTATCAAATCATAGGCCTTCTTCGCGTCTTCAAAAGTGAATACATGACTAAGCAATGCATCGATGTTTAATTTGTTTTTTGTAAATGAGTTCTGCAAATGTTTCCATGTTACGGTTCTCCGTCCATCTCACATAAGCATAAGGATAATCCATTCCTTGCTCTTCATACTCGTTGTCATAACGGCCAGGGCCATACGAACATGACATTTTCAATTCAAGTTCTTTGATGTAATAATTCTTGCGAGTAAAGCCCGTTGGTACAGCACCCACTACAATAACTTTCCCTTTCTTTCTGCACAGTGTTCCGGCTAAGTCGATAGGATCCAAAGAGGATGCAGATGCGGTGATGATAATTGCATCGGCACCATGACCAGCAGTTAAATGTAATACCGCCGACTCTAACTGAGTTTCATTTCTAACAAAGGAATTATTAAAACCAATTCTTTTTGCCAGTTCAACTTGAGAAGGATCAATATCAATTCCAATTGCATTCACTCCGGAAGCACGCAAAAGCTGTAACGTGATTTGTCCAATTAATCCTAATCCAATAACAACACAAGTTTCTCCCAAGCGTAAATCAGCTTGACGAATTCCCTGAAGAGCAATAGCACCTAAAGTGGTAAAGGCTGCATGTTGCAACGAAGCATCAGCATGTAAGCGAACGCATAAATTGACGGGTATGGCTACCACTTCTGCATGAACTGCACTGCTTCCGCCGCAGGCTACTAAATCTCCTATCTTAAAATCTTTCACATCATTCGCAACAGCAATGATTTCTCCAGCACAACTATATCCTAAAGCACTCGGTGCGTCTAGTTTATTCATGACTAAACGATAGGTTTCTTTGAGTCCAATCGTTTTTGCTGTTTGAATTACTTTTTTCACTTCTTCTTTACGCGCACGTGCTTTTCCTATATAGCCTAAACGTGCATCTTTCACCGTTTTTCCTTCAGTACCCGCGCTAATCAGCGAAAAATGATTACGCACCAAAACTTGTCCCGAACTTAACGCCGGAAACGGAACCTCTAGCAATTGCATGTGTCCGTCTTTTAAGTTTTGTGTGAGTTGTTCCATCTTAATTTTTTATTGCTTTTTGGAAAATTTGAGTCAAATTTCCCACCATAGCAGCCTCTGTAAAATTAGTCAAATAGTGTTTACGAGAATTTTGCCCCATTCGTTGCCTTTTTTCTGGGAAATTGATGAGTTCCTGTATATGGCTTGCAATTGCTTGAGGATCACTTAAAGGAACAATGAACCCATTTTCTTCATGTTTCACGGATTCGACTATCGCACCTTGATCTGTGCTGATTATCGGCAGTCCTGCAGCCATGGCTTCTACAATTACCCAGGGATGTCCCTCCGGAGCTCTGGGTGGGAAAACAAAGATGTCAGAATTGCTCATCATCTGAAGTTTTTGATCACTCTTCTCGGGTGAATGAATGGTGATAGGGAGATTATTTACTTTGATTTTATCCAAACAGTGTTTTTTGGTTTGGTCATTTCTCCAGCCTCCTAATGCATTTACAGAAATTTTATTTTTAACTTCATCTGGCAGAAGTCGAATGGATTCAATTACATCTTCAATGCCCTTCGACGATTGAAGATTTCCAAGGTAGAGTATTTGTGTGATAGAAGAATCTGACAAAGTTCGATTTGGAATGACATAGTCTCCTCCATTTGGTGCAACAAATATTTTATCTTGAGAAAAAAATCCATCAAATAAGTAACGCAAATTATTGCCCAATACAATTACGCCAGCACATAATTTAAATATAAATTTTACATACGATTGCGTTAAAAATGAAGAACGATCCATCCAAATTTTGAATTCACTTCCTCTTAGATGCAATACAATTTTTTTGCAAAAGAGTCGGCTAAGAATAATGTAAAATGAATCTTTTATAAAACCTACTGTACTTTGACTGATAGGGATGAGTACCAAATCAGGTTTTGCATGGATACCTGACTTCACAATTTTAAAATAGATTTCAATATTTTTGTAGAGTTTTTTAAACTCCAGCTGCCCATACTTTTTAGATCTTCATTAATTTTTGTATCAATGTGAACCAAATTGAAATTGTTCTTGAGTCCGGATTGCAACAGAATTTTTGTTGCAATGGCTGGACCCATGTAGGGCGGTGGGAGCTTACCAAAAATACAAATGGTTGGTTTGTTGCTCATCACACTTGTTGATTTTTTGGTAGTAAAACAAAAGCAATGATTGGATAAACGATATATAAAAGTGGAGCATAAAGTGTAGGTACTGTGGTAATCGACCAAAGTATCATCATCGCTGAGGTAGCTGCGATCAAATATTTTTCGGGCATGGCTAAGCGCACCCATCTAGATAAAACGGAGAACAGAAACATAACATAAAAAAATAAACCTATAAATCCAGTCATGAATAGTTGTCGAACGTAATCACTATGCATTCCCCCTCCAATCATAACAACTGTTTCTTTAAAGTTTGCAGTGGTAATACCGATGAAGTGATTAATGGGGGGCATTTGCTCCCAGGTTTCAAAATATTTTTCCCATCGAGTCATTCGACCATTGAAGGCTTGATCTGAATCGGATTCTCCTTCAACCACCAAAATTTCTTTTCCAATGAGTGGTTCAATATGATCCACATATAAATCTTGCGCAAAGAAGGCTCCTATAATAAATATAAAAGCAAACACAAATATCAGGCCTCGAGTGTTTCTAAGATTGTGAATGAGAAGGATGATAATTAATGCAAAGAAAACTCCCCATGAAGAAACGTGGTTTATTTGAGTTAATCCATAAGCGACAAAAAATATAGTTAATATAATATGCCAAGTTTTAACTTGAATGTAGTTTCCAACGGTGTAAAGTTTTTGTACGAAATAATACGACATGATGAGTAAGAATAATATGAAAAAGATAGCATAGTTCATGACATCAGCATAAGCACCACGAATCCGTGATCCGCCACCGCGCCCTTGTGAAATGTACTCGATGGCAATCGGATTTACAAAAGATTCATATAGAAATACGGTAAACGGAAAGATGCAGGAAACAAGGAATGCAGTTAGTATTCCATGGAGATCGGCTTTAGATTGTACAATTCTTCGAGCATAAAAAAATAATAAAACAGGAGTAGTATACTTTATTAAATCACCAAATGCAACAACGCTCAAATTAATAAACCAGAAGGTGGCAGCATTGAATACAACAAGGAAAGCCCAAATTCTGAATGGGACTGCTTCTAATGCTTGTGGCGCCTTCGGAAATCCAACCGCAATTGTACTTAGTAAAATTAAAATAGGGGTTAAAATTCCCACAATGTAAAGTGGTGATGCTAAAGCTGAAGTTTCTTTTAACTCATAAAAATTATCGATCAACGGACGCAACAGAATAAGTAAGATAAACCACTTCTTGAAAAGCGGAGAACCTTTATACCATGCCCACCATTGTTTAAAACTCATCTTTCTATTTTTTTAGTGCTAGAATAAATCCTTTTGCGGATATCGATAAACTAGCATTTTCATTGATGTAGTTAGCTGCCTTTTTACCGATTTCATCTACTTCTTTAGGGTGATCAATCATCCATTTCATTTTATTAACTACCTCCTTTTGATCTGCATAATCGACAATAAATCCTGTTTCACCTTCCTTTATTAGGTCAAAAGTAGCACCTGCATGATTAGTAGCCAAACAACACAAACCTGCTGCCATGGCCTCATTTAAAACTAAGCCCCAGATGTCGAAATCACTTTGGTAGAGTAAAGCATTTGTATTTGCAAAAAAGGTAGGTAGTTCTTCTTTTTGTTTGTAGCCAACAAATGCAATATGGTCCTTTAATCCTAATTGAATGGAGAGCGTCTCCAATTGACTTTTACTTTCTCCATCGCCAATGATCTGTATCTGGAAATCACTCCTTTCCTTGAGAAGGATTGAAGCGGCTTCAATGACTAGACTTACGTTTTTACGAGGCACTAGGTAGCCAAGATAAGTAAAGGTAAATTTGTTTTTCTTTGGAAGGGCATTTCTTTTCTTTGCTGACTCTTGAGCAAAGAAACTGGTGTCGACTGTGTTAATTCCAATGTAGATGTTGTTTTCGGGAGCGCCCATTTTAACAAGATATTGGGCCGCCAAACTGCCGTATGCAATAAATGATTTTGCTCGCTTAATGAGTTGACGACGAAGTTGAATTCGAAGCCATGAAATATTCCGAGTTTCAGTTTCAATGCTTCCACTCCATATAGAGTAGGTGCTATGGTTTAGTTTGCACCAACTAGCTGTCATGATGCTAGCCGCCGAAAATCCAGCTACAATGATATTTTTAGGTTGTAACTTATTGAGTGCGTTCCACAGCCCTTTATAAAAGAAGTAAGTTTTCTCAACATTTTTTTTTGACGTAAGGGTGCCGCCACTTAATATGGTAAATGGAAATTGAATTTGTGCAAAGTCAATTTCAAATTTTCTTCGTTGATAACCTGATTCCGAAAAAATCACATGCAATTCCATCTTTTCTTGAAGCATCTGCTTATTCAATTCGTTGAATAAGGGAATGCGATAAGGAGTGGGTATGTTCGTAATGAGAACTACTTTTTGCATTAGGCCGACATCCATTTTTTAAACCAGGCCATTAAAAAATAAATGGTCCAAAGTTGATTTGTGTATGCTTTATTTCCTTTGCGGATGGCTTGAATTTGTGCGTTCAGTCCAGCTTCCGAGAATAGCTCAATATTTCGAGTGAATGACTTTAGATTTTGTTCTGTATAATCTAACATGATTTCTCCAGCCCACTCTTGTAAGGGCACACAGAATCCCATTTTCTTGCGATAAAGAATATCGGGAGGGAGAATTCGTTCCAAACTTTTCTTTAAGATATATTTTGGTTCTTTGTTTTTAGTTTTATAGTTTGAGTGGATGGAGAATGCAGTATTAATCATATTGTAATCCAAGAATGGATTTCTTATTTCAATACTGTTCGCCATCCCTAATTTATCCATTCGATATAGGTATTTCGATGGTATTTGAAACTTCAATCCTAAGTAACACATCCAATCTGTATCCGTTAGCCAAGGGTGTTTGGATTTGAGTTTAAGAAAGTCTTGCTTATACTTTTGAATGATGGAATATGAATTTATATCTCCAATATTTGCTAAGTACGGTGCAGTTAAAAAACTTCGTTTGGTACTTTCTTTAAATGCTTTTGCGCCACCCCAGAATAATTCTTGTCCTTGTGCGGCGCGAGAAAAAATTTCACGAATGGCAGAAGCTTCGTCGTTGGTTTCATTAACAAAGTTTGCCAAACCCTTTTTTATTGGGACAGGAAATTTATTGTAAATATGATACCAAGGATAAAGTTTTTGATATTTCATCCATGCCCTATATCCTGAAAACAATTCATCCGCTCCATCGCCTGTCTGAACCACAATGCTGCCCTTTTCTCGAGCGAGTTTGGATATAAAGTAAATGGGAATGCATGTGGCGTCCGCCATGGGTTCGTCAAAACTGTCGATGATGAGCGGTAAACTATTCGCAATATCTTCAGGCTTTATGTTTTTTTCAAAATGTTCGGTATTGAACATTTTTGAAATTTTATCTGCATATATTCTTTCATCATAATTCGATTGTCCATCGAAGCCTACAGCAAATGTTTTAATGGTTGCCGAGCTTTGTGCTCTCATTAAAGCTACCACCGCGCTGGAATCAACACCGCCGCTTAAAAATGCACCTACGGGTACATCGGCCACCATTCGAAAGTTGACTGCATTTTCTAACTGATGAAAAAGGATATCGCTAATATCATTTTCTGTTTTTGCTTCGAAATTTTGTGGTTCAATATTCCAATAGGATTCAATCTTAATATGACCTTTGTGTAAGGTTATGCACTCTCCAGCATCCAACTTATGAATGCCTTCAAACATGGTGAGTGGTGCAGGAAGTTGGTTGTAGGTGAGAAAATGATACAATGCTTCTTGATCGGGAACCGCTTTTATCCAAGGAAGTGTGAGTAGCGCTTTTATCTCGGATGAAAAGGCAAACTTGCCATCGTGTAACGTATAATACAAAGGCTTCTTACCAGCACGATCTCGGGCCAGAAAGAGCGTGTCATTATGTTGATTCCAAAAAGCGAATGCAAACATTCCATTCAATTGCTTTAAGGAAGCGTGCCCATGTTTTTTGTAAAGTTCTAAAATTACTTCGGTATCACTTCCTGTTTTGAATTGAATCTCACGACCGAGTTCGTTTTTTAGCTCTTTGTAATTGTAAATTTCTCCGTTGAAAACGATTGCATTTCCCCTGTCGTCAATCATGGGTTGATGTCCTGAAACGGAGAGATCAATAATACTCAATCTGCGATGACCTAAGAAAAGTCGATCATCCATCGACGACCAAATACCTTCATCGTCGGGACCACGATGTGCTATGGAAGTATTCATCGCACGAACCAGCTCCTTGCTACTTGCAAGTGCGTTGCCGCTCATATAGAATATTCCGTTAATGCCGCACATAGCTTAGATAGATAAATATATATTTTTAATTTTAGATGACATCATCTGCATGGAAAATTGTGCAGCATATGTTTTCCTTGCATTTAATTTTGTCTCGGTCTCTAGCGTTGGATCTGGAATCATTGTTGAAATTAATTCGCCTAATTCCCTTTCATTTTTTAGTACAGAAAATGGTTCTAGTGGCTTTACTATTTCTGTCACTCCACCACCATCTTCGAAAACGAGAACTTGTTTTCCCTGTTGATAGGCTTCAATGGCAACCAATCCTAATGCTTCTCCTTGACTGGGTATCACACAAAGATTTGATTCTTGAATCAGTTGAAGTGAATTGCCTTGGCCAACGAAGTTAACTTTGTCAGTGATTTTTAAATCGCGAACTAGATTTTTTAATGGCATTTCCTCTGGACCTGTACCCATAATGATCAATCTGAAATTCGAATTTGGTATCGTTGAAATAGCACTTATTAAACGGTCAAATCGTTTTACTTGAGCTAATCGACCGATAGCAACTATTAAATATTCTTTTTCAGATTTTCGAAATTGATGGGCTGATGTCGTAGAACTCAAGTTTAATGGGACACCGTTGTAGATAACTTCTTTCTTAGTTCGAGATAATCCAAAACGATGAATGGATTCGCACTTGGTAAATTCTGAATTGAATGTGATGGCATCAATTCTTTTATTCAAGAACTGCTTTTGCATCCATGCAACAATGATATCATTCAATTTCTTTTTCCTTCCGATACCAAAATTTCCATGCTCCGTGTAAACTAATTTTTTGCCAATTTGCTTTGCTGCAAACCCTAAAACTGGATTGTAAGAATGAAAATGGAGGACATCAAATTTTGCCATTAACATTTTAACTTCTTTGTATGCAGAATTAGAAATTTGTAACGCTCCTTTAAATTGACCTGGGAATATTGAAATTCCTTTTTTTTCAAATGCTTCAAATAATGCCGATTTACCCTTCGCACAAAAACACTTACTTGCAAATCACGGTCTTTTTGTTGTTCCTCGCAAAGATGTAAAACAACTTTACTAATACCACCCATTTCGGTCGACCAAATTATATGGAGTATTTTGAGAGGAAGCATTCGCGTTTTTACGTAGATTTTTGGGCAATAGATACATATCCAATAGGACCATAGCGAAATCTTTTAAAGATTGATTTTACGAGTGGAAGATTGGATAAAAACAAGTAAATTAATTGAGGTGATACCACTAAAATAAACAAAATAGGATTATAAACTGAATAAATAGCCTTTAAATGCAACATTTTTGAGAGTGCATTGAAAAATTTTAGAGTGGGCTTTATACTTAAAGTGACAATGGTTGCAAATAAATCGCCCACTTCATCTATAGAATGAACTGCAAGTCCCGATTTTTGAATTCGATAGATCAATCCTTGCCTTGTATACCGATAGTGGTCGTATGTACCATCAACGATAGGAACAACAAATGGACTCGTTATCACCAATACTCCACCTTTTTTTAATAATCGTTTCACCTCTGTAAAAAATAAATCGGGTTCTGGAAGATCATGTAACACTTCAGTACACAAAATCACATCTACACTTTCATCGGGCAATGGTACTTCTGTCGCACTACAGTAAATATCAATTTCTTTTTTTGGAAATGGTGAATCCGCTAAGTCAGCACCTATTGTTTTTGAGAAAAAAGGTTGGTAAATTGAAAAATAAGGTCGTGGACCACATCCTAAATCCAATAAACACTCTTTTTGCCCAAGGTTTTCAAAAAATACTTTTAATTGCTTGGCGCGAATAGTATTCTCAATGATTGCGCCTGGATTTGTCCACCTCATGTTAGATAAGTTTAGCTGTAATGCTTGTGGTTATCGTCATAAAATTAGGCAAATATTGGCGGTTATACTCTTTCATGCGAACTAAAAATTCAAATCGCTCCTTTACAATGGGCGCTGCTTGATGGGTGAGTGGACATGAGACTGTAAATTGATTGAATCGATGTTGCAGTTTAACATAGGATCTCCCTGCGAAACTTAGAAATGTAGGGAGTAAAATCCCATTTCTTTTGAAGTTTACACTGGAGTCATTTTTCAAAGTCATATTTTTTGAAATCGGTAAAACATCTCTTGAAGGTAAATACATAGGATGTTTTAATAACACCTTATGAACATATTGATCATAGAGTTTTTCGAAGGAGAAAAACCATTCCGTTAATTTTTCTTCAGAGGGAATTGCTTCAAACCAATTACGAATTATTTCTTTTAGATCCATCAAATGAGGATGCAGTATGCTTTGATAATCATTTAAATATTCGAGATCGTATAAAATACCCTTCATGTGTTGCAGTAGCGCACGAAGCTTTACAATTTGATATTCTTTTGAACTTTTATGTCGATGAAATTAGCTATTAGAAATTCAACAGCAGTTTGGATTTTTAAAATCGTTTCTTCTTCAAGGCTGCGTTTGCGTTCTTCTTTAGATGGATTTTCACCCCAGACTAAATGATGTTCACTCCAAAGTGTATAGTATTCATTATCAGAATATTGATGGTCTGATATTGCCATGATTCCATGTGTGAATAGGCTTTTGTGAATCTCTGGTAAGTTCTCTAGTCCAGTAGCTTGGCATACATTCCCTTCTCTAAAAACGAATAATAGATCAATATCTGATATTCCAGGAGTAGTTATATTTCCGAACTGAACGATTGATTTTAAGCCGGGTAGATGCTTATTTCGATCGATTATTCCCAGTACAGCTTCGTCGTATAAACTTCGAGCAGTTGGTTGAGGATGATCGATAAATCGCATATTAGGCATTCTGTTTTTTACGGAATTTTTGGAAAAAGTTTCGAAAGCTGAAAATATCTCTTTTTCCGTCTACTAATGTACGTTTTCCCAGAGATGAAAGCGTATGACATCCTTTGCTGTAGTTTCCTTGTAGATGAGCAGGATGAATACGATTGACTTCGGTCTCGGAAAAATTATCTTCGTCGAGTAAATCGATGCGATGTATCACTATTTCACCGCCGTAAGTTCGACTGCTATCCTGTGATGGTCGATATAGTTTTCCCTCATGTGAGAATATTTTGCCGCCACATCGTGCAGATGAAATGTCGGTCTTGACTGGGTTTTTTTGATGTGGACGATAGGGTCCAGTTATTGAATCCGAAATAAAAATAGAGAGTCGAACATCTGCACCTTTGTTGCTTGCATCCGTACAAAATAAATACCACTTATTATCTTTTAAAATTAAACTAGGATCCACTGCTTTAAAATTTGATAAGATTTCTACAGGATGCTCAAGTTGATAAGTGATGGGATGAATTTGAAAAATTTCTAATTTATGGGATGCGCTTTGTTCGGGTAAACAATACCATCTTCCTTCATAAAATAAAGTATAAGGATAACTTAAATGTATAGGTAATTCTAATTGAGTCTTTATTTCTTCTGTGTTTTTTTTCGAACTAATCTTTCCTTTATCGTTGATGTAATTTTCAAAAAGTAAAATGTGGTTTCCATCGATTTCACATCCAAAGGGATCAGCAATGAATTGAGATTCCGTAGTTTCTTCAATCCATTTAACCTCCCAAATTTTATCTTTCTGTAAGGCTACTTCTTCGATGGGAGCATCAATAATTCCAATATTCCATTTGTCAAAATAAAATAGTTGGCGAATGCGATGTTTGAATTTATTTTGATTCAATCGACGCTTTAATAAATGTAATTTAGCAGGATTAATAGATTTAGGAGTAGATTCATTCTCAATTAAGTTTCCACTTTGATTTTTCAAATAACGATTTAAACCATCGGCCAGTAACTGAATATTTCCAAGGAAAATAAGTTCTAATGCTTTTTTATAATCATAATTCAGCAGTTTAAATGAGCCTTTGGTTAGTTGGTAATGAGCGTTTTTCTTGTCTCTGATTGTCACTGAAAATGAACATGTATTTTGTTGCTGAATTATTCCGTCAATGATGGCTGGACTATACTGCATGTACAGTTGGCTAAAAAAGTCTGATCTGATTTCTGGAATATTTTGTAATTGATCATCTAAAATGTGCTGCCCACTTAAGTTTAAGAGAAGAGTTATGTTAAAGTCCCCTCTGGAAATTCCTGAATTTAGTACCGGTATTTTTCCCGTATATTGAGCTGGAAACTGCCGAAAAGGGAAGGGGATTCCCATTTCAATTTCAGGGGATGAAGGCGTGAAATAAAGTAAGAAGGAGTGATTGGAAAAGGAATGGATGAGCTGCTGGAGATCATCGAGGAAGTCGGTCCGACTTCTTTCATTCAATAGAATTAGGATATGCTCGCTCATTTAGTCTAAAGCAAAAGTAACTTTTAATGTAATATCGAGTAGAACATTGATTAGACTAATGTAAATTTGTGGCTATGAAGGGGTTTTCAACAAAACTGAAACTGTGGGCTAAACTGAAGTCTAAGTCGATGGGGCATTTGTTAACAGCCGAACCCCATCCTGAGAAATGGGTTTTTATCGTGGGTTGCTATAATTCGGGCACTACTTTGCTGCATAATTTACTCGCATCACATCCCGATATTGGTAGTATGCCCAATGAAGGACAATTTTACAGTAGCCAACTTCCAAGGGGTGCCGATTTCGATCTTCCGCGTTTGTGGGCTTTAAAACCCGAACTCTTTTATTTAGATGAAAGTACTGTAACAAAGATTGATTCGAAAAAACTTAGACGTGAATGGGGGTATTTTTATAATCATCCTAAGCGTAAAATTTTAATTGAAAAAACGATTCTCAATGCAGCAAGGACAAGATGGTTGCAAGCGAATTTTCCGAATGCTTATTTTATTTCATTGTTCCGAAATGGATATGCCGTGAGCGAAGGTATCCACCGAAAGGAAAAGCATAGTATGGAGAAAGCAGCAACGCAATGGAGTGTATCTAACGAAATTTTATTAAACGATATACCTTATCTGAAAAATCATTTTCAAATCAAGTATGAAGATTTGGTTTTGGATCCAGTTGTAACGATGAAAAAAGTAACTGGTTTTTTAAGTATTGATGATATAAATGATTCTGTTTTTAGAAAAAGTTTTCAAATTCATAAAGTGAATGCTGAAATAAAAGATATGAATCAGGAATCCGTTGCTCGACTTAATAATGCGCAAATAGAAATTATTAATCATATTGCAGGAAAAGTAATGGAAAGATTAAATTATCCCTTACTTAAAAGTTGAAGCTGCTAAGAGCGATTTGCAAAGTAAAGTTACTTCTTGTTTCCATTTTTCATCCAACTGAACTAAAATATTTTTTGACGTCTTAGGAGCTAAAAAGGATATCGGGAATCCCGCCTTTTTACTTCGATGAAAGACTTTTGTTTTAAAGTTTATGGGTGCTTGTGTCCAATTTAGTCGCACCTCACTCACCCAATCTAGAATCGTAGGATCAATCGACGGAAAATCATTTTTTAGTTTGGAGAAGCTTTCTTTTTTTGAAATGGATTTTAAGTATTTTGCTTGCAAAAAAGCTGCAGGTAAAAGCATGATTTCACTTAGTAAATTCTTGAATATATACTGATTTTTTAGTGTGGATAATTGCGAAGCTTTGTGGATGATTGAGGTGCACAGGTTATGAAGTAGAATTTTGTATTGATCTCGATCGCTTGAGATTCGAGCTTCTAATGTTATTTCTGTTGATGGGTAAATTGCTTTTCCATTTTGAATGAGATCTAATGGGAACAAATGATCCTTAAAGTCTCTTAATTCGTCTAACAGTAATATTGCCCATCCATGATGTTGAAGCGCATCTTGCTCAAAAAATAATAGTTCAGTTTTTTTTATGAGTTGATGAAGCTCAAACAAGTGTTTTGCGCTTTTAATTTCTCTTGGATCAATGATCAAGATACCATCAAAATCACTATATTCAATTTCGTTTCCATCGCCAATGCTTCCATGCACAAGGGCAGCTTTTATTGCAGTTAAAGTTGATCCATGAAATTGTTGTTGAATGAGTCTAACAACGGTATTGTTTCCAGTGTAAACAGAAGGGGTCACTTTTGAGTCGGTATCTACAGGTGACCCAGTTTTAGTACTTATTTTAGAAAATACTCCTTGAGCTATATGCGATGTATAGAATGGAAAAAGAAGTGAAAGTTTTCTGTCACGGGAGGTGACGTATCCTTTTTCTAAAAACAGTTTTAAATTTCTTTCCGCATTCATTTTGGGAATTGCTTTAATAGTCGAGCTGCGACTTTCTTGAAAGTTATTTCTCTAACATCCTTAGCTGCCTGTTGCGCTTTTTGCAATGCTAATTCAGGACTCTCTATGATTTCTCTTATGCTTTTTGCTAAGGCTTGGCTATTTTCGGGTGTTGTAAATGTACAGTTGCTTTCAGTTAAAAGGTCTTGCGTCGCTGGATAATTTGGACTTACCATTGGATTTCCAGTTAACATGTATTCACAAATCTTATTTGGAAAATTATAGCGCACATCATGTCCTTGCTTTGTATAATATGAAATTAAAACATCAGCGCTATATTGGTAGTATTTTATTTTTCTATAATCTGACAAGTATCCAGTAAAAAGAACATTTTTGAGTCCTAAGCCATTGCAATAGTCTTCCCAAAAAGCAACGGTTTTTGGCTTTCCACCTGTAAAAAGAAAAGTGTAGTTAGGTAGTTGCTGAGCGGCTTCTAAAATGTATTTTAATTCTTTATCATAGTTGATGCCGATTTTTCCAGTATAAACAATTAGTGGTGTTTTGATTTCAGTGAGTTTAACTACTTTTCGCGCTTCCTCTTTCGTAATGTACTCTAACGCTTGTGATTCTGTTATTGGGTTTAAGGTAAAACTTCCCTCTGCACTCTTTCTTTTTGATTTTTTTAAGATGGAATTTAGAATGGAGCTATTAGTGGCAAGTATATAGTCGGCTAATTGATAGATTCGCAAATGGTTTTTACTGATATTGAAATCGTGAGCCCAATGAATAAGAACTACGTTTTTAAATCGAGAAGGAAATATTTTTCTGAGTGTAAAATAGGGGCGAAGTAAGTGAGAACTTCTGCTAATTATGTAAGTTTGATTTTTATTTTTACGTTGTTTTAAAATCGTAAAGGTGGTTCGAATACCATGCCAGGCAACTTGTGCTAATTGCCAACCTCCTTTTACGTCTTCCGTAAAATGAGTGGGACTATAGTGAATATTCAAATGACTTTTTAGCCCATAAGTGGCTGCTACTTCTTTCTTCGAAATATTATCGGTGCGTTCAACATAGGGAACGATAAGATGAGTGTGACAATGGTTTTGAGCAAAGCCCTCTGTAAATCGAACATCGCTTAATTGATTTGTTCGAGGCCTTAGAATATCATAGGGCGATAAATAAATAATATAAGGTGTCGACATTATTTATTGTGCTATGGCACATCCTCCTTTGTTAAATTGCAATGCTTTGAATTTAGTATTTGCCACGTACTCAGCAAAAGCTTTGTTTTTATGTACGTCATCACTCAGCATCAATCCCCCTTTTCGGATGAAAGGAGATGAAGTTTCAAACTCAAACTTCATGTGCTCATAACTGTGATCACTGTCGTGGAAGAAAATATCAATTTTTTTAAGTTTGTTTAATAGCATAGGTAGGAGCTCTTGGGCATATCCAAGATGTAATTCCCACTGCGATTTTAATAGATCAGGCACCATCCAGCCCGTTTCAGGTTGGGTAAGTGTAAAGTTGTAATCGTTGTTAGTGTCATGATTTGGCAGATCGATGGAATACAATTTCCCTTTGCCGTTTTTGTGCATTGCGTTTAATATAATCCACGACGAAGAACCATGTGCAACACCTGTTTCGATCATAGCATCGGGTTGTAAAACGCGAACACAACACCAAATCCATTTTCCAAAGGTTGTATTCAAGTTGTTCCCAACGACTACATCAAAAGTATTTTTATTGGGTGGGATGAGTGTATGGGAAGTGATTTCGGATAAAGCATTTTTCCATGGACGCAAATCAATGTTAGATCCAAAAATATATTTTGCCGCATCAAGTATGATCGCTTCATGTAAAGCATTTTTGTTTCCTAGGTAAAAGGAAAGCGCTGCAAATGGGTGTTTAAAGGCGACTGATTTTCTACTGGCTTCAAGGATACTCATGTCAATGGATAATTATTTCGTATACGAAGTTTCTGCTATTTTGTTGGTGAAATGGATTTGTGATTGAGCTCATAATATCCAGCTTGTAAGAATCGAAATGTGATAAACAAGTTAGCCGCTAGGAGACCTAGAGCAGCGCCCGACTCATTCCAACTTGGTATCAAGAGTATGCTTGTGATGCCTCCAATAATTATAGCGGAAAGATAAACAAGAAATCTCTTTTTGATAAGCCCCATGCTTTGTATTAATGGAAGTGCCCAAAAGAAAACTGCTCCTTGAAGCGCACAAATTAGTAATATCATAAATGGTTCTGCAGCTGCAATAAACTCTTTTCCAAACAGGAAATCAATAATTATGTCTTTAAGAAAGAAGCAAATAATTAAAACAGCAAACGATGGAATTAGCATGATGCCCGTTATCTTTTTGATCATCACCTTGATTTTAAGGTGATCTTTGGAGGCAATTAAATGCGAAAGCTGTGGAAAAATTGAACTGGCTAATGGATCTGTTAAAGTTAAAACAGAATAGGCTAATTTTTTGGCAGTTGCGTAAATACCAACTGCAGATGTAGTTCCCATATTTCCCAATAATAATACATCTCCTTGGTTCATGAAAACCTTTAATGAACTGCTAAGTGAATTTCCAAAGATATAAGTGAAGAATTCATTTTTGTGATAGTGTATTAGTTTTACTTTACTATCTAAATAGGGTTTGAGTTCAAAACTTAATTCTCGGTAAGCAGCGATATTACAAGTGATGCTATTGAGGATTCTGGCTGAAATAACTGCAGTGAAAAAGGCCTCTAGATTTGCACCATAAATGAAAAGTGTACTAATGACAATGGTTGTCTCCAAGGTATCCATAATCATTTGAATGATGGAGTTGGTTTTGAATTTGTAAAATAATTTTAAACTGGCTTTGGAAATAGCATCAATAAAATTCAAACTATTTGCGATAGCAAAAGCAATGATATAAATAGTTAAATCAGGAGCTTTAATAAAAGTAGAGTAGGAGAATACAGTAATTAATCCAAGTACAAAAATGGATAGTATTGCTGAAATTGTACTGAGTCCCAAACTGAATTTGATGATGGCTACCACTTCATCCTTCCGATCTTCGCTTGCATAGATAGCCCCATATCGAATGAGTCCCATCGAAATATTTAACCGTAAAAATTCTTGAGTAGTAATGATAAAAGCGATCGCCAACGCATAAGTCCCAAATAACTCTGCCCCTAAAATTCGCGTGATAGCAATGGTTTTTATAAATGCGAACAGTGCTCCCAGCGTATTGGCGACGGTAACCCAGCTACTATTTTTTAATAGATTTTTGGATTCTGGATCGAATCTTTTAAATAACTTTTTGAATGAATCGCTTAGGTTAGCCATTAACGGCGTTGTCGTTTAAGTGCTAGTGCCCTTTTTTCTTTTTTTACCGAAGATGGATTTGAAAGTAGCCTTGATGCCACTCTCTTTGTTATCTTCTTCGTAATAACCATAACCATATCCATAGCCATAACCATATCCATAAGAATATTCATATCCATAACCATAACTACGGTTGTTGGCTTTCATGGCATTTAGAATGATACACAGATTTTTTAATTTTCCTTCGTTGTAAAGTTTATTTACAAAGCTCAAATGATGTCGACGTGTTACTCCTTGACGTACAACATAAATATTGATATCTGTGTACTTTGATAATACCGTTGCATCCGTTATTAATCCAACAGGAGGTGTATCTAAAATGATGTTGTCATAGTTCGCTTTTAAATAAACGAAAAGATCATCCATGCGAGGTGATATAATTAACTCGGATGGATTAGGTGGTTTTGGACCCGATAGAATAATATCAAGATTAGGAATTGATCCTGAATTTTGAATGACTTCCTTTTCTGTGTTTAAACCAATGAGGTAATTACTCAATCCGATTTCACTCACGAAATCAAAACCTACTGTAATTTTTGGCTTACGAAGGTCACATCCAACCAAAATGGTTCTTCTTCCCGACATCGCTAACATGACTGCTAAATTCAATGAGCAAAAACTTTTTCCTTCAGAACTGATGGAAGAAGTCACCATGATGATGTTCTGTTCTTTGTTTTGATTGAAGTATTGTAAGTTCGTACGAATGGATCTGAAAGCTTCGGAAATATGAGAGTTTGGCTTTTCAGTTACTACTAAGTTTGCTTTTGAAGCGCTTAGTCCAATCATCCCTAACATCGGGATATTGGTTTGTCGCTCTAAATCGTAACGATCAACGATTTTATCGTTAAGTAAATCACGTGTGTAGATCAAGATTCCAGGAATGAGTAATCCTAAGACAATAGCAATAGAATAACTTAAACTTTTTACTGGTTTCAAAGGTTTGAAAAATGTACGAGCTGTATCCACCACACGGTTATCTGCGGTAGTAGAAGCCAGGATGATGGCAGTTTCCGCACGTTTTTGTAATAAGTAGGAATAAAGAGTTTCTTTAATATTTGAACCACGCATTAAGGTTTGCAATTCTCGTTGCGCTCCGGGTAATAATCGAAGTTTACCTTGCACCTGTCCTTTTTGCGACATCGCTTCATTCAATGAAGATCTCAATCCATTACTTAAACTCTTTATGTTTTCGATCAATGCAGCTTTTGTATTCTGGATTTCAATATTTAATCCTACAAGCAATGGGTTCTCTTGTTTTGCTAAAGATAATTGCGATTTCCTCTTATTCTCCAACTCGTTCATCTTTAAAATGAGATTGGTGAGCAATGGGTCATTTACTAAAATACTTCCGGGAGAGATGTTTCCCGATAATTCCTTTCCTTGACTAACATAACGCTGTAAATAATCAAGGAAGGATAATTGTACTTGGAGTTCTGAAATTTTTCCGTCGAAGTTTTTTACACTTTCTAAGTACGATGAGGCTTCCACACTTAAATCGGTGATTCCTTTCTTAACACGAAACTGTTCTACACTGGCTTCATTTACATCAATTTGTTGAGTTAATAATTCAACTTGCTCATCAATAAACTGAAGGGTGTTAACAGCGTATTCGTTTTTAAACTCTATGCCTTTTGCAATATAAAATTCAAAAAGCTTATTAAGAAAATCTTCATTTTTAGCAGGAACGGGTCCTTGAATGGAAGCTTGTAAAATCGTGGACAGCTTACTCACTTTTTCAACTTTTAAAGCGGTTTGATAGATTACCGTTAAGTTTTCAATGGAGTTAAAGCGGATGATAATTTTTCGCTTTGTGTACTCTGGACGCGAATAGGCTTCGTCCTTAAATTTTTCCGTCTTTTCAATTTTAAATCGCCCAATCTTTGTATTTACATTTTTTCCGAAAAGATAATACCCGATTTGTGGACCACTGGGATGATTGTAACTGATTTTATATTTTTTAGCATCTAAAATTTCTACATTGAGTGAGGTACTAGGTGCCATCGAATACATGGTGTCCTCAACAAGTCGGATCGGCGAATCTTTGTAAATTTCTGAAGTCTTTATTTCACCTTTTAAAAAATAGCTTTTATTGTATCCTAATTCTTCAAGTGTTTTGTAAATCATCTGTCGTGATCGGATAATTCCAATCTCCGTTTCAATGCCACCCTCGGTATTGAAATTATTTAACTGCGAAAACAAGTCATTGCCTGTGTATTTTTGCTTGTCATCTTTTACCAACACGGTACAACTGGAAAAGTAAATAGGAGTAGAGTACCAATTATAAAAGTAAGCAGTGATGATTCCTAACGTTAAAGTATATACGTATAAATACCAATGACGAAGAAAAAATTTATTGAAAAGGAATTTTAAATTAACTTGAGATTGCGGCTCACTAGCACCAATAGCTTGTTGCTGGTTAGGATACGAAAATGGCTGCGGCTGCTGTTTGTTGTCACTCATATTGATTATTCGTCTAGGTAAATTAGTTAATGATTCGCGCTACAACTACGGCGATCAAGGTTAAGCTGCTCATTACAATGGGAAGTACTCTGTAAAAATTATCACTTTGGGCTACTCTGCCTTTCACAGGTGAAATGTAGAGAATGTCGCCAGAACGTAAATAATAATAGGGTGCTTCGAATAATTCACGGGTCGTAATATCTACTTCGGTGTATTTTTTTTCTCCGTTTTCATCTCGGATGATCGTAATATTCTTTCGGTCAGCAAAAATATTTAAATCTCCTGCTAGCCCTAATGCCTCTGGAATAGTAATTTTTTCGTTGGTAACACTATAAACGCCTGGACGATTTACTTCCCCAAGTATGGTTACTCTGAAATTTTCAATGTAAATTCTTACCGATGGATATTGGAGATATTTTTCAAGTCGAGCTGTTAAAGTGTCCTTCGCAACAGATGTGCTTAAACCCGTCACCTTAACTTTTCCAATTAAGGGTAATTCAATCATTCCTTGTGCATCCACTAAGTATCCAATATCCGTTCGAGTGGAAAATGAACTGTTGGTAGTTTGTTCGTTTCGCTCACCGGGGGCAATTGAATTAAAGAAACTACTTGCTTCTGGACTTAAACTGGAAACATAAATACTGAGAATATCACTTACTTGAATTATATTTTCAAAATTCGGAATCTCCTTATTGCGGTCTAAATTGAAGTTTGGATAAACTACTTTTTTATCTTGATTCTGTTTTTGAACTTTTTGAAAGTAAGCCACGTCGTTAACACTTCGACAAGAAAATAAACTCAAGACAGTAAGGGAAATAAATGTTAGTTTTAATGATCTCATGGCCACAAATATAAGTATATCACTTTGTTTAAGGAGTTTGTCGATAGGTTTAGCTTCTTGTTTACGACTAGGCTCTTATCTTGTTACATAGTATCCCTCATATTTAATGACTTGATAGAACTTTTATTGAGTTAATTTTGTTGTTTTCATGGATGGGCGCTGATGAATCTCATTTGCCAGCCTTCTCAGATTGTCATAATTTCACACCATAAAACTAGGAAGACGCATGAATACCCCCCAAATTCAGGAAGATGAACAAACGCATATTGATGCTTTCAATTCGCGTATTTCTGCCGGTCAGACCATTGAACCAAAGGATTGGATGCCCCAAAAGTACCGAAAGCAATTGTTGAGAATGATGTCGCAACATGCACATTCAGAGGTTGTTGGAATGTTACCTGAAGGAAATTGGTTAACCCGTGCCCCAAGTTTAATGCGAAAAGCAGTGCTTTTGGCAAAGATCCAAGATGAAGCCGGACATGGACTTTATATTTATTCTGGTGCCGAAACTTTAGGTACCGATCGAGCCGAAATGATCGACCAATTGTTGACTGGGAAAGCGAAATATGCCAGTATTTTTAATTATCCAACTTTAAATTGGGCCGATATGGGCGCTGTGGGTTGGTTGGTAGATGGAGCTGCGATTGTAAATCAAACAGCTTTAGCAAAGTGTTCTTATGGACCATATTCTCGCGCCATGATTCGAATTTGTAAAGAAGAAAATTTTCATAGTAAGCAAGGATATCAAATTATGGCGCATATGATGAGAGGTACAAAAGAACAACAAGAAATGGCGCAAGACGCAGTAAATCGTTTTTGGTGGCCTGTTTTAATGATGTTTGGTCCTTCAGATTCTGATTCACCAAATTCCGATGATTTGATGAAATGGAAAGTGAAATTGTATTCGAACGACGATTTACGTCAACGTTTTATTGATCGAACAGTTCCGCAAGCTGAAGCCATCGGAATAAAGATTCCCGACGATAAATTAAAATGGAATCCGACAACACGTCACTATGAGTTTGGCGAAATTAATTTCGATGAATTGAAAAGTGTGATCACTGGAAATGGCCCCTGTAATAAGTTGCGCATGAAACAGCGAAACGATGCCCATAAAAATGGTGCATGGGTGAGAGAAGCTGCCGTAGCTTACGCTGAAAAAAAAGCAAAAGCTTAGTTTGATTTTATTAAAATTAAAGAATAGAATACTCAAGATTAAAAGTTATGTCAACAAAAGAAAATTGGCCCGCTTGGGAAGTTTTTACTCAACAAAAGAATGGTGCTCCGCATGAGCACGCAGGAAATGTGCATGCACCCGATGCGGAAATGGCCTTGCTCAATGCGCGTGATGTGTACGGGCGCCGACAAGAAGCCATCAATATTTGGGTGGTACCAAGTGTCGCTATAACGGCATCCACCCCCGAAGATATGGGCCCATTCTTCGATCCAGGAAATGATAAAATGTATCGCTGGCCAAATTATTATAAAACGCCGGAAGGCATCAAACAAATTTAATGGAGACGAATATCGCCTTGTATAAATATTGTGTGCGTATAGCAGATACCAGTTTAATTCTGGCGCAGCGTATGTGCGAATGGTGCGGACACGGACCTGTATTGGAAGAAGATATAGCAATGAGTAATATGGGCCTCGATTTGATTGGTCAATCAAGAGGATTTTATTCTTATGCTGCCAAATTAGAGGGAAAAGGTCGTACCGAAGATGATATTGCCTATTTCCGAAATGAACGTGAATTTTTAAATCGTTGCTTGGTTGAACAACCGAATACTGATTTTGCATATACCATGATGCGTTCTTTTTTACATGGATGTTTGGCATACTTGCAATTCAGAACACTTGTAAAAAGTAAAGATGAAACCATTGCCGGACTTTCTGAAAAAGCATTGAAGGAAATGACGTATCATGTTCGACATGCTAGCGAATGGATCGTTCGTATGGGTGATGGTACCGATGTAAGCCATGAAAAAGTGAAAGAGGCATTGGGAAATCTATGGCAGTTTACCGATGAGTTATTCGAGATGGATGAGGTAGATCAAACATTAATTAAAAGTGGAATCGCTTGTGATCTTTCCTTGTTGCGTGCAGAGTGGGATCAAATGGTGAATGAAGTATTGGCTAAAGCAAAATTAGAACGTCCTGCTGCTGGTGGTTACCAAAGTAAGGGTGGATTTAATGGCACACATACCGAACACCTCGGACATTTATTATCTGAAATGCAATATTTGCCACGCGCTTATCCCGATGCCATTTGGTAAGATGGGTGCATCTACTCCAATAACTACTGATGCTATTTGGAATTTACTAAAACAAATTCCCGATCCCGAAGTACCTGCAATCAACATTGTTGAATTAGGCGTGGTAAGAGATGTGATTTTTTCGGAAGATGGAAGTGGAGTAGAAGTAGTGATGACACCTACCTATAGTGGTTGTCCTGCGATGAAGGTGATGGAAGATGATGTGAAAGAAAAGCTAAGTGCAGAAGGCTTGGAAGTAAAAATAAAAATCATCTACAAGCCCGCCTGGACAACAGACTGGATGTCCGAAGAAACCAAGGCCAAATTGAAAGCCTACGGAATTTCTCCGCCACCCAAACTAACCTTCGAACATTTACATCCATTATCCACTGTAAAAAATGCAGAAGTAATGTGTCCTTTTTGCGATTCAATCAATACAACCCTAACGAGTCAATTCGGTTCCACCGCTTGCAAAGCCTTGCATTTTTGTGATAGCTGCCATCAACCTTTTGAGTTGTTTAAGTGCCATTGATAGCGATGCATTCTTTGCTTCCAAATAGCTATCAGCACTGCTTCCTCTACTAGAAAATTCATTGTTCCTAAAACTATTCGTCCTGATAGCCTTCGGAACTGTGCCATTGCGACAGTTTTCACAACAGAAAAACTTTGCGGCTTAGCGCCTTTGCGAGAAAATTGATGTTTCTTATCTGTACGAGAAAATTTTCTATCAAAATTTCAAAACCTTTCCCGTAATCTTCTTCCCATTCTCATAAAAAATGCTCACGAAGAAAATAGATCCTTTTAGATCAAAATTCGATAACGAATAAAAATTACTACTCGTTTCTTCTTCTAACAAAAATTTACCATCGATACTGCTCAATTGAATTCGAACTTTCTCGCGTTTGTCATTTGGAAATCGTACCGTACAATCTTCGCAGGGCTTGGGAGTAATTAATAATTCATTACTCTTGTAATATTGAAAGAAAACAGATTTTGGATCCGAAACAATTCCCAAATTTCCAACTTCTAATCTATAATAATTAATAGTGTTTTTTACTGGGAAATCATCCACCCAAACATAACTTTCATCGGCACCCGGACTCCCACAAACACCTGGAAATTCATAAATCATTATAAAGTTAATGCTATCGGTCGATCGTTGCACTTGTAAGCCGCTGCATTGAATGCCACCATTTATTGTCAAGAAAACAACTACTTTATTATTCTCTTGCTGTACATTGAAAAAACTAAAAATACTATCCTGCTGAGCAAATCCGAAGTGGAAGCTCAAAACAAAGAGGAAAAGTAGTTTAATTTTTTTCAAGATTTATTATTTCTGCGTCGATTGTATAATTAAGTTTTTCAATTGATTTTAAAGTGGAAGCAATACTAGCAAGCGAATCGTTCTCTTCATTTCCATGCCTGCGATTTACGATGTCTAATCTTCTTTCTAATACTTTGTCTCTAAAAATCTCGGAATTGTAAATACCAATTAATGACATTTCATTTCCACTGTGTTGCGATTGTCCCGCCGTTTCCACTTTGATCATGGTTAAGTTAAAGGCACGAAGCAACGGACCTTCAACGAAAGTCATGTCCTGAATATTTTCCAATGGTATGGTTTTTTCTACTTGTATCAGTATTCCTTTTCTGAATCGGAGGTTTTTTTCTGTTAATTCACAGCTTAACTTTTCAAAATAATGCTTGCTGTACCATTGTCCAACACCTAAAAACCAAAGAATTGCAAGCGGAATTCCAATGACGGAAATTATCATAATCAGTCCTACATAAAATAAAATATAAGTCTTAATGATGGGATTAAATTGAGCCGTGATGGTATTTCCAGATACGAGCATATAGAATTTATTGATTAATCAAATTTACGAAATACAGAGTGAATAGTATTATTTTTTCAAGCCCTCCTTTCATCAATCACAAAAAAAGAGGCTATTCTTTTGAAATAGCCTCTTCATGCAATTAAATATTTTACATATTGGTGATAATCTCATCACCAAACTCAGAACACTTCAATTTAGTAGCTCCTTTCATCTGACGTTCGAAATCATAAGTAACACGCTTTTTGCGAATGCTTCTTTCAAGTCCTTTTACAATCAATTTAGCTGCGCGATCCCAACCCATATACTCTAACATCATCACTCCAGATAAAATCACCGAACTCGGATTCACCATGTCTTTACCGGCATATTTAGGTGCCGTACCATGTGTTGCTTCAAAGATAGCATGGCCAGAAAGGTAATTGATATTCGCCCCTGGAGCAATACCAATTCCACCCACTTGTGCAGCTAATGCGTCTGAAACATAATCTCCATTTAAATTGAGTGTAGCAATAACATCATATTCAGACGGTATTTACCTTCAGTAAATTTCATGATGTTCCCTTTGTGAACCAAGGTTAACGATTGGTGTTTGTATTTAAAACAGTGATTCAATGCAGCACGAACTAAACGCTCGGTACCTTCTTTCGATACAGGCTTAATTCCAATAGAAGATGATGCTAGGAAACGAATATTTTTTGCACCCATCTCATTTGTCAAAAATGAAATCACACGCTCAACTTCCGGTGTGCCCGATAAATATTCTATTCCTGCATAAATATCTTCTGTGTTCTCTCTGAAAATAGTCATGTTCACTAAGCCTGGCTCTTTCACTGGACTCGGAACACCTTTGAACCAACGTACAGGACGAATGCAAGCATATAAATCGAGTTGTTGACGCAAGGCCACATTCAATGAACGAATTCCTCCTCCAACAGGAGTAGTCAACGGACCTTTAATGGCAACTTTGTATTCGTTGATGATTTCCAACGTTTCGTTAGGAAGCCAGTTTCCAGTTTTGTTAAATGCTTTTTCACCAGCCAAAACTTCCTTCCAAATAATTTTTCTTTTCCCTTTAAATGCTTTTTCTACTGCCGCATCTAAAACTCTAACAGAAGCTGCCCAAATATCAGCGCCAATGCCATCTCCTTCAATAAAAGGGATAATTGGATCTGTTGGAACTTTAAGCTTGCCGTTTTTAATGGTAATTTTTGAACCTGTCATAATTGATATTGAATGATTAAGATTGAATTTAATAATGAAAACATTGAATCTAAGTCTGCGAAGGTAATAAGCGTAGGGCGCAATCCAAAGTAAAACAGGAATTGGGTTCGGTAGTGTTATCGACACCCTAACTAACTGTCTTTCTTGATAATCAGCGAAATGTATTGAAATTTATTGCCCTCAGAACCCATTTTGATTCACTACTTTTGCCAAAATTAACATTGGAATAATGGACAGTATCCTTGTAAAGACAACCAACGCCCTTCGAATTCTAACACTTAACCGCCCCGATAAGTTCAATAGCTTCAATCGTGAAATGGCAATTCGTTTGCAAAATGAGTTGGATATTGCGAGTAACGATGAGAACATCCGCGCCATTTTAATTACGGGTGAAGGAAAAGCATTTTGTGCAGGACAAGATCTTTCAGAAGCCATCGATCCGAATGGTCCTGGAATTTCGGCTATCGTAACTGATCATTACAATCCCATTTTAACAAAAATTAGAAATATTGAAAAGCCAATCCTGTGCGCAGTGAATGGTGTTGCTGCTGGTGCGGGTGCAAACATTGCCTTGGCATGTGATGTTGTTGTCGCAGCCAATTCCGCTTCGTTTCTTCAAGCATTTAGTAAAATTGGTTTGGTGCCCGATAGCGGTGGAACTTTTTTCTTGCCCCGACTCATCGGTTTTCAACGAGCTTCTGCTTTAATGATGTTAGGTGATAAAGTGAGTGCTGCGGATGCTCTGCAGATGGGCATGTTGTATAAAGTGGTGGCAGACGATCAATTGATGATCGAAGCAGAAAAAATCGCAATTACATTAAGTACGATGCCTACTAAAGCCATCGGCTATACGAAAAGATTATTGAATGCATCCATGCATCAACAATTTGAAGAGCAATTGTTGATGGAAGGAGTGATGCAAACTGCAGCCGGAGAAACGGCAGATTATAAAGAAGGGGTAGATGCATTCTTGGAAAAAAGAAAACCCATCTTCAAAGGAAAATAATATTTATTGATTCGTAAAGTTGAATATATGATTTCAGTTCAAAAAGTAGGAGTGGCAGGAGCAGGATCGATGGGCACCGGAATTGCTCAGGTTGCCGCAACAGCAGGTTGTGAAGTTTTTCTTTTTGATACCAACAAAGAAGCCATAGATAAATCCATCAAAGGAATCAATGACCTCTGCGAAAAATTATTTGCTAAAGGAAAATTAAGTCGTGAGCAGGTAGATGATATTAAATCAAGAGTAAATCCTGCATACGAAGTGGAAACATTGAAAGGATGTGATTTATTTATTGAAGCCATCATTGAAAATTTAGAAATTAAATCTTCGTTGTTAAAGAATGTTGAACCGTTTCTTGCTGATGATGCCATCATCGCTACCAATACTTCTTCGCTTTCCGTTACGGCCATTGCCGCAGCTTGTAAAATTCAAGAGCGTGTTATCGGACTTCATTTTTTTAATCCAGCTACATTGATGCCCTTGGTGGAAGTGATTCCAGCCATTCAATCCATTGAGAAATTAGTGGGTGATTGTGTAAACTTAATGACACAGTGGGGAAAAGTTCCTGTTGTTGCAAAAGATACTCCCGGCTTTATTGTGAATCGTGTTGCTCGACCATTCTACGGTGAATCATTGCGCATTTTAGAAGAAGGAATTGCGGATGTTGCTACTATCGATTGGGCTTTGAAAACCATGGGTGGTTTTAAGATGGGCCCTTTTGAATTGATGGATTTAATTGGCAATGACATAAATTACACCGTAACAGAAACGGTGTGGACACAAATGTATTTTGATGCACGTTATCGCCCTTCGCTCATTCAGAAAAAGATGAAAGAAGCAGGGAGATTAGGAAGGAAATCGGGAAGAGGATATTATGAGTATGGAGAGGCTGCAATTGTTCCAGCGCCTCAAGAAAATTTAGAGTTGGGCGAATATATTTTCACGCGTGTCATCAGTATGCTCATCAATGAAGCGGTAGATGCCATGTATTTAAAAATTGCTTCCCGCGATGAATTAGATTTGGCCATGACAAAAGGCGTAAATTATCCCAAAGGATTATTGAAGTGGGCCGATGAAATTGGAATCAAAGTGATTTTGTCAACGTTGGATGGATTGCACAAAGAATATGGCGAAGATCGTTACCGTGCTTCCATCTTCATGCGAAAAATGGCAATTGACAATTTGAAGTTTTATAAGTGATGCGGAAGTTAAAAAATAAGTTTTAGTTTTTATTTGGCAGAAAATCACTCGTAAATGTTATGCGCCTCCATTTCCTCTCCCATCGGTTGGCTCAATATCGAAGCTACCGATTGGTCCATCATCGCTTTGTATTTTACCTCAAAGCCGCATGAAGTACAGAGTGATCATCCACTTATTTTGGAAGCTAAATTGCAATTGCAATCTTATTTTGATGGATCGAGTAAGGAATTTAAACTGCCTCTCGATCCTCCCGGCACAGCATTCCAACGTCAGGTTTGGGAGGAATTGAATATTCTCCCTTATGGACAAACTACTACTTACCTAAAATTAGCTAAGTCATTGGGTGATGAAAATAAAGTACGTGCCGTAGCAGGTGCCAATGCGGCGAATCCCATTGCAATTGTAATTCCATGTCATCGTGTCATTGCGGGCAACGGACAACTTACAGGCTATGCTTGGGGATTGGATCGTAAAGAATGGCTTTTGCAACATGAGCAAAATAGAGAGCAATTAAAGTTGTTTTAATAAGTTGAACGCTTTGCAAACCTTTGCACCTTGAAGAGGAACTTTGCGCCTTCGCGTGAGCTTGCCGAGGGTTGCGAGAAAATTTCAGTGAAGTGAAGCTGCTGAGATAATAATTATCGAAGCGCAGCCTTAGCATCTCTGCGCCCTTTTTACCCTGAGCTTGTCGAGGGGTGCGAGAAACTTTTTCGTCGCAAACTTTAAGGCTTGCCAAATTCAAGCTTAAGCCTCTCCCCTCGCGAGGCTTCGCGACCTCTCCAGAGGAGAGGGAGTTAAAAAGAAATGAATTTTTGATTTAACTATAATTGTCGTCGTAAGAAAAATTAGAACGATACAATTGCAGAGATTGAATAATCGCTCTCTTCATTTGTAAAGTTGTTCATTGTATACTATTTGTATAGGTATTTATCACTAGCTCTCATGTTTGGTTTCCCTTATTTCCTTATTTTTGTCGAAATTTAACCTCTATGTCCGATCAAAATAGTCTTCCCAAACGAGTTGTCGATATGATGATGAGCAAAGACTACTTTAGTCAGTGGCTAGGCATCGAAGTGGTTTTAGCCGCACCAGGACAACCCATTTTGAAAATGAAGATCAGAAAGGAAATGTTAAATGGTTTTGGAATTGCTCACGGTGGAATTTCTTTTTCTTTTGCAGATAGCGCTTTAGCTTTCGCATCAAATTCTCACGGACAAAAATCCGTATCCATCGAAACATCCATCAGCCATACAAAATCATTAATGGAAGGCGATGAAATAATAGCTACTGCAACAGAGTTGAGTCGATCGAATAAAATTGCTGTTTATTCTATTGCAGTCACCGATCAACAAAATGAAACCGTTGCACTATTTAAAGGAACCGTGTACAGAACATCGAAGCATTGGTTCCCGGAGGAAGCATAAAATAGTATTAAAGAAAATTGAATAGAATGAAAGATGCATATTTAGTTTCAGGAGTAAGATCAGCGATTGGAAATTTTGCTGGAACATTAGCCGCAGTACGTGCCGATGATTTAGCAGCGAATGTGCTGAAAGGATTGTTGGAAAAGAATCCATCTTTAGATCCATCTGCCATCGAAGATGTGCTCTTAGGATGTGCCAATCAAGCCGGAGAAGACAACCGCAATGTAGCACGTATGTCGGTGCTTTTAGCAGGGTATCCTATTTCAGTACCTGGTGAAACAATAAATCGACTTTGTGCATCTGGACTTTCTGCTTCTGCTACAGCTTCCCGTATAATTAAAACGGGGGAAGCCGATATCATTGTTGCAGGAGGTGTAGAGAATATGACTCGTGGACCCTGGGTGATGTCGAAAACAAGTACACCTTATGGTCGCGATGCACAATTATTCGATTCGAGTTTTGGATGGCGATTTGTGAATCCATTGATGAAAGAAAAGTTTGGTGTAGAAGCGATGGGGGAGACGGCTGAAAATTTAGCGGTTCGTGATACCATCTCAAGAGAAGATCAAGATCAATTTGCATGGTGGTCACAGCAAAAAGCTAAGAAAGCATGTGAGAATGGTCGATTCGAAAAAGAAATTATTCCCATATCCATCCCCGTTAGGAAAGGTGATCCGCTTATTTTTTCAACTGATGAATTTGCAAAACCAAATACAACTTTAGAGGGATTAGCTAAATTGCGTCCAGCATTTAATAAACAAGGTACCGTAACTGCTGGTAATGCCAGTGGATTGAATGATGGAGCAGCAGCTTTATTGTTTGCTTCGGAAGATGGATTGAAAAACATCAATTAAAACCCTTAGCTCGTATTTTAGCTTCAGCAGCGCATGGTGTTGAGCCAGGTATTATGGGAATTGGTCCGGTGGAAGCTGCAAACAAAGCGATTCGTTTAGCCGGTATCACTTGGAATGATATTGATCTAATTGAATTGAATGAAGCTTTTGCTGCTCAAAGTTTAGCATGTATTCGTGCATGGAACATAGCAGATAATGATGCTCGAATTAACCCAAATGGAGGTGCAATAGCCCTAGGTCATCCATTAGGAATGAGTGGTGCTCGAATTTTACTTTCTGCAGCGATTGAATTGAAACTTCAGAAGAAGAAATATGCCCTCGTTACCATGTGCGTGGGAGTAGGGCAAGGGTATGCAATGGTGATTGAAGCTTGTTAAGCTTTCAGTGGGGTATTTTCTTGAACAAGCGGAATTGAAAATGCAAAAGTGGAGCCTTTCCCTTTTTTACTCGTCAACCAAATTTTACCACCATGGCTTTCAATGAGCTTCTTAGCAATGTTTAAACCAAGTCCGGTGCTGCCTTCACCAGCCGTACTTCGAACACTTGTTTTAGTAAATGCGTCAAATACTTTTGATTGTTCCGATTCTGGAATTCCCTGCCCTTGATCCGTTACTTTAATAACTACCTGTCCATCCAAAATGTCGGCTGTGACTTCCACCGAAGTTTTAGCATGCGAAAATTTAATAGCATTAGAGATTAAATTGATTAATACTTGACTTAACTGTACTTGATTTCCATGAATTGACTTTACAGAATCACCGATGCTAAATCCTAGTTGAATATTTTTTTTGTCAGCACTATTCTTGGTTTGATTTACACAGGAAATGATAAAATCTTTGACATTGAAATCAACTTGCTTTCCCATAATTTCACCCGATTCGATTCTGGATATATCCAACAAATTATCTAACAATTCCATCATTCCTCTTGAAGTGTTTATGATAATTTTTAAATAATTTTTGTGTTCCTCACTCAGTGAAATTGCGGCTTCATCTTCAATGAAGTTAGCGAAAGTGATAATATTGCCTAATGGATTTCGTAAGTCATGCGATGCCATTCCTAAAAAGTAATTTTTTTCTTCATTGAGTTTGTTGAGTTCTACATTTTTATATTCAATTTCAATTTGCTGAGCATAAAGTTGTAAAAGCATATTCACTTTTGCACAGGTAATATCAGTGTCTAGTGGTTTGAAGAGGTAATCAATAGCTCCTTCTTCTAATCCTTTTAACATATACTTTTTTTCTTTACTAATCGCAGTAACAAAGACGATGGGTGTTTTTCTTGTGCGCTTCGTTGATTTTAGAATGTTAGCAACTTCAAATCCATCCATGTCTGGCATTTGAACATCTAGCAAGATCAAGGATAAGTCTTCTTGAAAAGCAATTTTCAAAGCCTCTTCTCCTGAATTAGCTTGAAAAATTTCACGATCATCCTGTGCTAGGATACATTCAAGAGAATATAAGTTCTCTGGTCTGTCATCAACAATTAGAATTTTGTGCTTCATGTATTAGTTAAATATTGAATAAAATTATTGTACTAAATACTGATAAATATTTTGACCAGAGTCAATTAACTTTAGTTGTGGGTCAGCAATTCCCTCTAGCGACTCGCAATTCGATAATCCTAAGTACCCTCCTTTGCAAAGTGAATTTTTCATGGCATTCACCAGTTTTTGTTGATGGAAGTTTTGATAGTAGATCAACATATTTCGACAAATGATGATGTCAAATTCATGAAAGGGATGGTCCTTGCCAAGCTCATGCTTTCCAAATTGTATAGGATTTAAAATGGAAGTTTTTAGTACAGCGTTTTCTCCGTTCAAGTTGAAGTATTCAGTTAAGTGATATTTGCCTCCTGCTGTTAAATAATCTCCTATGGTAGATTGAATATCTTTAATGGATAGAACTCCTCGCTTGGCATCTGAAAGTGCTTTTTGATTGATATCAGTTGCATAAATGGTACACTTATCAAGGATGTTTTCTTCTTTCAGAAGTATGGCCAACGAATAGGCCTCAGAGCCATTAGAACATCCAGTATGCCAAATACGAATTCCACCTTTTTTAAGTTGTATTGCTTTTGCTAATTGAACTGCTTTCCTAAAAAAAGAGGTTCACGAAATAAACGCGTATAGGTGATTTGTAGTTCTTTCTGCAACTCTTGCGTGATATGCGGTTGATTTATTACTAGATCACGAATCATGCTCGGATGTTCGATACCCTTCTTTTGAAAATAATGAGCCAATCTTCTCTCTAAATAAAGCTCATGGTAGCCATCAAGATTAACCGCATAAAGTTCCTTTACGATTTTTTTGATCTCCAAATCCGTTCTCGAAAGTGCAATATTCGTTATCATTGGAAGAAGCTGTTTAACATTTGATAGAGTGAATTGCCTTGAATTGGCTTTGTGATATGGCAGTTTAATCCTTTAGATAAACTTATTTCTCGATCACCTTTCATGGCTTTTGCTGAAACAGCGATGATTGGAATTTTAGATAAGTTTTCTATACTTCTTATCTTTTGTGTTGTTTCATATCCATCCATTTCAGGCATCATGATGTCCATTAATACCATGTCAGTTTGAGGATTCTCAATTAAAAATTGTATTGCTTTCTCACCACTAGATACAGAATGAATATCCATGCCATGGACTTCTAAAAGAGAGGTCAGTGCAAAGATGTTTCGCTCATCATCATCCACTACTAATATTTTCTTTCCTTGATATGAATTTTGTTTCAGCGGAATGGTCACTTTACTATTTCGAATTTTTTGCTCTTTCACCGTTTGTAAGAAAAGTGAAGTTTCCTCCATTAAGGATGTTTCGTTTTGTGCATTTTTATTGATGTAGCTGCTAGCGTAATTTCTCAAGATGGTTTTTTCGTTGTTGTTTAGTATTCGTGAACTATAAACAATAACTGGAATGGAACTTAAAGAGGGTTCTTCTTTGAACTTTTTTAAGAGTTGTAATCCATCTGAATCTGGCAAATTGAGATCTAATATTATGCAATCGTAAACTCCCTTAGCTAATTGTTCAACACCTTCTTTTCCAGTCTCTGCTATCTCACATGAAACTCCTTTTTTCTTGAGCATTTGTCGAATGATTAAACTTTGTGCAGGAGAATCTTCAATGACAAGTACTTTATGGTGGCTTTCAAGTGATTCTTTGAGTTGACTAAACAACTTGGAAATATCCGATTTGTTATTTGGTTTTTCTACCCAAGACACCAATGGTAACGACATGCTTTCATGATCCGATTTAACACTACTTACCACATGAACTGGAATGTGAGAAATTTCTTTATTCTCTCTTATTCTATTTAATATGCTCCATCCATCAATACCTGGTAATTTCATGTCTAGCATAATCGCATCGGGCTTAGTGTTGCAAATACGTATATAGCCCGTGTCACCTCGGTGGCATACCTCTGTTTTGAATCCTTCAGCCATCGCCATTTTCTCCAGAGCTAATGCATAATCGACATCATCTTCAATAATTAATATGGTTTTAGAATTGCGGGGTGCAGCGTGTTGGATAGAGGTGCCAATGGGAATGATAACAGTGAATGTACTTCCTTTTCCTAATTGACTTTCTACCGTAATTTCACCGCCTAATAATGTGGCTAGTTCTTTGCTAATACTTAAACCTAATCCAGTCCCTCCAAATTTTCTGCTGGTAGAACTGTCTACTTGTTTGAATGATTCAAAAATTTGATTGAGCTTTTCGATTGGAATGCCAATTCCTGTATCCTTAACATGGAAAACAATATTGTTTGATTTTTCAGCAATTTCAAATCGAACAAGACCCTCTTTCTCTGTGAATTTGATAGCATTCGATAATAAGTTTTTTAATATTTGCGCCACACGCATGGCATCGGAATTCACTACAAGGTGAGAAGGTGTAGTATTATTCACTTCAAGCTGAATACCTTTATGTTTGGCTATCTGATTAATTTCACTCAATAAAGTTTGAATGAAAGGATTGATGGTAAACTCTTCTTTTTCGATTTCTATTTTACCCGCTTCAATTTTTGATAGGTCTAAAACATCATTGATTAAGTGAAGTAAGTCGGTTCCTGATTTATGCACAACATTAGCAAATTCAACTTGCTTTTTGTGCATATTATTGTCTTTGTTTTCTGACAAAAGCTTGGAAAGAATGATAATGCTATTCAATGGTGTACGTAGCTCGTGACTCATATTTGCCAAGAACTCCGATTTGTATTGACTTGCACGCTCTAGCAGTTCGGCTTTCATACTTAAGTCGATCTTCGTATTTTCGAGCTCTTTGTTCTTGTTTTGTAATTCTGAAAATTGTTCCTCAAGTTGATGTGCTTTAAGAATGAGTTCTTGGTTTTTTGCTTCTAATTCATTTGAGTTTTTTTGCAAATGCTGCTTTGAAATTTGAATTTCCCAACTTTGTTTACTCAGCTTTCGAATTGAACTTTGTAATTCTTGGTCTCGTTGTTCAAGTTGTTTGTTTAGTTTTTGTGAATGATCAAGTAAAAGTTGTAGTTGATCTTCTGAACGCTTTTGTTCTGTAATATCTAAGCAAATTAAGATATGTCTAATGATTTCTCCGTTCTCATCATGTACTGGCGATGTGCTCACCAAAGTCCATATCGGTTCCTTTTCTTTTGTATAAAGGATAGATTCGAAAGAAGTCACTTTGCCTCTTAACATTCGTTCCTTAGCCTTATTATTGTTAGCTTTATTCGTTAATATTCCATCCATGAGTTCAAATGGAGACATGGATTTAATATCCTTTGCGGAATAACCCATTGACTTTTGAAAATGCTTATTCGCCCATTCAATCGTAAGGTCTTTGAGAGTATTAAAATACTATGTTGAATGGTGCTAGCCACTATGGCTAAAGTTTGCTTCTCATTCAAGTTTTTCTTTAATTCAATCTCATTGTTTTTCTTTTCGGTCATGTTAATAGCTGAAATTACAGCTCCACTAACTGCCCCATTTGTAACAATAGGATTAAATTTTATGTCATAGTATTGTTTAACATTTTTAATGATGATGCTGGTACTTAATTCTAGCTGTTCGTTTTTTAGAACTCTTTTGTAATACAAACTCCACGGAATCGGCTCGCCCGTATGCTTGCTTTGTTTGTCCATTAAGATTAAATGCATTCCGATTTCAATTTCAAAGCCATATACGTTCATAAAAAATTCCATGAAAGCTTTGTTGAATTGGGTAACTTTAAAGTTTCGATCAATTTGCCAAATTGGATCTCTTAGATTGCTAATTAAGGACTGTAAACTTGAATTATGCTCCGCAGTTTTCTTATTCGAAATATTATAGAGTTTATAAAAATAATAGACTAAGTACATTGTCATGAACAAACTTAGCATCATGGATAGAGAATAGTTCACTTTGTTAATGTTTCTTTCTGGATGAACGTCTGGAATAAGTTTTACAGCATCATTCGTGCACACCAACAATAAGAAAACAGGTAGCGATGTTAAAAGGGCCATTTGCAATTTTTCCTTGTCATTAAAAAATAGAATAGTACCTGCCGCTAAAGGAAAGAAATAGTAAAATACTCCAGTGTCTGTAATATTTGTAATGTGTAGATAATAGAGAAATAGACCTCCGCAGGTTAAGAAAATGTTTCGGGATAATGAGTAGTATTCTCGTCTGAATAGTACGATACATCCAATCATGAATGTCGTTGATATTATATTATTCTTAACTCCTTCTGGATTATTAGTCAAGTGACTGGTAATAATATAAATCACCGAAACAATTAATGTAGCTAAAAATATTCTGTATAAAAGGTTGAGTCTTCTTCTTTCTGAATTGGAAAATTCAGCATTCAAATAAGGATAGGCAATATTATGTAACAAGTTCTTCCACATAGCAAACAAGGCTTTTTTTAATGCGCTTTGTTTACGACCTTCATTATCTTTGGTTTTCTGCGTGAATTAATTCACTGTAAGTTATATTGAATATTTAGCTTTTGAAGTTATATGGGTTCATTTTAAACGCCTTTTGAACTTTCGTTTTGGGTTTAATATGTGGTTTATATACTTGAAAATATAGACGTAAATAATTGATAATAATATATTTACGATGAAATTAAGAAAATCAGATTCTGCAAATTAGAATGAATATACCAGAATTTAGGGATTTTGTATTGCTTTACACTTTAATTCTAAGGTGTAAGTTTTTTGATCTTTTGCTCAATTAGATTACCTGTTGAGATGAAAGATTTTCAATTACATCAATTCAAAGTTTGAATTTTTAGAAGGGATAACCAATACCAAAATTGTATGTAATGCTATTAAAAGTCTGTGATTTTAAAACCCATCGATCATCTAATGGCTGTTTAGGATCTCGAACTTGAATAGCACCATCTAATCGAAGGATGAAAAAGGTGAAATCAAATCGAATGCCTACTCCAGTACCAATAGCCATTTGATCTAAAAAAGTATTGGTGTTGAACACACCTAAATTATTATCACTATAAGATTTCCATAGCCAAATATTTCCTGCATCAATAAAAGTTGCCCCTTTTAATTTTCGGTAAATGTCAAACCGGTACTCAATATTTGTTGTGATTTTTAAATCCCCAAATCTTTCAAAGTAATCTTCTTTTACATTACTTCCAGGACCTAAATTACGCGTTCTCCATGCGCGTATATCATTGGGGCCACCCGCATAAAAACTTTTTTCAAAGGGTAGCTTTAAGGAATTACCATAAGGCAAACCAAATCCCATAGCTATGCGAAATACAGCAAGCGCATTGGATAAATTGATCGGTTTGTAAAATCTAAAATCAAAATCAGGACGCAAATATTGCGCAAAATTCACATTGAATAATTTGGAGGGTAGTGTGTCTACGATTTTTTCTCCTTCAATTCGTTTGGCTAAATAAATTGTATTACCTGCAAACTCTAAATTGATTCGAAAGAAAAAATATTTATCTCGATTGCTTAAATCTTGATTGTTGAATAGGTAACTGATTCGTCCATCAGCAATGAATTGATTGGAATATCCTAAAATGATCGTAGGGTCCTGTAATTTTTCAAGTTGCAATTGAAAAGCAGGATCTAGTTTTACATTGATGTAATTTATTTCAGCAGGATAGAAATAGAAACGGTTGTAGAGTGTAGTTTTCTTCGTGTAGAAATAGGATAAGTTTACCAATTGTCGGTAGTACTCAGGCCGATTCTGAATATTGAAACTAGCCGAAATAGAAGTGGTTGGATTACTTACATGTTTCGGGTAACGTATATTAAATGGCCATAAACCACGAGGGAATGTTAAAGAAAATTCAGGACCGATTTCATAAGCATTAAAAAGTGCTAGTTGGCGAGTTGTTTCATAAGTAGTATCCCCAAAATTTTGTTGAATCTCTAATCCTCCTTTTATTTTCAAAGTGAGCGTTTCAGCACCTTTAAAAATATTTTTGTTTTTGTAAACTAAGTTTCCTGCTATACCAAAATTTCCACCGCTATTGGTACCCTCAGCTTCCGCTTTAAATTCTTGACGTGCTTGTGGCGAGAGCAAAATATAACAACGTAGTGGAGTAAGCGAATCTCCAGGCTGCATTTCTAGTATTTCAGAACGAATATTAACGAATCGAAAGATACCTAAATCGGAAAGCCGACGGTAAGTAAGATCAAAATTTTCTTGGGCATAAAGAGAATCTTTTTTGATAAAGATATGTTCCACTAAATGTTTTGCATTTTGACTATATTGTAATTTTCCAGTGGAAATAAATACCATGTTTTCGGTGTAGGTGGTGTCTTTTAACAGACCTGCGGTATTCAGAATAGGGTCGTAATCCACCTCTACATATACTTCTTTAATAAAACATTTTTGATGGTTTAATTTTTCAGCTACTCCCGTTGAATCTTTGTCGCGTGATTGTGGATTGGTAATTACCATCCATAAATCAACTTGATTGCTCATTAAAGCGGAATCAATATCAAAATAAATATACTGTGAATTGAAATTGAAGTATCCCAAATTTCTGAGCCGAGTAGTTACTCGATTAAGTTCACTTTGTAACAAGGAATTAGAAAATCTTTTTCCAGAGGAAATGAGTGAAGGAGTAGGATCCTTTAGGATGAGATCACGAATTACTGTATCTTTAATCTCATATTTAATTTTTCTAATTTTATAAGCATCGCCTGATTTTATTTTATAATAAACTCGCGCTTTTTTCTTTTGTAAACGGTGCTATCTTTAATCGTGACATTAAAATAGCCATTGTTTTCAAATAAAATTTCTATTTGCTCCCTCGATTTGTGTGTTAGGTTTGTATCCAGCAAAACCGGCTCTTCCCCAATTGCATTTTTTATCCACTTTTTAAATTTGGTTTCTTTGCCAAGTGTAGCAAGATTATAAACGCCGAGATGAAATCGAAATACACCTAGAATTTTCCGATTGGGTTTTTGCTTAAAAATAGCAGCAACACTTTCGTTGTATTCCGTGCGGTTTGTTTTAATTATATTTTTGTCAAGAAGATGTTGCCCTTCTGGAATGGTCTTAAATACATTGCAACTGCTAGTTAGTAGCGTTGCAATCAACATAAGTGTTGCTAGGGCGGTAAAATGAAGTCTTCCTTTCGTCATAACGTGACGGCTGTAAAAGTACAATTAGAAACGTATATTTGAGCATGTTATCTAAAGCACTTATCAAACAAATTCGTTCATTACAAATTAAGAAATTTCGTGATAGTGAGCATTTGTTTGTAGTAGAAGGTCCGAAAATGTTAGTTGAATTGATCAATTCGCCAAAATGGAAAGTTGATCATATTTATTCTACGGATGAATCTTTGGTTGAAGAGATATGCTCTTCAGCACCATTTTCTATTATTAGTGAGCGAGAATTGGAACAAATTTCTGGATTGTCAACACCGAATAAAGTGTTAGCCACTGTTCATTATGAAGAGACTCATCGTGATAAAAAGAATAATTTTTCTGGTTTTTACATCTTGTTGGATAAAATCCAAGACCCAGGAAACTTGGGTACCATCATTCGAATTGCAGACTGGTTTGGCGTAGATGGACTGATTTGCTCCAACGAATCGGTGGATTTTTATAATCCAAAAGTGATTCAAGCGAGCATGGGTAGCGTGTTTAGAATTCCAATCCAATATGTTAACCTCACCAATTTCTTGGATGACAATTCGAAAACAGCTAAATTACCGGTTTATGCTGCTATGTTAGAAGGTGAAAGTATTTATGGGACTAATCTCCCAAAAGATGGATTTCTGTTGATGGGTAATGAAAGTAAAGGAGTTGATAGCCTTTTTAATAATTTTATAACCAATAAATTACATATTCCAGCAGGAAAATCCAACGGACCTCAAGCCGAATCCTTAAATGTAGCCATTGCTACAGCCATCATTTGCTCAGAATGGGCGAGAAATAAATAGAAAGGAAGTTTTTAGTTCAACTTAGATGGTACAACCATCTTGAACTCAGGGATTTTTACAAAAAATAATTTTTGTCGTATTGACGCTCCATTAAATAGGTGCCAAACATTTTCCCCAATTCAGTATTTAAGTTACAACCAGATACATAGCGATAAGTTTCACCAGGAGCTATAAATGGCTGTGCTCCAACAACTCCTTCTCCTTCCACTTCTCTTCTTGTATTATCTGAATCAACAATATACCAGTGACGACGCTTTAAACGGATCGCCTGCTCACTATCATTTTTTATAGTGATACGATATGCAAAAACATAATGAGATTGCGCCGGATTGCTATGAGTCGGTTGATAAAACGTCTCAACGCTCACTCTTATACCTGCGGTTACCTCTGTAAATATGGCCATAATTGAATTGCTAATGATCAAAAGTAGGTACACCTATCCGAAATAACAAGAGAATTTGACCAAAATACCCAATAGCGTGGTCAATGATGGAAATGTTAGGAGGAACTAAAATCCTCCCGCTTGTATCTTTTGATCTCCGATTAATTTAAAGTATCGCGCCCCAATAGCTTTCCAATAAACTAAGACATCGTATTCGTTTCTTGTCTCGTAATGACTTCCTTCTGTTTCTAAAACTGAATAATTCCTTTTTTCATCTAAAGTAATATAACGGTAATTGTAATATCCTTGCTTTACCAAAAGCGTTATTTCATAACAACCTGCTACCTCGTTATAATTTAATCGATAGGTTGAAGTGAGTTTTCTATCGGTTAAATTTCCTTCTACATAATAAGTCATCTCGGGATTTTCCTCTTTGGTTTTTAACCGAAACTTTACTTGAATATAATCTCCTTCTAAATGAGCATCTCGTCCTTCATATATCTTAATCAGGTACTTTCCATTGATGTCTTCATTGGCACTGTATCGCTGAGTTCCTAAGCGCAAATCAGGTTTTAGTATCGTAACCATGCCCCCGTTTATGCTATCGTTTTCGATGCGTTCAATGGATTGAGTTAAAAATTTATTGGTTCTTAAATCTAAAATTCGATATTCACTTCCTCCTTCAAAAACATTGCCTTGTTCTAAATTGTAATCGAGCTCATCATTACTCGCAAAGAGTGGTTGAATATTTGTCAGTGACGTGTTGTAATTGAAGTTTTGCAGCAAAACAACCTTCAAGTCGGTATACGGATTGTTAAGTGAAATACCCGTTGCGTTTATTTTAAAGTCAACCTCTTGATGAGAATTTCTATATTCAATAACGGTAGCCCTATGTGCAGTTCCTGAAATTTGAACGATGGGTTCTACCACAAAAAATCGTTTGCTAATCACAATAGAGTCGGGTTCGTTTGTTGGAAATACAACCATCAGATAATTCCCAGAAAGCAATGGCTTCATCTGCGCATTCGGAAAGAGAAGCTGATAATGCCAAAAATCAACTAAAGTATTGAGCGAATGTTTGTAGTTTGAAATTTGATCTGTATTGAAGCCATCTAGAAATTCATTTTCTGAAAGTTCGCTCGATTTCCAATCAGGATCACAGTGAATGATGCGATAACTGTAATCCTCTATTTCATTGTCAAGCAAATCAAATTGCAAGAGTAAAGTTTCGCCACTTCCTAAACGGATCACAGGATCACTCATGGGTTCTCCATTTCGCTCTAACAGAACCGTCTTTATGTTTTCAACATAAATTTGATCTTCATATTTTAAAAATCGTGACGAAAAGTAATCCGCATCCGATTGTGAAAAGGATATGTTGGTGCAAAACAGGAATAGGAGGACAAGGGCTACTCTCATTCGTCAAGTTCTAGAAGTTTTAGGTAGTATGCTTCCCATTCAACTTCATGATGGTTTAAATCATGAACGCATTTATCGAACTCGGATTGTAAATTCTTGTATTTAATTTTGTCTTGAAATACATTTGGATCACTCATCAATAAACTTAAACGTTCATGTTCCTTTTTTAAGAGGATAACTTGCTCTTCATGTTTCTTCGACAAAGTTTCTAGTCGCTGCTTTTCTTTTTTTTTATTTTGATCGTTGTTCTTTTCGTCAGGATAAATCTTTGTAGCCTTTTCTGCTTTCGCTAATTTTGTTACGGGTGTCGACTTCGTAGGTTTTAACGCCTTTTGTTCAGCTTGCCAAATTTCAAATTCGTGATAAGTGCCTGGATATTCCTTGAGTTCCTTATTCTCAATGTACCAAATTTTATTGGCAATTCTACTGAGGAAATATCGATCATGGGAAACGACAATGTATGTTCCCTCATATTTATTTAATACTTCAACCAATACATTAACACTTTGTATGTCTAAGTGATTGGTAGGCTCATCCAGCAATAAGAAGTTGGCTTTGTCAAGGATAACTTTGGCTAAAGCTACACGTGCTCTTTCCCCTCCGGAAAGTACTTTTATTTTTTGAAAACATCGTCTCCTTTGAATAAAAGGCACCCTAATAAAGAACGCAAATAGGTGTCCGTTTCATCCGGTGCCGTCATTTGCAATTCTTCTAATGGATGATATTCTTTGTTGAGACTCTCAAGTTGATGCTGTGCATAAAACGTTTCAACGACGTTGTAGGTCTCTTCTTTTTCACCATCAAATTCTTCATGCCCTGCTAAAAGTCGGAGCATGGTCGACTTTCCTTTTCCATTCGCTCCAATAAATGCAATTTTATCTCCCCTGGTGATTTCGGCGGTCGTGTTTTTTAATAACTCATTACTTCCATAGGCCTTGCTTCGGATGTTGAGTTTGCTAATAATTTTACCCGGCTGTTTGTCAACGGCAAAACGAATTTTTATCGCCGCCAACGGACCTGCAACTTCTTCCACCTTGTCCAGTTTTTCGAGCGCTTTTACTCTCGATTGAACGGCTGTAGCTTTGGAAGCCTTCGCTCTAAATCGTTCAATGAATTTTTCTTGTTCCTTGATGTATCGCTCTTGATTTTTAAAAGCATTCATCTGAAGTTCTTTTCTCTCTTCTTTCTCGATGAGATAGTCGCTGTAATTTCCAGTGTAAAGTGTTAGCTTCTCATATTCTAATTCCGCAATTTTGTTTACGATTTTATCCAAGAAATACCGGTCATGGGAAACAATGATCACTGCCCCTTCGTAGTCGTGCAAATAGTTTTCGAGCCATTGAATGGAGGGTAAGTCCAAGTGATTGGTGGGCTCATCCAGTAAAAGCAAATTCGGTTTCTGCAACAGCGTTTTTGCTAGCATCACCCGCATCCTCCAACCTCCGGAAAATTCTTTCAATGGTCGTTTTAAATCTTCAGTGGTAAAACCTAGTCCTTCAAGAATAGCTTCGGCCTTGGATTGCAATTGATATCCATCTAACGAATCATACTCCGTTTGCAATTTGTGAAGTTTGTTTAAAATTTCTTCACTATGATCATGCTCAAGTTGGATTAGAATTTTTTCAATTTCTGAGTGAACAAAATTGGCTCTTTCAAAAGCTTCCATCGCCACATCTAAAATGGAGTTGTCGGATAAATAGCTTAATAAATCTTGGTTTAAGAATCCAATAATTAAATCATTTCTCTTTGAAATATCTCCGGAAGTAGGAGAGTACTCCCACTTATCACCCTCAATAGAGTTGACTTCCCTGTTCCATTGGCACCAATTAATCCAATTTTTTCATTGGGTTTAATATGCCAACTTAAATCTCCAAATAATACTCTGGAGCCAAACTCTAATGTAATCTGTTGTAGTACGAACACGTTTTATATTTTAATAAGCTTTCCGCTTCCTGTAATTACTTTTTTAATGGTGACTGGATTTCCTTTGTAATAAACATTTCCAATGTAACCGATGGTGACTTCTAAAATTGAATTTGAATTCACATAAATATGATTGGTTCCCTTGTTGTGAACATACTTCTTTTCACCAAATAATTTTTCACAGTTTAATACTCCAAACCCTGCGTTGAAATTGTATTGTGTATTGGCAAATCCTTCAACATACATATCGCAGGGTCCATTGTTAATGGCTAAGGTGGCAACATCAGTATTTATTTTAAGTCGAAATGTTCCTAAGCTATTGAAAGCATCGATCCTGAAGTTATCCACATGAATAGTGTCCATGCAGGTAATATTTCCACTGGAATTATCGGCATAGATGGTGTGAATATTGTTTGTCCAAACTTCCACGGTAAGTGTAGGATTGAACTTCCTTACCCAGTTGCACTTATTGTCATTTTGAATATACAATATTCCATTCTTCTTCACTGGTCTTAACATCATTAATAAGTTTGTCACCTGCTGTCACTCGAATTTTTGAAAAATTACTTTCATAAATAATCACATCTACATCGTTTGCTAAATGAATGCCAGAAATATTTCCTAGCGCACGTTCTTCGGTAATTACATCACCTGTGCCATGAAAACATTCGCATAAATCAGAGCAACTGCTTAAGAGCAGTGCAATAAATAAGACGACGAGTGTATTTAATTTTTTCATGTTAGAATTTTATTCCGAGTCCCCATTCAAAGTAATCTGCCTTGCCAAAATGTGATTTGAGCCCGAAACTTGCAAATGCCTTTTTTGTAAATGCATAGCGAAGTAATAATCGGTTGTAAATATTTCCATCCTCTTTGTATCGATTGTACGTGTACATTCCCATTTGGAAGTAACCATCCCAATTTCCCATTCTAATTCCAGCCGATCCAAAAACTCCCGAACGAATGGTGTTTGAAAAATAGGAATGACCATGTGCTTTTTCTTCTAGTTGGAAGGGTAGCGATCGATCGACAGTACCCTCTATTCCGCCTCCAATAAAGCCTTTTTTATGCAAAGGGTGATGATATTGAATGTGAAGAATATTGACGGAATAACGATCGCCATTCGGTGGATAAACTTCTTTAACGGCAAGTGCAAAAGTAGCTGTAAATTCATGCTTCCTTTTGGATGGAGTATCCGTTTGAATTTGCTTCAAGTTTGGTCCGCCTAAGAAGTAAACACCTCCGAAATTTAATGAAGGAAGATTAATTCCTAAGTTGGGCTTGCGAAAGGATCCATTGGAGAAATGCGCAAAATCGATCCCTCCATTTAACTGAAATTTGTTGTTCGTGAAAAATTGAAATCGTACACCAGCGTTGACAAATCCGTTGACATGAGTTCCAATCGCTAAATTTTTGTAGTTCTCTGAAATGTGAAAAGGCTTTTCAACGTAGCCAACACCTACACCCACTTTAATGCCCATCCGCAATCGATTTCTACGGATCATAGGGTAAATTACTTGTCCGAATAATGAATGTCCTTGACCTAATTCTTCTTGATTCCCAAAGTCGAAATATTTATATCCAATTCCGTATTGTGGATAATTGTAGTCGGCATGCCATGCTTTTGAACCATTTACCGTTTTCAAAAAACTAAGTTCAACCTCGGTAGAAAAGTTCTTTTGCAGGTGAACCATAGCCGAGCGATGGGCAATGATAAAACCCTTGTGAAAATTCACTCCCACCGACCATTTGCTCGGAGACAATACTGTATCTGTTTGTGAATAAGCCTCTTGGTTTATGCCCAAGAAGATTAAACAGCACAGATAAAGTCGAAAATGGGAATTGAGGATTTTCATTTTGTCGTGCAAAGTTAAAAAATGAACCCATAAAAAGTGTAGGTACTGCTTGGGAATTATAAAAGGTTCATTCTACCAACAGAATGAGTCGAATCCCAATTCTTCTCTATTTTTGGCAGATGACATCAATGCAGGAGAAATTAAAAGCTTTCGAGCGATTATTGGGGATAATGGATGAATTGAGGGCCAAATGTCCTTGGGATAAAAAGCAAACAATGGAGTCCCTTCGACATCTTACGATTGAAGAAGTTTATGAGCTAGCTGATGCTATTTTAGATAACAATCAGCAGGAGGTGAAGAAGGAGTTGGGTGATATTTTATTGCATATTGTTTTTTACTGTAAGATGGGTAGCGAAACCAGTGATTACGATATAACCAGTGTAATAAATTCACTTTGTGAAAAGCTTATTCACCGTCATCCGCATATTTACGGAGATGTGGTGGTAGGAAGTGAAGAAGAAGTGAGACAGAATTGGGAAAAGCTGAAATTAAAGGAAGGAAATGATTCTGTTTTAGGAGGTGTACCTGTTTCATTACCGGCATTGGTAAAATCAATGCGCATTCAGGAGAAAGCACGTGCTGCAGGGTTTGACTGGGAAGAGCCACATCAAGTTTGGGATAAAGTGAAGGAAGAAATGGATGAATTTTATGAAGAAGTGAAGAATGGAAATCAACAGAAAATGGAAGCAGAGCTAGGTGATTTGATGTTCTCCCTTGTGAATTATGCGCGCTTCTTGAAACTAAATCCTGATGAAGCTCTGGAACGAACAAATAAAAAATTCATTCGACGTTTTCAATACATGGAAGGAAAAGTAAAGGATTCTGGAAAAAAATTAGAGGATTTGAATTTGACTGAGATGGATGTGTATTGGAACGAAGCTAAAGCCAAGGGACTTTAACATGATGTGGGGTAGAGGTGGCTTTGTTTTAGTGTTCTTTATGTTTTGCTTTTCATTCAATTCTTACTCCCAATCCGACAGTGTTTTACCCTTAGGTAAAGGGTATTTTAAATCTTATTTGAAAGACACTCGCGATTTTATTTTATTTCCTTGCGAAGTGAAAAAGAAAGATTGGGTTTTTATTTCATCCGCTGTGGCAGCTACTGGACTTGCTTTTTATTTTGATGAAGAAATTGAAAAAGCATTTCGTGAAAGTGATTTTCGTACAACCAATCAAAAGCCAGTCGATTATACCCTTGGTGCCGTAGGGCTCGGTGTTTATCCACTCACAGCTGCTGCTATACTTTTCATTGCCGGGAAGCAAAAGGATAATGAGTATTGGGTATGGCTTTCTATGCTACAAATTAAAACAATTGGCCTCGCTGCAGGATTTAGTCGAGTCCCTAAATTCATAGCGCAACGTCATCGCCCCGATTTAGGAAGGAAAATCATTAATCCTTGGAATTGGGAAGGGCCTTTGAATGGTTTCACGGGAAATGATGCTTTTGCTAGCGGACATTCGTTCATTGCTTTTTCGTGGGCGAGTATAACAGCGAGCGCTTGTAAAGAAAATAAATTATTGGTAGCTGGACTCTATACATTGGCTTCTTTGGTGGGAATTTCACGTGTTTATCAAGGTGAACATTGGGCTAGTGATGTTGTTGCAGGTGCTGCGATGGGCTATGCTTTTGGTAAATTGAGTTATCGGTTGCAAACCAAAAACTGGACAGTGCGAAAAAAAACATCTAAAAAAATAGTAAATTAAATTAGATTTATAAAATGCTAAAAGTAGGAGATAAAGTGCCTGTATTTTCATTGATGGATACAGAGCGAAATGAATTTACAAATGCAAATATTGATGGTAAAATAAATTTGTTTTTATTTTTCCCAGCTGCGTTTACAAGTACATGTACCACGGAACTGTGTTCAATAAGAGATGATATTGCTCGCTATCAAAATTTAAAGGTGCAGGTTTATGGAATTTCTACCGATGCGCTTTTCACTTTGAAAAAGTATAAGGAAGATCAACAACTCAACTTTGAGTTGCTTTCTGATTTTAACAAAGAGGTAAGTAGATCCTTCGATTCTTTATATGAAGTATTTAAGTATAACATGAAAGGAGTTTCCAAACGATCCGCCATCATCATCGATGAAAAAGGCATCATTCAATACATCGAAATTTTGGAAAATGCTTCCCATGTTCCCAATTTCAACTTAATTAATCGAAAATTAGAAGAGATAAGCTCTCTTGCGAAATAAGAAATTGAAAATCTTAAAAAATAAGGGTTTTAAATTCCTTTTAAACAAATATCTTTGCTCTATAAATTATAAATATGAAAAAGTCTATTCTGTTTTATTGAGCTTCCTACTGCCGGTACTTTCTTCCGCTCAAATCACAATTACCAATGCAGATTTACCTAGTTCAGGTGATCAAATTCAGTTTAGTCAAGCTGCTGTTACGACGCCTGTTGATCTTACGTTGACAGGAGCCAATTATTTGTGGGATTTTTCGCAACTTCAACATACTTCACAAGACGTGGATACTTTTTTATCCGTGCTTTCAACCCCTTTGGTTTATGCTTTCGTATTTGGATTTAACTCTAATCAAGCCATGCGTGGTGTGGATTTGTCAGCTGTACCACAAGTTCCCATCTCGGATGTTTATGGATTTTATAATAAGAGCGCTAGCAATTACAAGCAAACTGGATACGGTGCAAGTATCACTGGAATTACAACTCCAATCTCTTTTAATAATCACGATATTATTTATCAGCTTCCTATGGCTTTTGGAAATGTAGATTCTTCAGACAGTGATTATTCAATCATCATTCCTGGACTTGCTACAGCCATCGGAAGTCAGCATCGAGTAAATGTGGTTGACGGCTGGGGCGATATCACTACTCCTTATGGTACATTTAGTGCACTTCGAATTGTTTCCACGTTAACAGGTGAAGATTCTATTTATTTAGATACTCTAGGATTTGGATTTAGTGCTCCTCGTCAATTGACCCGCGAATATAAATGGTTATCAACTGGTCAAGATATTCCAGTTTTACAAATTAACACAACTGAATTGCTCGGCATTGAAACGGTTACCTTGATTAAGTATCGGGATAGTTTGCGTGTTCCTACGGCACTTCATGAAGTGCGTGTTGAGGATATGCAACTTTCAATAAGCCCTAATCCATCAAATGGAAATGAAATTTATTTGAATTTGGTTTCAGAAAAAAGTACTGAGTTAAATTGTGCTATTTACGCTTTAGATGGTCGCTTAGTTCATCGTCAAGCTCTATCCATTCAATCAGGAAGTCAGAAAATTAAATTAGGTTCAGAAGATTTTAAATTATCAACTGGAAGTTATGTTGTTAATGTAAGTAATTCATCATCATCTAGTTCTATGAAATTAGTAGTGCAAGATTAGTGTATTTGAAAATTGAAATCAGTTGTTTCTCTTTTCAATAGGAAGAAGTATATTTGCATCCCTCTAATTCAGTTTACAATTTTTCATTCACCTGCCCAGGTGGCGAAATTGGCAGACGCACCACTTTGAGGGGGTGGCGCCTTCGGGTGTGCGAGTTCGACTCTCGTCTTGGGCACAAAATTTAATTTATTTTTTTGATTATTTATCTATCCTTTTCTGAACGGAATTACTTCCAGTAAATAAATAGAGAATTGCCAATAAGCAACTTAATCCTATGGTTAATCCCCATGTGCTCGGATGATCTGTTGGATATAAAATTCGATTAGCAATGTCCTTTGTAATTTCTAAAGGCATTCTAAAGATATCCCAGCTATTGTATCGCTCAAAACGTCCCAAGTAAACTCCAAAGCTTCCCAGTATAATAGAGCTAATTACAAAAGAAGTTCCTACCCATTTGGAATGAAGTTTCTCCACGATTTTATGCATGCTTCTCAGCGAATAAAGTCCAAGCAATAATCCTGAAATGGCAAACGTGAGAATGAGTAATAAGTCAAACCATTCGGGCATTCCAGCTATTTTATGAAGGTGGAATAAGTCGGTGAGGATGTAGAGTGCATTTGGAAAAAATAGAAGCCACATCGGTGCAATCACCCAAAATTGCCATTGATCAATATCTTTCTTTTTTAATTCCATCATGGTGCTAATGCCAAATGGAATGTAAGCTAGAAACAAATTCCATACTAAGAAAATGAAATTCAATTGTCCAGTTACACTAATTCTAAAAATCAGTAACCCTAAACTTAATAAGCATAATAAATGGAGTGCTACTTGTTTTTGATGAAAGGATCGCATAATGAATGGTTGTTGAGCTTATAGGTGAACGCTTAGATTTTTCGAAAAGTGTTTGGACATTCAATTAAATTTTGGTTAATAAAAGTTTGTGATTTTAAGTAGTAAAGGGGAATCAATTCTTTTTTTAGCTAATTTTCGATTTGGTTTTTTAGATGGCGAAGCCTCGCGATTTGAAAAAAATGTAATTAGAGCTGTGATTCAATGACAAACAACGATATTTTAAGAAGAATCCGATATACATTGGATCTAAACGATGCCTCGATGATCGAAATTTTTGGGTTGGGAGATTTTATTGCGAAAAGATCCGATGTGAGTGATTGGCTTAAAAAGGAAGATGATCCTTTGTATATTGAACTCGATGATCAAATGTTGGCTACCTTTCTCAACGGACTCATTATTTTGAAGCGAGGTAAAAGGGAAGGAGTGCAGATGATCGCTGAAAAGAATTGAGCAATAATTTAATTCTTAGAAAACTAAAAATAGCGTTCGATCTCAAAACTGATGAGATCATCGAACTTTTCAATTTAGTCGAAAAAAAAATAAGTCCACATGAATTAAGTGCTTTTCTAAGAAGCCCTGAACAAAAGCAATATCGACACTGTAATGATCAGTATTTGCGAAATTTCATTCACGGATTGCAAGTTAAATTTCGAAATAATGCGAACGAACTAGAGTAATTGTGTTAATGATCATTGATTAATTTTTTTGAATCAATGTTGCACAACAATTCGCTTGAAACTTCGATCGCCGTTTTCATTCACTAGACCTAATAAATATATTCCTCCGCTTAAGGAAGCCGTGGAAATTTTTATCTGTTTGGATGATGGTCGGTCTTGTGTGTAAATCACTTTCCCATCGATACTGCGCAATTCAATTTGTTGAAGTGGTGATGCATTATCCTTAACGAGAATATAAAGTTCTTCATTTGATGGATTCGGATAGACGATGACGTTAGCATTTTCATTGATTTCTTCTACCGAGGTTACTCCTGTGATGGAGATGTCGTCGATGGAAGTTCCGAGATCCACCACATTGAAATCACTAATAAATCGGAAACGGATTTGAAAGTAACTGTTTCCTATAGGACTATTATAAACATAAGAACACGATTGCCAGCCGCCGCTAATTCCGCTCCAACCTTCATGGCTTTGTGCTAAAACCGAATTGTACCAGTTCGTTCCAGCCGGATCACCCATGCTGCCCAATCGTTGCCAGATGGTACCATTATTTGTGTACTCAACATACATTCCATCTGCGCCACTCTCAGATGAATAATTTAACCAAAACTGAATGGTGATAATATTAAAGGGCGAAAGGTCAAAAATAGGGGAGGTGAGTTGTGCATTCGCTAAATTAAAATAGGGTGTAGTTAAGTTAATATCCCAACAATTAATTCCAGAATGTGCTGAATTGAGTGCACCCAATGCTGGTAGTCCAAATTCCCAATTTGTTAAGTTGCTTTGATTGGGTAACCAGCCTCCCGGACCACTTTCAAAATCGGTAAAGTAAGGAAGTCCTGATGAAACCAATCCAAACATCGACAATGAAATTGTATCATTAAAATGATAGAGGTCGGAGGCCCATTCTATATAGGCGGTAATGGTATTGTTTCCAGCAATAGGAATGAATGGAGCTAAAGAAACAAGTAAAGAAGAATCGGTGAGAAGATTTCCAGTCCATGCGTACGAAACAGGGGCGCCTCCATTTAGAACGTATTTAATAGTTAGACCACTTAATGGGAGTGATCCATTGTTTTTTAACAGTACTTCTACATTCGTTGAAGTGCCTTGAATTACAAATGCGCCTGGGCTCACAAATGAATTTAAGGAAGCATCATTTGTATAAATAGTACTGACCATAAAATTATCAATAGAGACACCATCCGTAACGACAGATGGATCAGATGTAAATACATATCTAAACTGTACAATGTTTCCTAGATTAACAGAATCTAGATTATAGATGCACTTTATCCATCCACCTGAATTTCCTTCCCAGCCAGGTAAATTCGATGAATTAAGTGCTGGATCTGTATACCAATTTTGAGCGTTTGAATCATTTACTACACCCAGCACATACCAGTTTGGATCACTGCCGCTTTTGTATTCAATTCGTAAACCATCCCATCCGGTTGCAGAATTTCGGTTTTGCCAAAATTCAAGTTTAGGGTGTACTGCTCCGCTTAAATCAAAGTAAGGAGTGTATAATCGGCAGTTTGCATCATCGGCATAAGGAGTTAGTAAATTTACATCCCACGAATTCGGTTGACTATACGATGAGCTTGTAGCACCATAGTTAGGTTGTCCCAATTCCCAATTGGCATTTACACCACTTACATTTTCGTTATACCATCCGTTATTGCCCAAGTCAAAATTATCTGCCCAGGTGGGTACATACGTAGTAATACCAATTAGATTCATACAAGCTGTATTATTCGTCGTATCGACGTCATTTAGCAAAATTATTTTGCCGCAAATTTGTGAGTTTACTTGCGACATAATAAATCCTGGTAAAGTAATTTGTGCAGTAGCTCCAGGTGCAATAGATCCAAAATGAGTAGAGCTCGTTTGAAAGATTCCATTCACAGAATATTGATATGTAAAGTTGGTGAGATTTATAGCACCATTATTTTTTACCAAAAAAGTGATGGGGTCTGTGCTCGCTCCAATCGCATAGGCATTAGTTGGAGTAGTTATCGAAATTAATTCCGCTTCGTAATCAGGAATTTGTTCTATCACAAAATCATCCATGCTAATTCCGTCTGTATTAACAGCAGCATCACTGGTGAAAACAAAACGAAAACGAACAGAATTATAACCTTGGAGTGGGTATAGTTTATAGGTCGATTTTATCCATCCGTTCGAAGAGCCAACCCATGCAGGTTGATTTGATGAATTAATAAATGAAGCATTGTACCAATTTTGTGCGTTGGGATCATTTTGAATACCGAGTAATAGCCATGTGGAATCATTGTTGACAGAGTATTCTAAACGCGTTCCATCCCAGCCAGTTTCTGAATTATGATTTAGCCAAAACGAAAGTTGATTTACCGTGGTCCCTGTTAAAGTAAACATGGGAGAATATAGAATCGTGTTTGAAGGACCAGAATATCCATTTTAAATTGATATCCCAACAATTGTTCCCCGGAGTGTGCACCTACTGTTAAACCAAAATTTGGTGTGCCGTGTTCCCACTGTGTAAGTGTATCCCACGATGTTTGAGCCCAATTACCATTTCCACTTTCGAAATCATTTTGAGTAAGGTATTGCTTCAATAGGCACTGCAGAAACATCCATACAAAAGGATTCATTATTTGGATTCGCATCATTCGTTGCTGTCACATACCCACATAAATTATAAGTTCCAGTCGGGAAAGAATAATTTCCTATGGTGTAGGATCCGCTTTGAAAAGGCTGGATCATTACACCAAGTGCAACGGTGGGTGAATTAACTCCGTTAACACTATAATGACAATAGATGGTGTCCAAGGTTACGCTGGAATTATTAGAAATATTGAATGTTATAGGATATGAAACATTACTATTTACAACTTGCAAAGGGGAAGTTATTCCCCATATTCCAGCATCAATAGGAGGAGTAGGTAGTTCTTGAACACTAATATCATCAATAAATATTCCAAGTTGAGCACTTCCGAAATTGATATTGCTTCGAAAAACAAATCGAAAGCGAATACTATCAAGTGTACCTAAGTAAGAAAGGTCAATACTGGATTGAACCCATGTGGTAGAACTTCCTGTGAATGCTGGTAATCCAGTAGAAAATAAACTCGTTGTATTGTACCAGTTGCTTGCAAACGGAAAATTATAAGCGCCTAGCATGCTCCAAGCAATATCGTCAGTGGAATATTCAATATGCATTCCATCTAATCCTGAAGCCATGTATCGAAATTGATAAAATGAAAAATAAGGATTCGTTAACGAGCTGACATAAAATTTAGGAGATGTCAAATAGGAAAAACTATTTGCTCTGTAACCCGAATCTAAATCGGTTCCCAACAAAGTGGTTGACTATAAGACCCAAATGAACCAGATGCAGTAGGGACACCTAACTCCCATGCAGTACCGCTAACGGATTTGTTGTCCATCCATTAGGGTTCGAGATGAAATATTCTAAATAAAGGAAACGTAGAAATTTGTGCAAAACCTGATTGTATACTCAATAAAACTAAAAGACAATTGATTGAAATGATGCGGAGTGTAGGATAGATAAATTTCATTGGTTTCATAGATTATGTTTAATTCAGCATTTTATCAGTTGAAATTAAAAGAATTAATGTTGGACAATTACCCTTTTATAAATTCTCTCTGATCGATCTTTACAAATTTCAAGTAAGTAGATTCAGGTGTTAAATTTGTTGTAGAAATAGTATGTAGATTAACCATATTAAACTCCTCTTGATATACTATTTTTCCTTCAATGGATTTTAATTCAATATGATTTAATGGCGTATATTTATTGGTACTCAGGATTGTTAATTCATTATTCACTGGATTTGGATAAATAACAATATTGTCATCATTTTTAACTTCGTTTACCGACGTAACTCCTGTTAATGAAAAATGTCATCGATGGGATGCACCTGCATCAACAAGATTAAAATCGCTGATGAATCTAAAGCGACATTGAAAATAGTTGTTTCCCCAGGGAGCAACGTAAATATAAGAACATGATTGCCATCCTGTGTTGACGCCACTCCATCCTTGGTTTCCAGAAGTGAGCGTTGAATTGTACCAATTTGTACCCTGAGGGTCTCCAATTGAACCTAATCGTTGCCAAGTAATACCATCGTTTGTGTATTCAACAAATAAACCATCGGTATTGCTTTCTGAAGAATAGTTTAGCCAAAACTGAAGCGTTACAATATTTAAATTCGAAAGATCAAATGTTGGAGAAGTAAGTATGGCGTTAGCAAAATTGAAATAAGGTGAATTGAGATTAATATCCCAGCAATTGTTTCCTGAATGCGAAGTATTGAGCGGAGCAAATGTAGGTGATCCTAACTCCCAAATTGTATTGTTGATTTGATTTGAGATCCAGCCTCCTGTTCCGTTTTCGAAATCATCACTATAAGGAAGTCCAGAAAATACAAAGCCAAATGCATTTATCAAAATGGTGTCGTTTGCTTGATTTAAATCTTGTGGCCATTCAATATAGGCCTTCAATTCATTATTTCCTGCAATTGGGGTGAAAGGAGCTAAGCTAATAGAAATCGTAGAGTCAGGTGGTAGCGCTCCGTTCCAAGTGTAGATCAAAGGAGTGCCACCATTCAAAGTATAATTTATATTTAAACTAGTAATTGTTTGTGATCCGTAGTTTTCCAATAGTACTTCAACCGGTGTTAAAGACCCAGCAACACCAATGTTACTTGGAGACACGAAGAATTTTAATTTAGCATCATTGGTAAATTCCTTACTGATTAAAAAATCGTCAATAGAAACTCCTGCGCCCCAAAATACAGAAGATGTAAAAACAAAACGAAATTGTACCATATCCGCTAAATTGACTGAATCTAAATTGTATTTGCTTTCAATCCAACCTAGTGAATTACCTGACCAGCTAGGGAGTTGTGAGGAGCTAAGCAAGGTGTCAGTGAACCAATTTTGCGCATTTGCATCATTCACTTTTCCGAGTACATACCAATTTGTGTCGTTTCCATTTTTGTATTCCAATCGAAACCATCGTTTCCTTGAAATGTTTGGTAGTTTTGCCAAAATTCAATTTTTGGATGATAAGTAGTACTTAAATCAAATACAGGAGAATAAAGTAAACAATGGGCATTGGTGGTATATGCAGTGTTTAAATTAATGTCCCAGCAACTAGGTGAGCTGTGTGAAGAATTGGTAGCTCCATAGTTTGGTTGTCCTCTTTGCCAATTTGTAGCTACACCAGACCTATTTTCATTATACCAGCCGTTGTTTCCCGAATCAAAATTGTCAAACCATGTTGGTACAATAGCAACAACTCCACTCAATGTTTTGCATGAACTATTATTGGTAGTGTCCCCATCATTCAAAAGCGTTATTTTACCACAAACAACGGAATTCGCTTGGTTAATTATAAAGCCAGGCAACGTTATGCTGACCGATTCGCCTGGTAATATTACTCCAGTGTAGGTGGAATTAACGAGTAGCGCTCCATTTACTTTGTATTCATATTGTATATTGGTTGCACTTAACGCGCCGAAATTTTTTATGTTGAATGTAATGGGATCTGTTAATGTTCCTAATGCATATGTACTTGTTGGTGTTGAAATATCTGTTAATTCAACTTCCTGGTCCGGAATTCCTTCAATTGAAAAATCATCCATGCTGAATCCGTCATCATTTAAGTTATTATCACTTGTAAATATGAATCGAATGCGAAGTGAACTTTGACCAATAGCTTGATATAATACATAAGAAGATTTTTCCCATCCTGATGAAATATTGGTCCAGGCAGGAAGTAGTGAGGAATTAATTGCACTATCGTTATACCAATTAAAAGAAATAGGGTCATTTAAGGAGCCCATTACTTGCCAAGTATCTCCATGGTTAATTGAATACTCAATACGTGTTCCATCCCATCCTGATTCTGTTTTATAATTTAACCAAAAAGATATTTTACAAGCAGATATTCCGGTAAGATCAAACTCAGGAGAATAAAGAACGGTATGAGCATTCCATCCATAAGCGCTACTGAGATTAATATCCCAACATTTAATTCCTGAATGGGCATTGTTGGTTGTACCATAGTTTGGAGTTCCAAATTGCCAATTTGTGTAACTGTCCCCATAATTTTCAGTGTACCAACCCAAATTCGCTCCATTAAAATTATCACTCCAGGTTGGCGAATACAGCATTAATGTATCCAATGTTTTGCACGATTCATTATTTGTTGAATCTCCATCATTAAGCAAATTACTTTCCCACAAATTAAGGTATTTGTTTGGTTTAAGATGAATCCAGGTAAGGTAACTTCAATGGTATCTCTTGGTAGAATTAAAACACTACTTGTTGTACTGGTTTGGAAAACCCCATTTACATAGTATTCATAATAAATGCTGGTAATATTGGACAAGCCTTCGTTTTTATACTGAATGTAATGGGTGCCGTAACAGTTCCTTGTACATAATTATTGGAGGGCGTTGAAATTGAAATTAACCTTGCATCAAAGTTTGGAACTGCTTCAATGTAGAAATCATCGATACTAATCCCATCTGTATTGAATGCCCCATCACTAGTAAAAACAAACCTAAATCTAACTGAAGAATAACCTTGCAATTGGTAAAGTGTGTATTGTGACTTTTTCCATCCACCTGAACTAGATTGCCAAGCAGGAAGTGTTGATGAACTAATTGAAGAGATGTTGTACCAGTTTTGTGCGAGAGAGTCATTCAAATTGCCAAGAAGTTGCAAGTGATCCCATCATCATTCGTATATTCAATTCGTGTCCCATCAAAATATTTTTCAGAATTATAATTTAACCAAAAAGAAATTTTGCTCAATGGAATTCCCGTTAGGTCAAATAAGGGTGTATACAATATTGAATTTGCAAAATAAGAATAGCCTGTATTTAAATTAATGTCCCAGCAATTGACTCCTGAATGCGCTGCGTTTGTTAATCCAAAGTTAGGAGTGCCGTATTCCCAAAATGTTAGTGTGTCGGATGTTTGAAACCACGAACCATTCCCAAATTCGAATTCTTCATAATATGGCAAAGTATGAAATGTAGGAGCAATGATGTTCATGCAAAATTGATTGTTGGTGGTATCGATATCATTTTGTAAATAGATACTTCCACATAAAGTTTGATTTCCTGGTAGGAATGTAGTATTCCCAATGGTAAATGTGTCTGTTTGATTTGGAAATAAACCTACAGCCAACGCTTGGGATGTGGAACTTACACCATCAATGCTATACAGACTTATAACTGTATCAATGTATAAGTTCGAGTTGTTTTGAATGATCACTGAAATAGGATAATTCGTAGTGGTATTTGGGTAGGTACTAGGAGAAGTAATCGCAGTGATGCTAACATCAATTGGAATTTGAGACTTTTCAAAAATCGATACATCATCAATAAAAACTCCCGGAGTAAATCCATTTAAAGTAGGTCGACTTTTAAAAGCAAATCGAATTCGAATACTATCATTTACCCCGAGTGAACTTAGGTCAAATCCAGAATAATTCCAGCTTGAAAGTCCATAAAAAACGGGTCCGCCAGTAATGTTGGAAGTGTTTACATTATACCAGTTGTATGCGTGAACTGAATTGTAGGATCCTAAAAGATTCCAGTTGGTGTCGTTCGTTGAATATTCCACATACATACCATCATAAATGGACAGAAAGCGATATTGAAAAAATGTTAGGTAAGGCTCGGATAAAGAGCTCAGGTAAAATTTGGGTGAGGTGAGATAAGAATGACTATTCATTTGATAATTCGAGTCGAGGTCGGCACCCCAACAGTATGGTGCACTATTCGCTCCGGTAGCCCCTAAAATGGTTGGTGAGCCATGCTCAAAATCAGAGCCGCTTAGTGAAGTACTCGTCCAGCCTCCAGGATTCAAATCGAAATTTTCTAAGTAAGGAAATGTATTTATTTGCGAAAGACACTTCGTGGAAAGGAAAAGTAAAAGTGCGCAAAAATACAATTGGGGATGTTTCATTATGGATGGATAGCGTGGTTATAGTTTATAAAAATATTAATTAATTTTCTGAAATGAGAATTTTTTTTGATTCTCATTTTCTTTGAAATGCCTTAGCCTGAAATAAGCTTTATTTACTTGATTAAGATTAGGGCAATTAACTAGAAACCCTTTATTAATAGCCAAACAAGTTATTATTCCAATAAATACTTGGATTTTGCTAATAGATTCCTTGTTACTCTCTTTAATTTTACTTACTTTGGTATTCACTATTAACCACGCGCAATGAAAAAATTATTACTCTCTTAATTCTTGGACTAGGTTCAACGAATTACGCCAGTGCTTCTCATATGATGGGAGGCCAGATTACCGTTGAACATGTAAGCGGAATGGATTATCGTGTCGTCTATACGGCGTATCGCGATATGACGGGTATTCCCATTGCTCAAGTAGCTTCAATCAGCTTCGTAGATTCAGTATCAGGAACTAGTTTTATCGTACCCATCCACTACGATTCATTGGTTACTGTATTGGTTCCTGGAGTTGAAGAGTATGTTTATGATTCGATTGTTACTTTCCCAAATGCGGATCATGGTATATCTCGTATGAAGAATGTTGCCGAAATGCCGCTATTTTAAACATGGCTAACCCTGCATCAGAATCTCATCATTTTTATAGTATCGTATTAATTGATACTACGAATTCTACGCCTGTATTCTTAAATCCTCCTATTGTAATGGCACAGGAAAACGTTCCTTTCTATTACAATCCGCTTCCATTCGATTTTGACGGTGATTCTATCGCTTGGTCATTAGATGTTCCTTTATCAAGTAATGGAGTTCCGGTAGCTGGCTATGTATTGCCATCTTCTGATTCTTTGGTTCCTTTTAATATGGATCCATTAACAGGTGAAATTACTTTCTTACCAAACTTGTTAGGTAATTTCCAAGTATCGGTTCGTGTTAAGGAATATCGTAACGGACTTCAAATTGGTGAAATTACTCGTGATATGCAGTTGATCGTTGTTCAGAGTTTGAATGTTCCAGCTGTATTAATGATAAGCTCTAATTCAGCTCCATTCAACGGTAAAACATACACCATCGCTCCTAATGCTGCCTTCTCTATGACTGTTTCCATTTTCGATCAAGACAATCAAGGGTTGACTTTGGCAGGAAGAGGTGAAGCGTTTAGCTTAGCTTCGAATCCTGCAATGTTATCTGTGGTGAACGGTGCAAGTAGCGCCACTGCAACTGTATCTTGGTCGCCAAATTCAACGCAAGCTCGTACTGCTCCTTATGTGATTGGTTTACGTGTTTCGAAAATTATGGTAATATGGTGTTTCAAAGTGATGTGAGTGTTTCTTTAAGAGTAGGTGTTGAAGTAACAGGTATCAATGAAAATAGCAACGATGCTCAACTTTCTGTTTCTCCAAATCCAGCAGCAGATCAATTCAATATTCAGTTCGTTTCTAAATCGAATAGCGATGTAACTGTTGATGTGATGACAATTGATGGGAAAAATGCTGCACAATTTGTGAATACAGAAATTGCAGATGGATTGAATGTGATCCAAGTAAATAATCTTCACCTTGCAAAAGGAATTTATATCGTTCGCTTAAATCAAGATGGTAAATCTCTTGGCATGCAGCGTTTGGTAATTCAATAAGCTTGTATTTATTGTTAGAAAAGGGTTGCTCTATGAGTGACCCTTTTTTATTTCATTGAATGATCATCTTCGTACTTGATCTTTACTCCCTACATCTACAATTGGAACAATCTTTGATTTGCGCACAAAAAACATCTCTATGAATAGAAATAACCTTATTATCGCTGGCATCATTTTGTTTTTCTTGAGCTCATGTTCTCCTAAAATTCCATTTACTCAAAGTATTCGCGACCAATATAAATTGACACCTGAAGAAATGAAAGGAATTCAATTTTACTTGTCGGATCCCTTAGCGTTACGTCGCGGCGAAGCGAATGACCAACAAAAAACTACGGCGGAGGGAAAATTAATTATTCAAAGTGGACGGACGATTGATCAAGTTACCATAAAAGCTAATACACCGGGTGCTGTCGATGTGGTGGCTGATAATAAAACGTTAAAGGTGGCTTTTGAAGAAGGAGCTGAGAAAAGCTTGGTTTTTAGCAGTGAAAATAATCGAAATGGATATTATTCATTGAGAGCTTTAAAATGGAATAACGATAAAGGTGAAGTCAATTATGGTGGACAAACATTTTATTCAAATCAAGGCAGTGGACAATGTGTTTTGATGTTCAAAATGAAAAGCATTCGCAAACTCCGCATCAACGAAAAAGTTGCGAAGGGACGGAAAGTGAATTGAGTGGTTAGACTTTAGATTTTAGCTATCCAACATCCAACCCTGCAATATTCCACTACGTTTCAATTGCAGGGCTATGCATCCAACATCCAACATTAAATAAACTCTAACTAAAAAGTCAACCTATTTCAAGCTAGGTCATAACATCCAACATCCAACATCCAACATCTAACGTCTCCGCCTTTCCTTCATCAACAAAATCCCATGTACTACAATAGAGGAGAAAATTATTAAACTTCCTATGTAAAATTGGATCCCCAAAAGTTCATGTTCTTTAAAAATGATGATGGCTAAAATGATACTGTAGATGGGTTCCAGATTTAAACTGAGATTCATCGTGAAGGTATCAATTTTTTGTAAAGCGTAAAGTGATATCGTGAATGCAAAAGTGGTACAAATTACACCAAGAATTATTAAATAAATAAAATCCAATGTGGATGGAAGCTGGAAGCTACTGTTGTTAATCGAAAACCAAACGGGAAGTAAAATAGTCAAGAGTAAAAACCCTGTTCCCAATTCGTAAAATGTGATGGTGCCTGGATTGATTTTATTACTAATGTTTTTATTCATGATGGAAAAGACCGCGGCCAAGAATGCACTGATCAACGATAAGATGATTCCTTTGTAATACAGTTGTTGTACGGAAAAGATATAATAGATTCCCAACATTGCAATCATGCTTAGGAGTAATTCTATTTTTTTGGGACGTTTTCCTTTACTCAAAGGATCCAAGATCGCAGTGAAGAGTGAAAGGCTCGAAAAGCATACAATTGCAACAGAAACATTGGAAGCTTTAATGGCTCCATAAAAGGTAATCCAATGTAATGTAATGATAAGTCCGATGAGACTTAGATGTCCCAATTGCTTCCATGAAATTTTTTCAAATTTATTTTTCAGTACTAAGAAAATCCCCATAGCTACGGCACTTAATAACATGCGATACCAAACGAGTAATCCCTCGTCGAGTTGAATGGCTTTTCCTAAAATTGCAGTAAATCCCCAAAGCACAATTGCAATGTGCATTTGAAGAAATGCCTTGCGCATAGACTAGAAACGAAGCAGGTTTTCGTAAAGTTCCTTGGTTGGTAATCCAACTACATTGTAGTAAGAGCCCAATATGTATTCAATACCTATAAGTCCTATCCAGTCTTGAATACCATAAGCTCCCGCTTTGTCTAAAGGATTTTCAGTGGCTAAATAATATTCAATTTCGTTTGAACGCAGCGTCTTGAAGGAAACTTCGGTTTTTACAAAGAATGATTCCGATTTTTTAGCCGACATAATAGCAACACCTGTAATCACTGAATGCTTTCTACCTGACATCAATCTCAACGTTTGTTCAGCCTCAGTAAGGTTTTTGGTTTGCCAATGATGAGTTCATCTAAAGCAACAATGGTATCTGCTGTAATTACAATACCTCCATCAGCAACATCACTTTTGAAAGCCAAAGATTTCTTTCGTGCTAAAAACATAGCAATGTCTTCTCTTCTGAATTGCTCAGGATAACTTTCGTCAATTTCTTTTTTAATGACTTCGTAAGGTAAACCAAGTTGTTTGAATAGTTCAATTCTTCTTGGTGAATTGGTTCCGAGAATGATTCTCGTGCCTTCGAATTTGTTTAGTAGGGGATTCATAAATCAACTAAATTAGAAGCTAAAATTAAATATAAGAAGTGAAATAATTCCTGTAAACATAATCAATTTTATCCAAAAACTGGCTTTTTTAAAATCAGATTTGTTTTCAGATTTGTATAACTTCCTAAGCAAGACTAAGAAAGGAATATCAATGAATATGCATATATAAAGGAATGGGATTAAACTTTCCCATTGTCGACTAAAAATTTGTGCATAGAGTAGTAAGCTGACAATTAAAAAGGTTAAAATAATGCAAATCCATTTGGCCTTTTTAACACCTAAACTACTGGCAAGTGTATTGCAACCTTGTTGTTTGTCTCCTTCTAAATCTTCGATATCCTTTACGATTTCACGGATGAACGTGGTAATGAAGGAGAAGAATGCATACAGGGCGATCATCAACATCACTGCTGGATTGTCTTTGGCAAAGGGTTCTGGAATAATAACAATGATGACAACTAAAGCCGAGAGTAAGGAGATAATGAGGTTGCCTAAAAAGGGAATACACTTATACGAGGTAGAGTAGAAGTAGAGCATCCCAGCGGTTATTAAATGAATGATGCCGATGTAAGCATATCCCTTTACATAACTTAGAAAGAATCCACCCAATACTCCTAAAAAGGTGAGTGCTGTATATAGGTTGATCGCTGTGTCTTTCGAAATTTGATTTTCAATTAGTTTCTTCTCGGGCTTGTTTATCGCATCTATTTCTAAGTCTTCTACATCATTAATAATATAGCCACCTGCAGCAATAAGTACACAGGAAATTACTAAGATGAAGAATTCGAATTCAGTCAGCAATAATCCTTTGTCTTCAAAAAGTAGGATGGGACCTATCAATGCATGCCTAAGCAAGTATTGCAATAATGCAATCATCAATAGATTGGGCCAGCGAAGTAGCTGAAAGTACTTTTGCATTTTTTAATTAATTATAAATTTATTCCCAATCACCATTTAGTTGTAAAACCTGCTCTATAATGTCACGAACACATCCTTTTCCACCTGGAAAAGTGGATACAAATTGACATTCGTTTTTTATTTGATAAACAGCGTCGCTCGGACAAGTTCTCAATGCACATTTTTTTAATACTTCTAAGTCAGGCATGTCGTCGCCCATATAAAGTAAATCCGAAAATTGAAATTTGTGTTTAGCTAATAATTCATTTAGTTTATCGAGTTTGTTTTCGATGCCAATGTGAATTTCTGTTAATCCCAATCTTTCCAATCGTTTTTTTACACCCTCAGGTGTACTCCCGCTGATGACGAAAATTTGATATCCTTTTTTTATCGCTAATTGCATCGCATACCCATCTTTAATATTCATGGTGCGATACATAGTGCCATCCGGTTGAATTAGTAAACTTCCATCGGTCATTACCCCATCCACGTCAAAAACGAAACAACGTATTTTATCTAGCAAATTTTTATAATTGATATCTGTATTCATGATGGACAAAGATAGTTGGGATGAATGAATTTATCTTTTAGAGATCTAAAAATCCTTGATAAAGTTTTTGAACGAAGGATTTTCCGTTTAATATAGCTGTACTATCGGATGAAAGATGTGTATAGGGCAAATATTTTTTCTCTGAATAAAGATAAACCAGCTGTTCGTCGCCCTCTTTCCAGCCAAATCCTGAGTCGTAGTTAAGGTATACTCCCTTGCTCTTTCCTTGAGATAGCAAATTGTTGCTGTACGCATATTCGGTCGCATTAAGATGGAGTTGTTGCAATAAGGTATATGCTATTTCATGCTGTCCCCCCAGTTGATTGTTCTGTTTTCCCTTAAATTCCTGCTTCAAAGGACCTCCCACCCAAAGTAATGGAATTCTGTAGGTGGCGGTGTCATAATAATCTCTTTTTAAAGGAAGCATGTGACCGTGATCTGCAACTAGAATAAATAATGTATTGGAATACCATTTTGTTTTACGTGCCGACTCAAAGAAATTTTTCAAACATTGATCCGTATAATAAGCTGCATTTTTAAATTTATCTCCTTCTGTGCTTTCTCCAAACTTTTTTTCTCCTAGCACGTCAAAAGGTTCATGAGTACTTAACGTAAGTAACATGGTGAAGAAGGGGTTTTTCTTTTTGTCGGATTCAATTAGTATTTTATTGAATAGATGCTCATCATGCGCACCCCACTTACTGTAAATTTGCTTTGGGAGATAATTGTCTTTACCACTGATGGAAGAAAATCCTGCTTGATGTAAAAAGGTGTTCATGTTAGCAAATCCTAATTCTCCTCCATAATAAAAGGAATTTTGATAGCCTGCTTTTGATAAATCTTTACTCAGGAAAGGTAAGTGTTGTAGTTTGTCCGAAAAGCGAGCGACACTGTGATTAGGTGGTGATGGAAATCCGCAGAGCACCGAAGGAAACATTTGATCTGTTCGTCGACCGCTGGAATAAATATTTGTAAATAATAATCCAGAATCACAGAGTGTAGAAAAGAAAGGAGTAATGTTCTCTGGTGTGGATTTGTTTAAAGGGGCGATAACATCGGCTGTCCAACTTTCTAATACAATTAGTACAATATTGGGTGTGGTAGAATCGAGTATCTGGGTAAATTCAGAGCTTCGATCAATATGTTGGTTGAAGTGTTGCGTTGCGGTGGCATCATCAAAAAAGACATACGGATTCTTTTTATTGAGCCCGCTTTTGTTGATGTTATTGAGTAAGTACCAAACTGGATTGGTTGCCGCATGATTTAATGGAATGACTTCAGAATATGACGCAGCACTTTCGTTGATGGGAATTTCTTGCCAACCCCCTCTAATTCCTAAAGGAAGAAAAAGTAAAAAGAATAGTGATGAAGTTAGCGCTCTTTTCTTTTCATAAACGGCGTCTAATGTAAAACTCTCTTTTGAAAAAAAGAAAGTAAGGCGAAGGTGATCAGCAACCAAAGGGCCAATCGACTAATTAATTCAAAAGTGGACTGAGAGGCAATAATTCCTTGGGTCTTGCAAAAAAGTGATGGCCTGAGCATTAATTAAAGTGCCCCAAGCTGCATAAATTCCGATGTTTCCTATTAGGATTCCTACAATCAGAAATAAAAACAGTCCTTGTATAAATATGATGCTCTTGAGTAAAATTTTCTTTTTGAGAAAGATGTATGTTATCCACAAGAGAGTAGGGAGTACCATCACATATCCAGCAGTCGAAAGATCTAAGCGCAAACCATAAACAAAGCTCAAAGGCCATTGTGTTAAATCATATTGACTGGTGGTGGTAAATAAAAAAACGAGAAATAGAATTCTAGCGATGAAAAATAAGATCATCCAGAAAAAAAGAAGCTTAAACAGAAACCAGGAGTTGGATCGCATAACAGAGCGCAAAGTTAGTCCAAAAAGGTTGAATTTAGTCTTTGAAAAGTCCTTCGTTGGGTGGATTTACTTGCTGTGTGCAAAATCCAATGAAGTCACAGGTATAAGGATCATGGCAATGAGGACCCATCTGAATAGTAGGTATTCGAGACCCAGCTAACATGGTTTTCATCTCAAGAATTTCATCTTGAATGGGGGAGTAGGTCTCATGGCAATACTCGGTGAAATCGGATATTTGGCATAAAGATTCAATCTCTTGGTCTTTATAGTTTTCTGTTAATGGTTCATTTAGATGTAGAATCGATGCATGACGTAGATCTAATCCACTTCCTTTAATCACAAAAAATTGCAATGCTAAATCTTGTTGATACACATTGGAAACCTTCGCACTGCTTTTCACTTCATACAACGCCCATCCTGAACTCAGTTTGGTGAGTATATCAGCATAAATCAATATTCCTTGATATAAAAATGCAGCTTCATAAATCGTTGTAATTCCATCTTGAATAAGTTTTTTTGTAAGTGCTACACTCTCTGAATATCGATGTACATGTGACGGAGTAGCATCGCGACCATCTGGAAAAAGTTTTCTTGCCAGGATGCCAAAATCATTGCCTAAACTAAATCGCATAAGTCGTTCGGCAGGAATTGGGTCGCGAAATGAATAATGATGTTTGTAGAGATACAATGCTTTCAAGCATTGCTTCCCCTTGATGTATCCCGTCTTTGAAAAGATGGCTTTTTTAGAACTCATTTGGTAGCCGTTACTGCTTGGAATAATTGAATACACTCCTGCGCTTCTTTCGGATCATGAACTCTTAAAATAGTAGCGCCGCCCATCAATGCAAATGAATTTAAAACACTGGTTCCATTTAAAGCGTCCTTTGATGAAATGTTTAATGTGTTGTTGATCATCGATTTTCTGCTGAGGCCAACGAGGATCGGAACATCTAAAATTTGCAACGAATTTAATTTATTCAACAGCAAAAAATTATCTGTTGTGGTTTTGCTAAATCCAAAACCGGGATCTATTAGAATATCTTTTACGCCCATCTTCCTTAACGCAACTATTTTTTCTTGAAAGTAGTGTATAACATCTTGAATCAAATTTGAATACTCAAATTTCTGATGCATGGATGTCACTTCGCCTTTCAGATGCATCATTATATAAGGTACATTTAATCGAGCTGCCGTTTCAAACATATTAACATCAAATTGCCCGGCTGAAATGTCGTTGATAATATGCGCACCTTTTCGAATGGCTTTTTCAGCTAGATCAGCTCTCCAGGTATCAACAGAAATAATGAGCTCAGGAAAATGGGTTGAAATAAGTTCAATCGCGGGAATTAATCTCGCTTCTTCCTCTGATTCAGTGACTAATGCCGCTCCTGGACGCGATGATGCACCTCCAATATCTATGATTTTTGCTCCGTCAGTAACTAATTGGCGAACTCTTTCGAGGATGGTATTTTCTTCGGTAAATTTGCCACCATCAAAAAAGGAGTCTGGCGTAACATTTAAAATGCCCATCACTAATGGATGTTGCAGATTTATTAAGTTTCCCTTGCAGTTAATGCTGTAATTCCTTGGTTGGTAGATCATTGTAAACTAATAAATTGACTCATTCTTTTTTCATTCAATAAATTCGATCTTGCACCATGTCTTCAACGACTTCAACACAGTACGATAAAGCGATTGCGCTTTGCAAAGATATCTACCTTAAAAAAATGAAGGACTATGGATCCGCATGGCGAATCTTACGTCCATCTTCTTTAACGGACCAAATCTACATTAAGGCTCAACGCATTCGAAGTATCGAAGAGAAAGGTAGTCAAAAAGTAATTGATGCCATCGAAGGCGAATTTATTGGAATCGTGAATTATGCAGTGATGGCGTTAATTCAAATTAATTTGCATTCGGATGCACCCCTCGAATTAGGACATGATGAGGGAGTTAAATATTTTGAATCGAATGTGGCGCAAGTGAAAGCCCTCATGATGGATAAAAACCATGATTATGGTGAAGCATGGAGAGAAATGCGTGTGAGCTCAATGACGGATTTAATTTTGATGAAATTATTGCGCATCAAACAAATTGAAGATAATAGCGGATCAACGTTGATCAGTGAAGGTGTGGATGCGAATTATGCGGATATTATTAACTACGCTATTTTCGCATTGATCAAGTTAGAGGAAAAAAAATAATTTAATAATAATAAAGTCTATGAAACAATTAGTCAGTATTTCCCGAATCCTTGTCGGTGTATTATTTATTATTTCTGGATTGATTAAAGCGAACGACGCACTTGGGTTTTCGTATAAACTCGATGAGTATTTCGTCGTGTTCCACATGGAATTCTTAAATGGTGCTGGACTCGCCATCGCAATGTTAATTTGTATTTTTGAAGTAGCCTTGGGTGTTGCCTTGTTAGTAGGATATCGAATGGTGATGGTGAGTTGGCTTATGTTGTTGATGATTTTATTTTTCACTTTCCTCACTTTTTACAGTGCCTATTTTGATGTGGTAAAAGATTGTGGATGTTTTGGTGATGCATTAAAATTAAAGCCATGGGAATCGTTTTATAAAGATGTGGTCTTGCTAGTATTGATCTTGATCATCTTTGTAAAAAGAAAAAATATTAAGCCTTTAATTGGTGATAAATTCGCTGGATTTATGTCGGCCGCTGGATTAATTTTAACAACATGGTTCACTTGGCATTGTTACACCCATCTTCCAGTAAAAGATTTTCGTCCGTATGCAATTGGAAAAAATATTACAGAAGGAATGACATTGCCTCCAGGAGCTATCACTGATAGTGTGGTGATGGTTTTTATTTATAAGGATAAGAAAACAGGAGCACAAGTAGAGGCTGGAATGGATCAAGTTTCGACTTACTCTGGCAATGAGCAATATGAATTCGTGGATCGTCTTGATAAAGTGGTTCGCGAAGGTGACAAAGCCGCCATTCACGATTTTGCAATTAAGGATGCAGAAGACAATGATTTAACAAGTGATTTTTTAAGTCGTCCTGATTATGTTTTTATGTTGGTCGCTTATGATTTGACAAAGGCAGATATAAAAGCTCAGGATAAAGTGAATGCATTGGCAGCAGCTTGTCAGAAAAATGATTTTGAATTTTTCGGATTAACATCAACCATTCCTACTGAGACTGATAAATTTCGTCATGATCATCAGAATATGTTCCCTTATTATTTCTGCGATGGTACCGCACTTAAAACGATCATTCGTTCTAATCCAGGATTAGTATTGCTAAAGCAAGGAACCGTGATTGATATGTGGCATCATAACGATTTTCCGACCTACGAAGAGTTGAATGTAAAGTACCTTAACAAAAAGTAAGTTGATCCTCCCTCTATAATTCGGCAAACTCTACGTGTTAAAGCTATTAGTAAATAAAATTTTCTATGGCTTCCTTGTAACACTGGGAGTGGTGATTGTTGTTTTCTTTTTGTTCACAGTATTGCCTGGTGATCCCGCTCGCATGATGTTGGGACAACGTGCCGATTTAGTTTCGGTAGAAATAATAAATCGTGAATTGGGACGAGATCAACCCATCTTCAAACAATTTTTGAGGTATGCGAATGATTTATCTCCACTATGTATATTAGATACCAAGAATCCTGATTCAAGAATTTATTTTGATAAAGAAAAGTATGGGAGAGGAGTAGAGTTAATCCAATTTTCTCAACGAGCCTTAATCTTGAAAGCTCCCTATTTGGGGAGATCATACCAATCGCGAGAATCGGTTTCAGCCATTTTATTAGATGCACTTCCTGGTACGGCCATCTTAGCCATTGCATCATTACTTTTCGCCGCATTCTTCGGAATTATTTTAGGCGTTTGGTCAGCATTGCGATACCAAAAATGGGACGATCATCTCACGATGATTGTAAGTGTGTTGGGTATGTCGGTTCCATCATTTTTTGCTGGCATCGTTATCGCTTGGTTATTCGGATTTGTATGGCGCGACTACACCGGACTCGAAATGACTGGAAGTTTATACGAAGTGGATCCTTTTACTGGAATGGAATTGAAATGGAAAAATTTAATTTTGCCAGCGTTCACGTTAGGAATTCGCCCCCTAGCCGTCATTGTTCAACTTACACGCTCATCGATGTTGGAAGTGTTGGAGATGGACTATGTTCGAACGGCTAAAGCAAAAGGCCTTTCTCCGTTAGTGGTAGTAGTTCGACATGCCTTGCGAAATGCTTTGAATCCAGTAATAACTGCCATTTCAGGATGGTTGGGATCACTTTTAGCCGGCGCCGTGTTTATCGAGTATATTTTTGGATGGAAAGGTGTTGGCAAAGTTACCGTCGACGCACTTGAACATTATGATTTTCCGGTGGTGATGGGATCGGTGTTGATGGTATCTTTTTTCTTTGTGATCATCAATATTTTAGTGGATATCCTCTACGCTCGCCTCGATCCAAGAGTGCGAATGCAATAGATGTTCTCTTTAAACGCAGCGATAGCAGCGTTCAGCAGCGTTCGCAGAGGATTTTTCGATTGTTGAGACTTCATTGCTCAACTAATTCACCAACTCACCAACTCACCAACTCCACTTGCCAACTTGCCAATTTTTATTAACAAGACTTTAACGAAAACTTGCCTATCTATTCAGAAACTTTTCACGTTAATTACTCTATACTTGCAACGTTTCAAAATAGTTAAAATATTATGGTAGATATTCGTGAAATTAACGAGAAAATCCAGCAGGAATCAGCATTCATCGAATTGTTGAATCTCGAACTCGGAAAAGTAATAGTGGGTCAAAAGTACATGCTTGACCGACTTCTAATTGGTCTTTTATCCAATGGACATTTATTGTTAGAAGGGGTACCTGGATTGGCTAAAACCTTAGCGATTAAGTCTCTATCGTCTGCAATTCAAGCAAAGTTTAGCCGATTGCAATTCACTCCTGACTTACTTCCAGCCGATTTGGTAGGAACCATGATTTATAGTCAAAAGCAGGAGCAATTCACCGTTCGTAAAGGTCCTTTGTTTGCGAATTTTATTTTGGCGGATGAAATCAACCGAGCACCGGCTAAAGTTCAAAGTGCTTTATTGGAAGCCATGCAAGAGCGTCAAGTGACCATCGGAGAAGAAACTTTTAAATTGGAAGAGCCTTTCTTGGTATTGGCAACACAAAATCCAATTGAACAAGAAGGAACCTATCCACTCCCTGAAGCACAACTCGATCGATTTATGTTGAAGGTGGTAATCGGTTATCCAACTAAAGAGGAAGAACGTTTGATTGTTCGTCAGAATTTAGCTCAGGAATTTCCAAAAATTAAAGAGGTAATTCATAAGGATACCATCGTGAAAGCACGTGCTGCAGTTCGTGATGTGTACATGGATGAGAAAATTGAAAAATATATTCTAGATATAGTTTTTGCAACTCGTTTCCCGAAAGAAAATAATTTGCGCAAATTGGAAAACTTAATTAGCTACGGTGGTTCTCCACGTGCAAGTATCAATTTGGCATTGGCGGCAAAAGCTTATGCATTCATCAAACGTCGTGGATATGTGATTCCGGAAGATGTGCGCGCCATCAGTCATGATGTGTTGCGTCACCGTGTTGGATTAACTTATGAGGCGGAAGCTGAAAATATTTCTACCGATGATGTGATTAATGAAGTATTAAATATTGTTGAAGTTCCTTAAACCGTTGGATAGGAATTAGTGACTATGGAATCTTCAGAACTTTTAAAAAAGGTACGTAAAATTGAAATTAAAACCCGAGGACTTTCGGCTCAGGTTTTTTCAGGAGAGTATCATTCTGCCTTCAAGGGTCGTGGAATGGCGTTTTCAGAAGTGCGCGAATATAATCCCGGAGATGATATTCGGAGTATCGACTGGAACGTTACAGCTCGATTCAATCATCCATATGTTAAAATATTTGAAGAAGAGCGTGAGTTAACCGTGATGTTGTTGATTGATGTTTCCGCCTCTGGAAATTTTGGTACCAATGTTCAATTTAAGCGCGATTTGATTACGGAGTTGTCGGCCGTATTAGCATTTTCCGCAATTGAAAATAATGATAAGGCAGGTGTAATTTTATTCTCTGATAAAATCGAATTATTTATTCCTCCCAAAAAAGGGAAGACCCATATTTTAAGAATCATTCGTGAATTAATCAACACGGAACCCAAAGGTACTGGAACGGATATTAATTTGGCATTGCGTTATTTTAATAACATGATTAAGAAACGTTGCATCGCTTTTGTGATTTCCGATTTCATGTCGGTGGGTTATGAAGATGCCATCAAAGTAGCTTCAAAGAAACATGATCTTGCTGCCATACGTGTATTTGATCCTCGCGAAGCAGAAATGCCAAATGTGGGACTCGTTCGCTTTATAGATGCAGAAACCGGTGAAGCTAGTTTGTTGGATTCATCTCAACCTAATGTGCGACGTGATTATCATCTGTGGTGGAAGCAAGCGCAAGGGCGAACTTCTGAATTACTAAATAAGTGCGGTATCGATCATGCTACTTTTCGTACCGATCTCCCTTATGTACAGCCATTAATTAATTTGTTTAAGAAAAGAGAGCGTAAACGATGAATTTAAAAGCATATATCTATGGCTTGCTTGTTCTGTTGCTTTCATTTACGAATGCAACAGCACAACAAGATGTAGTTGCTAAAATGACGGTCGACACGAATAAAATTTTAATCGGTCAGCCCATTCAAGTAGTGTTGCAAGTGAGTCAACCGAGAAGCGTGAATATTAATTGGCCTTTATTTGTGGATTCTATGGGCAAAATGGAGATTTTGGAAATTCATCCGTTAGATACTATTCCCGTTGAAGATGCAAATGTATTGTTGCGTTCCCAAACTTTCTCCATTACCTCATTCGATTCGGGCGTTTATAAAATTCCAGAAGTGTATTTTGATTATGAATTGGGTGGCGATAAAACATTTAGTACGTATACGGATCCCATCTTCATTGAGGTGTTCACGGTTCCCGTGGATACAACACTTGCCATAAAAGATATTCAACCCATCCTCGATGCACCAACCGATTTAACATGGTTGCTGTGGGTATTGATTGGTTATCATGTATTGTTATTGTTGTTGTGGTTGGTGTTCTGGAGATTGAATAAAAATAAAAAGAAAGAACCTGAAGAAATCAAAGCGCCAATAGTTTTAATTCCTGCACATGTTACTGCTTTAGAAGCGCTAAAATCTTTAGAAGCAGAAAAAGTTTGGCAAGATGGAAAAATGAAATTGTATTTTACCCGATTAACCGACATCGTGCGAATTTATATTGAAGAAAGATGGATGGTAGGTGCACAAGAGTTAACAACGGATGAGATCTTGAATCATGGATTTTTAAGATTGATTGATCCAACGGGTAAAGAGGATTTAGAAAAAATATTGAGATTAGCCGATTTAGTAAAGTTTGCAAAGTGGGATGCCATTCCGAGCGAATGTGAATTGAGCATGTTGATGGCTGTTAAGTTTGTGAATGATACCAGCGCCAATCAAATTAAATTAGAAGCTGAAAGGGGAGGTGTAATATGATGTGGCCTGATTTCGCTTCGATGCATTTTAAAAATCCAGAGCTTTTGTGGTTGCTAGTATTAGTGCCGGTGATTATTGTTTATTTCTGGAAGGTTAAAATTAAAAATCGCACCCAAATTCGGATTAGTAGCACCGAAGCATTTAAAAATTATCGCCCTTCGCTAAAACAACGAATGGTTAATTTGCCCTTTGTGTTACGAGTGCTTGCTATGTCATTGCTTGTTGTAGCCTTGGCTCGACCACAATCTTCTTCGCGTGCTTCGAATGTAAAAACAGAAGGAATCTCTGTAGTGATCGCACTCGATATTTCTTCAAGTATGTTGGCGGAGATTTTAAACCGAATCGAATTGAAGCTGCAAAAAAGGTGGCCTTGGATTTTATTGATGGTCGACCGAATGATTTAATTGGCTTAGTAATATTCAGCGGACAAAGTTTTACGCAGTGTCCGCTTACTTCTGATCATGCCGTACTAAAAAATTTATTGAAGGATATTAAATCAGGAGCTTTGAAAGATGGTACTGCCATTGGAGAAGGATTAGCGACCTCGGTAAGTAGTTTAAAAGAAGCGCCTACAAAAAGTAAAGTCGTGGTATTAATTACCGATGGAGTTAATAATTCAGGATCCATCGCTCCACAAACTGCTGGAGAGATTGCATTAACGTTTGGCGTTCGTGTGTATTCCGTAGGAGTTGGAACACGTGGAATGGCTCCTTATCCCGTGCAAACCTTGTTTGGGGTACAATATCAAAATATGGAAGTGCAAATTGATGAGGATCTTTTAACGGCTGTTGCAGATGCTACGGATGGTCGTTATTATCGAGCCGTTAATAATAGAAGGCTGGAATCCATTTTTGCGGAGATTGATAAGTTGGAAAAATCGAAAATTGAAATTACAGAATTCAAAAGATACACAGAAGAATATTTACCTTTTGCATTGTTAGCAGGATTATTGTTCATTCTTGAATTAGTATTACGTTACGCCTGGTTGCGAACATTGCCTTAACCAAATTGAAATGTTTAGATTAGAACATCCACAAATGATATACCTCTTCGCCGTTTTACCGGTGTTGATTTTTCTATATTATGCTATGAAGAAGTGGAAGAAGAAGGCGATGAAGTCGTTTGGAGATCCGTCCTTAATTCGCCGACTCAATCCACAAACATCCATCTCTCGTCCGGGAATGAAATTTTCCTTAGTGTTTATGGCAATGCTTTTACTCATCGCCGGTATTTGCGGTCCGCTGATTGGATCACGATTAGAAGAAGTAAAAAGAAAGGGAAGTGATATCATCATAGCGTTGGATGTTTCCAACAGCATGCTCGCTACCGATATCAAACCAAGTCGTTTGGAAAGATCGAAGCAAGCCATTTCTCGCTTGATTGATCGTTTAGAAGGAGATCGTATTGGAATTGTGGTCTTCGCCGGTGAAGCCTATGTTCAATTGCCCATCACCACCGATTATGGTGCTGCTAAAATGTTTATCTCTACCATCAACACACAAATGCTACCTACCCAAGGCACTGCAATTGGTTCGGCCATTGATTTAGCTAGAGAATCATTTACCGATACCACCAAAAAACATTCGGCCATCGTCATTATTACCGACGGTGAAAATCACGAGGACGATGCCATAAAAGCAGCGAAAGAAGCAGCCGATGCGGGCATCAAAGTATTTACCATTGGGATGGGATCACCCGAAGGCGGACCCATTCCTATCTACAGCAACGGTGCGGTTGTCGGATTCAAGCAAGACAATGCAGGCCAAACCATCGTCACCAAATTAAATCCAGTGATGCTTAACGAAGTGGCGAGCGCTGGCAATGGACGATTTATTCGCGCTACAAATTCCGACGATGGAATTGATTTAGTATTGAAAGAATTAAATGCTCTCGATAAAAAAGAATTCAAAGCAAAAATGTACACCGACTACGAAAACCAATTTCAATATTTTATTGGATTAGGATTGTTGCTGATGTTAGTGGAGTTTTTATTGGGAGAACGAAAAAGTAAATGGATTGCCAAATTAAATTTGTTTAACGTAAACCAAAAGGAGGAGCAATGAAAAGGATGAAGATAGGAGGGGTGTTACTCATTTGTTTGTGCATCTCAACATGGAGTCAAGCACAATGTAAAGAAATTGTACAAGGAAATACAGAGTATGAAGGTGGTCGCTATCACAATGCTGAAGCTGCCTATAAAAAATCGGTGGAGAAAGCGCCGCAGCAATTCATTGGTAGTTATAATTTAGGAAATGCCTTGTATCGTCAAAATAAATTTGATGAAGCATCTCAGCAATACTTAAATGCTTCTGCTAATAATAATGTAAATGATTTGCAGTCGAAGGCCATGTACAATATGGGTAATTCGCTTTTAAAAAGTGAAAAATATGCGGAAAGCATCGAAGCCTATAAAAAAGCATTGCGACTAAATCCCAAAGACGAGGATGCTCGTTATAATTTGTCTTACGCTCAAAAGAAATTGCAGCAACAACAACAGCAGCAAGATCAGAACAAAGACAACAAGGATAACAAGGACAAAAAAGATCAGCAGAAAAAAGATCAGCAGCAAGACAAAAAGGATCAGCAAAAGAAAGATCAAGAAAAGCAAGATCAACAAAAAGACGATCAAGCCAAGCAAGATCAGAAAAAAGAAGAGCAGAAAAAGCAGGAACCCAAGCAACCCAAGCTTTCCAAAGAAGAAGCCGAACGCATGCTCAAAGCCCTAAAGAACGACGAAAAAGATTTGCAAAAGGAGAAAGCAAAGAAGTATCAAGTCAACTCAAATTCTATCGAAAAAAACTGGTAGCTGTTAGCTTCTAGCTACTTGCTTCTAGCTGCTAGATTTTTTTAGTAGCGAAATGATTTCGAAAAAATTTCGCATTCGTGTTCATTCGCTCCCGATAGATCGGGATCGCGTCCTAGTAAGTTTATAATAAAGCTAAAATTTCATTATTTTTCCTTGAATCTTATCTTTCTCCATAACATCTAAAATCCTCTTACAAACTATCTCTACCTTCCCATCTCCATCCACCACAAAATTTGCCTTTTCATAGTACTCACTTCGTTCCTTCAAAGTCGTCACCATAAAATCCATGATATCCACATCGTCCAAATGTGCTATCAATGGTCGCTGCTTTTTGTGGCGCAATGCGATGGAATAATACTCCTAAACTACAATTTAAATAAATGGTTTTGCCGTGGGCGTTCATCCATTCCATATTATTTTCAAAGGCCGGACATCCACCTCCAGTTGCAACAATAATTTTCGTCTCGTCCCTTAAGCTATGTAAAGCTTGTTGCTCTGCGATTCTGAAAACTGCTTCTCCCTCCAACTCGAAAATTTCAGGAATTGATTTTTTAGTTTTCTTTTTAATTAACTCATCTAAATCAATAAAACGGTAGTGTAATGAATGAGCAAGTTTTTTTCCAACACTGCTTTTTCCTGCACCCATGTATCCAATCAGAAAAATCACTTTATCAGCCGACATATTCTATCGCTTTTGATTGAATTTCATTTTGTAATCAACATCGACTTTGCCTTTTGAAATATCCATCAATCTGCCTTTCAATAATGTTTTCTTGAGCGGTGTCAGTTTGTCCGTAAAAAGAATTCCTTCTAAATGATCGTACTCATGCTGTATGATTCTTGCTTTTATTCCAGAGAATTCCTCAATATGCGTCTCGAAATTCATGTCTTGATAACGAATAGTAAGTCGAGGTTTGCGCTCAATGTCTTCTCTAATACCTGGAATGCTTAAGCATCCTTCGTTGAATTTCCATTTGTCGCCTTCTTCGTTAATCAATTCGGGATTGATAAAAACACGTTTGAATCCATCTGCACTTTCATCGTCTTCCTTAAAGGGAGTGGAATCGATCACAAACAATCGAATAGAAATACCCACTTGAGGAGCAGCTAATCCTACACCTTGACTGTGGTACATCGTTTTAAACATATTATCGATGATGGTCATTAATTTCGGATAGTCGTTGCTAATAGACTCTGCTTTTTTTCTCAATACGGGGTCGCCGTATGCTACAATGGGATATATCATTTCTTAAATTGAAGGCTGGATAGGTAATCTTGCAATAGAATAGTCGCACTTACGCGGTCTAGTACAGATTTGTCTTGTCTTGTTTTTCTGCTTTGGCCACTTTCGATTAAACTTCGTGTGGCAATTTTGGATGTAAATCTTTCGTCATAGAGGACGATCAACATTTCGGGAAATTGCTTGGTCAAATTTTTTACGAATTGATGAACAAGTAATGTGGTTTCCGAATCTGAATTGTTTAATCTCTTGGGTTCACCCACTACGAGTTGATCAACTGTTTCAATCGAAAAATATTTTCGAAGGTATTCGATGAGCAAATGGCTGGGAACCGTGTCTAATGCGGTGGCGATGGTTTGACTGGGATCGGTGACCGCTAATCCGCACCTTTTCTTTCCGTAATCAATAGCCATCAATCGTCCCATCCCGCAAAAATACAGTGCTTCTACTAAGTTTAGTAATTTTGAGCCATTAATTATAGCATTTATCAGATGAAAGAGATTATTGAAAAGGCTTGGAGCGATCGGAACTTATTGCAGGATAGCGAAGTTCGTGCTACTATAGAGCAAGTTGTAGCCCTTTTAGATATTGGAGAATTACGCGTTGCCGAGCAAATAAACGGCGTTTGGATAGTGAACGATTGGGTGAAAAAGGCAGTTATCCTCTATTTCCCGATTCGGAAAATGGAAACCATCGAAGTAGGACCTTTCGAATTTCATGATAAAATTCCCTTGAAAAAGAATTTCGAAAAACAAGGTGTTCGCGTGGTTCCGCATGGACTAGCTCGCCATGGCTCTTTCTTAGCCAAAGGTGTTATATTGATGCCTTCGTATGTAAATATTGGAGCTTATGTAGATGAAGGTACCATGGTGGATACATGGGCAACTGTGGGCTCCTGCACACAAATTGGTAAACATGTTCATCTCAGCGGCGGTGTGGGTATTGGTGGTGTTTTAGAACCCGTTCAAGCGGCACCTGTTATCATTGAAGATAATTGTTTCATCGGTTCACGATGTATTGTGGTAGAAGGTGTACATGTTGAAACAGAAGCGGTATTAGGGGCTAATGTGGTACTAACACAAAGCACAAAAATTATCGATGTCTCCGGTCCCGAACCCATTGAGTACAGAGGGAAAGTTCCATCAAGATCAGTTGTAATCCCTGGTTCATACACCAAAAAATTTCCTGCAGGCGAATTTCAAGTTCCCTGCGCCCTAATCATCGGCAAAAGAAAACAAAGCACCGATCAAAAAACCTCGCTAAACGACGCATTACACGAGTATCAAGTTGCGGTTTAGTTCCATTATAATTTATCTCCGGTTATTTATTTTTTTTCATCACTAAAGGCACTGGAGAACACTGGAGGTCACTGGAGTTTTCTCTAGTGCACTTTGTGAACTTTTGTGCCTATAGTGTTAAAAAAAATATATCTAATAAAACGATATTCAATATTCCCCGAAATATTCTAGCAGCTAGAAGCCAGCAGTCAGCAGCTTAAAATTAGTTGCGTGCTAGAATCAGTATCTTCCTAAATATCATCGTGCGAAAGAAATTCCCGTTATCCACACCCAAATTGTGTAATAACTTCTCAACTTTTTGAGTTTGATGCAATGAACCTTCCTACTATTGTATATGCTCCATTGGAAAAAAATAATTGCATTTTTTAGTATTCTTACCCAGCTATCTCATTCATCTCACGGACAAAGAAACATTCCTTGTTTTGAGTCGCCAGAGGCAAAGTCTTGGGCAGATAGTGTTTTTAAGACGATGTCGTATGAGGAAAAGATGGGTCAGTTGTTCATGGTGGATGCATTTTCGAATAAGGATATTGTGCATGTTGCGCAAATTACACAGCTCATCGATTCGTTTAAGATTGGTGGCCTTATCTTTTTTCAAGGCGGTCCACTGCGCCAAGCGAACTTGACGAATTTTTATCAATCGCATTCTAAAATTCCTTTGCTTATTGGAATTGATGGGGAATGGGGATTGAGTATGCGTTTGGATTCTACGATTCGCTTTCCTCGACAAATGACTTTAGGTGCTGGTGCTTCTGCGCTTGATGTGTATGCCATGGGAGTGGAGATTGCTTCACAATGTAAGCGCATGGGAATTCATATCAATTTTGCACCCGATATCGATATCAATAATAATCCCAATAATCCAATCATCAATAGTCGTGCGTTTGGTGAGAGTAAGGAAAAGGTGGCCTTGTACGGATTAAATTATATGAAGGGAATGCAAGATCATCACGTGATGGCTTGCGCAAAACATTTTCCTGGACATGGTGATACCGACACCGATTCGCATTTGTCATTGCCCGTGGTAAACGCATCTCCAGAGCGATTGGATTCTCTTGAATTATTTCCTTTTTTAAAATTAATTCCGCAGGGATTGGCTTCTGTCATGGTAGCTCATCTTTTTATTCCAGGTTTAGATTCAACTTTGGATCAGCCCAGTTCATTGTCGACAAAAATTGTGAAGGATCTTTTAAAAACGAAGTTGGGATTTGAAGGATTGGTTTTTACAGATGCTCTTAACATGAAAGGGGTGGCATCCTATGTTGCTCCCGGAGAAATTGAATTGAAAGCTTTGTTAGCTGGCAATGATGTGCTTTTGTATCCTCAAGATGTAGCAAAAGCAATCAATAGAATTCATTTTGCAATTCAGAATTGTGAAATTGAACAGGAGGAGATTGATTTAAGGTGATGAAAATTTTGAGTTCAAAGTATTGGGCAGGACTTAATAATTACCAGCCCATCATAACAGAAAATTTATATCTCGATTTAAATTCATCGTCATCCGTAGCTCTCAACAATCGATTGTATGAAGAATGCACCTACCTTATTGAAAAATGAAAATAATTTGTTGCCATTGCATCCTTCGCATCGCGATTGCATTGCTTCGGTCGTGTTGAATGATACACTCAATAATCCATTTCAAATCCAATTATCAAAGTACGGGCCCATGAAAACTTTGAATGTCCCCAAAGATGCTTCTGATGAGTATAGAGATAGTATTTATGATTTCTTGAAAGGATGTGATCATGTAATTGTGAGTATTCATAATACTACCATTAATGCGCAGAAAAACTTTGGACTTACCGCCGCTACGATTGAACTTACGGAGATGTTAGGAAAATTGAAAGGAAGTATTCTTTGTGTTTTTGGAAATGCCTATGTGTTGGGCCGACTTCAAGGATTGAAGAATTACGATGCGATTGTAGAAGGGTATGAGGATACAAATTTGCCTTTGCAGCAAACGGCTCAAAAAATTTATGGCGGACAACTTTTTACTGGCCAATTGCCAGTTTCTATCCTTCCTGAATTTAATTTGGATCAAGGTGTAGTCACGAGAGATGTGATTCGACTGAAATACACAATTCCTGAAGATGCTGGAATTTCTACACTGAAATTAGCGAAGATTGATTCAGCCATGGTGCAAGCTATTCGTGATTCTATTTTTCCAGGTGCACAAATTGTAATTGCTAAAGATGGAAAAGTAGTATATGATAAATCGTTTGGATGGCATACGTATGATAGTATAACCGCTGTTAAAAATTCAGATGTGTATGATATTGCATCGCTCACAAAAATTTATTCTACAGCGTTGGCGGCCATGTATTTGTTCGATAAAAAGAAATTGGATCTTGATGAAAAAGCGTCGCATTACTTGTCATCACTACGAAAAAGTGATAAGAAGGAAATGACGATTCGCCAATTGATGGCGCATGAAGCGGGATTGAAATCTTGGGTGCCTTTCTGGAAAGAAACTTTCAAGGATACTGTATTGGATCCTGAAATTTATAGTACAACGTATCAACGCAACTTTAAGCGTCAAGTAGCCGATAGTTTATTTATTTCAGATGATTACGAAGACGTGATGTGGGATAAAATTGTGGAACGCCCTTTGGAGAATCCTGGAAAGTATGTGTATTCTGATTTAGGAATTATTATTTTGCAAAAGGTGATTGAAAAAATTAGTGGAAAGGAATTGGATGAATTGGTGAATGATGTTTTTTATAAGCCTTTGGGATTATGGAAAATTGGGTATCATCCTCTAACATGGATAGATAAAAATCAGATTGTTCCAACAGAATTGGACACTGCTTTCCGTCATCAACTTATTCAAGGTTATGTACATGATCCTGCAGCGGCCATGATGGGTGGAGTAGGTGGTCACGCTGGAGTTTTTTCTAATGCAGAGTCGTTGGCTGTGCTGATGCAGATGATATTAAATGGTGGAGAATATGGTGGTAAAAGATATTTGAAATCGGAAACCGTAAATTTGTTTACAAGTCCCGCTTATGCTGATGGTCATAATCGCAGAGCATTATTTTTCGACAAGCCTGATCTGGCTGCTGGAGCAAATGGTCCTTCTGCAACGGGTGTCTCGTTAAGCTCTTTCGGGCATAGCGGATTCACTGGAACCTACGCGTGGGCTGATCCTCAGACTCGTCTGCAATATATTTTCTTATCCAATCGGGTTTATCCAACATCTGCAAATTTGAAATTGGCTAAATCGAATTTGAGAACCAACATTATGCAGATGGCAATTGATGCCATTGAAGCGAAATAATTTAATAAAATTTTTTTTCGAGTCATTGCAATACAATCTGCCTTGATACGTCTTTTGAATTCGTTAACTTTGATCTATGAGAATCGGAATTGTATGTTATCCCACCTTTGGTGGAAGTGGAGTAGTGGCCACTGAATTAGGTAAGGCATTGGCTGAGCGCGGACACCGCATTCATTTTATTACCTATAGCCAACCCGTGCGCCTCGATTTTTTCGGAGAATATTAGTTACCATGAAGTAACCATTGCGAAGTATCCCTTATTCGATTACATCCCTTATGAAACTGCTTTAGCGAGTAAGCTTGTTGACGTAGCTCGATGTGAAGGCCTCGATGTGTGGCATGTGCATTATGCCATTCCTCATGCATCCGTTGCCTATATGGCCAAGCAAATATTAGCAGCGCATGGAATTGTTTTACCCATCGTTACCACATTGCATGGAACGGATATTACCTTGGTGGGAAAAGATTCTAGCTATGAACCAGTAGTTACTTTTGCCATCAATCAATCGGATGGTGTGACTGCTGTTTCCGAAAGTTTGAAAAAAGATACCTATGCTAATTTTAAGATTGAAAAAGAAATAGCCGTGATTCCTAATTTTATTGATTTGGAACGTTTTTCAAAGAAAGCAAAGGATCATTTCAGAAAAGCCGTTGCTCCTAATGGAGAACGATTGGTGGTGCATACTTCTAACTTTAGAAAAGTAAAACGTGTGCAAGATGTGGTTCATGTGTTTAGTAAAATTCGAAAAGAAATCCCATCTAAACTTTTGCTAATTGGAGATGGACCTGAACGGCATAATATCGAGCAATTGTGTCGAGAATTGGATTTATGTGATGATGTTCGCTTTTTAGGAAAACAAGATATGATCGAAGAAATATTATCGATTTGTGATTTGTTTATTATGCCCTCAGAGACCGAAAGTTTTGGACTAGCAGCACTAGAAGCGATGGCTTGTCAAGTGCCAGTTATTAGTTCCAACGCGGGTGGAATTCCCGAGTTGAATATAAATGGTGTCACTGGATTCATGAGTAATGTGGGTGATGTGGATGACATGGCTAAAAATGCATTGACTATTTTACGTACCGATGAATCACTCAAGAAATTTAAATCACAAGCCTTGAGTAGAGCAAAAGAATTCGATACCCATGTAATTACACCCATGTATGAGCAGTATTATGCAAAGGTGATTGAAGCATCGATGGCTACAGCAAAATAATTTTTGCTGCCGATGATTTATCCTCCGGCTTTCTTTACTTTAAATCCTTTTTGTACGAGGTATGCAATAACTTTATCGCGTTGGTCGCCTTGAATAAAAATTTCTCCGTCCTTTGCGCCACCACCAAATCCACATTTTGTTTTTAATGCTTTAGCTAATTCGTCTAAATCACTGAGGCGACCTTGATATCCTTTTACCGATGTGACCATCTTTCCACCGCCTTTTCGCTCTAGCCAAACGCGCAAATCTTGTTGTGAAGCTCCGGGTGTTTTTGCTTCTTCTACCTCTTCTTTTAATTTAAAATTAGGATTGGTCGAATAGACTAATCCGCCTTCAGTCGATTTTTTCTTGCTCATTTAAAATTTAGTCTGCATTTTAAAATTCAAAATCCGACTTGTCAAGTAATTCGGAATTCCATATTGTCGACCAGAAACATCGGTAATCCAAGAATAAGAAATGGTATTACTTACCTGTAATAAATTGAAAACTTCAATGCTAAAGATCAACGATTTTAAATTTCGAATAACAGGGAGTCGACTTTTGTTTTCTCCATCTTCATCAATAGCAATTTTAGAAAATCCAATATCGACACGTCGGTAGGAAGGGCCACGTAGAATATCTTTATAGCGATCAGGACCTGGAGGGCCAAATGGTAATCCGGTTCCAAAAACTAAATTTAAGTGTATGCGAACGGTTGGATTTTTCGGAAGATAATCTTGGAAAAACATACTAAAAGTGATACGTTGATCGGTAGGGCGCGGAATATCTCCAGGGGTAACTTTTAAACTGTCAGTTGCTACATCATCAAAAGTAAATCCTTTGATGATCTCTTCACCGCTTGCGTTATAATAACGAAAATATCCATCGTCTTTTATATCTTCTACTGTTTTCAAAATTCCCATCGACACCCAAGATTCAATTCCATTTACAAACTCACCATTGATGCGAAAATCTAATCCAGTAGCATATCCACTCGCATTATTTTTTGCTAAATAACGAATACGTGTATTGTCGAGTTTGTAAGGAATTAAATTATCCATCTTTTTATAATACGCTTCACTCGTCAATTTAAATTCTCTACCCCAAGCAAGGAATTGATAATCGCTACCAATTACAAAGTGAATAGTTTTTTGTGATTCAATATTTTTATTGATATTCCCATCAAGGTCTCGCATCTCTCGGTAAAAAGGAGGTTGATAATATAACCCCGTAGCCGCCCTTAATGATAGTCGTTTACTCCATTTTGGCTTCCAAGAAACGCTTGCTCTTGGACTAATATTCAACTCTTCATTTAAATCCCAATATGTGCCTCGTACACCAAGAGTAAAAGATACACGATCGAGGTTCCAAGTATTTTGAAGATAAGCGTTAAATCGATTTGAATTCAAATCGATTTTGCTCTTCACCACATTATTTAAAATAATTTGTTGATTTGGATTGCCATTTTGCCCCGGATTGTCATCTGGGTGAGGTACAGAATAATCTGCCGAATCACGGTACTGCCATTCATCCAATTCATCGTGGATGGTTTCAATTTGTGCTTTTAAGCCCCACTGCCATTGATGATTTTTAGAACGATAGGTTCCAATGTGTGATGCTGTTCTTACAAAAGCTTCCAACTCATTTCGAGCATGATCTAAGAATCCACCTACACCGCGATTGAAAGCTACATTACCAAAATCTGAAGATCCGAGGTCTCGCTCTAACTCATCTAAAAAATATTGACCTAACACATCAAAAAATTCTTTCTCTCTTGAATAAAAGGCAGATCCTATGAATTTTAATTTAACACTATCGTTCACTTGATGCGTCAAGGAAATAGCACCTGTTCCTGTGTTGTATTGATCAATTTCCTGCCCTTCGAAAAAAGACAGTAAATCGCAAGGCTTCATTAATGCTTCCAAATTCAGTTTGGCGGGATGATGGAATTACTTTAAATTGATTGGATGAATAATTTCCTAAAAACGAAATATCCGTTTTCTTTGAAATTTTAAAATTCAATAACGTTTGTACATCCGTAAATCGTGGTCTGTACTCGCCTTGTGTATCCAATTTCTTAAGGAGAAATTGATTGGAACGATGACGTACACCAGTGAGCCAAGTAAACTTATCATTCTTACTGGCTCCTTCCAAATGTAATGATCCGCCCATCATACTTGCATTGGCAGAACCAGCAAATTTTTTTGGTGTGCGGTATTTAATATCAAGCACGGAACTCATCTTATCACCATATTGTGCACTAAATCCTCCAGCGCTAAAACTAATCTCTGAAACAAGATCTGGATTAATAAAACTTAATCCTTCTTGTTGCCCAGAACGCACTAAGAATGGTCGATAAATTTCAACATCATTTACATATACCAAATTTTCATCAAAGCTTCCTCCACGTACAGAGTAATTCGACGAAAGTTCATTATTGGAAACAACACCGGGCATCGTTTTTAAAAAGCTTTCAAAGTTGCCCGACACATTGGGTAGTTGCTCAATAGTTCGTGGTTCAATACGTATAATTGTTAAATCACCCGGGCGGATTGCCTCAACCGTTATCGTTTGAAAATCACGAACCGTGCTAATTAATCGGATGTCTAGCAGCTTGTCTTCGCCGGGTTTCAATCGCAACTGAACCTTTTCCGTCGTAAATCCTAAATACGAAAAGATGATTGTAATATCACGATAGGGAGCAATCTTAATTTCATATTTCCCTTTTTGATCACTGATGGCTCCTCCAGGTTCTCCGTTAATTGAAATTGAAACGGCTTCTAGTGGCTTTCCAACAGAATCACGCACGACACCATGCACCGTAGCATCTTGTGCAAAAAGTGAAGTTGCACTAAGCAGAAATGCGAAAACGAATAGGAATAGGAGGGCGAGACGATTCACAATTATTCTTTTTTTTTTCTTATATGCACCATCCTTCCAAGACTGAATAAATGCAGCCCAAGCGAGCGGATTCAATAAAGTAATTGAAGGAAATTGTCCTTGTGAATAGAGTTGAGTTTGTCGTTGTTGTAATGCCATTTGATAATTCAATCCACCATCATACAGAACTTGTGCTTGTACTTCTTTTAATGAAGCTAATTCAAATTGCGTTGCGCACGCTTCAAATCATCATCCGATAATTTTAATGCAATAAAAGCGCGTTTAAATTCTCCTTTGTGGGCCATGGATAAACTACCGCTTCTTTGAGGTTGATAGTATCACGAACGAGAACCTGAATGATTGAATAATGTTGCTCATCCAATGAATCAGGAATGAGGTAAGAGGAGGTTTTAAATCCTACATATTGAAAATCGATGGTATCTCCTTTCATTGCAACGAAAGAAAAGAATCCATAAAAGTCGGTGATGGTTCCTCTCGTGCATTTCGGATAATCACATTTGTAAAAGGGATGGGTTGAAAAGAATCGGCGCTTACAACAACTCCCGAAAATTGAATCAGAGATTTATCCTTTGAGGAGGTTTTCTTGGCCATTACTCAATTCCATGGAGAAAGAACAAAAGAAGAAAGGTGAGTATTAATTGAGTTTTAGGTAAGTTCATATCAGTTGCAAAAATAAATTTTTAAGAACTAGTAACGTCGTTTTTAAGGAATTATTGATTGTGAATCGTTAATAAAAATAGGTAATCTTTAAATCATAGAGATTGAATTTGATTGAGCTGATTTTAAATTCCTTTGAGTTTCTCAAAACAGTGTTTATAATGTAACAGTAATGTCATTTATACAATTTTAAAGCCTTAGCTATAAATTATTCTGTTTGGTGACCATGATGCCCTGCATAAATTAACAAGAGCGAATTTAAGATTTGTGGTTTCCGTCGCAAAACAGTATCAAAACCAAGGAATGAGTCTTCCTGATTTAATAAATGAAGGCAACTTAGGACTCATTAAAGCTGCACAACGTTTCGACGAAACCAAGGGATTTAAGTTTATATCCTATGCGGTTTGGTGGATTCGTCAAAGTATTTTGCAAGCTATTGCTGAACAGAGTAGGATGGTTCGTCTTCCTCTTTAATCAGATTGGGGCCATGAATAAAGTGAAAAAGCCTTTGCAAAATTAGAGCAGAAGTATGGTCGTGACCCTAGTGCAGAAGAAATCTCTGAGGCGGTTGACATTAGCTACAATCAAATTAGAGATGCAATTAGAGGATCAGTTCGACCAATTTCAATGGACGCACCCTTCGACAATAGCGATGAAAGCAATACTTTGTTAGATGTGATGGTGAATGAAGAAATTCCAAGCACGGACTCTTTACTTATTGATGAGTCATTATCTGCAGATATCAACCGATCCTTAAATACCTTGTCAAAACGCGAATCGGAAGTACTGCGTCTATTCTTTGGAATAGGATTTAGAGTAGCGATGTCGCTGGATGAAATTGGTTTAGAGCTTGGATTAACCCGTGAAAGAGTTCGACAAATAAAAGAGAGTGGATTGCGTCGACTTAAACACAACTCGAGAAATAAGTTACTTAAGTCGTATTTGTAATTGTTTATTTATTTATTCTTAGGTGAAAGGGGAGCTAAAAACTCCCCTTTTCATTTGGATTATTGAGAAGCTTCGCGACGATTCCCATCGTATTCACAGCAGGACAATCTCCTGACCGACATTGTAAATTTCCACTTCAGATTTGAAGAAACAAAAAAAGGTAACTCTTTGAGTTACCTTCGCCATTAATGTGATCCCGAAGCATCGCGACGAATGCCTGACCGACATTGTAAATTTCCACTTCAGATTTGAAGAAACAAAAAAGGTAACTCTTTGAGTTACCTTCGCCATTAATGTGATCGAGGCGTCGCGAAGCATCGCGACGAATGCCTGACCGACATTGTAAATTTCCACTTCAGATTTGAAGAACAAAAAAAGGTAACTCTTTGAGTTACCTTCGCCATTACTGTGATCCCGAGGCGTCGCGACGATCGCCTGACCTGCTTAGAATTTGAGAAAATAAAAAAGGTAACTCTTGAGTTACCTTCGCCACTCGTGATCCGAGGCGTCGCGAAGCATCGCGACGAATGCCTGACCGACATTGTAAATTTCCACTTCAGATTTGAAGAAACAAAAAGGTAACTCTTTGAGTTACCTTCATCATCAATGATCCGAGGCGTCGCGAAGCTTCGCGACGAATGCCTGACCGACATTGTAAATTTCCACTTCTGATTTGAAGAACAAAAAAGGTAACTCTTTGAGTTACCTTCATCATAAATGATCCCGAGGCGTCGCGAAGCTTCGCGACGAATGCCTGACCGACATTGTAAATTTCCACTTCTGATTTGAAGAAACAAAAAAAGGTAACTCTTTGAGTTACCTTCGCCATTAATGTGATCCCGAGGCGTCGCGAAGCTTCGCGACGAATGCCTGACCGACATTGTAAATTTCCACTTCTGATTTGAAGAAAAAAAAGGTAACTCTTTGAGTTACCTTCGCCATAATGTGATCCCGAGGCGATTCGAACGCCTGACCGTCTGCTTAGAAGGCAGATGCTCTATCCAGCTGAGCTACGGGATCCTTTTTAATTGGGACTGCAAATTTATTGGAATTTTTCAGTTAAAGGTCGAATTAGTTCAAAATTAATATATCTTTGCACCTCCGAAAAAAATCCTAGATCAATTTCGGCCTTTTAATTTCAACTTTCGGGGTGTAGCGTAGCCCGGTATCGCGCCTGCTTTGGGAGCAGGAGGTCGTAGGTTCGAATCCTGCCACCCCGACAAACAAACCCAACAAAAAGAACCCCGCTTTGCGGGGTTTTGTTTTTTATAGCAAGTCTTTCAAGCACGCTTGAAAAAGACTTGCAAAAAAACAAAAGCTGAAGGCTCTCTTTTGCTGCCCTCGAGAGCCTCAGGCAGCAAAGGAGAGAATATAGATATTAGTTTTATTTAAAGTTTTATTCTTCGATCCTTCGATTCTCTTATTTATCTATTCCCCCGCGAAGTACAGTATTTCGTACAACCTTCATCGTGCAATAATTTGCCAATTTACCATCCCGATAGCTATCGGGACGCCAATCCACCAATATTCCCTATCTTCATCAGCCAAAATAGAACTTAATGAGTTTACACATCAGCGCTAACCTAGGAGAAATTGCTCCTGTAGTTTTAATTGCAGGAGATCCACTAAGAGCCAAGCATATGGCCGAAAGTTTTTTGACAGATATTAATTTAGTGAGTCAAACTCGAAGTGCTTTTTATTTTACAGGGATGTATAAAGGAAAGCGAATTAGCATCGGTGCAAGCGGAATGGGTTGTCCATCGATTGGTATTTATGCTTACGAATTGTACGATTTTTATAAAGTCGATTGTATTATCCGCATTGGAACTGCAGGTGCTTATTCAACAGATTTAAATGTATACGATTTGGTGAATGTAGATAAAGCTTACAGCGAATCCACTTTTGCTTCTGAAGCTTTTGGATATCCAGAAAATTATTTTTCATATCAAGGGAATTGTTTTGAGAAAATTAATGAAGCAGCTAATAAACTGGATGTAAAAGTTCGATCAACCAATATTCATTCTAGTGATGTTTTTTATAGAGCCACTCCTGGAACACCGCCCTTAGCATCTTCTAATAATTGCTTGGCGGTGGAGATGGAAGCATTTGCTTTATTTTCAACCGCAAAATTTTTGAAAAAGAAAGCAGGAACTCTTTTAACCATTTCTGATGTAATTCCAACTGGAGCATTTATTTCGCCTGATGCAAGAGAAAAAGCACTTCAGCCTATGATGAAAGTTGCGCTCGAAGCTGGGATAGGGTTGTAATTAAGAACCCATTTCTTTTTTCTTAGGCAGGCGCGCTTTGTTGCCAATGTAAATTATTTATAACGATCATTAAATACAATCTCTGATCCAGACGTCTAAAGAACGTTGACCGGTTTTTAATTTTTAATTCATAAAATATGAAGTTAACTTATTGATTATTATCAATATGAGCTTAGCTGAAAAAATAAATACTGGTCAATATAATCGTCGTTTAGAAATTATATTATGTCAAAAACAAAAAGTCAATAGAGAAAGTTTGCGTCTAAACTTAATGCATAACTAGAATCAAAGATACATCATCCGATGTTTTCAATCTTATAACCAACAACTTACAACTTACAAAACAATCAAACATCAAACATCTGACATCTAACATCCAACATCTAACCTCAGCCCTTGTGATTTTTTGTTTTCCAAGCATTCACAAGAAAGCTTTTGATGCCTGAAAAAGGATTAACTGCGTTGATCCCTAATGGGGGAGCCTTGCAAGGACATCAAAATCCCCAAGGGCGTTGCCCTTGTGATTTTTTGTTTTCAAAGCAGAGCAAGCAAGCTTTGATGCCTTAAAAAGGATTAACTGCGTTGATCCCTAATGGGGGGGAGCCTTGCAAGGACCTCAAATCCCCAAGGGCTTTGCCCTTGTGATTTTGTTTTCAAAGCATTCACAAGCAAGCTTGCTCTGCTTTGAAAACAAAAAATCCTGTCGAAGACAGGGATTTTGAGGCACTTGCGGTGAGAGAGGGATTCGAACCCTCGGTACAGTTTAACCCGTACGACAGTTTAGCAAACTGTTCCTTTCGGCCTCTCAGGCATCTCACCAGCGGGTGCAAATTTAGTGAAAGGAAGACGCGATCCAAACCTTATTTTAATTTTGATTGCTCGGAGTTGCTTTTATCTTTGTCTGATTCCCAATGCTTACTACAATGAAAAAAATAAATCTTGTAATTCTTGTCCTTTTATCTCTCTTTCTAGCGCTTTCTTGTGGCTCAAAAAAGAAAGTAGAAGTAACGGTTGAATCGGGCAATTATATTGAATTAGGTGCTCCTGCGGCTTTTTGGATTCTTGGTCTAAGGAGAATGAAGTAGTGATTCATGAATTGAATGAACCCGATAACCTCCATCCTTGTAATGGAACTTCTCAAGTACGCTCCGAAATATTTTTATATCTCCACGGTTCTTTGTTGCGTACCGATCTTCGAACAGGATCCGTGCAGCCTGGAATCTGTAAGTCGATGCCTCAGATTTCCGAAAGTCAATTGGATCTGATTTTTGATTTGAGGGAAGACATCAATTGGGATGATAATTCTTTGATTTCTCCAGATGATGTAATTTTTACCATTAAAGTTGCAAAGAATCCTGGAACAAATAACGCAGCATTTAAACCTTATTTTGATTTGGTAGAAAAAGCAGAACGTGTTCCAAATTCTGCAACAAAGGTGTTGATCCGAATGAAGAAGGTGTATGTGCAAAATGTGGCGCTCTGGGCCGACTATCCCATCATTCAAAAAAGTTTCTATGATCCAAAGAATGTATTGGATCAATTTTCATTCGAACAATTTAATGATACGAATTTTCGGGCAGATCAATTTAAGGATTTGAATGAATGGTCAACAAATTTCAATTCGCCTCCTTATGGATTCGATGCTAAACTTATTTCGGGATTGGGTCCTTATCGTTTGAAGGAATGGCAACAAGGACAACTGCTTGTTTTTGAAAAGAAAGATCATCATTGGACGGATAAGTCAAAAGTGTACGCAGAAAAGTCATATCCGAAAAAATTAATTTTTAAAGTTAATAAGGATGTTGTATCAACACAACTCGCTTTTTGAAACAAGAGTTTGATGCTTCTACTTCGCTTTCTCTCGTGGGTTAATTGAAATGAAAGGTGATTCAATGTTTAATCAAAATTATCATGGACGCTTTGTAGATGTTTATGGATATACCTTTATTGCACTGAATACAAAACCTGCTTTATCTAATAACTCCTTGGCTCTGTCAGAATTAGAAGTCCGAAAAGCTATTGCATCATTAACTCCTGTTCAACCTATGATCGATGTGGTTTGTAAAGGAGTTAATAAACCAAGAGTAGGCCTGTGGCTCGGATGAAGCCCAGTTATAACACGGAGTTACCGCTGATTTTATTGGATGTTAAAAAAGCAAACGAAATTCTTGATGTTGCAAAATGGAATGAGCGCGATGTTGACGGTGTGCGAATGAAAATGATGGGTGGAAAGAAAGTTCGTTTGGAATTGGAACTTGCATTTCCTTTCTACAACCCCGAATGGGAGAGATGGCTTTGATGATTGAAGCATCGATGAAGCAAGCAGGAATAAAGGTGAATTTGAATATGACGGATTTACAAACTTGGCTCGACAAAGGTACTTCGCATCATTTTGATATGATTATGGGTTCATGGAATTCCTCTGCATTGCCAGAAGATTATGCGCAGCTTTGGGCTACTTCTAGTTGGAAAGAAAATGGACTCAATTTTTCTGGATTTGGAAATGAAAAAACGGATGCGATTATTGATAGCTTGGCAGTAACGATGGATGAGACAGCTAGACTTGGAATGGAAAAGAGAATTCAAGCCGCAATTTATAATGAGTATCCCTATGTTTTTCTTTATGGATTGGTTCGACGTACTGCGATTCATAAAAGATTTTCAGGTGCTGAATTATATGGAGAGCGTCCAGGCGTTTTGTATAATATGTTTCAGTTAAATTCTATTGGCGTAAAGACAAGTGTTACTCCATAATTCGAATTTGGATGAAGTCGATATTAATCAAGAGAATTTTGCAAACGTTGATGAGTTTGCTCTTGTTGGTATTGTTTTCCTTTTTCTTGAGTAGAGTGTTGCCGGGTGATCCCGCAAAATACATTTTGACTTTTAATAGTTCGCAAGTAGTTTCTTCCTCTGAAGGAAGAACAAAGAGTTACGAGCGTCAATATCGTCAGCTGGGATTGCACCTTCCTTATTTTTATTGTTCGATGGAAAGTAGGTTGTTGCCCGATTCTTTTGTCCATCTGCCCAACAACGATTTTAAATTTCTGTTATGCTCTTTGTCGTATTATTCAGGTAATCCAAGTTTGATCGTATTGTAGTTGCAAAATGACTAATTGCAAATAATGAAAATGAAATTTTACGTTAAATTTCAAAATGTAGAGTATCTTCTGCTATCGATGATCTATTGTTGAATTACCAATCTGAAATAGGAATTAACAAAGTTTACTTGCACTGATTTGGCGAAATTGAAGGATAATCATCAATAATCATTATTGGAAAAGATGGATTCCTACCATTCGATGGAATACCGAAAATCAATTTCATTTATGGTGTTTTGGAAGACGATCCGATGGAAGTGGATATGTAAGTAGAGGAATTTTAAAAGGTGATTTTGGAAAATCGTGGACACGTGGTGGTGACGTTTTTGAGATGATGAAGTATCCTTTTCTATTGACTTTATTTCTTTCTGTTTTTGTGTTGATGATTACCTTTCCTCTCGCTCCTGTGGGGAGGATGGTTGACATTGCATCAAAAGAAATGGTATGCAAGATTCAAAAACCTCTATTAATTTTTACCTATTCTATTCCTACATTTTGGATGGGAACTGCATTGCTTTTTTTTTTGCAAATCCCCGCATGTTGGATTGGCTCCCTTCAGCATCTCCAGTTTTGGAAACGAAAAGTGGATTTGGATCCTGGTTTGTTTCACTCGTTTCGCAATGGAATTATTTGATCATCCCACTAATTGCATTAGGATATAGTACGTTGATTTATTTATCGCAGTTGGTTTTTGAATTGTTGAAAGATGAATTGCAAAAACCATACGTAATGACATTGCGTGCAGTGGGATTGTCAGAGATAAAAATAATTTTTTATTATTCGATGAAGAATGTAATGGTGCCTTTAATTGTTTCTGGGATGAGTGTATTTCCTTTGCTTTTGGGTGGAAGTGTAATTATCGATTTTCTTTTTACGATGCCGGGAATGGGATCCTTGATGTTACAAGCTTGTGATCAAAAAGATTTCCCAGTCATAAGTGGAGTGTTATTTGTTACGGGATTAGTGACTATATTCTCTTTCGCCTTAACGGATTTATTTACTTCCCAAATTAATCCACTCATTCGTTATTCTAATTTGAAGAAAAATGGGTGATAATAATTATAAACAAAATTGAATCATTGGTCGGTGAAAGTGATTTTGTTTTTTGTGCTTGTTGCTTTTTTGCTCACTGTAATCTCAAATGATTTACCATTGGTAAGAGTTCATGACGGTGCATGGTCTTTTCCGTTTTTAAATCAAGATCAAGAGTATAATTTTTCTAAAGAAACAAAGGATGGCGTTTTCGAAATTCATGCTCCTTTCGGATATTCATCAGGAAAAAGCGATCCAATGAACATGAGTTTCCGAGGACCTTTTGAACAGCAGTTTTCTCATAACAATAATGGAGAACAAGTTGATATTTCATGGTTAAAACGACATTGGCTGGGTACAAACTTGGCAGTGATTTGTTAGCGGATATACTTTATGGTACAAGAATTTCACTTTTATTTCGGTCATAGCTACTATTCTCGCCAGTATTTTGGCTCTGTTTCTCGGTTTTTTAGCAGGATGGTTTGGACCGGGATCTGTAAAACTTTCAGCGTTTAAAACTGTATTGATCTTTCTGCTCGTATTTTATTGGGTTCATCTTTTAATAAATGTTGAAAGTCGAGAAGATGGATTGTTGGGATGGATGGTTTCCATTTTTATTTTTATTGTACTGTTGAAAATCATTACGAATTGGAAGAGGGTTACGTCATTTAATCTAAAAGTATTTGTTCCTGTTGACGCAATTTTTTTGCGGTTTTCGGAGCTATTTAGCGCTATCCCCAGAGTGATTTTAGTATTAGCTTTTATTCAATTGCTGTCAGCTTCCATGTTATCAATCATTCTTTTGTTAGCATTGTCAGCATGGGTCGATTTAGCAAGGATCGTGTTAGCTGAATTGCAAAGTATTAAGTCGATGGCTTATATGGATGCGGCAGTAATGTCTCAGGGTACAAGGAGCTCGACTTCTGTTTAATCAAGTGTTACCTAATATTTGGCCTACCGTGTTGGTGTATATGCTGTATACCTTTGCAGGAAATATTGCCATTGAAGCTGGACTTAGTTTTCTTGGATTTGGATTGCCGGCAACGGTTAAAACGTTAGGTGGACTAATTGCGGAAGGAAAAAATAATTTTGATGCCTGGTGGATGATTGTTTTCCAGGATTGTGGTTAAGTATTTTGATCTATGCCATGTTTTCTCTTTCTGATCGCCTGCGACAGACAGAAAATTAATTGAAAACTGAGATTTGTCAGCCAGAAAGCAATGATTCATCAGCTTCGTTAAATAGGTAATTTCATTCTTTTGTGACGATTTGAAATAGGGTGAGGTATTTTATCCTTTTCAGAGCGTAAAATTCAATTCTACATGAAATTTAAAACGATTATTGAGCCATTTAAAATTAAGATGGTTGAACCCATCTTAATGAGTACGGAAGAAATGCGAATTCAATATTTGAAGGATGCACATTACAATACCTTCTTATTGTCTTCCGATCAAGTAATTATCGATTTGCTTACGGATAGTGGTACTTCAGCAATGAGTAATACTCAATGGAGCGGGATGATGTTAGGTGACGAATCATATGCTGGGGCATCAAGCTGGTTTAAACTCGAAAAATCAATTCGTGATTTAACCGGCATGCCTTATATTTTGCCCACGCATCAAGGTCGTGCTGCAGAGCGAATTTTATATGGAACCATCGGAAGAAAAGGAAAAACATTTATCAGTAATACGCACTTCGATACCACACGCGCGAATATTGAATATTCAGGAGCCGAGGCTATCGATATTCCCGTGAAAATTGAAAACAGTAATGAGCATTTTAGAGGAGATTTAGATATTTCTCAACTGAAGGATCTCATCAAGTTAAAAGGGGCGGAAAATATTGCCGCTGTTATTTTAACCGTAACGAATAACAGCGGGGGTGGTCAACCCGTATCAATGAAAAATGCGAAAGAAGTGAGTGAAATTTGTAAGACCCATCAAATTTTATTGATTTTGGATGGATGTAGAATTGCCGAAAATTCTTATTTCGTGAAACATTTCGAGCCAGCATTTAGCAATTATTCTTATCAGGAAATTGCAATTGAACTTTGCACTTTTAGCTGATGGTTTTGTGATGAGTGCCAAAAAAGATGGAATGGTGAATATGGGTGGATTCCTCGCATTAAGAAATCAAGAATTAGCGGATGCTTGCAAAAACTTGCTGATTATTACGGAAGGATTCACTACTTATGGCGGACTGTCGGGAAGAGATATGGAAGCGCTTGCCATCGGCTTAGTAGAAGTTTTTCAACCTGATTATTTGCATTACCGAATAGTAAGTACTACGTATTTGGGAGAGCATCTAAATAAACTAGGCGTTCCAGTTATTTTACCTGTTGGTGGACACGCTGTTTATATTGATGCGGCTAAAATGTATCCGCATATTCCATTGAATGAGTATCCGGGTCAAGCACTAGTAGGTGAGATGTATCGAGTGGGCGGAGTGCGATCAGTAGAAGTAGGTTCAGTCATGTTTGGGAAATATGATGATCAAGGAAATCTAATTCCGGCGGCTCGTGAACTGGTAAGATTAGCATTGCCTCGTCGAGTCTATACACAAAGCCATCTCGATTATGTGATTGAAGTGTTTGAACAGTTGGTGAAAGACAAAAATAATGTTCGAGGTTATAAAATCATTAAGGAGACAAAATTTTTAAGACATTTTACTGCGCACTTTGAACCATTACAAAATAAAATGGTTGAACAAGCAGTCATTTAAAATATTAAAATAGGTTGAATGGGAAAGGAAAAAGTAACACTTACTAAAATTTTTACTTTTGATGCTGCTCATGTTTTAGAAAATTATCCAGGTAAATGCAAACATATTCATGGACATACCTATCATTTGCATGTTGCTGTTACTGGGGAGATCATAGATGAAATTAATCATCCATATAATGGAATGATTATCGATTTTACAGATTTGAAAAGATGGATTCAAGATTCTGTTCTAAATCTTTTTGATCATTCTCTACTCTTGCATGAAGAAAGTCCCACTGCAAAACTTGATTTTCCCAATCGTGAAAGAATATATCTTACCCGATACACACCAACCTGTGAAAACATGTTGCTGGATATAGTAGAAAGATTGAAGCAAAGTGCTCCAAACAGTATTTACCTCGAGGAAGTTCGTCTTCAAGAAACTCCAACGGCAATTGCTACTTGGAAAGCGTAAAATCGCTTTCTTAATCCTTTATTACAAAAACGATGTTCGGTAACTTCACCTCATCACCGTCAGCATCTTTTCCGGTTACTTCTTTTAGGAAAATTGTGTCGCCTGCTTTCATTTGATTTATGGCTTTTTTAGCAAGGATTGGAATTCCATTATTTGCTAATCCGTATTCCTTTGTTTGAAGGGGATTCAGCGAAATAGTAGTGAAAATAAATTGACTTAATGTATAGGGTCTATTATCATTACAGATTACTGTAAGTGGTAAACTATCTGCCCAAAACTGTGCATCCGCTAAGGTGATTTTTGCAGAAGCGGCAGAATCACTTGGCACATGACACATTTTCAAACTAGGCAGTTTTGACGTTGAACTTTTAGCAGGTTTATCCGATTGTCCAAAAGTTAATGCAGGAACTAATACAAGTACAATTAGCGCGATTTGATTTTAGTTTTTTGAAACATTTTTTTAATTATTTATGAAGATATAAATGTATAAATTATGAGTAAGGTTCTCGCCCAAATTAGAAACATTTTTACCTAAAAAGGCGTATTAATGTGCTATGCGAAAATTTTGTTTAAAGTCAAATGTATGTAAATCATTGATTATTAAATCAATACGTGTTATTTTTTGCGCAACTTGGCTTCTTGGAACTGGTCCTGTTTATGGGAACGAAAAGCTTGATTCACTCACCAAAGCACTAAATCTACATTCTGCAAAGGACACCACGAGGGTGCGAATTTTAGAAAAAATAACTTTTATTGAAAGGTTTAAGGATATCAATAAGGCATTAAAGTACGCTAAAGAAGGGTTGCAAATATCGGACAGTTTAAATTACACTTTTGGACAAGTATTTTGTTTGAATCATATTGGAAGTTGCTATCTAGCAAAAGGTCAATATAAAAATGCAATTGAAGAATATACAAAAGTTGTTCGAAGGAAAGTTGATATTAATGATCAAGTTTCAATACGTGGGCTTACATTGGCCATCAACAATATTGGAATGGTGTATTTTGAACTCAAAGATGTAAACCAAGCAAACTATTTTTTTAAGAAGGCGCTATTAATTGATGAAAGAATAAATAATCAAAAAGGAATTGCTCGAGAAATGGGCAATATTGGTAAAGTAAAATTGGAGCTCAATGAGTTTGATTCTGCATTGTATTTCTTGGAAACATCGGCAGCCATTGATAGAGAAATCGGGAATGAATTTGGAGAGATTGAGAGTATCGTTGATATTGCTCTTGTTTATTATAAAAAGGGTGACTATCAACTTGCAGAAAAAATTTTAATTGACCTTCAGAAAGTTAAATCCTTAGAATGCGTTGTAGCTGGAATATGGATTGATCAATTATTAGGAAGAATAAAGTATCGTCAAAATGATGTTCAGGCTGCTATCTTTATCAAAAAGAGCGTTGGAAAATTTAAAAAATCACAAATAACATTTCACTTTCAAAGTCAGCGGTAAAACAATTGGCTGAATTGTACCGTTCAGTTGGTGACTTTTCTACTGCCTTGGCCTACATTGATACTTTTTCTGTTTATAAGTCGGAGTTGTCTAAGTCAAATTCAATAGTTAAAACGAATGATATTTTATCAAATTTAGATAAAGCATCTGAAAAAAATTCGATTGGAAATTTGGAAGTGAATCATGATAACATGGTTTATTATAATTCGCGATTAATTAGTATGCGAAACGGCTTGGTGCTTTCTCTTTCTTTTAGTTTGATTTTAGGTACCATCATCTATAAAGCTTATCGTGATAAACGTAGAGTGAATCGGGAGTTGATGCAAAAGTTTAAGGAAGTACGTTTAAAGAATGATGAAATAGAATCAAAGAATTTTGAGATAGAAGCCATTAACTCAACTTTATTGGAAATTAATTCATCGTTAAATAGAAATGAGTTTCAGTTAAAGGAAGCACAGCGAATTGCAGGACTTGGTAGTTGGGAATACCGAAAGGAAGAAAGAAGATTTACCTGCTCTGAGTACCTTTCGAAGTTGATTTTTGATGGACATTTGGATACTTCGGATTTCAATTTACGAACGTTTTTAGCAAGTGTACATGAGGAAGATCAAGTAGCGGTTTTCAAAGCTTTGCGCAGAGTAATGGTATTAGGTGAAGAGGATTTAGCTTTTCGAATTGTAAACAGGAGAGGTGAAATAAGATATTTGCAAGCAAGAACAGTTCCTATGTTTGGTTCTTTTGGAGAATTGCTAATGGTGGCAGGTACTTTATTGGATACTACCACTCAAAAGAGAATAGAAATAGGACTCAAGGAAGCAAAGGAACATGCTGAAATGGCTAATCATTCAAGAGTGCATTCCTAGCGAATATGAGCCACGAAATTCGAACACCTTTAAATGGAATTATTGGTTTTACCGATATTCTTTTGAAAGATTCGGAAGGTGTACACTTTGAATATCTAAATCATATTCGAAAATCAAGCGATAATTTATTGGTGATCTTAAATGATATTTTGGATTTTAATAAGATTGAAGTTGGTAAATTGGTCATTGAAGAAACTTCGTATTCATTACGAGAAATGCTTAATGAAGCCATCGCTCCTTATTTGCTACAAGCAAGGGAAAAAGGTCTTTTGTTAAATGTTGTTTGTTCTGCAGAGATTCCAGAGTATATTGTTGGTGATCCTCATCGTACTCGACAAGTAATTATTAATTTCATTTCAAATGCAATTAAGTTTACTAAGTCTGGATCGATTGTAGTAGCTGTTTCTGTCGATGAAATGAGTATTCCCGATGGAAATGATATGAAATTAAAATTTGTAATTTCCGATTCAGGAGTAGGAGTACCTCTTGAAAAGCAAAGTAATATTTTTGAAGTGTTTACTCAAGCTGATAGTTCTACCACTCGGAATTATGGCGGAACTGGATTAGGATTGGCGATTAATTCTCAATTGGCTAAATTGATGGGTGGCGCTGCGGGTATTGATAGTCCAGGTACATTAGCCTCTTTTAATTGTCCAGGATCTGATTTTTGGTTCGTTATTAAAGTAAAAAGAGGATATGGTAAACTGTCTTTATCAACACCCAATAAATTAGAGTCGTTTGTGTTTGAAAAAAGAGTTCGAATTTTGGTAGCAGAGGATAATCAAATCAATCAAATTTTGATAAAGAAAGTGTTAGATGCGATGAACAGTGAAGTAGTGATTGTAGAGAATGGTAAAATGGCGATTGATACACTTCAAGCTGAAAAATTTGATGCGGTACTCATGGATATTCAAATGCCCGTGATGGATGGACATCAAGCAACAATTATTATCCGACAAAAATTAAATATTGATGTGCCTGTAATTGGAGTTTCAGCAAACGTATTTAAAGAGGATATTGATAAAAGTTTGTTTGTGGGGATGAATGCGCATATCGGAAAACCTTTTACATCAAAGGATCTGTATGAAGTAATCTCGAAATTTGTTTTTGAAAATCCAGAGGGAAATCGACTATTAAGCGCTAAATAAGTGCGCCATTTTTATGGCTGTAACTCCAGCTTCAAAACCTTTGTTTCCATACTTTCCTCCAGCTCGATCAATGGCCTGTTGCATCGTATTCGGCGTGAGAACACCAAAAATTACTGGTTTGTTGTATTGAATACTAAGTTGAGTGATTCCATTGGCAACAGCGTCACAAATAAAATCGAAGTGTCGTGTTTCACCTTGAATCACACAACCTAAACATATTATCGCATCTATGTTTTTATTCTGTAAAAGAAGTGATGCGCCTGCTGTCAATTCAAAACTTCCCGGAACATATTTAATTACGGTAAGCTCTGATTTTGATCCAGCTAATGTTAATGCTTCTATCGCACCTTTGAGTAAGGCCCCCGTAATTTCCTCGTTCCATTCTGAAACAACAATGCCGAACTGATAAGGTCCGGCATTGGGTAAATTTTCAGGAAGTTTAGATAATGATTGATGTGCTGATGACATGAATTATTTGCTTGTTCCCAAAGCCGATTCTGCACGGCCAATGTATTTTTCGATATCTCTTGCTTCAGTGCTCATTGGAAAATCTTTCTTGATTTTATTGTAAATATCTAAAGCTGCAGCGTAATCTTTCTTTTGCTCATAAGCAAAAGCAGTTTTTTTCATAAAAATGGGACAAGTAAAATTGTTTTCATCCCAATCTGTTGCTTTCTTGTAAAAGTTGATCGATTCATCGAGGTTGCCTAATTCCATGTAAGCTCCACCAATTGCGCCCAAGGCTAAAGCACCCGTGATATCATCTTCTGCATCATAATTTTTTAATGCTTCAATTGCTTTTTCATATTCCCCCTTTTTCAAATAGCTCATACCTAAATAGTAATTTGCTAAGTTTCCAGAAGGTGAAGAACCATAGTTTTCTACGATTTCTTCAAATCCAGGGTAAGAACCATCTCCTGCTATAGCAAGATTGATGCTATCCTGTCCAAAATATTGCTCAGCAATAAACATGTTTTCACTAGCTTCTTCTTCTTGCGGTTTTACGATAAATTGATTGTAGCCGAAATAAGCAAGTACAACGAGTACGATGGTACCGCCAATAATGCTTAGACTCTTTTTATTATCATGAACATAATGTTCAACCTTGTCGATACTTTCGGCGATCTCAAAGCCTTCTTTCTTATTGGCAGACATTTCCTTTGAAGAATTTTAATTTTTTCGGAACGGCAAAGATAATAGATTTTTCAATCGATAAAAAGCGTTTTTGTTGGAATGGACTCCTTATAGAATGTTATTCTTCAATAGTTTAGCAGATACCTGATGCGAGGCTCGATCCAATAACTCAAATACTTCCTCAAAATGCTTCCGATTACCATAGTAAGGATCAGGCACATCCTTCTGTCCAAATCCTGCAAATTCTAAGTATAAATGTATGCGTTGTTGTTGTTCTCTTGTAGACAAAGACATGAGATCTTTATAATTATTCCGATCCATAGCAAAAATGTAATCGAACTTCTCAAAAGCTATTTTGCTCACTTGTCTTGCCGCTAACCGGCTTATATCAATACCATTGTCGGCCGCCACTTGTATGGCTCTAACATCAGGTGTCGATCCTGAATGAAAGTTTATTGTGCCTGCAGAGTCAATAGAGTGGGGTAGATGCAACGATTCCAGATGTTTCCTTAGAATCCCTTCAGCCAAAGGCGATCGGCAAATCTTGCCTAGGCAAACCATCAAAATATTCATTCGTTATTTGTTTTAAGCAAAGAAGTCTCGATCAACGACCGAGACTTCTTAATTTATTATCTATTTTTTTAGCGGGAGAGATTGATTCGCTTCTGCAAGTCAACAACTTGAGCTTTGAATTTTTTATCGGTATCCATCAGGTTATTTACTGTACGACAAGCATGCAGAACGGTAGCGTGGTCTTTTCCACCACAATGCATTCCAATGTTTGATAATGAAGACTTCGTAAACTGTTTACTAAAGTACATTGCTAATTGACGTGCTTGAACTACCTCTCTCTTACGTGTTTTAGATTTTAAAACCTCAAGAGCTAATTCAAAATAATCACAAACAATTTTTTGAATATAATCAATAGAGATTTCATGCACGGTATTCTTCACAAACTTGTCAATCATTTGCTTGGCAAGCTCGAGAGTAATTGGTTTTTTATTGAGTGAAGACTGAGCAATAATTGAAATTAATGCGCCTTCAAGTTCACGTATATTATTGGTGATGCTCAATGCGATATACTCGCTGATTTCATTCGGTAGTTCAATTCCATCAACATACATTTTCTTTTTTAAAATAGCGATACGCGTTTCTAAATCTGGAACTTGTAAGTCGGCAGCTAAGCCCCATTTGAATCTTGATAACAAGCGTTGCTCCATTCCTTGTAAGTCAACAGGAGCTTTATCACAAGTTAAAATAATTTGTTTATTATTTTGATGTAAGTGGTTGAAGATATGGAAGAATACATCTTGTGTTTTCTCTTTCCCTGCAAAAAATTGTATGTCATCAATAATTAATACATCCATCATTTGATAAAAATGTACAAAGTCATTCTGACTATTGTTCCTTACAGAATCAACGAATTGAAGCATGAACTTCTCGCTTGGAACGTAAAGAACTGTTTTCTCAGGAAAATTGTTTTTGATTTCGATACCAATGGAATGCGCGAGATGGGTTTTTCCAAGACCAACATTTCCATAAATTAATAAAGGGTTAAATGAAGTACCACCAGGCTTTTGTGCAACTGCATATCCTGCAGAACGAGCGAGTCGATTACAATCACCTTCCACTAAATTATCAAACGAATAATTGGAATTTAACTGAGGATCAATATCAATCTTTTTTAATCCTGGAATAATAAATGGATTTCTAATTCCACCGCTAATTTGCTGAGGCATGGCAACTGATGGATTCTTCAATCCATTGTTTCCTTTTGCTGGTAGCTTGACAGTGTATGCTTTCGTAGTTTGTGTAGCGTTCTCCATTAATATAGAGTACTCTAAACGACCTTCGGTTCCCAATTCTCTTTTGATGGTCTTGCGTAACAAGCCAATATAATGCTCTTCTAGCCACTCATAAACGAATTGACTTGGTACTTCAATAGTTAATGTACTTGCATCCAACTTAACTGCTCGGATGGGCTCAAACCAGGTTTTAAAATTTTGTGGGTTAACGTTGTCGCGGATGAGCTTCAAACAGTTTTCCCAAACTTGTTCGCTTGTTTTATCCTTGGATACTGAATCTTTTTCTTTTTGCATACCTGCTGAAGGCATTTGGAATTCGTGTTCGAATTGGTGAATAAAAGTTTTAGTTCTCTACTATTCGGCAAATATTGTTTAAAAACATTTTAAAAAAAAATTTATTTAGCTTGACTTTGTAGAAATTTTTACTGTAGAGGCGGAGTGCCTGATTCTCTGTGTTCTTTTTTCAAAGAGAAAATCAATCCTTCCCAGTTTGATTCCTCCCCACCCAACTTGTGCTATTAACATATTTTTTTGTATTGAATTTTTTACTATTAAGGGTTCATCTAAAAAGGTATGAGTGTGGCCACCAAGGATTAAATCAATATGAGAACTTTGTTCTGCTAATTTCAGGTCTGAAATTTTGGAATCTTCGTATTTTAATCCTAAATGTGAAAGGCAGATCACCAAATCACATTTCATATCCTTCTTAAGTAGTTCAGCAGTACGATTTGCACTTTGAACGGGGTTAAGGTAGTAAATATTTTTGACAAATCGGTCATCAACTAATCCTTTTAATTCGATACCGATTCCAAATACCCCCACTTTAATTTCTCCTTTTTGGAAGATCTTGTAGTTTTCAATTTTTCCGTTCAGTTCTGAATCACTAAAATTATAGTTTGAATTAAGAAGAGGAAAATTGGCATGAATAAGTTGTTTGGCTAAACCATCGGCTCCATTGTCGAAATCGTGATTGCCCAATGTGCTCGCATCATACCGCAAAGCACTCATGGATTTTAATTCTATTTCTCCACCAAAAATATTAAAGTACGGTGTGCCTTGAAAAAAATCTCCGCTGTCCAATAAGAGTACATGTTGTTGTTCACTTCTGATTTTTTCGATGGCGTTCAATCGTTCTGCAATTCCACCCATGCCGGCAAATTTTGGATCGTTGGCAGGAAAAGGATCTATTCGGCTATGGGTATCGTTAGTATGCAAAATCGTGAGTAATTGAAGATCTCTGCCAGCAAAAACATCCAACGGAATTCCAGAAATTCCTACTGCTGCAGCAAGTTTTATGGTGCTGCCTAGAAATTTTCTTCTATTGAATTTTAATAAGTCTTCCATCTTTTTGTACTGATAAACTATCTTTCCGACTTCCTATGTTTTGAAGGTCTTGTATAAATGCATCTCGCACTTTTATTCCTAATGAAATTGGTTTTTCTTGTTTCAAAAAATAAAGTCCATCACCACCGTTTGCTAAATAATCAGAGGTGATAATTTTGTATTGGATCTCATTTTTTTTAACCTGATTTTGAATGATTACTTGCTCTGCTTTTTTATTGTTGATCTGAAATTTGATTCCTGCAATGGGGGCACCTCCCTTTATCGCAATCCAATTTAAGATGGAATCCACCGTAGCACTACTCACTTTCAAATATACTAATTCATTTTCAAACGGCATCAATTCAAAAACATTGCCGACGGTAATTATTCCCTGAGGTAGGGATGAGCGTAATCCTCCATGATTGAGAAAACAGAAGTCGGGCTGCTCTAAATTTAATTGATTGCACTTGATGATGGCTTGTCGCAAACTAGCATCAGCACAATAATTTCCTAAGTTCCCTTCTGGTAATTCTTTGGTTAATGCTTGAGTGGCATATACCAATGGAAAATTCATGCTTCTTTTTAAACTATCTCTGTAAGGTTCAATAAATGCAAGAGTGGAAGAAACATTTTTTGGGATACTGTCGCTCTTAAAAGTATATTGCGAAGTTTTTACTTGATACGTACTTTCCTGCGTTTTACACGAAAAAAGAATAGCAAGAATACCGAAGAGAAGTGTGCGTAAATGCGTTTTTTGCATTGAACAAAGGTAATAAGATTTCTATTTTTTTAGATGGGATTTGATAGGATATTTATTAATTCGCATCTTCGCTAAAAATAAGGTTATGTACACTTCTGAAACCAAGGTGAGAGTTCGCTATTCAGAGACAGATCGAATGGGTTATGTCTATTATGGGAATTACGCTTCCTATTTTGAAGTAGCTCGTGTTGAAGCGCTACGTGATCTCGGAATGCCTTATCTTAGAATGGAAGATGAAGGATATTTATTGCCAGTTCTCGATTATAAAGTTCGGTATTTTAAACCAGCTTATTACGATGACTTGCTAATCATTAAAACTAAAATTGTCCAACTTCCATCTGTAAAAATAACTTTTTCCTATGAAATTTTTGGTGAGGATGGACAAAAACGCAATGAAGCTGAAACGACGCTCGTCTTTATTAATAAGGAATCGGGCAAACCATGTAAAGCACCAGACGAATTATTGGAAAAGCTAAAACCTTATTTTTCCTAAAGAGCGTCCATTAAAATGCGATAAGCTTTTAACATGGAGTCAATGTCCGACTTATGCACCTTTTCGTCGGGAGTATGAACCAAATCTTCGGGAGCGCCGATAAAGCACCAGTCAATAGGATAAGGCTGTTTTTGTAATTCATTCCCATCAGATCCACCGGATGATTCAACTTCTAACTGAAATGGAATCTCATGTTGTTGAAGTATACTAGCAATTTTATCGACATATACCTGGCGCGGTATTCCTGAATCTCGAATGGATACTGCCACCCCTTTTCCGTGATGAACACCCTCGGTTACCCAAGTGATGTCGCTAATGAGTGCTTGCTTCAATTCAAATCGATCCCATAAATACTTTGCTAATGTAGGAACCGATCCACCACCATGCTCTTCCCAACAACTAAATACGACAACTCCGTTTTCGAGAGTTTCCGCAAGTTTGAGAACATTATACATGCCTAATCGATTATCTAAATAACAACTTTGAACATACTGACTATCTTCTCTAAAGTTGGGCTTGAAGCTTAAAGGTGTTCCTCGATCAATAGCACGATTGAAAACATAGGTAAGTGCATTGTTCTCATCGTCAACTTTAAGTTCGCATTCAATATTTCCTTGCGAATCGTTACCCACTAATTTGTATCCACTCACCGTTCTCGGACCACCAATTTTTACCAACTGGTTTTCATAACGAACTTGAAATCCAATATTGTCAATATGAGCATAGACCGCAGTGCGTGGTTCTCCAAAAACTAAAATGATGCAATGTTGGAAAGAGTCACCATGAATAATTTCCGGTTGTACCTTCCAGTTTTTCTTTTCAGCTTGAATATAATCTAAAAGGTATTCTTGGATCTTCGCTTCATTTCCTGATGTAGCTTGGATGCCACATAAACGTCTTAATAATTGCATATTAAATGGGGGTTAATGTTGCTTGGTGACTTAAGGTAGGATGTTCCTTGATTTTACTTTCTAATTGTGGTGCAATGCTTTTCCGAAGTTCGAAAATAATTTTGCAAGGCGTTTCAAATTCCTGTGATTTTATTTCGGTTGGAAAGCTACGTAAAAATTGATAAACATCGTTTGTGATTTCAAAAGGAAATTCAATTTCGTATTTGAAGTTGATGGTTCTTTCCTTGGTTTTTGCATTTTCTAATGCCGCTTGTGCTGCGCCGCGATAGGCACTGATGAGTCCAGGTACACCTAAAAGTGTTCCACCAAAATAGCGAACTACTACCACCAGTACATCACTCAGTTGATTGGATTGAATGGCACCTAAAATTGGTTTTCCTGCCGATCCCGATGGTTCTCGATCGTCGCTAAAACGAAAGGCTGTTGGATCAGGTCCAAGTCGGAAAGCATAACAATGATGATTCGCTTGCGAATGTTCTTTCTTTATTTTCTGAAGAATTTCCTTTACTTCTTTTTCTTCCTTGATGGGATAAGCGATACCAATAAATTTACTTCCACGATCTTTTAATTCAGCAGAGCAGATTTCTTCAATGGTGATATAGTGATCGTCGAACAACATTTAGTAAGCCAAAATGATAATACTTGTAATGGCCAATGCAATTCCTGCTGCATTCATTTTGCTCAATTTTTCTTTGAATAAAATAATTCCAAATAAAGTAGAAAAGATGACAACCAAAACGTTTGTCATGGCAAAAGCAATGGAGCTTTCTAATCCAGGACTCGCCAAAAAGCGAATAAGAAATACCAAAGAGTAATAATTAGCGACTCCTAAAATTACTCCAGCAAAAATATTTTTCCATTCGAATTTTATTTTTTTGCGAAGCGATTGTAAAGTGAACCTAAGCAACCCAAGATTCCGGCGGATCCAAATAAATAGGTGAGGAATAAATCTTGATTTTCCGGTGTGATAATGAAATGCTCTGAAAGTTTAATCGTGGTATCTACCATGCCACTCCCAATAAATAAAAGCAAGGGAAGTAAAAGAATTAGTTTTCCATGATGAGCTTCCTCTGCCACTTTCCTTTTCTTGATCGTGCTGAGTAAAACAGCAGCTAAAGCAGTGAAAATTCCTATTGTTCGTAGTGGAGTAAGTTGATCGCCAAAATACCAAATTCCAAATAGTATGGGGATCACCATCGACATCTTGCCCGCAATAGACGTGGCGGTGATGCCCGCATGTTGGGCAGTTAATGCAGCCGTGTAAAATACAAAGATGAATAAGAGTCCAATCCCTAAACCATAAAATAGAAAGGATTCGCACTGGTGAAAACAATCCACATTCTTTTCGTAATTAGAAAAAAAAGCAAAGCTTGATGCTGTCATGTAATTAAAGGTGAGTCCTTGGAGATTGTTGATTTTGAAAATTTGAAAATATTTTAAAATAACATAAAGAATGGCAGAAAGTAAGGATGCCACCACTAAATTTAAAATCATTTCCGCATTCATATTATTTATTTCTAATCGTAGTTAAAGTATTGTTTTCAATTTGCGTAATTGTAGAAGGAAGGATGGGAAGCTTGGGTGCTTTTATGCCATTTCCCAATGAAATTGGTGAAGTAAATACCAAAATTTCATCCCACAAATTTTCTTTGATGAGTAGTTGATGCAGCATTGATCCACCTTCAACAAAACAAGAAGTAATCCCAAGTTTATTTAGTTCAGAGAATACTTGATTCATGAAAGATCCATCGTTACTAATATTAATCACATGGTTAGGTTCCTTTAATGATAGTGTGGAAGAAGTAAAAATATAAGTAGGTTCCTCACTATTCAAAATTTTTAAGTGGGTATGATTCTGCAAAACTCCAGAGCGGTCAATAATTATTTTAATTGGATTTTTGCCTTTCCATAACCGAACATCCAATTGTGGATCATCAATTCGAGCGGTGTTAGCGCCTATCATAATGGCCATTTCTTCGCTTCTCCACTTATGCGTATAGACTTTAGATGATTCATTACTGATTTGTACGCGTTCACCTATCTTACCGGTAAAACCATCGGCACTTTGCGCCCATTTTAAAATGAGATAAGGTCTGTTCTTCGATTGTGCACAAAGAAAGCGTTTGTTAAGCTCTCGACATTCTTCTTCCAAAACTCCCACTTTAACTTTTATTCCTGCATTTTCTAATGCTATAATTCCAGAGCCATTTACTTTAGGAAATGGATCTTGCATCCCAATAACGACGGATGGAATTTTTTTCTCTATAATAAAGGTACTACAAGGAGGCGTTTTGCCAGTATGTGAGCAGGGTTCTAAGTTGACATAGATTGTTGATCGACTTAATAAATCTTGATCGATTACATTATGAATAGCATTCACTTCCGCATGCGGACCTCCAAAAAGTTCATGATACCCTTCGCCAATTATTTTTCCATCACAAACTACTACCGATCCCACCATTGGATTGCTTCCCACTTTGCCCAATCCCATTTCGGCAAGTTGCAGACATCGCTGCATATAGTGTTCGTTGTTACTCATAAATTACTCTGCGAAAATAGGTAGGATTTAGGGATAAAATATTTTTTTATTGGATCAGAAATAATGGTAATATTGTTCTATGACTATTTCCGAATTTTCAGCATTTGTGAAGCATACGTTGTCAGGACTTTACGACAAGGGGGAAGCGAATGCCCTCCTTAAAAATTTATTGCAGGAGCGATTGTCCATGTCTTTCTTTGAGCTTGCCGCCATCGAAAATAATGTATTAAGTAACGATCATGAAGCACTGCTTTTATCCGATCTAAATCGCTTGAAATCAGGTGAACCCTTGCAATATATTTTGGGTTATGCTTGGTTTAATGAAATGAAAATTTTAGTCGATAAAAATGTACTTATTCCTCGACCTGAAACAGAAGAGTTAATTAGTTTTATTTTGGATCAGCATTTTCCTCCAAACGCAATTATGCTCGATCTATGTTCGGGAAGTGGGTGCATTGCACTCTCCTTAAAATCTGCTTTTCCTAATGCAGAAGTCTTTGGGTTTGATGTTAGTGATGGGTCATTACAAGTTGCAGAGCAAAATTCAGTATCACTAAAATTAAAAGTGAGTTGGATGAAGTGGGATGTGATTAATGATAAATGTCCAATTACCTTTAATTCAGCACCAGAACTCATTGTTTCCAATCCTCCCTACATTACGATGAAAGAGTTTGATGACATGCATAAAAATGTAACTGACTTCGAGCCTCATCTGGCTTTGTTTGTTTCGGATGCCGAGCCGCTGATTTTCTATACGGCGATCAGCAAATTTGCAAATCAAACATTGGCCGAAAATGGTCGCTTATGGTTTGAAGTAAATAAATGGCATGCCGTTGACGTGGCTGAAATTATGGAGCAACATGGATTTGAAGATGTACGCATCTACAGAGATTTTTCGTCGAATGATCGTTTTGTAAGCGGAGTAAAACTCTAATCATTTGGTGGTTAAGAGTATCCAAACTTTACAGGGGTATTTATTTACTGATTAATGTAGAATAATTTTTTAATAAATGGTTTGAATTTGGTCCTCACTATTGCCCTTTTACCTCGTGGTTTTTTCTAATTTTGCAGAATAATTATAGCATCATGAATTTACACGAATATCAAGGAAAGCAAATATTAAAAAGTTTTGGAGTTGCCATTCAAGAAGGAATAGTAGCCGACACGGTGGATAAAGCCGTAATTGCTGCTGAAGAATTAACAAAGCAGACCGGAACTAAATGGTGGGTTGTAAAAGCTCAAATCCATGCAGGTGGACGCGGAAAAGGCGGTGGAGTGAAGTTGGCTAAAAATATTGGGGAGCTAAAAGAACGCGCTGGTTCAATCTTAGGGATGAATCTAATCACTCCTCAAACTACAGCTCAAGGTAAAAAAGTAAATAAAGTGTTGATTGCTCAAGATGTTTATTATCCAGGGCCATCCGAAACTTCCGAGTTTTATATGGGCGTATTATTAAATCGTCAAACTGGAAGAAATATCATTATGTATTCTACCGAAGGGGGAATGGATATTGAAGAAGTGGCTGAGAAAACACCGGAGTTGATTTTCAAAGAAGAGATTGATCCAAAAGTAGGTTTACAACCTTTTCAAGCACGTAAAATTGCTTTCAACTTAGGACTCAGTGGAAATGCATTTAAAGAAATGGTGCGTTTTGTTCAAAATCTTTATACTGCTTACGATACCATCGATGCAACCATGTTTGAAATCAATCCTGTTCTGAAAACTTCGGATGATAAAATCATCGCAGTTGATGCAAAGGTGGATTTAGATGAAAATGGTTTGTTCCGTCATCCTGATTATCATGCAATGCGTGATGTGATGGAGGAAGATGCTACCGAAGTGGAAGCAGGTGAGCATAATTTGAATTATGTGAAGTTAGATGGAAATGTAGGTTGTATGGTGAATGGAGCTGGATTAGCAATGGCAACTATGGATATGATTAAGTTAGCAGGTGGTGAACCCGCTAATTTCCTTGACGTAGGTGGAACTGCAAACGCAGCGAGAGTAGAGCAAGCTTTCCGTATCATCTTAAAAGATCCAAATGTGAAAGCAATTTTCGTGAATATTTTCGGAGGTATTGTGAGATGTGATCGCGTAGCACAAGGAATTGTAGATGCATACAAAAACATTGGAAAAATTCCAGTTCCCATCATCGTTCGTTTGCAAGGTACTAATGCCGATCAAGCTAAAAAGTTAATTGACGAAAGTGGATTGGAAGTTTCTTCTGCTATCGAGTTAAAAGAGGCTGCTGACTTAGTGCAGAAAGCTTTGAAATAATAGAGTGTTAATATTTATATAAATCTAAAAAGACTCGGATAATTCCGGGTCTTTTTTTTATTAATTTTAAGCCATGAAATTTACGAAGATCCTGATTGCTAATCGTGGTGAAATTGCTTTACGAATTATGCGTACGGCCCGGGAGATGGGAATTAAAACAGTAGCTGTTTATTCAGACGCCGATCGCGAATCGTTACAATTGCGTTATGCGGATGAGGCCGTTTGTATCGGTCCAGCCCCTTCTTCTCAAAGTTATTTGATTATCGATAAAATTATTGATGCGGCTTTAAAAACCGGAGCACAAGCCATTCATCCTGGTTATGGTTTTTTATCAGAGAATGCTTCCTTCGCTCGTGCAGTGAAAGCGGCTGGACTTATTCTGATTGGTCCATCGCCGGAAGCCATGGATTTAATGGGAAATAAACTTACGGCAAAAGCTGCTGCAAAAGAATATAATATTCCCATGGTGCCCGGTACCGACTATGCACTTACAGATATTAAAGCAGCCAAGAAAGTGGCAAAGGAAGTTGGATTTCCTATTCTAATAAAAGCGGCTGCCGGTGGTGGCGGAAAAGGAATGCGCATTGTGGAAGAGGAAAGTCAATTCGAAGAGATGTTGAATCGCGCTGTGGGTGAAGCACAATCAGCTTTTGGTGATTCTGCTGTTTTCATTGAACGTTATGTAGGTTCACCTCGACATATTGAAGTGCAAGTGTTGGGCGATCAACATGGAAATATAGTTTACCTTTTCGAAAGAGAATGTTCAGTGCAACGTCGTCACCAAAAAGTGGTGGAAGAAGCGCCGAGTTCATTGTTAACTCCTGAGTTGAGAAAAAAAATGGGAGAGTGTGCAGTGCTAGTGGCGAAAGCTTGTAATTATACGGGTGCTGGTACAGTGGAATTTTTGATGGATGAAAAAGTGAATTTTTATTTTTTAGAGATGAACACACGTTTGCAGGTAGAGCATCCTGTAACCGAAATGATCACGGGTGTTGATTTAGTAAAGGAGCAAATCCTGATAGCCGAAGGAAAACCACTTTCCTTTAAACAAGAAGATTTAAAAATTAACGGTCATGCCATGGAAGTTCGCGTGTATGCCGAAGATCCCTTGAATGATTTTTTACCAGATATTGGTAAGTTGGTGCGATATGTCCGACCTCAAGGTCCTGGTGTGCGTGTGGATGATGGGTTTGAAGAAGGAATGGACATTCCCATTTATTATGATCCCATGATTGCTAAATTAATTACGTGGGGAGAGAATCGTGAGCAAAGCATTCAGCGAATGATTCGTGCCATCGATGAGTACATCATTGTTGGGTGCGAAACTACTTTACCCTTTGGAAAGTTTGTGATGCAACATGAAGCCTTCGTGAGTGGAAACTTCGATACACATTTTGTGAAGCATTTCTTTACCCCTGAAAAATTAACCGCAACTATCAATGAATCAGAAGCAGAAGCAGCAGCCGTGGTAGCCTATTTTTTGCAGAATGAAGGAAATAACTCCACTCAAATTGCCGTTGATGCTACAAATAAAAGAATGGGCTCAGCCTGGAGATTGAACAGGTCGTAGTTTGGCACGTAATTAGGATGGACGAAAAACCATGAGATATACCTTATTTCTTATTCCTTTTTTCCTGATCTCGATTCAAAGCGAAGCGCAAATTAAAACACCCGATGGTAGATATAAGGTGTTGGCGAAAGTGGAGAATGGAGATACCATCCCGCTCATCAATTTAGCGCCTGCCGAAATTTTTGCAAGTTTATCGCCCATGGCAGCGGCAAACATGAAGGCCTATTTAAAATTGAGGCGTGATGTTTTACGAGCTTATCCCTACGCTCGATTGGCAGCCACACAACTTAAATTTATCAATGATAGCGTTGCGCATATTTCTGGAGAAAGAAATAAAAAGAAGTTTATTAAGAAGTTGGAGAAAGAATTGAAAAATCAGTTTGAAAGAGATTTGAAAAAGTTAACGGTAACCCAAGGTCGCATTTTGATCAAACTCATCGATCGTGAAACGGGTTCTACCTCGTATGCATTGGTAAAAGAGTTGCGGGGTTCATTACAAGCCTTTTTTTGGCAAGGCCTTTCTCGACTATTCGGTTCGAATCTTAAATCAGAATACGATGCTCAGGGTGAAGATGCCTTAATTGAATCCATTGTACAACAAATTGAAAGAGGGGAGTTGCAGTTTCAAACAGTGAATCGTTAGCATCAATTCTTTCCACAATGCATTGTTGCAAAATATTAATAATTTCTTGATGTGATGTGATTTTACTGAGCAGGAATGCTACTTTTGACCCGTGCTAACACTCTTGAAACTCTTGTCGAAGGATCCAAAAATAAAGTGAAGAAGAAAGTAGAAGAGGACAAGCAAAGTGTCTCTTCTGTTTTTATGGAAGATTTTTATTCGGCAGCCTTAAAAAGATATATCAAAATTGAAGTAGTGCTGCCTCCTTGGTACAATGAAACACCCCTTCATACTTTTCCCTTGCTGTTGATGAACGATGGGCAAAGTTTAAAACAGATTAAGGTAAAGGAAGCGCTCACCGATTTGTATTTATCCAATTCCATTCCGCCCATCATTGTTGTGGGTATTCATGCAAAGAATAGAATGAACGAGTACGGCGTTGCGGGATTCCCCGATTATAAAAACCGTGGAGATAAAGCAGCTAACTATTCTCGTTTTATTGTTAATGAATTGTTGCCATTGATTCGCAAAAATTTTAGAGTGCAAGCCGAGCAAGAAGGAAATGTGTTTGCTGGATTTTCTTTAGGTGGATTATCGGCTTTCGATATTGTATGGAATTATCCGCAGGTATTTCATAAAGCCGGCGTTTTCTCGGGTTCGTTTTGGTGGCGGAGTAAAGCGTATAGCAAAGGGTACGACGACAACACCGATCGCATCCTCCATAAATTAATTCGCACAACCGATTCGAAAAGCAATCAACAGTTTTGGTTTCAAACCGGAACCGATGATGAGTTGTCGGATAGAAATAATTCGGGCATTATAGATTCAATCCATGATACGATGGATGTCATCAGCGAATTAGAAACGTTGGGTTTTGAAAATGGGAAAGACATTGAATACGTTGAAGTAGCAGGAGGGAAGCACAACGAAGAAACCTGGGCGCAAGTTTTCCTGATTTTTTGAGATGGGCGTTTGGGAAGACTAAGTGATAAAAATATTTCTGGTGAATAAGTGATAACCATGGATTGAGTTTTTCGCCATTTTGGAAAGCTTCTGGTCGCGGGCTTCGCGATTGGCTTTAGCTTTTGGATTTTTTTATCACAAACCCCGAAGGGGTGACATTGATAATCAAATCGGTGATAATAAATACATAGAATAGAGATTGTCACAATTTCATTTTGCACATGATCCCAGCGGGGTCAAACCTCAATAGAAACGAAATGCATTTTTTATCATGACCCCAGCGGGGTCACACAAACACGTGGGAACAAACGCCGATGTGTAACGCCGATGTGCAACCCCTATGGGGTTGGGTTATTGATTTTTTTTTTGCTTCGCTAATAAGGTTGAACCCCTCTGGGGTTCTATTGAACAAACCAAAATATTTTTAAAAGATGATGATAAATACAACGAACAGAGATTGTCGCAATTTCATTTTGCACATGACCCCAGAGGGGTCAAACCTCATTAGAAACAAATTGCATTTTTTTAACATGACCCCAGAGGGGTCAAACCTCATTAGAAACGAAATGCATTTTTAATCGTGACCCCAGCGGGGTCACACAAACGCATGGGAACAAATGTCGATGTGCAACCCCTCTGGGGTTGGGTTATTCTTTTCGTTTCGCTAATAAGGTTGAACCCCTCTGGGGTTAACTGAACAAACCAAAATATTTTTATGTGATGATGATAAATACATCGAATTGAGAATGGCTGACGAAATTTTATTTTGCACATGACCCCAGCGGGGTCAAACCTTATTAGAAACAAATTGCATTTTTTTAACATGACCCCAGCGGGGTCACACAAACGCATGGGAACAAACGCCGATGTGTAACGCCGATGTGCAACCCCTCTGAGGTTGGGTTATTCTTTCGTATCGCTAATAAGGTTGAACCCCTCTGGGGGTCTCTTTTGCCTATTGTGCCTGCCTACTGCAGGCAGGTTAAAAAAAAGATCAATATCAACGCTACATCTTTACCAACTTCCTAATCACAATTCTTTCTCCTAGATGCATTTTTAACAAATACACACCATTGGCAAAATTTTTCAAATCGATAGCGAATTGTTTTTCATTGCGAATATCTGCAGCCATAACTTGTTGCCCTTGCAAATTAGTAAGTGCAAAATTTCCATTCATAATAAACCCATCTGCGCTTGAAATAGTAAATACATCTGCCGAAGGATTTGGTGAAATAATTATATCCTCTAAACTCAATTCCTCAATTGAAGTAGAACTGTCAAGACTCACATTGAAATCATCGAAGTAATAATAGCCCAAGGTTGTGATCCATTTCCAGTACTAATATAAGATGTAGAAATATCATTCAAAAAATTACCTACCACCATAAATTTTTCTCCGCCACTGGCAATATATTTTCCAGAAACTAAATGCCATCCCACATTGTCGGTTACAACGATTTGTGAAAATACATGAAATGGAACATGCAAAAGAATGGATTGGAAATGGGTTATATAAAATAATCGTATCAGAAAAATGAACCCCGATATTATTGCATGCATATTGAGATGTATCACTTAGGCTTACATAAAATGATACATTATAAGTAAATCCTGCGGTGAGACTATCAGTCAACTCAACTTCCAAATATTCTCGACTATTTATTGGAGGGTTAGGAAATAAAAATAAAAATATTCCAGAATAACCATCTCCTGTATTGGGCCATTGCGACCCAACAAAATTAACAGGGATAGACATAATTTGATCTATTGTATCACAAACATTGAAAAAATCAGTTGAATTAAAATTAGTCCAAGGTTGAAACCAAGGAATGCATTGTTAATATTACCATCAGGTGGAAATTGCGGACAAGAAGTATAACTCTCGAAACCTGGATTAGGAACAAGATTAGTTTGTGCCATTAATAATAAAGGCATAAACAGAATTATCAATATTATTTTAAGTTTAGTCAATCACCTAATTTTATAATAGTTCTTCTAAAAATTTTATCGTTCGACGATAACTTTATTAAATAGCATCCAGCTTCTTGTTTTGATAAATTTAATTGAAACTCTTTATAAAAAGTTGGGATGCTTCTTGATTCAATTAATTGACCTGACAATGAAAATATTTCCAGAAGGACATTGTTTATTTGTTCTCCCGGATTAATTATCGAAAAATACCCTGTTTGACTTGGATTTGGATACACAATCAAAGAAGCATCAGTACTCACTATTTCAGGAGTAGCAGTCGGAATACAATAATCCGGATTCTCCATTTGGTTGTTTAATCCCCAGCTGGAAGTTTTTCCTTTGAGGTAAATTGCGCTGTGAACATAGTTACAAGCAAAACCTAAACTATCGGGATAGCGAATTTCGCCTAAATATCCATCGCCCACAACACTTCCCGAATTTCCATAATGTGCCACCACGATGGTACGGTTGGGTGATATTTTTAAGCTACTGAATCCACAGTTTACTTGATTATAAATAATTATTTTTGAATTTTGAATGGTAGATTGTACTCCAGAGCTAATATCAAATTGAAGAAGTTTGCCGTTATCCGGAACAAAACTTACAGCGGTATCAATGGCTCCGATATAAAGAACGGAATTGTTAGGAGAAAAGGAAACACCATAGCCTCCATCATTAATATTTAACTGGATGGGATTGCTAATCGCTCCTGTTAAATTATCAAAATCAAACAACGCTGTAATTCCATTGTAGTAAGTTGTAAATGCTAATTTAGCTCCATTAGGAGAGGCTTTCAATTCCCCAATAGCATCGAAGTTGGCTAAACTAGGAATCCCTTGTTGATGAGTTTTAATAACAGGTCCAACTGCATAATAAGCGGGCGTTGTATTTATACCCGACGAGGTAATACTATAAACAAAGAAATTATTATTGCCATATTCGTGTCCGATCAACCAAATGTCTTGTCCGTTAGCATGTCGAACAGCAGTGAGCTTTTCGCAATTGCTGGTGTCTTTTAAAATATTGAACTTGGAAACCACTCCGCCCAAACCCCAATTTAAATTCATATCTATTTCTGCATAATTTATTCCAATGGCATTCGGATAGGAGGGGTTGGAACTGATGCCACCTTGAACATCTGCAGTGAAAAAATAGTATAGATGATTACTCCCCGGCTTCTTGACAGCAATGTTTTGAGTGATACTGTTAGAGAGTCCGGCTTCATAACCATTCGACATCGTATCGTGGTTTGCATTGTAAATGTGAATTCCATTGGAATAAAATAACAATTGCCCAGTTTGTTCATCACTCATAGTCACACATCCTTCCCAAGAAGAACCATTGCCATTATCTAAAGCGGAATCTGTGCATGAATAAAAATGGGTTCCTGCTCCTGATCCACCAAAGTACCATTTGCTATCTTGCAATTGAGCGTAGAGCGGCATGGAAAACACAATCAAAAGAAGAAGAAGCTTAAATTTTTTCATTTGAAAATATCGTTGCGTTAGAAATAAAACTCCAATTGAATTTTTCGATCATAACTCTATTTGGAATTGCAGTATAAATGCTAATTGAGTAAACTAGAGACGAACTTTATTTTTATCCTCCCACTTCTTTTTCCGCCTCTGGGGGTGAGGTCAATCTCATTAGGTTAGAAATATGACCCAGAATGGGTCATATGTTTATAGAGAAAATGCAATTTGTTGTTGTTCGACCCCATCGGGGTCGTATGTTTTTGCGTTCTTTTTTTTCTATAAACATGTGATGCCTTCGGCATCGTGATGATTCAATTTTCTTAAATCATGCAGTATGCATAATTAATAACTAAAGGTACTGAGTTTTTTTGAATATGGCGAAATTATTAAAGAAAAGGTAAATCAGGATTAATTCGGGTGTTTTGATTAGTTGCCCGGCGGTCATAAAAAGAAATATTTCATTTTTTGACCGCGGGCCTTAAGGGGTGGGGTGATTGTAGCTACATTGAAGAGCATATATTTCATTTGATTCGTTGAAATAAAATCTGAAAATTAACCAATTGGACTAGGATTCCATCAACGCTTTCCTCTTAAACTCAGAGGTGAAATGGAATTGTACTTCCGGATAATTCTTGATCATCTGGTCGAGCATCCATTGTGAATCGGCTAGGTAAACTAGGTTGTTGTCTTTGTCGGTAGCTACTTGATGTTGGCGGAAACGTACAAATTCATCTAATTTGTTTTTGTCATCACAAGTAATCCAACAGGCTTTGTAAACACTAATCATATTGAACCGACACGAGGATCCATATTCATGCTCTAGGCGATACTGGATGACTTCAAATTGTAATTCTCCAACTGTACCTACAATCTTACGATTACCACCAAACTGAATGAATAACTGCGCAACTCCTTCATCCGTCAATTGCGTAATTCCTTTTTCAAGTTGCTTGGATTTCATCGGATCGGTGTTCACCAATTCTTTAAAAATCTCAGGCGAGAAACTTGGAATTCCTTGGAAGTTTAAGTTTTCCCCTTGTGATAAGGTATCTCCAATTTTAAAGTTCCCACTGTCATATAATCCAATTACATCACCCGGGTAAGCTTCATCAATTATGTTCTTACTTTGTCCGAGAAAAGTGGCGGGATTATTAAATCGCATGTCTTTATCTAAACGCACATGATGATAGAATTTTCCGCGCTCAAATTTCCCACTGCATACTCTCAAAAATGCAATTCGGTCCCGGTGACGCGGATCTAAGTTGGCGTGAATTTTAAAGATGAATCCTGTGAAATTTTTATCGTCGGGATGAATTTCTCTTTTGTCAGTTGGTCGACTTCCAGGAACAGGAGAAATTTTTATAAAAGTATCCAGCATTTCTTTTACTCCGAAATTATTGATCGCCGATCCGAAAAATACAGGAGCCAACTTCCCACTTAAATAATCCTTGGTATCGAACGGTTCGTAAACACCTTCAATCAACTCTACATCTTCACGAATTTGCTTTGCATATTGTCCCGCTAATTTATCGACAGCTGGATCCGCTAAATCCGTGATAGCAACGCCCATCGGTTTTTTCTCGCTTCCGGGAGTGAATGCGTATAAACTTTGATCGAAAAGATTGTAAACTCCTTTGAAAGTTTGTCCAACACTGATGGGCCAACTTAAGGGACGTACTTTAATTTTTAATTTTTCTTCTAACTCATCTAACAAATCAAAAGGATACTTTCCTTCGCGATCCATCTTATTCACAAAGATGATCACCGGCGTATCTCTCATCCTACAAACTTCCATCAATTTGTAAGTTTGTTCCTCAACTCCTTTTTGACAATCAATTACTAAAATTACACTATCAACTGCCGTTAACGTTCTGTAAGTGTCTTCCGCAAAGTCTTTGTGACCAGGAGTATCCAAAAGCGTTATAAGGGTATCGTTGTATTCAAAATTCATGACCGAGGTAGCAACCGAGATTCCCCGTTGTCTTTCAATCTCCATAAAATCGGAGGTAGCGCTCTTTTTGATTTTATTCGACTTTACGGCTCCTGCCGTCTGAATCGCCCCTCCAAAAAGAAGAAATTTCTCCGTCAATGTCGTTTTTCCGGCATCGGGATGGGAGATAATGGCAAATGTCCTTCTTTTTTTAATTTCCTGATTAATACTCATATACTGCAATTGGACTGCAAAGGTACGCAGCCAAATCCATTTATTTACGTTTCTGAGGCTTTTCTATCTTTGCAAAAAAATAAGATCTTGAAACAAGCCTCTCTGATTCTCAATGGTATACTTATAATAGCAGTAGCCTTTCTCTATTATAAAGTGTTCAGCAATCCTGAAACCACGCATACGCCTCTCTCGGTGAAAGCGAGCCAATCCAAAATAGTTTTTGTGAATTCCGATTCTCTAATGGACAGCTATTCACTCTTTAAGGAGATGTCGGCAAGTATGGAGAAGAAACGCGATAGCCTCGATCGACTCCTTACTTCTCGCGGAACTAGCCTAGAGAATGAAATTAAAACCTATCAGGAGAGTGCTGCTGGAATGAGTGATGGGGAACGTCAATTGCGCGAAGAATCGTTGATGAGAAAGCAACAAGCATTAATGGCGGACAGAGAAAATCTTTTAGATAAATTGAAAGCGGAAGAGTCCGATTTAACCGATAGTATTCACTCGGATTTGATGCGGTATTTGAAAACGTATAATAAGAATCAACAATATGATTTTATTCTTGGTTACTCACGCGGAGGCGGAATTTTATTCGCCAACGACTCCTTGGATGTAACCAAGCAAGTTGTGGAAGGATTGAATAAAAAATAATTTTGCCCTTGCTTTTAAAAAAAACGATTGATGCTATAAATAAAAAAACCTCGCTATGACGAGGTTTTTTATGTGGAGATCTACAGGAGATTTACGGTTGAAACAATCCGTGTATCTCGCCATTAATTTTATTAATGACCATTCCTAAATGTTCAGGATTTTCAGCGAAGTTAATATCGTCGATATCGATGATTAAAAGCTTGCCTAATTCATATTGAGAAATCCATGCTTCGTATCTTTCATTTAATCTTTTTAGATAATCGATACGGATGGAATTTTCATATGTTCTTCCACGCTTTTCAATTTGACGAACTAAAGCAGGAACCGTTCCTCTTAAGTATATTAATAAATCAGGTGGTTGAACGAAGTTGCTCATCAAATTAAATAACTCCAAGTAATTATTAAAATCACGAGTAGTCATTAAGCCCATTGCGTGCAAGTTGGGTGCGAAAATATAGGAGTCTTCGTAGATGGTTCGATCTTGAATAACCGTTTTACTTGCCTTTCTGATTTTGATGATTTGATTGAATCGGCTGTTCAAGAAATATATTTGCAAGTTGAAGGACCAGCGTTGCATGTCTTCGTAAAAATCATTCAAATACGGGTTATCATCCACGTCTTCATAATGTGGTTCCCACTTTAAATTTTTGGCAAGTAGACTTGTCAGCGTAGTTTTACCGGAACCAATATTTCCGACCACTACGATATGCATGTTTTTTGTTGTTGAACTTGTAGCCAAGGTATCTTATTTTAATACTGAGAAACCGGAGAACCATTTCCCGAATGCTTCAAAAATAACTGCTGTAATCAAGCCTACCAAAATGTGTTGAAAAGTTCATTGAGGGAAATAGAGGGTTTCTTGGTCGAGAAACCAGCATTTCTCCTCTGAAAAATAGGCTTTTACAGCGTTTTTGGGGCATAAATTATTTTCTTTTTGAAAGGCATTCAAATTCATTTGATAACTCATTAATTGCCCTTTATCGGAATAGATGAGACTGTTTTCACTCAATTGGAGCACGATGGAGGGAGTATCTAGCGGAATTGACTTCAGCTTGGTTCCAAACTGATCAAATAAGATAATTCCTTGTTGATCGTGCATTATGACCCAGTTTTGGTTGGCAATTAAGCGAATGGGATTTGGTCGGCGCCCTGTGAGCTGGGTGAGGTCAATCGATAGTGCTGAAGAGTTGAGTCGTGTATCAATTTTGATTAATGAAGCACTAATCTCATCAAAGATCCATATTCCCTGATCCGGAGTGCCTGCTATCACTTTGGGTTGAATGATGCCCATGCTACGTAGATCTAATTCACTTTGGTCGACCAGGTTATTGTCTAAAATTCGAATGACTGCCTGCGCTGAGTAAAACACTAAAATGCGAAGCGGGTTGCTTACATCGATGGCACTGGGAGCTCCCAAATTTTTCATGCTGTAACGCACCAATTCTTTTCCAAGTGCATTCACTTTTATTACTTCATCGTTTCTTAAATAGTAACAGTTACCTAATGGATCTACTTCAAAATTAGAAACGTTTTCAATTGGTTTTATTTGCAATTGAGCATAAGAAGGAAATGTAGAATAATAAGAAATTAAAATGAGGAGGATAAACTTATGCATTTAAAACAAAATTATTCATGATTTCTTCTACATAATTTCGGTGATTGGCCAAGCGAGGTACTTTATGTTGTCCACCTAATTTCTCTCTTGATTTCATCCAGTTGTGAAAGGTGTTGCAAGGTAAACTTCTCACAATGGGCAGACTTAATACTTTGTCTCTATAACGCTTTGCCTCATAATCAGAATTGATTTGTTTAAGTGCATTGTCAAGGTAAACGCTAAAGTCATTTATATCAATAGGCGGTGTAACAAATTCAATGAGCCATTCATGTGCACCACCATGTTCCGCATCAAAATAGACGGGCGCAGCTGTATAATCCTTAATTGTAGCACCACTCGATTTACATGCAATTGCTAATGCTTTTTCAGCATTGTCAATGATTAATTCTTCACCAAACGCGTTGATGAAATGCATGGTTCTGCCGGTGATGCGAATTCGAAATGGATTCAATGAAGTAAATGTTACTGTATCGCCAATTTTATATCTCCATAGTCCAGCATTAGTGGTGATGATGATAGCATAGTTTTCACCAATCTTCACTTGATCCAAGGTAAGTGTCTCCGGAAAATCTTTATCCCATTCACTCATCGGCAAAAATTCGTAGTAGATGCCATAGTCTAACATCAACAACATTTCCTCAGAATTGGTTTGATCTTGAATTCCAAAAAATCCTTCAGAAGCATTGTATGTTTCCAAATAATTCATTTGCGCACTTGGAATCAATTGTCGGAATTGCTCTCTGTACGGACTAAAGTTCACAGCTCCATGAACAAAGAGTTCGAGGTTGGGCCAAACTTCTGTTAAATCTTTTTTACCACTTAATTCTAAAATTCTTTTTAGCAAGACTAATGTCCAAGAAGGAACGCCCGCAATATTGGTTACATTCTCATTCATGGTCGTTTGAGCAATGCGTTCAATTTTTTCTTCCCACTCATCCATCAAGGCAATGGAACGTTCGGGAGTACGAAACAATTGTATCCAAAAAGGAAGATTCTGAATGAGGATCGCACTTAAGTCTCCGTAAAAAGAATCGTTGGAGTTTGAATTTAATTGGTGACTACCACCGAGTGTAAGTAGTTTGCCGTTGAATAATTGCGTCTCAGGATTATTGTGAAAGTAGAGACATAATAAATCTTTTCCGCCTTTGTAATGACATTCTTCAAGCGCTTCGTTGGTCACCGGAATGAATTTGGATTTATCGTTCGTTGTTCCGCTCGACTTTGCAAACCATCGCACATCACTCGGCCAGAGTAATTGTTGCTCTCCTGCTTTTAATCGAATAATATAAGGTTTTAAACTTTCGTAATCTTGAAGAGGAATTCGATTTCTAAATTCTTTAGAGCTCGAGATGGAAGAAAAATCGAAGCGTCGACCAAATTCAGTATATCGTGCAGATATAATAAGCTTCTTTAATAAATCCTGTTGAACCTCATTCGGAAATTTCATGAACAGCTCGATCTGATGCAATCGTTGCTTCATTAGCCACGAAAGTATCGAACTGATGATGGCCATAAGGGTAGAATGATTAAAGGCTAAGCATAAAATTAGTGAATTTATTGATTGCCCACAATTGCATTCTTTCGATCTTGAAAGTATTTGTTAATATCTTCTCGATTTTGTGCGTTAAATGTTTCTTTCGCGGTTAAAAAACCCTTTCTACCAACACATACTCCATAATACATGTCTTTATAGCCTTCGGTGCTATGAGCATCCGGATTGATGGAAATTTGAACGCCTTTGCTGATTGCGTACTCAATCCATCGCCAATCTAAATCGAGTCGATAAGGATGAGCATTTAATTCAATAACAACTCCATGTTTCGCACATGCATCAATCACTTTTTCATGGTCGATGGGGTAGGCAGCTCTAGAAAGTAAAAGCCGACCTGTGGGATGTCCGAGGATGGTCGTATATGGATTTTGAACGGCTGTAATGATGCGTTGAGTTGCCCTTTCAATATCCATTCTCAATCCCGAATGCACTGAAGCAACAATAAAATCGAAGGATTTCAAAACTTCTTCAGGATAATCCAAACTTCCATCGTTAAGAATATCAGATTCAATTCCTGAAAAAATAATAAACGGAGCTAATTCTATATTTAACTTTTTAATTTCTTCTTGTTGCTCAGCAACTCTTTCAATGCTTAATCCACCTGCATAAAAAGCAGATTTACTATGATCACAAATTCCCAAGTATTCATATCCCGAATTTTTGCAGGCCAAGGCCATTTCCTTCAATGTATTTTTACCGTCACTGTACGTACTGTGATTATGCAAAATCCCTTTTAATTCTTTTAATTCAATTAATGCTGAAGGTAAATTTCCATTGATTGCTCTCTCAATTTCACTGCGTCCTTCTCTTAGTTCAGGTTCGATGAAAGGGAGTCCAAAATGTTGGTAGATAGCTAACTCAGATGTGCATTCTTTCAATTCTTGTTCAACCACTTTTTTCTTTTCAAAGCAGTGGGAAAGATGGGCTTCATTGCCAGTTGCCTTCCACTGTTGGTAGATGATTTCTTCAGCAGGAAAAAATTGAATTTGAATTGTAATTCCCGCAGTTGAACTTACTTCGATCTTGTTGGATTCAGTTTTTTCTAGTTTAAAATATTCCGTCGAAATTTTTGAAATTGCATCCTGTAAAATTTCTTTATTTTCTATAGAAGAAACAAACTGAATGTCGGAAACAATTTCGCATTTTCTTCTGATCTCGCCAACTAACAATAATTCAATCGTTGGATTGATCTTTTTTACAGACTCCATAAAAAATGAAGCGTTCAACTCTGCTAAAGCATAATGAAATAATCCCTTTTGAGAAATGCTAAATTCAATCGATTTTTGATGGCTTCTTGTGTCTTTTGTCCGAACCCTTTCAAGGCCACCAAGCGGTTTTCATTACAAGCATATAAAAGTTCGCCAGGCGATTCAATTTCAAGTTCCTTCCAGAGCGCTGCTACTTTTTTGGACCGATGCCTTTAATTTTCATCATCTCAATAACGCCGATGGGTGTTTTAGAAATGAGTTCATCTAACTCCGGAAATGTTTGCTCTTGCATTAATTGAAAAATTTTCTGGCTCAAACTTTTTCCGATCCCATCCATTTTTTCCAATTCTTCCTTCGATTTTCCTTCCAGTTTCTCTTCTTGACGCTCGATTTTATTCACAGCATTTAAATAAGATTTTATCTTAAAAGGATTATCTCCATGAAGTTCAAGGAGCTTAGCGGTGGATTCTAATATATCTGCAATTTTCTGATTGTCCATTTGACGTTCTCTAATCTGGTTAAAAATATTAAAAAGGAATTAGTTTTTTGTGGTTCTGCTGGATTAATCATTAAAACTGCTGATTGATGGATAATTCCTAAAAAGGTGTGGTATCTTTGCAGGAAGGTAAAATTTATGAAAGGAGCATTTCGTATTGGATCCTATAGAAATATTGGAGTTTATATTCATTGGACATTTCTCCTCTTACTCTTATGGGTAGGAGGGAATTCTTTTTTTGATGGGAGTACGGTGAATGCTATTGCGGAAGAAATTGGATTTCTGTTGATGGTATTCTTTTGCGTCTTACTTCATGAATTTGGACATGCTCTTTCCGCAGCACGCTATGGAATTCCTACAAAGGACATTACCCTTTTACCCATTGGTGGGTTGGCTCGACTCGAAAAAATACCGGAGAAGCCGTGGCATGAATTGGTGGTCGCTATTGCTGGTCCAGCTGTGAATGTTGGAATCATCATTATTTTAGCGTTGGTGATGTACTTTGGAAAAGGGTTGCCGCTTGGAATGGATATTTTCAGTGTAGATTCGAATTCTTTTTTGGTGAATCTGCTACTCGTAAATATTTCCTTAGTCGTGTTTAATATGATTCCCGCTTTTCCGATGGATGGTGGTAGAATTCTGAGATCACTTTTAGCAATGAAATTAACTAAAGTAAAAGCTACTCTAATTGCCGTGCGCATTGGGCAAGTGATTTCAATTGGATTTGTAGTGCTTGGTTGGCTCTATAGTCCAATGCTTATTTTAATTGGGATCTTTATTTTCTTTGGTGCAAAAGCCGAATTGAAATACACCATCGAAGCAGAACAAAGAGCGCGAATGATGTTTGTGAATTATGAGTTGTTAAATTCGGAGAAGGAGAATGAATTAAATGACTCTAACAATCGTGAGAAATTTTAATGTGTATCCAAATTTTATTTCCAAAGATTTCTTTACTCCTTCTCCTTTTGAGAGGGCAGGGGAGAGGCTTAAATTTTAATTTGACTATTATTAATAAGCAATTCGAGAAAAAATTGTTTGTGATAATTCTTCATTGAAAAAGACGTTCGAAGAAAAGGAAAGAAAATTATCTCGCAAAGGCGAAAAGGCGCTAAGTTTTAGAGACGCTAAATTTTCTAACTATAGCGAAATACCTATTGCTATGGGATTACAAGAAAATTTATTTCAGTCCAGCCTTCTTCTTTTTCGAGTCCACTGGGGTTTATGAATGATTATTTTAATTAGATATTTATTTAAAATAAATTTCTCTAAGAATAAACAACTCTCAATAAAACCCAATACGATACATACTTAATGCTTGAACGCCTTTCAACTTTAACAAATCTTTTGCGGCTTTGACATAAGTGTATGATTCACCTAAGTCTTCCTTCATATATTTAGTTTTCATTTCGGTTGAGAAATCTTCAACTAATTCTTGAACGGGATCTTTTTGTTCGGGAAGTTGAACGATTCTATACTCTGTCAATTTAGCTTGTTTTGCAGCTATAGCTATTGCCGTTTCAATTCCACCTAAAGTATCGGCCAAGCCATTTTGCAATGCGTTTATTCCGCTCCAAACTCTACCTTGTCCTAAACTATCCACCGTGGCTTGCGATAATCCTCTTCCCTCTGCAACGCGTCGAGTAAATACATCGTAAATGCGATCCACTTCTTTTTGAAGAATGGCAGCTTCCGAGCTGGTTAATGGTCGAGCGATGGTTCCCATATCGGTGTATGGATTGGTTTTGTAGATATCGGTGGTGACACCTAATTTATTCTTTAGCATTTTTTCTGCGTTGAACAGTAGTCCAAACACACCAATGGAACCCGTTAATGTGTTGGGTTGTGCCACAATTTTATCGGCAGCACAACTGATATAATAGCCACCCGATGCCGCCAAGTCACCCATTGATACAATGACAGGCTTACTCTTCTTTGCTAAACTCACTTCTCTCCAAATTTCTTCAGATGCTAATGCATCGCCGCCTGGAGAATTAACACGAAGTACAATGGCTTTTATTTTATCATCCAAACGTGCTTTGCGAATAGTAGACGAAAGTCGGTCTGACCCAATGGACTCATCATTTCCTTCACCATTTCCAATATCACCAACAGCATAAATAACTGCAATTTTAGCCATCGCTAATTTTACACCACTTTTATCGGGTGTTTTACTGTATTTGCGCAGTGAGATGAGGGGAAGTTCTTTGCTTTCTTTGATGCCCATCTTGCGAGAAACTTGAGCAGTGAATTCATCGAAATAAATGGTTTCATCTACTATTTTAAGTCGCTTCGCATCGGCTGCATTTTCCAATTGCAAACTGTCTACAATATTTTTAAAAGTAGAAGGATTAATCTTTCGTGATTTGCAAATTTCATCACTAATGTGTTTCCATATTGGATCCACGAATGCTGCTACTTGCTCTCTATTTTCCGGACTCATCTTTTCTAAGATGAAGGGCTCAATGGCACTTTTAAATTTACCGTGACGAATTACTTGAGGTTCGATTTCTAATTTTTCTAAAGTTCCTTTGAAAAACATGGACTGCATAGCTATTCCATTTAAAGATACCTGTCCTTCTGGATTCAAGTAAATTTTATCGGCCGTGCTTGCTAAGTAATAAGAGCCTTGCGTATAATAATCTCCGTAAGCGTAAATGAATTTACCTGATTTCTTAAATGCCAACAATGCATTTCTTATTTCTTCTACAGTGGCTAATCCGCCTTGGAAACTTGGGATGTCAATGTAAATTCCTTTGATTTTATCGTCTTTAGCAGCTTTGTCAATGTTTTTTAGAATATCATTCAATCCTAACTGTTGGTTAGAAGAGAAATTTGATAAATCAAAATCTTCAAAAGGGTTTTTAGAACCTCTTTCTTTGATGGGTTGATCTAACTCTAAATGGAGAATGCTATTGTCTTTGACAGTAACAGTTTCTGTGCTCATAGAAGAAACCATCATCGAAAAAATAAAAATTAAAATGAAAAATAAAACGAAGGTTCCAATGATGAATCCAAACATGGAAGCAAAGAGCATTTTAAAGAATTGTTTCATAGAGAATTTTTTATGTAGAATACAAAGATAGTCGTGATTCGATGAATTCAAGTCGCTAAAATTAGCGATTCAGAGTCCTTCTAGGGCATTTCAAGTTCAATAACGGAATATTGACTTCCGGAACCAATTTGCAATTTGTAAATTCCTGGTGGAAGTGATAGAAGGGAAAGTGTTTCGTTTTTGTATTGAATCGTTTTTTCAATGACCAATTCTTGATCTTTGAAAACTTTAATGGTTCGGGTAGATGGAGTTGTTCCAATTCTATAAATGTGAAGGATCCTTTCTGCATTAAGGTTTAAATAATAGCGTTCAAAGTCTTCCTTAATTCTAGATCTTTTGTACATCGGTCGATTCTTTTTAAGAATTTGACCTGATTTTTTTTCGGCAGATCGTTCAAATGTATTGTTGGTTTTTAATCTGATTTTTTGATCCGACTTCTCTTGCCAAACGCGGATATAGTCTACCTGCATCTGAGCAGGGAAGTTAGTAGTAGGTAATATTTTCCCACCTAAAGATCCCTCGAAATCTGCGACCGCCATATTAGCGATGAGCGCTAAGGGTTCGTGAAAATCTCCTTTCCACCAAGCAATGGGCATATCGTCGAGATACCAAGTAACGCCTTCTGGTTTCCACGAAGCTGCCATGGTATGGAAACTCACTCGACCAATTCGCACTGGTTTTTAAGTAACCGCCCCAATTTTTTTTGAAGAGTCCGAAAAATACTGGATAGTTTTTACATCCGCTTTTACAATGCACATCAACATGTACTTCATTTAATTTCCCAGCGCCTATCTCAAAAATATCGATTTCTTGTCCGTCACCACCAAAGAGCCAAAACGCTGGCCAATGACCAGAAGCTGCATCGGTTTTAAAGCGAATTTCGAAATGCCCATATCTAAATTTTTTCTTTCGAATAAATTAAACCGCTTTGGTACTCGAAATTCATTAAATTTTTAGTGTCCGGTTTGTTTTTACATGATATAATATAATCATCATTTTCATAGGGAATCGCTCTGGTGGTGATGGGTGCTTTACGAGCTTGAATTTGCAAGAATCCATTTTCTAAAATTAAGTCCTTGCCATCCGAGTAATAGTTCACTTCCGGATTACATCGCAAATGCCGACCCCAAGGATAGGAATTCATCCATTTATCAGCATTTAATGTGGTTGCATCAAACTCATCGGCCCAAGAATAATCATAGACTTTACTCGTATTATCTTTGAATTCAACCATGACTTGAGAGACAGCCGAAAATGAAAATGAACAGAGAATTAAAAATAGAAGGAGTCGGTGGTAAAATGATTTCATCCGATAAATATCGGAAAAACGAATTGAAAATTGTACGAACCATCTCCAAAATCTTCACTCTCACACTACTTTCCAAATAGCTTTTTAAACTGCTTAGGTTTCACACTCTGATAAAAGGCTGCGCTTTGATAAATTTTCTCGCAAAGGCGCAGAGGCGCTAAGGCTGCGCTTTGCCAAATTTTCTCGCAAGGCGCAGAGGCACTAAGGCTGCACTTTGACAATTTTATTTTGAGAGACTTTGCGCCTTTGCGTCTTTGCGAGAAATAAAGCGAAGTGAAATTTGCGAGAAAAAGCGAAAAAAAGAGCTAAAGAATTTCTTCTTCAGCTCTTTCTAATTATAATATTTCTTTCATTACATCTTAATAAATTTCACGAGTGCCGGACGTTCACCTAAAATGGTTAGGTGATAAATTCCATTCGACAAATCGGAAACCGAAATTTCTAGTTTCTGTGAATCAATGTTGGTGATCGTTTTAACAATTCGACCCGTAATATCTGAAATTTGAATGTGATCAATTTCTTGGTAATTTCTGTTTTCTAAAGTGAGAATATCACGAGTAGGATTAGGATAAACTACATAGTAAAGTTGATTTCCGTTTTCTGCAATGCCACTGCAATTAAAGACAAATACATCGGTAATAGGTGATGTAAGACTACAAACACCATCACTAACTTGAACCGTATAGTCGCCGGTACTATCGACAACTAATGAATCCGCGGTCGCCCCTGTTAATAAAACGCCATCCTTATACCATTGGTAGTTCCAGTTTATACCAGTGAAAGCGTATAGAGTAACCGAAGATCCGATGCAAAATGAAGTAGGTCCGCCTGGAGCAATATAAGCATCTGGTGAAGTACTAACGGTAAGTGGTAACGAATTTACTGGGCTCCACATGGGAGGACGGCTCGAAAATACTCGAATTAAATAATCACTTCCATCGGTTAAACCATTAGGAACATTAATTTGCACTGCGGTAGTTCCCGTTGCGTTCACAGAACCTAGGGTAGTAGGAAATGAAAAATCACCAAACTCATCTGACAATTCGATTCTAAATTGGTTGCCTACATTCCAAGTGCCAATGGCATTGATGGCAAGCGTATAACTATTGTCGGTGCACAAGGTGTAAGAAGGTAAACTTAATTGCATATCATTGTTGCGAACAAGGATATTCGATAGCCCATCTCCAACGGCTAATGCTTTTGTACCGGATAAAATATCGATATCTTGAATAGGATCGTGATTAGGATTAATTTCTCGACTCCAAGCTACACCGCCACTAGCAGTACGATAAATTTCATTGCCTGAAGTAAACCATCCATTTTGTGGGTCTAAAAACTTGATGCATCCGATGTATTCATTACTGGTAGGCTGAGCATCCAATGTCCAGGTAGTTCCACCATCTGTTGTGGAGTAAACTTCGCCAATAAATGTTCCTACCCATCCGTTCATGGAATTTCTAAAATACATGGCAGTACATTCAAATGCACTTCCATTATTCACCAGATTCCATGAAAGACCATTGTCATAAGTAGTTATTAAGTACGGTTGATCGGTTGCAATCACGATGGTATCAGTGCCGAAACATTGAATTTCTCTGAAGTTATATCCAATACCAGAAAAGGAAGTGGGTGAATCGATCCACGTATCTCCGTTATTGGTTGAATACGCAAGTTTACCATCGGCACCACAAATATAAATTTTACCTCCACTAGCAGGCGCTATTCCATATAAACTTTCTCCAATTCCGCTGAAAATAAAGTTCCAATTTGCACCACCATCTGTAGTTTTTACTATAGTTCCATTGGTGCCAATAGCAAGACCGGTAGTAGCGTTTATAAAATGGATATCATACAAATCTTCTCCACCTGCATTGCTGTTTTGAGTTGTCCAAGTTGTTCCTGCATTCGAAGTGGTTAAGATAGTTCCTCCAAATCCTGCGGCGAAGGCTGTTGTTGAGCTAACCGTTTTCACCGCTTGAAGAGGGAATTCCGCTATTCTACTAGAAAGGTCTATCCAATTTGTTCCTGTATTATTTGTTTTTTCAATAGTGCCAAATGAACCGCCAATAAAGTAGTTTAAACTCGTATTGGCAATGACTGTATTCACATCAAACCAAGTAAATGTAGAGTAGGGAGCCCAGGTTTGTCCGCCATCATCTGTTGAATAAACATTTCCGTATTCACATCCTGCAATACCTTTTAAATTATTTCCAAAATCAAGCGAAAGTAAATTAGCGCCATTGGATTGACCTGGATTAGTTATCGGTGAAAAATTGGTTCCGCCATTGTTACTGATGTAAATTGAATTTGCTGACGCTAAGTAAATATCATTATTGGTAGGCATACTTACATCCACCAGGTCATCTCCAGAACCAAGTGTCAGTGTCGACCATGAATTACCATAGTCAGTAGTTTTCATTACTAATCCATTAGACCCAGCTAAGATTCCATTACCGCTAGGCATTACATGAATATCACTGATATCACCCAATGTACTGTTTAATACAATTGACCATAACGCACCTTTGTTGATGGTACGGTAAAGCTTAGAAGAACCAGTTCCGTTGGTTAATGAAATGAGTCCACTGTCTCTGTCGTACATGTGCAAAGCGGAGATAATTAAATTAGGAAAACGATAGTTAACGGCCCAAGTTTGACCGCTATTCGTTGTGGTATATAAATCACTTCCAGCACCACAAAATCCATAAAGACTATCGGGGAATTGAATTTCGTTTATTCCTAAAGAAGTATTTACATACTGGGGAATCCATGTTGTACCACCATCTGTTGTTTTGATGACAGCTCCTTTTTCACCAGCAGCCCAACCTGTTGAAGTATTTAGAAAACTAAATTTCAATATATTATTGCCTTGTGGATTAGGGTGTTGCCACGACCATTGAGCGGAAGTTGAAATACTCAGAAGCAAGAAAAAACATAGAAGAGTAAGGGTAGATGATTTCATATTTGTTAAGTTCATGATATTTTTACGGAATAGAAGCTAAAATGTTAGCGTTGATTTTGATAAATAATTTATTAAATGATGAAAAGAAAGAACTACTAAAAAGCACCAAAAAAGTAAATTGAAGAGTTTACCATGATTTTATTACTGATGATAAAACCATCTAAAAAGATAGAATTACTGCTCCGACGATTTCGATCTTTTATTCAGCTCATCTCTGATTTTGGAAGCCGTTTCATATGCTTCTTCATCAATCGCTCTCATCAACGACTCTTTTAATTCTTCACTACTTAAACTACCATAAGAATTTTCAGGGCTAGCTGCTTTTTTTGAACTGCTTTTCTTCGGGATACTTTTTGGTTTAATGTCTTCTGTGCTTTCACCTTCATCAAGCATTACACCTGCTGAAGCTAGAATAAATTCATAGGTATAAATTGGGCAATTAAATCGCACCGCCATCGCAATGGCATCGGAAGTACGTGCATCAATTTCTCTCACATCCCCATTCTCGTTATTGCAAATTAACTTGGCGTAGAAAATACCTTCTTTCAAATTGTAGACGATCACTTCATCGATTTTGATTCCATATTCATCCGAAAAATTCTTAAACAGGTCATGAGTGAGTGGGCGGGATGGCTGCATGTTTTCCAATTCTACTGCAATAGCTTGCGCTTCGTACCCTCCAATGATGATAGGCAATCTTCTCTTTCCGTCAGTCTCCCCGAGTATTAAAGCATAAGCACCACTCTGTGTTTGACTATAAGAAAGTCCAATAATCTCCAGTTTAATTTTTTTCATATTAAGCTATGTGAAGGTAATAAAAAAAATTAAGCGTGGGTTGCTTTGAACTCTTTTATGGCTTCTATTAATTTAGGTACTACATCAAAAGCATCACCAACAATACCATAATCGGCGGCTTTGAAAAAGGAGCTTCCGGATCTTTATTGATGACAACAATGACCTTTGAAGAACTTACTCCAGCCAAATGCTGGATCGCCCCTGAAATGCCAATAGCAATGTATAAATTAGGACTTACCGCAATTCCGGTTTGTCCAACGTGTTCACTATGAGGACGCCAGTGTGCGTCGCTTACCGGCTTAGAACAAGCAGTAGCAGCACCTAATAAATCGGCCAATTCTTCAATCATTCCCCAATTCTCAGGTCCTTTCAATCCACGTCCAGCAGAAACAACAATTTCCGCTTCTGGTAAGGAAACTTTATCAGCAGCTTGTATAATCTCTTTAACAATGGTACGAAAGTCAGTGTCTTTCACAGCAGGCGCAAAAGCTTCAACCAAGGCTGGCTGTGCATTTTCAGCAATTGGAAAGGAATTAGGATTAAGAGCGATCACCTTGTTGGCAGCACTCATGCTCACATCAGCAAAAGCTTTTCCCGAAAAAGCTCCTTTGCGAACGGTAAAAGCACCATCGTTGGTTGGCAAACTAATGGCGCCATCAACATACGCCGCTTGTAATTTCACAGCTAGCCGCGGTGCTAATGCTTTACCAGAAAATGTTGCGGATAAAACCACCACATCTGAAGAAAGAGATTTAGCAGCTTCAGCAATCACAGAGGCATAGGCCTGGTTGACGAAACTATGCATCTGAGCGGTATTCACCGTCAGAATTTTCTTGATCCCGTATTTAGCTAGCTTTTCTAATTCCTCGTTCGATACTTCTCCAATAGAAATCGCATAAGCATCCGTATTCAACATGCTCGCAACGGAGTATGCGTAGGATGCAGCTTCAAAACTCGATTTCTTTAATTTTCCTTTACTGTTTTCGGCGTATATAAGTACTGACATGTTCTTGTGTTTTCTGGATTAAATTAAATAGCCTTTGCTTCTGAATGGAGTAAGTCTACGAGCTTGTTCACCTCATCGGCATTCACCAATTTCACCTGGCCACGAGCCTCTGGCTTTTCGAACTTGATGATGTTTTGCAAATTCGGTACTTCTACAGGCTCCACCACCGTTAATGGTTTAGTACGGGCACTCATAATTCCTCTCATGTTTGGAATTCGAGGCTCTGCCATTCCTTCTGATGCACTTGCAATAAGCGGAAGTGGACAAGAAATCACTTCTTTTCCACCTTCAATTTCTCTTTCTAAGGTTGCCGTTCCACCGTCAACCTGTAATGATTTTACGATGGAAATATTAGGAAGGTCAAGCATTTCTCCTAGTAAGGAAGCGACCTGAGCGCCGTTATAATCGATGGATTCACGTCCGGTTAAAATCAAATCAAAACCTTGATCTTTAGCATAAGCTGCAATTTGTGTAGCAACAAAAAAAGCATCACGAGGAACACTGTTGATTCGTACTGCATCCGTTGCCCCAATGGCTAATGCTTTACGAATCGTTGCATCAGTACTTGGATCACCAATATTGATTACGGTTACTGATCCACCTTGAGCTTCTGTTAATTCTAAGGCTCTTGTTAACGCAATTTCATCGTATGGATTTATAATAAACTGAACACCAGTTGCATTAAACGAAGTTTTGTCGTCGTTGAAGTTGATTTTGGTGGTCGTGTCGGGCACATTACTGATGCAAACAAGTACTTTCATTTCTTATCTTTTTTTCAAAGTGCAAATCTACTCTATACTCAACAAATAGCCAATTAGATTCACGTTTATCCTTACATTTTATCACAGATGGATAAATCGTATTTTTGCAGACTATGAACCAAGAACGTATCCAACAATTGACAGAAATGTTAGTTGATGATCCGACCGATTCCTTTTGTAGATACGCCCTAGCTCTTGAGTTTGCGAGTGACCCATCTTCCAGAAAACAAGCCATTGAAGAGCTCGAGCTATTAAAGAAAAATGATCCAAATTATCTTGCGTTGTATTATCAATTAGGACTTTTATACCATCAAGAACAACAAATGAATGAAGCGAAACAAGTGTTAATGGAAGGATTGAGTCTGGCGAAGGAGCAAGGGAATACACATACCTATTCTGAGTTGGAGTTTCTGCTGGAGGATGTAGAATAAAATTTAGTAAATTGTAAATGAATTAAATATATAGTTTAATTAAATTATTAGATTAATTAATATTTCCAAAATCAATCGCTATATTTCCTTATGATGGAATAGCACAAAAACCTACTTTTGTACCACCGAATAAAATAAATCCATGAGAGAAATTCAATTTAGAGAAGCCCTTAGAGAAGCATTGTCAGAAGAAATGCGTCGCGATGAAAAAGTGTTTTTAATGGGCGAAGAGGTAGCTCAATATAATGGAGCTTATAAAGTGAGTCAAGGAATGTTGGATGAATTTGGACCCAAGCGTGTAATAGATACGCCCATTGCCGAGCTAGGATTTGCGGGGATTGGTGTTGGCGCTGCCATGAATGGTTTACGTCCGATTATTGAATTCATGACTTTTAATTTTTCGTTGGTAGCCATCGATCAGGTGATCAATTCTGCAGCGAAGATGATGAGCATGAGTGGTGGTAATTTTACAGTTCCCATCGTTTTCCGTGGACCTACGGGTTCTGCTGGAATGTTGAGTTCACAGCATAGCCAAGCTTTTGAGAATTGGTATGCAAACTGTCCGGGATTGAAGGTGGTAGTACCATCTAATCCCGCCGATGCAAAAGGTTTATTGAAAGCTGCCATCCGCGATAATGATCCTGTAATTTTTATGGAGTCGGAGCAAATGTATGGTGACAAAGGAATGGTTCCCGAAGGTGAATATGTGATGCCGATTGGTGTAGCCGATATCAAGAGAGCAGGAACTGATGTTACCATTGTGTCTTTCGGTAAAATGATGAAAATCGCTTTGAAAGCAGCCGAAGAATTGGAAGCCGAGCAAATCAGTGCTGAAGTCATCGATTTACGTTCGGTTCGACCAATCGACTATAACATGATTGTGGATTCGGTGAAAAAGACGAATAGATTAGTGATTGTAGAAGAAAGCTGGCCATTGGCATCTATTGCTTCCGAAATATCCTTCATGGTACAAAAGCGTGCTTTCGATTATTTAGATGCTCCCATTTTGCGTGTGATGGGCGGCGACGTTCCATTACCTTACGCACCAACATTGATTGAAGCCTACCTTCCTAACCCAGCTAGAGTAATTAAGGCAGTGAAGGAAGTGATGTATATGAAAGCTTAGTTAACTGCCAACAACAAGCTGCCATCGACAAGCTCAGGCAGCCCAAGCAACTTGGCAATTGATTAAATTTTGGCCTTCGCTCTCATACTCTTGCTCAATCTGTAACCTGGGGCTCTCGAGGTGTTGGCTGAGGCTCTCGAGGCCAACCAATTGCTGCCCGCGAGTTCCCTCGGGCAGCGGACAAATCTCGATGTTGGCTCCCATCGGCAGGCTCAGGAAGCACAGGCAGCAAAAGCAACTTGGCAATTGATTTAATTTTGGTCTACACTCTCACACTCTTACTCAATCTGTAACCTGAGGCTATCGAGGTGTTGGCTGAGGCTTTCGAGGCCAACCATAGGCTGCCATCAGCAATCTAAGGGTGCAAACTCATTCTCTAATAACAGGAGTCATTTTCATTCAAGTGTCCTTAGCGACCATAGTGACTTAGTATCGAAATTTGATGCCTGAATATCTGATGTGGAATTCTTAACTTGCGTCTTCATTCATCTGAACAGAATAATGAAATCAATCTTTACTTATTTTTATTTTCATTTATGGGATTCCATATCCAAGCCCAAACTCTTTATCCTTTCTCCAACAAAAATTTGGGAGGGACTCAGTCTGATGTTCCAATTGGGTTCGAGCAATTACCTGATAGCGGTTATATTATTTTGGCTTCTTCGAGTTCAAATATGGGATTTGATAAGAGCCAAAATAATAGGGATCCTTCAGGAATGAGCTCCGATTTTTGGTTGATCCGTTTGGATAAGAATGGAAATAAACTCTGGGATAAAACCATTGGTGGATCTTCTTCCGACCGTCCTGCCGCTCTCCTTGTTTTGGCAGATGGATATGTTTTGAGTGGAACATCTTCGTCAGGAATTAGTGGTGAGAAAACGGATAGCGTGCGAGGAGGTGATGACTTTTGGATTGTAAAAACCGATTTGCTAGGGAATGTGATGTGGGATCGAACCGTGGGTGGACTCAGTAATGATGAACTTACCTGCATGGCTTACACAACCGATCATCATCTAGTTTTGGGCGGATGGACGCTGAGTCCCATTGGTGCCGATAAAATCAGTGCTCCCTTTGGCGACTTCGATTTCTGGTGGGTGAAGCTCGATACATTGGGTAATTTCATCTTGGAAAAAACGTTGGGCGGATTACTTGGTGACAATTGTTTTGGGATGACACCCACCACTGATAACGGTGTAATTATGGCGGGGTATAGTAATTCGCCCGTTTCATTTACTAAAACTCAACCTTCTCAAGGATTATATGACTATTGGGTGTTAAAAGTGGATAGCGTAGGTCGAAAAATTTGGGATAAAACCATCGGTGGACAAGGTGACGATTATGCTTTTTCTGTTTGTTCTATGCCCGGACTCAATAATGGATATGTTGTTGGTGGATTTTCTTTTTCAGGGATCAGTGGAAATAAATCGGAAGCCAATCGTGGGCAAGACGATTTTTGGGCTATTCGAATTACAACACTAGGAAATGTAGTTTGGGACAAAACCTTCGGCGGAGATTTAGAAGATGAATTGTCAAGGGTGATGATCTCTCGACAAAACGAAATTTTATTGAGCGGAACATCTTATTCAAACTTGAGCGGTGATAAAACGGAAATGAATCTGGGAGCAGAACAAACTTGGATGGTGCTATGCGATACATCCGGCAATAAAATTTTAGATAAAACTTTTTTTACGACAGGACACGATGAATATGGTCAAGTGATATCAGATTTTCAGGGATGTTACACCAGTATCAACTATACCATCTCCGATACGGGAGGATATCGAACTTTTAATAATAATGGTGGCGGTGATATTTGGATCAGTAAAGTTTGTCCGTTCTCTGTTGGAGTGGAAGAAGTGAGATCTGAGAAACAGAGTATGAGTGCTTTTTACAATAATTCAACCGGAATGCTTGAGGTTACCACTAATGGTCCATCTTCTAATAATTCAATTTTTCAAATTTACAGTGTTAATGGACAATTGATGATGGAAGAGGGATTCGATTCAATAAATAGTCCATTCAAAATTAATTTTAATGTGGAGGGATGGACTTCCAATGTTTATTTCTTGCGTTGGATTTCTGAAAATGAAAATACATCCATTAAATTTATTAAAAATTAATAGAAACCGAGAGTATTTAAAATACAAAGAGACAGATTTCAATCTGTCTCTTTGCATTTTAAATTATAAATCTTATTTCCGCATTCCGCCTTTGCCTTGTGCCTTGCGTTCGCGAATTTTCTCTAGTAATTCACGCTTAAATTCTTCTTCCGATTTAAATAATTTCGCTACTTTTTTGATGGGTAATACTTGCTTAAATCGGGGATGATATTTTTTCAAAATATCTACTTCTTGTTGACGAAGTGCAATGTCATCAGCGATAATATTATCCACTTCTTTGTCCGTTAAATTGTCTATTTCACCCTTGGCTTCTTTCAGATTAGTTACTCTATTTTCTCGCACTGATTTCATCTCGGCTGAATATTCATCATAAACCGGCCAAAAAACCTTTGCTTCTTCAGGAGTTAAACTAAGACGTTTGGTGATGAAAGCGATTTTCATAGACTCAATGTCTTTCATTCTTTCGCCTCGACCTCCTCCGGGTTGAGCGATTACAGATTCATAACTGAATAGGCATAGAAAAGCAAAGAGTAGGGTGTAGATCAGTTTTTTCATAGTGCTCATTATAGTTCGTTTAATAATGTGGTTTCATTTATGGATTGAATGAGGTAGTTTTCTAATTCTTGGTCTTGTGTATTTAGTTGGGTAGTGTCGCTCTTGCTAGGCATATCGCATAATGTTTCTGCAAGCACTGCCTCTTCAAAATTGAGATAATAACCGCTTTCAATAATTTCGTCAAGGCTAGGTGACTCTTGTTGCACTTGATATTCAGTTTTGCTGTTGATGGAATTGAAGTAAAGGAGACTGATACAAATAATCATCAACGTAAAACTAATTCCCACAAAAGCAGGTCGAAAAACGGGGATGATGTACGTCTTGCTTTTATTTTCTTGGATTCGATCGTTGATATTGGAACTCAAGGAATCAAAATACCCCTCAGGTGCATTGAAGAAATCAGAAGTAGGAAGATTCCTTAAAGTAGGAGCATCTTTCAACTCTTTTTCTCTTTCCATATCGTTTGTGTGCTGTGTCATGATTTGTTGTTAAGAGGTTTTTAGCTCTCTTTAGTTTAATCGGTCAGAATAATTTTTTCTACTTTACTTACTGCATGATGGTAGGATGCCTTGAGCGCACCTACCGATGTCCCTAATATTTGTGACATTTCCTCGTATTTCATGTTGTCGTAGTAGCGAAGGTTGAATACGAGTCGTTGTTTCTCTGGTAGAGACAAAATAGCCTGTTGTAGTTTCAATTCCAGCTTGTTGGAATCGAATGGGATCATACTATTTACATGGTTTTTTAATTCATGTTCTACATCATGAATAGGTAGAAAAAACCGTTTGCGCTTTTGTTTTAGGTGGCCTAAACATTCATTAGTGGCAATGCGATAGATCCAAGTGAAAAGCTGACTATCTTCCCGGAATCCCTCTAAATGATTCCACACCTTAATAAAAGTATTTTGAACTAAATCGTTGGCATCATCGTGTATAATGACCATCCTACGTACATGGAGATACACTCTTTGCTGGTACTTTTTTACAATCAAATTAAAGGCATAATGAGCATTCGCTTGCGAATCTCTAAACATTGCCAATAATTCCTGATCGCTTAGTTCAGCCATAAACACCAATAAATAATTCGGATAAGCAAGTTCGACACTTTACTCAACAAATGGTTTAATCGTACTCTAAAAAAGATTTTTATTAAGCCAAGACACGCTTACGAGCCATTACTTTTTGCACAGCTTCTACAATATTGCTGGCTTCTAATCCGTATTTTTTCATGAGCTGTTCCGGTGTTCCACTTTCTCCAAATGAATCGTTAACGGCAACATATTCTTGTGGACTTGGTAAATGAACTGCTAAAACTTGTGCAACGGCATCACCCAATCCACCAATACGATTATGTTCTTCAGCGGTGACTACACAGCCTGTTTTTTTCAATGAATCCAAAATGGCCTTTTCATCGATGGGTTTAATCGTATGAATATTGATGATTTCTGCTGAAATACCCATCGCTTCCAATTGCTCTCCAGCTTCAATGGCTTTCCAAACTAAATGTCCGGTTGCAATTATAGTTACATCAGTCCCCTCATTCAACATGACTGCTTTTCCAATTTCAAATTTTTGATCAGCAGGAGTAAAGTTAGGAACTGTAGGTCGACCAAAACGTAAATAAACAGGACCATGATGATTCAGCTATTGCTAAAGTAGCTGCCTTGGTTTGATTGAAATCGCAAGGATTAATAACCGTCATTCCTGGTAACATTTTCATCAAGCCAATATCTTCTAAAATTTGATGCGTAGCACCATCTTCTCCCAAAGTTAATCCTGCATGAGAAGCGCAAATCTTTACGTTCTTATCTGAATAAGCAATCGATTGACGAATTTGATCGTACACGCGTCCCGTACTAAAATTTGCAAACGTACCCGTGAATGGAATTTTTCCGCCAATGGTAAGTCCAGCTGCGATCCCCATCATATTCGCTTCTGCAATTCCCGTTTGAATAAATCGTGCTGGAAATTCTTTCGCAAAAGCATCCATCTTCAATGATCCAGTTAAGTCTGCACACAGTGCAACAATATTTTCATTTTTTCTTCCAGCCTCGAGCAATCCGGCGCCAAAACCTGACCGAGTATCTTTCTTTTCACTAAATGTATATTTTTTCATGGGATAAGGGTGGTATGTTTTAATTGATGTTTACACTGATGCTAATTCCAGAGGCAATGCGGAATGTTTTTTCGATGGTATAAATGACAGCTTGTGAATTCTTAGGACGGAAAACGATGCGATAGAGTCCGGGTTGCAATACAATACTTTCCTTGACACTATTCAGCGATATGCGATCCACCCATTCTAATTTATTGTCTTTTTCAACTAATATGTCGCCATAGCCTGGAGCATTGCAAATGATGGTTGCAATACCAGGCGTTGGAATTTGAACAGAGGTAGTTTTACTTTGAGCCACATTTACATTGTCGATGTGAATGCGAGGTAATGTTAAAACTTCCAAATCATAATCACCTACAATATAACGAGTGATATCACTAAACTCTTGTACATTTAAGGTTGCTTTTTCACCATGCTTTCTTACAATAGCATAAAGTTTTTTATACTCGTTGGCACCATCTATTTTTAATTGTAAATCGCCTTGTGGAGCATCTAATGCAATAACAGTATGCTTTCCAACAGTCAGCGTTACACTGTCCTTACTAACGGATGGGAGAGTGTGCGCAGTAACTCGATACATTCCTAATGGATCAATTTGAACAGTGTCAGGTACACCTTTGGCATTGATGGTATGCATGAAATTATAAAGCACAGCCCCACTTCGTTGATCGTAAAAAGTAATGCTGGTATTGGTTTCGGTAGGATGCGATTGTATGTCGAGTAAATTCACTTGAGCCGTGGTATTGTTCAACGCTTGGGTGATGACAATGTTGAAAGCATTTCTGAATTGTGTTTCATCGGTAGCATCAAAATAATTTCCGATGCATTCAAATTGTTTTATGAAATCTTTATTTAATCCCAATCCGATGACGAATGGCTTTAATACAATTCCCTTTTTCTGAAGCATGGCCGATACCGCACAGGGATCTCCATTACATTCTTCAATTCCATCTGTGATTAAAATAATAATATTTCTTGCTTGAGATTTAGGGAAATCGCCACCACATTCTTCTAAGGAGCGTGCAATAGGTGTAGTACCCGAAGGACTTATCTCCTCTAACCTTTTCTTGATTGCAAAACTGTTATTTTTCCCAAAGGGTACTTCTAAACGCGTGTCGTCACAATCTTGAGGAGGATATTTTTTGGTATGGCCATACACTCGTAATGCTAATTCAAGGTTGGTCATATCATTCAAACTGTCGACCATCTCACTCAACATTTTCTTCGCTACTTCGTATTTTGTATTGGTTTCCCAACGTGCATACATGCTTTGCGATGCATCAAAAAGAAAAAGGATGCGAGTAGGTTGCTCGGGCGATTTTTTCTGCGCCATAACCATTCCTGTGCTTACCAAAATCAAAGTAAGCAAGGAAAAAATAAATTTACTTCGATATTTTTTTTTCAATTTAGTAATCTACAAGTGTACTTGTATTTTGTTTTAGTGCGTCAGCTAGTTGCTCATCGTTTGGAGCGATACCATGCCATTTATGTCCGGCCATCATAAAATCAACTCCATGGCCCATGATCGTTTCCATCAATATTAAAATGGGTTTCCCTAATCCGGTTTGAGTTTTTGCTTTTAATAACGTTGCGCGCACATCTTCCAAATCATTTCCTTTCATGCTGAGCACTTGCCATCCAAAAGCTTCCCACTTTGCTTTTAAGTCGCCCATAGGCAACACATCGTTGGTAGCACCATCAATTTGTTGCCCGTTCATATCAATCGTAGCAATCAAATTGTCTACTTTCTTACCAGCGGCAAACATCGCAGCTTCCCAAACCTGACCTTCTTGTAATTCTCCATCTCCCATAAGAACGAAAACTAACCGTTCATCATTGTTCAATTTCTTGGAAAGTGCAGCTCCAATAGCGGCAGAAAGACCTTGACCCAATGACCCCGATGCAATACGAACGCCAGGCAATCCTTCATGCGTGGTGGGATGACCTTGTAAGCGAGAGTCAAGTTTACGGAAAGTAGCTAGCTCTGAAGTTGGAAAATAGCCTGAACGAGCGAGAACACTGTACCATAAGGGAGAAATGTGACCATTCGACAAAAAGAAAAGATCTTGCTCTTTTCCATTCATATCCCATTCTTTAGGGTTATGCTGAAGGATGTCGTTATACAAAACAGTAGCAAATTCCGTACAGCCCAAAGAGCCTCCAGGGTGACCACTTTGAACGGCATGCACCATTCTTACAATATCTCTTCTCACCTGTAAGGCGAAATCTTTCAATGTGCTAATTTCAGTCATGACTGCAAAAGTAATGAGCCTTTCAAAGTAGCGGAATGGTTTTCAACAATCGGCCTGTGATTGTGGATAATTAGAGGTAATTTTTAGCTTTTATTTTAATTGTTGTGCTAATTAGGCAGATTAATAACAATCTCAACGTATTTTTGCAGCCCATGAATATCTTTCCACAACATTCTTTGCTAATAGAGGAGTTTGAGAAATTGCGTCAAATTACCTCCGAGGAATGTAGTGGACTCGCGGGAAAGGAAGAAGTGCTTAAAATCTCGTTTTCATCCGACTATGCCGTGGTGCTTAGGCGGTTAGAGGAAACAGAGGAGATGAGACGGATCCTTTCTGACGGTGAACCTTTTCCTTCAGACTCTTATCCTGATGTTCGCCAAGATCTCAAACTGCTCTTTGTCCAGAACTCTGTATTGATGCCATTGCAGATTTTGCAGTTGAATAGAATTGTGGGTCAAATGGCACTAATTTTTGCTTTTTTGAAAGATAAAGAGGCGAAGTTTCCCTTGCTATCTTCTTTGTTGATGGATGTGATTTTTGAAAAAGATATTCAAGTAGCCATTTCAACGGTGATGGATGAAAGTGGACATGTATTGTCATCTGCGTCCACCGACTTAAGTCATAGTCGGAAAAATTTAGCACGTAAAAGAATCGAGTGAGATCAATTGTACTTATCCGTCATTCAGAAATACAGAAAAAGTGGTTGGTTAAGCGATTCGGAGGAAAGTTGGAGAGCGGGAAGGCGAGTAGTTTCCATTTTAGCGGAGTATAAGCGAAGTACGAAGGGTATTATTCATGATATTTCGGCTACAGGAAAAACTTGTTTTTTGGAGCCAGAAGAAGCGATAGGAATCAATAATTTGATTTTGTCGTTGGAGGAAGATGAGCGTGAAGAAATTAAAAAGATAATGCGTGCTTTGAGTGAACTCCTTCGGAAGTTTCATCCTGCCTTGAGTAAATATTTTTCGTTAATTGTAAGTTATGATGTGGTTCGTGCAAAGGCGAAGTTGGCAGTGAAGATGAATGCACAATTGCCCTATGTTGATCCCAAACCAAAAATTGATTTGCTGGATGCCCGCCATCCGTTGTTGTTTTTGTACAACGCTGCAGCAGGGAAGAAAACAATTCCATTCAATTTGAAGTTGCAGGAAGATGAACGTATTTTAGTGATCAGTGGTCCCAACGCAGGAGGAAAAACAGTTTGTATGAAAACGGTTGGACTTCTTCAATTGATGTTGCAAGCTGGATTTTTAGTCACGGTGGATGGAAACAGTCGGTTTGGAATTTTTAAGAATGTATTGGTTGATATTGGCGATTCACAATCCTTGGAATTTGAGTTGAGCACGTACAGTTCTCGACTCAAGCATATGAAAGTGTTTTTAGAAAAGTCATCAGCCGATTCACTTTTTCTCATTGATGAATTTGGAACAGGAACTGATCCTTCACTGGGTGGAGCGTTGGCTGAATCGATTTTAGAAGACTTAAATTATAAAAAATCAGTGGGCATCATCACCACGCATTACATGAATCTGAAAGTGCTTGCTGATAAAACCAAGGGCATTATCAATGGATCTATGGCATTCGATTCGAAAAAATTGATCCCTCTTTTTCGGTTGGAAGTGGGTAAGCCTGGAAGTTCGTACACCTTTGTGGTGGCTGAGCGAAGTGGATTGCCACCTTCGGTAATTCATAGAGCACGAAAGAAAGTACAAAAAAATAATTTGTTGCTGGAAGAATTACTCAACAAGGTAGAACACGAAAAAGCAGAGGTGGCTCGCTTGATCCAAGTGAATTCATCTCAAGAAAAAAAATTGAATGAACTCGTTAACAAATACGAAAAAAACGTCACGCATCAAGAGCATAAAATTGAGCAGAACGAGGAGCGTATCCGTCAAAAAGAATTGCGCATTTCAAAACAACTAGAAGATAAATTCACTCGATTCGTTAAAGATTGGAAAGAGGCTAAAAACAAGAAAGCAGTTTTAGATAAATACAATACCAAATTACAAGCGCGCAGAAATGAATTAAGTCAAAAAGATTTATTCAAGCAAGAAGAATTAATTGCATACAACCGAATTCATTTGAAGAAAGGGGTTATGGTCAAATTGAAAAACGGCGCTGTGGTCGGTAAGGTCGAGAGTGTGAAAGACGATAAAGTGGTTGTTATTTTTGGGAATGTAAAGACAACATCTGATTTGAAGAGTTTGGTGATTGAGGAAAAAAAATCGAAAAAATCAAACGAAAAAAAAGAAGTGCAACTTCCAATCAAGAAGGAAACAATAAAGTTTGAGAAAAAAGCAGAAGAGAAAGTTAAATCTTCTCGTCCTCCCAGAAAATCGGTTCCTAAATCCTAATTTCCATTAAATTTCATCAACTCATTCGACTTACTCATATACTTTTGAGCCATGCCAGCATTTCCTGATAATTTGTAGGCTTTGCTCAAATGCTCAGCAGTAGTAAACGATTGTGGAAACAAATCCATGTTTAGACGCAATAATTGAATGACATCATCCATCTTACGTTTCTTCATCAATTCATTGGCTAAGCGAACCAATTGCTCTTCGTTGCTTGGATAGAGTTGGTTGTTCGCTGGATTAATTTGTGCTAATTCCATTTTTAGTGTTTCCACTTTTTCTGCAAAGTAAGAATATGAAATTGTACCGTCAGCTAAATCGCGTTCGTACATCAATAAAGCCAATGTTAATCCACTTTCTTTTTCTGCTGGATTCACAGAGCGACGTGTATTGGCTAATGCTTTGTCGCCTTGAATTAAAAAGATACTATCTCCATCAATTCGAGTTATGTTTTCAAAATTCATAAGAGCTGCCAATGCAATCTGTGAATAGTTTTGACTTTCGTTTTTAAAACCGCCGCACTCTGTCTTCCACAAAGTTTGGATAAGGGATTGTCCGCCCTCAGTTGGATTTATTTTATTGATGGCGCAAGCTAAATTTCCAGCACCTGCATGATAAGCGTGTAATACCAAAAGTCGAAAATAAATATCGGTTTCCTTGTAAGGGATGTTGCGACTATCCAACAATGATTTCACTTTAGGAATGCAAATAGTAGCGAGAAGTCGAGACGCACCATAAGCTGCCCGTTTTAAATCGCTGCGTTCGTCCACATATTTATTCACCTTCAGTCCGTATTTTAAAGCTACAGTGCGCATAATTTGAAAAGGTCCGGCTGCACCTACATATGACTTTGATAAATGCTTCCCAGGACTTTCAATCAACAGAATCGTTTGAGCATACCACGGATCGACACCGTATTCTTTAAAGTAAGAAACTGCTTTGCTGATAGTAGGAATACTTTTGCGATGCTCATAGAATTCACTTTTGCCATTCGTCACATAGAGGTCGGAGCTGTAATCAACACAGTAATCTTGTTTTAATCGATTTTTGTAGATGGTCTTTTCTTGTTCCGATTGACTTAACCAATTTCTATAATTTGAAACCACCAAGGGAGTACGTGAATTTGCTACATTGATGATGCATGAATCGGGAGAAAGACAAATAATTTGTTTCCAAAAAATAGGTTGTGCAAGAGTATCCCATCCTTCCGTAAAAAGTTGATGGTTGTTCACGAGTTCAATTTCACTGGTGTCGGAAGTATTAATTAGCGTTTTTCGCACCAAGTTCTCTTGCTTTATTTGCAGCGGACTTGGATTTTGAGCCTCTGCCTTTTGCACTTGATTGCAAGAGAAAAGTAGAGGGATTAGAGCGAAGGAGAGTATATATTTTAACTTATTTGTAGCGAGCATATTTCTTTTTCTAATTTGTTACGAATGAGGAGATCAGGGGTAGCTAAGCTCTTCAATGCACTAATTTACAATTTTGCGGATGGTTTTCAAAGCTAATTATATAGGAAACTACAATTATGTAAGATTTATTATCTTATTAACGACTCCATGTGGAAAGTGAGGCTTTTCCTCTGAAAAATAGGGGTATGAGGCTGGAAATTCGGTATTCCACCAACTTAGTGTTAATTTTGCATGAAAATAGTCCCAACATGGAAGGTAAGATTTTTAAAGATTCTATTGAAATTACAGTGTCGGAAGAGCTAAAACTCTTCATTCGGTCGATGGCTTCGTCTTATCATTTCGTTTTTCAGCAGGAAAAGTATGATTTTGTGCAAAGAGCCATGCAAATTGATTTGGTGGACCTAAACGGTGTAGCGCAGCTTGCTCAACGTTTTGCGGCTCAGAGAGCTAAGGAGAAGATGGAATTGTCCAAAGAGGAGATTTATTTGCTGTATACCATGATGGAGATGGTGTGCCGAAGCTTCTTGCACGACGTGGGCGACGACTATAAAATGATAGCCATGAAAGTGAATCAAATTTCAGAGCAGAAGTACAACGAAGTGAGAAGTACGGAATTGTTGATTGCTCAAACGCTTCTCCAGCAATTAAAATCTGATTTTGATGAGGATCCGGATTTTGGTTGAGGAAATTAGAAGATTGGAAAATTGGGAACAATTTGATGGAAAAGCTGCGAATTGAAAATGTTGAGATTTGAAAATTTCTTTTTATTAGAAATTGTTTTTTATGAAAAAGAGCACAATCCCAATTTGAAAAATTCATTGTTTGCTATTAATAAATCTTTTTAAATATCATAGAGATCATGAGGTTTCATAGAAGATCAGCTATAGTCTGAAAATTTAAAATTTGTGAGCTTAAATTTTAGTAGTTGTCGATGTGATTAAAAGATCTCGAGGGTTCTGTTTTGAACTTTTATAGCAAATTCAAACAACGAATCGGCTTCAAAATCGGCATTGTTGATTTGGGATACGTCGGTAAATTTTCTTTTATCATCAATGAATAACGTTCGCATTTGCAAGGCTTTTCCAAAGTCCATGTCTGAGGGAGAATTGCCGACCATCAAACTGTTGTGAAAATCGATTTCAGGAAAATCTTCCTGCGCGCAAAGGCCCATGTAGGGCGAAGGTTTTCTTTTGGAACTGTTTCGGTCTTCATCGGTGGCAGCATACACTTTATGGATGATAATGTCGCGCTCCTTGCATTGCGCTACCATCTTATCGTGAATGTTGTCTAGTGCTTCTTGTGTCATAAATCCAGCGCCAACACCGCGTTGATTGGTAACTACAATAATACGTTCGAATTTTTCTTGAAGTAGTTGCAAGGCATCAAAAACATGCGGTTCAAATATAAACTGATCCCATGTTTTAACATAGTCGTTGTGAATTTCAGAGTTAATCACTCCATCACGGTCGAGGAATAAGGTAGCTATGCTCACGAGTTACTTTTAAATAATTGCTCTTCGATGAGTTGACAAATAATATGTCCCATCAAAATATGTGTTTCTTGAATGCGTGGTGTGTCTTTGCTTGGGGACATTAGTAGGTGATCACATAAATCTTTCATTTTTCCACCGCCTTCACCCGTCATGCCTACAGTAATCATTTCTAAATCGCGCGCTTGTTGTAAAGCGTTAATAATGTTTTTAGAATTGCCGCTGGTAGATATCCCCACTAACACATCGCCTTTTCTTCCGCTCGCTTTTACCATTCGACTGTAAACTACATCAAATGAATAATCATTAGCTACTGCAGTGATGAATGAACTATTTACGTGTAATGCTTCAGAGTATAATGGATCACGATCGGTATAAAATCTTCCTGATAATTCAGCGGCGACGTGTTGTGCATTGGCAGCACTTACTCCATTACCACAAAAAAGTACTTTGCCACCAGCACGAAATACGTTGGCACAAGTGTTGGCTACAATCTGAATGTTTTGCTGCATGGCATCGTCTTGCAATAATTTTTGCTTGACTTCTATGGAGGCTTTGATGATATTGTGGATGGAATTCATTTGTATACAAAGATAATAAGCGGTTTCTAATTATTCAATTTTACTATTTAGATGGAGCCAATAATGTTTCGATAAACGATTTCCATGAGTACTTTTTCTTTTCTTCTTGGATGGATGGCAAGTAGTTGATCTGATCTTTTTCTGCTATGAATCGATTGAGTTGAGTTGTTATACTCATCACCTCGGGCTCTGCAACATAGCCTGTTTTACCATCTATAACAATTTCTCCAAGTCCACCTACCTTGGTGACCAGCATGGGCTTTTCAAAATGAAACGCCAGCTGCGAAATTCCACTTTGAGTAGCAGTTCGGTAGGTTTGTGTGATGAGATCAGCAATGGAGAAGTAATATTTAATTTGTTCGTCGGGAATATATCGATTGTGAATAATGACTTGTTTTTCGATGCCCAGCTTTTTTATTTGCTCGAGATAGGAGGTAGGGTCATCGTAAAACTCACCGGCTATGATAAGTAGATATTCTTTTCGAGCTTTATCTGATTTTGCAAAACTCTCAAGCAGCAAATCTAAGCCTTTGTATTTGCGAATAAGTCCAAAGAAGAGCAGATACTTTCCGTTGGGATCTAACCCCAATTTTTTTGCTGCTTCTTCCTTGCTTACGCGGGTTCCATAATGATCATAAACCGGATGTGGACTATAACGGCAAGGGGTATCCGAAAATTGCTTTAGGTCTAGAGTTACTTGGTGCGACATCGACATGAAATCATCGCAAGTATGCGTAAAGTATTTCGTTAAAGGGACATCACCCATCCGTTTTTCGTGGGGAATGATGTTGTCGAGGAGTCCAGTGATGCGCGTTTTTTTATTTCTCTTGACAATACGTCCAATCTTCCCTAAACATGGAGCCATGAATGGAATCCAGAATCGTAAAATCAAATGATCGGGTGCTATTTCTTTAATTTCAGATCCAATTTTCCACCAATTAAATGGATTTACTGAATGAACCTTTACTTGAATATCTAAATTTTTAGGAGCAGGATCGGTGGAGTATTGCGTTTTGACTGGAAAAAGCAAGTTGGGGTATTGGTAGCAGAAAGTATAAATCGTTACTTGGTGACCATCTTTCTGTAAAGCCAATGCCAACCTTTCATTAAAAGCAGCGATTTCGCCTCGTCAGGGATGGGCTGGACCTCCAATAATGATATGTTTAGCAGATGAGTGAGTCATTCGCTTTTTTCTATTTCAGTAGTGGATTTCACGACTGAAAATTAACAATTTTCGGTAGATTCAATCAAGTAATGATTGCGCTCAGTGCTGGATCGTCCAACTAATTCAGAAACAAATCCGGCAAGGAATAATTGTGTTCCAAGAATCATGCACGTTAATGCAATATAAAAAGAAGGGCGATTGGTGATGAGTCGAGCATACTCATTTTGATATACCGCCCATATTTTACTAGCTCCCAAATAAGCTGCGAGCATAAATCCGATCAGGAACATCAATGTACCCAATGTTCCGAACAAATGCATTGGGCGTTTTCCAAAACGGGAAACGAAGGAGATAGAAAGCAAATCTAAAAATCCGTTTACGAATCTTTCCAATCCGAATTTAGTAGTTCCATATTTTCTTGCTCTGTGCTCCACTGCTTTCTCAGTAATTTTTGAGAATCCCGCCCACTTTGCAATCACGGGAATATAACGGTGCATCTCTCCGTAAACTTCAATGCTTTTCACTACATCGATTCGATACGATTTTAATCCGCAATTGAAGTCGTGCAAATTATTGATGCCCGACATTTTTCGTGTTGCCCAATTAAAAAATTTGCTGGGTAGGGTTTTGCTGATGGGATCATACCGTTTTTGCTTCCATCCCGACACCAAATCAAAACCATCTTCCACAATCATTTTATATAATCCTGGAATTTCATCTGGACTATCTTGCATATCCGCATCCATGGTAATCACCACTTTTCCAGATGCTATTTCAAATCCCTTTTGCAGAGCTGCAGATTTGCCATAGTTGCGGCGAAACTTAATCCCCCTAAAAGATGGATTTTGAGCACAAATAGATTGAACGACTTTCCATGAATTATCCTTACTGCCATCGTCAATCAAGATGGCTTCATAAGAATAGCCTTCTTTCTTCATGACACGATCGATCCATTCACTTAATTCAGGAAGGGATTCGTCTTCATTATACAGTGGAACCACCACTGAAATATCAAATTGGGCTAAGCTCATTCTTCGTCTTGAAAGTTAGGTTCTCTTCTGTAAAAAGCAGCTATGATAAACGCACAAATTATTCCGCCAATCATTTTGTTAAAAATATCGCCACTCGTTACTTCTAGCATTTCCATATTCGTAATGCTTTGCACCGATTGGTCGAAAGCTGACTCACCCATAATGGATTTCATCATTCCTTCCGTTAATTCCATGGCTTCTAAGCTTTCTTGCTTGAAACGATCGAGGATTTCACCATCAATATACGATACAAAAAACCAAGATAACGCTCCAAAAACCAAGGCGGCTGAGCAGGCTGTGAGGAAACTGATGCGGAATCCATTCCAATAAAGTAGAAATCCCCCATTTTCATAATTGCGGTAATGGCGCGTTGCTAATACCATGAAAAGAACTGGTACCCAAGCTCCTAACCATGAAGATGGACCTAATGGGTTGAAGTTCATCCAATATAGAATCAAGAAAACAAGGAAGGATACTAAACCGCTGAGGGCTCCGTAGTTTAACGCTGTTTTTAATACTGGAGGGCTTTGCATTTGCGCAAATTTAACTCAAAAAAGTTTTAGAAAAAATTGATTTTCAACAATCCCAAAATAGAAGGAAAAAAGAATGGGTAAGCTACTTATATCGCACCGCTCAACCACTTATCCTTGCTACCTTCCGGTCCTGGGGAGGTTTGTAGGAGCTGATCGTATAAGACTTACCCGGGACAAAAGTACAAAATCTAATCTTACAACTGTTTTTTAACAAATGAAATTTTGCAAGGATTAGAATATTAGTTTTGCGAAATACTAAATAATCAACCATGAAATTCTTTATAGACACCGCAAATCTTGATCAAATCCGTGAAGCTTATGACCTTGGCGTTTTAGATGGAGTAACTACAAATCCGTCTTTGATGGCTAAAGAAGGCATTAAAGGGAAAAATAATATTTTAAAACACTATGTAGATATTTGCGAAATTGCAAAAGGTGGTGATGTGAGTGCGGAAGTCATTGCAACAGATTTTGATGGAATGGTGAGAGAAGGAGAAGAGTTGGCCGATTTGCATCCTCAAATTGTTGTGAAAATTCCAATGATTAAAGATGGAATTAAGGCGATCCGTTATTTTTCACAAAAAGGAATTAAAACCAATTGCACTTTAGTTTTCTCCGCCGGACAAGGATTATTAGCAGCAAAAGCAGGTGCTACGTATGTTTCACCTTTTATTGGTCGTTTAGATGATATTTCTTTTGATGGAATAGAGTTGATCGAACAACTTGTTCATATTTATGGAATCTATGGCTACGAAACACAAGTGTTAGCAGCGAGTATTCGTCATACGATGCATATTGTGAAATGTGCAGAAGCTGGTGCTGATGTTGCAACGTGTCCGCTACAACCGATTTTGGATTTATTAAAACATCCTTTAACAGATTCTGGTTTAGCGAAGTTTTTATCAGACGCGTCTAAGACAAAATAATTTATCGTCTTATTATATAGCATTTTTTAACACTAGAGACACAAGAGGTCACTTGAGAACACAATAGAAATTAGATTTTAGTATAGCCCCTCGCCTCTGGAGAGGGGTTGGGGAGAGGCTAGGACATAAATGTGGCTATGATCTGTTTATGTTTAGAGCAATTATTAATAATCTAATATAAAAAATTCGAGTTCACTAGAGAACACTAAAGTAAAATCTATTGTGCACACTAGTGTTCTTTTGTGTCTCTTGTGTTTAAATTTATCTTTCTATTGTCTTAATTTTTATCTCTGAGAAAATTATTTACTCTTAAATCCCTTTTTATACCCTTTACGAAGTCTTTTTAATTTTTTGTTATCGTTAGTATAAACTTTTACAAGTTCACGCCACTTAGAGCCTGGATTGAGTTTTTTATCGGTTTGTCCAAGCTGAAATCCAAGTTTATAGAGTGAGCCGTCAATCAAACTGATATCGTAGTTTCGATCAATAAGCAATTTATATAGAGTCAATGAATGATCCAATTCATTTTGCTCACGGTAACGACTAGCCGCATAATTCAGCATACCGTTCGAACCTTTGTTTTTAATGAATGCAAATAAATCTGGATCATGATCGAGACCGAAATTATTTATTTTGAATTCGAGATAATACTTAGATGCTTTTTCGTAGTTATCCATCGACGTCTGAAAACGTCCCTTAATTTCATCATTTCGTACTTCCTTCATTAACTCCAAATAAGTAACAGCGGTACGAATATTTTGAATCGCAGATTCAAGGCTGTCAACATTGATTTCACAATCTCTATTATTACTAGCAACTGTTATTCCATACTCATAGCTAGCATTTGCCGCTAGATAGTCCATTTCGGCTTCGATATCTTGGCCTTTATTATAGGCGGAATCGACGGAATACTGTGCATTAATGCATTGCTGTGTAAAAATACTTTTGCGTAAAGTTTCTAAATGTTTGTTAATATCCTTGTCCTCCATCAGAAAATAATTCTTCTGAGATTCAGTAGCCAGCGAGTATTTTTCACGAGCAGAATTTAGGTTGTTGCTTTTTACAAAACCGTTTCCCTCAAAAACAAATTCAAGAGTACGTGGACGGGCAGCATTTAATGTTAATGTTCTAAAATCTTTATTCGGCTTTAGATGGTGTAGTTCTGCCAACCGATGGGCTTCTTCTAGTTTCTCCAATGCCGCATCGTACATTTTCTGATCGGTGAGACGAACGGCTTGAGAGATGAACTGATCGTACTTTTTTTGACGAATAGCCTCCATCAAATTGGATGCTTCTGACCCATCAGGAATAAACTTTTTATTGTTGTTTTGAAATTGAATCGCGGTCTGTGTTAGAATTTCTGCTTGACTAAATTCATTGATGATTATTAAATCGCGAGCTTCTTCGAGGTATTCTTTGTAGATGCCTGATTTTGCCAATGACATTCCTCGGCTTAACTCATCACCGCAGGGAACACCATCGTATTTTTCACAAATGCTTCGCGCCGATTCATATTCGTCGATGGCATTTCTATATTTATTCTTGGTATAAGCAGCCTCTCCCTGTTGAATGTAAACGGAATAAATTTCCTTAAGTAAATCAATAGTGAAATCTTTTGTTTCCGGATCGACGGGTAAATTATACAAAATATCGTCAGACTTACATACTGCTTCGTGCAAATTTCCTTGGGTAAAATCGATGAATGCCAGTTGGAATAGGGCAGGGGTGAACATTGGATTTACTTCCAGTGACCATAAAAAATAATCTTGCGCCTTGTTGTAATTTTTATTGCGAATAAATCCTAATCCTTTATCAAAAAAGGTAAGATGTAAAGTGCTTAACACTTGATTAAACTCGATTCTTTTTCCAATCAGCAAATTATTTAAGATCGTTCTTTTCTCTAAATATTTTCCAGGATCATGAGCTTCTAAGGGAAGATGGTTTTCATGTTTTGCATCCAATGCATTCTTCAAAATGTTTTCCGACTCGACTAAATTTCGTTGGTTGTTTCTAAAGTTTTCATAGGCAAAGGAGTTTACCCCTTGTACCATTCCAAAAGCTCTATCCAGATCGGAAATCGTAGAATAGTAGCTGTTGATTTGTGCAACTTTTTTTTCCAACTGGGCGGTACTACCAAATTTTAATTCGAAATTGATAAGATCAAAATTGGTATATTGAGGACTGATAGAGTCCGTATCGTTATACGATGCCAACCCTATTTTTCCGGAATCTACTTTTGCTGCAAGTGGGCGATCCCAAAATAATCCACTTTTTGCTTTTTGGCGTAATGCAAATTTAGCTTCAGCTGGGAGCAGGTAATCGCTTACATCAAAACCCTTGTAATTTACATCACCACTCAAGCGCATCGATTCCGATTCGATGTTATAAACGAATTTAGGTTCGCGAGTAATGACATACATTAGTTGCCCGAACGACAAATAATAAAATGTAGACCTCGGTGATTTTCCATTTCCTTCCGCTAAAATTTTAATAAAAGCTCCAGCGTTTGAATTTCCACCATCCGAAATGGTTACCTTTTGATCGTATCGATACTCAGTAACGAATTTATTTTGAGCCTGAAGTTGAAATCCGAGAAATAAGAAGAGTAAGGTTAGCGTTCTCATAAATTAATAATTACGGCACCAAATTACAAAGGAAAACTGTACCGCTATAACGTTTCTTTAAAAAGCTGATAAGGAATTAATTTCTTGGAGTTTATTGATATAATAAATTAAAATAGAGCCTCATTCCATCACTAATTTTCCAGTACTAATTACTTCTTTTTGGACTGAGATGGTATAAAAATGAAATCCAGGTGGCATGTTGCTTCGATGCAGGGTATATGGCCATGAAAAAACCTGTTCTTCTTTTAGTTGAATTCCTCGACTATCATACAATCGCAGAATATTATTTTTTAAATTAGGTAAATTCATATCCGTAAAAGTAATTTGCGCTGTTTGCTTCATGGGATTGGGGTAGCAATAGCTTTTTAATAATTGTTTTTCCACTTCAAATAATCCAGTCGTAACAAACCCCAGCGAATCTGTTTTTACATACAAATTTTGAACACCAAATGAATCAATTAACCCGCAAAGCATATACCCTCCATCGCTGGTTTGGATAACGTCGTTGCTTTCATACCAGATGCCTGGGGTGAATGGATAATATGAAAATTGTTTAGCCCAAATTATATTCCCACTCGTATCCGCCTTTACAAGAGCCATACCAGTGCCAGCACCTGTCATTATTAAATTTCCATCGGTTGTTTTTGTGATGCGAGTATAAGCTGGGTAAACATTTTTTTTCCAGAGACTATCTCCAATAGCGGAAATTTTATACAAACTGGCCTCATCGCATAACGCAACCACACCTCCATCTGGAGTGGGTTCAATATCTGTAAAAATGAACATATTATTATTGTAAAAAGTTTTATACCATATCACGAAGCCCATTGAATCGAGTTTTGCTACATACATGGGATCCACAAAACTTCCGCCTGCATTTCCACAAATAAAATATCCTCCATCTAAACTGTGCTTTACAGAATACAATCCACTCAAACCATAACTACGGCTCCAAATAATGCTTCCTGCACTGTCTGCTTTTATTAAATCAGGATATGAGTCGTTGTAGCACGCTATTGTGTAACTGCCATCAGAATTGTTAATGATTCGCTTTCCTTTGTCTAAATTTGCATCGCCAAATAAAGCTGTATCTAACATGTTAAATGCTGTGTCCAATATATATAATACAATATCAGTTTGAACATTTGGAATGCAGGAAGATGCTGTTCCAATTATTGCAACATTAAAATTATTGCTAATTACAAAGTCTCCTGTTACGCTTGCACAAAGCACTTTCGCATTTAAAGAGTCGCCATTCTCATTCACTTTCATTAGAGTCATTCGATTTGGCAATGATGCAATCGTTGAGTAATGTAAACCTAAAAGAATTCTGATTTGGCAATTCCTTTACTGCCATACCGATAGAAGCTCCTGATAGTTTGTATATTTTTTGAAATGTATGTGTTTGCGAATTTGAGTACAAGGAAATCAAATTCGCGAAAAAAATAAAGCTGAGTAGTTTGCGAATCATGGGACTATATTATTACATTATTGCTTATTGATTAAAAACCTGACATTGGAATTTACATCAGTTAAGATGTAATTTCCTGAGTTTAATTTTTCAAATTCATTTGCTTTTCAAACCAATAAACTGCCCTAATAATGTGTAAACTTGGTATTTGTCAGTGTAATTGAAAATAGAATTTGTTGAGGTGTAAGTAGTTGTGCCTTCGGTTTCATTTTTCGTATTACTATTAAAATATCTTGCGGAAAAACAATCGTGATTGGTATAGATATTAGGTGCTCGATCTTGTATTCTTAAAGTATCAATGGGTTCTAATCCATACATAAATAATGCATAGCCATCAATTTTATTACTGTTTGCCATCCAGGGAAATCATTAGCCGTAATAATATTGTAAGCAAATATTTGATCTCTAAAAATATTCTGCGCTTCTGTTAAGTAATGTTGCTGTGGCGCCCAAATACTCCTGCTGATCTTGCAACACCTCAAATAGATGAGCGGTCATTTACTACAGAATCTCGGCAGAAAACATAGGCCAAATATTACTCATGGTGGAGTTGTTTCCAAAATGTAGATGCGCTCGGCGAGTTCTGGAAATCTCCCCAACCTGTCATAAACCGAGTCGGTTCTTGAGAAATAAACCACCTAGTTTTGTCCGGAATATAAAAAAACAAATACACCCTGCTAAATGTACTATCCACAAAATCGACAATTACATTTTCATCTTCTCCATTGAGCCCCGTGTTGATGTTACTATCGATATTTCGATCCATTCGGCCTAAAATTGTGCTAATTCTATAAAAGTGGTTGGCAGTATCCGCACAAATTGTTTTCATCTTTTTCCCTAAAGCCCTATAATGAAGCCATCCAGTGTAAAGATGGGGATATAGTATCGGATCATTATTGTTTGGATCACCATATTGATCACGCCAAAACTCATAGTCGATGCTTATTTCATTGAAACGAGAGGCCGTCGGTCGGGTTTGATTATAGTTTTTGAGTAAATCTAGTAGCGAAGAATTGAGCAAGGTATCGGCGTTATTTTCATCCTGTTTGTCTCTTAATACAGCAACAACATCTATAATTTCTGACAAGGAGCGTACACGAGAAATAAAGGCTGCTAAACTATCTCTTAAGTCTGCTCCATTAACATTTACATCATTATTAATTCCATTAACATCTTCAAAAAATATGTCTTCTAGATTCCCAAGCAGTAATGCGTTAATTTTATTAAACTGCAAATAGGAAAGTAATGAATCCGCTAAAACACCGGTAACATCAGTAAATATTTTAGGGAGGTTAGGATAACAATTTCCAGAAGTTGTACACCATAAATTATTAATTTGTAGAGCCCGTGGATACAAAATAGGGCAGGGAATCATATATGCGACTAGCTGGATACTGTTCAACTCTGATTCGTCAATAAAAACGTTTTGTAGGATGACTGATCCCTTTGGGTTTTGCGTAATGGACACTCCTTTGCCTGTTCCATCTAACGGGAAGATACCTGAAGGAAAGTGTATCACCCCTGGGCTGGATACATTTTGATCGTCGGTGATGGTACCAGTAAGCATAAATTCTCCATCATCTAGCAGCGCAATTTGATTAAATTCTTCGTTGTTTCGGGAGCCAAAATGTCGATCCCAAATTACATCACCACTCAAGTCTAACTTCAAAATATGAGCATCGAAATAATTTAGTGTATCTAAATAACTTTTTCCACAAAGCAAATATCCATTGGAAAGTACTTTTATATCAAAATGGATTCACTACTCCTGAAATTTGTTTTGACCATACTACTCCTCCTTAGAGTCTAGTTCTCTACTATGATTGCAAACTATCATTAGTATCCACAAAAATACCGGAGGTAATATAGCCTCCTTCAGGTATGGTTCAATAGATATGCATTGGGTGATCAATTACCAAAATAAATATATGTTTCATCCCAAACCAATTCACCATATTCATCAAATTAAACCAGTAATAGTGTAGGATCGTTTTGTGACATTCTAAAACCAAAACCCATCTTCCACCTGCGAATTGACAGGCGCCCTCATTAGCTTCCGATCCATAGGTTTTGCCAAAGTAAACACATCATCCTCCCGAAGAATGAAATATCGCCTTCTCCATTTCATAAGAAGTAGTACTCTACAAAAATCCGCCAGTGGAAAGGAAACAACAGATTGACCCTTCATTTTTCTCGCAAATAAATGCGACCAAACCTCATCTCCTTTATCATCTAATCGTACCAATAAAATATCACTTTGTTGCTCTACCACATTATAAACGGTACCTACCAAAATTACATCGCCATTAGCGAGAATCTTAATCTCTCCCGATGTGTAAGACAAATTTTCATCAGATAGAATTTGTACCCAGTTGAGTTGAACTTCTTGGCCTAAAACTTTTGATAATGTTGAGATGGTTGTGGCAACTATCATCATCACTAAAACTAGCTTTTTCATGGGTATATATTTAAAAATAACATTAAAATGGATGGAAATGGTAGATCAAATATAAAAATAATTTGCCTTTATCCAATGATTATTTAATTTAGTGTTAATTAATCGAATAGCAAAATTATGCACATATTTGAAATTAACTCAACCAATGAATTACTCAAAGTGACCAATGTCATGGCCGCCTTGCGTCCTCAGCTCAACGAAGGGAATATAGAAACCATCGTTGGCGGAATGATGCAACGTGGGTATCGTTTAATCTATTTGGTAGATGGAAATGATGTAAAAGCTGCTTTAGGTTTCCGATTTGCAGAGCATTTGCATTGGGGAAAATCGATTTACATTGATGATTTAAGCACGCTTCCCGGCGAAAGGAAAAAAGGGTATGCAAGAAAATTACTGGATCATGTAATGGCCATAGCGAAAGAAGCACATTGCAATGAACTACATCTTGATTCGGGTTGTAATCCTCAACGCTATGATGCGCACCGTATGTATTTAAAGTACGGATTTAATATTACCAGTCATCATTTTGCAATGAAGGTGGTATAGCTTTTAACGCTTCGAGTTGTTGTGTGAATGAAGGATATTTTCAGGTGTAAGTGAGTCCACTGCAGGATCAAGAAAAGTAAATTCGTCTTGATTTTTAAACCAGGTAATTTGTCGTTTTGCATAGTTGCGACTGTGTTGTTTGATTTTGTCAACAGCATAATCTAATGTCGTTTGTCCGTCGAGATAGTTGAATAATTCACTATAGCCTACTGTATGCAATGTGGTAAGTGCTTTATATGGAACCAATGATTTCACTTCTTCTAATAAACCCATCTCCATCATTTGATCTACCCTTTGGTCGATGTTTTTATAGAGGACTGATCGCTCAGGATGAATTACAAGTTTTATTACTTGGTATGGAAGTTTTGCTTTCGCTTTCCCTAATAAGACTGAATATCTTTCATTCGTTTGTAAAATAATTTCAGCAGCGCGCATGAGTCGAGATGGATTTTGATGATCAACCATCGCTAAATAATCAGGATCCTTTTCGCGAATGATTTCTAGTAACGCTTCAATTCCATTATCTCTGAAGAGGGATTTTACTTTTTCCCTGGTACTGATTTCTACATTTGGTAATTCATCAAGTCCATCAGTCAAAGCGCGAATATAAAGTCCAGTTCCACCCACCACAACAACGTATTCTTTTTCTTTAAACAAATTCGTCAATACTTTTTGAGATTCTTCAGCAAAGATTCCTGCACTGAAATGTTCATGGATAGAATGAGAGTTAACAAAATGATGTTTGATTTCTTCGAGATCTTCCCGAGGTGGTTTTGCGGTACCGATGGTCATTTCTTTAAAACACTGACGGGAGTCGGCCGAAATAATTTCAGTTTTCAAATGACGTGCAAAATTCATCGCTAAAGCCGATTTACCTGATGCCGTAGGACCTCCAATGACGATGAGCGTAGATTTCATGTTTTTTATCAATATACTAAATGAAAAAGGGAAGAAGAATTATAAACCATACAGGGGCAGAAATTCTTCTGCCCCTGTATGGTTTATCTAATGAAATTGTGATTATTTTAATAATCTTCTTTTTGATCTTCGTCTGCATCATCAAAATTCATTTCAGCGTCTTCTTCGTCTTCGGTCACTGCGTCATCTTCTCCTTCTTCCCCCATACCATCTATCTCTTCTATATCAACACCTGTTTCCACTTCACCTAAAATGCTATCTTCTTTTTCAACTTCATCATCCAGATCATCTTCTTCAATTATTTCTTCAGATCCATCATCGTTGGTAATTGTTTTTACTGGAACGGTAATGATGTATTGACGAGGTGCGGCCCCTGTACTTTTAAAGCAATAAGGATATGTTTTTGTGGCATCATCAGACGGAAGAATCTTCATCAACTCAATCTGGAATGTCCAGTTAGAATCGTGATCGCTTAAGTAATAAATTTTTTGATGTGGGTCCGCGATGTAATCACACAAGCGAGCGTTTTCCATTAAAATGGATTCTTCTCCGGCTTTATTTTTACGAATGATGGTCGATATTTCTTGTCCTTTGATCCAATTGTCGTTGCTCATATAAAACGAGCTTGGCTTTAAGTTATCAAAGCCGATGGAAGATTGAATGCATGTATGTAAATCACTAAAGAATTGAGTGCTTTTGATCTCGATGTCTCTCGTGACTTCGTCATAATCTTCAAAGGTTACTCGGAATCGGTATACAGTAGGCATATTTTATACTTATAGATGCAAATATAAAACCGTCATTTTATTTAACAAGGATTATTTTTAGTGTTATTCTATTTTTTGTTAACAGGCATCAATCCGATCTCCTTTGCTTTTTCAAGTAAATAAAGGTAAGCCGCATCGTATTCATTTGGAATGATACCATCTAAAATAGCCTCTCGAATTGTGTTTTTTAGTACACCAATCTCGCGTCCAGGTCTTAATTGGAAAATTTCCATGATCATTTCACCAGAGATGGGTGGCTGCCAGTTTCTGACTTTATCTTTCTCGTCGACTTCAATCAGTTTTTGTTTGACGAGTTCAAAATTATTGCGGTATTTTTTCTGTTTGAATTCATTTTTAGTAGTGACATCGGAGTAGCATAATTTCATTAAGTCATCGATGTCATCACCCGCTTCAAAAAGTAATCTACGCACCGCAGAATCGGTCACTTCGCTTTTTGCTAGGACAATAGGACGTAAATGAAGCAGCACTAATTTCTGAACAAACTTCATTTTTTCATTCATGGGTAATTTCAACTGACGAAAAATTCCAGGTACCATGCGGGCACCTTTGTCTTCATGCCCATGAAAGGTCCAACCGTGTTCAGGATCGAAACGCTTGGTGGCAGGTTTTGCAATATCATGAAGCAGAGCCGCCCATCTTAACCACAAATCATCCGTAAGCTTGGCGAGATTATCTAACACTTCAAGCGTATGGAAAAAATTGTCTTTGTGACTTTTTCCTTTCATGGTATCTACACCTTCCAAAGCAGCAAGCTGAGGAAAGATAAGTGGCAATAATTGAGTTTTATGCAACAATAAAAATCCTTTGGATGGTTGTAAGGTGCATATTATTTTGTTGAGCTCATCAATTACTCTTTCTCCACTAATAATTTGAATACGATCTTTCTGCTCACGAATAGCGTCCAATGAACTTTGTTCGATCGTAAAGTTGAGTTGAGTTGCAAATCGTATAGCGCGAAGCATCCTCAATGGATCATCGGAATAGGTCACTAAGGGATCTAAAGGAGTTCTTAAAATCCCATCTTCTAAGTCCGAAATGCCGTTAAAAGGATCAAGGAGATGGCCGTAATTTTCTTTATTTAAGCTGATGGCAAGGGCGTTGATGGTAAAATCTCTTCTTTTTTGATCATCCTCTAATGTTCCACTGCTCACACTGGGCTTTCTGGAATCGCTTGAATAGGATTCTTTCCGTGCTCCTACAAATTCAATATCGTATTCATGATACTTGATCATGGCGGTACCAAAAGTCTTGAAAACATTCACTTGATTCGGAATGCCTAATGCTTTTGCCGTGATTTGAGCCGCTGCGATCCCGTCTCCCAATACGCTGATATCTATATCTTTGCAGGGACGATTCAAGAGCATATCACGGACAAACCCACCAATGAGAAAACCCTGAATTCCATTCGATTGGAGGGCTTTGGCAATAGTTTCAAAAACGGGGTTTGCCTTTGAAATAGCAATAAAGGGTGCGGACAATGACATTTGACGCAAATTTAGTCAAAAGACAAACGTTGCAGATTAATAAAAATCAATGCGTTTTGTTGAATGAAATCTCTATTTTTTTAAGTAATTTTATATGGCATCTGAAAGATGATGCATATCATACATTCCTTGATAATCATCAACCTTTTCGGATCTTAATTTTCAGAGTTTTGTATTGAGATAAATACCTAAAATAAAATACTATGGAAAAGAAACTTGTTTATGATTTGCATGAAGAGCATGTACAATGGATTAATAAAATGCTCTTCTATAAAGACGAGATTAAGGTGATGCAAAATCGCTTGTCGGAAGTAGCGGGGAAGAATACTAATCACGAAGTACAAGCCATGGTGGAGCACTTTCAGAATCAGTTAATCGTTCAAAACGAGCAAGCCGATATTTTAAAGCATACCATCAAACAGTATGAAAATACAATCGAATCTCATTTGAATAAAAATGATGTAGCTGCTGATAAACTGAAGTGGAACGATCATTCAGATTTGAGAGAAAAAGTGGAAATGTTCGAAAAGATTATCAATGAGCTAAGAGGCGAATTGATCGACTTTTTGGCAAAGTATATTTAATTCTATTCATTATTCGAATTCCGGTCTCAAGTCGATTTAATTTTCGACTTGAGATGGGAGTTTTTTTGTGTTTTCTTTTAGATTTTTTATGGTTTCTTTCTTTTTGATGACTTCATATGAAGTTTTATTCAGAAAAAACTACAAATTAATTACGTTCGGTAAATAATTTATGGCTTGTGGATCGGTTAAGCCTCAACCAATCTCAGGCGGAAGTCTGTTGATATGTGCAACCGCTTCCCCAAGTTGTTTTTCTGCAATAAGGAAGGAGTTTCACAAGAATTTTATAAATTTACACCAACTAATTTAACGTTATGAATTTGACTGACATTAATTGGGCAGGATTTTTCTGCTCATCCTTCCTCGCCATTGTATTCCTTCAATCGGGAATTGATAAAATTGTAAATCATAAAAAAGAGTTAGGCTGGATCCAACAAAAGTTTACAAAAAGTGCGCTTTATAAATATGTCGGTTTATTGTTTTATGTACTTACTTTTTCAGAATTGATAAGTGGATTGCTTTCTTTTGGTGGAATGATACACTTGCTTACAAGCAAAGGTCCCTATATTGCACAGCTGGGTGCTTGGTTTTCCTCGCTAACACTACTGATGCTTATTTTCGGGCAAAGAATTACAAAAGACTATAGCGGTGCTGCAACATTAGTTCCTTATTTCATTGTCAGCTTAATCGGATTATTTTCACTGACCATGCAATTTAATTTATTGGTTCATTAATTTTTTGATAGTGTTTGTCTTGCCATCATAAATTTCTATAAAGTAGCAACCTTTCGATAAATTTACTTGAAGATCAATTTTATTTAAGGCTCCTTGCAGGGTGTTTACTTCTTGCTGTAATACCATCTTCCCGCAAATATCATAAATTGAAAGTGTAGCTGAATTGCTATGCTGGGCATAATAAACCAAATGAATAGTTTCTCCGTTGGAGATTGGATTTGGATAAATATGGAGAATGGCGTTCTGTGGGATATTGATATCACCTAAGTTTAACAGACTATTTGCAAGTGATAAATTAGGAATTCCATATCCTAATAATGTATCTGGATTTGAATATTGATTGGCACTGCGTTTTATTACTTGAATAATATCCATGTTTGATTTTTGTGACCAAGCTTGCCATAAGCAGGCTGCAGCCCCACAGAGTACGGGTCCGGAGAAGGAAGTTCCATTTCCTTGGGTCACTTGATTATTGCTAAACGGAGTATACAACCAAGTGTTTTGACCTTGTGCAGCTACATCAGGTTTCACTCGATTATCAAAGGATGGACCATTACCACTAAAAGAGGCGTAGGCGCCACTGAAGTCGACAGCACCAATAGCAAGTATAGAATCGGCATCAGCAGGTGCGCTGATGTAATTCCAGGGGCTGCTGCCTTCATTGCCTGCACTATTTACTACCAATATTCCTTTTTGTGCTGCCCAATCGGCCGCGATGGTTACCGGGTTCGTATTTCCATCCATGTCTGAATACAGATGATTTTGTGATGGGTCATTGAATTCTGTATAGCCCAAGGAGGAGTTGATTAAATCTACACCAGCTGAATCCGCAAATTCTGCACCGATTGCCCAATTATATTCTTCAATGATGAATTCAGAATTTGCATCTTCAGTTCTTAGTAAAATATAGTCTGCGTGAGGAGCTGTTCCCACTAAAGTATCTGGAACATTGGAAGCCATGCATGAAAGAACCGCTGCTCCATGATAGTGGTCGTCGTAAACATCAGATTCATTATCTACAAAATCCCAAGTATGTTTAATTTGATTGTTAGCACGGATGCTATCAAAACAAATCATGTTTGGTACATCTAAAAATCCAGCATCTAAAACTGCAATTAATCGACCAGCACCCGTATAACCTTGGTTGTGCAATGTCAAAAGACCAAGCATGTTTGCTTGAATAAAACCATTGCCATAATTCAACGACTGCGTACCTGAAGATCGATGGGCTACGGTAGATGGATTTATATTTTTAATTAAGTTGTCGAATTTGTTCGAACGATCGGGGTTTGGTTTTGGCTTACTTACATTCTGTACATTCAACACATATGGCAGTTGACTGATGGCATTGAGAACCGTTGAGCTGGTGGTTTCAATAATAGCCGCGTTAAACCATTTACTCGAACGCATCACAAAAGCTCCAGTGCCTGCTACACCCGAAAGGTATTGCGGATTCACGGGTAGATCGCTTTGGTCAATGGAAATGTTTTGATTGATTCGCCTGTTGATGGCTCGCTGAGAAAGAAAATCCAAGGGAGTCGAAATTGAAAATGGCGAGTTGTTTTTATCACTAAAAAAAATGACGTAACGATCTTGAGCAAAGGCTTGTTGTAGGCAAGAAATTGTAAGAAGGGTTAGAATAAATTTTAGTTTCATGGAGTGTAAGCAATTAATTTTTCAGTGTAGATATATCCTGCAATAGTGTCAATAGTTGGCATACCACTAGGATTGAATTCAAGATCAGAAATTATTCGATAGTATAAGCCAATGTTTTTCGCGTATTTTTCTTCACCGTAAAGATCATATATATTATTGGAAGGTTCATCATCTTCTTGAACTTTGATTGTTTCATTAAACACGAAGAAATCAGTAGTGTCAGGTACTCCAACTGTCAAGTATTCAAATTTTTGTGGATTTTGGGTGTTGTAGATGTTACCATTCCACGAAATTCCACTTACTGCGGGGAACACTAATTTTAAAATTCGAATATTATTTTCTACGGATTCAGCCCATTGATTATTTCGATGGGAGCTGCCTACTTGATAAATGATCCATTGATCTTGTTGATTTTTTTTGAAACTTTCAATACGTTGTGCCCATCTTCCTGTAAGGTCAAAAAAGGATCCCGCAATTACTTCTTTTAACTCATAACTGATGGTATCACGAATCTGAGCAAAGTCATCCCAATAAACAGAATCTATTTGGTAGTACCTAGTCAAGCCAGAATCAATGGGGAAATAAGCTAAAGTTGAATCGTCAATTTTAAGAGACTTATCCTCTTTTTTACATGCAGAAAGAAACCAAATGCAGGTGAAGGTGAATCCGAAAATAAGATATTTTTTCATTTGATAGCTACTAGCTCTTGTTTCCTAGATGAATCCATCTAAAGTAAGCAAAAAAATTGAAGGAGCATCAAAGAATTCATAGAAAATGAAGTAGATGAAGTGAATATTATCCTACCCTGACAAACAGAGTGAAACTAGGTGAACTTAATATAACCCAATAGAAAATTATTAAGAAAAGAAATGCTCAATCTTAGTATTAGAGCGTATATGATGACAATTTTTCGGTGTAAATGTATCCTGAAACCGTGTCGCCTGAAATAAAATTGAATTCAATGTCAGAAATGATTCGATAGTACATGCCTACATTCCGCGCGTATTTTTCTTCGGCGTAATAATCGTTAAGTAAATTAGCGGGTTCGTCGTCTTCTTGAACTCGAATGGTTTCAGGGAAATTCAAATTTCCTATCGACCCTGGTGCGTTTACAGCGATGTACTCAAAATTTCTAGGCGTTAATGTATTGTAAGCATTTCCATTCCAAGTAACGCCCTGACTTACCGCAAAAACCAATTTGACTAAACGAATATTGTCTTCAACTTTCTCTGCACGTTGTCCATTGCGATGCGAGGACCAAACTTTGTAGATAATCCAATTTCCAACTTGGTCTTGCTTGAACCTTTCAATACGTTGAGCCAAACGACCTTGATTATCAATAAAAGTTCCTGCTATTACTTCTTTCAATGAATAGTGAATGGTATCACGAGTTTGAGTGAATGGGTCCCAAAAAATAGAATCCACTTCATAAAATCGAGTTAAGCCAGAGTCAATGGGAAAATATTGCTGAGTTAAATCTTCAGGCACGACCGTTGAACTATCATCTTCCTTTTTACAAGAGGATATGAATAAAAGCAGAGCGATTCCTAATGCCGAAAGTATGAGTTTTTTCATGGTATTGATATAACGCATATTTTACGTTTGAAAGGATAAAAAGTTTAACTAATAGTCGATTTTTCAATAAATCCCCCTGCAACCACATCATCTCCCTCATAAAATACTGCGCTTTGTCCAGGAGCTACAGATTTAACAGGAGCATGAAAATGAACTCTCATTTCATTCCCTACTTGTACAATGGAACTCATCGTACCTGGATCTTTATACCTCACTTTTGAGAGTACTTCCAGTTGATCGGGAATGGCCGCGTACTTCACTAAGTTAATATTGCGCACGAGCATTTCTTCGCGATTTAAGTCAGCCATTTCTCCAAGGATCACGGTATTGGTTTCGGGTTGAATTTCGGTGACAAATAACGCTTCGCCAACCGCAATTTCAAGCCCTTTTCTTTGTCCGATAGTATAGAAGGGATATCCTCTGTGCTTGCCTAATATTTTTCCGTTTTTATCAATGAAATTTCCGCCTTCTAAACTCGTTTCTAGTTCGGGAACTCTATTTTTTAAGAAGGCACGGTAATCGTTATCCGGAATGAAACAAATTTCATAACTCTCGCTCTTATTGGCTAATTCATGCAAACCCATATCACGGGCCATTTGTCGAATCGCACTTTTTTCCATGCCGCCTACAGGAAACATCGTTCTTGATAAACATTCTTGGGTAACACCCCACAAAACATAGCTTTGATCTTTCGTTGGATCTTGTCCTTTTGAAATTACGTAGCGACCGTTTAACTCTCTAACTTTAGCATAATGACCGGTAGCAATAAACTCGCAATTCAACATGTCGGCACGCTTCAATAAGGCTTCCCATTTGATATGGGTATTACACATCACACATGGATTTGGAGTTCTACCTGCTAAGTACTCATCCACAAAATTGTCAATCACCGATTCACCAAATTCTCCTCTGATGTCTAAAATGTAATGAGGAAAGCCATACTCAACAGCAATACTTCTAGCATCATTAATAGAGTCTAAACTGCAACAACCGGTCTCCTTTGAATTTATTCCTGAAGAGGCATAGTCCCATGTTTTCATGGTCAAACCAATTACTTCATATCCTTGTTGATGAAGCATGATGGCTGCCACCGAACTATCGATGCCACCACTCATTGCCATTAATACTCTACCTTTCTTATTCATGTATTCCTGCAAAGATAGGGAAAAACTAATTTATTGAATCGTAAATATTTAACTGTCAAAAGGTTAATTGTTAATTGGCAATCAATCCTTTAAATTGGATTTCAAATAAATTCTTGTAGTGTCCACCTTTCGACAAAAGTTCTAAATGATTACCACTTTCTACGATTTCTCCTTTCTCCATGACGATAATTCGATCAGCATTTTGAATGGTAGCTAAGCGATGTGCGATGACTATGGATGTTCTTTTAGAAGTTAAACTTTCAGTTGCTTTCGTAATTACTTCTTCGGTGTCGGAGTCAATACTGGAAGTAGCTTCATCGAGCACTAAGATGGATGGATTGTAAGCATAAGCCCGAACGAAGGAAATCAATTGTCGTTGTCCGGTTGACAAAACCCCGCCGCGTTCTTGAACAACGAAATCATACTTTCCAGGTAGTGATTCGATAAAGTTAGCCGCCCCAAGATCTTTGGCTGCTTGATGTACGGTTGCGAGAGAGATGGAGTCATTTTTTAAGGTGATGTTATTCAAAACCGTATCGGAAAACAAAAAAACATCTTGCAAAACAACACCAATTTTACCTCTTAAATAGTGTAAATCGTAATCGTTGATATTAATATTATCAATTAAAATTTCTCCTTTGCTAATGGTATAAAAGCGATTCAGTAAATTGATAATGGTCGACTTTCCCGCTCCTGTAGCACCAATGAATGCAACCATTTCATTGGGTTGTATCTTAAAATTAATTCCTTTTAATATCCAGTTAGGCGTTTCTGTTTCGATGGAAGATTCGTCATATGTAAACCAAACATTTCTAAATTCAATGATGCCTACAATTTTTATTGGTTGTAAACTACCATCATTCACATTAATTTGATCTTCGTCCATCACTTTGAAAATACGCTCAGAACTTACCATGCCCATCTGCAAAGTATTGAATTTATCGGCTAACTCTCGGATTGGTCGGAAAAGTAAGTTGATGTACATAATAAATGCCACCAAATTTCCAAAGGTTACTTCGTCTCGAATTACTCCGCCAGCCCCATACCAAACTATAAGACCAATGGAAATGGCAGAAAGAATTTCCACAACAGGAAAGAAAATCGAGTAATACCAAACCGAACGATTATTTTCATCACGATGCAATTTGTTGATGTCTTTAAACTTCTTGTATTCTTCCTCTTGCCGACTAAAAATTTGAACGATGCGCATTCCGGTTAGATGTTCTTGAACGAAAGTATTCAATGCAGACACTTGCGTGCGTACTCCAGAAAAAGCGGATTTAATTTTATTTTTAAATATGTTGGTCGCAAGGAGTAGGAGGGGAATAGTACTTAAACTGATGAGCGCAAGTCGCCAATCGACCACAAACATCACGGTAATAATTACGGCTAACTGTAAAATATCGCCAATGATAACAATCAATCCCTCCGAAAAAATATCCGCAATGGTTTCCATATCAGAAACACTTCGAGTTACGGAAGCCCCCACAGGTGTTTTGTCAAAATACTGGAGTCGAAATTGACTCATTCTTTTGAACAATACTTCGCGCATATCACGAATTACATTTTGCCCCAACAAATTCGTATTCCAAGAATGAAAATATTGCAAAATAGATTGTGTTACTAGCACGAATAACATCGCTGAGCTCATCAATAGTAGTCCGCGAACATCACCCGGTGATAAATAATGATCGAGGATGTATTGTGTCATTAATGGACGTAATGGTCCGAGTAACGCCAATGTAATAGTCAGCCCAATGGACGCATAAAACACCCTACGATAAGGCTTCGAGAATATAAATATTCTCCTGAGTAAATTTGAGTCGAATGCTTTTCCGGTTACACTCATACTTGAAAAAGATATTGACGTTTTGCAGTGATGTATGGATATTTCACTTCCTCTAAAAATAATCCGTGAGCAGGAACGGTTTTGCCCGCTTCGGTGCGATCCATACTTTCTAAGATGGACTTGAATTCTGACACAGAAATTTTTCCAGTCCTACCTCATAAAAAGTTCCCACCATTGCTCTAACCATACCTCGCAGGAAACGATTGGCCGATACCGTGAATCGTAAATCATCGCCATTTTCAATCCACTTACATTCGGATACCGTACAGTTTTTGGTGACTTGATTCCCGCCGCGTTTTGCAAAGCATGAAAAATCGACATGCGATAAACATAAATCACAAGCTTCATTCATAGCATCTACATTAACAGCTTGACGATTAAACCAGAAATAATTATTATTAAAAGGGCTCGGTTTTCTTTTTATGTAATAACTGTAAGAGCGTTGGATCCCATCAAATCGAGCATGAGCATCTGGAGCAACCGAAATTAAGTCGTACACGCGAATATCTCGAGGAAGAAGAGAATTGATCTGGAATAAAGCTTTTTCTACATGATCAATTTCAGTGGATAAGTCGAAGTGAGCATAAAATTGAGAAGCATGAACACCTTTGTCGGTTCGTCCACAACCAGTAGTTTCAATTTTCTCTCTAAAACCATGGTGAAAACCTCATTTAAAAATTGCTGAACCGAAACATCATTAGGTTGAATTTGCCAGCCATAATAAGCGGTTCCATCGTAGGCGAGACTGGCGAAATAACGGTGCATTTGCAAAGATACTCAGGCTAATCTTTCTTTTTGTAAGATTTGATGAAACATCCCTAATTCATTGGCGTAAAAAGCATTATATTAATCTCAAAAAGAAACGTATGTTCAATCCATTTCTCCCTAAAGCGATCAAACAACATTTTATTCAGTATGATTCTGTAGATGTAATTCCACAGGAAACATTTGATCGAATTCGAAAGGGATTTGAAAAACAATATTCTGAGAATCCAATGGTTAGCATTGTTGTTATTGCATACAATGAAGAGAAAACGATTTTAAAATCCCTGTCATCTTTGTCTTCACTTACTTCCAAATATTCGTTTGAAGTGATTGTGTCCAATAATAATTCTACAGACAGAACACAGGAAATACTAGATAAGTGCGGAGTGAAGTCTGTTTTTCAATCGCTTCAGGGAGTCGGTAATGCACGCGACGCAGGTTTGCAAATTGCAAAAGGCAAGTATCATTTATGCGCCGATGCGGATAGCATTTATCCAGAAAACTACATTGATGAAATGATAGAGCCTCTTGAATTGGGCGATGCGATTTGCACATACGGTCGCGTATCTTTTTTACCGGATGGTGATAAATCAAGATTTTCCTTAAGTGTATACGAAATTTTCAAGGACATAGCGATCGGACTTCGTGCGATCAAACGACCTGAACTCGTAGCAGGCGGAGCAAGCCTAGCATTTTTTACGCGTATGGGAAAGCAAATAGGCTGGAGAACAGATGTGGCTAGGGGAGAAGATGGTCAAATGGTATTAGCCATGAAACGATTTGGTAATGTGAAGATGGTAAAGACGAATGGATCCAGAATTTGGACCACAGCAAGAACATTGGATCGTGATGGAAATTTTTTAAACTTGATTGGAAAGCGAGTTAAAAAGGAAATCTCTAGAGTTCATTTTTACTTTACTCCATCAAAACAAAACGCTTAAACTAAGGTAGCGATTTAATTATATTAACAAAGCTTCGTGATTTCAGAGAAGCTCCGCCGATCAATCCTCCGTCAACATCTGGAAGCGCAAAAATTTGTTTTGCATTTTGATCATTGCAACTCCCTCCGTATAAGATGGAAGTTTGCTCAGCTATTTCTTTTGAATATTTAGTACTGATGGTAGCGCGAATAAAGGCATGCATTTCTTGTGCTTGCTCTGGACTTGCGGTTAATCCAGTCCCAATTGCCCAAACGGGTTCATAGGCAATAATGCATTTTTTGAAATCATCTGGTGACAAATGAAAAATTTCATTCGTTAATTGTTGTTCAATTATTTTAAAATGAATTGCTGAATTTCGTTCTTCTAACAACTCTCCAATGCAAAACACAGGTGTAAGAGAATATTGGATTGCCATGTTTATTTTTTGGGAAAGTTTATCTCCCGACTCATTAAAATAGCTTCTTCTTTCTGAATGTCCAATAAGAACATGATTGGCTCCGTAAGATTGAATCATGCTTGCTGCTATTTCCCCGGTATAAGCACCAGCAGCATGATCATTGCAATTTTGTGCGCCCACATGAATTCTGGAATCACCATTACAAAGTTGAACAATGGCACCAAGATGAATAAAAGATGGAAAAAGAATTACTTTTAAATCTCTAATTTCTTCATCCTTTAACATTCCAGTGATTTCAGAAACTAAAGCAAAAGCTTCGTCTCTATTCAAATTCATTTTCCAGTTCCCTGCCACTATTTTACGAGCCATATTTCATGTATTGAAAGAAAGGCAAAGATACTAAATATACTCGATGTGTTATTCTTCAAAAACAGAGATTTTCACCAATGAACTCGTCATCCTTTTCCGAATCAGTAGAAAATTGAGCCCTGGCTGTAAAACGTTTCCTTGAATGGTCTTCAGTTGTTTCCCTTTTTCATAGTAAACACGATCTATCGTTTTGATTTCTCCTCCCAATAGATTGACCAATGCAAATTCTATCCATCCTTCGTCGGGATTATCAAAATGTATCGTGGTTTTATTGGTGGTGCTTACTGGATTTGGAATCGCATTTTCATGTGCATAATGATCAACACTGTTGTTTCTCAGATATTCAGATTCAAAAGGTCCAATGTCGATACTGTTGCCTATAATTCTCATTTGATCATTATAGTCGAAACTGATTTTCAGATGCTCTAAATTAGCACCTCCATCGATTAGAAAAGAACCCTCTTCTGCAGAGTAATCGTCTTGCCTGTGGTTACTAAATCGAACCGTCGACATATCCGTGGTTGTGAAATTATTGCTTACATCAATTTGCTGCGACAACGTATTTATAAAAGCAGCTTTGTCATCTACAATAAGATAGCTTTCTTGAACGATTACATTATTCTTAATAGAGTTATTAGTTGCTCCTTTTGCATTAAGAAATCGAATTCCTTCGAACTTTGGATTAATGATTAAATTATTTACAATGTGAAAATATTTTCCAGGAATTGAAGCATTTCCTTCAATGTATATTCCATACTTCCCGCTTGGCAAATTATTTTTATATCCTGGTCGAATTATTTGATTGTTGTAGATGAGTACATCACCCAATCCTTTGCAGTAAATTCCCAATCCTTCCCCATCAATTATTTTGTTGTTATAGATTTCACCAGTACTCCCTTCACCTAATGCGATCCCAGTCATTTGCCAGTTGGCTAATTGCTGACTGTCATGTTTAATTTGATTGTGATGGATTTTAGTATTAAGGGCTGAGGCTACTTGAATTCCATCCCATCCTGTATTTTCTACACGATTGTGATGAATATTGACATTGTGAAGTAACGCAGGTAAAACAACACTTGGAACACCATTGCATTGAACCGTTTGTCCTTGGTAAAAAGTGCTACCTATGTACATTCCTTCAGTACCTGTATCATGTACATAGCAATGATGAATTACGGTGTTCTCTTGCGTAAATGAATTGCGATCAAATCCACAGTACGGTTCCGTTTTAGCAATAATTCCTGCATATTGGGAATTTCCTACTTCAACAAATTCAACTTCAAAATCTGAACTGAAATCTCCTATGCTTAATCCACTTCCGATTCGATTAAATATTCTGATTCCAAATGGTGAAGTTGAATCTCCCGCGCCTGAAATTTTAATATATTTAGATTTACGTATGGAAATTCCAAAGTAATGATCACTATTAATTTCAACAATTCCACCTTGATTGATAATGGTGATGGGTTGCTTTGGGGATCCAATTATATTTTTGAAAATAATAAAGGGTCGAATTCCTTTCAATAAAACAAGCGAATCTCCTGCTTGTAATGAGTTGTAAGGAAATAGAGTTCCATCTATAACGAATACTGTGGAATCGACAAGTATGCTTTTCTGCGCTTGACCTTTAGTCGTAACAAGTATGAGTGAACATAATAATTGAAAACACCAGATTCTTTTCAAAATCGTTTTATCGAATTATAATTTTGTTCGGATCAATATAGCCAGGTGAATTCTGGTACCAGTCAGGATAGCTCGCACCACCAGATTGCACCCAACTGGAGAATTTGAAGTATGCATTAATGATTTGACTTTTCTCAACCACAATTCTGTAGTTGTCTGGTATATTTAAACACCATGGTAAATTGATATCAGATTTATAGTAAATACCTGTAGCAGGATTAGATCTGTCTTTTCCGGTGTTAAATATACTCACATCGGCTAAGCTGGTAGGTGGTTTATTAACCATGTGAATTTCTTTGCCTCGGTCTTTATTGATAATTAAAAATGGATTAAATGGCGCGCTTCCTAAAGTAGACATTGGAATAGGTGAATTAAAATCAATGACTAACGTGATCGTGTCACTTATTACAACTGGTGATTCGGGTTGAGTATTTACATAGTATCCCACAGGTTGTGCAGCTAAATTGCGAGAGTTATCAAAGGCGATAATAACCGCTTTGGCTTGCCCAGCTTCAGTGCCATTAGCACTCAGTGAAATATAATTTTCAGTAAGCCTTGAACCTGTTACGCTTTTGATAAGTGCCGGAGGAAATGGTAGTTCAATACCAAAACCATTTTGGTACGAGCCACCGGATGCTTTTACAAAGATTTTTGCTGTAATTCGACTGGTTTCATTATTTCCATTCTGAATGGAATTAAACAGGTAGCCAACGATTAGATCATTCAAATCATAATCTCCACTGTATGGCCATAAATCTTCAAATGCTAAATAGCCCAAAGTTGAAGAACCAGGATAGTATGTATTAAATGCCATATTCGCATCAAATGGGTATTCATCCATGTTATCTTGAACACCATCACCGTCAGTATCTCCCAATAGGTTGATGGTATTAATTTGACTTGTAGATAATGCGTTCGAAGGAAATGATTTTATATAAAAGACGTTATCATTAAAGTCATCAACGTTTGCAGCAGATCTTTTCATGTCCTCAAATCCAACTACCATTTTCTCTTCTATTGGATCCCATAAAAGAACATTATGCGTTTTGTAACTTGTTTTTGTTTCAGGATTCAAAATCGAGTTTGAATAAAATTGAAGCGTCCCGTTTCCAACAAGTCTCGTAGTTGAATTATAGGCGTTTGTTAAAAGTACAAATCCAATCATCGTATCCACTCCACATTTTCCTAAGTAAACTTTATCGCCTGAAATTAATCCTCCTCCAGAGTTAAGATAGGAAAAATTTGGAAATACAATATTCAATTTTGCTATAGCACTCGTGGTTAATGGCGGGTTATTTTTGTGATATTTGTAATACCCAATTGTATTTTTTCTAGTGACTCCTTCATGAACAAAAGTCATCCATAGATCAGCTGTTTGGTTAACGGATATAGCAGTATTTACATTGCTGGAAATGTATTGAGGATTTTTAGCAGTTACAGAAAGGTTTTCTGGAAGTGATTGGTTAATCCTATTTAAAAATGCACTGCTAACCGCATCCCTTGGTGTACTTAGATAATTAGGCAAACCTGTGGGTGCCCACGTTCCTAAATAAACTTTTGGAGGGACCGCTAGTACTCGGTATGAAGATGAATTTATATCGAACTCTTTGTATTTAGGTTCGGCAAAAACTAATGTTTGAGGATTACTTCCTCCTAAAGTCAAAGAAATTGACCCCCTTGCGCATTGACTTTAGCATTGTTGGGTAGTCCAATAAAGTCTGTATTAATAATAACTTCCTTAAGGTTTCTTGATAGTTTAAAAGTATGAATTAGTTTGCCGTTGGCCTTTGTAAAACCTGTATATAAAACTTCTCCATTGTTCTCTGGAATATCGGTCATGATTCTGATTTTAACTCCTGAGATTGGAAGATCATTACTCGTTAAGGTACTTATGTTAAGGTTAAAATCTTTTCTGAGCTCATAATCAAATGAAGCTGGAATTTTCAACTGCATCATATCAGTAACTACGGCAGTTCCATCCGAAGCTTTGTATTCATCGATCTCCTTTACACAAGATTGTAAACCAAGTAGGCAAAGTAATAATATCCAATTGTATTTATTATTGTACATTTTAATCGTGATTTTTTTAATTATGTACCATATTACGTAAGTTAATTTGATGGAGTTGGTTCAAATTCCAATATTTCTTACATTACATATTCTGTAGTAACATAATTAATTTAATTTAACTTAATTTAAACACTTTACTACGGTGAGTTTTACTTCAAATTGTTACCTACTAACTTTCGAGTAGACTTTTCCCAAATGGCAGACTGATTTCCCTTTATAAAGCGAAAGAATCCTAAAATTGCAGCATAGTTCATCATGGTAAAATAGTAGGGTATAAAAAACGTCTTAATTTTTAGCTCTTTCTTTTCAAGATGATACCCTAAAAATGCAAACAAATAAAACAAGATATGTAAGAATAATATGATTTGATATAGTGAACTGTTTTTAGCTAGTAAAATATTGAAAGGAATCGTACACAATAAAAAAAGAGGGGCAAGGGTCCATCGAAGTACTCGATGTGAAATGTATTGGAATGTAAGTATAGGATGTTTAAAGAAATTAAACAAACTTCCAAGTCGACTCATAGCTTGCCATCCACCAGCACAAATTCTAATTTTTCTTTTAATTCTTCGTGACTATTGGCTGAGGCTGTTTCAGTAGCTGTTGCTGTTGGATCATACATTACTCGATATCCTGCTTGCGTGATTCTTAATGAAAGAACAAAATCGTCTAATATAGTATCTTCTTCTAATGGACGGAATAAATGCTTGCGAAAGGAAAATAATTCGCCAGCTGCACCCACTACAGTATGCAAGCGAGCATCAAATCTTTTGAGCAGGGACTCATATTTCCAGTAGAAACCTTCGCCTGCTCCTGCTGCATTTTCTTTTTCACCTTGTCCTATTCTTTTTTCCCCACTCACAGCTCCTATTTCTGGATTGATATAATGTCGAACCATATTTTTAATGGTGTTAGATGGTAAAACAGTATTAGCATCAGAAATTATTATAATCTCACCGTGTGCATGAGCAACGGATCTGTTTTCAGCGGCAGATTTTCCCCGACGAATTGGATCGTGGAGAACCTCTACTTGTTCATATTGCTCTAGCTTGATTTGTGAACCGTCCGTACTTCCATCTGTAATGAAAAGAATTTGCAGCTTTTCCTTTGGGTAGTCTAATTGCAAAGTATTTATCACTTTGCTTTGTAAAATTTCAATTTCATTGTAACAAGGAACAATGAAGGTTACCGTTGGTTCAAATTGGGGATTGATGATTGTATAGTTTTTTGTCAGGTATTCTTTGACTTTAACAAGACCAATTAAAAGAATTCCATAGCCAAAATAGGCGTAAAAAATGATGACAATAAATGTCCAGAATAGTATTTCTAGTAGGTTCATACGACTTCTTTTAATGGGGTATAATGTGGCACAATCTTTTCCCAATTGCCAGTAACTTCATTGTACTGTTTTATTATTCGTGCGGGGTTGCCAGCAACAATGGAATAGTCGGGAACACTTTTGGTAACAACACTTCCTGCTGCAACAACTGCGTGTTTTCCTATTGTTACTCCAGCCGTGATCACTGAATTTGCTCCAATCCAACTATCATTCCCAATGGAGATTTTTGCGGTAGTGCATGGTTGCATTCGGATGGGTGTTTTTATATCTTCATATCCATGATTTAAGCCTGACATCACAACATTTTGTGCAATGATTACATGATTTCCAATCTGAATAGGTCCAATGAGAACATTGCTTATTCCTACTCGGGTATTGTCACCAATTAGTACAGCACCCATTCCGTTGTTCACTACAGAAAAATCTTCTATGGTCGAATTTTTTCCCAATGAAAAATCATTAAATGGAAGTACATCCATTCTTGTATTCCAGCAAATGCGCGCGCCTTTTCCTTTTTTATGTTTTAAAGGATTGACCATTAGTTTTACCCACAATCTAGGTCGAGATTGATTTTTAGGCATGAGTAAATAAAGGACTAGCTTCTTTAATGCTTGATTTTTCTTGATGAATTCAATCATGTTTTGATGAACTATGCTAGATTTTACGTGTTTTCTTTGAAATGGTTCAATTCTTCTTTAAATTAATTGATTTAGTTGTAACTGATGCACTCCATTGAGCGTAGAAATAATATATGATAACCGGACAAGATATTGTTGTTGTAGGATTACAGCCCTGGGACATTAGCATTGGAAGCAATTGTAAGAATATTGCCACGGAACTTGCAAAGCATAATCGAGTTTTATATATAAATCCCTCTTTAGACAGAAGTACATTCTTCAAAGGGCGCCATGATGAAAAAGTGCAATTCAGAGTAGATGTTATGAAGGGTAGGAAGGATGGGTTGGTCAGAATCACTGAAAACCTTTGGTGCTTATATCCTAAGCAAATGATTGAATCAATTAATTGGATTCAATTTAAAGGGATTCATGACATTTTAAACAAAAGGAATAATAGAAAGATAGCCAATGACATTCGAGGAGCCATGAATCGAATTGGAATGCGTCGTATTACATTGTTTAATGATCAGAACATGGTGCGTTGCTTTTATATGAAAGAATTCCTTAATCCCGATGTATTCATCTACTATATCAGAGACAATTTAAGCAGCATTCCATATTTTCAAAAGCATGCAATGCAAATGGAAGAACAATTGATTCGTCAGGCAGATGTAGTGGCAACAAATTCTGAATTCTTAGCTAATTATGCGCGCACTTTTAATCCCAATGCAAAAATGGTTGGCCAAGGATGTGATTTTTCTATGTACTGTGAACCCGTGAATATTGAGGTAGCCAATGATCTAAAGTCAATAAAAGGACCTGTTATTGGATACACTGGATTTTTGACATCCGTGCGTCTTGATATCGAATTGTTAGAAAGCTTGGCAAGAAGAAATCCACAATGGAGTTTGGTGCTTGTTGGACCTGAAGATGATTCGTTTAAGAAAAGTGAATTACATAGAATGCCGAATGTGTATTTCTTAGGGAATAAAGCCCCAGAAACTTTACCATCTTATATAAAGGGTTTTGATGTAGCTATTAATCCACAAGCGTTGAATGAAGTAACGATGGGAAACTATCCTAGGAAGATTGATGAATACTTAGCAGTAGGGAAACCCGTTGTGGCCACGCATACTCCGTTTATGGATTATTTTAAGGAATATACCTATTTAGCTAAAAGTTTGGAAGACTACGAACAAAAAATTACAAAGGCAATCATAGAAAATGATGCGATGAAAGAAAAAGCAAGAAGGGACTTTGCATTGACTCATACTTGGGAAGAAAATGTAAAGATGATTTCTGAATTGATAGAACCCTTCTTATTAACGATCGTGCAAAAATAAAGTTGAACAAATAACATGAAAAAAACTCAAATTAACATTGGTAGGTATACTGAATTCACAGAAACCGTTGACATTAAAAGATTAAATTTTATCGCTGATATTATTCAAACTTATTGTGTTCCTGGAGCTCGTGTTTTGGATGTAGGTTGCGGTAATGGAAATATTGCAAAGGGTATTGGTAGCTTAGGCTATGAAGTTCTTGGAATAGATTTTAGCGAAAATGCAATTCGATATGCTAAATCTAAGAATACACTTCCTAATGTTAAGTTTAAAGTTTGTAGTGCAGAAGAAGTGACTGATGGAGATCAATTTGATGTAGTAATTTGTAGCGAAGTTTTGGAACATTTACATGAGCCTTCTACTTTGATGACAACCTTATCAAAAATCCTTCGTCCCAATTCGATTTTTATTGCAACAGTTCCAAATGGGATGGGTCCACGTGAACTACTTGTAACTCGCCCAGTTCAACAAATGACAAACACATGGATGGGAAATGTGATTAGTGGTTCTAAAAAGATGATGGGCTATAGTAATAGTACCGTTCAGAGTCAATCGGAAGATTTGACCCATGTTCAGTTCTTTACCAAGAATGCTTTCACCCAATTGATCTCAAGTCATGGTTTCGATTTACTTCAGTTTAAACACTCGAACTTTATTGAAAAAGTGTTTCCATATTCAATGCTTACTCGAAGAATAAAGGCACTTTCTATGATCGATAATAAAATGGTAGATTTTCTACCATCTCAATTAGCCAGCGGATTCAATACTGCTTGGAGAAGAATTTAATTAATGCTTAAAAAGTAAGCGGTCAGTTTGAAAATTCAAACTGACCGCTTTTTCATTCTTTCGATTGTGAGAAAAATTACGATGCTTTAAGATGATTTCCTAATGAGAAATATTCTGATTCATTATTTTCCTTATCGATCTTTACTTTTGAGAGTGAAGTTTGTCGATATAAGTTGATGAGTTTTTTTGTGGATGCTGACCAGCTAAAATCCTTACTGCGCATTAATCCCTTTTCAATAAATTGAAGTCTTATGTGGTCATTAAATTCCATCTCTTCGATGCCTTCCGCAATGGATGCTGGATCGAATGGATCTACAAATCGAGCAGCGTCTTTAGCAATTTCTGGCATACATGAACTATTAGAGGTAATTACTGGTGTTCCACACGACATGGCTTCTATTATTGGCAAACCAAAACTTTCTCTTATGGAAGGATACAAGAAGGCAAATGCTTGAGTATATAAGTCAGGCATGTCTTCATGGTTGACGTAGTTTGTCAATATTAGAAACTCATCGAGCCCGTCCAAATTATTTTGTTTGATAATTTTTTGAACTTCCGTAGCTTTTAAATCAGTTAAAACAATCCTTCTTTTCAGTTTTCCTTTGGTTAAAAGCTGATGAAAAGCGATAAGGGTATTTTTAGTATTTTTCTTTGGGTCTGTGTTGCCATGAAGTAGAAAATACGGTTCATTCGGTAAGCCATATTTTAATTTGCTCGACAATGTGCTTTGCTTTGGTTTAGCAGTGAAATTACTTGAACAGGCATTGTACACTACAGAAATTTTATTTTTTAATTCAGGAAGTGTTTTTGTTATAGCCTCTTTTTCAGTTTCTGATACAGTGAAAATACTTGATGCTTTAGGCAACACCAAGGGAACAATTAATCTTCGATATGCATTCCCGATGCGTTGATAAATTGACCCGCCCTTTAAATTTATATCTTTTCGGAGGTAAATGATATCATGTAAAGTGATGATTCGCCTACAATGTACAAAGAGAGGTGATGTGTTGCCTGTGGAATGCAAAATATCTAAATTATATTTAATAGCTAAAAAGGGAAGGAGAAATTGTTCTGCGATCGGACTTGGAATTTGAGGTAGTTTAATAATTTTAACATTCTCGGTTTCTTCGATAAGGAAATTATCATAATCCTTGAAGCAAAATATAAAGTACAAATTATCCCTATCAAGATATTGTATTCTTTTGATTTGTTCAATCGCCACAATATCCATACCATGCTTATTTTTCCTGAAAATTCTAAACGCCTCTATGCCTATTCTCATGATGTTTATCTTTACGCTGCCATTTTCATTCTTAGAAGAAGCGAGTGATACAGTTCTTCATTGTTTTGGATCATCATCCTGAGATCAAATTTTTCTTCAACTGTTTTGCGCGCTGCCTTGCCAAATCCACTTCTTAAAGCTTTATCATGCTGAAGTTTTAAAATAGATTCAGCGAGAGCGTGATGATCTTTGCAAGGAACTAGAATCCCATTTTCGCCACTAATTATGGCTTCTTTAGACCCATCCACTGGAGTTGCAATAATCGCTTTACTCATGGCCATAGCTTCGAGCATTCCGATGGGTAATCCTTCCCAAAGAGATGGTAATATGTAAATATCAAATGAGTTTAAAACTTCAGGAACATCGGTTCTAAATGGGTGGAAGGTAACCATATCACTCACTTTTAGCTTAGCGGCTAATTCAATACACTGCTGTTTTAAATCTCCATCACCAATAAATAAAAACTGAATGTCGCGAGTTACTTCTGAAACCTCAGCAATAGCTTTTATTAAAGTAAATGGATCTTTCTGTATGGTCATACGAACTAAAAAACCAACCACAGTCTTTCCTTCTTTTATACCAAGTTCGATGCGTATATCTTGAAGTGAACGATTAGCATTGAAGCGATCTAAGTCAATTCCATAATTGATAACTTGGCTTCGTTTCATTTTGAAACGTTCCAATCCATCTCTTTGATTGGAATGGGACACACTGATGGTTCGATCTACTTGGTTGGTTAAGTATTTTTCTGATATTTCACGCGTTCTCCTCACAGGAAAACTTTGATCCTGATGAAAACTCCATCCGTGTACTGTATAGGCAACAGGGATTCCCAACGATTTTGCTGGGAAGATGGTGTTACTTAAAGCTCGAGTTCCATGTGCATGTAGAATATCGATATCTTCGTCCACCATAATTTTCTTTACCGCTTTGTACGTAGAGATATTAAATGGTTTTAACGTTTCAATTACGTACGTTTTAATTCCAAGCTTTATAAATTGATCAACCATGGGTCCATGTGTAAAGGATAGAACAATGGGTTCAAAACTGTCCTTATCTAAACCCTTTACCAAATCGAGTACATGTGATTCACCACCTCCAATCTGTCCTTGCCGAATAGTTTCTAAAACTTTAATTTTTTGGAATGTCATTGTAATCTTAAATTAGAAGGTGGTTTTTTCGAAGTGTGCTGTATGCGGCGTATGTATAAATTGCTTATTTGCTCCCTTCATATTAAACATAGCTTTGCACATCACCCAAATGGTTTTTGGTAAGCTAATAATGGCTTGAAGCATGTCTTTATTCCAGAAGTTACTTGGAATAGCAATCGCGTAAGCCATACTGTAAGTAATGACTAAAGCTATCCATAAATAAGGTCCTGGTTGCATCGATGGAATGATCAGGTTAATTCCAAACATGAAAAATAGAACGCCAAGTAGAATAACTTTAGGTACTAGAGCGTAATGCATTACTTTGTTTGCATAATCAATTCTTCCCATTAATAGATTATATATTCCACGCATCCAGTATTTCTTTAAATAAACCATTTGTGCAGCTACCCAACGTGTTCTTTGGTTTACAAATACTTCTGACTTCTGAACTTTTTCATCCAAAACAATGGCATCTTCTAAATAAACGATTTGATGGTTGTCATCAATCAATGTCATTTCAAGTTCTTTGTCAAATCCACCCACAGCATCTATTTCTGACATCACTTGTTTTAAGTATAAATAAGAAAATGCCATTCCGGATCCAATCACAGAGGAAGATAGTCCTAATGCTATTTGTCCTTTTCGCATGATGTGATTATTTACTTCTTCAGAAATAGCATCCAATATAGCATAACGCGTATTTTTATTTTTTGCCATGCGATGTCCTTGAATGGCATAACAACCCGAAACTGCTGCTGCATTTATTTGATCTAAAAAGTCGATGTGCATAATATTATCTGCATCTAAAATGACAGCTAAATCATAGTGCGATGTAATTTGGTTGAAGGCTGCATTGATCGATTTTGATTTGGTGCTTTTATCAAAGGATACAGGAAATAGTTGAATAGGCAGTTTTTTAAGCTCTAGTAAGGTTTGATCTTGAAGTGAATCGGCGATTACAAATACATCGTAACGATGCGATGGATAATTTTGTAAAAGTGCATGCTTTGCCGTATTTAAAATCACTTCATCTTCTTTATATGCTGGCATGAACACAGCAATTTTCTTGAATTGATTTTTGTTGTCGTACTTTTTTATTTGATAAAAATGTCCTGCAATGGAAAAGACGAGCGAATAGAGAACCGTGACCATGCAAGTCACAAATAGGAGTAGTGCAATTATATTAATAAGTACCATTCGCTTTTATATTAGTGATTCGTTTCTATGAATGTCTTTTGCAGTAATGTTCCAAAGTATTCCTTTCCAAAATGCTTTTAACATGTCTATCTTGCCATTCGCTATATATTGAAATGAATTTTTGGAATGGAAACGAGAGTGAAGAATATAATACTAATTAAGAGTTTTATGCCTTGAACATTTCTACGTTGAAATAATAATCTATTTCGAGTGAGATAGTAGGTTTTTAAAGTGCTTCCCTTTCCAGTCGACATCGATTCTTTGTGGTAAATGACAGATCCAGCTTCATACCAAATGGAAAAACCTGCTTTTTTTATTCTTTCACAATAATCCATTTCTTCATAGTACAAAAAGAAAAGATCGGCCATAAGTCCAACTTTTTCAACTGCTCTTCTAGAAATCATCATGGCTGCCCCATGGGCTCTACTGGTTTCATGCGATTGATTGTATTGCCCAACATCTTGTTGTCCAAAACCAATTGATGTTCCTCGGCCTGTATATGGATTGATGGGGTTGAATCCTGCAAACTGAATGATACCAGGACTATGCTGAAAAATTATCTTAGGGGAACTTACACCAATTGTTTTATCATTTTCCATGAGTTCAACGATGGGTTCTAAAAATCCAGCATCAACTGCTGTGTCGTTGTTTAATAATAAAAAATATTCGCCGCTAGCTGCATGTATTCCCAGATTATTTCCTCCTGCAAAGCCTAAATTGGATTCGCTGTATATAAATTTGATCCAAGGGTGATTTTTTAGAATAGAACTTGGATCTTCTTTAGATGCGTTATCAACGATGATTACTTCAATATGGGGATAAGTGATTTGCTTAAGGGATTCTAAAAGTTCACACGTTACCGATGCACCATTATAATTGATGCTGATAATAGAAACTTTAGGATATTTTACTGAATTCATCTTCTTGTTTTAACGAAGCTTTCTTTACAAAAGTTTCTCCAAGAAACATGAAAACAAGTGATAGATAAATTACAGGTCCGGTCGGAAATTGTCCAAAAATTTGATTTCCATAGCTTGCAAAGCAAACACCGAAAAGCCACCATAAAGGGATGCAAGCTTAAATTTTAGCTCGGAGTCTTTCATTTTAAACAGAAAAATAAATCGATTTCCTATTAAAAATAACAGCATGCTGAGGTAAATCGATAATCCAATAATTCCACTTTCAGCCCAGATCTTTACATACCAACTATCGAGTGGAGTAGTAGCCAAGAATGAGCCCGGACTAAACCGTTGTCCCCAGGATCCTGCCGCTCCTATACCTCCTCCAATTGGGCGGGAAGCTAAGTATATTTTTAATTTTTTTTGATTCTCTAAACGTGCGATAAGGGAAGCATCGTTAGGATCTAAAGCTGTACGCATTCGACGAACTTGATCATTGTTTTGACCCAAGTTTGTAAACTTCAATGCACCAAAAGCAAGTATTCCAACGATAAGGCCAGGAACTATTATTTTTATATTGTTGCTCACCAAGAAGTAAATTGCAAATCCAGTAATAGCTACGAATAACGCACCTCTTGTACCTGAAATAGCCATTCCATATAAGCTCATAAGACTCGTGAATATATAGAAGTATTTTTTTCTTTTGGTTTTGCAGGGACCCATTGCTAATATTCCAGCGACAACACCAGTATGGGCTTGCGCTGCACCAAATTGTCCTGCATCAGAATAAAAGGAAAAAACTCTCAGTTTTCCGAATAGAACATGAGTTGATTTTGCTCCTGCATCTAGCCATAATTGTTCTGCTGAATCTACTCCAATAATCATTTGTTTAAGTCCCCAAAAAGTTGCGAAGAGAGAAAGACCAAACCAAATACTAATGAATTTATCTAAATCTTCCTCTCGATAAAGTAGAATGAATGCTAGCGGTACAGTAGCTACAAAATACAAGGATACACCTCGAACCGCATAAAACCAGGCTTCGAAGCTTCTTGCTTCGGGATTGACAATTTCGAAAACCGTATATGCAAACCAAATAAATACAACGGTCATTAATGGATTCTTAACACCAGGACTTTCGAGGTCTTCTTTTGTTCTAAATAAAACGCCTAGAGCAGTTAGAAGAAGGATGATATCTACGCCTAAACCAAAAGGTCCATCGATATAACGCGTGATTCCATTGGCAAAAAAGCAAAATACAAACATGGCCCACATCCCAAATCGTGGTCTTGCAATGATGAGTCCTACAAAACCTAGCGCAAATGGTAAGGCGGCAAGGCCAATCATGGACACAATTCCGCCTTTACTAAAAGTGATGCCAAGTACAATGGCTAAAAGTGCCAGTACAATAACCTTTAGTACATCTTTTACTTTGACGCTATTAGGATGCGGAATTACCAATCCTCATTAATTTAAACCTATCTTTTACGGAACGTGCCATATCCATCAAAGTATTAAACCCGGTTGTAAGTGTTTCTTTGATGGTATGATTCAAGTATTTTTTCAAGAAATAATTTCCAAAAATTACACCCGTTAAAAAAGTGAGAATGGAAACAGCAGCAATACTTCCTATCGTTCCAAAATAATGGATCGCAATAATATCACCCGATATATTCACGATGAGCATAAGAAGAACCTTTATGAAATTTAAATAGGGCTTGCCTATTATATCTAATGTTATTCCGCTAAATCGATCGAGTGGAAGGAAAGCTGCGTAAACAGCTAATATCCGCAAAACATGGGCTGATTCTGCGTATTGTGCTCCCCCCAAGAGAACAACAAGGGAGTCCGCGAATAAGATACTTCCAAAAATAAATGGGAGTAAAATAAAACTTAATAAACCAGTGTATCGATAAAAGATCGCTCTTAATTCTAATTTTTTATCTGGTGTTCTGAATTTTGACATGATGGGCATCGCCGAGGCAGCAAAACTCCGAAGTAAAATTTCAATTACTTCAATTAATTTTAAAGGAATACTGTAAGACGCAAGATCACGAGCACTCAACATGAATCCAATAATTAATGTATCTGAACTTCTAAGTAAATTGGATCCCATCATGGTCCCCATGCTAAATTTTCCAAAGTTGAATAAGTCCAACATCTTTTCTTCGTTGCCAATCGAACAGATCCGATCATTGACCAACCTGCCCACAGAGAAATTGCACTTGGTAACAATCCTGAGAAAATGAATCCTGTTAAAACAATTTCAACACTGCTCGTTTGTGTTATTAATGCGATTAAAATGCAAGTAATAAAGCTGAGTTGATTTAATAGACGGATGTAAAGTACTTTTTCAAAGGAAGATCTGGCTTGTAACAACCAAGCTGCATAATTAAAAGGTAAAGTAGTGATGGCAGCAAGCCAGTACCAAGAGAGAAATAATCGAAATCCTTCGTTGGTTATTAAATGTGAAAAGAAAATATCGGTAAGAATTGTGACTATAGATAAAATGAGCGTGGTAATGATACTGATAAGCCAACCTGATCCTGCAACTTCACCAAACTGCTCATTTTCGGAAGAAGCAGCAAAACGAACTAATGAGGTATGAATGATTCCAGCTCGTAACAAGTCGGCAAAAATGTATGCAGTAAGAAACATGAACCATGCTCCCATATCATCTTTGGAAAGTAATCGTGCTACTAAAGCTAAACTTCCAAATCCAAGAATTGCATTGCTAATATTGCCCGCTAAGGATAAGGTATGTTTATTTTTGATGAATTTTCCTATGATTTTCGACACGAGGCTACAGTTTTGTGATTGTAGTTCTTTACGTTCTGCGGAAGTCAAATGTTACGACTCGTTTTGCAATCCTTCGTGCATTACTTCTTCTTTTTGGGATTTCGCCAATAATTGCCTCCATTCGATCTAATTCAACAAAATTCAAGATGATAACTGGCCTTTTATCCGTTAAACTTGTAAATAAATTCAATGCCCGTGAATCAGATTCAGACCAAACACGTTCTGCCGATAATAAGAATAGATTAGAATGAACACCATTAAGCAGGGTATCTGGAACAGAGAATTTGCTCAGTTCTTCTAACTCGATAATGATAACGTGATAGTCTGATTTTTTAATTCCTATTTTCAAAAACCAATCTGAAATGTTCTTTGCACTGTGAAAATTTTCATCCTGTGTGTAACGATGTCCTTTAACTTTGATGGGATTTTCAAAAGTTAGATCATTTGTGCTTAAATATAATATCGAGCTGTAGTATTCAGTAAATTTATTGACTATTTTTTTTCCAATGAATGTTTTCCCTTCTCCTCTTTTTATACTGGAAAGTGTGATAATGATGGGTTCATTTTCTTGATTAAAAGCTTCCTTGTTTTGAACGATAAGGTTAGACCTGAAATGTGAAAGTATAGATTGATTTAGGCCTTCAACAATGACCATTTTATCGATGGTATTATAATTCGGAAATGCGCTTAAGAATTTTAGCCCCGTGAATTTTTCAGCGCGACTCGTACTTTGAACCGTTTTTCCCAACAGCGATTTTGCTAAGATGATCGCTAATGTGAGAATAAACGTAGCAACAAAGGCCATAATTACCAAAAAAGTTCTCTTTGAGGGTTGCGGTTTTAGAGGAAGAAAAGGGAAATCAGTTATACTTAAGTTGTTTGACATTTCTAAACTTTGCTGACGCAATTTTGCCATGTTAAGTCCATGTAACACACTTAAATATTCTTTCTCACTGATATCAACTTCTCGTTCGATACGTTTTAAATTTGATCCAATAGGAGCGAGCTCTTTATAGATACCATCAAAACTATCTAGGCGTTTCAAAATCACTTTTAGTTTTGCCTCATTCTCATCCACAGCAAGGTAATGGCTCAGCCATTCGTTTAACATGTTAGCTCGAGGAAGACCTTCTGGAGTGTTATTCCATTTGTACTGAACTTCGATTTCGTCTTTAATCGATTTCTTTAGTTTTTCTGAATCTGCGCGGTAATTACTTAATAATTCTCGATCTTCATTGTACAATTCAGCATTCGCAATTTTATAGGTCAATTCTGATAATTGTTCGCGCAGCTTGGAGAGTTTGGCATTTACTTCGAGAATGTTTTTCTTCATCTCAATTTTTTGCTCTACTTTCTTTAATGCCGCTAGTGATGATTCTAACAATTCTTCTTGTTTTTGACGATCAGCTGTGACGTTCTCCTTTGATTCAGCTACAAACTTGGCTTGTTCATAATAGTTGATTATTTTGTTCTGTGAGCTATAATCTCTCAGCCGATCTTCAGACTGTCGCAATTGCAAAGCAGCAAGTCGGAGTTGTTCTTCAAAATAGTTCACCACGTTATTGGTTTCTCGTCCTTTGATGCCTTTGTAGCGAGATATAACAACATCGACAATGAACTGAAGTGTTTGTTGGCATACGGCAGGATCATTGCTTTTATAGGAGATCTCAATCATGTCACTGGATTGCTTTCTCATTGCACTCATGTTCGCAGAAATCTCATCTAAACTATAAATACTGCCTGGTGAAGAGAGCAGTTGAACAATCTCATTATTTTCTTTGGCTTTTTTGAAGCTTTCAATTTTAAAAAAGGTTAGATCCTCTGATCCCTTAACGATTAACTGCAATCGCAATTTTTCTGGAATTGACTCGCGAATTTTATTGAAATTTTCTTCTGAAAGTTCTTTGTAGCTAGGCTTCTTTATGAGCAAATGTTTTGCTAATAGTCGCATGCCTACTTCTTCAATGGATTCCCTTGATTTGATAGTGGCCATTAAATTGTCAAATGCATTGTTGACAGCAAAATAATCTACACGATCGTTTTCGTCCGAGGTAATTCCATATCCACTTGCAATTCCAGTGTAAACTTGTGTATTGGAAACATATTCCTTCTTGGTAATACGGGTTAGAAAAAACACGACACCCGCTGTAAGCAGCGGGAATAAAACTAGAAGTTTCCAGTTTCTAAATATAATCCGAATAAATTCAAGAAGGTTCACTTTATCTAACTAAGGTATCTAATCGCTTTCCTAATAATTTTTCAAGTTGCTGATAATTGGTATAGAAATCTTTTTTAGAAATTTCATAATCTGTTTCAGCCCTGGTAGCTATCGCAGAAACAGATGAAAAATCAGCGATGGAGATGTCTCCCTGGGAGAATTGTTTATCTGCCATATCCAACAGTAATCGACTGGTTCCGCGCGAAGCACTTGCTATCATCATCATTCGATGTGATGTTAACATATTGTTATACTCATAAACGACCTGCCGGGATACATCCATTTTGATCTTTTCCCATGTTTGTCGTCTAACTTCTAATTCTTGCTTATATACATTGATTCGACTAGTTCTTCCAAAAAGTAGAAACAACGGAACATTAACATTGAGGGCTAATCTGAATCCAGTTTGAACGGTTGCCGATTGAATGGCTTCAGGTTCTTGATTGGTGTTGTAAAATGAATTTTGATTACCTAATGGCTGTGTGGAAGTTCCAAAAACACCGTTCTGCCATTCTCGTCGAGCAAATTTTATTTGTTGTGTTCCCGCTTCAATCAAGGCATCTTGCGCTTTCATAGTTGGACTATTTAACGCAGCTATGGTAATGAGACTATCTAAGGATACTAATTGCTCTCTTAAATCTTTGGTAAGATCAATGGTTTTGATGGATAAACTATCTCCATCCGTTACTCTTAACTCTTGATTTATCATACTTCCATTTTCTACAGACTGAGAATACGCAATCTGAGAAATTGACAAACCTAGAAGTAGGGTGAAGGCATACAAAGGGAATTTATACTTTCCGACTAACATGGTTATACGTTTTCGCTTTGTAACATGGCTGGAAAAGTCTTCAAAATAATCTTTAGATCTAATAAGATGGAGTGATTAAGTGCATAATTATTATCAAGTGCAATTCTTTCTTCTTCTGACATGTCTTTTTTTCCACGCTTTGTCACTTGCCATAATCCAGTTAGACCTGCAGGTGCAAGAAAACGAAATGCTCTTATATCGGTGGTTAGTAATTCAGCTTCATAAAGTGGAAGTGGACGATTGCCAACCAGTGACATATCACCCTTAAGAATATTTATCAACTGTGGTAATTCATCAATAGAGGAGTTACGCAAGAATTTTCCGATGCGAGAAATGCGCGGATCATTTTTTGCTTTAAAAAAGATTCCTTGTTTTTCAACATCTTGCAAGAAGAAATAGAAGTTTTCACAGAATTGTTTATTATCCGAATACATGATAGGAGAACAAGCTTTACCAAGTCTTTCGCAGTCCGGACAACTGGTAGGAATTTCAATCCTTGGTCCCTCAGCATATAAATTAAGATGGTTCATATTTCCGATACTTTTATCAGCACCGGGGATCATAGTTCTAAATTTTAATAAATCGAAAATTCTGTAATTGGAACCAACTCGTTTTGAACGATACATAATCGCCCCTTTGATTCAAGTCGAATGGCGATAGCTGTAAGTATAAGTATGGGTGATGCCATTAAAAGAACAACCGATGAAAAGCTGATGTCAATTAATCTTTTTACAATTAAACTTTTTCTGCTATAGAGTGAAAGCAGGGAAAATCTTCCGTGCTTATTCGTAAACAAGTGAATAACTTGAAAAACAGTCGTCACAACTTTTTCGGTTGCCACCACATCTAAGTATCCAGCATTTAAGAAATAATTAAGGTTGGAACGATCTGGTTTATCGGAGTAACCAATAATAATAGTTTTACGAAAAGATGGTTTTGCACGAATTATTTTCATCGTATCCCCAGCAAATTCATTAGGAGTGTAAACCGGTGTTACAAGGATGTCGGGAATATGATCGTTGCACATAAAGTCAAAAGCAGTCTCTAGATCTGCGAAACTTTTTACTTGATGCTTTGGAAATGCTTCCTCTAACTTTTCTTGCGCAGCTACTTGCGGATGGATATACACTACTTTAATACTCTCTTCACTGTATATTAAGCTGCTTGTGACCTTCTAAATACAGACTGTATTCTTACTAATAATTCTTCTGGATTAAAAGGCTTTTGAAGGTAATCATCAGCTCCAGCAGTAAACGATTTTATTCGATCTTCACTCTTCTGTTTGCAGGATAACATAATGATGGGTACTGCTTGCATTCCGGTTTGTTTTCGTATGCTCTCAGTGAGTTCATAACCATTGATCATGGGCATATCTATATCGACCAAGATTAAGTCCGCAGTATTGCCTTCTTTGAACCAACTCATGGCTTCATAGCCATTATCTTTTGTAAAAACAGTGTAGTCGTCCGATAAAAAATTGTCAAGTAGCATTCTGATACTTAATTCATCGTCAACTACCAGTATTCTCTTTTTCATGGGTCTAGTTTATGGAATGTTTATACGTAAGTTACTTACCAAAGGTTTTGATTTTGTAAAAAGTATCTGCCTTCATGAGTTCAATCAGCGTTTTTTCTACTTCCAATTTGATCATTGGCCATTTTTTATGATTTCCAATTGCGCTAATTCATCCGAAGCATGGTCCTCTATCCATTTCATCTCATTCTCTAAATGAGTATTCCCCGACATATTCATATTGGGAATTAGTTTGTGTGAAAATTTATTCACCGAAATCCAATCTCCTTGTTGAATAGCATGATTTAACTCGTTTATGGTAGGGGGTACGGTGTCAATAATGGCTTGAAGCATCTTGACTATAAAACTGTCTTTTCCACGTGAAAAACTTTGCAATACATGGAGACTCGCGTGTTCAAATTGAATAATGGGATCGGTAGTTGGCGGTACATCTTGGTTAGGTATGGGAATTATTTCTTCATCAATTTCATACTTGGTGCTACCAAGCTGTTGTGTGATTAATTTATAAAGTTTATTTGAACTATAAGGTTTGAAAATAACATCATTCATTCCATACTCTTTAAATTTTATTTCATCTCCATTTTTTGCATTTGCAGTGATGGCAATTATGGGAATGTTTTGCTGGTGCTTAGGGAATTGATTTCTGATAATATGCGTCGCGTCAATTCCATCTAAAATTGGCATTTGAATATCCATCAAAATAAGATCAAACTCTTTCCTGTGATAGAGCTCAATGGCAATCTGTCCGTTGTCTGCAATGTCTAAACTAGCACCCCATTCAGTGATTAGCTCAGAGGCAAAAAGTTGATTTACTCGATTGTCCTCTGCCAAAAGAATTTTCACACCTTTTAATGTGCCTTCATAACTATTTTCTGTGCTTGTAGAGGCTACAATTGAATCAGGATTTGACTTTTCAAAAAGTAATTCAAAGGAAAATGAACTTCCTTTTTCATACTTGCTTTCCAAATGAATAGTGCTATTCATTAGGTAAGTAAGTCTTTCACGATTGTCAAACCAAGTCCAAGGCCACCATGCATACGACTTGATTCATCATTGGCTTGTGTAAAGGCTTCAAATATGTTTTGGAGTTTACTGGCTTGAATACCTATTCCAGTGTCAGAAACAGAGAAACGAATATGGCATTCCGTATTGGTTTCAGCAATGAGGTCGGCCGAGAATACAACTTTTCCCGTTGGTGTAAATTTAATGGCATTGCTTATTAAATGCATTAACACTTGATTCAATTTGTTAACGTCACCAATCAAGCATGGATTAATTTCGTCATCAATAAAACTAATTAACTCAATTTTCTTGTGCTGCGCATTTGTCTTGAAAGTATAATTGAGATTATAAAACAAATTTGTTAAATCGAAAGGGGCGTTACGAAGTTTACTTCTTCCTTCTTTGAGTTTGCTAAAATCAAAAATATCATTAAATAATAGAAGCAAATTCTCAGTACTTTGCTTAATAGATTGTGCATATTTATACTGCTGATCATTCAGCGGTGATTTAAGTAAAAGCTTAGTGAGTCCAACGATTCCATTCATGGGCGTCTTAATTTCATGACTCATGTTGGCAAGAAATAGTTCCTTAATTTGATTGGATTCTTCTGCTGATTGCTTGGCTTTCTTTAAGTCATTCTCAGCTATTAGTCGTTTGGTGATATCTTGTGAGAAGGCAATAACATAATCGTCTTCTCCTTCTTCCGTAACCTTGTAGTTTTTAAAAAGCAAACTGAGTTGATGCCCCGACTTACTTTGTACTTTTAGAATTCCTTCTTGGACTTGATTCGATTGTAAATTTGACAAATATTCCTTTTGAAATTGTTCTCGATATTCTATCGGCATAAAATCTGAAATTCGTTTTCCAATAAGATCATGTGATTCATACTCTAAGATTTCACATCCTGCTGGATTCATAGAAAGTATTGTGCCTGTCATATCGTGTGTACAGATAATGGCCTGACTATAATTGATTAAATCCCGATTCCTTTTTTCACTCTTAATTATTTCCTGCTCGTAAATTTTTCGGGTTGTTACATCATTGAAAAGGATTAAATAAGCCGTTTTCTTCGAGTTAGGATTGATCATGGGAGTAGCGGTTCCTTCTAACCAAATAGATTGTCCATTCTTGTTCAAGTATCTAATTTCACCTTGCCATGTTTTACCATTTAAGAGCGACCTTTTAGCCAGTTCAATCGTGGAATGTTGATCTTTTGAAAGTAAATCCCAAGTATAAAGGTTAGTGATCTCCTCCGATTTTAAATTGAGCAGTAATTCTAATTTTCGATTGATAGATACAATTTTTCCTGACTTGTCAAGGATAGCCGACAAACTCGATTCATTGATGGCATGTTTAATATTTGCATTTTCAACGCTTGATTCTTCCTTGAATAATTGAAAAATATTGTCAATGGTTTTATTCTTGATATCATCCTTGACATAGGATGCTGATATGGCCTCCAAAAAACTCCCCATTTCTGGATGTGTAGGTAGATGGTTGCCAAAATACTTAGCAAGTTGTCGTTGTAGTAAAGGATGCATATCGTATATTCTTACTTCTTCTACGATTTGACTCGAAAATTGTTACTCTAAAATGAATCAATAAATGATCTCAATCACCACCGAAATTTAAAACCAATTTAAATTTCTGTGTGACAATAAAATTTATATCTTATTGAAAATGAATAAGATGTATATCTATAGAATCGCGTGTCTTATTTTAAGCAATTGTTGTAAAAGCGTTTCAACCTTATCCAATGCAATCATATTTGCACCATCACTTAATGCTTCTGCAGGATTCGGGTGTGTCTCTAAGAAAATACCATCAGCGCCCGTAGCAATAGCAGCCTTTGCAATAGTAGCGATAAGCTCAGGACGACCTCCAGTAACACCTGAACTTTGATTAGGTTGCTGAACACTATGCGTAATGTCCATCACAACAGGGTATCCAAAATTCTTCATTGTGGGAATTCCTCTGTAGTCAACAACTAAATCTGAATAACCTAAAGACGTTCCTCTTTCAGTAAGCATGATGTTACTATTTCCTGAATTAAAAATTTTCTCCACCGCAAATTTCATTGCTTCAGGAGAAGAAAATTGTCCTTTTTTAACATTTACAACTTTATGAGTTTTCGCAGCAGCAACCAACAAGTCTGTTTGTCGACATAAAAAGGCAGGAATTTGCAATATATCAACATACTCTGCTGCAATGGCTGCTTCATGACTTTCGTGAATGTCGGTAAGCAAGGGTAGATTTAACTCTTTTCCCACCTTGCTTAAAATTCCCAAAGCAAGTTCATCGCCCATACCGGTATAAGAATCGATACGTGTACGATTCGCTTTACGAAATGAAGCTTTGAAAATAAAAGGGATGCCTAAACGATTAGTGATTTGCTGCAATTTGTGTGCTGTTTGATACGTAATTTCTTCACTTTCCACTACACAAGTACCAGCGATTAAGAAAAAACTTTTAGTATCGGTATTTTTTAGATGGGGGATATGTGGATACATCTTTTTTTTGCAAAGATAAGAAAGGTTTTAGGAAGATGGCAGTTCTAAAATACGATGTTAATCAATCAAATCGATCGCTCTTAGCTATTGAATACGAGCTGTATGATGGATTCTATTCTACAAAAAGAACCAAACCCTTAAGATACTCTGCTTCGGGATGATAAATGCTAACAGGATGGTCGGCCGGTTGGGTTAGTTGATGCAAAATTTTGACTTCTCGTTGAGCTTGAATGGCCGATTGAAATATTATTTTTCGGAACAACTCTTTATCTACAGCTTGCGAGCAACTAAATGTAAACAATAATCCACCTGACTTAATATGCTTCAATCCTTCGGTATTTAAATTGCGATAACCAATCATCGCATTACTTACTTGATTTAAATGCTTGGCAAATGCTGGTGGATCAAGTATGAGAATATCATATTGCATTTCTAATTGGCGCAAGTATGACATAACGTCGGATGTACTCGATTGATGTTTGCCTTGAAATTGATTCAATGCTACGTTAAACTCCAGTCCTTCTATTGCTCGAGCAGAACTATCCACTGAATGAACTTCAGTTGCACCTCCTTGCAAAGAAGCCAGTGAAAATCCTCCTGTATAAGCAAAGGTATTTAACACTGTTTTTCCCTTGGAATAGTGCTTAAGTAATTGTCGATTATCACGCTGGTCTAAGAAGAATCCAGTCTTCTGACCATTTACAAAGTCAACAGAAAGCTTTATTCCATGTTCAAGAACGGTTTCATTGGCATGATAGTTTTCTCTTTGTGCAAGAAAAATATTATCAGGTTTTTCATGCCCATGTTTGGCCATAGTTTCTGCACTTTTATCGTAAACAGCGTCAATGAAAGGCATCTCCTCTAAAATTAATTTAGCTAAAAAGGATTTAATCGATTGCATTCCTAAGCTATAACTTTGAAGCACCACAGTGTTTCCATACACATCAGCAATAAGTCCGGGCATCCCATCTCCCTCACCATGAATTAGTCGAAAGGAATTAGTTTGAGTATTGGGAAAAGTTAAAACATGACGCAGCGACAAACATTTTTTAATCTTTTCTCTAAAGAATAGATCATCAACAACTTTTTCCTCGAAATCAAAACAACGAATACTGATCGTACCACGTTGAAAATGACCTGTGGCTAAATATTCTCCTTTTGCTGAATGTACTTGAACCAAATCGCCATTATTTAGTTCTGCAGGTTCAACTGCAATGGCGCCACTGAAAACCCAAGGATGCTTTTGTAAGAGTGATCTTTCTTTGCCTTTCTTTAATTGGATAATAGGATAGGGGAGCGACATACTTTACGGTTCGAACGAATCTTTTTTAGAAGGATACAACTTGAAATGTCTTACTAAACATATGCTTGCTTTCACTTTGAATTCGTGCAACAAATACACCATTTTGTCCCTTGTGGGGTGTCCAAATGAAAGGCTGGTTACTCTTGATTTGAGTGTTCAAAATATTTTTTCCTTCTGCATTGAATATTTCTAAGGTGTAGAATTGACTTTCTATTCCTTCGGATTTAAAATTCACATTTCCAGTAGATGGATTGGGCCAAATTTGCAAATCCATTTGGTTTGGGTTAGATGGATTAACCAACCCCGTCGTGAAATCTCGATAACCCATAACATATTCTCCTTTCTTGAGTGTATCAATAGTCATACTTCCAACTTTGTCGAATTTATTTCCAGTGGTTACCGTGTAACCGTTCACAACTTGCCAATCTTCCTTTACATTGCTTCGATAAAACAAAACTAAGCTGTCTTCGTTCCCTGTAATTAAATTATTGTCGAGATAACCTGCCGTTGCATTGGTAGACCCGTTGTAATTTAAAGTAACCTTGGCTAAAAATCCAGGTTTGAAAATTCCATCAAATTTCCAATAACGATAATCACTTAATCGAATGCCCGGATTAGTACTAGTGGTTTTAAATGGATCTGGTTTTACCCAATGAAGTTCAGCTCGTACAGTGCTCGTATCTCCTCCAGTAGCAATTACATTTACATTGCTGTAGGTGTCAAGAAAGGAATTTGTTCCCGTGCTGAAGAGTTTTTTCTCGTAATCAGAAATAGCATCGCTCATATGATCGTTTCGATCAATTGAATACCAAGTAGGATTAAAGCTTAAGGTAATAGGAAATGAATTTGTGGTATTGTCCATTAATAAAATGAGTGTCGTGTCATTTACACCATCTGTAAAGTTTACTTCGACTTTCATTTCATAAATAGCAGAATTTCCTTTACTCTTCTGACGTGAATGCAAAATATATTGATGGGTTGCTAGGTTGACCACTTCTAATGAATCAATATCAAAATGCGGAAAGCCCGGTGTGAATACCCAATCATCAAAGAAACGATTCATGTTGATACCACTACTCGCTGTAAGTTCATCTCTCAAATGATAACTGTTGACGGAGGTATTGCCTCTGTTATTCATGAAATCTCTACATCCTTCAAAGAAGAGTGAATCCTGCATGTAATAGCGCAACGTATGTGCTACATCAGCTCCCTTATTATATACAGTAGGCCCATACGTATGTGCATGCGGGATATTGATGAGAGGCAAGTATCCATTGTCGGTAATATGCGCAAACTGCAAAACTTTTCGATGGTTAGTTCGAAACCAAGTTCTATAAGCATCAGTCCCATATAATTTTTCGGTGGTATAGGCTTCATTAAAACTTGCAAAACCTTCGTTAAGCCACATGTCTCCTTCCGATTCACACGTAGTCCAATTCCCCCACCACATATGCGCTAATTCATGTGCCCATAATGTTTCATAGCTGAGCGATCCATTGATGTAAGCAGTACCAATATGTATACTGGTTGCATGTTCCATAGCTCCAGAGTTAAAAGGAATCAAACAATATCCTACTTTTTGAAATGGATAAGGGCCATATGCTTGAATATAATGCGATAAAACCGAATCTAAGTTTTGAAATGTTGCACTTACATTGTTTGAATCGTTAGGCATGCAAGCAATTTCTACTGGAATGTTTTGATAATTTCTACTCCACGTGTAATAGGGAGCAATAGCTACGCTTGCTAAATAAGTAGGAATAGGAGTTGTTAAATTCCAATTCCAAGTATTATTTCCATTGGCATGTAACGTGACACCCTGCAAAATCCCATTACAAAATGCTTTGTATCCAGCAATAGTAGTGATGTGAAAAGTGTAGGTAGCTCGATCCGTAAACACATCGTTTGCAGGAAACCACGCCCTTCCAAATACATGCGGATCGCTGCCAAATCCTACTCCTAAGTTAAACGCATAATTAAGGTTGAAATAAAATCCACCCCATCCAGAAGGATCTCCCTGTGGAATGCCGTGATAATAAATGGTAACAATTTCTGAAGTGATGTTGTCAACCGGATTTAGTAAAGTGATATCAAGTGTAGTATCGTTGTATGTATACGTAAGGGTGTTTGCGTTTTGATCAAGAATGGAATCAATGATCAATGATAAAAGTGATACCTCAAGCGTAGTTATACTTTGTATTGAATTAGATTTGAATTCCAATTGTGCATGTGCTTCTATACTTTTACTAGGAAAATTAATGGTGTCAAAACTGATATCATAATGAACCACATCGAGCAAGTTGGATTGAGCATAAGTTGGCAAACTAATTCCTAGAATCAGTAGTAGCGTGTAGAGTAGTTTTGTCATCGTATTCGATGACACTAAATTAATAAAATTAAGGAAGAATCAAAGGTCGTTTATCTCGCTATATTTGCTTTCGCCTGAAACACTTGATCCTCATCTCTCACAATTATAAAATAGTTTCCATCTGAATAATTTCGCATGTCCAATCCAGCCTGCATAAGGACGGAGATCTTTGTTTTAGATGAATAAAGGAGTCGGCCAGTAAAGTCATAAATATTCAGCAAACAATCTTCCATACCAAGAACCTCCTTGGTGATGCGAATAAACCCTAGTCCAGGATTGGGTGCAATGGATAGTAATCCTTGACTAATTGGCGTACTTATCGTTCTTAATATAATCAGTGTGTCATTCAAAGTACATCCCCTTGAATCCGAAACAAAATAAGGTTGTGGACCTTCCGCAAGTTGATTAATTTGATTTCCTACGATGCCTGAATTAAGCCATTGAATGTAGTAGGGAGGTGTACCACCTTGTAATTGCAAACTAGCAGATCCATTTTGTTCGGAATCAATTTCAGAATGTATAGTTGCATTCGCAATAATGGGAGCCGGACTGGAAATCGAATAGTTCTCTGTGTGAATACAACCTTGATCTTGTTGAATCGTGCATTGATAGTTTCCGCCAGGCAGGTTGGTTAGATGTGGTCCTGTACTTTGATTCGACCACTGGTATTGTAAAATGGATTGTGAATCTTTATAAATAATATTTCCAGACCAAAAGGATCCAACCTTTGAAGAAGTTAAAAAGGGACCTGTATTTCCTATTCGTGAATTTGAATGATGGTAAGTAATAAAGTGATTGTCATAAAATGAAGTTGAATCAAGTTGGTTAAAAATATCATCCATTGAATAAATAAAAATACTCCAAGTACCAGCATTACAAATAAAAGGACTATTTAATGTTAGGTTACTAGTCAAAGAATTATTGGATTTGGCTATTGAATAGTTTCCGAGTAAGGTCCAAGATGAAGAATTATTTTCTTTTCCGATATAATCTCCCTGTTTAATGTAAACAGTAACGACACCACTTTGTTTTAAAAACAAATCCAATCCTTTTAGTAGAAGGTCTTTGTTTGACGAAAAATGAATCATACTTCCATGTGCAGGATTTGCAAATGGAACTGCAGTCATACTATAATATTCGTTATTCGCTGGAGTAGCTTGAACTTTTATTTCTCCATCATTTGAATTGTAACAGCGAGGTGAATGAACTAGAGCTGTGGTCACTTTTATGCTATCCGCTTCTGGGACGTTAAATGTTTTTGAGGCGGAACAGCCCAATGCATCAGTAACAATAATTTCATTTTGTCCAGATGAAAATTGTTTTTGAAACCATTGTCCATCGGTCATATTATTATTGTAGGAATAGCCATATTCACTATTGACCACATAGGAAATCATGCCCGCCATATTCATGACGCCAGTTATTCCAGATTGAAAAGGATGATTATTTAAGTCTCTACTGACTCCTTCATAGATGCTTAAAATGTGGTCATAGTTTAAGGTGTTTCCAATTATTGTGCTTGTGATCCCTTTAATTTCACCATCGTGATTATAAATATAAAGAGAATAATCGCCAGGAATTAAAGTAGGTGGAAGTGCGAATGATATCTGTGTTTTTTCGTCTATCCCTGCTCCATATACAGGACTGGAGCTAATTAATTGCCATTTCGTTGAATCAAATTCAGCACCCGCCATCGAACCTGATTTTAAATAAATGCTAATCGTTTGAAGTTGTGTAGTTGGAAGATGTATTGATAAATTGGTTAATGAAATTTTTGAATTAGTTGACAGGTCAAACATGAATCCATTACTTTGAGTATTGGACCAAAGTGTAGTATAGAATGATTTCTTGAAAGGGAAAGGAGAACCTCCTTTCGCATAAAAGATGGCTTGCCCATTGTTGGCCGATTGGCAAGAGGGAGCATAGCTAACAACATCCACTTCGAGTGGAACTGGCTCACTGAGTATAGCTGATTCTGTAACTACATTTCCGCCGGCATCACTTATGGTTAATGTATACACTCCAGCAGGAAGATTATTGATTTCATCCGTAGTATTCCCGTTCGACCAAAGAAATTGATAAGGATTTACACCTCCGCTCGCCCGAGCTTTCATGTATCCTGTTGAAGTACCATGGCACTTTGCATTCACCACACGCCTTATTCCTGCATTAAAAGGCAAAATAGCATTAGATTCAGTGGATGTGATTTCTGATTTAATTTCTTTTCGAATTATTTCATTTGGTGTTTCAGATTGATTAAAATTTCCTTGTAATGAGGATGTAAGGTATGTAGATTTCGTAGTATGGGTTGTTATCGAGACATCCGCTAAATCTATTAAAACTTGATTTTTCTTACATCTACTTTGAAATGACAAATTACTTAAATCGGTAGATTTCTGTATTTGCTCGATGCTAATATCCTTACTAGAAAAATCAGAATTTGAAAAAGAAAATAGGTGTGTAAAAGACAAATCTCTGCATTGACTTTTGGAGTCGACATACAATGACTGTGCATTTAGGGTGGTGCACAGGAATTGTGCAAGAATAATGAATCTAACTATTTGATAACTCCTCATCGCGGTACTATTAATTTATCCTATTTTAACGGAGAGTTTACGCATCAGTTCAGCAAATAAAGGGGTATGTAAGATTTATTAGTGAATTGATGGGATTCAGTAAAAATCTAATTCATTAAAAGTAAAAACTTATTGAGTGAAAAAAAAATAATTTACATCCAATTTGAAAACAAAAGGATGAGCAAAATGCCAGCAATATCCACAAAAAAACCAACTAAAACCATCTCTCTAACTTTAATATGCCCACTTGAATATACGATGGTATTGGGAGCCGTTGCGATGGGTAGCATGAAGCCAAGGGAAGCTGATAATGCTGCAGGTACCAATAGGAGTTTGGGATCAATGTCGGAAACCATTTGTAGCGAAATTAAAATGGGCATCATTAACTGAATACTGGCCACATTGGATGCAAACTCAGAAATGAGAGTCACAATCACACAAATAATCAAAATAGTTAGTAAAATTGGGACATCATTTACTGCATTTAGATGTTGAGCTAACCAAGTACTTAGTCCCGAAAGTTCAAATCCCTTCGCCAAAGCAAATCCACTTCCAAAGAGTAGTATAATCTCATAAGGAAGTTTTGAGGCTTCTTTCCAAGTAAGAAGTGCTCTTCCTTTTTCAGTTTGAGATGGAATTAAGAAGAGTAGTAAAGCCATGCTGATGGCAATGGTGCTATCTTGAATTTGAAGTGGGTGCGGGAAAAGATGAGTCCATCCCTGTAGATGAAAGCTACCAACTTCTAAATCGGCTCGTGTGAGCCAGAGAAGTGCTGTACTAAAGAATATAATCCCCACAATTTTCTCATCAATACTCCAATTTCCTAGTTTTAAAAATTCAGTTTTGAATCCACCTGTTTCAAATGATTTTAAATTAAGCTTTCGAACAAAGAAAAAACGGATCAACCACCATGCGCATATTAATAGTGAGAATGCAAAAGGCAGAGCAAAAATCATCCATCCAGCAAAAGTAATGGGATCAGAACTAGCGTATTGCTCATTATAAGCTCTATAAAAAATCATATTAGTAGGAGTTCCAACCAAAGTTGCTAATCCACCAATGCTGGATGAATAGGCGAGGCCTATGAGTAAAGCAGAAGAGAGTTTTCGATGTGTTTCCGCTGAATCTATATGGTTTCTTAACTGATGGATAACGGCTAGTACAGCCGATAAAAGCATCATCACGGTGGCAGTATTAGAAATCCACATGGAAATTAAAAATCCACTGAGCATAATACCAAATAATACGCGAGATGCATTATGCCCCGATAAGGATAAAATTCCAAGAGCTAGTCTTCGATGCAACCCCATTTTTCAATGGCGAACGCTAAAAGAAATCCTCCTATGAATAAAAACAAAATAGGATCCATGTATTGAGCTGACACTTCCTTGATGTCAACAATACCACTTGAAGGAAGAAGAATAAAAGGAATAAAAGAAGAAACGGCAATGTGAACGGCTTCTGTCAACCACCATAATGCAACCCAACCGGTGATACCAATCATCACCATCATTAGCGGTGATTTGGGGATCGGAGAGGGAAGCAAACAAAATAAAACAAAAAACAACGGACCCGCAATCACCGCCCAGCCCTTATTGGGAGAAGTAGTGATTTGCTCGTTGTGCATAATGATGTTTAGAGAGTAGCTTGAAAAAAATAGAATTTAATCATTCAACTCATCTCGACGAAATTTATCGAGTAATTTGCAAAGTTGAGCAGCTTCTGTTGCAGTTAATCCTTTCGAAATTTGATCCATCGAAACCTCTTCAATCTTCATTTCCTCAACTAACTTCAATCCTTTTTTTGAAATAGTAATAATCGATTCGCGTCGGTCTTCCTTGGAGGGTACACGAGTTAAATATCCAGAAAGCCTTAAACGTTCAACCACCCGACTCGTGTCGCTCATCTTATCGAGCATCCTCGACTTAATTTGACTTAAGTTTAAAGAGTTGGGATGTGAGCCATTTAAAATTCGAAGGACATTATATTGTTGACTACTGAGTCCATATTTCTTAAAAATTTTCGCGATTTGGTTTTGTAGCCAATTGGAAGTGTAAATCAGATTGACTTGAGCTTGGTGATTTACATTCCGAAATTTCTTTTGTTGTATCGCATCTTTAATGGTCGTAGGCATAATACGAAGTTAGTAAATATTGAATAAAAAAAAGCCTTGGATTTTAATCCAAGGCTTTACGGAAATTAATTGTTTTTACTTAGCCTGTGATAACTCAATATTTACAGTAATGTCAACTTCGTCACTAACAACCATTCCACCCGCTTCAGTAACCATGCTCCATTTCAAATCATAATCCTTACGGTTAATCTTGCTTGTGGCTTTGAAACCAGCTTTCATGTTACCCCATGGATCTTTCATAAGACCATTGTTTTTTACGTCGAAAGTTACTTTTTTAGTGATGTTACGAATCGTTAAATCTCCAATCAATTCATATTTATTTCCAGCCACTTTTTTGAAAGATGTGCTCTTAAATATGATTTTTGGATACTTTGCAGCATTGAAAAACTCATCGCCCATTAGATGTTTGTCACGATCTGCGCTTTCGGTGTTGATGCTGTTTACATCAATAGCAAATTCAACCGTTCCATTGTTAAAATCTGTACTTGGACTCTCTACTTTTCCGCTATAAGTTTTAAAATTTCCTTCTACTTCAGACACCATTAAATGGGTTACTGCGAATTTTACAGTAGTATGTGTAGGATCTACATTCCAAACAATGTTTTGTGCATTAACTCCTAGACCTAAGCTAGAGAGTAATAGGATAGCAAATATTTTTTTCATGATTCTAATTTTTTTTCAAATATAGTGTATATACATTAGATGTTGTAACAACTATTACTAACATTTAATTAATATACTGAATATCAATATTATAATTTATATAATTTTACTTTAGAGAAGATTTTTCTTGAACAAGATTTGCTAATGACGAAAACGAAATTCCATTTTATCTTGAAATCGCCATATTTAAATCGAAGGCGCATTTAAAATGTCCTTCCGGACAAGCCTTATGACCGTGTAATCCACACGGTCGACAGGATAAATTCAATACTTCTACAATCTTTTTATCATCTGACAAAGGTCCAAATCCAAAAGCAGGAACCGTACTGCAATAATAGGCAGTCACGGGAGCGTTCATCGCAGATGCAATATGCATCGGAGCTGAATCATTTACAAAATTTCGTTTGGCGTCTTTCATTAAAGCAGCGGTTTGTAAAAAGCTTAATTTACCCGCAAGGGTTTTTACATTTTCGTTTTTAGATAGTTCTTGAATGGCTAAACATTCGTTTTTATCAACAGGACCACCAAGCAAATAAATATTAGCTTCTTTATCTATATCGTGAAGCGAAGAAATTAATTGAATCCATTTCGCAGCGGGAACTTGCTTTGTAAACCAAACGGAAGTAGGTGCAATGCAATAGTAAGTTTTCCTTTTTAATTCCTGTACAGATGAATAATCGCTTGCAGAAGGATAAAGAATTGGTTTTACGGATTCATTCGCGCCCAAAGATTTCATCAATCTTAAATTGCGTACTGTTTCATGAGTTTCAGTTTCACCCGCAATATCGTGCTCGATTTTCTGAGTAAATAAAAATGAAAAAGGATTCTTCTTAAATCCAATTCTGTCTTTAGCACCACTTAATCCGGTAAGAATTCCAGTTGCCGCAAAACGTTGAATATTGATGACAACGTCATATTTCTCTTTTCGAATTTGAAAGAGGAGAGTCCACAAGTTTTTTTGCTTATTTTTCTGTTTGTTCCAGATAAGAATACTACTTATTCCAATAAAATTTTGCAATAATCCTTCATTTCCTTTTCGTACCAATACATCCAACTGCGCATGCGGAAAACATCGATGCGCCTCCTGAATTAAGGGAGTCGCTAAAATGACATCTCCAATAAAAGCAGTTTGAATGATTAATATTTTCACTGGCTTACAAGGAAGAAGGTGTCGCTCGTTAAAACGTTCAACAAATCGTATTAACATTTGTCGCTGTTTCTTTGGACTGTTTATACCAATAAACTCTTGGTATAGTTCTTCATCCCGTAGTATTAAAATACTTTCTAATGAAGCCACAGAATACTCCACGAATTCTCCCTCTTGTAAGTCAAGAATATGTGGAATAGTTTCTGTATTTTTTTCTGTGGAAACTGGAGCAGAAGCAGCTCTGCGGATGGGATAACTTTCTACAAAATAACACAGTTGTCCAACTACTGTTACTTTATGATCATAACCTTTTCGTTGGATGTATAGGGTTCCATCATCTACAAAAGCATAAACGCTATCATAAGGTAAACTTTGTTTTACTTTGTTTTCATTGATGAAGAATAGGCTATCACCCCGAAACCATTTTTTTACATGCGATGTTTTTTCTCCGTTGATAAGAAGTTGTGTGGTTTGGATGGAAGGACTTTGCTCTTGCAATTCACTTAAATGCAAATAAACACCACTTGGAAATGAGTTTCTACTGTTTGTTGAAGTTTGGGAATAGAGTAGGGTAGGAAGAAAAAATGCTACTGCGAATACTATACTTTTCATGGTGCAAAGGTAAACGCTTAAAAGCAAAAAGAATTATAGACTTTTTAACATTTCCATGGCTTGCTTTTCAAATTCTCCTTTAAAAGGGAGCACTTTCTCAAACGATTGCTTAGCAGCACTTTTATTGTCGAGTTTAAGATAACTGAGCCCCATATACCAACAAGCCGCTTCTCGATAAGTGGATTGATTTGTTTGTATATATTTTTCCAGCTTGCTCAATGCGAGATGTGGATTATCAATTAAAAAATAACTCACTCCATTATAAAACAGGGCTTCGGGTTTGTTGGTACATTGCTCCAAATAGGCGATAGCAGCCGCGTACTTTTTATTTTTGTATTCTTTTATTCCTTTTTTATACAAATCATCTGTACTGAACTTATTGGAATCGTCACTTGCTCCTTCATCTTTTTGTCGAGCAGAAGAAGTCGTAACCTGTGCAGCTGACTTTTTTTGAACAACAGCTACTTCGCTAGTACTAGTTCCTGACTGTACATTTTCTGATGCAGCTAGGTCTGCTTCGGGAGCTTTAACTACTTCATTTTTGGATTTACTAGTTTCTGCATCACTTTCCTCTTTCGCTTCAGCTGCTGGAACTGCTGAAAAAATTTCTTCGTTTCCTTTTTGATTTGATTCAGGTGTTGATTCAGCCATGGCATCGTCTACCTGTACTTCTCTTTCTAAAACGGTTGGAGCTTGGTTTTTTGATAATGGTGCTATTTGCTCGTTGGGAACTTGCATTTCTTGATTCTCTTGCAAAGGTTCTGAGGAAATTTCAGATGGAGCAGGATACGCTACCGACTTTTCACTCATCAATTCCTGCGTATTATTTTTTGGAATCACCATCCATAACGTAAATGTGCTAATAAAAATAAGTACAATGGCCGCTGCCATTCTCCATGGAAATAAAACTTTTACTTTTTCATCGTTATCTTCTTCCTCTTCGGAAGTCATGGAATCAATTTCTAAATTCAACTCTTCTTCAATGGCTAAAAGTGAATTCGGATTTTCCATCATTTGAATTCCTTCAAGCGCATCGGAACAAAATTCACAGTCTAGTAAATGTTTTTCAATACGATGTTGCTCTTGAGTACTCAATATGCCCTGAGTATAATCCAGCATCTCCTGACTGCTTAGGCAGGGTGTATTTTGATGGTGGTTCGACATATTGTTATTCATTTTTAAGCATTAAAATTTTCAAATTCCTTTTACCATTTTGGATATAGCTTTTTACTTGGTTCAATGTAAATCCGGTGATGGTCGCTACTTCCTGATAACACTTTTGTTCTAAGTAAAAAAGTTGGATGCACTGTTGTTGATGGGGGTCAAGTTGCTTTAAGGCGGCTTCCATATGTTGCAATTTCAACTCCTCTTCCTGCTTTTCTTCTGCACTCGCGGCCCCATGATGCAATCCCACGTCAGTTTCCATAACATAGGAGTCCACTCGACTAATTTCTTTCGGCTTGGTTCGTAATTGCATATAGCAGTGGTTCTTTACCACTGTATGCAACCATCCTTTGAAAAATTGGATTTCATGCTTTTTCAAATCCGTCAGCAGTTTTTCAAAGATCTGACTCACCGCATCTTTACTCGCATCTTCATCTTTCAAATATTTCATGCACACAGCATACACCATATGCGTGTACCGCTTAAAAAGGATGCCTACACCCTCATTCCCTTTACCTGACTTGTAAAGAGCAATTAATTCTTCGTCGCTATGTTGATGGAGAGATGGATTCACCGATTCGAGGAATCAAAAGTAATAAAGGCGGATGAGTTATATTAATCTAGAATAAGCTTCGTGCTTCGCTCCAGTTTTTGTGTTAATCTTAAGTCACATAGTTTTGAAGCATTTCCATTTGCTAAGATGGATTTAATCTAGGATATATTAAATGCAACTAATTGTAATTAAGGTATTTAATGATTTATAATGAAAGGTTTATTATTATAATCTGATTCTGAAATTTTCAATACCTCATCTAATCTAATAAATCATATATTCGTATATTCATTCTTCTAGTTTTAATTCCTCAATTTAATAGCTCTTCTCTATGAAAAAATTTCTACTCCTCTTAACATTATTTTCTTCTTTTTTCACAAATGTCGCAATTTCTCAAATCGATTTAATTCTTACCACTCCCGCAAATGTAGGTGCGTGTCAGATTAATTCCTATGTAGGACAATATCTAGGAACAGGGGTAGCCCAAGACTTGTCTATTGCTTCCACGATTATCAATAATGACACATTAACTTGTGGTATTTCTAATGGAAGCTTGGTGATAGTAGATAGTATCAAAAATCAAAACGGAGCTACTATTACACCGAGTCAAACATTTACAGATTCAACAAATGGCAGTTGGTCTGCAACGCTACCTATTGTTTTAATTTCAGACACAGTCTTTATTTATTATCACATCATAATTGATTGTTCGGTTATACCAACAGGTTCATCGATTCCATCTCTGCAATTAGTTCAAACGTGGACGGATTCGTCAAACACTTTTGAAATAAATAGTTCAGGAAATACCGACACTTCCAATACCATTAAATACCCCTTGCTTGTAAATCTATCTCCCCCAAGTTATACGATGGGATATAAAGATACGATTGAACTTGCCTTTATTTTTGCAAACTCAGGTACAGCAGATGCCAATATCAATATTTCCTTTACTCCTGATTTGACCCAGTATTGCGGAGCAATAGACAATATTGATTATTATTATAAAGTTGGAATTTTAGGCACACCAACATCATTTATTCCAACTGATTCTTTTTCTGTATCTATCCCAATAAATGATTCTTTATTCATTATTCAAAAGGTGGTGAGTATTTCCTGTTTCGGAGGATTATGCGAACCAAACGCAGAGTTTAAGTGGCGTTGTCAACTAGACTCTATCTATGAATCTTCGTTTTGTGATTCTTGTTATGGCTCTAAGGAATTAAATTATTCCATACAAAACGCTATTTCTCCTGTGCTTCATATTGACAGGCTTTTGCCTGTTTCTGATTACGAAGCCAATTTTGATACTTCTTGTGTGAATCAAGATACGTCACTGCTTCGAGAGTGGAAGTTTAAAATTTATGTTACAGGTGATGGATTACTAGATTCCGCTTTTGTTCATTTTCACAATAGTAACCCTACCGGTTTTAATACACTAAGTCTCATTCCTTTTTCCTCCATTGAGATCGATACTTTTTTTAATTCAGGTGGATGTCATTTAGATACAGCATATTTTATTAACCCAAATGCTTTATGTAGTACAGCCATCACCGATCCGCTTGGTTTTCTAAATCTCACACCACACAATTTTGGAAAAAACGATTCCATTATTCTTAGTTTTAAAACATATCGTTGCGTAGAAGAAGTAGATACTTTATTTAATCTTCCAAAATATTTTAACACTTGGAAATTTGAAGGTTCTTTTTCCAGAAGTATTTGCCATGATAATATTATTCCTACTTATAATCCTTCGTATGCAAAATATAATATTACCGACCACGTAGGAGCAAATGTTTTTCAGAATTTATATTTCGCTCCAACCATTACCGACTTATCTGCTTCCAATGAAAAGGCTACACCCATTGATTCACTCTGGGGAGATTCAGCCCATTTTGAAATTGAACTAAAAGGTTACTTGTGGGAAACAATGGACAATCAATTGTTCGGTTGTTATAAAGATTCTCTGAATGGTTGTATCCCCGAAGGGTATTTGCGTATTACCATAGACACAGAAACAGGACTTGCGCCTTCAATGTTGGATTCGATGGTGCAATTACGTTATCTTGATAGCTTAGGAAGCGAAGTGTTAATTTCTCCTGAGTATTATTACACCAACATTCCTGATGACTCTTGCAAAAAAGGCATAACGAATTTGTATTACAAACTCTCTTCACCTGGTGTTATTACAGCACTAAAAACTGGATTTTTTGATTTTACACTTAAATCCTGTTGCGGTGGACAAAATGGAGGTGTTCCTTATGCCGTTAAATTTTATTTCTTATTAGACCCGAGCGGAGATTGTTTAAATTTAACGTACCCGGTTTCGGAACATGACACAATTCCCGTTTGTGATGGTGGAGATGGTTGTGCATGGCTTCCTCTTTCGAGTGTAGAAGATGATATAGTAGTACATTGCCCAGGCTGTGTTACCCCAGGCATTGTGGTGAGTAATTATTCTATTTACCGAAGCTCATTTGGATTACAAGATTCCGATAATGACGGAAAAGCGGACGACAGTTTAACTCAAATCGAAAAAGGCACAACTTGGTTCAATCAAAATAGATCAAAGCTAAAAACATCATATGCAGGAGTTGGGGATAAACTTGAAGATCGATTATCGGCTTATTTTGGAGCAGGAGACCCATTCGCAGACGGATATAATTATCCAATGATGGTTAGCCAAAATGCAGATCTCAACTATTTGCAACTCTCAAGAAAAATCCCACTTGGAAATTCCCTGATGGATATTACTGTTGATACCATCGTAATTTACATTGATACGCCTGACAACACCCAAACCGAACTTTGTATTGAATGCGTGGAGTATGGAATCAGTCCTACCCAATTTTCAACTCAAAGGAAGCTCATCATTTCGGGTGCTTCCGTCAATAATTATTTATATACCGTAGGTGACTATTATCTTTTTACGTTCTCGTCTTGGGACTCGGCAGGCAGTTGGATCGGTAACTTACATAACTCAACATTTACCACCGATTCGAGTATAAACCACCCTTTACATGGTTTTTTTGAAAATCAACGCTATCGGATAAGGATAAACTACAGCATTTGTGGTAACTTTATGATGGCAAACAATGACATTAAAACTGAGGTAGAAGACGTGAGAAAGGAATCCGAAATAAAAAATACAATGTGGCTTTCGGGTAGTCCAAAGCCTGCGAACCCTTTTGACTCTTCCTTTTTTGCACAACCTGCCAGTGATACCTTACTGCATCTAGAAGGTTGGTCTTTTCCGCCTGATACTATTGGATCGGAAGTAGATTCTCTTTTTGCCGACGAGTATTTATTTATCTGTGAAGATTTTGGAGGCAAACTTTATTTCTTTTCGCACGATGGACGAAATAATTCATCTGTAGGAGATCAACAACTTGATTGTATTAAGTCTATTCATATTTCATCGGAGTCCAGAGTGGGAGGTGGTTTATTAAAAGTGTATCCGTACGAATACCGACCTGCTACATTTCAAGCCAGTGAATACAGGGTTATTGTTCCACCCAATTATTACATTAGTTCTTCTTATGTAAGTAATACGATTAACCTCAACGATTCAATGACGAGCGATATTATTTATTTTTCGGTTATTGATACTACGGGAACAGTTAGTATATATGACTCTTTATTTTCATGTATGCCCTGCCTTACCGATTCATCCATTACCGACACCAACCTTCTTTATTTTGGAAGCAGTTATACAAGCCGTGCAATCTATTTAGAACTTAAGCCTTTCAACTGCATTGATAGTCTTTTGATTAAAGAAACGGATTCCATTGTTAAAATTATTTTCACTACCAACCGCAATACTTGTATTGATATCAGCAGTTGTGCTCAAGCCTTAAGCGATACAGTATGGACTCTTCCTTATGAAGATGTAAATTTTACAATCAATCCAAACGATACCATTTCTTATATTAAAAATGTAACAGGTCTTGAAAATAAAATTTGTTTTCCTTTTTCGCTCTCTAATCCTTCTATAACAGGAAGCACTTATGCTCCTAATTATTTTCTGTATATGCCTTCTTTAAACGATGTTCCCTTTCTTTCAGGATGGACATTGCTCAATACAACGACAGGAATTCTCGTGCCAATGGTGGATTCTGTGTTTCAAATAGACAGTGTGCTAGAGGCAAATGAACCTTCTGGAAATTACGAGCTTTGTGCAAATTTCATTTCTTGTCCCAATAATGATTCTAATGAACTCAAACTTCAATTTGGTTGGCACTGTGATGGGTATCCATCTAAATCAGATAGTGATACTGTATGTGGTTCAACTTTTATAACTTTAAATATTATAACAGACTCGACAAGAGTAAATGAATTGGGAAAGATTTTAGTTCCCCGTGATATCATTACTTATTCATTGTGCGCTCCCTTCACTTATAAAAAATGTTTTAAGTCCGTTGATCGGGGAGCGGTTTCTCCAATTTCCTTTTTGATAGAAACGCCTGATGCTTGGCTCAATTTTGTTTCTTTTTATGTGAGTCGTGACTCTTGCCCCAATAATTCTATTCCCGTTTTATTACAACCAGATTCAATAGGATCTAATACTTTTTCCATTCCTGATTCTGCGCTTACTTTACTTGGCTATCAAGATTCACTTTTACATTTTCAAGATTGTTTATGTGGCGCGATTACTTTCCAATCGGAATGCGATACTGCAGGAGGCTACCTACCCAATATCCAACTTAGCGGAGAGAGTTATTGTGGCGATACAATTAGCATTCAAGTACTTACTTTATATGAAGCGGTTTGGGATAGTACAAGTGCATGCCATGACTGTTTTACACTAAAGAAAACCGCAAGCTCATCTACTATTTCGGAATATGACACTATGAGTTTTAATATTATTATTTGTTCAACAAATACAGGTCAAGATACAGTTACCCTAACTGAAACTTTGCCCGCAAATTTCGTCTTAACGAGTGCAATTCCTTCTTTTGTAATTATGGATTCTATAAGTTGTGATACTATTGTTGTAGAAGGTTACTTTACTCAACCAGGAATTTGTTTAACTAATACGAATATTGTCCAAATAAATTATTCTAACTTCGATAGTTTAAATCAAAATACATTTATAGAAGATAGTTTATTGGCATCAGCATGCATTGATGTAAGTATCGCTTGCGTTGATCCTAACACAATTTCCATAAAAGATGGCAGTTACTCCCATAATTATTCTTCTACTTATAGCAATACTTCTTTTTATATCAAAGGACTGTTTACTATTGATTCGAATTTAACTCTAAATAATTGTACTGTATTTATGGCCGCTGGGGCCCAAATTATTATTGTAAGCAATGTAATGTTTAGTTTGGATAGCAATACAAATATAATAGGATGCGACACCATGTGGCAAGGCATACTCATGGAGCCTGGAGCTGGAATAGAAGTCTTCAATGGAAGTAAAATTAATGATGCAAATAGAGCCATTCAAATTGATGATGAATGTGAATTGTATTTAACCAATGCACAATTTTACGATAACATTGTAGGCGTATATTCGGAATCGAGAAATGGTGATTCATATAGATTTCAAGCCTTCTCTGTTACAGGAACAACTTTTGATTTTAATGGTAGCTTACGCCCAGATTACGTGGGACAGCCCATTCATGGTTCAATTCCAAATGCAGGCATCAATTTAACAGATGTTTCTATAGAAGGTATTGAAATTGGAAAATATGGTGCGGGTATGAATAGTTTTCAAAATATGAATTTTGGAGTGAAGGGTTTAAGATGTGATATCAATATTTTGAATAGTCAATTTTCCAATATTGTTGCTCCCGATGATAGCATTTATAAAATAGTAGGGACAGCTATTTACATGGAAGGAGACTTACAACAAAGTATTCCTAGTAATTTACGAGTATTGCCTGTTGGAAGTGGAGTAAATACAATTTCAAATTGCGAACGAGGAGTCTTTGCATCCTATAGCGATATGGTGGTTTCAAATTGTAAAATTATGGATGTGAATACTGGTGTGGAATGTACGCAAAATCATTATTTAAGGAGTGCTTTAGTTACCGAGTGCACAATCAACGCGAGAAAATATGGGATTTCATACTATGGCAATACAGGTGCAAAAAATGTGATTGCGACTTTTAATTCGATTTCCATTAACGGTTCCGATATAGGCATTGGAATTTCAGTTATTGAACCAAGTATCGGTCTTAATACTATTTATGACTTTTCATACAATTATCCAATTACAATGACAAATGCTCATGCGGGAATTTATCTAAGTAAGATTTATAAACCGAAAGTTTCATGCAATAAAATTACATTGAAACAAGGATTTGGAAATGCTAAATTAAATGCAGGGATAATAGTGAACGACTGTCTTGGCGCCCAATTAAATAATAATATTGCAAAGGGCTATTCAGAATTCTATACAAAAAATATTGGCGTATTATGCAATGCAAGTACAAATACAAGTTTATACTGTAATTTAGTGGACAGTAGCGGATATGGTTTTTACTTTGGCGGAATTTGTCCTGGTACACAACTCAAAGGTAATTCCATGATACATCATTATCAAGGATTGCACTTAAATAGCGCAGCGGTTATTGGCTTGCAAACTCATAACGGAAACAAATGGTATAATCCTGATACTTCAAAGTATGATGCTGTGAATTTTAATTGGAAACAACAATCACAACTTTTGTTTTCACTTCTTACTATCAATCCAAGTCTTCCACAAATTTATCAACCCAAAATTCCGTTAGATAGTACAATATTCCCTTTTGTGTACAATTCAGATTGGATGAAACTAGATTCTGGTTTTACTTATAATTGCCCCAATGTTAATACTTGCATTGCCATTGCCACTAGCTTTGAACCAAATGATGTTTGGCTATTACAAATGATTGCTTTGGATAGTGCATTGACTGTTGACTATATTGAAGAATCTCAAGCGATAGCACAAAATTATTTGTACGATCGACTAATGATTGATTCAACACTTCGTTATAGTAATATCTCCTTCCAAACTTTTTTAGCAAATCAAACTTCGCTAGGGAATTTATACCAAGCAAATTTGAGACTCAGTCATTGTAGAACTAGTGATGATTCTTCGGCAGTATTGCTTTTAACGCTTGATAGTATGATCAGCATCTATAAAGATTCACTGAGCTATTATCTTGATCAGGACATCCTATTAGCTGGGGTTTTAGAAAATATTAATATTCAATTGAATTTTTTAAAAGCGGAATATGTTTCTTTGATTCAAGCAATGCGAAACAGAGAAAATGAAATCTTACTTGAAGCAGGTTTTTATAACAGTCAAGTATATTCAACTGAGCTCCCATTTCTAAATCAAACTTTTATTAATAATATGGATATACTTTACCAAAATTATGGTTTAGATAGTATTGTTCAACACAAAGAGAGTATACTATTCATCGCACATCAATGTCCTTATCAAGGCGGGAATGCTGTTTATTCAGCCAGATTCTACTCTTTTCTTTTTAATGACAGTATTGAATATGATGATATGGATATCTGTTTACAGCAAGGTATTTATAGAATTGGTCACGATGAATCAATTATTGAAAAGACCATTAATCTTGAATTACATCCTAATCCAGCAAATGAATATGTTGAAATTAAAGTAGTAGGGTTGAAGCCATCTAAAATAAACATAAGTATATATGATTTAGAAGGTAGAATATTAAGTACCTATTCAAATGTAAATTCAGAAGGATTTAAATTGGATGTTTCTCATTTTAAAAATGGAATATATTTAGTTTGCGTTGACGGAAATGAAAAAGTTCAATTTAAAGGAAAATTAGCTGTTGTTCGGTAATATGAAAAAAGCAACAATATTATTTCTTTTTTTAAATTGCGGACTTGCCTTTTCGCAAGGACAAAACAATCAGTGGTTGATTGGTTATGGGAATTGGGCGAATAAAGGACGCATCATATATTCGGATACAAGTTATTCGTTTATAGTAGAACAACGCTTAATGAAATTTGAAGGAACAGAGGCGACAATTTCCGATGCACAAGGCAATTTTTAATGAGCAGTAATGGAGTATGGATTGCAAATGCCAATAATGATACCATGCAAAATGGAACAGGTTTGAATCCAGGGACATTTGTAAACCAATGGCCGAGTGCTTTGCCTTTGCCAAATGCAAATGTATTTTTGCCATTTCCTGGGGACACAACAAAATATGTATTAATACACCATTCGGCTGAATTTAATGGTCAATATGAGTCGACGTATGAATTATTGTACAGTGTAGTTGACATAACTTTTGATAATGGACTGGGTGCAGTTGTTTCAAAAAATAATTTGCTTTTATCTGATACATTAAACTTTGGTATTGGAGCTTGTAAACATGCCAATGGTAGAGATTGGTGGATTGTTGTTCAAAAAGATTTAACAGATGAAATACTTGTAATGCTGTTGACTCCTGACAGTATATTCGACTATGGAAGCCAGCATCTAGGTGTAGTCCCTTCGTGGGGCAATGTGACTCCACTTACCTTTTCGCCAGATGGAACAAAGTTTGGTTACATCTCCTATAGCCAAAACAGTATTGATAGTTGTTTTACTTTTATTGCTGATTTTGATCGCTGCACAGGGCTTTTCTCAAATACAAGAGTTTTTAATTTTTATCCATCGAGTTATTTATGGGGATTTGCATTTTCACCTAACTCCAAATTAGCTTATGCCAATACAACTGGCAGAATTTTTCAATTGAATATTGATAGTATGTCAATTGATACGGTTGCCCTCTACGATGGATTTATTTCTGGTGCTCCACCCAATTGTTGTCAAACATCATTTATGTTTGAATACTTAGCTGCGAATGGTAAAATCTATATAACAAGTGGAAGCTCTGTACAACATATTCATGAGATAAATTATCCGGATAGCGCAGGACTTGCCTGTGATGTACAACAACATGCTATAAGTTTAGGAGTATGGAGTTTTAGAGCAGTACCTAATCATCCTAACTACAATTTAGGTCCTGTTGTAGGTAGTTTGTGCGATACGCTAAGTGTGGGTATCGAAGAACAGCAATATGATTTTCATTTTGGGATTTCTCCAAATCCTACCGAGTCAGGCAATGTGAAAATCGTTTACCTTTTACCACAGAATAAAAGCGGTGATTTAAGCGTGTATTCGATCACTGGACAACTCGTATACAAACAACATCTACCTCCGTGGTCTAGTTTACAGCTATTGGATTTATCCGATATATCAGGAGGTATTTATACCTGTGTACTGTCAAGCGAAACATATAGAACAGCAAAAAAATTAGTAGTAATAGGTGGGAGTGGAGCAAAGTAGTGAATATAAATAAACGTTGAGGTAATTTAATCCTAAAAGCTGGTAAGGAATAAAAGAAATTTGAGTATCAGAGCAAAATTCCATTTTATTTCCATGTTTAAAAGAGTAATTTTTGGGCAAATACTCTTTTGGTAGCATGAGTATTTGTGAAGGTAAATAATACCAATTAAGTAATTTCCCAAAAAGTGGTATAAACAAATATTTAATTATTGACCATTTATTAGAAAAATTAGGTTAAGTAAAAACATATTTTCTGAACAATGCTCATCTTCGCTGAAACAGTTTCTATATTTACAACGTAAAATTTAATAAGAATTATACCATTTGAAAGAAATTAATTTAAGTATCGAACTAGAGAATATCGTAGACTTTTTTGGAGTAAACGATGCTAATTTGGATGTAATCCGTCGTAGTTTTCCTTCTCTAAAAGTAGTAGGTAGAGGTCACGAATTAAAAATTATTGGTGAGCCTGAGATGGTTGCCGATGCCGAAGCCAAAATTTTAAAGTTGATGTCGTATTATCGTGAAAACGGAATGTTGACGCCTACGGAAGTAGATTTTATACTCGGAAATAATAAGAAAAACAGTGTTGAAAATGCGAATAAATCAACGCCCTCTGGTGCTGCTGATGGACGCGATGTACTCGTTTTTGGTCCGAGTGGATTATTAGTTCGTGCACGTACTCCAAACCAAAGAAAATTGGTGGAGTCGAGCGAGAAAAACGACATCGTTTTTGCCATTGGACCTGCAGGTACTGGTAAAACCTATACCGCTGTAGCTTTAGCTGTTCGTGCACTCAAGAATCGCGAAATTCGCCGAATTATTTTAACGCGTCCTGCTGTAGAAGCCGGCGAACACCTGGGTTTCCTTCCTGGCGACTTGAAAGAAAAAATTGACCCGTATTTGCGTCCATTGTACGATGCTTTATTCGATATGATTCCTGGTGAAAAGCTGAAAACATTTTTGGAGAATGGGGTCATTGAAGTTGCGCCGTTGGCATTCATGCGCGGTCGGACTTTAGATCATGCCTATGTGATTTTAGATGAAGCCCAAAATGCAACGGAAAGTCAATTGAAGATGTTTTTAACGCGGATGGGCCCTAATGCGAAGATGATCGTTACAGGGGATATGTCGCAAGTAGATTTACCTCGCAATCAGCCATCGGGATTAATTCAAGCAACTCGAATTTTGAAAAATATCGATGGAATTGGTTTAGTCTTTTTAGATGCTAGCGACGTAGTTCGACATCGCTTGGTGAAAGACATCATCCATGCTTACGACAAACCCATCAATAAAGAAGAAACTAAATAAAGTTTTTAACTTATTTAAATTATTGTAGGTTAGGTTGTTAACACCAACGCAGGTGTGCAATTTTAGATCTAATTAATTTTGGTCGATTAACTCATCGAAACTAAAATTACTTTTGTGGAAAGAGCCATCGTATGGAACAGACTATGACCGATTCTCAATGCATTACCAACACGCAGTTGAAGCTTCCTGAAATCACTTCGGTGTATCAAGGCAAGGTGAGAGATGTATATATCATCGACAATAAATTAATGGTATTGGTGGTCTCTGATCGAGTTTCCGCTTTCGATGTGGTGATGCCACGTCCTATCCCTTTTAAAGGCCAAGTATTGAATCAACTCGCCGCTTACTTTTTAGAAGCAACGAAAGATATTTGTCCTAACTGGATCATCACCGTTCCCGATCCCAATGCATCCATCGGAATTTTTTGCAAGCCTTATAAAGTGGAGATGGTCATTCGCGGATTCCTTACTGGACATGCTTGGAGAGAATACAGCGCTGGAAAACGCGTAATTTGCGGAGTAGCGATGCCGGATGGAATGCGCGAGAATGAAGCATTTCCGGAGCCTATCATCACACCCACCACCAAAAGTGATGCAGGTCATGATTTAGATATTTCCAGAGAAGAAATCATTGCTCAGGGAATTGTTCCGGAAGAAGAATATATCCAAATTGAAAAGTACACTCGTGCGCTTTATCTACGTGGGGTTAAATTGGCGAAAGAAAAAGGACTAATATTGGTAGATACCAAATATGAATTTGGATGTGCCAATGATAAAATCTTCTTGATTGATGAAATTCACACGCCCGATTCATCGCGTTATTTTTATGCAGAGGGATATGAAGAGCGCTTGGAGCGCAATGAGCCCCAGCGACAATTAAGCAAAGAATTTTTACGTCAGTGGTTAATCGCAAACAATTTCCAGGGGCTGGAAGGACAAACTGTGCCGGAGTTCACCGACGAATTCGTTACCGAAGTGAGCAACCGCTACATCGAACTTTATGAACAAATCACAGGACTCAAATTTGAACGCAGCGAAAGCAACAACATCATTGAGCGCATCGAAGGCAATTTGAACCGCGCACTGCATCCATTGATTGCGGGGATATAGATTATAGTTTTATAGTATTTTTTATAGAGATAACAATATGATGTAAATGTTTCTAATTATTTTTAATCTTTGGTTCTACTAATATTGGTAAATTAGAACACGGATGACTCGGATAAATTGGATTAATGCGGATTTGTTATAGCTTGCTTTGAGAAACTCAGTCTGCACTCGAGTACCATAGTTAACATTCATTTACTTGAAGCTTGAAGCTTGCAGCTAAATATTAACTGGAAGATACTTCCAAAACCGACCAAAACTAAATAATCGGCGTGATTCCCCTCGTCTTCCTACAACACCTTCATAGTACTTAGCCATCGTTGGTGCATCGGCAACAAAATCGCCAGTAGGATAGAAGGGTAAATTAAAAAACACAAGTTTCTTTTTATAGTCGAGACTGCAGAACACGATGGGAATTTGCGCACCAAAAGCAATTTGATAAAATCCAGTTTTCCATTTTGCAACTGATTTACGGGTTCCTTCCGGAGTTATGGCAATGACGAATCGTTCGTTGTTTTTTGCGAGGTCAATGACTTGGTCTACCAAATTAGTTTTGTGTTGTCGGTCGACAGGAAATCCACCCAATCCATAAAAAAGCCATCCAAAGGGCGGCTTAAATAGTTCTTTTTTGCCCAGGAAATTCGACTTGAATTTTTTGATACTTCTAACGGCAACGCCTATCAGAAAATCCCAATTGCTGGTATGGGGAGCTACAACAATGATGTATTTCTTGATATCACGCGGAACATCGCCTTCGATTTTCCATCCACGTAAATAAAAGATTAGTCTGTAAATGATTCTCACGCAATAAAGATAATCGATATTTCGGAATAGGAAATATCAACAGTTAAATAATTGAAGATTTGACATTTTGGAGCTTTAGCGAGAACATTCAGTATAGTGTAGCTTTTGCGTCCCGATAGCTATCGGGATTAATATTGCGCAGCCTTAGCGGCTTTGCGTCCCGATAGCTATCGGGATTGCGAGAAAAATTAGCGAGAAAAATTAGTAGAAAATAAACCTTGAGTCATTTTGGAATGTAGAATTAGCATTCAACACTTAATTTTCGATATGATAATTAAAATCGCTAAATTAAAGTTCATGAAATTGCTCGCAAAGGCGCTAAGGATGGGATTTTTAAAAAAAATTAAATATAAGATTGAATTTGGAATTAACCATTGAAATCTTGGCGAGTAAATTTCACATAAAAAAACCCTGACGAAAACCGAAGTTTCTGTCAGGGTTAAGATTATACTTATACTGCGAAGTCAGAGACGAAGCAGTATGTTGACACGAATTACTCAGTAACTACTACTAAGTACTTCGAAGCTTGCCAGAATTTTTCTGGATCTGTAATTTCGATTGCCGTTACTTTCTTGTTTTCAGAAAGCAAATTGTAACTACCTGTTGGGTGAGTGCTTAACAATTTAGCAGACTTCGTATTCAACTGAATTGTTTTTGTAGATGTGAAATCAATTTGAGTGAATGCTTCACGGTTGAAATCAGGAACCATTGTTTTCGCTTTTCCTAGACCTAAGAATCCACCTTGTTTCGCTAATACTTTTTTATCGCGAAGTGTTTTGTAATCACCTACTGTATAATAAGCAGTGTGTAACTTCGTAGTTTTGTCAGTGATTTCTGCTGCTTTTCTAGCGTTATCAGTAATCATCGTGTCAATTTCTGATTGCATGGTAGTAATCTTGCCGTTCAACGCAAAAATGTTTTCATTTAATGAGTTTATGCTTGAATCACGAACTGCTAATTGACTGTTCAAAGAACCAATCATCTTTTCTAATTCAGCCACTTTAACATTCGATTTACGAACGCGTGATTGCAGATCTGATAATTTTTTCTTGTTCTGGTCGATCATTTGACGAATTCCTTCGATATCGCCCATGATGCGTGTTTTTGCATCTTGAGAAATCTCTGGATTGTTAGCGCCTTCACGATTCAACATTTCTTCTTGAGCTGTTAAGCCTTCAATGCTAGTTTGGATTTCTGCAATGTCTTGCATGTATCCGTTGATGACAGAATCTTTGGCATCGTATTGAGCCATTAAACTATCACGCTCACGCATCATTCGTTCAACTTCAGTTTTGTAGTCTGGACCACAACTGATCATCAGCATCGTAATGCCGGCAAGTAATAGGATATTTTTCATATAATTAGTTTAAGGTTAAATGTCCGCTTGTCAAAGGTAAACATAATTTCACCTACAAATATTGTACATTCACCCAAATTTGTTAACAACTATTGTTTATAACCTCAGTCTGTAAAAAACTAGAATTAACTTTAAGTAAATCTATTTATAAATTGAATATCAAATTAATATATTTAAGATTGACTTCGCAAACCTTTAAATTAGCCCTGTTTTTGGCCTAATATCCCAAAATTTTCATCATACTTTTTGCACTTTGTTCCTTGGCAAAGAGTCGGGTAGAAATCTTTCCGTCCTCATCTCGATCAATAATTACATGCTTTGGGGCAGGTATTAAACAATGTTGTATACCACCATATCCGCCTAAACTTTCTTGATAGGCTCCAGTATGGAAAAATCCGAGGTATTGAGTTTCGCCTTCTCTCAGTTTAGGTAGGAAAACACGGTTCCGAACCGACTCCATGATATAGTAGTCGTCGGAATCACAAGTAATCCCTCCTAAGTTCACACGATGAAATTCCCCATCCCAATGATTTATAGCTAACAGAATGAATCGTTGTTTAATTCCCCAAGTGTCAGGTAAAGTAGTAATGAAGGAACTATCAATCATGTTCCAAAGCTCATTATCGTTTTGCTTCTTTTGAGCAACCACACTGTATAATACAGCACCACTTTCACCCACGGTGAAGGAACCGAACTCGGTCATGATATGAGGCTCGGGAACTTCTCTTTGAATACAAGCTGACTTTATTTGACGAATGATTTCATCCGCCATATACTGATAGTCGTAATTGAAGTCGAGTTTGGTGCGAATTGGAAATCCACCACCAATGTCTAAATACTCCAACTCCGGACAAAGTTTCTTTAGCTCACAATATAGATTAATGTTCTTTTGCAATTCACTCCAATAATAAGCGGTATCCTTTATACCCGTATTAATAAAGAAGTGAAGCATCTTTAATTCGAAGTTTTTGTTCTTACTGATTTCATTTTTATAAAAATCAATAATTTCATTGTAGCGAATCCCTAAACGAGAAGTATAAAACTCAGCATTCGGTTCTTCTTCTGCAGCAATGCGAATTCCAATTTTATGTTTTCCTGACCAGGCTTCTTGTAAAGCACCTAACTCCTCCTTACTATCGAGAATAGTGATGAGATTGGTAAACCCATCACCCAGTAAATCGGCAACTCCTTCAATGTAATTTTCGCGTTTAAACCCATTGCATAAAACAAAGTTTTCGCGATCGATCTTTCCTTCCTTTACCAATTCCTTAATGATGGAAATATCGAAGGCCGAACTCGTCTCCAAATGGATGTCATTCTTCAACGCTTCATTTAAAACGAACTCGAAATGGGAACTTTTCGTACAATAGCAATACAAATAACTACCTTCGTAGTCTGCTTTCGCCATGGCAACGTTAAATAAACGTTTTGCTTTCTGGATTTGAGAGCTGATCTTGGGAAGATAGGTAATTTTGAGGGGAGTACCGTACTGAGCAATAATGTCCATTAATGGTATTTCATTAAAATTCAGTTGATTATCTACAACCTCGAAATTCTCTTGAGGGAATTCAAAGGTTTGTTGAATGAGATCGATGTACCTGTTCTTCATAAATGTAAGTGAGTTACTTTTTAATTGGAATGCGAATGTAAGTAACTTGGATCATTAAATTGTTGATTGTTGAATGAATTTATTCTGACTTTGATGAGTCGGATGAACGAACTGAAGTAATTTGAAGTATAAAATATATGCATAAGAAAATTAAACTGATTGAAGTAAAATCCGAATTAGGCGCCGGTACACGTGGTGCAAGTCTTGGACCTGATGCAATCAAAGTAGCCGCACTGGACTATGGATCTAATCTGTTTTACAAGATTCCTTCGATAGATATTCCTAATGAGAACTTCCGACTCTTTGAACCTCAGGGCTCTCCGTATGCTAAGCGTATAAAAGGAATCGTGAACATTTATGAAAAATTGAGTAAAACCGTTGCCGATGTTCTCAAAGCAAAGGAGTTCCCTATTGTTTTGGCAGGAGATCATAGCACAGCCGGTGGAACCATGGCAGGCATCAAAATGGCGAATCCAAAGGCACGATTAGGTGTGATCTGGATCGATGCGCATGCCGATTTACACTCACCTTATACATCTCCAACCGGTAATGTTCATGGAATGCCGTTGGCTGCGACATTAGGCGAAGACAATGCTGCGAACAAGATGAACAAGCCAGATAAGGAGACGATAGATCTGTGGAATAAGCTAAAAAAAGTAGGAGGGATGACTCCAAAGATCAATTATTCTGACCTTGTATTCATCTCCGTCCGTGATTTGGAGCCTGAAGAAAGCTTCTTAATTAAGAAGCATAAAATCAAAATATTCACTACCAGTGACGTAAAAAGACATGGCGTGGAGAAGATCGCACGTGATGCATTAGCTTATTTGAATAATTGCCAAAGTATCTATGTTTCTTTTGATGTAGATAGCATGGATTCGTCCATCTCAAAAGGAACTGGAACGCCTGTTCGCAATGGAATTACAGAGAAAGAAGCCGGTTCCCTGTGTGTTCGACTCATTCAAAATGAAAAGGTGTGTTGCTTCGAAATTGCTGAAGTAAATCCTACTCTAGACAAAGAAAACTTGATGGCAGAAAACACTTTTGAGATTCTGCAACGTGTAGTTGCTCAAATAGCTTAATCTCCATTAATCATTCAATTCAAAGGGCCTTGTCTTTTTGACAAGGCTCTTTTTTGTCTTTTAAATTTTCAGCACGCAATAATCTATTGTATCTGTATCATACACTTTTTTTTAATGAATTGTACTTCTGTTTGCAATACTAAATTCCTCATCAAAATTTTTCCTGCTAAATGTAAATGTTTATTTGATAGTTTGTCTATGTGAAACAAACGTGTATCTACTTCTTCTGATTTTTTTAGTCTATCGAAATCGTTGTAATTCGGAACATATTAGTTGAAAGGAAATATGCATCTTATTATGGTCCCTGGTAACTTAAAGTGATTGTACTCGTAAAACAATAGCTTAAATGGATTATTATGGTGCCTAAGGAAGCTAGCGATCGAATTTATTTTGGGGGATTGAATGGATTAAGATTTTTTGCGGCTACAGCTGTCATTTTCCATCATGTGGAGCAATATAAACTATGGGCACAGCGGGATGGAGCATCCTATTCAAGTGTATTCGGGGGAGATTCAATATTAAGCATCTTTTTTGAGGCGCTCGGACATAAAGCGGTTTCATTATTTTTTGTATTAAGTGGATTTTTGATTACATATTTATTATTGGCTGAAGTTAGGAAGACGAATACCGTAAGTTTAAAGAAATTCTACATGCGTCGAATCCTCCGGATTTGGCCAGTTTATTATGCTGTAATCCTATTGGCATTTACGATAGTTCCCCGACTTTTTGATGTCGGAAATTATGGTCAAGAAATGTTGACGAATAATCCATGGATTTGGTTTGGATTATGTTTTATGATGTTGCCAAATTTAGTTCGTTACAATAGCGTTGAGTTGGTAGGCGGAAATCAAACTTGGAGTGTAGGGGTTGAAGAGCAATTTTACATAATTTGGCCTTGGTTGGTCCGCTCATTTCATAAAAATTTAGTCCGCATGTTGGTCGTATTAATTGTTGTTAAGTTAGCACTCGGTTTGACGGCGAGTATGATTGCGAATCAAACAAATGCAGGCATTCTTCATACGATCGCTAATAAGTTCCAACTCTATTGGGGATTATTTAAAATTGAACAAATGGCAATAGGTGCTTTGGGTGCATGGTGTTTGTTCACTAATAAAAAGAAAGTGCTGAATTTCTTATATCATCCATTCTTGGTTTGGGGGTCAGTTGTGGCATGTGTGGGCTTCTTTTTTGTTGAATATTCCTTTGCAGGAGATACCTTGTTGGAAGCTTTTGTTTTTCTAGTGATCATTATTAATGTGTCGACCAATCCAGCATGCATGTTGAAATTTGCGAGTCCTAAGTTTAATACGCTTGGTAACATCTCTTATGGCATTTATATGTATCATACATTGGTAATTGCCGTTTTACTGAGCTCTCTGCAACGTATGGGGCTAGATCAAAATCCAATTTTGTTTAATTCAATTTTATATATTGGATCCATATTCGGTACTTTTGGATTAGCTTATTTGTCCTATAATTATTTTGAAAGCTGGTTCTTGAATCTTAAAGAGAAATTCATGGTGGTGAAGAGTTCGAATAAGGCAGAATTGATAGGGAAGGAAGAAGTACAGGATGCTCAGAGAGAAGTGAAAAGTGCTTTTGATAAGCCAGTTTCAGTTTAAAATACTATTTTAAAGAGGCCAATTAATAATTGGATCTAAAACGCCTGTTTCAAATGTAATTATAGAGCATGAAGTAGGTTTGTTTTGTACTCAAATCATCCAAAACGAGAAAGTATATTGTATCTAAATTGCTGAGGTAAATCATACTTTAGGCCCGAAAAATTTGATGGTAGAGAAAACTGCGGTAATTTTACTAATCGTAGTTGCTCAAATCGCATAAATCTCATATCTATATCAATACACAGTCCCTTGTCAATAAGACGGACCTTTTTTTTTTATTTTGGATTATCTGCATACAATTAGCCATTAAATTTGCGATATGCTATTCGAGAGAGAATTACGGAAGGCCGTTAAGAATGCGTTAGTGCAATTGTATAAGGTGGAAATTACTTCCGACGAAATATCAATTCAACCAACTCGTAAAGATTTTGAAGGAGATTTGACTGTTGTCGTTTTTAATCTCAGCAAACTGGCAGGTAAAAACCCAGAAACGCTCGGAAATGAATTGGGAGTATGGCTAGTAGGAAACGAAAGGGAGGTTGAATCTTTTAACGTGGTAAAGGGTTTTTTAAATATCATCATTCAGAAGGAAGCATGGATGCGCATTTTTTCTGATGCATGTTTGGATGCCGATTACTGGGTAAGTAAACCCGATCCGATGATGGCCAATCACCCCGTATTGGTAGAGTATAGCTCACCCAATACGAATAAACCATTGCATCTTGGACATGTTCGTAATAATTTGTTGGGCTATAGTGTAGCAAATTTGTTGCAAGCGAGTGGTAACAAAGTGCAGAAAGTAAACTTAATTAACGACCGTGGAATTCACATTTGTAAGTCGATGCTTGCCTGGATAAAGCAAGGAAATGGCGAAACACCGGAGAGTACCGGAATGAAGGGCGATCACTTAGTCGGCAAATATTATGTTGCTTTTGATTCTCTTTATAAAGCCGAAATTGAGTCGTTAGTGAAAAGCGGTTTAACAGAAGAGGAGGCTAAGAAAAAAGCACCCGTTATTTTGGAGGCACAAGAAATGCTTCGGAAGTGGGAAGCCGGCGATGAGGAAACGGTAGCGCTGTGGAAGAAGATGAATGCATGGGTGTATGATGGATTCGACAAAAGCTATAAAATGCTCGGTGTCGATTTTGATAAATTCTATTATGAGTCGGAGATGTATTTGTTGGGAAAGGAAATTGTTCAACTTGGATTAGATCGTAACATTTTTTATAAAAAGGAAGATGGATCGGTGTGGGTGGATTTAACAGAAGATGGACTCGATCATAAATTGTTGTTACGTAGCGATGGTACCAGTGTCTACATCACCCAAGATTTAGGAACTGCTAAAAAGAGATTTGATGATCAAAAATTTTCACGTTTGATTTATGTTGTCGGCAATGAACAAGATTATCATTTCAAAGTATTGAAATTGATTTTGAAAAAAATGTCATTCGATTGGGCCGACAGTTTATATCATCTTTCATATAATATGGTCGATCTTCCTTCGGGAAAGATGAAGTCGAGAGAAGGGACTGTAGTGGATGCCGATGAATTGATGGAAAGTATGATTCATGAAGCAACCCGCATCACAAAGGAGTTGGGTAAGGTCGATGATTTTACAGAGCAAGAAGCGAATGAGTTGTATGAGATGATTGGCATGGGAGCCTTGAAATATTTTATTCTGAAAGTAGATCCCGAAAAGCGAATGTTATTCAATCCGGAAGAGTCCATCGATTTCAATGGAAATACGGGACCTTTCATTCAATACACCTATGCGCGAATACGCTCTGTGATTCGGAAAGCAAATAAAACGGAATCTATAAGATTAGAAGAATCGTATTCATCTGCTGATTATATAGCCATGAATGAGAAGGAAAAAGAACTAGTAAAGCAAATGCTAAAATTCCCATTTGTATTAGGTGAAGCAGCTGAAAGATATAGTCCAGCAGTGATGGCGAATTATGTTTACGACTTGGCTAAAACCTTTAATCAGTTTTATCACGAATTTCCGATTGTAGATGAGTCTGCTATTCCGACTTCAAAATTCCGGCTGCAGCTTTGTGATCAAACATCCAAAACCATTAAAAGAACAATGTCAATATTGGGTATTGGCGTCCCCGATAGAATGTAATGTATGAGAAATAAAATTAGAATTGGTGTAATCGTAGGAGTTGTCGTGGCGGTAAATGCCTTGTTGATTTGTAATGTATCAGGAGTAATTTCAACCCATAAGGAAGAAGTAAAATTGCCAAAGCTTGCCTTGACAACAGGTGATTTAGTTTTTCGTAATGGACATGGACTTATCAGTAGAATGTTTCAAAATTGCTCCTTAAAGGAAAAAAAATATGGACATACTGGCATTGTGATGATCAAGGATAATATTCCTTTTGTAGCACACGTGCAACAAGATCGTCCAGGTCCAGCTCGGATTGTAGAGCAGTTGAGTCAATTCTGGAATAAATCGATTTGCAATGAAGGAGCGGTTTATCGTTTAGACTTAAATACCTCTCAAAAGAAAATTTTGCATCATTGATCCAACTAAATCTTAAAAAGAATTTATTGTTTGATGCAAAATTTGATATGGACGAACACAGTCATGTTTATTGCAGCGAATGGATTCGTGATTTAGTCGTTGAATCCACAGGCGACTCTAGCTATTTTCCAATTTCCAGCGCTGGAGATTTCAAATACATTGCCCCTGATAATTTATATTTAAATGAACATGCTCAATTGATTTATAACTATAACAAAGAATGAAACACGTCCTTTATTTTCTTTCGATCCTCTTCTTTTTAACCCTAACCTCTTGTAAAAAAGATCAAGGACCAATTCCTGTTGCAGAACAGTTTTTAGAGGCTATTCAGGAGCATGATTACGATAAAGCGGCTGAGTTTGGAACCAAAGAAACCAATAAATTATTAAAACAATTTAAGAAGATTGAAGAACTGAATGGGAGTGAGGCAACTGAAAAGTTAAATAAAATCACCATTCTTTCTGAAGATATTCAAGGTAAGAAAGCCATGGTTTATTTTAAGGAAGAAGGCAATGAAAATGAACAGAAAATTACACTTGAAAAAGTGGATATGGATGGAGAGAAAGTTTGGAAGGTTGCTATGAAGAAAGAAGAAATAAACGTGATCGGCGATCAAGAATAGTCAATTACCCATTATTAAGTTTCTGATTTTTTTGTACCTTTAGCGTTATGTTAATTTCATTCGATACCCTCCCTAAAAATGCAAGAATCTGGATTTTCCCAAGTTCTCGATTATTAAGCGCTTCCGAAGTTCTAAAGATAGAAGAGCATTGTTCGGCATTTTTACAGTCGTGGACAGCCCATAAAATGGATTTAGATGCTGCCTTCAAAATAATTGATCATGCCTTTTTAGTCATAAGTGTTGATGAGAAAAATACGGGGGCTAGTGGTTGTTCACTCGATAAATTGCATCAGTTTGTAAAGGAATTAGGAGCGGAGTTATCATTGAGTTTTCTAGAAAGACTTAACGTTACTTTTTTACAAGAGAATGGTGAAACCCGAATTTTGCCTTTGAAAGAAATAGAACAGAAAATTCAACATGCAGAAATCAATGCCAGTACAAAAGTGTATGACATTACGTTGTTGAGTGTAGAAGAACTATCTTCTAAATTCAAAGTGCCCTTGAGCACCACTTGGTTGAATAGATATTTAATGAATTAAAGATGTACCCTTTCTCCAAAATATATGAAATTCCATGGGTCAAAATGGGAATCAAGCTTTTGATATTGGGGTTATTGTTTTATGGGATATGGAAGGGTTTTCAAGCGTATTTGGCTTGGCATTTTGAGCAGCCGATACATTAATTAAGAATTCAGAATTCAGAATTCAGAATTGGTTTAGATTAGTAGATTAAAACAATCATTTCGCTTCGAAACACATTAAAAAATTCTGATCTTACTTACAGCAAAATGGTGCAGAATTCAGAATTGGTTTAGATTAGTAGATCAATATAAATATTCTACTTCGAAACAAGAAAAAAAATTAAACCTCTCTGCAGTTCATAATTCTGCATTCTTGATTTTGATCCCGATTACTATCGTGAATTTATCTCCCGCGTAGACGCCATAGATTTTTCAAAATGGCAAAAATGTTTTCATTGGGTGCTATTCTAATTCTTATCGCGAAGCCTCGCGACTGAATTCTTAATTCTTAATTGGATTTCTTCCTCACTCTCATATTCAACAATTCAACGAGTAGAGAGAATGCCATTGCGAAATAAACATATCCCTTGGGTACTTCAATATGAAAGGCTTCTACCGTTAACATAAATCCAATCATCAAAAGGAAAGAAAGTGCCAACATTTTAATGGTTGGATGATTATTTACAAAATCCGAAACGGATTTCGCAGCAGCCATCATCACCAACATGGATATTATCACGGCAATAATCATAATACTTACATGATCTACTAATCCTACTGCAGTAAGAATTGAATCAAATGAGAAAATAATATCTAATCCAATAATTTGAAGAATGGCAGAATTCATTGTTAGTTTTTTTAGACTTTCCTTTGTATGATGTTCTTCATCACTAACTTTTCCATGAATTTCGGTAGTGCTTTTTGCCATAAGAAATAACCCACCAATGAGTAATACAATATCTCGACCGCTAAATCCTTGGTCCATGATGGTAAAGAATGGTTCTTTTAATCCTACAATCCAGGAAATACTGAAGAGTAATAAAATTCGAATTCCTAATGCTAAAATAAGTCCAACTCGTCTGGCTTTTTCTTGTTGATTTTTAGGTAGTTTTCCTGCCAAAATAGAAATGAAAATGATATTGTCAATTCCTAATACGATTTCCATAACAATCAGGGTAAAAAGTCCAATAAGGCCGTCAACACTAAAGATAAGAGATAATTCTTCTTGCATGATACAATTTTAGAGAGTTCAAAGATAGATATTTCCCTTTAGGAGTCCATTAATTGACGTTTAGAATTGATCGAAAAGCCTTTTGATAGTTTGAAATTGGGGATTTGCCGTTAATGAAAGCAAGCTTTCAACACTGCATAAATTTACGGAGTGGCCCAGATTGGCTCCGCCGATCTGGAGAGGGGGGTGATCTAATCAAAACAAAAAGAGGAATTGCATTCCTTTTTTTCAATGTATGACCGCTTATGAAAGCAAGCTTTCAACACTGCATAAATTTACGGAGTGGCCCAGATTGGCTCCGCCGATCTGGAGAGGGGGGTGATCTAATCAAAACAAAAAGAGGAATTACATTCCTTTTTTTCAATGTATGACCGCTTATGAAAGCAAGCTTTCAACACTGCATAAATTTGCGGGGGCCGTTGGCTCCGCCGTCTGGAGGGGTATCTAATCAAACAAAAAGAGAATTGCTTCCTTTTTCATTATGACCGCTTATGAAAGCAAGCTTTGAACACTGCATAAATTTACGGAGTGGCCCAGATTGGCTCCGCCGATCTGGAGAGGGGGGTTATCTAATCAAAACAAAAAGAGGAATTACATTCCTTTTTTTCAATGTATGACCGCTTATGAAAGCAAGCTTTCAACAAAGTATAAATTGAAAAAAGGATCGGCAAGCCGATCCCTTTTTGTTTTGTATTAGTCGGGGTGGCCAGATTTGAACTGACGACCTCCAGCACCCCATGCTGGCGCGATACCGGGCTACGCTACACCCCGAAAAACGATGGTGCAAAAATACATAACTTAAGGATTTGGGACAAATTTTTAAAATTCGCTTCAGACTGAAAATAAAACATTTTAGATGATGAAACGTTGTTGTTCATCAGCGAATTCCCATGATCCCATCTAAACTGCTTACTTTTGCATCCTTATGAAATATTATCTCCTCTTAGCCATTGGGCTATTTCTATTTTCCGCTTCTGTTTCTGCCCAGGAAAACCAAAAAAAAGTCACCGTTTCAGGATATATTAAGGATTCCACTTCAGGTGAAGCACTCATTGGTGCAGCAATTTATATCAAAGAACTGCAAAAAGGGACTAACGCTAATGCTTATGGCTTTTTTTCATTGACACTGAATCCCGGAAAGTATACTTTTATTGTTAATTATATTGGATATAGGGAGCAAGTGTTGGAAGTCGAATTATCTGCTGATAAAAAATTGGATGTTGATCTTTTGCCCAATGGAATTGAGAAGAAAGAGGTGGTGATCGTTGCCGAAAGAAAGGATAAGAATGTTCAAAGTACCGATATGGGTAGAGTGGAGCTCGAAGTGGATAAAATTAAAAGTTTACCCGCCTTGCTCGGTGAAGTAGACATCTTAAAAACACTTCAACTTCTTCCGGGCGTTCAAAATGCAGGCGAAGGTAACTCAGGTTTCTATGTACGCGGAGGTGGCCCCGATCAGAATTTGATTTTGTTGGATGAAGGTGTTGTTTATAATGCATCTCATCTTTTTGGATTTTTCTCGGTGTTTAATCCTGATGCTGTAAAAAATGTTACGCTAATTAAAGGTGGAATGCCAGCTCAATACGGGGGACGTCTAGCTTCAGTAGTCGATATTTCAATGAAGGATGGAAACCAAAAGAAGTTCAAAGCCTCAGGTGGTTTAGGTTATATCGCTTCTCGATTAACGTTGGAAGGACCCATTGTAAAGGATAAAAGTTCGTTTATGATTAGTGGTAGAAGAACGTTTATCGATTTATTTTTGCGTGAGCCTTTTATTAAATCTGATTCCAGAATTGCAGGAAACTCGTATTATTTTTATGATCTGAATGCTAAAATAAATTACACCTTATCACCGAAGGATCGTCTCTTCTTAAGTGGATATTTTGGTCGAGATGTGTTTAATTTCAAAAGCTCCGATACTGGTTTTAAAGTAAGAATCCCTTGGGGAAATGCAACTACATCATTGCGTTGGAATCATCTTTTCAATGATCAATTGTTTATGAATACATCGCTTATTTTTAACGATTATAAATTTGAATTTGGTGCGTCACAGCAGGAATTTGATTTTAAAATATTTTCTGGAATTCGTGATTATAATGCTAAGATTGATCTAAATTGGTTTCCGAATATTTTACATAATGTTAAGTTCGGAGGAAATTATATTTATCATCGTTTCACACCTACCAATGCTTATGCTCGATCTGGCGATGTCGTTTTTGATTTGGGAAAAGTTACTCGATTCTACGCACACGATGCCTCTTTTTATGTGAATGATGAATGGGATGTCACTGAAAAATTCAGAGTGAATGCTGGCGTGCGGGTTTCGTATTTTGCACATATTGGACCTTTTTCGCGCTACGTGGAAGATCCTTCTTTCCCAGGTAAATTTTTAGATACAATTGATTATGCTCAAGGAAAAAAAGTGGCGGATTATCTGAATGCAGAACCACGATTTAGCATGCGCTATGAGTTGAATAAATCTTCCTCTGTAAAAGCATCCTTCACACAAAATTATCAGTATATCCACATCGCTTCTTTTGGTTCGGTGAGTTTGCCTACTGATGTTTGGGTGCCCAGTACCGATAAAGTAAAACCTCAGTTTGGTACTCAATATTCGTTAGGGTATTTTAAAAATCTAAAGGATAATATGTACGAAACTTCGGTGGAAGTGTACTACAAGGAAATGAAGAATCAGATCGATTACGAAGAAGGTGCTACACCCGATGGAGATGTACGAAATAATCCGGATAATAATTTTGTGTTCGGTAAGGGTTGGAGTTATGGAGCCGAATTTTTTGTGAAAAAGTCGATGGGGAAATTGAATGGTTGGATTGGATATACTTTATCTTACACAAAAGAAAATTCCCCGACTTAAACCAAGGACGAACATTTTCTGCTAAATACGATCGACGTCATGATGCATCATTGGTAGTGGTGTATGATCACAGTAAAAATGGACATTCGGCTTAACTTGGGTGTATGCTACCGGTGATGCCTTAACGTTGCCTGCCGAAAGGTATTTCATGTCGGCCGGACCACCAGTCAACATCGATCAAAATGGACAGGTAGGTGTAAATAATAATTTTTACATCTTAAGTGGATTCGATAAACGAAATGATTACAGGCAGAAAGCATTTCATCGTTTGGATATTTCTGCAACTTTGCGCAGCCAAAAACAAAGAAATTACGAGACAGAATGGGTGTTTGCCGTATATAATTTCTACGGTCGACAAAATCCATACTTCATCTATTTCGATGTGCAAGGAAATAGTCAAGATGGAAATCAAAAAGTACAAGCAAAACAAGTATCACTGTTCAGTGTGATTCCATCCGTTACTTACAATTTTAAATTTTAAAGATGAAAAAATATTTTATTTTAATAATCGCAAGCCTCGCTATGATCAGTTCATGCGAGAAAAATATTGATTTAGATTTACCACCCATCGACCAAAAAGTAGTGGTAGAAGGTTATGTAGAAAATGGCTTGCCTCCCTATGTAATTCTCAGTAAAACTGAACCCTATTTTGATCCCATCGGACAAAATACTATTAATAATTTACCGGTTCGTGGTGCATTGGTTTACATCAGCAATGGAATAGATACAGTTCAATTAACAGAGTTAGATACTTCCATTAATGGAGTTTCTTTAGGTGGCTTTTATGTAGCACTCGACTCTATAACTTTTCTTCCAAGCATGATTGGAACGCCGGGTACGACATATTCCTTAAATATAATTACAGCAGCCGGCGAACAATTAAGTTCAATAGCTAAATTACCTATGCCAATTCCTCTGGACAGTACGTGGTTTAAGGTACAAGAAGATTTGGATAGTCTTGGATGGGCATGGGCAAAGTTATCTGATCCAGATACCTTAGGTAATGCATACCGATGGTTTGCTAAGCGATTAAACAAAGATGATTTTTTCATTGCTCCGATCGGATCTGTTTTTGAAGATCGATTTATCAATGGAAGATCGTTTAACTTTCCCTATAACCGTGGAACCATTCAGAATTCCGAAGCAGAGGAAGATAATAATGAAGAAGCCGATTATTATAAAAAGGGTGATACCATCGTTGTAAAATTCTGTACCATCGATTTTGCAACGTATGAATTTTGGAGAGATGCCGAGAATCAAGTTTCAAGTAATGGAAGTCCTTTTGCAGTTCCTTCGAATGTAAAATCAAACATATCAGGTGGAAGGGGATTGTTTGCAACATACACGGCGAGTTTCGATACCATTATCGCTAATTAATTAAAATAGCTTCCTTTTTTATTGAAGTCGAAGTCCTATTTCTATAGATGGGTGGAGTGTGGTTTCTAGAATTTAATCAAGTTATGTGAATCAAGTCTCAATTAATTAATTGAAAGTGATGGACTTGCATTTTGTAGCCTGTATAACTTCTATTAATATATTTCCTAGTTTTGAAATCTCTATCTGAGCACTTACAAAAATCAAAAAACCTCACCCTAATTATTATGTTTAAAAAAGCAATAAGTTACGTGCTCATTGTTTCGATTATTATCATGTCGAACGGTTGTGCCACTATTTTAAATGGTAAATACCAGAAAGTTGATGTCTATACGGGCTCGAGTGAATCCACTGTTTATGTTAATGATGCAAAACAAGGAACTGGAACTGCAGTAAGATCCAAAATGAGAAGGGATTTCCAGCCAAAGCAAGTGAAAGTGGAAAGGCCAGGATACAAACCCGTTTATGCAGTGCATCGTCAAAGCAAAAAATCATGGTTGTACATCATGTCATGGATTCCATTTGTTGTTGTTTATTTCATGCCTCCATTGTTAGACCGAGGACCTAAGGCATTTAATTACAATAAATCGATGAGTCTGCAAGTAGATCGTAAAGTGAATAGTAAAGATTCTACGCAGAAGTACATGGTATTGAAGAATGTGAAGTTTGATGTTAAAAAGGAAGACTTTACTATGGAGAAAATAGATTACAAGCGCTTCAAGAAAGGAAAAAACAGTAAAAAAGGCGATCAGGAGAAATACGACGAGGATATTGCGGTAGATAATTCCATCTTTTCAAATGCGCTCAACGCTGCCTTGTATGATGCAGGATATATTGATACATCAGGAGTGATACTGAAAAGTAAAATGAATAATACCTATGTGAATGCTCGAGTTAGCAAAATGAATTTCACGCAGGTGGTATCTTATAAAGGATTATATAATCGTAGTTTAATTTGCTCGGCAACCATTGATTGGGAGTTTTTAGATAAATATGATCAGGTAAAATTTAAGAAAACAAGTACTGCTAAATCGGGTGAATTTTGCACCTATACATCTACTACTAAATCTTACGATGAGCAGTTGAATGTTATTCAATCGGCAGTGCAGGATGCGATCTCCAATTCATTTTATGATGTGTTAGCGGATTCAAAAGCAAAGGAATTTTTAAAATCTTCAGATGTAAACCCTACCGTTGCATTGGAAACGTTGAATATTTCTAGAGGAAAACTAGTTACTGATATGAAAAGTGGAGTAGAAGCCACCACCGTTATTTTAACCAACAAAGGACATGGAAGTGGATGTGTTGTGAGTACAGGTGGATACATTGTCACTAGTTTTCATGTGGTAGCCGGAGTAGATAGTACGCTCAAAGTTGCATTTAAAGATGGGGATACCGCAGTAGCAGTAATCGTACGTTCCAGTGAATTGGCTGATTTAGCACTTTTGAAAGTGAAAAAAACTTGTAAGTATGCATTTAACGTTACCTTGACCCCTGACTTTGAAGTTGCGGATGAAGTTTTTGCCATTGGAACACCTGCCTCTGTTGAATTAGGACAAACCGTAAGCAAAGGAATTATTTCAGCTACACGAAAAGAAGTTGGAGGAGTAGAATTAATTCAAACCGATGTATCTGTAAATCCAGGAAATAGCGGGGGATCGTTGCTGAAAAGAGATGGCACTTTCATTGGTGTAGTAAATGCAAAAATTTCAGGAAAAGGATTGGAAGGGCTTGGATTCTGCACACCGGCTGCACAAATTATAAAAGAATTGAAAATAAATTTCAAATAGATACTACTTAAAATTAAGAATGGAAACGCAGATCTTATGGTCTGCGTTTTTTATGCATTATTCTTTAGTCATTTTTTACTTTTTTGAGGTAAAATTAATTTTATAGCTGCTTTACAAATCATCATTTAACACAAAGAGCACAAAGATTAGCACGGAGAACACAGGTGAAATTTAAACACCAATTATTTTGTGTCCTCCGTGTTAAATGGTTGTCCCTAATCAGAAAATGATACTAACCTTGATTGAATTGTTCAGTAAAAAATAAACTAGAATTTAAAATGAATTTTATATACTTGTAAAGTGAAACGCATTCAAAATATCATTGATCAAGGCGAAGGCGACATGCTCGATTTCAAGAAGGAAATCAGCAATGCACATCGTATTGCAAAAACGATGGTCTCCTTTGCAAATCATCATGGCGGCACTTTGTTGGTTGGCGTACGCGACGATGGGAGCATCAGTGGAGTGAAGGCCGAGGAAGAAAAATACATGCTAGAGAAAGCGGCAACCACCTTATGTCATCCAAGCATCGATCTCCACATCAACGAATGGAATTTGAAGGGAAAAATCGTGTTGGAAGTTCTCGTTCCGGAAGGAAAAGACAAACCCTTTTTATGCCATTGATGAGGAAGGAAAAAAATGGGTGTATGTTCGGCAACTCGATCAAAGTTTGTTAGCGAGTAAAGTTGTGGTGGAAGTATTAAAACGTAAAAATTCATCGGTTCACACCGTCGTTGAATTTACCAGTAAGGAAAAAGCTTTGCTGGATTACCTAAAGGAAAATCCCCGCATCACATTAAAAGAATATTGCAAGCTCGTCAATATTTCACGATGGCGAGCACAACGAATAGTTGTCAATTTAATTTCAGTAGGAGTGATTCGCGTTTTTGATATTGAAAAGCCAGAGTATTATACGCTGGGGTAGATGCCGCTTGATTATAAGTTTTCCAGAATAAATAATTATGCTTCGGATAATGTTTAGGCTACTAGCTTCTAGCTGCTTGCCGCTAGGAGATTTCGTGATAAATTATTCATCTTATTTATAATTATCTATTTTAACACTAGTGGCACTAAGTTCACTCGAGTACACTTAAGAGCAATCGATTTCTTTAGTGTTCTTTTGTGAGGGTGAAAAATATGCTTCATGATGAATGTAGTTTTTTATTCGAAGAAACACTGATTAAAATCATAGAAAAAGTTTTAACAATTTTTCATTTTTACCAATCAAATAATTTAATATGAACCCAAACACTACTCTTTATTGGAACAAAGTTTTGAAATTGCACCGAGAGGGATATCCTGTTGAAACCATTCAAAATATTTTGAAAAATGAAGGTCTGGATGAAGTATTATTGACTGAATCGCTTTGCAAATTGAAATTGATCCTTTACAAAAGCGCAAAAGTAGAGCCGTGATTATTATGATTACGGGTGCTTTTATAATGCTATTCGGATTTATTATCACGGTAGTTTTGTTTCATTACAATCATAACTTCGATTTGTTTTTGTATGGCTTCACTGTGATTGGCTTGCTCGTGTTGAGCTATGGAGTGTATGAGATGCTATGAGAAGTTAGATTTTAAAAGTGTCTGGTTTTATTAATTTGACAAAAATTATTAAAATAAATTCTTTAAAGAGGAGAAAAGAGAACGCTGATGACACGGATTAAAATGATAAATCTGGATTGCTATAACAATTGTATTCATTTTCGTCAACAAGAAGTTATAATGTTGTTGTGAATTCAACTTAAACTAGGAAAAATCTGCGAAAATCCGTTCAATCTGTGTCATCCGCGTTCCAATTTAGATCTATTCTACCACCAATTTACTTCTCCCTACAAAACCATCTGCAAAAGCCTCTATAACATAAACACCAGCAGCTAATTTGCGTACATCAATGGTTTTTGTACCCGATTCGATTTGCACCAACTCACCCAACAATGAATAAATTTTTGTGGTGATGTTGGAAGTATTGATATGCTGAGGAAAATCTAAGTTGAAATAGTCGTTAGTTGGATTCGGTGAAACTTTTATTTTTATTATTTGCAGATCATCATGCGAAATTAATCCCGTCAATATTTTATTGACAACAATATATCCACTATCACCCACTGCAAATACGGTTGAGTCATTGTACGAGGAGATATCGTTTATTTGTTGATCGACCGCATCGAAGTTCCAAGTGATGATATCACCCGGACTCCTAAAAATTAATCCTGTTTGTGATCCTTGTGAAACACCACCCGAAAAGATTTCTCCATTTCCTGATTGATGTAAGGTTAAAAAATCAGGATAGAAAAAAGTAGCAGAGTTGCCATCATAGTTCCATGATAATCCGCCATCAGTAGAAATATAGATTCCAAAGCCAGCACCACTTATTGCCTTATATCCTGCATAGGCCAATGTATCATTAATCATTAACACCGATGTAATGGGATGCATGGTTGGATTTGATGGAATGCTATCCCAGTTAAGTCCACCATCAGTTGTTCGAAAAATGAGACCGCTCGAACTGGCGGCTAAGCCCAATTGCGAATCATAAAAATGAATATCTACGATCATATTTTGAGAATCCCATGTCGAACTATTCATGGTAGCCGGACTCCATGTCCCTGCTGTTAATTTCGAAATTAATTCTCCTTGAAAACAACCCGATCCACCGATGAAACCATTATCTTGATCGAAGAAAAAGAGTCCCTGATTAAAACAATTATTTCCAGCCAAGGCATTCGCTGTCCAGTTCAATCCGCCATCCATAGTTTTGTAACTAGTCGAGTATGGACCAATCGTTACGTAGCCGATGGAGTCGGTCAGGAATTGCAGATTTAAAACATCCGCATTCCAACTCAAGAAATTTATTCCCGATGGATTCAGTGGATTCCAGGTCAGACCACCATCCGTCGTTTTTAAAAGTAAACTGTCATCGCCGCCAATGTATCCTACTGATGGGGAAGGAAAATGAATTGTATTTAAGTTTTCAGTGGTGCCACTCGTAACCTGATACCAGTTTTGAGAATGAGTGTGGAGTGCGAGAAAGAGGAATGAGATGGTAATTAAAAGTTGAATTTTTTTCATGATCTTAGAATTTGATGTAACAAAAATAGACCATCTATCAAGAAGCAACCATGTACAATTCCGACTTAATCATGTATATTCTTGAATTCGCTGGGCGAAAATCCAGTCTGTGTCTTGAAGAACTTACTAAAATGGGCCGGATCGGTAAAATTGAGTTCGTAACCCACTTCTTTTGCAGATACACCCGTATTCAATAATCGCTTTGCTTCTAAAATAATATGTCGGTTTATAACTGCACTTACGGTCTCTCCACATTTTTGCATCACTTCATCGTTTAAGTACTTTTCGGTAACGTTGAGTATAGCTGCATAATCTTTCACCTTTTTCAGAGATTTGTATTCGTTATGCATGAGCCTTCTAAACGCCGAATAAAGCCCTGTGTGCTTTCCTCGCCCTTCCGTTGATGTTGAGCCTCGTAAACGCAGACAATAGAGCAGGAGTAAGGTTAATTGATTCAATACGATTTGATTTTTCAGCGGACTTTTGGAATTCTCTTCCTTCCAAGCCTGAGTGCTGATGTATTTCAACTCTTCTCCGAAAGCCGCATCAAAATGATAACAAGGCGAAAATTCGTTTACATCGAAGCAAGTATGATCAAATAATAATTGCTCAATGCGTTTGTCTTGATCGAAATGCAATAAGTCGAAAAGGAATACAAAGCCTGTCGAATTTAATTGGCGTTTTACTTTATGAACTTGTCCGGGAGTGACAATATGAATGGAATTTGTTTCGATGGGAAACTCCACAAAATCGACAATATGGGTTCCTCCGCCTTTTAAAAACACGAAGCACTCGTAATAATGATGACGATGCGGCTCCGTAGCGTCGTTCTTGAGCAAGGTATCCAGCTCAATCATCTTGATCTCCTTTTTTCGTGTTCTTCGAGGTCGTGGATGGGAATCATTAGAAGATGTTGGATTTTAGTCGCGAGGCTTCGCGATTAGATTTTAGATTGATTTTAGTCACGAGGAGATTTATTGGACTGCTTAGAACATAGACATCGCTCCCGCTAATTGATTTTACAAGAATACAATTATAGAAACACAAATTTAGTATTATTGGTTGATGATTGATTGTATTAATGAAAAAATTATCTGCTATATATATACCAATTTAGAACACGGATGACGCGGATTAATTGGATAAATGCTGATTGACTACTCCAAAATAAATATTATAGTAGAATAGAAAAATGAGGAATTCAAATGCAGAATAATTAGTTGAGAAAATAGCGAAGTAAGGCTAAATTTTATTCTTTTATAAATTTACCAATTCTTGTCATTTCAGACGTTCTTACCTCTAAAGTATACCAACCACGACGTAGTAATCCTACATCAATGTTTCTATAATCAAGAGTAGAAGGACTTGCTATTTCTTTGTACCAAACAATTTGTCCAAGCACATTTCGAATAGAGACATTTGCATTTCCTGCGAATTTTTCGTTCCACTTAAAAGATAAGTTGGATTCACATGGATTAGGAAATAAGGTAAGTCTATTATCGAAATTATTTTCAGAAAGACTACTGATTAGTGGATTTGAATAATAATACTTATTGGTCCTTATTCCTAGTTCATTCTCGATTTTAAAAATATAACCATTTGTATTTAGTTGAAACCAAGTATAAGCGGTATCTGTCCAAGCATAAAATGTGAACATTGCTGAATCGGTCATGTGACGAGTTGATTTTATTCTCAAACAATTTGGATAAATCATGTTAGGCATAATTAAAGTACCAAATCCATCGGCTTCTACAATTCGTCTACCATGAACTGCATGACCACCGCCACCCGAAAAATCAAAATGTGAACCTATTAAAGTATCCGTAAAATAATCATTCAAAGCAAATGGAAATGTATACATTCTGTCGGTATCCGTATAATGGTAAAGGCCTGTTTCATAGATTGGGTTATAAGCCCAACTTCCAACTAAGTGGATGTTTGATGTATCATCAATAAAATAACTATACATTTCATCATAATAAGAAAAGTATCCGACCGGCTCATAATAACATAAATTCGAAATATTGTAATTTGTATTTTGAGCATTAAAAAAAACAGTCGTATCGGGTGGTATGATGTGTAAAGTATCTTGAACTGCTGCCTGCACGACATTCGAAAAATCCCAAACAACATTATTGCCGGTGATACTTGCAGTATCTTGGCGAACAGAATCGAGAAACATAAAAGGATAAGAATTCCCTATACTAAAGAAATTATTTCTAGTTATGGTAGTTTGACCCAATAAAAGAAAGGATTGTAAGACTAAAGTTGTTGTTAAGAGTATAAGATTTTTTTTCATAAAATGGAATTTAGAGTATAGAAGCTAATCAGTTTTTAATATGGAGCAAATTATTTAATAATCAGATTTCTGTTAAAATTCTTACCTAAAGGTATTAAATTCTTGCATATTAATTCAGTTATTTATCAGTCTATTGTAAAATTATTGATAGGGTCTACTTTCTCTTAGATGATGAAAATTAGTCAGTGGTGGTACTCAAAAATCTCTCTAAAATTGCTTTTAATGAAATTTTATTGTTTTTAAGTGCTGAATTTGGTCTCTAGATGTAACCCATCTTACAACCTCCCGTATAATTTTTTACAAAACCACCGTGAACCGACTCATTTCAATATTTTCCAGAAACCATATATTGGATGCCATCCCGTATGAGGATGTCGTCGATAAACAACGATTTGTACTTTTTAGAATATTTTCAATTTCAGGTACCTTGGTATGTTTGGCGGCTGCTTTAAAAATGCTGGCAACGATTCCAAATCCAGGGTTATTGCCATGGATCATCCTTTCCTTGGCAGCCATCATGGTGACAAATTACTTTTTCATTGCCTCCATTAATCGATTAATTCTTTCCTACAAAATTCTCTTGGGGTCATCGTTTGCATTACTCCATTTTGTGGCATACTCATGCGGTGGTATTCGAACCGGCGGACTCTTATTCCACGGTGTCATCATTCTTTATGCATATTTGATGCTCGGTAACAAGGGAGGTAGGGCATTCACACTCTTGTTTGTTGCCAATGCCATTTACTTTTATTTAATTTCAAGTTTTACCGACTTAACATCCTTTGCCATGTTTAAGGAAGATGTAGAGCTCATCAACCAAGATTTCATTGTGAATGCACTCTTTTCGTTTTATTTAATCGCAAGTCAGGGAAGTTATTTGCAAAGCGGAAAAAATATTTTAATTCAACGTCTCGAAAAATCAAAGCGAGAATTAGAAAACAAAAACAAAGAACTTACCACCTCCAACAAACTCTTGCAAACGTATACGAATAGCTTAGAGAAATCGAATAAAGAATTAATCAAGTTCGCCTCCGTTGCTTCGCATGATTTAAAAGCACCATTAAGGGCCATTGGTACCTTAACCGACTTTTTGGAGATGGATTTAGAGGAGGTAATGAATGAAGAATCAAAGAAAAACCTCGCCACCATTAAAAACAGGGTGAAACGCATGGAGTTATTGCTAGATGCCTTGCTCAACTACTCAAAGGTAGATCGTAGACCCACCACACAAAGTGTTATTAATACTGGGAAACTCTTGGATCAGGTGATACAAAATCAAACCACCAAGAAAAATCACAAAATAAAGATTACAAGCAATATGCCCACCATGGTAGGGGATGAGTATGTGTTGAAATCGGTGTTGGAAGTTTTACTAGAAAATGCCATTAAATTTAACAATAATCCACAACCCGAAATAGAAATCTCCTGTACAGAAACTAAGAACCATTGGGAATTTAAAGTAACTGACAATGGCATTGGCATCGAAGAAAAGTATCACGAAAAAATATTTATCATTTTCCAAACCATCGATGCCCGCGACACCTTTGAAAGCACCGGAGCAGGCTTAGCCGTCGCCAAAAAAATGATTGAAAAAGTAGGTGGACAAATGCATGTTTCTTCTGCACTCCATCAGGGAGCTACTTTTACTTTTTCATTGGCGAAGCGGGAGATGGAGACTTTAACGACCAACTTAAAGGAACGCAAGTTGGAAAAAGAGACAGTTCATATTTAAGAGAACATTTCTTCTTTTTAATAAAGGTAAAGTTTGTGTATTTCCTTTGTAGCAAGAATGCTTTAATAATTTAGGCGTTTGCTAAATGCGAATCAATCACAAAAGGTGTACTTCCCAAAAGGAAGTTGGATTCAGACTCCTCATTGCTCGAACTCTCATTTGTACAACATCTCCGTTCTTCTTTCTATGCTTCAAATTCCCAAAAAATGATCTTTCTGTGCTATGTATTTCCAAGTCTTCTATAATATCGGATAAATCCTCATTATGCCACAAATCAGTAATACTTAAACCGATTAATTCATTGTTGTCGTAAAGGCAAAAATCTACTGCTTCTTGATTGGCATCTATGATTTTTAAACTTTTCTCATCGAAAATCCACGAAGGATAATTACGATTATGCAGTGAAAAAGCCATTAATTTAGTGTAGGAAAGGGTTTCAGGATTTTTTATCATAAAAATTAATTTCTTTTAAGGTACGACTTTCTGAATAGAATGAAGTTAAAGCAGCAAATTAGTGACTTTCACCTCTTCATTTCACTAGGTGCAAATTTACTTTTACGATGGAGAAGCGGTTGATATTGAGGATGGGTGATGGAGAAAATTCGAGAATTCTCTTTAAGGATGTAACATCATATTTAATGCCGAAATAAATGTAATATTGGTAATAGGTACCTACCAAATGACTCCAATATAATTTTTAAATGACATTAAATCTAAAAGTTGGGTTTAATTATTATTTTTTTAGAATATTTCTTTGATTCATTTTCCAAAGTAACAAAATAGATTCCTGCTCGAAGATGAGTATCTATTTGATAAACGTCATTGCCCGTTGACTTTTGAATATAAACTATTTCTCCAAGTGTATTGGTTATTTTTAAGATGGAATTCTATTTGAAGAATAATCTTTAACTGAGAAAGAGCCAGACGTAATACTTGGATACACTTCAAATCCACTGTCTCTAACAAGGGTTGAAATACCAGTTGAATAATCAAGGTAAATATCATCAATATAAAGTTGTGTACCAGGGGTAGGGTTATTGTTGGAGCTACTAACAAAACCGATCAGGATGGTATCAGGAATCACACTTGAAGTGTAAGTTATAGGAACTTCCGCTAATGTATAGGTAGATGCATCGCTTGTTATTGCTATTGTTCCGATTCCAATGAAATTGAAACTACCTGTCCATTTACTAAGACCTATAAAAGCCAAAGCAGTATCACTTCCAGAATTTGAAAATTTATACCAAAATTTTAATTTATCAGGACGAGATGAAAAGGGCCAGCCTCTAAAATAATTAGTAGAACCCAAGGTGAAATCTCCGTAATTCAATTGCCCCTCAAAATTGGTCGTGCTTGGACCTGCTTGTGTTTGAAGCAAAGCTGCATACTGCCCTGAATGCGCATCGCTAGTTTGCATTGTGGTTGCGGCACCAATGAAAATTATTTGATCAAAAGTATAAAAGGAATCTGGTACTTGTATACTTCCCATCGTTTGCCAATTTTCTAACCCCGAATTATTTATTTGTTGGGCAAATACCACTTGCATTTGAAATAGCATATAAATACTAATGAAGATGACATATTTCATTTGAGCTAATGTTAGAAGATAAATATAATAATTAATAAGAATCTACTGAATTTTAAAGCTACAATATGATTTAATATTCTGTTTAAATCATGATCTATATACTTCTGCTAAGATAATTGAAATATAATAAAGAACTTCATTTTGAGAGAAAAACAACCAATTTTTTTTTCTTAGTTCATTAAAATTTGACCCATCTCGCTGAGTCCGCGACTTTATTCTGGACTCCGTTGCCGAATGGAAAAGGCAAAGCGAATGCTACGCATTTTTTTGATTTTTTGAAATCTGCCTTTGGCAGAGCAGGAGAATAGGAGAATAGGAGTCCCGATAGCTATCGGGAGGGAGAGTGGGAGAAGGAAGATCAGTAAAATGGGCTGGGTGCTAGAATTTATGAGTTTCAAATGGACTAAATAAGATTTCCTAAAAATCAAAAGGCCTTCTTACAGGGCTTTAGCTTTGCATTGATTATTGATCCCGCCGGGAGTATCAAGTCTAGACATGTTGAAGTCAACATGACTAGACTTTTTGGACCCATTTGCCTGAGTCCGCCACGTTGTTCTGGACTCCAAAGCCATCGTGAAAATAGAAAGCACTGCAGCTAAAGCTGCGAATTTAGTTTTTTGTCATCTGCTTTCATGCAAGCATGAGCAGATTTCCTGGGAATGTCTCGCCGCAAGCGTCGAGACGGACCCATCTCGCTCCGAATGGAAAAAGCAAAGCGAATGCTCCGCATTTTTTTGATTTTTTGAAATCTGCCAGCAAGCGAGCTTGCGCAGATTTCCTAAAAATCAAAAAGGCCCTCGTAGAGGGCCTTCGCTTTGCATTTACTAGTGATCCCGCTGGGACTCGAACCCAGGGCCCATACATTAAAAGTGTATTGCTCTACCAACTGAGCTACGGAATCGTTCCTAATTAAAATAGAATCATCTTAATCGGGGTTCAAAAATAGTCTTTCTCGTTTCATACAGACAAGGAAACAAGAAGTTTTTTTTAAACACATGTTAAATAATTGTTGTTTAACGACTTTGGTACTAATTCCAACTACTATTTCTTTATAACCTAAAGTGTTTAAGGTATTATTCAACAACCGGACATCGTTCAAAGGGTAAACTGCGGTCAAATTGGTAACGGTAAGTTTGTAAGGTCCTCCAAAGTTGAGTATCAAGGTTTTCAGCAACTTTAATCATCTTGGGATTGAAATCTCCTATCCAGGTGATTACGAAATCTTTATAGTTGCCTCGCTGGTTAATGGAGATCTCACCTTCTACCACCAAGGCCGCCTCAACACCTTTTCCATGCCACTCACGAACAACCCCAAATACCGCACCCACTAATCGAGTCGTAGTTCGACGCCACTTGTGATACAAGAATTTTATTTTGCCAATCGCATTCAAATTGCCATTCACATGCTTGAAAATTTGGTTCAATTCCGGAATGCATAAAAACAATCCAATAGGAGCACCATCGTAGTAGGCAAAGATGATGGCATTGGGATCCATCACGGGCTTCATGGCCTTAAAAATTTTCTGTGAACCCGAGGTCGTCATGGGCTTGAAATGGGAATGTCCGCCCCAGGCTGCATTGTAAACGGTTTTGAAGTTTTCGGCTACCTCATCAATGTTCAGCCCGCGAATATTGGAAACGCTGAATTTGGGATCGGCTTTTAAGGTGTTGTATTTGCGATAGAAAATAGCTTGCGGTTTCACTTGTAAACTCCGCCAGTAAATATGCTGATTGAAGTAAACATCAAATCCATAGTTCATGAATAATTCTTGATAATAAGGCGGATTGTAGTTCATGGGGTAGATGCCCGGCTCATCCCAGTTGGTCACTTGGCAGCCCCAAAACTGACTGCGGTCGCCAAAGTTGATGGGGCCGTCCATCGCTTCCATGCCCTGTTTCTCGAGCCATTCTTTACCTGCATCAAAAAGAAAATTAGCCGCAGTTTGATCATGGATACATTCGAAAAATCCCAAACCGCCCGTCTTGAATTTGGTGGTGTCTACATCTTTCCGGTTGATGACGGCGGCTAAGCGTCCAATTTTTTCGCCTTTATCGTCCAATAAAATCCAGCGGATCGCCGTAGCTCCTTCTTTGTACAACTTGTTTTTTTGAGGATCAAAAACCTTTTCAATGTCCTGAATTAAATGAGGCACCCAATGCGGATCATTTTTGTAAATAGAGTAGGGCAAAAGATGAAATTGATGAATAAGTTCTTTCCCCTCGACTACCTGTAAGCGCATACTTAATGTTTTTTTGCAAAGCTACCTAAATTAGTCTTTAGACTAATTTAGGTAATCCAGTAGGATAATCTTTTTTAAGATTTTTCCTACTGGATACCGATTTTCCTTTTTTACAATTTTTAATCCCTTCTAAGATGGATGTTAAGAACAAAATGGCCCAATCATTAATCCTTTTTTTAGTTTTGCAATATGCAATCAAAAGTAGTCATCATCACAGGCGGTGGATCTGGCATCGGTAAAGCATGCGCTGCCACCTTCTTAGCGCGCGGTTATCGTGTGGTGATCAGCGGTCGACGTATGGAGAAGTTGTTGGATGTAGTGAGTGAGTTTAAGAGTTCGTCGGAGCATTTGTTGGCGGTGCAGGCTGATGTGAGTGTAGAAGAAGATGCAAAACGTATTATTGATGCCACCTTCGCTAAGTTTGGGCGCATCGATGTGCTCATAAATAATGCTGGAATTTCTATGCGCGCTCTTTTCGAGGAGATGGATTTATCCGTATTAAAAAGATTGATGGATACTAATTTTTGGGGCGATGTGTATTGCACAAAGTATGCCTTGCCGCATTTATTGGAATCGAAAGGTAGTGTCGTGGGCATTTCATCCATCGCCGGAAAGAAAGGATTGCCCGGTCGAACAGGTTATTCAGCATCGAAGTTTGCATTAGAAGGATTTCTGGAAACACTTCGCATCGAAAATCTGAAAAAAGTGAAGAAAATAAAATGATGTCCTCGCAAACCGTTGCCAACGAAATTGCAGAAGCGGTAAAGCATCGTAAACGCGATTTGGTGTTGACTTTTAATGGTCGATTGACCGTATGGCTGAATAAATTCTTTCCCGCCTTCATGGATAAACAAGTGTATAAGCACATGGCCAAAGAGCCAGGCTCTCCATTCAAATAAAATAAATAATAAAAAAAATAAAAAAGTATGAATATGAAAAATTGGCTTTTATTGATGGGCTTCTGTGTGGTGGTAGCCTGCACACGCCCACAAGTAGGATTGCAAGAGAAAATTTCGAAAGCAGAAACGGCACTCGATTTAGATTCAATACCAGTACCTAACAAAGAGAAAGCATCTGAGCTCATCCAAATGTATTTAGACTATGCCGATAATTACAAAGACGATACCTTATCGCCTTCGTATTTATTTAAAGCAGGCGAAATGAGTATTGCTGATGGAAAATTCGATCAATCGATTGAATTGTTCGGTCGCGTTCAACGTTATCCAAATTCCAACAAAGCAGGATCAGCTTTATTCATGCAAGGCTTCGTAGCCGAAAATCATAAACAAGATATGGAGCAAGCCAAAGGATTTTATCAAAAATTCTTAGAGAAATATCCCGATCATGTATTGGCAAACGACTGCCGCATGTTGTTACAACAACTTAGTTTGAGTCCAGAAGCATTGATCAAGATGTTCGAAATGCAAAATGGAATGACAGTAAGTGATTCACTCCCTCAGTAAAACATAGAGTGCATGTCGGAAAAGAAATTAAATAAGAAGGAAAAATTTGCTGCGACAGCTAAAGCAAAGGAAAGCCATGTTTCCGCTCTACCTTTAAAAAATGATTTTCCGAAATGGTGGGCGTGGCTGCCTGCACTTCTCGGTTTCATTGTGTATGCTAACACTTTGAATTTTGGATTTGTGTTAGATGATTATGCTGCTATCCTCGAAAACACAAGCACTAAAAAAGGAATGGCTGCCCTTGGTGAAATTTTTAGCACCAGTTATCGCTATGGATATATTCTTTTAGCCGATGAGTTATATCGTCCTTTACCGAAAGCCATCTTCGCCATTTTCTGGGATTTGTTTCCAAACAATGCAACCCCTGGACACCTACTTAACGTACTCCTTTTTGCTTTCACCTGTTATTTTATTTTTCGTCTGATTTGTAAATGGTTTCCTCAGCAACAAAAATTAGCGTTACTCACATCCTTAATTTTTGCCGTTCATCCCATCCACACCGAAGTAGTGGCAAACATCAAAAGCTTAGATGAAATTTTATCCTTTCTCCTCTGCCTCCTGAGCCTCGATCAATATCTAACCTACAAAGAGAAGGGTAACATGTCTTCTATCTTTTTAGCCATGATTCTATTTTTCGCTGCGTTTCTCTGCAAAGAAAGCACCATAACATTCCTTCCCATATTTCCATTGTTTGTTTATTTCCGTTCGTCAACAAATCCATTTACCAACATTCGCATGTCCATCGTTGGTATGCAATGGATGCTAATTCCCACCATCATTTTCTTCCTGATCCGACATAAAGTATTAAACAATTCCGATATGTTTTCGGCGGCACCACCCTCGGTAGCCGATAATGCTTTAATGTATGCCAAGGATTCGCTCACCCAATTATCAGGAGCAGTAGCGATGTTGGGATTCTATTTATATAAATTGATAGTACCCCTAAATTTAAGTTTTGATTTATCTTATCCCGAAGTCACTCCGGCAGGAATCAGCGATTGGAAATTTATTTTATCAGCGGTAGTTTTACTTTTCTATTAGGATGGGCGATTAAAGGAATGAAAAATCGAAGCTCCTATAGTTTGGCTTTATTCTTTTTCTTTATCACGGTAGCTGTTTCTTCCAATATCTTCATGCGCATTGGTACTCATTACGGTGAGCGTTTGATGTATGTGCCTTCTTTTAGTATTGTATTATTAATTTCCATATTGATCATTCATTTCCTCGAGAAGAAAGAATCATCTACAAAAAGTTTCACCATGCCAACGATGGTTGTCGCAGGTGTTATCGTTATTCTCTTTTCTGGACTCACCATAGCTCGCAATCCTGTTTGGGAAAGCAATGAGACCTTATACAACAGTGGATTGATCTCAGCACCTAATTCCGCGAGAGTGCATTATTACGTAGGTCTGTACAAAGTAAAAACCGATTATCTCGAAACACTTCCTGAAAAGGATCGAGATGCTGCTTTCAACGACGGCGTGGTCCATCTAAAAAAATCAATTGAATTATATCCGTTTTTCACCGATGCATGGACACAACTCGGCATTGCTAGTTATCGTGTAAAGAATTATCCGGAAGCACTTAAATACTATGAAGAAGCTGTAAAATTAAATCCTTATGATCCGGTTGTACTTAATAACTCTGGATCTGTGTATTTTGATATGCAAAACTACAACGAAGCTTTAAAACGATATCAGCAAGCAGTAAAATACAAACCTGATTATGCCGATGCGTTTATGAATATCGGATCCTGTTACGGAGTAGGAGGACAGTATGACTTAGCCATCACCAACCTCGAGCGGGCGGTAGAAATAAATCCCAACCTTACTCAAGCCTATTATTTTTTAGGAGTAACTTGGCGCAACAAAGGCAATGAAGCGATGGCCGCAAAGTATTTTGAACTCGCGAAGAAATAATTCAGAATTCAGTCCCGATAGCTATCGGGATCAGAATTAAGAATTAGGTTGATCTATTCTGATTTTTTTACTTTACAATTCAATAATCTTAGCTTCCCTAATTGAAAAGTTGCACAGATAATAGAGATCGTAGCGAACGCTGCAATCATGAATCTAGAAGACCGCTGCGTCGTTGCGTTTAAAATTTAATCTAAAATGATACCTTGCTTATTGTTCAAAATTAAAACTTAAAAAAATCTAACAACTAATAGCTAACATCTAACATCCTCCTAATCGAGGTAATAAACTCTAAACGACTAAAATTTAATTACGATTCTAAATCATTTTACCTAAAAGTTTTTCGAGCTCATCGCTTGAAATGTTATAATGCATCTTCCCATCAATCGCCAAGGAAATATAACCCGTCTCTTCCGATACAATAATGGAGATAGCATCACTTTGCTCCGTAATTCCAAGAGCAGCGCGATGCCTCATGCCGTAATGCGCTGGTAGGTCCGTATTTTCAGTAACAGGTAAAACACATCGAGCAGCTTTCACTTTATTGTTTTCGATGATGACCGCTCCATCATGCATGGGGGAGTTTTTGAAAAAGATGGATTCTAATAATCGTTTCGAAACATCAGCATCCATTAAATCACCTGTACTCTCATAAAACTTCAAATCGGATGATCGTGCAATGATAATGAGCGCTCCTGTCTTAGTCTTGGTCATAGAAACACAGGCTTTCACGATGGGCGCAATGTTTATTGGAATCGATTTTGGTGCTTTCCAATTCCAAGGTAAAATCTTTTTTGAGAGCCCTCCTTTACCAGTGAAGCGATTACTTCCAACAATTAATAAAAAACGTCGTACCTCTTGTTGAAATACAATGATGAGCGCCAATACACCAACACTCATAAATTGTCCGAGCAATGCGCCCAACAGTTGCATGTCGAGAATTTTAACAAACAACCACCACAAAACATAAATAGCAACGATACCAATAAAAATACTCATCGCCGCACCACCTTTCAGAAGCTGATAAATTTTATACAGCAAGAATCCCACAAGCAAGATATCCAGGATATCTAGCAGCCGTACACTCAGAAAGTCGATGTGAAATAATTCCATAATACCTGTCAAAATTAGTTAAAATTAAAATAACGGAGTTAGCACACCTCAGAATCTTAGCGTCCCGATAGCTATCGGGATTAACATAGCGCAGCCTTAGCGTCTTAGCGTCTTTGCGAGAAAAATTAGCGTAGCGCAGCCTCAGCGAAAGAAAATAGCATAGTGATGCCGCCGAGATAAATCTTTGAATTCAGTCTAACTTACAGTAAACCTTCCCCACAATATCAATCCCTAACTCATCGGTATCCAACAACCATTTCAATACGGTTTTGAAATGGTCGAGTGGAATATGTTTGAAGTGTTCGCTAAGCTGATCGGGATCCATGGGCGATTGCAAAAGCGCATGTCGAATCTGATGGCAGAGTTCCTCCATCTCAATATCGTTCAATTCAATTTTATTCCGATCGCGACAATAGTCACAAGTGCCACAGCGAACCAACTGCGACTCCCCAAAATAATTCAATAAAATCATGCTTCTGCATTCGTGCTGATTGATTAAAAAGTTTTTGAAGGCTTGAGCTCGCAAAACAAAGCGTTCTTTACGTTCTTCCAGTATGGCCTTTGAAATAATGATTTCCTTTTCATCAACTCGATTTTGGGTAAATGTTAAAGTAGGTTTGTCGATGGCAGGAATGAATTCAAGCACATCCACCTTTTGCAAATAGTTCAATTGCTGTATTAATTCGGACAAAGTGATTCCAGCGCGCTGTGCCAATTCGGTTTCGCTAAAACGAACATAATCATCAAAAAGTCCGGTGTAGGAGCGAAGAATGATTTTAATGAGATGATCGAATTTTTGATTTTGTACTTGGAAAACATATAAATCGTTGGAGTTTACTAAAATTCGCAAGCGTGCTGGAAGGAAGATGGATTCACTCAGACTAATGTAATCTGCCAACTCCAAAATTTTAAGACAATTATAAGTTAAGAAATTATCGAAGGAATAGAATGCGCAAAATTCAACTAGGTCGAAGGTATGAATCACTTCAAAACCACTTTGCAATGGAATCTGTAAATAGTTCCCCAAGGCTTTGTACACTCTTCTAATTTCTTCACGAGGAGGAAAATCGAGGAGGAGGCGTTTGTCCTTACTAATGAAATCACTTTTATCATAAAGTACAACAGCATAGGATGGCTTTTCATCTCGACCTGCTCTCCCTGCTTCTTGGTAATAGCTTTCTAAATCATCGGGCAAATCCATATGAATGACGGTGCGCACATTGGGCTTATCGATGCCCATTCCGAAGGCATTTGTAGCTACAATCACTCGCGTTTGATCGTTCTTCCACTGCATTTGTCGCTCTGCTCGTGTTTGATGATTGAGTCCGGCATGATAGAAATTTGCAGAGATGCCATGTTTACGAATTGCATCGGCCATTTCTTGTGTCTTGCGTCGATTCCGAACATATACAATTGAGGAACCTGGCATATTGTCGAGCACTTTGAAAAGATGTGTCATCTTATCTTCCGTTTCTCTTACAATATAAGAAATATTAGAGCGTGCAAAACTTTTAGCATAGACGGCAACGTTAGTTAGTTCCAACTTCTCGATAATATCATCTTTCACTTCAGGAGTTGCAGATGCAGTAAGGGCTAAGATGGGAACTTTAGGAAAATTCTCTCGAATCTCGGCAATTTGCAAGTAAGGGGGACGAAAATCATATCCCCACTGCGAGATACAATGTGCTTCGTCCACTGCAATTAAATTTAATTTCATCTGCAAAAGATATTCTCTGAAAATAGGCGAGAGGAGTCGTTCCGGAGATACGTACAAAAATTTATAATCACCATAAATGCAATTATTGAGGGCACGTTCTACTTCGCTTTTCTTCATCCCGCTCACAATGGCGTGTGCACGAATTCCTTTTTGCAATAAATGTTCTTCTTGATCCTTCATTAAGGCGATGAGTGGTGAAATCACCAAGCATAACCCAGGCTGACTCATGGCAGGCACTTGAAAACAAAGCGACTTTCCGCCTCCTGTGGGAAGCAATGCTACGGTATCATTCCCCGACATCACAGAGCGAATAATATCTTCCTGCAAAGGCCGGAATTGATTGTAACCCCAGTACTGTGCTAAAATTTGGTGAATGAGGCTCATGCCATAAAAATAAAACATCGATCGTAAGAGATCGATGTTTTTATAATATTATATTAACAAGAGATTAAAAAGTAACCGTTAATCGATCAGGATCGATCTCGGCAGGGCGAACAGTCATCACTGGAATCTTAGATCCGTTGATGACACGAGTAGCGTATGATCCCATCAACAGTCCAGTTATACTGGGCTCTTGTTCCGTCATAATTACGACTAAGTCCGCATCAATTTCTTCCGCTGATGTTAACGTACCCTTTGAAAGATCATCCCCTTCCTTATAAATAATTTCCGTGTGGATACCATGATCGAGTAAGAACTTTTCTACTTGCTCAATCTTAATCTTAAACTTGCGCTGATAATCTTCGTTTCCATTTCTCATCAGGCCAATTACGATCACATCTGAATTATACTTTTTTGCAATTTCTAATGCAAAGTTTACTTTTTGACGCGATTCAGCAGAATCATCTATTGGGACAGCAATCTTGGTAAAACCAACTTTCTTTGCATGTGTTTGAACAGAAATCACAGGACAAGGTGCTTCTTGCACTACACGTGTGGTATTACTTCCAATGATATAACTGTGACCACCTGCACCATGCGTTCCCATGATGATGATATCGATATGTGCTTGCTTGGCTACATGCACAATGCGCTTATAAATTTTCCCTACTTCCGTAATGATTTGAACAGAGATACCATGCTCAGCATGCAATTTATCAGCTAAGGCTTTTAAATTTTCGTTTGACGCTTCTTCCACTTTTTTCTCAAATCCAGTGAAGGCATGCGCAATTGAACTTGGGAAGGTCGTTGTTTCCACGATGTGCAATAAATAGACTTCTGCCTTCATTAACTTGGCCATAAAAATGCCATGCTCTAAACTTAACTCAGCGGTTTCCGAAAAATCAAATGGAATAAGAATTTTTTTGATGTTGAGATCTTTTTGCATAGAATTAATTTTATTTTTCGTTCTAAGAAATTACAAATTCAGTCATGTTTTTTCGCTGGATGGGTCGAATGGAACAAACGGGAACTTCAGAATTATTAATGATTTGTTGTGATTCCGTTCCAATGAAATACTCCGTCCATTCTAATTCTTGTTGTGTCATGATCATAATTAAATCGGCATTGATGGCTTTAGCATGCACAAGTACCTCATCTGAAATATCACTACCCTTTAAGAATTCTCCGGTGCAAGTGATTTCATGATCTTTTATAAAATCGAGTACTTGATCCATCTGCCTTTCCATTTTATTGATTAGAAATTCATCTGAAGTGGTTAACACGGTAACAACTTTTACTGTTGATTTAAAGAATTTCGCAATCTCAATACATTTTACAACTTTCTCTTTTGTTTCCTTTGAAAGGTCTAAAGGTAGTAAAATTACATCACATCCTGAACGATGCTGCTGACCTTTTATTGTAATCACCTGGACAATGCGCATCTCCAATTACTCTCACTGCATTAGAACCTATAAATTTCTTTTTTAAAGAACTTTCTCCAGCTGTTCCCATCACAATAAACATGGCATCTAATTCTTCCGCAACGTGAGTAACGGTCTCGTAAATTTTTCCTCTTTCTACTCGGCAATTAAAAACCAGCCCCGACTTCGCTCTTGCTTCATTGGCAAACTCTTCTAACTTCATCTTAGCTTCTTCCCGAATCATGGCTTCGTGCTCATCATTATTTTTAAATAAATGTAAGAAGGTTTTAAATAAAGCCTCGTCAATAACATGTAATAATGTGATGTCGGCATGTGCCATTTTTGCAAGGTTGTACGTTTGGTTTACCGCAATTTTGGATTGATCACTAAAATCAACTGGCACGATAATATTTCTCTTTTCGCTGCTCATCTCTATTGGATTCTTTTATATTTGTTGGAGACAAAATTATTTGATTAAAGTATATGTCACAAATCCCTGAATCTGAATTGATTTTAAATCATGATGGAAGTGTCTATCATTTGAACTTGCATCCCCATGAAATTGCGCCTATTATCATCAATGTTGGCGATCCGGATCGAGTATCAATGGTAAGCAATTATTTTGATAAAGTTAATGTTAAAAAGCAAAAAAGAGAATTTGTAACCCATACAGGGGTTTATAAAGGGAAGGCTATGTCTGTGATTTCCACTGGAATAGGTACTGACAACATCGATATCGTCTATAATGAACTGGATGCCTTAGTGAACATCGATCTAAAAACTCGTACTATCAAGGAAAAGTTGACCTCTCTCAACTTAGTACGGATAGGCACTTCAGGTGCTTTGCAGAAAGAAATTGAGGTAGATCATTTTGTTTGTTCTCGTTTTGGTTTGGGGTTAGATGGGCTTTTAAATTTCTATAAACTTGTTAACACTCAAGAAGAAGAGGATATTATACATGCTTTTATAAAGCATTATCCGAACCATAGCATTCTTCCTCAATCTTATATCTCTAAATCAGCCGATTCCCTTTTTAATCTCTTATCAACCAATATGTATACAGGAATCACGGCTTCCTGTTCTGGGTTTTATGGTCCACAAATGCGCCAACTGCGTTTGGAACCTTCTCGGATGGATATGATTGAACGCCTAAGTTCTTTCCGTTTTGGAGAACATCGGATCACCAATTTTGAAATGGAAACAGGTGCGATGTTCGGTTTGGCGTCGCTTTTAGGACATCAGTGTTGCGCCGTTAATGTGATAGTTGCTAATCGCATTTCGCAACAATACTCAAAGGACGCAGATAGTGCGATGCATCGTCTTATTCAGATCACATTGGATCGATTATCCACCCTTTGATTTTACCGATTGTTTTCCTTGGGGTTCAACCCTAGGCTTTTCGATCTATTGATTTCGATCTATTGCTAGTTAATTTTGATCAAATAATTTTATTTCGTATTTATCCATTTTGTTAGAACGATGTAAGTTTTTCGGTTTTTTGTCAATTTCCTTTTTTTTGTTGGTAGCATATTTGTTTCACCAACTACAGTTTAAACAATCTTATCATGCATAATTTATTTGAAAAAATCCGAAAAACAGGATGGCTCTTACTAATCTTGATGTCACTTTTTTATAAAAGTGATGCCATCAACTACTATTCACGTCAAGATGGACTGTGGAGCGTAAATTCAACTTGGTCTACCGTGGGCCATGGAAGTTTTATTAATTCGGGAACATATCCTCGTAATGGGGATGTTGTGTTTATCGGTGACGACCATGACATCTCGATGAATGTGAATGCTAGAACTGCAAGTATCACAGTAGGGCAAGGTACATCAGGATCTCTGATGTATTCCAACTATCTTACGTTCTTAATGGTGGTTGCCGGAAATTTAACAATAAATTCAGGAGCAACTTTTGGCTATGCATCCAATTCTTCACGCATGCATAGTTTATTTATTAGTGGAAGCATTATAAATAATGGAACTTTCGATGTATATTATGATGCAAATGATTTTGTAAATATCACTTTTAATTCAGCCATCAATACCACCATCTCGGGTGTTGGTACTTGGGATTTGAATAGAGTAAGTTTAGTAAAATCAACATTGACTAGTTACTATTTAGATGTTACCGTTAATTCATTTGAAGTAGCCACTCGCGAATTGGTAGTTAATTATGGGACCTATATTCACAATAATAACGGAACCTACTTAGTAAATCCTAGCATTGGAAATTTTGCAGTTCCACAGAATGCAATCATCAGAGTGCAAGATGGTATTATGCATTTGGCTCCCAATTCTGATTATGTGTATTTAGAAGGGGAGTTAAGAATTCCTAGTGGGACCATGATTATCGGTAGTGCACAAGGATTGCAAGGGATTCGATATAATTCAAATCCTACCAAAATTCCGGTGATTGATATTTCCGGAGGAACATTGCAAGTGTACGGTGGTATAACCTATCGCTCGGGTTATGCTGCCGATCCACTGCGCTATAATCAATCGGGAGGAAGTTTGTTGCTTAATTGTGGTTGGCCAGGTTCCAACTTAGAATTATTTAAAATAAACAATGCGGCTTCCTCTCGATTTGCCATGAGTGGCGGAACAATTACATTACAAGGACCAAATAGCACTGCTGGTGTAGTAAGCGATTTCGATTTATGTGGTTCATCAGGTACCATTAGTTTTACAGATGGTACAGTAGAATTTGGTAATAGTTCAACATTAAATGGTTCTACTTTTAATTTTACTCCATATGCTGGAGTAGTACAACCTAATTTCAAAGTAACAGGTTCTCCAGCTTCATTGGTTACTTTAAAAACGAGCGCTGGATCAACCTCTGATTTTATGTTGCACAGTTTATACATCGATGTAAATAAAACTTTCGACATACAATCCATCTCAGGTACTGCAGGGGATACAAAGAACATGACTCTTACCAGTAATTATAATGGGTTAAATACTTTAAATAATGATGGTAATTTCGTTCCAAGAAATGGTGTCGTTACTTTTCAAGGTGGTGAAGGACTTTGGATAAGCGGGTCAAACACAACGACATTCTACAATTTGAATATTGATAATAGTTTTGGAGTTGCCTTATCAAGAGATATTAACATTAGTAATCAGTTGTTATTAGTGAATGGTGTTTTATATTCCACTCCAGGTGCACAAGTCATTTCATTAGCAGGCGCAACTTCCAATTTAGGTTCTTCAATTTCTTATGTTGATGGACCATTTGAGCAAATTGTAGCATCATCTTCAGTACAATCGCTCAATTTACCAATAGGAAAAAATGGAATATTTAGACCTATCATTTTAGCAGTTCAACATACGGATGCCGCGTCTGTTAGTTATACTTCAGAAGTGTGGAATTCATCTGCACGAACCATGAGTTTTGCATTACCGCCATCGTTGACGCATGAATCGGATATCCGATACTATAGTCTATCAAGAACCTCAGTAGCGAACTTAAGTAATGCTCGTATTACATTAACTTATGATGCTGATGATATTGTGACCGACCCCAATAATCTGAGGGTTGCAAGAGATGACGGTTCTTCTTCTTGGCTTGACTTAGGCGGCATTGGTACAGCAGTAGGGACGGGTAGTATCACCTCAAACAATTTCGTTGGATTCAACACCTATTTTACATTGGCCAATGCATCAGGCGGTATAAATCCCTTGCCAGTTGAATACATTTCATTTAATGCCATCGCAAAAAATAATAAGGTCGATGTAACTTGGAGCACTGCTTCTGAAGTGAATTCTGATTATTTTATTGTTGAGAAAAGTACGAATGGATCAACATTTAGTCCGATTGGAAAAATAAATGCTGCAGGATTCTCCACGACCATGCATTCATACCTATTTGAAGATGTACATCCAGCACAGGGTAATAATTATTACCGCTTGAAACAAATGGATCGTAACGGAACATTTGAATATTCATCAGTTCGAGTAGTGAATTTCAAAAAATCAGCAATGAATGTTTATCCAAATCCAGTTACCGCTAAAGTAATTTCTGTCTCTTTGGATAATATTGAAGATGAAAATTTGGAAGCTCGACTCATCGATTTAAATGGGAAAATAGTTGCCTCAACGAATATGCAATTCTCCAATACAACCGATGCTCAATTTGTCATTGATGCTCACTTATCACCTGGCGTGTATTTATTTGAATTGATGAATACCACTGGAAATAAATGGCATGAGCGAATTGTAATAGCACAATAGATTTTTTTTTCATACATTCGGGATTCAATCCGAAAGTATGTTTGAAATTGTAAAATTTAAGATAGAAGATAAAGATAAAGCCTCCATCGTTTTTGATATTCGACAACGTGTTTTTGTAGACGAACAAAAAGTTAGTCGCGAAGAAGAGTATGATGAGTACGAGGATCAAAGTATGCATTATATGCTGTTGGTGGAAAAACAGCCAGCGGGAACAGCCCGCTGGCGCTTTACCAATGATGGTGTAAAACTTGAGCGTTTTGCCATTCTTCCACAATTCCGAAACAATGGCGCTGGATCTGCATTAGTAAAAGCCGTTTTGAGCGATGTGCTCCCGCACCAGAAAATGATTTATTTGAATGCACAAGTTCCAGCCATGAATCTCTATAAAAGAGCTGGATTTGTTGCGGAGGGCGAATTATTCTACGAAGCAAATATTCCTCACTATAAGATGATTTATAAAGGGAAGTAGATCAATTACAATAGGGTGTATTTATTGATAAGATTTTATTAATTTTCAAAATCACAAGGACATTTTTCGGACTTTTGCACTTACTAGTATGAAAGTTCAATCCTCTTATTCTGATATTTGGAGAATATCTTGGCCGATTATCTTAAGTAGTCTCGCAAATACGGTAATTAATTTTACCGATGTAGCTTTCGTATCTCGTTTAGGTGAAAAGGAATTGGCTGCATCAGCGTTAGGTGGTGTTTTTTATTTTTTGCTAATCACGATTGCCGTAGCCATTGGCATTGGTTCACAAATATTAATTGCTCGAAAAGCAGGGGAAGGAAAACATGCTTCTATCGGAAATATTTTCGATCACTGTTTATTGATCCTTCTCGGATTTTCTTTTTTAATGGTCACCTTCGTCTATCAATTAATCCCCGCTTTTATGTCTTTTATGGTTAAAGATAAAGAGGTAGTTGGCTTTGTGATTGATTACCTCAATGGCCGTACATGGGGCCTTCCTTTTATGACGGTGTTTGTAGCCATGAGGTCGTTTTATACAGGCATTACCTTAACTCGAATTATAACTTATACAACTGTCCTCATGATGTTGTTGAATGTGGTATTTAACTACTTATTTGTTTTTGGAAGCTTTGGTTGCCCAGCATGGGGTATTTATGGTGCTGGAATTGCTTCTGCAATTGCAGAATCGGCAGCGGCTGTTTATGCTGTAATTTATGCTTTGTCAAGATCAATGTTTAAGGAATTCCAATTGTTTAAATTCAAAAACATAAGCCAAAAAGCATTTGGGCAAATCATGAAATTATCAACTCCCATTATTGTACAACACTTTTTTTCGATGGGTTCATGGTTTATTTTCTTTTTAATGATTGAAAAATTAGGTTCAAGAGAATTGGCTATTTCGAATATACTTCGTGGTGTTTACATGTTTTTAATGACTCCAGTATGGGGATTTTCGGAATGTTGTAACAGCATGGTATCAAATTTACTAGGACAAAAGAAAATCTCAGATGTGCTTCCGCTGGCAAAGAAGATCATGAAATTCTCTTTTGCGGTTACCAGTACCCTTGTCTTACTGTGTATACTTTTTCAAAATTCGATATTTGAATTGGTATCTTCTGATGTTTTGTTAAATGCTGAAGCTAAAATTGGTTTTTATGTAATCTGTTTTGCTACGTTAACTTTTAGTTTGACCATGATTGCTATTTCCGGAATTTCCGGAACAGGTGCAACAGCTGCAGCCATGCGAATTGAAATTGTGAGTTTGTTGATCTATTTGTCATACGTATTCACATTTACGCACCTCTATCCGTCTAAACTTGAAATCGTTTGGTTGGCAGAGGTTTTTTACTGGACAGCACTTGGATTGATCGGTTACGCTTATCTTCGCTCAGGAAAATGGATAAAAAAATCAGATACCTACCTTTAATTTCTTTTTGCCTTGTGCTTCTATTATTGGATGCATGCAAAACAAAAAAGGAAGCGATTGTACAAGAAGATGTAGAGCCTGTTATTGAAGTGCCTGCTGGTTATGAAGCCATGATCGTGAAGGACTTTCATGAGTTAGAAGCATGCAGTTTTATATTGATGAACGCAGATTCCGTTTACTTTGAACCCATGCACCTTGATCCTACTTTCTATCAAAATAATTTAAAAGTATTTGTCAAGTATCAGTTATCAAAGAATCAAATGAGCATTTGCATGAAAGGACGAAAGATTGATGTGTTGGATATAAAAGTTCAAGGGAAATGAATATAATTTTTTTAGGCACTCCTGAGTTTGCAGTTGATTCATTACGCATTTTAGTGGAGAATGGATATGATGTGGTGGGTGTAATTACGGCTTGTGATAAACCTGCAGGACGAGGTCAAAAAATGACCATTTCAGCTGTGAAAACATACGCGCTAGAAAAAGGATTGAACGTGTTGCAGCCTGCCAAAATGAATGACCCTCAATTTTTAGAGGACGTAAAAAAACTCAATGCCGATTTGCAAATTGTGGTAGCTTTTAGAATGATGCCGGAAGCATTATGGAGCATGCCTCCTTTAGGAACTTTTAATTTGCATGGTTCCTTATTGCCACAATATAGAGGCGCGGCTCCCATCAATAGAGCCATTATAAATGGTGAAAAAGTTACAGGACTCACCACGTTCTTTTTAAAACATGAAATCGATACAGGGAATATCATCTTTCGTAAAGAAGTTCCAATAGGTGAAAATGAGAACGCAGGTGAATTGCATGATCGGATGAAAGTTATAGGGGCCCATTTAGTACTGCAAACAGTAAAAGCCATTGAAAGCGGAAATGTGGTTGAAAAAAGTCAACAAAGCTTTTTAGATGCAGGAGAAAAAATAATGGAAGCACCTAAAATTTTTAAAGAAGATGGGAAACTAGATTTTAGTAAATCTACGCATGCTTTACACAATCAAATTCGAGGATTAAGTCCATTTCCAGGCGCTTATTTTGAATTGAAGTTGCCCGATGATCAAGTGATCGCGGTCAAGATTTTAAAGTCACTTCCTGAACCAGGAGGTACCGTTTTAACGCATGAGCTTATTACCGATGGTAAAAAAATGTTAAAGATTAGTGCTGCGGATGGGTTTATCAATGTTTTGGAGATTCAGGTCCCAGGCAAGAAAAGAATGAAAACGCATGAGCTATTGAGTGGATTTTCCTTTCCTCCTGATGCCGTTATTCTTTGATGTTAACGTTGACTCGTTAATATTTATTTAACATCCACCAAAATCACGCTCGTATTATATTGAATTTTGCAGCGTGAAGCGTTTAGTGGTATTTACAGGTGCAGGGATCTCCGCAGAAAGCGGAATTAAAACATTTAGGGATAGTGGTGGTCTATGGGAAAATCATGCTGTAGAAGACGTCGCTACTCCGCAGGCATGGCATAAGAATCCGGAATTGGTATTGGAGTTCTATAACCAACGAAGAAAACAAGTTATGGCGGCGCAACCCAATGCAGCACATCGTGCTTTAGTTGAATTGGAAAAGGGATTTGAGGTGATCGTTATTACACAAAATATAGATGATTTACACGAACGTGCAGGATCGTCTCGTGTGGTTCATCTACATGGTGAGATCATGAAATCGAGAAGTTCTTTGAATCCTTCATTGATTTATCCAATGAATAATGACCGTATTCAACTTGGCGATAAATGTGAACGAGGAAGTCAACTACGACCGCATATCGTTTGGTTTGGTGAAAGTGTACCTAAAATGGACGAGGCCATCATGATTACTGAGAAAGCAGATATCTTTCTTGTCATTGGAACCTCACTAGCCGTTTATCCTGCGGCAAGCTTACTTCAATTTACGCCCGACCATACACTAACCATACTAATTGACCCTAATGCAAATGCTCACGAATTACCAAAAAATTTTACTGTGATCCCCGAAAATGCGACTCATGGTGTACCTCAACTTGTAAATAAATTATTGAAATCTTATGCTGAGTAGTGAATTTATGTCGTCCGATTTATGGCAATGGGGAATATTGCCTTTTTTGATTTTTTTAGCGAGGATGAGTGATGTTACCTTGGCTACCTTAAGAAATATTTTCTTGAGTAAATCTATTAAATACATCGTTCCTTTTCTTGGATTTATTGAAGTGTTGATTTGGTTATTAGCCATCTCGCAAATCATGAAAAATTTGCAAAATCCTGTTTGCTTTTTAGCCTATGCCACGGGTTATTCAATGGGTATATTTGTCGGAATAAAAATTGAAGAGCGTCTTGCATTAGGCTTGCAAGTTATGCGCATTATTACACAACGTAATTCCGAAGATTTAATCGTGGCTTTAGCGAATCAAAATTTTGGGATAACTACGATGGATGCTACTGGAGCAAAAGGTCCAGTAAAAGTGATACTAACCGTGGTAAAGAGGAAAGATATTTTAGAAGTAAGGAAATTGATTGAACTCCATCATCCCAATGCCTTTTATTCCATTGAAGATATTCGTACCGTAAGTCATGGGGTTTTCCCGCGATCGTCATCCAGCCGCCTTGATCATCTCCGAAATGTATTTCCTATGGGTGGAGGGAAGTGATTTGATTTATTTCAATAAGAATATTTGTAGATATTTATTTTTCTACTTTCAATTGGTGCTGTGGGGCTTCTAGCTTCTAGCTACTAGCTTCTCGTTTTCGAAAATATACTAGCAGCCAGTAGCCAGCAGCTATCAGCTAAATATAAATACGAAGCAAAAAATAACTTAAACGAATATCTCTATCAGAACTTAGAATTCAATAGAAAGGCCGTCATCAAATCATACACCTTTCGCTCCTTCAACTTGCCTTTTAAAAGTAGTTTATGTGCTTTGATGGTTTGCATATCATGTCGTTTAGCTGGACCCGTTTGCACTTCTATAGGTTTTAATTTGGTGGCGTTATTTGCAGTTTGTAAAATCAAACCTTCCAATAACGAATAAGGTATATTTTGTGATTTCAATAAATTCATTGCCATCGTATAATTCGCGTTCACAAAATTATTGGCAAAGACAGCTGCTAAATGCAAATGCGCTCTTTTCTTACTTGACAAAAGCATGGTTTTTCCAGAAAGTTTTTTAGCAAGTTTCAGCAAGAGCTTTTCTAATTTGATGTTCTTAGATTCCACACAAATGGTAACTTTATTCCAATCTGCAGCTAGCTTACTTGCAAAAGTTTGCACTGGATAAAATACTCCTGTTAAGGTTTTTCTACTTTTTAATAAAGGAAGCATTCCACTACAATGAATCAAATAATAACCTTTACGCTCATATTCTTTAAATAATCCTTGAATGGAAGTGTCGCTCGTGCATACGAATAATAAAAAAGCATCAACATTCGCTAATGGAAGTTCCGCCACATATTGACTTTTGCAAACTTTTGAAAGAGTACGACCTAGTTTTTCATTTCGACTATGAATAAAATCGATGGAATAACCACATTCCGTCATTCTCTTCGCCAAATGCGTGGCAAGGTTTCCGGATCCAACTATACCATATTTCAAAATCATGATTGACCAACTAAGTGGAGCGAAGTTTTTTTATTCTCTTGATGATGGCTATCCATGTACCAATAATCATTAATAAGCAACCCACCCACAGAATATTAATGTATGGGAAAATTATGGCTTTCATGATGATAAATTCACGAGAGTTACCCTCTTTTTCAGATACTTCAATCTCAAATTTATTTTCTTCTGGAATAATTTTTATAAAGGCAAAACGTAATCCTAATTCTGTAATTTCAACAGGTCTATTGAAAGCTTCGCTCCTCGCAAAATAAAAACGGGATTGGCTTGATGCATCTTCTTATTTACATCCATCACCAAAATATTTGCGGCTACAGCTAAATCTGTTTCCTGGAGCATCAATAGTGCCTTATCAACATCTTTATTTAAGCTCTGCAAAACCACTAAACTATTGCTTGTGGTAATGGTATCTCCAATACTTAATTGATATTTTTTTCCGGGCTTATATCCTTCGTTCTGCTTTTTCTCTTCTTCCTTGTCATCCAACTCTGCATAAGTAACATGCGTATAGATATCTCTATCGAGGAAATGCTGAGTACTGGGTTCACTCACATTCCCCATGCGATCATTTAATTGAACAAAAGGAAACAAACTGAATTGCTTTTGAAATTGTCCGTTAGTGTGATCCGCTTTCAAATACTCTACCTCATAACGAATATGTATTCCTTCCTTGACTTTTTCCTTGTAAGTAACATAATATTCACCCATCGGCAAGGTATCCCCTTTGTACAATAAAATATTTTCATTGTTAGGGAAATCTTTTCCTAAATCAACATTTAAACGATTTTGACTAATGACTGTTTTTTCACTGTTTGCAATTAAGGACCCTAATAAAATAAATGCAATTCCCATATGAGCAATACTTGCTCCAGATTTTGAAATATTTCCTTTGAGCACACGAATAAAATAATCGAGGTTAGCGGTGAAAGCCCAAGTCGAAGTAAATAATAATAAGACTAACTGTATACGATCGAATTGAAAATAATAATGAACGCCAAAGGTTATTACCAAGGAAGCAATAAAAGAGAGCAAAAGTTTTTTCGCCATACTCTTCAAGTCTGTTTGTTTCCATTTAAAATAAAGTCCAACAGACATAAGTAAAGCTATAACTGCAGCCAACGGAATTTGCCAAGAATTATAAAAATCAATGGCATCGGCTGGAGGAGCCATTTTCAAATTGAACAATTTATTTATAACAGGAATTGAAGTGGTAATGCTAATTTGAATTGCAGATATCACTAAAATCAACATCCCCATAAACATCCAAAATTCACGACTACTTACTGGATCTTCTTCAGTCCGGGTTGATAGCAGTTTTCGGTTTTTGATACTAAGGAACACTGCCAATGCGAAAAAGAAAACCATATAAATCAACAATTGACCTTTCATGCCTAAATCAGTAAAGGCGTGAACCGATGTGTCTCCCAAAATTCCACTTCGTGTTAAAAAAGTAGAATACAAAACCAGGATAAATGAAAGGGTGCAAAGGATATAAGAGCTATGCAAGGAGGTTCCATTTTTATTAAAAATTATCATGACGTGTGTTGCGCCCACTAATACTAACCAAGGAACTAAACTAGCATTTTCTACAGGGTCCCATGCCCAAAATCCACCAAAGCTTAATGATTCGTAAGCCCAAGCCCCGCCCATTAATACGCCAGTGCCTAATATCAAAATTCCAAATAGAGACCATGGCAGCGCAGGTTTAACCCACTCTCTTACTCGTCCTGTTAACATACCACCAACTGCATAAGCAAAAGGAATAGCAGTGGCAGCAAAGCCCAAAACAGAGTAGGAGGGTGAATCACCATCCAATAATTTTGTAGCAATGGATTTAATCCTCTTCCATCTTTTATTTTACTTAAATAATCTGCCATTTGTATAAATGGAAGATTAGCAAAGTCAACGTGATTGCGCAAAAGAATAAATGGATTGGATCCGATTTTAATTCCACCAAATTCTAATCCAAGTAACATAGAAGCTAAAAAGGTTTGAATAATCATCATGGTAAACATGACCGGTGCTTCCCAGGTTCCTGCTTTTTTAATAATGATAAAAGATAAAACTACATGCCAGAATGTCCAAATTAAAAAACTTCCTTCCTGACCTTCCCATAGGCAGGCCCACATGTATTTCATGGGCAAAACAGAATTTGAATGTTGCCAGATGTAGTAATATTCGAAAAAATGCCCGTGAATTAAATAATAAATCAAGAAAACAATTCCGAAAACAGAAACAGCATGTACACCAAAGCTAAGTCGTGCAAGTGGATTCCATGAATTTGATAAATCTGATTTTTGTTGAAATGAAAAATAATATGAAATGGCGGACAGGAGTGCTGCGGAAAATGATAAAATGATTAAAATATTTCCAAGTACACCGAATCCAAGATGCTCTCCTTGGTATTGAATTTCCATTATTTTCTTCCTTTATATTAGCTCGCGGCTTTTGTTTCGCCCGAAACTGCCTTCAATTGGTCTTGCTGATTTCCGTTGTATTTAGAAGGGCATTTCATCAATATTTGACTTGCATGAAATTCATCGCCATCCATTTTACCTACTACCACAATTTGCTCTGATCTTTCAAAATCTTGTGGTTTACTTCCATTGTATAATACCTTTTTCTCTAATCCTTCATTGTCTATCAAATAAAATCCAAACAAGTTAGCATTTACTTCAGGATTATAAATAAATTCCTTTTCCTTATTTAATTTCCCTACTACATGAAATGTACTTCCTTCATTTTCGATAGCTGTTTTAAACGGAGCATAGGTACTTGAATTACTAATTGTGCTGACCACAACAGCAAGTGCAATCGCAATGATGATGATTCCGATGATATGAATTTTCTTCATGATTTGTAGTTTTACTTCTTCATTTCCTTTTCCAACTTGGTTACTTTTCTTTCAATGCGAATCATATAAAAACTAAGAATCGCTAATGAAATGAAAGCAACGGCAACTACTACATATATTTTTCCTTCTGATCGCATGGTGTCAGCCATTTCTACATCTTGCGCGAACGCTGTAAAACGTGTTACTAAAAAGAAGGATATTAGTACTAAGTATTTTTTCATGATATTATTGATCTTCATTTTTCCATTCTATTCTTCGGATACGCACTCGTAAACTCATCATCCAAACACCTAACAGGGTCCAAGCAATGACAGCAGGATAAAATACCATTCGCATATTAGCATCGAGATCATATTTGTTAAATCCAGGATTTCCACCTTTTCCAGGATGAAGAGAATCCGTCATTTTGGGTAATACCATGATGAAAACGATCATCATTACAAATGCAAAAATACCATAAACAGCTGCTAATCGCGCACGTTTTGAATCGTCCGGGATGGCATTTCTTAAAATGAAGTAGGCAGCGTAAATTAATAAGGAAGCAGCTGTACCATTTAGTTGAGGGTCATTTACCCATGGTGCACCCCAAGTGTAGTTGGCCCAAACCATTCCGGTTAAGAGTCCAGCAATTCCGAAAACCATTGCCATGCGAGCACTTTCATCTGCTACTAAGTCGAAGTATAAATCTGATTTATTTAGATACAGAATACCATAAAAGGCATTGCAAATCATTAAGACCAACATCGCCATCCACATCGTTACATGGAAGTAGAGATTGCGGATGGTTTCATTGAGAATTGGCATTCTAGGAATCTCACCGATAAATCCTTCATAATAAGTATAAAAAAGCAGTACGAGTGCGGTGATTTTCCACCACCATGATCTTGCCATATTTGATTTCACACTATTCAATTTTAATCACGCCAAAGGTAAGGAAACAAGAGGAAGGAAAGGACTACGATGATACTATTCAATGCGATTAATAAATATAAATTGGGTTGATTTAATGACCATTCTACACCTTGAATTGCATTACCAGAAAATTTTATGATGGTTATTAGTAAAGGAAATAATAATGGGAAACCTAAGATGGCGACTAATGCTGCCTGATTATGCGCCTTGGACACAATTCCGGATACTAAAGTCAACACAGCCGACAAACCAAAACTACCAAGTAGAAGTCCTAACGAAAATTGTCCCCAATCATGAATTGAAAGACTGAAAAAGAGCGAAAATGCGCTTAAGTTGATGAAACCAAGGACAGATAATAATAAAATATTATAAGTCGTTTTTGCTAAGATGACAACAGCAGGATTCAGAAAAGTGTAATGGAAAAGTTGTAGTCCTCTACTTTCTTGAATAAAACTGCGTGCAATAGCATTGGTCGCTGCGAAAAGCATAATAATCCAAAATAATGCATTCCAGGTAATAGGGTCTAAGGATTGACGATAGCTGATATAGGCTATGAAAATCGTGGCTAAAGAATACACTAATAGACTAGTAAGCGCATGATAATTTTTGAATTCTAAACGAACTTCATGACTTACAAGTCTTAAGTATTGATGGAGCGTTGTATTCATTTTTGCAAAATTCGACAATTTTTAATCGTTATCGTCGCGATATGCTATTTTTGGATATTGATTTAATAAGATTTTATTAAAGTAGACATATTGGCAATAGGTGCCCATCCAGATGACGTTGAACTAGGAGCAGGAGGTACTGTATGCATGGAAATCGCTGCTGGAAGAAAGGTCGGGATAATCGATTTAACCCGAGGTGAACTTGGAACAAGGGGTTCTGCTGATCTTCGGGATCAGGAAGCTGCTTATAGTGCTACCTTGATGGGTTTAGAATTTAGGATGAATATGGGTTTTAAAGATGGATTCTTTGAGAATGATCAAGTTCATCAATTAGCACTTGTGCAGCAGATTCGCCGTTTCCAACCTGAGATCATTATTTGCAATGCAATAAAGACCGACATCCTGATCATGGAAAAGGAAGTAAATTGGTTTCAGATGCATGCTTTCTGAGTGGATTGGCAAAAGTGGAAACGATTCTAAGTGGCCAACTTCAACAACCATGGAGACCAAAGGCGGTTTATCATTATATTCAAGATCGACATATAGCTCCAGATTTTGTGGTTGACATTAGTGAATATATGGATATTAAAATGAAAGCGATAATGGCCTTTAAAAGTCAGTTTTTTGACCCTTCTTCTTCTGAGCCTACAACTGCTATTTCTTCAAAAGATTTTTTAGAATTTTTATATGGCCGAGCCATTGAAATGGGCAGACAATCGGGCTTTTTATATGCAGAAGGATTTACCGTCGAAAGAACCGCTGGAGTAGATTCTTTATTTAATCTGAAATAGAATTCTATAATTGCATCAACTTGAAAAAGTAGGGCTAATTAAAAAGCCTGAGGTTGAAACCCTAGGCTTTTTGTATTCAACATAGGGTTTAAACCCTATGTTGTAAAAAAAATTACTTAACGATCATTGTACGAGTAGCCATTTCGCTACCTACAATTACTCTGTAAGAATATAATCCAGCAGAAAGATCACTTGCATTGATAGCAATTGTGTTTACACCTGCTTGAAGATTTTCATAAGAGTTAGTTTTCACTAATTTTCCAAGAACGTTGTAAACTTCAACAGTTACGTCTGAAGATTTAACAAGATTCAAGTTGAATTGAGTAGAACCATTGAAAGGATTTGGGAAATTCTGACCTAAATCAAAGCTTACTGATCCGTTGTTTTCAACTAATCCAGTAGATAAGTTAACAATTGGAATTGATGTTCCTGCAACAGTAAATGCAGCATCACAAATTTCCAATCCATCAAGATAGCTATGATCACTTTGAGAAGAAGGACCACCACCTGTTAAAGCAAGAATAGAAACTGGAACTTCGTAGCAACCAGCCGTTGCACCATCTAAAGAGAATGGAGCTACGTTTCCGAAGATACAGATACCATCAGCAGAAGAACCTGCCGTAAGGTTAGTTTCTGGAGTCCATAAACCAGTAGCTGTGTTTAAACCTACAGTGTGAACGTCTGGGAACAAGTTGTCAGTAGTAAAGAACAAAGTTGTGTCGGTATCGAACCATGTGAAGAACAATTTTGTTCCATCAGCAGTACGAGCAATTTGTGGACGACTATCTTCTTGCAAAGTATTACCAGCATCAGCAAATTCACCACGGAAAGTTTGTGGAGTAGCTAATAACTGAGCATTCCAACTAGTTCCGCCATCATTTGTTGAGATGTCAAATAGACCCCAGTTTCCAGCACCTGTATTCAATGAATATGCGTTAGCAGCTAATGGACCAACTCCAATTACGATATGAGCATTATTGTTGTTATCAACAGTCATGTCAATTTCAAATGCAGTAGTATAAGGAACTCCAAATTGGAACAATGCATCAAAGCTGTTCATATCAAATGAAGCAACCTTCGCCCAAGTAGCACCGTTATCAGTTGTTTTATAAACGATTGGAGCTAAGTTAGAATCTGCAACAGTAGTATAGTTATCATGACCTAATAATGCAGCATAACCAACACCAGCCGATCCCCAAGCAATAGTTGTAGCAACTAAAGTTCTTGTTCCATCTAAATCCACAGCTAATGGAGCAGCAATCTTTTGATATGTATAAGCGTAATCACCAGCAGACCAAACACCTTTTGCAAAGATCAAAGAATCAGCATAGTCACCAGAAACACCATCAAAATATCCGTTAGAAATCCAGAAAGTGTTATCATCTAAATTTAAAGCACCACCATCAGGAATTAAATATCCATTGTTAGCATCAATATCTTCAGTTTGAGTTCCAGTAGCGCCTCCGATAATGGAAGAACCATGTACAAGACCACCCCATGCAGAATTAGCACCTGGACCAAAACCAGCAAGTGTTGGTGAGAATTGAGTAACAAAAGCATTTGCTGCAACGGTGTTTCCAGCTGGATTGTAAATGATTGCTTGTGGATAACGTGCATTAGCAAACGGAACAGCTCCAGATGCGCTAGCTGTGTAAAGAGGTCCCAGGTTACTTCCCCAAGTTGCACCACCATCGGTTGAAGAACCGAAACGTAAACATCCTGAAGATACATCACCAGTTACAGCAGGAGCTGAACGGTAAACCATAGAAACAGAATTTACTGCTGGATGAGCAAATAAAGCTGTTTTAGCACCGAAAGCAGATCCGAAAGCATTTCCAGATTGACCGATTGCGATTACATTAACCGCTTGTGTGCTAGGAGGATTAAATCCTTTACGTAAACCAGCAACAGCAGGTGTAGTAGAAGGCGTAGTTTTTGTTTCGCCATTAAAAACATGACCCTTTTGTTGAAGAGTTAGTCCTTTGACAGTTTTACCCTGATTAGGGGCTTGAGCCATTGCACCCATACTGAACGTAAGGGCAAGACCACAGATTAGTAGTTTTTTCATCATTTAATTTAGTTTATTGGTTTAACAGTTAATTTTTGTGTTTTGTAAAGTTACGTACTTTGATTCCTTAAAGAATATAAAAGTTTTAAACTTTACGTAGTACCCACAAAAGTAATAGATTTTACATTAAAAAAATTTTATCATGCTATTTTCTTCATCTTTAATATTTGCAAATTTCTATTCAATATATGGAAACTACTGATTTATAGAATTTTGCATTCTAATAAGAAAGAGTATAAGTAAGGAAATAAACTAAGAATAGTACAAGTGAATAAATTATCCATCTATTTACAGCTAAATATTCATTCAAATTCACTTTTAAATTCCTTTTTACAAAAAAAATGAGTAAAAATTTTTCTGCATAAAAAGCAATAAGAGTGCCTACTGCTATTCCAATTATTCCAAACTTTATCATTAAAAAATAACTAGAAATAAAGTTAATTATTAACTCAAAAACGGCAATTTGCATAATGACTTTTGTTTTGCCATTGGCTAAAACTAATGTTTGCGGAAATAAAACTCTGCTCACTAAAAGAAGCAAATAGGTGTTGAAAATAGGAGCACTCGCACTAAATTCAGCTCTAAATATAAGTGGATACAACCAATGACTAAAACAAACTAGTAGGATGGTAATCGGAAAAAGTAAATTCATTAATTTCAAAGATTCCGCTTTTAAGTTTGACAACTCACTTCGTAAATTATTTTGGCTTAACCGAGGAATAAAAGATGAACTTAACGAACTTGAAAGTAACACCGCCAATGGCAATTCACGAGCACCGTATCTGAAAATAGCAAACTGATCGCTCCCAAAATGCGAAGCTACAAGTAATCCATCAATATATTCTGCAGATCCTGCCAATGCAAAACTAAAAATAAGAGGTGTTGAATAAGACAATAAATCAACTAGCACTTTTTTATTGATTTTGAAAACGTTCTCTTTATAGATTAAAATACCCAAATAACTATTTTTAAAAATGGATAATAAAATTAGTCCGTAAAATACAAACTCGATTTCCCAGCCCATCCAAACAGGAATAAGAACAGCTGAAATATATGCAACCGTGTGAAGTATTCCGTACATCAATAATCCCATGGTGTTTTCTTTGAGTAAAAAGATGTGCTCAATTAAAAAAGTTGGATTATTTAAAAAAATATAAATTAGCATTAAACCATATATGCGTTGTGTGGTACTGGGTAAAAAATGTGCCACGGTTTGACTAAACACAGTCATGATTAGTATTAATATAATACTCATGAACACTAACAGTAAAGCAGTATTAAAGAAATAAACATTTCTATTTATCTCTTCTTTCTTATACTGACTTAACAATCCATTCAATATTCCGTTTACCCAGAAAAAACTTACCGCGCCGCTGATAAAAATTAATCCTTCATAAACTCCAATATCTTGAATCGCAATATTACTTTTAGAAAGCAAAATGCCAGTGAAAAGTAATGCTGCAAATCGAAATAATTGGAAAATTTGAAATCCCCGAGTAATCGAAAGGTTGGTTATTTTATTCATTCGCAAATTCACTTTAGCTCAGGGAGCTTTTTAAAATGTATTCGTAAAGAATTTCCAATGACAATCACATCTGAAAAGGCCATCGATAAAGAGGCTAACATTGGATTTAGGAATCCAAAAGCCGCTAAGGGTATCGCCACTACGTTATATGCTAATGCCCAAAATAAATTTTGTTTAATCGTTTTTAATGTCTCTTTTGATAAAGTATAGGCCACAGCCAATCCATCCAATTCATTTTTGCTTAGCAAGATGATGTCTGCAGTTTGAATAGCTATTTGTGTACCTGAATTTACTGCAATTCCTACTGCTGCAATCGCTAAGGCCGGTGCATCGTTTATTCCATCACCGACCATGGCCGTTTTACCTAATTTCTGGAATTTCTCAATTACTTCTACTTTCATGTGCGGAAGCTGTGAAGAATAAATTTCATCAATCCCTAAATAGTTTCCAATCGACTTACACACTTCAGGACGATCGCCACTTAATAAAACCGTCTTAATTCCTTGTGCTTTAAAAAAGGAAACCATCGATAAAGCATCCTCCCGAACAGGATCCTCAAAATCGATAGTAGCTACTACTTGATCATTTTTAGCAACATAAACTTGGTGACCTTGAATCTCCGAAATAGCCCCAATAAATTTTTGAGAGCCTATTTTATATTGATTTCCTTCTTTGTCTTTAGCACTCACACCATAACCAGCAATTTCATTTATTTCTGCAAATTGAATGGGTAGATATTTTGCATCTGCAAATTTTTCAGCCAATACTTTAGCAAATGGATGATTTGAATATTTCTCTAAAACACTGATTAAAAAGTTAACTTTTTCAATATCTTCATTGAGGTAATTAATATTTTTTACAGTGACTTTACCTTGTGTCAATGTTCCCGTCTTATCAAAAACAATGTATTTTATTCCACTCAATTTTTCTAACGTATCACCTCCTTTTACAAGAACTCCTTTTCGAGCTGATCTACCAATCCCAACCGCTACAGCAGTGGGTGTAGCTAATCCCATCGCGCAGGGACAGGATATAACCAGAACAGCTATACTTCTTAATAGAGATTCGGAAATGGGTAAATTAAAATAAAAGTGCGACATTAAAAAAGTGAAAATGGAAAACAATATAACGATGGGTACAAACCATGAACTCACCACATCACCGAGACGTTGAATTTGAGGTTTTCGAAGTGATGAAGTCTTAACAACTTCAATCATTTTACTCAATACAGTATTGCTTCCAGATTCCTGCACGATCACTTTTATGAATCCATTCAAAACAATGGTACCACTCAACACTTGGTCATTTATTGTTTTTTGAACAGGCAAACTTTCTCCTGTCATCATGGATTCATCAATTTCCACTTTACCTTCGTAGATGAGACCATCTGCAGGAATTTTATCGCCAGTATTGACCAGTATTAAATCATTTATTTTAAGTTGATGGGCTAATAACTCAACAATGGATTCGTTTTCTGTTAATGCATTTTCAATTTTCTTAGCTTGAAGAGGCTGAATTTTGGTTAAATGTGTTAATGCCGATTGCGTCTTTTTTAAGCTCCTCTTTTCAATAATATTCCCCAGCAATACAAGCGTTATGATCGTTGCTGCTGTTTCGAAAAAAAGATAGTTTGAAATTAGATCCGAACCATTATATAAGTACCATGCGATTAATGAATAAAGAAAAGCGGAAAAAGAACCAAGTGTAATTAATACGTCCATGTTCATGTGCCCTGATTTTATCGATCCCCAAGCACTTTTACCAAAATGATTTAATCCAATAACCATCACTGGCAAGGAAAGAGCAAACTGAAATGCAGGCTGATGCAATAAATGAAATGGCAGAAACATATGCGCCAACAATGGAAAAGTGAAAAGAGCGGAAATAAAGAATCTGATTTCGGTGGAATCCCAGTTCCATTTTGTAGAATTCGATTCTTCAAACTCCTCATATAAAGATGCTTTATAACCTAAGCTGTTAATATCTGATACGACTTGATCCAACTGAATTCCTTCAATCAGCTCAAACTCAACTTCTCCGCTGTTGTAATTCACTAAAACATTGTGCAAACCTTTCGACTCCAACTTTCTACTAATGTTTTGCGCACAACTGGCACAAGTCATTCCCGAAACAGACAGTTGTATTTTTTCAGACATGGGGTAAAGTTAGCGAGCATAATTGAAGAACGAAGAAATTTACAATTCATTTTGGCATGAATGTACTTGTTGACTACATTTGCAGCCTTCAAAACGGTGGATGTAGCTCAGTCGGTTAGAGCGCTAGTTTGTGGATCTAGAGGTCGAGGGTTCGATCCCCTCCATTCACCCGATTCCGGAGTCAAGTTAATTGGCTCCGGTTTTTTTATATCTCATTGTTTTTGAATCGTATATTTAATTGATAATATCGAAATTAGTTTTTATTGAATCTGAAGGCTTTGTTCAGAAATTACAATTACATTTAGCAAAATAGATTTCTTATTCCATTTCGGAGAATTATCTTTGCAATCTCTTAAAAAAATAAAAATGGCAACTACTACGGCACAAACAATTGGGCAAGAAAATTACGAAAAGCAATTATGTGATTGGATAGAGCTTGAAAAAGCCGCAATCGAATTAATCCATATCACGGGTGCATTATGGTTTAACAACTCGGTGGAGTTAATTATTTTTAGAAATCAATTAGTAGATCGTAGTGCTAGTCAGATTTTGAATTTACATCAATATGCTAATGACATTGTAAAGAAACCCATATCTGTAATTGATACATTAGCTTTAGCTCGTGCTATCAACGAAATGGATTTAGCCCCTTCTCGTATTGATATTGGAAAATTGGCGGCTGAATGGTTAGCTGAAAAGATTGAATTTAAAAATGATACAAAAGCTTTTTTAACGAGTAAGATAGGAGGTTTCGTTGGTAAAGATCGACGTAAAATGATTCCAAGAGATGTGATTCTTTACGGTTTTGGTCGTATCGGTCGAATTTTAGCTCGTGAGTTAGTGGGTCAAGCTGGCAAAGGGGAGCAGTTACGTCTTCGTGCTATCGTGGTTAGAAAACGTTCTGATGATGATTTAAGCAAACGTGCTGAATTATTAAGAAATGACTCTGTCCACGGACCATTCCCAGGAACAGTAATAGAAGATAATGAGAAAAGTGCATTGATTGTAAATGGTCATACGATTTATGTTATTGATGCAAAAAATCCTGAAGATGTAGATTATGCTGCCTTAGGAATTAATAATGCTTTATTAATAGATAATACGGGTGTGTCACGTGACCGTGAAGGCCTTAGTAAACATCTTAAAGCAAAAGGCGTGGACAAGGTATTATTGACGGCTCCTGGCAAAGGTGATATCCCTAATGTTGTATATGGTGTGAATGAAAAGAATCATGCTGCCGACGAAAAAATATTTTCTGCTGCATCTTGTACGACAAACGCCATTGTCCCTATTTTATCAGTAATTGAGAATGCATTAGGAATTGAAAGAGGACATATCGAAACGATTCACTCGTATACCAATGACCAAAATTTATTGGATAACTATCATAGCAAATATCGTCGTGGACGTTCAGCTGCCATGAATATGGTAATTACCGAAACAGGCGCTGACAAAGCGGTTGCAAAAGTATTGCCGGTATTGGAAGGAAAATTAACAGGTAATGCAGTGCGTGTACCTACACCGGATGTATCATTAGCTATCTTAAATCTTACGATGAAGAAAGGCGTAAGTAAAGATGAAGTGAATGATATTTTAAAGGATGGTGCTTTGCGTGGAAATTTAATTGAGCAAATTCAATATTCGAATTCAAATGAATTAGTATCTTCTGATTTGATTGGAAATCCTTGCGCTTCCATTGTCGATTCTCCAGCTACCATTGTATCTAAAGATAAGAAAAGCATGGTACTTTATATTTGGTATGATAATGAATATGGATACAGTCGCCAGGTGGTACGTTTTGCAAAGTATTTAGCAGATGTAATTCGTTTTACATATTACTAAATCGAATAGAAAACTAAAAAAGGCTGTCGATTTCGGCAGCCTTTTTTAGTTAAGTGGGTTAGGTAAGAGAGGAGTGGAGATTTATTTTTTAATCTCCTAAATAAGATTTTAAAATATTATTTTTGCTTTTATGTCGAAGGCGACGTAATGCTTTCTCTTTAATTTGTCGAACTCTTTCTCGCGTAATTCCATACTTATCACCAATTTCTTCTAAAGTTAATCCATGTCCAATTCCAATTCCAAAAAACAGTTTAACAACTTCGCATTCACGGTCGCTTAAAACACTTAGTGAACGCTCAATCTCTTTTCTAAGGGAATCGTTGATGAGTTGTACATCGGCACGTGGCGATTCATTGTTTTCAATGACATCTAATAACGTATTATCTTCTCCTTGCACAAAGGGAGCATCCATCGAAACATGCCTTCCTGAAATGCGAAGCGCATCCGTGATTTTATCAAGTGGTAAATCAGTGAGCTTTGCAATCTCTTCATACGAAGGTTCACGTTCGTACTCTTGTTCCAGCTTACTAAATGCTTTACTGATTCGGCTCAAGGAGCCTATTTGATTTAAAGGAAGTCGAACAATTCGACTTTGCTCTGCAATGGCTTGTAAAATACTCTGCCGAATCCACCAAACCGCGTAAGAAATAAATTTGAATCCACGTGTTTCATCAAATCGTTTAGCCGATTTAATTAATCCAAGATTTCCTTCATTAATAAGATCTGGTAAACTCAATCCTTGGTTTTGATACTGCTTAGCCACGGAAACTACAAAACGCAAATTAGCACGTGTTAATTTATCAAAAGCTTCTTCATCGCCATCTCGAATAAGTCGTGCAAGTCGTACTTCTTCTTCTGCTGGAATCATCGGCTCCTTGCCAATATCTGAAAGATACTTCTCTAAAGAAGCACTCTCTCGATTGGTAATCGATTTACTAATTTTAAGTTGACGCATCTTAGTGGATTTTAAAAATCTAAAAATTGTCGTGGCTTTTGTGTTAAACAAATATAAGTGAAAAAAATAACAAACAACCAAATCTATATTAAAAAAAAAGGACGCTCATAAGCGTCCTTCTACTTTTAACCATCCTCAAATTACATGCCGAACCCGTAGTAAGCTCTCATTCCATTTGGATAAACACCTTCAATAAGAACCCCACCTTTTTTATTGTTTAAGTATTCGGTCAATTCTTCAACATTACCTACCGGTTTATTGTCGATGGAGACGATAATAAATCCTTCTTTTATTCCTGCACTTTTTAGTTTGCCCGTGGATAAATCTTTCACCTTAATCCCTTTAGAAATATTGAGTTTGTCTAACTCAGTGTCAGATAATGAAACTAAAGTAGCTCCCAACATTGATATCGACTCGTTCTTTACAACCTTAGTATTTCCGTCTTTATTACGAAGTGTCACAGCGTAAACTTTCTCATTTCCATTTCGCATTACGGTTACATCAATTTTGTCGCCGGGACGATAGCGTCCCACTTGCTCTTGCAATTCAGGAGATGATTTGATTGCACTTCCATTAATGGATGTAATCACATCGCCTTCTTTAATTCCAGCAGATTCCGCTGCACCATCTTCGGTAAGACCATTTACATAAACCCCATGAAGCGACTTAATTTCTTTTTCTTTAGCAAACTCCGAATCTAAATCACGAATACTTACACCTATGAATCCTCTTTGCACAGTTCCATATTCCATCAAATCGTTCACTACTTTTTTTACAATGTTCACTGGGATTGCAAAGGAGTAACCAGAATATGATCCTGTATTTGATGCTATGGCTGCATTAATTCCAATTAATTCACCTCTAGTATTCACTAATGCGCCTCCTGAATTTCCTGGATTTACAGCCGCATCGGTTTGAATAAACGATTCTATCGGAAACTTTTGATTCGGAAGGATGTGAATATTCCTGGCTTTGGCTGAAATAATTCCAGCCGTTACGGTAGATGTTAAATTAAATGGATTTCCTACCGCCAACACCCATTCTCCAACTTTTACCTGGTCGGAATTTCCCCAAGCTGCAAAAGGCAAATTATTTGCATCCACTTTTAAGAGTGCTAGGTCGGTTGAAGGATCCAGTCCAATTACCTTGGCTTTGTAGGATTCTTTATTATCCAGTGTTACATTTACTTCATCACCATTTTCGACAACATGATTATTGGTAACGATGTACCCATCTTCCGAAATAATAACTCCAGACCCGGTACTTTGCTGTGGTGGCATTTCACGCGGGTTCGGATTTCCCCAGAAAAAACTAAATGGATCCACCATATGATTGCCCATACCGCTTTGTCGAGGATACGTTGTGGTGACGTGAACCACGGTAGGAACGGATGCTTCCGCAGGTAATACAAAGTCAATCGGTGCAGCACTAAGGCCCGAATAATTTACTTGATGAAACCCATTATTGGATTTCATTAATCCGACATGCCCATTCCGAGAATCATCGTCAAAGTGATTTACAATACCGGCACCTACCATTCCTGCAGTAAGTGCAAGGGCTACAAATAGAATACTTTTGGTTTTCGAATTCATAATTTTAGATATTAATTTGAAGTCTTAATACGTTTGACGAGGCAAAAATATTTTCAAGAAAATGAATCTCAAATGAATTTAACATTGATTTAACGCTTTAACGAACTGAATTTGAGAACCTATTTAAGTTATAAAAATCACTAACTTTACATCGATGCAATTGTCTTTCAGTAAATACCAAGGAACCGGAAACGACTTTATTATTTTGGATGGCTGGAATTCGGAAATTTCGATTTCTGCTGAACAAGTTAAGTATTGTTGCGATCGAAGATTTGGCATTGGGGCAGATGGCTTGATGATTATTAGAAAGCATCCCACCTTTGATTTTGAAATGATCTATTTTAATTCCGATGGTTTACCCAGTTCCATGTGCGGAAATGGTGGGCGCTGTTTAGTGCATTTTGCTTTCAAAAGGAAATACATTGGAACCAGCACTCAATTTTTAGCTATTGATGGTGTGCACGAAGCAGATGTTTTACCAAATGATATTATTTCTTTAAAGATGAATGCGGTTTCAACTATTGAAAAAAAAGAGAATGATTACTATTTGAATACTGGTTCTCCTCACTTTGTATTGAAAGTGGATGCCATTCAAGAATTGGATGTGGTAGCGAACGGAAGAAAAATTCGCAATAACGAAGAATTTAAGAGTGAAGGAACCAATGTGAATTTTGTTCAAGAAATGGAAGATGGTATTATGGTACGCACTTATGAAAGAGGTGTTGAAAATGAAACATTGAGTTGTGGCACAGGAGTGACTGCCGCCGCATTAGTTGCCGCTGATTTGTTCAATAAAGAAAAAGAAAAAAAAGAATCAATAAATATTAAAACATTAGGTGGTGCATTAAAGGTAACTTTCAATCGAAACGAAAATTTATTCGATGAAATTAGATTGATTGGACCCGCTATATTTGTGTACGAAGGAGTAATAAAATTATGATAAGAGGGAATTCCATATTACTAAGAGCGCTCGAGCCGAAAGACGTAGACTTAATGATGATCTATGAAAATGATCCGGAGGTTTGGCCGGTGAGTGGGACCATCACGCCCTATTCAAAATATACTCTTGAACAATATTATGCTAATGCTACTCAAGATATTTTTGTAGCTAAGCAGTTAAGACTTGCCATCGAAATCATTACGGAAGTTCCAGGAATGGAAATGACCATTGGTTACATTGATTTGTTTGACTTCGATCAATTGCATCGACGTGCTGGTGTAGGTATTTTGATTGGAGATAAAAATCAACGACGAAAAGGTTATGCTTCCGAAGCTCTTTCTTTATTGGTAAAACATAGTTTTAATACCTTGAATCTACATCAACTATTTTGTCATATTGACAATCGCAACGAAGGCAGTTTGCGCTTGTTTTCTAAAATTGGATTTAGAACATGTGGCGTAATGCGCGACTGGCTTGCTTATGATGGGAAATGGCATAATGTAACCGTCCTTCAACTAATCCGCCCAACCGTAATTGTATAATTTTGAAACGGAGACTTCTTACAACTGGATTTACAGTAACAGTTTTTGTACTGAGTTTTTTGAACTGGTTTTGTAATTCAGCCGAAAAAAAGAAGGACGAGGAACGTACTACATATGCTGGATTAAGTGACTCAGCGCAGTATGTAGGTATGGAAACTTGCAAAGGTTGTCATATTGAAGTGCATGAATCATTTAGTCATACCGGTATGGGTTTGTCTTTTGATGCAGCCAGCAAGAAAAAATCATCAGGCAATTTTTCTTGTCATCCACAAATTTTTGATTCCGATAAAAATTTATTCTATCATCCATACTGGAAAGGAGATTCATTGTATTTTAAAGAATACAGAATGGAAGGGAGGGACACCGTTTTTAGTCGAGAAGAAAACATTCGTTATATCGTAGGTTCAGGCCAACATACCAACTCACACATTTGGGAAAGCAATGGTTATTTATTTCAGGCACCCATGACATTTTACACCCAGAAAGGCAAATGGGATTTACCACCGGGATTTGAAGACGGAAACAACACCCGCTTTGGCCGAAAAATAGGATTGGAATGCATGAGTTGTCATAATGCCTATCCTGAATTTGTGCAGGGATCAGAAAACAAATTTAGCTTAGTAAAAAATGGAATCGATTGTGAGCGATGTCACGGTCCGGGCAGCATCCATGTAAAAGAAAAATCATCAGGAATATTAATTGATACCTCAAAATATATTGATTATTCTATTGTTAATCCATCTAAGCTTCCTATCTACCTTCAATTCGATTTATGTCAACGCTGCCATATTCAAGGAAACGTTGTATTAAATGAAGGAAAATCCTTTTTTGATTTCAAACCTGGGATGAAGCTTTCAGAGGTAATGAATGTTTTTATGCCGGTATATAAAAACAACGAAGAGCAACACATCATGGCTTCTCATGCAGAGCGATTGAAAATGAGTAAATGCTTTTTAGTAGTATCAGAAAGAGAAAAAAGTAAGAAATCAGAAAAAATCTGCATCCATTCAAAAACGGTTTAACTTGTATTACATGTCACAATCCGCATGTATCGGTGAAAAAAACGAATAACACAATATTCAATGCGGCTTGTGGGAACTGCCATCAACTGGGCAAAGATCCCTTATGCACTGAAAAATTAGAAATTCGGAAAAAGAGAAACGACAATTGCATTAGTTGTCATATGCCACAACATGGTGCCTCGGACATACCACATGTAAGTGTACACGATCATCGCATTGGAATTCATCGTGAAGTAGTAGAAGAACCTAATAGGATAAGGGAATTTGTGGGCATTGCTTGTATCAACAACGACGAAACCACGAATCAAGTGAAGGCGCAAGCTTATATCAATTATGTGGAAAAATTTGGTATGGACAAAAGCTTACTCGATTCAGCATTAAAGTATGTAGGTGACGAGTCGCAAGTTTCATTGGAAAAAAATATTCATCAGTTGGTACAGATTGCCTATTTAAAAGGTAATTCAACCATAATTGCAACCTATATTGAGCGTATTCCAAATTTGCTGAAGAAATTAAATAAACCATCATTAGAAAATAGAGATGCCTGGACATCCTACCGAATTGGAGAGAGTTATCAGCGGATGGGCGTTTCAAAAAGTGCTTTACTGTGGTTTCAAAATGCTTATGAATTAGCCCCTTTATCAGCAGAGTTTACAAATAAATATGCGAACGAACTGGCCAAATTGGGAAATCATTCAAAAGCTAAGGAGCTCTTTAATTTGCTCATTAATGAACATCCTTACTATGCAGCTGGCTATTGCAACATGGGATATTTTATTTTAGTGGCTGAAAGAAATATTAAATTAGCACATACGTTATTCGATAAAGCGTTGAAACTGGATCCTGATTATGAATTAGCTTTGTTAAATAAAGCCAATGCCTATTTGTTAGAAAGCAATAAGACTTTGGCCATACAATCCATTCAGCGTGTGCTGAAAATAAATCCAGCCAATCAACAGGCGAAGACGGCACTTCAACAATTAAAATAAAATTAAAAGTGGCAAAAAAGAAAAGTAAAATGAGCAGAGGAGGAAAGCGTTTCTTACAAGCTTTCGGTGCGGTAATCTTTCTTTCAGCTTTAATTTTATGCTGGGGATTGTATCAAAAAATATTTGCACCCAATGATTTCGACAATAAAAGAGATCAAATAATTTACATCCCTACTGGATCAACGATTGATGATGTAGTACTTTATTTAAAAGAAGAAGGATTAGTTGACGACACGGAAGCATTTAGTTGGGTAGCAGAGAAAATGAATTATTCAGCCAATGTAAAGCCGGGAAAGTATCAGCTGAAAAATAGAATGAGTAACAAAGAAATTGTTACTTTATTAAGATCAGGTAAGCAGGTACCCATTCGTTTAACATTTAGCAATATCAGAACCAGCTATGATTTGGCAGGCGCTGTAGGAGGTAAAATTGAAGCGGATTCTGCTTCCATAGCCTATCTTTTTAAAGACAAAGTGTATCTAGCAAAATACGGTTTGACAGAAGAAAATAGCTTATGCTTGATGATTCCAAATACCTATGAATTCAAGTGGAATACTTCTGCCGAAGAATTTTTTGAACGAATGAGTGTAGAGTATAAAAAGTTTTGGACAACTCAACGTAAAGCAAAATCGAAAAACATTGGATTGACTCAAACTCAAGTATGTGTATTAGCTTCCATTGTGGATAAGGAAACTCGTAAAAATGATGAGAAACCTCTTGTTGCGGGTGTATATATGAATCGATATTTGAAAGGCTGGAAGTTGGAAGCAGATCCTACTTTGGTTTATGCCTCGGGCGATTTTACCATTCGAAGAGTACTCAATGAACATAAAGAAATCGATTCCCCTTACAATACATATTTGTATACTGGACTACCACCAGGTCCCATTTGCATGCCTGCTATTTCATCAGTTGATGCAGTACTAAATTATACTAAGCATGACTTTATGTTCTTCTGCGCAAGAGAAGATTTTTCGGGATACCACTCTTTTGCAAAGAATTATGTTCAACACCTAATAAATGCCCGACGTTTTCAAAAAGAATTGGATCGACGAAATATTAAATCTTGATTTAAATAATCACTACCTTTATTAGATATGAAATCCATTGCATTTTTAATATCGATGCTATTCATTTCCTCTTGGGGATTTGCTCAAGAAGATAGTGTGATCGATTCTTTGCAGATTCAATTAAAAAATCATCGGGCGAATAAATTAAAAATAGATGCTGCGGCTACTCCCTTATTTGATACTACTGAAGCCATTATTTTATTTGGTATTTCAAAAGCTTATTTTGGAAACGATCCCATTAAGGCTACTGCTTATGCCAATCAACTTCTACAATTAGCTAATAAAATAAAGTACGCGCAGGGACTTGCGAATGCAAATTATTGCTTTGGCAATATTGCCATGGATAAAGGTGATTACCTTGTTTCTTTAACCTTTCTAAACAAATCATTACAGAAAAACAAAGAACTTGGAAATAAAACGGGGCTTGCAGCTTGTTACAATAGCATTGGAATTATTTATTGGAATCAAGGAAATTATACAAAAGCATTAGAGAATTATCTAGCTTCTCTAAAGATGATGGAAGAGATCGGAAATAAGTATGGCATTGCAGTACTGTATGGTAATATTGGAATCATAAATGTGGAGCAAGGGAACGTTGAATCGGCGGAGAAAAATTATTTATCCTCACTTAAAATTTTTGAAGAGATAAAATCGAAACAAGGCATTGCATCTTCCTATAATAATTTGGGAAATGTGTATGCGGATGAAGGCAAATACGAAAAAGCACTTCAGTATTATTTGAATGCATTGTCACTTCAAAAGGAAATGAAGAATGACGATGGAATTTCCATCTCATACAATAATATTGGGGAAATTTATATCAATTTAGAAAAACCAGATCAAGCCCTTAGAAAATCTTTTTGAGGCTGTAAAATACCAGACAAAAATTGAAGATAAGGAAGGTCTTTCGGGTACACTTTTAAATATCGGGACTGCTTATTTCAAGAAGAAGAATTTAATAGAATCAGAAAAATATTTAACTCAATCATTGAATCTTTCGAAGGAGATTGGTAGTTTGGATAATTTAAAATTCAACTATGAAGCGTTTATCAAACTAGATAGTGCAAAAGGAGATTTTAAGAATGCCTTTCGTCATTATAAATTATTCATCTCTACCCGCGACAGTTTGTATAATGAAGAAAACACTCGAAAATCAGTGCAAGTACAAATGCAATATGATTTTGATAAAAAAGAAAGTTTAGCCAAAGCAGATCAGGATAAAAAAGATGCTTTAGCGAAAAAAGAATTGCAAAAGCAGAAATTAATTCGAGATGGATTTATGTTCGTATTTGCTGTGGTTGGATTCTTTGCCTTAGTTTTCTTCAATCAACGAAACAAAATCAGAACAGGGAAAAAGAGAAGTGATGATTTATTACTGAACATTTTGCCTTTAGAAGTGGCTGAAGAATTAAAGTCGAAAGGAAGTGCCCAAGCTAAACAATTTGAGAGTGTAACCGTGATGTTTACGGATTTTAAAAACTTCACACAAATAAGTGAGAAACTAAATCCAGCAGAGTTAGTTGCCGAAATTGATACTTGCTTTAAAGCTTTTGACGACATTATTACACGTCACAAAATTGAGAAGATCAAGACGATGGGGGATAGTTATATGTGCGTGGGCGGACTTCCGATTTCAAATTCCACACATGCTTTGGATGTTGTTTCGGCAGGGCTAGAAATTCAACAATATATGTTAGCTCATCAACAAAATAGTATTCGAGAAGGACGAACACCATTTGAAATCCGCATTGGAATACACACAGGACCTGTCGTAGCTGGCATTGTAGGTGTAAAGAAATTCGCTTATGATATTTGGGGAGATACGGTAAATATTGCTTCAAGAATGGAATCGAGTGGAGAAGCTGGAAAAGTTAATATCAGTGGAAGCACTTTTGAATTCGTGAAAGATCGTTTTCAATGTGAGTACAGAGGAAAAGTAGAAGCAAAAAATAAAGGTGAGATTGATATGTTTTATGTTGATCGAACTATTAGTTAATTAAAATATGGCTTTTTTTCGACGATTAAAGGTTCAAGGCAATCGTATTTATCCTTTCGCTTTAAGAAGACTCATTAAATGCTGTTATTATTTCATTAATTAATGAATCATTTTCTGTCTATTTACCCTATTTTTGCCCCATGAAAATTGGATTGATCAGAGAAGAGAAGATACCTCACGATAAGCGTGTGGCTTTTACCCCTTTACAGTGCAAAGCATTATTAAAAGATTTTCCAGAGTAAAATTAGTAGTTCAGCCTTGCGACTATCGTTGTTTTACAAATGATGAATATAAAATGCATGCGATTCCTTTGCAAGAAGATTTGTCGGATTGTGATGTGCTTATTGGTGTAAAGGAAGTGCCTAAGCAATTTTTAATCGAAGGAAAAAAATACCTTTTCTTTTCACATACCATCAAAAAGCAAAAACATAATCGCGATTTGCTAAGGGCTATTCTTGCAAAAAAATTCAGTTAATTGATTATGAGTGTTTGGTGGATAAGAGCGAAAACAGAGTCATCGGTTTTGGTCGCTTTGCTGGAATGGTAGGAGCTTATAATGGTATCATGGCATATGGATTAAAGTACGGACTCTTTAACCTCAAGTCCGCCCATCTTTGTCATGATAAAAAAGAAGTGTTTAAGGAATTAGAAAGAATCAATTTACCAAACATTAAAATAGTAGTGACAGGAGGAGGGAGAGTGGCTAATGGTGCCATGGAAACATTAGGCGTACTGGGGAATCCGGAAGGTGACAGCTTTTGAATTTTTAAATTATTCGTTTCGTGAACCAGTGTATGTACAGTTGCATTCAGAAGATTATTATAAAGCCAAAGATGGATCCGATTTTAGTAAATCTGAATTTTACCATCACCCCGAAAAGTTCGATTGTCATTTTGCTACTGGAAATTCATTTGCGAGTTTTTGTGATTTACTCATCCATTGCACTTTTTGGGATCCCAAGGCTCCTGTGCTATTTACAGTCGAAAAAATGCGCAATCCAAAATTTCATATCAGTGTTATTGCTGATGTGACTTGTGATATGAATGGAAGTATCCCATCCACCACAAGACCAACTACGATTGAGGATAAATTCTATGGATACAATCCCAACACCGAAGAGATAGACGAAGCTTTTGCGCCTAGCACTATAACCGTGATGGCTATAGACAATTTACCTTGTGAATTACCACGCGATGCATCCGATGGATTTGGAAAACATTTATTAGAGCGTGTAATGCCATGTTTAGTGGGTGAGGATGACGGACTCATTGAAAGGGCGACATAGCAAAAAAATGGAAAATTCATGCCGCACTTTGAGTATTTGAGTGATTATGTGGCGGATTAGTTTCGAGAAAAATATTGTGAAATAATTACGCTGTCTGCGTTGATGCTTCCTTCAGTATCGCAATGGTATTACTGGGCGAGGTAGAGCTAAAAACAGTATTGCCAGCTACTAAAATATCGGCGCCACAACGAACTAATTCCGATGCGTTTTTTAAGTCAACACCACCATCAATTTCAATCTTTGCACCTGAATTTTTCTGAATAATCAAGTTTTTTAAATCTTCAATCTTATTAAAAGTATTGCGAATAAAACTTTGACCTCCAAAGCCGGGGTTCACCGACATCAGAACGACCACATCAATAGAAGCTATAACTTCCGACAAAACAGCAATAGGAGTGTGTGGATTAATTGCCACACCTGCTAAAATGCCCAACTGTCGCATTTTTTGAATGGTGCGATGTAAGTGGGTACATGCTTCATAGTGTACTGAAATGATGGAAGCGCCTGCATCAGCAAAAGCGGCTAAGTATTGATCTGGATTCACAATCATTAAATGAACATCCAGTGGTTTGCGAGCATGTTTTTTTACTGCTTTCAATACTGGAAATCCGAAGGAAATATTCGGCACAAAAACTCCATCCATCACATCCACATGAAACCAATCGGCTTTACTGTCATTAATCATTTTAATATCTCTCTCGAGATTTCCAAAATCGGCTGAAAGGACTGAAGGGGCAATGAGTACAGACATAGTGAGTAGGGTATAGGCAAATTTCGTGAAAAAAAAGGAATAATTGATAAACAACGAAATTTTAATTGGATTCTCGATTCAAGGAATAGCTATATGAATAAAATTATTTCATTGATAATGAAGACGCATTTAAAACGCAGCGGGCGCAACGTTAAAGCAATGAACGCAGCGTTTCTAATTCGAATAAATATAATAAAACCTAAAATCCTTCGCGTCCGCTGCGGAATCGTTGCTCCCGCCGCGTTTAAATTAGCTGCTTTCTCATAAAAAAATCCCCGCAGATTGCTCCACGAGGATCATTTACTAAACCCAAAATGCGTATCTTTTATCCTAAGTAAGTTCTCAGGATTTTGCTTCTTGAAGTATGTTTCAATCGGCGAATGGCTTTTTCTTTTATTTGACGTACGCGCTCACGAGTCAATTCAAAACGTTCTCCAATCTCTTCTAAGGTCATGGGCGAATCGTTTAAGCCAAAGTATAAGCGAATCACATCGGCTTCGCGAGGAGTCAGCGTATAAAGCGCTCGCTCAATTTCACGACGCAATGACTCGGTGATTAAATTATTTTCAGGTGAGGGGGCTACATCTTCACCGGGCATTAAGTCCATTAAGGTACCATCTTCCCCTTGAATTAAGGGTGCATCCATCGAAACATGTCGGCCTGATGATCGCATGGTATCCATCACATCATCCACAGAAATATTTAATACCGTTGATAATTCTTCATTGGTAGGTTCACGTTCAAATTCCTGTTCCAGCTTGGCAAAAGCACGATTTATTTTATTGATGAATCCAATTTTATTTAATGGCAATCGAACAATACGAGCTTGCTCCGCTAATGCTTGTAGAATACTTTGACGAATCCACCAAACTGCATAAGAAATGAATTTGAATCCACGAGTTTCATCAAAGCGTTGTGCTGCTTTAATAAGTCCTAAATTACCTTCATTAATTAAATCGCCCAAGGTCAAACCTTGATTTTGATATTGCTTTGCAACCGATACGACGAAACGCAAGTTCGCTTTAGTTAAACGTTCTAAAGCGGTGCGATCACCTTCTTTAATACGTCGCGCCAAATTCACCTCTTCTTCGGGTTTCAGTAATTCTACTTTTCCAATTTCCTGCAAATACTTATCTAAAGATGCTGTTTCGCGATTAGTGACTTGCTTGGTAATTTTTAACTGTCTAATTATTTTTTCAAAGATTATGGCTTCGTAACGAGGCTTCCCTCCGTGTGGTTGCGAAATCTTTTTTAGGCGATGTGATTAGCTTGTAAGGTTTAGAAAAGTATGGTCAAATACTAAAAAACATGAACAGAAATGGAAAGGTATGATGATAATATTACAATCCATCTAATGTATATCAAAAAAAAGAAAGTCTGCTATAACTAGCAGACTTTCAAATATTTAATAGGTGTTTAGGAAAGGCCTATTGTTCAGCTGGAGCGGTTCTTTCAGGACGATTAGTCATCAAAACCTTACGGGACAAGCGATACTTACCAGTTTTCTTATCGATCTCTATTAATTTTACTTGAATGGATTCACCTTCTTTCAAAACTCCATCCATGGAAGCAAGTCTTTCATTTGAAATTTCAGAGATATGAAGGAGACCATCTTTACCAGGCATAAACTCAACGAATGCACCGAAAGTAGTAATGGTTTTCACTTTTCCTTCGTACACTTCACCCACTTCAGGCTCGGTAACGATTCCACGAATACGCGCTAATGCAGCTTCGATACAAGCTTTATCTGGAGAAGCAATTTCAACATGACCTTCATTATTGATTTCTTCAATGGTGATGGTGGTACCCGTCACACGTTGAATTTCTTGAATGATTTTTCCACCAGGTCCGATGATAGCACCAATGTATTCTTTCGCTACACGTAACTTCACAATTCTTGGAGCATGTGGCTTGTAATCTTCAGCAGGAGTAGAGATGGTTTTATTCATCTCGTCAAGGATATGCAAACGTCCAGCACGAGCTTGATTCAATGCTTGCATCAGGATTTCATAAGGAAGTCCATCCACTTTCAAATCCATCTGACAAGCACAAATTCCTTTTGCAGTACCTGTCACTTTGAAATCCATATCGCCCAAGTGATCTTCATCGCCTAAGATATCGCTCAATACAGCAAAATTTCCTTTACCGTCGGTGATTAATCCCATAGCAATACCAGAGATTGGAGCTGTTGTTTTAATACCAGCATCCATCAAGGATAAACTCGCTGCACATACAGTAGCCATAGAAGAAGAACCATTCGATTCTAAAATATCAGAAACGATACGGATCGTATAAGGATTCAAATCTTCAGAAGGCAATACCTGACGAATAGAACGGTGTGCTAAATTTCCGTGTCCTACTTCACGACGACTAGTTCCGCGGTTAGGCTTCACTTCGCCAGTACTGAATCCAGGGAAATTATAGTGCAACATGAAATTGTTTGATCCTTTTTGCATGGCTTGATCTACCAATTGCTCATCCAACTTAGTTCCTAAAGTAACAGTAGTTAACGATTGAGTTTCTCCACGCGTAAATACTGCTGATCCATGAGCAGAAGGAAGGTAACCGATTTCGCTCCAAATAGGGCGGATATCGGTCAAACCACGACCATCTAAACGGATACGTTCTTTTAAAATCATATCACGCATCGCATCAAATTCAACATCGTGGTAATAGGTTTTAGCTAACTTCTCTTTAGTAGCACGCTCTTCATCAGACATCGTTGCTAAGAAATCATCCAATACCTTTTTGAAAGCAACTTTACGTTCATTCTTATTTGGGTTACATTGGCGTGCTGCAGCATAAACTGCATCATAACAAGCTTTGTTTACGCGTTCACGTAACTCCTCATCATGTGTTTCATGGCTATAGCTACGTTTAGTAACTCCAACCTTTGCGATTAATTCTTCTTGTGACTGACATTGAATCTTAATAGCTTCTTGTGCTACTTTAATTGCTTCTGCCATGTCCTTCTCGTCCACCTCTTTACATTCTCCTTCTACCATCAAAATATCCTTAGCAGTACCCGCAACGATTAAGTCGATATCGGCTTCTTTTGCTTCGGTGATGCTTGGGTTAACCATGAAAGTTCCGTTGATTCTACAAACGCGAACTTCAGAAACGGGACCATTAAATGGAATATCGGAAATGCTCACTGCAGCAGATGCAGCAAGACAAGCAAGACTATCGGGAGAAACTTCCATATCGGCAGAGATCAATGTCACTGCGATTTGGATATCAGCGTGATAATCGGAAGGGAAAATAGGGCGGAGGGCACGATCGATTAATCGGCAAATTAGAATTTCTTGTTCTGTAGGACGAGCTTCACGACGGAAGAAAGATCCAGGGATGCGACCTGCGGCAGCAAATTTCTCCTGATAATCAACAGTTAAAGGAAGGAAATCAACACCATCCTTCGCATCTTGAGACGATACGACAGTGGCGAGTAACATACAATTGCCCTGACGGACAACAACAGAACCGTGTGCTTGCTTGGCAAGGCGGCCGGTTTCAATAGTAATCTCCCTACCATTGGATAGTGGAGAAGAAACGGTAATAGCTTTTGGTTGCATTTTTTTGACAGCTTTAATTATTTATAGACATATATAGATCAGTGTATTGACTTCCTTAGATGGATCATAAATAAGGAAGATTTAATTTGAAATCGTGTTTTTTAAGTTGAAAACAACCTGTACAAAAAGAGGTTCTATTCGTAAAACACGACTCATAAAAATAAAAAAAGGCAATTCGAAGATTGCCTTTTTATGAGATGCCTGCTCGAGGCTATTACTTACGTATACCGAGTTCTTTGATGATTGCTCTGTAACGATTAATATCTTTTTTGTGAAGGTAGTCCAACAGGCTACGACGCTTTCCAACAAAGTTAATTAAAGAACGCTCTGTAGAAAAATCCTTTTTAAAGGTTTTTAAATGCTCAGTAAGGTGATTAATACGCTCAGTGAACATAGCAATTTGGGCTTCAGAATTACCCGTATTCGTTTCACTTTTACCGTGTTTTAGGAAGATTGCTTTCTTCGATTCAGTTGTTAACAGCATGATATTTTTCCGCTTATATACTTTTTAAGGAGGGCAAAGATAAGAAAGCTTATTGGCATCAACAAGAGAATTAGCAATGTTTTTAACAATTGCGTGTTTTTTGTTGATAGTTATAATTAGTTGAATAAAAGCTAATTGCAAAAATAATAAAATTGGTTTAATATCTTAAGATTCATTTGGAAGGTATTTAGAGTGTCTTTACTATTAGAAATTTAAGGAATGCCAAATAGTAAAGTCGCCATACTTTGAGATGTTATTGAAATGCCAATCGGTAGAGTCGCCAAACATAATAATGTCAAACGAATGCTAACCGCTAACGTCGCCATTTATGGCGACGTTACATGAATCCACTCGTTAACAGAGCCGCCATGCGTAAAATTGGATTTCATCCAATTTTATCGAAGGCGGGCTTAGAGAGAAGGGAGTATCGCTGTAACCTCGCCATAAATGGCGAGGTTACAGATAGGTCGCGAGGCTTCGCGATTGGCTATCAAACTAACAACAAATTGTTGCTCCTTCTATAAATTAGTTTATCTACAGAATTATCTCTGCGCGTTTCTTTATCTCCTAAAATTTCAAAAATTTATACACCGCAACATCGCTCTCCCTCCTAAAAACAGCAAGATAAATTCCCTCTGAGAGTACATCAAATTCTATTCTGCCTTCCAACGCATTCACAATTTCTCTTTTGATTAACTTGCTTCTGCTGTCGTAAATGGTGACTTCATCTATTTGCTGCTTAGGAAAAATTCAAGCTGAAATTTATAATCTAATTCGCAAAATACTTCAACAAATCAGTAATCTTTTTCTTGAGTTCGGTACGTTTAACAATAAAATCTAAAAAACCATGTTCGAGGAGAAACTCGGAAGTTTGAAAACCTTTTGGAAGGTCTTTACCGATAGTTTCTTTTACCACCCTTGGACCTGCAAAACCAATTAATGCCCCCGGCTCAGCGATGTTTAAATCACCCAGCATCGCGAAAGAAGCAGTAACTCCACCTGTAGTGGGATCAGTCACAAAAGAGATGTAGGGAAGTCCGGCAGCGGAAAGTTGAGTAAGTTTAGCAGAGGTTTTAGCCATTTGCATTAATGAATATGCAGCTTCCATCATGCGAGCACCGCCCGATTTAGAAATAATCATAAAAGGGGTTTTATGTTTGATTGAATAATCAATGGCACGTGCAATTTTTTCTCCCATTACTGAACCCATCGAACCACCTATGAATTTAAAATCCATACAAGCAATGGTAAGTGGCATTCCGTTTACTTTTCCGGAGGCGGTACGAATGGCATCCTTTAAACCGGTTTTATTTTGAGTATCTACTAAACGGGAAACGTATTCTTTGGTATCCACAAATTTTAGCGGATCACCCGAAGACATGTTCGCATTGAATTCTTCAAATTCGTTGTTATCAAAAAGGATGGCGAAGTATTCTTCCGATCCAATGCGATCATGATAATCGCACTTAACACAAACCCACATATTCTCTTCGTGTTCTTGAGAGGGAATGATGGATTTACAGGATGGACATTTATGCCAAAGGCCTTCCGGTGTTTCCTTCTTTTCGTGGGAAGCCGTAGTGATACCTTCTTTAATTCTTTTGAACCAACTCATGAATCGTGTTTTACGAAATTAAGAATTCGAAAATGAAATTTCCTCTTACTATGCAATCGTTACTTCTTTTGATAAATACACATCTTGAATGGCATTTAACATTTGGATTCCTTCGTTGAAAGGTTTTTGGAAGGCTTTACGTCCTGAGATGAGTCCGTGGCCACCTGCACGCTTGTTTACTACAGCAGTGGTTACCGCCTCTGACATATCACTTGCGCCTTTACTTTCTCCACCTGAATTAATCAATCCCATGCGACCCATGTAGCAATTCGCTACTTGGTAACGACATAAATCGATAGGGTGAGAGGTAGTTAATTCATCGTACACTTTTTTATGTGTCTTACCGAATTTTACAGCATTGTATCCACCGTTATTGGTTGGTAATTTTTGTTTAATAATATCGGCTTGGATAGTTACTCCTAAGTGATTTGCTTGTCCTGTCAAATCAGCAGATGTGCTGTAGTCGACACCATCAACCTTGAATGCATTGTTACGCGTGTAACACCAAAGAATAGTCGCCATTCCTAATTCATGTGCGCGTTCAAAGGCTTGTGCTACTTCCACAATTTGTCGAGACGATTCTTCTGATCCGAAATAGATGGTTGCACCCACCGCAGTAGCACCTAAATTCCAAGCCTCATCAACGGAGCCAAACATAATTTGATCGAACTTATTTGGATAGGTCAAAAATTCATTGTGATTAATTTTTACAATGAATGGAATTTTATGCGCGTATTTACGAGACACGGAAGCCAATACACCATAGGTAGAAGCCACCGCATTGCATCCGCCTTCAATGGCCAATTTCACAATATTTTCTGGATCAAAAAACATCGGATTGGGAGCAAAAGAAGCACCTGCACTGTGCTCGATACCTTGATCCACTGGAAGGATACTTACATAGCCAGTATTAGCTAATCTACCGTGACCATAAATGGCTTGTAAGCTTCTCAAAACCTGATTGGAGCGGTTGCTTTGGATAAATAAACGATCCACAAAATCGCCACCAGGGAGGTGAATATTTTCTTTAGAGATTGTCTTGCAAGTATGAGTAAGCAGTGATTGTGCGTCGTTTCCGAGGAGTTCAGTGATTTTACTAATGGACATATTGAATTGTTTTTGAGCGAATTATGGCTAATTTACAGTATTTTAAGAAGTACAAATCTAAGCAAAATCGATATATTATGGGATTTTGGTGGTAGGCTTGATTAGAGGTTTGACTTTTTGATTTTAAATCCCTTAAGACGACCCGGGGGAGGATGGTATTTAATTTTATTTATTTTTTTTGTAGCGTCTCAGTGACCCTGCTATCCGTGACTGTGTAAATATATCAATTTATTAACATAATCTAATTTCCTACGGTATTCTGGCTAACACATCCAACACACTTAAATATGGTTCAAATTCAAATTTATAACCGAAGACTTGATTGTATTTTTCTAAAACAATATTTTTTTCTTGAATCGATTTTAAAGAATCCAGTTGACGAAAATCTGCATCAACAGATTGTTCATTATAAGTTTCAACACTTCCTTTAAACTTTAATTTCTTCAATAAAAAGAGCATAATTTTTTGATTGAAATCAAGTAGGTGAGTGGGTTGTTCATCATAAATGGCAAACAAATCATCTTTGAAATAATTGAAGAATGCAGAAGTATTATATGCAGAAAAAATGGCTCCCTTATGCACTCTGGTCCAAGGTTGCTGGTAACTTATTTTGATGTCTTTAATTGCTGTTTTTACACCACCCGTATGCTCTACAGGAATGGATAACGATTGCACTCCATTCGCTCCCAAAAGATAGGTTCTGCTTCGTAAGGTTTGCTTTTGCCAAACTTCATTTTCATCAACATAAATCACATCAGCCTCCATCATCAGAGACAAATATTCACGCAATGGTAAATAATGAGAAGAAATGAGAACGCTTTTACCCGTTAAAGGCATTAGTCATTGTTGTAATGAATCACATTCATCAATCGACTCCAACGAATTTTAGAGAAGAATGAACCGTTGGTGTCCCAAGACATCCAAATAAATACTGCTTTACCAACAATGTGATCTTCGGGAACAAATCCCCAAAAACGAGAGTCGGCAGAGTTATGTCGGTTATCACCCATCATGAAAAAATAATCTTGTTGGAATGTATAGCTAGTGGTAACTTTTCCGTCAATTTTATATGTTGTTCCTTCAATTTCTAGTTGATGTCCTTCGTAAGTGGTAATAACACGTTTGTAAATATTGATGTTATTCGATGTTAGCGTAATTGTCGCACCTTTTTTAGGAATGTAAATTGGCCCGTAATTGTCCATGTTCCATTTCAACTGAGGATCGAACGGATAAATATAATCTTCGTATTGTCCTTGTGGCATCGACATCACTTGTAAGTTGCTTACATTCGGCAATGCTTTTAAATTAGCCGCTGCTTCTTGAGTTAAGCAATAACGATATTCGCCCAACTGATAGGCAGGACCTCCATCTGTAATATCATTTTTTCTGAGAACGCGATCACTCAATCCACTTCCTGTCGTTTTAATATCGTACACATACTGACTTTTGCGAGGCTGCATGGCTTTTTTTCCATTGATGTACAATACTCGATCCTTCACTTTTAACGTATCGCCACCAATTCCAACACAACGTTTAATGTAATGGGTTTGCTTGTCGATGGGTCGATCATCCTCCATGGGATAATTGAAAACTACGATATCATTATTTTTTACATCCGAAAACCCAGGCAAACGATAGTAAGGAAGTTTCCACGCTTCAGAATATGATTTACCACCGATAACAGGAATTTCTTGATGCATGAATGGAATAGAGAGTGGAGTGATGGGAGTTCGCGCTCCATAATTCACTTTACTCACAAATAAGAAATCGCCCACCATCAATGTTTTTTCCATCGATGGTGTAGGGATGGTAAATGCTTCGATGAAAAAAGTTCGAATAATAGTTGCTGCGATCACAGCAAAAAGAACAGCATCAAACCATTCTCTCGATTTACTTTTTCTACCGCTACTTTGCCAAAATTTCCAGTTCATATTTTGTATTTTGTAATTGACGAAATTAAAAAATCAATTGTTTTAATTACACTTATTTCTGCTTTCGTTCTCCGAAGAGTACATCCGCCATTCCGAATACTCCAATTTTACCTCTTAACCACTCAGCGGCGAGCACTGCTCCTTGAGCAAATCCATCTCTATTAAACGCTTCGTGTGCTATGCTGATTTTGTCGATGGGCGATGTCCAAGTAACTTCATGCATTCCAATCACGTCATTTTCTCGAATAGAACGAATGGGTAATACGTTGTTTTCAGGAGTATTGTTTCCTTCCCTTAGCCCCCAATTTTTATACTGTGGATGGTTTTGTAACACATCCAATGCTAAGGTGACTGCTGTACCGCTGGGCTTATCTAGTTTTCGAGTATGATGGGTTTCTTGCATGGAAGGTTGATATTGTGGATGGTCTTTCATCCACGATGCAAGCTGTTTGCTGAGCTCAAACATAATGTTTACTCCCACACTAAAGTTGGTTGCCGTTAATAAACTTCCCTTTTCCTTCTCAAAACGTGTATAAACTTCAGCGTATTGATCGTGCCAACCTGTTGTGCCTGAAACAACGGGAATGCCCGCTTCTAAGCACCAGTACAAATTATCAACGACAGCATCAGGCTGAGTAAATTCAATAACAATGTCGACCTTCTTCAAATCATCAATTGAAAAATCAGCACGGTTAAGATGGTTGATTTCAAAAACAATTTCATGTCCCGATTGACGAGCGGCGGCGGCGGCAGCCATGCCCATCTTTCCAGTACCGATCATTGCAATTTTCATAACTCTTCTTTAGAAATGCAAAGAAAGTGAAAGTCCGGCACTTGATGAATATGGACCCATCTGCATAATTGGATTCACTTGTAAACTGAGGTTATCATCCACATTGAAATTAAATAAATGAGCGTCAACATGCGCATCGATAATATTCAATACATACACTAAGGTTAATCCAATAACCGACAAATCACGGTTCCGACGATAAAATTCACTTAATGATCTCAGATTATCCTCTGAATAAATTTCAGCATATTCATCTACTGTGGTGGGATCGTTGTCATACCGTTTTAAGAGGGCGCTGTCAAACTTTTTAAAGTTATCGTGATTGAACTTGATCAAATAACCCATCCCTGCAAAAGCCGCATAAATGATGGGAACTTTCCATGTTTTACGATTATAAACTTGACCAGCTCCAGGTAAATAGGTCGACAACAACGTAGCTTTTCTCACTGAATGGACTTTTGGCGAATCAACGAATTGCACAGGAGCTTGCGTTTGAATGAGGACGCTATCGGTACGGAATGGAATGGTATCGGGCTTCACATCGTCATGTTGAACGAGCGTGGTATCTAAAACGATATTTTTAACCACGGTATCTACAGTTGGTGTTTGTGCTTCTGCTAGCAATGACAAAAAAAGAGACGTTACCAATAACAAAACCCCTCTAACAAAGAATGGGAGGGGGAGTGCTATTGTTAAATATGCTTTAGAAGTATTAATCAAAATCTAATAAATCCATCAAACGATTTAAATCATCATTGCTAAAATAATTGAACATGATTTGTCCGCTTCCATTGTCTTTATGCTTTATCGCCACTTTCGTCTCAAAACGGTGCTCCAAACGATCTTCCAAGTTACGTACTTCAATGGCCCAAGAGGCATTTCCTTTTTTATCTTTTCCTTTTTTCTTGGGAGAACTTTGGCGCACTAAATCTTCCACTTTACGAACCGAAAGATCGTTTTCAATGATATCATTGAAAATTTTCAATTGCATTCCAATATCGTCAACCCCTAAAATGGCTCTCGCATGACCCATCGTAATTCGTCCATCACGAATGGCAAACTGAACCTGAGGCGGAAGTTTTAACAGACGCAAATAGTTTGTTACCGTAGATCTTTCCTTACCCACACGCTCACCCAAAGCTTCCTGCGTTAAGCTACATTCCTCGATAAGACGTTGGTAGCTAATCGCAATTTCAAGCGCGTTTAAGTTTTCACGTTGAATATTTTCAACCAATGCCATCTCCAACATCGATTGATCGTTAGCAGTACGCACATAGGCCGGCACGGAAGTAAGTCCAGCCAAACGTGAAGCCTTATAACGTCTTTCACCACTGATGATTTGATAGCGATCGTGGCTCATCCGGCGTACCGTGATGGGTTGAATGATGCCTTGTGTTTGGATAGATTCAGCCAACTCTTTCAGAGCTGATTCATCAAATTCGGTACGAGGTTGAAAAGGATTTGCTTCAATTTGATTCAATGGAATTAATGAAACTCCGCCTGGACTTGGTTTATTCGTTGTATTTTCAGTGATGGGCTGTCCAATCACTGCCGACTCTTGATCGGTAGCGTTGTTTCCTTCTAACAATGCACTAAGTCCTCTCCCTAATGCTGATTTTTTTGTTGACATAATTTATTCCTTTATCAAAAATTAGTTCTCTGATATTTTTAATTTATCCATCACTTTTTCTGTCAGTACTTTTTCTTCTGCCGACATTCTCGTCATATTATTCTTTTGAAGAATTTCACGAGCAAGGTTCAGATAATTGATGGCTCCTTTACTGGCGGCATCGTGCATGATGATGCTTTCGCCGAAGCTTGGAGCTTCACCTAATTTTGTATTTCGCTGAATGATCGTATCGAAAACAATATCTTGAAAATGTGTTTTCACTTCTTCCACCACTTGGTTACTTAAACGCAAACGCATGTCGTACATGGTTAAAAGAATTCCTTCAATTGCTAAATCTGGATTTAAGCGACTTTGTACAATTTTAATAGTATTGAGTAGCTTTCCTAATCCTTCCAAAGCAAAATACTCACATTGCACAGGAATAATTACCGAATCAGCACCGGTAAGGGCATTGATGGTAATCAATCCGAGTGATGGTGAACAATCGATAATGATAAAATCAAAATCAGCCGAAACAGTTTCTAACACCTGCTTCATCATTCGCTCGCGGTTCGGCATCTGGATCATTTCGATCTCGGCACCCACTAAGTCGATATGGGAAGGAAGAAGAAAAAGGTGTGGAGTTTTTGTTTCAAGAATGATATCCTTTGGGTTCACATCATTGATGATGCATTCGTAGATTGATGTCTTTACGGTACGCGGATCGAAGCCAACACCAGATGTAGCATTTGCTTGTGGATCGGCATCTACCAACAAGGTACGGTATTCAAGTACAGCCAAACTTGCTGCTAGATTTATTGCCGTTGTAGTTTTACCTACGCCGCCTTTCTGATTCGCTATTGCTATTATTTTTGCCATTTAAGTAGTGCTTTCGATGATTTATGTAAACTACTGAATTATATTGTAATACTACTTCCAATTTGCATTAACACAAGCTCTTTTCCGGCAGCTGCAAACTTACCAAAAGCTTCGTCTTGATCAATCTTAATATAACCAAAAGTATCGTAATGCATGCCTATAATCTTATCACAATGGATGAAATCACTAGCGATTACTGCATTATCAATTCCCATGGTAAAGTTACTTCCGATAGGCAAAAAGGCAACATCAATTTTCTTGTAATCGCCAATTAATTTCATGTCTAAAGTTAACGCTGTATCACCAGCATAGTATATGTTTCCTTCTTTTGTTTCTAACAAAAATCCCATTGGATTTCCACCATAAGAACCATCTGGAAGTGAAGAACTATGTACCGCATTTACACATTTTACCTTTCCAAAATCAAAAAACCAGTGTCCGCCAATATTCATGGGATGTGATTTTTCAACCCCTTGATTATTAAGCCAATTAACAATTTCCCAGTTACTAATAATGGTAGCACCGCTCTGTTTAGCAATGGAAACTGCGTCCGCAATATGGTCTTGGTGTCCATGGGAAATTAAAATATAATCGGGCATCAACTTCTTAATATCGATTGAAGAAGCTAATTCATTGGGGGTAATAAACGGATCAAATAGAAGAACAGAATTATTTACCTCAATGGTAAAGCAAGAATGTCCTAAATAAGTGATAATCATATTAAACTATAATTTTTTTGAATGGTTTTAAAGCCAGTTTTTGGCATTCATGCAAAGATAACTTTCTGACTCGGCCTTTGCTATTAAAAGTAGGGGGAGTTACTCAATAGAATGAGTAGAGAAGAGTTAATTTATTAACATCGCTGGGAGCGGGCTTATCGTTATGAAAAATTGCTTACTGAATTTAGAATTGTGCTTCGGATTTTAAAAGGCTTCTAGCTGCTAGCTTCTGGCTGCAAGATTTTTTTTCTGTGATCCTTATCTAAATAATAAAAATGTACCGCGGTCAACTTCTTCTAGAAAACGGCCATTATCGTAGCCAGAGTATTTTAGAGCATAAGTATAAACTCCGACGGGTGCGTCTTGGTTATTATAAGTGCCATCCCAACCAAAATCTGGATTTTCAGAGCTAAAAATTAACTGACCAAATCGAGTATAAATATCTAAACGAACTTGGAAATCGGTACAGTTGGCTTTGTAATTAAAGATTTCATTTTTTGTATCGTTATTGGGTGTAAAAGCATTAGGCACATACACTAAACAATTACAAATATTAAAGGTGAGCTCAATCGTATCGGCAGAAACACCACATTGGTTGATAGCCGTTGCATAATACTTTCCAGAAATTCTAGGTTGGAATAAGGAATCAGTAGAACCATCTTGCCAAGAATAAGTGGCTCCATAATTATAGGCACTTAACACCAACGGTTGACCCGCACAGAGTATAGAATCTTCACCAAAACTTACACTTGGTTTATCTTGTTGATCGAGTGTAATGGTATCAGAAGCCGTACAATTATTGATAGATACAATTACAGAATAAACACCTGGATCTTCAGCAAAAATAAACTGGTCGACAGTCCCATCTTGCCATAAGTAAGTAGCAGCCGGATTAGTAGCATCTAAAAAGATTGGGAACCCTTTACATAACGTCGTATCGGGACCAAAAGCAACAAACGGAGCCGGAGAAAAAATCACATCTACATCGTCTGTTGTTGAGCAATTGTTTTGGGTGACGGTAACAGAATAATTTCCTGAATTGGTAACCGCTAATGTTTGATCCGTACTGCCATTTTGCCATATAAAAGTAGCTCCCGCATTTGCAGCATCTAAAACAATGGTATCACTGTCGCATGCATTTATTGTCAATCCTAAGTCGACCACTGGTGAATCATTAAAAATTCCGTCTACAGTATCTTCACCAATACATCCTAAATTATCAATTCTCACCCAAAAAGTATTGGTGGTATCGGCATCAAAAGTTAAGGTTGACGTATTATTTTGCCACAGAATTGGAAGTCCAGGAAATGAACCTGGATTTAGAGTAACCGTTGTACCCAAACAAGCTGTGAAATCACTGCCTAAATCTGGATCCGGTGTCTCGAGGATTTGAATTGTATATCGAACTGTATCTCTTAATAATCCTTGCCAAACAACAGCCGTTACTAAATAACTTCCACCCGCATTAAAAGTATGTTGAGGATTTACCTGATTACTTAAATTAAAAATACCAGAAGCTGGGTCGCCAAAATTCCATTGAACGGAATCGGGAGCAGGGAAGACCGTTGTAAATTGTGTAGGAGCCCCAGAACAAGTATCTGCATAGGTGAAATCAGCAACGATGAAGAAACTTTGCAAGAAATTAGGCAATCCATACTGACCTAATTTTCCACCTAAAAACAAGGTGTTGGGTGCGAATCCAGCAGCTACACCACCGAGCATTGGTTGGCTTATGGATGCTAATGCTGTCGACTGAAATTGGCAAACGTAAATTTTACCATCAATACCGAGTTGCAGTCCTCCTATAAAACCCGGGACCGTTCCAATGGATTGTCCTGAAGCAATGATTGCAGCATTACTTCCTGCACTTAAATCATACTGGAAAACCTCACCTGGATTACTGGTAGTTCCCACATAAACAAATCGACTATCGGGTGAAAATTCGACACCATAAATTTGTGGCGTGAAAGAGATGTTAATAGGATTTGAAATTTGTCCTGTGATATTATTAAAGTCGAAGATCTCACATACTTTTAATCCACGAATGGCACAAGCCAATTTCTGTGCATTTGAACTGGCTTTTAAGTAGCCATGTGAATTGGTAAAATTACCCCCGTGAACAACGCCCACCGTTGATGTTATGGGTGTTAAAGAAACACCGCTTGGCGTGATTTCAAAAGCTAAAAAATCACCGTTATTCCATCCATGAACAATGACAAATGCATCAATACCATTTGCATGACGAACAGCGGTTAATTTTTCAGTGACAGGTGTAGCTAACGTGACATTCTTTACAGTAACATCACCGTTTCCGCCATTCAAACTCATGTCCACTTCGCTGTAACAAAGTCCGCGAGGACCGCCATTCGTATCGACTGTGAAAATATAATAAATACCAGGAGTTGCAGGCTTAGGAACAATAATAGCAGTTTGCGTTGCGGCGCCATCACCATTTAATCCAACCCCAGATGGCATTGGTGTATGTGTTTTATCCCAAACATTACTACCATTGGTATAAAATTGAAGTACACCATTCACATCCGAAATGGTAGCACATCCTTCAAAAGCGCTCATGGAACCGTTCGTAAGTGCAGTTGGCGGACTCGTATTAAAATCCAAGCCCGCTTGGTTTCCAAAATACCAAAACCGTCCTTCTAAAGTTTGTGCAAAACTTGAGGTCAGGCAGAAAGTGGCTAGAAATAGTAGTAGAAGGTTACGAATCCGTTTCATGGATGTACAAAAATGCTAAAAAGTACTCATCTAAAAAAGTAAAACTCCGTCTGTTGCGTGTTGGATCGGGTAAATCTTCTGATTTGGCGGATCAAATCATTTCCCTTTTCTACTTTTGAAGCTCAAAATCATTTAAAAACATGCAAAAAGTTAAGCAACTACTCGTCCTAATGGTGATGAGTTTTCTTCCGTTGATGGGGTATTCTCAAACAGAATTAGCCTCTTCCATTCCTTATGATACGGTTGCTGGCGACCCATTGAAAGCCAGAATATATACGCTAGAAAACGGATTAAAAGTTTATTTATCAGTTTACAAAGATGAGCCTAGGTTTCAATCAATGATTGGAGTAAAATCTGGTTCAAAGCAAGATCCGTCTGATCATACCGGATTAGCACATTATCTTGAACATTTGCTTTTTAAAGGCACTGATGTTTTTGGTACGAATGATTATTCGAAGGAAAAACCATTGTTAGATACCATCGTAAGTTTGTATGAACAATATGGAGCATTGAAAGATTCAACGCAGCGCAAACGTATGTATCATAAAATTGATTCCATTTCAGGAGAAGCTGCCAAATATGCAATTCCCAATGAGTTTGATAAGATGATGGAAGGGTTGGGCGTTACTCAGGTCAATGCCTATACTTCGAATGAACAAACAGTTTATATTAATAATGTACCGAGCAACCAACTTGAAAATTTCATAACCGTAGAGGCAGAACGCTTTCGAAAATTAGTGATGCGTTTATTTCATACGGAGTTAGAAGCAGTTTATGAGGAAAAAAATATTTCACTCGATAGAGATAATTCCAAAGTATATGAATCTTTATATGCTTCATTATTTGAGAATCATCAATATGGAACGCAAACTACGATCGGAACTATAGATCATTTGAAAAGCCCATCTTTAGTTGCCATTCAAAAATATTTTGATACCTATTATACTCCTAATAATATGGTTTTTGCACTTAGTGGCGATTTTGATCCGGATGAAGCTATCCGAATTATCAGTGAAAAATTTGGTAAGATGATGCCTAAGGATATTCCACCTTTTCCTGTTGCAAACGAAAAATTTATAAAAATGCCTGTGGTAAAAGAAGTATGGGGACCTGATGCTGAAAGTTTAATGATGGGATTCCGATTCAAAGGTGCAAATTCACCGGATGCTGATTTATTGACTGTGGTCGATTATATTTTATCGAATGGTCAAGCTGGACTCCTTGATATTAATTTGAATACAAAACAAAAAGTATTGAGTGCGGATCTTCCACTGATATTATGAAAGATTACAGTGTTCATATGTTTACGGGTCGACCCAGAGAAGGACAATCTTTAGAGCAAGTTCGTGATCTTTTACTTGAACAAATTATGGAAATAAAGTTGGGCAAATTTCCAGATTGGATGATCACTGCGGTCATAAATAATTTGAAGTTGGAGCAAGAAAAAGCGTATGAAAGCAATTTCAGTCGTGCTTCTGCCATGTTGAATGCTGAGCTGGATGGAGTTCCTTATAAAGATGTCGTAAATCGAATAGATCGATTATCCAAGATCAATAAAGAACAAGTAATTCAATTTGTTCGTGATTGGTATGGCGATAATTATGTGATTGTGTACAAGAGAAGTGGGGTAGATGAGAACTCGGTTAAAGTGGAAAAACCATCGATCACACCGGTTGTCATGAACAGAGATATGCAATCGCCGTTTTTAAAAAATATCATGGAGAATAAAGTGAAACCCATTTCGCCTGTTTTCATTGATTATGCAACTTCCATTCAAACGAATAAATTGAAAAGTTCAATTCCTGTGTACTCCGTAAAGAATACGGAGAATAATTTATTTTCGATGAGTTATACAGTGGAGATGGGCAATGCAAATGATAAGCGTTGGCCACTTATTATGCAGTATGTTGATTATTTAGGAAACGATAAATTTACAGCATCTCAGCTTCAAGAAGAGTTCTATAAATTAGGATGTTCCTATTCTGCTTTTGCGAGTGAAGATGAAATCAATATACGATTAGAGGGAATCAGTAGTAATTTTACTTCTGCCCTTCTTTTACTGGAGAGTTTATTAGCTGGTCCGGTTGCAGATGAGGAAGCGTTAAAAAATTTGGTGGATGATATTCTGAAGAAAAGAGCAAACGCAAAGTTAAATAAGAACGAAATATTGTCGCGAGTTTCAACCTACGCTCGCTTTGGACCAGAGTCGGCTGCAACTTATTTGATGAGTGAAGAAGAATTAAAACAGATCACTGGAAAAGATTTAGCAGTTATGCTCCGTAACCTCACGGGCTACATGCATAGAATCGATTATTATGGAACCTTGGAAACACCGAAGTTGATAGAGTTGCTTAATAAATTTCACAAAACTCCACGCGGGTTCCAAGCTGCTACCAAAGGAAAAGTATTTACAGAAGAGATTACCGATGATGGAAAAGTATTTTTTGTGAATTATGAAATGAAACAAGCAGAAGTACAATTCTTATCAAAGGGCGGTGCCTACGACAAGAATATTCAACCGATGGTGCAAATGTATAGTCGCTATTTTGGCGGAAGCATGTCGTCACCCGTTTTCCAAACGATGAGAGAAAGCAAAGCATTAGCTTATTCGGTGAGTTCAAGATATGTTTCACCCAGCCGTCTCGACCGCTCCTATTTGAACATGGCCTATATTGGTACGCAAGCTGATAAACTACCTGAAGCTTTGGATGGAATGATGGAATTATTACAAGTGATGCCTGTTTCCGAAAAGTCATATGCTCAAGCTAAAGAAGGCGTTTTACAAGGCATAGCAAGTGATCGAATTACTAAAATGGAAATAATAAGATCCTACCATAGCCTAAAAAAATTGGGGATTAATTATGATATGAGAAAAGAAACGTACGATAAAATTTCAACTATGTCTATACAAGAAGTTGAAACCTTTCATCAAAAGTACATCAAAGGTAAAAAATACAGAATCGCCTTAATAGGTTCAAAAGAGAAAATAAATTTCAAAGACTTGGAAAAATTCGGTCCAGTAACGGAGTTAGATTTGAAACAAGTGTTCGGCTATTAGAATGAAAAATTAAATGCAAATGGTTTGAAAATGATATCGCAACTTTATATGGTTACGATATCATTCTCAAACCATTATTTTTTTACACCATTTGTCCCAACCGATAACTTTAGTATCTCGAGTACATGAGGTGCAGCAATAGAGTAATAAATATTTATACCGTCTCTTGTTGCTTCTAAGATACCACTGGTTCTCATATTTTTTAAATGATGTGAGACTAAGGATTGTTCGATATTCAATTTAAGACACAATTGATTTACCGATAATTTCTTTTTAGGAGCTAAAAGCGAAATGATTTCAATTCGAGTTGGGTTAGCAATTACTTTTAAAAAAGATGCCGCCTTGTTTGATTTAGATGAATGTATAGCCATGTTACAAAGAAAACATGGAAGTACTAATATGTTGGTGACTTTTGTAACTTAAATAAATGAGATATATCAGTTTTTTCTCATAAGTAGTATAAAACAAGATTGAGTCTAGTTAAACAACAAGACATTGTTTCTTTACTATCCCTATATTTAGTTATTAATTTTTATCTTCCTTGGCTTTATTTTTAAAATATCTTCTAAATAAGAAATTACTTTGCATGGCCTTTAAGTTCTCGTTTAAGAGTTGTGTGCTTAAATTCAAATTTGCAAAAATTGCTTTCATGTCCAAAGCCATCGCCGTATCACGCGCTAAAACTCCTAAGGGTCCGGGAGTGATGTTTAAGTCTTCCATAAACTCATGCATGTGATGTAAAGCAAGTTTTGCGGTATCGGTGGCTGCCTTTAAGTTCTCTACAGTCATTTCAAAGTTCTTTGCTACGGAATCGTCAGCTAGAATTTTACCAGCCATGCCTTGACCTCTTTTAATCTCATCTAATAAGGCTTCAGCGTCTTTAGTCATATTCACAGCAGAGTGTGAAGCATTTTCGATACTTAACAGTGTACGACGAAAATTTTGCAATGGAACGGAATCTGATAATAAATCCCAAAGGGGTTTACTTTCGGTTATGCGTTTAGTAATGGTTTTTAAATCGTGCGTAATGTCTAATACGTTGTTATTGGTTGAATTTAAAGTACGCATCATTTCATCGGTTGCCACAGAACCTTGACTTGAAATTGTATCATTCTCAACGACAAAAGGGGAGTTAGCATCTAGAGAAGAAATATTAATCAACTTGTTTCCCATCAGCCCATCGGACCCAATTTCAGCAATTGACTTTTTACGAATGTAGCGCATTGCATCTTCACGAATGACCATCTCCACCAAAACTGCAGTATCACTTTCTATAGTTACTTCATTAATGGTGCCGATGGTTATACCCGCAAAGCGAACGTTATTGCCTGCAATTAATCCATTCACATTATTAAATCGAACGTATATTGATAACGTTTTATTGAAGATATTTTGCTTAGAGCCGATGAGGTACAGAGAAACAATGAGAAGAATTGTTCCTGTCAACACAAAGATTCCAAGTTTGACTTTATTTGCAGCTTTTTCCATTTTTATTCAAAGAAAGGTTTGATTTGTGGGTCTATAGAGTTGTTCAATTCATCATACGTTCCTTCGGTGAATTTAATACCATTCACCAAAACCATGACACGATTGGAAACGATTTTAGCACAAGCCATATCGTGGGTTATGATGATCGAAGAAGTATTGTACTTATGTTGAATATCTACAATTAAATTACTTATTTCTCTACTGGTGATGGGATCTAATCCAGTGGTAGGTTCATCGTAAAGAATAATATCGGGTTTAAGAATTAACGTTCTCGCTAAACCAATACGCTTTCTCATTCCACCTGATAGTTCAGAAGGCATTAAATCGATTGCGTCTTTAAGTCCAACGTTATCCAAAGCTTCTAACACCAACTCATCCACCTCCTCTCGCGTTTTACTAATCCAATGGCGACGAAGCGGAAATTCCAAATTTTCACGAACGGTCATTGAATCGTAGAGTGCTGAACTTTGGAAAAGGAATCCAATTTTCACTCTAATATGATCCAATTCATCGCGATCTAGTTTAGGAATATTTTTTCCAAATACTTCAACCAATCCTTTATCGGGAGTTAATAATCCCACCATGCATTTAATCAAAACGGATTTACCAGATCCTGACTTTCCGAGCACGACTAAGTTTTCACCCTTTTTAAGATTTAAGTTAAAACCACGTAAAACGTGATTCGATCCAAAAGATTTATATAAATCCTTTATCTCAACCACTGTGGCTGCTTTGGGATCGACTGGTTTAGGGAGTTGATGTATCACGTTTGTTTCCATATTACGTGAGTCCCATAATTTCTGCGATTTGAACCGCAATTAAGTCGAGAATAAATACTACCAATGAAGAAACTACTACCGCCGAATTGGCAGCAATACCAACACCTTCTGTTCCTTTCATAGAATTATATCCTTTATAACATCCAATGATGCCAATCGCAAATCCAAAGAAATACGTTTTAATCAATGCTGGAAGCACATCTCCAAAAACCAAAGAATTAAAAACCTGGCTAAAGAATAAATCAATGCTCACCACATCTTTAATATTTACACCTACATAGGCAGCATAAAGAGAAATTAAATCGGCGATGATCACAAGCATTGGAAGCATTAATGTACAGGCAGCAACTCGAGTAACCACTAAATACTTAAATGGATTGGTTCCACTCACCTCCATAGCATCAATTTGTTCCGTTACTTTCATCGAACCTAATTCGGCACCAATGCTCGATCCAATTTTACCCGCACAAATAAGTGCAGTAATTACAGGACCTATTTCACGAATTACTGATAATGCTACCATGGCAGGTAAATACGATTCAGCACCAAATTCTTCTAAGGTAGGTCGACTTTGAACAGTAAGTACTAATCCCATAATAAAAGCGGTTACACCTACTAGCGGTAGGGTCTTATAGCCAATAATGAAACATTGGCGACCAAATTCTGTCCATTCGTATCGAGGCTTAAAACCTTCTTTAAAAAAACGAATTGTAAAATCTGAAATACCACCCACCTCTAGCAAAACATCTTTAAAGGCTTGAACGGATTTTTTAGGCATAATAGGGTAGCGGGCTTTGGGGCAAAGGTAATTGAATGTATTCAAAGATTTCTTGAAAATACGAGGTGGAAAACAAGATTAATTAATCCATTTTCATGAATTTTTCTGGATTTACAAAGAAGATATTACTTGTTAATTTATTGCGTTTTAAGGTTTTATTAGGGTTAAAGAATTGAAGGGTAGGGGACATACGTTTAAAAATGTTAATTTCTTTACAATCAGACCTTCTATTTCAGTCTAAATAATCAAACGATTAAAGGAAATTTCTATTCTAACAAAAGATTATTTAAAATAGAATTAATCAATTCATAATACTTGTTAAGATCTATTACAAATCCATCGCTTCTGCGATCATTTCTGCAATGTCCTTCACTTTTACTGTATCTTCTTTTTCATGCAGTTTCACGCCATCACTCATCATGGTCATACAAAATGGGCAAGCCACTGCAATTGCATCTGGCGTAGAAGCTAGTGCTTCTTCAGCTCTTTCCATGTTGATGTCTTTTTTTCCACTTTCTGGCTCTTTAAACATCTGCGCACCACCTGCACCACAACATAATCCATTTGCTCGGCTCCGCTTCATTTCGGTCATCAAACTATCTAATCGCATGATAACTTGTCGAGGTGCTTCATAAACATTATTGGCTCGACCTAGGTAGCAGGGATCATGAAAAGTAATTTTCTTTCCTTGGTAGGCACCTCCTTGAACTGTAATTTTACCTGCGTCCATCAGCTCTTGCAAAAGTTGGCTATGGTGAAGTACTTCATAGTTTCCCCCTAACTCTGGGTATTCATTTTTGAGTGTATTAAAGCAATGCGGACAACCGGTTACTATTTTCGTTACTTCGTAACCGTTAAGCACCATGATATTATTCATAGCCGACATCTGAAACAAAAATTCATTTCCTGCACGTTTCGCAGGATCACCAGTACAACTTTCTTCGGTCCCCAACACAGCGAATTTCAATCCGGCATGATGTAAAATTTTTGCTAATGCTTTCGTTACTTTTTTAGCGCGATCATCAAAACTTCCAGCACATCCTACCCAGAAAAGAATTTCGGGTTTCTCTCCTCTAGACATCGTCTCCGCCATTGTATTCACTTTGAAATCTTCCATAATCATCCGATTGTTTTCTTGTCCATTAATTTTCTGTCCAGTTCATACGATCAGCAGGAGAGAACTGCCACGGAGCACCATTATTTTCCATCTTGGTAAACATACCATTAAGCTCTGCAGGTGCAGCACTTTCTTCCATCACTTTAAATCGACGAAGATCCAGGATGATGCTTAACGGATCAATTAAAATTGGACATGCTTCTACACATGCATTACAAGTAGTGCAAGCCCAAATTTCTTCTTCCTTAATATAATCGTTGATGAGTGATTTTCCATCATCATAATCAGCACCTTTTTGATCCAAGTTTTTTCCAACTTCTTCTAAACGATCGCGAGTATCCATCATGATTTTGCGTGGAGACAATAATTTGCCTGTAATATTCGCAGGACAAACAGAAGTACATCGTCCACATTCAGTGCAAGAGTACGCATCCATCAGTTGTTTCCAATTCAAGTCTTTTACATCCTTGGCACCAAAACGTTGGGGCACCCCATTCGGATCTGTAGGGGGAGGAACCGCAGCAGGATCCATCATCAACTTCACTTCGTTGGTCACGCTCTCCATATTATTGAATTGACCTTTCGGATTCAAAGTACTGTACCAAGTATTTGGAAAAGCCAATAAAATATGGAAATGCTTAGAATAGGGCACATAATTTAAAAAAGCAATGATTCCGACTATATGAAACCACCAACAACCTCTTTCAATCATGATTAATGCTTCATTTGAATACGAACCCAACATTCCGAAAAGGGAACTGCTTACAGGAAATGCTCCAGCCATAACATAATGAGGAACTCCTCTCGATTGCAACAATGCATCGCTAGCATTCATGACCAGAAACGCAGTCATTAAAAATATTTCGGTGATCAAAATTAAATTCGCGTCCGACTTTGGCCACGAAGTCATTTCAGCCATGTGAAATCTTTTCAAGCGAATAACATTTCGTCGAACCAAAAAGACCACACAAGCTACTAAAACACCTATGGCTAAATATTCGAAACTACCAATCAAAAAATCATAAAACCCGCCGAGAAAACTCAACACACGGTGCGTTCCAAAAACGCCATCGATCATAATTTCCAGTACTTCTATATTAATAATTACGAAACCGATATAAATCAACAAATGAAAAAATGCTGCGACAGGTCGACTCCCCATTTTCGATTGCCCCATCGCGACACGAGCCATCGTTTGCCAACGTTCACTTTTACGATCGTTGATCACTTTTTCTCTTCCCAAATTAATATTGCGCATTACTTTCTTCACGCGGATTACAAAAAAATAAATGCCGACAGAAAGTAAGAGTATAAATAAGAATTGTGATATCATCTCTACTAATTTAAGGTTCGAAAATACAACATACACAGGAAATTCCTTCAAAAAGCAACACCCATTTCATAAAATCAATTATTTTTTATTGATCAGTTTCTCTGCTTCTTGAATCGTGATACGTTGATTTCCCTTGAATGCAGTTAGAAAAGCATCGGCTCGACCATTCGCCTTTACTTGATTCAATTTCTTTCTAGCGTCCGCTATCGTCAGGTATTTACCAATACAATATCTCGTAAACCCATCGGCACATTCCACCATATTGATTGATTCAATGGTTGTAAATTTAGAATTATCAGAAGCAGGATTTTTACTGGCTCCAATCTGAACACTGATAAAAACAGCAGGCGATTTAATATCATTCAATATTTTATCCTTTAATCCAGTATTTTGTTTGGAAGGTGTGGGAGTAGGAGTAGGCGTAGTAGTAGGTGGTTGCGGTAAATGAGGAGTTGGATTAACCACGACTTTCTCTTCAGAAGAATCGGGTTTTAATACTTTAACTTCCTCTACCGGTGGAACAGGGACGGGGTCTTTCTCCATTTTCACTGGATCAGATTTTGGAGATGGATCAGCAGCAGAATTGCCCGAAGTCGTTTCCATATCTACTTTATACTCTTTAAAAGCTCTATAGATAGCAGCAGCCATGGTATTTTGTCCTTTATCCGAAACCAAAAATTTCTCTTCGGGTTCATGTGTTAAAAATCCACATTCAATAAGTACCGCGGGCATGGCTGTTTTGTAGAGAACCAGAAATCCTGCCTGTTTCACTCCACGATTATTTCTTCCTGCATATTCTGTAAACTCATCTTGAATATTAGAAGCAAATAATAAACTTTGACTCATAAATTGACTTTGATACAGCGAAAAAATAATGTTTGCTTCGGGAGAATTTGGATCAAATCCATCGTATTTTTTTAAATAATCATCCTCTAACAAGATCGTTGCGTTCTCTCGTTTTGCTACATCCAAATTACTTTCTGTTTTATGATTACCCATTACATAAGTTTCCGATCCATAAGCTGCTTTACCGCCTGCATTAAGATGAATACAAATAAACAAATCGGCATGAGCTCGGTTCGCAATGTTTGCCCGTTCATGCAACGGAATAAAGACATCTGATTTACGGGTGTAAATCACACGGATATCGGGATAATTGGTTTCAATCATTTTGCCCAATTTCAACGCAATATCAAGTGCAACATGCTTTTCGCGCGACGAGGCTCCTAGGCATCCAGCATCATGTCCACCATGACCCGCATCAATCACAATGGTTTTAATTTTATAGGCATCCTTGCCTTGACCTGTGAAAGACAGGTGAACAAAAAACATTACAAGCGATATGGCAATCAGGAATCTTCTTTTCACGTTGGGGTTTTGTAGCTTTGCGCCTTCAAAATTATTGTATAATAGAGATAATGATGTATCTAGATAGACGAGGTTCTAGCAACTTTTCAACGTCAAGTTGTTGGTTGATCGTATGTCTGCTTTTTATATTAACCTCATTTTCATCACTCTCTGCTCAAGACCTTCCTTCAAAAACAATTGGAAACAAAGAAGATAGCCTCAAAATCAATGCATCCGACAGCATTTCAGGTTCGCTTGATTCTATCAAAATACAAGCAGGAGACACTATTCCTTTAAATGATTCTCTTCTTTTGGCAGATGATTTTAAGTCGAAAGTTTCTTACTATGCCGAAGATTCCATTGTTTATGATTTAGATACAGGCATGGTCTATTTATATGGAAATGCTTGGATGACCTATGAGGACATCCGACTTGAGGCTGATTTCATCGACATCAATTTTAATACAAAAGTGATGTCAGCAAGCGGTTTACCGGATTCAACAGGAGCTATTGCAGGAAAGCCACTATTCAAGCAAGGGGAAGATGAGTTCCATTCGGATCAGATTCGCTATAATTTTAGTACTAAAAAAGGGAAGATAACCGAAGTGACCACTAAAGATGGTGACAGTTATATTCATGGCGCACAAGTAAAAAACAACCCGACAATAGTACCTTCATTAAAGATGGATATTATACGACATGTGATGCACCGCATCCACATTACTATATGAAGGCGAATAAAATCAAAGTGATTCCCAATAACAAAGTAGTTACGGGTCCAGCCGATTTATACATTATGGATGTGCCTACACCTTTAGCGATCCCGTTTGGATTTTTCCAAACAAAAAAGGTCGAGCTTCGGGAATACTTTTTCCGCAGTACGGTGAGTCGCAACAGTTAGGTTTCTTTTTGAAGAATGGAGGTTATTACCTTGGATTAAACGATCATTTCGATTTGGCTTTAACGGGTGATATTTATTCTAAAGGAAGTTGGAGAGGAAATGCCTATAGCAATTATGCATGGAAGTATCGATTTAATGGAAATATGTCGCTGAATTATTCGAATACAAAAGTGAGTCGGCCGGAATTTCCTGATTACAGTTTGGAAAAATCTTTTTTCATAAGATGGAATCATTCCCAAGATGCAAAATCGCATCCAGGAACGAGTTTCACTGCTAATGTAAATGCTGGTAGTGCTACTTTCTACCAATATAATTTAACCAATGCCACCAATTTTTTGACGAATACATTTACATCCTCCATTGCATGGTCGAAAGCCTGGACAGGAAAGCCCATCAACTTAAGTGTTAGCTTATCGCACAGTCAAAACAATCAAACACGTGATATTAATTTAAGTCTGCCTTCAGCAACTTTTAACTTAGCTCGACGTACTCCTTTTAAAAGACAGTTAGCGATAGGTGAACAAAAATGGTATGAGAAAATTGGAGTTGGATTAACCACATCATTTATTAATTCGATCAGTACAAAAGATACCTTACTATTCAAGAAAGAATCATTAGAACAGTTTAGGTATGGAATTCAACATAGCGTTCCAATTAGTACAAGCTTTACCGTAGCAAAATATTTTACCGTGAGTCCAGGAATTACTTACAATGAAAAATGGTATTTAAAAACGATTCAAAAAGAATGGGATTCAGAAACTAATTCGATTGATGTAGATACAGTAGATGGGTTTAAAGCCGCCCGCGATTTTGCATTTAGTACCAATATAAATACACGTATTTATGGAATGCTTCAATTTAAAAAAGGGAAGATTGCTGCTTTTCGCCATGTGATGACACCCACCCTTGGATTTTCTTGGCGCCCCGATTTTAGCGAAAAGCAATATGGTTATTACAAAGAAGTACAGAGTGATTCACTTGGAACCATACAGAAATACTCTGTATTTGAAGGCGCCATTTTTGGTGGGCCTGGAGCCGGAAAATCATCACTGATGAATTTCTCACTTGATAATAATTTCGAGATGAAAGTGCGTCAAAAAAATGATACGGCAGAAACTTTCAAGAAGGTAAAATTATTAGAGAGTTTAGCATTAAGCTCGTCCTACAATTTCGCAGCCGATTCATTACGATTGGCGCCCATTAGTATCAGTGGAAGAGCAACCATCGTCGACAGAATTTCATTGAACCTGTTTGGTGTGTTTGATCCTTATGTCATCAACAATGATGGAGTAAGAATTAATAAAACGGAATGGTCGGAAAATAATAAACTCGCCCGTTTTAATTCTGGAAACTTCAGCATCAACTTCAGTATTTTGCCTCGTAAAAAGCCGTTAAAATCGACTCAAGGTACTGCCGACGAACTCAATGAGATTAATAAAAATCAAGATGATTATCTCGATTATTCCATTCCATTTAGTTTGAACATAGGATACAATTTCTTTTTCTTGAATAATGTTGGTGCGCCCGATCAAATTACTCAAACCTTGAATTTTAGTGGCGATTTACAATTAACTCCTGCATGGAAAGTCAACTATAATTCGGGATATGATTTTGAGCAAAAAGACTTTAGTTATACTTCACTCGGTATCAACCGTAATTTGCATTGTTGGGAGATGAGTTTAAATTGGGTTCCCTTTGGATTTCAACAAAACTATTTTTTCCAAATTAATGTGAAATCTTCACTCCTGCAAGATTTGAAATTGACCAAGAAAGACGATCGATTTGACAATCGCTAGTTGATTACTCAACTAAACAGATTCTCATGAATAAAAATCCAAGTTTTAAGGAAGCATTTCAATTTTGGTTAAAATTGGGATTCATCAGTTTTGAAATTTATGGACATAAAAAATTATCAAGGCAACTATCTTTGATGGAACACAGATTTTTATGATGATTAAGATTTTTATGATTGACTGTCTATAAACGAAACTTGTCTTTTTGAACACGGATGACGCGGATAAATTGGATTCTCGCGGATTTGATTGCCGTATATAACACGTTTCAACTTAACCTAGTGCTAGCCTTTTCGAATAAATTTCGCATCGCGAAGCCTCGCGACGTGTTAATTAGCATTTCGTGTCCGTAGAACATATTTAATGGCATATAAATCATTTTCCAAGATAGATTTTATCTGGAGAATTAACTTAATTCCAAATCCCTTTCTCTTAATAGTCGCTTTTCATTAAATTTGCACCTTACTAGAAAAAATGTTCGAAAATTTATCAGATAAACTCGAGAGGGCGTTTAAAACGCTGAAGGGGCAGGGGAAGATCAGTGAAATTAATGTGGCGGAGACATTGAAGGAAGTCCGTAAAGCTTTATTGGATGCCGACGTTAACTATAAGGTAGCCAAGCATTTCACGGATGTTGTGAAAGAAAAAGCCATTGGACGCGATGTACTGATTTCAGTATCTCCCGGACAATTGATGGTAAAAATCATGCATGAGGAGCTGACTGCGCTCATGGGTGGTGATGTCACTGAAATCAATTTAAAGGAGAATCCAAGCGTCATTTTGATGTCGGGTTTGCAAGGATCGGGTAAAACAACCTTGAGTGGAAAGCTCGCCTTACATTTAAAATCGAAGAAAGGCCGCCAGGTTTTATTGGTGGCTTGTGACGTATATCGTCCTGCAGCTATCGATCAATTGCATGTTTTAGGAGAGCAAATTGGCGTTGAAGTTTATTCAGAAAGAGAAAATACGGATCCGGTTAAAATTGCCCGTAATGCGATTGACCATGCCAAAAAACAGGGATTAAATACCATTATCATTGATACCGCAGGTCGTTTGGCGGTGGATGAGCAAATGATGGATGAAATTGCCCGACTTAAAGAAACCATCAAGCCTCAAGAAACTTTGTTTGTGGTGGATGCGATGACGGGTCAGGATGCAGTGAATACAGCCAAAGCGTTTAATGATCGAATTAATTTTGATGGTGTTGTACTTACTAAATTAGACGGTGATACAAGAGGTGGTGCTGCCATCTCGATATTATCCGTCGTAAATAAACCCATCAAGTTTGTTGGTACGGGTGAGAAGATGGAAGCTTTGGATATTTTCTACCCAAGCAGGATGTCGGATCGTATTTTGGGGATGGGTGATATTGTAAGTTTGGTAGAGCGAGCTCAAGAACAATTTGACGAGAAAGCGGCTGCTGAATTACAAAAGAAAATTGCGAAAAATCAATTTAATCTGAATGACTTTTTAGGTCAATTGCAGCAGATTAAAAAGATGGGTAATATTAAAGATTTAATGGCGATGGTTCCCGGCATGGGCAAAGCCATGAAGGATGTAGATATCGATAATGATTCATTCAAACATATTGAAGCGATCATTCAATCCATGACCCACGAAGAGCGTGAACGCCCCGAAATTTTAAGTGGTCCGAGAAAGAAAAGAGTTGCCAGTGGAAGCGGAAGAACGGTGCAAGATGTAAACAAGTTGCTCAAACAATTTGAAGATATGCGTAAGATGATGAAAATGTTTACGACTGGAAATGCGCAAAAGATGATGCGCAATATGCCTGCAAGAAGACCTTAAAAATAAATTGATAAGATTGTGATTTTAATAGACGGAAAAGAAACTTCTCAGCGAATCAAGGAAGAGATCAAAGTAGAAGTGGAAGCTATCCTAGCACAAGGAGATCGTGCCCCACACTTAGTAGCCATTTTAGTTGGAAACGATGGTGCGTCTGAAACGTATGTGGGAAATAAAATTCGTACGTGTAAGGAAGTTGGGTTTGAAAGTACATTGCTTCGTTTTGATGATTCGATGAAAGAATCTGAGCTTATCAAAGTGATTAAAGATTTAAATGAGGATGAAGGTGTAGATGGTTTTATCGTTCAACTCCCATTGCCTAAACACATCAATGTTCATCATATTACCGCAGCCATTGATCCAGCTAAAGATGTGGATGGTTTTCACCCCGTGAATTTGGGTAGGATGGTAGAAGAATTACCAACTTACTTGCCCGCCACCCCAAAGGGTATAATGCAGTTGCTAGAGCGATACAATATTGAAACTTCAGGAAAACATTGTGTGGTGATTGGTAGGAGTAATATAGTTGGAACGCCCATTTCCATCTTACTTTCCAGAAATACAAATCCAGGAAATTGCACAGTAACGTTAACGCATAGCCGTACTTCTAACTTAAAAGAAATTTGTTTACAAGCCGATATCATCATTGCAGCCATTGGAGTTCCGTACTTTATTAAAGCCGATATGGTCAAAGATGGTGCGGTGGTCATTGATGTTGGTATGACCCGAGTGCAAGCTCCAGAATTAAAAAGTGGATTCCGTCTCGCCGGAGATGTTGATTTTAAAAATGTAGCTGAGAAATGTAGTTATATAACACCCGTTCCCGGCGGAGTAGGCCCAATGACGATTATCGGGCTTTTACAAAACACCCTACTTTCTGCTCAACATCGAATTTATCCCGCACATGTCAAGCAATAAGACAGGCGAAAATCTTCCTGTGATGGAAGCGTTTTATACGATCCAAGGTGAAGGTTTTCATAGTGGTCGTTCTGCTTACTTCATTCGTTTGGGTGGATGTGATGTTGGTTGCCATTGGTGCGACGTTAAAGACAGCTGGGACGCAGAAAAACATCCCCTACGCTCTATTGAATCAATTGTAGAGGAAGCAACACAATACCCTTCTCGTTTTGTAGTTATAACTGGAGGTGAACCTGCGATGTACAATTTGATCCCACTTACATATTTACTGAAAGAAAAGGGATTCGAAATAGCCATTGAAACATCTGGAGTTTATGCATTAAATGGAAAAGTAGATTGGATTTGCGTTTCACCTAAGAAATTCAAGCCCGTTTTACCCGAAATGTTAAAATTGGCGAATGAATTAAAGGTGATTATTAATCATGCAAGCGATTATCAATTTGCAGAGCAATTTTTAGGGAAAGTCTCTGATCAAAGTAAACTTTATTTACAACCTGAATACAGTAAGTTTGATCATCACATCCTTGGAATGATTGAGTATGTAAAAGCAAATCCGCAATGGAAAATTTCTTTGCAAATGCATAAAATTATAAATGTCCCATAAGCACATCTAAATAAAAGTAAGATGCAAAGTTCAACTATCTATTTACAAAATCGTATTGTCAAAAGAGCTTTGCTTTTTACAGTTTTTTTAATTTCCTTTTTTTCTACTCAGGCTCAGACAGGCATGGGTAAATACTCGAGTTCTAATAAATCGGCTATCCGTGATTTTGAAGATGGGAAAAAGCAGTACGACTCCAGGCAAGATGTAAAAGCGATTAAGTTGATGGAAGCTGCAATTCGCAAAGACAGCAATTTCATTGAGCCTTGGATGGTGTTAGGACAAATTTATTTAGAGGGGCGCGACTACAAAAGTTCTCTCGAGCATTATCGAAAAGTAGTGCAAATTTCTCCTTCTTATTTAGCAGGTGTAAATATGTTGGTAGGTGATTTAGAAATGAAGTTTGCAAATTATGGAAATGCAAAAGTTAATTATGAGAATTACCTGACCTACTCTAAAAATTTAAGTGAAGAATTCATTGGAGAAGCCAATCAAAAAATAAAAAACTGTGTATTTGCTATGGATGCCATCAAACATCCTGTTCCATATCAACCCATCAACTTGGGTCAAGGAGTAAATACAGCAGACGCTGAGTATTTTCCATCTTTCACTGTCGATCAACAAGAAATTATTTTTACTCGAGATGTGAATGATGTGCGCGCACAAGAAGGACATCAAGAAGATTTTTTCATTGCTAAATCAAAAGATACAACATGGCTCGCCGCTAAAAACGCGGGCGCTCCATTAAATTCTTCTGGGAATGAAGGTGGACCATCCATCTCGGCTGATGGCAGAATACTTTTCTTCACTGCATGCGATCGACCAGACGGATTAGGAAGTTGCGATATTTATTTAAGTCAACGCACTGCAGATGGAAACTGGAGTAAACCCATCAACCTTGGAACCCCAATAAATTCATCGGCTTGGGAAAGTCAGCCATCGTTTAGCTCAGACGGAAAGACCTTGTACTTCATTCGAGGTACCTATTCGCGTGATCGTAGTAAGTTGTACGATATTTTTTCAAGCACTTTTCAAGCTGATATGACGTGGAGTAATCCAGTTCCACTCAGTGATACCATCAATTCAAAAGGCATTGAAGAATCCGTTTTTATTCATCCCGACAACCAAACACTATATTTCAGTTCTGATGGGCATACTGGAATGGGAGGGTTGGATATTTTTGTAAGTAGAAGACAGGAAAATGGAAGATGGGGTTCTCCTAAAAACTTAGGTTATCCCATCAATACGGCCAACGATGATAATAGTTTAGTCGTAAGTGCGGATGGAAAACGAGCTTATTTCTCTAGCAATCGACAAGGTGGATTTGGGAATTTAGATTTATATCGCTTCGACTTATACAAAGAAGTTCAGCCCGCTTTGGTAAGTTATGTAAAAGCGAGAGTAGTGGATGCCGCAACTGGAAATCCTTTGTCAGCGCAGTTTGAAATCATCGATGTGGAAACGGGAAAAATAATGGTTTCCAATACCACTGATAAAAAAAGAGGAGAATTTCTAGCTTGTTTGCCTGCAGGTAAAAATTATATGCTGAATGTAGATAAAGAAACCTACATGTTCTATTCCGACTATTTTGAATGTAAAACTGCGAATGAAAAACAAAACGCATTTGATTTACTGATTAAGCTACAACAGCCCAAAGCGGGCGAGAAGATGGTTTTGAAAAACATTTTCTTTGATGTCAATAAATTCGCATTAAAGGCCGAATCGAGTAGTGAACTTAACAAATTGGTTTCCTTCTTAAAATCACAATCTACACTTCGGATCGAGGTAAGTGGACATACGGATAATACGGGCGACAAGAAAGCTAATGTTATTTTATCGGAGCAAAGAGCGAAGGCTGTTGTTAATTTTTTGATAGAAAAAGGTATCCCTGCTTCACGAATGACGTATAAAGGATACGGTGACTCCAAACCCGTAGCATCAAATGATGCAGAGGATGGAAGGGCTAAAAATCGCCGCACCGAATTCAGTATTCTTTAATATGCCATTTACACCTGCACATCCTGCCATCTTACTTTTTTTAAAGCCATTTAAAAAACTTCCACTATCCTGGACGGCATTATTCATTGGTAGCATCATTCCCGATTTTGAATACTTTATTTGGATGAGCCCATCTGCCTACGTGAGTCATACCATCTTAGGCATTTTCATTTTCAACTTACCCATGACCTTCATCATGGCATTCATCTGGCATCAATTATTGCAACCTATACTCATTCATCGCATAAAATTCTTTCACCATAGAATTCAATTGGAAGAATATCCTGCCTTTATGGAATGGATAAAAAAGAATTGGATGTTATTCTTCTCTTCTGCGCTCATTGGGATTATCACTCATTTAGTTTGGGATTCGTTTAGTCATGCCGATGGGTATTTAGTCCATCGCATTCCATTACTACTTGAATTTATTCAAATTGGTGGATATCCAATAAGAACTTGTTATGTGATGTGGTACATCAGTACTGGAGTTGGAATGCTTGCAATTATTTTATGGTATATAGATCTCAAAAAACTGTTTTCTGTTTCAACGTGGAAAGTATTCTTTTCAGGCAATTCCTATTGGGGCAAAATTCTATTCGTAGCTGGAATAATTGGCACCTCGCGTATTTATTTTGGCTTGGGCTGGAATTGGGCTCGACATCTTGTTATGATTGCCATAGGAAGTTTATTTTATGCCATCCTTATTGTTTCATGGATGGAAAGTAGAAAACTCAAATCTTAATAAACAAAAAAAGGCAGTCAGCTTATTTCACTGACTGCCCTTTTTAATAAAGTAGCTTACTTTTTTTTCGCTAGATTCTCTAACTCTTTATCGAGTACTTTTTCCATATTGTCCTCGTCCAATTTACGAGCTAAAATTTTCTTGTCCTTATCTAAAATAAAAATTTGAGGGGTTGTTTGAATATCAAAATCCTGACGGAAATTATTATGTAATTCTGGATCGGCCACATTAATCCAATCTAATTTATTCTCGTTAATATAATTTTTCCACTTCACCATTTCCACCTCGGTACAAACTGCAAAAACTTTCACACCTTTCGATTTTACCTTATCGTAATAAGCTTTCACTTTGGGTGTCACTTTTTTGCAGTGACCACAATCTGGATCCCAGAAGTACAAGATGGTAAAAGGTGCCACAACGCCATGCAAAGCTTGGTATACGCCATTGGAGTCGGGGAGAATTAAATTCTTTGCCACCTTACCCAATAAAAGTGGTTCCAGGATTCGGGCTCGATCTTTAATTTTAAAGAGTGTTGTTTCATCCACCCAATATGCTTTTTCCTTGGTATAATAATTTTTCACTAGGTGAACGAAAACGGCTTCCATTCCCATAATATTTGAAGTTTCATAAGTATTGGTTAAAAACCAAACCATATACTTAAAGGTCTCTTTATTTCCACTAGCCCATTTAATCAAAGAATCAGTGACCGGATAAATAGAATCAGGAAAATTGATCACCAAATTTTTCATGTAGTAGCTAAGCTTACTGTGATAAATGGGGCTACGTAATAATCGTTCGTCGCTTAAATTAATATGGTCAAAATAATGATCGCGATAATAGTAATAAGCAAAAGCAGAATCACGAGTACCATCTTTCTTAATGGGTAACTCGGGAACTTTGGGATCTTGCGATGCATTAAAGATGCTGGCAAGAAAGCGTTCGGGATATTTATTAATAAATGCTAGCTTATAATCGACAACGGCTTGATCAACATTCTTTATTTTTGCCTCTATAGAATCGGTTGGAAGCTTTTGATCTTGTAAGTTTTTTCGCATGTTTTTTAGCGGTTCAACTTCTTTAGATCTTTCCTGAATAAATTTTAGATACTCATAAAAAAGGCGATTGTCTTCTGATCCATTTACCTTCATGGATTCAATAACATTCGACATAGAACATTCCATCTTAAACGTTTGTTCTTGATCCAATAGAATTTCAAAATAGGTTTTACCAGGAAAAACAAAAAGATAAATTCCACCTGGTAGTTTTTCTGCTCCTCTGAAAACTACATTTCCATTAGCATCAGCATGCGTGGAATCTTTTAGATATTGTTTTTCCCCATAATAATTGGCGAGATACACCATCGAATCTTTCAGCCCTGAGATTTTAAAAGTAAGTTCATAGGCAGGTTTTTCAGCTCCAACAACTTTCTGATGAGTAGAAGCAAAAAAGAAAACTATAAGCAAGCATACATTTCTAATTTGTCGTCCTAAATTTGATGAATACTTCATAAGAGGATACTAGGTAAGGGGTTAAATCTAATTTATGCAAATATGCATAGTTTATAGCCAACGAAACGTAGTTTACACCCAAATCGGTTACATAAACGAATACAATTCATGGATCATTCATTTGCCTTGTCCTTTTCGAATTCCCTCAAACCAATGAACATTGAAACCAACTTTTGTACTTTTCTAATAATTACATGTATTATTATCTCCATAATGGCGTATGAATCAGAATAATGCTTAAAATTATGCTATTGAAAATGAGGTTTGTTTTTTCTAACCAGAAAAACCGTTAAAGGTGAAAAAACAAGGTTATGGCAATAAAGGTGAGGTATTACTATCACAATGGGGGCGACCACTTTATACCAGGCGAAAAATTAACCATTAAGAATTGTAAAATATATTTATATAAAGATAAGAATACCACATTTAAACCATTCGGATTTTTTTATGATGATACTTCAATGGAAATTAATACTAAATACAATACGAATAGCAGTAATATAAAAAAAGTTCAGATTAATAGAATCCTTACTGAAAATGCATATCGGTTTGGGCAGAATCAATATCTCATTCACATGAATTGGTTGCAACAACAAAAGTTACTTTGGATGTTTCAAAGACACTGGTTGCAACAATCAAGAAATGCAGTGCAATTATTAATACTCTTTATCATCATTGCGATTGCAGGATTTGGATATAATATGATTCAACACTTATAGTAAAAGTATTTATTACCCTTTCTAACCACCAACCAAAACAATTATGAAAGAGGAAAAAACACTGATTCAATTGGCAGTTCGATTTGAGTCAAACCCCTTAAATTCGAAAGAACAATTCGGGTTAGGATTATTAGCAACTTTTTTTCTAGCCATGTCAATTCTATTCTTTATTATTCCAGCGTTTCTCAATTAATAATGAATCGTTGATTATAAGAAGTAGTTGAATCAATTGGTGATTCAACAGTAGGCTGTTTTGACAATTTTAATGTAATACCTATCGAAATTATTTCGGTATTGAAAATATATTGTCCTCGAATAGGCGCCGTATAACTCACGTAACCGCTGAACCATTTTTCCATTTCATAGCGCATACTACCTGACACATTTATCCATCTCGCGTTGTTATGAAATAAACCTAATTCATAATTAACAGGCTTCTTACTTTGATTTTCCAAGGAGTAATTTAAATCACCACGGGCATCTAAAAACAAATTCTTCGTAATTAAAAATGAAGTTGTAATTCCCCCATGCACTTCATCACTATTGCTTTTATTTCGCTTGTTAAAACCTAAATAGGTCCCTGCCATCCATTTTGGAGACTTCACATAATTCAAATCGAAATAGAGTCGAGAATTATAATCCCCATAACCCGTATGCAGAAAAGTGGTTTCATCCCGCTTTGCTGTACCTAAACTTTGCCAGCCAGTTATACACGACTTCCATACTTCATTTGCAACCAATAAGTATTTTAGTCCGAACTCGATATCACCAGGTTTCATGATTTTCTTTTCGCTTGAAATGCCTCCTGGATCATTGTAACCGGTAACTCTATTGTAGATAATTGGCAAATTAAACATCCCATTCCAACGCGAATGAAAACCAGCAGTGAAAGATAAATTCATACCCGCATGAGTCGTTTTGGGTGCCAATTTTCTTTCGCCATCCATATCAAATACACTTTTATAACTTCCATAAAAAAAACTTGATGAAATTCTAACTTCCTTCCTCTGTACAAAAAGATGTTGCGTATAGGTCACTGATGGCAATAAAAATAAAAATAGAATTAATACTTTGAATTTTGCGAAGCAGTTGTTCATTTCAATTTTTTGCCTAATTTAATAATTCTTCTCATTTCAAAATATGATTATTATCTAAAATTAGTACCAATTTAAATATTGATGTCATCTATCTTTGCCGGTACTATGGAGAAAGAACTTGAATTTTTGAAAATATTGAATCACTCAATGAGTTATTCTGACTATCTATCACTAATAGACTCCTTACTTTTACAAGGGAAAACGACAGGGGAGGATCAGAGTATTGCTCATGTGCAAACAGCGCCACTAAACCGTCAACGAATCAAGCGACTTGACAAGACTGCTATAATTTCTGAAGATTTAAAATTGAAAGTCGATCAACTTCAAATACCCATTTCCTTTCTCATTTTAACGGAAGGTTGGTGTGGAGACGCGTCTCAAAGTGTTCCTTACATTCATAAAATAGCAGCGGAATCAAAGGGTAAAATAAAGGACTACTATTTATTAAGAGACGAAAATCTTGAGTTGATGAATCAGTTTTTAACCGATGGGAGTAAGGCAATTCCAAAATTAATCGCCTTTCATTCAGTGACGGGAGATTTTTTATTTAGTTGGGGACCGCGCCCAACTGCTATTCAACATTGGTATATGAATTTGAAAAAAGATTCATCGTTAAGCAAAGAGGAATTAAGCTTACAATTGCATCAATATTATACAAACGATAAAGGTCAAAAATTACAAGAAGATTTTATTGAATTGTTTAATAATATTTCTTAGGTTTTATAATACGCTAAAGTTGCTCGCAACCTTCGGCAAGCTCAGGTTAAAAAGGCGCAGTCCCGATAGCTATCGGGACGCAATGTTTAAAGTCGCTAAATTTTTTCGCAAAGGCAAACAATTTAATTTGCTCCCTCTCCCCTGGAGAGGGCTGGGGAGAGGCTTAAGCTTTAATTTGACTGTAATCTGTTTTCTTTCGATCATCCACTTTAACCGAAAAAAAATTCCCAATAAAGAAGCAATGGTTATACTTCGGTAAATTATCTCGCAACCCTCGACAAGCTCAGGTTAAAAAGACGCAATCCCGATAGCTATTAGGACGTAGCCGCTAAGGCTGCGCAATGCTAAAATTTCTCGCTAAGGCGCAAAGCCGCAAAGGCTGCGCTACGACAATTTTTCTAACTAGTGCGCCAAATCGAAAAGAAATAACATAGATTAATATTCAAAATTGAATTGCTTAATAACCTCTCTTAGTTACTTGATTTTCACTTTGATGGTAACTGGTCATCGTTTTCGATTTATGTAAACCTTTTGCAAGTCTTCCATGCACTTTTATATAATCTAAAAAATAAAGAACTTTAATCGCCACTGTCGTAGATTGCGGATCATTCACTAAGTCGCGCATATTATTGTTAAAATTATGTCGTACAAATGAAGTTTCTCGGCTAATATTATTCTTGTAAACGATGTTTAGCACGCTTCCGGGAGCAAATCTCCATTCGTAAATTAAATCGACATTAAAAGCATTAAAATTGAAATTATTATTTTGATGATAATCAAGATTTCGAATCATTTCTCCTTCCTCGTCCAAACTAAAGTACTGCTTGTAATGTCCCGTGATCCAATAATGGCGAGCTATTATTGTTAGACTCATATCTGTTTTAAAAATATAAGTACCATTAAATCTATTTTCCCAAGTATCTAATCGTCGACCACCAATGAGGGGTTGATCATTTTCATCAAAATTTGCAAAACCCACATTAAATGGATCAAAATTATATTGCAAATTATAGGTCATAAAAAGTTTATCGCTTGGGCGAACTAAAAGGGTTAATGAATTATTATAGCCAAACCATGTGAATTCATCAATGAAATTAGAAATATTAAAATTATAATCAACCGCAATTTTTTTTCTATAGTCGGTACTAAATCCTGCAAAGGCATAATAATAACGGAGACCACGAAAAAGCTGTCCAGGAACACGTGCTTCATAAAAATCGTAAGGCCGGATTAATTGTGCACCGCCGCCCGCAAAAATCGCATTCCAACTCAACAGGTTTGCGAACAAATCTAAGTTAATACTGTTATCACCGATTTTTCCTGTTTTATAATCATCAGCAACAAAAAGATTTAAATTATTATATGATTCCCGAATTCCTTTCCAAGGTTTGAATCGATTAAATCTTAAAAATGCTTCGGTATTATTTTGTCCTGCCACGCGGAAAAATCCTAAATCAGTTGCTCTATAATCGGGGCTTGTGACATTTCGATAGCTACCATAATTAAAAATTCCACCTTGCTTTTCAAGACCCAAGCTATATTTATAACCCATGGTATTCTCAAAAACATTTCCTTCCCGCTCTTTATCTACAGAAAAATTTTGAGTAAGAACACCTTCTCCAGCGGCTAAAAAAGTATTTTTCTTATTACTCAACCGAACACCAGCTCCCGATACATTTGAATCGTCGAATTGATCTCGTCGAATGGTATTGGCATTTACAAAATAAATATTTGAATTATTCTTAAACTGCTGGTCAAGTACAATGACATTGTAGTTTGTAAGTGGCTCCGTCATCACTTTTCTTTTCTCTCCTGAACTCTTTTCAATGGTGGCGTAAGCATTATCCGTAATGGCATTAAAAAAACCAATTCCTAAACCATCATCGGTACGACCTGAAATTTTTACAGCATTCAATAATTTAGCTTGGGTAGGATTATCTACCAAACTTTCATCTTCACCCACTTCATCAAATACAGAATAGTAACCACTGGGTACTTTTCCAATGCGCCGGGAATAGAATAAATTTCCCTTACTAAACAACTCCGTTGCTTCACGAAAGAACGGTCTATTTTCGTCGTAAACTACTTCTCGATAACTCAAGTTTTTAACGATGCGATCGGATTGGACCTGACCAAAGTCGGGAAGTAATGTCATGTCCAAAGTAAATCGATCATCGATACCGTACTTTATATCGGCACCAAAATTATAGGAACTTAAATTCGAATAAGTTTGAGTCCCATCATCATTTGTTAAAGGATTATGATCATAGCTTAAAGCAACATATGGTACGACTGATAAGCGTAAAGGCGTTTTGACATTTTGTATACCTTTCAAATGCCCCCAATAAAGTTGAGCATTGGTTGCCGTAGAGGGAACATAACTCCAAAATTGTAATTCCCTCGTTCTTCTAATCCTTCTATTAAACTGCAATCCCCATTCTTGTATTGTTGTAGCTGGAAAACGAAAGGCAGAGTAGGGGATTTCCATTTCTACGTACCAACCCTTCTCATTAAAACTTACATGGGAATGCCATACTGCGTCAAAAGTTAAATCACTAAACTTTGAATCCATCTGCACACCTGAGGCATACACCTCAAAGATAAAAGCGTCCTGTTGATTATTATAAGGATCTATTTTTATTGAAAACAAATCTGCATTTAAATTGCCATCATCCCTTTTTCCTAATTGCTTTAAGATGCTATCCGCTTTGGTATCGTAACAATACGCACCTACATAAATAGCAAAATCAGTATACAATATTTTCACTTCTGTAATTTGAGTTCCTGGCTTTCCTTCATCGGGTCGGGCTTGAATAAAATTAGACGTCGCTTCAGCCAAAGACCATTCTACTTCTTTTAATTTTCCATCGATGGTAGGAGCATTCTCTACTCGAAGGGCAGTAGTAGATCGCAATGTATCCGTATCTACTTTCGCGCCCCATGTATTTGTGAAGTGAATAGATAACAGAAATAATAGAAGAAATGGGATGGAACGCGTTGTCATTGATGCTATCAAAATTAGTATATTGTATACTTATCACAAATGAAATTAACGAAGAATTAACTGAATTCGTCTAAGCGGTATTTAGCTCCGACAAAACATCAAAATAATCAGATCAACTAATCAACATATAAAATCCGGTGCTTCAATTGATCCATAAATTCAGAGAAATGCATGTCTTTTCTTGAAATGTATTGCTGGATTTTCAAGGGACTTGAGTCTTTTTCAAGAATCTTAAAATAAAATAAAAATGTCTTTTCATTGTCGAGGTTGGGAGAGAAATTAGATTTTCCATAGCGAACATCATAAAAGGCAAGTGAATCATTTCTTTCTTCTACAATAAAATAATCTTTAGAAAACCATCTCAACTTGGCAACACCATCTTTATCCTTAATTTTTTCCAATAAATATTCATTCTTCTTAAATCCTTCAAATCGAATAGTAGGTTGATCTTGTAAAATGCTATAATACCCAATATAGCACATACTATCATCTTTGGCTACGGCACACCAAAGTAGATTTGAAAATATGACTGGATTGGAAAGATAGTCGTTGGGAGCAATGTTTTGATCTGTAAGTGCCGCTTCAAATTTTTGATTCACATAAAATTTATTTCCAATCGTCAAGAGGAAATAAATATGCGCAATGATTAGCCCAAGATAATTCATCTTAACTGCCATGCTAGGATGCTTTCTTCTCAACACCAATGTAAAAGTTGTTCCGATTAATAAGGGCAAAGTATACCCGGGATCGACAATGGCAATGCTATTCAGCGCAACGCGATAATCACTAAAAGGCAGGAAGAGTTGAGTCCCGTACAACGTAAAAGCATCGAGCAGTGGATGGGTAAAGATGCCAATAAAGAATACATCTAACCAAATCCGAAACGTAATTTCAGGCTTTTTCCAATAAAGCTTTCGCATGAGCCATGCCATGATGGGAGCAACGGCAAAAGCAAAAATCAAACTATGACTTATGCCTCGATGGACCGAAAGTTTTTGAAGTTCTGTAAAAAATGGATTGAACAAAATATCCAAGTCAGGGATGGTACCAGCGATACCACCCCATAAAATGGCTTTACTACCAATTTTTTTTCCAGCGACTAATTCTCCAAGAGCTGCACCAAGTGCAAATTGAGTTATACTATCCAACTTATTTCGTCGACTCCGGTTGAGCGGGTTCTATATGTTCATGTTGATTAGGTATATCATCCACACTTAACTCAAATTTATCTTCTGTATCCTTGTACTTCATCACCTGATCCAATGCATCTGGAACAACGTCACTACAAATAACAATGAAGGATCCTTTCTTGGCATTTTTAAATGCATAATCAATAGCTTCAGGTTCACTTGGAATAACTACATGCTTTTTCTTTGGATCTACAGAATGCATTCCTTCTACCATCAAATCGATAATTTCATGCTCTGTTCTTCCACGTAAATTACGGTCTTGACGAATGACTACTTCATCAAACATTTTTGCTGCTAATGCACCAAGTGATACTATGTCTGCATCTCGGCGATCGCCCACACCTGCAATAATTCCAATTTTAGGAGAAGCATCAATCTTCTCTAAGAATTTAGAGATGGCAAGGAATCCCGCAGGATTATGAGCATAATCCACCATCACACTGTATTTCTTAAACTCAAACAAATTCATTCGACCGGGAGTTTGAACTGGAGATGGAATGAAAGTATCGAGTGCTAAACGAATGTCTCCAATATCGAAATTACGAATGAAGCTCGCTAACACCGCAGGCAAAATATTTTGAATCATAAACGCCGCCTTACCACGGAAGGTCAGTGGAATATTGATGATTTTTTCTACTCTAATTTTCCAAGTTCCTTTACAAATGGTGATGTATCCATTTTCAGCAATAGCAGCCAATCCACCTTTACTACAATGTTTCGCAACAAGTGCATTGTTTTCATCCATGGAAAAATAAGCCACATTACAATCGAGACCTTTTGCCATATTGGAAACGAGTTCATCATCTGCATTTAAAATCGCATATCCACTCGGCATTACGGCTTCTGGAACAATCGATTTCACGCGAGCCATATCTTCCAGCGTATTGATGTCTTTAAGACCTAAATGATCTGCAGCCACATTCGTAACGATACCAATATCGCATTTATGGAAACCTAGTCCAGCTCGTAAAATACCACCCCGAGCCGTTTCAAGTACTGCAAAGTCAACCGTAGGATCTTTCAAAACAAACTCTGCACTTTGTGGACCTGTGCAGTCTCCTCTTTGCATCATGATGTTTTGAATGTAGATGCCATCCGTAGTAGTAAAACCAACTTTATATCCAGCGGTTTTAGCAATATGCGCCATCAATCTTGTCGTAGTCGTTTTACCGTTAGTTCCTGTGATGGCAACAATTGGAATACGAATTTCTGCACCGGGAGGAAACAACATATCGATTACAGGCTCTGCAACATTGCGTGGCAACCCTTCCGTAGGTGCTAAATGCATTCTAAATCCAGGAGCGGCAGTCACTTCTAAAATGCCACCACCCGTCTCCGAAATAGGAAGCGAAATATCATCCGTCATGATATCGATACCACAAACATCCAATCCTATAATTCGAGCAATTCGTTCAGCCATGAAAACATTATGTGGATGTACTTGATCGGTAACATCAGTAGCTGTTCCACCAGTAGAAATATTTGCTGTCGATTTCAAATACAAGACTTCATCCTTCGGTAAAATTGAATCTAAAGTAAGATCACGTTCTTTTAAGATTTGCTTCGTGTTTTCATCCACTTTAATAGAGGTTAACACTTTTTCATGACCGTATCCTCTTCGTGGATCTTTATTCACAGCATCAATCAATGCCATGATCCTGCTTTTACCATCACCAATCACTAATGCAGGAGTACGTTTTGCAGCAGCTACAAATTTATAATCGATGACTAATACTCGATGATCAAATCCAGTGATGAACTTTTCACAAATTACCGCTCTGGAAATTTTCTTTGCCGCAGCTAATGCTTCAATTGCTTCTTCACGACTTCTGATATTGATGGTTGCCCCGCGACCATGATTTCCATTTACGGGTTTAATCACCATGGGATAACCGATGGAATCAATCGCTCTATCTAAATCTTCTTCGTCGTAAATAATTCTACCTTTTGGTACCGATATGTTTGCGGCTTCCAGTAAATTTTTTGTTTCTTCTTTATCGCATGCAATTTCCACTGCAATACTTCCTGTATTACTGGTTACGGTTGCTTGAATACGCTTTTGATTTTTACCATATCCTAACATCACCAACGAATGACGATTGAGTCGAATCCATGGAATTCCACGAGCTGCGGCCTCTTGAACAATAGAACCGGTACTTGGACCCAGGCGCTCATCTTCACGAATTTCACGCATGGTTTGAATATCATCTTCTAGGTCATAAATTTCGTCATCCACTAACGCCTGCACTATACGAACAGCAGCTTTTGCAGCATAAATACCTACTTTTTCCTCCATGTAAGCAAAAACTACATTATAGACTCCATGTTCAGAGGTAGATCGAGTTCTTCCAAAACCCACATCCATACCCGCCAATGTTTGGATCTCTAAAGCAATATGCTCTACAACATGACCCATCCAGGTACCTTCCTTAACGCGCTTAAAAAACCCTCCCGGACAACCTTCTGAACATTGATGTTCATACATGGTTGGAAACATTTTTTCGAGGCGTTCACTGAAGCCTTCTATCAAATTACTGGGCCTTTCTTCCATTTCTTCAAGGTCCAATTTCATAACAATTAAAAAATGTCGACGAATAGACCAATAGTTTGGACCACGCATTGCCCTGATTTCACGTATCTTCATAATAATTTCTTAATAAAGTTTTAATTTTCGACTTGTTAATAAACCGGATGAGGGTGTATGGTCGACACGATGAAAATAAGAATAGTTTCGTAATCAACCAAAAACTGAATAAAATTCAATTATTTATTCTCCAAAAAGGACATAAATTAATAGGACATGTCATTATGAAAGGTAAACTAATCGCAATCGGGGGGAATGAAGACAAGGGAAATGAGTTGGAGCCGAATATTCAGCAACGAAACAACCTAAACTACTTTGAATTACAAATTTTATCGAGGATTGTTGACGAGTGCAAAGGTCAGAAAGACGCTCATATTGAAGTAATTACATCAGCTTCAAGTATTCCTGAAGAAGTAGGTGAAAACTATTTAGCAGCTTTTGGCAAGATTGGTTGTACCAATGTTCAAAACATGCATATCCGAAATCGTGCGGATGCGCAAAATCCTGAATTTATAGAGCGAATTAAGAAGTGTGATGGCGTGATGCTATCGGGCGGAAATCAATTGCGCTTAAGTACCATTTTGGAGGGACAGAGATTTTAAGAATACTGCAAAATCGATTGAACAATGAAGAATTTGTTTTAGCCGGAACAAGTGCAGGGGCTATGGCGATGAGCAATACCATGATTTATCAAGGTTCCAGCGCGGGAGCATTAATAAAAGGAGAGGTAAAAATTACAACGGGATTAGCTTTTATGAAAGATGTGATCATCGATTCACATTTCGATAAACGCGGTCGTTTCGGAAGATTAGCTCAAGCGGTTGCATCCAATCCTTCTTGCATTGGAATCGGCTTAGGAGAAGATACAGGTGTTGTTGTAACCGATAATAATCATCTAGAAGCAATAGGATCGGGATTGGTAATTATTGTGGATGGGTATGGTATTCGACATTCTAATATCGCTGATTTAAATGATGGTTCTCCCATCAGCATCGAAAATTTAGTTGTGCATGTAATGACTAAAGGGAACACATTCAATTTAAAGGATAGAAAATTTGCTGCAGAGGAAAAAGTGAATTTTTGAAACACTTTATAATTAAAAATCCCCTACCCAGCAGCAGATGCCGCTATGCGCTTCAACGCTTCTGGGTTAGGGATTTTTTTTGACCTAGTACTCTTCAATAATAATCACTCTCTTTTTTACATTTCTTATTTCTTCGTGATCGTTTCGATGACTTTTCATCTTTAAGGTATTTATCGATATCGGATGAATTCCAATCCATTTCATTGCTATCTTTCATCCTAATCACTTTTATTTCCTTTTCTACTTTCTCATCATGCTTCTCTCCACGATCGTCAGTCCAACTGAATTCAAATGATTTCATATCCTCATCGATTTCAGGGATCGATGGTGGAGAAGGAGGAGAAGGTGGCATTGGTGGCATTGGCCCATCGGGATGCATATACATCATTTTGCGCTCTGTATTTCCTTTCTTATCATCCATTTTAACGATCACTTCTTTCTTAATCTTTTTTCCATCCTTTCCTTTACCTTCCACAACTTCCACTTTCATTTCATGCTCGTCCATAAAAGTTTTATAAGCTGCGTCATCAGTAGAAGAAAAGGTGGTATCGATCACCGTCTTCTTTCCATTCACTTCCTTTTCAATGTGTACTTTTATTTTGTTTTTTTCGTTGGACTTACTGTCAGTAGTTTGTGCAACCATTCCTCCCGAAATGATAATTAAGCCAATTAGCAATACAGTTTTTGTTCTCATGTTTTTCGATTATTAGTTTAATGCAAACCTATTATTTACTCCAGGGCGTAGCGGTTAACAGCCAGTTAATGCTCGTTAATGTATCGTTAAAAACATTTTAATTCCATTACATACACTAAATTTGAGGTCAATGAAAAAAGGGAAATTCCAATTTATTGTAATCTTAATGAGTATTGCGCTGGCAGGACTCATACTCTTACAAGCGTATTGGATCAAGCATGATTTTGAGAGTAAGGCAAAGCAATTTGATGGCACGGTGATGATGGCGATGAATAAAATAGTGGAGCAAGTTGAAGAAATGGAGAATCGTCGCTTGGTCGTCAACAATTTTATTTCTTTGGAAGATTCAAGCATTACTTTTGTTGGACTTAACGATAGTTTGCTGAATATAATTTCTTCAGTTGCGATGGAGCCACCCATGCCGCCACCACCGCCTCCTGGACCACCCAGCCCAGCCAGAGAACTTGACGAAGCCATCACTAAAAAAATTTGGGAAAGATAAGTTGCTACAAAAATCGTGGAATCCCGATGGGGAATTGTCTTTTTTGCATTTAGATTCTACCATCGATATTCGGATTGAAAAAAATATTGAACAGCGAGAAATTATTGATTTAAGTTTTAACCGCAGAATAAATGAATTGAATCCAATGGATGATCCAATGGTTGATCAGAATTCAGCATTGGAAGAGCGCAAAATTGCATTGGTAGAAAAAAGGATGAAGACCAAAATGAAGAAGTTGAATTCCATCATGCAAAAATTAACTTTTCAAATTGTAGATCCCCAAGGAAATATTTTCAATCGTATATCTAAACGTAATTTGGATTCGATTGTCATGGCCGAGATCAAGAATCATGATTTAGAGCTGGATTATAAGTATGGCGTATTTCAGAAAAATATTCCTAAAGCGCTTTTATTAACGAACAAGGATGATAGTTTAAGTCTGATCAATAGTCCCTACCAGCTTTCTTTATTCCCCAATGATATTATCAATAAAAGTGAAGTGTTATGCCTAGACTTTAACAACAAATTTAATTATATTTTAAGCAGCATGTTTTTGATGCTCTTGTTTTCATTGTTATTTACAGGAATTATTATTACGGGTTTTGGCTATACTTTATTCGTCATTCAACAACAAAAAAAATTGGCCATTATTAAAAATGATTTTATCAATAATATGACGCATGAGTTTAAAACTCCCTATTGCAACCATTGCCATCGCCAATGAATCCATTCAAGATCCTCGTGTCAGTCAATCTCCAGATAAATAGGAGTTTTATACAGGTATCATAAAAGATGAAAATGAAAGAATGTTACGTCAGGTGGAAACCGTTTTGCAAATGGCGCAAATTGATAAAGGTGAAATAAAGATCAACAAAGAAAATATTGGTTTAAAAGAAGTAATTGAATCAGCTGCTGCCAGTATGCAGCTTCCCGTTCAACAAAGGGAAGGACATATCACCATTGATTGGGAGGGGAAGGGATGTTCAAGTTTATGCAGATCCCAATCACATCATGAATGTATTCATCAATTTACTCGACAATGCAAATAAATACAGTCCAGAAGCACCTGCTATTCGAGTACATGTGTATTCGGATTCCTCTAAAGTAACCATCGCCATTCACGATAAAGGAATTGGAATGAACAAAGAGGTTTCAAAGAGAGTTTTTGAAACCTTTTTCAGAGCTACATCGGGTAATATTCATGACGTAAAAGGTTTTGGATTGGGATTGAGTTATGTAAAAGCCATTGTAGATATGCACAACGGTCAAATAGAAGTACAAAGTGAATTAGGTAAAGGAAGTTCATTTATTATTCGTTTGCCCATCTTAGAAAATGAAAAAGCATGAAAGCAAAAATATTATTAGTTGAAGATGATCTGAATTTCGGAAGTGTTTTGAAAAACTATCTGGAGTTAAATGAATACCATGTTACCTTGGCACGTGATGGTGTTGCTGGATTTGATGCCTATTCAAAAGGAGGATATGACTTAATCATTTTAGATGTCATGATGCCTAAGATGGATGGATTCTCCTTAGCCAAACATATTCGTGAGATTGATAAATTGACACCCCTGTTTTTTCTTACCGCCAAAGGAATGAAAGAAGATATGATTACTGGGTACAGAGTAGGGGCAGATGATTTTCTCACCAAGCCTTTTGATACCGACGTACTCCTTTACAAAATGCAAACCGTATTAAAGCGGTCGATGGGACATTCCGCATTAGAAGGTCGAGATCATTTTAACATAGGAATTTATCAATTCGATTATAAATTAAGGACCATCACTTCCGAAAACGAAAGTGAATCATTATCACCTAAGGAAGCCGAATTATTGCGACTACTTTGCTTGCATGAAAACGATCTTCTTCCTCGATCAAAAGCTCTAAAATTAATTTGGGGAGAGGATACCTACTTCAATGGAAGAAGTATGGATGTATTTATTACCAAGTTGAGGAAATATTTAAAGAAAGATCCCAATATTGAAATCGTAAGTTTACATGGAAAAGGAGTAAGGCTTTTAGTAACCAATAACTCCTAATTCTATTTAAATTTACTCTTAAAGTGCATTGATCAGTTCGGCATCCAATGGCTTTACTTTGGAACGAAAGCGACGAATTAACTTTCCATTTTCATCGACCAAGAATTTTTCAAAGTTCCATTTTATATCGCCTGTAAAGTCAGGATTTGCTTGTGTCGTTAACCAACTAAACAAAGGATCAATATTATCACCCTTTACCGAAACTTTAGAAGTCAATGGAAAAGTAACTTGATAGGTTTTAGAACAAAACGCTTTTATTTCTTCGTTTGTTCCTGGTTCTTGTCCACCAAAATTATTTGCTGGCACCCCAATGACTACCAAGGTCTTCTTGTATTGCTCCGATAAAGCTTGTAACGCTTCGTATTGTTTGGTATATCCGCATTCAGAAGCAACATTTACAAAAAGAATTTTCTTGCCTTTATATTGATTCAAGTTGATGGTTTTGCCGGTAATATCTTTCACTGGAAACTGATAAACAGTTTCTGCAGGATTCAAAACTAAGAGGAGGGAGAGTATAAATGTTAACATCTTGTAAAAGTATAAAATAAAGCCTAATTTTACGCTCCAAACAATATGAATTTTTTAATTAAAATAGCTTCTACTGCTTTAGCCGTATTTGTAATCGCCAGTTTAATGCCTGGCGTTGAGGTAAAGAATTTGCCAATGGCCATCGTTGTATCAACACTGTTGGTATTGATGAATGTGTATGTGAAACCCATCTTGATCTTTCTAACCTTTCCCATAACCTTGGTTACTTTAGGATTGTTTTTATTGGTGATCAATGCCACCATCATCTTAGTAACCTCCTACGTTATGAAAGATGGGTTTAATGTAGATGGATTTTGGGTGGCGATGTTATTCAGTATTGTTTTGTCGATGATCACCTCATTAATAGATCATCTCACCGAATCGCCCAACGAAAAGAAGTGGTAATTTGTGTTTGTCCATAATGTCCGATTTCGTCGTTACTCTTGTCTTGAAAACAGTCATTTACAGAAGTAATACCATCTATAATTATTTAATAGTCCATATAGATGTAATTATTTCCTAAAAGTTTATTTTATTCTCACCGACAATATTGAATTTCATAAAATAAAAATAAGGGTGACCTAGTTAACCCTATATCTACAGTAAAAATTTTAGTTTTTAAATTCAAATTATAGTCCTAATTTACTTGTCACTTTCTTTTACGTGAAAAGAAAGTAACCAAAGAAAGCACGCCACGCAACACCAACCCATTTTTGCAGTTTTTGCTTTCTACTTTCCTTGGCAACCACTGAACATTCTTTTGTGCTACTTCTTTACTTCATCGGTACAGCAAAAATCGGTTCGCACTGTTGCGTGGACGACCTCCGCACTCTCCCGAACAATATTGTAATATATTAATATTACAAGCTCGAAACAAGTATCCATCTGCACTTAATTAATTGGACTATTTATATATAATTGGTATAAACTACTTGGTCTTTCATGATTGCGAAAGCCTCGAACTCGAACATTATGATCCAAACACTAAACTTTATAGACTGACTCTAATTATACCAATCAAGTAGCTTGTCGACTACAGAGTCCCTTATAATCGCAGAAAGAACATTGTTTTAAGTCGGTTGTTTGTACAAACGGCACTTCAGGATTGAACAGTTCAGTAATTTTTAGAATGAGCGCTTCTTGAAAATCATTTAAAATTTCATCCGTAATTCGATCGCCCTCATTCAACCAATCGATACCATCTTCGAATGATCTAAGCTTAAAAATTCCAGCTTTTAATTTGTGAGCGCCGAGGTCAAAAGATTTTCGTACCAACAAAGTGTAAAACAAAAGTTGGACATTAAGCTTGAGATCAGACTCCTGAAACAATGTTGAGAAATCATCCACTTTTTTTATCGTATCACGACCTGTTTTATAATCCAATATTCGAAGATGATCTTCAAAAAAATCCAAGCGATCAATAATTCCTTTCAACCAAATTTCACCTTGTCCTGGAATTGAAATAGCCCATTTCAGATTTTCCTCTAACCCTTTTAACTCGATGGGAGCGCATTCCAAATCATACTCAAAAATTTTGGTCACTAAGGCAATTAATACCTTTTTCATGAGGAAGTCGTGACCAGTTTGCACGGGTCTCCCATATGCCAATTTGATGGCTTGCTCAACAATCGCATCCACTTGAGTTGAAAGCGTTCCAATATATTCCTTGGTAATAACTTCTTGATCTTTGTATGCAATTTCCATCGCTTTATGCAATACATTTCCAAAATGACCAGCACTTAATCCTTCAACATCATCTTCTGGACGAATTCCAGCTAATTGATCAAAGTAAAAACGTAGCGAGCATGCGATATAGGAATTTAATGCCGATGCACTTAATCCTGCAAAGTTTTGCGGATCGGAAAACTCGACTGCAAATTTTTCTTTTAACCTAGCTATAATCTCTTCCGATTTCTTTACAACAATTGGCTCCACCACCAATGGATTCACCACGCTATCTTGCTGCTCGTAAATAATGGATTTGGGCGGACACTTTTCCAGCAATTCGTGGTGTAATTGATAGAGATATCGGCTCTTCTCACCAGCTCCTTGGTCACTTAAATTCGTGGTATAATAAAATCGAATATGCTTCGCTCTTTGCAGTAATCGGTAAAAGTGATAGGCCGTAACTGCATCTTGTTCCTCCATGCAAGGGAGATGATAGGCCTTTCTCAAAGAATAAGGAATCAATGATTTTGAAGGAGTAGAACTTGGTAAACTTCCTTCATTTAGTGGAGCGATATAAACATGATCAAAATCTAAAATACGTGTCTCCAAAAATCCCATCACTGGAATTCCATCTGCAACAGAGTAGGGAATACGTGCCAATCCCAATTCTGCAATGAAAAGCTCCCACCAATTTTCATTGCTTAATTCCATCTCATGGGGTTGCAAAATTGCAAATACTTGATCCATGTACTGGAGGAGGTGGTGATGTAAAGGGTAAATCCATTCATCTTCACTAAACTTAAAATGGGTGAGAAGAGATTTAATATTCTTCTTGTCTGTTTCGATGGAAGGATCTACGGAGTGAAGCATTAAGCTAAAGAAATTCGTCTCTTCAATCTGATTTGTTTCCGAATTTTCCGAAGTAGATTTCGATTTAACTCGTGCGAAAAATCGATTGATCAAAGGTTCTTGATATAATTCTTCTAACTGACGATATTTTACCAAATCATTCACATCTTCCACGCGCAACTTTCGAAATTGTCTAATAGCACTTAACACTTTAAAGGCAGGATGGTACTTGAGCGGAAATCCCATAGAAGGATTTAAGTTTACACCCAACCTTTGACATTGTTGATACAAGGAGAACATCAATGATTCGTCAGCAAGTATTTTGCAGATGCATCATTACTTTTTCTTCCGATTTATTTAATGCATAAAACCCGCAAAATGCAATATGATCAAATTCATCAAAGAAATTTTGTTGGCTCATTGTTTCCACCACGTATCGCCATGCCATCCCTTCATATCCTTCATTTTCCTTTAGCAAAACCGTATTAAACTCTTTATAAAGTAAGGGAAGTTGTTTCCAATACTTCAAGAAAGAATGTTGAAGAGGAGTATGTGTTGTTCCAATAAACTCCGACCAAAAAGCTTTTATGTATTCTGCTTCTTCGGCACCAGGTTCAAAACGTTCATCGAGTGTTCGCAAATCATAGATTTCTTCAAACAACTGATCGGCGTTGATCAATTGACGATCTATCTCATTAAAATCATCAATAATCTGTTGACCATAGGACATAAACGAACTAAACTCTTCTTCACCAAAAAATTTGACATGGATTGCATAGAGCTTGAGTAACAGTGAAAGATCATCGAGCAAAAAAGGGGTATTCAATTTGCCAAGTAAATCACGAATTGGCAAGACCGTAGGAAGCCATCCTGCTTTCGCTTTTTGTTTTGCATATTCCTTCTTATACTCTTGACAGGCTCGTTGAGTAGGGAAAATAACGAGCGTCCGTCGAGGTGGCAGTTCGATGGTAGCTTGAGCGATACTTTCAATAAAATTGAGCATATAAAAACGAATTGAGGGTATTAAACTTTTATAATGGGTAAAAATAAAAAAGCCCTTCGGATGAAGGGCTTTAATTTCAAATTTATTTAATAATTAATGCTTAACTACAAATTTTTGAACAAGTGATTCATCGTTTTGAGTTAAACGAAGGATATAAATGCCATTCACAAAATGAGAAGTACTCATTTCAACGTTATTTATACCTTCGACTGTATTTATGCTTTTAACATCAATCACTTTACCCATCAGGTCAACCACAGATATTATCGCAGAAGAATTAACTTCACTAATAAAATTAAGATTTATAATATCTTGAGCTGGGTTTGGGAATAAAACAAAATGGGCGGACGAATTCAACTTTTCAATATTTATATTTTCAACCGCAGATTCCGAAGGCTGGATATTTCTAAAATTAGATGCTGAAGTATTTACACGTAGGTTATAACAACTAGTAGAACTAAATGCTCCACTAAAACCAATTACTTTAACATAATACGAAGCTGGCGTGGTGGTATTACGGACAATCGTTTCGGTGGCCGTTCCCGCTGACTGTGACGTAGCTAATTGTGCACCCGTCGAACTGTATAATGTAAGATCATAATCCAATGGAAGTTGATCTAAAACTACTTGCAAATTCGTGGCTCCAGTTACCGTTGAAAAAGAATACCAATCTTTATCAGTAGCCTTCGCAATTTTTGCGATGATGGTTGTATTTACAGAAATTGGTTTTGCATTGGCTCTTGAATTATTGCCTTCATACAAATCAGTACATGCGGTAGCTGTTGAAATGCAGATGAAGCAGAGAATGCGCTTGAACTTGAAGAACAATTTGCCTTAACTTGAAATTCATAGGCTGTTGATGCTGTTAAAGAAGTTATAATCTTTGAAGGAACTAAAGAAGTGCGAGAAATCCAAGTACTCGAAGAAATCGCTTTATACCTAATATTATAACTAATTGCTCCAGGTACAGCAGTCCAATTTAAAGTAACTTGATTTGATAGAATATCCGTAACTGTTAATCCAGATGGTACCCCACAAGTTCCAGTAGATGGTGGAACACAACCTAATGAACTCAACAATGAAGCTCTAGTCGTATTTAATGATGCTAACATTCTTGTTTTTTGGCCATTAGTAAACATATACATACACGCGTCATCAGTATAATCCATGTAATTCATATGCAAATCTCCATTGGGACCATTACTACAAGTCACTTTTGGGAAAGAAGGGCATCCAAAATTTGCTGATTGCTGCGTGGGTGTATCGGTCACTTGATCATTGCCACAAGTAGCATCACCCCAAATATGGCGCAGGTTTAACCAATGTCCCACTTCATGGGTAGCCGTTCTCCCTTTATTAAAAGGGGCAGCGGCAGTACCCGTATTTCCACAAGCTGAATGGAGAATAACAACACCATCTGTACTTGCTGAACCACCAGGAAACTGAGCATATCCCAATAAACCACCACCTAAATTTCCTACCCAAATATTCAAGTAAGAACCTGCAGGCCAAGCATCGGAGCCGCCATTAGCATTCCTCTTAATATTATCATTGTCAGAGAAAGAAGTAACCGTTGTTGATTTACGAACAATTCCATTAGTGGCATTGCCACTTGGATCACGTTGAGCCATACAAAATTGAATTTCAGAATCAGCTGCAAGACCTGAAAAAACCGAAGGAAGTAAATTGATATCGCTATTCAATTTTCTAAAATCTGCATTTAATATATTCAATTGAGAATTAATCTGTGCATCTGAAATATTTTGAGAAGCAGTGTTATATACGATATGAAACACTACTGGAATTGTAACAACAACAGCCACTTTATTTGCTGAATTACTTTTAATCCATTGCTCTGTTTCTCGCTCTACATTCTGCATTCTTAAAATAGTAGCAGGCTCACTTTTTTCCATTTCATGCAGGTGATGCATGGTACCACAATTTCGAACACTTTGAGCTTGCACTCCACTTGTTAGCATGACACCAGCTAACAATACTAATTTGAACATTTTTTTCATGTTTTGTTATTTATTTTAATTGAATTGGTCGGCTTTAGGGTTGAAAATCCCAAGGGAACTATCAAATGTAGGGACTAGATTAAAGCAATCAAAAAAAATAATTATTAGCACAACCAAAAAAAATTGAAACTACAATTTCATATTAGAATATAACAAAAAGTATCGCTTAAAATATTAGCAAAATGCAATTAACAAGCCATGTTAATAAAATTGATAATTTGTGTTTACTCTACAAATTTATAGCCAACACCCCTTACCGACTGAAAATGCAAGGGACTTGAGGGGTCTTTTTCGAAGTATTTGCGGAAAGTAACAATGAAAGTGTCGATGGTTAGAGTGGATGGATAGATATCGTAGCCCCACACCGTTTCCAGAATATGCTCACGAGATACCACTTCATTTTTTCGATCAATTAATAGTTTCAACAGGGTACTTTCCTTTTTAGTCAAATTAATTTTCTCACCTTGAGGTGTTCCAACAGACATTTCCGAAAAATTAATCAGAAAATTATCCAACATATAGGTACTTAAATTCGGTGTCGTGCTTTCCCCATTGCGGGAAGCACGTTTCAATAAAATTTGAACTCGAAGTAGCAATTCTTCTAAATTAAATGGCTTCGTTAAATAATCATCCGCTCCCATTTTTAAACCAGTAACTCGATCTGCACTGCTGTGCTTTGCAGTAAGGAAGAGCACTGGGATAACTTCATTTTCTAAACGGATAGCTTCACAGACCGTAAATCCATCCATCTCTGGAAGCATTACATCCAAAATAATAAGGTCAAATCGCTCTTGCTTAAAAGTCTTTAAGGCTTTTTTACCATCATTTGCCCATTGAACTTTATAGCCCTCTAACTCAAGGTTTAGTTTTATAGTATCGGCTAGACTTTGCTCGTCTTCAACTAAAAGGATGCGGGTTGTGCTCATATTAAAATATCTTTATTCAACAAATTTACTATTCTTGCAAAATATCCTAAAGGATTTATGCAGATTAATTATTTAGTTTCCACCAAATATGACATTGAACTGATAGTGCTATGATGACAAATAGGGATCGCTTCCTTCTTTCAGTACTGTTTGCCACTCTTTTTATTTTGGTTCATGGTTATCAATTTAACAATGGTGATCAAGAGGAACATTTGCCGTATGTTTATAAGTTAATTGATTCTAATTTATATCAAAACGATTACCTTGTTCCATTACAAACTTCCCAGTTTACAGTTCGATTCTATTTTGCATATTTAATTAGAGTCTTTGCCTATTTGCTTCCCATTCCATCAGCTGTATTCCTCATTTATTTTATTTGTTTAGGTGCAATAGGGTGGGTAGTTTCAGAAATTTCTGAGCGAATAAGTAAAAACGCTTTTTCAGGGATGATAGCTCCAATGCTCATCATTCTATTTAACAATTTTACTGTTGGCGGAAATTCAATAATAGATGTTCAGCTCACCTGTACAGTTCTTGCTATCGCATTGGGTGCTGTGGCTTTTTCCTACTTTGAAAAAGGCAAGATGGTTTTTGCTTCAGCACTTTGTGGCTTAGCATCTTTATTTCAATTATTGATAGGATTACATTTAATTTTGCTTTTAATCATATCATCCTTCTTAATTGTAAATAAAAATCGATGGATAAATAGTTTAAAATATTTCTTCATCTATTTACTTTTTGCAGGGGCTATGTTGTTTCCTATGCTTTATTTGCAATTTGGATCCATGAGTGAATTGGAAAGTGAAAAATATTTTAATATACTTTTTTATTTCCGGAACTCACACCATTACTATCCGTTTTGTTTTCCATGGATGGATTATTTCAAAACTACATTTTGGTGGACCCTTGTTTTTTTATGCATTCGATACAGTGTGAAGCGACATCAACTGTCTAATTACTCCATTTTAATGATCTTAACTACGACGGGATGCCTACTTTATTTTATTGGATTCACGCAATTAAATCTGTATCCAATTGGAAAATTGCAAGGGTACAAAGCAACAATTTGGCCCACTTTATTTGGCGCAATACCCGTATCAATTTTTTTGGCGTAAAAAGTAAAATTACCATCATACCAGGCTTATATCGTCAGATGGAGAATTGCAATATCAGTAAGTATTTTATGCTTGTTGGTTTTAATCTTCAACTCAGCTAATTTACAATTTGACAAATTAAAGCAACGTTACAAACTTGGTAATTATCCTCAAAAGGATTTAGAAAAGATGCATTATTGGATTTCTAAAAACACTCCTACAAATGCTATCTTTTTAACATTGCCTGAAGATGATTCCTTTTTATGTGAAGCAAGAAGAAGTACCATCGTTGGCTACAAAGGAGTGATCCATCAACCTGACTTCATGATCCCGTGGTATGACAAAATGAAAGAAGTTTATGGTGTTGAACTTTCGGAAAATAAATGCAGAAATCTTGTGGATGAAGCTAAGTCGAAATACCATCAACGTACGGATGAAGCCATCCAGACCCATGAAAAAATCAACTTCAGAATTTGGGATTTAAATCAGATTGATAGTAATCATATTCAATGGAATCAACTGATTCACAGAGAGGGGGCAATTTTGCTGTTGAATTTTTCGAATAAAAAATAATTTTATTCTAATCAATTACTTGATTTTCCATCGTATTTAGCTAATTTCATAGCTCCAAAACTCAATATCATAAAAAATTAAAAAAATATTCATGAAAAAACGTCTCTTCTTAGTGGGCTGTCTACTATCATTTAGTTTGATTTCTTCAGCGCAACAAAGACTCGCCAATCCCAATAATCTCATGCAAAAGGAGATTACCAAGCGGACTTGTGGATCAGGTGTAATGGATGCTGATTACGAAAATTGGCTGCAACCATTAATATTACAACAAGCGCAAAACAGCAACAAAGGTGCAGCTACGGTGTTCAATATTCCTGTTGTTTTTCATGTGCTTCATAATGGTGTTAATGTAGGAGTAGGGTTAAATATTTCGGATGCCCAAATCCTTTCACAATTAGCAGTGCTGAATGAAGATTTTAGAAAATTAAATGCTGACACGGCAACCATTCAAAGTGTATTCGCAGGTGTTGCTGCTGACTGTGAAATTAATTTTTGCTTGGCACAAACTGATCCACAGGGTGGACTCACTACGGGTATTGATCGAATTAATTATACAACATTGGGTCCAACCACACCTCCATTTCAAAAATCATATATTGACGGGACAATCAAACCGAATACCATTTGGAATACTAATAATTATTTGAATATATGGGTAGTTCCAGATTATAATGATAATGGTTTTGATATCTTAGGACATGCTACTTTTCCAGCTGGTAGTGGACTTTCGGGTTTATCAGCACCTTTTGGAACCCCAACTACTGATGGCGTGGTAATTTGGTATAAATCCTGTGGTCGAGTAGGAAATGTACAATTTCCTTATCACAAAGGAAGAACGGCTACTCATGAAATTGGACATTGGTTAGGACTTCGTCACATCTGGGGCGATGCAAATTGCGGAAATGATTTTTGTAGTGATACCCCCACACAACAATCTGCTAATTTTGGATGCGTAGCTTACCCTCATGTTACTTGTGGCAATGGTCCCAATGGAGATATGTTCATGGATTTTATGGATTATGGGGATGATTTATGTTTGAAAATGTTTACTGCAAACCAAAAGGCTAGAATTCAAACGGTAATGAGCAACTCTCCAATGCGTGTTGCACTTTCACAATCTACTACTTGCAATCCACCTGTTGTTGCAGCTCCGGTAGCTGATTTTTCAGCGAGCAGTACAACTATTACAGCGGGCGGAACCATCAATTTCACTGATTTAAGTACGAATGTTCCAACAGGCTGGGCTTGGACTTTTACAGGTGGAAATCCTGCTAGTTCATCCGTTCAAAATCCAACGAATATTCTCTATGCCAACCCAGGAACTTACACAGTAAGTTTAGTGGCTACCAATGGTACAGGAAGCGATACGGAGACGAAAACTAGTTATATCACAGTGAATCCAACGGGAACTTTAAGTTGTGATACCATTACGAATTTTGATGGTTTAAAGCATACACCTTCAATTATAGGTTCGAATGGTTGGGGTTATGTCTCTGGCCAAAATAATTATCTTGATATTGCTAAGGCCGATAAATACACTATTGTTGGTGCAAATCAAACTATAGATGGTGCGTATTTCGTTTTCGGAATTGGTTCGAGTTCTGGCACGGGTCAAACAGCTACCGTTACAGTATGGGATGACAATGGCGTGTCGGGTTTACCAAATACTGCATTAGGAACTGCAACTCTTTCATACGATTCAATTGCAGCAGGAGCATTAGCAGGCGCCTTAACTTGGGTTGATTTTGTTCCCAATATTGCAGTAAGTGGTGATGTCTATGTAGGGATTCAATTTGGATATAATCCAGGGGATACATTAGCCATCGTTCATTGTGAAGATGCAGAAATTGCTGTTGGAACGGCTTGGGAAAAATGGACCGATAATACATGGCACCCATACAGTGAACCAAGCACAGGATGGGACATTGAAGTAGCCCACTTGATACTCCCTGTTATTTGTCCATTCGTTGGAGTGCAAGAAAATTCACCTAGTTTTAAAATGAATTTATTCCCGAATCCAGCAAATACAAATTTAAATGTTGTTATCCCAAATCAAATGAGCTCAGGAAATTTGGAAGTTCGAGTGCTTACCACCTTGGGAGCAAACATTCTTACTGACAAATTAAATTTCGTTCAAAACGGAATTTATAAGGTCGATGTGAGTTCATTATCACAAGGTTTTTATTTCTTAGAAGTAATTACTGAGTATGGTCGACAAATAGAGAAATTCCAAATTTCGAAATAGTATACTATTTATAATATTCCAATTAAAAGGGCTAAGCAATTATGTTTAGCCCTTTTTACTTAAATATCAAATCATTAGCTATTTGACATGGGCTTCATTTCTTCGTACTTTTGTATCCTCTATGCATCTTCAACACACACGTAATTTAGGTATTCTACTCTTTGTTTGCTTTAGTCTTATTACAAGTCATTTAACAGCTCAAACACGCTGCTTAACACACGAAGTGCATCAAAAGAAAATGGAAATGGATGCTCTTTATCGCAAACATTTTGAACTA
>JADJMG010000008.1 GCA_016709725.1 Bacteroidota bacterium
GTAACTCCACTAAAATATTACGGACATAATTATAGCTATCATAAACAATTCGTTTCATAAAAGTATGCAAAAGGATATTTCAATTTACTTTGACGAACCCAAGTCGTTTGAACCAACAAACACGAAAGCGTTGGGTGGTATAGTGGGTTTGTATTTCATCTTCACTCAAAAGACTTTCATTCAATATCCGTTTGATAAGTCAAAGTTGCTTTACATTGGAATGAGTGAAAAGAAAACAAACAGTATTGGTAACAGATTAAGCGGACACTTTGAAGGCAAATCCAAAAATGTAGGACTTGTAAATTACAGAAAGATAGAACCTCTATTATTTACTTATTTGAATTTTGACATTATTAAAGCAAATTGGGATTTCAGAATTGAAGACCTTGAAAGCTATTTCATTTTAAGTTTTGTTGAGCATTACGGAGTATATCCAATTTGCAACAACAAAACAGGAGCTGAAATTCATAGCAGTGAGTTGAAAGTGAATTTGAAAATTGATTGGAACTATTTTAAAAATATATAACCGATGGACAACAAAGTAAAAATCTTAGGAAATTTTTTGGATGACTTCTTTACCAACATTTCTAAAATCAAGAATGTAGATAAAGGACTTGCTGAGTCCTTAGCAAACTTATATAATCAAGGTAAGTTGTCAGACACCAATGTCAAAACGAACTTTCAAATCTTAGAGATAAAGATGCCAACAAAAATTAAAAAGATTTCGATTACTGGACTTCGTGGAGTTCAAGAGACAATGGAACTCCGTTGTCGGAAAAAATCAATTTTGCTTTATGGCGACAACGGAACAGGCAAGAGTAGCATCTCTGATTCTTTGGAATGGTTTTTCAATGATTCAGTAAGTCATTTAGCAGGACAAGAAATTGATTTGAAAGATGCTTTGCGAAACGCAAACATTGCGGACACAGATGTTTCTTCAGTTGAAATAGATTTTACCAAAGCGGCTGTTAATTCCAGTAAAACACTAAGCAATAAAAAGGTAAATTGGTTTCTGACTATTCAAACAAGTCAGACGACTTTGATGATTTTATAAATCAAACACAAGGCGAAAACCTTATTCTACGTTATCAGTTTCTCACGGACTTCATTGATAAAACCAAAGGCGATAAACTCAAGTTTATCTGATGTATTGGGTTTGCAGAAGTAAACAAGACGAAAGAAGTTTTGAAGAAAGCATACAACTCTATCAAAACTGAAATCAAAATCAGAATTACGAATCTCAAATCAATACTCAAAACAAGTTCAAATTGAAAAAATTAGGTGCAGCAATCGGAGTAGAAAAGGAATTTGTTTGAGAAGGTGAACGAAATAATTACTCCATTGAATTTGGGTGTATTGGTAAAGTCATTCAAAGACATTGATGCAGTTCTTACTTTACTCAAAGCCCCTGCAAATACAAAAGTTCTAAAATGAATTTTTTTTTCTTGAAAATTGTAAAACACTTTGGAACAATCTGAAAGGCGAAATTAATTGTTAATTCAGATAAGATGAATTGCTTAAAGACATTCAGAAACGATTAAAACAGATTGAAGAATCAACAAAGTTAAAAGCTGCTTTTGATTCAGCTAAACAGACAGTCATTAAACTTTCAGCCGAGAGAATTAAACGGCTTGACCTTTTGCGTAGTGACACTCACTACAACGAAAAATCTTTTGAGCCAATTAAAAAAGCAATTGATGATTTAGTTATAAAAATTTCCGCTTATGAAAAAGACGGTAACGAAAAAGTAACATCGGGTAATAAAATTTCAGAAGCCAAGACATTAAAACTTAAAGAAACCGACTTTGCAATTCTGACAACGCTAACTTCAAAAATCACAGCCATACAAGCAGCATTGAAAAAAGATAACAATGCTGTTACCTATTCAAACATTTCATCTGCAAAAGATGCCTTCTTACGCATTAAGAAATTTGAGAAGGAAAAGAAAGTCTTAGAAGACCAGAGGGCATCAATGGAAGTCATCTACAACGAATTTGTAAAGAAGCAAAAGGAAGGACTTGAAAATTTTATCACAACATTTTCAGGAACGATAAACGATTACTATCAGTTTATGAATCCTGGCGAACAATTTCAAGAATTGAAAATTGTACCCATTGGTGAGGACGACACACTCAACGGAATTACTATTGAGTATCAGTATAACGGCAACTGGGTTTCACCACCACAGAAGTATTTTAGTGAATCACATCTTAACTGCTTTGGTTTATCATTCTTCTTAGCTTCTGTTATCGCTTTCAATAAAGAGAATAAGTTTATGCTTTTGGACGATGTTATTTCAAGTTTTGACAGCAACCACAGAAAACGATTTGCCGACTTGATATTTGAAAAGTTTGCGGACTACCAAATCATTTACTGACACACGAAAACGAATGGTATCAGTATGTGAGCCAACTTGCAAAAAGAAAGAACTGGCTAATCAATGAAATCAAATGGAGTGATGCAAGCGGAACTCACTTAGAAGATAAGCCAACTGACATAAGAGAAATAATAGAAACAAATTTAGCCAAGGGCGCTGTTGACCTTTTGGGAAATCCTATCAGAAAATACCTTGAACACACTCTGAAAGATATTTGTGCAAACCTTGAAGTTAAAGTGAGTTTTAGAATGAATGAATTAAATGAGAAGCGGATGCCTGACGAACTACTGAACGAATTGAAATCAAAAATCAACAAGAGCAGTAAAGAACTTCAAGCACAAATGCCAATCATTGACAGAATAATTAACTCAAACATTTTAGGCAATTTGCTTTCCCACGACAATCGATTTTCTCCGAAGTTAGGCGACCTCAAAGCATTTTGGGCAGACCTCAATGCAATGGAGAAATTATTTTATTGTCAAGATGCAGCTTGCAAAAAACCTGTTTTAGTTAAACACTACGACACAGTAAAAAAGAGAATCAGATGTGGATGTGATAAAACAAATTATGATTGGAAATAGCCAACCCGCAGGTGTAAGCACATTTGCAAGCCGCACAAGCCCAAGCACAGACCAAAGCTTGCAAAAGAGCTTCCACCTTTCCCACCCTGACAAAATTGAATTAAAAAAAATCTCCTCCCCTTCTGAAAATAAAAAATACACAACCGCACAACCCAAAGACAGACAAAAATCAGTTGCAATGCAGACACCAAAACCGTTGACAGTAAAGCGTTTCAACTACTCGGTAGACAGAAGGCCAGCTTGTAACACGGGTTTGGCAAAAGTGGCGGTTCAGTACTCCGCAGACACATTTGTGGTTAATCAAAGTTTCATTCTCCGTATCAACATTTATGCTGACTTCTCCACCCTTCATCCCTAAAAAACAAAAAGGTCGGCTAAACGAGCCGACCTTTTACTGTAAACTATAATACTACTAATGCATTCGAATTTTTCAATTGCTTAATACACCACTACGCGTTGCTGAAGTCTCCTTCCCTCTTCATTCACTACGATTAAGTAAACTCCTCTTGCTAATTCTGCAGTTTCATAGCGGGTGGAATAGAGTAATCCATTTCCGACAATTGATTTTGTATTTACCAACCGTCCCTCGGCATCCATCATTTCAATGGTGAACGAAACATTCTCTTTCGTTTGATAGAACAATTCGAATTGATCGTGTGCAGGGTTTGGATAGATATTAAATACATTACCGCTAAGATCCCCTTCACGAATACAACTGGTTACTGTAATTCCAGCTAAGTTTCGAATGGTTGAATTTCCGCAAGTGTTTATGGCTTGTACTGAAATCAATTGATTCGTAGCAGCATTTGGTCCGTACAATACATTAATTACTTTGGTTCCTTGTCCACTTACAATGGTTGCAGTTCGATGGAACGGTCCAATTGTATTGCATTGCTCCCGTCACGGTGCCCACTGAGTATTGGAAGTTTCCATTGGTACATACATTCACCGGTCCGCTTATGATACTTGGTTGAGCCGGAGGTCCCGTAACCGTGAGTGTACGCAATGTGCTAATGCCACATCCATTTATTGCATACACAGAAACAGTTCCTGTCGCAAACGAAGCATTCCAATTTACTACGATGCTCGTTCCTGTAGATGAGCCCACGATGGTTCCGTTTACTACACTCCATTGATAGGAGTTAGCACCTACCATTGGCGTGATGGAATACACCGCACCGGTTACATTACACATTCCCGTTAATGGTCCTGTGATTGGGCCAGGAGCTGGTAGAATATTTAATCCAACCGCTTTTGTTCTAGATGGACTCACACCACAACTATTTCCTGCAACTACCGATATGGTTCCGCCTACAAATCCTGGACCAATATTGAGTTACACAAAGTGTTCCGTTAATTCCTTGTTGCATGGCTGCAGCAGTCCACGTAGCGTTTATTGTTGGTGTACCTTGTCCACTGGCAATTGTCATTCCAGTAGGTGCAGTCCATAAATACGTTGCTCCTAGTACAGGTGTAACTGAATACACACTACTTCCCGCAGTAGCAGGAATACATGCAGAAATGAGAGTGCCTGTAATTGGTCCAACTAAGATGATTGGTTTTATAGTAACACAAACCGTATCCGTGAAGCAACAAGTTGGATCGTTCGGATTACAACATACCACCACATAGCAAGTATTCTGTTGTGGATTTGCTTGGAAGGTATTTCCTTGTCCTACAACAATTGGTCCTTCTACCGTTAATGCATACCAAATCGCATTTCCTTCACAACCTGTCACATTTAGTGTTGCCACGCCACCAGCACAAATGATGGTGTCGTTGCCAGCCGAGATGGTTGTAGTCGGATCACAGCAATACATGGTGGTAATTGTATTCGTTATCGTAGCTACGCAACCGTTAGGATCGGTGTACGTGAATGTAATCACATAAGATCCAATTCCAGGAGGCGTAAACGTATTTCCGAAGATGCCAGGTCCAGAGAAGACTCCTGTTCCGCCAGCGAACGGAGACATCACCCATGTATTATTAATATCCACGAAAATATCAGCAGGATTTAATGTTATTGGTCCACCGTTAGAGCAAATGTCCGTATAGATACTTGGCCAAATTAATATAGGTTGTGGACTTACATACACACAAACTGTATCGGTATCACAACATGCAGGATAAATAGGATCACAACAAACGACCATGTAGCAAGTACTTTGTTGAGGGAAAGCATCGAAGATTGGACCTTGTCCAACAACGAATGGTCCTTCAACGCCGAGTTGATACCAAGTAGTAGCGCCATTACATCCCGTTGCAGTAAGTATCGCAATTCCACCTGCACAGATGGTGGTATCATTTCCAGCAGATACTGTATTTATTGTATCACAACAGAAGGTCGTGGTTATTGAGTTCGTTATCGTAGCTACGCAACCGTTAGGATCGGTGTAGGTGAATGTGATCACATAAGAACCAATTCCAGGAGGTGTAAACGTATTTCCGAATACAGGTCCAGAGAAGACTCCTGTTCCACCGCTGAATGGAACCATCACCCACGTGTTGTTGATATCTACAAATATATCTGCAGGATTTAAAGTTCTTGGTCCACCGTTCGAGCAGATATCCGTATAAATACTTGGCCAAGCTAATATAGGCTGCGGACTTACACACACACAAACCGTATCGGTATCACAGCATGCAGGATACAATGGATCACAACAAACCACCATTAACATGTGCTTTGTTGGGGAAGGCATCGAAGATTGGACCTTGTCCAACCACGAATGGTCCTTCTACTCCGAGTTGATACCAAGTAACAGCACCATTGCAGCCCGTTGCTTCAAGTATCGCTATTCCACCTGCACAGATGGTGGTGTCATTTCCAGCAGATATTGTATTTATTGTATCACAACAGAAGGTCGTGGTTATTGAGTTCGTTATCGTAGCTACGCAACCGTTAGGATCGGTGTAGGTGAATGTGATCACATAAGAACCAATTCCAGGAGGTGTAAACGTATTTCCGAAGATGCCAGGACCCGAGAAGACTCCTGTTCCACCGCTGAATGGAACCATCACCCACGTGTTGTTGATATCTACAAATATGTCTGCAGGATTTAAAGTTATGGGTCCACCATTCGAGCAGATATCCGTATAAATACTTGGCCATGCTAATACAGGCTGCGGACTTACAAACACACAAACCGTATCGGTATCACAACATGCAGGATACAACGGATCACAACAAACAACCATGTAACATGTACTCACTTGAGGGAAGGCATCAAACACTTGACCTTGAATTACAGGAACTGGACCTTCATTAGTAAGCATATACCAAGTTGGAGTTCCAACAACCTTCCACTTCTAAGATGGCTACTCCACCAGCACAAATGGTGGTATCGTTTCCAGCAGAAATATGGAATGTAGTATCACAACAGAAAATGACGTTGATGGTATTACAAACCATGGCAGAACATCCTACACTATCGATATAGTATATAACAAATAGTATGTGTACCAATGGTAGATGGAGTAAAGATATTACCCAACACCCATGGTCCGGAGAAGTATCCACTTCCACCAAGCTTGATACGGAACCCAATTATTATTTACAAAGACTTGAATTTGTGATGAATCAAGAACGATAGGAGCTGAGTTTTGACATACCGACGGATAATTTGTATTCCATTGTAGAATTGGATGTGGATTCACATACACACAAACTGTATCGGTATCGCAACATGCAGGATACAACGGATCACAACAAACCACCATGTAACATGTACTCACTTGAGGGAACGCATCAAATACTTCACCTTGAATTACCGGAACCGGACCTTCATTCGTAAGCATATACCATGTTGGTGTTCCAACACATCCTTCCACTTCTAAGATGGCAATTCCACCTGCACAAATCGTAGTATCATTTCCAGCAGAAATATTAAATGTAGTATCGCAACAGAAAATGACATTGATGGTATTACAAACCATGGCAGAACATCCTGCGCTATCGGTATAGGTGTAACAAATAGTATGCGTACCGATGGTAGATGGCGTAAAGATATTTCCAGCCACAAATGGTCCAGAGAAGACTCCACTTCCACCAAAACTTGATAGAAACCCAATTATTATTTACATAAACTAGGATGTTGTTTGAGTCGAGAACAATTGGAGCTGAGTTTTGACAAACCGATGGATAATTTGTATTCCATTGTAGAATTGGATGTGGATTCACATACACGCAAACCGTATCGGTATCACAACATGCAGGATACAACGGATCACAACAAACCACCAAAGTAACAAGTACTCTTGTTGGCATCACATCAACCACATGACCTTGACCAACGACGATTGGACCTTCTCCACACAGCTTATACCAAGTAGCAGGTCCATTACATCCATTCACATTCTAAGAATGGCAACACCGCCATGACAAATGGTGGTATCGTTTCCAGCAGAAATATTAAATGTAGTATCACAACAGAAAATGACATTGATGGTATTACAAACCGTATTCGTACATCCTACACTATCGGTATAGGTGTAACAAATAGTATGCGTACCGATGGTAGATGGTGTGAATATATTTCCAGTTACAAATGGTCCAGAGAAAGATCCACTTCCACCCAAACTTGATACCGGAACCCAATTGTTATTTACATAGACCAGAATATTATTTGAATCGAGATAAATCGGCGCTGAGTTTTGACAAACCGATGGATAATTTGTATTCCATTGCAGAATCGGTAATTCATTTACATAAACACAAACTGTATCCGTATCGCAACACGCAGGATACAACGGATCACAACATACTACAAAGTAACAAGTGCTCTGCGTTGGCATCACATCTACCACCAGGACCTTGTCCAACGACGATAGGACCTTCCACTGACATCTTATACCATGTTGGTGCACCCGTACATCCTGATACATTTAGAATCGCAACACCGCCATGACAAATGGTAGTATCGTTTCCAGCAGAAATATTAAATGTAGTATCGCAACAGAAGATGACATTGATGGTATTACAAACGGTATTCGTACATCCTACACTATCGGTATAGGTGTAACAAATAGTATGCGTACCAATGGTTGATGGTGTGAAGATATTTCCAGAGACAAATGGTCCGGAGAAGACTCCGCTTCCACCCAAACTTGATACAGGAACCCAGTTGTTATTTACATAGACCAGAATATTATTTGAATCGAGATAAATCGGCGCTGAGTTTTGACAAACCGATGGGAAATTTGTATTCCATTGCAGAATCGGTAATTCATTTACAAACACACAAACCGTATCGGTATCGCAACATGCAGGATACAACGGATCACAACAAACTACAAAGTAACAAGTACTCTGCGTTGGCATCACATCAACCACAGGACCTTGTCCAACGACGATAGGTCCTTCCACTGACATCTTATACCAAACAGCAGGACCATTACATCCATTCACATTTAGAATCGCAACACCGCCGTGACAAATGGTAGTATCGTTTCCTGCAGAAATATTAAATGTAGTATCACAACAGAATATGACGTTGATGGTATTACAAACGGTATTTGTGCATCCAACACTATCAGTATACGTGTAACAAATGGTATGCGTACCAATAGTAGATGGTGTGAAGATATTTCCAGAGACAAATGGTCCGGAGAAGACTCCGCTTCCACCCAAACTTGATACAGGAACCCAATTATTATTTACATAAACGAGGATGTTATTTGAATCGAGATAAATCGGTGCTGAGTTTTGACAAACCGATGGATAATTTGTATTCCATTGCAGAATCGGTAATTCATTTACATAAACACAAACCGTATCTGTATCACAACATGTTGGATACAACGGATCACAACAAACTACAAAGTAACAAGTACTCTGCGTTGGCATCACATCAACCACAGGACCTTGTCCAACGACGATAGGTCCTTCCACTGACATCTTATACCAAATTGGCGCACCCGTACATCCTGTTACATTTAGAATCGCAACACCGCCGTGACAAATGGTAGTATCGTTACCAGCTGATATATTAAATGTAGTATCGCAACAGAAGATTACATTGATGGTATTACAAACTGTTTTAGTACATCCGACACTATCCGTATAGGTATAACAAATAGTATGAGGTCCGATGATTGATGGAGTAAATACATTTCCTACAACACCAGGCCCACTGAAGAATCCGCTTCCCGGAACCGTGTTAATCGACACCCAATTTCCATTTATAAAAATCTGTATTTGTGATGAGTCTAAGACAATCGGCGCTGAATTTTGACAAACATTAGGATAAACTGAAGTCCATTGTAATATTGGTAACGGATTTACATTTATACAAACCGTATCGGTATCACAACAACATGTTCCAACTCCACAGCACGTCACTACATAGCATGTAGACACTGTTGGGTTTACTTCAATGAATGGACCATTACCTACAAAAATTAAAGTGTCTCCAGAGATGGCATACCACTCTGGCATTCCTGTGCAACCCGTAACATGTAATGGAACAAAAGTACCTGCGCAAACCGTAGTATCATTGCCGGCATCAATATCAGGAACATTAGAATTGATACAAACATTATCAAACCCTGATGTCTCCCCTACTGCTGCAGAATAATCAACTCTAAACAATACATTCGTCACATTTGACAATACCGTTGTCCAATCGGTAATTGCAGTACCTGCAATTGGAGCCCATGTTCCCAGCGGAGATGTTGGCGGTGGATTACAATCTGTAATTGGCGCGCAAATATTTTGCCATGGAGAAAGTTCCGTAACGGTAGTACTTGACGTAAATACAAATCCGAGTGCGCCATTTAAAATCCTAAACGTAGGATTGACATTGATTGAACCGGCTACTCCATCATCAAGCAATTTATAATCGAAACAGAATTGACCACAGCACCATTTACCCAGAAGATTATATCCAGTTTCTGATTGTGAAGGTCCAGCTAAATCAGAACCTGTCACAAAATAATCAGTTGGGCCACCTTGCGAACCAACATTTGTTACAGCCACTCCTACATTAGGCGCACCTGCAAAAGGCTGCCAACCCATCAATGTATTATTATCAAAATTAATACAAGTATCTACACACAAGGTAGTATCTGGAATTGGGCAACAACTTTTAAAATCAATATCCAATGTATCACTTGAATCGGCACAACCCCATTGATTCGATCCCATCAATCGGAACTTTCCTCCAGGAGGATACACATTCAAGTTTTGTGAATTCGTGTACGGAACAAAAACATTCCCCACTAACATTTGCCAATCATAATAGAACAATCCAACGGGACCTGGAATCGTTACCGAATCACATTCATCACAAAATTCATAGCAACCACTCGGCACACAACTTAAATCGGGACGAGGATGAACGGTAATAATATTTGATTGAGCACTACAACCAAATTGATTGGTAGCAGTCACCCAATAATCGTTAGGCAATACGACATTGATGTTGGTACCCATCTGACCCGTACTCCAATTATAAACGATAGGAGGTCCTAACGGTCCGACTATACTTAAATTAAATATTTGTCCTTGACATAATACTCCGCCCGGATTAGAAATTATAAAAGGATTAACTGGAGCGGGATTTACAATGACATTGATCGTATCCACTTGCGTACAACCAAATGCATTGGTAACAATTACACTATATTGTCCAGCATCTGTTAGCTGCATATTTGTTTTCACAAACGGATTCGTAATTCCTGTAGCGGCTGGACCTGTCCATGCATACGTTGCTCCTGCAACAGGCGTACTTAATAAGTTTAACGTTTCACCCTCGCATAAAACAGTATCTCCCGTAATATTTGCAACGGGTTTAGGATTCACTGTAATCACTACGGGAGCGATTGAAGGATAGGCGCAACCGTTAGGCGTTTGCACAATGACACTATACGTTCCACTTTGTGTTGCCCAGTAAATGGGCTGTGTATTCGCAGGTGAAGTTAAAGGAGGCGCAGGGGATTTTGACCATAAATAAGTGGCTCCTGGAGGACTCACGGTAAGTTTCACAGAATCACCCTGACAGAAAATTGGTGAACCCGTAACAACAATAGCGGCTGAAGATGGAACAGGATCCACCATAACAACATAAGTTGCCGAACCTGTACATCCGTTTGCTGCAGTCACTGTAACTTGATAGGTGAATGTTCCTGGAGTACCCGCAATGATATTTAGATTGGGAGAATTTGTACCTACTGGTGTACTTGGTAATCGAATCCAAGCATAGTTTACACCCGCAGCTGAAGTTTTAATATTTAAAGCTTCGCCTTGACAATAATTTGTCAATCCTGTTATAGTAACTGTTGGTGATTTATTCACTGTTACCTGAATAGGTCCGAAAGTGTACGGACAACCATTCACACCAATTCCAGTTACACTATAGAATCCACTTGTTTTTACATAAGCTGGATTGTTCGGGAATGGAGGCGGAGTAATTACATTCCAAGTAAACGGTCCAGGTCCAGATGCGGTAAGAGAAACAGAATCACAGGCGAGTGCGCCAACTGTGATCGTTCCTGAACCAGCTGGAGTAACGGTAACGTTTTGAGTTGCTGAAGAAGTACAACCAAAGATATCCGTTACAGCAATAGAGGCAATGAATGGACCTGAGTTAGCATACGGAAGACTCGCCGGAGAAGCAGTTGACGTACCTCCATTACCGTTATTAAACAACATGGAAGCTTGGTTCGCCAGACTAACAGAAGTATTGGTAAATGTATTTGGGGCGCCAACACATAACGGACTTGAAACTGTGAAAGAAGCCACAATCGGTAAAGGCACATTAATTGTTTTTGTAACCGTACAGGTAGCACCTGTTGCAGGATCAAAAGCGCTTAAGCTTATTACATGCGAACCGGGAGCTAACGTTAATGCAGGTGGGAAAGGATTTGTTGAAAGCGTATTCGCATACGTTACATCAAACCATGTCCAATTATATGCGGTTGCTACTCCGAGATACTGAGAAGTATTCGAGAAAACAACTTGCATCACATTCGATCCATTGCATTGATAATCGAAATCAAAATCAAGATCAAAAGGTATGGTTACATTACGGGTTCGGCTGATATTTTTATTACAAGGAGATCCATCAGGATAGGTACCTAATGCAACACCGACAACAGTTACGGGGAATACTCCTGGATAAGGATATGTCGCTGAAACCGGAGTGATAGCACCCGCACTTCCTCCGGCTCCAAAATTCCATCCTGTTAAGGTACCTGTATAAATTTTAGTATAGGTTTGAGTTAAGCAGATGGGTGGTGTGTATGTAAAATCAATACTATCATTTACCTGGCAGGAATCAATAATTTGTGTACAGGATGCAGTATCTACCGTAATAAAATTCGACAACTTCGTACATCCAAATGAGTTGGTCACTACACAGCTAAAAGTGGTCAATGAATTTATGGTTGTTGTAACAAATGGTCCCGTTGTTCCTGTCGGCGACCACAAGAAAGTGTAACCGGGTTGAGCAACCGCATTCATCGTAACTGAACCTGGGAATGCACAAATAGTAAATGGTCCATTAATTATAGCTACTGGTTCTGGATTGATGGTCATTGTGGTGGTCGTTGTTGCAGCACATCCAGCAGCGCTAACCACAGTGAGTGAAACATTATACGTTCCAGGAATTGCATACGTAACTACAGGATTTTGTGCCGATGAAAATCCGGGTGAGCCGCCTGCAAAAACCCATGAATATGTACTTCCGCCACTCCCTGAAAAATTCACATTCGAATTTTGACATGCAGGGGAAATTACTGAAATACCAGGTGTTGGCAATGGACTGATCACCACCACATATTTAATTGTTGTATCCAAACAAGTCGCTTGAACGCGCACTTTCACCGTATCTGTTCCAGCAACGGTCCATTTTAAATTCATGAAATTATTTCCAGAAGAAGAAATAATTCCTTTCGGAGAATTTGACAACGACCAAGAATAATAAGCACCGGGGAATAATGGTTGTGAGAAATTATAAGAGGAAAGTGCATTGATACAAACACTATCGGGACCATTGATGATAGGCACCACTGGAACATCTTCAACCGTAATTAATGTAGTTGCAGTATCCGAACAACCGGAGGCGTTCGTTACAACAAGTTGCACATTATAATTTCCAGCTGTGGTATAAACATGCGATGGATTTTGAATCACATCGGTTCCCGCATCACCAAAATCCCAATTCCATGTTGGACCTGGATGCAAAGTAGAAAAATTTACCGTTGTATTCACACAAGGATTAGCAGGGAAATAAGAAATGTTTGGTACGGTAGGTAATGGAAGCAAAGTAATAGGCACCATTACTGAATCATCATAACATCTCGAAATTTTTAGCTTCACAAAGATGGGAGTGATCGCTGCACTGATCCATTTAATACTAATTGTATTGGTACCATTTGCAGTTACAATATTTCCAGCCGTAGCAGGAACCACCGACCATGTATACGTTGCATTACTGAGTAAAGGTGTAGGAATAGAATACGTAATTGTACTATTCATACAAACAATCGGACTGCTGGCCGTAACAATGGGCAATGGGAAATTAGGCCATGTCACAACGGTTTTTACTGCTGATGCAATTGAAGAGCAGAAAGGACTTGCACTCAACATTTGCACCACTGAAACCGTTCCGCCACCTGGATTCCATTGAATATTAACACTGCTTCCTGTTGATGGACCTACGATAACACCGTTACTAACGGTCCATACATACGTAACTCCGGTCATGTTAGAAATCACGGCATAGTTTGTACTCACATTCGCACAAACGGTATCGGGTCCCACCACAGGATTTGGTTGCAGCATATTCACTACTTCCAAACAAACTTTTGCAGAGTCGTTACAATACACATTGGGTGGAGCGTAGGCCGTTAAGCAATACGTTCCTGAACCAGCATTCCAAGTGTATGCATTCAACGCTGCAGTACTTGCAAAATTGATTACACTTGGAATGGGTGTTGTCATTTTCCACGTCACACCTGTTGCAATGGTATTATTAGTAAGATTCATTCCGTTGAACGGAGCGCTTATTGCATTTGGACAAACTTTAGTTGGTCCCGAAATACCAAAAATAGGACGAACATCTACGGTGATCGTGGCTGTTCCACTACAACCGGGATCGTCAGTACATTGGTCGGGCAAATTACAACCTGCACCGGTAAGTACATTTTGATAATTCAATTGAATAGTTACTGGACCAAAAAATCCGGGAGCCCATTGAATACAAATTTGACACGTATTATTTCCGGTTACAACACCCGCATTCGCAGGTAATACTTCCCATGAATAATTATTTCCAGGAATACATTCTACTTCGTAACAAGATTCAGATCCAGCACAAACAATGGTATCGCCTGCGATGGGTAAAGTTGCAGGAACAATATGAACTGTTTTAATGGTTGGGAATGGACAATTTAATGGTGGCGTACATCCACTCACACTTAAAGAAATTGTACCGGTTGAACCAGGCCCCAAATCACGGTTGCCGAATCGCTTGTGCTCGTTGGACCAGGAGGTAAAAATGCCCCTCCCGATACTGCCCAAGTATAAGTTGTACAAATTGCATTTGTGTGATAGGTGACTGTATCACCGGGACAAACTACAGAGATACAAAAATATCGGGTCCCGATGCAGAATCCACTACTACCATAAATGCAGTATCATGTGGTGTTCCGCATGCATCATAAACAGTGAGTGTATCGTAATAAGTTCCGGGAGGATAATTTACACCGGGCTGTGTGTTTGTTTGATTGATAGAATAAAAACCATTTCCAAAATTCCACAATCTTCCTGTTGTTCCAGTTGAATTATCGACGAAGGTGATGGATTGACCATTACAAATATTGATCACACCTGCTACAATCGGAGGCGAAGTAGAAAAAATAATATTATAAGCTGATGGCGGATTACGAATTACATTTTGCGTACAAGAATCCAACACACCATTCTTCAACACATACCAAGTTACCACGGTTGTTCCTACTGGAAAAACTCCGGGAGAATTATTCCATAAAGAATCATATGAGCAAGCAATATTACCAGGATCAGGACCTTGTCCAGTACCACCTCCTGCGAGTGAAGTATCTTGTGTAGTATAAGTGGGCTTCTTCAACACCAATGAAGAATCGGGAAGATCAAAACAGATTGTAGTATCACTACAAGTTAGCGTACAACAGGGGCCACCAATTGTAATTGGAAAAACAACTTGATTATTTGCTGCGTCGCGCACTTCAAAAATGTAAGTACCCGGACACAAACCATTCAAACAGGATTGAAAGGCCACGAATGTTCCGGGTCCGAAAACGGTATACGTGTAGGGAGGCACTCCACCTGAGGCCAACACACCCGCCATGCATGAGCAGGGATTCGTTTGTTTACAACAAGCCGTTGCACAACCAGGATCAGCAACGACCGTTAAATTTTGTGAATATCCGAATTGGGTAACGAATAGAAAGAAAAAAAGCAGAAAGTACTTTCTAATTTTTTGGACTGTAATAGCATTCATTTCTGTGGATGGTTGTACAGATGTATTCATAGGTTTGGTATTTCAAGGTTGGTTGAGGCTGAAACCTCACAGGGTAGAATTAGGTTGCCAATAAAATAGTCCATAAGCTGTCGACCTTCTACGTCTACTACTTATGGAATCTAAGTCAAATAAAAGAAAAGAAAAGCACATATTATAGGCTGATTCACCCAAGGGAGAAACAGCCAACAAGTGGTAGGAATGGGGCAATACTTGGCAATATAATTCAGTAAAAAGAGGGACAAATCAACTAAATAGTTCTAGGAATCCATGCTTTAAGGTCAAAACATATCCTAGTTAACCCACCAAAAAAACGAGGTGAGAAGCATAAAAAATTAACATGTTTAAGTCTTCAAATCAACATAATCCTAGCAGTGAATCCAGCAACCCGAATAATATAAACTCCTTTAGGAAGCGAGGAAAGATCCATTAGGAAACCATCCTTATGTGGAAATAGGCTATAATCTGCTACCCTTCGACCATCAGGACGAAAAAGAAATACTTCAGCCGTTCCACCGTCATTCAACTTCACATTTAACCATCCAATTGTTGGATTCGGAAAAATGGAAAATTTTACTTCTTCTAATTTATAATTTACGGACACGGTTCCAAGTAAGGTTTGGGCACCATCGTGATCGGTTTGGCGTAAGCGATAATACCAAACTCCTTCATGGGGTGGGCGATCGTGGTGTAAATAGGTTGACATTTCAATTGTATTTCCCGAGCCAACTACCTCCTTGACCAACATCCAATCATCGATTCCATTACTTCGTTCCAATGTAAAAAAAGCATTATTGATCTCTACCGCTGTTGCCCAATCCACGACAATATCATTACCAGATTGTCTTGCATCAAAAGAGAGTAACTCGACTGGAAGAGGAGATGGATTATTTAATTTCAGAATATAGGCATTATTAACCGATGAAGTCATTGAATTTACTGCGGCTCCCGGATTGAAATCAACAGAGCCACTATATCGTCCGGTTACGTAAACATTATTTGTTGCATCTAACGCTATTGAAGTACTGAACGAGTAGGTTGTTCCAGAAACAGTACTTGTAGCACCACCCCAAACATAAGCACCTGAAATATTAAATCTTACTATAAAAACATTACTGCTATTTAAAGTAGACACCAAATTATTTACAGCAGCACCTGGGTTAAAATCAATGGTTTGACTAAACCTACCAGTTAGATAAGGATTTCCATTTATATCTACAACAACTGAAGTCGCTTCTTCAATTCCTGCAGACCCAAAACTATAACCCCAAGAAAAATTACCTATTGAAGTAAGTTTGCAGAAATATGCATCTCTTGATCCAACTGCCGCTCTATTCGCTATGCCAGCATTGGGATCAAGGTCAATGGCCGTATAATACCAACCTGCAACATAAATAGTGCCTGCGTCATCTACATCTATTCCCCACCCTTCGTTAGCATCTACTCCATTAAATTTCTTAGCTAAAACAAAATTCCCAGAAGCATTTAACTTACTAACAAATGTATTAAACGAAGTTCCTCCCGAAGTTAAATTGGCTACACCTGTACCTGGATCAAAGTCTATAGTACTCGAAAATCGTCCAGTGGTATATATATTACCTGATGGATCTGCAGCGATACTTAAGACTTCTGAATACTCCGTTCCTGCAAATCTTCTTGCCCACACAAAATTCCCAGAAGAATTAAGTTTTGCAACAAAAGCATTAAAATACCCTGCAATTCCTGATGAAGTTAAATTAAATACTCCTGCTCCCGGATCAAAATCATCCGTTCCAGTAAATCTACCTGCAAAAATAATATTGGATGAAGCATCTATTGTAAGTGCATAAGCAAAATCACCTCCACCCGCGCCGATCATTCTAACCCAAACAAAGTTACCAGTAGTTGATAATTTCAAAACATACATACTCGATGTGGTTCCAGAGGAAGTTAAATTACTTATACCTGCATTAGGATCAAAATCTACAGTACCTTCGAAATGTCCAGTTAAAACGACATTACCTGAAGCATCTATTGCCATTCCATAAGCATAGTCGAATTCCGTAGCACCTATACGTCGTGCCCAGGATAGAACTCCAGCCGCAGTTAGTTTACAAATGTAAATATCATAATTTCCTGCTGATGTAAGGTTATAAACTCCTGCTCCTGGATCGAAATCCACTGTACCTGTAAAATATCCCGACGTAAAACATTACCTGCCGCATCAGTTGCAACGGTCTTCCCATATACGTCAGATGCTCTTAAAAAACCCCGAGACCAAACATAACCTTGAGCAAATAAGTGGTAATGTGCTGAACTAACAAAAAGAATGACTAAGAATAAAAGCCTCATAAATAAGTTGTACGGATTAATTAGCAATAGCGTTTCAGTCCGAAAGGTAGAAAAATATAAGTAACAGAGCAAGCAAAATCTTACTACTATCTACTTACTTTCTAGTTTTGATATCACTACAAATGAACAAAACGTCATAAACTATTGAAAATTCAAAACTTACACAAGAGTATTATACATGCATCAATTGAAGAAAAAGTTCCTTTTTTCGCCGAGAAACCTCCACTACAGAGCCATCGCTCATGGTAACAAAATAGCCTTCGGTTCTGCTGAAGTGTCTTACAAAACGTAAATTGATAATATGGGAATGATGCGCCCTAAAAAATTGCTGATCCTGTAACAACTCTTCGTACTCTTTGATGTTTCGTGAAGCTGTGTATTTATCTTTCGCCGTAAAAATATGCGTATAACTTCCATCTGCTTTCAAGTGTATGATTTCATCAACTGGAATAAAAGATAATCCATCTTTGACCGGCACTGCCAATTTATCGGTCTTACGCTCTTCAATACTCCGAACAATCTGAGCATATTGCTCCGTGTTATCACTTGATTTTAGCTCTACATTTTCTACTGCGGCTATCAACTCATCGATATCAACAGGCTTCAACAAATAATCGGCGGCGGAGAAACGAATTGCTTTAATAGCATAATGCTGATGAGCAGTTACAAAAATAGTTTTAAAGGAAGGCTTCTCAAAACGTTTGAGGAGTTCGAAGCCGCTCCCTCGAGGCATTTCCACATCCAGAAAAATTAAATCCGGCTGCAATTGATTGATGAGTACTTCTGCTGCATCCACTGAATCTGCCTGACCAATTACTTGAACTGATTTGCAATTTTCTTCGAGCAGCCGTTGCAAGGTTTCCCTTCCACTTTTTTCATCGTCTACGATTATCGCTTTCATCATAATATTCCTTTCATCTCAAATATAGATTATTTATCATTTCAACAGTAAGAAATTATACAATTTCCTGCTGCACCATCTCACTAAACAATAAAGAAACCCTCGTACCTGCCGCCTCTCCATTCGCATGAAAAAGATCCTCAATATCTAGTCTGATGTTTGTATGCATCGTTGCATTTAGAGCTTCCACCCGCTTCACGCTCAATACTGAGCCAAATGAATTATGATCTCGAATATTATGAATATTCCATTCCATGGCTGCCTTTCTCCCTACGCCATTATCTTCTACCACTACATGCAAATCTCCCCCAATTATTTTTACTTTTAGCAGTAATTGTCCATGCGTTTTTAAATGACCAATTCCATGTTTAATTGCATTCTCCAGGAAAGGCTGGATTAACATGGGAGGAATGCGAAGTGATAGCGATTCAATTTCTGCATCCACATCAAGTACAAAATCAAATTTACCACCAAAACGTTGTTGTTCCAATTCCACATACAGGCAATTCGCCTTAATTTCATCATTCAGTAATACTTCAGACTCCAATGAATTATCCAATATCATGCGCACTAAACGGGCAAACTTGGTAAGATACTTCTGCGCGGACTTCGTATCGTGTTTTAAAATAAAATCTTGAATAGAATTCATCACGTTAAAAATAAAATGCGGATTCATTTGAGCGCGCAATGCCTTTATCTCAAGCATTACGAGTTGTTTGTTAAAATCGGTACGCAACCTTTCTTGTTCACGCACACGTGCAATTCGCAACCGCATGAAATATACAGCCATTAGAATGATTGTAAATAATACCAACAATCGAAACCACCACTGCTGCCAAAAGGGAGTTAAGATGGTAAACTTCAAACTCTCCTTAGCAACGGTCCAGGTCCCAGAACTGTTTTTTACCAATACACTAAAAATATAATTCCCGGGCTTTAACGAAAGAAAATCAACGTGTCGACTCGACGTAACCGATTCAAAAGTATCGGCTTCATTCACGAGCCAATAACGATACTTGATATTACCATAACTTTTATAGGACAATGCTTCAAAACCAATACTTATATTATTAGCACCATGATTGAGTGAACCAATTTCATCTAAACTCACATCTACATTATTCACTTTGAAACTTGTGAAATGAAAAACGGGCGGTGTCGAATTCATAAAACTTGAACGTCCATCAAAAAACAAAATCGACTTCTTTGTTGCTACCCAAACGGTATCATTTAATACGGCGATATCATTAATTTCATTATCGGATAGTCCTTCATTATATCCAATACTACTCACTGAAAAACGAAACGGCGAAAAACTTTCAAGGGTCACTTTAGAAGCACCATTGTACGAAGCACACCATATTGAATTTTCCCCTTTTGTAATTCGATGAATAATATTATTACACAATCCATCCGACTCATCCACCTTGTAAGCTGAATCACCCTCTACGATCACGAGCCCTTTTCCTCGAGTCGCAAAAAAATACAGATCGTCCCTTTTTTCGATATCATCCACCCTTACATCTTTAAATATAGGATGAAACAAACTGAGAATATTGCCTTGTTCATTGAGCAAATAAACACCACTGTTGGTTCCCAAAATAAACTTTCCATCGGGTCTCTCAATCACGCAATTTGCACGCTGCTTTAAACTTGACCATAAAAAAAGCGAGTCATCTTTAACTTTATACAATCCATTAATGGATGCATTCAACATTTCTCCATTACGTAAACGAATAAAATCACCCTTCAACGATTTTGTTCCATCTGATGCAAAGGGATGAAATTTACCCGCCGACAAATATCCAGGAGGCTCCGTAGAAATTAATAAACGATCTGTACTTTCATCAAAAAACATAGCGTTTATATATTTCTCATTTTTCATTTGTGTTTTTGACAAACATGCTGATGTACTAAATTCTGCAACCACACCATTCCAAAAACCGGCATAAATTATATTCTTACCTTTAGCTAGACATAAAGCTTCTTGCATGGAATCAGGATTTAATTTATATTCATTCACACCCGCATCATTAAAATAAAATACGCCACTATTTACGGTAGTCACCCAAAGACCACTTTCAAAATCGAGGACTGTACTTGAAATAAATTCCTTTTCTAAATAGCCATTCAATATTTTCCAATTCTTCGTTGAGACCTTAAACAATCCATTGTACGTTGACACCCATAATTCATCATTTTTCCCTTCATACAAATACGTAATGGGTGCAGGTAATTGTTTCAAGAGAAGAAGTTGACCCTTTTTATATTCAAACAAATATTTTGAAAGGGAGATGATCATACGTCCATCACGCAAGTATTTTGCGAATAGTTGTCCGCTATAATTTACATCCACAAACAACGAATCGTACTGCCCTTTAAATTTTCGTACATACAAATAAGTTGGAAGTGTAGGAACAAATAATTTATTTCCAGAAGTCAGCAAGCGACCTTTTACGATTTCATCCACAAAAATTTGATTAAAGGGATGTGATTTTATAAACTTTAGTTGTAAGTGTACTTTTCCTTCCTTATCAATTATATACTCTCCATTATAATTGCAAGAGAAGTGAACATTATCTAGGCTATCAACAAAGAAACCTAAGGGGATTGAATTCTCAACAATTTTCTTAGCAGCCGCATTAAATGCAAAAGGCTTTACCAAATCATTCTCCATGTAGAATAGTTGTCCTGAAAAAGTTTGCATCCACATTCTTTCCTTGCTATCAATAAACAATTTGAAAACGGTATTATCGGCTAATCCTTCCCCTGAAGAAAAAACTTTAAACTCATATCCATTGTATCGAGCAACGCCATGATCTGTTGCAAACCACAAATAGCCTTTCTTATCTTCGATGACTTGATAAATTTGAGAAGATGGCAATCCATCAAGGGTTGTAAACTGCCGCAACACGGGCTGCGGCACTTGAGCAGCAAGAGATAGCGACATCATCATCATTGCTATCACCAAAATATCTCTTAAGCCCATCTTCTGTAACCTATTAATTTATGCATCGAAATTTAATTCAAATTCCTGAATAAACCATCTATTCTAGAAAATATAGAAAGAATGATTAAAAATCGGGCAATTTACCTCACCTTTGCAGCATGATTCAGATTGATGATAAACTCATTTCTTTAGATGTGATCGAAGAGCAGTTTGTGTGTGACCTCGGAAAGTGCAAAGGAGAATGTTGCATATCGGGAGATGCGGGCGCGCCCCTAGAAAATGATGAGCTTTACGAAATTGAAGAAGCCTATCCTACTATTTTGAATATGCTTTCTGAAGACGGAAAAAAAAGTATTGAAACGTATGGATTATACACAAAGGATGACGATGGCGATTGGGTAACTCCACTTGTTAATGGGAACAAAGAATGCGCCTATGTAATTTTTGAAAAAGGTGTCGCCACCTGCGCATTTGAAAAAGCACATTCAGTAGGGAAGATCTCTTTTCGAAAACCCATCTCCTGCCACCTCTATCCTATTCGAATTAAAAAATTAAAAAACTACGAAGCTGTGAACTACGACCGCTGGGACATTTGTTCAGCAGCTTGTACTTTAGGAAAAAATTTAAAAGTTCCCGTTTATAAATTTTTAAAAGATGCGCTCATTCGAAAATATGGAGCGCAATGGTATATGGAATTAGAGATAGCCGTAGACCATTATTCAAAAAGTAAAACTTAAAATTTAAGCATAAAAAAGGTGTCAATACATTTCTGTAATGACACCCTTCGCTAAATTTTTATTTAAGCAGTGATCAAATCTCCATACATCCGTGAGCGTAATTCCTGAACGGTTGTATCTTCTAGATACTCATCATAGGTCATACGACGGTCGATGATACCACCTGGCGTTAATTCAACAATACGATTCGCAACCGTATGCGTGAAGGCATGGTCATGTGAACTGAACAAAGCAATATGTTTCCAATCAACCATAGCATCATTAAAAGCTGTGATCGATTCAAGATCTAAGTGATTCGTTGGCTCATCCAGAATAATGCAATTTGCATTTGTCAACATCATCCGAGAAATCATGCAACGCACCTTTTCTCCTCCTGAAAGTACAGTAGACATCTTCAACGACTCTTCGCCAGAGAACAACATCTTCCCTAAAAATCCGCGCACGAAACTTTCTTCCTTCTCTTTTGAAAACTGACGCAACCAATCGATCAATGACAAACTCTCTTTAAAAAATGCTGCATTATCATTTGGTAAATAGGAACGCGTAATGGTAGTTCCCCATTCATATGTTCCGGTATCTGCAGTTTCGTTTTCCGTGATGATTTGAAAAAACGATGTTACTGCACGGCGCTCTTTAGAGATCACCGCAATCTTATCACCTTTGTCCATCGAAAAAGTAATATCCTTAAAGAAAACCAAACCTTCATTCGATACTTTTTTCAATCCCTCCACTCTCAACAATTGATCTCCACAATCGCGATCGGGTCTGAAAATAATTCCAGGATATTTACGTGTAGATGCTGGAATATCCTCCACCACTAATTTCTCTAATAATTTTTTACGACTCGTTGCTTGACGAGATTTTGATGCATTGGCAGAAAATCGTTCCACGAAATCTTGCAACTCTTTGCGTTTATCTTCTACCTTCTTATTCTGATCACCACGTTGACGCAATGCCAATTGACTCGACTCATACCAGAAAGTATAGTTACCTGAATACAATTGCATCTTTCCAAAATCGATATCGGCAACATGTGTACAAACGGTATCTAAAAAGTGACGATCATGACTTACTACCAATACAGTATTTTGAAAGTCGGCTAAAAAGTTTTCCAACCAAGTAATCGTTTCCACATCGAGGTCATTCGTTGGCTCATCCAACAAAAGAATATCTGGATTTCCATAAAGTGCTTGTGCGAGGAGGACACGAACTTTTTCTTTACCGCTAATCTCCGTCATTTTTTTTTCCGTGGTGTTCTTCCTTCACACCTAAATCACTCAACAAACTCGCGGCATTACTTTCAGCATCCCATCCGCCCATCTCTGCAAAAAGACTCTCCAACTCAGCAGCACGTAGTCCATCTGCCTCAGAAAAATCAGGCTTTCCGTATACTTCATCCTTTTCACGAATCACATCCATCAACTTCACATTTCCCATCATCACTGCTTCCAACACATTGTATGCATCGTAAGCGTAATGATTTTGCTTCAACACACTCATTCGAGCCCCAGGATTTGTTGAAACTTGTCCGGTGGTTGCATCAATTTCACCTGAAAGAATCTTCAAAAAAGTAGATTTACCGGCACCGTTAGCACCAATGATTCCATAGCAATTGCCGGGAACAAATTTGATGTTAACATCATCGAAGAGAACACGCTTGCCGTAACGCAAGGAAATATTTGATACTGAGAGCATTTTGGTGATATTTTTGGGGCTGCAAAGATAGGGGTTTAATTCAGAATTAAGAATTAAGAATTAAGAATTAGGCGAAATATGGAACCGGGGTGAGTTTAACGCTCTGGCATTCAAACAAACAGCTGAAGAATCTATAATCGTTGAAATACTTACTTTTGCACTGAAGTGTGAAGCCTTCCTTTGGAAGTCTTCACACTTCAGTGGAAGCCGGAATTATTTTGGATTCAAAATATTAGCACCCGTAGTTCAATTGGATAGAATAACAGATTCCGATTCTGTTGGTTGGGGGTTCGAATCCCTTCGGGTGCACTGATTAATAAGTGAATGACAGCAACGCTGTTTTTTTTTATTTTAAGGAGGAGGTCAAGCTTGCTTGTACCTCTGGAATAAAATAAAAAAAGCAACCCGCATTTGCGGGTTGACATTCACTATTTCCCATCCGGCTAGAAGGGAACTGCGAAGCTAATCCTACGTAACAGAGCGAGAAACCCATGCAGCAGAAATCGCTGCAGGGCAAAGCAGTTCGAGAGCGGGGATTATTTGTTGGCCTCGAGAGCCTCAGCCAACTTCTAGTGTGCGAGACAGAGCGAGAAACAGTTTGAAGGCGAGAAAGTTATATTCAGTACATCGCTCTCACACACTTTCTCACTCTCATTTTATAGTTATCTTTGCAAAAAATTTATTTTATGAAAACCAAAACTCCCTCCGATAGCGTAGCCATCTCCACAGAAATTGTACTTCCGAATGATACTAATACCTTGGGAAACTTGATGGGAGGTCGGTTGTTGCACTGGATGGATATTACTGCGGCCATCTCTGCACATCGTCATTGTGGAAGAGTAGTAGTGACTGCGGCGGTAAACAATGTTGCTTTTACACATCCTATCAAACTAGGAGATATTGTTACGGTTCAGGCAAAGATTTCACGCTCGTTTAATTCGAGTATGGAAGTTTTTATTGATGTATGGGTAGAAGATAATTTCCGCAATAAAAAAATTAAAAGCAACGAAGCGATTTATACATTCGTAGCTGTTGATCAACTTGGAAATCCGATTCACGTTCCGGAATTAGTGCCTGAATCGCAAGAAGAAAAGGATCGTTATGCTGGTGCGTTGCGTCGTCGACAACTATCCTTAATTCTTGCAGGGAAGATGAAAGCTGCGGATGCGACGGAGTTGAAAGCTTTGTTTATGGGTGAGAAGTAAAATCACTTCATTCAACAGAAATTACAAAAAAGATTTTATTGCGTTTACGATTGCAGCATTGTCAATTCCGCTCATGCAATTGAAATGACCTTTTGGACATCGATCGTAACCAATTTTTGAACAAGGTCGACAGGAAAGATTTTTCACTTCCATGATCTTCGACAACTTTTTATTTTGTGGAAAATAAGGCGTCATCCCAAATTCCGGAACGGTATTTCCCCAAACAGAAACGATGGGTTTATGAAAGGCTGCAGCAATATGCATTAAGCCGGTATCGTGGGTAAGAACTACTTTGGCTGCTTTTACTATTTGCGCTGATTCTCCCAGTGATAATTCTCCGCATACATTCCAAACATTTTCCATGGCTCCCATTTCAATTTGTTTGCTCCGAATTTTATCTTCCTTCCCTCCTAGCAACACAACTGGATACTTCAATGCTTTTATCACACGGACAATTTTATCGCTGGGCATCATCTTCGTTGTATGTTGAGCGCCGATAGCGATGGCGACATATCCCTGTTGATGCGTTGCGGGTAATTTATTAAGCACATTTTCCGCTCCTGGTTCTGAATAAAAATCGAGTCCCTTTAGATCATTCTTCACCTTAAATTTTTGCAAGGTTTCCATGTAACGATCCACAATATGAATCGGCGGCATTTTATTAATGTGAAGATTAACCAACATCCATTTTTGAATGTTTAGTTTTCGAAAAGAAAAACTCTTCACCTTTAATTTTCTCTTTATTTTGATGGATCGAAGGTTGTTATGGAGATCAATGATATAATCAAACTTTTGGGCTTTTAAGGAATCCATCACATCATCTAAAGTTCCATCGGTTGTCCAAAGTTTATCAATAAGAGGATGATGCATCAACACAGAAGCGTAACTCTTCTTTGTGAGGTAATGAATTTCAGCATCCTGAACCTGTTCCTTTAGACAACGAATTACAGGAGACGTGAGTACGATATCTCCAATAGAGCTGAAACGAAGGATGAGAAATTTTGGCAACTTTAACGATTTTGACGCCTCAAACTTAGTTAAATTCGCAGCATGCAAATCATCGATACCCATATTCATTTATATGCCAAAGAATATGAAGGAGATCTCCAAGCACTTATTCATGCTGCTAAACAAGATGGCGTTTCTCAAATGCTGTTGCCAAATATTGATCATGAATCGATTGAAGGGGTAAAGACCCTCGCTACAAATTTTCCAGGCTATTGCATTCCCATGATGGGCTTGCATCCCTGCTATGTGAAGGCAAATTATGAAGAGGAGTTGTCGATGATTGAAAAAGAATTGCGTACTGGTAATTATATTGCGGTTGGCGAAATTGGGATGGATAAATACTGGGAATTGGATTTCATTCAAGAGCAAGAAATCGCACTAAAACGACAATTGATTTTAGCGCATGAATTGGATCTGCCTGTCGCACTTCATACGCGTAATGCCAATCAAGAAGTATTGTCCATTATTAAGGAGTTACAGTTAGATGGTCTGCGCGGTGTGTTTCATTGCTTCAGTGGGACATTAGAAGAAGCCGATACCATGATTAAGCTCGGATTTTATTTGGGGATTGGCGGGGTACTCACCTATAAAAATGGTGGACTCGATAAAATTGTAATTGACATTCCCATGGAGCATCTCGTTTTAGAAACTGATGGGCCTTATCTTTCACCGCACCCCCATCGAGGAAAAAGAAATCAGCCCGCTTTTATAAATTATGTTGCTGAAAAATTAGCAGAGATAAAAAACATTTCTAAAAAAGAAGTAGCTGATATCACCAGTGCCAACGCCCGAAAACTATTCCGACTATGAAAAAAATTTTAATTATTTATACCGGTGGAACCATCGGAATGCAACATGATAAAAAAGGATCTTTAGTTCCTTTTGATTTTGGCAAAGTGAACGAACAAGTTCCCGAGTTAAATCATTTAGGTTGCAAATTAACGCATCATGCTTTTTCAAAACTCATCGACAGTTCAAATGTGACACCTGCTTTTTGGGTAGAGTTGGCTCAAACGATTGAAAAAAATTATTCGAAGTTTGATGGATTTGTTATACTTCACGGAACAGATACGATGTCATACTCAGCATCGGCTTTAAGTTTTATGCTTGAGAATTTAGCGAAGCCCGTTATCTTCACGGGATCACAACTACCGTTAGGGGCTATCCGAACTGATGCAAAAAGAAATTTAATATCGGCGGTGGAAATTGCAGCAGGAAAAGTATTAGTGCCGGAAGTTTGCATTTATTTTAGTCACCGACTTTTTAGAGGGAATCGATCTGAAAAATTTAACTCCGCCATGTTCGAAGCTTTTCAGTCGCCAAATTGTCCGCCCTTAGCCAATGTTGGAGTAAATGTAGATTACAATCACGACATCATCGCTAAACCCAGCAAGAAAAAATTAATTGTCCATACTAAATTGGAAACGAGCATTGGACTATTCCGTCTTTTCCCTGGCATTTCCGATGTTTGGTTAAAAAATATTCTAAACATGCCATCACTCAAAGCGATTGTAATGGCTACTTATGGAAGTGGCAATGCGCCCAATGATGCAGCATTTATTAAAACACTTTCGGGTGCCATCAAAAAAGGATTGATTGTAATTAATGTTTCACAATGTTCGGGTGGAAGTGTGACACAAGGAAAATATGCAACGAGTAAACATTTGGAAGAGATGGGAGTTGTTGATGGTGCCGATTTAAATGCAGAAGCAGCTTTAACAAAGTTGATGGTTTTGTTGGGACAATATCCGAATGATGCTAAAAAAGTAAAAAAGTTGATGACGACGAGTCTTTGTGGGGAAATGTCGTGATGGGAGTCCCGATAGCTATCGGGAGAGAGAATGGGTGGATTAGTGAATTGCAATTGTTGAACAAACGTTGCGCCCGCTGCGCAAACGCTGCTTCCGCTGCGTTTAAAATTCCCAATAATCAACATAGAAGCCAATAAAAAAGGGCAGCAAGTTATTCACTCACTGCCCGAATACTCTTTTTTTGAATAACTATGCTTCTAAAGTTGCATTCAATGTAATGTCTGCATTCAAAGATTTTGAGATGGGACAATTTTCTTTTGCATTTTGAGCGGCTGCTTCAAATTGCTCGGCCGACATTCCAGGAACTTTAGCTTTCACAGTAAGATCTACGGTCGTGATTTTTCCTTGATCTAAGGTCACTTTTGCAGATGTATTGATTGATTCATCAACGAATCCATCAGCAACAATAAGGAAGCTGAGTTTCATACTATAACAGCCGGCATGAGCTGCGCCAACCAATTCTTCTGGATTCGTTCCAACACCTTCTTCAAAGCGTGATCCATAAGAAAATTGAATATTATTTAATGCAGTACTTTGCGTACTTACAGTTCCAGTACCTTCTTTTCCAGTACCTTTCCAAGTTGCGGATGCGCGTCTAACGTTCATAATAAATTTAGTTTAAATTGTTTTTAGAGATGCAAAGATAGGCAAATTGGCAAGTTGGTAGGTTAGTAAATTGGCAAATTGCTTCGCTCTGCTGCTGGTGTGTTGAGGCTTCGCAATGGTGATCCCTATAGTGATATGATTTTTCATACTCATTGATGTAGATGGATTTAGGATGAGATTCATCGCTTAATTGAAAAAGAAGGATCAAGGCATGTCTTGATCCTTCGTCTAGGCCTAAAAAATTAAAAACCCCCAGAAGCAGAGCAAGCACGCTTCTGGGGGTAGTTATATTAAATTTTTCGATTCTCTAGACCAAAGAAAACCCAGAAGCGTGCCCGCGCTTAGCGGGATCTGCTTCTGGGTTGCGGAGAGGGCGGGATTCGAACCCGCGGTACATTGCTGTACACATGCTTTCCAAGCATGCTCGATCGGCCACTCTGACACCTCTCCGGGTCATTATCGATTCACTTCCTGAGATTTGTTCGGCCACCTCACTTACGCTTTTACTTCAGTGAACAGGACTGATGCCTCTCGGGTTCATTTTAGTCTTAAAAACGTGAATTGGAGTGCGAAGATAATGTATTTCACAGAAATTTCTGAAGTTTTTAATTCTTCTCTCTGTTTTTCTTGTTCACTCTCAATGGTTCTCACTCTCTCCCTTTCCTCGCACTCACACTGTATCTCACACTGTTAAATCTGCCCTCGAGAGCCTCAGGTAGCATTATGCTACAAAAGAAAGCCCTCGCACTCACACACTTTCTCGCTCTCCTATTACTCGCTCTCACCCGATAGCTATCGGGACTCTTTCTCACTCTCCAATTCCTCGCTCTCAAAACTCCCTCTACTATCAGCTTAGTAGCCTATAAAATGAGAACATTCGCCAAAAAAATTTAAATTTTCTATGTTTTCAATATGAAATGTTTTTACTTTTCCATTCAAATACATCAAACATGAATCAATTTTACAAAACTCTCATATCGATACTGCTTGCATTCACTGCAGTTTGTCTTCTAACGCATAATGTCAAAGCGCAATGCGGTGTAGAAGCGAAAATTAATATTATGGGTGGCACTGCTACTTGTGGCTATTTTGCAGATACAGCAAGTTTTCAGCCTGGATGGATTGGATATAAATATGAGTGGAGAATCAACGACTATCCACCCATCACTCAATATTCTGTTCCAACTATTATGTACGATCAATTGGGTGCTGGTTTCAACCGATTACAATTAATTGTTTATGGTACGAATCCATCTACCCTTGACAGCTGCATTGATGAATATACGAATATTTTTCAGGCTACAGGTGATGCTGCCTTTCCTGAATTTGATGTTTCAGTAAGCGGAAATACGGTTACCTTTAATGGGACTTACAAAGGCGGTCCATTCTTCGCAGCACCCTCAAGTATTGTTTACGATTTTGGTGATGGAACACAATCTACTTCTAATTCATTCTTTGAATCACATACCTATACAAATGCCGGAGTAAAATCGGTTAATCTATATATTCAAATGTTCAATACCAATACTAATACTACTGTATATGGGCAATTCTTCAAAGATGTTAATATTGGCACTGGAGCTTCCAATGTAGAATTTGTGAATGTACAAGACTTTACAATTTGCGATTCAGCAGCGATAAATGCATCAAGCAATCCGCCATTTACTAGTGGAAATTTCCAAGAGAACTTTAATTTTTCTGGCAATTCCCCTGTAAACGGTAGTTATGTTCACGCACAATTAATTGATGTCCCTGGTCATGATTTTATTACCATTGAAGGAGGAGCTGCAGGCGCATCTTATGATCGCACAAACTATTTAGTTAAATTAAATGATTGTGATATTTTCCCTGATACTGTAAGTGGATACGTATTTGATGATTTAAACTACAATGGTATAAAAGAACCTGGTGAACCTGGAATGGCAGGCTTCACCATTTACATCTCATCTAATTGCAATACTGAAACTTTTTCTTCAGTACCCGCTGGATATAGTACTACTACCGATACTGCGGGTTATTACAACATCATGGTTCCTCATTATGGAGTAAAAGTTGTTATGGGTTTGCCTTCAAATTACACCGTTACCTATCCTGCAAATAATTATTATAATGTAAATTTTTCATCGGGCACGATACATCCTGGACATGATTTTGGTGTGTCCGCCTTATCCGTTCATATTTGCGGACGCACCTATCTCGATGATAATAACGATAGTTTATATAACACAGGAGAGGGCATATTACCTGGCGTGATGTTAACTTCTACGAATACCATCACCGGATTAGTTTATCATACTTATTCTGGTAGCAATGGAAACTATTGCTTCGACTTACCTCCCGGAAATTTTGTAGTGCGTCCGGTCAACGCCCCTCTCGACAGTGCTACATTTACTCCGGATAGTTTAATTGTAAATGGAGGAACAGGCGGAAATTACAACAATCGAAATTTCGGATACCTAAGCCCAGTACCCACTGATTTTCATCTCCAATTAATTACTGCAGATGATGCGCGACCAGGATTCGATTTTAACTTAACGTGCAGATTAAATAATACAGGATATATCAAAAGTAAAGGTAATCTCGTATTAAATTATGATCCGCTGCTGACTCCTCTTAGTGTTAATCCTGCGAATGGAATCATCAACACACTCGCATACACCATCACCTGGATCACTGATTCTATTGCTCCAGGGTTATCTTCGCATTATAATGCATTGTTTAATCTCCCTGCGGCTACTCCATTGGGATCGCTCTTAGTTAATAGCGCAACCATTACGGGTACTACTGGTACCTTGGAGTATGACTTCACTGACAACACAAGCAATCTTAACAAGACTGTCGTTGGTTCCTTCGATCCGAATGACAAAAAAGTAACACCGGAAGGATTGGGTGCTACTGGTGATGTTTTACATAATACGCATTTCGACTACCGAATACGTTTTCAAAATACAGGAACAGCCTCTGCTATTCATGTTTTTGTGATGGATACTATAGACAGCGATCTTGATCTTAACACACTCGTGATTCATCGTGCAAGTCATCCCTATGATTTGGTGATCAATGGAAATATTCTCACATGGCGTTTCTTTAACATCAACCTTCCTGATAGTAACGCTAATGAACCCGCTAGTCATGGTTTCATTGAGTATAGCATCTTACCTAAACCCGGACTTACCGATGGTACGACCATCGAAAATGAAGCTGCTATTTATTTCGATTTCAACCAACCTGTGATTACAAACACTACACTCAATACAATGCAATCATCATTGGCAAGTATTGAAAATATTGATGCAAATGATCAGTTGTTAGTTTTTCCAAATCCAGCTACACAAGACTTAACTATTCTACCTCGATTTGAAATTTCAGGGATGGTTGATGTGTCGGTGCTTGACATTTTGGGTAAAAATATTCAAACCGTTTATCATGGAGAGTTTGTAAAATCATCTTCATTCAAAGCAGATGTCAGCAAACTCAGTAAAGGGATGTATTTGTTGCGAATACAACATAAAGGTGGTACTTCGCAGGTAAAATGGATTAAACAATAGTTTAAAATTTATCTACCCCCAGAAGTGTTCCCGCATTTAGCGGGATCTGCTTCTGGGGTTTTTGTTTTAAAAAATTGAAGGGTTAGAATTAAAGAATTTAATATCTTTCCCCATGATTAAACGTTACCTCCTGCTCATCCTGTTTTTCCATTCTCTGCTGAATCTCAACGCACAACAAATTACTATTTCTGGAACGGTCGTCGCTGTAGATGATGGGTCGGCGCTACCTGGTGTTAGTATTGTGGTAAAAGGTTCCACTCAGGGAACCATTACTGACTTGGATGGAAAATATTCCATTACGGTTTCATCCAGCAAAGATTCGTTGCAGTTTTCTTATCTCGGCATGCTTACACAGTTAATCGCCATAAATAATCAAGTGGTGATAAATGTGAAAATGGTGGCAGATCAAAAAACATGAATGAAGTTGTAGTCACCGCGTTGGGCATCAAACGTGAAAAAAAGGCGCTTGGCTATTCGGTGCAAGAGATCAAAGGAATGGAAATGCAGACGGCCCGAGATGCGAGTTTTATCAATCAGTTATCGGGAAAAGTAGCAGGATTAAATATTTCATCTACGACAGGCGGACCTGGTTCTTCGAGTCGGATTGTTTTACGTGGCGTAACTTCACTCAGTGGAAGTAATCAAGCATTAATTGTGATTGATGGTGTACCGATGGAAAATAATACTTCCAATAATACAACACAGTGGGGCGGACGCGATTATGGAAATGGATTGAGTGATATAAATCCAGATGATATAGAATCGATAAGTGTTTTAAAAGGAGCCAACGCGGCTGCACTGTATGGTTCACTCGCAGCGAATGGTGTGATTGTGATTACAACGAAGAAAGGAACAGCATCAAAAGGAATTGGAGTTACTTTTAATAGTTCAACTACTGTAGAACTTCCGTATATCCACACCAAATTTCAAGATGTATATGGAGCTGGTCGCAATGGACAATTTGAAGGTCCGTGGACAATGGTGAATGGAATTCCCACTTACAATACTGCAAGTGCTAATGCATTTGGAAGTTGGGGTCCGAAGATGGAAGGACAAACCATTCGCGATTGGGATGGACAAGTTCGTGCATTCAATCCAGAACCAGATAATTATAAATCCTATTTCCAAACTGGTGTGACAGGAGTAAATAATATTTCGTTGCAAGGTGGCAATGATAAAGTAACGTATCGCCTATCTGCAGGAAATTTTACTACGAAAGACATTGTTCCGAACACAACTTTAAATCGTACCAATGTAACGGCAAGAACCGCTGCAGCTATCTCCGAAAAATTAAGCATTGATGTATCGGTGACTTACAGTCATCAAGTAGCGGAAAACCGTTTAGGACTTGCCAATAGTTTTAGTGCTCCCAGAAATTATGTGATGATGCCGCGCAACATTAGTGCTGCTTCTCTTGAAAATTACATGATGGATGCTAGTGGAAAAGAAAAAACTTGGTTCACGAATTGGAATTGGATGACCAATCCCTATTGGCAAAGAAAATATGAGTTAAATTCGGATAGCCGCGACCGTTTGATTGGAATTGTTTCGGCCAGCTATCAAATTCTTCCTCGACTCAGAGGGATGATTCGCTCGAATGCTGATTTTAATTTCCGCAGAAATGATGAGCGTGAAGCTTATAATGGAATTTCAAATTCACTAGGATCATTTTCCAATGGCTGGTCGACATACAAGCAGTATCAAAGCGATTTTCTTTTTACTTATGATAATCAAATCACTGATGATTTAACGTATGTATTAAACTTAGGCGGAAGCACCTTGCAAAAACGCGACGAGACTACTTCAGAAAAAACAGATGGTGGATTAGCCATTCCTTACTTTTATAGTATTGAGAACAGTGTAAATCGACCTACGGTTAGTCATCGTTTAACCGAAAGCCGGACCAACGGATTGTATTCCTTCGTACAATTTTCATACAAGACCTGGCTTTTTCTTGATGTGACTGCACGTAATGATTGGAGCAGCACTTTGCCAAAATCGAATCGATCTTATTTTTATCCCTCAGTGAGTTCTGGATTTGTTTTTACCGAAGCTTTGGATTGGAAACAAAATATATTATCCTTCGGAAAGCTACGTGCATCTTGGGCACAAGTAGGAAGAGATACCGATCCTTATCGCACCAACTATTCTTATCCCGCTGCTGGCTCTTTCAATGGTGCACCCATGTATCAATTGGATCCTTCCATTCCTTTGCTTAATTTAAAACCGGAGATTACATCAAACATAGAATTCGGAACCGAACTTATTTTCTTTAACAATAGAATTGGTGTTGATGTTACGTACTACCGTTCCATTACTAAAAATCAAATTTTACCCGCTAGTGTTTCTGCTTCCAGTGGATTTGTAAATGCCATTATCAACAGCGGAGAAATTATGAACAAGGGAATTGAAATACAATTAAAAACCAAACCCATCGAAACCAAAAATTTTCGCTGGAATTTAGATTTCAACTTTGCACATAATAAAAACGAAGTTATCGCATTAACCAATGGTTTAGAAACCTACCAACTTTTTTATCAATGGAATCTTACTGTTGAAGCTCGTCCCGGACATGCGTATGGCGATATTGTTGGATACGGAATTAAACGTGATGCGAATGGAAATAAATTGGTAGATGAAAACGGATTATACATCCGCGATTCAAAACCCAAAGTGTTAGGAAACTATAATCCAAAATTTACCGGTGGTGTACAAAATGGATTTAGCTTTAAAAATTTCTCCATGGCTTTCTTGGTAGACTATCGTGTAGGTGGTGACATGTTTAGCGGAACCAATATGTATGCGAGTGGCTATTCCGGAAATTTAGAAAGCACATTAGAAGGACGTGATGCCTGGTATGCTTCCGAAGCAGATCGAATTGCAGCGGGAGTATCGCCTGAGAATTGGGTGGCTACTGGTGGTTATCTTGCAGATGGTGTTACAGAAAGTGGAGCGGTGAATGCAATTTATGTAAATCCAGAATTATATTGGGGACAATTTTCTGAATGGACAAATGAGATCCACGAAGAATTTATTTACGATGCTAGCTTCGTAAAATTGCGTGAGGTAACAATAGGATATCAGTTCCCATCACGCATAAGTGATCGCATGCATCTCCGAGGACTTAGTGTAGCATTAACAGCTCGTAATCTCTGGCTCATTTACAGTGGCGCTCCTAATATTGATCCAGAATCATCCTATTCAAATGGTAACGGTCAGGGCTATGAGATTTATTCATGGCCTACGCGCAGAAGCATTGGCGTTAACATTAAAATTACTCTTTGATCCCATCCTCATGAAAAATAAAATCACACTCTCCCTTCTCTTTTCAGGTTTACTTGTATTATTGAGCTACAACGGCATGCAAGAAAAGCATGGACGAATTAAATGTAAATCCGAACTCGCCAACTACCACGAATCCTGATTATCTCTTTACGTATTCTGTAGTAAAAGGAATGAACAGTTACATTACTAATGCCAATGTGCACTATTGGTTAATGATGAATTGGAATATGTATTTTGCTAATTTAGGCGGAGTCGATGTGGGAAAGGAATATGATAGCAATGATGGCAAAGATGCATTTTGGACAGAGCATTATGCTCAGGCCTTGATGAATGCACGTGAAGTACAAAGACTCACGACTGGCAACACCTATCTCATCAACAAAAATAGCATAGCCAGAATTTGGCAAGTGTATTTATTTTCGCAGCTTACTGATTTGTTTGGCGACATTCCGTATTCACAAGCGTTACAAGGGGCAACGGGGTTGAACTTTACTCCGGCTTATGATCGACAACTAACTATTTATCCGGCACTCATCAACGAATTAAAACAAGCGACGGCAGCGATGGATCCAACGCAAGCAGTATTCCCAACGAATGTAGATCCGATTTATCAGGGTAATATTACCAAATGGACCAACTTCGCCAATTCCCTTCGTTTGCGTTTAGCGATGCGCATGAGTGTTGTTGATCCATCTAAAGCACAACAAGAAATTGCAGATTTGCAAAATGCAACTTTCATTTCTACAAACAGCGAGAACGCCGTCTTTCGCTACAACGGAGAAATTCGGAATCCTCTGTACGATTTAATTCAAAGTGGACAAAGTGGTGGCAGAACGTATCCGAGTAAATTTTTAATAGACAAATTAAAATCAACCAACGATCCGCGCATCGGAGTATTTGCACAAGTCACTACCGAATCCATTATCATTGGCATTCCTGATTATGAAGGTGTGCCCAATTTAGTTCCATCCAACTCATCCATCTGGGGTAACTACAATACCGATGCCTCCGATGTATCTAAAATCGGAACTTGGTTTTTAAAACAAGATGCGCCCGGTGTGTTGATGAGTGCCGCAGAAGTAAACTTCCTTAAAGCCGAAGCTGCATTGAACGGATGGTGGAGTGGCAGTGCGCAACAGTTATACGAAGATGGGGTGACCGCTAGTATTCAATCTTACACCGGCTCAGGAATCACAGCAGGACAAATTACAAATTACGTGGCTTCCCTTCCTCCTGTCAATCAAGAAAACATCATTACACAAAAATGGATTTCATTTACTTTTCAAAACGGTTACGAAGCCTATGCAGAATATCGTCGGACTGGATTCCCCGTTTACACTGATTACTCAGGAAATCCCATCAACACAAATGTATTTCCCAACCGACTCACCTATCCTCCAACAGAAAGTAATTTAAATTCGGCGAACTACAATGCTGCGCTAACGAATCAAGGTGCGGATGTGGCCGGGACGAAGGTTTGGTGGGATGGGAACTAATTCAGAATGCAGAATTCAGAATTAATTCTCTACAGCTATCGGGATAATACAGAATATAGAATTCAGAACACAGTCGCAAGGCTTCGCGATTAGATATTAGATTTTTAAAGTAGTTATTATGAAAAACTGGAAAACGATTACGAGTGAGGATGATGTTCGAAAAATAATTGATGCTTCGATACTCAAAACACAAATTATTTTCAAAGATAGTTTGAGTTGCGGCATAAGTGCATATGCAAAAGAAAGGCTAGCAGATGGCTCGAGTTTGCTCGCCCAAAAATCCGAATTCAATTATTTGGATTTATTACAATATCGTGCTGTATCTAATTTTATATCCAATGAATTCGGCATTACCCATCAATCCCCACAAATCATTGTCATCAAAGATAAAAAAGTAGTTTATCGCGATTCACATCATTCGATTCAGCCTGAGAAGATATTGAAATATTTATAAAAATGAAACCAATTTTACTTCATCTCTTTCTTATGCTTTTGTTTCAACCAAGCTTTTCACAAGATCTTGGTAGCATAGATTGGAATGAGGACATAGATTTCCTTGCCAAAGAATTACCCTATAGACATTTTGATTTTTTTACGAAGAAATCAAAAAAAGAATTTAATGCTGCGCTTGAAAACATTAAAAATAACAAAGATTCATTATCTGATTTAGCAATCGCGATCAAGTTGCAACAATTAATTGCCAGTTTTGGTGATTCGCATTCAGGTCTCAATTTTTACCAGCTAATCGATAAAAATAAAATACTGCCCATTACAGCATATTGGTTTAGAAATGGATATTACATTTTGCAAACCACTCCTGAAAACAGGGCAATTTTAGGTAAACAATTAGTGAACATAAATGGAATTCCTATCGCTACCATTGCAGATAGTTTAAGTACCTTGTTTACCATTGATAACCCGGCAACGTTAAAAAAAAATATTCCCAATCTAATTATATCCATTCAACTTCTACAATATTTTGGTTTTGCACAAGAGAATGAAATTGTATTGGGATTAAGAAACAAAAAAGGTGAAATTGAAAACCACACCATTCAACAAGGAGAATTGACTCGTGAAAATAGAAAGCAAATCATTCCAGATCAAATTCCGCTATGCTTCAGAAATGAAAGATCCTTATTTTTTGAGACCTATCAAGAAAACGAATCACTTTATTATATTCAATATAATAAATGTTGGGGCAAAGAATTGGAATTACAATATGGAAATGCAGAAAATGCAGCAAAGATGCCGACCTTTGCCTCATTTGAAGAAACTATTTTTCGAACTTTAAATTATGAGTATGTCAAAAAATTGTGTTTGATATTCGATTAAACGCAGGTGGTAGTTCACCACAAGGGACTGAACTAATTCAAAAATTGGCCGCACATCTTCTTAAAAATCCAGACATAAAATTATACGTTATCATCGGCCGAAGAACTTATTCATCTGCAATTTTAAACGCAATGGATTTTAAACGATTAACTAATGCTATTTTTATTGGTGAAGAAACAGCAGGAAAACCTAATCATTTTGGTGAAGTGCAAAATTTCAAACTACCGAGTTCTGAAATCATTGTCAACTATTCAACAAAATACTTTAAAAGAACGGATGATGATTCCAATTCTCTTAAGCCGGATGTACTATTTGAAACCAGTTATTCAGACTTTTTAAATGGAATTGATCCTGCCTATGAGTGGGTAAAAAAACAATGATGATTTTACTTTTTTGCAATCCAGTTCGATTATAAATTTCCTTTTCAGAAAAAAAAAACATTGACAAAAACGCGGTGCAATCATTTCCTTGATTTAAGGATTACAGCATCAATCCTGTTGTTAACGAATAAACTTTTCGAATTGACTTGTTTTTACTACTTTCGAGGGGCAACTCCAAGACTCAAATTTGGAATTCGCTCACGCTCATCTACCCCTACAAAAGTCTACTTAAATTCATGAAACTCAAACTCACCCTTCTACTCGTATCTATCTTATTTTTAACCAATAGCAACGGGCAGACCTCTGCTGGCAATAGCTTCGAAATAGATTATCCGAGCTGGAATGCCGGGACTCAACCTCCTGTTTACTGGAATTGTGGTACCAATAATATTTTGAATACGGGCAACGAACTAACGATGGAAGTTTGGGTTCGATTATATAATTCCACCTGGAATCAGAAAGTAATGGGAAAAGTTACTCCTTCTTTCGACAATGGTTATTTGATGGGTGTGCAACTCGGACAAAATTATTCGGAGATCTGGAATCCAGGATTAAATACAATTCAAGCGGGAAGTACACCTGTTGATTCAGCATGGATTCATTATGCGACTACATTCGGATCAGGCGGACAAATGCTTTGTTATGTAAACGGAGAACAAGTGGGCGGACTTCCACTAACCAGTAACGCAATTGCTACAAGTAGTAATCCATTTATAATTGGTGTTGCTCCATGGGACTTGAGCAATTTTCAAACGTTTGGACAAATTGATGAAGTACGATTATGGAGCGTAGTTCGTACACAATCAGAAATTAAATCGACCATGCACAAAAAACTTTTAGGTAACGAATCTAACTTAGTAGCTTATTACGATTTTAATCAAAATACCGGAGGACTTCTACCTGACGTTACTGGCAATGGAAATAACGGAACGATAAGTCCGGCTGCTGCTTATTGGTCGTGGTCGTCTTCCTACGCTGCAGTAGGAAATGATTTGATGTATAATATGTCTGATGTAAACGGAGTTTGGTTTGGAAAAGATGCAACTTTGTACAACTACGTTACTGCGACTCACGGATTAAACATTATCGCAAATATTCAACCTAAAGCTTTTGATTATGCGGTTTACGGACATAACGATTCAGTAGGCGTCTCTACATCTTGGTTACCTGCGACAGCTTCTTTTGATTTTAAACGCACGAGCAGAGAATGGTATTTCAACAAAGGCGGAAATATTGCTGCTGATTTATTTTTTAATCTTTCTACTGCAGCGGGTGGAAGTGATTCACTCGATAAAAATTTACCGCTTCAAAATTACACCTTGCTTGTTCGTGATTCTATTACTCAAGCTTTCACTCCTGCTGCAGCTGCATCATCACTTCTAGCCAATGGAACGATTGTAAAATTTACAGGAGTGAATTTACAAAATAAATTTTATTGCATTGGAGTGGGCAGTACGGCTATTGCATCCATCGCACCTGAACCTGCTTGGAGCAAATTGATTTCTTTACAACCCAATCCAGCCCAACAAAATTTCACACTTACAAACATTTCTGACGCCAACATTCAATTATTTGATTTGACTGGGAAACTTCTCGCACAATGGAATGGAACCAATGATCAACAAATTTTTGATCTTCCTTCCATCGAAAACGGAAGCTATTTTGTTCGTATCACCAGAGGAACGGAATCGACCACTAAAAAATTAATGATCCAAAAATAATCTCAGTATACCCTACCATCTTCACAGAACATGAAAACAATCTACATAAAAGCCATCGCCATCTTCTTGTTATTTCTCTATAGCCAGAAAGCGAATTCACAAAATCATCTCCATCTTGATGGAGCGAACGACTACGTTCGTGTAATGTCGTATCCTGCTCTACAAGGAGCAACCGCAGTTACCGTTGAAGCATGGATCAACGCCGATACTTGGAAGACGCCCATCTACAAAGGATCCGTGATTTGCACTGGAAATAACGTTGGACAAAATAACGGTTTCGATTTACGTGCGGCTGAAAACGGAACTGCAGAATTCAATTTAAGCATTGCAGGTACATGGGTAACGGCAACGTCGGCACCCATTATGCAAACAGGTACATGGTATCATGTTGCAGGTGTTTACTCTGGAGACTCTGTGATGGTTTACATCAATGGTGTTTTACGTGGACTTACCATTTATGCAGGAGGCATGGTTCCATCACAAGGTTTATTAGACATTGGTGAATCACCAGGTTGGAATGGAAGATCATTCGACGGGAAAATTGACGAAGTACGTTTTTGGAATTATGGACGATCACAAAGTGAAATTACAAGTACTATCTGTTCATCATTGACTGGTACAGAACCTGGCTTAGTGGGTTATTGGAAATTGGATGCTACCACAGGAACTACGGCCGTGATTAATTCAGCGACTGGAGGAAATAACGGACTAATTATTAATGCCTCGGTGGCTAATGTTTGGATTCCGGGCGATTATACCTGTACTTTAAGTAGTCCTGACGTAGGTGCGTCGACGTTAGTGACTCCTGTTTCAAATTTTAACCTAACCAATGCTGAACAAATAAGTGTCTCCATCAACAATTACAGCACCAATCCCATTAGTGGTTTTCCAATAAGTTATAAAATTGGGAGCAATCCAGCGGTTACCGAAACAGTTTCCACTCCCGTACCGCCATTCGGTTCATACACGTATACATTTACACAAACGGCCGATCTTTCCTCCTATCAAAACTATTCTGTAAAAACGTACACTGGATTAGTGGGTGATGTTACGCCAACCAATGATACCATTGTTAAAACAGTAAGTAACTTCGCTGTAGGAACTAATTTCGGAATTAATTTCGATGGTGTAGATGATAAAATAATTATTCAAAATGCAACCACATTGAATCCTACTACTGCAATTACGGTAGAAGCTTGGATCAATGCTACGACATGGGAAAATAACATTTCAGGTGGATCCATCTTAGCGAAAGATGTAGATGTGCCTAATCGTGGATATGTATTACGTTGTGGAAACAATGGCAGTATTGAATTCATGATTTCGGATAATGGCTCTTGGAAATCAGCATCGTCGGCTTCGGTGATGTTGACGGGAAGATGGTATCATATTGCAGGTGTATTTGACGGAAGCAATGTCTTATTATATATCAACGGCGAATTAATTGCTCGCACTCCAGCTACTTCCTTATCCCCTTCACCGGTAGACTTAATCATTGGTGACAATCCTACATGGAGCGGAAGAACGTTCAATGGTTCTATCGATGAAGTTCGAATTTGGAATATTGCTCGCTCGCAAAACGATATCATCACCAACATGGCCACTTCTTTTACAGGTTCAGAAACGGGTTTAGTAGCCTATTATAAAATGGATGAAGGTTTAGGAAATTCAACGATTAACGATGCAACGATTAATGCTAACCATGGAACGCTCACGAATTTTGTTTTACCAAATGCTTGGGTGAGTGGCTATGAAAAAATCTTGAATGATGTGACGGTAATTGGAATTGAATCTCCAAATAATTTAATTGCCTTTACAGGTGCAAGTCGATTAAAAGCGAAAATAAAAAATACAGGGTTCAATGCCCTTTCCATCATTCCTGTATCGTATTCTATCAACAATGGACCCGTGTTTACGGATACAATTACGGCTACCTTACAACCGAATGAAACCTACACGTTGAATTTTAATAATGTAGAAGATTTATCAGCATTAACTACTGCGAATTATTCTATTACTACTTTACTAGCTAACGATGCGGACCTACGAAATGATAATTCAGTTGCAACATTAACCAAGCCAACCAATGGAAATGTTTTGGTGGCAGTAAATGGCGTTCAACATGATTTTGCAGGAAATGGACAAACAAAATTCGCTGAGGTAATCTTTCCAGAAGGACCTGAGCAATGGAGTCAAATCATTATGCACATCTCGGTAAATTGTCCTACAACAGGTTGCGATCCTTGGGATCAAGCTGGAAAAATATCTTTATTTAAAGATGGTGCAGAGTATGAACTTGGACGTTTTGTGACTCCTTATGGTAAAGCCTGTGGACCTTGGAATGTTGATGTGACCGATTTTAAATCGTTACTGGTTGGTAAACAAAAACTGCAAACTTTTATTCAAGTGTGGGGACCATCGGGTTGGTTACTCAATGTAACTTTTGAGTTCATTGCATCTGCTACTCCCAATCCTTTCAATAAAATTACACCCTTGTGGAGTACAGATTATCATATCTACGGTGATCCAGGTATTCCTTATACACTTCCAAACTTCAGTGTTCCCATTGATCCAAAAAGCAATTCGGTGGCTACTCGTATGACTATTTCTGGACATGGACAAGGAAACACAAACAATGCAGCAGAATTTAGTCAGATGACACATCAGTTAAATATCAATGGCACTGCTACCTTCCCTCATTTCTTATGGAAAACAAATTGCGCTTCTAATATTTGCTCTAACCAAAGCGGAACATGGACATTAAGTCGCGCAGGATGGTGTCCAGGACAAGAAGTAATTCCAATTGTCAATAATATCACTGGAAATGTAACACCAGGTTCCAATGCAACCATTGCTTATACACTTCAGTCTTATACCAATTTATTAAACACGGGATACAATGGCGGAAGTCATACTGAACCTTATTACCGTATCCATTCTTATCTCGTACAGAGTAGTGATTCGGCGCAGGACTTTACGGATTATACAGATGCCAGTGCAACAAAAATTACGGCTCCTATTGGTGCACCCACTTTGAGTGCCGCAGAAATTGTAAAAGCGATGATTAGAAATACTGGATCTGTTCCTTTAACAAATCCTCGTTTTAGTTATTTCCTAAATGGTGTTCGAATGGTGACGGATACGTTGTTCATCACATTAAATCCAGGCGATAGTGTGGAACATACCTTCTCTCAAACGGCGAACATGTCGGTACAAAATGACTATACATTACATGCTTTGATTACTTCAACAGAAGATGCTAATGCATCGAACGATGTCGCGACTAAAACTATTTTTCAAATCACGAGCATCGAAGAAAACAAAAATGAAATTGGATTACAAGTAATGCCAAATCCAAGTACTGGTAAATTCAACATTTCAGTTTCAGGAGTAAGTGGTAAAATAAAAATTGAAGTGTACGACATCCAAGGAAAAGTAGTTTATTTGAAAGATGATAATACCATCGGAGTTCAATATCAAAGTGAAATTGACCTTACGAGTTCACCCAAGCAAATGTATTTCATTCGTGTCATCAATGAGAAAGGAACACGCGTAGAAAAAATTGGTATTCAGTAAATCTTAATTCCATTAAATTATTTCAAACCCTCGACTGTAAAGCCGGGGGTTTCTTTTTTGCGTTCTTCGGAATGAAAATCTCCTCTTTTTCGACATAATTTTGATCCAATATGTCTATTCAAAATACGACTAAGAAGGGCAAAATCACTACTTAAACAATACGCTATCAGCAGATTACTTCATTTGAAAGATCAGGGATGGCTAACGGAAAAAATTCACGTACTTTGTAGTACATCCCTAAACAAAATGAAAAAACGCTTTGACTACTCACTGACACTCATTGTCGTTCTCTTTGGAAGCCTTCAAGTAAAGGCCCAAACTTATAATTACATTCCCGATTCCACTTTTGACGGAAATGGATTAATGAGTTTTATATTCTTTAATAATGTTGATCGCATGTACGGATGCGACTTACAACCTGACCAGAAATTGGTGATGGCTGGACTAGCAAAAAATCCAAGTACTGGTTTTTACGAAATCTGTGTCGTTCGACTTGATACGAATGGTGGCTTTGATCCTTCGTTCAGTGGAGATGGTGTGGCCTTTATCAAAATTGGAAATCAAGTTTCCGTGACAGGTCATACACCGAAAGTAAAAATTGCTCCAAACGGAAAAATTGCAGTCGCTAGTGCTGGTATTGGAAATAATGGTCAAGACATGTTAATAGCGATGTTAGACGCCGCTGGAGATCCTGATCTAACGTTTAATGGTAACGGAAAAAAATATGTAGATTTATTAGGTATAGGAAATCAACCTGATGTTGCCAACGCGCTTGATATTGATGCAAACGGAAATATTTATGCAGTGGGTACAACTCAAACGAGCAATTCGCAAAATGACAATGATTTTGCGATCATCAAAGTAAATCCACAAGGTCAGTTAGTAACTTCATTTAGTGGAGATGGAAAATTATTGTTTAATCCAGCCGGTAATCCTGATTATGGTCGTGGAATTAAAATACAAGCGGATGGTAAAATTGTTTTTGGAGGAACTTCAGATACCAATATGATGATTGTTCGTATTGACTCAACGGGTGCTCTAGACAACACTTTTAATGGTACTGGAATGGCGACTGTCATATTTCAAGCATCATCTGAAATGGGTTCATTAACTTTTGATCAGAATGAAAGAATTGTGATTGCCGGGAAACTGGTTACCGCCAATAGTAATATTGGAATTGCACGTTATAGATCCAACGGAACATTTGATCCCAACTTTGGATTCAATGGAAAATATGTTTACAATATTGGTGGATTTGCAAATCATGTTTCTGAACTTTATGTGCAATCTGATAATAAAATATTGTTGGCAGGTTACGCTGATGATTCAAGCAGCATCAGTAAATTTTTTGTTTCAAGAGTAGATACTATGGGCAGCATAGATCTTTCCTTTGGCGGACTTGCCTATGTACAACAAGCCGTCATTCCAGGCAATGTGGATGAACAGTGCAATGGCATGACTGTGATGGCAGATGGAAGAATTATTTTAACAGGAACAACAGTTTATGCAGCAAATACTGACGAAGAAGTTGCGGCTTGTCGATTAAAACCTGTCTTAGTAACTGCATTGAATGAACTTGGCGAAGAGAACATTATCAATGCATTTCCTAATCCTTTTTCAAATGAAATTCAAATTCTCAGCAAAGAAAAAGGAATGGGAAGTTTAGTGGATATCTGTGGTAAAACCATCCAAACATTTCCCATATTAATTGGCAGTAACCAAATCACAACATCGGAACTTCCCATGGGCATGTACTTCATTCAAGTAGATGGAAAACGTGCTGTAAAAGTGATTAAACAATAAATTGAGAATTCTACAAATCGATTTTAGCGAACGAAAAAAAAATTCAATCGCTTCATGTCCATATAAAAACGAATACATTACTTCTCCTTTAAAAATAGTTAAGAAGTAAAATGAAAAGAAAAGATGAACGTAAATACAAAGATCTCATTCACACAAAATACAAACAGTACTTTATCTGAAGTTAATTTCAATGAGCTAGATTTTGGAAAATACATGTCGGATCACATGCTTCTTGCCCATTACAAAAACGGGGCATGGCAAGAGCCAAGCATTGTGCCCTTTGGTCCCATTCCTATGATGCCTACCATCTTGGCCTTGCATTATGGACAAAGTGTTTTTGAAGGCATGAAAGCTTTTAAAATGGCTGATGGAAAAATTTCAATCTTTCGAATTAAAAAACATTTCGACCGATTACAACGCACCTTGGCAAGGATGTGCATGCCTCCACTTACTTTTGAATTATTTGAAGAAAGTATAAAAGCATTGGTTGAAGTGGATAAAGGCTGGGTACCAGAAAAAGATGGCAGTTCACTTTATATCCGTCCGCTTATTTATGCAAACGAAGAAAAGTTTGGTGTAAAAATATCTGAAGAGTATTTGATGATCATCATGACGGGACCAGTTCCGCCATTTTATCCAAAGCCATTACGTGTAAAGATTGAAGATCGATATGGTCGTGCTGCCATTGGTGGAACGGGCGCTGCAAAATGCGCAGGTAACTATGGAGGCGCTTTCTTTGCCACTCAACTTGCGAGAGAAAATGGATTTGATCAAGTTCTTTGGACCGACCTTAGTGAAGATTTAAATATTGAAGAGTCGGGCACCATGAATGTTTTCTTTTTAATAGATGGCAAACTCATCACCCCTCCACTTTCTGAAACCATTTTAGAAGGTGTGACTCGCGACTCAATCATCATTATGGCACGTGAGATGGGAATCACCGTAGAAGAAAGAAAAATCAGCGCTAAAGAAATTTTAGCGGCTCACGAAGCTGGAATTTTACAAGAAGCTTTTGGAGCAGGTACAGCTGCAGTAACAGCGCCTATCTGTGCCATCGGACTCAAAGAAAAAACAATTGAGCTTCCGCCATACGATAGCAACAGTGTTTGCATGAAATTGCAACAATTGTTAACGGCCATGCGAAAAGGAACGCTTCCAGATAAGTTTGGATGGAATACGGTGGTAGCTTAAAACTAGTTTCCATTAAATACTTCACATCCATCACAAATAAAAATTTGCAATAGCGAATTATCAAAAAATAAAACGGAGAAATGTTAACTAACATTTCTCCGTTTTTCATTTATACAAATCCGATTTTACGGATGAATCGATCCAACGAAGTTTATGATATTATTATCTAAGATTGCTTGATCGGTGATATCTACTACGCCATCTCCAGAAATATCGGTTGGTTTGTATCCTGATTCAAAGTTAAAGATATCATTTCCAACATATCCTTGATCGGTAATATCGGCCACTTCATCCTGCGGTGCAATGTCGCCGCTATAGAATGCCCATACACCGGGTTCAACTTCACGCTGATTAGATCCAAAAGCTTGCGTAGCATCAGTCGTGAAATTATAAATGGTAGGATCCGTAAACGTGATGAGATTAGACCATGTTTGAATTGCGTTCCTATGAACAACAACAATATAACCACTTTGATCAACAAGCGATGCTGGCAATGCACAAGTGAACTGTCCATTCGTTCCAATAATTGCACTGGCTGAAGCAATGGTATTAGAAGGAGACAAGGCATCTCTTAATTCGAGATACACCGTATCGCATTCATTAAGATCAATGCTTAATCCAGAATTGAACAATACCGGTAACATCGTTCCAGATCCAGCATAAAATCCTTCAAACAGAGCTGTAATATGAAATGCTGCAGTAGTTGCATCTAGACAATTTACTCCAGAAACCACTGCACCGGGTGCAACCCAATTGGAGATCGCACCAAACAAATTAAAGTTTTGTAATGCGCCGTTATTTCCGTTTCCACTTGAATCGACTAGAATATTTACTGTAGGGTTTATACCTCCTGCGTCTCCTTGGTTAAAGTGATAATTAGCAGTTAAGTCAGGTACAGCACTCGGAAGTTCACAATTCATTTTTGCAAGAATTTCAGAAGCAGTTTTTGCTGTATTCCAAATCCTCAACTCATCCATACTTCCTTCCAAATTAACAGTGAGATTTGGCCCGCCACTTCCTATATAAAAATAAGTATACGTAAACTGAAGCGTCATTGTTGTGGAGCCTTCTTCAACGCCATTGACAAACAACTTAACATCACTTCCATTTTTAGCAACTGCTACATGTGTCCAAACATCATTATTAATAATACTGCTAGTATTAACGAATTGAAAACCTGGACTAGAAGAACTTCCAAGCATTAAGAACTGTAATTTTCCGTTAAAGAGTCTGAATTCAGCGAGACCATCTCCACCCCATCCTACAATATTTCCTTCACTGTCGGTTGTTTTAATCCATGCCTCGATGGTAAAGTTATTGTTGTCAACGGATGGTACGGGAGTAATACTTACGAAATCATTTTCCTTTAAATTTAATGCCGCTGCAGGAACTGTTTGACATTCCTGATAGGTGAGCGCCACACTATCAATTTGCAATCCAAGTACGTCATTATACCAAGCATCTGCAGAGTTGAAATTCCATCTCACTGCAATGGTAGATCCAGCATAAGCACTCAAATCAATCTCGGAAGTTAACCATGTTAATCCTTGTGAACCGGTTGTACTTAATTCGGCTGCTTGAACAAATGGATCGCCATTTACACTTAGCAATACAGATGCATTATCATAACCAAAGGGTGGTGAACCTGCTTCTCCATTGTAAATATAACTAAAGCGAAGTGTTGCTCTTGATGCTGTTGCTGGAATAGATACTGTTGATGATGTTAAGTCACCACTGTTGGTTCCACCCGTATTAAAGCTACATGATCCATCATTACCATAGTATGCCCACTGCGTAGGATTTGGCGGGGTTCCACTAGAGCATGCTGATGACACATGCCAAAGTCCTGTTGCGCTCCATCCGGAAGCCAATGCTCCCGATTCAAAATCTTCAAACAATGCAGACGTTGTAACGACTACACCTGTGCAACAACCTTCATCAATAGAACCATTGCAATTATCATCAATGGAATTTCCGCAAATTTCAATTGCATTTGGATTCGATGTAGCCAAGCCATCATCACAATCGGTATTGTTCCTTACATATCCACTACCACAGAATTCACTTGAAGTGACTGATGGATTTCCAAAACCATCACCATCCGCATCTTGATACAACAAAATTGAATTCGCTACGAAATTGGATGTTGTATTTCCATTTGACAAATTGAAATTTACAAGTGACAATGGAGAGATACCAATATTCATATTCACATCATGCAATGATGTCACAGCACCATTTGATCCTGCAGAAACACCATCATCCATTTTGTAATAAGCAATTAATCCAGGTTGTGCGGTTGAAGAAGTCACCATAGATGATTGAATTTCTGCCTGTGTTCTCTCCACATTCCAGATACGGACTTCATCCATTTCACCAACATAATATTCACCATCATCTGGCACTGCTCTTCGACCTATTCGAAGAACGTTACCGGTAGTATTTAACGTTTTCGTTGAGTTGATATCCAACACGCCATCTACATATCCTTTTAAACTATTTCCATCATAAGTTACAGCAACATGATGCCATAGTCCATCATTAATTACAATGTTTCCGATATCATCATTATTCTCTCCCACAAAATACAATCTACCTCCATATACAATCATTCCGCAACGCTCGTTTGAATTGGTATTACCCCAGTTCAAAATTACCATTCCATCGGAAGTAGTTTTTATCCATGACTCCATAGTACGTGCACTATTACCCTGAGGAATAGAACTTACGACTCCCTCTGTAAAACTAGTTCCGTCGAATGCGAGAGCATTGTTCACATCAACTTCTCCATCGCAGTTATCATCTATAGAGTTATCACACACCTCAGCAACACTTGGATTTACATTATAATTGGAATCGTCACAATCCAAATTATTTAAAGATCCGCTTGCTGCAATCATTGGCGAACAAGTAATGGTTGGGCTCGATTGACTGTTTCCATATTCGTCCTGATCAGCATCGGGCCAAACAGTATAAAACACACCTTCGTCAATTTGACCATCGCAATTATTATCGATATAATCACAGTATTCTGTGGCGTTGGGGTATACATCATAATTATTGTCATTGCAATCCGTACTATCGAAAACGTAACCAAAAGGTTGGTTACAATCAATAAGACTAACAGCTAGATTACCATAATTATCGAAATCATTATCTTGATACCATGTATAATAAACTGCATCTGTATCAATAATTCCATTACAATTATCATCTATCAAATTACTACAAACTTCAAGTGAATTTGGATTCACTGTAAGATCTGCATCGTTACAATCCAAACTATTATTTACATAACCGTTACCTGGATTAGCACAGGAAGTGATAGCTGGGCCCGTTCCTGAAACAACATTTATATATTCTCTGAAATCCAAATCATCGTCTGGAAAAGCATTCCAAGTTTGGAAGACGCCATCATAATAATAAAGTGATCCACCTGCATGTGCACCAGGTGTTGTTGTGTTACTGCGCCACAAGATCATAAAATCGGATGCCAAGCCAGCACCTTTAATTACAAAATAATACGAATTCCCTGATGTAGCTACGATATTACTTGGAATACCAATTGACTGCCATCCGGTAGAAGTAATAGTATATGTTTGGCTAAATAGTAGTGCTCCAGTGCCTGGGACAGCGCCTGAATACAACTCAAACTGCGCATCAAAACTTCCATCGCTCACGGTTTCCACATTAAACTGAATATTATTAAAGGTACCCGTTTGAGAAGCAGTAAAAGATTGAGCAAGGGTATAATCTTGATTTAGATCAAAGGCCACCGCTTCCCCTGTAAGCGTCACTTCACTTACGGCGTCAAGCACAACAGTATTTGATCCTTCCACTCCAAATCCATCCTGATCTGCATCCACATACCAATCGGTTGGAGCGGGAAGTACAATAATTTCTATTGGGCCACTTGTGGACTGACACAATCCATTACTTACCGTTAACGAATACAATCCACTCGCTCCTGTAACAATGCTAGAAGTTGTTGCTCCTGTTGACCATAAATAATTTGGTTCTTCTCCGATAGCTACAGCATCAATTTCATTCCAGTCGGGTACAGCAGGTGAATTCAACGCGATTCTTATTTCTGAAACATCAAATGATGTTAAAGGAAAAGCAATATGAAGAATTCGAGCAACAGCAGGTTGTAAAGAAGCAGTCGATGTGTATACGATTTCAAATAATCCTGTATTTGGATTCTTTACATAAACTGTATCTACGGCACCAGGACTAAATGTTTCATAAATATCAATGAAACTAATTGGCGATGGATCATCATACGACAATTGAATAAACTCACGTTGATTATCTGACCCTGAACTAGCCCATGCAGTGGGAATATCACCATATTGTGGATATGTGTTTGGAGTTCCTAATGCTTGATTAGCATCCCAAAATTCATCATTAAATTCAGAACTAAAATCAGTTACACCACTTGCATAACGGATCGTATTATTCAAGAAAGAACTTGAAAGTGTTACTGAATCTCCCGTACAAATTGAGGTTTCTCCGCTAGACTCAATGGAGACTGTGACGAATTCATCGATTTGACCATCACAATCATCATCAAAACCATTCCCGCAAACTTCCTGAGCAGCGACATTTATATTCGGGTTTTGATCATCGCAATCGCTATAATCATTTGTATAGCCAACAGGTTGAAAGCAAGCTAAAGTTTGTGTAAGTATATTAAGATCACCAAAACCATCACCATCTGCATCCGCATTCCAATAGGTCTGACCATAAATTCCTGCATCAGCATCGTCAATGAGTCCATCACAATTATCATCCACTAGGTTGCAAAGTTCCAAGGCACCGGGATTAATTACATTATTTAAATCGTTACAATCATCTCCATTACCTATCCAACCCGACGGCTGCATACAAGAAACAACAGGTGTTGAACCCAAGGCACCCCATACATCTCCATCGGCGTCTATATACCAACTATTTTGACCAACAACAGATGGATCTACATCATCGCTAAGTCCATCGCAATCATCATCAATATTATTACAAATTTCTAGTGCCAATGGATTCACATCACTATCCTGATCATCGCAATCGGTACCATCAGCGATATAACCGAAGGGCTGAGTACAATTATAAACAGCAGTATTAAAATTTCCGAAACCATCTGCATCTGCATCAACATACCAATACGATTCTCCGTACACTCCGGGATCATCGCTATCAATTAGTCCATTGCAATTATCATCGATACTATTACAAATTTCCAATGCACCTGGATTAATTGTATTCACTGCATCATTACAATCATCGTTGGCATATGCATAGCCTACAGGAACTGAACACGCTACAGTAATTGGAAAATTTGCTCCATGTCCATCACCATCACCATCCCAATAATAAGTAAACAGAGGAAGATTTTCATCCACTAAACCATCGCAATCATTATCAAGATTATCGCAGATTTCAGTCGCAGCAGGATATACAGTATTAAAACTATCATCACAATCCGTATTATCCAACACATAACCTACAGGTTGATTACAAGAAACAGAATCAATAGCAGCATTTCCGTAATTATCTCCATCAGCATCTACATACCAGGTCGAGTTTCCACTATTAGTTGTGATCACCACCGGTAAACTGGTTGCAGTAATACCATATGAATTAGAAACTATAACAGAATATGTTCCGCCAGTATTAACCGTAATACTTTTTGCTAATGTTCCATTTGACCAAATATAATTCGTATAGGCATTACCGATAGAAACCGCATCTATTTGATTAAAATCAGGAACAGCAATCGAATTCATGGCGATTCGAATTTCATTTACTGCGAAGAGCGTGGTGGGGAAAGTAATATGAAGTATTCGTGCAACTGGTGGTGATGGTGCTGCTGTTGCAGTATAAACTACTTGAAACAATCCAGTACCAGGGTTTTTAACGTAGACGGTATCTATTGCGCCAGGGTTAAACGTTTCATAGATATCTACAAAATTAATCGGAGCCGGATTATCAAACGCCAAAACTAAATGTTCACGAGTAGCGTCTGCAGAATTTGGAGACCAAGAATTACTATTATCTCCATAGTTCGGATATACATTAACAGCACCTAAAATCTTAGAAGTCGTTCCTCCACTGACATTATTCTCAGAACTGAAATTCAATACAGTGTTTGCAAATCGACGATCGATCACCGAATCGGCAACCAACTTCACTGAGTCACCTACACAAAGTATACTTGATCCAATTAATGTTATTGCAGGAGGAAGCAAATCATCGGAAAGTATGGTAGCTGTTGCTGTAAAGTTAGCACCAATAACGTAATCACCACCTTCGATAATTGTGAAATTAATGGTTTCATCTTGTTCTGCTAAGTTATCTCCGGCTGGATCGATTAATACTGAAGCTTGAGTGGATCCTTGGGGAATAATAACATATCCCTCCACACCTGAAAGGCGTGAAGTTGCAGTTGAATCAATTGAATAGTCATCGCCATAAGTTGCAGTACCTCCTATCGTATAGTTGACGCGAGTAGGAACTGTTGCAGAAGCCGGAAGTGAAAAAACAGCATTCATGGTACCTGTTGCATTTTCAAATTTAGGGCTGAATGAAATAGCTACATTAGCCGTCTTAGGACCAGAGCCTGGGATAAAAGGACCAATTACAAAAAATAATGTATCTGGTGTGGTGCGCACATTACCATAAATATCTTTAACTCCATAAACAACAACCTGAATACTATCTCCGGCAAATTGCATTAAGTTTACTGAAGGAGTAATTGAGATTTTATTTCCATAACCTGAAACCGTGACTGGTAATATGCCATTGTTTGACATTCGAGTCATCGTTACTACATTATTATTTAACCCGGAAGTAGTAAGATCCTCATCATAGTTAAATGAAATGAAGTCACCTACTATAAAGTTGTTATCATTAGGTTCAAGCAATCCAAATAAACTAGGCAGCACTCGATCTATAATTCCAGTTACACTATTTGTATAAATAGTACCGGAAGGACAGGTTAACTTAAGACGTACTTTATATTGTCCATCAGGAATTAAGGATACATCCCAATTTACAGAAGTACCATTCGATCCAATACTAATTTGTGCTTGAGATCTAATAAAGCCAACGCTCCAATTGCTGGTACCTACTGATGAATATTCTAAAGAAACACTCGTCAAATTATTCAAAACATAGCCATCAAATTGAACAGGAATTATATTGTTATCTGTAATTCTATGTATCCAGTTATCTTCCGGAGTAACTAAATTGATCGCACTACAGGGTGCAATAAAATGCGCCGAAATCGTTCCCGACTTACTTATGCTTCCGTCACAATCATCGGAAAGAGTAAATCGCAAACCTTCATAAGAGTACACATTGCTAAAGATATTTTTCTTGACAACCACATTTACCGTAACCTGTCCACCAAATGCAATAGTATAAGGTGTTGGAACACCACCAATAACCGGACTACCTCCTACGAAAACAGATGCTCCATCCGGATTACTGCTTTGATCAAAAGTGAGATTATATGTTCGAGGTGCCGCATCTTGACTTAAATTGCCAAGAAGCAATGTAAAGATGGCATCTCCATTTGGAGCAACACCGGAAACGATATCAATTGGAATGATCAATTGCATAGCATCTCTATGATAAGTATTATCCTCGGGTGGACAACTTGATTGACCCGCCACTGTTTCGAAAACAGGTGTATTATAAACGGGATCTTTTTTAATATTTACAGAGAAGTTATCGGCAGGTTCATTGTCATCCAAGGTATAACCAATAGTAGTTTCTTCAGTAGTAGTATTACTTGTACTTACTCCCGTTTCCATTTTAAAAGCAACCGTAGCACCACCATTTATACCTGAGCCAGCTACTTCAAGTCCTAATTCTACTGCAACAGAATTTTCAATTTCCAGATTAAAATCGAAACTACTTGTTTTGGTAGATGACGAGGTGGTTGAAAAAGAAAGTGGACCACTACTTCCGAAAAAAGAAATATTTTGTTCAAATGCAGCTCTTGCTTTATTAAATTCATTGCTGGCCAGAATTTGCTGCCACAGTGAAATTTGATTTGTGTAATTCGCAATTTGTGCCGCCGTATTACCCGGGTTGTTTACAAAGTTTTGAAGCGTTGGCAGGACGGAATTTCGAATGTCAGCATCCGTATAATAATAATTGGTTGCAAAACCATCTTGTGCAATTATTAGTTTTCTCGTTTTGCTGACATAACAAGTAGCTGAATCGGAAATTACTGTTGCAATGGAGTACAGTAAATTTACGGCACCGCCCATAAAAAGATCACCATTTGCACCTATGGTATTTTCATCAGAAGAAGTACTAATAGTTTGGGTAGAAGTGGTTGTCATAATCGATTCTTCACCTCCGTTAAACCTTGTATTTACACTGAGTTTATTATTAATGGTACCCCAGAATTCTGCTTCTGTAGAAATACCTAAACCGGTTTGAATTTTTGTTCCCAGTTTAACACTGGCGAAACGCTCGACTCCGATTCCAGCTGCTACATTCCAGCGCATGGCAGTTTCATTGGTTTCACTACTTGACCAAGTACTATAACTTAAATCTCCTGGAGGATCATGCACCACCATAACAGGAAGTTCCGGTGAAACGGTGGTAAAAAATCCAACGTCAGATTTAATCCCAGTAACAATTACATTTTTTGTGATTCCCTCACCCGTCAACGTTTGATTTGCTACGCGATTGTAACTATCCTTATACGTAGCAAAAAACACTTTATAATAAGGCGATAAAACATTTGGCTCACCGGCTTTGAGTGTGATTTTAGCCGTATCATTTACAACGGGAATCATAAACACTTCGTTGACATCCTGCACATGAACATTCGTGCTCAGCCTTACGCTATCTAAGGATAAACGACAACCTTTTGCCGGGCTTCCCTGATACACTACAAAACCGAGGTCCTTCAATTCTGCTTGCTTCCATCTAACATAATCAGGGAGATTACAATTATCCAAAAGCCCATACAAACTGATAGAGGGAGGTCGTTGATAAACCAAATTGAGGGAATCATTCGTTGTTGTTAAATCTACCAGCAAAGAATCATAGGGTAATGCATTTGAAGATATTGTAGTATCAAAATTAGTATTAAAAAATGCCTGCAAATCGGTTTCATAAATGTAGTCAGGGTTTTGAGGGTCGGTGATGGCCGGTTGAGTGAAATCAATCACTCTGACTTTATACTTTCTTGCAGGGAGTCGAACACTATAAAAACCAGAACCTGCATTGGTAATTACACGCTTTCTAAAAACTGAATAAGGTTGTCCATTCAAATCATGACGCACATCGGCAAACTCTAATTCCACTCTACCTAAATAATCATTACAACCTGCACGTAAAAATCCGGAAACAACATGTGTGGTTGTGTCCTTAAAATTAACGTTTGCTACATTATCTGTAACAATTTGAGACCAAGAAGCAGGAACAAAAACATGACCATTATAAGAAGGAGAAAAAGTATAGTTCAACGGATCCGTCACCGTAGTTGCCCAACGACCGAATGCTGCAGGGGGATCAATATATCCTGATGAAGTAATATAGGAACCGTTCCTATACATCAAAACCGAATCGAGAGACCCTTCAATTAATGCCTGGGGCACACCGTTAATATCTACACAAGATGTACACTCCTGATAAGTTTTACCGGTTATTGCATACACGGTACTATCGGTAAAATCAACATTTTCAAAATCAAAAGCAACATTGGTAAAGTTTCGTACTTGCACCGAAGAAAATACATGATTCAATTTATAAGGGGTTATTGTAAAAGAAACTGGACTCGGATCGGAACCATAATTAGGATCACCATAAAAAATACCAGGGATATCAAATGTTCCATTTGTTGAGTCGGTTGTCGTGACATACGTAAACGATTGAGAGCTTCCCAATAAATTAATTGTCTTTTGAGCTGTTATTTGAATTCCGGCAACAGGAGTGCCATTTACACTTTTTACTTTTCCTCTCAATCTTCCTTTCTTAAACCCATTGGAAGTTGTAAAGACTTTAATCAAAACTGAGTTAGATGCTGTATTTGCACTGCAGGAATTTGTCCTCCTTCTAAACCAAGTGTCTTGAGTAAGATTAGTTGGAATTTGATAACTTGAAGAATTAGTAGAACCCGTAGCTGGCGTCCAAGTACTATTGTTAGTACTCATTTCCCAAGAATAAACGATTCCGTATCCAGTTGCAGAAGTAACATTAGTAATATAATCAGGATCTTTTTCAACTGGTGAAGTAATGGTATGCGCATTACCGATTGTACCCGGTGTAGAATTACAGTAATAGGTTATCTTCACTTTTCCATTCCCACCATACGTACCAATAACGCCTCCTGAAACACAATTCAAATTACTACTACCTCCACCTCCGCCTGGGAATGTTCCATTTTGCCCACCATTTCCACCAGCTCCCGTTCCAGCACCACCGGACCCGACATTATTATCATCAAAAAAGCTACAGCCATCATAAAACCCATTCGTTCCACTTGCACCATTTCCATTAGAATAGGCAGATCCGCCGCCACCGCCAGATGCATATCCTCCCACACACCAGCAACTCACTGCTGTTCCGCTACCACCGTTTCCCGAATAGTAAAATTGAATTATTGGACCACCTCCCCAAGCATATTGAGATTGACCATTCCTCGTCCTGCAGCAGCAGGCACACCATTGAATTTACTTTCTCCTCCATTAGCACCATTAAAACCACCAGCACCAACTTCTACACTGAAGCTCTGAGTGCCCGTAATAGTGTAAAGTATGGTTTTACTGTAGCCTCCGCCACCACCACCCCAAGAAGCGTTTCCTCCTGCACCACCACCCCAAATTTCTGCTTGAACATTTGTGCAACCCGGAGGAGGGGTCCAGGTAAAAGTTCCAGGAGAATTAAATTCGACTACGGTTTGTGCTTGCGAATAAAAGGCAAATAAAATAAGGCTCAACGCCAATTTCAAACTAATAAGTAAGGGTGTTTTCATATAACATGTTTAAATAAATACCAATATCATTGAAGGGAGAAATAAGGATATATAAAATGGATTCCTTCAAAGACAAGCAATCATCTAAACCTGTTCATTCGCAAAATGAAACAGGGAATAAAGAAATAACATTAACAATAACTTTTCTTCCAAATTCGCTTATTCAAATAAACAAAAAATTATTTGAAAACTAAAGCATTTTGAAAGTTGACACTTCATTAATACAAGAATTTATTTAAATAATGCAATAATGTATGAATAATGATACAAAATTCTGACAAATTTAAAGGGTTATTTTCAGATAAATAAGTACTAAAAAACTAAATAAATTGCTTTATGCTAATGTCTACAAAGTAAAAAAACAATTTTTTTTCATATCAATTCGAAAAATCGTAAAACACTGTCTTTCCATCGAACAAGACTGGTATTTTACTCCATGTTTCAATTCCATTTCGGGATTTAACAACAATGTAATAAGCTCCATTACTGGGGTAAGATGGAAGGGTAACTAAACCATTTGCATACAATACCACTTGATAGGACTGCACAAATGCATATGGGCTTATCGCTGCATGCAACTCGACAGTTACGGAATCACTCGCACTTGGATTAAGATGTAAACCATTATTATAAAGCGTAAAAATCATCAATCCATCTCCTTGATAAAATCCTTCTACTAATATTTTTAGTTGGAACCCACCCATACCACATCCTTCATCAATAATCAGGTTGCAGTTATCGTCGATACTATTAAAACAATTTTCATTGTTGTTAGGATGAATATAATTAACAGTGTCGTTACAATCCAAAGTATTGGAAACATAACCGATGGGCTGAAAACAATAACTAGAATCGATGTTCTCATTTCCGTAACTGTCACCATCGGCATCGGCATACCAATTTATTTTTGGGTTAGTATTAATTGAAATAATCACAGGCGAACTACTCACTGTGCAGGCATTGCTGCTCGTTACACTTACTGAATAGGATCCTGCATTCTTTACATATATACTTTGAGAAGTAGCACCTGTACTCCACAAATAAGATGCATAAGAATCAGGAAAACGAATATCAGAAATAGTAATCGTTGCTGCGTTACCTTGGTTGTTGATGGTATTCATTCGAAAACAAAAGTTTTGACTTTTTAATACAGGAATACTAGCTGAACCACTTTGGTTGATGGGTCCGCCCGAACCGTATGTAAAACTAGGCAGCGAAGCGGGAGTACCATTGATGCTGATTTCAGGGAAATCTTGCTGACGTCCATCTACACTCGTGTACGACCAATCAAATTCCAGTGCACCATCACCATTCATGGCATGACAAAAATCGATAAACGATGACGGTAAGCCGACAGCGTTAGTATTGCTTGAGGTGATCGAAATGGAACTTGGAACATTGTTGCTATTTACACTTCCACTATCATTAGCACTGTGTATAATAGTCCAGTTGTCGATATCGAACAGTTCTGAAAAACCAAAAATTGGATTTGTCTTAACACCTGCATCTAACTTTAGTGAATCACCATTACAAATAGTGATTGCTCCGCTTGGCATCACATGCACTGTATTTATTGAAACTGGATTACTCACAGCCCAACAATTAAAATAATCTTTAACAGAAACAGAATACGTCCCTGCCCCATTAACCGATACTGTGGAAGTAGTATCTCCTGTAGGACTCCATAAATAATTGAATGCCTCTACTCGCTGTGGAGAATTTACAAAAGATCCATTCGCTAAATTATTACTTGCATTCAACACCGTGCTTCCGCTTGTTTCATTGAATTTAAAATAACTTAACAAGCCCGGTTCATTTGCATTCACAGTATTCACCATTCCAGCTCGAATATCAAATCCTGAACGCGGTACATTCCAAATTCGCACTTCATCGATATCTCCATCAAAAAAACTAGGTGCTTCGCTACTCAAATAATTAGGTCGACCTACTTTAAAAGTACCGATGTTTGCACTTGCGCTTGCTGTGTAGTTCATGGAAGTTGTGCGATCAAATCCATCTACATAAATTTTACCAGTGCCGGGAGGAGTTGTATAATCCCACACAACAGCTACATGATGCCAATTCCCATCATCTACTTCCATAGAGCTAGTTATACTTCCATTATCAAATCCAGAAAATGCAGGTTGGCCGATATCATTAATAAAAAATGCACGCTCTCCTGCTTCCCAAATCGTATTGGAATTATTACTTACAATAATTCCCTCTGATCCAGAAGTTGTTTTTATCCATGCTTCCAACGTAAAACTTGCGTTATTTAAATTCGTAACGTTCGAGTTCAGATTGATCCACTGATTCGTTCCGTTCATTGAAATTGCATTATTAAATACACTAGTAGCTAATTCAACGGATTCAAATGGACAATTGATCAATGAAGAATTGGTAACAATACTTACTGAACTATTATTCTCTAGCACTTGAGTTGCACAAGTTAAGGTATCGATATGATTCGCTAATACCGTTACCACATAATTTCCTTCCTTTAATCCTGTTACTTGTGGAGTGGTTGCACCACAGCTCCATTGATAGGTATACTGCGGTGTTGCACCCTGCACCACGACAGGTTGCGCTAACAAATTTTTAATGATTAATCCATCGCTCTGGCTAATCATTACAGCGGGGATGGTAACACCTAAGGTATTATTTCCTCCTAAAATAGATGGGGCTCCGGGTGTATTGTTCACAATGATTACACCTACCGCTCCAGCATTCTGTGCATTCAATACTTTCGATTCAAAAGAACAAACACCTCTGTCGATCACTGCAATTTGTCCGACGAAAGTATTGGGCGCGTATGCAGCACATCCTAAATCAGGATTTGATACGTACTTTAAATTTCCAGAAAGCGCGGTGATATATATATCGGCACCGAACAAAGCAGGGGCATAAGCAAAGCTATAATTCGTAGTACTTGAAATTGATAACAGACGTTGATTTTCCATAATGGAAACCGAAACCGTTCCTGCATTATTTCCATTGCAAGAAAATCCACCCGAACAATTTAGCGAGTAATTAATTTGACCTTGCGCTGAATAATTAAAAAATGAAATAACTATTCCAATAATCACACAGAATTTCACACTTTGAATCTTTACATTCATAACCATACCAACTGTTAACTTATTGTATACGATTTTTCAAAACTAAGGTTTCGAAAAATCATAGAAGACAGAAGGTCCATTGAAAGCAACTGGATTTTTACTCCAAGTTTCAATTCCATTTCTATGCTTTACAACGATATAATAAGTGCCCACGGAAGGATAATAAGGGACAGATGCAAACCCATTTCTGTAAAGGATTACTTGATGACTATGCACCAACGAATAGGGGTTAATAGCAGCACGCAATTCTACGTAAACAGAATCACTTGAATTCGGGTCAGGATTCATGCCATTATCGAATAAAGGGCTGATCATAAATCCACCTCCTTGATACAATCCTTCAATCATCAGTTTTATATGAAACGCTCCATTTCCGCAACCTTCATCAACAATATTATTACAATTATCATCAATTGTATTCACACAAAACTCGGTAGCATTCGGATTAACGGTAGCGACAGAATCATTACAATCATTATCATTAGAAACATAACCGCTCAGGGAAAAACAAGCAACAGAATCGATCGAAGCACTTCCAAATCCATCCCCATCAAAATCTTTGAAATAGGTAACTGGCAAAATACAAGTTCCATTATTTTGCGTTGCCAATGAACTATAATTACATGCCAACGGGTTCATACATCCAGGCACATCAAAAATTCCATCATTAGGGGTATTGATAAAATAAGTTTCTGCTTTTGTGAAAACATCTGCTGCTACTTCCTGCGCGATTTTACGTCCGGGAATATCATCAAATGGAGGATGAATTCCGCCCCAGATACGAGATAAAGAACTTTCATCTGCTGCATCTTGATACGTTGCCCATTGGAGATCGATATCAGTGCTTGGACCATTTTCAAATAACAAGTAAGCGTTTTGTGCGCAATGAAACACTCCCATTCCACCTGGAAAATATTTAGTTCCGGTAAAATCAGTGAGTAATTCTGCAGCTGCTCTTGAGTACGTGGAGTGACCAGAAAGATAACCGGGGAAAGGTGGAGAAGCAAAAGAAGCGCGTTGATACGGATGCCATTTTTCAGCCAATGTCCAACCAACACCTGCAACATCGGTATCTACATTATTGATAGCATCATGCCCCTTCCAAGCTTTCAACTTAATTTTTCCTACATTGATGGTACCATTTGCTAGTGAATCACCGGGGTGTATCACTTCAATATATCCGGGTACAAGCGGCAATCCTGCTGGATGGAAATTTGAATCGAGCGGATTGGAACTTTGTCCCAAATCGGCCATAGCACGAATAGCTGAAATAGGACGAGAAGTATCATACCAGCCTTTAATTCCCCAAATAGAAATGGCGACATCATGCATCGCTCCACCTAATGCAAAATAACCTTTCACGCTCCATTCCAAATCATCTAATGGAGTACCGGCGCCTTTATATTTTTTTGTTTCTAATGGATGGTCGGATACGTAATTAAAAATACTGTACCAGTGTCCGGGTGGTGTTTCCGAATTTGGACCATCAGCCCAGAATTCCGAAAGCACACGCGCAAAATCGCCACGCTTCACTAAATTAGTAGCATAGGGTAAGCCGGTCACTGGATTCAAAGTATGGCCGACGTTTGTTGTACCTCCATTTAAAAAATTATAAAAATTCGGATAGTCGGCAACGTTAGCAGGCAACACATTTCTGTTTCCTTGCGTTTTTGGAGAAATATCCCACATCGTAGTATCTGCAGGATCTAAGTGAGAAGACCATACAGCAACCATCGCATGCCCCCATTGAAATTGCGAAGAGGTTCCACTTCCATCCATTTGCAAAATGGGTGGGGCTCCGGGATCATGATACACTTTATAATTAAATCCGTTCCGTTGGTTCACAGTTAAATCGGCTGGTGACAAAGCAAACGGAACCACCTGACCCCACTCCGGACTCAATGCCGGCGGTGTTGCACCGGGAATAGCATTTCCACTTTGATCGATAAAAAGATCCAGTGTTAGCGGTTGCCAACGATTCAGATTTGTCATGTTTGGATTTCCTGGAAGATCCACGATCATAGGTGGATTCACCGGAGTATAACTCGTATTCGCATAACTTCCTTGCTCGTTGGATCCATCCTGCAAGCCAAAAGCAATATACTTTGCTGCAATATAATTTCCGAGGGCGCGTGCGTCTCCGTTCGTATAATTTGTATCCGTATAATTTTTATCGTAACCCAATGAATCCATCTCCACGTCATAAGCCGTCATCAACAACGCTGCTTGCGGCGAATTAGCGAAACGATGTTTCAGTAAACGATAAGAAGCATAGGAGATGGCTTTACGACGATCTTGAGCAATGTCAGTTGAAGCGGGAATTCCAGTAAAAGGACAAGTGAATGTACCCACGGTTTTACCTAATAAAAACTCAATGGAATTATTATCATAGGCAGCCCATGCATCCCACATTGCAGACGAATGATGAAATAAATTTCGAGCATGGACTGTAGGTCGCGCAAAATCTCTTCGGATAGATGCCAACAATAATTCGTTCCATTGCCGTGCAATATTATCGTTCAAATCAACTGTAGGATAAGTCACATTGGGTGCACAATTAGGATCGGGGTTGGTAGGACAAGGATCGCAGCCATCGGCTAATCCATCTAGATCGTAATCGGCGTTTATGGGAGCGAGCTCACAACTGTCATTCATAAATACGCCATAGCCATTACAAAAGCCCGTTACAAAATCCTGCAAACCATCATTATTGATATCCATCCATGCAAAGTCAAATACATTCTTTGCCCATGGTAAAGTTGTTGTTCCGTACACATTCACCATCACACCGTTATCATTGCGATAAATAGCCATACGCCGACCGCTGGCGCAAGGGGGAATATCCACATCCACGTCGGCAATACCAACATCCATATCCCCATCCAAATCCAGATCCGCTACGTGTACATTTCCGCCGAATCCATTTGTTGTACTAAAATTTAAATTCGTTTTTACCACAGTTAAACTCGAATCGGGAATAATCGTTGTTACCCGCAAAATGTAATCGCTTCCATCATCAACAACAAAAAAATCTTTTTTACCATCCAAATTAAAATCGGCTATGTCAAACATATAAGGAGAACTTGTAGGAACCAGGTTTTGCCATTTGGTAAATGTTCCGGTTCCATTATTAAAAAGTACAATCACACCGCGCGCATTCCATGGAGAGACGTTATAAAGCGTAGAATTTTTTATAATATCGTTATCGCCGTCATTATCGATATCTACTATTTGACATGCTGTGCCAAAAGCTGAGTTTCGCAAATCACCTAAGCGCGCTGCACTTTCATTGGTAAAAAATCCAGTTCCATTATTAATTAAAAGATAATCTTTGGCAATGCCACCAGATCCATTTGCTCGATAATTCACAAAATAAATATCCAATGCACCATCGCCAGTAACATCACCAGCCCAGACGGCACAGAACCGAACTGGATCTTCTGAAAGGACCGGAAGACGCAAACTTGTTTCTTCTATAAATCCTTTCCAATTTCCCAATGAGTCATTTCCTTCGTTTCGGAAATACTGCGGTTGTTGCAAAAATGTATTTGCAATAATCACATCCTTCCAGCTATCCCCGTCAAAATCACCTACGAATACATCGCGAGCAAAACTAATTGAATCGATGAATTGCGGAGCATGCAACAACGTTTGATCCGTCAATATTCCATTCACATTCATCAACAAGAGTGTCGACTTTCCGGGCTGTGTAGGACTAGAAAACGGTTGTTTCCGTACCACGATTAGATCTTGTTTGCCATCGTTGTTAAAGTCTTCTGTCCACATGTCCTTTTCTTCTGGATCGCTATTCGCTACGGAGGAAACCACCAAGCGCGTAGATGTAGCATCCAGCCAATTGAACCATTGCGAAAAACAGAGATTTGTGAAAGAAGGAAGCAGTGTAAAAACGAAGATAAGGGTAGAAAAAATAAAAGGAAATTTCCTATCAATCAAGAGAGTTGCTTGCTCCTTCTTTTGTGTAGAAGTTGCATACATACGATTAGATTTTAGAGACCGAGTTTATTTTCAAAGTTAAAAAAATCCTCGAAATACACAATATCATTGACCAATGTCATTCATACTTTTACCCAATAAAACCATCAAAAAAACGAGAAAAAAGGGTTAAAATTCCTTATTTAATATGATATTCTCTTTTTGAAAGGTATCTCATCAATCCCCATCCAAGGAGAGACCCGATACAATTTGCAATAAAATCCACGTAATCTGCAGTTCGGTTGGTGAGTATATATCCTTGATATATTTCAATCAATCCACCATAAATTATACCGCCAATTAAGGGAATGCTAAATTGATTTCTCGACCATCTAGTTCCAGTAGGCATTTTACTAAAGCCATTGGTGAAAAGAATCACAAAAACCGCATAAAAGAGAAAGTGAGCAATTTTATCGGGAGCTAATAAATCGAAAAGATCAGGAATCTCAATCGCAGGTGGTGTAATCGTGCTCAGGATCAGAATCAACAAAGCCCAGCTAATGCCGGGCCAGTTGTAATGAAAGAACCTTATACTTGTAATATCAACCACCTATCAAAGACTTATAAGTGTCGGCACTTAACAAATCTGATAGTTGAGAAATATCTGCAATCTTTACTTTAACCATCCATCCTTCGTTGTATGGATCTTTATTCACCAATTCAGGAGCACTTTCCAACTTAGCGTTCAATTCCAACACTTCCCCTTTCACAGGCATGAACAAATCAGAAACCGTTTTAACAGCTTCTACGGTTCCGAAAACGGCATCCTTATCCACAGTTTCTCCAACCGTTTCAATCTCGATATAAACGATATCACCCAATTCACTTTGTGCGAAATCAGTAATGCCAATGGTGGCAACATCACCATCCACGCGAATCCACTCGTGGTCTTTGGTGTATTTTAGTTCAGCTGGAATATTCATAATACTATTTTGTACAAAAATAATATTATTTTCGATTACTGGGATAAAGAAAAACGAACTTCAATACCAGTCAACACATTTGAGGTTGGAAATGACGTAGAAATGACTGGTTGGTTTATCGTTTGCTCATAAAATAAACGCACATTTAATCGCTCGTTTACGGTATAATCTGCGGCACCCTTGATGGAATAAACATTTAAACCTGCTGTGGGCTGATTAACTCCTTCCAGCAATCGACGAATGATGGTAATATTACGTCGTGCAGAAAAATCGGCTGTAAGGTTCAAACTGTTTCCAGCAACCTTCTTTTTTCCACCAAGCCCAAAAGGTAAACGGAACTTAGGCATTCGATAACCGAATCCTAATACAATTTCATTTCCTTTTACCTCTGTGATTTGCACTCCAGCATAGGTTAACGATACATTTCGATCGCGGCGGAACTCAGCACGCGTTTGTATATTATTTTTCCACGTAACATCCACTCCTATTAATGGACCAAATTGTTCACTCATCGAAACCTGAGCAAGCTCACGCTTCGGTATAAAATTTTTAGAGATATCACGCACAGAAGGGAATTCGGAATCTACATAACTTGCATTTCGCTGGAATGAGTTTACATTATAAGTAGCGCGATAACTATGCGTAATGTTTACAGAAGTAAAGATTTTCTTCAACAATGGCAATTTTCCTAATCCATCATAAGTGATTCTCCAGTTTGGTAAAGGAATACGTGGAAAAACGTTAAGGTCAATTCCTGTTGGAGACTTGCCTGTATAGGCTGATAAGAAAGCTAAAGCCAATACTTCTTGTTGTGTACCACTATATCCATCATTGTAAACAACTCCGAAAGTATCAGGTAGTGCTACCCCATTTGAATTAGGATTTTGTGATGCTAAACGCTCAGAAAGTATTTTTCTGTTTTCATTGAACTTATCAAACGTTGCGCTTTCGTAGGTTTTCGAATCGTCTTTTACAAAGGCTGTTCCCCATCCAATAACGGAGATACTGAAATTACCGGTTTCGGTGACACCTTGCGATTCAAAACCGGTTCCATTGTATCTAAAGAATTCAGAATTGTTTCTGCTGAATTGTCGGGTTGCTGTTAATTCGATTTTCATTCCATCAAATGGCTCGATAGAAGCACGTCCTGAAAAGTTGGAGGAATACGTTCGTGTCAATGGATTGTTTAACGTAGAATCTGCTGTAATCCATCCTCCACGTACTGCGCGCTCACGAATGTCTCTTTGCGATCCCACAGTAAAACCAATTCCCGGAGAATTGTTATTAAGATCTTGTCCGAACACATCCGAATAATTTACATAACCAGGTAATGATGTTCCATTGGTTTCACTGTAAGTAAATCCAACTGTTTTGAGTCCCATAATCATTCTCGCTACAAATCGAACAGCGTCAGGTGTTGTGCGTGGTTTCTTTTCTGCAGGAACTGGTATTTTAGGCTTCAAGCTATCTGCTGGCGTTGTCGCTGGATCCGGTGGTTTTACCTTTGGTTTCGGCGGAGTTTTTGGCTTCGGAGAATTCATCTTCTTCAGCCAAGGAACTTTATTATACAGCGTGGTCATGGTAAAATTACCATTGAGTTGCTTGGTATTTGAATTCTGAATGGTATTTCCCGTTCGCGGATCTGTGGTGAATAGCCCTTCGGTATTTCTTAAGTATTGCCCTGCTGTCCAACTGTAGTTAAATCCATAGCGCGCATTTAACGAAATCCAATTGGTAAACGGAAACTTATTCAACGGCACCTGATAACTTACATTACCTGTTTGCTGGTAATTTTTATTTCTTCCCAGCAAGAAATTTTTTCCAAAAATATTACTCCGAATCGAATCACGATCTTCCTTCGAGTCAATTCTTCCTTCGGGCTCATCTACAACAGAGAAGTTGTTGGCATTGAAATCAATTTTAATACTTCGGGTAAGATCTAATTTGAAATCATACAATCGACGCATCTCAAAATTTTTGTTGAAGAAAGTATCGCGAATGATGTCGTTATAACCTGTATTGTTTCTAAATAATTTTTCACCGTACATCCGGGTCACATCGGCACGGAAATTCAGACTGGTTGGAATCAAATTGAGGTTAATATCCTTGATGGGCTTCAGGTACTTCGATTTCATGATGTTCGCCTTTTCAAAAGGGGCGATGTACTTAGGGGTAGTATTGTAATTATAACCAACAGCACCTCGATGAGTTTTCACAACATCGTATTCAATATTTATATCGCGATGAAATACTTCATCATACCCATATGTAAAATTGAAATTTTCAACGTCGTACACACGTGCCTTCGCTCCCGCAGTACGATTCTTTTTTACATTGGTAAAGTTGATTCCTTTGGTTTGTGTATAATCCTGTGAACGCTTCTTGATTTCTCGCTTCTCACTCTTACTATCTGCTTCACCCAATGACTTAGTAAATAAAACATCTTGATCTAATGCATCATAAACTGGATTGCGAACTACCGTGCCGTAATTCACATACATCGGAATGTCTAAGTTTGCTTTTTGAGGAAGAAACTTTCCAAGATAAATAGATGACGTTACGTTAAAAGTAGTTTCTGAATTGACGGGACGTTCGCTTACTTTTTGATCCAAGGGACCAAAGTTCGCCGACTTATGTTGTCCGGCCACAGTGACATTTCCAATATCTGCTAATTTAGCATTGACGCGACCGTTCGCTGCCCAACCGCCTTTCTTACTGAAGTCGGTAAGTCGAAGTTCGTTGACCCATACCTCTCCGCATTTCTTTTGACCATCGTCACCACCCGGAACAAGTGGATTCAACTTGGGATTCCGAATTCCGATCATAATGGATCGAATAGAACTGAGCGATGGATTACCGCGAACACTAAACGTTCGATTAGTACCTGATTCTCGTTCGGAATACAGACTTGTTATATTCAATGCGCCTCCCGAATTATCTACAGCTTTATTACGCCGCAACTTCATGTCCACAAACTTCTCGAGTTCCAATTCAATGTTATTTGCAGTAGGCCAGATAGCATCGGGCGATGTGGTTCCCCAAGCCGTCACACTTAATGGCACTTCGTATTCATAATAGTTTTCGCTGAAGTCATTACCCATGCGGATAAACACATTCATATCACCGCTTTTCAATGCATCGGGATCACCAGAACTCTCTGCATGAATAAACATTTTTATTTTTTCATACAATCGCAAATCCAACTCAAAATTTTTAAAAGCTCCTCGTGCATCACCATCTTCCAAATCACACACTTTTAATGACAAACTTTGCTCATTCAATCGTTGAAGTACTGTTGATCCAATATTGATCTCACGTAAAATTCCTGGAGGAATCGCATAATTGATGGGAGTTCGTTTTCCATTCTCTTCAATGTTCACAACAGAAATATCAAAGGTGGCATTGTTTGGATCGGTTCCAATCACATCTCCAATCGAACGTAAATCGTAATTATATTTTCTCCACTCACCACGTAAAAGTTCCAATCGTGCAAAACGCAAAGTCATCGGCTCATCAAATGTAGTCATGAACATACGAATGAAAGAAATAGTATTGAATCCTTCAATATCACCGATGCGGGTAATATTTGGATTTGTACCGTTGATTTCGCGAATTGGAATTTTAAACTGATACCAAGTTACTTGATCTGATGTACCATTAGGTAAGTTTACCGTACGTGTTATTTTATCGACAATAAAATTTTGTCCTACTTCCATTTCACCGGGACGCAGCGACACGCGGTATTGATAATATTGCTCGCTGCTTTCTTGATTGAAATCTTTATTTACGTCAGCTACATCAGGAATCGTTGTGGCAGCGGTTGGATAACTCTCTGGTGATTGCGCGTCTGTGGGTGAATTACCCTCTGGGTTACTAAATTTTTTATAACGATCTAAAATTCCTAAACTTTGGTTGTCGTAATCAGTACCGCGATAGTAATGGTAGTTATCGGAAGATGGATCGCCTGCTGCTTCTGCATACGCTTGTGCATTTACATTGGCTTGCAAATCGCTCAAATAAGTTTGGAAGAAAGAGCCTTCTAAATTATTTCTAAGTCCATCAAAACCTACGTCTTGATATTGGCGTGCATCGGGACTGTTATCAAAAGCGTAAATAATGGGTGGTTGTGTTTTCGGTGTAAATCCCCAAATGGTATTACTAGCAGCGCTGGTGTCGCCATCAATTGGCAATCCATTTTCATACTCCAGTTTACCATCTTTCAACACATCCTCTGAAATATTTCCTAAGTTGAAATATAGATCTCCTCCACCTTGATTCACATTTTGAGTATTGCTATTAAAAGGATCCATCATCCAGAATTGAATGAATTCAATATTGGCTACGTCAAAATCAGTAGTTTCAATTCTACGCATGATACCACCCCATCGTGAACCTGGATTATTCAATTTACCATCCGAGTTAACCACGGCACTTAATGCAGTGGGCACTACATCATAATTATAAGGTCCACGTTCCTCGGAAAATAACTGATATTGAATACAGGAAGTACAACGGTTTGTCCTTGCTGTGCTTCACGATTTGGAAATATTTCTTTCTCGGGAACTTGACGCACTAAATGATTGGAGATGGCATTATCGTCGATATTCGGAGGCGTAACACCAGAAAGATCACGATAAAATAATGGATCGATGATATACCAAGAAAACTTTGCACGGTTCTTTCCGTATTGTAAACTCACGCTATCTGCCTCCGGTAATAATCGAGTTGGTGCCGAAGCGAGAATCCAAGAACCCACATTTCGTAAATCAATCGTACTTTGACTTCCCTCGAAATCGTCGATATAAGCCGTACCATTTTTTCCAATGGCCTTATTATTTCCAGGTACTAAGTTTGCAAATTCTCCGGCAACCGTGATGGTGGAAACTTCTTTGGTAGATATTCCAGGAAGCTTGTCAATCATTCGTGTTAACCAACGTGATTCTGTTCGCCAAGTTCCATCCACACCCCAAATAGTATTAGCGATGGGCTCATCACCAATATTTACTTTCTGAGTGATGGGACGTTCGTTCAATCGTAAAATAGTACCTCCTAATACAAGATCCTTATTCACGGTATAATCGAAACGTGAACCGAACAACGTTTTGGATTGAATACTAAAAAGTGAATTACTCTCTAAAGAAATATTGATTGCCGTTCCTGAATTTAAAATACTTTGATTAATGATTTTTACACGACCTAAATTATAATCGACTGTATAATCTACATTCTCCGTTAAGGGAGCACCACCTGCAGTCACCTTCACCGATCCTTGCGGAATGTTGATAGCATTTAATGGAATGTCAGATCCATATTTACTGATGTAACTTCCTTTTAAACTAAATTTATTTTTAGATGCTTGCTGAATCGCGAAAATCCGTGTTGAATCATACAATGCCTCATATACATACGGCGCTGCTGCAGCTGAATCATTAAACTTACTTTCCAAATACGATCCAAAAGGCTCGCGAACCGGGAAAATAATTCGACCATTATTACTGTTGATCGTAACACCTTCAATGAAATCAAACTCTCCGTCGGGACGCGGATCGTTGTTACTATTTAATTTATCTAAATTGAAAAGTCGGTTTAACGGCTTGGCGTAAACGTTAGTTTGTGCAGGAGTTGTTGGAATGTAGTTAAGACGGTTACCAATGGTATCCACATAATACAATACATCCAATTTAAAATCTTTTCTATCCAATTGAAATCCGCCCAACGCATACACGTTCTTCATCATCAAATCCCAGGTTGGTAACTTGGTATTGTTTACACGACCTTTCAAAAGTTTCATGAATAATACTTTCGGGGGTTCAATACCGGTGTTGGTTAAATCACCCACACGATAGACTTTTCCGCCAATGGTATATTCATAAGCCACTGCCAATACTTCATTCCCATTGAGTGCTTGATTCAATGAGATATAACCCAAACGCGGATTGAAGGTATACTCCGTAGTAGCTAATCGACGTGCGTTTTGAACTACCTCATAATCACGAGAAGGACTTAATTGCGTAATATTTGCAATCGAATTTTGCACCAACGTAACGTCTCTCAAATCTGGATTCAGATTGAATTGATCATACAAACTATTGGCTGAGTCTTGTGGAAAAGGGACCGTGACATTAAAAGAATTTGTGATATATCCTGTGGGCTCAAAATAATTTCTTTCTCCCAAATCCATCGCCGCCAAAACTGTACGGGTATTGTCAGTACTATTATTCCGGTTGGTTACCCATACTTCCATTCGAGTAATGGACACTAATGAATTGATGAACGGAAGATCGGCTAATGAAACATCATACTGATCTTTGAAATATTGTCCGACGAAATAATGTTTGTTTACCTCATACTGATCGCAGGGAATATCAAACTTCGTGGTAGTTGCACCGCCTTTCACTTCGATGTTGGAAGCTTGTCCGCGTTGTTGTGAAAGCAAAGTAGTTACCATCAGTCGACCAAACTTCAACTGTGTTTTCAATCCAAACAAACTCTGACTTCCTTGAATCAACTGCGAATTGAGTGGTAAGCTTACGTTACCCGCTTCAATCTTTTGAATAATCTCATCTTCATAGCCAGTGTACTCCAATTTCATTTGATTCTCAAAATCAAAACTGGCTTGTGTATTATAATTGGTGGTAATCTTCAATTTCTCTCCGATATTACCAATCACATTCATTTGAATCTGCTCGCGAAAATCGAAAGTGGTGATACGACGTTGACGTTCTGGTAAAGTTGGATTATCATAACGCGAAATATTTAATCCAAAAGCTAAAGAAGCGGATCCTTGCGGACGAATGTCGATGGTGTTCCCTCCAAAAATTCTGTTGAACGCTTCACCCCCAACGTAAATTCGAGGAGAACCACTTTTACGTGCAGCAGCATTCTCTGCATTTGCTTTTTGTTTCCAATAATTTTTTGTGCTCTTTTCAAACTCCGACTCTTTAAACTCCTCGAAGGTCATGTAGCTTGGACTACGGAAAAAGTTACTCCCAATATTTTCATTGATATCGTACTGACGCTCTTCTGGATTATACTCAATGGTTGTTTGAATATTACTTGGATTGCCCATATAAAGTGGACTACTTGGAGCATTGCTGTTATACGGATCGGCATAACGATCATCAAAAGGGTAAGGCAATTGCACAGCGGCAGTATCCGAGTCACCAGCAGCAAAGGGCATGGCATCGAATGGACTAAAAACGATTTCTGATCCAGATGCCCATACCAAAGATATGAGCAACGTGAAGCAAAAAATGATAAATGAGTACGAACGGATCTGCTTCACACGGGTAATTTCTAGGTTATTGAGGTCAACTTCGAGGCGCGCCAAAAATAGCACAATTCTTTTTGGTAACGATCCTTACAGGGAACGTTTATGTTAAGTTCTACGCTAAACCATTTTATTAGTTTCACAGATGGCTCAGTGCAACCTTAATTAATTCCTCCACTTTGGAATTAGATCCCAATGATTTAGAGGCTTGTAGAATTGCTTTTTCGGCGCTCGCACGAGCAAAACCGAGGGTTAGGAGAGCACTTAACGCTTCATTACTTTCCGTATTGTATGTTGGGGATGTATTTATTTCGTTTAAAATCATCCCTTTTTTTCATCTTATCTTGCAAGTCGATAACGATCCTTTGGGCGGTTTTTGCCCCAATTCCCTTCACTTTTTGCAGACTTATTACATCACCCGAGGCAATAACCTGACGGAGATGGGATGCTGACATGGACGACAGCACAATTCGACTTGTAGAAGCGCCTACTCCACTGACGCTCAACAATTCACGAAACATAAAACGCTCTTCTTGGTCAAAGAATCCGAAGAGAATTTGGGCATCTTCACGCACTACATGATGGGCAAAAAGGCGAACGCTGGTCTTATCTTTTAATTGCCCAAACGTATAAAGTGAAATTTGTAAGTGGTAACCCACTCCCCACAATCAATAGTTACCTCGGTGGGCGAAAGTCCGGCAATTTTACCGTTGAAATAATCAAACATGTGGCAAATGTATCTTTTTTAGCCGTTTTTAGACGAGTGTGTACAAAAATCAAGACATTATTTTGACAAATTATTTGTGATAAAAGTCAATCTTTGTAGTTCATGAAAAAATGGACTGAGATGATTAAACATATCTAAGTACAAATATAAATTCAAATTCCGCCTAATTATTGTTCAAGCCTCTCCCCTGCCCTCTCCAAAGGAGAGGGAGTTGTGAAAATTATCTAACAACAATACTATCAATGTGTAATTGGCTTTCCATTTTAATAACAGTAATCTTAACTTTCTTTTGTACAGAAGGATGGACTCAAAATTTATTCAATAATTCCGGATTCGAGTTGTATAATCAGTGTCCAACATACACTTCACAAATCAACCGTTGCACGAATTGGGACTCCGCCATTGGCACAGCTGATTTTTACCACTGCGGATATTATGCTCCTTCGGGCACGGGAACTTATGGAAATCCAAGAAACGGCAATGGTGTTATTGGGTTGGTAAATTCTCCTCCAAGTATATGGAATCCGAGCATGGGTTGGTATGGAGAAACATTTAAAAGTTCTTTAACACAGACCTTAATTCCGGGAGCTACTTATCAGGTAGAATCGCATTGGCTTTATACCACTACTAATTTGCCTGCACCTACGATGAATTGTTTTTCGATAGGTTTCTATTTTTACAAAAGCATTCATCCGCCTTCTGCACCATTGACAGGTTGTTCTACATTTCGACCTCAAATTCAAATTGACCCTTCTATGATTCAAGTGGGTTCTTATACTTCTTTTACATTCAACTTTGTTGCCGACAGTTGCTACGATGCTGTGATGATTGGTTTCTTTTGCAACGACAGCACGGAAACACCTACGTGCATGCAGGTGGCAGAAAGTGATTATGCAAATGTGGATGATATTAGTTTAATCAAAGTGAGTGATGCGCCTATAACGAATAGTGGATTTACAAGCAATGAACTTTCTATTTGTGTAGATGAATGCATTGCATTTCAAGATACCTCCGATGCCAATAGAATTTCCAGAACCTGGTATTTTGAAAATGGGAATCCAGCAACTTCGACGGATAAAAATCCATTGTCGGTATGCTATGATGCTCCCGGTGATTACGATGTTACGTTGGTTACCCTTTACGAATGCGGCCGCGATTCTATTGTGAAAGAAGATTATATTCATGTAGATGAAATACCAAGCGTAGAAATTTCTGCAGACACCAATATCATTTGTTTTGGTCAAGAAAAAATTATTTCAGCTACGGGCGTGGAACCGTTCCTTTGGTCGACGGGTGAGATGGGTTCTTCGATTGTCATAAAACAGTCGGGAATTTATTTTGTGAATGCATCTAATATTTGCGGTGTGGCAGGAGATACTGTTGAAATCAATTATGAAAATTGTCCATGCCATGTTTGGATTCCAAATGCATTTAGTCCGAACACGGATACAAAAAATGAAAATTATTATGTCGTTAGTGATTGCATTTTAGAAGAATTCAATTTACGAATTTACAATCGTTGGGGACAAGAAGTTTTTGCAGGAAATAATATTAATTCTTTTTGGGATGGCTTTTACAAAAACACTCTTGCACCTGAAGGAATTTATGTTGCCAAAGTAAATTACAAAGGCTATGCAGACGGAAGGCTAAAAGATGAGCAGGTCGTGAGGTCGATTATGTTGCTTCGGTAGGAATTATAAGTTGACAATCACGATAGTGTTCGACTGAGCTCACACCGGAGTCTATTGGGAAGTAACTTGCTTTGCCCAGAAGTCGTAGCGGAACCCTGTAGTTGAAGCAAAGCGAAATACTACAGGGAAGCGGAGTACTTCTGGTGCTTTGCCCAGAAGTCGTAGCAAAGCGGAGTACTTCTGGTGCTTTGCCCAGAAGTCGTAGCAAAGCGGAGTACTTCTGGTGCTTTGCCCAGAAGTCGTAGCAAAGCGGAGTACTTCTGGGGTGTCGCGAGGTAGGATTGTTTTATCTAAGTGTAGGAATGAATCGGCGAACGGTTAATTCAAATAGAAGATACTGAATTTACTTAACCCTCCCTACTAGAATTTTACTTTAATACTTAATTACTTTCCTGAAACTATGCTGGCCGTCCATGGTCACTTTCAGCAAATAGATTCCAGCAGGTAAAATATCCTTAAAACTCAATTTGAGTTTTTCATTTGCCTTGACATTTGAAAAATTTTGCGAATAAATTCTGGCTCCATTCATGACAAACAAATCAATCAAGACCTTACTCTTTTCATTTTGGTCATTCTGAATAAACAAATCGTCTTGGAAAGGATTTGGAAATATTTCAATATTCAAAGTTGAGTTGTTTTCAATTGAAGTCGAAGTATTGCAAAGCAAGCATGTTTTTTGAAATACAATACTTGTATCTGTGGTGATCAGCGAATCAAACTGAGCACCTGAAAAGCAATCACCTTTCAATTCATATTTTAGCCAAGGAAGTAAATAGTTGCTAATAACAACATGCTGCTCCGCACGCGTAATGGTGGGTTGTGGGGTACATGTTGCTTCGCCAATACTGCACAAGAAATTATTATCAGCCATCTGGCAATGACTTCCGCCATTAATACTTACATAAGTCTTACAACTGCTTTGCAAAGAGTCGTACATCGGAACTTGATTTGCTGGAGGTGGCGTAACACAATCGTTACCACCGGCAATGATCAATGAAGGGATACTCAGACTTGCAGCCGCCTGTATAGCCGATGGATTTGTTTCGGCAGCAGCAAGTGTGGCTATTGTTTTGATGGAAGGATCAAATTGTGCGGCTAAAAAAGCAGCACCGCCACCCATGCTATGACCCATAACGCAATTCATCGTGTCGACGCGATTATAAAATAAAGAAGAGGTGTCTTGACTCAGTGTGGTTAATTCAGAAATCACAAAAGCAAGGTCTTTACCAAATTCAGCATGAGAGGGCGCTAAACCTCCTTCCGTTTTGGGAAATGCAATAATAAATCCTTCTTGCACCACGGCATCCCAAATATTCTGATAAGCATTCCAGGTCATGACAAACCCGTGCCCGAAACTAACCACAGGAAATTTATCATTGGTAGTAATGGTAACCGGTTCGTCATCTCCTGCAACATCCGCAGGATAATATACTTCAGTAGCGATGGAACGGTTGCTTCGACTGGTATCAATGAAGTTAATCGTAGTATGCCCAATCTGAAAGGTCTGTGCAAATAGAATATTGCTAAATAAAATTGTCAAGATAAGAGTTAAAATTTTTCTCATTTTTTAGTAGTTAGTTGATTAATCTATATTTTAGGTAGACATAAATATCGGTAGACAGCTTACCGATTTAACGATTATCAACGTTTTATCTCCCAATTAGTTTATTCCCATCATCATTTTATTTCTCACATATTTCTTTCAACTTGTCGAGTGCTTTTGGGTAGGCATTGTTCATATAATCTACAAAATCTTCTGTAGTGTCTAAGTCAACTGTAACGAGTGTTTTTCCATTGTTTTCTTCGAAGGTATAATTCTCTAGGCCGTTTGCCCATTTGTCTACTTCTGGCCCTTCTGTAATTTCCTTATCCCCTTTTACTAGACCATAATGCTGAATGGAAACAAATCGATTGGGCATGTTTTCAACGATCTTAGAAACCATACCGCCCTTTTCTCCCTTGTCATCGACTCCAACAAATAGAATTTTACTTCCCTTGTCCCAACTTCCTTCGAAGGTAGAAGTCGCGTTAAACAACGCAGTCCATTGCTCATAGGTGGATTTATCGTTAATACCAAGCATCCTATTATAAACATGGCTTGCGGGTGCTTTTACACTTACCTTAAATTGAATTTTTTTCATCCTAATTGACTTTAATTATTTAGTTTCATTTCAATAGCAAACTCAAATTACTTATGAAATTTTCTTTCGCGTTTATTGTGCTTTTAAAAGTGTATATCCTGCATTCCTTAATGCAGTATTTAATTTAGGCAGCGTACTTTTTCCAATTCCATGTAAAGTTAAAATTTCCTTTTCACTTAAAGTAGCTAACTTTTCCAGGGTGATTATTCCCTCTCTTTCTAATGCTCGGCGAGCGGGCGCTGCGATTAAGGATAGAAAATGGTCCGTGGGTTTTCTTTCTTCTTCGCATATTGGACAAATTGGACAATCAGAACTTTTATAGAATTTATGTCCTTTTTTACAAGTCTTTAATGTGGGTTTGTTTACTGGCATATTTTTGAAATGGAATTGTTAATGATCAGCAACATTTTATGAGTAGGTTTAATTCAACTTTTGTTTTACAATTTTGTTGTATCAATTCCCTTTATGAGCAACCACAAACAAACCGACAACTCTCCAATAAAAATTGGAATTGCAAGATAAACGAACATAGGATTCGCAAATCCCTTGGAAAGAAACATTGCAAAACTATTTATCAAGTAGCAGAGTCCGGCCAATGCATACAATACACCAATAATTCTCGGCATTGCATTCGTCTTGTAAATCACAAATCCAATCAAAATACAATAAAATCCAAAGAATACGAATCCAATGGCATAACCTTGTGATTGGATGTTTAATGACAAAAGGGAAAGCGTTGCTAATTCGCCTTGCTGAAAAGTATTTAAGTAGGTGTCATTACTCAAGAGCAATAAGGGTGTAATTTGATTTAACAGATTGACGGCAATAATTGCCGTTTGAATAATCACTAATGCCAAAGCAATTTGAAGTAGAATCTTATGTGACTTTTTGAAAAAGTGATAAATTATTAAGATGGTAGGTATGCCCACTACAAAATTGATAAGGTCAGCAACAAATCCCCAACGAAAAAGCATTTCGTTGGCTTGAATATTATAAGCGGTCGTTAAAGCATCGTTTGACACCCTTAATGCCTGCCTAACGAAAACTTCGGAAAATAATCCCGTAGCAATTACAACTAAATAGCATAAGCCTGCAATTCTTGCTAAATTTTTATCTGAGATCATGAAACTGGAGGAATAAGATTGTCATTGGCGTTTTCTATAGATAAATTTACTTTTGAATAAATTGAATTGGCAGAATTGATTTTCAATTTTAGAAAACTGGTTATTCAAAGTGGTATTCTTTTCTCATCAGCTCTAATATCCGCTGTGCGCGTTTAGCTCTTTCTTTACAAGCCTCTTGTTGTAGTTTACGTGCCCCATAATAGTATTGGGCATTTGTCAGAAACATATTAATTTCCTGTTCGTTGTTTGTAATCAATTTTAATGAATCAATATTGGGCTCTTGTTTGGTTTTGAAGATTTGAAATAATACTTGTGCATCAAAAACTTTTCCAGCTCCATACATGTATTCTGTAATCCTGTCTTTGATAATGTTGTTTTGCAAGTCAATTGCTTGTAATGAAAAATAATAAGCTGAAATGCTATCCGCCACTTGCTGATTTCTTATTAACCGCAAAAGTCCAGAGTGTTTCATTTGCTCGAAGGTGCGCGAATTATAACTAAGGAAATTTTTCACGTTCATTGTAGCTGCTCTTTCCAAAAAGTAAATTCTGTTAAGATGCTTATCTCTGTCGGGACTTTTCATCAGCATCATCAGAGAATCTATATTGGAAAAATATTTAAAAGAAATGCTGTCGTATTCATTAAAATGGTTTACGTCATCTTCTAAATCTTCGAATAGGTTCTTTAGGTAAACCTCTTCACGGTCTCTCTCAATTTTATGCTCCAACTGGTATTCTGCTAAAAATCCGCAAAACACAGCCAGGAATAGCATTAAAAATTCCCAGAAATAACTCTTCCAATTTTTCTTTCCGTTGTGATGGGCGTGATGATGTACTTCCATATTTTCTGTTTCCTGATTTGGGTGAATTCCTTCCGGATCTTTATTAGTAAGAGTTTCGTTAGATGTATTTTCAGAATGAGGGTTTGTCGATCTTTCTAAATGTTTTACTTCTATAGTTTCAATCATCTATTAAAAGGTCAAATTAAAGAGTTTGCTTTCGCATGACGATGACGTTTTGGAGCTTTGAGTTCTGGCGAGATCAATGTGTGATTACTATTTAGTCTGAGATATTAAATTTACCAATTAAATTCTATGCGCCAAAATGCACGCCTCCCCGCGGTGTCATGAACAAAGGACCCGCTATGTGTAGGCTTTTTTCCTTACTAGATATTCTCACTTTGCTCCAATTGTAATTTTTTAATTGCTTCCAATTCTTCTTCTGAAACGACCCAAGTATTTGACCACCTGTCATGCCAACCGTTGCTATAATTGTACTTGTCACCGGTGCATGTGAATGGTTCAAATGGAACTATTCTTATTAGTGACCTTAAAATAATTGTTCTTAAGTCTGGTTTGTTTCCATATTCGTCTATTACAATTGATTTTGTAAGATATTTGCCAGGTGTTTTCTGCCATTTATTTTCACAGATAGCATAAAGTGTTGGATACAAAAGCAAAATAATAATTGAATTAAATAAACCAATTGTCAAGTTTAATGCAACATTAAAATTCGACAAATTAATTAACATTTGGAAAGAGTATTCTACAATGTAGATTATAATTTGAAAGGCAATCAAATCAATTATAAAATGACCAAATCGTGGTCCAGGTGTAATGCTTTTACGGGTCTTTTAGCAATATATTCTTCTGTGTCTCTTTCTCGGTTTCCATATGCATCTAATAGATGAATAGTACGCCACCTAGTCTCTGTAAGCTCTGTAATTTTTTTTCATAGTTTTGGATAAAACTTTTTAACTTTATTTCTTGAAAAAAAGATTTGCATATACTTTACTATTATTCAGATGTTCTATTTTCCAATAAAGCTTACACATTACGTTTTGACGGTTGGCGAAGAAGCGGATTCCGAAGTACTAAGTTAAATCTTTTCCCTGAACTCATTTCGAAGCTATAAATTTATTTATCATATGAAACCGTCTTTTTGCCAACCATGTGTTAGTTATAGGTTTTCGTCTTTAGCGTTGAAATAAATATTAGAATGAGATCTATATTTTATAAAAATATACATAAATTTGTAAAAGATGAGTAAGGCAAAAATAATCGGAAACGATTTTAAAATAAAGTTTGACGGTCAACAGCACCAAGTTGATGCAAACGTTCTTGTCAGTAGTCTAATACATACAACTACTATTGTTCAAGAAGTAAATAAATACTTGAATAGTGGTAAGAAGATTGAAATAAAAGTCAAAGCACTTGAAAAAGGTAGTTTTCTTTGTCATATTGAACTTGTTGAAACTACTATAGATTCTTTAAAGAATTTACTTACAAAGGATAATATCGAGGTCGGCGCTGCCATCGTTACAACAGTTGTCGGAATAATTGAGTTAAAGAAGTTTTTAAAAGGGAAGAAAGCAAAAGAAGTTCAAAAGCAAGGAGATAGAACTAAAATTATAAACAAAGATGGTAATGTCTTAATTATTGAGAACGCAACCTTTAATATTTATGAGCATAGTCCTGTTGTAAAAGATGCTTTAGCTCAAAATTTTGATGCCTTAAATAACGACCCTGCAATTACTGGGTTTGAGATTACTGATAAAAATGAAAACGCCTTAGTTAGAGTCGATAAAAGTGAGTTTGTTGAATTATCTCAGAAGTCCGAAGAAGTTGAAGAAGGGGAGAGGAAAATTGTCGAGGCGGCAACTGTTAATGTTGTACGAGTTTCATTTGAGGAAAGTTTAAAGTGGGATTTTTATTACAGAGGAATTAAAATTTCAGCAAAAATAGCAGACCCATCATTTTATGAGTTAATTGATAAAGGTGAAGCATTTGCAAAAGGAGATGTTTTAGAAGTCGAATTACAGATACACCAAAAATTTGATGAAAGTGTCAATACATTTGTAACGAAATCCTACACAGTAAATAAAATTGTCAGACACTTATCAAGAAACGAACAACAAAAAATAAATTTCAAGCCAGAAGAATAGTTAAACAAAAATTTATTTTGTTCGATTTTGCATTTGAAAATCATTCCTTCGGCACTGAATATTCCATCCCGAAAAGTTTAGCATATTCTTCCAGCGTAGACATTCCAATTTTTGCGCGACGGACATTTACATTTTTTTCGTCTTCGATAGGGTAGAATTCAGGGGCGCCTGTGTCTTTATTGAAGACAACCTGACTCCCATAAATTTGTTTTCTTTCTTGTCGCATCAAGATACGATCTTGCATTAAGGCTACGTTGCTAAATTTTGATTCGCCTATTTCTGCTGATTTTTGAAGTAAAGGAAAATACATTAACTGCGTTTCTAAATTAGCGTGTTGGATGACTAAAAACAAGGCACTATTCGCCTTTTCTCCAATCATGCTTCTGCCCATCCATCCGTATTTGTCCAGTAACATTTTTACTTGAACTAAATTGCAGCTGTCGATGTATTGCATAAAGGCAGCAGAATCGGCGCCCGTACGTGTTTTTTGATCACGCTCATAAATGGCATGTAATTCAGTTTGGATGGCTAAGGTGTCGATGGGAGTTTGTGCTGAAGAATTCTTCCAACAAAAAAGGCTTAGTACGAAGATTAATTTTATCTTTTTCATTGCATCCTATTTGATTAATTCATCCTATTTATTCAATAAACTCATCTAAACCGATACTGAAATCCCATATTTAAAAGGGGTACAAATTGGTCGATGATTAAGAAAAATCCATTCGCCGACCCGATCCCCGCTCCCAATTGAACTTCGAAATTTTTTACTGCTTTAATCTTCACACCAAAACCCGCAGTATTTTCAATGACCAAGCGTTTATGCTTTGCTGTATATGCAAGTGCGTGTTCAATAGTATAAACTTCATACCCGTAAAAGTAAGTTTGAAAAAAGGGTACTACTGGACCTTTCACTTGATTATAAGTATACATATATCCAAACATGGCACCTCCACTTTCTTGCTCTAAAGGAGAAACTGAATATACTAATGTATTACTCCTAATTTGCGTTAAGCACGGACCCATTATAAATGCGCTGTTTTTGTAAGTAAAAACTACCGCTGGTGTACTATGAACATTAGGATAGTTGTAATGATAACTTACATGTAATCCAATCCCCATTTTTTTTGAAACAGTAGCAGAATCATTTATTGTATCATCGCCATTAAAATTTGGACATGCTATCGCAGGTATACTAAGTAAAAACAGGAAGAAAATAATAATTCCTTTAATCATATCCATTCAAGAAAGGAATAAGTTTACAACTTACGTCTTCGCAGTCCGACTATCCGCTTTAGCATCCGATTTGATACTAGCATTATATTCCGCTTCTCTCGACTGCGCATCCACCACGGCAATGGTTACCATGTTTACAATTTCACGGACAGTGGAACCGAGTTGTAAAATATGTACTGGCTTTTTCAAACCGAGAATGATAGGTCCAATGGCTTCAGCGCCTCCACGGGTTTGCATCAATTTGTATGCAATATTCCCAGCATCTAAACTTGGAAAGATAAGCGTGTTGGCTCCCTGCTCCGCTAAATCGCTAAATGGATAATTGTCTTTTAACATCTGCGGATTAAAAGCAATATTTGCTTGGATTTCTCCATCCACTAATAAGTCGGGATACTTAGCATGTAAAATTTCTACAGCTCTGCGCATCTTCAATGCACTTTCGGTATTAGACGATCCAAAATTGGAATAGGATAATAATGCAATGCGTGGCTTAATATTAAATTGTCGTACAGCCCTCGCCGTTAGTAATGTGATTTCTACAATGTCTTCGGAAGTAGGATCGATGTTGATGGTGGTATCCGCAAAGAAAATAGGGCCATCCTTCGTAATCAAAATATACATCCCCGCCACTTTCCCCACATGCGCTTCGGTACCAATGATACGAAGAGCCGGTTTAATGGTATCCACATAATTACGAGTAAGACCAGAAATAAGCGCATCGGCCTGTCCGGTTTCCACCATCATAGCGCCATAGTAATTTCGCTCTTGCATCATCTTCTTCGCTTCATACATCGTGAAACCACGACGCATTCTCTTCTCGAAAAATAATTTCCCAAACTCTTCTAAGGTCTGACTCTCTTCGCGGGGATCAATAATTTGAATATTGTCTAATCGCAATTGATGCTCGTCGATGAGCGCTTGAATTTTCTTTTTGTTACCAAGTAAAATAGGTTGAGCAATTCCTTCCTCTTTTACAATTTGTGCCGTCTTTAAAATTTTGTACGTATCCGCATCTGCAAAAACCACACGCTTTGGATTCTGTTTCGCTTTGTTGGTAATAACACGAATTAATTTATTGTCGAGACCTAAACGTTTCTTCAAATCGTTCTCATACTTTTCCCAATCGGTGATGGGCTTTTGCGCTACACCGGATTCGATGGCCGCACGTGCCACTGCAGGAGCAACAGTATGTATTAAACGCGGATCTAAGGGCTTAGGAATGATATAATCTTTTCCGAAACTAATATTCTTTTTGTTGTACGCTAAGTTCACCAATTCAGGAACGGGCTCTTTCGCCAACTGAGCGATGGCATGCACCGCAGCCAACTTCATCGTTTCATTTATTTGTGTGGCACGCACATCCAAAGCCCCTCTGAAGATGAAAGGAAAACCAATTACATTATTCACTTGGTTAGGATAATCGCTGCGACCTGTGGCCATGATGATGTCAGGACGAGCAGCAATGGCATCGTCGTACATAATTTCTGGATCTGGATTCGCCATCGCAAAAACGATTGGATCAGCAGCCATACTTCGCAAATGATTTCCGTTGATGATATTTCCCTTTGACAAACCAATAAACACATCTGCATTCACAAACGCCTCCTCAAGGGTATTTATATTTCGATGTGTAGCAAAACGAATTTTGTGTACATCTAAATTATCACGGTCGTGACGAATCACGCCTGTGCTGTCGAGCATAATAATATTCTCGAGCTTAGCGCCTAATGAAACAAACAACGATGTACACGAAATAGCAGAAGCACCTGCACCGTTCACTACAATTTGTACTTCTTCAATTTTCTTTCCTGAAATTTCAAGTGCGTTGATCAATGCAGCTCCCGAAATGATTGCCGTTCCATGTTGATCATCGTGCATCACGGGAATTTTCAGCTCCTCTTTTAGTCGACGCTCAATTTCAAAACACTCAGGCGCTTTAATATCTTCCAAATTAATTCCACCAAAAGTGGGTGAAATCGCTTTTACTGTTTTTACAAAATCATCTACATTGGTTTGATCAATTTCAATGTCGAACACATCGATGTCAGCAAAAATTTTGAAGAGTAATCCTTTTCCTTCCATCACAGGCTTCGAAGCTTCGGGACCAATATTTCCTAGACCTAATACTGCGGTTCCATTCGAAATAACGGCTACTAAATTTCCTTTTGCTGTATATTTATAAACGTCTTCTGGATTCTTTTCAATCTCCAAACAAGGCTCTGCAACGCCGGGGGAATAGGCTAATGCTAAATCGCGCTGAGTGCTGTAGGGTTTACTTGGAATAACTTCAATCTTCCCTGGTCGACCTGACGAATGATAATCTAATGCTTCTTGATTCATTGCTTTATTTTAACGATTTAAACTCTCTGAAATTATGTTGGTCGCATTACTTACGCTTCACATAAATCAATCCTTGTACACTAACTAAAATCAAAAAATAAAAATTCCTATAAAATAGAAAAGGGACAAACGTCCCTCTTCTAATCAATTATTTTAAGTGATTAACGGTGATTCACCACTAAACGACTTGTATCTTTCACTTTTCCGTTAGAAATATAAGAAACCATATACATTCCTGCTTTCAAATCGGATGTTGTTAAAACCAATGCTCCTGATTTTCCAGGGATGTCCATTGACTTCACTTTTGTTCCCAACATATTAAATACAATTAAGCGATCAGAATTATCTGCTGACTTTAAATTGTAATTATAAACAGTAAAAGCATCAGCAGGATTTTGCAAAGGCTTTGACAAACCAAATGCTTCATCATTTTCTCCAAGAGAAGTTGTGATATCCCAAGCTAAATCAACACCTACGGAATCAGAAATATTATCAGTATCAAAAATTCGATAGTGAATGGATGCAGGTCCATAAACTCCAGTAGGGTTTAAAGTTGCTTTAAATGAATTATCGATTGAGTTTGCTAAGATCGTATCTTGACCATTTGACATGGCTGTTCCCGGAGGGTAACATAACCCCGTAGTTGCGCCGTAGCAGAAAAACTCAAATTGCCCAGACTGGATATAATTAATAATTCTTTCAATACGTACTTTCTTAAGAGTGTTTGAAGTGTTGGAAATAGCTACATAAGCGTCAATAGGCAACCAAGGATCAGAACTCACTGATACTGGAGTGACGTTACTTAAAGTAAAAGTTTGTGCAACGGCACTACTTAAACTTCCCAACACAACTGCTGATAATAAGACAAGAGTAAATTTTTTCATACGCATTTTATATTATTTGCTTTGGAGGGTTAAAGATAATAAAATCTTCTCAATACCTAGCAATACCCATCTTGAATTCTGACAATTAGATTGCAAATTAATTCATTTTATACACTTTAGATGTTTCTTGGCCTCTTTCACCCTTGGCGTTTAAAAAGTACATTCCATCAGACAACCTACTGATATCAAGAACTTTAAAATAATTTTTATCGCCATCTTCATGAAAAAGCAGTTGCCCAGCAACATCAAACAAATTCCATGATTTCACCAAAAAATTGGTTTTTACAGCAAATTGTCCATGGGTAGGGTTTGGATGCACGACCATTTCATCTTCAGGAAAACTTCCATTTTCAGGCATAGCAGTAAGTCCAGCTTCATCGATATGTAACAAGTAAAAATCTTCATCTGCATTGGTTCGTCTTCCAGCCACATAATATCCTCCACCTAAGGCAGTTGTTATACTATATCCTATATCGATTCCATTGCCACCATACTCTTTCACAAACTGTAAATTTCCTAAAGAATCTGTGCGTATCACTGCCAAATTCAGGGGTTGGGTTCCATTCGAAAAGCTATTTGAATAGCCGCATCCAATTAAATCGCCATTGGGGTTTCAATCACATCAAAAAGAGCATCGGTGCCAGTACCTCCAAATACTTTTTCTCTCAAAAAACCACCCATCTCATCAAACATATAAAAGAAGAAGTCGAAAAGTGAAAAGGTTGCAATTTCTGTTTCGCCATAAACCACATTCACTCCTGAACTTGTTTGCATCAGGCCTTGACATCCATTCTGAAAAAGGTCACCATGAACGTTTGCAAAATTCACTGTACCGGAATTATTCACTCCCAAAAGTTGAACATCATACCCTCCATTTCCACTACTTTTTGTATCAGATGATAACACATAATTTCGATTTGAAGATTCAATGATCTTCATTCCATAATCGTTATCCACGGCGGCATACGCGGTATCCCAAACTTTGTCACCATTGGCATCTAGTTTTAAAACATAGACATCATTCGTACCCCAAGCATCCGTAGTTGAACCACAAAGAATATACATGCCATCGCTTGTTTTCTCCACATACTTGCAACTTTGGTTTCCGGGTCCGCCATAATTTTTTCGCCACAATTCTAGTCCCGCACTATCCACCTTAATCACTAAAATTTCTTGTTCCAATGGACCCGTCGTTGCCGTTAATCCAAGCAATATCAAATCAAAAGAATCGGCCAAATTCATGTAAAGTCCAAAATCAACATCGGGCGTACCGTAGTACTTTGTCCAAAGGAAATCACCTTGAGGGCTCAACTTAGAAAGAGCGAAATCCTCCCCCTGAGTACTTGTATTTGATGAATAACCAAACAGATAGACACAGCTATCGGGATTTTGTTTAACGGCAAAAGCGATATCCACTCCCGTTTGTCCATACGATTTTTCAAAAAAAGGAACTTGTGAAAATGAAGAATTAAAACCAATCAACAAAAAAATCAATGGAAAGAGGTGGAAATGCTTTTGGAATGCAATCTTTTTCATAATATTGTATTATTATTATAAGAATTGTAATTATTCGTAGTGCTCTTTGTAAAAAGCAATAATTCAATAATTAATTCCTTACTTTTATTCATTCAAAAAAAAACTAATTCTCAAAATTAACTAAAACATATTAAAACCAAACAATGAAAAAACTCTACACACTTGCACTAGCAATGTTTGTTGGTGTTGCTGTAAATGCACAATCACAACGCTTAACATTATTAGAAGAATTCACACAAGCATCTTGCGGTCCTTGTGCTGCGCAAAATCCTGCTTTAAATGCATTGCTTGCCGGCAATGAGTCTAAAACGGTATCTATCAAATATCAAACAAACTGGCCAGGTGTGGATCCAATGAATACTCAAACTCAAACATGGGTAGGTCCACGTGTAACATATTATGCGGTGGGCGGTGTTCCAAATATTCAATTTGATGGAAACGTATTAACTGCAGTTGCTCCAAATGAATTAAGTCAATCTGGAATCAACAATCGTTATGCAGTAGCCTCTCCATTGGATGTGGTTGTTACTCATGCTTACAATGCTACTTACGACTCTATCACCATCAGTGTTGATGTTACTTGTACTCAAGCTGCAACTGGTACTTTAGTTCTACACACAGTTCTAGTAGAAAAGATGTTAATTTTTGCGTAGCGCCAGGTACAAATGGCGAAACAGAATTTTTCTCTGTAATGCGCAAAATGCTTCCTAATGCTACTGGAACTACCCTTGCTGCTGCTTGGACTGTAGGTCAAACACAAAACTTCCAATTTACAACTGCGGTTCCTACTTATGTCTATGACAAAAAGGAATTAGCAATTATTGCATTCGTGCAAAACAACGCTAATAAAGAAGTTCTACAAACAGGCATTAGCAATCCTCTTGCCTTACCTTTAGATGGATCTATCGTTGCTTGTGGTAACTCTTCTCTAACTTGTGTTGGTTCTTACTCTCCAACCGTTGAATTAACAAACTATGGAACGTCTACCTTAACTACTGCTGATTTATCATACACCATTGCAGGTAACACGTTACCTTATACATGGAACGGTTCTTTAGCGACAGGAACTTCGACAACAATTTCTCTTCCTGCAGTTACTTTAAATAGTTGTACAAACACTTTCACTTGTAACATTACTGGTGTTAATGGAACTACTGATTTTGTAGCAAACAACAACACCTATACAGCTACCATTATTTATAACAATACCGCTGGTGTTATTGCTCCAGTTACAGAAGTATTTGTTGCTGCGACATACCCTCCAACAAACTGGTTAAGAATTAACGGCGGTAATGCTGCTGCAACATGGACAAGAAATGCGGTAGGTACTTCAGCTAACAACGGTTCATCTAAGATGGACTTCTACAACAGTCCAGATGCTGACGTAGATGAATTATTAACTCCAAAATTCGATTTGAGCACTGCTATTACTCCTACATTAACTTTCTCTTTAGCGAAAGCTGGTTATACAGGATTTAGTGATTTACTTGAAGTTATGGTTTCTACAGATTGCGGAGCAACTTGGAATACAGAGTGGTCACAAGCTGATCCAACACTTTTAACTTCAGGATACATGACAGGAGCATTCACTCCAGTTTCAGGAAGTACTACACAATGGCGTAGTGAGTCTTTCAGTCTTAACTCTTATGTTGGACAACCAGAAGTATTGGTTAAATTCAAAGCTACTTCAGGATACGGTAACAATCTTTACATTGACGATGTAAATTTATCAGTTGCAGTTGGTGTGAACGAAAATACACTTGATCAACAAATCAATTTATTCCCAATCCCAAGCACAGGTGATGTATTCTTAAACTTAAGCGCAGTAAAAGATAATATGGTTCGTATTTCTATTAACGATGTTACTGGAAAAACAATTGAAACTTATACAACTGCTAAGAGCAATCAACATAAGGTTGTTATGAATTCTTTACAAGATGGAACGTACTTCATTCAAATTGATGCTGATTCACAACGCATCATTAAGAAAGTTGTATTAACTAAATAAAAATATCTAATCAATCAATACTAGGGAATCGGTGCTACCGATTCCCTTTTTTATTTGAGATCACTAAAAACCGAGGAGACTTCGTTTTACAAAAATTTTCAAATCCTTATTTACTCTCGATAAACTCCGATGTTGCCTCGTCTGCGAGATTTTTAAAGATACCTCTTTTCTTTAGTGACGCTTCCATGAAGCCTTAAAATTCCACTTTCTTTCCCTTCATTAATTTTGTACTTTTGATATTCTAAAAATCTAAACTTACAGTATGAAAAATTTATGGCTCGTTGTGGCTTCTCTTTTTATCTTCAATTTGAGTATTGCACAAGACAACAAATCGGATATTGCGTCTGTCACCATTAAGGACATTGACGGCAAACCTTTCAACACAGCAGATATAAAAAATGATGGCAAACCCATTATCATCGATTTTTGGGCTACTTGGTGTAAGCCTTGCATTGCTTCATTAAAAGATATGAACGAGTCGTACGCAGACTGGCAACAAGAAACAGGAGTAAAAATTTATGCTATTTCTATTGATGATTCCAGAACCATGAGTTCAGTGGCTCCATTTGTTGCTGGAAAAGGCTGGGAATTTGATGTTTTATTAGATCCAAATTCTGATTTCAGAAGAGCAATGAACGTAAATAATGTACCGCACACCTTTTTAATTGATGGATCCGGAAAAATTGTGATGCAAAGAAATACATATTCTCCTGGAGACGACGAAAAGATGTACGAAGAAATTAAAAAGTTAACTGCAAAATAATAAAGTATTTACATTGTATAAGGGGGCCTAAAGCTCCCTTTTTTTATGACTACATTTAGTGGTTGACTCTACCCAAACAATCCATTAAACTCATATAGTAAAAGGTCAATAACCTGAATAATGCAATAGAAAAATCTATTGCATTATTAATGTAGAAATCGCAAAAAGCGATTACACATCAGGATTATCCCTGACAAAAACTTCGTATTCGTCAGCCAAAAGGGCAAATTATGCTATTGCATAATTTGGGATAAAGATATTTGCTCTATTTTAGCTCCTCCAATATGAAATCAATGTCAATACTGTCCATCCGCAAGGTAATCGGAACTGCAATCTTCCTCTTCATCAGTTATCAAGCACAATCGCAACAGGGACTTGCTCCAAGTAATTTTTCGGGCTACTTTGAAGCCAACGGACAGTATTATCAAGCAGACTCTGCTATTGATGCTCCTGAAGTTCGTGAGAAATATCTCAACAATGGCTTTATGGTTTTAAATTACAATAATGGGAATCTAACAGCTGGAATTCGATACGAAAGCTACTTAAATACGCTTTTGGGTTTTGACCCCAGCTATAAAGGAAATGGGATTACGAATCGATATGTAAGTTATTCAAATGATTTCATCACTGTAACTGCAGGAAATTTTTACGAGCAGTTTGGAAGTGGATTGGTTTTTCGAACTTATTGGGAACCTAATCTGGGATTAGATAATTCATTAGATGGATTGAAAGTAGTTTTGCGCCCAAGAAATGGAATTACTTTTAAAGGAGTAATTGGTCGACAAAGAGATTTCTTCACCTATCCTGAAAATGTGGTGAGAGGTATTGATGGGGAAATTCAGATTAACGATGTCCTTGAACAATTTGCGAATTCAAAACTTCGTATAGGCGTGGGCGGTAGTTTCGTAAGTAAGTATCAAAAAGACGACAAGCCCTCTTTAATTCTACCCGAAAATGTAGGTGCTTATGCAGGAAGAATCAATTTACGTTATGGAAAGATTGCTTTTGATGCTGAATACGCTTACAAAATTAATGATCCATCACAAGCCAATTTATTTACGTACAATACAGGGGAAGCTTTATTCACGAATCTTACCTACACACAAAAAGGATTAGGAATTCGCTTAAGCGGAAAGCGTGTTTCCAATATGGACTATCGCAGCGACCGCAGTGTAACGGGCACACGATTACAAATAAATTATTTACCAGCGGTAAATCGTCAACAAACGTATCGTTTAGCTACGTTGTATCCTTTTGCAACACAGTCGTTGGGTGAGATGGGCGGATCGTCTGAGATTTATTACAACTTCAAACCGAAGTCGGCGCTGGGGGGAGAATACGGAACTACCCTTATGATGAACTATGCCGCGGTGAGCGATATCGATCGTAAAAATTTAGATGATACATTAGGATATACTTCTGAGTTTTTCTCAGTAGGCGATGATCGTTATTATCAGGAAGTAACTTTTGAAGTGACTAAAAAAATATCCAAGAAAAGTAAAGTTATTGTAAGCTACCTCTATCAAATTTATGACCGCGAAAAAATTGAAGGAAAAGTCAATGAGAAACAAGTTACTTCCCATCTTGGCGTGATTGAGTATACCTACAAATTTAGTTCTACCAATAGTATTCGATTCGATGTTGAGCATTTATCTACCGAACAAGATCGAGGCAACTGGGCTATGTTTTTGGTGGAATTTAATATGGCTCCCCACTGGACGCTCACCGCTTTCGACGAATGGAACTATGGCAATAAAGACCCTAAAAAACAGTTTCATTATTATAATGGAAGCATCAATTATGTAAAAGATGGAACCCGCATTAGTTTGTCATGGGCACGCCAACGCGCCGGACTTCTTTGTGTAGGTGGTGTATGTCGATTTGTACCTGCGAGCAACGGGCTATCCTTAACTGTTTCCAGTAGATTCTAATTGCATATCCCAATAAAATATTCTTACCTTTGAGTTAACAGCATATCAACATGAAAAAAATACAATTCACACTACTCCTATTTGTCATCACGATTCTAACTGCTTGTGATAAAATAGAAGGACCTTATGGTGTAGCAAATACAGGTGGACCCATTGGAGGAGACTCGATAGTACAAAAAGTTTTATTAGAAGACTTCACGGGTCATACGTGTCAAGCTTGTCCAAATGCACATAGAGAAGGAAAGCGCTTGCGTGATATTTATGATGAGCGATTAGTGGTGTTGGCAGTACACGCCGATTTTTGGGCAGCTCCTTATCCTCCCAATGCTCCTTTCTTTACCTATGATTTTAGAAATGCTGTTTCTACTCAAATTGCAACTGACTTCAATGTTATTGGTCAACCTTTCCCAAAAGGAATGGTGCAACGCATGTTAAATCCAGGTACAAGCAATCAATTAGTTCTGGATTGGGCTGGATGGGAAAGTAAAATTGATCAGTGGATTAATACAGCTGCAAAAGCGGGATTAGAAATCACTCCTGGATACAATAGCGGTTCCAATACCATGACCGCTGAAGTGAAAGTAAAAGCAGTTAGTGACTTAACCGATGGCGCCCACCTTGCGGTTTATTTTTCGGAAGACAGTATAATAAAATGGCAAAAAGATGGAAGCATTAATGACTCTACCTATGTTCACAATCACGTATTACGCGGATCATTCAATGGAATGTTAGGTGAAGATTTAGGAGTAATTTCTACTGGTGATGAAATCATAAAAAATTATTCGACGGCGCTGATTCCTTCTGATGTGGACGTCAATCATGTTTACTTAGTTGCTATTCTTACGAATAGTGTAACGAAAGAAGTGATTCAGGTGGAGGAAGTGAAGTTGCAGTAGTTTTGTTCTCGCAACGGTTTCGTTTTAGAAGTTAATTGTAGTACATTTTTTTGATTGTGAGTGTTAGATGCTGGATACTGGACACATATATAATTGGTGTTACATAAAACATTGGACGATGCGAGTGTGTTTATTACACAAATCACAAAATTCATTTCAACAGAAAGTATTAAAAAACATGCTCTTTTCAATATGTTTTTAATTCACTAATATGAACTACTTAATATTTATAATAGTTATTATTTTTGACTTGTGAACTTGATAAACCACCACATGAATAGCAATAGAGCCAGAAGCTGTTCGTTCATTTTTGATGGAAAACATCCTACAAAATAGCCATTAGCGCGGTAAAAATTTCGAAAAAAATTTTGTGACTTAGATATTCAATAACTTAAAAAGTTAAAATTTCTTGGTTAGAGCAAATGTCAGAATTCAGGAATATCGAGAAGTTTGGAGATTATCTCAATAATAGGGGCTGATTTGTATAAATATATATAAAAATCAGTTCAAGATTGAACTATTATACTTCCGAATATATGTATCTTTGAGACACTCAATCCACTGCAATGCGTATACTTCTTATTCTCCTAGGTGTTTTAGGATTCATTGATCATGCAAATTCTCAAACTCAATTGTTGTATTTGGATCAGCGACCAAAGGTAATTGTAAACAATAATGACACATTAGATTTTCCATGGACAGGTGGATTTAACTCTACGATGCCCGTTGAGATCGAGATGAACGGCGATACGTTAATGGATTTGATGATTTTTGATCGTATTGGAAATAGAATTTCCACTTTTTTGAATGATGGCAGCGGAAGTACTTCTGCTTATAGTTATCATCCGGAATACATCAGCAAATTTCCCGTTATGAATGATTGGGTGCGTTCATACGATTATGATTGCGACGGCGACATGGATTTGTTTACTTATACCAATTCTGCAATGGGCGTTTGGAGAAATGATTATACGACAGCAACAGGTTTGCAATTCACAATGGTGAATTCACAATTGAGTTCTTGGTATGGAACTTTTTTCACATTTATTTTTGTAACTCAAGTGAATTTGCCCGCGTTGCATGATGTCGATGGAGATGGAGATATGGACATAATTACTTTTACAAATTCCAGTAATTATTTGGAGTATCATATGAACTATTCAATGGATTCTTTAGGAATTTGTGGCGGATTTTTATTTACACTACAACCTTATTGTTGGGGATATTTTAAGTTAAGCGGGCTTACAAATTTGGGATTACTTAATCAAAATTGTCGTTCGGCAATTGTAGATGATAATGCAGCAAATCGAAATCGTCACTCCGGTTCAGTGCTTACTCCGCTGGATCAAGATTGCGATGGAGATGTAGATTTGTTAAACGGAGATATTCTAGGGTCAAACATGTTGTTTTTATTGAATGGAGGAACTCCTGATTCTGCCCATATTGTTTCTCAGGATTCTGCTTTTCCGGTGTACGATGTGTCGGTTGATTTGCAGAATTTACCCGGAGCCTATTATTTAGATTTGGACAATGACGGAATGAAGGATATGTTCTTGAGTCCGTTTGCAACCGTTGGCGAAGATTTTAATAATATGTTGTTTTATAAAAACACAACGAATAATTGTACAAATGTTTTTGATTTTGTTAAATCCCGTTTTCTATCTGATGAAACAATTGATGTAGGAACTTCCTCCAATGTTTCCTTTTTTGATGTGGATAAAGATGGCTTATTGGATATTGTAGCAGGGAATGATTCATATTACAATCCGAATCCTAATTTAGCTTATTCACGATTGGCTTATTTCAAAAATATTGGAACGTCAACGCAACCTATGTTTACCTTAGTTACCGATGATTGGCTCAACTTATCTTCTATCACCCAATATGGATTGTTTCCTTCTTTTGGAGATTTGGACGGAGATGGCGATGAAGATTTATTGTTGGGAAATGCAGATGGAACCTTGATTTATTATTCGAATACTGCTGGAGTAGGTTTGCCTTGTAATTTTGTTTTTACGTCTCCACAATACCAAGGAATAGATATTGGTAGTAATAGTGCTCCGCAAATTATTGATGTGAATCGTGACGGTAAAAATGATTTGTTGGTGGGCGAACGAAGTGGTGTACTTAATTATTTTGAAAATTCAGGATCGAGTGTGAATCCTGTTTTCAGCACGAACAATCCGAATTTCGGAAATTTGAGTGTAATTATGTCCGGGGCGATTGCAGGATACAGCTCTCCCTTGTTATTTGATAATAATGGCATCTATGAAATGTTGGTAGGATCCGATAATGGTACTATTTTTCAATATGCAAATATTGACGGCAATTTATCAGGAAGTTTTACATTGTTGGATTCTTCTTATCAGAATATTGTGGAACTTAAAAGAATTACGACTGCGAAAGGAGATATTGATGGAGATGGAAAATTTGATTTGTTGACGGGATGTAATTCCGGTGGAATGCGTTTGTAGACTCAATATACATCAGTGGGAATTTCAACTATGTCGTCCGCTTCAACTTTGAATTTCAATTTAAGTCCAAATCCGACAAAAGAAAATTGTTTGTTGAATATCCAATCCGAATTTACCAACGAGGAATTTCAAGTTTCTATCGTCGATCTTTCCGGAAGAGTTTTATTCACTACATCTACCTTGCAAAAACAGATGCAACTAAGTACTACTGCTTTTTCGTCTGGAATATATATCGTACAAGTTAAAATGAAAGGTAATATTTCAGCTAAAAAATTATTCGTACAACGATGAAAATAAAATTATCCTATTGATCGCAATTTCTGTTTTTCCATATCTTTCCGATGGTCAAACTCCCTACATGTTCAGAGATACCAACGTAGCGGTATTTCATGGAAGTGTCCGATTGGTGAATCCCTGAGCAAGCGGAATAAATACACCTGTATTTGCTAAGTTGGATTTGAATGGGGATGGGAAGATGGATTTAATCGAATTTGATGCGCCTAGTTTTCGAGTGAATCCTTTTATCAATTTGTATATTGCTAATAAGTCGTCGTAGGTTTATGCACCAGAATATCGTTCAAAATTTCCTGAAAGTTTAGAGTGGTGGGTGCGTACCTTCGATATTGATTTTAATGGTGACTTGGATCTGTTTTCGTATTATGGCGGTGGAATTTCATATTTCAGAAATGATTTCTCAATGGGTGGCGGTTTGTTGTTTAATCAAATTACAAATTCAATTCAAACACATTATGGAGGATTTCAAACTAATATTTACGATTCTAGTGTGAATGCTCCTGCATTAAGTGATATCGATAACGACGGCGATATGGATATTCTGGCATTTAGTATTAGTGGATCCTGACTAGTACACTCTGAAAAATTTTCGATGGATTCTACAGGCAAACCTGGACAAATAAAGTATCACCTGAGTTCTGACATTTAGTACGATAACAATTCCCACGTTTTAATTCATTTAGCAGGAGGGCTTTCCATAATATCATTTGTTGGAGATCGAAAAGTAAAAATTTTCTTTGTGAATTTGTCCTGTATATGTGCTTCTGTAATATTCCATATTAGAAATCGAATTTCGCGTAATGATAATTTTGCTTCCAACTCCAAATATTTTTCAATGATTAAAGCTATGAAGCAGATTAATACATGTGAATGTGATCGTATTACCTCCTCCTTTCGATGATATATATGTCTTGTTTCTATATCGCTTTTACTCATTCGAAAAGACTGCTCTACTCGGCAAAGATAATAATAGTGCGAAATGACATTTTCATTTGACAAGCTTGCTTCATTGAAATCTGAGCAATATCCCTTTATTGCCAAAAGAAGCTTTCGTTTTCAATGAATGGTGTGTTTAATTCTACTTTTTCTTTGGAAATTTTTTCGCAAATTTTACTATTTTGTTTATAGTTTGTTCGGCTACTGTTCTCTCTGTTTTTTTAATCATTTTATTTAATTAATATAGAGCCATTTTGTATCGTTTGTCGAAAAATTCTCAAACTAATTCGCCAAGTAAAGAGGGAAAACGAGCATTTTTCCGTTTTTGCTTTCTAGAACAGAATGAATTTGTTTCACCAAATCCAAATTGGAATTTGCCAACCTAGCTCCGACAATATAGGAGATGTTTTTAATTGGAGCTCTGTCAATCTTTCTTCCGACAACATTGCAGCATAGGTTGCTACGTTTGGCTTAATGTCTTTATGTTCATTCATAAAGTTGTCAAGAACTGGCAGCATTGTTTTCCTTTCAAATGTATTACCCGGAAAAACTTCATAGACTAGCGGGAAGCCAGATTGAGTTACCAATAACCATACAACGATTCGAGGTTGTTGAGATTTATTATCTTTTGAGAAACCTGGTATTCGTAATTCATCAGATTGAAAAGTTTCAAAATAATGTTTAGTTACATCATAGAGCAAAAAATAGAATGTCTCATTAAATTTTTCTATAGCTACTCTAAAAGCATATTGTTCATTTAAAGAATTTTATTTTAGTGATTTGGGGATATCTTGGTAAACTCGTTGTGAATATGTGATTCCAAAATAATGTGACAGTAATTCTATTGTTCTTCATTTAGATGCTGGTTCTATGAGTCGAATGATAACTAAATCAAGAAGGAATTAAGACTTGATATACCACATTCACTTATGCAACTCATTAAAAATTGCCTAGCAAACTGATGCCTCCATCTGACAAAAGATAAAACTTAATTCGGATTAAAAAAAGCAAGTAGGTTAAAAAAGATTTTTAACTTTCATTATTCATCGTAGTTAACCAAATTCAAACTGGTTAAAATGACAATCAATGTGACCCCCACATCAGCAGCAATAGCGAAAACTAAATTGCTGTAACCAGCAAAAGCAAGGATTATGAAAATAAGTTTAACTGCTATTGCTCCAATGGTGTTGAATTTTATTCTAATTAAAGTTTTTCGACTTAACCGAATTAAAAAAGGAATGAGGGATAGTTTATCATTCATCAATGCAATGTTTGCCGTTTCTATTGCGGTGTCACTACCGGCTGCACCCATTGCAATGCCAACGGTGCTTTGTGCCAATGCTGGAGCATCATTAATTCCATCGCCTACCATGGCAACCTTGCCATATTGCTGCAAAAGTTCTTTGATTTTTTCGGCTTTGTTTTCAGGGAGCATGTTGCCGAATATTTTTTTAATGCCAACTTGCTTTGCTACATAGATTGCCGCTTTTTCACTGTCGCCTGTAAGCATTACGGGTTCAATGTTGAGGGATTCCAAATCTTTTAACGCAGCTTCACTATCAGGTTTAATTTCATCCATCAAACCTATGACTCCTGCTACACCTTCGCCGAAACTAACTACTACACTTGTTTTACCTTGCGATGAAAGTTGCTCCACAATTTTCTCTGCTTCTTTATCTATGTGTTGATGTTCTTTTATAAAATCAAGTTTACCAACATAAATTGTTTCATCCTCACACACCAAACATTTTGCTGTAGCCCCTTTCCCCATTATACTTTTGAAACCCTCAGTTTGGTGTGGTTCAAATCCTTCTTTCTTACTAGCATCAACGATTGCCTGAGCTAGCGGATGTTCGGAAAATATCTCTGCTCCTGCAGTGCAGGCCAAAAGTTCTTCACGGCTTGTTCCGTTCAAAGGAAAAATATCTGAGACAATAGGGTTTCCAAATGTGATTGTTCGTGTTTTGTCTAATGCAATTGCTTTGATGTTTGCTAATGCTTCCAAATATTTACCACCTTTCACCAATGCACCTTTAGCTGAAGCGTTACCAATAGCTGCGTAGATAGCCACTGGAGTAGAGATGACCAAGGCACAAGGACAAGCGATTACTAAAAAGTGTTATAGCTTGTTGCAGCCATTGATCGAAATCAAGTTTCAAAATAAAAACCGGCACTACAAATAGAAGTAAAGAAAGAACTAACATTGCAGGAGTATAATACTTTGCAAACTGCTGAATGAATTTTTGCGTTTCGCTTTTGTTTGCTTGTGCTTCAAATGTGAGCCGAACAATTTTTGAAAAAGTGGTATCAACCGAAAGTTTGGTTGTTTCTATTTCAATGAAACCATTTTTATTTAGTGTTCCCGCAAAAAGATTATCACCAATTTGCTTGTCTTTTGGAATGGGTTCACCTGTGATGGCAGCTTCATCTACGACGGTTTCGCCTGAAATTATTTTGCCGTCAAGTGGTATCATTTCACCTGGTTTTACCTGAATGATTGTTCCTACAATAATTTTATCAATGGCAATATTATCATTTTGTGATTTTACAAAAGCGGTTTTCGGAGCTTTGCTCACTAAATCATCTAAAGCGGCTTTGCTATTGGCAATACCAATATCTTCCAAGCGTTCACCTAATACATATAAAACAACCAATACTGCTGCTTCAGGAAATTCACTTAAATAGAAGGCGCCGATAACAGCAATAAGCATCAGCAAATTGATGTTGCTGAATTGGAGTTTGAAAATTGCTTTTACACCATTCCACAAAACATTATAACCTATGATTAAAATGAAAGTGGCATAAATGAAAGGTGCATACGGCATAGGAATGTCTATTCCTACAATGGAAAGAATTTCCAATGAAACAACTATCGCGATTGCAAATAGAAGGAAGAGGAATTTTTTATCTTTGATTGGTAGTTTCATTGTTGTGTTCTTTTTGGCAGAATAGTTTTATGTTGAAGGCAATGACGTACTGTATTTCATTACACTTAAATTCTAATGTTTGTGCACTTAGTATGAGTTTGACATTTTATTCTCATTAAGAATTTAATGAGTGACACCAACTCCATAAGGGTCAACTGAAACTTCTGCTTTGAAGTTTGGAACTAATTGTAGTGTAATCATATCAATGGCTGTCATATAACCGTTTTTGCCTCCACAAACAGATGAGTGATGCGGCGCTGGACCGCCAGTCGTTACATTACGATTAGAAATATAAACTCTGTTGTTATAATCATCCACTGCAATTCCATGTGGTTGATGACCAGTGTACACTGTGCCTACAACTTGCAATGTATTGTAGTCGATAATATATACTGAACCAGTTTTTCCAGGGAATGTTACAAAATCATCGGTGCATGAAACAAAGAGATAAGGATGGGTTTGAGAAACTCCCATTTCCTGTGGAAAAACACCTACAGGAATAGATGCAAGTAAACTGTCATTCATGGTGCTAACAGCTAAAATTAGATTGGTATTTTGTGCAGTGAGAAAATATTTTGAACCATCAGGACTAAAATGAATTTCGTGAAAGCGATGGTTACCGCCAGTGAAATTTTTCGAATTATAATTGGAAATATCATTAACTGGGATTTTCCATATGTTGCTACCAAGTTGTGCTGTTACATAAAGTGTGTCATCAGTTATATTCAGCGCAGAACCGTGAGGAGCACTAAACCCAAAATTCCAATTTTGTTTTGTCATGTTCTCCAAATCAACAAAGGAGATGATGCCGGAATTGAAATCAACTACATATGCTTTTTTGGAATCGGAAGAAATTGCGAAAGTATTCCAAGAGCCGAAGCCAATATCAACCTGACCAAGTAAAGTATTATTGGTAGTGCTAAATTTTTGAAAGTAATTTCCTGCAATAAATGAAGCACAATAGAATTGGTTATTAGGAGCAACTTTAACCATGTGAGGAGCTTCTATTTGAGGAGAATTGCCCGCGTGAACATAACGCATAGTAAGCATTGAGGAAGCATCAAAAACAGCTATTTCATCGCAACCCTGACAGCCAGCATAAAATTTTTTTTCGCAAAGGGTTATCTGAAAATTTAACAAATCCATTCTTATCAGGTGCACCGTCTTGAATCCAACTTTCCAAAATACTTAGTTCTTCTATTGTAAGAAATGTTCCGTTAACAGGCATGGTTGGTTGTAATTGAAGATAAGGAAGAAGCGAATCGTGATTAGTGTAATATATGATCAAGCTAAAATCAGGACGGTAGGGTATAACGGCTGAACCACCACTACCCCCTTCAAATAATTTTTCCCACGTGCTTAAATCAAGGCCACCTGCCCCTAAATGACTTTGCGTATTATGGCAACCTGCAGTAGCACATTTATTAATAACGATATTAGCAATATTAGCAGGATAATTAGTTTCAGGGACGGGTTCGGGCATTTCGTATTTGTCGTAGTGACACGAAATAAAATTAACTACAACAACAAATAATATTGCTGCAGCAATCACTATCGAAATTTTTTTCATAACATTTATTTTAAATTATTCTGTAACAGGAACAGTCAAAACTAATTGACCTGATGATTGAGAAAGAACATACGGAATACCGCCTTTTACAGGTGCTGATACGGTCGTATCATAAGCTGTCATGTAAATATAGTATTTGCCAGGCTTTAGATTTGCAATTTCAATGCTATTTTGAGTTGTGTCAGCAATAATATCCAAATCGTAAGCGGATGGATTTGCTCCTGGAAAGTCTTGCGAATTGAATTTGACATATGCATGGTAAGGTCTAGTCAATTTACTATGATGCTTTGGAAATGCAATAATTGTGGTGCTACCTCCTGTTCCAGCATATTGACACGAGCCATCATCTTCTTCGGCATCAGAATCGTATTTAATAGATATAGGGTCTGTACAACCCTTTTTCTTTTTGCAAGATGAAACAAAAGCAGTAATAAACACGGATACTATGATAATTAAAATTGATTTTTTCATTATAATTTTGAATTAAATTAGTACTAATTGTTTTAGATTTTGGGAATATTATTAATGATTGTGTCCTTCGTGATCGTCATGAGTTGTATCATCAGCAGCATGGTCATGCCCTGAATGACTTTCGTATTTTGTTGAATCATGTGCATGTGCATTTTCATCTTTACTTTCAGAATCATAATTATGTAAGTCTCCTTCTGAATGTGTTTCATCAATTGTTTTAACTTCTGCTTTTTTCTTTTCGCTTTGGCAAGCAGTTAAACCAAATAATAATGCTGCGAATAGCATAACTATTGTTTTGATTTTTTTCATGATATTATTTTAATTATTGATTATTGCTTATTGATTATTGATTATTTTAATTAACTGAATTCATTAATGTGAATGTCCTTCTCCTTTGTTACTCATTTTAGCAAGCACAAAAAATGCTCCCTGTGTTACTACTTTGCTGTTGGCTGGAATGTCTTTTAGTAAAGTAATTTCAGTGTAGCCCACATCAGTTGTTCCTTTGCGCACAGGAATTTTTTCAAAGGTTGTTCCTTCTTCTTCATGGTGTTCGCCTTCTTTGTGTTCATCTTTTGCTGCTTCGCTGTGTTCATGTCCGTGTTCATCATGTTTGTGTTCGGCTGTTTCGCCTTCACCATGTTCGTGATGTTCTTCTTCAGTGTGTGCATCTGTCACGATAAAAATAAATTCCTGCCCTTCATGGCTTACAATTGAATTTGTGGGTACTGCATCTAGTGTTGCATTTTCCAAACTCACTAAGGCAGTGATGCTCATGCCATCAATTAATCCCTGTTTATTACCTTTTACCATTGCATGTATTGCTATTGCCTTTGTATTTTGTTCAAAGGTGTTGCTAATAGCATAAACATCTGCATCGTATTCTTTACCTGGATTATTGGTAAGTGTGAAATGTATGGTTTGCCCTACTTTAAGTTTTGACAAATCTTTTTCATACACATACAAATCCAAATGCAGTTGGCTGTTGTCAACAATGGTAGCAATGGGATTGTTGGCATCAACATAGCTGCCAATATTTACCATTACATTGCTTACTGCCCCACTTATAGGGCTTGTAATGTTCACGATTGACTGAATGGTTTCGCTTGTGAGTGATGCGGTATTGATTCCAACGGATTCCAATTGCTTTTGCAAACTCGCTTTACGTGCTTTGAATGTTTTTAATTCGGATTCGCTTGTCTGTAAAGTTTTTAAAGCCGTTGCGTTTCCTTGCTGCAATTCTTTTTGTCGTGCAAATTCCAATTGTGCGAAATCTGCTTTAGCTGAAACGGAGATAAATTCTTCCTGCATGATGATGAAAGAATTGTTGGCAATAGTTGCTATGGTTTGTCCTTTGCTAACGGTGTTACCTGTTTGTACTAAAATGGATTTAATTACACCTCCTAATGATGCGGTTGCTGTGGCCATGTTTTGATTAGGCACTTTCAACAATCCGTTTGCTTTGAGTGAAGCCGTGAGTTGTTTTTTCTCTATGCTGCCAAACTCAATCTTTATGGATTTCATCTGTTCGTCTGTAAGCGTTGCAGTGTTAGCGTTTTCATGTTCGTCATGGTGCTCTTCGCCATGTTCACCATCTTCTGCTTTAGTTTCGGATTTACTACTGCAAGATGATATAGTGAATATGCCATAAGCGATTGCCAAAATAAATATTGTTTTAATTGTTGGTGGCTTCATTATGCTGAATTTATTTATGATTTTCTTTTTCATTTTATTAGAATTTATTTATTGATTAATAAATTGATGTTGATAATGGATTGATTAATTTGATTGATGGATTGCAAATATTTTAACTGCACATCGGTAGCGGTTTGCAAGGCGCTTACATATTCAATATATCCGATTTCACCACTGCGGAAACCAAGCGTTGCTGTATTTGTAATTGTTTCGGCATTTTTTACAGATGATACTTTATAAAGGTTGTACTTTTCCAAATAAAGCGTATATTGCTGAAAAGCATTTTGCAATTGATTTTGCAAAAGCAATTTGCTGTTGTCTGCTTCTTTTTGCAATGACTGCTGCTGCAATTTGAGCGATTTAACTTTTGCTGTGTTGCTGAAAAAGGTAAGCGGAATATTTAATCCGACATTATAACCTGTGAATCTTTCGGATGAACCGAAGTAAACATCGTTATTGTTCACATTTTGAAAACCAATGATTGATTGATTGAAGTAACCTACATTAAAGTCAGGAAGCGTTTGAGCGGTTTCCAACTTTTTATTTTTCTCTGCAATGACTGCCTGTTGATACAACATTTGCAAAGAAGGGTTTTGCATAATTGCCGATGTATCTAAAGTTGCTGTTAATGTGATGGGTTCAAATACAGTGCTTACTTCAAAATTTTCGCTGCTGTTCATCAGTGTTTTTAATGAGTTATAACTTGCAGCGTATTCGGCTTCTGCTTGTTTAAATAGCAATGTAATTTCATTGCGCTTTGTTTCAGCAGTTGTTTTTTCCAAGAGGTTTGTTTCGCCTGTGTTATAGCGCAATGTTGCAACAGTTACAAAATTGTCATACAAACTATCCAACTGTTTTAATTTAACTTTTGCATTTTGCAAATACTGCAATTGATAGTAAAGTAATTGCACCTGTGCTCTTATTTCGTTAGAAGTTGCCTGTTGTTTTAACTCGCTGTTTTTATATTCGGCTTTGTATAATCCTGAACGCGCACTGAAATAAGTGGGGAAAGGAATATTTTGTGCAATCTGAAAACTGTTGTCTTTATTAATGCTGTTGAACTGCCCATACTGATAATTGAGTTCGGTCTTGGGTAATTCAAAAAATGAATTTTTAAGTTTCGAATAAGATTGAACATTGAGTTGCGATGCCTGGATTTGCAAATTGTTTTTTAATGCAGTGCCTATTGCATCTTCAACTGTCAATAATTTTTACGTTTGAGCATCTGCACTGGTAAACCCAAAAACACACAACACTAAAATTGTTGCTACAATATTTGGTTTTAATTTTGTTTTTGCTGAAAACAAAAGATAGAGCAGAGGCAAAACAAACAGTGTTAAGAATGTTGCAGTGATTAATCCACCAATTACGACAGTTGCCAAAGGTTTTTGAACTTCGGCTCCTGCACCATGCGAAAGCGCCATTGGTAAAAATCCAAGTGATGCAACCGTTGCTGTCATTAACACAGGTCGTAAACGGATTTTTGTCCCTTCAATAACTCGTTGTAAGATGCCTGTCATGCCGTCTTTTTCTAATTGATTAAATGTACCCACAAGAACAATTCCGTTTAAAACTGCTACACCAAAAAGTGCAATGAACCCAACACCAGCTGAAATACTGAAAGGCATATCACGTAACAACAATGCAAATACTCCCCCTATTGCCGCCATTGGAATGGCAGTGAAAATAAGTGTGGCTTGCCTTATAGATGTGAAAGTGAAATATAGCAACATAAAAATAAGAGCCAATGCAACCGGTACAGCAATCATTAATCTTGCTGAAGCAGCTTGCAAATTTTCAAAAGTTCCACCGTAAGTATAATAATAACCTTCGGGAAGTTTTGCCTTTTCACCTAATTGTTTTTGAATATCCTCAACCACACTTGCTACATCTCTGCCTTTTACATTGAAGCCAACTACAATTCTGCGCTTACCGTCTTCACGGCTAATTTGGGCGGGGCCTAATTCCAGTTTTACTTCTGCGACTTGCGATAATGGAATTTGTGTTCCATTTGCAGTTGGAATATACAAGTGGCTTACGTCATCAATATTGTTGCGGTGTGTGCTGTCGAGGCGAACTACCAAATCAAATTTTCTTTCGTTTTCAAACACAACTCCTGCGCTGCCTCCTGCAAATGCAGTGCTTACAATGTGGTTGATATCGTCAATGTTCAAACCATAGTTCGCAATTTGCGAACGATTATATTTGATAACGATTTGCGGAAGTCCGGCAACCCGTTCAACACTTGGTTCGGTGGCACCTTCTACATTTTGAACAATTGCGTTTACCTTATTGGCATAGTTTAATAACGTATCCATGTTTTCGCCAAATATTTTTACTGCAACATCCTGTCGAATACCTGTCATCAATTCATTAAATCGCATTTGTATGGGTTGACTTTTTTCAAAGAAAACACCGGGGATAACTTCCAATTTTTCATAGATTTCATCTGCCAAATCATCATAAGAAATATCGCGCTTCCATTCGCTTTGCGGTTTTAGAATTATCATCATATCGGATGCTTCGGGAGGCATGGGATCTGTTGGAACTTCGGCACTTCCCGTTTTTCCGACAACCATTTTGACCTCATCAAATCCCTTTATTATCCGTGAAGCTTGCATAGAGGTTTCAATACTTTGTGACAAGGACGTTCCTTGTGATAAAATGCAATGAAAAGCAAAATCCCCTTCTTGCAATGTTGGTATAAATTCACCACCCATTCTTGAAAAAATAAAAACAGATATCACGAATACTACCACTGTCGCAGTTACAATTACTTTTTTTAAACGGATTGCTTTTTCTAAAAGCGGAGCATAAATATGTTGAAAAAAGTTCATCATTCGATCACTAAAAGTTTGCTTGTATGAAATGGTTTTAGGTAAAAACGCTGCACACATCATTGGAATATAAGTGAGCGATAAAATCAATGCTCCGAAAATGGCAAAACCTACAGTTTGAGCCATCGGACTAAACATTTTTCCTTCAATGCCAATTAATGTAAGTATAGGAATATAAACGATAAGGATAATGATTTCCCCAAACGCTGCACTAGTCCGGATTTTAGATGCTGATTTAAAAACTTCGTCGTCCATTTCTTGTTGTGAAAGTTTGCCAATTGTTTTTCGCAAACCCAAATGATGTAAAGTAGCTTCTACAATAATTACTGCACCATCCACAATCAAACCAAAGTCAATTGCTCCTAAGCTCATGAGATTTGCACTTACGCCAAACACATTCATCATTCCCAAAGCAAATAACATAGATAAAGGTATTGCTGATGCAACAATCAAACCTGCCCTAAAATTTCCAAGAAATAAAACCAAGACAAAAATTACAATCAATGCACCTTCAATTAAATTTTTTTCAACAGTGCTGATTGCCCTGCCTACCAATTCGGTTCTGTCAAGATAAGGTTCAATGACAACATCAACTGGCAAAGACTTTTGAATGGTTGTCATTTTTGCTTTCACACGGTTTACAACATCAGCACTATTTGCACCTTTGAGCATCATTACCACTCCTCCTACTGCATCCACCTCGCCATTGTAGGTAAGGGCTCCATAACGAACGGCACTTCCTAAACGTACTTCAGCTACATCTTTAATTAAGATTGGAATCCCATTTGGATTATTTTTTACCGCAATGCTTTTTATATCATCAAATGACCCAATCAAGCCAACACCACGAATGAAATAGGCGTTTGGCTTCTTGTCAATGTAAGCACCACCTGTGTTCTCATTATTTTTTTCTAAAGCGGTAAAAATTTCAGGAATTGTAATTCCCATTGCAATCATTCGATCGGGATTAACAGCAACTTCGTATTGCTTGAGTTGGCCTCCGAAGCTGTTAACCTCCGCTATACCTGGCGTACCATATAGTTGTCGCGCAACAATCCAATCTTGCATGGTACGTAAGTCCATCGCAGTATATTTTTCCTCACTTCCTTTCTTCGGGTGAATAATGTATTGATATACTTCCCCTAATCCCGTGCTGACTGGAGCTAGCTCGGGTGTTCCAATTCCCTGAGGAATTTTTTCTTCAGCTTCTTTTAATTTTTCATTGATAAGTTGTCGTGCAAAGTAGATGTTCACTTTGTCGTCAAACACAACCGTTATTACAGAAAGCCCGAAACGAGAAATACTTCGTAATTCAACCAAGTCAGGAAGGTTAGCAATGCTTTGTTCGATGGGATAAGTAACTAGTTGCTCTACTTCCTGCCCGGCAAGTGTTGGGCAAAGTGTTATGATTTGAACCTGGTTGTTGGTAATGTCAGGAAGCGCATCAATCGGCAATTTACTAACACTCCATACGCCCCAAATAATAAGTGCAAAGGTCATCAGACCAATGATAAATTTATTTTTTATACTAAACGCAATTATTTTGTCTAACATTCTATTAATAATTTTAATGAATAAATACAGTTCTTCTTACTGTGTGTATATACAGCAAGTAGGTTCGTTCTGAATTAGCAGAACACTATAGATTCATTAACTAATTTTTGGCGGTTGCCAAATAGACAAATAAACTTCTGAAAAAAAAGAAGTATAGTAAATAGGAAAAATCTCTTCTACAACAGGTTTAAGTCTGTAAATCGTAGAGGGATAAAAAATATTGGTAATAGATTGTCCACAACAGGCACAAATGCAAAAAGGGGAGCAATTTTCATTGCCACTTTCATGATCAGAATGCTCGGAGGTGGTGTAAATATCTCTCTTAACATCCTGAAAATCACAGTCCTTTATGTCACTGCAAGGCCTTACAGCCATGGCCAACAAGTAAAAACTGAATATAAGAGTTAAAACTTTCACGTGTCAAATATATGCGTTTTAAGTTAAAAAGTCTAAAAAAGCTAGAAATAATAGTTATATGCGTAATAAATAGGCATTATCAATGATGAATCATAAAGTCAGACCTTTTGTTCGTGGCCGGCTGAAAGTAAATCAATCACCTAATATTTTCATTAAAACCAAGCTAACATCGTTCACAAATGAAATAAAGGCCAAAAAATCTTAAAAATAAATTTTGGGAAGATTGAGTCCGGTTGTTACCAATTATAAAAGAAAAGGCCGTTAAACTTAATAAATTATCTCCAATACTTTTCCAACGCACCACAAGTTGTAAAGTACAAGAAAGAATAAGTTCATATATTTATTTCCAAATTCTTCCATTGTAAAATTCGTTCACTATGAATCCGCACCAAGAAACGCTTAACACTTGGAATAAAGTTGCACAACTTTATCAGGAAAAGTTTATGGACTTGGAGATGTATAATGAAAGCTATTCTCTCTTTTGTGATTCTATTGAAAAGTCGAATGCTTCTATCTTGGAGATTGGATGTGGTCCAGGGAATATCACAAAGCATCTATTGTCTTTACGAAAAGAATATTCAATTTATGGAATTGATTTTTCTTCTAACATGATTGAGTTGGCTCAGAAAAATATTCCGTCAGCAAGCTTTGAAGTGATGGATGCTCGGGATATATTAAAATTAAATACAACTTTTGATGGTATTATTGTCGGGTTTTGTTTGCCTTATTTGTCGGGAGAAGAAAGTCTTCAACTGATTGCAGATGCATCAACGCTTTTAAATAAAAACGGAATTCTGTATTTAAGTTTTGTAGAAGGGGATCCAAATCAATCAGGATTTAAAACGAGTAGCACGGGTGATCGTACGTTTTTTTATTTTCATGAATTGTCTTTGCTAACAAAAAAAATGATGGATGCTGGATTTCTAACTCCGCAAGTATTACATGTTAATTATGGAGAACCTAATTCAAAACAAGAAATTCACACTATACTTATTGCAAAGAAATTTTAGTTGGAAATGATCTTCTTTATCATACAAACTTTTTTTAACCTGCCTGCAGCAGGCAGGCACTAGAGGCACAAGAGGTCACAAAAGTGCATTAGAGAAATTTTATTTTTTTAAGCCTCTCGCCTTTAAAATAATATTTGAAAAATAATCTTGATTAACCAATTAACAATTACATGTTCATTTCTTTGAACAAATCAATTTGGAAATTCTAAAACTTAGTCTACATTTGTTTTCGAATTAAGCATTTTGTGAAGAGAGAATTTTTATAGAGAGCGAATAGCGACATCGGCAGGGACAACTAAACCCTTATGTAAAAACTGCCAACGATGCTCAAAAAAATGAATACGGTATTAGCAAGAAGGAATTAGGTGCATTGCACCTATTCCATCTTTATGGTTTTATAATCTGTCATGACAGCATTATGAATCGGCTCCGACGTGCCTAAACGTTTCAAAAAATATTTTTCTATAAAAAACTTTAACAAAATAAAAAACAATCATGAAAACACTTATATCCATCAACTTCAAAAAAATAATTTTCATTCTTGGAATCTTTGCCTTCCTCTCTCTTGAATCATACGCTCAAAATGCAGAAAGAATTCGATTTGTCTTTGGTACACGTTCAAAGCCTGCAGCCATGGGGGATGGATGTGATGGTGAAAAAGGATTATGCATTCGATTTTTTAGCAGTTCAAAAACTGTTGGAACTGGAGAAGGAATTGCAGAAGTGCAAACTGTCCGCGGACAACTACAACTGAATATCATAAGTGATACATCGCCAGCTGAAGAAAACGAAAACATCTTTTATGTATACGAAGACAAAACCTTACCTCAAGAAATTGCCGAACAATTAGGTTTTAGTAAAGTCATAATTCGCAAAGGTGAATACCGTCTCGACAAATCGAGAAATCGATTGGGAACAGTCATGCTCAATGCCATCTTCCAATAACAATAACTACAACCCTGAGCCGGTAAGCATTGAACCACTTACCGGCTTCTTAAAAAAGATCTAAAAATTCTATGCGTAACAAAATCAACAAATTATTTCTCGTATCGCTCCTTGGAATGATAACACTCACAAGTAGCAGCTGTGAATTCTATATGAAAACATGGTTAGGGATCAAGAACCCAAAAATAATGGATGAGAAACTTCATACCCAGTATTTAAAAAAGTTGAAAGCTCCCGCTGACCAAGCCTACTTAATTGATACGAATTACATCCATTTCTTGGAAGTGAATGACACATTGCATTTCCGTGAACAAAAGAAAAATCACTACCAACCCATTCAAGCCATTTATTATGGCCACAATCAATTTCAAGAGGCCTGGTTTATTAATTGTTACGCACCCGGATTCCCGCATTTGAATTGGAATATTGAAAACAAGTTTGCAGAATTCCCTCCACAAACCGCAGCACCGCTGGATTCGCTGGTAAGCTTTGATCGTTTGATTACTCATGCACAATCCTTCAAGAATCCTATTAAGCATACGGTTGGAAAAAACGAACCTTACACGGTAGTATTCATTTGGAATCGATTCATGAAAAAAGAAAGCAAACGACTACACAAAATTTTACTCAAAATTAAAAATGTGTCAAGAGCCATACCGAATTATTTATATCAACAATGATAACATCTACGCTCAATCTGAAAAAATCAACTAACACTAACAATTCATCAAAAACTCAAAAAAAGAAATTATGAAAAAAAACATTTTACTACAACTCCTTTTTCTGCTTAGCTTTTCTCTTACATGTGTTGCACAAGCAGATCGACCGAAGCCCACATTCAAAGTTAAGATTGCCTCTCCACGAAAAGATTGTGATGGCGGTTTGAATTTCTGTGCCACAGTGCTTTAACTGGGCAAGTTAATGCTGGAATCACCACTAAAGAAAATCAAATTCAATTTCATCTAGAGAGAAGCACGATGCATGAGACTTTAGAAAATGAACTGCTTCATCTACATCAATTCCACATCGAAGAAGAAACTCAACTTCCAATGGACATTACAAATAAAATTGGAATGATGAGAGAAGTAACCATAATTCGGGTCGTTATCCCATCCAAATTTCTAATGATTACATTTCCATTACTTGTGCCATTGAATAAATTGCATGGAGGCCCCGTAAGGCCTTTTTGTAAAATCAATTGAGTAACAATTAAAAATCCTTTTTAGAAATTATTTACCAAACCATTCTTAAAAATGAATTCATGAAAAAAAACATCCTATTACTCCTATTGATTCTCGTTGGAATCACAAAAACAAGTTCTGCTCAAGTAGAAAAATTAAAATTCACCTGGACTTTCCATTTTGATATTGCATCCTATTCCAAAGATTGCAAAAGTGGATTTGGACTTTGCTTTATTCCACCCAAATTCACCTTTCGTACCGTTGAAGCTGGGGCAACTTTGGAAGAGCAAAGAATACAAATTCACATCAACAGAAATTCTTTGCAAGAAAATCTAGAAAGAGAATTGCTACGACTCACACAATTTCCGATTGCAGAAGGAACCATCTTGCCTGAAGAAGTAAGTAGAAAACTAGGATTTAGAAGTGAAATACGGCTTAAGACGGGTTATTGTCCAATAATAATTTCCGATGATTTTATTACGATGATTTGTTTAATGGAGTAAACAGTACCCTTTTCAAAGGCCCCGTAAGGCCTTTTATTGAATGCCAACTCGTTATACGACTTGAAAATTCAGATAGAATCTAAGAAATTCTACTTAACTTTGAATACCATCTATGAAAACACTCCTCACTATTTTTGTTGTATTTTTTTAAGTTGCTGGAATTTGCAACTTAAAGCGCAAGGTTTCAAAACTGAAATTTTAGGAAATGTTGGGCGTTCTAATTGCATATTAATAGATGCGGACACGGCATGGCTTGCCATAGAAAGTGGGATACTCAAAGTAAATATGGTAAACCATAATGTAAAATGGTATAACTCTACAAATTCAAATACTAAATTCAGATCCAATAATTTTATTAAAATCTTAAAAGATAAAAAGGGACATCTTTGGTTTATTAACGCTCAAGGTCAAGTATTGAAATATAAAGATCAAAATTTCATTTCTAAAAATAAAGGTTCTTTAAGATTCAATGTTACAAATATAAACGACGTCTTTTTTTGAGATGGATCAAAATGGAAAAATTTATTTTTTAAACACAATGAAAAGCATGCATTTGTTCCCGACTCATTAAAAATTTTAGTATGGGATACCAACAACATATCTAAATATAATTCGCCTGAAATGTTTTATAAAGCAAGTTATACAGCTGACAGTTCAGGAATATTTATCTTATCTGATAGTTCAATGTTCGTAGAATTAAGCATTTTGAGAATGGAATATTTGATACATCATTTCCCGTAATTCGGAAATCCACAATTTCCTTACTTAGAGATGAAAGTGACTTGTTTTTAGTTGACACTATTTTTCATTACTTCAACACACTGACTTATTCGAGGTTCAACTGTATATAATATACGCTCTTTTTCGTTATAGTAAAAGTGGCGCATTAATAGATTCAATAACGATTCCTGCCCAATTGCTATTCTAACGTCCAACGTTTAATCCAAAACCAATGAAATTTATTTCTTTTCTGCCAACAACAATCATTACTATATTAACTCTTCGGGAAATTTATTACCAACTCCCCAATCTATAGTACATTAACAGATGTAAATACAGCTCATTTTGATACTTTGGGTAATCTTTTTGTACTTCAAGGGAATAAAAAGCCATATTTATCGAAAATCGATACAAATGGTATTGAAAGTCGATTTAATTTACCCTATCCAATAAATCACACGGTTGGGTTTGGTCCAAATGTGCAAGCTATTTACGACTCAAGCTTATTAGTATCTTATCCCAACGGTTCTGGAGCTTTGATTTTTGATGGAATTTCTGCTACAGATTTGCCTCCCGTACCAAAAAATTTTATTGTAGATTCTACAAATACCATCTATTTCTTAAGAAATGATTCGATTATAAAATATAAAAATGGAACTATCCTTTTAAAAACTAAGCTCCTTATAATAGTGTTAACCAAATACAATTTCTTTATGAAGGAGGGACTCATTATATTTTTTCTATGCAAATAAAATTTACGCCCATAATATTCATAATGGCATCATTTCACTCATTGGTAATCTAGGCAATGGGTATCTAACTTTAAGTAAGAAACGAGAATTATTTTTTAGAGTATCTTCTTCTAAATTGTACTGGACTAGAGATAGCAACTATGTATGGTATGCATTGGACTCTACTATTACTGGCATTCTATACAATGAATTAAAAGCAATCCAAATCCAACTTCATTTAAATGACGGAAGTACATGGTTTCACAGTGGTGACCATATTATGAAAAGGGAACAAAATGGAGTTTGGTTGATTTATAACTATTCATTTGAAAATATTTCTCCAATTACCCCCTATTTATATGGTGGATTTTATGACGATTTCCGAAAGTGCTATTGGTTAATTTCAAATGGGTTTATTTTAAAAGTTGATTCAATTGGAATTGCCAAATATAATTGGGAAAATTCGGATTTATTTTTTGACAACCTTGCAGGCAGGTTTAAAATATCAAATGATAATAAAATTTGGTTTGTAGGATATTATGGAGGTTATACAAAAATTACTTTTGACTCGATTAACTCTAAAACCAATTATCAAAAACTTCAAGTTTCAGGAAATGTATACCATGATATTAATGCCAATGCAACAATTGACAGTTTAGATACTGCATTACCCTATATTAAACTAAAGAATGAAAAAGGATACCTATCATATTCTAATCTATTAGGTAAATATCATTTTTTAGAACCCCAAGGTCCACATGTAATTCAACCTGTTCTTAATTCATTTCTTGCGCTTTCGTGCGATTCATCTTCATATACATTTAACATAAATACCATCCCAATTGACTCGCTTGATTTTGCTTTAAAATCGATTGCAGATACTCTATTGTATGCTTCTTCCTTTTCTTCAAGTCAAGCAAGATGTTCTGCTACGAGTTCTGCTCATATTGTCGTAAGAAATAATGGCAATGCGAAAATCAGTGTATTATTTTCATTCACCCCTGACATTCAAAGTGGCATTTTAAGTTTTAGTCATTCTCCAGATTCCACTAATGGCAATACATTGTTTTGGAAGATAGACTCATTAAAATTACTAGAATCCAAAAGCATTAATATTTCTTATACAGTTCCATCTGTCTTATTCAATGAAATAAAATCAGTCGTTTCTTTTTCTGTTTATGATTCAGTAAATATTGTTCATTACAAAACAGACACCTTAACGCAAACTATCATCTGCTCTTTTGATCCAAATGAAAACAAGTATCTCCAATTGGAATGGGTTCTGCTCATTACACACTTTTTTCAGATACACTCATTTACACATTACTCTTTCAAAATACCGGAAATGACACCGCTTTTTCAGTATTGCTAATTGATACCCTTTCCCCCCATTTAGATATTGAAAGTTTCAACTTACTTTCCATGAGTCATAATGGAGAGGTAAGCATTGATGAAAATAGAGTTTTACGTGCAAAGTTTAATGAAATAAACTTACTTTGGGAAAGCGTTAATTCTTTGGCAAGTCAAGGTTACATGCAATTTTCAATTTTACCAAAACAAAGTCTGCCTGAATTTACATTGGTTAAAAACAGTGCACTTATTGTATTTGATAGCAATCCATACATCTTAACCAATGAAGTATTCAACACCTTCGTTACAACATATCCAACTACAGCATTAAATCAGCTTCAGAAAGACGCTAGTAAAATATCGATATATCCCAATCCATCTAAAAATTATTTCAGCATCTCATTTGATCAAACCGTGAATTTAGAATACGAGGTAACATTGATTGACATCTCTGGAAAAATTTTACAAAGCTGGAAATCGAACGAACAAAACCCCACTTTCTCCTTAGAGGCAATAAATGCAGGTTTTTACTTGATTCAAGTAACCAATAAATTTGACTTTAAAGCCATTGCCAAGTTTATCAAACAATAAACTTATAGCTTAAACTGGTGACCTTTTAGGCATTAAAATCCATATTTCGTTTAAATTATTTATTTCAGCTATAGTACCATGGTATTTGCTATTTTTGCACCCTATTCGAATTAATAAATTATTATGTCAAAAGATCGTTTCCAGGGCCATGATTATTACCTCATGGATGAGTTACTTACCGAAGAACATCGCCTTGTGCGCGACTCTGTTCGTGAATGGGTAAAACGCGATGTGTCGCCTATCATTGAAGATTATGCTCAGCGTGCTGAGTTTCCTACACAAATTATAAAAGGATTGGCGGGCATCGGTGCCTTTGGTCCGTACATCCCTGCAGAATACGGCGGTGGCGGTATGGATCAAATCTCCTACGGACTCATCATGCAAGAAATTGAGCGTGGTGATTCTGGTGTGAGATCTACTGCCTCTGTACAAAGTTCACTCGTGATGTATCCCATCTACACATATGGATCAGAAGAGCAGCGTAAAAAATATTTACCGAAGCTTGCTACTGGAGAGATGATGGGTTGCTTTGGATTAACAGAACCTAATCATGGATCCAATCCATCGGGCATGTTAACCAATATTAAAGATGCAGGTGATCATTTTATATTGAATGGTGCAAAGATGTGGATCAGCAATGCTCCATTCGCCGACATCGCTGTAGTGTGGGGAAAAGATGAAGAAGGTGTCATTCGCGGAATGGTAGTTGAGCGTGGCATGGAAGGATTTTCTACTCCTGAAACGCATAATAAATGGTCGTTGCGTGCAAGTGCTACCGGCGAATTAGTTTTCGATAATGTAAAAGTTCCAAAAGCAAATATTTTTCCAAATGTAAAAGGACTAAAAGGTCCGTTGGGATGTTTAAATTCTGCTCGTTATGGTATTGCATGGGGTGCGATTGGTGCTGCGATGGATTTTTACGATACTGCACTTCGTTATTCTCAAGAGCGTATTCAATTTGGAAAACCCATAGGTGCATTTCAGTTACAACAGAAAAAATTAGCCGAGATGATTACCGAAATCACCAAAGCACAATTGTTGACATGGAGATTAGGAGTTTTGAAAAATGAGAACCGCGCAACTCCTGGACAAATCAGCATGGCCAAGCGAAACAATGTAAACATGGCATTACAAATTGCACGTGAAGCAAGACAAATGTTAGGCAGCATGGGCATCAGCGGTGAATATCCAATTATGCGTCACATGATGAATTTAGAATCAGTAATTACCTATGAAGGAACACATGATATCCATTTATTAATTACGGGTATGGATGTAACTGGATTCAATGCTTTCAATTAATTTTTTTCCTGCTGATGGTAGGAAAGTAAAATAAAATTCAAATAATAATAGGAACCTCGGATGTAAAAATTCGGGGTTTCTTTTTTTCTTTCGTACAAGCTACAAGCTACAAGCTGTCACGCTACAAAATTTAAATAATAATAATTACAAAGAATAATTTTCTTCCCAGGCGTTATAAAGTTCGTTCAGGTAAAGATTTTCTTTGGGGGTGATGTTTTTATCGGCAATAACCAGTTTTACGGCAAAATCAATAAAGTGGGAACGTTCATCAGCGGTTGAGTCCATATAAAAATCGTTCATGGCATTATTAAAATGGATGGGATAATCGGATGGATCCATTTGGCTTAAAACCTCCATTTGGTCGTCCAAATTCATTTTTGGAGGAAAATTTTCAATAATATAATCGCGAATTACCTGATCTTCTTTTCCATTAAAATGCTCATCTACAGCGGATAAGATCATTAACATATGGTAGCCAGCAATAGCTTTACTTTTCATGACATAAAATAATTAGAGTAGCTAAAGTACGACAACTAAATTGGTATTCCTCTAAAAATCATCAATTTCTGTCAATTATTAGGTTAAAGTGCACAAATTTGATCCTCAAGTGCAACCAAAAGGACTTTACGGCGTTAAGCAGAAAGAATTAAAATCATAGGGTTGGAAAAACATAATTCACTATGTTTGCACCCGCTCAAATGGTCGCGTGGCCGAGCGGTTAGGCAGAGGTCTGCAAAACCTTGTACAGCAGTTCGAATCTGCTCGCGACCTCAACGAAAAGCCCCTTATTCAACGAAAGTTGAATCGGGGGTTTTTCTTTTTGTGACCATGCAAGTTTACTTGCAAATGGGCAACAAAAAGAAAAATCCACGGCCAAGCCAAAGGCTTGGGTGAGGGGGATTTGTTGGTGGAGCCCCTTGATCGCGAGGCCTGCTTGCAGGACTCGCACTCTGCTCGCGACCTCAACAAAAACGTCCCTGTCCCGCTCCGCGGATGGGGATTTTTGTTTTTGTGACCATGCAAGTTTACTTGCAAATGGGCAACAAAGCCCCAGCGGGACCAGTTGCACTTGCAAATGGGCAACAAAAAGAAAAATCCATGGCCAAGCCAAAAGCTTGGGTGAGGGGTTTTTGTTGGTGGAGCCCCCTTGATCGCGAGGCCTGCTTGCAGGACTCGCACTCTGCTCGCGACCTCAACAATAATACTCTTTTCAACTTCGTTTTATGGGGGCAATTCTTTTCTGTTAATCTAAGTTTATCGATGTCATAGTATACATAACTTACAAATAGACGGCAAAAAGAAAAACCCGTATACAAGCACTCCTAAAAAATCAATTACAAAACAATAGATTTTCCTTACAACATATTGTGCACTAATTTCTGAAATTTAATATATAAGTAACCATCACATTAAATTGTTTCAATAAACCTATAGTTAGAATTACTTACTGATTGCATTAATTATTCAACTAAAAAAAACAACCATGAAGAAACAAATTTCAAAACTGATTATTCTAACACTGATCTTAGGATTTGGATCTTGTAAAAAAGACGATTCCAGTAGCAGCCCAACTACTACTGCAAGTGTAATGAGTGCGAAAATAGACGGAGTGAGTTGGACTTCTCTAAGTAATCAGACAACAAGCAGTATCTTGAATCATGCTTCCACTTGCACCGGAATTGCGGCAGATTCATCAAGAATTAATTTCAACATACTCCAAAATGTAGCCCTAAATGGAACTTATAATATTGGATTTACAAGTGGAAATGTGGCTACTTATGCTACAACTTCTACATCTGTAGTTTGGCTTTCTAATGGAGACCCAACTTGCACTGGAACATTAAAAGTTACGGGTTTAAACCCAACTACAAAACGCATTTCAGGAACTTTCTCTTTCAAAGGATATCGGGCTTCAGACAATACCTATAAAAATATTACTACAGGCGTATTTACAAATGTACCTTATCAAACAGGAATTTCAAACGGAAGCAACACATTCAATGTAAAAATTGACAATGTAAATTGGGTCCCTACTTTTATTACGGGATATTCAAGTATTGGCTTTATAAATGTTGAAGCCTCAGGTTTAGGATTAGACAAATCAGTTCTTTTATTTTTCCAGATACTATTATGGCTGGTACTTACTCGCTTGGCGGACCTAATTCTTTTAATGCGTACTATTCACCTGACACAATTTCTACTTTTATTGCTACAAATGGAACACTTAGTATTAGTTCACATAATACAACAACGAAAAAGATAATTGGGACATTTAATTTTAATGCAGTCGATGCTATCGGAGGAGTCACAACTCATTCAATTACCAATGGTGCTTTCAATATAATTTACAATTAGCGCCATAAAATTAATTACGCTTTGAGCTTCAATTACCCCCCCATTCAAATAATGAATCGGGGGGGGTTAATTTTGAGTATATGAAAGTTTATCCACCAAACAGGTATTTTTGCTTGTAAATGGGCGAACAGTAAAAAGCATAGGCCAATCCTTATGGCATAGTTGAGGGGGATTGGTTGGTGGAGCCCCTTGAGTGCGAGGCCTGCAAGCAGGCCTCGCACTCTGCTCGCGACCTCAACATTATTTCGCTGCATCCGTGGGCAAAACCTTTTTTTAAGAATTAATACACTTAAATATCAAATGCAATTGATTTTAAATTTTGAGCAACCAACATAAGATCTCGCAAATCCAATCATTTTATATGCTTCTCAATAATTTTTTCATTTCAATTTTAATCAAACATTTTTTTAATCAATCGAAAATTCCAAAAGAAAAAACGTATTCCGTCTAATCGATTGCAAAATTGGAATTATCGCTTCGCAATTCTATTTAAAAAGAATGAAATCTCAACCGAGCATGATTTCTTCCATTATATCAAAAGCAATTTCAAATTCATTTATAAAATCACAAATTGACTTTCAGCATAAGTTAAAGTACTAAGTAACATCTTCTTCTTTAGTGTAGAAGATTAATTGGAGACCGTCTAACCTTTTAAAATACCCTTGATAAAATTGCAGAATGTGGGAATAATGTAAATAATAGAATTTATTGTGTAACGGATCATCATCCTTTTAGCATCAACTTTGCAAAATGAAATATCCTCTACTCATGAATAAACTAAAATTAATTACAAGTTGCTTCGTACTTATTGTTTCCATAACGATAAGTAATTCTATATCCTGTTTTGCACAAGAAACCACACAAAACAACTCTTATGGCAAAACGCTAAACCTAGGTCTTGGAATTGGGGGCTATGCAGGCTACTATGGTTATGCGGGGAGAACATTACCTGTGTTACATTTGAACTATGAGCTTGATGTTGCAAAAGATTTTACCCTAGCTCCATTTATTAGCTATTATTCTTTCAGCAGAAGTTATTACTACGGAAATAATTCGCTCAATCACCCATTTAAAAATTATACGTATCGCGAAGTAGTAGTTCCGATTGGAGTAAAAGGCACCTACTATTTCGATGATATCTTAAATGCAAATTCGAAATGGGATTTTTATTTAGCCAGTTCGCTTGGATTTGCGATCGTCTCACGTTCATGGGACAATGATTATTATGGAGACAAAAATTATTTCCGTCATGGAAATTCTTTATTTCTTGACTTTCACATCGGCACGGAGTATCATCTATCAAAACGCGTCGGACTATTTCTTGATCTCTCAACCGGAGTATCGACACTTGGGCTAGCCATACATTAATTCAATCTAAAAAATATTCAGAAACTATTTTTAATAAAAAAACTATTAATCAAAGTTTTTAATCCAATCAAACCAAAAAAAACATGAAAACTTCAAAATTAATTGCACTGATCGTAATAGCGCTCTTTGCAACAAGTATCCAAAGTACTGCACAAGATTCGACTAGAGTTAGAGAGAAATATCCAATTTGGTACGGTGTAAAAGCGGGAATTAATTTTGCCGATCTACACACGAAAAACAGCGACGAATCTAAAATGCTAGTAGGATTCAACGTAGGTGGATTTGCAAAATTACCACTCTACAAAATGATAGCTATACAACCTGAGATTTATTACACGACTAAAGGATCGGAAGTAACCTACAACAATCTTATTGCACAGGGCACAGCAAAGTTCACATTAAACTATATTGAAATTCCGTTATTACTCATCGTGAATCTCAATGAAAATTTCAATGTTTATGCGGGTCCTTATGCATCTGCATTAATTAGTGGAAAAGTAAAGAACAAATCAAACACCGTACTCTTTGATTACGAACATAACATCAAAAGAGAGGATTATAGCGATTATGATCTTGGAATTATAGTGGGTGGTGGTGTTGACATTGGCAGAATTGGAATTGGTGGAAGATATTGTTACGGTACTAAAACAGTAGGCAAACAAAAGATTTTGCAGGTTCATTAGAGACCTTCCCCGATTCAAAAAACGGAGTTCTTAACTTTTATGTCTCAGTAGGCTTAAACTAAATATTAACCAATTAAAACATCAAAAAATGAATAATATACTCTATATCATTGCCGTTCTATTAATAATAAGTTGGGCGATTGGATTCTTTGCATTCAACACAGGTGGTATCATTCATATCTTATTCGTAATTGCCATTATTGCAGTATTGCTTAGGATTATCTCAGGAAATAAAATAGTAAAATAAGTTAAATCAAAAACACAAACCATCATGAAAGAAGGAAAAATAGTATTAGGCGTATTAGCAGGATTAGCTGCTGGTGCTGTATTAGGTATCTTGCTTGCCCCAGATAAAGGCTCAAATACCAGAAAGAAGATTACCGGAAAAGGTTCAAAGTATATTGATGATATTAAAGAAAAATTAAATGATGTTTATCATTCAATTCTTGATAAAACGGAGTCAGTAATTGATTCTGGAGAAGATATGGCGAACAAAGCGAAATCGAAAACAGAAGATTATCGTAAAGCGACGCATAACGCTACTTCGTAGTCCGAGATTTTATTATCTTTAGGCCACTATTTACATTATGCAAGAGGATCCTACATCGGCAGAACAACTCATTGACAAGGCGGAAGCTTATGGCAAGACAACGTTAGAGTTGATTCGTTTAAAATCAATTGACAAAACTGCCGATGTATTATCTTATTTAGCGGGTTATTTTATACTTTTCATCTTCATGGCCGTTTTTGCAATGCTACTTAATATTGGAATTGCACTTTGGATTGGAGAGTTATTAGGTAAAGCTTATTATGGATTTTTAATTGTAGCTGGCTTCTATGGAATTCTTTCTATTTGTTTTTATGCCTTCAGAAATGATTGGATTAAAGATCCTCTGAACAATGCGATCATTAACCGTTTCTTGAAAAAATAGCGATTATGAAATCTCCCTCCGCCGCTGAGCTTCTAAGTATCGAAATTGCTGCCCTTGAAAAAAAACAAGAGGCGGAATTACTAGAGTTGAAACAATCGTTACGTGATAAATACGAAAGTCTCAAACCCATTAATATAATTAAAAGGACATTCTCTCAACTCACCAGCTCTGACGATGTGAAGAATTCTATAGTGAGTGAGATTGCAGGTATTACCGCCGGAGCACTTTCAAGCAAACTGCTTTTCGGCAAATCAAAAAATCCATTAAAAGTTATTGGTGGATTGCTTTTTCAATTTTTGGTAGCAACTTATGTTTCTAAAAAGGAAATATCCATAGATAAAATTACAGAAAAGCTTTCCAATTTTTTTTCCGGAAAGATGAATCAAGAAGAGGAAGAGGAAGAAGAAAAAAAAGAAGTTTGAGTTTTTTAGGTTTACTAATTTATCAACTCCTTAACCTGCGCTTGATTCATAAGGTAATGCGGTTTGTGATTTCAAATATCCTTGATGAGATCACTCTCTCTCAAAAAATTCTTCCAGCTCACCGAAATACGATTCTTTCCATCCATCGGTAATATCATCAAATGCTTCATCGGGAATATTGGTGTGAATTAGTTCGGCTGAAGTCCCGTGTTTATGCGGATGCAATTTGATCGTTACTATAGACGCTTCTTCCTGATCACCGAAATACCACTGTTGCACAATTTTTTTATTGGGCTCAAACTCTAAATTCTTTCCGGTAATACTTCCTCCCACATGCTGAACTCAGATCCAGGCTCTGTCGACATTACCGCTTCTTCACCGGTCCAAAGTTGAATGGTGAGCGGATTCGTGATAGCAGCGAATACATCTGATGGTTCGGCTGGTATGATGAAATATGATTTGAAATTTTTCATGCTGGAAGTTGGATGTTAGATGTTGGATGTTGGATGTTGGATGTTGTGACTTAGCCTGAAATAGGTTGACTTTTTAATTAGATTGTATTTAATGTTGACTTTTTTCTTTTTTGCTTCTTTTTTCTTTTTTGTTAGCAACTGGCATTTCTGTTAATAATGGATGTGACCATTTATACACAGTCATTTGCGGACGATCTTTTTCATCTAGACTGCTAATATACTGTTCGTATTCAACAGGGGTCCTATTACCTAAACTTGAATGTGGTCGTTCATTGTTATAGAGCCATAATATTTGCATTATTTTCCTCTGAATATTTTCTTCAGTAATCATCTCTGGATTCAAATATTCATACTTTATTGTTCCCTGTACTCGTTCAGCATATGCATTTTCTTGAGGAAGTTTACACATGCTAGGAGTCATTTCTAATTCTTTTATTAGTGCTATTTGAAGTTGACTTATATATTGTGTTCCTCTGTCTGAGTGGAAAATACATCCTTTAAATGTTAATCCATTACGAGCTTTTATTGCCTTTCTCAATGCTACTACATTCTGTTCTGCCCGCAAAGTCTTAGATACATGTAATGCAAGTAATCTACGTGAATAGACGTCGATAATACATACACCATAATAAGATTTACCTGCAACATCGAAGTAAAAAAATATCTGATTGAAGTGCTTGATTCAATCCATTAAATACTTTTCCTTCTAAGTGATTATCGAATATTGCCAACTTAGTTGCCCAGGTAGTTCTATGCTTATTCCTTACAATTTGAAGTTTAAAGCCATTGGAAAATCCAATTTGCTCGAAGTTATCTCTGCCAACTTGCATTGTGTTTTTAACTCTAGAATACATCTTACGACAACTCATTCGCTTGTGATTTTTACGAATTTTGTTACATACTTTAATGACTTCTTTTGATACACTAGAAATATATTCTTGCCGCAATCTATATTTATAAATTGCTTGTTTACTTATCCCAGCTGCAATATACAAATCCTTCATTTTGTAGTGGTGGGTGGTTCGTTTTTCGACTCGGAATCGCTCGAGGGCTCCTTTGATAAATTTTTTTTTAAATCTGTCTTAAATTCCTCGTTAGCTAAATCAATGATCTTAGAAAGTAAATCTACTTCCATTTGTTTACGACCCAAGGCCGCCTCCAAGTCCTTTATGCGACGTTCTAGTTCTTGGCTGCGATAAGCTTCGCTTTTATCTTCTACTACCATAACCCTATTTTTTATCAAATGTCGGGAATATCGGTAAATCCAGTTGTAAATGGTTTGAATGCATACTCCTAGCTCATGACTGGCTTGTATTACAGTGCATTTGCCTTGCTCCACATCCTTCACAACAGAGCGTTGAACGGCTTCACTGAAGACTCGTCGCTGCTCTAAATACTTTGTTTTTTTTACTTTTTTCGTTTCCATTTTAGGTTGATTTTTTGGTCAACCTATTTCAGTCACGCACACTAGAAGCTAATCCTTAACAACAAATTTACGAGTTAGAATAATATCACCTTGTATAACTCGAATGAAATAAACACCAGCCTGTAGTGAGAATTCTATTAAACGTTGATTGTCATTCAGCAAACCTGATTGTACTACTTGCCCTGCTACAGAGTAAATAACATAATTAAACTCACCAGTTGGCATTCCAATTATACTTATATAATCTTGTGCAGGCACTGGAGCGACAACCCATGCGTTATCATTTTGCAACTGTTGAATTCCAGTAGGGGTTGCTTGCAATCGCCACGAAGACATTGAATAGTTCAAACTTTGAGAATCGTAGATCGATGCCCCTACAAATAGCGTATTGAAATCGGATTGAATCATATTAACTTCACCAAAGCCCACGGTATCGAGTAAAACTAAACTTGACGTTTGCACACCCATTGAATTCATGCGCACCAAATAATAATTTTGCAAACTATTGGAAAGGGCAATACTCTTATCTGTCAATAAGGTAATAGTACCGGTTGAATCGATCACTTGTGCTCTTGCATGATAATCGACTCCCGCAGTTTGTGCAAGCGGAGAAATAAATAAAGAGTCGCCCGTAAATCGATTAATTCCTCGAAGCTCAACTTCTGGAGATGTCAATCCAACAGTTTGATACTTCGTGTGTGAAATGTAAAGCATCGAATCAAAAGAACATAGACCTATAGGATCTGAAAGATAACCTGAAGTATAGGATTGAATCCACAATGGCTGCAAAGTAGTATCGGCGCATACAACGCCATAATGTGATCCTGCGGACATACCTAAAGACTGCATATCTAACAAATACAATTTATCTTCTTTGAAAAGCACATCTGAAATAAGGTTGCTATAATAGTTTGAAAGGGATATGCTAGCAACGGTTTGTCCTGCTGTATCCAACTTTAATAGCATAGCATGAGATGGTGAACCCGTAAACCCTGTCATGCAATTCAAGTACAAATGCTTTTCATAATAGGTAATACCAAGTCCTTGCTGTGTTGAAGGGATAAGCATCGACCACAACTGCTGTCCTGCAGGAGAATACTTAAGTAATTTTGCTTTATACGTTCCACTCAAACTGTATCCAGTAAAATAATAATTGTTTGCATCATCAACACAAACTCCCATCCCTTGATCATAAAGTTGACTGGTTCCATCGATGGTATCCAACCACAACAACTGTCCTGCACTACTATATTTCATTATTAAAATATCATTGAGGTTGGAGGCATTAAAATACTCACCACATAAAATTAAATCTCCGTTCAAATCCAATGTTGCCGCAACTATGGTTTCATTCTTCCCAGCAGGACCTGCATAAGTAGTTCGCCAAATTTCTGCGCCTTGATCATCATACTTTGCAATCAAAAGATCACTTCTTGTTTGCCCAGCGGGAATCAATCTACCGATAGTATAAACGAAGCCAGTATCCTTCACCAGTAAACTCGTGTATTCATCACCATTGGCGCCATCATCCAATATTTGTTGCCAGCTAACCTGGAACTGCGCAGTTGCATTGAGCTTACACAGAACGACTAGAAGTAAAACTATAATTCTAAGCATAATCCTTTCGATTTACAACCTAAAAATAATAATTAAATTTATACAAACAAGAAAAGATAAATCAATGCTTCACCACAAACTTTCTACTCTGTGTGTTACCATCTCTAGTAATCCGCATAAAGTACACTCCATCAGAGAACAAACTGGTATTCAACTTAAATTCATTCCTTCCTTCATTCGAATCTATTTCTTTTTGGTAAATAGTTTGTCCAAGGATATCAATACATGACAGTTGTACTTTTTCGTTATTCAATGAATTCCATGTTATGTTAAGTTCATCTTGCGTTGGATTCGGATAAAGTATGAGACTATTGATTTCTTCATCCTGCAATCGAGGACAATTAATTAAGGTAACATTTAAATGCGATTTGCGCTTATGCCACAACTATTAATTGCTTTTACTTTTAATGCTAACACATTACCAACTGATCCTGTAAAATTTAATAAAATTGAATTTGTTCCTTGTCCACTTATCAAACTTGCACCTGCAGGATCGTCCAAGTGTAGATACTTGCTCCAGCTGTAGCATTGCAGGAATACACAATATTTTGTCCATTATAACAGGGATTGGATGGCCCAGTTATCGTAGAAGGTGCAGCAGGTTTTCCTTTTAAAGTTTTGAAAGAATTTACAGCGCTTCCACATAAACTTGTAGCCGAAACAATGATGTCACCAGTGATGAAGCTGCTATTAAAAGTAACATTAACTGAATTCGTACCTTGCCCTGAATTAATAATTGCTCCTACGGGAACTGACCATCAATAATTTATTCCAGGAAGATTTACAACTGAATAAGTTTTTGTAAGTCCACAAACACCGTTTGCTGTTCCTGTAATATTTCCAATAGAACTTAAGCTGGCGGTTGCTTCAATGGTTAAACAACGATAGCCAGAATTACCGCAAGTATTTTGCGTCCGAACACAAACATCTCCTTGAACATTCGTGGCATTTCCTGTAACCGTAATTGCATTCGTTCCATTTCCATTCAATATTATTAAACCTGATGGAACTGTCCAGTTATAGTAACTACTTCCAAATACAACATTGGTTGAAAACACAACGGTGTCAGAAGCACAAAAAAGGTTGGGGCCATTCACTGCAGTAGGTTTAGCTGGTTTACCATAAATAGTTTTCGTACGTGCATTACTGTTACCACAAACATTGGAAGCAACAACAGAAAGTACACCTGAAACAAATGAAGTGCTATATTGAATACTCACGGCATTAGTTCCTTGTCCTGATAAGATGGAAGCGCCAACAGGTGCTGTCCATAAATAAGTAACATTCGCAACATTGGTTACTGAATAACTTCGTGTTAAACCACACACACCAAATCCTGAACCTGTAATGGTAGAGGGAACAGATGGAACACTTGAATTGGCAACTAAATTCAAACACATGGGGGCAGTTGTACCACATACATTGGATGCGGTTACGCATAATATTCCAGCGGTGAAATTACTTGCGAAATTTACGACAAGAACATTAGTCCCATTTCCAGATACAATGGTCGTGTTAGCGGGAATTGTCCATTGATAATTGGTAGCTCCTAGTGAAGCGGGAACCGTGAAAGTAATGTTTGATGACCCCGCACATACCGAAGGGGAACCAATAATATTACTTAACGGTGCGGGTGGTTGATTGAGCACATTTAAAGTAAAAGAAGCCGATGACGTTAATCCATTACCGTCAGTAACGGTAACCGTATACGTTCCGGTTGTCAAATTACTTAAACTAGAAACAGCACTTCCATTACTCCAAAAATAAGCGTAAGGAGAAACTCCTCCAGTAACCGTGAGCACTATAGCTCCGTCGTTTCCTCCGGGGCAGGTTTCATGTGTAATAGTTCCACTCACGGAAAGAGCAGAATTAGGTCCATATCCGCAGGGAGTAGTATTAGCAGTGATCAACCATGGATTCGAATTCCCATTGGGACTTGAAGGTATTGCATATGGACTCGTTTGAACCGGAATAATTGGCCAATCCCAACTCGTAACTCTAACAGAATCATAAGCAGGGGAAGCATTGACACCATAGCTTTGAGTGTATGTAACCGTAGTGTATGGAGTTATCAATCGCATCCAATAATCAACAACAGACGTTGCTCGATAAGGCTGTGCTTTCCCTTGATTAAATGCAGACATACCAGTAGCTCTTTCTGAAGTTGTAAATCGATACATAATATCGGCAACTGGATTTGCTCCTGTTTTACTTAATATCCAATAACGATCCACTGCTCCGGCAGCATTATTTGCACCCGCTAAATTATTAATATGGGTAACTGTTGGAGGCAATGGTAAATTTCCTGGAGCATTGTACGTTGAGATGTCCATGTCTCCCATATTTCCACTTTTATGTAAAAACGAAAAAGGAATATAAAGCGGAGCTGCAATGGCACCACTACCGAAAGGCACCACACGATAACCGAATACTGAATTAATGTTTTTCCAAATCACAGATGCAGTTGCACTTTCGGAGATTAAAAAGCCATTGGTTCTTTCAAACGCACCTTTAGGAGAAACTAAGTTTCCTGTTGCACTCATTGCGCCTGGATTGTTCATGGTTAACGAATAGGTATTCATCCTCAATTGTCCTTGAGAAAGAATTAAGGAGGTATCAATCGATATAGCACGCATCATGGTTACAAATTGGGAAGCAGCACCTTTATTAATTTCCAACTCGTTGAAAGTAGTAGACTGAGTACCTGCAATAGTTTGCGCAACGGTACTATCCATTTTTACTCGACTATAACCTGCCTCAAAGATCCCATTATTCAACCAATCTTCTTGTATATTAATTATCGCTTTACTGTAAGGTCGAATAATTAAGAATGTAAAATTAGGACGGAAAGAACTTAATCCACTAAAGAAATTATCCGTTACACCCGCACCAGGAAACAAAGCACAACCTGCACCAGCATTGGTTGTTGAAGATAGAATCAGCGTTGATTTAACTCCTGTTGTTTGGGTAATGCTGATCCGATCATCATTGGATCCGATATTAGCTGAATTGTCAAAACAATATTGAATCAAGATATTATTGACACCATCCCATACAATAGGTGTTGCTAAATTGATGGTATTTACTCCAGGGAAAGTAGTTGTTAACGCTGTTGGGCCATAAACGGTTGTAAATGGACCAGCATAGGGTGTAGTACTCGCATGCTGCGTAAACGGAACCAACGCATAGCTTACCGTAAATCCACCAAAGGCAGCGGTACTCCCTTTAAAATTTAAACTAAACTGTATTCCAGTAATATTATCATTGGGCGCTAGTCCCGCCAATGTTAATTCAGCTTGAGAATAAATAATTTGCGTTCGAGCATCTGTGCTTTGTGCTTTGAGAAGAGTATAAATATTGTTTATGATTGTTCCATTACCGTATTTCAAATTTTTAGTTAATGAATTGATCACTTTTACAGTGCCATTATTAATTAAATCTTTTCTCAATTTTAATGCATTCGCACTTGCATTTGGAGCGTCTATAATTAAAGAATCCAATGAAGAAATCGTCAAGTTGTTTGCATTACCCCCAACTGTCGACTGAATCGTTGGACAGAAATAAGGACGTGTTGAAATTCCAGAAGGAGGAAATACTTGCACCCGATCTACTACAGCATCATCAGAAATAGCAGGAACACCTCCACACCAGTTTCCAGGGCTATTCCAATCGTCTGTATTTCCTAACCACAATTTATATCCTACAGGACAGTTAGGAGAAATAACAATATTAAAATCTTCAATCTCTCCATAATTTTGTTGAGAACAAGGATCAATATTTGAACTGGCAAAAACCTCGCGCACTCTCATACGTGTTAACCCAGTATAACCTGCTACAGGGGTAACGAATGGTATACTCAACGTTTGATTTGCACCGCAATTTACTTGTCCTAATTTTTCGCCAGCATCAATAAAATCACCATCTCGATTATAATCGATGAATACAGCAATATTATTATTTGATAACCATGTTCCAGCTTGCACTGCTATAGAATAGGCAGTTCCTTGAGTCAATACTACAGTTCGTCCTGCTACAGGATCCCACAATTCATAATCGGGTGGATGTGCTGTAAAGTCACAACCAGCACCACCATTTGACACCAAACATGGCAAGTTAGAAGGTAACCCTGTATTATTATTTGTTGGCCCAACAGATGTATTAATTGCAGTTCCACTTGCGCCATTTAAAACAACCGATTGAATAAAATCATTATTGGTGTAACTAAAAACATTACCTGAAGTTCCATGCGTGTATGATCCAATACAATACGGCAATCCAATTTGACTTGCGCCTGGCAGAGAGAATCCTCCAGCACTAGGAGTAACTGTAACACCCGAACCTCCAGGTGATGGACAAGTACCAGCAGTTCCACCCACTGCGGAACTACGCAAATCAGCATCAACAAAATTATTGCTGGTAGCAGTAGCTTTAATATCGTACGTCAACCAGAAATAGGTAGTATCGTATTCTAGATACATACACGATGTAGCTCCATTTACAAAATCGAGATTGGTACCGGGAGCAGCTATGATTTGTCCAAATCTGCGAACTGGATAATCATCAGTTCCAGCAGTAACTGGAAATGGACTTACATAATTCGTGTCAAAGAGTGTACTACCACCTGTGTAATAAATTTTTGCATCATCAATATCTAATACATTGGTAGTTCCATTGGTGTTCATTAAAATCGAATCCAATTTTACTGCGGTAGAAAGAACTCCATTCACAACACCACAACCACTTGTACCCCGATAATACAACGAAGGCCAACAATCATTTGATTGTTGGTACTTTCACCTACCGACGCACCATTTTGTAAAAACATATCCAACTTTACATCGCTTGCTAACGTTGCAGAAGGATAGGTATTGGTCGTAACACGATCCATATAGATGTTATTACCATCCTTGCAAACACCCATGATGATGAAATAATATCTTTTGCGGTGTAGCTAGCTGCAGTTAAATCATAGGTATACAAATTCCATGTATTTGCCGTAGCTGCAGGTGCTGATAAATTATTCCTCGGAATTCGATTAGAACCTAACGTATGTGATAATAAAGTTGCACCCGACATACTCGGAGACGTGTTTATATAAACTCGAATATGATCATCGGCAAGTGCGAAACCATTATCCCGATACATGTAAAAACTAAACTGGGGATTTACTCCCGCATTATTACTGAAATCAAATGGTTTTGTAATGATGATGGAAGTATCATTATTGGTACCAACAAAAGAATTAAACATCATTAAGTTGAAACCTCCACCGGGCGCCGATCCAGGAGCTGGATTTGTAGCTGTAACCGCTGGCTGAAGTACGAATGCCGAGCTAACATTAGTCGCATACTTTTGACTCCGCCAACCCGGTGCTGGGAAAATAGTTGAGCTTTCAAACGATTCTATTTGCTGTACCATTTGGGGGAAAGCAAGGTTGCTTAGCAATACAAAGACTGCTAATAAAGTATAAATTTTTTTCATAGTAAAAATATAGGTACTGTTTGGAGGATCTGAGTTATGATATCAAAATTAGGAAAATACCTCAGAAAAACAAGATATTTCCAATATATATTCAAACAAACCATCTATTTTATGATCAAGAATTGAAAGTACAATCATTCCCAGAAAATGATTGTATAGTATACATCCAGACTATCCCGATCTTCGAATCCTCGAAATGAAAAATATTAATAAATCCTATAAGGTATTTTAAAATAATTCCGAATAATTAATCCTATTTAGAATTAATTATTCGGAATTACAATGACAATTTTAAAGCTTAATGTTTCACCACAAACCTACGAGTTCGAACAAGATCACCTTGCACGACGCGAATGAAATAAACGCCATTAGAGAAATTTGAAGTATTGATTTTAATTCCAGCTGCAACTTCTGAGCGCTCATAATTCTTACTCATTAATTGTTGCCCGAGGATATCGATACAGGTAACTAACAAATCTTCATCAGTGTCCGTGAACCATGACATCGTAAGCTCATCTTTAGCAGGATTAGGAAAGAGTACAATATCAGACTTTTCATCATTAGCAAGTCTAGGACAGCTTAGCATTGTAATATTTAATGTTTTATTGGTACTTGTCCCACAAGCATTACTCGCCTTTACTTTCAACGCAAGGACATTTCCAACCGTACTTGCAAAGTTGAGTACAATAGAATTTGTTCCTTGCCCACTCACCAAGCTCGCGCCGGCAGGAATCGTCCATGTGTAGCTTGTGGCTCCGGTCGAATTGCTACATGAATAATTTATATTTTGCCCATTGAAACATGCGCTCGTAGGTCCTGTAATAGTTGATGGAATGGCTGGCTTCCCTGTGATAGTTTTAGAAGCTGTGGTTGAACTACCACATGAATTTGTTCCTGTTATTACAATATTTCCCGAAGTAAATGAATTACTATATGAAATACTAACGGCATTAGTCCCTTGTCCTGAAAGCAAAGTTGCACCAGAAGGAACGGTCCAATTAAATGTTACTCCTATTTGATTAACCACAGAATAATTTTTAGTGGAATTACAAACACCATTTGCATTACCTGTTATGGTTCCGATTGCTAATGGATTTGGAATGATGTTCACTGCTAAGCATAAATTGGCTGAATTTCCACAACTATTTTTCGCTTTTACACAAACATCTCCAGCAACCGCTGTTGAACTCACCTTTACTGTCACGCTAGTGGTATTTTGTCCCGATAATATGTTTATGCCAGTAGGCATTGTCCAGGTGTAAGTATTATTACCAAAAACGGCAACGGTAGAAAAAACTACAGTATCTGTTTTACACAATTGCGTTGGTCCATTAATTACAGTTGGCTTTGTTGGCTTTCCATACACCGTTTTAGTGCGCGCATTGCTTGTGCCACATGCATTGCTAGCAACCACTGAAATAGCTCCTGAAACAAACGAAGTAGTGAATTGTATTGAAACAGCATTGGTGCCTTGCCCTGAAAGTATGGTGGCACCAGCAGGAACCGACCATGTGTAACTCACATTTGCCACATTCGTTACAGAATAACTTCTTGTTAACCCACATACTCCGTACCCTGAACCGGTAATTGCTGAAGGGGTACTTGGCGCAGGAGCACTATTAATTACCAAACAAGAAGGTGATGTTGAACCACAAACGTTAGAAGCAGTTACACACAAAACACCAGTGGTAAAGTTGGCATTAAAGTTTACAATTATTGCATTCGTTCCTTGCCCGGAAACTAAGGTCATATTGGAAGGCAATACCCATTGGTAACCAGTAGCCCTGAGTAGTTGGAACTACATAAGTAATATTGTTAGTTCCAGGACAAATTGCACGCAGGTCCACTCATTGCGCCTAACGCTGAAGGCAATTGATTACTCACATTAACGGTAGCCGATGTTGTAGCAGTTGCTCCATTTGAATCTGTCACAGTAACAGTATAGGTTCCTGCTGATAAATTACTTTGATTTTGAGTCACACTTCCATTACTCCACAAATAAGTATAAGGAGCAGAACCTCCAGAAACAGAGATGTTAATGGAACCATTTGCAAAACCAGCACAAGTTTCATTCGTTACATTCGTCACAGAAACTAGAATTCCAGAGGAAGAATAATTATATCCACATGGAGCTGTGTTAAGAGTAACTACCCATGGATGCGAATTACCAATGGCACCTGCTGGATCTGTATAAGGGGCTGGACTTTGTGGCAGAGTAGGCCAATCCCAATTCACAACACGTACTGAATCAAAGGCAGGAGCAGCACTACTTCCATAAGTTTGCGTATAGGTTGATGAGGTATGAGGTGTTATTAAACGTATCCACGAATTGGTATTTGAGGTGGTACGAAATGGTTGCGCTTTTCCTTGATTAAAAGCCGACATTCCAACTGGTCTTTCAGAATTTGCAAAACGAAAGACAATATCAGCTACTGCAGTACTTCCCGTTTTTTGAACTAACCAAAAACGATCCACTGTGGAAGCAGCATTATTGGCTGGAGGAATAATCGTATTATTCAAATGAGTTACAACGCTTGGAAATGGTAAATTGTTAGGAGCACTGTACGTTGAGATGGTAACATTTCCAATATTTCCACTCTTGTGATTAAAAGAAAAAGGAATGTAGTTTGGCGCACCCACATTACTTCCAAACGGAATCACTCGATAACCTGTTAAAGAATTAATACTCTTCCAAATTACAGTAGACAACTCTTTCTCAGAAATTAAATATCCATTAGTTCTTGCGAAAGGTCCTTGAGGAGCAATCAAATTTCCAGTACTTGCTGAAGGATTATTCATGGTAATATTAAAACCGTTCATCAACAACAAACCTTGTGATAAAACGAGCGAAGAATCAACAATGATTCTTTTCAACATCGTTACGGTTTGTGTATTCACCGACTTATTTAATTCTAACTCGTTAAAGGTAGTTACTTGTGAACCCGATATTGTTTGTGCAATGGAGCTGTCCATAACTACACGACTAAAACCGGCAACAAATACTCCATTATTGATCCAGTCTTCCTGCACTTTTATAATCGCTTTTCCATACGGGCGATCTAATAGGAAAGTGAAATTAGGTCGGTAAGAACTTAATCCAGCAAAGAAATTATCGGTCACTCCAGCTCCGGGGACCATGGCGCAACCCGGAGCTGCATTTGAAGTAGAAGACAATATTAATGTTGATTTTATTCCTGTGGTTTGAGTGATCGCAATTCGATCATCATTAGAACCTATATTCATAGTATTGTCAAAACAATATTGAATCAACAAGCTACTGGTGCCATCCCACACAATTGGCGAATTCAAATTGACTGTATTTACGCCTGGAAAAATAGTAGTGAATGCTGTAGGACCATAAACCGTTTTCAATGATCCTGCATAAGGAACATTGTTAGCATGCTGGCTAAAGGGAACTAAAGCATAACTCACGGTAAAACCATTAAATGCATTTATACTTCCTTTAAACACTAAAGAAAACTCCAGTCCGGAAATATTATCATTAGCCAACATCCCTGCTGCAGCTAATTCGGCAGCTGAATAAATAATTTGAGTACGCGCATCAGTGCTTTGGGATTTAAATGGAGTATAAATATTATTTACTATCGTTCCATTTCCAAATACAAGATTATTCGAATACGAATTCGTAACCAAGAGTTTTCCATTATTGGTTAGATCTTTTGCAACCTTAAGTGAATTCACACTTGGAGTGGGTGCATCTACCACAATTGTATCTAATGACGAGATGGTTAAATTTCTTGCATTTGCTACGATGCCCGATTTAATTACAGGATGGAAATAAGGACGAGTTGGTGTTCCAGCAGGCGGGAAAACTTGTGCCCGATCAATAAATGCATTATCAGTAATTGCAGGAACACCATTACACCAATTCCCAGGATCATTCCAATCCGTTGTATTCCCTAGCCACAACTTAATTCCAGAAGGACAATTCGGCGAAAGTGTTATGGTAAAATCTTCAATTTCACCAAATGATTCCAGAGAGCAAGGATCAATATTACTATTTCCAGTTACTTCTCGAACACGCATTCTTGTTTTACCTAGATATCCGGCTGCTGGTACTGTAAATGGAATATTACCAATTCCCAATCCTGGCAAACTAACCTGGCCTAATTTCTCACCTGCATCACCAAAATCGCCATCATGATTGTAATCAATAAAGACAGCAATATCATTATTACTTGGCCATGTACCAGCACGCACTTGAACAGAGTATCCAGTACCTTGCGTTAAAACAGCTGTTCGTCCTAACACCGGTGACCACAATTCATAATCGGGAGGATGCACAGTGAAGTCACAACCCGGTCCACCATTAAAGACTAAACAAGCTAAACTGGATGGTAAACCTGTATTGTCATTTTTAGCACCCGTTGTTGTATTAATAGCAGTACCATTAGCTCCATTTAAAATAACATGTGTTATATAATCATTATTTGTGTAAGAGCCATTTGTACGAGAGGTACCTATCGTATATGTACCAATACAATAAGGAGCATCAATTAGACTTGCTCCAGCGATCGAAAACCCTCCAGGATTTGGAGTGACGGAAATTCCTGTACCGCCAGGCGATGGGCACGTACCTGCGGTTCCACCTACTGCAGAACCACGAAGATCAGCATCTAAAAAATTACCTAGTGTTGCATTTGCTTTTACATCGTAGGTTAACCAGAAATAGGTAGTATCATATTCGAGATGGATGCAAGATGTTACTCCATTTACAAAATCGAGATTGGTAGCAGGGTTGGCAATGGTTTGACCAAATCTACAAGATGGATAATCATCTGTACCGGCAGTTACAGGGAAAGGACTTACATATGTTGTATCAAACACGATACTTCCACCAGTATAATAAATTTTTGCATTTCTATATCAGAAACATTAGTAGTTCCATTGGTATTTAACATGAGAGTATCCAACTTTAATGCAGTAGACAATGCTCCATTCACCACTCCACATCCACAGTACCAACGATAGCAGTATTTTGATAAAACAAATTGATGTTTACATCCGATGCAAGTGTTGCAGATGGATACGTATTTGTTGTAACACGATCCAAATAAATATTGTTACCATCCTTACAAACACCCATGATAATAAAATAATATCTTTTTGCTGTATAAGTTGCCGCCGTCAAATTATAGGTATACTGATTCCATGTATTCACCGTGGCAGCAGGAGCTGTACCATTATACCTCGACAGTTTATTTGATCCTAATGTGTTACTTAATAAAGTTGCTCCAGTCATATTGGGAGCCGTATTAATATAGACTCGAATATGATCATCGGCAAGTGCAAAACCATTATCACGATACATGTAAAAACTAAACTGCGGATTCACTCCCGCATTATTACTAAAATCAAATGGTTTTGTAATGATGATGGAGGTGTCATTATTAATTCCGGTAAAAGAATTAAACATCATTAAGTTGTTACCACCACTAGGTGCAGCTCCAGGAGCTGGATTTGTGGCAGTAGCCACCGGCTGAAGAAAGAATGCTCCACTTACATTTGTCAAATACTTTTGCTGTCTCCATCCCGGAGCAGGAAAGATGGTCGTACTCTCAAACGATTCTATTTGCTGAACCAATTGAGGTAAAGCACTGGTGCCTAGCAATAGAAATATTGCCAGCAAAGCAAGATGTTTTTTCATGATAAAGGGTATAAAATGGTAGTAAGATTTGGGTTGAATGTGTATTCAAAAATATGAAAATAACCCAGATTTACAAGCTTTAATTTATTTAACTTAGAGGTTCACCTGATTTAAAACGCCATTAGTACCATAATCAAATGAGTCATCAAGTTCTTCGTAAATTACGTCAAATCTTGAAATTTTCAAGACCCTCCAAAACAATATTTTTCAATATTTTTCAACAAAAACACCAATTTTATACGGTATTTTAATGAATGCCATTAAAATAACTAGATCAACTTTCGCCCATTTCCTATTGCAAAATTGAAAAAAAAATATAACCTTGCTATCTTAAATTTTGTTCTCAGACGAAACCTGCTTCGCCTATCAATAATATAGACTAATTATATTTCTTCATACTAAAAAAAATGAAAAAAAACCAACGCAACATCGTTCGATTGCTATTGCTATTTATTCCAGCGATGCTGGTCATGCTACTTCCAAGCCTAAGTTTTGGCCAACTTCAAAATCTCAATGATTACGTTCTTTTTGCTGGTAACGGTACGGTTCCTGGACAGACATGTTCAAATCCGGCTTCACCAGGATTTGCCGTACAACTTTCATCATCCACGACGATCAATGGGGGAACCATTGGAAGTTATGTTTTGGTAAAAACAACAGGAAGTTCTACCATAACAGGATCCATTCGCAGTGGAAACGATGTCATTTTATCAAACAGCAATACCGTGGGCGGAAGTATTGCTGCCACCAATGCAGGCTTACAAAGTGGGACTAGCGTTAGCATTGGAACCAACTTTAGTCTGGCTGGCTCCATCGATGCCAACGGAAATATTTCTGTGGGCAGCGGAAATATTGTAGGCTCTGTTACTCATCCGAATGGGACCACTTACACAGGTCCACTTCCCGGTGGAGGAAATATTTTAGGATCACCTAGCTTACCTGGGTTGCCAGCATTACCCACTCCGGTTGTTTTCCCCGCTGCAGGAACACAAAATATTAGTACAACTACAACGCTTAACCCAGGAAGTTATAAAAAAATGACCTTAAGTGGTAGTAAAACCATTACCCTAAATGGCCCGGGGGTATATGTATTTAGTTCAATTAGTAATACAGGAAGCGCGAATAGTTTTGTGTTTAATTTTCAAAATAATCCTACAGGCACTTTTAAAATTTATGTTCATGGCAACATGTGTTTAGGTAAAGTAAATGCTACTATGATTAATGGTGGAAATGCGTCTCGAATTTTTTCAGAGACACATGGAGCTGGATCTGGAGCATTCACAATTGCTAATGGATATGGCGGAGGAATTTCAAGATGGCTTGGAAATGTGTATGCACCTTATTCTGCTATAAATATTGGTTCTGGAACAGGTAATTCAGAAATAAATGGCTCACTATGGAGTGGAACTCAAGTGATCATTTGCAGTGGTGTTACGATCAATTTTGTTTCACCTGGGAGTTGTACAACACCCAATGCTAGTGCAGGGCTTGATAAAGAATTAAACTGTTTAGCAACCACAGTAGTGTTAGATGGATCATCCACTACACCTGGCGTCACTTATTCTTGGGCGGGTCCTGGAATTGTATCTGGAGGTAGTTCGGCTACCCCTACCGTTAATCTAGCAGGAACTTATACTGTTACTGTGACTAGCAATGGTTGTACTGCTACAGATCATGTGGTGGTGAATTCAAATACGGTTCAACCAGATGCGAAAGCTGGTCCTGATCTGACTTTGTCATGTACAAACGTCACAGTTACATTAAATGGAAGCTCTTCCACCAATGGTGTGAATTATTTGTGGACGGGCCCAGGTATCGTATCTGGAGCCAACACTTCTTCCCCAATTGTAAATGCACCAGGAACGTATACACTTACCGTTAGTAATCCGTTGAATGGTTGCACGGCCTCTGAAGATGCGATTGTATCTACTAATTATTCTACTCCTACTGCAGAAGCTGGACCTGGAAATGCTATAACTTGTACTATTTTGGAAGTTACTTTAGCTGGTAGTTCAAACACCGCTGGAGCAAATTTTGCATGGACAACAACGGGCACAGGTAATATTGTTTCAGGTGCAAGCACTGCATCTCCTGTTGTAAATGGAATTGGAACCTATACACTTGTTGTTAGTGATCCTAATAGTGGATGCACTGCAACGGATCAAGTAATTATAGTTGAAGGTCCCTGCATTTTACCTTATTACACTCCTTGTCCCGACGGAAAATACAATGGCGTTTTAGGATGTGAATTAAGTTCACTTTACTTAAATTATACAGTGGGGTCTGACACCATCAACGATGTTTATTTCTTTGGTGGAGATAGTGTCTATGTTGAAATCATTTCGATTGAAGGACAAACACAAAATTTATTTAATCTTATTTATAACGTTACTGGCTATGGGTTAACGGATACTATCCCCAATGGATTGAATCCATTAATTATTACAGGTCGAATGCCCATTGCGAATTTGAACAATTTAACTTTACCACCTGTAGCGGCTTTGATTAATTATGTTCGCCCTGTTTATCCTTCTGTGATTAACAGTGGAGTAACGGCATCACAAGGAGATACTGCGCAACGCACTCCTCAAGTACGTGAGGCATTTGGCATCACTGGTGAAGGTGTAAAAGTTTGTGTACTTTCTGATAGTTACAATAGCATCTTAGGTGATCCTGCTAATACAGATATTGTCAATGGTGATTTGCCAGGAATTGGAAATCCAGATGATGATTTGATACCGGTAACTATTATCAAAGAATATCCATACGGACAACGAAGTGATGAAGGCCGTGCGATGTTGCAAATTATTCATGACGTTGCTCCTGATGCAGCACTTGGATTCCGCACCGCTACTATTAGCGAAGGCGATATGGCCTTAGGCGTAATTCAATGCGCGCAAAATGGATGTGATATTATTGCTGATGATGTTACCTGGGTAACTTCTCCTTTCTTCCAAGATGGTGTAGTTGCAAAAGCAGTAGATTCGGTTAGTTCCATGGGCGTTAGTTATTTTGTGGCTGCTGGTAATTTCGATTCTAAATCCTATCAAAATTTTTATACTCCGATGGCCGCACCTTTTGGCCTAACAGGTACTGCTCATGATTTTGGTGGTGGTGATAATTTATTAAGTGTTACTTTGGCTCCCGGAAATTATACCATTGTTCTTCAATGGCAAGATTCTATTTATTCGCTCGGACAAACATCAACTGGAACACAAACAGATTTTGATATCTATTTAACCAATCAATTCGGCACACAGTATTTTGGATTTAATAGAAACAATTTAGGAGGCGATCCTTTAGAAGTATTACCATTCATCGTTCCCGGAACGGTTCCTGTTCAAGCGAATTTAACAATTATTCGTGCAGCTGGATCCATCAATTCTAACTTTAAATTAATAGTTTTTAGAGGGGAATTATCGTTCAACGAACATGCAAATGGAATCTCAACCATTGTAGGACAAGCTAACGCAGCGAGTGCTATTACAGTTGGTGCTGTAAATTATTTCAATACACCTGATTATGGTGTTAACCCACCTACTGTTCAAGATTTCTCATCGCGCGGTGGAACGCCGGTGGATGGTGTTGTGAGAAACAAACCAGATTTAATTGCTCCTAATGGCGGAAATACAACCGTGCAATTGGGCGGACCCAATGTTGATGGTGATGTGTTCCCGAATTTCTTTGGAACGTCGGCTGCGGCACCCCATGCTGCTGCGGTAGGTGCCCTCTTAAAAAGTGCAAAACAAAAGTTTTATGGCGATGTAGTAAGTCCTACCCAAATGAAAAGTTTATTGACAAGCACCGCGCTTGATATGAGTACGCCTGGCTTCGACTTCAATACAGGTAACGGATACATTCAACCTTTTGATGCCATGCTAACATTTGCCGCTCCAACACCACAAGCTGGTGCTTTAGTTTGGGATACGACCATCGTACCTGGAACGGTTGTACTAAGTTCAGCAGTAGAAGGAAATTATTTCACAACATCCTCAGTTATCATTTTTAATGGAGACACCTTACCTACTACGTTTATCAATTCATCAAGTATATCAGCAGATTTCCCAACCTTCTTCGGTAATTTTCCAGTGTACGTATATACTCCACCGCTAGTTCCTTTCTTAAACGACGGAGGAAATTCGGACACTTTATATTTCTTCTCCACCATCAAGAAGAATGTAAAAATAACAGCTGACAATAAAAGCAAAAAATATGGAGAGAGTTTACCTGCATTCAGTGCAACCATCTTAGTAGATAATGTTCCCTTGGCAAGTTCAGGATTAACTTATGCAGATTTAGGTTTAACACCTCTTGTGTTCAACACCCCTGCTACTTCTTTAAGCAATACCGGAATATATTTCATCAGCGCAAATGCATCGGTGACTGACGCAGGCTATAATACCTTCTTCAATTATGAATTCGAGAATGGATTATTAACCATTGAAAAATTGGCGTTGCATATCATTGCTAAAGACACTACGGTTACTTACGGGGACAAAATTGAAATTAAAGATTTCATTTATCAATACGACGAAAGTAATATTGATCCTGCCGATCAAGCGCAGGTGTTAAGTACATTGGCTAATGATCATCAACAAAATATGGTGGATGCCTTAGCATTAATAAATGCCAGAGCATTAGTAAATGGAAGAGCATTGGTTAATTCCGATCTCACCAATTTAAGTGCGCTAGTAAGTGCCCTGCGTTAGTGAATGCAAGAGCCTTAGTGAATGCCCGAGCTTTAGTAAATGGCGTTCCCACTTTCGAAACCATGAATTTGGTAGATGTGGCTACCGCTTCTGTATTTAATTATCAAGATGATTCTGCAACAGCTCCACTAGTAAGTGCTAGAGCGTTAGTAAATGCACGAGCCTTAGTAAATGCTAGGGCATTAGTGAATGGATCTGCTGTCGTTAATGCGCGTGCGTTAGTGAATGGTTCACCCATCGTAAACAGTAGTAATGTTGATGGAGGTGGATCTAGCAATCAAAACATTGCTGTCATCATTGATGAAGAAGATGCCAATGCTCCTGCGAATGATACTTTGTATGATTTCTTAGGGATTAATATGATTACAGGAACCTATGTAGGAACACATGCCATTGTACCTGCTGCACTATTAAGTAATAACTTTGATATTACTTATGGATTAGGAACACTTACCATTTTACCTAAAACATTAACAGTGGATGCTGATGATAAATCAGGTGTATATGGTGCCCCCATCAGCTTCACAAATGCGGTGAGTGGATTTGGGTATGACGACAATTTACTGAGTATTTCAGATGGTATTATTCAATATGAAGTACAAAATAATAGTCAACAACTATTGAACTTCCCTTATCCAGTAGGCAATCACAAAATCATTCCAAAAAATCTTGGATTAATCCCTCCAACTGACTACATCGTAAATTATTTAAGTGGTGACTTAAACATTACAAAAGCAATATTGTATGCCACGGCCGATAACAAAACGCGAGAATATGGTGATCCTAATCCGACATTCACGATTACGTATGATGGATTCATCAATGGTGATGATGAGTCTTCCATCACACCACCTACCATTAGTTGTACTGCAACTCCAACTTCCAATATTGGTACCTATAACATAACATTGAGTGGTGGATCAGCAGACAACTACACACTTTCGAAAAAGAATGGAATACTTACGATTACAAAAGCGAGTTTATTAGTAGCTGCTGATACAAAATGGATTTTCAAAGGAAATTCATTACCTTCCTTTACATCCGTTATTACAGGATGGAAAAACAATGAGCAAACAACCATCACGTCTGGACCAAGTTATAGTGCTCCTACAGGTTGCAATCAATCAGCAGGAGTTTATCCGATTACGGTTTGTTGTTTGAATTTCCCGAAGAAAGCGAATTACAATATTACATATCAACCAGGGCTTCTATACATCAATCCAAAAGGATATGGTGCTAAGAAAATATTACCAAGTTTGGTTTGTGTTGAAACATTAGTAAATGATCCATCTGGATTTAATTACAAAGCAAACTTTAGCTATCTGAACAATAATAGCATTCCACTATATGTGTCCTTAGGATCCAATAACTACATCTCTACTTCTGGTAGTTATTCAGGAAATCCTCCTGTTTTATTTCCTCCAGGAGCTACGACCTTCTCCATTTATTTTAATGGATCGCCATTGACAGTCGCAATAAAAACGTATCATAATTCTTCACTGATATTAGCTACAGCAACAGCAAGCTCTTCGTCTGCAGCTTGTGTACCTGGTTACAGTAGAATAAGCAACACGAATACAGAAAGTAAAATTGATTTATATCCAAATCCAAGCACTGGACTTATTAACTTAAAGTCATTTGGAATTGAGATGAATCCAAATATGGTTACGCTGTTAGATATAACGGGGCGCAGGTACGAAGTCAACGTTCATGGTTTAGGAAACGAAATGAATTTTGATTGCAGCAGTTTGCAATCTGGAATTTATTTCGTGAAAATCCAATCCGAAACGGATGAATTCATCCTCCGTTTTGTAAAAGAGTAAAACACTTCCTACTTCATATTCTAAAGGTCATTGCTTCAAAGCAATGACCTTTTTTGGTTTTAGAATACCAGAAATTAGCTGATAGGTTTAATTTTCAATAGATTAGCTTGAAAGTTTAGACTAAAAACCAATCTCTCCGTAACTAGACAGAGGACACAAATTATGTATTAGGAGATTTAGAGCCCAATTTACCTGATAAAAATTTAATATATCTTTATCCAACATAAATCAATGCAAAGAGTGAAAGGGAATATGAAAAATCGCGCCACCGCTATTTTAGTTTTAATTTTAACGGCTTCGCTTTGTTTTGCACAGAAAAACCCCATTGACAGTTTAAAAAAACTAGTGGATGCGAGTGCCCAAGATTCTATACGCGTCAACAACTTATTAGAATTAAGCAAAGCAAATTTCAGTGATGCTCCGGATGAAGCCATTCGTTATGCCACTTTAGCAAAAGATCTATCCGAAGAAATAAATTATAAGAAAGGGATTGCTTTTTCTTATAAAAATTTAGGCATGGCTTATTATTTCAAAGGAGACTACATTTTAACATTAGACAATTGGAACAAATCCATACTTGCATTCGATTCTATCGGCGACAAAGGGGGTGTTGCAAATTTACAAAGTAATTTAGGGGCCGTTTATTTCAATCAAGGTGACGATGCAAATGCCCTAGAATATTATTTAAAGTCGCTCAAAATTGCGGAGGAGATGAAAGACACGTTGCGAATTGTTACCAATTGTATCAATATTGGTGCTGTGTACTTCAACAAAAAAGCAACTAAAGATCAAGCACAGCAATTTTATTTACGTGCGCTCCCTTTAAGTGAACTCATCAAAGATAATGACGCCATTGGAACGGTAACTGTAAATCTGGGAGAGATCTATTTAGAAAAAAATAATTTGGATTCAGCGCTACTCTTCTTTGAAAAATCATTGGTTGCTTTTGAAGGATCAGAAAATGCGCCATACACACTAAATAACATTGGAAAAGTTTATCGTAGAAGAGGAAATTTCCAAAAGGCATTGGAGTATCAGGTGAAAGCCTATGATTACGCCAAAAAATTAGATGCAAAAAACGATATGGCCATTTCTCTTTTGGGATTAGCGACCTCCTATAAAGAGAAAGGCGACCTCACCATGGCTCTTAAAAACTTTCATGAAGCTGAAGAGATTTCCAAGGCAATTGGATCCGACTACCAAATTAAAGGTGCATACGAAGGGTTAGCCATTACCTACGCATTAAAGAAAGATTTCAGCAATGCTTACAAATATCAAACGCTGGTAGTCGGAATAAAAGACAAACTTTTTGATTTAGACATTGAAAAGAAATTAGGAACACTTCAATTTAGATTTGACATCGATAAAAAAACATCTGAAATATCATTGCTTACCAAAGACAAAGAAATTCAAGAGCAAGAACTTAGAAGACAAAAAATTGTTCGCAATAGTTTTATTGGTGGATTCACCATTGTACTTCTTTTTGCAGGTGTGTTTTTAAGTCAGCGCAACAAAATTGCGAAAGAGAAAAAACGTAGCGACGAATTACTATTAAACATCTTACCTGAGGAGACAGCCGAAGAATTAAAAGCAACAGGAACAGCGAAAGCAAAAAGTTTTGATTTAGTCACCGTGATGTTCACAGACTTCAAAAACTTTACACAAGCCAGCGAAAAGTTGACAGCCGAAGAATTGGTTGCTGAAATTAACGAATGTTATAGTGAGTTTGATCGTATCATTACTCAATATGGGTTAGAAAAAATAAAAACCATTGGCGATAGTTATATGTGTGCAGGGGGATTACCCGTACCCAGCTTAACCCATGCGGAAGACGTTGTAAAAGCTGGCTTAGAAATGCAAGCTTTTATCGAAGCCAATAAAGCCAAACGTATTGCCATCGACCAACCGTTTTTTGAATTACGTTTAGGAATTCATACGGGTCCGGTGGTTGCCGGAATTGTAGGAATAAAAAAATTCGCCTACGATATTTGGGGCGACACCGTAAATACCGCTTCCCGAATGGAAAGCAGTGGACAAATTGGAAAAGTAAATATCAGCGGATTCACTTACGAAATCATCAAAGACAAATTTGAATGCACCCACCGTGGTAAAATTCAAGCGAAAAACAAAGGTGAGATTGATATGTACTTTGTGGAACGAGCTAATGGTTAATTAGACCATCTTCTCCATTGAATGAATAGTTTTCAGCTTATATTAGTTATTATTCTCTAAATCAAGATTATTAAGCAGGGAATTTCCCCATTTTCTATTGAAATTATTACTCCCCAACCCTAAAAGCAATACTATTTGCTATTTTAGCTGAATAAATCCTTCGGAACCCACAAAACCCTTATGAATAGCAAACTTTCCTTTTGGTTAAGACTATTCAACATCCGAAATGATGAGAAAACCACGGTTCAAAACTTGGTACTTCATCATTTCTTTTCCGGTATAGGTCAAGCTTTGCTTTTTACGGTTGCAAGCACGTTGTTTTTAACTCAGTACGGCTCGCAGCAATTACCCTTAGCATTTATTTTATCATCCATTGCCATGATGATTGTAGGAAGGTCCTACTCCTTCTTCGAACATAAACTCTCCATCCGTAAATTATTGTTAATGGTGATGGGCATCATGGTTCTCATTCCATTTTTATTGCGCAGTACTTTTTACTTTGATTCGATCACGTACATTCCGTTCATCATCATTATTGGTGAGCGTGTGTTTTATCTTTTATCGAATCTAGAATTTTGGTGTATGTCGTCGATTGTGTTTGATGTTCGACAAGGAAAGCGTTTGTTTGGATTGATTAGCTCGGGTGATATTCCAGCAAAGCTATTGGGATACTTGTCTGTATCTGTCTTGGTTCCCATCGTTGGTATCCACAACTTACTTTGGTTCGCGGCAGGATCCATCTTGTTAGCATCGCTTTTTCTTCGCAAGATATTATTACAACCTGATATAAATTTACAAGTACGACAAGCGCCACACGAACAGTTTTCAGATAAAAAGTTGTTGACGGGATTTTTTGGAAATCATTATATTCTCGTATTGTCCGGGCTTTCATTTTTAACGATTGCTTCTTTTACATTGATTGATTTCACTTTCTTACACAATGTTCAAAGTACTTTTAAAACAGAAGAATCATTAGCGAAATACATCTCCACTTTCTTCTCCGTGGGATATGCTTTTATCATTTTACTTAAACTTTTATTGTCGGGGCGATTGGCTGAACAAACTGGAATTAAATTTTCATTGTTGATTATGCCTGTTTTACTTTTCTTATTTTCTTTAGGTTTCTTTTTTTGGAGTGGTGGACAGAATGATGTTTACAACAACCTCATGTACATCGGCGTCATGTTCATGGCCATTAGTGTAGCAAAATATTCGGTGAACGATCCTGTTTATTTGGCAATGTTCCAGCCATTGCCCACACAGCTTCGATTAAAAGGACACACCATCATTAAAGGATTTATTCAGCCTTTAGCTCTTGGTATCATTGGATTAATTCTTTGGTGTATTTTGAATGTAGGAGGTAATTTTGATTTTTATTTATTGAATCAGGGAATTTTAATTTTATCTGTTTTATGGATTTACAATATTTCCCGAAGTCATAAACTTTATATTTCCACTTTGGCTACAGCGATTCGAAATCGGTTTATTTCGGGTTCAGAGATAGCCATGGAATCGGCTTCCTTTTCAAAACTGTTAAAAGACAGTATTTACAATCACCAAAAAGAAGACATCATTTACGGAATCACTGCTTTGGATGAAAAATTTCCGGATGTACTTCGCGAAGAAATGAAATTCGTTTTAACTACTGATAGCAATAGTGTGAAGCGTGTGGCCTTGAAAATTTTAAATAAAAGAGGCTGGAACGAATTCCTTCCAGAAATTAAAAACATCTATCTCACCGACGCACATCTTGAAACAAAGGCGGAAGCAGTTTACTTCTGTGCACAATCTGGAGATCCTGAAATACAAAATAGCATTAGTCAAGATGTGTTTGAAACATATCCATCATTGATCCAAGAATCCATCTTAAAGGGAATTCTGAAATCGGACTCCATGGAGCAGCAGCAAAATGCGATAAACACCATCCATATTTTACTGAAGAGTGAAGATCCTAAAAAGCAATTAACCGCATTAACGATACTTTCACAAGAATATTTGACTGAGTTTGAATCAGAAATTTTTCGATTGATGGCATCAAAAGAAGTGATCGTACATATCGCAGCTATTGATGCAGCTGGAAAAAGCAAATCACCTGCGTTCATTCCTCAACTAATCGCACTCTTACTCATCACGCCAGGATCCAATCATATCATTGAGAGTTTGAGCAATTATGGAGATGCCATTTTCGAGCACTTAAAAAAGATTCCATTTCAAAGCGTGATACACAAACAAGGTGTTCTTTCTGATATTATTCGAATTGCAGAAATTAGTGCAGGTCCGAAAGGGGGCGAATTTTTATTCTCCATATTACATCATTCACCACCTCACCTCAAGGAAAGAATTGTTGAAGTACTTAGCATATCGAAGTATATTTTAGAGCCTAAGGAAAAAGAACGAATGGAGCGGATGTTGAAAGAGGAGATTGGTTTTGCCGTTGCTCTGCTCGAAGGGATTGAAGATGCATCTTTGAATCCACGATTACATGAAGCTTTCAACTTCGACTATGAAAATTGTAAGCGACGCATTATTACCATTTCTGGATTACTTTACAATCGCAAAATAATGCGTGAAGCTTCTGCTGCCTTCCGCAACAATTCAAAAGAAAGAAGAGCCAATGCGTTGGAAATAATGGAGCAGGTGATTCCACGGAAGACCGCACAAATTTTGATTGTACTGCTCGATAACATTTCACCGGCACAAAAAATTAATAAGCTTCAAGATTTTCATATCGTACGAAAGCATGAGATTCCTGACAGTATACTCAGAGATGGCACGGATATTTATAGTGGCTGGACCGTATGTTTAGCACTTCGTTCAGCAGCCTATCACGACAGTAATTACATTCATGCCGTGAACATCATGCAAACTGAAAATTCATTGTTGCGAGAATCCGCTGCACACTATTTAGCAAACTTCAAAGAAAACCATCCTAATCATTTCAGCATGTTAGCGGGTACTTTTAAAATAAATATTGACGACATCATGAAAAACAAACACGAAAACACGGTCTCTGATTTTGAAAAAGTGCTCGTGCTAAAAGGCACAGCACTCTTTGGCGGTACTCCAGAAAACATCATCGCAGAAATTATTCCTATCGTTCGCGAAGTACGAGTGAATGAAGGAGAAGTTATTTTCGATAAAGGTGATTCGGGAAGTAGCATGTATATTATTTATAATGGAGAAGTAAAAATTCACGACGGAAATAAAACTTTTGCTACTTTAGGAAAAAGAGAATTCTTTGGAGAGTTAGCCTTATTAGACCCAGAACCACGTTCGGCATCGGCAACAGCCACCACCGATACTTTATTATTAAAACTGGAAGAGGAAGAGGCTTATGAATTGATGGAAGAACGCACCGAAGTTTTAAGAAGTATACTTCGTATTTTATGTAAGCGGATCAGAATGCAAAACGATAAATTGGTAGCGAGTACAGCACTAAAAAATTAAAAAAAGATAGTCAAGAAAACTATTTGAACATTACTAACCCTTTTAGCTCCTGAAGGTATTGGGCTTTTAAATGATTGCGATTTTGTTGAGAAGAATTAGTCCAATAGTGATGTGCATCCACAAATGTATATTGTATTAAATTCCAATCCATATTTTCATCCACTCTACCGAGCGATTTCCACTCTTCAAAAAGTCGATTACTTACTTCCTTAAAATCTTCTCTTCCGAGATGATCTAAATCGGCATCGCACAAAATTTTCTCCAGAAGCGTATCGGGCTTTTGAGGCAACTTCGTTTTCATGATCATGCTACAGATAATTTCGATAGCCTCCTCGTCGTAATTATAATCGGGCAAAATAGCTCTTGCAATCAAACATCCTTCTTCTTCATGATCAACAAACGTATTGAGAAAACCAATGTCGTGTAAAAATCCAGCGGTTTTTAATAATACTAAATCATACGATTCAACAACACCTTCTTGTTCGGCAATTTTAAGTGCGCCCTTCACCACATCTATAGTATGTGCTAAATTATGGTAATGTAATTTAGGAGACAACTGTGTCCCCAAGGCCCTCACGACAAAATTTTCTATGCCTGCAACATTCATATGGATCTTATTCTTTCATACTGCATAGTAAAAGTAAATAATATTAAATCAACCCCCTATAAAAACGAATATTTTTTATGCACATGGTCAATTTATTCTATTCAAAGAGCAAAAGGGCTAAAAAGCATAATCGACAACCCAATTAAAATGCAACATATTTACCTTATTAAAGGTGTATTTAGGCTGCAACTCAAGTGCATCCATTTGCTTCTTATATACGACCAATATCTGCATAGAAAGTCCCTTAAAATAATGATCGAATGAATAATTGAGATCCCAATTAATCTGATGATAGGAAGGAATTCCGTATTTGTTTTGTGCAAAATTCATCACCGATGGCAATTTAGTCCAACCATAACTTATCCCTGTCTTGAGTCGACCATCTAAAAGTTGATAAGCTAGCCGGGTATTCAATGCATTTACCTGTGAAGTTCCTTCAATTCTTTCCCTCGGCATGAAAGTATAAAAGGGCTCCCTCCCCCACTCTCGAGGCATCAGAAACTGTCCTTCAGCACTAACATGAGTATAATTAATTGAAACGTCAAGTTTTTTAGTCAGGTATCCGAATCGAGCACTGTATGCATTCGAATAATTATCCTTTCCAAAATAAGCATGCATTGGATTAGAATTTCCTCCATTTTTCAACCCTTCCTGATGGATGAACATAAATCCATATTGCAATTTCACATCCTTTGCAACAGGCAAATTATAATCGGCACGAATCATCGAAGTATTAAAAACGTTTTCTGCGAATTGATTCCACCATTGAATTTTTAAATTCGCTTTGGGCTGCATGGTAAGTCCTACGATTCCAATTCCTGTTGACTTGGTGTATCCTGCATAATCCGACTTCATTCCATACTCATTTATTCCGGACGGATAAATCCCATAACTATCCGCCACATCATACCATTTCACAGTAGAACGCGGAGATATTCTACGAATCCAGCCTCCTTCAATCTTTACCATTTTCCATTCATTCCACTCGCCCCAAATTCCTTCTTCAATAGTACCGCGCATTCTTCCATCCTGCCTATTAATAAAAGGAGTGTTCAACTCAAATCGTCCGAATTCAATTTTTGATTTCCGAAACTTATATCTAATAAATAGATCTTCGAGTCGATCCAAATCATTTTTATTCGATGGATTCGTCAAATCAAATAATCCGACTTCATATCGACTTCCTGTTTTAGTAAGAGGATCCAACTTGGACAAATCCGAAGAGTTGATATTAAAAATAAAAAAACCAGTAAGTCCAAATTGAAAATGATGAATGACTGGACTCTCATAACCAATTCCTGCACCAATTGCCAATGCATAATAATCGGTTAAAGATTTCTCATTGTCGGTTGACATAAAATAACTTCTTACATGCGCATGAAATTTTCCTTGCTTTAATAAATTTTCGTTGAGGGAAATGCCATCCATTTTTTCAGATGAAAGAGTATCCACCTGACCAAAGGCATCGGAAACCAATAGCCCCATCAAAATGGAAATTAAATAGAATGCATTACTTATTTTCATTTACTTTTTCGCAGCTTTTTTGATTGGTCCGAATGGTCCAAGTTTGTGCTGTTGCTCTGAAAAGGCATCGGCATAGGGGCCAAAAGGATGATCGAAAGGCTTCTTAGAAATATCGGGCCAATCCTTTTGAATATTCATGTCTGGGCGTGATTGAGTATTGATGAATGCTGCTACATCCCAAGCTTCTTCATCAGTTAGTTGGGGCGATACATACGAAACGCCTTGTGGCATATTCATCTTCACATAACCTGCCAACCTCGACAGGCGATACAAGCCTGCACCGCTATTATAACTATGCTTTCCAAAAAGTGGTGGATACGTATATTCCGTTAAATCGCTATTCGGTACTCCTTCACCGTTAGCACCATGACAGGAAACACATTTCGCTGAAAACACCAGCTTTCCTTTTTCTGGATCTGCCGCCCTATCTAAAACTGGAAGTTCAAAAATCCCTGTTCCATCGGGTTTTTTCTCCTGAGTAACCTCACTCCCTACCCATTTAATATAGGCAACCATGGCTTGCATTTCTTTACTAGAATCGACAGGTGCTTTGCCATTTAAACTTCGTTCGAAACAATCTCGAACTCGCTTCTCTATTGACTCAATGGATCCGGAACGAGCACGAAATTTAGGATACGTAGAAGCTACCAATGCATAATTATTTCCAAACACTTTCGTTCCAGCTTCCAAGTGACAATTTTGACAATTCATTCCGTTGGTAACTTTCTCAAGATTTCCATTGGGACCAAAAAAACGAGAAGTATGTATTATCAATTCTCTCCCATACAAAATTTGATCGTCCTTCACTTCATCAATATCAGGAGCTATCCATGAAATTTCCTTGACACCTGCTGCAGGTTTATTTTCTAGTGCAGAGGGTTTAATCGTTTTTATTGAACTCCCATCTGAAAAAAGGGAGGTGAAATTAATGTAGCGCACCGCAACAATGGATGTGAAAGAAATAAAAAGCACAACCATCATCTGCACCATTCCACGGGCAACGATCACCGCAGCCTTTCTATTTGCCTCTTGATTTGAATTAAATGAATTCATATTCACTATCTAAATTCATAGGTTGTTCCTTGCAGTTGGGTAAGTAATGTTGGAGGAAAATCAGTTGCTGTTGCACGTCCTTCCAACTTTGGAGAAACAAGAGGATGTGCTGCTAAATATTCTTCAATCACCTTATGCATAACAACACCCAATAACTTTGGCGACTTCACTTTCTCCACTCTGCAAAGTACATCCTCGGGATCACCTTCACGTTCACAGGCAACAATAGAATATTCCCTTTCCATATTAATTGGTTCGCCGTTAACCTTCACCCAATTCAAGCGTTTACCCATTTCATTTCCGATGGTAAAATTAACTTCCATGCCTTTGAAACGAACAAACCAACCTCCAAAACGTTTTGATGGATCCTTTGCAAAAGCATTTTGCAATTCTTTCTCCAGCCAATCCCACACCTGTTTTCCAGTGACGATACCAGTCTTAGCTTCACTATCAACTGGTAACATATTCCACAAAAATTCTTTGGTGATGGCTGCCTTTCCATTCTGTTGATCGACATTCAGCGGTTGACAAAAGCGAAAACCATTACTCAGTGCAATATCTGGTTTAAACTTCCACATGATCGCATCCGTGAGTAAATTATCCATGGGTGTTTCCATCACAAAGTAGCGTACTAATGGCGTTGAAGTATATCCTAATACACGCGACAATTCCTGCTGAAATGGTTCAGTTACTTTGTTGATAATTCCCTGCAATTCAGCATCCGCTTTATAAATTGCCGGATCAACATCCAACAATTGATAATCGTAAGAATTCAATTTTCCATCTTCAAAATTCAATTCCAATTTACCGAGGAAGGATCCAAAGGCTCCACATTCAACTACTTTTGAATACTTGCATTGAATGGGTTCACGAACGCGCTCGTGGGTGTCGGCACCTAAAATAAAATCGACGCCTTCCACTACTTGATTATTTGCGAGACCTACTTGTTGGGCTAATCCCATATGCGTCACCAAACATACTACAGCACAACCTTCCGTCTCTCTTAAAAACTTTACATACTTTGCTACATTTTTTTCTGCATGTTCAAAACGAATTCCTTTGCTATAGGCGGGAGATTGTCGCTTTGGAATAAGGTGATCAGTATAACCGATAAATCCTATTTTAATTCCATCAATAACCTTTACCCAATACGGATGATAAATCAACTCACCTTTATTTTCATCGTCATCATCATGCCACATGTTTGCGCAAATCTTGGCTGCTGATGAATGACCCATGTCGTACAACATTCTTTTCTTCTTATACACTACTTCCCAATTTCCGGGAAGCATCAAATCAAAATTGATATTATTAAATATGGGTATCATAGCTTCCCCTTCCGTCAAAGAAGCGACTGCGTGTCCATGATAATAATCTCCACCATCAATGAGGATGGTACTCTTAGGATCTTTAGAACGATAAAAGTTAATCATCGTTTTCAATACCGCAAGACCACCACGCTTTTTGTAAACCCCTTTTCCATCTTCCCAAAAAAACTCGTCATGAGTATGCAATTGCGCATGAATATCGGAGGTATAAAGCAAAGTAATCTTTTTGCTAGTAGAAGAGCCTGCATTTGAACCTTGTAATTCATCTTTAGACGAATCCAACCCATCTGCTTTCAGATTCAATAAGGGTACAACGGCTGCACCTATACCTAACGCTGCAGATTTTTTTAAAAAATTTCTTCGCGACGAATTCTTCTCTTGATCTCTCATACTACAAATATTTAATATTAATGAGGCAATTTCTCTCTGAAATAACCATAAACCCACGTACCAGCAATAGCACTAAGTAATGTAATTAGTATGACAGTTGCACCAGACCCAATCTGTGCAAACAAGGGTCCCGGACAAGCGCCTGTGATGGCCCATCCAAATCCGAAAATAAGTCCACCATAAATATTTCCCTTATTGAACTTCTTTGGATGAAATTCAATCTTTTCTCCATAGATTGTTTTCACATCAAACTTTTTAATTAAAAAAACGGAGATTAGCCCTACCATCACTGCACTACCAATTACACCGTACATATGAAAACTTTCTAGTCGAAACATTTCCTGAATACGAAACCAAGAAATAATTTCTGCTTTCACGAAAATAATTCCGAAGAGAATTCCCACAACCAAATACTTTAAGTTGTGCCACCACTTATGCTCGAGTTGACTTTCATTTACACAAATCGTATCAAGTGCTCTTACATCTTCATTGATATCTTTTATCATTGTCATCAGTTTTTTAAAATTTCAATATATAAGGAAGAATTAAGTTGGCCATTAAAAATCCACCTGCCATAAAACAACAAGTAGCTACTAGTGAAGGCCATTGCAATGTTGATAAGCCCATGATCGCATGACCGCTAGTACAGCCACCCGCATATCGAGTACCGAATCCAACCAAGAATCCGCCTACAACAATCATAAAAAATCCTTTTAACGTAAACAGCGCCGACCAATTAAATAACTCGGAAGGGACTAAGCCCGAATAATCGGAGATTCCAAACTGCCCCAAATAGGTTGCTAAACTGGGTGCGATCTCAATTGGCAAGGGATTTGAAAATAATTGAACGCCCAAGAATCCACCCAATAAAATTCCTGCAACAAAAAAAAGATTCCAAATTTCTTTCTTCCATTCATACTTAAAGAATGGAATATTAGCTGGGATACAAGCCGCACAAATATGGCGCAAGGATGAACTAATTCCAAAGGATTTATTCCCAATAATTAATAATACAGGTACGGTTAAACCGATAAGCGGTCCGGCAATGTACCAAGGCCAAGGTTGTCGAATTGTTTCTAACATATTTTAAATCATTGTTATATCTAAGTAGTCGGATTATAGATGATGACTTTCCAACTCAAGTACAAAAGTAAGTCAATGACCTGCGTCAGTTTGCAACATTTGTTACTTGACGATTAAATCCATCGACTTATAACACAATATTAGAATTATTTCATACATAAACCACGTAAAACAAGGAGATTAAAAATAAATTTTATCAAAATAATTCTTGGATCTTAAAAAGAGGAAGCCGAACAAATAAAAAACATCCAAATAAATCAATTTTGAACCTTCGCTACCAAAATAAAATTAAATTTGAGGCAATCTATGGGAGCAACATCATTACTCATACTTACCCTCGCGGCCATTGTGTTTTCGGCTGGTGGAATATTGGTTTCGAAAATCTTTGTGAAAGGTTCTCAAAACGCGCAAAAAGGTCAAGCCTACGAATGTGGAGTGCCCACGGTGGGTAAGACATGGCTGCAATTGAATGTTGGCTACTACCTTTTCGCATTAATCTTTTTAATTTTTGATGTCGAATTGGTTTTCCTCTATCCCTGGGCAACCGTTGTGAAAGAAATCGGATGGATGGCCTTCCTAGATATCATCATCTTTTTCTTTATTCTATTTCTAGGATTTTTATACGCGCATAAGAAAGGAGCATTAAAATGGATGTAAATCAAAAACCAGAAATTTTCCCTGGACAAATACACGAACTTCCAGGCGGAGGAGTTGTTTTAAGTAAACTAGATGATGTGATTAATTGGGCAAGATCCAATTCCTTATGGCCATTGACATTTGCTACGAGTTGTTGCGGTATCGAAATGATGTCGACAGCAGGAGCCAAATATGATTTCTCTCGTTTTGGTTTTGAAGTAGCACGTGCTACTCCTCGTCAAGCCGATGTAATTATTATTGCAGGCACGATTGTAAATAAAATGGCACCCGTATTAAAAAGATTGTACGATCAAATGGCCGATCCGAAATATGTAGTTGCGATGGGTGCCTGTGCAATTAGTGGTGGTCCGTTTTTTTATAATACTTACTCTGTAGTGAAAGGTGCGGACCATATCATTCCTGTGGATGTGTATGTGGCTGGATGTCCACCTCGACCAGAAGCATTACTACACGCTTTAATTTCTTTACAAGAAAAAATAAAAAGCGGATTAACAAGAGAACAAATAAAAGATATCAAACCTCAATAAGTCGAGAATCGAAAGCGATATGACGAAAGATGAATTGAAAATAAAATTTGAATCTTTACAAGAAGGATTGAGCTTTGAAGAAGGAACAGAGTGGTTGACCATTAATGTCGATCCCGAAGGATTTAGAAATTTTGCTCTAGTGCTTCGAAATAATAACGAATTGCATTTCGACTATTTGTTTTGTTTAACAGCTGTAGATTGGAAAACGCATTTGTCGGTGGTGTATCATTTCTCCTCTACTGTTTTTCGTCATGAAGTCGTGATCAAAGTAAAAATTGAAAAAGCAAATCCAATTGTAGATACCGTTTGTGATATTTGGCGCACAGCAGAATTTCACGAGCGTGAAGCTTATGATTTATTGGGAGTAGAATTTGTTGGCCATCCCGATTTACGTCGACTGTTCCTCACCCCTGATCACGAAGGCTTTCCCTTGCGTAAAGATTATGAGGATCCTATTAACATGATAAAACTCTAAGTGATGCTCGAAGAATTGGGAACGAACGATCAGGGTGACATGATCATAAACATTGGACCGCAGCATCCTTCCACGCATGGTGTTTTACATTTAGTAATTACCTTAAATGGAGAAACCATTAAAAAAGTAGAACCACATTTAGGATATATTCATCGCAGTATTGAAAAAATGTGCGAGAGTCTTTCGTATCGTCAATTTATTTATGTGACGAGCAGAATGGATTATCTTAGTTCGCATATCAATAATCACGGTTGTGCTTTATGTGTTGAAAAAGGATTGCAAATTGAAATTCCTGCACGAGCACAAGTGATCCGTGTATTAATGGATGAGTTGACTCGACTAGCTTCACATTTACTTTGGTGGGGAGCTTTGGCGATGGACTTAGGAGCTTTCACTCCATTTTTCTACTCTTTCAGAGAACGCGAAATGATTAATGAATTGATGGAAGATACTTGCGGAGCAAGGTTAACCATGAATTATATTGTGCCCGGTGGTGTGATGATGGATTTACATCCCGACTTTCAACGCAAGGTGAAAGAATTTTTACGATTGTTTAAATCGAAGATTCATGAGTACGATGATTTGGTAACTGGAAATATTATTTTCCAAAACCGAACCAAGGGGGTTGGTTATATTTCAAGAGAAGATGCCATTTCGTATGGTTGTACTGGTCCTACAGGACGCGGAAGTGGATTGAGTTGTGATATTCGCAAACTCTATCCGTATGAAATTTATGATCAACTTCAATTTGATGAAGTGATCGAAACAGGCGGCGACTCTTGGGCTCGATATAAAGTTCGTGTTGGTGAGATGGTCCAAAGCATGCGTATCATTGAACAGTTGATTGATAATATTCCCGAAGGAGAATTTCAAGCGAAAACAAAAGCTGTGTTGAAATTACCGAAAGGAGATTTTTATACGCGTGTCGAAACTGCTCGTGGTGAATTGGGTGTTTATATTGTAAGTGAAGGCGGAAGTACTCCCTACAGAATTAAATTCCGTTCACCGGGCTTCTCAAATTTAAGTGCACTCGATCATATGTCGAGAGGCGGAAAAATTGGTGATCTCATGGCAACCATGGGCACATTGGATTTAGTAATACCCGATATCGATCGATAAAAAATAAAAAGTTAGAAGATGATTAGTCTCGAAGGACTCACTACTTTACTACAAACCTGGTTGCAAAATACGTTAGGGGAACCATGGGCATTTGCTGCTGAAAGTGTTTTAGTAGGTATTGCTGCCATCACACTTTTTGCTTTTTTAGGATTGGCACTTGTGTATATGGAAAGAAAAGTAGCGGCGTTGATGCAAATTCGATTAGGACCTAATCGTGTGGGACCAAAAGGAATTTTCCAAACCTCTGCTGACACGTTGGAATTAGTAATGAAAGAAGGATTGACTGCTGATGGTGCCGATAAATTTTTATTCAACTTAGCTCCTTTTATGGTGATGATTGCTGCCATGTTGGTGTTAGCACCGATTGCCTTTGCTCGTAATTTTCAAATTTGGGATTTGAGTATTGGTGTGTTGTATGTGGCTGCTGTATCGTCGGTGGCCGTCATTGGAATCTTGATGGCGGGATGGTCGAGCAATAATAAATATTCGTTATTAGGTGCGATGCGAAGTGCAGCGCAGATTGTAAGCTACGAACTTTCGGCTGGACTTTCTATTTTGGCCATTGTAATATTAACGGGAAGTTTACGCATCAGCGATATTATAAATTCACAAGCTGACGGATGGTGGATCATCAAAGGACATCTTCCAGTATTAATTGCATTTATTGTTTTCTTAATTGCGGTGACCGCAGAAACGAATCGCGCACCGTTTGACTTAGCCGAAGCAGAATCAGAATTAACTGCTGGATTTCACACTGAGTATTCAGGAATGAAATTCGCTTTATTCTTTCTTGCAGAATATGTGAATATATTTATTGTTTGTGCAATTGGTGCAACATTATTCTTAGGAGGATGGATGCCATTTCATATTGGAGGATGGGATAGCTTTAATCATGTGATGGATTTCATTCCTTCGTCGCTATGGTTCTTTGGCAAAACTATGTTCTTAATCTTTTTAATTATGTGGTTCCGATGGACATTCCCCCGACTGCGTGTCGATCAACTATTAAACTTAGAGTGGAAATACTTATTACCGATTAGCATGGTCAATCTCTTACTCGTCACCTTTATGGCGATCATGGGATGGCACTTATAATAACCAACCGATAGATGTTCCTTAAAGAATACTTTAAAACCATATACCTTACCATTCGCTCTCTGCTGAAAGGCATGAAGACGACGGGGTATTATTTTACGCACCAAAAAGAAATCATTACAGAGCAATATCCTGAAGTGCGACCTGTTTTGGCGGAGCGATTTAAAGGCGAAGTGATCATGCCGCACAACGAAGCGAATGAGCATAGTTGCACGGGATGTCAGGCTTGCGAAATTGCGTGTCCGAATGGAACGATAAAGATTGTGACTAAGAATGAAATCAATGCAGAAGGAAAAAAGAAAAAAGCAATTGATACATTTGTTTATCATTTAGAATTATGCACCATGTGTAACCTCTGTGTGGTTGCTTGTCCGTCGGATGCGATTGTTATGGCCAACAATTATGAGCATAGTGTATTTGACAGAAGAGAATTTACCAAGGTCTTGAACAAACCAGGATCTAAAATTATGGAGGGCATTGAATAATGAGTGCATCAGCCATCGCCTTTTATTGTATTGCAGCGTTCATCCTGATTACGGGGATCCTTACCGTTACCACTAAAAAATTATTCAGAGCTGCGATCTGGTTATTATTTTCATTAATTGGTATTGCAGCACTTTTCTTTTGGATGGAAGTAGAATTTGCAGCGGCAGTGCAAGTCATCGTTTATGTGGGTGGAATTGTAGTACTCATCATTTTCTCCATCTTCCTCACAAATCAAGAAGGAGTTAATATGCCATCTGCTTTGACCAAGCGATCACTTTTTGCAGGGCTTGCTGTGGTTTCAGCGGCAGCCTATACTTGCACATTATTATGTAATCATTATTGGATGAAAGGATCGGATGCAATATTTGATCCCTCTGTAAATAATATTGGATATCTATTAGTTGCCAATACGCCTGAGAGTTTCGTACTTCCATTTGAATTGGTGAGTGTATTATTACTAGCAGCTATGATCGGATGCATTGTCATTGCGATGAAAGCACAACCTGAAAATAAATGAGCGAAATACCGGTTGAACATCTTCTGATGCTGAGCACCGCCTTATTTTTTATTGGTGCGTATGGATTTCTTACGCGAAGAAATATGATTGCGATGTTAATGTCGCTAGAACTGATGTTAAATAGTGTGAACATCAACTTCATTGTATTCAATAAATATTTATTCCCCGACACCATTGAGGGCCTTGGATTCACCATCTTCATCATTGCTATTGCCGCAGCAGAAGCAGCGGTAGCCATTGCTATCATTATAAATCTCTACCGCAACACGAAAAATATTGATGCTGAAAATGCAGATCACTTAAAGCATTAATCATCTCCGTCTATTATGAGTTTAGCAAATACCATTCTACTTATTGTTCTCCTTCCCTTGGGCAGCTTCTTACTGCTTGGGATTTTTGGCAGAAAATATTTATCCTCCCTTTCCGGAATGATTGGAACCACATCGTTATTGGTATCCTCCATTCTTTCCATTCAAACTGCTTACCAATATTTTTTCCTCAACACTGCAGCAAACTTTGAAAAAATTGTTGCTTGGAAAATGACATGGCTTACTTTTTCGGAAGGCGTGTCCATCGACATGGGAATATTAGTAGATCCCATTTCGGTAATGATGCTCGTAGTGGTTACTGTAGTTTCCTTGATGGTGCATGTGTATAGCTTGGGTTATATGAAAGGTGAAGAACGATTCGCTACTTACTACTCTTTCTTATCACTATTTACTTTCTCCATGTTAGGATTAGTGGTTGCGGTAAATATTTTTCAGATTTATATGTTCTGGGAGTTGGTGGGTGTATCTTCTTTTCTGTTGATTGGATACTACTTTGAAAAACCAAGCGCGGTTGCTGCATCTAAAAAAGCATTTATTGTAACACGTTTTGCCGATCTAGGATTCTTAATAGGAATATTAATTTTAGGATTTGAAGCCCAAACATTAGACTTCATCACATTGATTGAAAGATTAACAACTTTCGATTCACCTTACTTAAATTCTGCAATTGCTTCCAGCTTTATGGGAGCAAGCGCACTAACTTGGGGATTACTACTTGTCTTTATGGGAGGTGCAGGAAAGAGTGCGATGTTCCCACTACATATGGTTGCCCGATGCGATGGAAGGTCCAACGCCCGTTTCTGCATTGATTCATGCAGCGACCATGGTGGTAGCAGGTGTATTTTTGGTGGCTCGATTATTTCCCATCTTTTCTATTTCTTGTCCGGGCGCATTGGAAGTTGTGATGTGGACGGGTGTCATTTCAGCATTGTTTGCTGCACTCATCGCTTGTACACAAACCGACATTAAAAGAGTGCTAGCGTATTCCACCATGTCACAAATTGGATACATGATGTTTGCCTTGGGCGTGTCAGGATATGGGAATGAAGCGGGCTTAGGATTTACGGCCTCTATGGTTCACTTATTCACACCTGCCCTCTTCAAAGCATTCCTCTTCTTAGGAGCAGGAGCTGTGATTCATTATATTCATAGTAATGAGATGAAAGACATGGGTGGATTGAGAAAGTCGATGCCCATCACGCATATTACCTTCTTGATTGCTTGCCTAGCCATTGCCGGAATTCCACCGTTTGCAGGATTCTTCAGTAAAGAAGAAATCTTAACAGCAGCACATCATGCAAATCCGATGGTGTATTATATTGCATTACTAACGGCAGGCATCACCGCATTTTACATGTTTCGATTATATTACAATATCTTTTGGTCGAAGGAGATGAAGTCGACTCATCACGATGATCATCATCATGGAGAAGGAACCTGGAGCATGAAAATTCCCTTGTTGATTCTTAGTGTTGGCGCTATCACGGCAGGATTTATTCCATTTGGAAGTTTTGTTTCCAGCGATGGTCATCCCTTACATATTCCATTTGAACTCTCAGCAGCCATCCTCCCAGTCATTATTGCTGTAAGTGGAATTGCGCTCGCAACGTTATTTTATAAAACGGAAAACGATCGTCCTGATAAACTATCCGCATCCATACAAGGAATATACAAAACGGCTTATCATAAGTTTTACATTGATGAGATTTACTTGTTCGTCACAAAAAAAATAATCTTCAACTTAATTGCACAACCCTCTGCTTGGGTAGATAAAAATATTGTTGATGGAAGCATGAATGGTTTAGCTGCATTAGTCGTATGGAAATCGAATATGATTAAATCGATACAATCCGGAAAAGTACAAGATTATGCTTTGTACTTCTTCATTGCAGCGTTTGGTTTAACGGCACTTGCCATTTATCTGGTTAACTAATAAAAGATGAACTTACACCTATTAGTCATAGCTCCTGTACTTACCGCCGTTGCGATACTCTTCTTCAGTCAGCTGAAGCATATTCGACTCATTGCATTGTGCGGGGCTGTTATACAATTTACTTTATCCATACTTTTATTAAATGCGTTTTGTGCAGAACGATCACTAGGAAATAATGCATCCATGGTGTTCTACAGTTCGGTTGAATGGTTTACTCCTTTAGGAATTGCCTTTACGACGGGGGTTGATGGAATTTCTGTTTCGATGATTTTACTTTCTGCATTTGTTGTTTTAGCAGGTGTATTGGTGAGCTGGAAGATGGAAAAGATGAGTAGAGAATTTTTCTTTCTGCTTATTTTATTAAGTGCTGGAGCTTACGGATTCTTTATCTCTCTTGATCTATTTACCTTATTCTTCTTTTTAGAAGTTGCTGTGATTCCTAAATTTTTACTGATCGGAATTTGGGGTAGCGGAAAAAAAGAATACAGTGCTATGAAGCTTGCCTTGATGCTTATGGCGGGTTCTGCCTTTGTCTTTTTAGGATTATTAGGATTGTATTTCAGCACCAACATAGGGAATGGTCAACACACATTTGATTTCATCGCCATTTCTCGTACTTCTGTTCCGCTCAATACATAACTCATCTTCTTCCCCATTGCATTCATTGGATTTGGAATATTTGGTGCACTCTTTCCGTTTCATACTTGGGTACCTGATGGACATAGTTCTGCACCTACAGCAGCGTCGATGTTTCTTGCTGGAATTTCGATGAAGCTTGGAGGTTACGGTTGCTTACGTGTTGCTACCTATTTAATGCCGGAAGCCGCGCATGTATATGCGCCTTATATTATTTTATTAGCCACCATCGCGATCATCTACGGAGCCTTTGCTACGATGATGCAAACCGATTTAAAATACATCAATGCCTATTCATCGGTGAGTCACTGTGGATTTGTGTTGCTCGGTATTGGAATGCTCAACGAAACTGCAATTGCCGGCGCTGTTATGCAGATGATATCACACGGATTAATGACCGCTCTTTTCTTCGCTGCCATCGGAATGATTTATGAAAGAACGCATACACGTTTGGTATCGCAACTTGGTGGACTCTTAAAAGTGATGCCCTTCATCTCCACCATCTTTATCATCTCTGGCTTATGTTCTTTAGGACTTCCAGGCTTTAGTGGATTCGTTGCTGAAATGACTGTGTTCATGGGAGCGTGGCAACATCCCGAGATGCTTTATCGAATTGCAACCATATTATCATGTGCTTCCATTGTTGTCACGGCGGTGTATATACTTCGTGCAGCAGGAAAGTCCATCATGGGACCTATCGTAAACGAACATCACCTATCCTTAGGAGATGCTACCTGGAATGAAAAATCAGCAGCCGTTCTCTTATTAAGTGGAATTGTTGTTATTGGCATTGCTCCTTTCTGGTTAAATGAATTAATAAGTCCTGATGTAAATGGACTCATGGTAAATATTGGTCGCACACTACTTCCTTAACGATTGACAATGATAAATGAATTTATAGATTTAATGAAACATGAGTTGGTGCTCTGTGTCATTCTTTTCTTACTCTTAATTATAAAGATTGGAAGTAACGATGACAACTCGGGTCGCTGGCATGTGATGATTAATGTTCTTTTATTTATTAATTTAATTTTTGGATTCTGTTGTAATCTTTCCGGTGAATTATTCAATGGCATGTTTCAATCCAACGATTTAATACTACTTGAAAAAAATATTCTCAACCTCGGATTACTCATCATTTCATTACAAGCACATCCTTACACGCGCACCCATCGACACGCGCCTGAATTCTACATTCTTTTACTTTCTTCCGTATTAGGGATGTTTTTTATGTTATCATCGGGCCATCTTTTATTATTTTACATCGGTTTAGAATTGTCGACCATCCCTTTGGCAGCTTTAGCCAATTTCAATCTCAACAAAAAAGTATCTAGCGAAGCGGGAATGAAGATGATTATGTCATCAGCATTTAGTTCCGCCTTATTGTTGATGGGTATATCGATGATGTATGGTACTACGGGATCCTTATCATTCTCCGAAATTACTCTACAATTGACGGGTTCTCCATTACAAGTATTTGCATTTGTGATGTTATTTGTTGGGTTTGCATTTAAACTTTCCATTGTTCCCTTTCACTTTTGGACAGCCGATGTATACGAGGGCGCACCGGTTCCAATAGCGGCATTCTTATCCGTGATATCAAAATCGGCAATAGCCTTTGTATTTGTAACAGTGCTTTATACTGTATTTGAATCGATGGTAAATAGTTGGTATATATTACTTTTTATCACAGCCGTATTCACCATTGGCATAGGAAATCTTTTTGCACTCCGACAACAAAACATCAAGCGATTTTTAGCTTTCTCATCCATTGCACAAGTTGGATTTATCTTAGTTGGTATTTCTGGCGGATCACAGGAAAGTCAAGCCGCAGCTATTTACTTTTTATTGATTTACATCTTTTCCAACTTAGGTGCATTTGGTGTAGTAAACATCGTCTCTTCTATAACAGGAAAAGAAAGCATCAACGATTACAAAGGATTTTATAAAAACAATCCGGCTTTAAGTTGGATCATGACCATTTCCTTATTTTCTTTAGCGGGCATTCCACCTACGGCAGGATTCTTCGGAAAATTATTCTTGCTCACTGCAGGTGCATCTACAGGAAATTATGTACTCATTGCCATTGCTGCCATCAACATGGTAGTATCCATGTACTATTACTTACGAATTGTAAAAGCGATGTTCATGGAAGCCAACGAACAGCCTATTCAAAAAATTTCGTTGAGTCTTTTTCCTAGCATCGCACTTATCATTTGCATTGCAGGTATTTTGTTGACAGGATTTAGCGGAGAACTTTACACCTATATTTACGAATTAAGCATCGGCATTTAATCGAAGAAAAGTATGGCCATCAATAAAAATCATGAATTTGAAGAGTTGAACGGAATCAAATGCTGCATCGTTGAAAAAGCAGTTTCGATGGATCGTGTTAATTTTATCAAACCTTTATTAGAAGGAAATGGGTATACGGTAGTTGTTAGTGGTATCATTCCAAAAGCCCCAGCACCTGCTCCCGTTGCTGAAGGAGAAACACCAACGCCACCACCTCCACCTGCTGCGCCTACACAATTTACAATTGGTGTAACCGATATGTGCTTTAATACTGTCAATGCTATTTTCGGTAGATTTTTAAGAACGCGAGAAGGAAAAGTTGTTACACTCGCTTATTGGCAACAACAAGATGAGCAAGCTCAAGATGTTTCTTACTTTGATTTTACTCCTGAAAAAACCAAATAAAATAGAAAGCACTAAAATAATTTTTTATTATAAATTACTCCATCAACACCTTCAAATAAAATTTAGGATCTTTCAATCTTCCTCTTAAATCAATATCTTCAAACATACAAGAGATGGTTTCTCGAAGCGTTTTACTTCGCACCGCTTTATTCACCACTAAATTAAAGAGCCATGGATATTTCACTAATTCCTGCATCTTTTTACTGAGACTTAATTCGGGCCAAAGGCGTTTGTAAACTGAATCATCATACATCTGCAGAGCAGCCGCTGAATAATTTCCATTCAATGTCTCAATCGTCTCAGCAGCTTTCAATCCGCTAATCATGGCATTACCTATTCCTTCTCCTGTGAAAGGATCAATCAACGAACCGGCATCTCCCAGTAAAATAAATCCATCTCCAGAAAGCGGGCGCTTCTTGGAACCTAACGGCAACCCATATCCGCGAATGGGACCCTCTAACTCTGCGCCTTCAAATCGGCTGCGAATAGGTTCATACTCGCGAATGAGTCGGAGCATGTCTTCTTTTAAATTTACTTTCTTTTTACTCACCACATCACTGCGCATTCCTACGCCAACATTTGCATATCCATTAGGAAGAGGAAAAATCCAGAAATAGCCAGGAAGAAAATCCTTCACAAAATGCAATTCAATATAACCATTCGGATCTAAGTCTTTCACTCCTTTATAATAGGCACGCAATCCAGCACAATAATGTTCGTCTTCCATTTGGATCCCGCCCACTTCTTTTGCAAAACGAGAATGGGCTCCATCGGCAGCAATTAACAAAGATGTTCTATAAACATGTTTTTCTTCTTTATCACTGATGATCCAATCCTTCCCATCTCTTCTAAATTTTTCGATACGAACATTCAATTTCGTTTGAACACCTTTTGCATTTTTAGCATTATTAAAAAGCCAATTATCAAAATCATAACGCCGAGAAATATACCCTGGAGGCTTTTCCTTATTCTCTTCTCTTCGAAAAGGAACCTTTAACACTTTGCCATTGGGTGCAACAAAAGTAACGCCATGGGAGTCGAGGGTATGCTCTTGCGTGGCGAGTCCTTCCACCAATAAGGGATCAATTCTTTTGAGGGTGAGCAAGACTTTACCACTTAAAGCATCGCCACACACCTTATCTCGAGGAAATTCAGACTGATCCAAAAGCAGACAAGAAATCCCCTTCTTCGCTAAGGCTAAGGCAGTTGTGCTTCCGGCAGGGCCTGCACCGATGATAATAATTGGATGATATTCCACTTTCGAAAAATACAACATCTAAGCACTTACTCCTCCTCGAATAAGCCAATAATTTAAGGCCATAGTACATTAAACTATCAGGCCTTATTCTTTGAAAATTCAAAATGAATCGGTTACTTTGATCTACCTATTCCCTTTTACACCACACAACCACACCTAAACACTAAAGACCCATTTCATGAAAAACGCATTCCGCTATGCCCAGCGCATGGCACTACTATTCGTCGCTCTATTTGTGACCTCCAATGTAAGTGCTTCTCATTTAATGGGAGGCAATTTAACCTATGAATATTTGGGTATTAATGGAGCTAGCGGACTCTATGAATATCGAGTCACTCTATATGTTTATCGCCTTTGTGATCCAGGAAGCTCTGCGTTACCGGGCTCCATGAACTTTGGTGCTTATCAAGACAACCCAGGTAATCCGGGCGGACCTAAACAATTGTTGAGTAGCATTGCACTGCCTTTATTAAGTCAACAATTTATTCAACCACCGAATGCAAATGACTCCTGTACTTTTTTACCCAGTGTTTGTGTAGAAGAAGGAATTTATCAAAATATTGTTTCACTTCCATCGAATACAACCGGTTTTTATTTTATTGCAGATCGTTGTTGTCGCAATAATAACATTGCCAATTTGGATAATCCAGGTGGAACTGGTCAAGCGTATTATGCACAAGTTCCTGCCCCTAATATTGTAAACAGTGCTCCTACTTTTGCAGTAGCACCTGTACCTTTCATTTGTGCAGGAGATACCATCAGTGTATTAAATCAAGCTTTTGATGCAGATGGAGATTTACTAGTTTATCATTTTGCAACACCTTATGCAGGTATAGCAAACACAGGTCAACCAAATCCAAATCCACCAGCGAATTATGTGTGGCCTATACAAAATATTACTTATGCAGCAGGGTATAGTGTAACGAGTCCGTTTGGATTAGGAGATTATATTAATATTGACACAGCTACTGGACTTGCTTCATACGTTGCCCCAAATACTGGATTTTATGTAGTTGCTGTTGAAATAGAAGAATGGAGAAATGGTGTTTTGATTGGAGTAACTCGAAGAGACATACAACTAATTGTTATTACTTGCCCTGTAAATCCACCTCCGGTAATATCTTCTGGAAGTGCAATAACCTATACCATTCAAGAGGGACAAACCTTGTGTTTTAATGTAGCGTTCACCGATCCAAATAATGACAGTTTATTCATGGTGAGAAACGGAGATATTTTTAATTCGGTTTTAACCAATCCGCCTGCCACTCTTAATAATGTTAGTGGATTAGGAAGTATCTCAAGCCAATTTTGTTGGACTACATCGTGTGCACAAGGAAGAGTAACGCCTTATCAATTTAGCACAGTGGTAGATGACAATGGATGTCCTGCTAAAACGACCAATACCGTTTACACCATTAATGTTACACCAGCAGTGAAACCTACCATCATCAATGGACCTGATACCATTTGCGCCAACTTGGCCAGTGGAATACCATACAATGTTACTACGACGAGTGGTTATACTTACTCCTGGTTTGTAACGAATGGAAATCAAGCATCGGGTGGAACTACGGGTGCGATAGGAGTAAATTTTACTGGAAGTGGAAATTCAACAATCAGTGTTGTCGCAGTGAATCCATTCGGATGTCCGGCAGACACACTAACTAAACCTGTATTTATTCGTGCATTACCTGCTGCTGTTGCAGGAGCTGATATCAATTTCTGCTCTGGAGGATCTGCTGTTATTGGCAGTGCTAATACCGCTGGAGTTACGTATTCTTGGAGTCCAGCCACTGGATTGAGCAGTAGTACTGTTTCAAACCCAACCGTTACGTTAACTAACGGTACTGGATTACCGCAATCAACTACTTACATCTTAACAACTTCTTTAAACGGATGTACAAATAAAGATACGATTGTCGTTACAACCAATCCTTTTCCTGTTGCAAACGCAGGAAGTAATGTTTCTATTTGCTCTGGAACAAGTGCTCCTTTGGGGAGTTTACCAACAGCAGGATACACGTATACATGGACTCCTGCCACTGGATTAAGTAATGGAAGCATTTCAAATCCTGTAATCTCGCTTACCAATGGGAATTCAGTTCCTGATACTTTACAATATGTAATTGTATTATCAAACACTTTTGGTTGTGGCGACAGTGATACTGTACAAGTTATTGTACGACCTGTTCCAACGGCAAATGCTGGAAACGACATTACTTTTTGCTCGGGTGGATCAGGAACTATTGGTACGGGAGCAATCACTAATTACGGATATTCTTGGAGTCCTACAGGTGGATTAGGCGGCGCTACGGCAAGTTCTACCTCCGTAACTTTGATGACATCATTAACCGTAAATGATACAGTTCCATTTATTATTACTACCAATTTATTCGGATGCTTGGATAGAGATACGGTAAATGTAATTGTTAGACCCATTCCATTATCCAATGCAGGAGCGAATCAATTATTATGTTCTGGCAACTCCATAAACCTTGGTACAGCGAACACCAGCGGCTATACGTACAACTGGACGCCCAATACAGGATTAAGCAATACAACAATTTCAAATCCTACTTTAAATTTAAATATTGCTGGAGGAGCTATTGATCCGGATACTTTATTTTATGTTGTTGTTTCGACTTTGAATGGTTGTACCTCTACTGATACTGTTCAAGTCATTTTGAGTCCGGTACCTACCGCCGCTGCAGGTAACGATGTTACTTTCTGTTCTGGACAAACTGTAAATATTGGAACTACATTAGTATCAGGATATGGATATTCATGGTCACCTGCAACTGGACTTAGCGGCTCAACGATTGCTCAACCCAATTTAACTTTAACTAATGGTGGCACAACGAACACAACAAACACTTATGTGATGACTGTAAATTGGTTTGGATGTATTGATCGTGATACCGTACTAGCCATTGTTAAACCTCTTCCAATTTCTGATGCAGGCACTACTACTTCGTTGTGCAATGGAGATACATTTTTGTTGGGTGCAGCGGTTACTTCAGGGTATACTTATTCATGGTCACCTGGGTTAGGATTAAATAGCACTATCATTTCAAATCCAACTTTGATTGTTAGCAATGCAGGTCCAGGCGTCGTTACACAAACTTATACTGTAAACACTTCCTGGAACGGATGCAACTCCTCTGATAGTGTTACAATCACCATAAATCCATTACCTATTGTCGCAGCTACTGTAACCATCAACCCCATTTGTGCAGGAGCCAGTACAACATTGCAAGGAGGGGGAGCGAACACATATGATTGGGCATTGTTGAGTAATCCGAGTACAAGTATTGGTACGGGTGCTAACTTAACGGTGAATCCATCCACCACAACTTCCTATATTGTTACAGGAACGAGTTCTACATCTTGTATCAATAAAGACACCATTTCAGTTACGGTAAATCAATTACCATTAGTTGCTATCACATCAACCAACGATACCATTTGTGCAGGCGATTCAATTCAATTAAATGCTTCCGGTGCTGCAACCTATACATGGACTGTACTTGGAGGTGGTGCTGCAGGGAGTGGTACACCCATCTATGTTTCTCCTGTAACGAACACCAATTATATTTTAAATGGTACGGATGTTAACAATTGTAGCAATGCAGATACTTTCAGCCTTACTGTAAATCCAGCTGCTTCTTTAAGTAGTATTAGCGGAGTACTTTCAATTTGTCCGGGTGTTACCAACGTTCCATATTCAGTTGATAATCCAAATCCAAATAGCAGTTACAATTGGGTAGTTACCAATGGAACTTTACTATCAGGTCAAGGCACAGGTAATGCAACGATTAACTGGGATTCTGCAGGAACAGGAACCATTACGGTTACAGAAATGACAGATCTTGGATGTGAATCTTCGCCAGTAGTGCTCACTGTGACCATCAATACTATACTAACACCCGCTGCACCTACAGGACCCACATTACTATGTGCGAATGTTGCTCAAGGACAAGTTTATTCAAACTTAAATACGCCAGGATCTACATACAATTGGTTTGCACAAGGCGGAACAGTAGTGAGTGGAAATGGAACGGGAACGGTGACGGTTGATTGGAATACGGCAGGTCCTGCTATTGTTGCATTATGGTATGAAGAAACGAGTGTTACTGTAGATACTGTTTGCTTTGGCGTATCAGATACCATTTATGTTAGCATTAGTCCAGTACCTCAAACGAGTGCAATTACAGGAAACAATAGTATTTGCGTGAGTGACACAGGCTCCTTTAGTGTAACATCAACAAGTGGCTCTACCTACCAATGGAGTATTACAGGTGGTTCTATTCTTAGCGGTAATGGCACATCCTCCACTACAGGAAACTGGAGTGGCGCAGGAACAGCTACTGTGACCGTTATTGAAACCAATAGTTTTGGATGTGTTGGTAATCCTGTAAACCTTTCGGTTACCGTTAATTCATTACCAGCTGCAAATGCCGGATTAGATGATGACATTTGTATTGGCAGCTCTGCTAATTTATCAGCAAGTGGTGGAATTAATTATTCATGGATTCCTACCTCAACCTTAGATAACGCCACCATTGCCAATCCTGTTGCTACACCGACCACAACTACAGCTTATATTGTTTTAGTTACGGATGCGAATGGATGTAAAAACACCGATACCGTCAATATTAACGTTAATCCATTACCGTTAGCAGATGCAGGATTTGATGCAGCCATTTGTATTGGAGGTTCCACTACATTAAATGCAAGTGGAGGATCGAGTTATAGCTGGAGTCCAGCAACCAATTTGAGCAACACGAATACTTCAAACCCAACAGCGGATCCACAAGCAACGATCACATATTCTGTAATTGTTACCGATGCGAATGGTTGTAGTGCTACAGATGTTGTTACGGTTATTGTGAATTCTTTGCCAACTGCTGATGCTGGTATTGATACCCTATTGTGTAATGGAAGTAGCATCACTTTACAAAGTACAGGAGGATTAAGTTATCAATGGTCTCCCACTACGGGTTTAAATAATCCAACTGTTGCCAATCCAGTAGCAAGTCCATCGAGCTTAACTACCTACACAGTTGTGGTTACCGACGTGAATGGATGTACTGATGACGATCAGGTGACGATCGATATTAATGCACAACCCAAATCTATATTCGAGTTAGATTCGTCACAAAATATTGTGGATTGTAATGGTATCAATATTCAAACCATCAATCTAAGTACAGATGCATTAAATTACAATTGGAATTTAGGAGATGGATCAACGACTACTGATGATAATACTTCTCACCAATATCCATTCGGATCAAATGCAACCATCACTTTAATTGCATTCAACAACGGCTGTTCGGATACGAGTACTCTCGTATTAAACTTAGGTGATCTATCGGACTATCTCAAAGGAATTCCAAATACATTTACTCCCAATGGAGATGGAATCAATGAATGCTTTGATTTAAATGAGAAAACTGATTTTGCAGACTGCAGTAATTGGACAGTTTACAATCGATGGGGCGAAAAAGTATTCCAAAGTGACAATCAGAATAAATGTTGGAATGGCAAGAAAAACTCGAACGGAGAACCCTGTCCAACAGGCACCTATTTCTATGTTTTAAAAGTAAACAGCGCTTCGTTTAAAGGCTCACTGATGTTAATTAGGTAATAAACCATTAATCTCCAACATATTGCAAGGCTCCTTCGGGAGCCTTTTTTAATAACTTTTTGTAAGAATTTACGTAGAATGTTGCATATAATTAATCGTCATGCAACTCTTAAAAGGAATTATTGCCTTGGTTCTTTTGCTTCTACAGACAACAGTCATGAGAAGTCAATCAACGGAAAGTAATCCGACAAATTACGACAACATGAGTTTGGAAGAACTCATGAACGTAAAAATTACAGTGGCATCCATCAAAGAATTAACCCCACGTCAATCGCCTGGAATCATCACGTATATAACGGCAGAGGAGATACGAAACTTAGGAGCACGCGATTTAATGGAGGTACTTCGACAAGTACCTGGATTTGAATTTGGAGTGGATGTAGAAGGAGTTGTAGGAATTGCAGTACGTGGAAATTGGGCGCATGAAGGTAAAGTAGTTTTGTTCATAGATGGAATAGAGATGAATGAAAGTCTGTATTCGACTCTACAGCTTGGCAGTCATTATCCCGTTGATAATATTGAGCGCATCGAAATAATTCGTGGCCCAGGATCAGCCCTACACGGAGGATATGCTGCTTATGCAGTAATAAAAATAATAACTAAAGCTGCCAAAACGGGAAGTCAAGATATTGCTGGCCAATTTTCCCAAAGTACAACTCAAAATGGCATATCGAATTCAAACGTCAACCTTTACTATAGCAAAAAAACCGAAAAGTCAGGATTTTCCATAAAACTAAATGGGACTAAATCATTACGTAGTCATTCTTTGTATAAAGATGTATATGGCAATGGATATGACATGAGTAAAAATAGCGATTTGAAAAATATATTTATTAATGTTAGCGGGAACATTGGCAAACTTCAATTTAGAATTATAAGTGACAACTACACCATACAAGGCAGGGACAATTATGTAGCTATAGCAAATGTTAAAAGCATTTGTCAATTTACATCTAACAATATTGAAGCAAAATACGAAATTAAGGCCAATAAAAAATTCAAAATAATTCCACGCATTGTAGTAAGCAAACAATATCCGTGGAGTACTCCCAAAAAATCTATTGATGTGGACACAGACCCTTTCCTAAAGAATACAGTGAGTATACTTGGCGCTATCAATACGGTAAATGATTTTAATGAAAATATTAATTTAAGTTCAGGTATCACACTTAAAAGAGAAACTTCAACCAACGAATTAGAAAACGAAGTATTTCAAACAACTGGGACAAATAAATTCGTCAATGAAAACATTTCCCTTTTCTCTCAAGCGCTCTTTTCAACTAAATGGTTTAACATTACTGGAGGCTTACGTTTTAATTACAACAAACGCTATGAAAATGCTTTAGTACCCAGAATTGGAATTACAAGAGAATTTAGAACCTCACATATCAAAGCTTTATACTCAAGAGCTTTTAGAGCACCCAGTACAGAAAACATTGACCTTGGATTCCATATAAGACCTGAATTTACAGATGTCATGGAAATAGAAGGCGGATTTAAAATCACATCGGATGCATACATTACAATAAATGCATTTCACATGCAAACTCGACATCCCATAGTATATTATGTTGAACCCATCACGGATGAAGACGCCTATACAAACTTAAGCTCAACAGGTTCTGACGGAATAGAGATGGTTGTTCAAATCAAGAAAAAATGGGGAGGTGTTGACATTAACGGCTCGTTCTATAACTCGAAAGATGGAGATGATGTTCAGATTTATTCTGTGCCTGGAAAAGAGAACACACACTTGGGCCTTGCCAAATATAAAGCAAACTTCTCAGCTCACTATTTAATTACGTCTTCTATACAAGTAGGGAGTAACTTAAACTGGTTATCGCCTCGTTATGGTATTGGAGAAGTTTACACTGTTGATGAAATACCCGTTTATACCAAATACCCCAGTTTCGTACTACTTAATGCACACATAGAGTATAGAGTGAAAAAAATCAAAGGATTAACTATACGATTTGGCATAAGGAACATCTTGAATGATGAAGAGCTTTTCATTCAACCTTATAGCAGCAATCATGCTCCATTGCCAGGAATGCAAAGAGAGTATCAATTAAAAATTACACTGCAAAATTTCTAGGACACAGTTCAATGCTTCAGTTGTTACAATATATCTATAGATTAAAAATGACTAGCATCTATGCTAGCATTTTACTCGTATGTTGTTCAGCGATTCCGGCGTCGAACGCTCCCGGGCCTAATAATGAAAATACCATTAAAGCATTGTTCATATACAACTTTACAAAACAAATAGAATGGCCTAGTTCCAATTTAAACAAACCAACTTTTCAAATTTGTGTAATAAACGATTTAGAAATAGCCGACAAACTAAATGAAATAGTAAAAGGTCGAAAATTTTCAGATAAAAATTTTGAAGTAAAAAACATTTCGAAAATAAAGGAAGCTATAGGCTCTCAAATTTTGTTTATTCCTAGATCGAAATGGAAAAAAATAGAAAGCGAAATTAATTCCATTTCGCATGATGGACTACTAATTATTACAGAAGAAAAAAACATACCTAACTCCTTTTCTAGTATAAATTTAATTGAGATAAACGAACAAATGCGTTTTGAGATCAATCAAAATACCACTAAAAAACAAAATTTAAAAATTAGTAATAGTCTCATAAAGTTAGCATTTAACGCACAATAATACTATGAACTCGGATCAAAAAAGTGCTTTTAGAAAAATAGACCGGAAGATCTATGTTGTGTTTTTTCTTGTTATAGTCATAGCAAGTATTAACGCTTTAATTAGTACACTGACTATCAAAAAAAGTCATCATGTTACTAGTGATTTAGTCAATAACACCAATCCATCGATGGAAGCTTTGACAAGGTTCAACCTTTTGGTTACCACTTCAAAAATGCTAACTACGAATTGGGTATACTTACCAACGAACAATGCTGACAAAGATAGCCTCAGAAATATTAATAGCATGGTCTATGTAGAATTACATGGCAGAATGAATGGCTTAATGGGCTATTGGAAAGATACTACTCATATTGCAAAAATGAATTCAATTTTCAATGAATACAATGAGCTGACAACTTACCAAACTCAAATCATGAGATTACTAAGTGATTTTGATGACTATCAAGATCCCTTAAAAATGTTTTCTGCAGGTGAGATCTTAGAGAGAGAAGTGATCCCGCGTTCAGAAAAAATTACTGAAGATTTAAGAATTATCATGGTGAAAAGGTCTGAGATGGCCGCTAAACAACAAGATGAAATGTTGTATAGCTTCAATTCTTTGATGGTGATGGTGCTGGGTTTTGCAATTTTAATTATTCTATCAATTCTATTTTTAGCATACATTCTCATGCGATCATTCATTGTTCCAGTACTTACAGTACGTGGAATAATTATGCGTATGGGCCAAGGTGAACTCCCAGAATTAAAAATGAAATTTCCAAAAAATGCAGTGGGTGAAATGATGCAGGCATTGCGCTTTATGGTAGAAGGGTTTCGTCAAACATCCACCTTTGCTGAAGAAATTGGCAAAAGCAACTTCGACCATCCATACAAACCATTATCTGCAAATGACGTTCAAGGCCATGCACTTTTACAAATGAGAAATCAATTGAAAGCAGCTTATGAAGTAGAAGCGAGAAGAACATGGTTGGTAGAAGGACTTTCAGAACTCAATGAAATCATGAGAGCCAATCAAGAAGATTTCAATGTATTACTCGATCGTATCATTGATAAAATTGTAGATAGATTAGAAGTACAACAAGCTGCAATTTTCCTTCTGCATAATGATGATCTTAACGACTTACATATTCAATTGGGAGCTTACTATGCTCTCAACAACAAAATTTTAAACAGTAGACGCTACGAATTAAAAGAAGGATTAATTGGACAGGCCATTGCATCAAACAAAACAATTGAGATGAATGAAGTGAGCGATCCTTACTTCACCATTGATACAGGAATGGGCGAATCCAAATCATGTAGCATCATCATCATTCCGCTAATCACCAGTGGAAAAGTTGTAGGAGCCATTGAAGTAGCATCTGTAAAACCTTTTACTTCGGCTAAAAGAGAAATGCTTGAAAAAATGGCTGAACCCATCGCAGCAAGTCTATTTAGCTTACGTGCTAATCTGATTACTACTCAATTATTAGAAGAATCTAGGAAACAAGCCGACGAATTAGTTTATCAAGAACAAGAATTGCGTAAGATTAACAATGAGCTCACTAAACAATCTCAACTACTTCGTCAATCCGAAGAAGAGATGAAGTCACAACAAGAGGAGCTTCAACAAGTAAACATTGAACTTCAAGATAAGGCACAATTACTACAACAACAAAACGTAGAAATCGAAGATGCTCGAGTGAGTTTAGTTTTTAAAGCAGAGCAATTGGAACAAAGTAATAAATACAAATCAGCGTTCCTTGCCAATATGAGTCATGAGTTACGTACTCCACTCAACAGTATTTTAATTTTAGCAAAATTGTTGGCAGACAATAAAACCAAAAACCTGTCCGACAAACAAACGGAGCATGCAACCATTATCCATAAGTCAGGTAGCGACTTATTAAACTTAATTAATGAAATTCTTGATTTATCAAAAATTGAAGCAGGAAAAATTGAATTCGAAAACGAAGTCTTTGATCTAAAATTTGTGGCTGATGATATCCGAATGCTTTTCAAAGAATATGCTGCTGATAAGAAAATAAATTTTGAAATCAATCAACCTAAATCATCCGTTTGTGTTAACACCGACAAAACTCGTTTAGAGCAAGTAATTAAAAATTTACTTTCAAACGCGTTCAAGTTTACACCAGAAGAAGGTACTGTATCGTTTACCATCGCGTTGGCACCGCCAGATGCAATCTTCAAAGAAAAATCACTTCTTCAGTCCGAAGGAGTAGTAAGTCTATCGGTTAAAGATACAGGCATTGGCATACCAGAAGATAAGCAGAAGCAAGTATTTGAAGCATTTCAACAAGCGGATGGTTCCACAAGTAGAAAATTTGGTGGAACAGGATTAGGACTTGCTATTAGCAGAGAATTGGTAAACATGATGGGGGGCGAAATCACATTGGAAAGTATAGAAGGAGCAGGAAGTACATTTACAATACACTTATCGTTATCGTCTCAATCGCCAGGTGAAGAACACACATCTTCCTTTGTAAAAACAGTGCAATCGTCTATCCCAGAAGTAGAAAAAATAAGTATTTCTGCTTCTGATGAAGATACGGCCTATGACATCAATGAAATTCGCGATGATCGAAATAATATTCAAGAGAAGGATAAAGTAATTCTCATTGTAGAAGACGACTATGTGTTTGCGCGCATGCTCATGAATCAATGTCATCGCTTTAATTATAAAGCAGTCATTGCATTACAAGGGGATCAAGGATTGAGTTATGCTAGCAAATACAAGCCATATGCTATCATACTTGACTTAAGGCTGCCTGTTATTGATGGATGGACTGTATTAAAAAGACTAAAGGAAAACGTGGAACTAAAAAGAATTCCTGTCCATATTATCTCTTCTGTTGATAAAAGTCAATTGGGTTTGGCCATGGGAGCTACCAGTTATTTACATAAACCAGCAGGTAAACAAGAAATGGAAGAGTTGTTCCGAGTGATTGACCCCATTCATCAAGAACATAAAAAATTATTAGTTCTTGGAAGTGAAAATCAAGAAGTAAATAGCATAATTCAAAAACTGAATCAGAAAAATATAGAGGTTAAATGTGCTATTACGCTAGATGAATGTGAAGAACTCGCTAAAAACGATCACTTCTCTGGCTTGATTTTAACCACGCAACAAAATAATGAAGATTGGCTATCTAATTCGACGCAATTCCAACAACTCAAAAATATTCCTGCACTCATCTTCGAAAACAACAGCGAAGATTTCATGCTTGAAATTGACAACCTCATTAGTAATGATCTGATCAAAACAAGAGAAAGTGTACTTGATGCAGCTGGAAGTTTCTTGAACGAAGTTGAAAAGGGAAATAAATTTTCCAAAGAAGTAAATACTCGAATGGAAAACATGTTAACAGGTAAAACGGTGCTTATCGTTGATGATGACATGAGAAACATTTACTCACTCACGAATATCTTAGAACAAGAGCGAATTATAGTGATTTGCGCATACGATGGAATACAAGCTATCGATCGATTAAGAGAGAATCCACAAATTGATTTGGTGCTGATGGATATCATGATGCCGAATATGAATGGATATGAAGCCACACAAAAAATAAGAAAGAATCCAGAGTGGGAACATCTTCCTGTAATCGCAGTCACAGCAAAAGCGATGAATGGTGATCGTGAAAAAAGCATTGAAGCTGGGGCATCCGATTATCTGACCAAACCCATTAATGCGGATCAATTAATTTCTCTCATGAAAGTATGGATGTACAAATAAAATTTAATTTAAATCTTGGCACACATCAGAATAAAAAAACTAGATGAATAACAAAACAATTCCGTACTCTCAGAGTATAACATCAACCCTTATTGGATTACCTATGCAAAAAGATTCCATATTACTACTTGTAGATGACAGACCCGAAAATCTACTTGCCCTAGAAAGTATTCTTAATGAAGACCATCGCAAATTTTTAACTGCAACAAGTGGTAGTGAAGCTTTGATTATGACTGACATGGAATATATCGACATAATTTTATTAGACTTCCATTTAGGCGAAATGAATGGTATCGACGTTGCTCGACAATTGAGAAAACGACCAGCAACAGCTCATATTCCCATCATTTTAGTAACCGCAATTTCGAAACGTGAAACTTTATCCTTGGAAGAATTTGAAGTTGGAACCATTGACATATTGCACAAACCTCTTGACTTTGCAGAAACAAGAGCAAAAGTAAGTCTATATGAAGAAATGTCTTTATTGAGAAGACAGTGCTTAAACAAGAAAAATCAATAGTTTAGGTCTATCAAAATTTATAAACCTGTCATTAACAATGACAGGTTTTTTTATTTTATACCAACACTACCTATTAAGATTACTCCTAAGTTCAAATGTAAGTCTATGTAGGTCGGCATAATACAATATTTTTAATAAACTTGAATACTATTGTAAATGGTATTATCTTTAGCTGATCAAACTCTACCTATGAAAAACGCTACAAGCCTTGCCTTTTTATTATTATTTTATTCCATTCAAGCTTCATCACAAGAAGGGCATCGAATGTCAACATTCGAGAAAACATTAATTCCTTCCTATATGAGCAGTCGTGGAATTGCGCCATCGCCTGCGGCAGTAATTCCGCCCACAAGTCCAGTACGAACCATTGCTGAATGGGAAGAGCTTCAAGCTTTAGTGGTGGGATGGAAATCTTATCCAACTATTCTTCGACAAATTGTTGGTGCTGCCAAACAAGAAACGCGAGTAATTGTTGTGTATACCACTCCAGATAATCCAACGAGTTTAACAAGTTATTTAGCAGCGGGCGGAGTGGATACGGTGAATGTAACCTTTCTTGCAGCGCCCGTGAATTCTGTTTGGTCGCGCGATTATGGTCCTTGGAGTGCATACACGAATGATGTTGATTCATTAATTACCATTGACTGGATTTACAATCGCCCACGTCCAAGTGACGATGCGGTACCTGTTGCCATATCCAATTTTATAGGTACTCCACTCTATCAAACAACAACGGCACCATGGAATTTAGTGCACACAGGTGGTAATTTTATGACGGATGGATTTGGAACTGGATTTTCTTCTGCGTTGGTTTTGGATGAGAATTCAGCCGCCGGCGGATTTGGAATCAATCACACTCCTGCAGAAATTGATTCCATCATGTATCATTTTATGGGCATCAATCGATACATTATCATGAACACGCTTCCATTCGATCAAATTCATCATATCGACATGCATATGAAATTACTGGATGAACAAACTTTATTAGTTGGACAATATCCAGCAGGAATTGCAGATGGTCCGCAGATTGAAGCGAACTTACAGTTTGTTCTTGCAAATTATAATTCGATTTATGGAACACCCTTTAAAGTGGTTCGCGTGTTGATGCCAGATGACAATAATTTATATCCGAATAACGGTGGAGATTATTTTACTTATACCAACAGTTCCTTTATTAATAAAACTATTATTTTACCTGTCTATGGGATCTCGGAAGATTCTACTGCCATTCGAATTTATAGAGAGAGTTTACCTGGATATAATGTTGTTCCCATCAATTGTGCTTCTATGATTGGAGCATTAGGTGCCTTGCATTGCATCACAAAAGAAGTTGGAACCAATGATCCTTTACTCATCAGCCATCAACCACTAGAAAATACAACGGATACCGTAAATAGTTATGTGGTGAATTCACTCATACAACACAGAAGTGGAATAAATGATGCTACTTTATTTTGGAGAACGGATACATTGATGGGATGGAATACTAGCAATATGAGTTTTACAGGCATTGCTAATAATTGGACGGGACTCATTCCTGCACAATTAGTAGGAACAACCGTTTATTATTATATCGCTGCAAATTCTGTAAGTGGTAAATCACAAGTTAGACCCATGCCAGCGCCTGCAGGATATTGGAAATTTGAAGTGACAGGAACCACAGGTTATGCAGAATCATTTACCAATGAAATACAGTCGATTTTTCCAAATCCATGTAATGCCATGACTTGTATTCCAGTGCAAATTGAACAAAGTGGAACTATTCAAATTCGTTTGTTGGATGCAAGTGGAAGATTGATTCAAACCATCTTTCAAGGAAACAAGAATGCGGGTGAAAACAAATTCTTCTTTGATGCAAAAAATTTAGACGAAGGAATGTACTTCATTGAAATGAAAACATCGCAGGGTGTTTCTACTGCTAAAGTTGCGGTTCGACATTAATCCAACATACTTATTGTCAAATCAAAATTTCGATTTGTTTTTCGAGTGTTCTTAAAGTTTAACAATCTTTTTCGTTACTGATTTATCATCTACAGAAATCTGCAAGAAATAAACACCAGGAGCTGCATCTATCAATTGAATTTGACTAGTTGAGTTCGAGGTAGATTCTATATTTACACTTCGACCTTGCAAATCAAAGCATATAATTTGCAATGCTTTATCTTCATCTGCACCAGCCCATTCAATATTGAAGATGTTTGAAGATGGATTGGGGTAAACCATAATATTCTCGAGCAAGTCTTCACTCGTCAATTCAGAACCATTTCGGCAAGGTACTTGAATGCTTAAAGAAGTTGACTCCTTTAAACAACCGAATTTATTGTACAATCCCAATTTATAACTTCCTTGCTGTTTGGCACTATAGGTTGATTCTATTGCGTTCGCGATTACATTTCCATTTCGCTTCCAATAATAAGTATAGTCAACATTTATTGGAGCTTGCAACACCACACTATCGCCAATACAAAATGTAGTAGGTCCTAGAGGTGTAATTGTTGCCGCTGATTTTGCTTTCACCGCTAAGCTAATAGGTGTAGAAACTGTACTACCACATCCGTTTGTTACCGAAACAGTATAGGAACCATTAGTAGTTGCTTTATAGATTGAATCTGTAGCACCTGAAATTATAACATTATTTTTCTTCCATTGCCAAGTAGTACTAACTGCTGAGGGAGACTTTAACGTTAAAGTATCTCCAGAACAAATAATGGGATACCTGCTCGCAGTCACGGATGAAGAAGGTCCAGCTAAAGCGGTGATCACAACAGGAGCACTTACCGTATTGCAACCATTGGCTGTAATTCCAATCGAATAAGATCCAGCGGTAGTAACTGTCAATAGTGGTTGCGTTGCATTAATAACGTTTACTCCATTTCGATACCATTGATAGGTTGCATTCGGAACTGAATTCGCAGAGAGCAATAATGATGACGGATAACAAATTACATTGGAAACAGGTGGAGTGATGACAGCGGATGGGCTTGACACCACACTTAAATTAACGGTATTCGTTGTAATTGTACTGCACGCATTTGTTATATTACATTTATAATTTCCAGCTAAAGTTGCGGTGTAAGAATAATTCGTTGCCCCAACAATGTCGACATTATTTCTTTTCCATTGATACGTATAATTTGAACCTTGTGAAGGCGAACATGCCACCTCAGTGGATGTACCTGAACAAATAGTAACATTCTGAATGGTTGCCGTTCCAATAGGAGCACCTGTATTAACATGAATAGGCGGGGACATTTTAGTCCCGCAGGCTGGATTATTTACCAAACACTTATAGCTTCCTGAAATCGTTGCGCTATACGTTGAAGCAGATCCCGAACTCAATAAAACATTATCGCGGTACCACGTATACGTTATACCCGCGCCCGTAGGTTGAGCATTTATTTGAACCGTACCTCCACAATTCGTATTTCCTGAAGGCGCACTCAGCGTTGGACTCGTGGTATTTAATGTAACATAAATGGGTGCTGTAAAATTAATAGTATTAAAACAATAAACATCTAAGTAACTCATCGAATAACTACCACTTTGCAATGCTGAATAAAAATAATTTGTGGCACCAGGAATAAGAACACCATTAAAATACCAAGCGTAAGGGCTGAAGGATCCAACGGGAGCATATAATGTTACATTAGAACCAACTCCACAACCATTAATGGGTGAAAAATATTCAATTGCACTACCTGAATAAATATTTGGTGGAGCTGTATTGACATTATAATTAGAGGAAGTTGCAGTACCACACGCATTGGTAGCAGTTACTATATAATCACCAGGAGGGTAAGGCGCATTTAATAAATTACTTGTGCTTGATTGAAGTGTTGTATTATACGCTTGCCAAGTAAAAGTAGCACCGGCAATGGGTTGAACACTCAGTGAACCTGCGGGTGGGTAACAATTGTTAGATCCTCCTGCAAAGCAATCAAAAGTACTACACGAAATTACTGGGGTTGCAATGTGATTTACATTTACAATTTTTGTTGCCGAAGTAACACTAGCACAAGAATTAGTTAGATTCACAAAATAACTTCCACTCGTGGTAGGAGAATATGAATTAGCGATTGCACCTGGAATGGCAACGCCATCTTTCATCCATTGATAACTTGGATAACCAGTAATTGCAGTTAGCGTCAACGATTCACCTGCTGCTGCACAAAATGTTAATGGACCAGAATCTGAAATATTTCCAACTGGGGTAGGTGTCACTATTACGTTTACCATGATGGTTGTTCTCATACCCAAATTATTCCATAACGTACAGAAATAATATCCTGAAGTGGAAACTACAATGGAATTTGAATTTTTACCCAGATAAGCAATATTACTTGACAACGTTCGACCCCAACTATAACGTGTGTACCCTGCAGGAACGGATAACGTTACACTCCCTCCTTCACAAAATGATGTTGGGCCACTCGCCGTAATAAGGGGTGATGTTGTGGTATAGGCGATCCCGTTAGTATCAATTCTAGATAAATAAACATCCGAATTGTATTCTCTTAAATAACTGCTTCCTGTTATCAATAATTTATTTCCCGCAATAGCTGTAATTCGTCCAGGCAAAGCAAAATTTGCATATGAACTTCCACCAGCGTATTGAAAAATCTTATAAAGTGTTTCTGTACCTGCAGCATCATATTTCTTTAATACAATAGGACATCCAAAATTGCAGGAATTAATCAATAAAAAATAGCTTCCGTTGGCACCAGCGGCAACATCCGCCCCACCATCAGATAGAAGTGTTGTCCACTTCGAATAAACGGTGTTACCAGCAAGATCTATTCTCAGATGAAAAGTACTCGAGTAATTTCCAATTCCATCCCAACCAATTCCAACAATCAACAACTTTTGATCACTTAATTCTACAATGCCTTTTGCAGTAGTTACTGATGAACTCGATCCATTTAAATAGTAATTATATTTTCGTGTCCAGAGTGTATCTCCCGAAAGATTCACTTTCGCTGCAAAAACATTGAAGTTCGTAAAGCTACTTGATCTACCAGCAATCACAATATTATTATCGCTCGTTAGTGTTAATGAATTTCCTTCTTCATCCGCAGCGAATCCTATTGTTTTATTTTGAATAATAGTTCCCTCTGCCTCTGTTTTTAAAAACCAAATATCCTTAGCACCTGCTCCTGCACTTGTCGTATTTCCTACCATGTAAAAATTTTCGGCTTTATTGGTGATGTCTTTAAATTCATCGAAACCCAATCCACCAAAATTCTTCGACCATATTAAGTTTCCATTCGATCCCAACTTTACTAAAAACGCATCTCTGTTCGTTCCAATGGTAGTATAGCCAGCACAATAAATTTCATCGTTCGAACCAATTGTTATTGCATTTCCTCCATCTTCTCCAATTCCTCCAAAATATTTTATCCAAAGTAAACTACCTGATTGGCTTGTTTTCATCACCATCATATCATTGCCTCCCGCGCCAAAGGAATTGGACAAACCTACGGTTACGATAGAGCCATCCGATAATTCTGCAACATCATTTCCAGCATCAGAACCGGGGAAATCGTAACTATTTTCGAATTTTTGTGCCGATAAATGAAGTGGCAGAAAGAGGATGAGGCCTACTAGAAGCGAATAAAAGTTTTTCATAGGTAGTTTAAGGTTGATGTTAGGTTGATCAAATGTAGGAGTCTGACTCTATTCTTGCAACGTAAAACCCTGAAATTCCATTAAAAACGGCTAAAGAAGGGCAAGTATCTACTAAACAGAGGTGAAGGATTTTACGCATCCAAAAAATACCTTACTAACATCTTTCATGGTAACTGTTAATTTCTTTACCTTTGCAGCCCTTACATTTAATCGTGTAGGAAGATAATAACGTTCTGAAATGACTGATTCTGTATACATTATCCGGTTTAATCATCTGGCTGAAGGAATACACGAGTATGATTTTAGTATTGATGATTCGTTCTTTGCGCAGCGTGAAGAATCAATTATTAAACAAGCTAAAGTGGAAGTTAAAGTTCTCCTCCGCAAAGATTCTGGTGGCATTCAACTGGATTTGAGTATGATAGGCGATGTGGCCGTGGAATGTGTGAGGTGCTTAGAAGAATTTCGAATGCCCATCCACATAGAAAAATCATTGCTCGTGAAGATGGTCGATGAGGTGAATGAGGAATATGATGATGAAGATGAAATCTACATCACCAAAAAAGCGATAGAAATTGACCTTGCCCATAGCCTATACGATTTCCTCACCTTAGAAATCCCATATTGCCCAGTTCATCCAGAAGATGAAAATGGCGTTGAAACTTGTAATCCTGAAGTCTTAAAATACATCAAGAAACAAGAGACAAAAATGGAGGAAAAGGATGACGAAAACAATGGTGATGCTCGATGGTCGGAGCTTAAGAAGATCAAACTAAACTGATTATTAACTAATTACAAATACAATAAATTATGCCAAATCCTAAACACAAACACTCGAAATCGAGAAGGGACAAGCGTCGTACTCATTACAAAGCAACAGCTCCAACACTAGCTATCGATGCTGCAACTGGAGAAGCTCATTTATGGCACCGCGCATTCTGGCACGAAGACAAATTAATGTACAAAGGAAAAATGATTATGGAGCGTGGCGCTTAATTGCCATTCTTTATTTTCATACTCTCTTTACATTAACCCTTCAGCTTGAAATGCATTGATAAAAATTGGGATTGATATTATGGGTGGCGATTACGCTCCAAAACAACCTGTTTTGGGCGCAATTCAAGCTTTGCCCGAGTTGCCCGCCAACACACGCTTGGTGCTGTTTGGAGATGAAAAAATCATTCGTGATTTATTCACTTCCGAAGGTGCAGATGTGAGTTTGGTGGATATTGTTCATACTACCGAGGTAATCGGCATGGATGAATCAGCAACTCGTGCCATTCCCGGAAAACCCGATTCAAGTATTTCACGTGGATTCGAATATCTCAAGAAGGGCGAGATTCATGGATTTGCCTCTGCTGGAAACAGCGGAGCTATGATGGTGGGTTCGATGTTTAGTGTGAAAACCATTCCTGGTATTCTACGTCCTGCTATTTGTTCCATTATTCCTAAGGAAGATGGAAGCACAGGTGTTTTTTTAGATGCCGGTGCGAATGCCGATTGCAAGCCTGAACATTTACAACAGTTCGCCATCTTAGGAAGTCTTTTTTTAGAACACGTGCACGGTGTGAAAAATCCGAAAGTTGGATTAATGAACATCGGTGAAGAAGAAGAAAAAGGAAATATGCTTTGCAAGGAAACACATCCTCTTTTAAAGCAAACAAAAGAAATAAATTTTATTGGAAACATTGAAGGCCGTGATCTTTTTAATGACAAGGCCGATGTGATTGTATGCGATGGATTCGTAGGCAATGTCATTCTCAAGTTAGCCGAATCGTTTTACAGTTTAATCAGAAGAAGAAAGATCAAGGATGAATATTTTGATCGTTTCAACTTTGAAAATTATGGCGGTACTCCTGTTTTAGGAGTGAATGCACCCGTCATCATTGCGCATGGCATCTCGAATGCTACTGCAATCAAAAACATGATACATATTACGCTTAAAGTGACCACTGCCGGATTAACCGAAAAGATTACTCAAGCGGTTCATGAAAGCATTACTCAATAACCAATGACAAAAATTACTGCTGCAATTACCGCTGTGAACGCATGGGTACCACCCGATGTTCTTTCCAATAAGGATCTAGTGACCATGGTTGACACCACGGAAGAGTGGATTATGTCACGCACAGGAATTAATGAAAGACATATTTTAAAAGGAGAAGGTCTTGGCTCTTCCGACATGGCAGTACAGGCAATTTTACCTCTGCTTAAAAAACGGGGAATTGGTGCCGATGAAATCGAACTCATCATTTGTGCCACCACCACTCCTGACATGCAATTTCCGGCGACAGCTAATATTATTGCTGATAAAATCGGAGCTGTGAATGCCTGGGGTTACGATGTTAATGCTGCTTGCTCTGGATTTATTTTCGCATTATCAACCGCAACCAAATTCATCGAAACAGGCACGCACAAGAAAGTGCTAGTAGTTGGTGTAGATAAAATGTCGAGTATTATTGACTACACCGATCGTGCAACTTGCGTTATTTTTGGAGATGGCGGGGGTGCGGTACTGTTAGAGCCCAACGAAGAAGGTAACGGCATCATGGACTCGATTTTGAGAGTGGATGGGTCAGGACGCGCATTTCTGCACCAAAAGGCTGGTGGTAGCGTTAAGCCGGCAACGTTAGATACTGTTGCTGCCAAAGAACATTTTGTTTACCAGGAAGGACAAACCGTTTTCAAATTTGCAGTGACCAAGATGGCCGACGTGAGTGCGGAAATCATGGAAAAGAATAACCTTACTGGCTCCGACATCGCATGGCTTATTCCGCATCAAGCTAACAAGCGCATTATTGACGCTACAGCCCGACGCATGGGTTTACCCGACGACAAAGTTACACTGAACATCGAACGTTACGGAAACACAACCAATGGCACCATTCCACTTTGTTTATGGGAGTGGGAAAAGAAATTCAAAAAAGGCGACAACATTATCATCGCCGCTTTCGGAGGTGGATTCACCTGGGGAGCGATTTGGGTGAAGTGGGCGTATTAGGAATTGGTGGATTGGTAGATTGGTAAATTGGCAAATTGTTTTCGCTGCGCCCGTTGCGTGAACGCTGCGTTCGTTGCGTTTAAGTGTAAATATTATGCAACTACAATTTCAATATTTTTCCTTGAATCTTATCTTTCTCCGTAACCAAGGACACTATATACACCCCACTAGCAATTCCATTCATCGCAATCTCTCCCGTAAAATACCCACCACTCATCACCTCCACTTCCCTCTCCACTACCACTCTCCCCTCCACATCAAACAACCTCAACACCCCGCTCTTCCCTTTCAACTTCGACGCATTCACATGAATCATATTCCACTGGTGATTGTACCATGCTTGAAAAAAAACATCATTCTTTTCTTCATTTTCGTTAATGCCTACCGTTAGGGTATCGCAGGGTGAGCCGACCCATGCACCAAGCTCATAATCGGGATTGTTGGGTAAGCCGTAATACGTTCTAGCACCTCCTAAGTAAAAACTAAACGGTTGAAAATCGCAGGCGAGGCCGAGAGAATCGGGTTGGTTGATGACGCTGAGGTGGGTGTTGTATATAGTGTAAAGACTATCTGGATATGGTATAGAGGCCGTTAAATCAACTGAAGTTAAGTATATTTTACCATCAGGTGCTAATTTCATTGCACCAAAACCTACATCCGAATTTGGTGCAGTATAAATAACTTGTCGACTTCCATTAATATTCGCTGATGTAAGATCATATTGATACAATGTATCTAAGAATCCTAATCCATTTGGATGAGTATATGCACTTACATATACTTTAGTATCATCAGGTGAAAAAGCACCAGATGTATAAAATGGATAGCCAGCTGTTCTTTCAGCTTCAATAGTTACTGGATTTGATAATATGCCAGAACATCTGTCGAAAGAATATTTAGAAAGGAGACCGCGCCAATCTAAATTAAGAAATTCATCTCCGTTATTGTTAAAAACTGCTTGACCCCCTCCTGTAGAATGCATAGGACCAATGTTCTGAATATTTACATTTATTCCTAAAGGACTTATTTTATAAATATAAAAATCGTTAAAGCCCGTAAAATTAACTGGATCCCATCTTTGAAAAACCAACCACCAATCCCTTCCATTCCCATGTCGTACCGCAGTAAGTCCATCAAACGCCGGAAAATTATTCAACTGAACATTTTTTTGAATTACTATCCCTGAATCATTGTTGGCTTTATAATTTATAAGTGTGTAGTATAATCCAAAATTTTGCTGGATGGTTACTCCAATACTAAAAATATATGCTAACGAATCAGAATCAGGCAACGGAAGTATTATCATTTCATGGTACCATCCTTCTCCGATAATGCTATCACTTCCAGAAATTGAATAGCCATGCTTATTAAAAGTTTTGGTATTGTTAAAGATCATATTAGTATATGAAGTTTGTGATGCTAATAATATAGTGCTGGAATCGGAAATGGAAGTTACTGTACCTCTTCCATGTATACTAGAAAAACCTATATTGGCAGTAAGAGTGTCATTCCATTTTATTGCACAGCTATCACCGAACACCCAAAAATTATTATTGAATTGAGCATGCATCTCCCCAAAACCAATAATGAAAAAAAACAAAAGAAGGAGGGGGTGTTTCATGATATAAAGGTAGGTAAAATAATTATTTCAGTTACGTGAAAATTGGGCTTCGGTTTGGGAAGCTGCTGGTCACGAAGCCTCGCGACTGGCTTCTAGCTGCTAGATTTTTTTTGGAGTGAATCAATTTTACTTCGAAAAATATTATTTAGGCCCCGCGACCGCCGCGCCTCCCCCGCGCTCCCCGCGGTTAAACAGTCAGCACTATAAAAAATCGTTCACGCTTCTCCTACTTCTTAGAAAAAACTATTGAATACATATTATCTATCTTCTGTTAAACCACCCTTCGATTTATTATCGAATTAATAAAAGAAGAAATAAATTAATACTTCACAATCCGTTTCACTTTTTCTACACCACCGCAAGTAAGTCGTACAAGATAAACTCCTGACTCTAGTTCTTGACCCAACAGCATTGTGTTTTTACCACCTTTTAGCATCTCGCTGGTAATTACTTTTCCGTCGACAGAAGTAATTTGCAAACTTCCGCTTTCGGTTTCTGGAAGGAAAATATTTACTTCGGTTTGATTGTAAAAAGGATTTGGACTGATCTCCATCTCTACTCCTTCTAGTTGTGCACCATCTCCTAAACGACAATTGACTGTGACTTGTACTGCAGCTGATGTTTTCACACATCCTGTGGCAGTATTAGTAATATTTACTCGGTAAGCTCCAGCGGTTTTTGCTGAGTGGGTAGCAGAAGTTGCGCCATTGATGGTAATATTATTTTGTGTCCATTGATAAGTTAAATTGGCTCCGGTATTAGCAGAAAGTACCACGCTATCGCCTACACAAAAAGTAGTTGGTCCGTTCGCAGTAATATTTGCTTGTGTATTGTTTACCGTTACCGTAATTGCATTGGAAGTACTTGTACATCCAAATCCATTTGTAGCGATGACAGCATACACTCCAGTAGCTCCAGCCGTATAGTTGGAAGAGGTAGCACCTGCAATCGCAGTTCCATTTTTTGTCCAAACGTAAGTGAGACCAACATCACCGGTTGAAGAAAGTAGAACACTACCGCCGGTACAAAAAGCAATAGGACCATTCGCCGAAATCGCAATAGTAGGAAGAGGATGTATGGTCACTGTTTGCGGTGTAGATGTTCTAAATCCGCAACTATTCGTAACTTTCACTTTATAACTTCCAGAGGTATAAGCGGTGTATATTGAATCGGTAGCTCCTGTAATGTTTGTGCTTCCAATTTTCCATTGATAGGATAATCCAGCACCTGTATTTGCCTTTAACGTTACTCCATTACCGTTACACACCGAAGCAGCACCCTGTATGGTAGCAGTGGCTACAGGCGTATTTACAATTACAGGAATAATGTTGGAGGTTTTACTACATCCAAATCCATTCGTCACAATAACTTTATAGCTAGCGGTAGCTTTAGCGGCATAGGTATTCCCGGTTACGCCTGCAATGGTGGAAGAATTTTTCTTCCAAACAAACGTATAGCCACTACCTGGACTTGCACTTAACACCACTGAATCGCCTGGACAAAATGTAGTCACACTTCCTGCTGAAATGGTAGCAACAGGTTTTGGGTTAACAGTTACAGGAATTCCAGTAGAAATATTTGTACATCCCACTGAACTCGTAACAACAACTCTATAGGTACCATTTGCAATGGCTGTATAATTAGAAGAAGTTGCTCCAGCAATATTTACATTATTCTTTTGCCACTGATATCCTAAACCTGCACCAGTATTTGCATTTAACACTACATTACCACCTTGGCAAAAAGTAGTGTTCCCAGCTGCAGTGCTGGATGCTGTTGGAGGAGCGTAAACCGTGATATAAGAATTCTTAATAGTTGAATCTGTTCCGCTAGCATTGGTTGTAACTAGTGACACTGGATAAACTCCAGGTGTGTTATATGCAACAGTAGGATTATTATTAGTAGCAGTAGCTGGAGTTCCACCCGTAAAGTACCACTTTTTTGAAAGTACCGTTCCACCGGTAGTATTTGAAAATTGAATACTCTCTCCAGGACAAATTGTAGAATCATTTACGGTAAAAGAAGCTACTGAATAATTATAGGAAAGAGTAAGTCCGTTAATATATGGATCATTGCAGCAACTACATCCCATGCCTGAAGGACAAGCATCCTGTACATAGACACGCATCATCACAGATCCACCACCCGATTGAATCGCACTATTTAGTGTTGAGGAAGAAATGATGTAAGTAAACGGTACAAACCCGCACATACTCACTCCGGATTGTTGAACCAATGTTTGATAATTACCATTCAAAAAAATCTGAATGTTCATGCTCGGATTTCCAATTCCTACGTCCTGACAACCTAGCCAGTTACAAGTTATCGTACCGCTGGCTGCATTGCCTGGGGTATTTGTAAATACTATGGGAGTAGCTTGATATACGCTTTGCATATTCGGCACAGTTTGCGTGTAAGTACCCGTTTGTGCTAACCCTGATAATGCTGCAAATAACAGCACTAAAATTGAGGTAAATAATTTCATATTTATGGAGTGGTTTGGAACCAACGAAAATAACAACAATTTATATTAATAAAAGGCACATATTAAGTTAAACCAACCTTATAAACCTTAACAATATATGATTTTAACCAATTGCTTTAACTATATATGGTTAAGGTTTGTTTTCCCTGGATAAAATTAAAAGGCTCCCTCTGTAAATAAAAAATTAGAAGAATTATCCCCGTTTGGGTATTTAGTCTTTACTTTTTTAAAATAGGTAATAACTTGGTCTATTATTCCCTTATCATGCTTCTTCGAGTCATTCAATCATTAAAAAAATTAATTTTGCTCATAAAGTCAATAATTATGAACGAAATGGATGTAAAGAAAGCCAATGATAAGTTTATCAATCTTCGTGCAATTACTAAAACCAAAATTGACAATTTTGAAAATTATCTTAGTTTAGGGACTGGACTTTCACATAAGAAAAGAGAGATGGACTCTATAGAATTTTTTGTTTTCGACAAGAGATATATCATAGAAGTCACTTATTATGCTTTTCATAACAAAGTACTGTTTCAAACATCACAAATAATCATTGACACTCAAGAATATAATAAATTTAATAAAATATTGATTCCAGAATTTGATATACTTTATATACACCCTGATGCATGGATATTTCGGCAAGGCAAAAGACCTATTGATGATTTTAATAAAGATTATTCAACCATTTTATTGAATCACTACGTAGAAAATAGTATTCCGGACTTTTAGTATTCTTATTTAAATATTACAATTACAATATAATTATATCATCTCATAAATCACTAATCAATGCTCAAAAAATTATTGAACAAATTATTTAAAATTCGTCAAGAAACACAAAGTACAGGTTTTTATAAAATAGACGGTAGCAAATTAATTCTATTTGAACCAATTAATAATACTATATATGGGGCAATTCAACATCTTGGGTATATTAATAATCGAATTCATATTGTACATATTTTTAATTCATCTGCTCTTAGCTGTATTGGATTTAAAACTTTTACAAAAGAATTAATTTTTGTTCTCATCAAAGAATCAAATAAAAATGTTACTATAAATGACATTACAAAGGAAGTAAATAAAATAGATTGGAGTGATGAATATTCAAGTTTAAATATTGAGGATATTTTAAACGAAGGAATTGTTCAAAAGTCTTTTGATTTTAACTTTTTAAAGTCAACAATTAAAGATTTATCAGTCGATGGCGAAAACTTATTTAAATCAGAAAAATTGGGCTTATATTTTCAGTTTGAAAATGAACTATTAATTGCTCATGCCTCATTAGGGTGGGATTCTATAGCTACAAAATGGTTAAGAAACCTGAATATTAACATGGTTAAAAAAATGATAGATGAAGCCAATCTTTATCAAAGCAATGAAATTGATGTTTATGAAGAAGTCAACAATCAATGCGAATCATTATTAAAAATACCGAATGCAATACAGAATGAGTTTATACCGTTACATATGAAAGAAAATAGTAATATTAATTTTTATAATTTGTTAATAGCTCACTATACACGAAATTGTAGCATACAGAATTTTCTATTGATGAACAAAGGTAGAATTAAACAAATTGATACTAATTTTTACGAAGCGGGGCATTTTAAGTACAGATTCGAAAATGATAAGTTAATCGATGTCTTTAACTAGATCAATGACTGAGAGGCTGTAAAATAAATTTTCAATTTGAGAATGGGCTCATAATAAATGATGATCAACTCTTGAAAGGAACATTCTCAATATTGACTATTATTTGTAAAATACCTTCTCTTATTCTATGAATTATATTTAATTGTTCTTCTAATTGCAATATTTCAATTCCATTTTCTTCGCTGAAATTAGCATATTTTCTAATTAATTCATTTTTTCTTTTCAGCATATCCATGTGAAATATAAAATTGGGTTCAACATCATTATCATCTCTATCTTTTTCGGTAATTTCGATTAGCGGAACGATGTATTTTTCTCTAACGTGCGAATATTTATATTCAAATAAAGTTCCTATTCCTGCCAAAGGTAAACTTTTAAAATTTTCAGATAAGTCCTTGTATAATGTGCATCCATTTTTTACTAAGTCATTCTTAAAAGAATAGTTTGACAAATGGGTTTCAAAATCCTTGTGTGCTGCAACAACTAAGTTCCAAACTTCTTTTGACTTTTTTATATATACGTTATAATGCTTTTCAACTTCAATTATTTTTTCACCTAATATTTTGAATTCAAAGACCAGATTAAAATAAGTTTTGAATAAATCTTCTTCACTTCCCTTTCTATTATAGACTGCATAACCTATTACCCTTTCATCATAATAATCATTATATTCAGACAATTTTATTGAAGACAAATGCTTTCCCTGATTAATAAATGAATAACTTTCCTTATGAAAATTAATTACATTATTATATTCAATAAGTCCAAGATTTACTTGCTCCAGCATTAACCTTAATTTCATAAAGAATAATTTTGAATCCTTTTCCTCATTCTCCAATTTACTCTTTCTATCTCTACTCTTATCTTTATGAAATACAAAGTATGCTATAGAAAATGAGAAAACAGCAGTGAGGAATGCTTCCCATATAATATTAAAATTAAACTCCAAAAGAATATAAAACATGATTGCTATTAATTTGTATATTGTAGCAAAAATAAAAGTATTTGTTAAAAAGGTAAGTTAGATTTCCTTTGAGCATCTATTTCAACCCTTCTTTTTTCAGCATCTACCTTTTCCTGTATGCCATTGATAAATTTAACAGTATCAAAAGTCGTGTTGCAAATAAATCTCGCCTCTGACTTACTTAGAAGGGTGTTAGCATGAGCAAAACTTTGATTATTCCTAACGTGGTTAAATTCAGTAAGATTTTTCCCAATTCCTTTTAAAATAGTTGCGGACATTGAACTTTCGCAATAGTCATTGTCTCGATAAAATTTAGACAATTTATTAAATATTGCATCTAAAGTTTGTCCGTCATTCCATTCAATTCCATTTTTGCTTAATAAATTTCTGATATAGTGAACCATCCAAGTGTGAAGCCTATCTAGGGCTGCTGAATGCTCATTTCTACCAATTGATAGTCTTATTTCCTCAAATAACAAAGTTCCATCTGTGTCATTGCTAAGAGGTTTTAGGGCATCAATACTATTATGACCACCAAGTATCGGAGGGTTAATTCGTGAAGCTACAGCCAATACTTTATTTGCTAACTCAATAATTTCGGGTGTTAGATTTTGATCTGTTTCTTGCCTATGGGCTACAAAATCAGTAAGTAATTTTCCGACAACTTGGCCGTCTTCTACTTTGAAAAATTTTCTTAGCCTATTCGCCTTTGAACCTTCTCCATATCGACCATAATCATCTATATCCTTTCCAGTAGAGTCTGAAATAAAATTTGAAAAAGTTCTATTATTGAAATTGAGAACGTATCCTCCTCCCATCTGCAAATAATTTTCTATTGCAATTCTATCTTTCGGTTCAAAATTTGCCATAATTTATAAGTTTAAGCACCCATCATTCGAATAAAAAATACAATTTCATTTTAGCCTTTTGAAAGTACATTTTTAATTAATCCAAATTAATGGAAAATCCTAAAGCTAGGTAAATGTAATTTTATCACTTGGTAAACTAAACAAATAATATTCCATTTGTCCAATTTCAGTCATTTCATATTCTAAAACTTTACTATTCCATTCTAAGGTTTCAACTTGAGAATTTATTTGTATGCCTGCTGTAAAGGTTGAGGTGAAATGCGTATTTATTTCAACCTGGTGATGCTCCCATGAGCAAACCTGCGACATATGAAATAAATTGTCTTTTAAGTAGGTGCAATAACCTTTTCCATCTTTCGGAAAAGTTTGTGGTGGGATAACAATACAATAAAAATCTTTCTTGAAATTCCCATTAATTTTAGTTGAAGGATATTGAATTCCATCAAAAATATTAGTGTTACGCATCCATTCACACAGAGTCTGCGGGATAATATATTCATCAGGCGCAATATCCTTTTCATTTACTGTTGCGAAGCAGGAAATCAATAATGGCAAAAGGAGTGCAAGTCGCTGAAGATTTTGCTCATATTGGACAGTACTACCTACAAGTGTCGGAATTCTATACTCAAAATCGAAAACTGTAAGTGGAATCTTGTTATTGAATTTAGCCGCCTGAAAAAATTTAAACTATTAGTTTGAGTTTCTAAATAAGAGGTAATTATGTTCGTTGATAAGTACAGAAATGGTACTCCTTGATATGAAAAACGTCCACAACCAACTTTGGTCGAATATTCAAAAGGAGCATGAAACAAACGGGCTTGATTGAGTAAATCTCCTGGATTTTTCCCTTCTGTATTTACAGCTCTATAAAAGGTTGCATCTAAATAAGTAATAGAGTCAATAGTTCTAAAAAAAGTATTGAAAGAACTCATTAAAGAGTTGAAACGCTGATAACTTTCACTATTGTATCCTTGTTTTTTTAATTTAATGATTTCTATCACTTCAACGGCAAGAACTTCAGTTAATCTAATTAATTCTGAATGTGATTGTAAAATATTATTTAAACCATCAAGGAGGTCGACAGAATTTTTGAGTTCATAGATGTATTTTTGAAATTTATTTTCAAGAAACTCAACAAAAGTTAGTCCTGAATTATTAACCAATGGAAGTGAATATTCTGGGTCACTTAACAATGTAAGTAGTTTCATTATTCTAATTGTTTCACCCTATCACGCAGAACATAATAAAATAATCGCCAAACTTGAGCGTTTGAAAATACCGGATAGAAATATTTTGGGTCTAATAGTATAAGCCATTTAATATGCTCGTCAAAAAATTGATTTATTTCACTGTCGTTCTGAATTAAGTTAAAACTTTTTTCAATTTTTAATTCACCCCATTCTAATAACATACTTATAGCAAGAAAAAATGCAAGTCTCGCATTAATAAACTTTTGTACTTTAGGATCGTGGTGATTTATGGGCATAATAAATAACACAGCTAACTCAGTATTAGCCGCTATTTTATATGCTTGAATACGTTTCTCTGGATCAACTAAAGCAGGCCTTACTACTTCATCAGCATACTTCCAATAAACAGTATTAATTAAAATGGCAGAATCTTGCTTAAAAATAATTTCTTGTTCACCTGAATAAGATTTTTCAAATTCTTTAAATTTCAGTAAATAGTCACTAATTGCCTTTAATCGAGTTTGCTTCTCTTGTTCAGGTGTTTGATCCTCTTGGATTGTTGAGTTCATGAAAAAAATTAAGCAGGAATATTTAAATCAGCAATCAATTCAATTGATCGTTGTGAGATACGATGGGCATAATCCATCGCTTCATTGTCAGAAGCTAAAGGGACAGTGTAAAACTTAATCTCGCTATTACGAAATTTCTCATCTTCAGATTGTGGAATACGAATATCTGGATGAAGAATAAGTTTTTCTATTTCTTCTATTGTTATCTCGTTTACCAAATTCATATATAATGTTAATAACTTCTGATTTATTTGAGCCGACAAAGTTACATCTATTGAACTAAAATTGCAACATAAAGTCGTTATTTAGTAAATAGTCAAAAAAAAATACTGACACAGCCAAAACTAGTAAAATATTGATCATATGTAAAATACAAAAAAAATGTTAATAAGCAAATTTAATCCAACAATTATAAATCTCTAATTAAGACTTTATTAGATAATTGGAATGGCTAAAGATATAACGCTAATTATTAACAAATTATCAATTTCATCCAGTAAATAGAAATCATTTTGACTGGATTCAAGTCAATAAAAGAATTGGTTAGCAAAACCAAATTTATTAAAATAACTAGAAAACATTAGAAATTGCACCCTAATTGCTAAAATAGTTAGGATTCAGTTTCTAATTTTGAATTAAGAATAAATTGAACGAGAATTATTTCTCATTATTTATTAGGTCATTTAAAGAAGCTATTTGGTTCTTCTCTAAATAAGTATCAAGTCGCATATCACTGCGAACTTTTAAATTTACATTGTACTGATCTTCAATTGTTCCAATTTGAGTATCTCCACGCTTTTGACGTAGTTGACCATCATTGTTTCTACTTCTTTGTCCTTTCATACCAGAAGCGTCATTTTTAATTTTGCTCATTTTATTATTTTTAGATTAACCAAAGATAATCATTTATTATTAACGAACACTTACTAGAACAAAATATTATTAACAATACTATGTACTTAATAAAAATAATGTAGTTTTGATTAATTACCATGAAAAAACTGCATCCGAAACAATTAAAAATATTTGAAGTTCTAAAAGATCATATAGATAATCCGTTGTCTATTAGAGATATAGGAAGAATTATCAATGAAAATTCTCCAGGGGTAGTTTATCATCATATTCAACAATTAGAACGTAAAGGATTTTTAAAAAGAAATCTTGGTAATTCTAAGGATTATAAACTACTGGATGTCCCAGATAGATTAATTGTTTTTTTGAATAAATATGGCAATGCACAATGTGGGCCAGAGGGATTTTTTTTGGATGATAATGTAATTGAGAAAATACCAATTTCTTCAAATTTACTGAAATTTCCAGCTTTTGAAGCATTTATCGTTGAAGCAAAAGGTGATTCAATGTATCCAAAAATTAATCAAGGTGATATAGTTATTGGTCGAAAACAGAATTATGCTAGCCAAAATGACATTATAGTTTGCGCTTATGAAGAAAAAGTTCTGATTAAGAAGTTCAATATTATCGGCATACAGGTATTTCTGAGTTCTGAGAATATTAAATATGCGAATATTCCAATCACCGAACAGGATGATTTTAAAATAATAGGAGTTGTTAAAAATATTTTGAACTACTATTAGTCTATTAAAAGTAGAATAGGCAGTCAAAATTAAAAGTCCATTAACATAATTTGTATAATTTTATCTCAAGCATAGTTACACACAATAAGAAAAAATGGACTTCAAAGACATCATTAAGCAAATTGCGGGAAGAGTAAATTCATTAAGAGAAAATATCCAAACTGAGGAGGCAACAAAAAATGCATTTGTTATGCCGTTCATCCAGGCATTAGGCTACGATGTGTTTAATCCTGTAGAAGTGGTTCCAGAGTTTATTTCAGATATAGGAATCAAGAAAGGCGAGAAAATTGATTATGCTATTTTTAAAGACGGAAATCCGACAATTCTTATAGAGTGTAAACATCACGTTTGCAATTTAGATTTACATGACGGACAATTATTAAGATATTTTCATGTATCAAAAGCTAAATTTGGATTATTAACCAATGGGATCATCTATAGGTTTTATTCAGATTTAGTCGAGAAGAATAGAATGGATGAAAAACCATTTTTGGAATTTAATATTACAACTATTACTGATAATCAAATTGAAGAAGTTAAAAAGTTTCATAAATCCTATTTTAATGCGGAAACTATTTCTTTGACTGCAACAGATTTAAAATTTACATCAGAATTAAAGGTTTTAATTCATAAGGAGATGACGGATCCCTCTGAGAACTTTGTAAAACATTTCGCTAAACAAGTTTACCCTTCAGTAGTGACTGCGAAAGTGTTGGAACAGTTTACTATTCTTACAAAGAATTCCATCAATCAATATGTATCAGATATAATAACTGATAGGTTAAAATCTGCTTTACAGAAAGAGCAGGAAAAGCAGGTTAAAACACCTGAACAAATTGTAGAAGAAAGCAAGGAACCAGTAAACAAAATCAATACTACTGTCGAGGAATTGGAGAGTTTTTATATTATTAAGTCCATTCTACGCACTAAAATTTCCTGTAATCGAATATTCTTCAGAGACGCTCAATCCTATTTTGCAATACTTTTAGATGATAATAATAGAAGAGGAATTTGTCGACTTTATTTAACGGGCCAAAAGAAATACATTGGTGTTTTTAATTCTTCTAGAGATGAAATTAAACATGAGATAAATACTATAGACGATATTTATAATTTTTCAGATTCTATTATAAGTACAACAAAAGCATTTATAAATGAGTTAGCATAGGATTTAATTTAGTTAATAGTAACGATTAGCCACGCTGTTAGTTCTAAATCGTTTCACTTTAAGCCTGTGCTTAATTCATATACGGAAATCTCTTCTTTTTATTGAGGCAATGCAAGTGGCATTTGTATGAAAAGCGACAGCATATAAAATGAAATCAGTTTTTGAAAATTTATAATTTTTCAAAAGGATAATTAAATCCTAATACTTGAAGAGTTTTTTCATTGTTCTTCTTTTATCTGATTGAAGATTGAGCAAATACAACCAGGATAATATTAACACCTTAATAAATTTCAATGAAATTATTCTTTCAAAATTTTGATATTGCTTATTCCTTTTGATGTATCAACTCGAATAAAGTAAACACCGGTCGAAATGCTAGTTAAATCTATTACTGTTTCTTCTGCATTCAATTTATCTCTAGAATTTAATACATTACCTTCGGTTGAGTATAATGTAAACGAGTTAATTTTTTCGCCCTGGGTTTCTGTTTTTAAGTTTAAGATAGCAGATGTTGGATTTGGATAGACCTTAACAGTACTTGATTTTGGATTATATTCCAAAACACTCACATTTGGAAAATGTGTGCGTGCAATTCCATAAAGTGCACTATCATTAATCATCCTAAAATATCCTCCAACATACAGTTCATCTTGATAAACACATAAAGATTGGATTTCCCCTCCATCCATAGTATCACAAACAGGATTCCAGTTTTGACCATCAAACCACGCCATTTGAAATACCATTTGACCCACTGAATTTAATCCCTTCGTCACTCCACCAGCGAATAATTTTCCTTTATACATTACCATGGTCTTAGGGTCAAGTTCTATTGGCTCAGTTCCTACAGCAGACCAATTATTACCATCCCATTTAGCAACACCACAAGGAGTAGGAATTCCACCAGCACTTCCAATTGCACCACCTACATATAAAACATCATTTATGGAGTCAACTAACATACTAAAGATAAAGCCCGAAACTCCAGCGTTCAATGAATCCCAAGATACACCATCAAATCTGCTAATATTTTGAGAAGGAAAGCCGTTTATTGAACTGAAGTTGCCTCCTACGTAAAGTTCTCCATTATATTCAGCCATTGCATATAAACTTGGCAATCCACCAGTAACTCCCGTTCCTATTGCGTGCCATTGAATTCCGTCCCATCTTGCAATTCGATTTGCGTTAATGGTACTATCAACTGTTGTAAAATTTCCACCTACATACAATTCACCATTATACTCTTGCAAACATCGTACTTCACCGTTTTGTATACCATTGCCAAAGGGATAAACTACGCCTCCACTAATACGTCTTATTCGTGAAAATTGAGGTTGAAAAGTATTAGATCCACGACTCCCAATTACCAATTCATTTTGATAAGTACCTATACATAAAGATGACTGAAATAATTGTGTACCGCTCCTACATTGATAATTTGAAGAATCCCAAACAGCAAAGCCAGAGCAATATTGTAAGGGTGAGTAAAGTGAATCAAATATACCAACTACATACAAGGAATCATTGAAAACAATCATATCATTTACAGTTCTAGATAGTTGAATACCGTGATTAATTCCACCCCCAACATCCCGCCAGACTTGTCCTTCCATTCGAAGGACAAGTAACATTAAAGAAAGGAAAAAGTATAATCTCTTCATCTAGCAACCATAAATTTTCCTACTTTAATATTATTATTTTGATCAACTATTTTAACAAAATAGATACCCGGATTCAATTTTGATACATTCATTTTAATATTTCCATTTATATTTTGAATAGTCTCAATGTCTATAATTTTACTACTTATATCACGTATCTCCAAACTTTTTATTGAATTAGAATAACCAGATATAATTACTTCATTATTTGCAGGATTTGGTGTAATTTTCAATAGTTCAAATTTAGAATTATTACTTGTTCCGTAACTTGAACCATTCAATCTATTTCCATTTTCCTCCGGCAGTGAATACTCGAAATCTACCCAAGTTAATAAAGTTAAAATACTTTCTGCATTAGCCTTAGAAGGTGATTCAGCTTCTTGAAATGCTATTCCTTCAATATAACTAAGTTGAGTAGAATCCATCTCAAATAGAGACTTTTCTTGAATGCTAATATCTAGCAAGATTCCATTTAATGTTAACCAATCAGATTCAACATCCTCACGAATACTGATTTGATCAAACAAAACCGCAGCACTATCTAATTCATCATTCGCTAAATAAATTGAGAAGACTTGCTCAAGGCTATAAGTTGTACCGCTTCCCTTTAAAAAATCAATTATAACCGGTATGGAGTCTTGCTCTGCCAATCTTCTGAAATAATCATTTGATATTAAATGATAATTATTCCATAAACTTTTGATTCTATTTTCCAGAAGTGAGACTGTTTCGTATGGTGAATTGTATCCCTGTAAACTTATAATACGCTCATATGATTGCTCGTCAAACGCAGGACTTCTTGCATCCAAATATTGCAAACTTGCTGTAGATAAAGGAGAATTAACAGCTAGTACTAATTCTAAATTAGCATCTGGAAGTGAATCGACAGAATTAATAGCAAGAGATATAATTGTATCGGATAATGGTGACGAATTCAATAAAAAATTCAACAAACTATCCTTGCTATAAGGAGATTGTAAAAAATTGATCAATGCATCTTGATATTGATTATCCAAATTAGTTAATAAAATTTCTTTTCTATCCACTAAAGTGTCAATAGAATTTTTAATTGCAATTAAATCCATCATTTCACATGGTGGATCACAAGGAGGTTCTGGAGTACAAGCGATTTCTAGTGAACTAAATGTAATACTTGTGGCGTCAACATTAATAGGACCAGATGGTGAAGGAGCAATCGGCAGGGTAGAAAGTCCACCATGACGGAAATATGTAAATAATAAATTATTGCTTGCCGAAAAAATATCTTTTCTATTTGAGGTGGCGAAAAGATTTCCAGCAGGAAGTCTCTCATCCGCTGAACTTTGCATGCCTTGATCTGACATGGGTGAACCGTTACCAATAAACCAATTCTTATCATACTTTAACGCATTTGGATTATTATAAGTATTACACCTTATTTGCAAACCAGCATTATTATATCTCATTCCAACGGCATATCTAGTTGTATTAAAAATATTTCCTTTCGTTTCGTATCCAATTAAACTCCCAAAATTTCTTCCTGAATTTATACCGAGTATTCCATAAGTTAATTCGTAAAAATCATTATCTACAATTCTATATCCGATGGAATTATTTAAGTATACTCCAACGAAGTTATCAGTTTGTGTTCCAGATGTTACATTATCAAAATTAAACTGATTCGTTCTAATAACATCATTCCTTCCGCCCTTCAAATAAATTTGCCCTCCTACATCAATAAAAGAATTGTCAATAAAAATTCCAGGGTGTTTAACTGTAGAATTAGTGAACTCGGATCGAATTCCATATACTTGATTATCGAAAAGGCAACTTTCTATTCTTAGATTTCGTGCATCTACTGCGTAGATTCCTGTATTATAATCAGAAAAAGTATTCCCCTCAATTTGAATACCATTATTATTCAAATTATAAATAGAAATTGATGCACGTTGTAATGAATTCGGTGATGCAAAAATAGGGTGAAGTTAAATGCAACGGAAACCCGGTAAGTAAATATCTCTTATCTCTTAAAGGTCCGCCTAAAAATCCAGAACTGTTATGTATAGCCGAGTTAAGTATTTTCGAAAAATTAACAAATTTACTAAATGGAGCGAATCGAATATCAATAGCGTTGTTTTGAAAGGTCGCATCTTGACAATCAATAACACCTCCAGAACCATTCAATACATATGGGTTTTGTCCTACAGTCCAAATTGGATCAGAACAATTATTATAATATTGAGAATTCCACTTTCCAAGTAATACAGCATTGTGTGCATGTTCTATTAAAGCTCCAGGTTCTACAATTATTTTAGCTTGTCTAGTACTATTAGAAGGATATTGATTGTTTCCCCTCACTTCAATACCTTTCCACATACAATCTCCAGCTGCTGTTAGTACTGAACCAGATTCGAGAATTAATTGGGCACCATTAGTTGAACTATTTCCTTCTTCAAGAACTATTCTTCCATTTGGACCAAAAAATAGTGTTATACCAGTAGAAACGGTTAAAGTTTTACCCGCTTTTATTTTTAATTCATTCTGGATATAAAGAAAATCATTTGAAAAACAAACTGGCAAAAAAGTACTACTCCAATTTTGAGAAGAATTTATTTCCAAATTAGAATAGCAATAATTTACTCCATTATCACATGAATTAATTGGATTACAGATTGCTGTTTCATTTAAGCCAGGAATGTAATTAGTGAGTTCCATTGGAATGGCTTGTACTTTATAAGGTTGACCGCCATATGTAATAGTTTGAAAAGATGGAAATGTATTTTGATTACGTGCTAAAACAAAGAAATCTGCCTGCCCCCAGCCAAAAATTCTATTATCATCTGTATATGCTAAATTAAAATATTGACCTGCCTCAATAGCAACAATTTTAGTGTTAATGGGAAAAGAAACTAATTGTGGGCTTGTGTGAATTACTGAAGGAGTATTCGTTCCAATACCTGTTTGAGAAAATTCATCACTGCCCCAACAATAAACTTCATTTACCCCTGAAATAGGATTAGTTCTCAGGGCACATGAATGCTCAAGACCACTTGATATTGAAATAATATTGTCCAGTCCAATAATTTTGTTAGCATAAGTTTGTGGTGTTAATACAACATTTCCAAGCTGACCTTTATTATTAGTACCCCAAGCCCAAACATCTCCATTAACATCTAAAGCCAAAGTATGCCCTCCTCCAGAAGAAACGAATTTAATTCCTAATATAGGATTAGATGCATTCACTTTTACATCCTGAGGAAAGGCATTGGTAGTCGAATAAGTAGTATTACCTAATCCTAATTGTCCCAAATCATTTTTGCCCCATGACACCACTTTCCCGTTTCGTAATACACCGGCAGCATGCCTAGCTCCAGCTGAAATCTGTACGAAATTATCAACTACTTGACTAGTAGAATAAGTAATAACTTGTACACTTGCTGAAGATAAAGCAATGGTGGGAGTGCAAAACGGATCAGCAAAACAGATATTAGATAAACCCCAGTAAAAGCCTTGTCCATTTGAACTTACAGCATAAGACATAATTGCTCCTGCACTTACATCTATAATATTATTGAGAGGAACTGTTACCGCAGCGGGACAAATTAAACTAAAAATCCCGTTGTTTAATAAGGGTACACCTAATTGCTTTAATCCATTTTCTCCCCATGAAACGACACTTCCATCACATTTTAAAGCGATATTGTAATTCCACCCTGTTGAAAGTTTTTTTATTCCCTCTAATTGGCCAAAATTATAGGGTACTGTACAAAAATTAGTTGAATAGGTATTTGTATTTGGATTATGAAGTACAAAAGTTGGCCAAGGAGTCAACAATGCAGCAGGAGAACAATCACCATGTTGACCATAATTTACAGCTCCCCAAATATTCACTTTGCCTTGATTACAAATAGCTCCAGCATGTACTAATCCTCCGCTAATGCTTAAAATTGAAAACCATCCAAAATTTGATAACTCATTCGCAGTAATCAACTTTATTATATTTGAATTTATTTCAATACTATCAACCAAAACTTTTTTCCACAAACTATCAGAATTCACAGCAATTTTTACCGAATCATTAAACAAAAAATTGCAATAATCATTTTCAAGAGAAAACTTTAACTTAAGACTTGAACTCCCAGTTTTTGTTTAAAAACCAAAACCACAACCACTTAAATTTCCAATATTTTCTTCAGTTCTATCTCCAATATTCTGAATTCCAGTAAAATACTCTGCTATATATGAATCTGTAATATTTGAAGGTGAGGACATTTCAATAAAACCTATCCGATGGCTTTTTCCGACAGGAAAAATAAAAGAAGTGTTTCCAATTTTCTTTATAGGTCCCTCTACATAACTCAAACTACTAGCACCATTACAAATACTACCAGCTTTTAATGTGACTAGGTTAATAGTGTCGGTATAAATAATGCCGTTTGTAAATGTTAAAATACTATCAATGGTTACCGCTCTTTCTAGCGTAACTCCATTCGTAGTTTTATTCACTATTAATTTACCAATTTTATAATCCGCACTCCCGTCAATCTGTTGAGATGTAGCACCAGTAAACATTAAAAAACCAGAACTATTATTGAATGTAACTTTTGAATTATTAATACTTACATCACCGTGAAATTCTGAGGTGTCAGTATAAGCCACTTCAATTAATCCATTACTTGTATTAAAGGTTACATCACCACCAAAACTATCTCCACTTGTAGCAGCCAATCTGATTTTCGCAGTTGTAGAAGAACTATTAGTGAAAGTTGTTGTGTTTGCAAAATAGTTTCCTCCCGCTGAAAAATCATTTGCAGTTCCAGTTTTTGTAAATGAGGCTTGATTATTAAAATTGCAACCTGATAATAGTATTGAACTAGAAGAACTTGTAAATGATCCGTTAAAAGTTGAATTCGCTATATTTAATACACCAGTGAGAGATAAAGATTGAGCTGTACTACCTGTTTGAGTGAAATTCTTAATCAATAAAGTTCCTGTGAATCCACCACTACCAATAGTAATCGTTTTGCCATTAGCAAGTGTAGAACTGCCATTTCCTGCACTACTACATGAAATGCCAAAAGTAGAAGATGAAGTCACCTCAATGTTTCCATTAAAATAGGTTGCAGCACCATATGACATTTGAAAATTACTAGAACCTGCACTGGATGCACTTATTAAAAATACATTATTATTGAACGTATCTGAATTAGTTCCAGCCGTACGAAAAGTTGTTGTACCTGCATTTTTCAGTGTTGTAACTCCATTAAATGTATTTCCGCCAGCACCAGTTCCAGAAGCAGAACTATTGTGTTCGAAATAGGCGGTGCTATCAAAAACAGAACCATCTAATTTAATTTGCCCAACTGCTGAAACTTCAGCACCAAAGTTGGTTCCATGAAAATAAATTAAGCCAGAAGTTTGCGTTTTAAAATGTCCATTATTAATATTACCTCCATGCAAACCAGAACTTCCTGTTATAGTAAGTGTGTCACCCCCAAGATCAAGTATTCCTGAGTTCATTGTTAATCTTTTTACAGTTTGATTTGCTGTAAGCGTTAAAGAATTTGTTGTTGAATTGATATTAATAGTATCTGAAGATCCAGGGATACCTGCTGGGCTCCAGTTACTGCTTGCATCCCAATTCGAGTTTGTTGTGCCAGTCCAGGTATAATTACCTGCAAATACAGAGGAATTAAAAATTATGCATGCTAATAAAATGCCTATGAGATTTTTCATTGGAATAAGATTTTAGTTAAATTAGATCTTGAATTAATTTGCTGTAAATGAAAAATAGGAGGTGTACTGCCCATTTGATAATTTTAATCGAGCTCGACCAAAGTAAGTAGGAAAAATAGGAATTGTTCCTGTTTCAAGACTAACTCTAATTCCAGATCTTAGATAAGAAAATCCACTGGGAAGACCTGTCGTAACATCAAAATCAAAATTATAATTGAGCAAATCATCTTGACCTTCGGTTGATCCAAGTTCAATTTCGACTTTATCTATTTGAGTTGAATCCGACAAACTGACGACAAAACTACTCGTAAGACTGTCCAGATTAGAAGTAGCTACCGAACGAAATGCAACATCGTTGATGCTTTGGCTAAATCCAAAAGTTAGTTGGAGTAAAAACCAAGCGAGGGCAAATAAATTTTTCATAGAACTAGGAATTGAGGAATAAATAATATTTTTAAAACAGTAAAGAAGCTTAATTAAAACTAGTCCAGAAATTTTGAAATGTCTTTACTCATAATGCTAGCTAATTGAACATAATTAAATTTTCAACGGCTAACCTAACACCCCCAGTTCAAAATGATATTCCCAAAGATTCTACAAAGGCACAAACGGATTCTCCTATTTTCTTTGAGTCTGATATCTCAAATGTATGTAGGTTAGTTATATAATTTTATAATAAATTCAAAATATTTATTATTTGCTAATCAGTAAATTACGAATAGACACTATGTTTTTATCAAATGAAATTGAATTTTCCTTCCTTATTAATGAAAAAAAGATGAAGCACGAAAAAATATTTGTATTTTTAAAATCAATAGAAAAACAACACAAGTTTCAAAAAAATAAATAAATCTTACTTACTCTGAGTGTGTACAAGATTTAAACATTTGCGGTAGTAAATAAATCAGGATGTATTAATTTTTTGTGTTTTACCAACAATCTAAAGTAAAAATCCATTTCATACAATAATTATTTCTTTTCATTATTTATTGGCAAAGTACTCTCCTCATGTCAATCTGTTTTTAATCTATTTATAACCATTAAAAAAACTTTTTCTAACTAAATGAAACGGATTAGTTCTTGTTTGTCGAACTGAGGCGAGAGAATTACCAATTTGAAAATATAAATTTTGCTTTTTACACTCTTTCACTGCAAGCTTCAAATACTTAACAGTAATTTCATCCGTGCATTCATAAGCTTCAATTATTGCTTTGCCAACTTCTCTTACTTTTTCGAGTCGATGTATAACTTCTTTATGATTCTTAGCACTAATCGAAATCGGTGTTTTCAGGGACTCGTCATAGTCACAATAAAAGCCATCTTGTCTAAAAATATCAGCCTGAGAAAACCAATCAAATTCGCCTTTCAACCGAATAATTTTTCTAATCAAGTAAAACTTTAACTTTCGCTCGAAAAGTTCATGATTTTCTTTTTTAAAATTTTCGCTAAATTTTTCAATTTCATTTGGATTTTCTCGAATTTTTGCCAAAAATTTAAATAGATCATCGCCAAACACACTTACTACAAACATTGCAAATGCAATTAAGTGACGTATTTGATGATTTCTGAAAATAATGCCAATACCTTTAATAGTTCTAAATTCAAATCCCTTTCCATCAAGAAAAACTATGATTGATTTAACTAATTCTTCAATGCTAATAATTGCCATCGCTGTTGAAGCACCATAATCTTTTAGATCTGTAAGATTTTTCGCAGACGCCCATTTATTATCTGAATTATTAATAATGTCTTTGTAAACCACTAAACATTCTTCTTTTGAAATTGTCAAAAAGGTTTTACTGCTCATCTTCTTTTTATAATGGTAGTGATTCTATGTTTTTGAATTCCATAAACGTCAAGTATTTAAAGAGGACAATTTTTTATCCTATCTATCAAAAATACAAATTAAAATGCATTGGTTGTATAAATACGTTCATTCAAAACTTTGAATTTAAAAATTTAATGTAAATACTTCTTAGAGAATATTTATACAAGCCCTACTTGTAGAAGTCATGATTTATCTATGGTTGTAACAGAAAATAGAATGAATCAAAACCAATTTGGGCTATGTAGTGGCTCAGGGAATGTTATAAATTAAAAACTTTCATAAATCAGTTGAAAATTTGCGATATTTGCATTGAAAAACATCAATATATGAGTACAAGTGCAAATACCTTATTTCATTTTACTAATTATCAAAATTTAAAGAATATTCTAAAAACAGGCTTTTATTCATCATATAGCTTCGAAGAATTAGCCTTTAGTTTAAATAAGGAAACAATTCCTGCGGCTATTCCAATGGTTAGCTTTTGTGATATTAGATTATCTCAAATTAAAGATCACACTAGAAATTATGGATTTTCAGGAGTTGGACTCACCAAAGAATGGGGCATCAATCATGGAATAAACCCAGTCTTTTATATTGAACGAAAGACTATGCCTGACATATATCTTTCATCAATTATCACTTCGTTTTTTAAAGAACGAAATCAGGAAGGCACTTCATTGGCTTTAACAAGTAATTTAAAAATTGCATTGATCGAATTAATGAAAATTGTGAGTTATTGTAAGATTAACAATTCGCAAAATTGGGATAAAAAATTAGAAACACTTACCGGTAAAAAAATTAATTTTTATAATGAGAGAGAGTGGCGTTTTGTTCCTCAAGTAAATCAAACAGATAAAACCGATTTGATACTATTGAATTTTATTACAATATTGGAACAAAGTAAAACATCAACATTAATACAAATAAAACAGTTAAATGAAAAGTTAAAGAACAACCCACTTACGTTTAGTCCAGAATGCATTCGACACATTATTGTTAAAAATGATAGGCAATTAAATGACATAATAAAACATTTAAGATCCATTGAAAAATACAAAAAAGATTTTGATCTTCTTGTTTCCAAAATAACAACAATTGGAAGATTAAACGAAGATCATTAAATTTTCTAATTACTATTGATTCTATTTTGGTTGCAATTATATTTTTAGATCAATTAATTAAAATTTCGTATCTATTTCGTTTTAGTCAACTTTACTTAAAATTGTATTTAAACGTATAAATAAATGCAAAACGATATAATATCTGGAGATACTAATTCCCTGTTTGTGGATCAAATGTTTAATGATTTTGTTTCAAAGTTAAATTCCAACGAGCAAAAAAATTTACATATTAGAGACCATTCTAGAATATATAAGATTCATAGGATACTAAAGAACGATGATTTTTCTGAGAGTCAGAAACTGCATTGTATTAAGAAAATCCTTAATGAATCTTTAATTGATTACTGGGTTGTAACGCTTGAATTGGATTTAAAAGAAGTAATGAAAAATCCTTCTTATTTGAATTCTCTATTTAAAGAGGTGTTATTTGAAAAAAACTAATAAATGTGTTACAGGTAATTCCTTCTCAACTTTATCCTCCCCATCATATGATAAACCGAACTTAATTAGCTTATCTCTTAGTTGAAAGGCAGAATCTTGCGTAATACAATTAGATACTTTGAAAATCTTGATCTTTAATGCTTCATATTTCCAACGTAAATATTTTCAGGTGCATCACTAAGACGAAAAATCAATTCCTTTGTCTGAATATTCCCTTTACTTAATTCCGTTACAAAATCATGAAAAGGAGTGTCAGAATTTCCTAGGGTAGGTAATATTGTTATTTGTCTATTCACAATTTAATATTTTGAATTGTTTTTGCAAAGCTAGTCTCAGATTCGGAATTATCAAAGCATAAAAAAATGTATTCAACTAATTATTATTCAATAATTTATATGAAAGTGTTTTCAATGAATTAGACTTGGTTATCTTTGTCCTTTAACTATTTTGTATATCAGCAACTACCTACAGAACTCTTTTAATTGGATATTCGAATGAAAATAGCAAACACTGAATTAAATGTCAATTTTCCCCAACTCAAGATGAAATGGAGCAGATTGAACAATGGTTAATTCAAGAATCTAAATTGACTGATAATGGATTTTATTGCAACTGGAATGAAATCTTTTCTGATTTCCATAATGGTCGAATTGCAATTCTTAATTATAATAATTGTGCAATAGGATTTGTTACATGGTCTATTTCACAATTTAAGGCGAGAATTGAAATTGCTGAGATTAAGCCAAATTTGCGAAATAAGAGATTTGGCAAGTATTTATTAGATGCTTTACTTGAGAATTTGATTCAGCAAACAATTTTGGTTGTTGACTTACATTTAACCCATCACCTCCAAACCTTTTTGGAAAAGCCTTGGATTTATTGAATTACCACTCACAAACAAATCAACATCATTGACAAATTTTTTTAAAAATAAACTATATAAAGTATTAACTCCTGCAACTCCGATTTTCAACAGTGAAAGTAATGGTGATATTATTGAACTCTGGTGTTCAGAACCTCATAAAAAAGGTGCTGAATTTACGTCATGGAAATGGCAACCAAAGATTAAAAATGATAAGTCTGAGTTTGAACATCCAATTGTTTTCCCTGCGCATCCAGATTGGCGAATACAATGGCGGAAAGGAAACATAATAAAAAAGACAGCAAGATTAAATATTTCGATAAGGAGCAGATAGATGTCGAATATTTTATTGCAATACGGAAATTACCTTCATAAGATTTAAAACTCACTTATGTTTAGACTAAATTTATAGTTCGAAAATTAGTTTAAACTTTAATAATACCATTTATTCATTCAACATTTTTATTTTTTAACCTTTACTTTTGCTGATAAATCATGTTTATTTAAAATTAAAAATAATTCTTAAGAATGATTCGTATATACTTTGATTGGGGTGTAATTAGCAATTTAAAAAAGCAGAAAACAAAGAGATAAAGAACTTTATTGATAAATATAAAGAGTGTCTACAGTTTCCGTATTCTCCGGCACATTGTACTGACCTTATGAAAAGCAACGCACCTAGCAACGACTTATTCAATGATGACTTGAAAACTCTTGAATATCTATCTATAAAGCGTTTATTACAATGGGATGGCAAAAGAACTCAACCATACTTAGCCACACCTTCAGAATACCTTCAACGGATAACTGAACAAGGTTCAATAGATTTTTAAGATTTAATGGACATGGAAAAATTGACAGAACAATTCAATCAGATTGGGTCAGAATTGGGCATGGGCAATTTAGGAACATTGTATAAATCTATATTTGAAATGCAACCTTTGGGATTTGAAATTAATGAAGGTAATAAAGAATATTTAAACTCAATGTTCCTAGGATTAATTCTACTTCGACAATGTGGGACTTTATTAAAGAAATGGGGCCGTTAGTAAAAAACATTTTGCAGGATAGGGAGTATTATAAGGATCTTCGAAAAACAGTTAAAAAAGGCTTTAATCTTGAAGATAATTCAGGGAATTGGGACGTAAAAGAAGTAATAAATAATATTGACATTTACCTTAAGGAGAAAGGAATTGATAAATCCTTTCATGATTATATTAATTTTGGTTTTAAAGACCGTAAAGAACCTGCAACCAGATATGAATTTTTTACTTCGGCATATTTTACCCTGGATATGATTGGATATAAATCAGACCGATTGCCAAAAAAAACAGATACTGGTCAAAATATTACCACAGATGCAGAGCATGCATTTTATGGGGCACATTGTGATTATTTTATAACTTCTGATAAAAGTTAAGGACGAAAGCAATGGTGCTTTATTCTACATTCAATATTCCAACTATTGTTCTGTCTCCTGAAGAAATTATTCCAACAATTGAAAAGATTATCCATACTCTTCCAGATAAGGAGCGCATTCATTTTGCGGAGGAGGCCGTCAATTACATTGATTTTAGTAAAGTTATTGATGAATTGCATGAAAATGATTACGATGCTTTTGGGTATAAACTTAAGGTACACTATTTCAATTTTTTTAATTATGTAGCTCTCTGGCGTTATAAAAAAGAAAATTTGGTAATTTTAGAATTTAAAAGGGTATTTAAAAATTATTCAGATTTTATATATTTCACAGAAGCTGATAGAGTTATTACCACCATATTAAACTTTTTCGGTTATGATAAAGATGATATAGAAGAGCGAAAGAAAAACCTTGTATATGGAGATGTAGAAGAAGAGTTTGTTTGGAATTTTAAAAACATGACAGTCATTCTTAACAAGGACATAGATACACATCGTCCTAAATTAGTCTATGCGATAACATTTGAGAATAACCTAACGTCAAAGGCAACCCAAAACATGAGACAATTTAATTGATATATATCTAAATGGTAGCCATGAAAGAATTCAATACAGAAAGTGAAGTAATAGATTTTATTTCTACTCTAAAGAAATTAAATTTATGCAATACCTCAACCGCTTATTTAGATTTGAAAAATGTGTTGTTAGAATACAGTATTCCACTTCCAGTAATTACAATTGAAAAAGGAATGATATTGTTTCGTTCAAGAATACACAGTGATATTGAAAAGTATTTTAGTACAACCAGTGAATTATCACATATTCCAATTGGAAAAAGGCATTTAATTAAACGTGGAAGAGCAAATGAACCAGAACAACCAATATTTTATTGTTCAACTATGCGAGAGCTGGCTTTTATGGAAACAAGTAAAAATGTGCGAAATAGTAAAAATGCTTCAATTGAGGAAGTTACTACTGAGTGTGGGAGGTTAAAAATAATTTGCGTGTTGTACTGCTAAACAGAGAACGTGATCTCAAGATGTTAATGTCACTCTGAATAAATTAAATATATCCACTTTTGAAGTAAAAAAATTATTTAATGCAAACCTGCTTGGTTTTTATATCCGTTGATGGATTATATATGTGAAGAATTTACGAAACCCAATGATGAGAATGATTTTAAAATTACAAGTGCTTTCGCTAATTACTTTTATGATCTTTATGGATGGGATATGGTTTTGAATAAAGAAACAGAAATTGATGGTATTATTTATCCAAGTGTACAATACTGTCATGAAGGATTAAACGTTGCCTTAGATTCCAGAGTAGTTAACAAAGGAAACTTGGAATTAGTTAAGGTTATGAAATCTACAATGGAAAAGAAAAATGAAGAATTATTTATGGAAACAAAAACAGAATTCTGCAAAGAAATTAAGAATGGATTAATATATTGGTAGCAATATTCTACTGCTACGAATTTTGTAACAACAAATGTTTTATCAGTTGCTTTAATTTTACCAACTATTTCATGAAAGGAAGTTATAGACGTTTTAATATCCAAAACATCTATTTTTAAAACTGTACTTTCTGGTAATGGATATTCAACTTTATTTACAAAAAAGAAAAAAATTGAAATATATGTATTATGCAGAAACTTCAATTTTACGATTTTTAACTATGTAATCAATATTCTCTACAACACCAAAAGAACCTGATATTTGAGAGTTTTTGTCTTTTGAAGTTCTCAATCTTTTAATTAGAGTTTCATCCCAATAGTTAATTTGCTCTACCAATTTTAAATTCTTCTTGGCTTCAGCAAATGTATCAGAATTTTCAAATTTGCTAATGATGCTTGATGCTACTTCTTTACATGTCTTAGAGTTTTTGTTAAGTATCTTAAAAACTGCTGGCCCAATTAATTCTATTTCTTATATGATATCGCTTGAAATTTTCCAATAAAACCGTAGGGGTCAGTTCCCATTCGAATTGGAATTATTAATTTGTCCTGGCCATAAACATATCCAATTTCTTGGTCAACCCACCTACTATCCTTAAAACTCTTCGTCATCATCGCTATAAGTGCATCACATGTATTTAAAGCATATTCAATTGTATTTTGCCATTCGTGTGAAGGTTCAATATCGGTGTGGGCTACAAAGATGAAATCCCATATTGATTCAAATTTATTTTTAATTCATTTGCTTCTGCTTTGTTTTTTGCTAAATGTGAAATAAACAATTTAAAGCAATCTTTTTTCCAAATATCTAAATCAATCATAATTACTTATATTTAAGACTATAAATTTACTTAGGAAAAATAAGAAATTCTCCTATACGTGAAGTAAAAATACTTAGAAAATCTCTTGCTAATATAATTGCATAATCTTCCTTAGGTTTTTATCTATAAGTAATTGTTCTGGCATGTTTTAAATTAATATTTTTCATGTTGTGGTTTATATTTTTTTCGGTTATACGAATTTCCAAGATAGAATAATTATAAAAAATTCATAAGTGGATTATTGTGCTTAGATTAAACTTCTATAATGTGTAGGATTAATTTCAGGTATAATCAAATTTGACATTGTGATATAAATTACGAAAATATTGGCAATGAATATTAGGTGTTTTGATAAAGGCAAATTGCAATTAGCCTAACTAAAAATGCAGATATTTCAATTCTGAACTTTTGGAGATAGTTATGTCCACCAATTTTCTGAAGTTCCGTCAATATAACATAAGGAATCCATCTTACGGCAAAAATTATCTCGTAGTGATTGCTCATTAAAATCGTTTTTATTTGCGATAATGTTCTTTAAATATAAATCACTATAGTTCTTAATCGAGCGAAAGAATTCGTCTCTAAATATTATCTTATTCGCTTCATCACTTACGTCAACAATTACCTTTGAATTGCTGATAGAATTACGAGATTTTATTACCCAACCATTATTTGTTGCAGCTTCATGCAGCAGTCCACAACGGACATTGATATAAAAATCATCAGCATAGTTTAAAATTTCTTTCGTTGGATTTCGGACGGATTTATTGAATACAGTTTTGAAAGGCTCTTGTAATTTTAGAAATGATTTAAATTTATCTCCTGAATTTCCATAGATTAATTTGCTTTCAGCAGCCTTAAAAATATACGATTTGCCTTCATAGCAACTCTGTAAAAACTCGATAAGGGAACATATTAAGGTCATAGCAGCAAAGCCTTCACCGGTTGTTAGTCGCATATTTAATATTTTATTTATTGGACGAAAATATCTAGACTCCAGTCGTTCCTTCAACAAATTAGTTGCTGCTTTCCAATTATTTTCCTCGTCTGGTTGTCCGGTAATTTTAATTCGCAAATTCATCCAGTCCTTTTTTGTTGATTTCCCGAACAGTCGAGTTGTATCCTTCATTGTATTTTGTTGATTTCTCATTTATTTTTAATTTTAAATATAGTTTGCAATTATTTCAACTATTTATTTGTAAAATTCAAAATGGAAAATTTAAAATCGGATGAAATAATTAAACATATTAATCTTAAAATTGAAGAATTTAGACAGGAGATTGTTCAAATTGCAAAAGATAAAAAATGTCCCTTTATTAGTTCAATTTTGCTTGATGCACGACTTAAATTTCAAATGCATGCAGAATCCGGGAAAGGTATATTTTTAGACGATGAAGTTAAATTCTTATAATTTTCTAATTTGAGGATTGAGAGGTAAAATTCCGGCATTGACACGCCTTTTTATTTCAACTTTTAAATTATCATTAAGAATTATATCCTTCGTACCTGCAAATATTTTTCCTAATATTAGTTGGGCATTAAGGTCTTCATTTATTTGATTCATCAAAATTCGCATTAATTCCTTATTTTTCTGAGAATCTGGAATTTGAAAACTTATACTTCCATGCATATAATGTTTGATTTTACTTGTTTCCAAAGTGAACCCATTATTATAAAGATATTCTACTATTTTCATTACTACATCTTCGGTATCATGAAAGAAAATATTACAATTCATTATTAAGGAATTTAGTTATGAACATCGTGGGTTTCACCACCTGTCAAACAGGAAACTTGCGAAGAACCCATTCAATCAAAATGGCTACGCCCACGAATATTGTGAACGCAGCCATAATCTCAATTGAAATTAGAATTCTCGCATGTTTTTGATCAACGAGAAAATGACTGCTGGATCATTTAATTGGGGTAGAAGCCCCAAATGTATTAAATGACTAGGCACTTTCCAAACACCTTAATTTCCATCACTAGGAAGATCTAAATGCTTAATTTGACCTATTGCGTTTTCAGCAATACCTCTAATCGAATCATAAAGTTGAGTTGTTTTAAGAATTACCTTTGAAATTTGCTTTTCTCGTTGTTACCATTGTTATTCTATTGACCTTATTTCTCGATTTAAGTCATCCTGCATTTGGGTAAACCCTTCAACAATAGCTTCCAAGTGGTTTCTAAACTCGGATCCAGTTAGATAACCATACAATGTTTCCATTTTGGAACCTTTATTCTCCTGTGTAGAAACAATGGCTTGTATGGCAAGGATAGACTCTCTTAATACATATGACAACCCCTTAAATTCGTTAAATGAGCAAATCCATACACCTCGCATGTTCGTCATTCGCTCTATTCCTTTTGGATATGTATCTGTAATTAAAACCCAGATATTGCTTTTTGTCCCTCATATCCTTTTTGAACTTCTCAACCAACTATTTTGGAATTCTTTAGTTTTTGCTTTCATAGTAGATCGTTCCACAATCTTCAAATTGAGGAGAAACAACCATTTGAATACAATCACCTCCTCTTGCACCTTTCTTTATTTCTTCGATTCTATCAATGGGAAAACTAGATTTTAAATATTCCTCAATTGCTTCCTCTTGAACTTCACCTTGTATCTGCATAGATCCTTGTAAAGCTTTCTGTGCAATGTCAAGCTGCTCTCGTAATTGTTGAATCACATGTTCTTTTCCGCTATTTTAAAAGTAGTTTTGGAATCATAATTTTTCATGAAATTTTCCTTTTCACTTTTATCATTTCTGTCAGTCTTTGCTCCATAGAAGCCTCCAACGAATCTTTAAGTTCAGATTTTTCACGAACCAATTTTTCAAATTCAACCTTTAAACGATTAAGTTCTTTTGTATCCTTAGTTTTCTCTTGGAGTTGCTGTTTGTAGCTATCCATTTCATCCGACTTTTCAGATTCAATTTGATCTCGAGTTTTTTCTCCCAATTATTTCTTTCGGCTTTGAATTTATCTTGCATGCCTTTCTCAATTTTATCAGCAATTTTCTCCTCCAATAATTTTACATCATTGAATTTTATCATATTGCTGTTGAACTTCAATTATTTTACTTGAGTATTTCTGATCAAACTCAACTTTTATACTTTCATAAAGTATACTTTGAACATCAAATGAGTGACCACATTGTGGACAATTAATATTATTAGTTTCCATATAATTTAGTTTTTAGAAATGAAAATGTTAATATCAGGGTGTAGTTTTAGTGCACTATTATTAATTTTTACTAATTCTTTAATGTTAAACGCCATATCTTTAGAACAAGCATTATTCTTTAATATTTTACCACCAAACTTATAGTTTGACTGCGCATATGAGCAAATATATGCATCAGCATTTCACTATTAATGCCAAAAAATTATGAATTGATGAAAGTGTAGTCTTGAATTTATCCTCACGCCAAGTCATTTCTCCATCTTCTGAAATTTCCCATTCGTTTTCAAATATTTTAGGAAATTTTTAATTGGTGTGATAAAAATTGGCATTAGATTTATTGCCAATTCATCATTAAAGGAATTACTACTGTCTACCAGTATTTCAATTTGCAATCCAATTTTCAATTCATCCAGCCATAACGCTAATTTCTTTAACCGCTCTGGATGAGGGTAGTTTTGTTTTTTCATTTTTCGCAAGTTTTTAAATTTTTAATTAATTACATTGAGTTAAATATTTCAAACACTTTTATTATTGCTAACGTTTCAGTATAGCAAAATTCTTTCAATTCAGATATTACCTGACCTCCCTTTCTAATTGGGAGTTCAGCTATGAGTCGATAATATGATGATGCCTTTTCGGAATCGGAAATTTTAAGATTACTATATAAGTTATTATTATCTAGTGATAAAAAGACAGCCTTGAGGTTTTTATTCTTCGTAAGTGAATGATGGAAATACCATCCGCTTTTTATTGGTTCGGATAAATCCCAACAACGTCTTATAATATTATCTATTTCATTCTTAAATTCAGGATAAACAATACTAATATTTGAAAGGATTGTTACTGTCATTTTATATTTATAAACAACTATCGGACCAACTGAATTAATATCTGAAATGAGACTTTTTATAAATTGATATCTGGGGTCATGTGTCGATTTAGCCATGAAGGAACTTTCTCGAAATTGTTTAGAATCATTATTCCTAATTAATAAACAATATTGATATGGTAAAACTTCATATGGCTTGCAATTTTTATATAGTGGAATTGCACTTTCAAATGTCTCAATGTTTAAATAACTAATTGCATCATTTGAATCAATAGTATCAAACCATTTCTGAATATTAGCCCTTTTCAATATTGGTTTATTCCGAAATACTGCTTTTATTTCGGAAAGTGTACGCTTACTTAGTTTAAAGTTATCTGGTAAATTTTGAATATTAGTAATTCCATTATCTTCAAGATAACGAACTTGTTTCGATGTAAGTCCAGAAATATTATGAATATTACCTATAGATATCTTTGACCAACAAAAATTATAAAATTCACACTTATTAGGTCTAATACAATGGACGCCTACTTTCACCTGAGGCATTACATCCCTTTCTAATATTTTAAATATTTTAATAATTTCTCGATTTATTAAAACTTGATTATCTCTGCCCTGATAAGTTACATCTTCAATATTGAAAAGTTGATCTATATCTATGAATTCTTCCCTTTGAAAATTTTTATTTAAGTATGCCATTCGAAATTTAATATTCCTTAACAGTTTTAATTCACTAATTACTTTATATTGAAATCCTACATCGAATATGTGCTCAGGTAAGCGAATCATTATTGCGTTATTAAACTGAATTAGCCAGTTTAACCTTTCACTTACTGCAAGGATATCACCATTAAAAGACAACGACATGTCTGGAGTAATAAAATATGGCGAGTAGATTATTTTTGAGTCTAAAGTACGAGGAGCATTTATTGAATTAACTGCAATTGACGAGTCATCAGATACAACTCCACCTTTGAACAATTCTTTACCAAATGATTTAACAAGTTCTTGGTCTTGCAATAATGAAGGTTCATATTGCATAGACTTTTTGTTACTAAATCTCATTTCCATAAAGCCCATTTATGGCACCTTATAAATTTCATAAATACATCTTTCGTCAATGTAATTTTACTATTCATTTCCTGGATAATCTTGCTGATTAAATTTATCTGAATAATGATTTTCATGATGATAATTCTCCCAAAAGAACACTAAATCCATAATCACTTTCATTTCTGTGATTAAACCTAAAGGCAAATTCATTTAAATAGTTTTGAAGATAAGGGTCAGTAACTTTACGATATGTACCCTTTATCGACCTTTTAACAATACTGAAAATGTTTTTGGCATTATTTGTACTTGCCATTCCTCTTTTAAACCGATTTGCTCCCTTTTCAGAATGGTTTACTACCAAATGAACATATCCTTTTCCTTTAAAGAATTATAAGCTTTCCATTCATCTGTGATGATTATGGAATCCTTTTTTACATCTAATTTTATTTTGTCATAAATACTTTCCTCGTCAGAACCAGGATACATATAAACATGCTCTTCCTACTCGCTCTGTTATTACCAGTATATTGCTATTCTTTATATTTGAACGTCCTTTTCGGAAATTGAAATTTTCTACTCAATCCTTTTGTTCCTGTTGAAACATAGCTTTCATCAATTTCAACTACAGTATTTCTAAATGGTTCATTTAATTTCTTTCCCATAAGACTCCTTATTTCATGCATTATCCTGTGAACACTAGGATATCCTATAGCATATAATCGTTCTACTTCACGTGCGGAAATTGAATTTTGCAGGCTAACATCAAATACATAATTTCAAATAGTAAATTAAGCGGAATATGACCTCTTGAAAAAATCGAATCAACCATTGGGTAGAAATGACTTAAACATCTCCTACAAAAAATTGCTTGTCTTCCACGCACGGGTGCATAATATTTTGCAATGGAAGCTTTGCACCACGGATTTATACATAAACCATTTTTCGGACTTCTTATTTTAAGTAAGTGCCATAAACAAGAAAGTACAGTATTGTATTTCTTACGGTGTTCAACTATTGAAATTTGTCTCAGCATATTTTTGTTTTTTTATTGTTTCGCTTTTATATGAATTCCAATTTTTTTATTATCTTTGACAATAGAATAGGGCATACCCCTCTTCTTCCGAAGATTCAGAATTCTTAGATGGATGTGAATTTTATGAAATTAAAACCTGGCTTCTCGTAAAAGTCAGGTTTTTTATTTTTCCTAATTATCTATACCTTTCCATATGATTTTATCTGGATTTTTTTGTTCGATCGTCAAGCCTGAAATTTGGCTTTTCTCCGGCTCCCTTCCTGCTATTAATCTATAGCCTTTCCCCTTTTTCTACCCATTCAATATGTGCACTATAAAATGCATATTTGTTTGAGTTGTTATATTTCATTACAAACATTTCGCCTTTATTTACGCTATATATAATGCGTTGGTTTAAATTTTTTAATGTTTTCTCTGCTTTTTTTTGCTCGATTCGAGAAACAAAATCTTTAAATTCTTGTATCATCCACACTCTTGAAATAATCTCATCAAAATATTTGAATTTAGAAATTAAGTTTTCGTGGAAAGGATAATGAGGATGTTCATCGTTATCTTTTATCTGCGCTAATATTTTATTTGATACTGAATTTTGAATTTTTTCTAAATTAATTACTTCTTCTCCTTCTATTAATTTAAGAAAATTTTCAACCTCAACTGTTTTATTTCTCAGAACAGATAGTAGTTGTTTTATCTGTTGAATTAACGCTTCTTTGTCATACATAAGATCCTAGATTTTAATTTCTATAAAACAAATTTAAGACAAATATCTTAAACTTTAACATAAAATTGAAAGTTGTTTGAAAAATACAATAATAAATATGATTTTCTTAAAAAAGTACAAAAATATCAATATTTAGAGATAAAGCAATTGATATTAATACTTTACATATTCATTGAACTTTATTGTATATCCTTTCATGAAAAATTTTATTTTATAAATATTAACTTAAACAATACATAGTTTAAGACAAATGTTTTAAACATATATAGCTTTAACCAAGTTGGTTCAAATTAATATGTGCCTAATAAAAAAATAATAGTATGCCCAAAACGAATATAAAATAAGTCATTACTATGTATTTATGTCTTTTATTCTAGAATAAGAATAAAAATTGAAACGATTGGATTGCTCTTAGCTTCAAATATACAACCAACTTATGTCGTTTTTAGGAAAAATATTTCATTTTCATTTAGCAATTTACGTTGCTTAAAAAACACTATATTTACCCTTTATCCGAATAAAAATGGAAAATAAGTCTTTTAAACAAATTGCCCAAGAATTTTTATTAAACACGTCTAAAGGAAATGGTCGAACCTATTTCGTTCAATATCTTCATGCCGACTTCAAACACCACAATGTGTTTTTTAAAGGTGACGCGCAAACTTTGCTTTTAGCCACGGAAGAAAATGCAAAAAATTATCCTGATAAAACTTTTGAAATTAAAAGAGCAATGCAAGATGGAGATTTGGTGGCGGTTCATTCGCATGCAACACTGAAAAAGGAAGATCCTGGATTTGCCTGATTCATATCTTTCAATTTAAAGATGGAAAAATAATTGAAATGTGGGATTTTGGTCAAGCTGTTCCTGCTGAGATGGTGAATGAAAATGGAATGTTTAAGTACTCAAAAAGAAACGTATGAATATAATAAATCAAAAAACATTTCGATACGGAATTCTGGGTGCCACCTTTTTTATTGTTACTACCGTACTTGCAGGACTTCAATTTGAAAATTATAGTCATTGCTCACAATTAATAAGTGAGTCGTATGCGATTGATTCTCCTTATGGAATTTATCTGCGTTTGTTTGGATTTATTCCCAGTGGTCTTTTTATTTTTCTATTTTCAATTCATGCATCAAAGATTTTTACTTCATTAAATAAAGTAGAATTAAGACTTTACATGTTCGGAATTTTTATGGCTTAGCTACGGTGGTCGTGAGTATTTTCCCTTGTGATGCTGGTTGCAATAAAGAACTCGTCGATCCCAGCACCTCTCAACTCATTCACAATACAACTGGATTACTCACTTATTTAATCGTTCCTTTTAGCATCATTCTAATTGGCTCTACATTGAAGAAAGAAAATAAATTTATCTCCTTATCGAGATTAAGTATGTTCCTTAGTTTTTATCCTTCTTCTTTGTCATCATTTTTTTAGTGAATTATCATCTCCGTTTATTGGACTCATCCAAAGAGTAACGGAAGGAACGATTCTGATTTGGATGATTATGTTTGCCATCGAAACAAAAAAAATAATGAGTCCAAAGTGATTTCACTATGTTTGCAATCATCACATTTCAATTTAAACACACATGGAAAAAACAATTGTCAATTCAATACTTATTAATTCATCCAACCAAAATGTTTGGGATGCCTTGATGAATCCATCTAAAACAAAAGTGTATATGTTCGGATGTGAAACTATTTCCGACTGGAAAATTGGAAGTGACTTATTGTGGGAAGGAAGTTATGAAGGACAAAAAATGGTTTTTGTTAAAGGTAAAGTTGTCATGTTTGAACCCAATCAAAAATTAGTTTACACGGTTTTTGATCCCAATGGAACCATTGAAGATCTTCCGGAAAATTATTTGACGGTCACCTATTTATTGGAAGAAAGAAGCGATGGCATTCTATTTACTGTTACACAAGGTGATTATTCTAAAGTAGCTGATGGAGAAAGACGATATCAAGAAGCTTATAATCATGGGGAGGGCTGGAATCCTATTTTAGTAGCCATAAAAAATTTGGTGGAAGAAGAAATATAGTTTTTCCACATTACTCTACTTTCGTTTCAAGCATGCGGCCCATCTGCCCCAAACCAAGATCTTTGAATTCAAAGACAAGTATTTATCAAAATATTCCTAAAAAGGCCCGAAATTGCTCATTTTTGATTAAAAATCACGAAAAATGAGCAAAAAATAGCTTGGAATGTCCTTTTTTAGACTATTTTTAGCAGTTCAAATAATCTATCCTTATGAATAAAAAGGAAATCGAAGAGCTCATTAAGTTTGTAGCTAAAGCGGGTGTAAGTGAAGTTAATCTTGAATTGAAAGACTTCAAAATAACCATAAAAAACAGTAGTCCGAAAGTGGAGCAAATATATCATGCGGCTCCTGCTCCTATGCCGGTTGCTCAAATGGCAGCACCAGCGGCGGCAACTCCTGCGGCTCCGGCTGCTCCTGCCCCAGTTGCTGATGATTCAAAGTACATCACCATCAAGAGTCCAATGATTGGCACTTTCTATCGCGCTTCAGGTCCGGACAAACCTGTCCTTGCTAATGTAGGGGACGAAATCAAACCCGGAAAAGTTTTATGCATCATTGAAGCCATGAAACTTTTCAATGAGATTGAATCTGAAATATCGGGACGCATCGTAAAAGTATTGGTGGATAATATGAAGCCTGTTGAATACGATACGCCTTTATTCCTCGTAGATCCATCTTAAAAAAGCCCATTCGTTTTTATAAAATTCAACCACTATATTGTTTGAATTTTTATTTTAACGACAAGCCATTCCTCAAAGATTAAAGTAAAATATTAAAAGGCATTTTCTAAAAGAGATGCCTTTTCTACAAAGACTCTCTTATGTTTAATAAAATTCTCATAGCCAACCGTGGCGAAATTGCACTTCGAATTATCCGTACGTGTAAAGAAATGGGTATTCGCACTGTCGCTGTTTATTCTACTGCCGACAAAGAAAGTTTGCATGTACGTTTTGCAGATGAAGCGGTTTGCATTGGGACCTCCTCCCAGTCGTGATTCGTATTTAAACATGCAACGCATTTTAGCGGCTGCAGAATTAACGAATGCAGATGCGATTCATCCTGGCTATGGTTTCTTGAGTGAGAATTCAAAATTTTCGGCCATCTGTGCAAAGCATGGCATTAAATTTATTGGTGCTACGCCTGAGCAAATTGATGCGATGGGTGACAAAGCCAATGCGAAGATGACGATGAAGAAAGCTGGCGTTCCTACTATTCCTGGATCGGATGGCTTGCTTGAAAATGTTGAGCACGCAAAAAAAGTGGCGAAGGAAATGAAGTATCCTGTCATCATCAAAGCAACTGCTGGTGGCGGTGGTAAGGGAATGCGTATTGTGTGGAAGGAAGATGAGATTGTAAAAGCATTTGAAAATGCACAAACCGAAGCCGGTGCTGCTTTTGGAAACGATGGTTTGTACATGGAAAAATACATTGAGGAACCACGTCATATCGAAATACAAATTGCAGGCGATCAGTACGGAAAAGCGTGTCACTTAAGTGAACGTGATTGTTCGATTCAACGTCGTCACCAAAAATTATTAGAGGAGACGCCGAGTCCGTTCATGACAGAAAAATTGCGCGAAGCGATGGGCGATGCGGCGATCAAAGCAACCTTAGCCAGCAATTACGAAGGTGTGGGTACCATTGAATTTTTAGTAGATAAGCATAGTGATTTTTATTTCATGGAGATGAATACTCGTATTCAAGTGGAGCACACCATTACCGAAGAAGTAATCAACTACGATTTAATTAAAGAACAAATAAAGATTGCTGCCGGTGTTCCCATCAGCGGAAAAAATCATATTCCAACTATGCATGCGATTGAATGCAGAATTAATGCAGAAGATCCGTACAATGATTTTCGTCCATGTCCAGGAAAGATTACGGTATTGCATCAACCGGGAGGACACGGCGTGCGTGTTGACTCGCATATTTATGCGGGCTATACCATCCCTCCCTATTACGATTCGATGATTGCTAAGTTGATCACCATTGCGCAAACGCGTGAAGAAGCGATTCAAACGATGGAGCGTGCGTTGAGTGAGTTCGTTATTGAAGGAATAAAAACGACGATTCCTTCCATCAACAATTAATGTTGAACGAAGATTTTAGAAAAGGAAATTACACCACCAAGTTTTTAGAAAACTTTGTGTTGAAATAAATTGATTTAATTCACAGGAGAATTATTTTATTTCTCTTGTGCTTTTTTTGCAGATGGATTCATTGAAAAAATCAAGTTGATGTCTGATAAAAAAATTTCTTTTGCCTCTCGTATTGGTAAGCTCGACTATTTGATGGGCGTACATTACGTGGAAGTTCCTGCCAACATTGTAAAAAAATTAGGCGGACTCAATAAGCAACGATTGTTGTGTAGCATTAACAAACATCCAAATTTTCAATGTGGGATGATGGCATTGGGTGAAGGCAAAGGCTACATCACGGTAAGTAAAAAGAAACTCAACCAATTTTCAATTACACTTGGCGATGCTATAAAAGTAATCCTCGAACCCGACAACAGCGAATTTGGAATGGAAGTTCCAGAAGAGCTCATTGAAATTTTCGCACAAGATCCCGAGGCGGAAAAACGATTCATGAATATTAGTCCAGGAAAGCAACGAAATATCATTTATTATGTTTCGGGTGTAAAAAATTCCGACAAAAGAATTGAGCGTGCGTTGAAACTCATCAACAATTTAAAAGCTTCCCCAGAAGGAAAGGAAACGGCGAGAAGGATTTTTGTTGGAAGCTAGAGCGGAGTCCCGATAGCTATCGGGAGGAGAGCGGAGTCCCGATAGCTATCGGGAGGAGAGCGGAGATGATAGATTTAGATATAGGTTTTATGACTTAAACTGATCCCTAAACATCATAAAGAAACTGAAAGAGAATTTAGACCTTAGTGATTAGATGTCTAAATACTCCTGTCCGACTTAATAAAAACAAATATTAATGCTAGCTTTGAAGTAAATTCTATTCAAGAAAGGCAAACCCGTTAAAAAAAGCATGAATTACATCAACCAAATCGACATTAATTTGCCTCGTGCACGTGTGGTGGAACTTTTTGATAACACCGAAAATTTGAAAGAATGGATGCCCGGATTGGTGCTCTTTGAAACGTTTGAAGGACAGCCCGGAAAACCAGGAGCAAAATCGAGGATGGAATTTCAAATGGGCAAAAGAAAAATCAAAATGATTGAAACCATTATTTCAAATAATCTCCCCGATGAAATGGAAGGTTACTACGAGATGAATGGCGTAAAAAATAATATTAAAGCATCCTTCGTTGAAATTGAACCCAACAAAACGATGTATATTTCAGAAAGCACATTTAAATTGTCAGGAGTCATGTGGCTTATTGCTCCTTTAATGAAAAAAACGTTCATGAAAACATCTCAAGATTATCTTAAACGATTTAAATTATTTGCCGAAGGAAGAGGAATGAAGTAATATTGATGAATTAATATTGATTAACGATTACTTACCCATTAAATTAAAAAAATATGAATCTAGTCTTTAAAGATATACTTTCAATTTCCATGATTTTATTTGCGGTGATTGATATTATTGGTTCATTACCTGTCATCATAGAAACCAGAAAACGTGTTGGCTTGATTCATGCAGAAAAAGCCACTATTGCATCCTTAATTATAATGGTGCTGTTTTTATTTTTAGGTGAAAGCATTTTAAATTTAATTGGCATTGATGTTTCATCTTTTGCGATTGCAGGATCTTTAGTGATCTTTTTCCTCGCCTTGGAAATGATTTTAGGAATACGATTGTACAAAGACGAAGTTCCTGAAACTGCATCCATCGTTCCCATTGCATTTCCACTCATCGCAGGAACAGGAACCATGACTACTTTAATCTCGCTGCAATCACAATACTCTACCGAAAATATTTTAGTAGGAATTGCCGTTAATATGATTGTGGTTTATATCGTACTTCGATTAGTTGAACCCATCGAGAAACTGTTGGGGAAAGCAGGAATAAGCATCATCAGAAAAGTATTTGGAATTGTATTAATGGCCATTGCGATTAAATTGTTCCGTACTAATTTAGGATTTTAAAAACCGATCAAACTAAATCGAATGTCTAGATTAGTTAAAAGTTTTACCTATGCATTGAAAGGTATTTATTTTTATATTACCTCAGAAGGCAATGTACGCATTCATCTTTTAGCAACGTTACTCGTTATTGGAATGGGATGTTGGTTAAACGTATCACTAAAACAATGGATCTTACTTGTTCTTGCTATCGGGCTGGTGCATGCGGCAGAAGCATTTAATACTGCCATTGAAGAAATTGTGAATTTCATTTCTCCACAACGACATCCATCTGCAGGAAAAATAAAAGATTTAGCGGCAGGTGCCGTTCTCATCACTGCTGTTACCGCTGCCATTATTGGAGCGTTAATTTTTACCCCGCTACTTGTTCAGAAATTTAGTTAATCAACCATCAATATTTTATTGATACCAATAGGTTGATCGACCAACATCGTTTTTAGCAAATACAATCCCGATTTTAAACTTCCTTTATTTAATGTTGTTGAAATTCCATCTGCTCCAAATTGCTGAATAAGTTTACCACTTAAATCAAACAACTGGAATTTCACGTCTGAATAATTCACATCACCACTGACAACAATTGTTGCACCACTTTGAATGGGCATCGGGAATATTTCAACAGAATAGTTTTCAGCTAAGAACTCTCCTTCTCTGCAATTCACATTCACTATTTTATTGCCCGAATATTTCACACAACCATTCGCTGTTTGCTTCACCGAATAAGTGCCGGATTGCGTTGCTGTATATGTCGAATTCACAGCTCCTGCTATGTCGACATTGTTTTTCTCCACTGGTGTGCTACACCTGGATAAACATTGGCGGTGAACGTAACACTTTGTCCAGCACAAAACGTTAGCGGTCCGCTAGCGGTTACACTTGGAGAAGGATTTATGACTTCAGTACAAATAACAGTATCACGAGAAATGAGTCCACAAGCATTAGTTACTCTCACTACATAAGTTCCTGGCTGGGTAACCGAAAGATGACTATAAATAGCACCGCCAATATTGACATTATTCTTCTTCCATTGAAAAGTATGGCCAGCAACACTATCTACTGATAATGTCAATGTTGTACCGGTACAAAAAGCAAGCGGACCATCACCTACAATGTCGATAGGAGTGGCTGAATTCACGGTAACTGTTTTTTGCACAGAAGCAACACTACAACCATTGGGCACTGAAATTACTACATGGTAAACACCCGCCGTTGTTGTCGTATAATTAGAAGAATTAGCTCCAGCAATTGGATTATTATTTTTATACCATTGATAACTATACGCACCTACATTAGTAGAAAAACTAACGCTTCCACCCGTGCATACATTGATGGGTCCGCTTGGAATAATATCCGCGTAATAATATTTTACGGTAAGCTGTGGATGTTTATTTACACTTGCATGATCAGAAGAAAAAATACGCAACCAACTCAAATGATTATACTCATGGAATTGAATCAACATTCCAAAATTTTCGGAAGGTAAATAGGACCAATGTTTAACAAGATCGATAACATTCGCATTAACATACGACTTTGAAGATATGGTAGAACAGGGTATAGCTACAAATTGAAATTCACTGGAATCAGGAGCATTATACCAGTTGATTCCCAACTCTGTCCAAGGTTGAATATTGCGTTTAAAAAGCAGTGAATTGGGAAGATTTACATTAGCATTTAATTGGTTGATCGTATCCACCCATAGTTTCAAATTCGCACTAACAATGGGACTCCCAGCAGGAACACTACTTAAGTCAAATTCCAAATACCCTCTTTCCGCTGTTCGAAAATACTTATACCAATTAGATACTTCCAGTGTAGAAGCATTTCCAAAATTAGTCGAAAAATTTCCAAAGGCACACGTGGTATAGGAATCCTTACCAGCGGCCGCTGGTTTCAATACTACCGTTTTTGTAGGAAGTGATGTGGAAGAAACATTGTTAACAGAAACTGCAGAAGAAGTTCTTGTACATCCTATAACGTTAGATACAATACATTTGTAAGACCCTGCCTTGGTAAGTGCAAGTGTAGCTGAATTTGCTCCAAAAAGTACGGCTCCATTTCTCAACCAACCATAGGCTGCAATATTATTCCCACTTGCCATCAATATTTCTGCGCTACCACTACATAAATCTTGCGAAGTTGAGGGGCTCACTGTAACGGATGGATTTGCATAAAAAGTAATGGTTTTAATAAAACTAGTATTACATATTAAACCAGTCGTAGTGACATCATACTGACCACTCGATTTTACCCAGAGTGTTTGTGCATTTGCTCCTGCAATAACATTTCCATTTTTCTTCCAAACATAAGAGTTTGCGGGTGTGCAGGTCAATAATACGGAGTCGCCATTACATACCTGATAAATAGGCGAAGTAATAAACGCTCCTGGATTCATAGTTACTACGATTGGGTCAGACAATAAATAACAGGTGGTTCCACCACCGCTACTATATTTACCTTGGACTTTATAGCTTCCTGACTCGGTAACTTTTATAGAAGTTAATCCAGAAGATCCGGGTATTACAACTCCATCTTTTGTCCAGTTGTGAATAGCTATTGAAGAATTAGCATTAATAATAAGGGTATCTCCTTGACAAAAAGTGGTTGAACCTTGCGCAGTAATCGTTGGTACCGAAGGTCGATCTACAAGAATAGGTCCTGTAGTTAAAGTATCACCGCAAGTCAACCTGACTTTAAACTCATAAACCGCTGAATCCGTCAGCGAATTATAAAATATATGACTTTGAATTCCTGTAGCAACGCCATTCTTATACCACATTGCCCATCGCTGCGGCCAAGAGGCCATCGGATCAAAAATAGTAGGAACCATCAAATTTCCACAGCCCGTATATGTATAGTAAACTGGCACCATAGGATTTCCAACACTAGACAACATCGGTAGCCAATTCGAACCTACCAGAGCACCCGTCAACATATCAATTTGATATAGTACCACCTTGGTTCCTGCGCCGTAAAATCCAGAATTAATGCTAATAGACGTGCCAGAACCAAAAAATAGACTAAATCCCTGACCAGTCTGATTAAAAGAATTATAATCTTCTAAATACCATTCATAAGCATAATTAGGATCCACAAATGTATTGGTATAAGTCACTATTTGCGAAGAACAAAAATCGCTTGCATTGGGGCTTACAGAAATACTTTGTGCTTCGGCACTCTGAAGACTAATAAAAAACAAATTGAGTGTTAATGACAGCAGGAATTTTTTTCATGTTGTAAAAATAAAATTGGTTAGTTATTGGTGAGGTTACTAAACGGAAAAATAAAAAATTACTTCTAAAACACCATGTAAAATCTAAATATTTTGGCCAACTTTTAAATTTAGTAGGTAAACTAAGTCACCAATACCTCTTCTGAAGTTAATAAAGTCTGATTCTTTAATTTCAACAAAATCTGCATTACCGTTACTACATCCTTTTGGCAATACGTAACAATTCGCTCCAAATCCTTATCATTCCAATAAACCGAACCCACTTGCGATCCATCAATATCATCCTTCGGGCTCGGAATTCCTAAAATATATGCTAATAAATTTAACGGTGTATAATTTTTATAATCGCCAAACTTCCACAATTCCATCGTATCTAAATGCGGAATTTCCCAGGGTTTCTTGCCATACAAATCGAGTTGTGCTGGAAGAGAAATTCCATGAATGACCATTCGCCGACTCATGTATGGAAAATCAAATTCCTTTCCATTATGTCCACACAAAATCATGGGTAATTTTTTATTGCGTTTGTCCGATTCTGTGATCTGATTTAACAATGCTGCAAAATTTTCTAACAATAATTTTTCATCGTCACCATAAAAAGATTTTAAACGAAACTGCCTCCCTTCTTCTTTACACGAAAGAAATCCTGTCGTAATGCAAATGATCTTTCCAAACTCTGCATAGATGCCAGCGCGTTCATAAAGATGCTGTTCTTCCGTCCCATCATCACGTTTTAAGTTGGATGCTTTTCGGAGCCACAAGGGTTTAAGTTCCTCTGGAACTTCTTCAAAAGTTGCGTATTGAGGAACCGTTTCGATATCCAGACAAAGAATGTTTTCTAAAGAAATGGAGTTAATCATTTTTATATCTTTTAACCAAAGATAATCATCCATTCTGATTTATTCGTCTATAAACGACAATAAACGTTTACCAACGAATCGTCACTGAAAAATACCCCTTCATACAAGAAATTTCATACTCCTTCAGATGGAATAGCTTTGCTTTCTTATCCTATTTCTTTTTCAACTATTTTCGTTCTTCCATGAAAAAAATCATTCTCTTCTTGCTTGTAATTACTACTTCAATACAAGTACAAACTATCAAAGGAAAGGTAAGTGATCAACAAACCAATTAAGCCCTCGCCTTTGTCACCATTGTGGAAGAAGGAACTCAAAATGGACCTTATAGCGATATTGATGGCTACTTTTCGATAAAATTAATTAATGAGAATTCTAGAATTGTATTTTCCTATTTAGGCTTTAAAACAAGAATATTAATTCCCGAAAAAAATAGTTTGTGGAATGTTTCCATCTTGCCACAAGCGATTAATATCAAAGAGGTGAAAATCCTTCCAGTAGAAAACCACAACAAAAAAAATCACGTAGCTGCCATCGACAAGCTGCCATCGACAAGCTCAGGCAGCTCAGGCAGCTCAGGCAGCTCAGGCAGCAATGTTGGCTGAGGCACTCGAGGCCAACCAGAAGATTTCTATCAGTTCTACAAATAATCTCCGCAAAATAATTTTTAACCGCAAGAAAATACTAACGTATCATCACTCCACGCTTTTCTAACAATGGAATTTGTGTGAAGTATGAGGGGTTGATGGATTCAGGAAGGAAAATATATTTCTTGTCGAAGATTTCTCCATTGATGTAAAAGCTCAACCAATACTCGTTGTTTAATCCAAAAACTTTATGTTGGATGGGTTCAATCAATGAAAAACTTAATGGACTCATGTCACCTAAGAAATGGCGCAAGGTGGATGTCATTACTTCTTCTCCTTTAAAAACACCATACCCTTGACTGGCTATCATCACATTTTCGATGGGTGTTTGTTTCAAATTCAAAATATAGACTTCCCAAATTTGCTCTTCCTCTGCTAAATTCAAATCAACAGGAATTACTGCAATGGCAATATCCTCAACAGCAATATGCTTAATATCTCTCAACATAATCTCTAAATCCCTTAAACGTTTTTACTGTACTAATGTTGCAAAGATAATGTCAAATCTTTCGAATTTAAGAATTAAAAAATGCTTTTTTTAACACAAAGGAATTGTATTAATTGATTGGCTTACACTCCAAAAATGCAATTAATTATTACAAAGTTTCATGGCTCCACGCACGTAGATTGGCAAATCGATGAGCGACCCATCCTCCGCTTTGTTTCGATGATGTCCTAAACGAACCATGATAATATCCTTTGATGGAATGACCACAATGTATTGCCCTAATATTCCCCGACAATAAAATATTTTTTCGCCGTCCACTTCAGAAATCCACCATTGGTAACCATACTCTACATTCGGCTTTCCATTGTCTAATAACGGTGCAGGCATAACGCTTTCCATTACAAAAGTAGAATCAATCAATTGTTGTCCTTTCCAATTCCCTACATGCAAGTACAAAGCTCCAAGCTTGGCGAAATCTCTTGCGTTAGAATAAATACAACAAGAAGCTTTTTCCATTCCTTCTTCTTTGTCGATGGTCCACTCGGCAGTATGTTCAGCGCCTAGTGGCTTCCATAATTTTTCCGAAGCGTACTCTGATAAATTTTTTCCTGTAGCTCGCATCAACACCATGGCCAGTAATTGTGTGGCACCTCCTTGATAATAATAATTCACACCGGGCGTTCCTACTACTTCCAATCGGTCCATCAAACCTTTTAAATCTTTTCCGTAATAGGCTTCTGTTGTAATGCTAAACAAACTAGTATAGGCTTCGTCCCAACTTAATGCTGCCGACATCGTAATTAAATTTCGCAATGTTAATTTACCTTTGCTGTTGGATGCATATTCAGGAATAAACTCACCCACGGTTTGATCAAGACTTTTAATTTTACCTTCTTTCATGGCCACACCGGTAAGCATTCCAATGACACTCTTCGACATTGAAAAAGAATTTGACAAAGAAGAATCACTGTATCCATCCCAATAGGCTTCGTAAACTAATGAATCATGATGGATCACCAAATAAGCAACACTGCGTTCACGACTCAATTCATTGGCGGTGTTTGTATCCAATGTTTGCTTATTGTACGTTGAAGCTAAAGGCCATGGTTGAGCAATACCCGCCTCCAATTTTCGCTGAATAAAAATGTCATTATCATCTATATCAACAAAGTTGTAAGCAAGCGCTTTAAAAACCCAAGTTTTACCAGATGCGATTAAATAAATGCAAGCAACTAAGAGCAATGCGGCAATTAATTTTAGTAGGAACCCTAAGACTTTTTTCATTGGCGAATTGGAGTATTGGTGTATTGGGTATTGGTGTATTGTTGTAATTTAAAATTCCGTAGCGCCCGCTGCTGAAACGCTGCTATCGTGGCGTTTAAAAGTTAACTCTTAAGTAGTGAAATTTCCTCTTTAACGACTTCGAATTCAAACAAGCATTGCATATGAAATAAAACTCTTGATTTTACGTCGTTGATATTAATTTCTCTTCCCAACTGCTTCGACAACGATGTGATTCATTTATCTGCAATACCACATGGCTAAATTTTATTGAAATAACTTAAATCATTATTAATATTAAAAGCGAATCCATGCATCGTTACCCAACGACTACATCGCACACCAAATGCACAAATTTTTCTTGCTTTTATTTTATCATCACCATCTAACCAAACACCAGTTAATCCACTAACACGTCCCGCTTCAATTCCGTACTCTGCCAACGTTAGAATAATACTTTCTTCCAACAACCGAAGATACTTATGAATATCATTAAAAAAATGATCAAGGTCGAAAATGGGATACCCTACTAATTGTCCGGGACCGTGATAAGTAATATCACCCCCACGATTTATTTTATAATAGGTAGCACCAATTTCTTCCAACTTCTGTTCATCGGCTAACAAATGCTCTTCTGCTCCACTTTTTCCTAATGTAAAAACATGAGGATGTTCACAAAATAAAAGATAATGACGGGGCGGAAAATGTTGAGCAGGCTCTAACGTACGATTCTCTACTTTTTGTCGAACCGTTTCAGCCAATAAAGATTCCTGCAAGTCCCAAGCCTGCTTATAATCGATTTCTCCGAGATCTTGAAAGGTGACGGTTTGCATGCTAATTTTCCAGTGCAAATATACGTTGATCCATCCAATATATGATCATCAACAAAAGAGTTGGCTATTTCGGTATTTATCATGATCTTTGGGTATGAAACATCCGTTTTCTAGATTTATTTTGTTGTTATGTAGTGTTATAAATACTCCTGTTCAATCACAAACATGGACCCAACTTCTCGACTTTCCAGGCTCAGCGAGAGATGATGCAGCAGGATTTATCATTGGAAATACTTTTTATGTAGGCACAGGATTAGATGGAGGCTTCAATGCGCAAAGGGATTTTTATAAGCTAGATTTGTCCAATGAAACCTGGTCGACAGGCACATCATTAAATCCCGGATGGGAACGTCAATATGCTTGTGGATTTAGTAATGCAAATTACGGATACATCTTTGGTGGCATTGGTCCAGGCGCAACGTATTTACAAGATTTAATTCGGTTTGATCCAACCAATAATTCCTGGCAACAAATGACTTCAATGCCTAGCCAAGGAAGAAGAGGCGCGGCTTGTTTTGTCATCGGCAACGATGTATTTATTGTTGGAGGAAATAATCCATCACAAGCAAATTCAAGAGAAGTATGGAAATATAATATCACCAACGATAGCTGGCAACAAATGAATGACATTCCCTTTACTGGATTGTGGAGAGCGGGCGCTTGTTCGGTGAATGGAGTGGGGTATGTTTTGGGAGGCATTGATAGCTCCGGCACCTATAGCAATAAATTATATAGTTATGAGGCATTTAATGATCAATGGAATTTGCAGGCAACTTTTTCAGGTAACGGCAGGGCCTATACGCAATTAGTTCAGATGGGAAATAATATCATGTTCTTTGGAGGTTATGAGAATGGCAATATTTATCAAGATGATTTATGGATGTATGATTTAACCAACAATACATTTATTCCTTACAATCCCATTCCTTCTTTAGCCAGGAGAGGCTATGTTTCTTGTGTTTGGAATAATACGATTTACATTAGCACTGGACTCAACTCTATTCCTGCCCGAACTGCAGAAACATGGAAAGTGAATGGGATTGTAGGAATAGAAAATTTTGAACCTGAAACTTTTGAAGTATATCCAAATCCCTTTACAGAATATATTCAGGTGAATAAAAGTGGTCATTTAGAAATTTTTGATGTTCAGGGTAGAAAATTGTATGAAGAGGAAATTGAAAAAGGGAAAGTGAATTTTAATTTTTTGAATGCTGGATTTTATATTTTAAAATTGAATACAAATGAAAATAAATTATATTCTATTAAAATTTACAAGTTGAATTAAAATTTCTGATGGGACCCTCCTTCACTAACCGCGTGTGCTAAAGCTAAAGCGGTGGCGCAAGTTCCTTGCTTCACCGTAGCTAAGCATAGGCAAGTCGGCAGGCAGGCACTGATTTATTATGATGGCTTAAAATAATTTTTCTCTATCTAAATAGACGTAACTCCGAATTAAATTCAAGCCTCTCCCCTCGCGAGGCTTCGCGACCTCTCCAAAGGAGAGGGAGTTCAAATAATTAAGTTGCATTAATTGCTCCCCAAATTAATTCTGAATTCTGATCCCGATAGCAATCGGGACTGCATTCTTAATTATTTCTCAATCCAATCCCCGTGCTCTTTGATTAAATCAATCAAGGCATCAACGGCCAACTCGGTGTTGATGCTTTTTTGCACCACCTCGCGTCCTTTGTAAAGCGTAATTTTACCTGGACCGGAACCTACATAACCATAATCGGCATCCGCCATTTCACCGGGACCATTTACAATGCAACCCATAATACCAATCTTTAATCCTTTGAGGTGATCGGTGCGGGTACGAATTTTTGCGGTGGTTTCTTGCAAATCAAAAAGGGTTCGGCCACAACTCGGACAAGAAATATATTCGGTTTTACTGATGCGTGTTCGTGCTGCTTGTAAAATTCCGAATGCTAAACTATTTATCTTTTGCGGAGAGATGGAAGTAGTAGAAGAAATCATCACCCCATCACCAAAACCATCTAGGAGCAATGCGCCTAAATCCGTTGAAGCATATAATTGAAATTGTTCCTCCGTTAATCCATCATACGTACGATGAATGACTACAGGAACATCCATCTTCATTTGCATCAGCAAAATAAATGCTTGACGCAATGCGGGCATTGCATGTTCATTGGTGGTGGACAAAAGCAAGACAACATTTGAATCTTTTAGTACTTGATTGTGCTTTCCAAGTTCCGCAATTCCATCTGTCTGTACCGAAACAAAATTAAGTTGCTTCGATTTATTTTCAGCAGCTAAAAATCCGTCTAACGAAAACAAAGGATAACAACGATCCTTCTCTTTCCATGCCGTTGCATCCACAATAATTCCGAGTGTCCCTGGAATTTCGAAATCGATATTTCTGTTTCCTGTATAAATATAATCGCAAGCTTGATCACTTAAATTCCATTTATCGGTCGGAACAGAATAATTATATCCAACTGGAAAAAAAGAAGCGGCTGATAATTTTTCCACCTTCGAATAATCAGCGATAACCCGCGGTACTTGATGCGCACCAAAATTATTTACTTCGTTTGTCGACCTTCTTTCATACTCAAACGGTTTAAATCCAAACTCAACATTTGAATTCAATACAATTCGTTCTGCATCCATCTGCAAAAGAGGAAAATCAGGCAAGGCTGTATGCGCTGCTCTCTTTGTATATCTTTCCACTAATGCTTTCGCTATGGGAATTTCAAATTCTGGATCTTCTGTCAAAGAAACTCTAACGGTGTCGCCTATACCATCTTCCAGTAAAGTACCAATACCTGCTGCAGATTTAATTCGTCCATCTTCTCCTTCTCCAGCTTCGGTCACGCCTAAATGCAAGGGATAATTCATTCCTTCATTGTGCATCCGTACAATGAGAGTGCGGTAAGCTTGCACCATTACTTGAGGATTACTCGACTTCATACTCAACACGATGTTATGGTAATTTTCTGCTTCGGCAATTCTTAAAAATTCCAAGGCCGATTCAACCATACCATGTGCGGTGTCTCCATAACGACTCATGATACGATCGCTCAACGAACCATGATTCGTTCCGATACGCATTGCAGTTCCATACTCTTTACAAATTTTCAAGAGTGGAATGAAACGTTCTCGGATGCGATCCAACTCTTCATTGTAAGCAGCATCATTATAATCAATAAAAGCAAATTTCTTCTTATCGGCAAAATTGCCTGGATTGATTCGGACTTTCTCTACAATGCGTGCTGCAGCTTCAGCCGCATTCGGCGTAAAATGTATATCGGCAATTAATGGCGTTTTATATCCACGCTTAGCCAACTCTTCTTTGATGTTTGCTAAATTTTTTGCTTCATTAATGCTGGGTGCGGTGATCCGTACAAATTCACAACCAGCCTCTATCATCCGTATCGATTGCTCGACTGTGGCGAGGGTATCCATGGTATCCGTAGTGGTCATACTTTGCACACGGATTGGATTATTCCCACCAATGCCAACGTCACCCAACATGACTTCGCGGGTTAACAAACGATCATATCGGGTCAGGCTATTACAATATAGTCCAGAAAGGCTTTCTAACGTCATACAAGTGCAAAGATACTTGACAAAACGTACGATAACCCCAATTGTTTTACAGAATATTTGATGGTATAATAAAAAAACATACATTCGTAGTATAAAATTAACAACCATGCGTTTACTATCCACACTACTTCTATTTATTGGGCTCAATCACTATGCTGATGCACAGCCTTGTTTACCAAACACGAACTCTTTGAGCTTCGCTGCTGCCTCTGTCAACTTTAGTACCGATGTGAATTTAGCGCCGGCTAATGCCATCACCGTTGAGGCTTGGATCAGGGCTACCAGCTGGGCAGTCAATAGTTATGATGGAACTATCCTTTGTAAACATAGCTGGAGTTTAGGTGAACAAGGATATGTTTTGAGAGCAGGAAACAACGGACAACTTGATTTTTCTGTTTGCGGGAAAGATTCATTAGGGGCTACGATCTCTTGGGTAGCAGCAACTAGTTTAACTGGTGCGATGTCACTCAATACATGGTATCATGTTGCAGGTACCTATGATGGTGATTCAGTTCGAGTTTTCATCAATGGCGTACAAAAAGGAGCAACCGCACTTCCGTTTGGAATGATACAAGGCTTAGCTTACCCAATTAGAATTGGCAGATTATCTGATCAAACACAAGGTCAAACTAGGTACTGGGCAGGACAAATAGATGAAGTTCGCATTTGGGACAGAGCGTTGGACACTGCTGAAATCAATGCAAAAAGATTATCTCATTTAGACGTTGCGCAAGAGACAGGATTAGTTGGATACTGGCGATTTAACGCAGGGAGCGGAACAAGTGTAGTTGATCAAACATTAAATGCGAATAACGGAACTACCAGTGGAACTACTTGGAGCACCCTTGTTCCATGGAATCAAACAACTACTGCACCTGTTATTTTTCCAAATGGAAATACTATGACTTCGTCCATTACCGCAGCTTCGTATCAATGGAATTTGAATGGAGCTCCTATAACAGGGGCTACCGCGCAAAGTTGGACAGCACTTTCCAATGGCACCTACACAATTACCATTACGGATTCGTTAGGTTGCGTGGCTACATCAGGACCTTATATTATTACAGGCGTGGGCATTGGTGAAATTGCGGCTGAAAATATTTTAGTGAAAAATGAATCCACACAATTAATCATCAGTTTACGTAGTGGGGAAGAAATTCGCTCTATAGAAGTGTACAATGCAGCCATGCAACGCATCGGCACAAAGGAAAGTCAGGGAAAAGAAATGATTTGGGAAAAAGGATATTTAGCAAAAGGAATTTATACGGTGATCATCCAAACTAAAAACAGTGGAAGTGGTGTTTATCGTTTTGCCCAGGTTGATTGAGTTGAGATCAACTTGACATTTTAGTCAAACAATTTTAAAACTATACTTATGAAAAATTCTTTAAAGTATTTCTTCATTACATTTTTATTTCTTGCCAATTCTTGTTCAAAGGACGACAACAATGAAAATTTGTCGGGAAATAATTCAACTGTAAAAACTACTATTATAGGTAGAGTGTTTGATGAAAGCGGATCAGGTCTTTCAGGGGCGGATGTATACATCGGGAATAAAACTGCCTCGACCAACCTCTGGGGAATTTATGTGATTGAAGATGCAACGGTGGTAAAAAGCAGAAGTATTATTACGGTTAAGAAAGCTGGATATTGGGATCAAGTTGGTACATTCAAACCAAAGTCAGGAGGGACTTCTTCCTCCAACTTATGTTTGTACACTTCCACGAACACGCATTCTGTTAATGCGTTATTGGGTGGGACAATCAATACTATTGATGGTGCGAGTATTCAATTTCCAATTGATGCATTTGAAAGGATGGATGGAACATCTTATACTGGAACTGTAGCACTTACAGTACACCATTTACCTAGAAGTGCGGATCTATTTTCTTTAAAAGCTCCAGGCACCGATTTTAAAGGAAAAAGCTTGAGTAATACTATAGAAAACTTAGTTTCCTTTGGAATGATTGGAGCTACATTAAAAGACGGAAGTGGAAACGAATTAAAATTAAAAACTGGTAAAAAGGCCATTATAAGTTTACCAGTTCATGCTGCGCAACTAGCAATTGCTCCCCCGAGCATTCCGTTGTGGCATTTTAATGACGTTACTGCCATTTGGGAAGAAGAAGGTACTGCTCTTTTTAATGGTAATATGTATACAGGAGAAGTGAGTCATTTTAGTTGGTGGAATTGTGATCAACCTGGGGGTGTAGATGTAGGTGGTTTAGTTATCAATTGCAATAATAATCCTTTAGCTGATGCTGAAATATATGCTGATGGAATGTGGGGATCCTGGTCTGATCTTAACGGCGAATGGTATGGCGTACTTGCCCCAAACATGAATACTGATTTACATGCTGAATATTATGATTGGAATGGCAACTTTTACACAACAAGTATTTATACGATGCTAGCTCAACCCAACTCCAGTACTTTTATAGTTCCTGATTTCGTTTTCCCGAATGCAAATTGTTATACCCTTACAGGAAATGTAAATAAATGTGATGGACAGCCCAGTGCCGCCACAGTGTTAGTGATTTTAAATAACAATTTATTAGCTTATCAATTTACTCCAACGGGTGCTTTTGATATCAACGTTGGAAACATTGGAAATGTACCTATTCAAATAATCGCGTATAAAGGAATTTACACTAAGGCGCTTACTACAAATTATGGCACTGGAACAACATTAAATATTGGAACTATCACTCTATGCGACACCACTAATTTGAATAATAATGTCATCATGAATTTTGTAAGTCCAGTGGTTGGTAATATTCCGATTTCATTAGAAGTTTCAAGTTGCATTGTGAATTTTATATCAGGAAAATATGAAATCGTAATGGCTTATACGGATAGTGCAGTGGAAATTCCTCCACCTTTGTTATCAGTACACCAATGTATGCTAATGGAACTTATAATTGGAATTCAACAAACACGAGTGTAAGTGGTGTTATATTTTATCAAGGGATCAATTATTTTGTTCTTCCAAATGGTTCTGGAGGTTCTACTACATTAATTAATTCACCCAATCCAGGAGATTATGTAAGAGGAACATTTAGTGGACCCGTGCTCCTGAGTGGTGGACTTACTAGCCTTACAGGAACTTTATCGGCTTCTTTTGATGTATATCGAAATAATTAAACCATTGCAGTAAACCTTTTCGGTTTACCATACGTGAATGTATCTACACCAAGGTGGTGTTATCATGATTCAATTGAGTCAGGCTTGATACTCATTTGCTTACTATTACACACCCTTCAGGGCAATTTATCAATTTTACATTAATCGTACACGCCATCATCTATTTTATCTAAATACACTCTATCTTTAGAAGAATTTGACTCACCAACAAATTCTTTATATTCATCATTTAACCTAGTAACTTCGGTAACATTAAAATGAATTGGCTGAATAAAGTGTTCTCTTCTCTTTAGAAATAATAGACACTTGTAAAAAAATAATTTTAAATCCATACTACCTATGAAAACCCACCTTTCAAAATTTATTTTAATTGCTCTAATTTTTATTGGATCATGCAGTAAAGACGAGAACAACGACTCGCCGAGTGCAATTCCAATGCCACTACCATCAGTGTGATGGGACAAATTATAAATGAAAGTGGGCAGCCGCTTTCCAATGTACAAGTATCGCTTGGAAACAAAACCAGCACCACCAATACGCATGGGATCTATTCCTTAACTGGAGTATCGGTTTCAAAAACTAGAGCGGTATTACGTACTACATTGGCTGGATATTGGGATTGCTCTAAAGGCTTTGTTCCGAGTAAAAATGTGCTTAACTATTGCAGTTTAACCATGCCAACAAAAAGTCTTACAAATAATGTGAATGGAGCGGCTGGAGGTACAATTAACAGCAATGGGGCAAGCATTATTTTTCCAGCGAATGCATTTGTGAATCTGGCAGGCACTGCTTTCGTAGGAAATGTAAAAGTTGCGGTCAAACATTTACCCACCAAGGATCCTAATTTTGCATCGTTAATTCCTGGTGGAGATTTATTGGCATTTAATAGTGCCGGACAAGAAAGAATATTAATTAGCTTTGGAATGATCGGTGTAGAGCTTTTTGATAATAGCGGTAATGAAATCCAACTTGCTCCTGGAAAAAAAGCAACCATCCAACTTCCTATTGCGACGAATCAACAAGCATCGGCTTCGACGACTATCCCGATGTGGTACTTTGATGAAAGCACCCAACTTTGGAAAGAAGAAGGTATTGGTACTCGGGTAGGAAATAATTATGTGGGCGAGGTAAGTCACTTCACCTGGTGGAATTATGACACACCTGAACCGGCAGTGCGCATTAAAGGGAAAGTACTAGATTGCAATGGCATTCCTTTTCCAAATGCAAGAATATACTCCACAACAGGTGGCTATATACAATCCGACATCAATGGAGATTACACTGCTTGGGTCTGGCCTGGAATTCCTCATAGCGTTTATGCAACGTTCCAAGGTTACGGGATTTCACAAATAGAAACCTGCCCCCCTTTAGCCGCAGGTCAAGTTTTTACGTATCCTGATTTTGGTGATTCCTTGTCTTCCAAATGGCCAGATCAATAATAGAATATTGTAAATTGATGATTCATTACCAGTTATCAATAACCTAATTCTATACAATTGGGCTGGACAATATTTCTTCAATTCCAATGCTGGACCTGTAAATATGACGTTACCGTGCGGTTAGTATTTTATTGAAGCACACACCATAGGAGCTTCCTATTAAGATTCCATTTATTTGATTGTGCCACACACACTTATAGTACAATTCAATTGTGTAATCCAACACCATCTAATCCCACAAATCATTGGATTCTCTATTCAATTTAGCACAATTCTAATTGAATATTACCGATTCTATTGCAGTGCCAGTTTTAGTAAATCCAAGTTTACCCATTATTCATGTCAATGATCTAGCATCGTTAACACATAATCCGGCACTTGGCATTTATATGGGCGGAGTACCCTATGCCCCAGGTGTATATTCTGACACTTCTGCTTATAATATAGAAATTATGTTTAGGTCGAATAATATTTTATATGTTGCACAACCCAATCCAACTTGGGGCTCCTTGTTTTATATACAAATGTTACAAACCGGACTACCCAACGACACAGTTGAGTTTAACATGACAGGTAATGTAACTATTCAAAATCTAACCACCGGATTATTCTACAATGATTCAATAAGTTCCTTTCACGGAAAATTTATTCGACCGTAGAAAAATTAAATAAGAATAAGAAAAGCGTTCATCTAAATAGATGAACGCTTTTTTCATGACCGTCTTAAACGAAATCATTTTCTTTACCTATACAATTCCATTAATTCTAGTTTACTAATCCGAGACTCAATTGCCCCTTTCGTTCTTCCAAAATGCTTTGCCATGTCCTTTACTGTAATTCCTTCGCAATACATTTTTGTGAGTTCTTCGTCTAATAAGAGAGTCCACGGACGGTAGGCTGATTTATGTTTTTCTCTTACCACTTCCACTGAATAGGCACGCTCCAACGACTCTATTTTCTTTTTAAAACGATAATCGTGAATATATTTCTCGACTTCAATTTCTTCCTTCGCTTCCACTACCTTCATCACATGAATATGTGGAGACACTGGAAATTCTGCAGGAAGCAACGCTTCTGGAATATGCAAACTGTTTCTTGTTCGAGTAATGGCAACATACAACAAATTAACTTCTTCGTTTAATCGACTGAGGTAAGCCACATCTTTCTTTTCCTCCTCTTTCAGCTTTTTTAATTTCTCTTCATTGATGAAATCATTGACCAGCTGAATGGAATCATACTCCATTCCTTGCATCGATGTACGGTTGAGAAAACCATCTCTGCCTTCTCCTTGTCATCATTGTCTACATGCTGACTTTTGATGTTGTTGATGATTCCAGGAATTTCATTTCCATACTCACGAACAATTTCTACCATCATTCCCAATTGCATATCATCGGTTTTCTTGATGTAATCTTCTAGATCTTCCATGTCCTTCATCGATTTGATTAAATTGTCCTTGATGGATCGATGGTTGCCATTGTACAATTTTAAAATATCATAAAGTGAGGCTCCTTCATCAGCATAAGTATAGGAATTAATATTTCCTTCGAAATAAATACGCTTCGTATTCTTATTTTCTGAAACATATTCGATTGCCTTTAAAAGTAATCCCAAATTGGTTCGAGCGATGACCGCTTTACTATTTATTTTTTTGCTAGTTCCTTTTCCTATGATGGGAATTTCTTGATGTGGATGCAAATGACTTTTGTACTTCAATATTCCTACGGCCAATCCCGCAATATCTTGACTAAATCGAAAACTTGTTGAGAGATGAAATGTTTTGAAATCGGCCTTTTCCAATGAATTTACAGCATTACGCCATCCATAAATTTGCTGGTTTGTATCGCCTACAATCACTTTTGTTGCTTTCTGATTGAGGAAGATATCAAGCATTGCCGGAGACGAATCTTGCCCTTCATCAAATAATATATATTCGTACTTCAAGTTGGGCTTAGCAAGTTGAAATTTCTTTAAATAGAAATCATGCGTAATTTCAATTTCGCCTTTATCCATCCTGCTTAACAACAATCTGGATTGTCTTACGATATAATCATAAAAAGAATGTACAAATGCTCTCGCTTTTTTATCGCTGATGGTATCTAAATAATTTAATTCTTGAATTTTCTCTTTATCGCTGTTGCAGAAAAAGGCAATGAACTTCAGAATATGATTAGCAATTACAAATTCATTATGCTTTTCTCCATTTCCTTTTAGTCCCAACAACTCCGCAATTTCATGCGTTTTATAGCTAAAGGCTTTTACTCGATAATCACTGCCCATCACAATATGTTTATAGGCTAGTGAGTGCGCTGTTTCCACTTTTACATTGGTCAAACCTTGCTCGGAAAACTTTTTCATTGCTTCCAACTTCACCGACTTATTAAAAGCCAAGTACAGGATTTTTGCCGATTTAGGTCGGGACTTTGCATACTCTATAATCGTTGTTGTTTTCCCAGATCCTGCAACGGCATTAATCTTGATATTGCCCGATGAGTTTACAATTTCGATTTGCTCTTTCGTTAATTCCATTTTATAAATTGTTTAAAGTTAAAATATTTTTTTCTAATAATGTAGACTGCTATAATTGATTTCTATTCAGAATGCTAATAATTAATTTCTTCACTGTTCCCATTTCTTCAGGTCGACTAGAAGCGACGAATAACGTTAAGGATGCCAAAGCATCGTTGCTTAAAATGGGTTGTTGAAATTTATTAACCAACAAATTATTTCTTTCCAAGAAAAATAAAAAACAAGCTGCACCGATTCTCTTATTCCCATCTACAAATGAATGATTCTTAACAATAAGATATAAAAGCATCGCAGCTTTTTCCTCTAACCCAATATAGAATTCTTTACCATTAAAACTTTGTTCAATCAAGCGAACTGAACTTTCAAAACTACTGTCCTTTGGCTTAGCAAATACTTTCGAATTTATTGATAACTGCATTTTATTTATCAAATGAAAATAATCTTTTAATTTAGGATACTTGATCTTTGCTTCAGTTCTACTCGACTGATCTAACAATTCATTATCAAAATCCTCCAACAATGTTAGACCTTTAGCAAAAATTCGTAAAGATTTGCTATCAGAAACATTAACCTGTTCTTCAATTGCTCTACTTAATATTCTGATTCCAGTTTTCAAGTATTCTACTTGTTGCTGCTTTTCTAATAAGCGTCTTTCATTGATTGCATATCCTTGCACCAAATATTCCTTTAATCTATTGGTAGCCCATTGACGAAATCGTGTACCAATTCTAGAATTCACTCGATATCCAACAGATATTATCGCATCAAGATTATAATACTTTATCTTTCTCGATATCAACCGCTTGCCTTCCAATTGAACTACCGAGAAAAACTCGGTAGTTGACTTTTCCACTAACTCAAGATCCTTATAAATATTCAACAAATGCAATCCAATTGTATCGCTGTCCTTTTCAAATAATAAAGACATCATTTTCTGAGACATCCAAACTGAATCGTTTTTAAAACTAACAACAATTTCAATTTGTAAATTACTAGTTTGATAAATTTCAATTTGATTTTTCATTTACTCCCTTGAAGTAAAACCATCTACCCACAAAATCAACCAAAGGCACAATCTCTTCCTCCTAAATAATGAGGAAGAAGGAGAGGATACCCTACTTTGATTAATTAATCGAATTACAGATGATTCACTTTTTAAACTGTTTTGTTAAATTTTTATAAAAAATATTTTTATTATTTACTGACTTAATAAAAGGTGGTATATTCTTCTATCAAGGATGCAAATATAAATCAAAAATTACAAATTCAAAATATTACCATCTAAAAATATTTAATAGTCCAAATAATAATAATTACATTTTTACCAAGTTTAGCACTAACATTGACTTGTACTGGATTTTATATTAAATAAATAAGGACGATTTAGTTCAACGGATACCTGTTAAATAAATTTTAGTTTTAAATTAAGATTCTAGTCCTATATTACTTGTTACTTTCTTTTACGTGAAAAGAAAGTAACCAAAGAAAGCACGCCACCCAACACCAACCAATTTTTGCGGTTTCTGCTTTCTACTTTCTTTCGCAACCACTGAACAATCTTTTGTACTATCTCTTTACTTCAACGGTTCAGCAAAAATCGGTTCGCGCTGTTGCGTGGACGGCCTCCGCACGGTTTCGAACGACATTACTGTTTATTAAAATTTATAGCTCGAATTATGCTTCCATTTATGCTTCCATTTATGCTTCCATTTATGCTTAAATAATTGGACTAAATATTATGTATTACTGGTATAATTTCATTTTCTACACTCATAATAGACATAAAAAAAACTCCGAATTAGCTTTAGCCAATTCGGAGTTTAATTATCCGTTTGCAAACGGATATTATTTTTCTTTTTCCATTGTGAAATAATCGTTCATCGGATCGAGTACAAAATCGACCCAACCGTTGCCGTGTTTGTCACATTCTTCTTTTGATGGGAAATCGGTATGTTCCAAAACAAGATCCGTTCCGGCGGGTACTCTTAAAAAGTAGACACCCGATAATCCAGGGTTTGCAATTTCTGCTTGAAAGGCACCTGCCTTTGCATCAAAGGAAGATGTAGAAACTATTCTTCCCGTTACATCCATCAATTCCATGCGCACATCTTGCGACTTTTCTAAATTCATTTTCACTTGAACATTACTCTTTGATGGATTAGGAAAAGCTTCGAAGTCGGACTGTAATGCTAACAAATCTTGAGAGCCAACGATTCCAGAAATATTAATATCATCTAAATAAATATTATTTCCATTTATATTTTTAAATTGAAACTTAAATTGAACATTAGGTTTACCAGAAATTGTACCTGAAATTAAATTAACAGTTACTGATGCCCATTCATTGGCAGTTGGAATAAAACTATTTGTGGTATTGGGAGCGGTAGCCAAACCTGCTCCTTTCTTTCCAAAGCGCTGAGTCCATGTTTCACCGCAATTCGTGGAGTAAAACATATTCAACTCAGAACTATCGGAATTATTTTTAGAAGCGAATGCGTAACTAAATGTAAGTTGCGTTCCACTAACATTCGACAAATTAAATGAAGGAGTAATTACTTCATCGATGCTTCCAGAATTGTTACCACTGTGATTTAATAACCGCAATGATTTAATTCCTGTAGCGGCTGCCGTAGTGGAAAGTGTCCAAGCATTATTATTGTTTGGATTCTCTACTCTCCATCCACCACTCGGAAAAGAAATAGTTTCGAAACCTTCCGCATAAGGAACACTATTTACTCCAGGATTTGGCGATACTTCTACAATATTGGTACGCGTAATAATATCCGTACCCGCTCCATTGGAAACGGCAAGTGTAACATTATAAATTCCCGGAGTGGTGTACATAACGGTAGGGTTAGCCGAAGTATCGGTAGCTGGTGTTCCGCCTTGAAAGGTCCATACACGTGATGTCACTTCACCATTCCATGAAAGATCCTTAAAAGTTAAAGATGATCCGGCACATACACCTCGCTTCAGGTTATTAAAATCGGCAGTAGGTACACAGGTTTGAATGGTTCTACCAATTTCTGTTCCGGTAGCTAACCAGTTACTAAGAGTAGATAAATTATCTCTTCCTCCAGTTGGCGAATTTAAAGCTGCATGCATAGCATCCTTTTGACCCTCTGTAAACATATAATGACAAGCAGCATAGTCCATGTAATTTTGAACATTATCAATGGCACCACAAGTTGATTGAGCCGTGTTACAAGTAAAATTTGCAGTGCCGATGGTATTGGGTGTATCGCCAATTCCATCATCTACACTACAATTACTTGCTAAACCAGGGCTATTGGTAGATCCCCATGTATGCGGAAGATCGAGCCAATGTCCTACTTCATGCGTTAAAGAACGTTCTGTATAATTAGATCCATTTGAAGTTCCTATTCCACCTACGTAATCATGACGCATCACTACACCATCAATGTTAGCACTAATTCCAGGATAGTAAGCATAACCTGCGGCACCACTTGCAATATTTTGAACCACCCAAATATTGAAATACTGATTCGAAGGCCAATCTATTAAAGCTTTCACATTATCCCCTGCAGAAGAGGTGAGTGTTGAATACGTTCTTGTAATTCCATCTGTACAATTACCAAATGGATCAAGATTAGCGAGCACCAATTCAATTTCACAATTCGCAAAAATGGGTTGAAACAGTGGAATCACTTGTCCAGTGTCGCTATTCAGTTTTTGAAAACTTAAATTCATCAACTCCATCCCATCTAAAATTTGCGCTTTGCTGATGTTCTCTGTCCCATAACGATGAATGACATGAAACACTACGGGGATACGATAGGATATAACCCCTGTACTTGAAACTCCTTTTTTTGCAGCAGGAGATGTTGTAAATAATTTTCTGAATGATCGCAACTGGGCATTTCTTTCAGCAGCCCCTGGATCATTTTTAATTGCTTCCAACCACATTACATCGGTATCGCAAGTACGATACATATTTTGCTGACCGAAACTAAAATGTGTGGTAGCGAAAAGTAAGAAGATGCCAACGAGTATTTTTTTCATTATTATTTTGTTTTTATTTAGAATACGTAAATACTTTTATTCAAGTATTGTATGCTCATTTAATAAATTGCGCCCGCAGAGATCCTCTACGAGCGCAACCATAATTAATATTTACTTTCAATTAATTTATAACTACTCTCTTGGTCACTGAATGATCACCAAAAGTTAAACGCACCATATAAACACCTTTTTCAAGATCTGAACTCATGGTATATTGATGATCTCCTACAGTAAAATAATCTTTAAAAGAACTTACTGTTCTTCCTTGAACATCTAATACATCAATGATCACATCACTAGGATTCGTTACATTAAAATCAACATACGTTGCCGCCTTACTTGGATTTGGATAAATCACAACATTAGAATTCTGTGCATTTATTTCATTCACACCAACGATTCCGGATAAGTTGATATCATCGATATAAATATTATTTCCAGTATCATAAGAGAATTCGAAACGGAAACGAATATTTGGTTTTGTTGAAATGGAAGTAGCTGATAAATTTATTGATTCAGTTCTCCACTGACTAGCACTTGGCAAGAAGTCACTATTTACAGGGGCTGCTGTTGTTTGTAACGGTAAACCTGCTTTAGTGTATCTAGGTGTCCAAGTTTGTCCACAATTAGCAGAATAATAAACAACCAATTTATCGTTGTTGGTGAAGGTGGCGTTCTTTGTTGCATAGGCCAATTTAAAGGACAAAATGGTTCCCGTTACATTTGTTAAGTCAAATGCACTGGTTACAAATTCATCAGGACCTTTATCAGCACCTTGGTAAGTATACAAATTAAGTGAGTACTGTCCTGTTGCAGCAGCTGCATTATTTACATCCCAAAAAGTTCCGCCATTAGCATCATACATATGCCAATCATTGGCCGTAGGAAATACACCAGATTCAAAACCTTCACTCAAAGGAAACGTAGAATTAGCTACGACGTTAGGGCTTACTGTCACCATTCCAACTGCAGTTTTTGTATTTGTTCCAGCAGCATTTGTCACAGATAAAATTACATCATACGTTCCAGGAGTAGAATAAACTACTGATGGGTTAGCAGAAGTATCGGTAGCTGGTGTACCTCCAGGGAACGTCCAAACTCTACCCGTTGCATCTCCACCCCATGAGGCATTAAAAAATTGAACAAAGCCACCTTCACATATAAACTTAGGACGGTCGGCAAAATCTGCTCTAGGAGTACATAAAACTGCGGGAGTACCATCGGTACCTGTAAAAGTCAAATTCCCTGGTGACCACAAATTGTTTCTGTTACTTACTGTGGAAGACAGTGCTGCATTCATGCGTGCAGATTGACCAGCAGAAAACATGTTTTGACAACCACCAGTAGTATAATCCATATAGTTCGTAAACATATCACCGTTAGGAGCACTTCCCGCACAAGCTGAAATATGTGGCCATGTAGGACAAATAGATAAGTTGGCCTCATAATGTGTAGGGGTATCGGATACAAGGTCACTACCACAAGTAGCATCACCCCATATATGGCGTAAGTTTAACCAATGTCCAACTTCATGCGTTGAAGTACGACCTGCATCGCTTGTAGAAGCCGTTCCGATAGTTCCCATAAAATCATGTTTAATAACCACTCCATCAGTAGCGGCAGGACCAGTTCCAGGGAATTGAGCAAAACCGATTACTTGTCCGGGACTACCACCAGAATTTTCGATGCTACTCACGATCCACATGTTTAAATACTTATCGCTTGGCCAGTAGATCAATGATTTTACATTATTACGAGCATTATAAGTAAGTGGTGAATACACACGATTGATTCCATCAGTACAATTACCGCTTGGATCCAATTGCGCCATTCTAAACTCAATATTAGTAACACCCGCTAACGGTTTAAACACGGCTGGAGTGTTTACCGAATCTGCATTCAAATAATTATAATCTTCATTCAATACACGAATCTGATCTAATATTTGAGCTTTCGAAATATTTTCAGGACCGCCATAGTGTATCACATGTACTACTACTGGAATCACTCGATTCACTTGTGTAGCACGATTTGTAGATTGCGATTGTGAATTAATATAATTCTGAGTCCAATCTTCTAAATCTTGTCTGCTTTTTAAGATGGATGGGTCTTTCGCTGCAGCTTCCTGAAACATAATTTCAGTTAAACATTTCTCTTGCGCTTGAACAGTGCTAAAGCATGATGCGATAGCAAGGCCTGCGATTACTAAAATTTTTTTCATTCGGTTTTAATTAATTTTTGTTTTGGAATACTAAGTTACGAAAATCAAACGCTAAATTCACAATTGGGATTAAACTAAAGAATTCAGATAAGGAGAGCGAAAATACAAAATCAATTGAAAGTGAAAGCTATAATTCCCAAAAAATCAAAGCCCTTCTTGGAATTTTCTTCCAGAAGGGCTTTTAGGACTCATTATTTTACAATATTATGATGCTTTTCAGGCATTTTTCAATTCATTTAGTCGAACTTTCAATTTATTAATCTCCTCTTTCGCCTGTTGAATCTTACTTTCATACTCTTCTCTCAAAGCAGAGGCATTTTTAGAGTTGGCAAAGAATCCGAGGTTGTTTTCCCATAATTGAACTTCGCCCGCGAGCTTAGACACCTTGCTGCTTAAATTCCTTTGCTCCTCATTTCCACCACTTTCTGTAGCTGGACGATAAGATCTCTCACCTCTTCCACCCGCTCTTTCCGGGCGATCACCACGCTCAGGGCGATCAGGGCGATCAGTTCTTTTGAAAGATTGGCGATATTCGGGCGTCGACTTCAATGCATCAAAGTGAACTTGAATAGCTGCTCTAAAACGTTGCTGAATATCGTCTTTTTGTTTCATGGGTACTAAGCCAATTTCAGTGAATTTACGCTGAAAAGCTTTTAACTGCTCAAGTGCTTCATTAGGATCCGCATTCACTTCTAACTTTTCCACTTCGGCAATCAATGCGTTTTTTAATTCTAGATTGCCAGCTTGTGCATTATCCTGATCGGAGAAATGCGCAGTTTTACGCGTGAAGAAAGCGTCGCATGCTTCTTTAAAGCGGTGCCAAATTTTTTCATTTTTATCTCCTGCAGGACCAATTTTTTTCCACTCTTGTTGTAGACGAATAAGTTCTTGTGCTGTATTTTTCCAAGCATCACTTTCTTTTAAACTTTCTGCTTGAATGCATAACTCAGTTTTTTGTTGCAAGTTAGCAGCGTACTCTTGTTTCTTCTGCTTGTAGAAATCATCTTTATTCTTGAAGAATTGGTCGCAGGTAGCTTTAAACTTATTCCAAATTGAATCATTATGTTCCTTACCAGCAGGACCAATTTTTCTCCACTCTGTTTGTAACTCTAACAATTTTTTCAATCCCGCTTGCCACTGTTGATGGTTTGCGAATTGATCTTTGATGATTTCTTCAGCCGAAGCAATCAGTGCGTTTTTATCTGCAAAATTCTTTTCGAAGAATTCCTTTTGCGAATCGATATAACTGCGTTTGTTATCATAAACTTTATCGACAGCTGCCTTAAATCGCACCCAAATTTCCGTTCTTTTCTCTCGAGAAACCGCACCTACTTCGCGCCATTTAATTTGCAACGTTTGCATGTCCTGCAACGCCTTGTTTAAAGAAGGCTCTAGCAATAACTCTTCTGCTTTTTCGCAGAGATGCATTTTCATCTCGAGATTTTTTTTCATCTCAAGGTCTTGCAACTCACGATTCAATCGAATGAATTCATAAAAACGATCACAATACAATTTGTAGGTCATCCACAAATCATTCACATTTTGCGGTGGCACTGGACCTACCCCTCTCCACTTTGCTTGTAACTCATGAAATTCATTAAAAGCTTTGGACATGTCTTCTTCTGTTTGCAAAATATTCTTCATCTGCAAAAGAATTTCATTCTTCACTTTTAAATTGGTAGATCGAATTTTCTCTTGACCCAAAATAAATTCGGAGCGACGCTTTTGAAAAATTTTATAAGCATCAAAAAACTTTTCTTCGAGTGTATCTTTATAATCAAACTCTTCTTTGATTCCGCCGGCTTCAATAAATGCCGCGTAAGCAATATCTCTTTCTTGATTAAAAATTGCTTGAAAAGAATCACGAGCCGCTTGAACTCTATTCTTTACTGCATTTACATCATTTTCTTTGCTAAAAGCATCCATGCGAGTCACCAAATCTTCTTTCGACATTTGGCCAAAATCTTCGGCGGGCTCTGCTTCTAACTCTTCATGACTTTCATCCGTCACGATGATGTGAACCTCTTCTTCGTGATGGTCGTCATTGTGAGCAACTGAAGCTTCTGGAGCAACTGGAGCTTCTGCAATAACCTCCACTACAGGTTCTTTATTTTCATTGGAATCCTGAACGGGAGTATCCAATACTTCCTGACTTTCAGATGATTCATTAATTTGAGGGGCTGAATTCTCAGCCAAGGTGTCCGAAGGCTTTTGCTCTTCAGGATTCACCGGAGTGCTATCCATGTTCATACGTTAGATCTGTTTGTCCGCAGACAAACCAAGGGGTCCTTACTGTTTAATTATGTTAGTTGTATAATGCTTGCCGTAAAAAAAGGCTCCCATTTATTGGAGAGCCGAAGACAAATATAAGGCAATAAAAAAGTGAAAGCAAGCGATATTTTATTCAAGCCCAAAAAAATCATGATTTTATTACAAAATAGTAATGTTTATCGTCTTTTCTGTTGAGTTTGGGGTAGATGGTTGTATTCAAAAAAACAATATCGTCTTCCAATTCCTTGTTATTGTAATCGATAAATTTTATTTCGGTAGATGGATGAATCCTATTATTTTTACTTTATCATCTTGATGGGTTTATTTCATTTAATAAAACAATAACAATGAAAACAAAAAAATACTTGAATGTGGATGAGTACCTACTTGACTTTCCTACCTCCACACAAACGCTATTAAAAGATATAAGAAATACCATTACAAAAGCAGCTCCTAAAGCAACCGAAGGAATTAGTTATAATATGCCGTCATATAAATTCAATGGAAAACCTGTAGTCTATTTTGCAGGATATAAAAATCATATTGGATTGTATGCAACACCCAGCGGACACGCAGAATTTTCGAAAGAACTATCAAAATACAAACAAGGAAAAGGATCGGTGCAATTTCCGTTGAATGAAAAAATGCCACTTGCTTTAATTTCAAAAATTGTAAAGTTTAGAATGGAGCTTTTGAAAAGCTACTAGCTGCTAGCTTCTGGCTGCTAGAAGAAGCTAGAAGCTAGAATTTATTTTTAAATCGGAAACATTAAGAAGCAAAAAGTATTATAGAGATCGTAAAAAATTATCGCTTCACTAATTTCTCTTTCGCGATTTCGGTACCTTTTTCATCTGCAATAATAACAACATACAAACCTGCTGTTAATGCATCCGTCTTAAAGCTAATTTCATTTTCACCCGACATCACTGATCCATAAAAGAGTTGATGCACCATTTTTCCAGCATTGTCATAAATCCTTGATGTAATGCGACCCACTTTCGGACAATTAAACTTTAATGTGGTGAAATCAATACTTGGATTCGGATACACTACGGAATTATTTTGAGCAATGGGATCATCAACTCCTGCCGCCGTAGTAACGGTATACTCTCCAATCCATGTACGTGTTACTCCATTAAAAACGGTGTATGATCCATTGATCCATACATAGCCTGGTTGATTATATCTTGTTTGACAACCGGTGTAATCACCCCAGCGTTCATCACCAATAAGCATATTGCATGCAGAAGTTCCTTGACGCAATACAGTATGAGTTGAGAAAGAAGTTCCATCCCACATGGCTGCAGCTGTTCCTGGAAATTGAGTAGCCGACGAAAATAGAAAGCTAAATACCGCGCGATCATCCGTTGCTGAATTACCTGCATACGCAATGTTCGGATAAGCGACATCGGTAGTGGGCACTGTAAACATACTTACCGAAATTGTGGGTGTAGTAGAAACTTGAGACATCGTACCGTGATAAATTCCATCGTAACCAGAAGTAGTATCCAACGATGCCAATACAAATTGAATTTTGTCATTATGTAAAAAAGCGCCCATAATTCGCGCATCATTTACACCTAAATTTTCTGTGGAAAGAGGTTGGTCAGCGTCAACGGGCATGTGATATTGAACTGGGCTTACTAAAGCTTGAATGGTAACTTGCTGCGTCGGACTTCCCATGGTATCGGTGACATGTACTAGGAAGATGGTATCATTGCCTGCACTAAAATTTCGATTCGATAAAAACCAAGCTCCCGGACCATAGGTTCCCAAATCACCTTTTACAGGGCATAAATTTCGGATAGGCTCACCGTTATGATTTATATTCCCATGTATTTGCGTTGCCAAGGTTTGTCCCTGATAACCCTTTTCTTTATCGATTTGCCAAATGATGGTTTGATTAAATCCTGTTTGCCAAGAGGAATCATTATACAACAAATTCACAGTGATAAATAACTCTTCGTTACTCACTGTCATCATGGGAAAGTCGGTCCAACGGTTGGTGTTTAATGCATCTCCGGGAAGCGTATAAAAATTCCATAAACCTGCAGCGCTGTTCGTTTGTGAAAACCCAAGAATGATGGCACTGGTCGTATCATTAAATCCGTTCAACATCGCTAAAATAAACCGATCTGCTCCTGGATCATAGAGTACTTTCGGATCAAACTCTTCTTGTGTTAATCCTAGCGAGGCTACCAAAGAATGTAACGTGACCGATGCAAACACTTGATTCGTAACAACGTCTTTTCCAAAAATCATAGTATTGTTTACACTGGATACAAATCCAGCATTGGAAACTGCTACATCATTATCATTAGGAACGTATAAATTAAATCCATTGCCAATAAAATTATTGAGAAGCACAGGGGCATTTGCGGTTGCTGCACGGTTGGCCGAAGGCGTGTTTTCACGTTTATGTGAATAAAGATCGACCATGCTTTTCTTAGCTTCGCGCACTGTTTGCTCGTCGGTACCAGGATGTGGCTTGGGTAATTTTTGGTTCTGCAAGATGGGCATCCATTTATCGGCTCCCGGACTCAAATCATACACTTTCTTCAGTGGAAAATACTGAATTGTTGAGGTAGATGATTGCTGAGCATAAGTGATTGTTGATAAAACAGCAAGAAGGATAATGAGTATAAATTTCTTCATAGGGGTTGGATATCGGAAGATAAAAGTAATAAAATGTACGAACCTGTGATAAAATTCATACTAAAAAAATATAAAATAGACTTTGAACAATGAATTCTTTAAAAGCTCATTTAAATCGCAAGGTTATTCCAGGCTAAACTTTATATAAAGTTGTAAAATGAGAAGTAATAAAATTATACATCAAAAATTAAAATTCAATTTGGTGAATAAATACACACTTAAATTTTGGAGTTAACATGGCAAACAAATACGTTTTACGCTGCCTACATCAACTTCCTTAGCTGAGCATGCATACTCACTTTCGCTTCTACCAGTTGCATCAATGCATCAATACTCACACGCTCTTGTTGCATGGTATCGCGGTCGCGCAAAGTAACCATATTGTCTTCCAACGATTGGTGATCGATGGTAATGCAAAGTGGAGTTCCAATGGCATCCATTCTACGGTAACGTTTTCCAATCGAATCTTTTTCTTCGTAAATACACAGATGATCCAACTTAAGTTGATTCATGATCTCACGTGCTTTTTCAGGAAGTCCGTCTTTTTTTACCAACGGCAAAACTGCCACTTTGTATGGAGCTAAGAAAGGTGGAATTTTTAATACTACACGGGAACTACCATCTTCCAATTGTTCTTCCTGATAAGCTTGAGACATGGTGGCTAAGAAAAGACGATCTAAACCGATGGATGTTTCGACCACATACGGAATATAATTTTCATTGTCTTCTGGATCGAAGTATTGCAATTTTTTTCCGCTGAACTTCTCATGATTTCTTAAATCGAAATCGGTGCGAGAGTGAATTCCTTCTAATTCTTTAAATCCAAATGGAAATTCAAATTCAATGTCGCAAGCAGCATTGGCGTAATGCGCTAATTTAATATGATCATGAAAACGATATTTGCTTTCTGGAAATCCAAGACTGTTGTGCCAAGCCATACGTGTTTTCTTCCACTGCTCATACCATTGCAAATCGGTTCCTGGCTTCACGAAAAATTGCATCTCCATTTGTTCGAACTCACGCATGCGGAAAATAAATTGACGGGCTACAATTTCATTGCGAAATGCTTTTCCGGTTTGTGCAATACCAAATGGAATTTTCATTCGACCTGTTTTTTGCACATTCAAAAAATTAACAAAAATTCCTTGTGCCGTTTCAGGACGCAAATAAATAGTACTCGCCTCTTCACTCACCGATCCTAATTGTGTATTGAACATCAAATTAAATTGACGCACATCGGTCCAGTTGCGGGTTCCACTCACCGGACACGTAATTTCCAGATCAATAATGATTTGTTTTACTTCATCCAGTTTATCTTCTTCCAACGCTGCTTTAAAACGTGCATTAATTTCATCGATCTTCTTTTGATTTTCAACGACACGAGGATTCGTAGAACGAAACATCGTTTCATCAAAATTCTCAAATCGACTTTTCGCTTTTTCTACTTCCTTCTCAATCTTCGCTTCAATTTTTGCAACATGTTCTTCGATGAGCACATCGGCACGATATCTTTTCTTCGAATCTTTAGTATCAATCAATGGATCGCTAAATGCATCTACGTGTCCGGAAGCTTTCCAAGTAGTTGGATGCATGAAGATCGCGGCATCTATGCCCACAATATTTTCATTCAGCTGCACCATTGCTTTCCACCAATAGTCGCGCAAATTTTTCTTGAGCTCTACGCCCATCTGCCCGTAATCGTACACAGCACTGAGGCCATCATAAATTTCACTCGACTGGAAAATAAATCCGTACTCTTTGGAATGGCTGATGATATTCTTGAATAAATCTTCGCCGCTAAGCTTTTTGATGGTATTGGTTGACATGGCGGCAAAGATAATTTATATCTATTAATTGAAAACCACATTAAAGAAACATTCCCTACATCCGCCTTTCACGGTGGGATATTGGGTTTCATTTTGCAACTTTGTAGTCCCATGGAATCCATTTACCTTGATTATAATAGCACTACGCCTGTCGACCCAAAAGTGTTGGAGGCGATGCTACCCTATTTTACACAACAATTTGGCAATGCGGCGAGCTCAACTCATGCCTGGGGATGGGCAGCTTCGGCGGTTGTGGAACGAGCAAGAGAACAAGTGGCTCATTTGATTGGTGCCGAGACCAATGAAATTATCTTTACCTCAGGATCAACAGAATCTTTAAACTTGGCAATACGTGGTGTTGCGCAGGCGTATGCATCGGTAGGCAAGCACATCATCGTTTGTTCTACGGAACATAAAGCAGTTTTAGATACCGTTCAAGATTTAACAACTGCAGGAATTGAATACAGTTTATTAGGTGTAGATCGAGAAGGAAGAATTGAATTAACGGAATTGCAAAAACTTTTGCGTGACGACACTATCTTAGTTGCCGTGATGATGGCTAATAATGAAACGGGGGTGATTCAGGATTGTGGGGAGATTGGACGGATTTGCAGAGATAGAAAAATAATTTTCCTGAGTGATACCACACAAGCTGTTGGGAAAGTGAGGGTGAATGTGGATGAGCAATCGCTAGACCTTTGCACTTTATCGGCTCATAAAATGTATGGGCCGAAGGGGATTGGTGCTTTGTATGTAAGAAGAAAAAGTCCACGTGTTGCTTTGCATGCCCAAATAACGGGCGGTGGACACGAGCGCGGATTACGATCAGGAACCTTAAATGTACCTGCCCTAGTTGGATTTGGAAAAGCATGTGAATTAGCGAATGATGGTCTTTGGGATTACGGGATACATACTTCTCGATGGAGAACATTTTTAGAGCAGCAACTTACCATTGAATATGGACATGGATTCATCAATGGAAGTGTTAAGTCACGTCTTCCCAATACCAGCAATCTTTGCTTTCCGAAAATCAAGAGTGAAAAACTTATTAAAGCATTGCCAAGTCTAGGCATGAGCATGGGATCAGCATGTACATCTGCAATTCCTCAACCATCGCATGTATTGAAAGCCATGGGTTTGAGCGATGCAGAAATTTACAGCAGTGTTCGCATTAGCATTGGAAAATTTACGAGTGAAGAAGAAATCAAAGAAACTCTTGTTCGAATGGAGGCAACTTTATCTCAACAATACTAATTTTTGCTGGAGAGAAACTACATGGAAAGAGATTAAAAAAACAACATATAAATTCTTTTCAATTTTGCAAGACATTTTTACACTCATTTTTATTCTGTTTATAACCTCAGTCAATAGTTGATAAATATCACTAGACAAAAGTTCATGGACTCGTATCTTTGCAATGTTAAACACGCGCTTTATGTATCCAAATTATTATACTGACCAAATACTTCAACGTTATGGCTTTCCGGCAAACAACTCTGTTTCCGTCGACATTAACAAGTTCAACGACCTTATTGATGAATTGAGCCATGTGTTTGAATCGCCGAAGCAATTTAATGCGGCAGTTTTTCAAAATTTCCCCATCGAGTTTATTGTCGATTACATTCGCAGAACGCATCGTCTTTATTTATTTACGAAACTGCCTGAGATCGAACAAAGCATTCATTTATTATTGCAAGATTACAGTGACGAGCATCCTTTGTTAACCATTTTGATGGACTTTTATTCGTCTTACAAAATCGAATTAAGTTTACACATTTGCGAAGAGGAACAACATCTTTTACCTTATGTTGATTTTTTATTGGAGATGCACAAGAAAGGCATCAATGCTTATCAATTCTTTAAAAACAACAAACGTTTTTCTTTAGATGAATTTGAAAATGATCATCATGATGATTCTGGTAAAAATTTAACGCATATTCAGGAAACCATTTTGGCACATGATCCGCCCTATACAAACATTACACCCTATCGAATCCTGTTGAGTCAGTTGCAAAATTTGGAACGCGACCTTTGCATTCACGGATTAATTGAAGATCGAGTGTTGGTTCCTAGAATTAAAATGGTAGAATCGGAATTGTTAACCGATTACCGAAAAATTTTCAGAGCGAATTAATTTTAGCAATTATCACCAACAACTTTTTAGAAAAAGAAAAAACGCATTTGATTTTAGAATTTAATCTAATCCAAATGCGTTTTAATTTTAGGGAGCGGAAGAATTAAAATTCCTCGTTAAATTTCAATTCTTGATCGGCAGGATCAACACCTACGCCGGCTTTCTTATATTCAGAAACACGTTTTTCGAAGAAATTTGTTTTTCCTTCCAAAGAAATTGTCTCCATAAAATCGAAAGGATTTTCGCGGTTATACACTTTTGGACAATTCAATGAATTCAGCAAACGATCGGCAACGAACTCAATGTAGTTACACATTAGATCAGAGTTCATACCAATTAATTTTACAGGAAGTGCATCCGTCACAAATTCCTTTTCAATAGATACGGCATCAGTGATAATGGCAGTTACTTCGGCTTCTGTTAATTTATGTTTCAACATACCATAAAGCAAACAAGCAAAGTCACAATGTAAACCTTCATCGCGAGAAATAAATTCATTCGAGGTAGAAAGTCCAGGCATTAAACCACGTTTCTTCAACCAGAAGATCGAGCAGAAAGATCCACTGAAGAAAATTCCTTCTACAGCAGCGAATGCAATTAAGCGATGCACAAACGATCCATTATTAATATACTTCAAAGCCCAATCCGCTTTCTTCTTAACACAAGGAACCGTATCAATCGCATTAAACAAACGATGTTTTTCAGCAGGGTCTTTGATGTAAGTATCAATCAGCAATGAATACATTTCTGAGTGAATGTTTTCCATCATAATTTGAAAACCATAAAAACAACGAGCTTCTGGAAGTTGAACTTCGCTCATCATATTCACCGCTAAATTTTCATTTACAATTCCATCGCTTGCAGCAAAGAAGGCTAATACATGCGAAATAAAATGACGTTCTCCATCATTCAGACGATCCCAATCTTTTAAATCAACACTTAAATCAACTTCTTCTGCAGTCCAGAAACTATTTTCTGCTTGCTTATACATCGACCAAATTTTGTCATATTTAATTGGGAATAAAACGAAACGATCTTTGTTTTCTTGCAATAGAATTTCGTCGTTAATGTTGATGTTGGTCATAAATTTTTGAAGTAAGGTGGGTGAATGTAGGATGAAATGGTAAGCGAAATGCTTAGTACAAAAGAAAACAAATTAGAGTAGAATATCAAAAATAAGGACTTTATCTTTTGAACAGAATCGTATTGTTTTTGAACACATCAAAACGAAATGAGACAGATCACCGTGAAAAAAAATAAAATAAGAATGTAGTTTTCAATATTGATTACCACAACATCAAAAAAGATTGGTGCATCCATCTAAAAAAAATCGCCCATCAAAAACAAAATAAAAAAGCAACGACATCATAGACATCGTTGCTTTCCGCAAATTAATGTTTTAACCTAAATATGCTTTTAACAGCTTATTTCTAGAGTTCTGACGAAGCGTTTTGATTGCTTTCTCTTTAATTTGGCGAACACGCTCTGAAGTTAGATCGAATTTTTCTCCGATTTCTTCTAAAGAAAGACCGTGTTGGATTCCAATGCCATAAAACATTTTCACCACATCTTGTTCACGCTCACTCAATGTTGCTAAAGAGCGATTAATTTCTTTTTGCAGTGATTCGTTGATTAAAGCGGAATCGGCACCTGGACTATCTCCATTTTCAAGAACATCCAACAAAGTTGAATCTTCACCCTGAACAAGAGGCGCATCCATAGAAACGTGCTTACCTGGCATTTTCATCGTATTTGCCACTTTGTCCATTGGAAGATCAAGCACGGCGCTTAATTCTTCGGGACTTGGTTCACGTTCAAACTTTTGCTCCAACTCAGAAAATGCTTTCTTCACTTTATTAGCAGCTCCCAATTGGTTGAGCGGCAAACGGACTATACGTGCTTGCTCCGCCAATGCTTGCATAATACTTTGACGAATCCACCAAACTGCATAAGAAATGAACTTAAAACCACGGGTTTCATCAAATTTCTTAGCCGCTTTAATCAATCCTAAGTTTCCTTCGTTGATCAAATCTGGAAGGCTAAGACCTTGAGTTTGATATTGTTTTGCTACCGAAACAACAAATCGCAAGTTAGCTCTCACTAGCTTTTCCAATGCTTTTTGGTCTCCAGCACGAATCTTCTGAGCAAGCTCTACTTCGATTTGGGCTGTAATTAACTCTTCTTTTCCAATTTCCTGGAGGTACTTCTCAAAAGACGCGCTTTCGCGATTAGTAATCGATTTTGTAATTTTTAGTTGACGCATATCTTTCTGTTAATTAACTCTATACACACATTAAATCTTCCTTGAGCGGCTATTTTAATAGGAGCGCAAGTTACACATTAAATTGCGCTTGTCAAGTCCTTTTTTTAACCCAAACATAATTAATTCATAATCTAGTCGAGGGAAATAATGTTATTGATGATTCAACGTTATAACACTATAAATATTTTAAAGTTTAAGACACCACTAACAGTTCTTCATAAACCTTATGCACCTCAGCATGTTGAAAACCATTTTATACAACTATCTATCGACAATGGATCGGCTTTTATCTTAGCCTACTACACTAGAAAAACAATCAACCCAATGAAAATCAAAAAGGATCAGCAAAAAGAGTTAAAGAAAATTGAATCTTGCCTTCAAAAGGTGGAGGTGATTTCTTCTCAGATAAATTTGAACTTGGAGGATATTTCGAGCTTGATGGATTTTCCAAATTTTCATGATAAACAATTTGAAGAAGCTAAACAATTAAATCGCAGTCGCCAACACGTTTTTGAAATGGCGAAACAAATTTCAAAGAAAGGAGAAAAGGTATCTGTAACTGCCTCTGCCAAGCGTTAAAAGCAAATCCATATTTTTTTACTACTTTTTGCCCATCAAAACAGCATCCATATTCATGGAGCGGATGAGCAATAATCAATTACATACATCTCTGCCTAAGCTTCAATTTTTCTTGATGCTTTTTTTTAGCGCGTTGCTATTTCCATCAACGTCACGGAAAGCACAAGTAAGTGACTTCAATACATGGATTCAAAAAAACAGAATAACGAATGAATTAGTATTTCCTCGTTTTCAAAAAACTATTGTCCCATTTTCTATTGATGAAAACACCAATCGAAAAAAGCTACAAGAAGGTCAAAAAGAAAAAAATTCAATTAAAATAAGTACCTCAGCACAAGCATTGGGCCTACATTTACTGATGAAAAATCAGCCTCAACATGCGCTTCCCTATTTTTCACAAGCACTTGAAGCTGCCGTAAAAAGTAAAGATGTAAAAACGGAGATTGAAATATTTGCTAAAATAGGATTAGCCTATCGCTTACTTAATCAAAACGAAAAAGCATTAGACTACTTTAAGGATGCTCATCAAAAAAATAAATCCATCACTTCACGCGAAACAGATGATTACATTCTATCGCAACTAGCCCAAGTGAGTTTTGAATTAAATGATTTGAAATCAGCTGAAGAATACTATAGCCGAGTTTCCAAATCGTTCGCCACACAAAAGAAAAATACGTTTGCAGCCATTTCCTTGAATTCACTTGGCGAATTACAACTTCGAAATAATGATTACAATAAATCAATGGAGAGTTTTAAGTCGGCGCTCACCCATGTTGCTTCCAATGAAAATACTTTAAATGGCATCATACATCGTAATTTAGGTCTAGTTTTTTTCAAGAAAGGTAAATTCGAAATGGCGTTGGAGCAATTTAATAAAAGCTTAACCTTCGACAATCAGCTCCTCGTCCATCAACTCACCAAGGACGCATGCATGCAACTTTTTACAATATTTAGCTATCAGAATAATTTTGAGAAGGCCGATGCGTTTCATGAGAAGTACATCGCTATTAAAGAGTCATTAGCGAAACGTTCCAAAGATAAATTGAGTGATTTCGAGAACAAATGGCAAGCTAGAGAGAAAGAATTAGTCATTGATTTACTAAAAAAACAACATCATATTTCTACACCGTCGGTTGGAGAGCAACAGTTAGAACTCAGTCAACTCATCACGAAGACGGATTTAGAGTTAAACCAAAAAGACGAAGCGCTAGAAGAAACAACTGCAAAAGTGGAGCAGCTTACGAAGGAGAACGTGATACAGCAGCGTGACATGGCACGACAAGAATTACAACTTGCCAAGCAAAAGAACTTCAAAAATTTATTGATGGGATTATCCATTGCCGCGCTCGCATTTCTTGCATTCTTATACAACCGTTATCTCTTCAAGAAAAAAAGTAATTTGAAATTACAGGCGTCTAATACAGAATTGGAAAACACATTGAAACAACTGCGAGAAACACAAGATCAACTCTTGCAAAGTGAAAAGATGGCGTCGTTAGGTCTCCTGACCGCTGGCATTGCGCATGAAATTCAAAATCCACTCAACTTCGTTGTCAATTTTTCGGAAGGCACATTAGATGTTGTGAGTGAATTACTCGAAGCAAAAACTGAACAAGAAAAAACAGAGCTGGCGAAAGAGCTTAATGAGAGTTTGAAAAAAATTCATCATCACGGAAAGCGTGCAGAACGCATTGTGAAGAGCATGTTGCAACATAGTCGAGAAGGAAGTGGAGAAAAAGAGTTAGTCGAAATAAATCAACTTTTATACGAAAGCGTCAATCTCGCTTACCACGGAGTAAGGGCAACACATAAAGATTTTCAGTGTGCCATCATAGAACGATTTGAATCGACGATACCACCCTTCTATGTTATTCCTCAAGATGTAAGTCGGGTTTTTTTAAACATTGCCAACAATGCTTTTTATGCCTTGCGAGAAAAAACAGTTGCTAACCCTGCTTTCAAAAGCGAATTAACTATTGCCACTTCAATACAGGATCAACAAGTAGAAATAAGAATAAAAGATAACGGCATCGGCATACCGAAAGAAAAGGTAGATAAAATCTTTCAACCATTCTTTACCACGAAACCATCGGGGCAAGGAACAGGATTAGGGCTCAGCATGAGTTATGATATCATCACAAAATCACATCAAGGAAAAATTGAAATTCAAAGTAGCCTAAACGAATACACAGAATTTATTATTCAACTTCCATTAACTACTCACTAAAAAATTCCACACCATGGCATTCAAAATACTAGTAGTAGACGACGAACAAGATGTAGAATTGTTATTCAAACAACGCTTTCGTAAATCCATTCGTGAAGGTGATATCAATATTGATTTCGCTTTTTCGGGGGAAGAGGCCTTAGCCTTTTTGCATGAACCGGGAAGTACGGACATTGCATTAATCTTGTCCGACATCAACATGCCAGGCATGACCGGATTTGAATTATTGGAAAAAGTAAAAAGTGAATATCCAGACTTAAAAGTGATGATGATTTCGGCCTATGGCGATGATGAGCATACCCAAAAAGCAATGCGACTTGGAGCAGATGAACTACTCGCGAAACCGATTGACTTTAAAAAGTTGGAAGAAAAATTATTGGGGTATCGCTAAGATAAAAGTGAATTTCATTCACTTTTATCTTAGCGAATTGGTGAATTGGCAAGTTGGTGGATTGGTGGATTAGCGAATTGGTGGTCCCGATAGCTATCGGGAGGTGGATTGATAATCGCGAAGCCTCGCGAGGTAAATTGCTTTGTCCTGCAGTTGAAACTTCTATTATATAATAAATGAAAAAACACATTAGTTATTTTTTGATTACTTTCTTCTTCATATTAGGAGGAAATGCTTTTGCGCAAAAGAAGCCGACGCTTATCAATACTTCGTTAACGAAGCCTGAAATGGCAATTATGTATGTGGGCGTAGAAAATGTAATCATGGTTTATGGTGAAATTCCTGGGAAATACATTCGCATGGAACGCAGCGGCGGACCTTTAGAAGTTCGACCGGGAATGGCCATGCGGGCTTTACTTAAATATACAGAAATAGGATTTGATACGCTACGTGTTTTTGACAACGACAAACTCATCATCGAAAAAGTGTATGAAATAAAAAAGTTGAGCTCTTATGCTATTGGGATAAAAGGAACTCGCGATTCTGTACTTACGAAAGAAGAATTTCTGAAAGCCAAAAGTCTGGAATTATTTATGCCGGGTGGTTACTATAAGCCGAAACAAAAAATTTCCACCTATACTCTTACAATTTTGAGTGAATCAGGAAAAGTAATTCAAAAAGTGACTGTGGAAGGAATTAATTTTAATGCAGCTCTTGAACTTCATCTTGACAAAATTCAGCCAAGATCTTCCATCCTCTTTTCAGACATTAAAGCCATTTTAGGAGACAACAACATAAAGAAATTCGACCCTTTCAAGATCAGAATCAAATAAACAAATCGTTTTCAATTCTTTATTCTCGCTGTAAATTTGAATATTAATCATCATTCAAAAAAATAGTCTAACTTTACTCTCACCTTAACATATCATTATTCTATTTAAATGTCCCAATCCACCCACATACTTTTTGTTGATGACGAATCTGATTTAGAAATGTTGGTAAAACAACGTTTCCGTAAACAGGTAAAGGAAGGTAATTTTAAATTGAGCTTCGCACTGAATGGAGAAGAAGCTTTAAATAAATTAAAAGAAGATACTTCCATCGGAATCGTTGTTACCGATATTAATATGCCGATAATGGATGGACTTACTTTATTGGTTAATGTAAAAAATATTAAAAGACCCGTTCGAACCATTGTTGCTTCTGCTTATAGTGACATGGCCAATATTCGGACCGCTATGAACAGAGGTGCTTATGACTTTGTAACCAAGCCCATCGATTTTTCAGATCTCGAAACGACCATCCAAAAAACAATTGAAGATTTGCAAGTAATTTTGGAGGGCATGCAGGCAAAAGAACATTTGAATGTAGCGGTGGAAGAAAAAGATATGGCTCTTCGCAGTGCGCAATTCAAGCAGCAGTTTTTGGCGAATATGAGTCATGAGATTCGCACTCCGCTCAATGCTGTGGTGGGTATGACTAACTTACTCATTGATAAAAATCCGAGAGAAGAGCAGATGCGTTATTTGAGTGCTATGCGCAAAGCGAGTTATAATCTTTTGCATATCATCAATGACATCCTCGACATTTCAAAAATTGAAGCTGGTAAAATTGAGATTGAGGTTATCGATTTTAATTTGGAAGAATGTGTAGATGTAGTGTATCAAACCTTGCATCTTAAAGCAGAAGAGCAAAAAACAATTTTACGTTATACTATCGGTGACGATGTACCGAAGTGGTTGAAAGGTGATCCTACTCGACTCACTCAAATTCTCACCAATCTCATTGGTAACGCTATTAAATTTACCCCGGAAGGTGGATTTATTGATGTGTTCGTAACGAAAGAAAGTGGCGATGAACCCTCGTGGCTTAAGTTTGCGGTACAGGATACAGGTATTGGAATTGCACCTGATCAAATTCATAAAGTATTTGAAAGTTTTTCGCAAGAAAGTAGCGATACCACCCGTAAATTTGGTGGCACTGGATTGGGATTAACCATCAGCAAACAATTAGTAGAATTGCAAGGTGGATCACTTCATGTGAATAGCACCAAGGGAAAAGGTACTACCTTTTGGTTCTTGATTCCCTATTTCAGTGGTCAAGAGGTTAAGAAAGTAACGAAAGCCGATTATGCTGCATTCGACAAAAAACTTACCGTACTCCTCGCCGAAGATCAACCCATGAATCAGATGGTGGCGGTAGATACGCTGGAAGATTTATTTCCGGGAATCACGATTGACATTGCCAACAATGGGCAGGAAGCCGTTGATAAAGCTCAAGAAAAAGCATATGATCTAATTTTTATGGATGTGCATATGCCTTTGAAAGATGGGTATACCGCGACCAAGGAAATCAGAGATGGAAATGGAATCAATAGCAAATCGCCCATCCTTGCCCTAACAGCTAATGCCGTGAAAGAGGAGATCGACAAATGCCTCGAATCAGGAATGAACAAGCACTTGGCTAAACCTTTTGATCCAGCAGTTCTCAGACAAACCGTTATAGATTTGGCGGGTTAATTGAGAATGAATTAGGTATATTGTTTTTATCTTCAACTACGTTACATTCCGTAAACCGTTTGAAACTCGATTTCGTAGAGCAAAAAAAATCTATCATTGGTAAAAAAATTATAGTAGATTTGTCGTTAAATATACCATGGATCAGCCTACAACACTAACCGACCTTAGTTACCTAAAAAGTTTAACAGGAGGCGCCAGCGACAAAATGTCGAAATACATTCGCATGTTTATTACGGGTGCTCCTGTGAGTATTCAGCAAATGGATATGTATTATCTGAACAAAGATTGGTCGGGCTTGCGTCAATCGGCACACGCTTTAAAACCACAACTGGGTTACTTTGGAGCGAAAGGTGCTGAAAATCTAATCAAAGAAATTGAGAGAATGTCGGGCGACCAGGTGGACCTCGATAAAATTCCCGAACAACTTGAAAATTTTCGCCAACAATATGAACTCATTCAATCGGAGTTAGAAGCATCCCTGAAAGAATTAGGCAATTAAAAATATTATGTCAGACAAAACCCTTGTTTACGTAGTGGATGACGAACCTTTACAGCGCGATATGCTGAAGGATCATCTTTCTAAAATGTCGAAATACGAAATACATGATTTTCCTACTGGAGAAGAGTGTTTAGCTGCTGCGAAAGTTCGTATTCCGCAAATTGTTTTTTTAGATTATAATTTAAATTCTCAAGTGCGTGATGCCATGGACGGCATTGACGTTTTGAAAGAATTAAAAAATATTTATCCCGAGATGGAAGTGGTAATGATTAGCGGACAGGATCGCATTGATGTTGCTGTGAACACCATGAAGTACGGAGCATTTGATTACATCGTTAAAGGCGAAGGTTCTTTTTTAAGAGCTGAAAAAGCCATGTTTAATATTTACCGTTACCATAAATTACAAGGAAATGCGAATCGCTATAAAAAGCTGATGACGTTTTTTGGAATTGGAATGTTGCTCATGATTATTTTAGTGATCTTCTTGCAATCGCAAGGAATGATTAATGCGCCGTGGTGGTACTAGAGGATTGTAGAGGTTGGATATTAGATGTGGCTTTTTTGGGTAAGAGGAAATTAGCTCCGAAATTTATTTGGATGTTTGATACTGCTAGCTACTGGCTGGATACTAGCTACTGGACGCTGGATGTTTAAATTAAAGGAAAGCTAATTCTAAAATTAAAATTTTTCACCTTTTCACTCTCCCACCGCCTTCTTCTAGTGGCTATAAGCTCTAATTCGCTTCTAGAAGCTCATTTTCGCCCGCATGGCTTCGCCTGTTTAATGCATCAACACATAAATTGCTGCGCCTGCTAAGTAGCCGATTAATGCATAGCCGCTAATTCTTTTAATGTACCAAACAAATGAAATATTTTCCATACCCATAGCTGCTACTCCAGCTGCTGAACCGATGATGAGGATGCTTCCTCCGGTGCCTGTACAATAAGCCATAAACTCCCATAAAAAATGATCGGTAGGATATGTTGCCAAGTCATACATTCCCATACTTGCTGCAACTAGAGGGACGTTATCAACAATGGCAGAAAGAAGTCCAATGAAGGTGACGATCAAAGGTAAATTTCCAATCGTGTCGTTCATCCATTGTGCCATCTCACTCAAGATATGTGTGCTCTCTAATGCACCAATCGCAATTAAAATTCCCAAGAAAAATAATACACTGGGTGTATCTACTCGTTGTAAAGCTTTTGACACACTAAAAAATTCTTTTTGGTCATCATCTTTTCTTCTGTGAATAAATTCAACAACTGCCCATAATAATCCTAATCCAAATAAAATACCCATGAAAGGGGGTAGATGGGTTATTGTTTTAAATATGGGAACAAACAATAAAGTACCTACACCAATGAAGAAAACTGCATTTCGTTCTCGTTGAGTTGTGACAGACACTGTTCCTTCTTGAATTACTAATGCAGGAATTTCGCCCTTCATTTTTCTTCCCGCAAAAAACAAAGGAATCAACAAACAAACTACCGAAGGAATAAATAAGGAAGTGATGATATTGGCAGCTGTGATTTGACCTCCAATCCATAACATAGTTGTGGTTACATCTCCAATAGGTGACCAGGCCCCGCCAGCATTTGCAGCAATGACAATCATTCCAGCAAATAACATTCGATCTTCCTTGTCGTCAATAATCTTTCTTACGAGCGAAACCATCACAATGGTAGAAGTTAAATTATCTAATACCGCGGATAAGAAAAAAGTTATAATACAAGTCAACCATAATAATTTTGATTTGCTTCGTGTATTAATGGCTGAAGTAATGATGGTAAATCCGTCATGCGCATCGATCAATTCAACAATGGCCATAGCTGCTAATAAGAAGAACAAGATGCCCGCCGCACCGCTCAAATGATGGTTTAATTCTTCCACAATCATTTCAGGCGATTCGGAACTCATCATGATCCACACCACCCACACCAATACTCCTGTTAAT
>JADJMG010000009.1 GCA_016709725.1 Bacteroidota bacterium
GTATCAGAAATGGCAGTGTTGTCCTCCCCATTATTGTTTAAAACAGGAGTCATAAAACCTGCTCCTATAAAATCCTCTAAAAAACATTCAGATCAAGTCGAATCGCATTATTTGTGAAGTCATCAAATCCTGTATATGTATACTGGAAAATTTCTAGGAGGTTCACAATCGATATCCAATCCCTGCAAAGCCTGGAGGCATAGTGACCATTTATCCATCATAAAGTTGAGATAAAGTTCCGTGTAAATCGGTAATATTATTTACAAACCTGGATTTCCAACCTGCAGAATTTAAATCAGAATTTGGATTTAAAGTCATCGCAGCTGCCAAGATGCTAAACTGGATGATTCGCAGTGGTAGCAACGGAACAAAGTACCAGGTGGTATCTTTCAATAATAAATATTGGAATCTGACAAAGGCAAAGCATTTCCATATCTATTTGTTGTATTCTTGTAAAAACAACTGTGAAAAGCCACACCAGTCTGAGCCAAGTAAAATTTGCAAAAACATTGTTTTTAATACTAAAATTCAATCCTGTATTTATAATTGACAAACATGTAGATGATGCATTTGGAAAGTGCTACCATTTAAACTAACACTATTATTAAAATTTCAGAGGTTAAATTACCTGCTCCACTATCTTGATAATAAATTCCAATGATCGCTGTAACTGTAGTTGATGCACCAGTATAAGAAGTCAATAAATTGCTAATACTGTTGTTAAAAATTTTGTACGTCATGGTTTGGTTATTCCAGTTAATCCTGATTCCTGAAACAAAATGATTTGATTGTATTGTAGTACTGCTTCGACGCAAATTTCGAATGATGTTATTGCTGATTTCATTTGCCCCAAATGAACTTACCACCACAATTCCATCTACATCCCCAAGCGAACTAGTGCCTGTAATATTCTGAATGACACAATTGCGAACCACAAATTCATTTTGACCAGCTATTGAAACGCCATAACTTCCGCCTCAATGATATCATTCGGAGTGTTAGGATCACCAATGTAATTGAAGGTATTACAGGAAGATGATATTATTTTATTTCCTTCATCGGCCGGACCTGTTGCATTATTCGGAGCTGATATACTAATACCAACATTACAATCTTTAATATTTAAATCACAATAGGTATTATAAGAATTAGTTCCGGCAAATCCGCCAGCAGTAGCAGTGTTGAAAGAAGCAACTCCAAAAACATCATTGCCGTGAGCCCTATTTAAGTTTACAGATATCTTATCGAAATAATTATTCTGAGAACCTTTGTCACCAGATAATTCAAATACAGCAAGTCCGATTTCAACAGTTTGAGGAGCTCCGTGCGAAATTAGATTGAGATTCCTTATGGTAGTATATGAAGCACAAACACCCAGTAACGGCTCACTGGCATGTCCGATGGCAGCAGTACCTACACCGGTACCGAATCCTGCTCCTGAAGCAGATACACTTGATCCCTTATAAGCCAATGTGGCTTGATCGCCACTCTTAACAATTGTTAACCTATTCGTTTCACTACCATTGGGAGTTGCTACGAAAATTGGAAAAATATTACTTCCATTTAAAGCTGAGGTATCGTATTGTAGATCGGTTAAATTTAAAGTTACGGATCCTGAAATCCCTCTGTGATTCACATCTGCAACAGCCAATGTTAAACTTGGGTAAGTTTGACCCACGCCCACATTATAGGATCCAGTTGCAACGGGTGTTGGAGCTCCTGGAGTAAATCTAAAATGATAAGTTGGCCACCCACTTAATGGACTTAGCATGCGATGACTTAAAATGGAAGAACCCGTAATGGCATCGATGAATTTTCCACTGCCGCCTGTACCCCACTCCATGCCAATCATGGCTCCACCGCTTGTTGTTTGGGCTCCAATCACATTTAAAATACCATACTTAAATTCAATAACATTTGTTGTTTCATAAATTATCACCTGACAATTCATTCTCACATTACTACCTGGAGTGCCTGTAAACGTTGGATAATTTGTAAATTGAATCGTAAATTTTTGACTGCCTGAAGTTCCTTCTGTCTGGTAAAGAATAGAAGATGTGGCATCATCAATCAAATTATTAAACCAAGGAGCTAGGCTTTGATTAGGTGCTCCAGTAGTGACCAAATTTGCATTGCCTACGTTGGTAGCTGGTGCAATGGCATCAAACCAAATCAATCCGTTGGTACTAATTCCAATGTTTGAAAAAACTGAATCACCATAACCAAAATTAAATCCTATTGGTATATTGGTTTGATTCGCGTTATCTCCTGTAGCTGTAGATTCAATGGCTCCTCCTACTATAGAAATTGGAATATAAAGATCATTAAAAAGTTGTACAGGTGAACGATTGTGCATTTGACTTTATACTTATTGCACCTATCAAAATAAATACAATAATATTTTTTTGTATAAAAGATAGAATCGGTTTGAAATAAGCAATTTGATTTTTGGTTTTCATAAAATATTAGGTTTTAGGTATGACATTTAAAACTTGTAACACTCATGCAACTGAATTATAATTTAAACAATTTATAATTAGAAATTCAAGAGTCAAACCAATACTACGGTTAAAACTACTGAAATATACTCTCCATTAAGAACAACTACTTCCCAAACTCTTTACAACCTATAAGAGATTTTCGATGATTCATTTTTAACTATTCAACCTTAGCATGGCTAAATTTGATAACCAAATCTATGATTTTGATCAATGCCAGTCAACACTTTTCTTCTAAAATTGACAATCAAAAAAAATAAAGGTCATTTTTTTTAATCTTTCTACTCGACATTTATGTGATTTTCATAAAATTCTCTATTCATTGAAGCTAAAAGCTAGTCCCCATCGACTTAGCTCAAGGTTCAACTTGAAGCCAGAAACCAGAAGCTTAAAGCCAAAACATCTAGAAACCAATAAATTATAGAATAAGACGAACTTGATTTCCAAAAACAACCATTAACTCGAGAAAAAGGTTGCTCAAGTAACTGAATTTAGTATCTTTGCAGTCCTTAAAAAAGGAAAAAACCAGTTATAATGAAAAAAATTATGAAACCGTAATCGTCCTTACTCCGGGGTATTACTGCAGGAGCAAGTTGATGAAGCGGTTGCTAAACATCAAAATTCCTCACCGACAGCGGTGCCATAATTGTTCATGAGAACAATTGGGGATTACGCAAACTGGCTTACCCGATTCAAAAGAAGAACACAGGGTTCTACTTTTTATTTGAGTTCCAAGCTGGAACCTACGTTAGTAGCTAAGTTGGAAGTTGAGTACAAACGGGATGAGCGTATTATGCGTTTTCTTACCATTGCTCTAGACAAGCATGCTGTTGGTTACAACGAGAGAAAACGTAAAAACGCAACCCAAAAGAAACAAGAAGAAGCAGTATCTTAAAAAAACCTAAACATGTCGACACATTCAAACGCTAGCGGAAACATCCGCTTTCTAAATCCACCGGCAGTGGAGGTAAACAAAAAGAAATACTGCCGTTTCAAGAAAATGGGCATCAAGTACATTGACTACAAGGATGCTACATTTTTAACTAAATTCGTAAATGAGCAAGGAAATTACTTCCCCCGCCGCCTTACCGGTACTTCTTTGAAGTTCCAACGTAAAGTGGGTCAAGCTGTAAGCGTGCACGTCACCTGAGCTTGATGCCGTATGTAACTGATCTTTTAAAATAAGCTGAACCATGGAAATTATTCTCAAACAAGACATTAAGAACCTTGGTTACACTGACGATATCGTAAAAGTTCGTAACGGGTACGGTCGTAATTACTTAATTCCAAACGGACTTGCAGTAATTGCCAACGAAACAAATCGCAAAGTACATGCTGAAGTAGTTAAGCAACGTGCTCACAAATTCAATAAGCTCCGCATGGATGCTGATAAATTAGCTGCCGCATTAGCAAGTGTTACACTTTCTATTGGTGCTAAGGTGGGTGAAAACGGAAAACTATTCGGTTCCATTACTTCACAACAAATTGTAGATAAACTCAAAAACATGGGTTATGAAATCGACAAGAAGAACGTAGTAATGCCAACAGATCATTAAACAAAACGGCACTTACACTGCTGAAATTATCATTCTTCGCGACATTCGTGCGAAGTTAAACTTCGACGTTGTTGAAGGGTAATCGATGATAAATTAAAATGAAGAAGGCAGAGGAGTTCTCTGCCTTCTTTGTTAAAAGTAATTTCAAATCAACAAACATAAAATTTACTTCGTATGGCAAATACAGGAGATGTATCAGTAGGCACAGTTTTACGTTTCAACGGTGAACTCTGTCAAGTAGTAGAATGGCAACATCGCACACCCGGTAACTTACGCGCCTTCTATCAAGGTAAAATGCGTAATCTTAAAACTGGCAAAACACTTGAAAATCGTTTTCGCTCAGGTGAAGAAGTTGAAATTGCAAGAGTGGATTATAAAACCATGGGAATACCTTTACAGCGACGGTGAAAATCTGATCTGTATGGACCATGAAACGTATGAGCAAGTTCCCGTTCCACAAGAATTATTCGGAAACTCTTTTAAGTTTTAAAAGAAGGCATGGAAGTAAAAGTTTCATTCGAAGCGGATGAAGTGATTTTAGCTGAACCACCCACCTTCGTTGAGTTAGCGATCTCCTATTGCGAGCCTGGATTAAAGGCGACACTGCAACCAACACCTTAAAGCCTGCAACGCTTGAAAATGGCGCTGTAGTGAACGTTCCCCTCTTCGTGAATGATACCGACAGAGTGAAGGTTGATACGCGCACTGGAGAGTACGTAGAGCGTGTGAAATAGTCCGGATGAGAAATCGTAAATACGATTACCATTCGGGGCAAGCCCCCAAGATTGTGAAATCGTAAAAACGATTATACAACAGAATTAAACAACAAAACCCATATCCGCATTAGCATATTCATGTTAATGCGGATTTTTTGGATACCAATTTGGCAATGATTTACCAGAGCGATGGTATAGAGAGATATTTTGTTGCGAATTTGATTTCTCACCGTTTGTATTAATGGAAATGATGTGACCCTACGGGGTCGTGGTTAATTGTGGTGGATTATTTTCTATTAAGATGCGACCCCGCTGGGGTCGGATTACGGATGAAAAATATTTATTCTATTAAGATGCGACCCCTATGGGGTCGGATTACAAATGAAAAATATTTATTCTTTTAAGATGCGACCCCGCTGAGGTCGGATTACGGGTGGAAAAAAAATAAATTCTTCAATCCTTTGTGATGATGGAAATGATGTGCGACCCCTACGGGGTCGTGTTTATGGGGTCTGGTCCATTTTCCCATACACATTCGAACATTTCAGGGTTGTAAAGCGAATGAATGATGATTTAATGATTGGATTAAACGACTCCGAGATTTTGGAAATACGTTAGTTCGAAATCAAATATACTTTGATTTGAATGTGATTTTATTTCGTAGGTGATGATGGAAATGTTGTGCGACACCGATGGATTCATGTTAAAGGTGTTGGATTCTGTTTTAATAAAAATTCCAACACTTTAGAATCCTATTGCCCGAATTACTGCTTGATACTACTGCTTGAAAATTTTTTGGATAAACATATTTTCAATCGCACTAATTTTAATGCAATATACCCCTTTAGACAAATGCGAAACATTAATCATAGTCATGTTTTCTGATCGCGAAACTATTTCACCTATTGCGTTCGTAATTTCCACTTGAAACATGAAATCACTTTCCAAATTAGATATATAAATAAAATCTAACACGGGATTAGGTGCAATAATGATATTACTGATTACCTCCGAAGATTTTTTCACAGCAATGATTTTTGAAAAAGTGGTCTGACCATTAAAATCAGTTTGTTGCAATTGGTAATAATTAATCCCGTGAAAAGGGTCGCTATCAATGAAAGAATAATTTAAAGATTGCGTACTAGTACCTGCCCCGTTAACATTACCAATGATTTCAAAATTACTTCCAGTATTGCTTCTTAGCAGCGAAAAATAATTATTATTAATTTCACTCGCCGTTGTCCAGTACAAAATATTTTGATTGCCAATGGCTCTACCTTCAAAAGAAATCAATTCAATTGGCAAGGGAGTGACAACATAATTCATCTTATGGATAAAGATATCTTCATTTCCCGCCGATGAAATATTAACAGTTGCTGCATCGGGATTGAAGTCAACAGTGGAGGAAAAAACCTGTTGTATAAATATTATTCGCTGCATCTACAAGTATGGAAATTCCACAACCGACATTACTACTTCCCTTCAAATCTTTTGCCCACAAAAAATTACCTGCGTTATCTAACATGGAAATGAAAATATCTTGCGTGCCCGCGGGAATTAAATTAAAAACACCTCCTCCAGGATTAAAATCAACTGCTGAACTAAAGCAACCAGAAAAAACAACGTTCCCGTTTACATCGGTATTGATGGCAAAAGCATCTTCGTAGCCCACACCTTCTGAGTTCTTTGCCCAAATAAAATTTCCGACACTATTCAGTTTGCAAACAAAAACATCATAGAAACCAGAAGAGGTTATGGTCGAGACTCCTGAAGATGGATCAAAGTCAGCAGTACCTTCAAAACTTCCAATGGTATATATATTTCCAAGCGCATCTACTGTCATTGAATTTGCAGAGTCGAAGTTAATTCCGCCAAAAGATTTCGCCCAAATAAAATTACCTGTAGCGTCTAACTTTAAAATAAATACATCTTCACTACCCGCCGAACTCAAATTAAAGACACTTGCGCTAGGGTCAAAATCAACAGTGCCATTAAAGCCGCCAGTTGCAAATACATTACCACTTGCATCCACTGCAATAGAATACGCCACATCTGGATTTAATCCACCTAAGCTTTTAGCCCACACGAAATTCCCTGCAGCGTCAAGTTTACAAATAAAAAAATCATACCCTCCAACAGCTGTCATGTTTAAAGTGCCGGGGCCTGGATTAAAATCAACTGTACCAAAAAACTGTCCTGTAATATAAACATTGCTCATAGCATCAAGAACAATACTCCAGCTATAATCGCCGTTGCTATTTCCGATTCTTTTCGCCCAAATAAAATTTCCGAACGCATCCAATTTACAAACAAACATATCATAATCTCCAGCCGAAGTTAAATTAGCAGTTCCAGTACCTGGATCAAAGTCTGCAGTTCCACTAAAATGTCCGGTTATGTAAATATTTCCTGCAGCATCCAATGAAACTCCTGAACCATCATCCCAGCTGTTACCTCCAATGCGTTTAGCCCAAAGAAAATTTCCACTAGCATCTAATTTCGACACATAAATATCACTCCTCCCTGTTGAAGTAAGATTAGAAGTACCTGCACCTGGATTAAAATCAGCAGTTCCTAAAAAATAACCGGTGGTGTACACATTACCGGCAACATCTATAGCAATGGAAGCAGAATAATCACTGTTTGTACCACCTAATGATTTTGCCCATGCAAAAAGTTTGTGCATTGGAATCAATAAATAAACTTAATAAAATTAATAAGATTATTAGAGGACGTAACATGGATATCATTTAAATCAATAGTGCCTTGTAAAGGTAGGCTTTCATTTAAAGCAAGACAAACATTCATGTCAAATCTATATTAAGTGACTTGTAACGAAAAACCATTGATTTTATAAAAAAATAAAGCGTGAATGGACACAAGTAAGGAAGTCTGCACGAATGATTTGCAAACAAAATTTCTACTACACATTAGCATTTAAATTCGGCAAAACATCTTCCCTGAGATCAAAGCCAAATGTCAATAAAACGTCATAAAAATGATCGGACTCATTGGAAATTGGCCACACAAGGAATATAGGTTGACGCAACTCCTCTTTAAAATGATATTCTTTTCAAATAACTTCAAAGCTATTTTGCACAAATGAACCTTTTCATACACCGTGCATTTTGCAGCGTCTGTAATTTTATAAAATGTACTTATAATCTCAACCAGATTTTGTAGATCTATAAATCCGAGAATTAATTTATTCTATTTCGAACTTCTTCTCCTATTATGGTAGATGCGACCCCGCTGGGGTCGGATTACGAATGAAAAATATTTATTCTATTAAGATGCGACCCCGCTGGGGTCGGATTACGAATGGAAATTAATTCTTGCCAAATCATTTGTATTGATGGAAATAATGTGCGACCCCTATGGGGTCGGGGTTATGAGGTATGGTCCATTTTGCTATAAACATGCGACCCCTTCAGTGTCGGATGACGGGTAGAAGTTAATTATTGCCAAATCATTTGTATAGATGAAATAATGTGACCCTCTATTAAGATGCGACCCGCTAGGTCGGATTACAGTGAAAAATAAATTATTCAATCCATTGGTATGATGGAAATGATGTGCGACCCTCTATTAAGATGCGACCCTTGGGGTCGGATTACGGGTGAAAATAAATTATTCAATCCATTGGAATGATGGAAATGATGTGCGACCCTCTATTAAGATGCGACCCTTTGGGGTCGGATTACAAATGAAAATATTTATTTTATTATCCTTTGTAATCATGGCAATATTGTACGACCCCTACGGGTCGGTAAACTATGTATTGGAATCTTTGCTATAAAAATTCGACCCTATCTGGGTCTAAATTATTTTAATCGAATCAAAACACCTTTGCGCTTGACTACATTTTTGTAGTCCCACTGAATTTCTTTGGCTTTGCGGAGCCACGATTTCAGGTCTTTTAACTTGATTTCATCGACGGAGGTATAAAGTATCGAAGCGTCTTTGAATTTGCCGGAACCTGGTTTTAATTTATCGTCTTCAAAACCAACTCCACTCCAAAAAAGTAAACGTATTCCGCCTTTCAATTTACTATAACCCACCACAGATTTTCATCCAAAACCAAACAGGATGCATGCCAAATTTTGCTTCCGTCTCCGGTAAGTATTGATTGATGATGCCCTCTAAGGTGATGCAGATCTCCTGCTCTCCTTTTGGAAGGGATGCATGATATGCTTCAATAGTTGATCTCATTTCTTAAACTAAATGCAGTTAGAAATGTAAATTTAAATAAAAACTAATTCACATCACGACCACACCAAGCGCGCTTAAAATAACTTTTTTAGGCTTGTTAATGGATGACGAACATCCGTTTACTCGCAACCACATTATTATTTTTAAGAGTACTTACTAGATACGCTCCTGCAGGAAAGGTTGAAGTGCCTAACATGAATGCGTGACCATGCAGGGTCGGATTTATAAATCAATTTTCCACTTACATGATAAATTCGGATCTCCTCAAATTCATCGCTCGATGAAATGGTGATTTGATCAGAAGCAGGATTAGGATAAACAGTAAATGTTTCGGCTGTTGCATTTCAAACTCGATTCAACCGTTAGTGGATCTCTTAATAATACAACATCTGTTCTGAAATCAACGCGTTTCGAAAGGATCGAGTATTGGGGATAACTACTCAACACTTAGCTCCACCCGCAAACATTGCTGTGCCGCCGTAAGAAGCTGTTGCCAAATTCATGCGAGGGCGTGACAAATACTCAACCGACCAAGTATTAGTTGCAACATCTAACACTTCTACTCTATCTGTTCCTACATTTCCCCACGTAACGATTCCACCTGCAAAAAGCAAATGCTGCGATGTTTGCGCAACAGCCATGTACATACGCGGTGAAGAAAGTGTCACATAACTTAAAGAATTCGTTGTTGCATCATAAATCTCAACTCGATTAGACAACGTACCACTTGAGCCAATTGCAATAACAGAAAATACACTTTATTGCCAACGGTTGCTGCAGCAATACCGTACTTGCCTGACATATTCATTTTCTCCCAGGTATTGGTACTCGCATCATAAATAATAATGCGCTTGAATTACCAGAGGGAGCAAGTCCGCCCGCAAATAAAAACTTAGTTCCTACAACCGCCACTGCAATTCGTTGCCTTTTTCATTGAAAGTATGCTGTGCTCCACAAACCTGTTGCATCATCATAAATATCTACTTTATTACTTTCCGTGAGCAAATACCATTCGGAATACCGCCACATTCACCTCCAGCAAAAATTACTTTGCTCCACAACGGCTACCGCCACATCCACACTTCACCTTGTGATGGATTGTGCGTAGTACGTATTCCGTAGTGACACCAAATAGGTCAACACGATTCGAATAGTTCAGAACTTGACGCCTGTACCCAAAAAGCACTTTATTACCAACTGCAATACCACCTACACTACGAGCTGTAGAAAGTGAGGACGTTGACCACGTAGTCGCCTCGATGATGTCTACATTCTTGAAAAATTATAGGAAGAAACATTTAAGAAACCGCCGCCACCAAAATAACTCACTCCATTGATGGTAGCCACTATTACGTTGGGTCCCGGCTGAAGCATACTTTTGTAGCCACGTGTTAGTTACAAAATCATACAACTCAAATTTTGTTAATAAGCAAAGATGACCTTGCTTCCATTCTGCGTAACGGCTAATCCACTATAGGCTGAAGATATTGAATCGATACTCCACTAAGCCGAAGCTGATGTTGCGATGAACACACATACAGCAAGTAAAATATTTATTTTTTTCATTTATTTTTAATTTTTATTAATTCTAATAAACTCAGTCGAACCATCAACAGAAATTCTGCAGAAATAAATACCACTTTTAAAGCTGATAAATCCAGCGGAATTTCATTTCGTCCTTCTGAAAATATTTGCAGATGCTACTATTTACCTCTCGGCCCATCGCGTAAAACAAAATTGAAACATCACTCGCTCCATCCGCATCAAAGAAACAGTAGTTATATCATTAACCAATTGGGATAATGACCAACTTGTTTTTGAGATTCTAGCTCTTGATCACCCATTCTACATACGCCCGTGGTTGTTTGCACCGGTGAAAATGTCGAAATTGTGTTGACGCCTACTGTATCTCAAACGGTTTCTGATTTTGCATTTATAGTGGCATTGCAAACCAGATTATTTACAATCCAACTGGTTTTGGATTTAGCAGGATTTACTTTTGTCCAAGTAGAATCAGTCGACCTTTATAATAAAGTGTGTAACGAATAATATTGGGAATACCCGTCCATTCACCAATTTGCAGAGGAACCTGTGATGTTTGTGACTGATAAATTGATGGGCGCATTGCGAGTAACGACAGGAGGCACTGCACACCATCGCGCAGTGGTTCCACCTGTAACATATCATTGTTGTCCGTACCAAATGCAAACCAAACGGGATATCCGCTCGAAGTAGTAGCAGCCCATGCCGAAGTACCGTCGCTATTCACTTTTGCACAAAACCCATCGAAGACATTGTGCTTCCACCATGTACGCAGCGTTAGATGCATCGAGTCGCATGGGAGCAAGTGCTAGCCAAGGCTAATCTCGATCATCAGCATCGAGGGTTTGCCATAAGAAATTTCCAGCGGAATTATATTTCGCGATCACCACGATATAATTAACGGCAGGATAAACCTCCCACCACTGGATTATTATCAGTACCTACTTAGCTTTATTTCCGTTAAAAAGGATTTGGCTGTGGACCAGATGAGTACGCCATTGGGTGAAAGTTTTCTTAGTTGACCGGGGTGTACCATTCACGATGTGGGTATTTCCAAATGCATCGCCCGCAGCGTCGCCTCACCAGTGAAGTACTAGGCATCCCTGCCAAGTCCAAAATTTATTTCCACTCAAACTAATTTTAGAATACCCGTTTAGGGTAACACCAATACCACGATGTATAATGACAATATGATTATCTCCTGAAGCACCGAGTGACAGGTACCTAGTCCTAATGAATTAAAATAATTCCAAACAGTCCCGCCGTTAGCATCAAATTTTCCACTTAGTAACTTGACCATTGGATCCCGTGCCTATCCTAAACACATAAATATTATTATTCGCATCGATCAAACATTTTCTGGTGGATGATCCATCAAAATTATTTTCGTACACTACACGCCACAATAATGTTCCTGTGCCATTGAATTTCAACAATACACACAGCTGCATTACGGGATTTGAAAATCCAGAGCGAATGGTTCCAGATACTAAAATATTTCGTCATGATCGGTTTCTACCCAAGTAGCTACTTCATGCCGCGTGTTGTCGGTGTTGTTGTAACTAGCATCCCACAATGTTTCCTGCGGCATCTCTTTTTGTTAAGGTAATATCACCTGCCGGATTGTAATCCCAATTCAAGGTATATACATTGTTGGCGAATCCATCGCCAAGGAAACACCTCCGCCGGGATAGTTAAACCAATCAACGTTAACTGAGCTTGCACCAAGGAAGTGCACAATAGCAATGTAAGTCAATTTTGTTTTCATAATAGGTTAGTTTTCAAGTACAAATTTCGTTAGTAGGGATTTTTATTTTAACGATGATTATCATTTGACAGATGATTGCTGAAGAAAATAATTTCTTTCTGATTTCACTGAATTTAAGTGTTATTCCCTTTTCGGCTATCATAATGGAAAGTTAGAGTTAATAAGTGGGTTCCAAAAAGATTTTTCAAACGCCTTCGATGCTGAATCGGACAAAAGATGGGTTGAGAAGACATAAGATATTTAGATGAATTGTTGCCTTCAATTATTGAAAATGGAACTTAGTTCTTCGGATATCTGTTATATAAATTTCATTTTTGATTTGAATAGTCTTTTCTTGTTACTATCTTTTACTTGAAAAGAAAGAACTTCGGGTTTTATTTCTGAATGAAGAGTTGTGAATGCCGACTTCATTTTGTGAATATTAAATCCTTTAGAAAAACTTTTTATGGGTCGGCTAACAGCAAAGCACGCCCATTACAGGTTGAAGAAACCCATGGTAGAAATCGCTGCGGGGCAAAACAGTGTGGAGCGGGTGAATCTGGAAATATCCGCTCTTCGCTCTGTTTTCCCTCTTTGCGTCTGTATCTCTAGGGCAGCAAAAAACACTAAAACGATGCGCCTATACTCACAAATGCAGTTCTTCCATTGCCGGGCATAAACCCAGGATCCGGATAGCCACCAGCTCTGCGTGTTGCATTACTTTTCGTTGGCAATTTATTAACACCCCACTTTCAAAATTGTATCGCTCCAAAAAATTGTACGTACAAGAAGCATCCATCACTTGGTAGCCTGAAAGTTTTCCAATCGTACCCGCTGCGTTTGGGCAACCCGGTATTTACAGCATCTGTAAATACATCTCCCACACTGCTCAACTGAAACGTTGCCGAAAATCCTTTGTAGTTACGTCGAACCAAAACGGTGAATGTATTGAGGAGCATTTTCCACACTCTTATCTTCAATTGATTTGGTAACATCGTTTGCAATGGCTGGATTATTCCACTTCGTATACTTCGCATCGATAAATGAATTGGATGCAAAAATACTGAGACTACCTACTTTTGAATTTGCAGTAAATGCTTTAACAATATCGATTTCAATAAACGATTCATTCCTTGGCTCACCGATGTACCAATGTTGGTCTCCTAAACGCTGCAACTACTTTGTGATGGTTCCGATGCGATTATCGTAATTCAAATAGAATACGCCTACATCAAAGTTTAAGAAACTTCCCAACACTACCCCTGTAGCCGAAGTCGGCATTGAATCCGCTCGCATCTTTTAAATTAGGATCGATGATGTCTGTAGTGGCTGATGGAGTAAGCTCCGAAAAAGGTGACCGGACGATACCCGAAAGAATAGTTGACTACAAAGATTTGTTTTCAGTGATGAGTAATTCGCTACCGATAGCCAAAAGTATCAACTCACGCGTTCTTTATGGGATTACAGAACCTGTCTGGCTGGTAATAATATTTCCTCCATCTTATTTTCAAATGTATTCGAAACGGATGGGCACTACTTTCAATGCTTTCCGATTTGAAAAATATTTTTCAGCAAAGACTGCAGGTTCGTAGTACCAAATTCAAGTGCGCGACCGTACGTTGGATCACTGAGTGTTAAAAAATCAAAATCACTTCCTGTACCACCTACTCCAAGTTGATTTCTTTCTGTGTTGCCACTGTAGACCCTCACACCGCCTGCAAAACATTTTCTTTACCTGCCAATTTATAGCGAACAGAATGCGTGCTTCAGGCCAAGTTTTTGTAGTTATCTCGATCTACTTGGCGCGGATTATATTGCGCGACGGTTCGGGTTGGGAATCAAGTGTGGTGATGGTTTCGTATAGCCAACACTTGTTACGTTCTGCCACTGTGGCAATGATTTAATGTGCAGCGATACCGACGGAGAAATTTATACCTTTATCGTGAGCGATGCCACACTCCAGGCGTGCTGAACCCAGTTTCGCTCACGGAACGATTGACGATGATTCTCTTTGTATTGAGCGTCGGTTAACCCCTGGCTGCTGACTTTTATAATCCATGCGCGTATACTTTCGGCACCGATATTTATTTTTTTGTAAGCTGATAGTTTGCAAGAAAAATATCCGGTATACACACTGTACTCCTGTTGGTACGCCATCCATCTGCTGTGCGATGATGCAAAAATCCATAATAAGAAAACTTTTTATAGGTTCCACCCAATGCATTGTAGGTATTGAATAATCCGTAAGAGCCGCATTTGTTGCGTTTAAAGAGATGGGCTTGTTGGAGTTCCTTTTTAATTTGATAGTTAAGTAATCCGCCAAATTGCGAACCATACTGCAAAGAGGCGCACCGCGCACCACTTCAATTTTACTTAATGCTTCCATCGAAGGCGTATAATACGATTCTGGATAACCAAAAAACCTCGAAGAAATATCGTAGCCGTTTTGACGCACATTAAATTCCCAAAGAACGGTTAGGACTTAATCCGCGCGTGGCAACACTTGTCTGAATACCGGAACCATCGTTTTCCCAAATGCTCATGCCCGGAACTTTTCCAAACACCTGACGCGAAGTGTTTGTGCTGAGGTCGGCATTTATTTT
>JADJMG010000010.1 GCA_016709725.1 Bacteroidota bacterium
CTAACACCAATACCGACACTGGTTTGTGCTAAGTTGAGCGATAGTGGAGTAATAAGTACCGATAAAAAGATAATAGAATCGAGACGATAGATCATCAGTAAGAGAATAAAAAAAACGACGGGTAATCCCGCTAAAAAGACCATTCCCTTTAGCATTCCCCAACCTAAAAAGAGAGCGAAGAGCGCTACTAATGCATAAAACCAATTCAATTGATCCTTGCTAAATTTAGTAGAGAGCATCGAACTATTCATTCGTATTAAGAATTACCGCGTATTGCGTAGGTTCTGAAATAAGCTGGATATTGTCTAGGCTGTGCCTCAAGCAGTAACATTTTATTAGGCCTTTTTAGTGTCCGAAGCAGTAAGTTCTTTTTCGAAACGGTTTTTAAAGTGTTCCTGATAAATCATCACCAGAAGTGCAAATAGCATGACACCTGCTGTGAACATTAGCATAATTAAAGTACGCTTGGGTGAATCTTTGCGCTCAGGAGGTGTTGCTTTGGAGATAACATTATGAAATTTTAATTCTTTTCTGGTGTCGGTTAAAGCCTGCTCATAACTCAATTTGTAAGAAGTGTATTCTCCTCTTACTTTCCACAAGATCTCCTTTAAGAAAACATATTCTCCTCCTTTTTCCTCTAGATTTTTACGGGTTGATTCCAGTTTAGAGTTAGCACCACCGGAACCTACAGCACGATAATACTCTCTGGAAAAACCTTGCACCATATTATCAAATTCAGTGATGCCGTATTGAGTTCTTAAAACTTTAATCGCGTTCTCTAAGGAATCAACTTCTGCTTTTTTATCCCTCATTTGTTTCCCAACTATTTTTACGACTTCATCAGCGCGAATTCGGACTAAACTTATAGCTTTTTGATCGACAAATGAAAGTATAGAATCGCACATGGATGCAGCGGTTTTGGGATTCTCATCAATTATGCTAATCTCAATCGACTCGAATTCAGTTTTTGAAACGGAAATATTTTCTTCTAATCGTTTCATGATCTCAAACCGAGGATAGTTTCCTGTGCTATCTACATCATAATGACTGTACAAATCAAACGCACTCACTAAATTCATTCTTACATCTTCCGACTGTAAAAGTTGTACCATCTGCTCGGTAGCCGTTTCTTTAGAATAGGTTTGAATGTTTACTGGATAAATAATGGTTTGTGCTTTGAACATAGGTTTCATAAAAACAGGGAGCGTAAAAACAAATGAAACTAAAATGGAGCCGATGCCAATATAAATTAATTGCTTTTTCCATTTAACAATGAACTGCATTAATCGTACTGCATCTAATTTTTCTGACGCTTGAGGCGTTTGATTCATGTGGTAGTGATTTTTGGGTTGGCTAAATTAGTCTAAATGGATGAATTCTTTGTAAGTGACTAATTGTCACCATATTTGATGATTTTGAAAAGTTCAAGTGGTCGAATGAGGTGTAGAACTAAAGCCATCAGAAGACAAGCTCCCGCGGCAAATCCCGCTCTCCAAATAAAGTAACTTTGAAACTGACTCGTAAACCAGAATAATGAAAATGCGAGTAGGATGAAGGTGAGATATCGAATACATAAAGCCCATCTAAACTTGAATTTAAAAATAGTATGTGCCAATAAAATTTGCGCCCCCGCTGTTAAGAATTGTGTGAAGAGACTGGCAATAGCGGCTCCTTTTGCTTGATATTTAGGAATGAGAATAAAATTTAGTACGATGTTTAAAATCATTCCACTCAATGCAACCATATTCAATTGTTTTAAATTTCCATTCGCCGTGAGCAACGTACCGAAAATGTAAACCGAGCTAATTGCTAAAAAACAATTAATGATTAGCATAAATACTACTGACGATTCTTCCACGTGTTCATGGTACAATAATCCCATCAAATCGTGACTGTAAAATACGCCGCATGCCATCACCATGATAGCTGGAACAGCTATGAATGAAAAGGAAAGTTCAGCTAATTCTTCTATCGGTTTCTTGTGTTTTAGCATATGAGAAAACATCGGAAGCAATAATCCCGAAAAGAGATAGGCAATCATATTAGCAGCATCCAAAAGTCGATAGGCCTGCGCATAAATACCAGCTTGCTCTGCTCCGTTAGGCAAAATTCTTTCAATCATTACCGAATCGATACGATTGTAAAATGTCATCAACAAAATCAAAATAGCAAAAGGATAGCTTTTCTTGAGGATGACAAAGAAAAATTTGGGATCCCATTTTAAACTCAACTTATTGACTCGAGAAGTCAAAATCAAAAAAGTGAAAATGGCAGTGATGGCATAAGCGAAGGTTTGTGCCCAAACAAACCATTCAATTTGAAAAGGGATATCGGTGATGTTCCCCCAGAGTAAAACTCCACACAGAATAATCATGATGAACCGATCCAATACAGAAATCATACTGTCGGTTTTGAATAAATGTAAGCCGGCAATATTCGACCTTAAGTATAGAATAAAGGATATTAACGCTTGATTTAAGAGCATGATACATAACATCCCAAGCTCCCATCCTCTATAACCAAAAGCATAGGCTACCAGTAAACTAATTAGGAAATATACAAAAGAGAGCACCAGGCGGAGCACCAAAATACCCGATAAGTGCTTTTGCAATAGATGGTTATGTTGGGCAATGTTGCGATTATTATAGTTGGTAATTCCAACATCAAGTAATATGTTGAAGAGAAAGGAGAAGTTAAACAAAGCTGCATATATTCCATAAGATTCAGCTCCAACCGTGTTTTGAACGGCTCGGTCTATTCCTAAAAGCCAAAAGGGCTTGATGAGAAGATTCAGGAATAAAAGGAATCCCAGATTGGTTACAAATTTTTTCTGCATGTCTTGTATACCTCGCAAAAATATAGCAATTTAGATTCGCAGGAATTAAAATATCAAAATGTTAGAGTCATCCTACAATTTAGAAGTATTAGAAGCTGGCGTTGATGAAGCAGGAAGAGGCTGTTTAGCAGGACCTGTAGTGGCGGCAGCTGTTATTTTGAAGCCTCAAACTTCTTACGATTGGTATGAAGTTTTAAACGATTCGAAGAAACTTCCTGAAAATTTGAGAGAGAGTTTGAGGAAATTAATTGAGAAGGATGCCCTTTCGTGGGCGGTTTCGATGGTGATGCCCGAGGAAATTGATCGAATAAATATTTTGAATGCCACTTTTAAAGCCATGCATGAGTCTATTGGTAAATTGAGTCCCGAGCCCGAATTCCTCTTAATTGACGGAAATCGTTTTCCGCGTTTTCCTGCCATCCCACATCAATGTATGGTAAAAGGAGATGGAATTTACTTAGCCATTGCCGCTGCATCTGTATTGGCAAAAACACATCGTGATGCCTACATGCGAAAGATTCACCTCGATTTTCCACAATATGGTTGGGATCGAAACAAAGCCTATGGTACGGATCACATGTTCATGCCATCAAAACATTTGGCTACACACCGCATCATCGCAAATCGTTTCAATTAAAAGAATTGCAAATGTCTTTGTTTTAATTTTATTTTTTGTGGATGGGTTGATCCAATAAAACATACTTATATCGAGCTATTACAGTATGTGCGGGCTCTAAAAAACGGATAAGAGCAGAGTGTTGCTGTTGGTTTTCCGCTCCATAAACATATTCTTCTGTTTCTTTTAATACTGGCTGGGCATTAGGTCCCTCCATTGCCCAAAGTTCAGAGCGAATTTTACGACCCTCGTTGTAAAAATAAACATAAGTAACGCAGTTGTCAGCGCTGTAGCATGTTGAATTACTCAGCTCTTTCTCTTGTTCATCGTATTGAATGATTTGTCGAGTACTTGGATTGGGATCTTTCTTGTAGAACCATTCAATCATATAATTGTTGGGCTTCGAAGTAGGTGACCGCTTAAAGGTATAAAGTAATTTTCCATTGGAATCAATTAATGAATCGGTATGCCATGAACCTAGTGAATCTGAATAAATGTAGTTCGACTTGGTACGAATTCCTGCATGATTAACATGCCTTTTTTCTGTTAAAATATTTTTTTCATTGTAGATGTATTCAATGGAAGATTTTTGTTCACCCCATTTTAATTTGTACAAGAGTTTTCGATTGGCATTAAAATCTTCAATACTTACAGTATCGCACTTTTCATAATTCTCGTTGCAGTGTAAAGTCAAAACGGTGTACTGAGCAAAGGAGAATGTGGTGCTTAGTAAGAATACTAACACGAAGAGTTTACTGATTTTCGGGGTAGGGCTTAGCGCTTTCATAGTGAATGAATGTAATTCCAAAGATATGATCAATTTTTTATTTAACAGATGAAGTGAGTTCACCATAGCCTAGTTTAATTATTTGCTGTAATTTCGCAGGGTTAAATTTCCCTCGACTGAATTGTCACATCCAAAGCACATTAGTATTCACGATTTTATTTATCATTTGCCTGATGAATCCATCGCGAAATTCCCCTTGGAGAATCGCGATGATGCCGCATTGCTCGTATATCAGAACGGAGAAATTAGAAAGGAAGCTTTTAAGAGTTTGGATGACCATTTACCTAGCAATGCATTGTTGATTTTTAATGACTCAAAGGTAATCCATGCGCGTATTTTATTTCGCATTTCTGAATCGGTTCAAGTCGAATGTTTTTGTTTGGAACCTGCTGATGGTGGAGCTACAGCTGACTCCTTTTCTCAACATGGACCTATCCGTTGGACATGCATGGTGGGAATGGCGCGTAAATGGAAATCTGAAAAAATTGCAAAATCTTTTTCTGGGAAGGAGGGAGATGGAATTTTTACGGCTACTAAGATTTCGAATGAAGGAAGAGATTATTTAATCGAGTTCGATTGGGATAATAAAAAGTATACGTTTTCAGAAGTGCTTGAATTGGTTGGTGATTTACCCATCCCACCTTATTTGAACAGAAGCGCTTTACCTGAAGATGAACGTCGATACAATACGGTGTATGCCGGAGCAGAAGGGTCAGTTGCCGCTCCAACGGCCGGACTTCATTTTACAGAATCGATTCTGCAAAGATTGAAAGTTAATGGAAAGGATTTAGCCTATGTTACCTTGCATGTGGGTGCGGGTACCTTTTTGCCCGTAAAAAGTAATACCATGGAAGGCCATGAAATGCATGCCGAACGCATTGAAGTGAGTGTGGAAATGATTTCAACTCTGGCAAAAGGATTAGGGAATAGATCGATTGTTACGGTAGGTACCACTTCAACAAGAACCATCGAAAGTTTATTTTGGCTGGGCTGTAAATGGATGAAAGAAGGTAGGGGAGAGGAGGTGTTTTTTGTAAACCAATGGGAGCCTTATGAAGATAACGTTAATGAATTACCGTCACCAGCTATAGTATTTTCCTTTTTAGAAAAATGGATGAAGGAAAATCAGTTGGAAAATCTTTCTGGGTATACAAGATTAATAATTGCACCGGGCTATACTTTTCGAGTGGTGGATGCTCTCATCACAAATTTCCATCAACCTGGCTCCACTTTATTATTGTTAGTCGCCGCCCTAGTAGGCGAAGATTGGAAAAAGATTTATGAGTTCGCATCTCAAAATAATTTTCGTTTTTTAAGCTACGGAGACTCATCCTTACGCTTTAGGTAATTCAGAATTCAGAATTCAGAATTCAGAATTGCGTTTGCTGCACACTTAGTTCGCAAGTAAGCGTTTTGCTTCAAGGGTGAATTGTGAACTTGCTAGTCGCAAACATGCCCTATATCATTATACTTTGAAAAGATTATATTTTATCTAATTCTTAATTCTTAATTCTTAATTCTTAATTGTCACTCCTGTCTCGCCCTTACCTTCCCTGCCAAATACCCCGGTGTATAATAAAATCCAAGAAGATGTTGTGTGGCTAATGTGTAAATGGTCGTGCTTCCTAAAATGGGTTGTGAAACAATATTTGCCAGACCGAAATTAACCCGACTTTCAAAACTTAAAGTTACTCTCTTGTTCACCGCAAATCGGAGTCCGGCAGCAAAAACCGCACCTCCATCCCATGGATAAAATCCACTAGTACCTTTTTTTTCAATTGTGAAATCGGTAACCGGTTGGGTAAATGTGGAGCGTTGATGAAGCAGCACTCCAACAAATGGTCCCGCCGATAAATTTCCTTTTAATCGTCTTCCAAACATAAAATCAAACAGCAATGGAATCGTTAAATAGTTATAATGAATTTCAGCATTAAAAAACCCCAATGGTTCTCCTTCCTTATCATAAAGAGGCATGATGCCACCTGCTCCTTTTGATTCATAAAATAAATTCGTTTTTACTGCCCAGTGATTACTCAAGGGATAATAGACGGATGGTCCTCCAACCAATCGAGTCGATGATTTTAAAAAAGTTTCTATGAATGGATTTCCATATAAATTGACAAAACTTACTCCCGCTAGGGCACCATATTGAACAAACCCTTTCTTGGATTGTGAAAAAGCTAGATTACTTAATAAGAGGAATAGGAAGAGTACTTTTTTCATTGAAATGGGAGGTCTGCCTCAAAAATACCCGAAACTTCCGCTCAAAAAGGCGTTGTTCGTTTGGTTTATGCACAGGTAATGTTGAAATCGAAAAATTCGATTCTGGTTTAATTTAGCTCTTAAATAGCTTCGTCAATTCACCAATCACCCATGAAATCATCCATTTGCCTGCGGTCTTTCTTCGTCGGTCGACCTGCTCCAGGAGTCAATGCATATGAAGACATAGCCGCTTGGTGAAGCCTATTTTTTTCGATTTCTTCGAGAGGAGTACGATCTTCATAAAAATCTTTTACCAAAGGCGCTCCCATTCTTTTCTGAGTCACTTTTAGCACATAAATATGCTGATGCCATGGCCCACGATGCAAAACGATGGTTTCACCCACCTTCACCGACCGACTTGCTTTCACGTTTAAGTCTCCAATCTTCACACGCCCACGCTCACAAGCCTCTGCCGCCAAGGCTCGTGTCTTATAAAGCCGAATTGCCCACAAAAACTTGTCGATTCTTATTTTATCATTTACAGGCTCCATGCGACAAAGATAATTCAGAATTCAGTCCCGATAGCTATCGGGATAAGAATTCAGAATTACCATTCATCCCAACATCAAGTCCAACCGAGGACAAAAGAGTAAGCACTTTACCAATATTCCTTGAAGTATGCACTTCATGCGGCATCAGGGCAAGCGCTTTTCGATTTTTAATTCTTAATTCTTAATTCTTAATTCTGAATTCTGAATTCAATTCGTATTTTCGTATTGATTCGTAATTCGTATCCTCATGCTTAACGCTTCCGCCCTCAAATCCATTAAAGATAAAGCGATCGTCACCGTTCGCCGGTTTCCACTTCCCATTCTAATTGCAAGTGTTGCGGCTTGTTGTTTGATATGGTTAATCGACTCAAAGGAGCGAGATCCATATTTTTATAATGTGATCCATTTCGTGTTAACTTTATCTCTTGCTTTGCCTGCTTTTACAGGTCTGTGTTTTTTTAATGAGCGAAGTAAACATCCGCTCTATCTACAATTACTCGGACAAGTTATTTTGGTAATTCTTGGAGCTTGGTATCATTATTCTATTCCCGTTTCATTTGGAGAGAGGGATGCAGCGAGGCATGCTATTTTAATTTTGAGTATGCATCTTTGGGTCGCATTTGCACCTTTTGTCAGATACCGCGAAATTCAAGGTTTTTGGCAGTACAACAAACATTTGTTTATTCGATTTCTTACCGCTACTTTGTATTCAGGGGTTTTGTTCGGTGGATTGGCTTTAGCCATCTTTGCCGTGGATCAGCTTTTTGATGTGCGAATAGACGAAGATAATTATGCTCGTTTATGGGTCTTGATTGCAACCGTTTTTAACACATGGTTTTTCCTTTCTGATTTGCCAGAAGATTTAGATGCGTTGGATCAGTCATTGGATTATCCTAATGGATTAAGGTTATTCACCCAATTTGTTTTGCTACCTCTCGTAACTATTTATTTGTCGATTTTATATGTGTACATGTTTAAAATCATCCTCAGTTCTAATTGGCCCAAGGGATGGGTTTCCTACCTAGTCATTGGCTTTTCTACTGCTGGAATTTTAGCCTTGTTACTGGTATGGCCGCTGCAAAGCAACGATCGATTTAAATGGATTAAAGCTTATGTGAAGTATTTTTTCATGGCTTTGTTTCCGTTGATTTTGATGTTAGCATTTGCAATCTATATTCGTGTGAAGGACTATGGCATTACTGAGAATCGGTATTTCATCATGGTTCTTGCATTATGGCTCTTTGTGAATGCAATTTATTTTTTGTTGAGTACAGTCAAAAACATTAAAGTGATTCCAATGTCATTATTTTTTGTAGCTCTATTATCTGGATTTGGCTCTTGGAATGCTTTTACGGTGAGTAAAAACTCACAATCAAACCGACTCTTAGCATTTGCAGATCAATATGGAATGTTAAAGGATCAAAAAATGGTTCCTTTGAGTAAAGGAATGTTCATTCCAGATTCAGTTTTAGTAGAAATAAGTAGCATTACTTACTATCTAATCAGTACGCATGGCATTGAATCGATGAAGCCATTGTTAGCTCAAAATATTGATTCGCTTTCTATAGAAAGTGGAAGATACGATTTAGCTCGTAAAATCATGGCGAAATTGAATTTGGAATATACGAATGGATTTGAGTCAAAGATAGATCAATTGAAAAGGTTTAATTATGCTTGTCAAGATAACACAGATCCAATCGATGTGAAAGGATATTCTTTTTATAAATCGTTCGATTTTTATTATGAAGGTGATAAGTTTTCACCAGAGTTAAAGATTGATTCGACACGTTGGCTCGTTCTTTCTTTCAACGTTGACAAGCAGATATTGTCCTGTAAGTTAAATGATGGTGCGGAATTGAAGTATGACATGAATACTCTAGCTGAAAAACTGTTTGCTAATTATTCTAATTCTAATTATTCCATTCCTCAACAAGATTTAACCATCTTTTTTGAGAGTGAAGAGTATAAGTGTAAGATCCTTTTTAAATCCATCGAGGGTGAGTTTTTAATTGAAAGGAAAATCGATAAGTTAAATCATGTACGTATGGATATCCTTTATTTTGGAAAGTAGCTGCTATGAATAAATAGGTATTCCTTGAATCGAAATACCTATTATTTAATCTTATGAAAAGGTATTGCTGTTGACGTAATAATTGAGTTGTTAATTGAAATATTGTCCGGATGGAGTTGGGATTCAAATCAACATCTCCATTTATGGCATTGACTCCATGAAAATATTTACTTAACGAATTAAATAATTAGAAAGACTGTACTATTATTTTTTTAAAGCATTATAGCCTAGTATTCCAGTAATTAAAACAAGTACAATGAATATAAAGAATATCGTTTTAGCTATTGATGCTGCCCCCTCGGCTACACCTGTAAAACCAAATATCGCAGCAATAATAGCAATGACGAGGAAGATGGCTGTCCATTTTAACATAATGAAATGTTTTTAAATTAATGCATCTTTAAATTTTATTAGTTAAGCGATAGTGACAAATAAAGACTTAATACACCATTTTTTGCATCTGGAAAGGTGTATGTTGTTCCCAAAAATGTTTCTTCTTTACCTATTTTAGTCGTTCCATGATTGTAACGAAGCCCTAAACTTATAGCCTTGAAATCCAATCCAACTCCTGCAGCAATTCCTAAATCAAATTTGTTGTAGTCGTCGGTATCAAGGTTTTCTTCAAAGTCAAATAAATTTATATTGGATTCGTTTTTTGCTTTTCCACTTATTAAATAGGCCGCATAAGGACCCACATGAAAATTTACAAAGTCTGTAATATTTACAACTAAAAGAATTGGTAATTCAATGTAGTTTAAGTTAAAGCGAGCCGTGCCATCAACAAAAGCATTGTTGTATTTGACCTCCGCTCCTTTCGTAGTATAGTATAATTCAGGTTGGATTGCAAAATGATCAGATAGAGGTAATTTGGCAAATAATCCCAGATTAAATCCTGTTAACATTTTTGTGTCATCAACATTTTCTGCATATAGTGTTGATAAATTTAATCCTCCCTTGATTCCAATGCGTGTCGGTATTGAATCTTGTGCATACATAGAAGAACTGATGAGTAAAAAGGTGCTGATTAAAACTAATTGAAACAGTAATTTTGGATTTGTTTTCATACGTTTATAAATTGAGTGGAGTGTAGTTATTTAATTGGAGTTATATTGCCGTTCAAATCCATGTGTTCGCCTTCCTTGAATTTCACTTTAGTTCCGTCCTTTTTAGTAAAGGTGCCATCTTTCGAAACTTTTATTTCGTTATTCAAGGTAAGTGTGCTTTCAAGTGCCGAAAGTGAGTTGTTTTTTACGATCCACATTTTGCCCGATCTCATCATGATGCCATCACCAAGCTTTTCCAATGAGTGTTGTTTCTTTAATGAATCGGGAGCCATCAATGAATCTTGGCTATTATATTTATCGCGATATTGATGAACGCTATCGGTTGTATTGTAATGAATATCTGGCGGAGTCATTTTTTTGTTCGATGAATCGGTTTGTGAAAATGCACTTCCGCTAAATGCGATTCCAATAATGGCTATGATTAAATTTTTCATTTTGTATGGTGTCTTGGTTTATTTAGACTTGATTACTTTTTATAGCAAGATGGAATTTTTACGATGTAGCTTTCTTAAAATCAGAAGCAGTGTTTCTAGCCTCTTTTTAACATCATCGTAAACTGCTTTTCCTTTTGAAACCGTTTCTTCAACTTCTTGTTTTGTGGATTCAAATTTTTCACTAATTGAATCGCAAAATCCATCGAGCTTTGATTTCAGTTCATCGACCATGTCATCACTTTTGTCCATGATTTTTTTACGAGTTACGGAGCCTTTGTCCGGTGCAAATAAAATTCCTGCGACTGCTCCAATAGCGAGTCCTGCCAATGTTCCTAATACTATTTTTCCTGTACTCATAGTTGATTTTTGTTTTGATGTTTCATGAATTCTGTTTTCACAGAGTTTACTGAAACGAATTACTTTATTTATATTATTTTAATTAACAGTGTAGTTGAATTTAATAGTGATACTTCCATTAGTAATTGTAATCTCATTGGAGCCACCTTGCGTTAAAGGATTAAACGTTCCTGTTGCTATTGTTTCTGGAGAACTTAGTAAATCTTCATCCACTAATTCGTATTTCCAAACTTCGTTTGTAAATTGAATATTACTAGTTGGTGTAAGTGTTGTTGCAAAAACATCATTTTGTATGTCAGTGGAAAAGTCATATGCTGAACTTGAGTTTTTTCCGAAATTAATTCTTAAGTCCGGTCCTGTTCCATCGATGTCCCACGGATTACCATTTGGATTGTTTACAGACACTCCGGAAATGTTAACCGTGGAGGCATAGCGATAAACACAGCCCTTATTTTCATCGGCATCGGAATCATAATTGTTGGCATTTTTATCAGTGCAGCCTTCGTTTTTTTTGCAAGCGGAAAGGCTTGTAGCTATGGCAACAATTGATAGAAAGAGAATGTTTTTAATGTTCATTGTTTCGTTTTTTTGTAATTTATTTGACAATGCTATTTCCTCTAATTATATTGAGAAGAATAGAAATGGCAGCAATTACAAGTAATATATGAATGATTGAGCCTACGCTATAGGCAAAAAATCCAATTGCCCATGCAATAAGTAAGATGACTGCGATTACATAAAGTAGATTTCCCATTGTGTTTGTTTTGAGTGTTGATTTAAAATGTTATAAGAGAGAAGAGAACTACTTACGGGTACTTAACTTCTCGTTTTATGATTTGAATAGTATTATATAGTACTTTAAATTCTTTCTGAGGAGTCGTTTTACTTGCTTCCAGCAGTAGTTCCGCGATTAGGACTTTGATCCCTACCGCCATCACGTTTTTGATTTGCTTCGTTGGTATTTGGACCTCCGGTTGGAGTTTTGTAATCGTGTTGATGCTCTTGACCTGGATATTCTTTAGGTGCATCAGTTGATTCTTCCTCTTCTTCACCTAGATCACTAGATTTTTGAGTTGGGTTGTTTGTTTTTTGTTGAGGGTTCTGATTTTGTTTTCCAGTTTTATTTTGGCTATCCCCAGTTGGCTGCTTTTTTTGGTTGTCGATCATGATTAATGTTTTTAAATTGTTTAATATAACTAATTACATTTTTTCTAATTTTTGTTGACATGTTAATGCGTGATCAAGGTGAGTTCTTAATTCTTGAAGTGTTAATGTGGCCCAAGCTTTAATATCTGAATCGGTAGATTCGGTGGATGCTTTTTCAAATAATGATATGGCATCTTTATGCGATTTAACCATTTTGTCACAATATTCCTTGTCGAAATTTTCAAGAGATTTCTTGTCCATTTTTTTGTGAGATTCCTGTGCATCATCGGTTGATGAAGTTGGGATTGTTATCAATTTTTGTTTTGCTAATAAAGTGAGTTCACTTAATGATTTGGTATGTCCTGCTTCCATCATTTTACCCAATTCTTTTAGGTCAGCCGTGTTTCCGTTTTTTTGAGCAAGTTGTCCTAAACTGATTTCTTCCAAATTGATTTCTGCTGCATTTACGAGGAATTGAGCATCCTTTTCTTTGTCATTGTCTTCAAACTTTGCATCATTATGTTCTTCGGCAATTTCTTTAGTGTCTTCTCCTTTCTGGCTATTGCTGCATGATACAATTGTTATTGAAATCAGTAGAATTAATAGTACTTTGAAGTTTAATATTTGAGAGTTGATGGATTTTTTCATATCGATTAATTTAAAAAGTTCTAATGGACATTACAAAGATGCAATCACGATTGAGAATATTCGTTACACTATTATGGGTATATGTTATAAAATTCCCATATTTTGAAAGGAATGTTAATTAGTTTTAGCCCAGTGTTTACTAAGTTTAGAAAAGTGATTTTGGCTATTTATTTTGGAATGGAAATTTTATAATGGAACCTAATTACCATTAATTTTGATGAAAGCGATAATAGGATATAAAAAAGCGAAGGAGATATTCATTCCCTTCGCTTTTAATTATTAAATAGAAAATTAGTTGTGTTCCTGTAGCGAATCCCTCATGTTTTTCACTTTATCATGATCGGTTTTAATTAATGCATACTGAGCATTTATTAAAGTTTGTTGCACTGCTGTGATGTCGGAAAGGTTATTTCTAAGTACATCATTGTAAGTTTCTACAGCATTGTCTTCACCAAATTCGCATGAACTTAGTATGGCTTTTCGATCCTTACCGGTAAGAGCAGCTTTCACATCCATCCAAACACGAAAAAATTTTCCAGTTGTTTTGGTACCTTCTTCTGCTTGTCCGCCTAATTTGGTTACTTCACTAGTTAATTCTTGTTTAAACCTTCTACTATTTGAAGCCAATTGCGAAAATAAATTTTTCAAGTCATATTCGTTAGTTTCTTTTGCAGCAGTTTCATATCCTTCAATTCTATCATTATTGATAATGATGAGTGTGTTTAGCACTTCTATTGTTTTTTCTTTTTCCATTGGAGTTTCGAATTAATTATAATAAAATTTTAAAATGCACTATATTTTTAAACTTAAGCAATGTGTTGATCAAAAACCAGATCCATTGTTCTTATTGGGTGTTTGTTTTGATTGTGTAGATCGATTTAAAAGACTATTCAGAAGATTTTTGGCTTTGTATTTAATACCGTCACCATGGTTTGCAACTACATTCGCTATTGTAAATTGTATTATGTTTCCAAAAAGTCTTTTAATTGGGTTGTGAGTGCTCCCCAATAGTAAATTTTTAGTAATTGTCCCTGTTCCTATTCCAATGGCAGTATTAACTACATTTTTCTTTAAATCAGGGAAGAAGTTACTTCACGAAATCACTTTTGATGATGTTAATGGGCTTTAGACTTTCATAAGAAATGTGAAATTGTTCTGTAAGTAAACGCAATTGCATATTGCGTTTATTTTCCAGCACAATTATTTGTTCATTCAGAGCATCGGTTTCGTTCTTCATACTTTCTTTTGTTTCAGCATTTGTTTAATAATGGAATTGCTGATCGGATATTTTATCCATTGATGACGAAATTGATGTAGAAGTAAGGCGACTAATGCATAGAAGCCTCCAATAGCAAAGAAACCATAAAATGCATCACCCAATTGTTTTCCAATCCAAAGAGCTACTCCCATGTTTATGATAAGCAGAGACAAGGATATGGCTAGAACTACCGCTAATCTTGAAACTAAGGAGGAAGTTACATCTGCTGATTTATCAATGGCTTTTAATCGAAGTAACTCAATACTTGTCAGACTAAATTCTTCGGCTTTTTCAAGCATGGTGGCTATAGGTGATTCGTTTTCGGTCATGATTACTTATTTTGCATTGTCTTTGTCAAAGTCTTTCAATGCATTTCCTAATTCATCCATGTCATGATTGAATTCACGTTTAAATGCTTCCCAATCGCTTTGCTCCGATTCGTAGGTAGCAATTTTAGCTTTTAATTCTGCGTTTTTTTGTTCAAGTTTTTCTATTCTTTTTTCATATAAGGGATCCAATAGTTCTCCTTTTTTCGCTTTTTTTGCTTTTAGCTCAGCGATGCGAATTTCATTTTTGTTGATTTTTTCAAGAGCTTCAATTTTATAGGCATTCCATTCTGCGTTTACTTCTACTGTTTTAGCTTCTGTCGCAGCTTCTTGTTGTGCCTGGTTTAAATCTTCTTGTTCTTCTTGTACCTCTTCCATTGAATTCTCTAATTTCTTTTCATTAGATTGACATCCTAAGAAGATTGTTCCAATTGCGATGAGGGCTGCAAATAGAAATGTTGTTTTTTTTGCTTTCATGGTATTTGATTTTAATTGGGTTGTTTAGGTTATAGGATTGGTTTATTTATTTACTGTGTTAACTAATTTCTTTATTAACTTTTTTAGAAATTTCTTCCACCTGTTGCATAAATTCAGTCACCTTGGTATCGCTTTCAGGACCAAATGCATCTACAAGAGTACCTTTTTGTCCATCACTTGTTTCAATAGCATATAATATGGAGTTGTCGGCCGGATCAGAGCTGCCTTCAAAGCGATGGAAATCGATTACCCTTACTTCTTCAGGCTGATAAATTTTTCCCGATTTCAAGGCTTTTAAACCAGATTGAAGTGCTTTGTAATCCTCGGTATATCCTTTCTCCACAAAACTATTTAGTGATGATACCATGGTTTTTAAGTCGGAATTATTTATTGGGTTTTTCATTTCTGTATTCAGTATAGTGAATGCGCTTGCTTTCGGTAAGAAAAGATTCTTAAGGATTAACTTGTAGTAACTTTTTTAAATGCACTTGGGATTTAATTACCTATGCAAATTATTTTTTCTAAGACCATGATACAAAGATGAGCTCAATTTTTTTCAAAAGTATTATACAATTATTGGTAAATTTTACAAAATTCCAATGTATTGAGCTGTAAAAATGCTTAAGAGAATGACTTACGCTGGAAGAAAAATAGTAAATGTGGCCCCAACATCAGTTACACCAACAGCAGTTATATAACCCGCATGATTATCCATTATTTTTTTACAAATAGAAAGTCCAATACCTGTTCCTGAAAATTCTGAATCATGGTGTAGTCGCTGAAATAAAGTAAAAATACTTTCTGCATATTGCTGATCAAATCCCATCCCATTATCAGTAAATGAAATTTTATAATAGCTCTTTTTCGATTCTGTTTTTAAAGCAGGTTCTTCATGAGCCATTACCTTCTCGCACTTAATTGTAATGAGCGGGGTGGTGGTTTTTTTGCTGTACTTTAAAGAATTACTAATAAGATTAGTAAATAACTGTTGTATTTGAAATGGTATTACGGTTAGTTGAGGTAATAAAACAGACTTTATAATGGCATTCTTTTCTTCAATGATTTGAGCTAAATCCTGTTGGGCTAATTCAAGGAGTAGATTTAAATCCGTTTTCTCAAAAACTTTTTCGGTTTTATTAGTTCGTGAAAACAAAAGTAAATCATCAATGAGTATTCGCATTCGAGTAGCAGAGATCTGTATTCTTGAAAGATATTCTTTACTTGATTCAGACATACCCGCGGTTTCAGTCTCTGAAATTCGTGAAATGAAAGTTAATATTTTGCGAAGTGGCTCTTGCAAATCATGACTTGCCACATGATTAAATGAGGCTAATTCTTTATTACTTTGTTCCAGTTCTCGATTTCTTTCTTCTAAAATTAGATTGTTCAAATATTGTTCAGTTACATCGCTGTTAATGCCAATCAGTGTTTTTTTACCTGCAGAATCAATGAGCAGCTTGCTTAACGATTTCATGTAACGAACTTCACCATCCTTTCGCGTTATTCCGAAAAAAGCACTTGGGTAACTTTTACCATTAGTAACTTGATTGCCTCCTTCTATAATTTTGTGCCTATCTTTAGGATTAACAAACTTGAGGAAATTCTCAATGGTCGCCTCAAAAGATTGTGGCTCGCACCCTAGTAGCCGGTACTGATTATCTGAATAATATAGTTTGTTGGTTTCCAAATCCCAATGCCATGTACTGAATTCCCCTATTTTTTCAGCATGTTCCATGGAAGCAACTATAATGCGCAGTTGTTCGTTCGCTACTTTTTGCTTTTTTAGATCTTTGTTTATTTTGTAATATGAAAATGCAAAAACACTCAATGAAAAGAGTAAAAGGACAAGTGTGATTAAGGGTGTAATGGAAATTTTGTTTTGGTATTTTTGTTGCCGTTCATTCAAATAAATTTTTTCCAGCTGGATCATTTTATTGATTTGAGAACGTACATTTTCCATAACATTTTTTCCTACTCGCATATTAGCAGTAAGTAATGATGCATTGAATGGATTTCGTTGTCTTAAATGTAGTGCCTTTCCTAAATGTGATAATCGTAAATTGATTAATTTGTAAAGTGAATCTAAGTTGTTTTGTTGTTGAAGATTATCTGCAGTGAGCTTTTGTAAATTTTCAAAGGATATGCTTATTTTTTCCTGAGCATTATTATAGGGTTGCAGAAATTCTGTTTCATTTGTAGCTATAAAACCCCTTTGTCCCGATTCGGCATCCTTAAGATACGAGAACATTTTTTCAAGTTCAATATTAACCATGTACGAATGATTAATCCAATTAGAAGATTCAGCAATAGACGTAGAATGTCTATAAAAGATACTTGAAATAAAAATGAGTATAAACAGGGATAGTGCAAAAATTGCATTTAGAAAAAATGTGGGAGTAAGGTGCTGTTTAAAATTCATTTATTGAATATAATAAATTATAAACTCAATAGGAAATTGTCTCTGTTAAGTCCTGATGTTTGGTACTGTCAATTTATGGTAATGACTTTCGATAGTATTTTTTTTAGTGTTTCAAAGTTACTTGGTTTTTTTATGTAGACATTTGCTCCATTTACAAATGTATGTTCTATATCTTCTTCAGATGCAGAGGTCGAATAGATTGCTATAGCAATTTCTTTAAATTTATCTATGGATTTTATTTCCTTTAAGCATTCCATTCCGTTTTTTAGAGGCATGTTGAGGTCAAGAAAAAGCAGATGCGGTAAGATGATATTTGGTCGGGAGAGATATTTGATTAATTCAATACCATCTTTTACGGTGCTAACTTTAGTTTTAAGTTTTATTTCTTCGAATGCATCCTTAAAAAACATGCGATCATCTTCGTCATCATCAGCAAGTAATATGTGTATGAAATCATTTTGCATTGTAAATCGTTTAATGGTTAAAAGTTAATGATGTAAAATTATTTATTTTCTGTGATAGGCTCGGGTTGATTGGTGTTGATACGTCTTTTATTTATGATTCGTTGAAATGCAGTTGGTGTAAGACCAGTCGCATTTTTGAATTGGGTACTGAAATGGGCCGCACTGCTGTAATTAAGCTGCCAAGCTATTTCTGTAAAGCTTAATTGGTTTGTTGATATCATTTGCTTTGCACGTTCTGTTTTTTGAAGGATAATAAAATTTTCTATGGATGTAAAAGTAACTTCAGAAAAAACATTGGAGAGGTAGCCAAAACTGTAATTAAGTTTTCGGACAAATACACTGAAAATTTTGAATTTTGAATTTTATCATCCATGTAAACCATTTCTATAATGGTATCTTTAATTTTTTGAACCAGAATACTTTTTTGAGATTCTACGATATCAATTCCATAATGGTTTAAGGAGGATTTTAGCTGACAATACTTCTCGCTTGTTTCTGTTTCATTAATTTCCACTTCTCCAAAACCAGTGAGCGTATATGTAATTTCTAATTTGTTTATTTGTTCTTCAAGAACTTTTTTACAAACAACAGGCATATCATATTTGAGGTAAATTTTCATCTTATTTTTGTTTATTGTTCATATTCAAAATTGAGAATAAGGTTACTGTAGTTATGCATTGTAGAAGGTGGGCATGGCTGTGATTCTCGAGTAAATTTGTAAATCACTTGAAGGAAGGGGCAATTAATCAGGTTTGAGATTAAGGTTACTGGTGAGAAATGAAGTAATGTTAAACTCTAATTTAAGCGTACTGAAGTTTTTTTTCGCTTGGCTTATTATAATCAAATTCTGACAAGTTAAAATTAGGGAACATATGATCTGTAACAGAAAAAACAGAAGTAAATTGTTATGTTCATTTATAAATTATTGATATTCTAAGACAAAATTAATATGAGGAAAAATTAATAAGTGATTTTCTAAATTTAAATGGATAATAATTCATATGCCTTTTTTATGAAGAATAATTAATCCTTCAAATCATTTTTTGATTTACCTATTGTAAGTTAATGCCAACGATAATAATCTAACAAAAAAAAGGAAGCTGCCTCTAGGAGACAGCTTCCTTTTGATAAGCAAACAAGTGATAGATTACTTAGTCACTTGTAATTTTCTACTGAATTCTTTGTTGTCCACAACGAAACGTACTGTGTACAATCCAGTTTGTATCTTAGAAAGATTTACTTCTAATTGACCGTTTTGAATGGTCATTTGCTCACTAGATACTAATGAACCTTTGATGTCGTACATCTGAACAACCATCTTACCTTGACCTAATACAGCAGCATCAACAACGATAGTTGCTTTGTCGCGAGCTGGATTTGGGAAGAATTGGCCAATTCCATCTTCAGCGTTAACATCTTCAATACCTACACCTACACGTGAAATTGTAGCACGAATCATTAAGTCTTCGATTTGTCCAGAACGGTAATCTGACATTGTTCCACCTAAGATTTCGAAAGTGCGGTTACTGAAAGGAGCCACTTGATTTTGTCCTAATGCAACTTGATCACCATTCATATTCCAGCTGATGTAAAAACCACCACTATCAATTCGAATTGGTGCAGTCAATGTAGTGTTAACAAATGCTCCAGATACAAATCCTGGTGCAACATTAATAGAATCTAATAATGTTCCAGCAGTATTGTTTGGACCGTTATCAGCAAATACTTTAATATGATAACCTACAGCTAATGGATCTGTAACGATGAACATAGAAGTTTTTGTGATGTCACAAGGATAGAATGGAGGAATGAAATAGTTAGCGCAACCACCATTTCCGCCGCTCCAAGAAATTCCACCTGCAGCAGCAGTTCCATTGTCATAAACTAAGTTAATATCAACTAATGTAGTATCCACAACTTGTAATTCTTGTGTCTTACCATCATTTCCAGCAAACGCATCTCCACCTAAGGTAGTTGTATTGATGAAACGGAATGTTCCAGCATTAAGTGGAATGAATGGATTTGCAAAATTGATGATCTGAGTTTGACTTGGTTGTAATGTATCAGTCGCTGCAGTATTTGAAACTTGAACTGCGTTGTTAGCTGCTCTTACTAAACCAGAAACGTTAAATGGATTTAAAACAGTGTTACCCGCATTCACAACTTGTGACGTCAGTGCATGTGCACCAGCCGCATTTTTTGAAATGAAAATAGCCCCTGTAACTTCATTGTCTGCATATAATGAGGCAGCATCGTTAATTAAAAGTGTTGTTGATGCTGGTGGGTAAAATTTAATTGCATAAGTAGTAGGAGGGTAGATGTCAAAATAAGGATTTAATCCATCATTACCTGATCCGTTTTCGATTCCTACAGATACAAAGCCAGGATTAGCACTACTAGGACCCGTTTGTGACAAATACTGATAAGTGATTGAACTGTCATTGTAATCTAAAATAATTTGGAAAGTGTTGTTTCCATCATAAGCAGGAACAGCATTTACCCAGAAAGGTACACTGTCAAATGTTACGACCACTGAGTCCAAACCTGGACTTGTCCATTTCCAGCATTTTGCTACATTTTGTGCCGCTGGTAAGGGCGCATTTTCAAAATTTAAATCCGACATTAATGCTGCAACGAAATTGTTTTTAGCATCAGGAGTTGGAATTACAGGAAACGCAGCCGCAAATGTTGTGTTTGGGTTGAATACAAGGTAACCATTTGATCCAATCCAAAAACGATCTACTGTGTACCAGTAATATTGGAAAGGTGCAGGAAGTGAAAACGGTCCAACAGCATTGTCATCCGCTAATCCTGATATTTGTTCAGCATTTGGATTAGAAGAGATATCAATCCAGTTGAAAGTAGGTCCGTTTGGATCATTACTGTCTCTCCAAACATTTCCGTATAAATCAGGTCCACCTGAAGTTTGTGCGTAAAGTCCGATAGTCGAAGCTAAGCAGACTGCTAATAGTAAAATTTTTTTCATATTGTTTTATTGTTATTTGGGTTTCTAAGTTGATCGACTAAATTAGAAAATTATGAGGTAATAGTGGTTGTAAAAAGAAGTAAATTCATAAGAAAAATTATTTTTATTTCATTATCAACCTGTAAAGTATTGATTGTAAGTATCTTTTATGGAATTGTCGAAATGTAAAATTACATGCCAAAACTGAAAATTCCAATCAATCCACCCGTTGTTATCGCCATCAATTTATAAATGTTAAAGCGATGATCACTTCCTGACTCAAATAGAATAGTAGTACTGATGTGTAAAAAGATGCCAATTACAAGCGCCATGATGTTGTTGTAGTAATTTTCAAAATTCCCTAACGCTTCTTCTTGAAATAGAATTCCAAGTAATGCACCAAAAGGTGCCATGGAAGCAAAAATGGCTAAATAGATAAATGTTTTTGCTTTAGATACACCGGATGCTATCAACATACTGACTAATGCAAATGCAACTGGAATATGATGCAGTATAATTCCATAAAGTAAACTATGCCCGTGACTATGATCATGCGTTGCCCCAATTTCAGATATAGTAGCCAGCGGCATTCCCTCTAAAAAACTATGAAGCGATAAACTAATCATCATCGTTAACGGAAAGGCTCCATGGTGATGTGAATGTACATGAATGTGACCATGTTCTATTCCTTCTGAAAATAATTCTAAAACTATTTGTAAAAAGAATCCAACCATGATCCAAATTCCAATGGATGCACCACTATTTTGGTAAACCTCCGGCATTAAATGCAATACGGTAATTGCAAATAGAAAGGCGCCAGAAAAGGAAAGAAGTAATTTTAAAAAGTTTTTAGATGGATTTTTAATAAAAAAATAGACCCCGCCGCTGAGAATCACAGAAGCAAAGAGTAGAAACAGATCGAAGTAATCCATATTACAGTTTTCGAGTTACAAAGATGAGTCTTTTTGATTGATCTAAACTAAAATGATGTAATCCATAATCTCCATAAATCTCTAATACACTTAGACCTGCCTTTGCAAAAAATCGTAAAAAATCTTCCGGATACAACAGTCGCACTTCTTCTGTAAAATGAAAATCTTGACCTTGATCTTCAAATTTAATGTTCTTTACAATTTTACCAGATTCAATCTTTTTGCTGATTTGAAATTGAATCCCATCCACCTCCTTTGTTTGGTTCGATACCATGTGTTTTTCTGCATAATATGAATTTAAGTAATCAATAATAAAATAGCCGCCCGATTGTAAGTTCTTAGCGGTGGATTGGATCACCAATTCGTTTTCATGCTCGCGTTCAAAATAACCAAAACTTGTAAATAGATTAAATACGGCGTCAAAATAATTTGTGCGTAATACTCTTCTCATATCATGTCTGAAAAATTGCAAATGATCATTTTCAAATTTTTTGCAATGTAAAATATTTTCTTCTGATAAATCCGCTCCAATGACATCGTAGCCGCATTGGTTTAAATAAATAGAATGTCGACCTTTTCCACACGCTAAATCTAAAACTCTGCTCGATTTCGGTAGATGAATACGAGTCAATAAAAGATCCAAAAAATCATGCGCTTCTTGGTCGTTTCGATTTTTATAGAGGAGATGATAATATGGAGAGTTAAACCAGGATTCAAACCAACTGACAGCTTTCATTTCTTCTTCTTGATTTTAAATACACTAGTTTTTTGTTAATGAGTCGATTATGTGCTGAAATGAAACCCTGAGATTTAAAATCTAGTTGTTGCAAATTTATGGTTTTTAAGTATTAGAAAGTAAATTTGGGCAGAGATATCTTTTTTAATGAGTTACTAACTCTTTTCCCATTTTGCTTAAAAGGATGGAATATTCAGTTTATTTTTGATGCCAATGAGTAAGTTGAAGCGGAAAGGTTTTTTCCCACAAAGTTTAAAGGTATGGAAGCATAAGCGTACATCTCCAGGTGCCGCACCCGGCGCTATCAATTTGGCTGAAGATGCTAAGGCTCCTATGCTCTATGTTACTTCTTTTAATACCGAGTTGTTATTTGAGATGCCTTTCGATAGCCTTGATCAAGTTCAAGAACGAATCGAAAAGTATCCTGAAATGATTCATTGGATAGAACTAAAAGGCTTTGGTGATCGAAGTCTCTTAGAGAGATTTTGTTATGAATATAACATCCACCGACTAGAAATGGAGGATGTGATCAATACCTATCAACGACCCAAGCTGGAGGAATTCGATGATCACTTGTTTATCGTAACTCGTTTGCTGAAGATGAATGAAGGGAATTTGCATAACGATCAACTTTCATTGTTTGTAAAGGAAAATATCGTCATTACCATTCAAGAATATTATGACGATTATTTCGAAGCTATTCGTACTCGTATTCGAAGTGGTAGAGGACACCTGCGTTCTTCTTCATCCGATTATTTATCGTATACTTTATTGGATTCTATTGTGGATACTTATTTTCCATTGCTCGAAGTGCTCGGCGAACGCTTGGATGAATTGGAAGATGAACTTTTTACTAAACCCACACGCAATTCATTGCAAAGAATTCAGCAAATTAAAAGAGAGCTTATCGTACTTCGTCGTTCCGTTTTTGCAGAAAGAGATAAGGTGAATGATATTTTAAGAAGTACTTCAGGAATTATCTCCGATCAAACGAAATTGTATTTTAGAGATACCTATGACCATACGATTCAAGTGATGGATTTGGTGGAAAGTTATAAGGAGATTACCGCATCATTGATGGATATTTATCTTTCCAGTGTGAGTAATAAACTCAATGCAGTGATGAAAGTATTGGCAGTGATCTCTACTATTTTTATTCCGTTGACTTTTATTGTGGGCGTGTATGGAATGAATTTTCCAAATGTAGATCCAGAAACAGGACAAAAACTTCCGTTGAATATGCCGGAGTTGTATTCACCTTATGGTTATGTAGGCGTGATGTTGTTTATGCTCATTTTGGTTTTAATTCAGTTGTATGTTTTTTGGCGTAAAGGATGGATGGATAAAACCTGAGACGATGAATGTAGAGAAGAGATGGTTTGTTAATGTGATTTTACCTTTGCCTTTGCCCGATTTGTTCACGTACGAAGTACCGGAAGAGATGAGAGAAGGCGTGTCGCCAGGCGTGCGTGTAGTGGTTCAATTTGGAAAACAAAAAGTGTATTCAGCGCTCGTTTATGAGTGTCATCATCAAGCGCCATTGCAATATTCAGTAAAGGAAGTATTAGCTGTGTTAGATGATCTTCCCGTAGTCACTCATCAACAGTTTAAACTGTGGAAATGGATGTCTGAATATTACCAATGCGCCATGGGTGAAGTGATGCTTGCTGCATTACCCTCTGCATTGCGCTTGGAAAGTGAATCGAAGATCACGCGCAATCCTTCATTTAATCAAGATACTTCCACACTTACCGATCATGAGTATGTGGTGTATGAAGCCTTGGAATTTAAAGAGGAATTATCGCTTAAAGAAGTAAGTAAAATTTTATCACTGAAGTATGTTTTGCCTGTAGTGAGAAGTTTAGTAAATAAAAATGTTTTGTTGGTTCATGAGGAAGTGGAAGAAAGATACAAGCCTCGTTTTGTGGATGTGATTTCTTTGAATGAATTGGATTTTCCGGAAGATGTGCTCGGTGAGTTGATGAATAAATTAGAAAAAAAAGCACCAAAGCAAAGCGACCTCATCCTGACCTTTTTGCATTTGAGTAAGGAGATGGATGAAAAATCAATCTCCAAAGCACTCTTAATTAAGAAATCAGGAAGTAATTCAACGGCATTAAACGCACTCCTAAAGAAAGGAGTACTGTTGTCCGAAAAAAAGCAGGAAGATCGAATTCAAGCATACAAAGGTAAATTGATTCCACCGCTCGTTTTGAATCCATTTCAAGAGCAAGCTTTGCTAGAAACAGAACTTGCTTTTGAGAATGGAAAAGTGGGTCTTTTGCATGGAGTCACTTCGTCTGGAAAAACGGAGTTGTATATTCATTTAATTAAGAAAAAACTGGATGAAGGCAAGCAAGTATTGTATTTGTTACCTGAAATTGCTCTAACTACGCAGTTGATCACCCGTCTTCAAAAACATTTTGGTGATCGTTTGCTCGTATATCATTCACGCTTTAACGAACAGGAAAGGGTAGAGGTGTGGAATAAATTATTAGCCGATAATTTGACAGGCGAATCCTCATCGTACATGGTGATTGGTGCTCGTTCTTCCGTTTTTTCTACCCATGCAAAAGTTAGGATTAACGATCGTGGATGAAGAACATGACCAATCGTATAAACAAGTAGATCCTACACCTCGTTATAATGCGCGAGATGCCGCCATAGTCATGTCTGCTCATCAAGATGCTTCTATCTTATTGGTACTGCTACACCTAGCATGGAGTCTTATTTTAATGCGTTGTCAGGAAAGTTTGATTTGATCACGTTAGACCGTCGACATGCCGAATTGGAAATGCCCTTAGTGAGTATTGTGAATATGAAGGATGCTCGCAATAGGAAACAAGTAAGCGGTAATTTTTCACACTCGCTCCTAGATGAATTGAAATTAATTTTGCAAGAAAAGCAGCAAGCCATTTTATTTCAAAACAGACGAGGATTTGCACCTTATCTCGAGTGTAATGTATGTTCATGGACCCCTCTTTGTACCAATTGTGATGTGTCCTTAACGTATCATAAGTTTAAAAATGAAATTCGTTGCCACTATTGTGGATATGTGCAAGCACCCCCGCAAAAATGTTTGCAATGTGGTGATCAAGATATTCGCATGAAAGGTTTCGGCACAGAGCGGATCGTGGAAGATTTGCAACTCATTTTACCGGATGCAAATATTGCCCGACTCGATTACGATACCACACGTTCTAAATCAGGCTATCATCAAATTATTACTTCATTCGAGGAAGGTAAGATTGATATTTTGGTAGGCACACAAATGATCACCAAAGGTCTTGATTTCGATCGCGTGCAACTAGTTGGGGTTTTAAATGCAGATTCCATTTTGCATTACCCTGAATTTCGTGCGCATGAAAGAGGTTTTCAATTGCTGAGTCAAGTGAGTGGAAGAGCAGGCAGACGCATGCATGGTAAAGTTTTAATTCAAGCTTACAACGTCGAATCTCCTGTCCTTTCGTATGTGTTGAAGCATGATTTCAAAGGTTTTTATATGCATGAACTCACGGAGCGTCACCGATTTTTTTATCCGCCCTATTGTCGTTTAATTGAAATTCGATTGAAACATCGTGATGAGAAGAAAGCAGATCAGTTATCAAAGGAACTTACAACTGAATTAAAAAAGATGTTTGCAAATAGGGTATTAGGTCCAACCATTCCTTACGTCAATCGAGTGCGTAATTTTTATCTCCGCCAACTCATGATAAAATTGGAAAAGACCATCAGCGTAAATGAAGTAAAAAAGAGTTTGCAAACAGCACTCGAAGAATTCAAAAAACGTCCCGAGAACCGACAGTTAATTATTCAAGTTGACGTAGATCCTTTGTAAGCTACAAGCCTCAAGCTGCTAGATTTTTTCCCCGCGAACGCTGCGCCTCCGCCGCGTTCCCCGCGTTTAAACGGTCAGTAATATATGCACTAGTATTTTAATATTTTCCCTTGTGTTTTATCTTTCTCTGTAACCAACGAAACAATATATACTCCAGCTGCAATTCCATTCATCCCAATTTCAGTTGTAAAATACCCTCCTGATATCACGTCCACTTTCCTCTCTACCACCACTCTCCCTTCCACATCAAACAACCGCAACACTCCACTCTTCCCTTTTAGCTTCGACGCATTCACATGAATCATATTCCACTCGGGATTATACCAGGCTTGAAAGAACACATCATTCTTTTCATCATTTTCGGCTTGGCCTACTGTTAGTGTATCGCAGGGCGAGCCTACCCACGCACCCAACTCATAATCGGGATTGTTGGGTAAACCGTAATACGTTCTAGCCCCTCCTAAGTAAAAACTAAACGGTTGAAAATCGCAGGCGAGACCGAGTGAATCGGGTTGGTTGATGACGCTGAGGTTTGAGTTGTAGGCATTAAATAAATTAGGAGGATAAGGGAAAGACGAGCCAATACTATCGAAAACGCAACTAATGTAAATCTTACCATCTGGTCCCATTTCCATTCCACTATTTTCTGCCGGAATCGGAAACGAATCAATGATTATTCGAGATGCAGAAATATTGGCTGCACTTAAATCAAACTGATATAATTTTCCAGGTTGTTGATATGCTTCCTGACTAGAATTCACATATAATTTACTCCCGTCTGGTGAAAATATTACACTTGTATAAAACTTATAAGGTAAACCTATATTTGGTTCAATTAATATTTCATTTGAAATTTGACCCGTACAACGATTGAAATCAAATAATCCTAAATAATTTGCATAACCACATAATGCTACTTTGTTTCCAATGGCATTAAAACTCATGTCACCAGCATTATTATATTGTTGAGTGCCGACATATTGAATTACTGGAGAATTTATTCCATTGGAATCTACTAAATAAACCCTGAATTCATTACTTGGATTTTGATGCATAGCATTCCATCGCCTTGTAATTAACCACCAATCCTTTCCATTCCCATGACGAACTGCTGTAAGCATATCTTGAATTGGATGATTAATATAACGTACATTTTTTTGCACTACTTGTCCAAGTCCACCTTGTAATTTCATATCAACTATGCTATACCATAAGCCGGTATCTGGTACAACCACTCCTGCAACAAATACATAAAAGGTACTATCCAAAATAGACTTAGGTAAAATTAACATATCATGAGACCAACCTACACCTGTTAGACTATCCCCATTATTCATCTTAAAATGGACTTTATTAAATAATTTCCCCCTTTTAAGTTGTCCTGTTGAGCTTGATTGAACATCAGCAGTAGATCCATAAAAAATCAAATCTCCATTCGAATCAGAAATCGAAACAGTTCCTCTTTTAACAGCAGAACTACTTTTAAACAAAATTGAATTGTCAAATCGTACACCAGCACTATCGCCAAAGCACCAATTATTATTAGTGAACTGAGCATTTAAGCCAGACAAATTAAATACTATCAATGTTATAATTAATTTAGCGTGTTTCACATTCATAGCTATTTTACAATACAAAATCCAATAGGTTTATAATTTGAGATGGTATTTATAATTTCAAAAATATAATATCCTTCGTTTAATTCATTTACATAGATAATTCCATCTGAACAATTTCCTGTTGTAACTAAGCGCATGCTCATATCATATATTTGAAATTGGATATTGCTTTTATTAATTTGTATGTAATCCTTTGCAGGATTTGGCCATAATTTCAACTCAATTAAATCAATTGCTTCTTTTGTAAAATACATTCGACTACTGCTTGCAAAAAAATCCTCTCGCTCTAAGCGAAGTTTTCCTCTAGCTATTTTAACTGCTAACCCACCCTCTAAAGAATGTAAACTAGCAATCTCAAGTAACAAACTTGTATCGCTGCTATTTAGGTCACGATATTCAAGTTCGGCACCTATGATAGCAGATAGCACTTGATCCAAATAGTTTTGATGGTCATTGGAATCAACAAGATTTTCTAATAATTCATTTGCATTTGTCCAATTTTTTAAATTGCAAAACTGAAGCACAGAATCATATTTACCAATATTGGAGAAAACTAATTCATTATATAAGTCTTCATACATTTCGTCATCTTCGTAGCCAGTAATTAGACGACCTGTATCTGCAATTAAATATTTATAGGCCGCATCTTTCCGTAAATATTCAAACTGCTCAGCAAAATCGCCTTCATAACGCGCTGTGTCAGCTGCTACCGGCGCAAACCCAGCACTTCTTGCATTTGAAGTAGGGCCGAAATTAGAACATTCTCCAATTAAATAAGTTGTTTGGTTTCCGAAAAGTTCAACAACTTGCGAAATCGCATTACCTACTTTGGCAGGAGACAAATTATTATCAAACAATTCCGCACCATGATGATACCAAGGTATTATAAATGGAGAAACTCCTTCAACTCGGTCATGGCTATCATCCACCCAAGCATTATCAAAACCACCTCCAGGCACACCTTGAAAAGCACCAATTAATGCTGGTGCTCCATCACCCAAACTTATTCCCAAATCGTAGGCACTCATCAGATTCTCAATCAAAGTTACATAATCGTTATTACCTACAAAATTCATAGAGTGTCCTAGGTTAAAGAGGCTATTACACTTAACAACTGGCATACTTGAAGCATCTGCCTAATTCCAACTAAATCATTTTCCAAATCTTCAACATAAGTATCATTAGAAATTAAATTCTCTGAAATTTCACAATCGTTGGCATTCTCAAGCCTAATACCTCTAAACACGTTGGATGGAGTAGAGGATAAATGAAAATAAATATTGTTTCTGTATAATTTTGTGCCTCCTATATTTCCAATATGAATTCCAATTCTTGGTTGATGGTTGGTGTTTGATTCATACCCAATGTCATTATAATCGATTAAAGCTTTATTGATTCTCAAAATTGGTATTGCTGATGTTAGTACAATAGCAGCACCTGCAAAATTGTCCGTTAAAGTATTTCGTCCATCTCCAAAAATATTATTCGTAATATGTATTGAGGATTCATTTGTCATATCAAAAATGTCGATCCCTCTATTATAATCAAAGAACTTATTTTCATCATCAATTGTAATTTTGTTTTTTGTGATTCCTTCAATATTTATGCAAGAATTGGTTATTGCATTGCTGGTAGAAGCACCATTATTTGAGCCAAAATTATTTTTCAATATAGTATAGTTTTCTTCTCCAAAGCCATAAATACCATATACGCAATTCGTAAAAAAGTTTGATATAAGGTTCGTGCTTTTTCCTACTACTAATTCACGATCCCAAAAAAGGTTATCACTATTTTGAAATATTGCAGAACCATATGAAGGAATTAATGGAATTCCAGTGGGAATAAAAATTTCATCAAAATCATTATTCCAAATTTCAGCCCCACTATTTTGTACTACTATTCCATAAATCGATTCACTGAAAAAGTTAGTTAGCGTACTACTACCTGATTTCCCAATTATAATGTTTTCAACATCATTTAACTCGATTGCAGCAAATTTTTGATCGGCAGCATGAGGGTCTAATAATCCCCCACCATTGCTTGAGAAAGTACAATCAAAAATGCTATAGTCATCATTGTTGTTTTGCAAATTATTTGTGATTTTAAGCGAATATTTATCCATAATTATATCTTTAAAATTATCAAAGAACAAGCAATTTTCTAAACTATAATTTGTATTCCTTGCCAAATAAAGTGCTGAGTCCGCATTTTCAATAGAACAATCAGTTAATGTTACTCTTGAAGGATTATTGAGTCCTTTATTCTCTGCCCTGATACCTCTCCACATCATAGTAGAGCAAGCACTAAGTGTACAATTTACTAAAGTTAAATTCATCCCATTTATTACATTAAACCATGCTCCTTCGCCCATGAATATATCAAAATTTTCTAATGTTAAATCCATGCCATCTAAATATGGTGTCGAAGAATTTGGATCATCGATGTTTGTACTAATTCTAAACTCTCCTTCAATAAAGAGTTGTGGTCTATTGGTATCATCGCCAGTTACAGAAACCGCTTGAAAATCTGGACTACTAGATGTATAATTCACAATGCAATTGGGGCAATTAGTTGAAATGATTGCATCTTCTAAATTTCCAGCATGATTATAATAATCGTATTGTAACGTAATTGGATCAGCAATTCCAATAGGAGCAATTCCAATTTCTGTTGTTGCATTTATACTACAACAATTATGCGTATTTACAATAATCGTTCGTGTTGCTTGGCAAGTACCATCAAAATCCAATTCTAACGAATACGTTGTTTGCCCCATTGGAGGAGTAATAACCAAAGTTTCATCGGTTGAGTTTCCTGTGCCAGGTATCCAAGTCCAATTTGGGGTAATAGTTGTTCCATTAAATTCAAATTCTGGTATGATTTCAATTTCAGTACCGTAACAAATATTTATTTCATTTCCTAAAGTAAAATTAGAAAAGGGTACTACGATCTCCACACTTTCACTCTTCCAACATTGACCATCTGAAACATAAACTTCATAAGTAGTTGTTTTTTCAGGGGCAACATAAATTGTACTACATAAAGGAGTATTGGAACATAAACTAGATACCATTCCGGAATCTAATAAAGAAGGCGTCCAAAGATAAGAATAAGGTAAAGTATTAGATCCATGGTTGTTAACAATAAAATTTGCCGCAAGCTGAATTGGTGTAGCGCCAGGACAATAATCCGTACTACTTGGAGTTATTTGCAAATTAGAAATATCATCCTCTTGAATTGTAATATCTATTGGATCACAAGCAGAACATGGAGTAATGGTGAAGACTTGAGTAGGGCTAACATTTCCCGCAAGAATTGTATAAATCCAACGATTGCCTATTACTTCAGGCGTCGTTCCTATTGTTAAAGAACATCCTACGCAAGTAGGCAGATCAGATGCTAATGATTGATTGCTTTCTACAACCAACGTAGTGGTACTGCCACTACAAATTACATCATCTGTTAACCGTACATTCCGAATAGAACCTGAATTTCCATTCTGCTGAATTACTAACATTGAGAAAGGCGGTATACTAATGTAGGAAGGATTACTAGTTATCCAAGGGTTACTATTAATCTCCAATTCTTGTGGATTACCTGAAATAGAACCTGCATCTCCAAGAATTACATGAGTATTATTAAAATTTTGGATTAATGAGGCACTTAGATTGATTGGGTCTAACCCTGGATAAATTGATTGTACTCCAATATCGTAGTTGTAACTTGATAAATTTAAAATAATTGTTTTTTGAAAACCATGCCCATCTTCAAAAACCCAGCCCATAATATCAACAAAATTAATACTATTACTAAGTATATCAGCATTTGGAAAAGAAAGAGGTGTAGCTTTAATAGCGTTACGAATAGTATTGGCTACTCCATCTAGTGCAGTACCCAATGCCGATTTCTCTGCTTTACGAGTTGCGATGGTTCCTACTTGAGGATCTCCATGGCAAGATAAACCATTAAACGCATTATTTGACTCAAACACATTTCCAAACCTGCCACCTGCAAGCATTGTATGAGAAATAATTTTTGTTATTTCTGGAGTTTCCAAATAATTCAAAGCGAGTGAAGCAACTAACAATCCGTGTGCCCATGTACCAGTTCGATTGTCGTTATCATCATCCAAATTGAACTCTGTTATCCAGATTTCTTTAGGACTAAAGTTAGAATTAAATTCTTGAATTTTCAAAAACTCCTTGTTCTGCAATTCTTGAACATGATTAAATGACTGCAATAAAAATTCTTCTATTCCGCTTGGTGCTAGACTACCACCACATGGAGCATTAGTTGGAGGTAGATTAATATAATCATGTAAAGTTATTGCATCAATACTATTTGAAGTTTTCAATCGCTCTAAAACTTGATCTAGCCATAGTCTTTTTCTCCCTTTATCATTTTCTTCTGAAATTGCGCCAACAACTGCAATTTTAGTGTTTTGAAATGGAGCGTAAAATTTAATATCTTTTGACCATCTCAAAGCTTTATCCATGTAGTCATTTACAGAAGGAAACACGGTTCTATAGTGTTCTTTTTCTAAATAAAATTCATTTCCTAATTCAATATATTCTAGTGGTAAATTATTTTCATTTAAACTATAAAATGCAGCCATTTCATGGTAAAAAGTTGAAGTTAGCATATTCAGGGCAATAATTGGACGAGCACCCATTTTTTCCAAATTCAATTTGACAAATTCATATCCATTTCCTGTTCTATTCATAGGTAGCAAATAAGAATTTTGGTCATAAAACCAACCCAGAGGTAGATTTTTTTCATCCATAGGATAATTATTTCTCCAATCCGAATAATTACTTAAAGTCCCTGCGGGTATTCTCATTAACGTTACATATTTATCACTAATAAATTTCTTGGTATTTATTGAGTTATTATCCCAATCACTTAAATTTTGCCATGATTGTTTGGGAACTCCACTAGTCGTACTCTGAATAATATTACTTCCATTAAATCCAAAAATATCTTCTGGAATTGTTCTTTGTTTCGCTGTAATCAGAGTAGGAATTATTGTTTTTACTGGCTTGTTACTTGCTAAAGTAATTTTTGAATAATTTGAAAGTGTAGTTTTACTCCATAAAGAACCAAGATATGCAGTTCCAAATATCGAATCTCTACCTTTATCAACCCATTTTGTGCCATTCCACGAAGCAACTGCTAACCCAACAGTATCAAAAACGCCACAACCTAAACTATCCCAATACAATCTTACTTTAACATTAGAAGTACCGGTTACTCTTTTTAAATCCCAATATTGGCAAGTTGAAATATAAGATAGGGTTGTATCAGAACTATCACTTTCATTATGAAATTCATTTTTATAAATAACACTAAATGCATCAGTACTATTTGATGGTGCAGAAATTTCCAAAGGGTAATGATGCCCGTCATCTCCCACCGGAAAAACAAAAGCAGTATTTCCTATTTTCTTTACCATACCATTAACAAAACTTTGATTACTGGCTCCTGTGGTCGTAGCGGTTGCTTTTAATGTAATAATAGTGTCAGTGTAAATGATGCCACTGGTGAGTTGTAATAAACTATCAATGGTGATGGGTTGGTTTAAGGTGACGTTACCTGATGTTTTGTCTATAATTATTTTATTAAAAGTTAAAGTACTTGTACCACCTCCAAAAGTTTGATTTTCTTCGCCAGCAAATTTTAAGGTTCCACCACTGGTATTAAAAGTAACATTATTTCCATTTACAATCACATTTCCATTGTAAATATTGGTTCCGGCATTGGCTGCTTGAATATTGCCCGTTCCTGCATTGAAATAAACATCTTTATTGTAGGTATCGGCATTTTGGCTTGCTAATTTTACGTAGGCGGTGGATGTGTTTCCATTGGTAATGGTAACTACGCCGTTGTAAACATTGGCGCCATCCCAAGTATTGTTTAAACTGTGTCCTGTTTTGGTAAGCGAAGTACTATCACCAAAGGTTGTTGATTTAACAACCAGGTTGGGCGCTGTAAAATTTACTTTTCCTAAAAAAGAATTAGAGTACACATTAAAAAGCACACTTCCAATTGCCGTAATTGAATTGGATGAAGAGGCAGACTCCACCATGTTTTTAAACTGAATAGTTCCGGCACTAATTCCAGTATTACCTGTAACTAAACAAGCGCTGTCGCCGAGAATAGATGCGCCATAAGTTCCGTTTGCAAAATTGATTCCGCCACTTCCTGTGCTATTAATATAGATGGTATCATTAAAATAACTGGTATCACCATAAGCCATTTGCAAAGAATAATTTCCACTACTATACAAATACACTTTTCCGTTAAAAGTATCAGGCAATTAAAATTAGTTCCTTGAAAATAAGCATAAGTTCCTCTAATTTTTAGGTTTCCGTTATTGATCGCACCCCCATTTAATGAGCTTCTGCCTGAAACATGTAGCTCGTAGGTATTTAAATCAATGGTGTTTGCTGAAATGACGAGCCTTGTAATGGTTCTATTTCCATCCAATAAAATAGAATTGACCCCACCGTTGCTCAATGTTACTGTATCATTGGTGCTTGGGACACCTGACGGGCTCCAGTTACTCGATGTTGACCAGTTGGTACTGGTAGCACCGTTCCAAGTGTAGTTCCCGGCGTTAGCAGTTGCAGTCAGTAAGGAAAACACGATCCCAAATAACTTAATGAGAGACGGAGAGTCGGAAATCGCGAAGTTTCGCGAGGAGAGTCGGAGACTTTTTTCATAAAATGAGGAATTACATTAATAAAATAATACACTAAATATGATACTGACTATTAAGTTAAATTGAAAATACGAAGCGAAACTTGTTAGAATCCATCTTCAAATTTTCAAATCGTCCAATTTTCAAATTTTTTTAATTCGTCACAAAAGCAAAAGTATCACTCCACACGCCACTACTATTTTTCAACCTCACATACCCAAATTGAACATCGCTGTAAGCAAAGCTGCCTAAGGAAAGAGTAATTCGGTATCCTGTACGTTGCCATGACATGCCTGCAGGTAAACCTGCAGCTTGATCATAGGTAAACTGGTGATTGGCTAAGTCGGCTTGCCCTTCCTTACTTCCAACCTTCACCTCGATCAAGTCAATTTGATTGGTGTCGGTCAACGTAATAAACATGGTTCCTTCCACCACATCATTGACGGGCTGGGAAGTGATAACATAAGCGTCAAAATTGGACTGCGCTTGCAGTGAATTCCCTGTAAGAATAAAAAGCAGAAGAACTAAACATCTTGTTAAAGCACTCAGATAATTTTTCATAAAAAGAGGATTGGTTAAGCGAATGTAAAAAAGATTTTCGGAAAAGCAAGAGGTTGGGGTGAAAAAATAACGTAAAATCAACATTTGATGCTGCTATGGGAAATAATTGGCGTGAATTAATTTTGAATTCGGAATGGAAAAGCTTCTAGCTAATAGCTACAGAAGCGAAGGCTTGCGACACCATTCTCAATAGACTGTAACAATCCATCTCAACAGTACCGTCCTTCGGTCAGACTTCTAGGAGTTCTACAATTCTCCACACTCTACTGATAGCTGGTACTCACTCTAAAAACCCTCCCCTCGACAAGCTCAGTGAGCACTCCCATCTCCTAACTCCTCTTCTCCGATCAATTCAACTCTAACATAATTTGAAAATAAGCCAATCTTCCAATCAATGGACCACCGTAAACTTCGTAATGTAAATTTTCTAAAATGTTTGTACAACCAACTTTGAAAGTAGTTTTGATATCTGGAAATTTCTTGTTGATTTGCGCATCAAGGATTCCGTAATCTTCAATCTCGCCCGTGAATTGCGGCGACCCTTCAAATAAAAATCCTTCTACCCATTTATAATTTAGGCCAAATCCCCAATTGCTTCCAATTTTATTATCGATTTCTTGTCCTGTTAATCCAACATTATATTTATTCCTTGGTGTATTAAATGCAGGAATTAATGGATCTGTTGAGCCATGACGATCTAACTCGTTCCATGAATAATTCGCATTAAATGAATAAAATCGACTGAAGTAATAATTCGCTCCGATGGTAAATCCTGCTGTAGTAACTCGATCTTTTGAATTCGTAGCCACTCGATAAATATCGTTTAAAAAGATCGGTAGTGGAGATCCTTGTGCGACGGAAACATCAGCCCCAAATTTATATCCAATAAAATTCGTGTAGCTGCTATAGTATGCATTCATATCCAAAAAAAGTTTTTTGAAGAGTGTGGTTCTATAGCCAAATTCTATGGTCTTTACCTCTTCCGGTTTTACAGCGGCTACATTGAAATATTCAAGCGTATCGGGATTCTGATAATTTAATCCTGTAAATAAAGATTCAAGCGTTACTAATGAATCATATCCATTTAAATTTCCAAGAAGCGTTGCCCGACCCACTTGATAATATAAATATTGATCAGCAAGAGTAGGATTGCGAATAGCGGAGCTTAACGACACTCTAAAAGTATTTAGCGCATTAGGATTGTAAATGGCAGAAAGAGCAGGGGAGAAGAGATAGTCAAAATTTTGATTTTTGTCCATCCGTATCGCTGCATTTAATTTTAACCGATCATCCAATAATTTTTTATCGACCCCAAAATAAAGTCCATATTCATAGAGTCTAATTTCTCTGCCACTGGTATCGGAGAAGATGGTACCGCGCGAGTTGGGAAGATATTGTCGGAAGTTAGCGCCCGTCGTGAAAATAAAACTATCAATATTAAATTTGTATTCCGCATGAACATGTGTTAAAGCTGATTTGTCGAAGAACTTCGATCCTCCTCCAGCAAAAGTTTCTCTGGATGTGATGCTCGTTAAAGCGGAATCAAAAGCTGCAGTTCCAGGAATTAAGTAAGCTTGATTGCCATTAATCACCGATCCCACACCATTGGCATAGGAGAGCGCGTTACCATGATACAGCGTCAAAGAATCGTAAAAGTTGTTTAATAAGAATGGATTGATGGAAGCTAAATAAGCCGCATAATCATTGGGGAATTGAGACGGTTGAGGGTAGCCCGGAAAACTTCGAATGTTTTGAAAATAATTCTCTGTATTAAAAAATTTAATGTAATCATCAACCCAATCGGCATTGTCTTTTACAGAATTCTGTAGCAATAATGCGGTGAAAAATGCATCGTATGATTTTCCAGCATCTTCATTGGTATGATAGGCTCTGATAAAAAATTTATCTTGTTTTTTTAATTCAATTCGATGCTGAAAAAATTGAATATCCTTTAAACTATAGCGATTATCACCTTGATAAACCGTAGTCCCATAGCCAAAGTTAGAACTTGCAATTAATTCCAATTCTTTGGCAATTTTATAATGTACAGCCGCATTTAATTTTAAGTTGCGTGTATCATAATCCACAATGTCTTTTTCGGCATATCCCGTGCGGTATAGAATTCCTATGCCGGGTCAAAGTGCGGGCACTAAACTAAAATCACCTCCTGAATAATATTCGTCGCCATAAACATTAACAGCATCGTATCCTCCCGGATTAAGCTCATTATTTTTTGACTGAGGAGTTGCAGAACGATTATCCGCTTCCCAGTCGTTGGCTGTGAAATAACAAATGTTAAATTTCATTCCCACTTTATCCTCTCCCTCTTTGTTTTTTAGAACGGCTGCGTAGCGAATGGAGGTTTCTTTCAAATTCCTCGATCCTATTTTGTAGCTAAACTCTAATCCGGGTTTTACAAACGGGCTTCGCGTAGTCATGCTGATTACACCGTTAAATGCATTCGGTCCATAAAATGCCGAACTAGCTCCAACCACTAAATCTACTTTTAAGAGGTCCAATTCCGAACATCCTAAGAAATTACCCAGTGAAAAATTTAAACCCGGACTTTGATTGTCTACGCCATCAATAATTTGCAATGAACGAACCGGTGAGGTGCTGTTAAAACCTCTTGTATTGACTACTTTAAATCCAAGACTTGCTGCGGTAACATCCACCCCTTTTAAGGCGCCAAGTCCATCATAAAAGCTGGCTGCTGGAGTTTGTCGTATGGCAATAATATCCATGGATTCTACCGTAATGGCCGATTCTCGCTGCTTTTCCGTTAGTCTGGATTCAACTACACTTACTTCTTTTAATGCTTTTTGGCTGGAAGTAAGATAAATAGTTAAGGGCTCCGTGAGACCATTCACAGTCATTTCCTTGGTATCAAATCCTAAATAGGAAACAATCAAAACGATGGGTGGAGTTGAAATTCCCTCTAAGGTAAATTTACCATCTAAATCCGTGGTCGTTCCAATATTTCCCCCTTTCACGGCGATGGTAGCGCCAATCAAGGCTTCTTTCGTCTTGCTATCCTTTACTACCCCTTTTAATGCTTGTCCATGGCTAACTAGAGCAAGTGCTAGAATTAAAAATAAGGTGAGGGCGGTTTTAAACATATTCTTCTGCTTTTTATAGGATAGGAGCAAAAATATTAATTTAGTATTTAGCGTTTATGATGTTGTGAAAGTACAAAATCTCACCCATCTAAATTAATTGACCTAAAACAATAAATGAACAAGAAGAATTTGCATTTTTGTAGCATGTATAAAATAGTGGTAGGAATTCTGTTTTTGATATTACCCTTTCAAGGAATGGGTCAATGGAAAAGTTTTCAGGTTTTTAAGGGTGATACCATCAATTGCGAGGATGTGAAAGGACTGAAACAGGGTGTTTGGAAGAAGTATTATCGAAATAATACCTTGTGTTCTGAAACGATGTTTACCAACAATAAACCTTCGGGTATAAGTCGTACATGGTATGAAAGTGGAAAATTAAAGGCAGAGGTTTTTTTTGATAAAGATCAGATTCACGGTAAAGGAATCTCGTATTATGAGTCGGGGAAAGTGTTAGCCAAAGGTAACTATTTCGATCTAAAAAAGGATTCTACTTGGGTTTTTTATGGAGAAAATGACTCCATAAAAGCCATCGAAATTTATCAAAAAGGAGTAGCTACCGGGGCATGGAAGGTGTTTTATGAAGATGGTAACATCGCAGAAATAAAGAATTATCTGAAAGGAAAAAGGGAAGGTCTCTATCAACAGTTTAATGAAGTGGGTAAAGTGATTTTTGAAATGCATTATAAGGCAGATAAAGAAAACGGCCAGGTTAAAATTTATTATGGAAATGGGAACTTACGTGAAACCGGGGTTTATAAAAATGGTGTGAAGGAAGGACCTTGGATGGAATATGATATGGAGAGTAAAGTCATTAAGAAGGAAGTATATAAGAAGGGATTTTTGCAAAATTCTTCAAAGTAAATTTGTTGATAAAATTGATTTTTCTATGTTTTTCATTCCCCTTTTTTTGATATTTTTCAAAGGAAATAAATAATATCTGTAGTTTATGGAGAAGAATTTTGAAAACGACGACTCAGTTTCATTGAGCAATGAAGTTAATCCCAGTAAGCAATATTTAATTTCTGGATTTGAATTGGATTTAGATGCTCTCAAGATTCATATCGATCAATCTCATATTGATATGTTGAGTGCCTTGGGTTATGAAAATGTACCCGAAAGCATGCACCTTCTTGAGTATGTGGAAAGATTTATTCACCAGGAGGAGATGGAGAGAATACAAAAACGTATTGCCTATGCTAGCGAGCGACGTGATGATCCTGAATATTATGATCGCATGGAAGTCCAACTCAAGGATAAATCTGGAAATGTTTGTAGTTGTATCGTCAATACATGGAGTTTGAGACCAGGAATTATAAAAGGAGTAGGGCAGAATATTACAGACCTTAAGCGAGTAAAGGAAATTATTACCGATCAGAATTCCTCTCTGAATTCGGTAATTGAAAGTACAGATGATATCATTTTTATTGTGAAATGTAACGGTGAGCTGGTTGTATTTAATAATAATTTTAAAACGATGATGAAGAGTTTTTTCAATGTCGAAATTTTCATGGGAATGAATATCCTACCGGCGCTTCCTGATTCAATTAGTGAACAGTGGACTTCCTTAATTGAAAATGTTAGCCTTGGGAATAAACAAAATTCAGAATTGTCAATTCTTAATGAAGATACATTTCATTTTGAAATTGCAGCAAACCCTATTTTAGTAAATGAAGAAGTGAGTTCGGTTTCTTTTTTTATAAAGGATGTAACCGAAAAGTGGAGAATGAGTACTTGGGACTCAATTGAAAATAGAGTTTTCGAGCAGCTGAGTAGAAATGAAGATATGAAAACCGTTTTTGATTCATTGTTAAATGGAATGAAACGGATTTGTCCTGAAATGCATGGCTATGTAACTAAGAAGAAAGAGAACGAAATGGAATTGGCTTGGGTAAGTCATCCTTCTCTTTCCGAAAATTACATTAATAAACTTCCATTAATTCCCATTGGTCCCCTAAATGGATCTTGTGGCTTGGCTGCTTATTCAATGCAGCCTGTTTACATTTCAAATATTCGGGAATTCGAATGCTGGGAACCTTATCGCGATATTACCCTGTTACAAGGCTTCCAAGCATGTCACTCTTTTCCTATTTTAAGTAAGGAGGGAATGGTGCTGGGTACATTGGGCGCTTATTATAAAGAAATTCATGAATTAACTGATTTTGAAACTTCACTGTTTAAAAGAGCAGTGAATGTGTCCAGTGTGATCCTTGAAAAATTTTCATTTGAAACCGAGGTTTATGTTAAAAGTAAGCAATTAGAAGAATTGGGTTATTCCATCCCCGGTGTGATGTATATCGTAAAAATGGATAAGGAAGGAAATCGTAAGTTTGAATTTGTGAGTGAAAGAGTCGGCGAATTCATGAAAGTTTCTAAACAAACTGCGTTGGATTCTTATTCAAGTATTATTGCTAATATTTTCGAAAAAGATAGAATTCTGTTTCTTGAAAAATTAAAACTATCAATAGAAACAAAACAGCCACTGAATATAGAGTTTCGACTTCGTCCAGAAGTGAATCCCGAGTTTCATTGCTTTAACTTACAATGTGTGCATCGTTTTAATGACGATGGTAGTGTAGTTACGTATGGTTCTATTTATGATATCACTAGCCAAAAGAAAGTAGAGCTAGAGTTGAAGAAACAACGAGAAGAAATGAAATCCTTAATTAAATGTTTGGATGAAGTGGTTTATGTGTTGGATGAGAATGATGTTTTTTTAGATGTCTTTGCGGAGGATGAATCATTGTTGTTCAAGGATAGGAATAGTATTGTAGGTAAAAAATTTGCAGATGTTTTAGACAGTACTATTTGCGATCTATATCTTAATGCTAAGATTGAGCTGTTGGAAAATCATGAATCTGAAAAGTTTCAGTATGCATTTATTAGAAACGGTGAGGAAGTGAATTTTAGTTCTCGATTAATTCAAGTAAATAGGTCGTCACAATTAATATTTACAGCGAGGAATTTTACAGCTGATTTAAGAAACATTGAAGTCAATAAGAAGTTAAGTAAAATAATTGAGGAAGCTTCGGATTATGCTCGCTTTGGTTCTTTTGAGTTTAATTTTATTACGAAAGAAGTTTTTTGGTCTAAAAGTATTTTTAATATTCTCGGTTGGGCCGACGATTATTCACCTTCAGAATTGTTTTTAAAGTATAAAGAAGCTGTACATCCTGATGATTCAACGGTGTTTTTTGATCAATTGAAAAGTATTTCTGATCCGAGTCAAGGATTTGAATATGATCTTAGGATTAAACATGTGGATGGAAATTATATTTGGTTTCAAACAAAAGTGAAAGTCGATATTTCTCCCGATGGTTCACCCGCTTTTTTGCAAGGAATAACTTTTGATATTACAAAAAGGAAGTCCTATGAATTGGTCATGCAGCAAAAAAATAGTTTGTACGAAGCTATTTCGTTGTTGTCCCAAGAGTTGTTTGCGGATTCCGCTATTTTGGGAACAGTAGAAAAAATTCTTCCAAAAATTGGCGCTGCTTCTGAAGTAAATCGAGTCTATATCTTCAAAAATCATCCAATCGAAGATGATGGAGTGTTGCGATTTACTCAAATTCTAGAGTGGAATGATGGTCTTTTTCCCGCACAAATTGATAATGAATTGATGATTAATTGTTCTTATGAAGAATTAGGATTTGGTAGATGGATTGATGTCTTAAGTAAAGGCGAATCCATTGTGAGTAATATTTCTGAGTTCCCGCAATCGGAGCAGGATATTTTAAAGGCTCAAGACGTTGTCACGATGGCTGTAGTTCCTATATTTCTCGGTAATGAATGGTGGGGATTTTTAGGCTTGGATGAATGTAGAAGTCCAAGAAAATGGGATAATGGAGTGGTAGAACTCATTGAAAGTATTTCTCGTCTCATCGGATTGGCTTTAAAACGGAAGCAAGAGAATACTTATTTATCAAGAAATAGAGCTAAGTACATAGCAGCTTTTGAAACGATGAGTGAAGCCTTTATCATAACTGATCGTGATGGGATGCATATTAAATCGAACGATGCAGCAAAGAAAATGTTAGGTATTGATGGTGATGCTAAGGTCGGTGTTTGTGCAATATTAAGGCAAGATGGAAATGTGCTGATTCATCCTGATGGTACAGAATTTACGGAAGATGAATATCCTATCAATCGAGTGAAACAGAATAATGAAATCGTGAAGAATGTTGTGATGGGAGTGAAAAGTGTAACGGATACTATTAGTTGGATTTCGGTTAACGCTACTCCGTTGTATGATGACAATGACCATGTCCTTACAGGATTGATGTTGGTGATTTCAGATGTTGGAGATAAAATGCGTTTAAGTGAAAAACTTTATGAAAGCCAATCTCAAAAGCTGAAGTTGGAAGAAAGAATTCCCCATGATATAGCGACTAGTTTGGATTTAGTGACGCAAATGATGCACTTGCAAAAACAGTTTATTGCGGATGAAAATGCGCAACTTGTTTTAGAGGATAGTGCGAGCCGAATTCAAACCCTCAAACAATTGCATCTTTTTTCGACAAAAGAGAATGGAGTTGAATTTTTAAGAACTGAATCATTCTTTAATGCGACGGTAAAAAAGGTGATGGAAGAAGGAAATGATAAAGGTGTTTCCTTAAACATAAGTCTGAATGGTTCCGATATTTTATTACCGATGAATAAAGCATTGCCTTTTTGTATAATGGTAAACGAGATTTTGTCAAACTGTAGTCGACATGCCTTCTCCGGAAAATTAACTGGCGATATTTCGATTACATTCAAAAAGCAAGGTGATTACTTCATCCTCGAAGTGAATGATAACGGTAAGGGATTACCGAAGAACTTTGATTGGGAAAAGTCAAACACATTCGGCTTCCGCTTAATTCAAAAATTACTTGTCCAACTAAAAGGTGCCGCTACGGTTACCAGTGAAAAAGGTTGTAAAATGATGATTACATTCCCTGCTTAATTTTTGCTGCCCTCGAGAACCTTAGGCAGCAGAAGAAGAGTGAGAAAGATTCTTTCTATTAGAATTGATTTTGTATCAGTTCTTATCTTATCATAGTATAACTTATGCGTTCTCTTCTCGACTTTGCGCCTTCGCGCCTTTGCGAGAAAATTTAGCGAAGAGATATGATGTAATCGAAGTCAATAAGATTAAACCAATCTTATAGTTCAAGCCTCTCCCTAGCCCTCTCCAGAGGAGAGGGAATTATAAAATTAAATTTATAAGTTAAAATTTGGAATTAACCATAGAAATCTTTGCGAGAAAATTTATCGAAGAAAAACTATCGAAGAAAATTTAGCGAAGTGCAACCTTAACGCCTTAGCGAGAAAATTTAGCGAAGAATATTTTAACAATTAAACATGTAACCAAATCTTTTCATAAAAATTGCATACTACTTGAACATTGAATCTACCAATCTACCTTGCGAGGCTTCGCGATCAACATCCCGATAGCTATCGGGAGAGAGCGGTAGGATAGCAATAACTCACCAACAACAAAGTGCAGCCCTGCTGTACTTCACTTCGTTTCGACAGCAGGGCGAAGCAATTCACCATTCAGATAGCTATCGGGAAACCAAAAACAGAGCGCAGCAATTTGCCAACTTACCTCCCGATAGCTATCGGGATTACCAATTTACCAATTTTTTTACGCAACTGCCTCAACCGCTTTAATGCCGGGGACCGCTTTGATGAGGGATTGCTCAATGCCCGCTTTTAACGTCATCGCGCTCATAGAACACGAGCTGCAGGCTCCTTCCAATCGTACTCTTACTACTAAATCATCCGTGAGTTCTACAAAACTTACATTTCCATTGTCAGCTTCTAAATAAGGTCGCAGTTGAGCTAGCGTATCTTCAATTCGTAAAATGAGTTCACTCTTATTTGCGTTCATTAGTTGCTAGCTTGAGTCTGAAGTTTTTTTGTAGGAGCTTGCTTGGCATTTCGGATCGCTACTTGTTGCGCTACGTTACCCGCTAAAGTTAAGAATGCTAATGCTGCTGGGTGTTGCATATCGTTTACAATAGGAGTACCCATATCTCCACCTTCACAAATGCTTTGAACGAGTGGAATCTCTCCTAAAAATGGAACATTTAATTCTTCAGCTAATAATTTACAACCTCCATTTCCAAAAATGTAATATTTGTTCTCTGGTAATTCTTTCGGTGTGAAGTAAGCCATGTTTTCTACCAATCCTAAAATAGGCACTTTAATGGAATCCATCTGGAACATCGCAATTCCTTTTTTCGCATCGGCTAATGCTACAAGCTGCGGTGTGGAAACAATCACTACGCCTGTTACAGGAACAGTTCCTACTAAAGTCAAATGAATATCACTGGTGCCTGGAGGTAAGTCAATGAACATATAATCCAATTCACCCCAATCCGCATCGTTGAACAACTGTTGCAACGCTTTGGATGCCATCGGACCTCTCCATACAATAGCTTGTGATGGATCAGCTAAAAATCCGATGGATAATAATTTCACTCCGTATTTTTCAACGGGAATCATGTATTGTCTTCCGTTTCTTTCGTTGATGAATAGTCGCTCATTTTCTACACCGAACATAATGGGTTGTGACGGACCAAAAATATCAGCATCAATCAATCCTACTTTGGCTCCCGTTTGTGCCATAGCCACCGCTAAATTGGCTGCTACTGTCGATTTCCCGACGCCACCTTTTCCGGATGCTACAGCAATAATATTTCGAACGCCAGGTAAAAACTCTTGCGTAGAAGGACGCTTGGTGGTCACACTCGCAGTCATGTTGATGTTCACTTCTGCTTCTTCATCCACCATATGTATAATCGCATTGCGGCAAGCGTTAGCGATAAATTCTTTCATTGGACAAGCAGGTGTCGTAAGCTCCACGGTGAAACTCACTTTTTTTCCATCCACTTCAACATCTTTAATCATGTTTAAGGTAACCAAATCTTTTTTCAAATCTGGATCATCCACATGACTTAAAGCCTCTAGCACTTGTTCTTTGGTAATCATATTTTTTGCACTTTCCGATAATTGTAATAAGATAACAAAGTTAGAAATATAGACTTGATTCTAAGCTAAAATAAGCTGCTTATAATCATGTAATTAAATTATTATCTTTGTGACTATCAATTTCTTATAAATTTTACATTTTAATATATTTGAAAATCCAAAACTTTATTTACATTTGAAATGGATTTTAATTTATTCTCTTATGAGACCTTTCATTACTTTTTTATTAGTTCTTTTCAATTTGCCTCTTGTAGAGGCTCAGATAAATTTAGTGCCTAATCCGAGTTTTGAGGATACTGTTTTTTGTCCTTTGGGATTGGACCAAATGAATGCAGCAATTGGTTGGTCTGCCTATAGAGAATCACCAGATTATTATAATTCATGCAATCAATTTAGCACAAGTGTACCTAATGCAAATTTTGGATTTCAATTTGCTAATTCAGGAAGTGCATTTATGGGGGTTATTGCATTTCATAAAAACAATTCTCCAGTTGGTAATAATTATAGAGAATTTGCAGGTATTGAATTAGTAACTCCACTTCAAGTTGGAACAAAGTATTACTTTTCATTTTTTACGGTTTTAGCGGAGAGATACACAGGATTTGCAAGTAATAATTTAGGGTTAAGATTTTTTAACAATCAATATTCATTATCAAATCCTGCTCCTATCGATAATTTTTCACATTTAAAAATTGACTCCATATTAACGGATTCAATTAATTGGCATAAAATCAGCGGTTCTTTCATAGCAGATTCAAATTACCAGTATGTTTCTATTGGTAATTTTTATGATTATTTAAATTGTGATACTTTAATTATTACCACTTTTGCTACAACAGCCTATTATTATGTAGATGACATTTGTGTAACTACAGATTCTCTTTATAACATTACGTGGACAGGACTTCAAAATGTAATACCAAATGAAGTACAAATTTGGCCTAACCCAGTGCAAGATTATTTTCAATTTAAATCTATTCATAAAATAGATGAAATAAATATATTTGATAGTAGAGGAAGGTTGATTAGTAATAAAAAAATTAATTCAAGTGAAGGAAGAATTGACCTCGGTATAATTTCTGACGGCATCTATTTTGCCACGTTTGGTAAAGAAAAAACAATTTCAGTTCATAAGTTTCACAAATTTTAAAACCAACATCTAATGAAAAAACAATTCTACATGTTTGCATGTCTAATTTTATTGGGTTTGCACGCGAATGCACAAGTTACAACAACACCGAATACATCTGGAACTCCTGGGTCAGCCTATGTCGGATGGGATTCTGGAATAAGCTCAACTCCACTTCGAATCAAGCATGAGGCGGATCAACCAATTGAATTCTACACCAACACAGGAGGAGGTACATTTGGAACACCAAGAATGATGCTCGACAAATCAGGTTCCTTAGGAATTGGTACAGGTACATCCACTCCATCTTCTTGGCTCCATGTTATATCTACAGGAACGAAAGAGACATTTAGAACAGATGTTCCTGCTAATGAAGATAATTATTGGAGGATGTTTGCACAAGGAACGGAGTATGGAAGATTGTACCATTTATACGGTACTGGAAGTGCGACTGGATTTTATATGGTCGCAAATAGAGGAAATTTAAGATTTGGCTCAGGATATGGTTCGGGTGGTGGAACTGTCATTCCGGCAATGGAAATAACTGGAGCTTCGGGTACAACCGGTGGAAATGTATTGATAGGTGATTATTCAGTGACCAGTGCAACTTCTAGATTGCATATAAAAGGCAATGGATACACCTCTTTGTTCAAAGCTGAAAACTCAACTCAGTCAACACCTGCATTTGAAGTGTTGGAAACAGAACAAATTCTCGGTAAAATCCGAGACTATGGAGGCAGTAGTACAGTTGGAGCTTTTGATTGTAGATATGAACCAAGTTCAACATTAACAACGGATGCAATTGGATTTAATAGTTTCATTAAAGCTACTCCTGATGTAACTTTAACAGGACATAAAATTTATTGTGAAAATACTAAAACATCTGCCTCGACAACTCAAGCAGTTGGTTTAGAAATTAATGTTGTGACAAATAATACTTTTTCTGTGCTTTTTGGACAAAGAATATTTTGTACTAATAATGGTGGAACAAATACTAGTGGAAGTACTAACTATGGAGGAGATTTTAATGTATCTTCTATTACAGGTGCTACTAATAAAGGATTAGTTGGATATGCTGAATATGCTCGCGAGAATATAGGAGTTAATGGACAAGCAATCACTTCAACACCACCACCCTCAACCTCCTTAAATATTACTAATAATGTAGGTTTGTATGGTTACGCAACCGGTGCAGAACAAGTAATAGGTGTGTATGGTGAAGGATTGTACAAACAATCAAATAATACCACAGATGTTTATGGAGCCAAATTTCTTGCTGATGAGGGAGCTACTTTACCATCAGGAGTTTCCTTTTATGGAGTTTGGGCATCAGCGCCTGACCAAACTTGTAGTTCTGGGAGTTGCGCCGGAGCTGCAGGATATTTCGATGGAGAAGTATTTTCTACTGGGGTTAACTACCAAAGTTCTGACTTAACTTTAAAGGATAATATAATCCCATTAACAAATGCTTCAACGATTCTTGACCAATTAACTCCCAAACAGTATACTTTCAATAAGCAAATTCATCCAAATTTAAATTTGCCATCAGGACAACATTATGGATTTATTTCACAAGAAGTAGAGACTTTTTTACCTGGAATAGTGAAAGATTTTAAGAACCCTGCAATTTATGATTCTTTAGGAGTTGAAACTCATCCTTCGTTTAGTATCAAAGGACTAAATTATATTGAAATTATCCCCATACTTGTAGGAGCTTTGAAAGAACAAAAAATTGTAATTGATTCTTTAATTGATGCTCTTCAAAATCCTACCCCTTTGCCTGTCATTAACCCACAAAATTCACAGAAGATTTCATTATCCAATGTTTCTAGCATCATTTTAAATCAAAACGATCCCAATCCTTTTACAGAGAGTACACGAATTACATTCCAAATCCCAGATGAAGTAAGAGATGCAAAAATCATATTTACATCATTAACGGGTTCGATTATCAATACTGCGATAATCAATGAAAGAGGTGCTGGCGAATTGGAAGTTTATTCATCAGAATTGAGTAAAGGATTATATAATTACACATTGGTATGTGATGGCAAAGTTATTGCGACTAAAAAAATGGTGAAACAATAGAAATTAAGTATTTCTAGATAAATAAAAAGCCTCTCAATAAACATTGAGAGGCTTTCTATTTTAATTTTTTTTATGTTTTCGCTTATCCTTTTTTTACCAGAATAGGAGTCATTCTTCTCGCCAATGCAAATCCTCCAAAGAATACAATATTGTAAAATAAATCGCCCATCAACGTTCCTTTGAAAAAGGGAATGCCAGCGACATAACAATTCATTAATCCTGAAGCGGTATACCCGTAATAACCTGTAGTCCATGTTCCGAAATTGGTAAGTAAAAAGAAGATGATAGATCCTGTTAAAGAAGCTACCATAATGGTTTGACGTTGTTCTCTTCCTCTGAGGTAGAATCCTAAACAAGTGATGAGCGCCATACTTCCGTAAACAAAGATCATGTCAGGGTAGAACCCGGTGCCATTGTATATTTCAAAGATAATATCACTGATGAAAATGGCGGTAAGTGGAATGATGAAAGCCCATTTCTTATTGATTAAATAAGTTCCACCAAACAAGGCCATCGCTGCTAGCGGAGTAAAGTTGGCTATTGGTGGAAAGAAACGTGTAAGCGCACCTAGGAAAATGAAGAGAATGAGGAATTTATTTCTGTTATCGAGTTGCATAGGTCTGGTGATTTAGGGCAAATATAAGCATACTATTTTATTTAGATAAGCACAATGAAGATCTTATTGCTACTCTGTCCAAATCTCTAAGGCTCTTTCTGCTTGTAAATGAAGCATCTCTTCTCCGTTTTTCGTTTGAGCCCCTTGGAGCCGGGCCTTTTTTAGAAACAATGTTTCTAGCGGATTATAAACTAAATCGAATATTAAATGTTCTTTCCCAATTCCTTCATGAGGTATATTCGGACAACCCTCCAAATTAGGATGCATTCCCAAAGGAGTGGTGTTGATGATAAGGGTATGTTCAGCAATGAGTGAAGGGGTTAAATCAGCATAAACGAGAACAATTTCATTTTCACTCTCACTCTCCTTCTCACTCTCCTTTGCTCGGGATACCATCTGAAAAGAAATATTTAATTTTTGCAAAATGAATTTCACCGCTTTTGATGCACCTCCTGTGCCTAATATTAATGCTTTGTTATGATGGGAATGTAGGAGGGGAGTGATGGATTTTTCGAATCCATAAATATCCGTGTTGTATCCCATCAATTTTCCATCTTCCAAAACCTTAACCGTATTTACAGCACCAATTTTTTCAACTTCCTCCGTACATCCATCTAAAAAAGGAATTACTGAACATTTAAACGGAATGGTAATGTTCATCCCATCCAATTGATATTGGTGAACTAGATTTCGAATTTCAGCAATGGTATCGGTTTCTAGATTGATGTATTCATAGCCTTTCCAGGGTGGACTCGAAAATTTTTGGCTGAAATATTTTTTCGACCAGGAATGACCAAGCGTTTTTCCAATCAGCGCAAAGCGAGGCATTAACTTTTAGAAAATTTGCTTTTCAGAATGCTGAAGACCATCGGAAGAACAGAAAGTACAATGATCATGATCACCACCAATTCAAAATGTTCTTTTACCCAAGGCATTTGTCCAAATAAGTATCCACAAATCGACATGCTGCTGATCCATAAAACACCACCTGCAATGTCGTAAGGTAAAAATTTCGTTTTATAACTCATCTCCCCTAAACCAGCTACGAAAGGAGTAAAAGTTCTTACAATGGGAATGAAACGAGCCATGATGATCGCCTTGGTACCATGCTTTTCAAAAAACGCATGCGTATCATCTAAATATTTTTGCTTGACAATTCTTCTTCCTCTGAACTTTATCTCAGTTGCTCGAACCCCTAAAAATTTGCCGACCGCATAGTTTACATTATCTCCTAAAATGGCGGCAAAGGATAAGAGTCCAATGAGTATTCCTAAATTTAATCCAGTAGCTTCATTCGCACATAATGCCCCAGCAGCAAAAAGCAAAGAGTCGCCAGGAAGAAAAGGCATCACGATTAATCCAGTTTCAACAAAGATGATCAGAAAGAGGATGCCGTAAACAGCTACTCCATATTCGGTAACCATGGTTGCTAAATGGTCGTTAATATGGAGAATAAAGTCAAGAATAGAATGCATAAATTGGAATTAAGAAACGATAATATTGGGATCAATCTCTTTGCTATAAGCCATGATTCCACCTTTTAAATTGTAAAGATTTTCATAGCCAAAACGCTTTTCTAATTCATTAATAGCGGCCGCACTTCTGGATCCACTTCTGCAATGAACAATAACAGGAACGTCTTTACGAATTTTATCGATGTCGGTTAGAAGGTTGCCTAAAGGAATCAATTCACCTTCTATATTACACATATCAAATTCATGCTCTTCACGAACATCGATCAATTGAAAATCGACACCGTCATCACGCATTTGCTTCAGCTCGGATACAGTTTTTTCTTTCATATCGGTTTTAATTCAGTTTTCTTGTTGGGTGCTAAACTAGGTTCTTCTACTAGGGGAGCGTGTAACGACTTATCTAAAAACTGAAAGAAGGTGTCGCTGCGCAATCCTAATCGTAAAGTTTCTAATGCAATAACTTCCTGAGGAGAAATATTGCCGAGGTTTACATTTGCTCCAAAGAGTTTTATGAAATAAGCTTGTTGTGATTTTTGTGGTGTTTCCCAAATAATCTTTTCAGGAGCAACCTTCGCTACAATTTTATTAATCAACACCACATGTGCTTTTCCATTGGGACGATAAATACCCACTGTACCGCTTTCACGTGCTTCCGCAATTACTTTCCAGGCTCCGGCTTCCAATTCGGCTTGCATCATTTCAATCCACTTATTCGGGCGAATTAAAATTCCTTCTTCTTTGGATCCTACTTCACTAATCACGGTAACGCGCTTACTCAAACGCTCTATGTAATGACATTTTTCTGGATGAGGCATCGTGATGGATCCGTCAGAAACTTCTGCATATTCCATCTTAAATTTATCCAACAAGCGAAGATAATCCTCAAATTGTCCACGCACTACAAATGCTTCGAATAATGTACCACCAAAATAAACGGGCATACCTACCTCTCTGAAAAAAGCCAATTTATTTTCAAGTTTAGAAGTTACTAAAGAGCTTCCAAAACCGAGTTTAATAATATCAATATAATCGCCGCTACCATCTATCAAGTTTTCACATTCTCGAATACTAAGTCCTTTGTCCATGACCATCGTTAAACCCGCTAAGCGTGGTTTTACATGTCGGTGCGGAATATGTGATAATTCAAAGTTCATGTTCCTCAAATTTATCTGTTATTTCTTATAATGTCCCCAATATGAGTATCAAATTCAAGTGACGGTAATAGTTCAAATATAATCGCAAATCCAGTAGGATACTTTTCCATCGTCTCTGCGAAACGAACGTAAGCATCTTGTTGGTATCCTGCTTGATAAAGATATACCACTTGACGATATCTTAACTCCTGATTATCATGATGATAAAAAAGAGCAGTGTTAATAATTTCAGAAGCTTCGAAAGGTCGGTTTAATTCTGCAAGTAACTCGGAATAAGAGATCCAACCATCCTCATTTTCAGGATCAAAATCAATTACTTTTCGATAACATTCTTCGGCTTCTTCGTAATTGTTTAAACGGTATTCGCAATCACCCAATCCTAACCAATACTCTCCGTTTTGATCATCCAATTCAATGGCTTTTTTGATGTAATGAATGGCTTCGTACCAACGATCTTCTTCCTCGAAGGTAACGCCAATACCAAACCAAGCTTGCGACATCTCAGCGGAGAGTTTAACCGCTTTTTTATAGTAAGTGCGGGCCGTTTCAAACTCATGTAAATTCTCGTAACATTCACCAATATTGTAATAGGTAAAGGCATCGGGCTTACAATACTCAAAAGCAGTTTTATATTTTTCGATGGCTTCAGTGAATTTTTCTAAAAAGGATAAAGCTTGTGCCATGTCCAAAAGGGCAGGAGCAAAGTCTTCTTTAATAAGCAAGGTATAATCATAAGCCGTAATCGCATCTTCAAAAGAACCTTGCTTGGTGTATAAATCACCCAGGTAATACCAAAGCATGTATCCGTAAGGATGTTCGTCAATGAGGAGCTTGTAAAATTCAATGCCTTCAGGAATGCGTTTACTAAATTCCAAACTCAGTACCATTTCTTCCATGGCTACTTCGTTCGATGGATTGGCAAGTAAACAAAGTTTGTAGTAATCAACAGCACGACTGTATTCAGACATGTTTTGATACGTAATGGCCAAACTCAAGTAAATATCATCCTTTTGCTCATCAGCCATTTCTAAGGCTTTGCGAAAACTAGCGAGTGCATTTGGGTATTTTTCAAGGGCGTTGTAAATATTCCCTCTCAACAAATGAATTTCAATATCAAAAGGATTAACATGTTCAACTTTTTCTAAAAGGGTAAGCGCACCTTTTTCATTGCCCATTAAGGCGAGGAGATGGGCTTCTTTTAAAGTAAAGTTTACCGAGTGCGGATGTAATGTAAAAGCATACTTCGTCACTTCAAGCGCCTTTTCAAATTCAAGTCGCTCAATAAAATGATCTATAATTTTCACTAGTGCATCAACGTCAAAAAAGTAACGTTCCTGCTTTTCACGCATTTTCTCGTACTTCTCTATGGATTGTTGGATATGCTCACTTCGCTCATCCATGTTTTCCATTTCGTCATCATCTTCCTCCATACAGTCGAATCTTGATGCAAAGGTAGGGCTTTTATCCTGTATCCATATTCACTATTCCCTTGTTTTTACGCTGATGGATTTAAATCGAGTTAAAATTTAGTATGTTAATTTGTAAATAGTTTGTTTTTAAATACTTATAGCTTATTTTCTCGGTAAGAAATTGATAATTTATTCAGATCATTTTATGCGCACTTTGTTCATAAATAGAGTGGTAAACCAACTTGTTTCTATTCTTATCAAAAAGAAAATCAATAACAATTTACATAGTAAAGCGTTGTAATTTTGTAAGCTAGTCAATTACCGCGCACAGGACAGAAATGCATAATAACCACGTAAAAGAGATTGTAGTAGTAGGTGCCACCGGATTAATCGGTAGTAGTTTGATGGATATATTATTGGCAGACGTGTCGGTACACAAAATTTTAGTGCTTTCTCGAAAAGAGGTGGAATGGAAACATAAGAAAGTACACGGTGTCATCACCGATTTCGATCAATTAGAGAAGTATGTTCCCATAGTAAAAGATGCAAATGCTCTCTTTTGTTGTATTGGAACTACCATTAAAAAAGCAGGATCTAAAGAGGCTTTTCGAAAAGTGGATTATCAAATTCCAGTTGATTTAGCTGCCTTAGCAGAAAAGGCCAATATCAATAAGTTTATTGTTATTTCTTCTTTGGGGGCTGATCCATTGTCCGATAATTTTTATTTGAAGACCAAGGGTGAAATGGAAAGAGATATTTCAACTCAATACAGTTTTAAAAAATTAGCGTTTATTCGACCTTCACTACTTCTAGGACCTCGTCCAGAATTCCGTATGGGAGAACGATTCGCTCAGTTTTTCATGGTTCTTTTCTCTTTTTTGATGGTCGGAAATCTAAAGAAATATAGACCCATCCACGATTTTAAAGTGGCTAAAGCGATGATCAGTATTTCCAATTCCCTCAACAATCAAAAGATTTATGAATCGGAAGAGTTGGAGTATTTGGGGACTTGACACTCACTATAAGATGGGATTATGTCAAGTTTTCAAAGGATTTTTAGAAGGTATATTAAAACTTAAAAGAGTCATAATGAACTTAAAAATAATTTCCCCTTGCCTTTGGAGAGGGTGCTAGGGGGAGAGGTTGATTTTCTAGGAATGCGAAATTTAATTAGTAAAACTAAAAAACCCTTTAACAATTCGATTTCTCTTAGTGTTAAAGGGTTGTTTTAAATAGTGTATTCTTTGAACCTCTATGTTGAGGCCGTCCTTATGCTTTATTCGGCAGTACTGATAGGAACAAAATGCCTAACGATTTCCATGCTTTTTGTAATGATGAAATCAATCAACACGTTAAATGTTTGTCGAGCATTCACCTGTAACACCCCTTCTTTTACTTTTTCTTGAGAATTTACGTCTGGAGCATTAACTTGGGTATTGATGGCAGTAGCTTCCACATTTACTTCCTGAAGTTGAATACGAGGGATGTATTCACCATTGTATAAAACTACTTCGGTCAAGTACTGAGCTCTGACAGGTTCTACGAATCCAATTTTTTGAATATCGGTATCATCATATATACCTGAAGCTTTTATAGTTACTTCATTCATTTGAATGGAAGGTATAAGTGATCCTTCATAAGAAGTTGCTTCTACAATGTTGCCTTCTGAACGACTAGCCGATATTTCCACTTCTTGTAATTGGATCGATGGGATCCAAGTATTTTCGAAACGAGCCGCTTTTACAACTTTCTCATCGGATGTGATGGCAGCTTGTACCTGATAGGTAGCTGATGATAGAAGTAAGAACAGAAACACTGCACGGGGGTTGAGGTTTGTTTTCATGGCTTTAATTTTAAAATTTGTTTATCTTTTTTTCGACACTGCAAATGTACATAAACGAAAAGGTACTTTGCAACACATAGTACCTTTTAAAGTTCTAATATATTGATTTTGAGGAATATTATTTTTAATATGGGCTTCAACTTTGTCTAATTTTTGTAATTTTTCAAATTATTTTAATACTGGAACGAAGATTTTTAATGAATAATATACTTGTGATGAACAAAGATGCATTGATGTTACAGGAATTGTAGTTATCTAAATGTTAAAAGAATGGGAGAATAGGAGAATAGGAGAATAGGAGAATAGTTGAATAGGAGAATAGTTGAATAGGAGAATTTTAAAGCTTTAATATCAACCCCCAAACTTCCATTACACATGACCCATCTCCCTCTGAAGTACTTCACTTGGTTTCGACTTCAGGGGCATCTCCGATCTCCGATCTCCGATCTCCGATCTCCCATCTCCGATCTCCCATCTCCGATCTCCGATCTCCCATCTCCGATCTCCGATCTCCGATCTAACATCTTTTCAAATTAATTAATCTCTTTTTAAAATCTTTTTCCTTTTAATTGCGTTCTTTTGAAGTATGAACTTACTTCAGCGAATCTTTCTATTCTTTTTCTTGATAGCCACCCCTATGTCTTTATCAGCACAAAAGCGGGAAGTGATTAAGTTGGATCAACTGCTCACAATCCTCAATAATAAATCGGATTCTTTGCTCGTACTGAATTTCTGGGCTACTTGGTGTAAGCCCTGTGTGGAGGAGATGCAGGAGTTTCTTCGAATAGAACAAGAGATTGAAAACAAAAAGGTTAGGTTTGTTTACTTAAGCCTCGACTTTAAGAAGGATTTTGACACAAAGCTGGTCCCATTTGTGAATAAAAGGAAGATGATGAGTGATGTTTTTCTGCTCGATGAACCCGATTACGATGCCTGGATTAACATGGTAGAACCTACTTGGCAAGGGTCCATACCAGCCACATTGTTCCTAGCTCCAAATGCAGAAAACCGACATTTTCACGAAGGTCAGTTGACATATCTTGAATTGAAAAAAATAATTAATGGCAATGATATATTTGTTTACACTAAGCACCTGCCCTCCTGATGGTTTTATTTTCAGAAGAATTGAAAACTATTAATTTATCCCAATTTATATTTCCATTGTTATCACAAAAATTATCTAAGAACTCCTTAGTTAATTTATTGACCAACCTCCCATACGCTTCATTAAACTCATTATTTTTGGTTTCAGCTTCATGCCCTAATGGTTTAATAATTTCAGTATACAAGTCTTCGTCACCAGAAATAAATTCCCAAAACTTTTGCCCGCAAAATTTATAATAGTTGCCTTTGGACTTATAAATATATCTTTCCCTTGATTGACCATAACAACAACCATTAACACAAATAAGTTCCAGCTTATTTCCAGACGTACTTAATCTTTTTCTTGCGCTATTAAAATTGTCAATCAATTTTTTAACTTGTGAATCATTGCCCCAGTTCGGACCTGACTTAATAGATACAATATATCTAATGTTGTCTTTGTCAAAATCTAAATCAATTCCTTCAATTCCCGACTTTCTTCCGTGATATACTGAATCATTTATAAATATTGCTAATCTTTCAAGCCAATTTCCAAAAACAGTTTCTTCGCTCGATGAAATATAAGCACTTAATATTCCTTCGATAATTTCATTGGCGGTTGTTACGTTTTTTGCTCTGAAAAGATATGGGTTCTTGGATTTTAAAACTTTCTTTAATTCAATATTTACAACTTTTTCAAGCCTAGCAGAATGAAATTGACCAATATTTTCTTCAACGTACTGCGTAACGTTTTTTAGATTTAGTTTTTGCATAAAGGTTTTTTGGCTCTAACAGATATATTTCGGAAGGTTTTATTTGCTTTTTAATCATGTCAAAATATTCTTTAGTAATATCAATACCAATTGAATGCCTCATCATTCTTTTTGCAACAAAAAGTGTGGTTCCAGACCCCATAAATGGATCAAGTACAATATCATTTTCTTTTGTAAACAGTTTAATAAACCATTCGGGTAACTCCTCTGGAAAAGCAGCACTATGCTTCTTATTATTGCATTCTGTGGCAAGATGTAATACATTAGTTGGATATGCCTTGTCTCTTAATAACCAATTAGAAATGTTCTTTCCAAATCCACTTCCTACTTTTGATGTATCTCTAATTTTATCTGTATCACTTAGATTTTTAAGTCTTGACTTAGCCCAATCTCCCATAGGAACCATAACTTCTTCTTGGTACATATTAAACTTCTTTTCTTTGTTGAATTGAAGAAGCCTTTCCCAAGAATCTCTAAATCTATTGGGCCATTTACCTGGATATGAATTTTTCTTGTGCCAAATAAATTCCTCTGTCCAATACCATCCTTGTTTTCTCATTTCAAGTATTAACTCCATAACATAAGTACTTCTCTCGCCCTCTATTACTTTCTCCTTGATGTTTAATATAAATGTCCCTGTTGGTTTTAAAACTCTAAGCAACTCGTGAGAAATAGGTAAAAACCATTCAACATATTTCTCAGCTTTAATTCCTCCGTAAGTTGACTTACGTTGATCTGCATAAGGAGGCGAAGTAACAATCAAATCAACCGAGTTACTTTTTAAAGATTTTAAAATGTCTTTACTGTCTCCTAAAAATATATCCGTTTTTATCTCTCTCATTTCTTTTTCTTCTTTACTGGTGGTGGGGTATTTAGTAGCCCTTGAGTTTATTGTCAAATGGAGGAAGTACAGAATTGGTTGTTCTCCCTTCCTTTTTATTTTCAGAAACTTCTTTTGGTAAAGGCTTATTGTATCTAATATCATCAACGATTTTATTAAAATCCGACTTAAATTCCTTATCTTGATTTACCTTAAACTTTGAATATTCTTTTTCAGCAAAATTGTCGGCAACTATTTTACTAACTGCCCCAGCACCATCTAATACATTGTATTCGTTGAATCTTAAAAATGCATTTAGCTTTTCTGCCCAATCATTCATTTTCATAAGTCTGTTTCTTTCTGCTTGTAACTCAGCAAAGTCTAAATACATGTTTACAAGAGCATTTAACCTCCTTAATTCATCTTCATTCAAGTAATTTTTAGCTATCGTTACATCCGACTTTTGTATTTTACCATCTCTTTTTGCGTTCTTCCAAACCTTCAGTCCCATGTTGGGCATTTTTGAACTCGCTCTTGATTTTATAATTTCTGCCGAGGTCTTGCCCACAATAGCAAATTCGAGTTTGTTTTGAACTTTAGCAAAAAATAAATGTGTAACAGGATCATTTTTATCGTAATCAATAGCAGTTGCATATAGGTCGGTTATTTTTTCATAAAACATTCTTTCCGATGCCCTTATTTCTCGAATACGTTCAAGTAATTCTCTGAAATAATCTTTACCAAAAAGTTTGTTTCCCTGTTTTAATCTGTCGTCATCTAATACAAAGCCTTTTATTAGATATTCTTTTAATATTCGAGTTGCCCAAACCCTAAACTTCGTGGCTTTAAACGAATTAACCCTATAGCCGACTGCTATTATAACATCCAGTGTATAAAACGATACGGGCTTGGTCGAATTAGCAACGTGCAAAAATTGCACATTGCTTTTTTCTTCTAATTCTGATTCTTCAAAAATGTTACTTATGTGCCTGTTTATTCCAGACCTATCTATCCCAAACATTTCAGACATACCGTTTTGTGTAGTCCAAACAGTTTCGTCCCCCAAAATAACTTGGACGTGACTTTTTCCATCTTCACCTCTATAAAATAAGAAATCAGATGTTTTAACTTCCTTATCTATACTCATTTTGTCAATTGATTATAAGTTAAACGCTTGTCAGTTACATTAGTCAATATAAAATCGAAGCGATCCGATGTTGTAAAGCTACGAGTATTAAATCGTAATGTAAACTCCGTTACATAACTCTGTAAGTGATCTTTACTAACCCAATGATAGATTCCATCAATGCCTCGCTTCATGTGGCTCCAGAAGTTCTCTATACCGTTAGTATGTGCCATAAAGTTAACGTATTGCTTTGCTCCATGATTGACTCTTGAATGATCGAAACGTAAATGTAGTTTATTGTATGCGTGCCACTCGTCAGTAAATACAACTGTACGATCAGGAATTGTATTTTCAATGATTGGTAGAATCGTTGCGCTTTTCGTATCTGCGACAACGTGAGCAATTACATTACCGTTTCTTTCTCTCATTCCCAATACAGGAGCTTTACTTTTTACGCTTCGTCCTTGTGTACCACCTTCTTTTTTACTGTTGTGTTTGTTCTTCTCCTTGCCACCAACGTAAGTTTCATCTATCTCAACTGGATTGTTACCTACAATAGCTTTAAAGTTGTCATGCTCAAAAGCGTAACGTAAGCGATGCAATAAGAACCAAGCAGACTTTTGAGTTACATCAATGTCTTTAGCTAACTGATGGCTACTTATACCTTTCTTATGGCTCGAAAATACATATAATGCCATAAACCACTTCTGTAAAGGAATCTTCGTATTATCAAAAATAGTTCCTGTACGGACGTTAAAATACTTGCCTGTTTCTTTGCACTTGTACTTATTTCCCTTGCAATTATATACCTTTGAATCAGGATTGAAAGGTGAAACTACATTGCCATTCCAACGCAATGATTCTAAGTGATTGATGCAGGTCTGTTCGTCTGGAAACGCCCTGAGTAAATCAATGATACTTTTAAATTCTACAGCCATAACCTTAATTGTATGGCACAAAGATAAGTAGTTCTTTACACTATTCCAAATTAATTGGTGTAAAATTGTATATCATTGCCTAATTAATACATATTTACCATGAAAAAATTAGCATTACTACTATCAATGGCAACTTGTCTATTTCTTTTCTCTTTCTCATCCGATAAAAAAGGATATCAAGTGGGTGATGATGTTGTCGACTTCAACCTTAAAAACACAAAAGGTGAAATGATTTCATTAGCCAGCTATAAGGATGCAAAAGGCTTCATCATTGTGTTCACCTGCAATCATTGTCCTTTTTCAGTAGCTTATGAAGATCGAATTATTGCACTTCAAGCCAAGTACGGTGCAAAAGGATTTCCCGTTGTAGCCATTAATTCAAACAACAAGGAAGTGGTACCCGAAGATTCTTATGAAGAGATGATCAAAAGAGCTGCCGAGAAAAAATTCAATTTCAATTACCTCTACGATAGCACACAAGAAATTGCCCATCAATTTGGAGCAGCCCGTACTCCTCATGTATTCATTGTGGAAAAGCAAAAATCAAATTTGAAAATGAAATACATCGGTGCCATCGACGATAATACCGACGAGCCCGAAGCCGCAACCAAGAAATACGTTGAATCCGCAGTCGACGAAATCTTAGCCGGCAAAGAGGTCACCACCCCAATGACCAAGGCCATCGGTTGTACCATTAAGTGGAAGAAATAGCTGCAAGCTTCAAGCTTCAAGCCGCAAGCTTCAAGGCACAAGGTCAAGCTTCTGTGTCGCAAAGCCTCTCGACTTGAATCCTAACATCGATTCGCGAAGCTTCGCGACGAGTATCGAGCATCCAGCATCGAGCATCTAATAAAGTTTGTGGCTAAAACACTAATTTCGCACTCCGTTTCTTATTAAAGTACTTAGCCTAGATGCCATTCAAAAGCCCCGATATTAGCTCCCTCGATCCGCGATATTTTATCATTATCAAGGGCGCGGCCATGCATAACTTGAAGCATATTGATGTAGCCATTCCTCGAAATAAATTTGTGGTAATTACGGGACTCAGTGGTTCTGGGAAATCTTCGCTTGCTTTCGATACCCTGTATGCAGAAGGTCAACGACGTTATGTGGAAAGTCTCTCTTCCTATGCCCGTCAATTTATTGGAAGAATGGATAAACCTCAAGTGGATTATATTTTAGGAATTTCTCCAGCCGTAGCCATTCAACAGAAAGTGAATTCTCGTAATCCGCGTTCGACAGTCGGCACCAGCACAGAAATTTATGATTACATCAAATTGCTGTTCGCCCGCATTGGTAAAACCTTTTCACCCATCTCAGGAGAACAAGTGAAAAAGCACAATGTGGCGGATGTGGTCGACTTCATCGTTAATTTTAGAGAAGGTCGATTTCTTGTTACCACTCCATTGCTTAAAACGGTGGGAAGAGATTTATCCGAAGATCTTAATTCACTTTTACAAAAAGGATTTACCAGATTGCTGGTTGATGGGCAAACGAAAGACATTGAAGAATTTCTCTCCGAAGGGGTGGATGTGGAGGTGGCAGTGAAACCCATCAAAAAAGTAGCCGCAAAAAAAGCGGCAGCTAAAAAATCATCAAAGAAAAAAGTGGAAGTAGAAGGTCCAGAAATGGTGGAGCATGAAATAGTGCCCGGCTTCTTCCTCTTAGTCGATCGCATTGCCATGAATCCAGAACCCGACGAGGATTTGTTGGCGAGAATGTCAGATTCCGTTCAAACTGCCTTTAACGAGGGCGATGGGATCTGTCGAGTTTTTCAGTTGGACGAAGATGGATCGACTATCGAGTATGATTTCTCCAATAAGTTTGAGTTAGATGGTATCACGTTCGAAGAGCCCAGTGTTCACCTTTTTAGTTTTAATAATCCCTTTGGAGCATGCAAGCGCTGTGAAGGTTTCGGTTCCGTAATTGGCATTGACGAAGACCTTGTCATTCCCGATAAAAGTTTGTCGATCTACGATGGTGCTATCGTTTGTTGGAAGGGCGAAAAGATGAAAACTTGGAACGATAAGCTCATCATGGCAGCTTACAAATTCGATTTCCCAGTACATAAACCTTATTACGAATTAAGTCCATCTCAAAAAGAAGTGCTCTGGAAAGGAAACACCTTTTTTAAAGGGCTGGATCACTTTTTTAAAACGTTAGAAGAACAAACATTCAAAATTCAGTATCGAGTTATGCTTTCTCGCTTTCGTGGGAAAACCTTGTGTCCCGAGTGCTTAGGTACTCGACTTAGAGCCGATGCAAACTTCATTAAGATCACAGGTCGGTCGGTAACTGATATCGTTTTAATGCCCGTGAAAGAAAGTTTAGCTTTCTTCAAAACCATTCAGCTGAATGAAGCAGATGCAGCCGTAGCCAAAAGAATTTTAACTGAAATCTTAAGTCGTTTACAGTTTCTGGATGATGTGGGTCTTGGTTATCTTACCTTGAATCGCTTGAGCAACTCACTCAGTGGAGGTGAATCGCAGCGGATCAATTTAGCAACATCCTTAGGTAGCACCTTGGTGGGTTCTATGTATATTTTAGACGAGCCAAGTATTGGATTGCATCCTCGCGACACACAACGTCTCATCACAGTTTTAAAAGCTTTACAAGAAGTTGGGAATACGGTCATCATCGTGGAACACGACGAAGAAATAATGCGGGCTGCCGATCAACTCATCGATATCGGTCCCATGGCGGGTACGCATGGCGGGGAGATGGTTTTTCAGGGCACATTTTCAGAGCTACTAAAAGATAAAGAAAGCTTGACGGCTCAGTATCTCAACAAGAAGGAAGAAATTGAAGTACCAGCACAACGTCGTCGCTGGAAGAAATACATAGAAATTAAAGGCGCTCGAGAAAACAATCTTCAAAATGTGAATGTGAAGTTCCCGATGGGCATTATGACCGTGGTGACCGGCGTAAGTGGTTCGGGAAAAACATCGTTGGTCAAGAAAATTTTGTATCCAGCCATCAAGAAATTACTGGGTGGTTATAATGAAAGCACGGGTAACTTTGATCATTTATTGGGAGACTATGGTGATATCAATGGCGCCGAGATGATCGATCAAAATCCAATCGGTAAATCGTCAAGGTCGAATCCCGTTACCTACATTAAAGCTTATGATGAAATCAGAACGCTTTATTCCGATTTGCCTTTAGCCAGAACCCGAGGATTAAAGCCTTCTCATTTTTCATTCAACGTGGAAGGTGGCCGATGTGAAGTTTGCCAAGGTGAAGGGATGATCACCGTGGAGATGCAATTCATGGCTAATATTCATCTCAAATGTGAGCACTGCAAGGGAAAGCGATTTAAATCCGAGATCTTGGAAATTGAATATCGTGGAAATAACATTTTTGATATTCTCAATCTAACCGTTGATGAGACTTTGGAGTTTTTTGCGGACTACCAAGGTCCGAGTAAGTATAAAAGTTTGCATCAAAAAATTAGTAATAAAATTCAACCGCTGGCTGATGTTGGACTCGGCTACATCCGACTTGGGCAAAGCTCTTCAACACTAAGTGGAGGAGAAGCGCAACGCATTAAGCTGGCCAGCTTTTTAGGCAAAGGAAATTTTGCAACCAATACACTTTTCATCTTTGATGAACCTACTACAGGATTGCATTTTCACGATATCCGTAAACTTTTAGCCGCTTTCAATGCGCTCGTTAAAAACGGTAATACACTCATCGTCATCGAGCATAATTTAGAAGTCATCAAATGTGCCGATTGGATCATCGACATGGGTCCAGAAGGAGGAAATCAAGGCGGAGAAATCATCTTTCAGGGACTTCCAGAAGATTTGATCAAAGAAAAAAGATCCATCACTTCAAAGTTTTTGAGTGAGAAATTGGGATAGGTGACCGTTGGGCTGGCTATTGGCTTACGTGAGAATTTGTTTAACTTAATCTTGTCGTTCACTTTGTTAAAGGTGTTTTTTAATTGCCCTTGAGCATGCTAATGTTTAAAAATTAGGAGCCTAATGATATTATTCCTAAGTTTGATTATAATTTCATATAATTTCAATTGAATTTCTTTAAGGTTTTTATTAAAAGGGTTATGTTTTAATATTTTCCTTTAACATTAAAAATTTATATTATGAAAATCAAACTAATTTTTATTGCCTTCATATTGATGTGTTCCGTTAAAACTGATGCCGGAAGCTTTGAATGGGCTAAAAATGTATCTCATGCCTTGCGAGGATACTATGCGACTAGCATAAAATCTGATAACAATAATAACGTAGTCATTGGAGGTAGTGGCAATTTTTGTTTAGCTTGTCCTGCAAGTTTTATTTCTAAGTATGATTCTATAGGAAATGAGACGTTTTACAAAGGATTATCAGATTACTCATCTGTTAATTCGGTTGGTTTAGATTATATTGGAAATGTTTATTTATCAGCTACATTTACAAACAATAATGCAAAAGTAGGTCTTGATACTTTTAGTTATAACGCAAATAACACTTGGAGTGCAATAATTAAACTCAATCCTCAAGGTAATTTAGTTTGGTGGAAACCATGGCCAGGAAGTTTTTCAATTAATATTGCTGTCGATTCAATTGGTAATGTTTTTGCCACCAATGGGGATACACTACGGAGATTTAATTCTAATGGAGTATTAAATTGGACAGTACCAGTGAATGGTGATTTGTTGGATGTGGAGCGAAATTATTTAGTAGTTTCATCTTCAACTCTTATACAACGTTTGTCAAAGTCAACTGGTTCTATAAATGGATCAACAAATGTAGTTGACTGTAAAGATGTCGCTTTAGATAATAATGGAGATATTTATTTTACAGGAATTAATGGTTTGGGAAAATTAGTGAATTTGAATTTAGCATGGAATAATCCACAAATTATTGGAGATAAAATTGATGTTAGAAATAATTCGATTTGGACATTTAAGAATTTTAATCTATTAACAGATTCAATAGATAGTGTTGCTACTTTTAGGGTTAGTCCTTCTGGAATTATACTATTAAGTGATACAATTTTTAACTCAAGAATGGAATTCATCTCTATTGATGGCTCAAATAAAGTTTTTTTTGTAGGGGATCTGCGAGTAGAGAGTTCATTTGCATTTTGGAAGCCTTTGTTCGTGTATAAGAATATTTTTACTACTAGTTCTGGATTTATTTTAGGAAGGTATAATGCACAACCAGAAATTAAATTGGGGTTCGATAGTGTTTTTGGAATCCAAATGATCCTTGGATCGGTAACTGGCTGGGATATAAAAGATGTCCTGGTACTTCATTTAATGTATCCTATAGATTGCACGACGGAGTTTTTTAGCTGGCAATGTAGTTTTGTTGAGTTGTCCGATGAGTTGGGTTCATTCTCGAATCCGCTAGTAATAGGAGCGGGAGGTGGTTCGTCTCTTACAAATACTGTAACATGTCAATTGCCTTCTAATTTTGTTAACGGATATGGATATAAAATTAGGTTGAGATCAACTTCGCCTAGTTTATTTAGTGTTCAGACTACCACTGATCTTTATATCGATGCACCTAATTCTACTATTTCTTTAAGTACAAACAATCTAACTTTTTGCTCTAAAACAGAAACATTAACAGTTAATTCTGGTTGGTTCCCACAATGGCAGCTTAACGGTGTAAATATTAGTGCGGCTACAAATTATGATTTTAAACCTTCTGCTTCTGGGATTTATCGTTGCTTAGTTTCTGATGATAATTGCTCTCGTTTATCAACAAATCAAATTGCAGTTACTGTTAAAGCATTGCCTAATGCTGCTATTAGTCCTTCGAGTTCAACTGAAATTTGTATTGGAGATAGTGTCGCTGTTTCGGTTCCTTTAAATCCTAATTACTCATATCAATGGTACAAAAGCACAAGTTTACTTTCGGGACAAACTTCAAACCAATATATGGCTAAAGCAGCTGGAAATTATAAAGTAGTTGTAACAGGATCTAACGGATGTACGAAAACTTCTTTAGCTTCAAAAATTAGTGTATATCGTCCAAAAATTAATGCTTTTGGACCTACTTCATTTTGTTTAGGGGAAGTGTTGTTCTTGGAGCAAGCAATGGGAGTAGTACAGCCTGGCAATGGAGAAAAATAATATTGATATTGCGAATGAAACTAACCAGTTTTTTGTGGCAAATTCTGCAGGGGATTATAAAGTGCTAACTACAAGTAATGGCGGCTGCACAAGTTTATCCTCTAAGGTTAGTGTTGTAGTAAATTGCCGAGAAGGTGATTTTGCAAAAAGTGAATTTGAAATATTTCCAAATCCAAGTAATGATTTCATTTATATTACTGGATCTATCATTGAGAAAAGTGGAGTGATTTCAATATATGATCTTGCAGGTCGAATGGTTAAGTCATACATTTCGATTGGAAGTAATAATAATTTGGAAGTGGAAATAAGTAGTTTGGAAGATGGTTTGTATGTGATTTCCTATGAAAGTGGAAATAGTGAAAAAGCATTTAGTCGCTTTATTAAGGAAGATTGACTTAGTATTATACTTATTAAAAATACTTATTAATTAATATGCACTAGATGAAAGCTGTTCGCGCAATGCTCCTTTTACTGTTTTTTATAGGTCTACAACCTACATTTAATAGCCAAGCGCTATCCACAACTTACGCTGTAGATAAGTTGGAGTTATTGGTTTATATCTGCAAGGGTCCGGCTTCTAAGCGTTATCATGAAACACCAAACTGCCAAGGATTACGAAGTTGTTCTACCAAAATTTACGAAGTAACTATTTCAGATGCTAAAAATCTTGGTAGAACGGCTTGTGGGTATTGTTATTAGATTAATTTAATATTTTCAAGCAATAAATAAACATTTTCTTGTTAAATAGAAAAAAATGCTATTTTTGATTAAACTTATAAAACAAATATCATGAAAAAACTTTTAGTGTTCTTCTCAATTATTGTTCTCCTTTCATCTTGTGCAAAGGACGGTGACCCAGGTGCTCAGGGCCCAACGGTAACGCAAATGTAAAAAGCAAAACGTTTACAATTACACCAGGTCAATGGCAGTCAACGGGAACAGCTGGAGTTGATTATGAAAAATTTATTGATTTGTCATTCTCTGATATTACTCAAAGTGTGATTGATAATGGAGCGGTTCTAGTTTATCTAAAAGCTTCGGATGGGAGTATAGGGCAAATCCCTGTTAATATTCCAGTTTCAGGTAATTCTGTAAATTTCGTACCGTCGGCTGAAGTAGGGTCAGCTACAGTTGAACTTTTTTTAGGTGATTATCAAATTCCTAATGTTTCAATTAATTATGAATTCAAAGTTGTTGCTATTGATGGTACGGCAAGAATAACACATCCTGAGATTAATTGGAATGATCCTCTTTCAATTTCAAAAGGATTACAAATTTCGATGTAATTTTCAAAGCAAAGGAAAACACCATTATGTTAGTTCTCTATACATGATGGTGTTTTTTATTTTGACCTGATGCGTTAGTTGTTTGTTATTATTAAAAGCTTACTATTTTAAATTCAAATTATCTATATAGCTCAGTATGACTAGAGATTCAAAGAGTTTTAAATCAAGATTGTTTTTCTTTTTAATGAGCTCCATGTTATTATTTGGTTGTAAAAGCTATGTTCAAGTTTTTGATACTACTGGCATAGGGCTAAGTATTGAAGATAAATTTTATGTTTGGGAAACAGATTCAATTAAAATCACTTATAGCTTTTGGGAGAAAAAGGGTTTAATGACTTTTGCTATATTTAATAAAAGCAGCATTCCACTATATATTGATTGGAAAAAGTCCTCATACATTGATAATTCGGTTAAGTTGAATTATTGGAGTGATGAGATTAAAAGTAAATCTTCTAGTGCATTTGGGAGTTATTATTACAGAGGGCCATTAGTAAGACCAGGTTTTGCTTTGAGTGAAACTTCTGGAATAACTTCAGCTATTATTTCAAAGGAAGAACGCATATCATTTATTCCACCAAAGGCACAAGATTTTCGGGCTCAATTCTATATATTACCTGTTAAACATTATGCATTGGGAGTAGGTGTAGATTATATGGATGTTGCTAGAAATGATGATACATTATTAGTAACAAGGGTTTACAAGAAGGATTTTACTAAAGAAAAATCACCCATTTTATTTCGGAATTTTTTAACCTATTCTTATACTGAAGATTTTAAAGTTGAATATTATATAGATAATGAGTTTTTTGTAAATCGAATCGTTGAAATGGACAAAAATCATTTCCAGTATGTTCTTCAAAAAACTCAAAGAAAGAATTTTTAATTTGGCAGAGAAAATGGTTTTGATTTAGTATGTTTTCCTTATAAAATGGCTACTTCGTTTTACATTAACATTCCAATGGATTATTCTATTGAGCAAATGACTAAAAGCAACAAATAAGTTTTAATTGAAAAAGCGAATAGTCCATTCAAGTTAAAACACTATTATAAGTCAATTACAAGATGTGCTCCGTATCTTCCAAAATAAAATTCTGTACTTGTATTAGTAAAGTTCAGTATCTTAAACACAGATGGATTCATTATCGATTAAACAATGGAAGAGAAGATTTTATATTAGGGATAACAATGTTCCCTACAGATTTTCTAGATGAAAATTTTGATGTGAATTATGTTACCATTGAAAACCGATTGAATGAACCCGAAGCTTTTGATTTTACGATGAATTTTATTGAAAAGGATAAATTATCGGTCCAACTTTTTTGCAAGGAAAGTAAAGAAGGTTATGATTTTGAATATAATTATGAATACTTAAATGGAAAGTGGAGTTATATAGAAAATTATTGTTTTGAATATAGAAATACTTTCGACGAAGTAAATGCAGAAAAAATTAAAACACCATTTATGAACTTGTGATTATAATCTCTCGCTGCAAATCTTTTGTGCACTCTAGTGTCCTCTATTTTCTCTAGTGCCTGCCTGCTGCAGGCAGGTTGAAAAAAAATCACAAATGAAGAGAATTATTAATTTACGATAATCTACATGAAGCTTGAAGCTTGCAGCCATTTCCCAACCGAAGTTAAAATTTTAGTTGCCCAAAATTCTTCTAACCACTAACAACCCACATCCAACTCCTCACCATATACCAAATGCGCACTTAGTAAACTCGCCATCCACGGACCCATCATCACCCCTTTGGATCCTAAGCCATTAAAAATATAAAGTAAGGGTTGATCTTTATGTTGCTTAAGTAGAGGTCTTCGATCAAGTGTGCTGGGACGAATCGATGCAAAGTGTCCAGTGATGCGATAGGCGGGAGCGATGATTTTTTCGAGTGCGGCCCTTAATTTTTCTTTTCCTTCTTGGGTTGGGATTTCATCAATGGTATTGAAATCATAAGTAGCACCGCAGATGTATTGATATCCACCCAACGGAATTACTTTTACATTTCCATGAAGTATACAATCTTTAGGCAAACCATCCGATTCTATCTGTAGTAATTCTCCTTTGCATGGTTTAAATGGAAGATGATTGAACAAGGGATGTGAAATTGCATTCACACCACTGCAATCAATAATTTTTGAGGCTTTGTATTCTCCCCAGGTGATAAACTCTTTACCGAATTTGACTTCTTCGTAATTTAAAATGCCTTTATGAAATGAATTTTTTCCTTGCAAGTATCGTTGTATGGTATCCAAAAATCTTCTGGTATCTAACCAGCCGCCATTCACTACCCATCTGCCGCCAAAGGGTGCTTTGGATCCTTTAGGTGCCGACGTAGCATCGCATTCGTCTTTTACATACTCCGACATTCCCTCACTCGCACTACGGCCTGCCCAATCGTTGCGATGACCGATGTCGTGATAGATTTCAAAGACAGGATAATCTTCGAAGAATTTTTCTGCGAGTTTGTCTTCAATGTCTTTGTAAGTAGCTTTTGCAAAGGGAATAAAAACATCAGCATTCCATGATTTTACGATCCGTCTACCGGTTATAGGATGAATCATTCCCGCTGCAATACGCGAACAGGTATTTTCTAATTGCGGGTCTATTACTAAAACCCTCTTCCCAGCCTGTAATAAAAACCAAGCGAGTAAACTCCCTGCAAGACCTTGGCCAGTGATGATGAAATCGTATTCCTTATTCAAGAAAGTAATTTTAGTTTTTCCTCTTCAGGAAAGACAATTAAGGTTTTTCACCTTTGTAAGTAACAATAGCAATTTTATCGCCTGTGGCATTCATCGTCATTCGATAAAAGGTTCCGATGGTTTCTGAAAAATCACCAATGGGAATCCATTTCGTCTCTTCCAGTTTTGTATCGTACATGTATAAAATACCTTTGTCGCTACAGAAAATTAATTCTTTCGGTCCCCAGCAATAATCTTCAACTCCCGCGGAATTCAAGCATCGGCATACGCTCTTCATTACTCATGTCGTAACGCATCAATGTGTTTTTGCCATCACTTCCTTTCTGAACATACGTTAAAATGTTAGTGCCCGGTATAACGGCGAGGCATCTACCAAAACCACCTTCCATCAAAATAATACTTTGTTGTGGAATCATATCAAACTGATGTAATGTACCCCCAGCTCCATTTAGCATAAAGGCTCCCACTGTGGTATCATTCATCCAGCAATAGTATGCCAGTGAATCTTCATTGGGCATCAATAATTCGTAGTTAGAACCATCTAACTTCATTTCATACAATTTTTGAGCACCTTCCATCTCAACGATAACTGCTGAAATTTTATCTTTCGCAAAAGGAATAAGCTGAGGCTGGTATTCACTCTCTGGAGTGTTAGTGACCTGTCGTATTATTTTCTTCTTGATGTGAAATTCGTAAATGTCGCTTTGAATGGTATCAGGCCGAGCAACAAAGTATAAAAATTGTCCGTCTCTGCTAAAGCAAGGTTGATTATCGTAGTAATCATTTTGTGTTACACGATAAGGTGTAGAAGCAATGTGTTTTCCGTCTTTTTGAACGATGTCAAGAAGATATATTTCTGACGAATTGGATTGAGCGGAAACGTGAAGTGAAAGGACAACAAGCATTGCCCAAAGGGATATTCTTTTCATAATGATTTGCATGTTACAATATTAATGGATTTTAACGTCTTTGTCAACTATTAATCGTTCTTTATATGAATATTAGGTTAACAATGTTAATTTCGGCCACTGATTTATTATGATAGTTAAGATTTTTTATGATTTATTTATAGAAGGATTTTATTTTTGTTTTTTATAAATGCTATTTTTCGATAGTTTACCCTTAAATCCAAGCCTTTTTATTCCAATTTCCTTAAATGTTAATTCTAAGACAATTGTATCTTCATTGGCAAGAATCATCCTTCCTTCATCGATTTCATCTTCAAAGAAAACATCCCTCAATAACGTCTTTTTATAAAATCCACTTTGCTTCACAATTTTATAAGGAGTAGAATCAGTTGGAACAGAAAACATACTTCGTTGCTCAATTAGAAAGTAGTTTTCTTGTAAGTTAATTTTCTTTTCTGCCCTATATTGATGAATGTTTCCACTAATCAAATAAAATAATTTTCCAGGTGAAGAAATAAATAGAATGCTGCTAAGCAGGAATACTCCAAAGTAAATTTTAATTGGCAAAGAATGTTCCTTTTTTTCTAAGCGACCAAACGGAAATAAGGAGTCCGCTGCAGAATGTAACAAGCATTAATGAATGGTGAAGCTGCACATCTAAAGAATAAAGAAGAAACGTAATAATGAGTAATGTGAAATGAATAAGAATAGGAATTCGAATAGCGGTTGGCGAAAATCTTTTGGAGACCATCCCGATTAATAGCGATGCCACCAGACTCATCAAGTAAAGACAAATACTAAAAATCAGAAGGGTAGGACTCATACTATTTTTCCGAATTTTTCTGAGCGAAGTTTTTCCAAGCTGTACAATTCATCACGGTATTTGGCAGCAGCTATGAAATCAAGTTCCATAGCCGATTTATCCATGTTTTTACGAGCAAACTGTATGGCTTTATCAAGTTGGTCTTTACCCATAAACTGAACGATGGGATCAGCTGCCGCACTGATTTCTGTTTTTTCTAAATAAGCTCGAGAGAGATTTCCACTTTTGCTTTCTAAATGTTCAAATATTCCGGACTTCGCTTTGTTCAATGCAGTGGGAACAATTCCGTTGGCTTCGTTATAAGCCATTTGTTTGATTCTACGTCGTTCCGTTTCTTCAATGGTAAGGCGCATGCTGTTCGTGATTTTTTCAGCATACATAATTACTTTGCCATTTAAATTTCGAGCCGCTCGACCTGCAGTCTGTGTTAATGAACGGTTACTTCGCAAAAATCCTTCTTTATCGGCATCCAATATGGCCACCAGCGAAACTTCGGGTAGATCTAATCCTTCTCTCAATAAATTAATACCAATCAACACGTCAAACACTCCTAAGCGTAAATCTCTCAATATTTCTACACGCTCTAATGTTTCCACTTCGGAATGAATATAACGGCAACGGATATCCAATTTTGTCAAATATTTAGCTAACTCTTCAGCCATTCTTTTGGTCAATGTAGTAACCAGAACACGCTCTTTTTTCTTGATCACTTTTTCAATCTCTTCTAAAAGATCATCTACCTGATTATGCACGGGTCTAACTTCTATGGGAGGATCTAATAATCCTGTAGGACGAATTACTTGCTCTACAATAATTCCATCGCTTTTTTCTAATTCATAATCAGCAGGCGTTGCGCTCACATAAATATGTTGTTTTGGAATTTCTTCGTATTCTTCAAATCGTAACGGACGATTATCAATAGCTGCAGGTAAGCGGAATCCATATTCTACTAAATTAATTTTACGCGAACGATCGCCACCATACATAGCTCGAATTTGTGGAAGAGTAACATGACTTTCATCAATCACCATTAAAAAATCGTCAGGGAAATAGTCCATCAAGCAGAAAGGTCGTTTACCTGTTTCGCGTCCATCAAAATAGCGAGAGTAATTTTCAATGCCTGAGCAGTAACCCAATTCGCGAATCATTTCTAAATCAAAAATAACGCGATCTTCGAGACGTTTGGCTTCTAAGTTTCTGCCTAAACTTTTGAAATAATCGATTTGCTTGACTAAATCTTCTTGAATTTCATGAATCGCATTTTGTTGTCTGGCCGGACTCGTCACAAAAAGATTAGCAGGGAAAATGGCTAAATGGTCGTGTTTCTCATATTTTTTTCCGGTAGATGGTTCAATCGTTGAGAGATCTTCTAATTCATCTCCAAAAAAACTTATCCTATAAGCAACATCTCGATAGGCTGGGAACACATCCACCGTATCCCCTTGAACTCTAAAAGTTCCCCTTTTAAATTCATCGCCTGCACGGGAATACAAGCTACTAACCAACGAATGCAAGAATGCATTTCGCGAAATTTTTTGTCCTACTTGAATGCGAATAATATTTTCTGCGAAATCGGACGGATTTCCCATTCCATAAATACAAGAAACCGAAGATACCACAATCACATCTCGTCTACCTGAGAGGAGGGAAGTGGTCGTGCTTAATCTTAATTTTTCAATTTCTTCATTGATGGCTAAGTCCTTTTCAATATACGTATTGCTGCTCGGCATATACGCTTCGGGCTGATAATAATCGTAGTAAGAAACAAAGTATTCCACGGCATTTTCAGGAAAGAATTGTTTGAACTCATTATACAATTGAGCCGCTAAAGTCTTATTATGACTCAGAATTAAAGTGGGTTTACGAACATTATTGATTACGTTGGCTACCGTAAATGTCTTTCCAGAGCCGGTTACCCCAAGAAGGGTTTGGTGTAGATCTCCATTTTCTAAACCACTGGTTAGCTGATTAATAGCTTCGGGTTGGTCTCCAGTTGGAGAAAAATCTGATATAAGTTTAAAATCCATTGTTCCAAAGATAGCATGTCCAAGTCTTTGAATACGAAGAATGCACTAACTGTTTCACAAACCCTTCATATTTTTTTGGGGATTACATGAAGGATTTTTATACCTTCGCCCCTCCAATAATCAAATCAATGAACTTGAAAAAAAGCATATTACCAGTTTTGGCAGCCGCCTTTATGGTCGCATCGTGTAACGCCCAAAACAAAAAAACAGAAATTAAAATGAGCAGCACAATTGATTCAGTTAGCTACGGACTCGGCGTAGCCATTGGCAACAACCTTAAAACAAGCGGATTTGATTCTGTGAAGGTTGATGTGATGTCACAAGCATTAAAAGATGTATTTGCAGGAACTGCAACTATGAAGCAAGAAGATGCTGATCGTATTATCCAAGGATTTATGGCAGAAAAACAAAAAGTTGCAGGAGAAGCAGAATCTAAAAAAGGTGAAGCTTTCTTAGCAGAAAACAAAAGCAAGCCAGGTGTTCAAACTACTGCAAGCGGTATGCAATATATCGTGTTGAAAGAGGGTACCGGAGCAAAGCCAGGTTTAAATGATAAAGTGACTACTCACTATCATGGAACTTTAGTGGATGGAACTGTTTTCGATAGTTCTGTTGAGCGTGGACAACCAGCAAGTTTCCCAGTAAGTGGAGTAATACCGGGTTGGACAGAAGCATTACAAATGATGCCAGTTGGATCTAAATGGAAGTTATTCCTTCCTTCAAACCTTGCCTACGGAGAGCGTGGTGCAGGTGGTAAAATTGGACCAAATGCAACCTTAATTTTTGAAGTAGAATTGATTTCTATCGATAAATAAAAAAGCATTGAAAATATGAAAAGGGCTGGATGAAAATCTAGCCCTTTTTTTTATTGTTATTTATAAAATTTATTTGGATCAAGGGATAAATGGATGTCCAGGATTTGATCCTCGACCATTTGCCTGTCCTTCTTTGCGTTCGTTACTTTCCCCAAGTTTGGACGTAGCGTACGTTCGCTGCCTGCTGCAGTTGGTCCAACTGCAGGGCAATTCACGCATCCGATAGCTATCGGAATTCCTAATTCCTAATTTACCTAATCTTATCTTAATTCTGAATTATCACGCTACTTTCCAATTCGGAGGATAAACCGATCTCGTAAAAGCTTTTGTTCTCACTAAGCCGCGTAAAATCTGAAGGCGGGAAGGCTTACCTCGAACTTCGCGAATTTGTAAATATTCTCTTAACCTTTCTTTTTGATCTTCGGAAAGAGAAATAAAATGCAAGGCATTGAATTCTTGAATTCTCATGGCTTTATTCATGTAGAACAAAGCTATACTCCGAAATTACCTTTACCCCTTACTTTTTGATGAAAAGTAGTTTCAAGAGGGCAGTTCTTGAAAAATCTTAGGTGATTTTGTATTATTATGTTTTTGAAAAATTGACTTGTAATCACCTTAAAACTAATTGCGAAGCCTCGCTACACCACCCGATAGCAATCGGGACTAATATCGCGAAGCCTCGTTACTCCAATTCGCCAATTCGCCAATTCACCAATTCACCAATTTGCCAATTTGCAATTCCTGTAATTAGTTGCGTACCCCTGTCCATTGAACAAACAGATTCTCTGAAATCGACATCACATTATTTTTAAAGAAGTATCTACCTCCCCAACTATAATTTACTCGACTATATTCAGTTTCAACACCATTCTTGGTAACTTTAATCTTAGTGATGATGCGATTTCTTTCCACGATATCCTCTCTGGTGATATTCTCTGATTCGGAATATTGGGGTCCTTCACCAGGCGCTTCTGCAGCAGCATTTACAGAAATGCTTGGTGCATTATTTTCACTTCCTGAAGCGGGTAAAATGCCACCGCCTTTTGAATCTTTATCGGCCGTATACGTAGGAGCATTTAGCTGATCTTGATCTCCATTTCCACTTTTAGTTGGTGGTGGCGTTTCACCGCCATTCACACTTCCTTTATTAGGTTGTTCGTCGCCTGAATTTACTGTGCCTGCAGGAGGCGGTTCATTCCCTTCATTTGTCTTTCCCGATGGTGGCAATTCTTCATTCGCTTGATGATTTGCGGCTGTGGCTTGATTTATTTCTGCAGATTCACCTGTATTCGCTTTCTCTTGTACATCTCCGTTAGAGGTAGATGTACTTGCCGTAACAGGCGCAACACTTTCATCGCTTCCAGATTGTGTGCTGGGAGATGTGCTTGCAGCTGAGGCAGTATCCTCAGATTGCTTTTCTTCCGCTTCATCTCTGGTAACTGCTGATAAGATTGATTTCGAATAGTCGGTTTCAAAATTGAATTCATCTAAATTCTGATCATACTTAATCTGTGCAACCGCTTGGTTGTAGATAACCATATTCTCCTGATTTTGGAGAAAAAGTTTAACTCCGATCTTATAAGGATCAAATCCAGATGAAATTCGGCTTGAAGGAGCCTTCGTATTTACTTCGATGGTCTTGCTGATGTAGCCCGGTTTCGAGAAAATAAGTGTATACTTCTTATTGAAGTCGAGCTTGAAACGCATTTTACTAGCACCACTTTGGGTAAAGGCGTCTTTTCCTTCTTTTTTGACTTTAATGACCACTTCCGACATGTTTCCTTTTTCGATATCCAGTTTTACAGGAATCTCCAGGAAATTTTGTTGTGCGAATAAAGGTCCGACCATGAGCATAAGCCCAAGTAAAAGCTGAATTTTCAGCCATTTAAATTGTGGCATGAGGTATAACATAAGGCAATAGTTGGTTAGTTTGCTTAAGATCATTGCTTTTTTAGAGCAACTTTCTATCGCGATTTGAAGTAGAATGATGAAATTTGATCCCCATGATGAGAGCCCTGTTTCCCAAACAACTTCTAAAAGGCAAACTACTATGCCTGATATTATTAATGAATCTATTTTCAGTCATTTCTTACAGTCAGACCCCAGAACGTGGCGAGACTATTGCTTACATCAATAAAGTTTTAGGAGATCGTTATCAAGTAACTTGTAAAAACACGACGTTGGTAGTTTCTTTTTACAATGAAAAAGGGGAGATTGTACGGGAAGATAAAGTGCCGACTCCTGATTTAGATTTAAACATTACTTATGAAGCGGAAGACGGTTTATTATGCATTCCCTGCATGAGAGATCAGCCAGAATGTTTAACAAGAGTATTAACCTTACAAAAAATAAAAAAGGGGTATGGGCGTTTCAGTATTCCAGTTAAGGATGAAAAGATGTTTAATTCCTTGAAAATTGCATTTGAACACTTAATTAGAGCTACATCAGAAAATGGATATAAAGAAGCCGTTATATTGGATTAGTTTTTCGATGATCATGATTTGCTCCTTTTCATTACAAGCGCAGGATAAAAAGAAATCAGACCAAGCGTATAAAAAAGGCATGCAATTATTTGCACAAGGAAAAACGAAAGAGGCGATTAAGTCATTTGATATTGCCATCAAAGAAGATAGTTCGTACGAAGACGCATGGATTAAGCGTGGATTTATGAAAGGAATGTTGAGTGATTTTGAAGGGGAGTTGAGCGATTACAATCATGTAATTAGCATGTATCCCGATCATGTTCATGCCTATGTTTCGAGAGGTGCCTATAATCGTTTATTGGATTATGAAAAAGGCATTGCAGATTTTAATAAAGCATTGGAATTGGATCCTGACAATCAGGAAGCCTATAACAATCGTGGATTTGCTAAGAAGGGATTAGGGGATAAAGAAGGAGCATGTGATGATTGGAATAAATCAAAACAAAAAGGAAACGCAGAAGCAAAAGTCATATTAAAAAATAATTACTGTAAATGAAAAAATTAATTTCTTATTCGCTTGGGAGTGTCTTGGTTTTTACAATCTTATTATGTGCATTCAGTTTTTCTGATTCGGGAGATGATTTAAATAAATGTTTGGTGAAATATAAAAGCGAATGGTCTAAACCATGTTCGCAATGCACTGATTATTCCAAAAGTTATAGAGCTTATTTTCGAAACGATTGCACGGAGTTATTAGATGTAAAAGTTGCCGCTCAGGAAAAAGATAAACGATGGAAAACATTTTCACGTCTAAATATGCATCCTAACGATACCATCGTTGGTTATGCCTGCAACGGGACTGGAAAATATTTATACTGGGTTCGCAGAACGGGAGATGATGCTATCGTTTTTCCATCCGATGAAGAAATCAATACCACATTTGCGAAGTGAGTTCGGGGAATCGGAGATGGGAGAGTGGGAGAGTGGAGGGAGAGAGGGAGATAGGAGTCGGGAGGAGTGGATAGGAGAGTAAGTATAGCCTACGTTATGGAGATGGAATTGAATAATAATAATGCCTAGTTTTCAAAGTTAAACGCTTGCTTAATTTTCAAATTTTCAAATTAGACTATTTTCAAATTCATTTAAACCCTTCGTTCACCCCCAACCCAAAAAGCGCAAAATCATATTTTACGGGATCATTCTTATCCAATTTTCTTAAGTTGATGGTTAATTCGTTTACCGCTTTCCAGTCGTCTTGTTCACGAGTTAGAAGTCCGAGGGTTCTGGCTACTCTACCAGAGTGAATATCGAGTGGACAATACAAATCTTTCGGTTTTATCTTCTTCCAAATACCAAAGTCTACACCCGTTTTGTCGTTTCTTACCATCCATCTTAAATACATGCAAATTCTTTTTGCAGATGAATTACGTAGTGGATCTGCAAGATGTTTTCCCGTTCGACCAGGAGCAGAAAAGGAAAGTATTTCCATTCTCGCTTGATGGATGGCTAATGATAAATCATTTTTCTGTTGTATCCCTTTAGAAAAAACAGCTTCAAGACTCGATTGAGAGGTGTAGAGTGATTGTAAAGCTTTTAACAAGTACATGGCATCAATACCATTGAATGTACGATGTACAAAATCGTTAAATGATTTTCGTTCTTTGGCGGAATGGTGTAAGATAAAGTGATACGGTTGTTGATCCATACGTCGAATCAATTCATGTGCATTCTTTAAAATGACTTTTCGTTGTCCCCATGCGATTAATGCGGTGAGGAATCCTGCTATTTCTCGATCTTCCTTTAGATGGAATAAATGTGGAATGGAGATGGGATCGTCGGCAATGAATGATGTTGTATTAAACTGAAGTACTTTCTCCTCAAGAAATTCTTTCAATTGCAGAGCGGAGAGTGGCTTCATTTAGCAATAATATACAAATTATTCTTTTCGCACAAAAGAATGTCATTTGTAAATGAAGAACCTCGATTTTAAATATGAAACTCAACAACTATTTAAGAAGATTAAAATGAATCATTACATTATAATTATAAAATAAGTTTTTTTGCTTTTTTAACAGATCATTTTATTTCTAAATCTAAAACTGCGGCACTCCGGAATTTGCCCCTTGCAAGTACGACGGAAGAAGGAGCCAATTGGTAAGTTGATATTCTATTATAGAGAGAAGTACGATTTAGAGGTAACCCAGACTGTACTGCTTTTAGAATTGGTATAATTATGCAATTTAAAATTTTAAAAGTGAAAATAGAGTTTGTTTGTTAAATGTTCAGGCCTAGGGTTGCCAAACATTAATACGAGATGCTCCCCGTCGGGCTTGCACAGGGCGATTCGACGCCTGCCCCGTTTTTGCGGGGTTACTTTTCTTCTAAAGAAAAGTAAGGCTAAGAAAAGCAAATCGACGAAATGAAGATTGTATAATAGGGAAAGTCAATTCAAAATTGCGGTCAGCTTTTCAACCACACGATGAACAATTTTAATGCACATCTATTACTTAAAATAGGAAAGACATTGGAATTGGCATAAGCCCCAATAGTGAAGGGCTTCCTTTTGGAAGCCCTTTCACCGTCCACCGGGTTAGCGGCTGGAACAACAAAACCCTTACTGAGGACAAATGTATATCGGCTCATTCCTCAAATCAAGGGACAAGTGAAAGGTTCATGGACCTTAAAACTTGTTAAATATCCTATTTTATGATTTTTTAATCATTGTTATTAATTGAAATACAATAATTTATGACTGTATTTTAAGATGTTATTTTGGATTTTCAATATTAAAAAATAGGGGAATGCACTCAAGTTTAGATTTGTAAAATATTGATTGCCAATTTAAAAATGTAAATTAAGGAATTGGGTAAAAAGACAAAGTCCCGCCATGGCGGGACTCGGTCTACACAGAAAAGCCAAAACAATTACTGTTGAATAACAAAAACCCTTTACTTCTGCTAAAGTAAAGGGTCGTTACATCATATCAAGGGACAAAGAAAGTAGGCGTGGATGCTTAAAAAGAGCCAAAATTCAATTAAGTGAAGTAAAATTAAGGCTAATTGATTGATTTTTAATATGTAAAAATAGCGAGAAAAACGCTGAAAAAGGATATATTTGATTATCTTCGAACTAATCGATATTCACCGTTATCGTCTTGTACTAACATATAAACAGGGGTTTCACTTGGGTTTGATGTTGAATTGCCAAACCCAGATGTAGTTCCTACACCGAAAACCATTCCTGATTGCTGATCAATAACTATAGCACCACCCTCTGAGTCTGATGTATTAATTCCTAATGCGAGTAAGAGAGTGATGATTAAGTCTAACATTTGAATTAAAGATTTACAACCTCAAATATATTAAAATTATGAGTAATCACAAAGTGATTTCTATCTTGATAACAAACCTGACTATAAATGAAGTTAATTCTTTTCATAGGGATTTAAGTCATAGGACAGATGTGAGCAGTAAGTTGTTGAAAATGTTTAAGTTAATTAGAAAGAACAAAATATGCGATCAAGATGAAGTAATCAAGGGGTTTATATGAAAATCTAGATAAAAATAGCATCGAATCTTATAGGAAACTTTGTGAAAGGATGATAATAAGTTGCTAAATATCATCGTAAGTTTTGAGAATTTTAAATTGGACAAAAATAATTACTCGGAATATTATTTTAATAAAGTTCTTGTAAATCGAAATATTCATTTAATAGAAGTATTAAAAATTAAAATGTTGCCTATTGATTGGATGATAAAACAAGTTCAAATTACCTTAAAAATTTGTGATGAATTTGAGTTTGTGGAGGAAGGAATTGTAATGGAAAAGAATAATTTGTTGTTTCACTAATTATAAAGCTACAAGCCTACAATCAATCAATTTTATAGTTCTAATGTTAAGATTGCAATTGGCACATTATGAAGAGAAGTATGAACATGCAGAGAAAATTATTTTAGAAATTATTCATATTTCGGAACAATATTCTGCATTGAAAAGAAGAGGTAAATTAGTTCAAAATTATATGAACTTAGCCTACACGCAATTTTATTTAAATAAGTATGAAGAAGCCTACTTAAATGCCTTAAAGCTACAAAAGAATACATTGAAAAAGATTTGGTTTTAAATAATTATCGCGAAGCCTGTGTCTTCGCATTAATTTACTTAAACCGTTACACAGAGGCAGAAGGATGGATTGCAAAAATGCTATCTTCAGGAATCGAAGGGAATAACCCCGAACAATTAAGCAAGCGCCATTTGATGATGGGTGTATTAAAGTATTTGCAAAATGATTTTAAAGGAGCTTTTAAGCATTTACAATTTACCAAGGAAGTGGAAACCGACCGTGAGGGTTGGAACCTCGGTATCCGGATGCTTAATATTTATCTCACACTTTCTACCGAAAAAGTAGATCTTGCCGATCAACGCATTAATGCCATGCGAAAACACATCGAAAGAACCTCTAAAATGCGCAATTTGCGGAAGCGCGATATTATCATCTTCCGCATTTTAAGTCACCTTTCGCGCTCCGGATTTGATTTTAAAGAGACTTGGGAGGAGCGAAAGAAGGATTTTGCGCTCTTGCGTTCAAAAACACCCGATTGCTTTTGGGTACCCAGAAGTCATGAATTGATCATTTTTGACCAATGGTTTGAGGCAAAAATGAATAATATTCCTTATGCGCCCATCTTCCCGAGCCCTCAACAGGATCCTGAAAAGGCTGTTGATATTTCTGCCATGGAAGAAGCTTAGTTTCAATAGATTTTTGTATTTTAGTCTTTCCAAACAATCACTAAAATATGAAAACACCCATGCGTCTTTTATCCACACTCCTAATTATTATTTTCAGTTGCCAGTTTACAGTTGCTTCTACATGGACACCCTTAGCAACTTCGAAAGCGACGAAGTCCAAGCCTCAAATAATTCAATCAAACATTACCTCGAGTACGGTAAAGCTAACATTGAATGGATTTTATTTAAAGGAAGTGAGCACATCAAAAGGTGCGGCCTTCTTGTTAAGTAGTCCTGGTGCCAGCCCCATGTTAAAAGAAGGTGCTCCTGATTTGCCTTTGTTTTCTGCTTCTTTAGTCATTCCCGATCAAGGACAAATGACACTGCAAGTGACTAGCTCACATTATGTGGATTATCCCAACGTAGAACTTGCTCCCTCAAAAGGAAATGTAAAACGAGATGTGAATATTGCGGATATGCCTTACCGTTATGGAAAGGAATATCAGAATGATGCTTTTTATCCATCCGATGTTATTGCTTCTAGAATTCCACATATTTTTAGAGATTACCGCGGACAAACAATCTTGTTTCAACCTTTTCAATATAATCCTGTTTCCAAAGTGTTACGTGTGTATACAGAGATTACCGTTCAACTCATCCATGCACCCAGTAAAATTGGAACCAATGAATTAGTGCGTGCAAAACCCTTATCAAAACTCGATGCTAATTTTGCGACTTTGTATAAAAACCATTTCGATAATTTCCCATCTGTAACGTATGTTCCGTTAACTGAAACAGGTAAAATGTTGGTGATTTGTCCTGATTCATGGCTTTCCGTTATTCAACCTTTAGTAGATTGGAAAATTCGTAAAGGCATTGAAGTGGAAGTGGTCGATGTTCTTACTGCGGGTGGAACTGCATCAAATATACAAGCATTTATCGCCAATAAATTCAGTAATAACGGTATCGCCTATGTGCTGTTGGTAGGTGATGCACCTCAGCTTCCTTGTCTATACGCTCAAGGTGGTGCATCGGATCCGAGTATGGGTTATGTGCTCGGTAGCGATTCCTATCCCGAAGTAATGATTGGACGATTATCGGCTGAAACAGATCCTGAATTACAAACGCAAGTAGATCGCATCTTAACTTATGAAATGAATCCGAATCCTGCAGGTACTTGGTACAATCAAGGGGTTGTTATCGGAAGTAATCAAGGACCTGGAGACGATGGTGAAATGGACTGGGAACATGCAGTAAACATGCGTACTGATTTATTAGGATTTACCTATGGAAATGTTTCTGAATTATACGATGGTACACATCCAGGAACGAGTGACGCTCCCGGTGATCCTTCCAATACAGATCTCTTTGATTTATTTCAAAGCGGTATCGGTTTAATGACTTATACGGGACATGGAAGTAGTACTGCGTGTTCTACTACAGGCTTATCCAATAACGATGTGGCCAATATGACGAACGAAAATATGCTACCTTTTATATGGGCAGTTGCATGCGTGAATGGAGAGTTTGATATGGCAAGTGGTCCTTGTTTCGCTGAAAAATTTATGAGAGCGCAGCACAATGGTCAACCTACAGGAGCTATTGGAACCTTTATGTCATCCATCAACCAAAGTTGGAATCCTCCGATGGATGCGCAAGATGAAATGGTTGATATTTTAATACAGAGTTATTCGAATAATATGAAATTTACTTTTGCTGGACTTTCCATTGCTGGATGTATGCAAATGAATGACAATTATGGTGCAGCAGGAGATGAAATGACCGATACTTGGCATATTTTCGGGGACCCTACTTTAAATGTTCGTACAGCAACACCTCAAGTAATGACGGTAAGCCATGCCGGTAGTATGCCCATGGGTTTGACCACGCTCAATGTTAATTGTAATTTTAATGGAGGTTTAGTGGCTTTGTCGATGAATGGTCAAGTCCTCGGTACTGGATTAGTTAATGGAGGATCTGCTCAAATCAGTTTCCCTGCCATTACTTCACCCGATACCTTATTTGTAACTGTAACTGGTTTTAATCAGATTCCATACCTGGGTCAAGTTTTGGTTATTCCATCTTCTGGTCCTTATGTAATTTATCAAAGCAGCACAGTTCATGATAATTTAGGTAACAACGACGGATTAGTTGATTTCGATGAAACCATCAATGTTGATTTAGATGTAGAAAATGTGGGTATCGCAGATGCAAATAATGTGACAGCGACCTTGACAACCATTGATCCATATATTACCATAATCAACGCATCAGCCACAGTTGGCAATGTTGTTTCTGGTGGATCAATAGCTGTTGCCAATGCATTTCAATATACCGTAGCCAATAACATTCCTGATCAGCATATCGTTCAATTTGTGGTTCTGTTAAGCGATGGACTTGGAAATTCATGGTCTTCTTCGTTTACTCAGTTAGTGAATGCTCCCGATTTAGCAGGAGGAATATTAACCATTGATGATGCCATAGGCGGAGATGGAGATGGTATGTTGGAAGCAGGTGAAACAGCTACTGTAATGATACGTTGCTTGAATAACGGACATAGTGATGCTCCTCTCTCATCAGCAGTGCTAAGTACGATTAGTTCGTTTGTAAATATTAGTGTTCCTACTTTTAATGTTGGTCTTCTTCAAAAACAGAATTATGTTGATGCAAGTTTCACAGTTGGTATGCTTAATAATGTCGCAATTGGAACTAATTATGATTTAACATTGGATTTAAGTTCTGGCGGTTATCTGGCTAATAAATTATATATGGGTAGTGCTGGATTAATTTTAGAAGATTTTGAAACCAACAATTTCAATAAATTTAGCTGGACCATGGGAGGTAACGAGCCATGGATCATCAGTACAAGCATGCCATTTGAAGGGAATTATTGTGCAACAAATGATAATATTAATGATAGCGAAAGCAGTGAATTAATTTTAAGCATCACAGTAATGATTGATGACTCGGTGACGTTCTGGTATAAAATGTCAAGTGAACAGGATTGGGACTATTTACGCTATACAGAAGATGGAAATGAATTAGGTGCTTGGAGTGGAATTACATCTTGGTTATATGCGGGATTCCCTATTACATCTGGATCACATACGTTGAAATGGAACTATGATAAAGATTCTGATTTCAGTGCAGGTACCGACCAGGCATGGTTAGACAATATTCGTTTGCCTTTTGGAACACAGATTACCAGCGTTGCTCAGGTAACTCGTCAACATGGAATTGCTGTATGGCCAAATCCAACTACCGAATATTTAAATGTTTCAATTAAGGAAACAAACGAACAATCCATTTCATGGCGTTTACAAGATCTTAGTGGTAGAGAGGTTCAATCGGGTGTCCAACAACAAAATTTCAACTCGAATGATGTATTTACCATCAATGTAAAAGGCTTATCGTCGGGAATGTATATTTTGAATCTTTCGAATGCATCCATGCAAAAGAGTGTGAAGGTGAATGTGAATTAAATTTTCACTATTTGCACGATAATTGTATTTGCTGTTGAATTAAATGTAATGATTCAACCTTAAAATATTTATTGAAGTTTTAATTTAGAAAAAAATAAGGATTTATCTTTTAAGATAAATCCTTATTTTTTATTGCATGAGTTTATTAAACAGCTTGTTGTTTATTCGTTCAATTGAATAGCTACAATATTTCTTCCAATCTGTTTTCCACATGAGATTCCTTTTTCATTTCCGCTTCTGTAGTGAATTCCACCATATAATCGTGAACTCGCTGCTTCTTCTGCAGCGTGATAAAAGTTATTAAAACTCCGAGATGGCAAGCCATATTCTGCATTGGTGTAATCTGTAAAGTTTCGGTTGGATCCAAAGAAGTAAGTAAGCACTTCACTAGTGGCGCCAGATACCGAACTATGCCCACTTGTATATTCTGGAAAGGGAGGTGTTGTTATTAAGGGGTCCAGGATGCATCAATATTTTCTGAATATAAGTTACAGGCCGAAGTAAGCTATAATTGTATTTCGCTTTCCAGCAAGCAATAAAAGCATCGTTTACTGCCAATCCCATTCGTAAGTAAATTTCCGCAGCTTTATCAAGTTTCAGGTTGTCTTCTTTTATTAGTTGTGTTGTGATATTCATTAAATGTCCAGGCGGAGTGTATGTGTTAGATCCATCTGCCCAAAACAGTGCAATCTCACGTTGATCTTGCGTTAAGTTTTGAGAAACCGTATACACTTCCATTCCTTCTTGGTAAAATTGAGAAGAAGCTTCTGTGGAATATGGCAACGGAGCAGGAGGCATACACGCACTACTTATACTGGAAGTTAAGAAAGGACGATTATTACCCCAATAAGGTAACAACGGAATAGGTTGAAACGCAGGAGGAGTCGGCTCCCACATTCCCAACCCGCTTGGTGTTATATATGAAGTGGGAAATAAATTATTGAAAGCTTGAGATCCATTATCGCTATTACTCCAAATAGTTATTGCATCAGCAACTTCAGCGCCATAACTTTCAGAAAGGTTAATGATGTCTTCAGATTCGTTTTCTCCGATGCTTGATCTTAAAGCCAGATAAAGCGAATCTATACGAGCAATGTTATCGCTATTGGTTGTGGGAAACAACGTTTTTATACTTTGATAGTAAGCTGCGTTCGCTACCAATGACCAATTGTATTTTTTTGAATTATTTGCCTGAGGAAGGTTGTATGAGTAGTTCATTACTTCGTCCATGCTTCTTTTTCCTTCCATGCCGGGTGAAATAGCTTCATAAGCTGCAAGATTGACATAGCCTAAGGATCTTGCTGCTACGGGAGGCACAAACCCGTTTGTTGTTTTGATTAATTTGGTTTCAAGCTGATTCCATTGCGTGGCTACATCCGCAGAATAAATGCTTGCGTCTGGGCTCAACGTAGCAGGTAATTGGTCTTCATCTTTTTTGCATGAACTAATTGTGATAGCAAGCAAACTGTATCCTAATAGCAATCTGAATGGTTTGATCATTTAAAGATATTTTTTGTGTTTTATGAAATGGGAAATTACCCGAGTCAGCAGCGTTTTCAAATTAGAATTAGATAGATGAAGCCCTGAATTGGGTGAAAATGATGATCTGAAGGGTCAATTGAGTCCTAAGATTAGAAAATATGTTGCCTTTATGAGGGATGTTTAAATGAGGCTTGTATTATTGATATTAAGATGTTGAGTTAATCTACAAATAAGTGTAAATCATAAACAATGCCTATTGCAGAAAAATTCGTGTAAAGTTGGTGAAAAGGATCTATGTTCTTTCAAGGGTGTTTATGGGCTTGAAGTAAGATATAACCAATTCTTTATTGATTCGGAAATTGCATCTGAAAGTTTTGATACATAAAATATGTGTATTATGTAAATCTAACCTAAAATTGTGTAAGTACTTTCTGAATTTTAAGGTTCATCTTTGCTTATTGAATTAAATTCATTCACCTAATCAATAAACAATGAAAAAATTAATAATGTGTATGCTTATTGTAGTCAATACATTCACTTTGCTTCCCGCAAGTATAAATGCAAATGGAGGGAAAATTGTCGATTCATTGACGATTACGCAGCCAATTGATTCTTCTAACTCTAAGGAGTTATTAGCTCGATTAGAAGAAATCAAAGCGATGGATATGTCGGCGATGAGCCGAGTAGAAAAAAAAGAACTTCGAAAAGAAGTGAGAGCAACGAAGAAACAGTTGAGAGAAAATGATGGTGGTATTTATCTTTCCGTAGGAGCAATCATTATCATTGTTTTACTACTTATCATTTTGTTATAGACAGAAAGTTAATTTGAAATTATAATTTCAATGAAAGATATAGCTCAATTTTTTGAGCTATATTCATTACTAAAACTATTTTATATTCTTCAGTTTTTTTCAGATGGATTTAAAAATCCGATCAGTATTCATCGCTCTATTTTTACATAATTTTTTAATGCTGATTTGATTCCAATACCAACTATATACGTACTTTTTATTATAATGCCTGAATAGTCAAAATGAATACTTTAGAATAGACTGAAATTTTAGTTGTGAAGAATCTAAAGTGGCGAGTGTAAGGGTTTATGAACATGTTTTATATTTTATATTTAATCAACTGTGAATTTTGTAACTTTTTTTAAAAGTTATGTAACATTTTTTCTAGTGTTCAGGCTCATCTTTGTTATGAATCATAAATACAATCATGATCTAATTTTATTTAGTGAAGTCTTGAGCGATTTGTTAGATTGGCATAATAGGTATAGAGAATATGAAAATTTTCCAATCTTCTTTTCATAACCAACGAAATGGTAGGCGAGCTTTTAACCTGTTAATCGCTTGAAGACTTTACTAATTGGAATGAATGATATAAAATTTTAAAGTAGAATTTGTATGAATAACATAGCAATTATATTAGGCAGCACTCGTCCAAATCGAAATGGGGAAGCCGTGGCAAAATGGGTGTTTGATTTGGCAAGCAAACGTACAGATGCATCTTATGAGCTTGTAGATGTAAAAGAATTTAATCTTCCCTTATTAGACGAACCCATTCCGGCCTCGCAAGGAAAATATTCAAAGGAGCATACTAAAAGGTGGGCGGAAAAGATAGACTCTTTCGATGCCTTCATTTTTGTTACGCCAGAGTATAATCACAGTATACCAGGAGCCCTTAAAAATGCGATTGATTTTTTATATAAGGAATGGAATAATAAAGTGGCTGGCTTTGTTAGTTACGGAGCCGTAGGAGGGGCAAGAGCTGTGGAGCATTTGCGTGTCGTGATGGGAGAACTCATGATTGCAGATGTGCGCGAACAAGTAATGTTTTCATTAGCCACCGATTTTGTAAACTACAATGAGTTTAAACCTGATCTGAAACATAAGGATGGTGTCAATAAAATGTTGGATCAGGTAGTGACGTGGAGTAAGGCCATGAAAGTATTAAGAGATTAAAGACACAAAATGTGAAAATGGAAGTTCATTATTCCTATGAAATCTATCCTTATTAAAAATAGTTTACTTAAACCAACCGATGTTAGTTTATTCGTTTGTCAAGATGTTATAGCCATTGAAAGAACTTGAAGATTATAAATGGTTTCCTTCTGTTTTAAGAAATTTTCAAACAGAGTTTATAGGTTATATTGTTGTTGTTTTTGATGTCTATGATGTTTTTATAAACTACATAAATAAATTGCACCTTCCCATTCTTCCTATGAAGGATTTATGTTCGGGAAGTGGAAAACCTGCCATCGGTATTTTTAATAAATGCAATTGTTTTAGTAGCCTTACGCTGAGCGATAAATTCCCGAATTCACTGAATAGGGGGGAGAGTATAGTTTTTAATGAAATACGAGCGGAAGATGTTTTAGAAGTTGAGTTTAAAGAGGGGTCTTATTATACTATGTTTAATTCATTTCATCATTTTAGTGATGATGAAAAGTTGGAAATTTCACAGCGTATTCACAAAAATGGATCGGCCGCTTTTTTTGTGGAGATTTTATAACCCACAATACTTTGTATGTTAAAGGTGCTTTTTATTACGATCTTAGGTAGTTTACTATTTACTCCATTTGTAAAACCGTTCTCGTATTCTCGTCTGTTTTTTACATATATAATTCCAATCAATCTGTTTACAGTCACTTTTGATGGATTGATGTCGGTGATGAAGTCAAGATCAATCAAGCAGTATCAAAAGTTATTTTCTGAGAATGATCTTCCCGTAAAAGTATTTCGACTTGAAACTGGATTGAGTTCTCTTATCGTAATTCAAATGGGAGTAGATAAATGAAAGCGATCTTAACACTTTGGAACTTTAGTCGACCTCACACCATCATCGGAAGTGTGATCAGCATTTTCACCTTGTATTGTATCGTTTGCGAGAATCAAGATTCACACTTCCTTTCTTATTTGTTCATGGCTTTGTGCATTGGAATTACTTGTAATATTTTCATTGTGGGCATCAATCAAATTGCCGATGTTAATATTGACAAGATTAATAAACCCGATTTACCCATTCCTTCCGGCGAATTGAGTAAAGAGCACGCAATGACCATTGTAATTGCTGCCTTGTTTATTAGTTTGGTATTGGCTTTATTGGTGTCACCTTATCTTTTGGCCATCATTGTGCTGGCTACTTCGATTGGATGGGCTTATTCAATGCCTCCTCTATATTTGAAACGACATCATTTTACCGCTGCCTTATCAATTGCAACGGTGCGCGGCGTACTCCTGAATTTAGGCGGATTCCTTGTTTTTAATTATCTCGTTAATAAAACAATTGAAATTCCAGAGAATGTAAAAATCCTTTCTCTGTTTATCATCGCATTCAGTGTGGTCATCTCGTGGTTCAAAGATTTATCGGATATGAAAGGCGATGCTGAATTCAAAATTAAAACCTTTGCCCTGGCCTATTCACCCAAAGTAACCTTGATCGTTGGAAATTTATTAGTGGGACTAGCTTATTTATTTACCATTTACATGAAGTATATAGATTTTTCAATTTCCCAAACACCATCATACAGAACCGAAGTACTCCTTTATGGACACATTATTTTATTTGCGCTTTTTATCATCAATGCATTTTCAATAAAATTGGTCGATCTTCAATCCATTAAAAATTTTTACAAGCGTTTTTGGGGGTTCTTTTTTGCAGAATATATGCTGTATTTGGTGGCTTATGTGGCTACTAGCTACTCGATTCTTGCTGCTAGCTTTTAATCAAACATCAAACATCTAACCCTGCAATATTCCACTACGCCTGCCTGCAGCAGTCAGGTTTCAATTGCAAGGCAAAGCATCCAACATCCAACTTCTAAAATCTAACGTCTAACTTCCCGCGTTCCCCTACAAAATGATCCTTGTCATCTTTAAATAGAACATTGAACGTAGTTAAACTCCCGTAGATTCTAGTTAAGTATTGTTGCAGATTAATTTTTTCTTCTTCGTTTAAATTTTCACTTGCATTGATGCGTTGCTCCATCACCCGTAATCGATCGCGAAGCATGATGATTTTATTAAAGAAAGCGTCAATGGGAACTTCCTTAGGCTGTAGCCCTGCTTGGCCGGGGACTAAGATTATCTTTCCACCTAGCCATTTGTTTCCAAGGGGAACGGTCTCTTGTAAATCGCTATGTTTTTTGATGATATTGGTAAATACACGCTCTACTTCTGAAAAGGAAATGAGATCCGTATCTGCTTCTACCGCATCAATTATTTCCAACGCATTAAAACTTTTGGAGATTTCTAGTCTTCCTTTTTCATTGAATACCACAGTGTAGGTCTTGGGTTTCACGTTGATGACTACTCCAATTCCAAATTCTGGGTGTTTCACCCTCGATCCAATTCCTAATTCTTCGTTCATACGTTTATCTTTGCTTGATTGCAAATGTATAAGTTTGATAAATGATTCTGAAAATTCATCCAAAAAATCCTGAACCGCGCAAAATTGCGGAAGTAGTTGCTGTCCTTGCAAAAGGGGGAGTAGCCATCGTGCCAACGGATACTATTTACGCTTTTGTTTGTGATCTTTCCCAATACAAAGGCTTTGAAAAGATTTGTAGAATCAAGGGGATAAAGCCAGAAAAAGCGAATTTTTCCCTTCTATGTAAAGATTTGAGCAATATCAGCAATTACACCAAGCCTTTTGATCGCTCGATTTATAAGTTGCTTAATAAGGCCCTTCCCGGACCATATACCTTCTTGTTGGAAGCCAGCAATGAAGTTCCGTCCTTGTTTCGCTCTAAGAAGAAGACCATTGGATTGCGTGTTCCTGACCATCCCATCATTCAAGAAATTATTGAAGCTTTAGGTCGACCTCTTGTATCTACTTCCTTGCATGATTTAGATGAAATTGTAGAGTATCCCAGCGATCCAGAACTCATTGCAGAGCAGTGGGAGTCGGTGGTTGATATCGTGGTGGATGGAGATTTTGGACACATTGTCGCAAGTACTATCATTGACTGTACCAGTGGCGAAGCGGTGTTGCTGAGGGAAGGAGCAGGGAGTAGCGATATTTTATAAGGTTCATTGAACTTTTCTCATCAAAAATCGTAAAACGAGACTATGAAAATTTTAATTGTAGGTGGCGGAAATATGGGTTTGACCTATGCTAAAGCTTTTATAAATTCTCACGTAGTAACCCGAAGTCAATTGATGATTCTGGAAAAAACGTTGAGTAAAACAGACGACCTAAAAAGTTTGAATGTAGGAGAAATTTATAGTGATTCTTCCTTATGTATTTCAAATGCTGATTTGATCATCTTAGCTGTTAAGCCCCAAGATTTTCCACAGTTGATGGAAAGCATCGTAAAAGATGTTCGACCCAATCAAATATTTTTGAGCATCATGGCAGGAGTTAAAATAAGTACCGTCTGTCAAGGATTAAATATTTCGAAGGTAATTCGCGCAATGCCCAACCTTCCAGCTCAAATAGGGCAGGGGATGACCGCATTTACGGCTACGGATGCCGTTAGTCGGCACGAGCAAGCGATGGTGCAAAATTTATTGTCAACCACAGGGAAAACATTGTATGTAGAAAAGGAAGAAATGATTGATGCCGTTACCGCGGTTTCAGGTTCGGGTCCTGCTTATGTGTATTATTTTATGGATGCGATGGTGAAGGCGGCAATGCAGATGGGTTTTGCGAAGTCGGAAGCGGATTTATTGGTAATGCAAACTTTTTCTGGCGCTATTTCACTCTATCAGCAATCAGAATTAAGCTGTGATGAATGGATCCAACGAGTAGCTTCGAAAGGAGGAACTACCGAAGCAGCCATTGAATCTTTTTCTCAAAATAAGGTAAGTAGTTTAATTGGCGATGGACTTCATAAAGCACAGGATCGCGCTGTGGAGTTAGGAAAAAATTAATTTTCCTTCGACAGATTATTAAAATTATCTTGTAAAAGATTAATTCATGTTATTTTAATGCTTTTAGGAGTATAAAGATTCATTTTAAACCTGCCTGCAGCAGGCAGGCACTAGAGAAAAAGAAGGGCACTAGAGTGCACAATAGAATAATTTAAGTGTACAATTTCCCGCGCCCTTCCGGGGGGGTCTAGTAATTAAAATTTTTGTTTCAGTAGTGTTTGCCTAGTGATCTTTAGTGCTTCAAGTGCATGTATGCTGCAGTAAAGATAAAAAATTACTTATAATACGTTGAATAATTTTTACCTAAAATTCCCTGAAGCTTGCAGCCAAAAGCTAGCAGCCCAACCATTTTCCGAAGCGTAAATTATTTATTATTGAAAAATTCCTAACTAATTATCCTTTCACAGCTTTAAACGCATCTGCAAAAAATGAAATAATGTCACCTGATGTCATACTGTTTGGATGTGTTTTTTGAGCGCAAAAATCTCCTGCTAATCCATGCAAATACGCACCGCATAATGCTGCTTTGAGAGGAGATAATCCTTGCGCTAATAGTCCAGTGATTAATCCTGTAAGCACATCTCCCGAACCACCTTTTGCCATTCCATGATTTCCCGTTGGATTAAAAAACAATTGACCATCGGGACAAGCGAGTGCTGAATATTTTCCTTTTAACAAAATATAGCAATTGTATTTTTTCGCCATCTCCAATTGCTTCTTGGTACGCTCAAATGGATCCGCAATTTTGCCAGCTAAACGATTAAACTCTCCAAGATGTGGAGTAAGAATACATCCTGCAGGAAGAAAGTTGAGCCAAGTGGGATTATCAGCTAAATGGTTGAGCGCATCCGCATCCAACACCATCGGCGATTTATAATCTTGAATCAATCGCTTTAATACATTTCCACTTTGATGGTCCATTCCAATCCCCGGACCCACACCAATGGCACTGTAGCTTTCAGGCTTCACAATCTCCGTTAAGTAGTGTGCGTGTTCGTCGGCATTGCACATCGCTTCAGGAGCGGCGATTTGTATGGGTAAAGCGCATTCTTTAGGTGTTCTCACCGTGACTAACCCAACACCACTGCGCAAACAACTTTGTGTAGATAGCAAGGCTGCGCCTGATTTCCCAGTACTCCCTACTAACAGTAACGCATGTCCGAAAGTTCCCTTATGTCCAAAGGATGGTCGGGAGCCCAGCATTGAATTAATATTAGCATCCGTTGGAATTTGAGCGATCGCAGCTGTTTTTCGCTCAAAATCTTTGTTTAAATGGATATCAAGTATTTCTATATTTCCAGTGAGATGGGCATATTCAGGATAGAAAAATGCCTGTTTAGCATAGGAGAATGTTAAAGTGTGATGTGCCGCCACTACATTTTTTATTGCTTCGGTTACTTGATCACAAAAGAGACCACTCGGCACATCGATTGAAATAATTTTACATGGTGAAGAGTTTATTTCTTGAATAATTTCTGCAACCGGTGATTCGACAGCTCTTGTGAGACCAGTTCCAAACAGTGCATCAATTATAATCGTTGAAGATGTGAAATCAGGAATGGATTTGGAATCGGAAAGGAGGATGGTGGAATTTCCAGGAATCGATTTCCATGCTTTTAAATTTTGTGTAAAACACTCCGATTCATTTCCGGTTCCTTCGACAAGGTAAACATCAATATTTTTCCCTCTACTAAAAAGTTGTCTCGCTATGGCTAACCCATCTCCACCATTGTTTCCTTTGCCACAAAAATGGCGAATGAAACTCCAGGCGGAATATTTTCGAGGATCCATGATGTGCAGCATGCAGCAGCACGTTCCATCAAATTAATTTCAGAAATATTTTCTTGACGAAGCGTTGCTTCATCAGCTTGTCGAATTTGCTCCGCTGAAAAGACTTTTATCACTCTGATAAAGTATAAACTTGTACATTCTTTAACTCTGGTGTTGTTTTTAAATCTTCACCAATTCCGTGAATCGTGTACACTACTTTAGCTTCACTTTCTAAAATTGTTTTTATTAGCGAAGGCCAATCGGCGTGATCACTCACATAAAAAGGAAAATCGAATCGTGCATGTTTTTCGTCCCAACCCGTTGCGAAGGCTCTTAAAAAATGTGTACCCGGACGAAAGTTTAATAATACAGGAGGAGGTACTAAATAAATGATCCCTTTTTCGTTTTTAAATTGTTCACGTTTGTAAGGTTCCCACTTTCCTAAATCAAAACCCATGCTTTCATATATTTTATGATAAGCAATCATCTTTGGATGAATCATCACACGCAGATGCGGATGTATGTCGTTGATGAGTCGAGTGAGGCGTTGCGATTTTCCTAGATTATAAGCGCCCAACATTAAATTTACGTCTTTATATTCAGATAGCGCAGCCACACTTTTTTCAGCAGGGGGATGAATTTTATTTTCTTTTCCGAAAGTAACTTCAGTGATTAGCACATCGCATTTTACAATTTCAAAAGGCTCACAGCTTTTATCTAATTCACGCTTATAATCTCCTGTGTAAACATGCGTGATACCATCTTTCACCCATTTGATTTGTGATGAACCTAGCATATGTCCAGCCCCATGTAAGGAAAAAGGAATATTTTGGATCGTAAAAGTTTCACCAAACGAAATAATGTTGATGGTTTTAGCAGCGTACTTAAAACGTGATTTAATTAATGCTGCAGTCCCTTCACTACAATAAACCGTTTCATGACCTTCTACGGCATGGTCACCGTGTGCGTGACTAATAATGGCACAAGAAACGGGTTCTTTGGGGTCAATAAAAATATTGGTTTCAGGAATTCGAAAACCTTTTGTTGAAGTATCAAGAGGAGGCGTTATGTTCACTTTGCGATATTAAAAGTTCATGCAGATGCAATACCTGAGGAATCAGAAATTGTTTTTCATTGTTTTGGATGATAAAGCTAGTAAATTTTCGCTTCTTTTCCATAGGCCATTGCCTGGATATGATCGATTGAACTTCTGTTTCGCTACGTTTGTCTCTCTGTATCACCCGTTTAATACGCAATTCATCAGGAGCGTCAATCAAAATAATAACATCTAAATCTTTGTAAGTTCCCGATTCAAGCATGATTGCGGCTTCCCGGATAGAGTAGGGTGCCTTTGGAATTTGTAATAGCCAATTTTCATAATCGGTTAAAACAAAGGGGTGCACCAATTGATTAAGTTGGTTTAAATCTTCTTCGTTATTAAAAACTCTTTGCGCCAAATAGGTACGATTTAATACCCCATCAGCTCCAAAAGTGTCGTCTCCAAAATGATCGATGAGTTGATTTTTTAAGACTGCATCTTCAGCCATCAACCGTTTTGCACTTCTATCGGCATCGAATACAGAAATGCCTAATGCTTGAAAAATTTTGCAAACTGTGGTTTTTCCCGACCCGATTCCTCCTGTAATTCCAACGCGTAGCATCTTAATCGAAAGATTTTGTGAGTTTGTTTACATGTTGGGGCTCAACCATCACTCTGCTCGCCCAATAGGGAGCATGAAGTACTTCAATGAAAGCTTTATCATCGCTGCCAGTACCTTTCATTTGCACCACTTTAAACTGTTTGTGGTGGGTTTGGTTGTATTTGCTCATTGGCACCATACAAGTTACCTGAACAGACGAAGGAATGAATAATTCTCCATATTTTGTCTGAATAGGGACGTCTAATTCTATTTCTGTGCCTTCTTCAACAGGTACCATTAACCAAACATTGTTTTGCAATAATCGATAGGTTTCGAAAGGCTTTTTCAATTTGACTTTCTTAAAAATTGAATGAGAAACATTTTTTTCTGTGACCGTTTCTGCATAAATATCGGTAACACTCGGTGGAATTTTGTTATTGGAATAAACCCAAACGCTATCGGGGTAATATATTGATGGACTTGATTGAATAAAGGGAGTTTGAAAACTAAGTTTAAAGTTTCCTTTTACAGCCAGTTTTTTAGAGTAAAATTTAACTCCTGAAAAAATAAGTTGAGCCGGTTTTATTTCTGAGATGGTAATTTCCTTTGAAAAATCATATAGTAAGGAAGAAATAGCGTCTTTGGATGAAATAACGGTATCCTTGGTTCTTGAGTTAAGGTAAGGTGTTTGGATGGAAAAATTACGTGCGGCATTATGAAAGCTCCAGAGAGAAAATCCCCTTCCTTTTACATCAATATGAATGGATGGAGGAAGGGGATGTGTGCTATTTTTAGAGATCTCTTTGTCGTAAATGATCGGAATGATTACTGAAGTGCTATGTACATTATTCAACGCATTAATCACCCAAATAAAGGCTGCCAACAAAACGCAAAGTGTAAAACTGACCCCTTGCCGGTTGGTTTTTGAAATGATTTTTTGAGCTAATTTTTTCATCCTCTTTCAGTGGGTACTAAATTCCTACGTAGTTTATGAACGAAGTACTGCTCCGGTTACAACCTAAGTAGTACTGAAAGAAATCATTAATAAAGAATTACTTCTTTACTTCCGCTGTTGGCGCATATTGCTTGGTCACATCTGCAGAAATCGCCGACTTCTCAATCTTTACTTTGATATCATCTGCAATTTCCAGAATAAAAGTTTTTTCTTGAACTTCAATAATCTTACCATGTACACCGCCAATGGTTACAACCTTGTCGCCTTTCTTGATACTTTCTTTAAATTGCTTTTCCAATTTCGTTTTTTTCATCTGAGGACGAATCATGAAAAAATAGAATACAACGATGATCATTAATATCATCATCATTTGTTGCATAGCACCGCCGCCAGCCGCTTGTAGTAGAATAGATAATGTACTCATAAATTAGAATTTATATTTTGGAATTGATTTAATAATTGTTTGAATTTTATTTTTCTTTCACCGCTAAAACTTCGCCGCTAATGGTTAAAATTTTAGTGGTGGGCACTGTGTTTGCTAAAATGGTAATGTCTTTTATCACTTGTCCTGCAATGCCTTTACTTCTAAAGGTTACTTTAATTTCACCTTCATCTCCAGGATGTACTGGATTTTGTGTGTATTCGGGTTGCGTACATCCGCACGATCCTTTCACTTGGGAAATGATCAAATCTGCATCGCCACCGTTTTTAAATTTGAAAACATGAACCACTTCATCACCTGAATTGATCGTGCCAAAATCGAAATTGCTTTCTTCAAAAGAAAACTTTGCCACTTTTGATTTAACTTCTTCTCCAGAAGCGGTTGCATCGATGTTGACAATTGTTGGATCAACTTGTTCTTGGTTTTTTTTAGAATTGTTTTCTCCGCATGAAGTGATTAATATGCTTACTGCGAAAACAAAAAATAAATGATTTTTTTTCATGTTTGTTCTATTCTTTGAGTCCTCTTCCAATTTTTTGAATTTTGCCTTCTTTCTTTAATTCAATAACAAGTTTGTCAATCACACCGTTGATGAAGGATTTACTATTTGGTGTGCTGTAATCTTTTGAGATGTCAATGTATTCGTTGATGCTAACCTTAACGGGAATGGTGCTCAAATTCATGATTTCACAGAGTGCCATTTTCATCAAAATAATGTCGACCATTGCAATTCGTTCCGCGTCCCAGTTCTTCGTTTTGTCAGCAATAAGTTGATGAAAATAACTGTCGTCACGAATGGTTTTCTGAACTAAATCTTGCATGAACAGCACATCATCTTCTGCATCTTTATAGAGCGGTAGTAGATGATAGTTATTGGTTCCTTTTCCGTTTTCGCAGGTCTTTATTACGATGCCTTCAACCAATTCGATGCTCTCAGCCCAATAAATATTTTTCTCTTCTAGCACATGAGGAATGAATTCGGTTTTGGAAAAAAATTCTTTCATGATCCATTTTAAAGCAGTCACTTCCTCATCAGCGGTGTGACTTTCCGATTGTACAAAAGTTTTATACGCCTCTTGATTTTTTAAATGATGAAAAGCTTTTTTGACGGAATCATTATCTTGTTGCCAAGTAATTTTCTTCTTCTTGATTAAATCATTAAAGGTCTTGTCGTTTTCGAGCCACTGAATAAATGCTAAACTTTTTAAAGTATAAGCCGCTGTTTTTCGAATTCCTGTCACCATGGATGCAGGAGTGTCTTTGTAATACATTTCCTCTTGATGGGCTAACTCCAATAAAAATTGAAGTTGGGTCAAGTAGAGTTCATAAATCTTATCCGTTCCGTTCAACAGTTCTTGTTCTGTGCGACGGATGTCTTTCGGTTCTGATTGGTAAAAGGCATATAATGCCTGCATAACACGTATGCGAAGATGCCTTCTGCTTAACATGGATTTTTTTAAGAACGTTAATGGTTATTCAATTCGGCAGGATGCCGGTTGATTACATATTCGATTTTACTTTACTTATATCAGAAATTCTTTTCTCTGCAAGTTTAGTAGCTGCTAATTGAGTATAAATTCCTTCTGCACGTGCATTCTTAAGGATTTCTAATGTCACCGAATAAATATGCTCCGTTTGTGTTAAAGCACGTTGACGGTTGTAGCTAATTAATTCAGAATACACATTAATTAATCCACCTGCATTAATTAAAAAATCGGGAGCATAAATGATTCCTTTTTCCATCAACATGGGTCCATGAATCGTTTCATCGGCTAGCTGATTATTGGCAGCACCTGAAATTACTTGACAACGTAATTTATTGATGTTTTCTGTATTTAAGGTAGCACCTAATGCACAAGGAGCATAAATATCCATGTCCATGTCGTAAACAGCGTCCGGACGAATTACTTCAGCTCCATATTCTAAACTTACCTTTTTTAATTGCTCTTCATTAATGTCAGTGATGTAAACAATCGCATTTTCTTTGCGTAAATTTTTTACCAAATTTTCACCTACGTGTCCAACACCTTGAACCACCACTTTCTTTCCACTTAAGTTATCATTTCCCCAAGCGAATTGAGCCGCAGCTTTCATTCCCATATAAACCCCATATGCAGTCACAGGAGAAGGATCTCCACCACCACCCATCGATTCTGGTAAACCAGTAACATGTTTGGTTTCCATGGCCACGTATTCCATGTCCTTGGTGCTGGTGCCCACATCTTCAGCGGTAATGTATTTTCCGTTTAAGTTATTTACAAAACGACCGAATTTACGAAACAGCGCTTCTGATTTGTCCTTCTTACTATCACCAATGATGACTGCTTTTCCACCACCTAGATTTAATCCAGAGATAGCAGCTTTATAGGTCATTCCACGAGATAATCTTAAAACATCGTTCACCGCTTCCGCTTCCGACTTATAACTCCACATCCGAGTTCCGCCTAAGGCTGGTCCTAATACCGTATTATGAATCGCAATGATGGCTCTCAATCCAGTGTCAGGATCATTACAAAACACCACTTGTTCATGGTTGCTCTCCGAAATACTTTCGAAAACATTCGTATTAACCTGTGCCATCGCAGGCTTCTTTTCTTTCACATCAATCATGTACAGGAGTTGTTATTGGGTGTGCAAAGTTATGTCTTTTTGTAAAATAAATACCTACTAAATGCCTTTATGCTAATGGATGTTATGTCTATTTTTACCGATGGTATTCTATAGAGAAGCCATATTATTTACCAAACAACAGAGTGTGAAAGAATTAAGTGCTTTAAATAAGTATTTTGTAAAGTATAAAGGACACCTTTTGTGTGGAATTTTATTTGTGACGATCTCGAATCTCTTTGGAATTTTTCCAGCCCAGCTCACGCGCAATGCTTTAGATGTAGTACTCAGTAATATAGATACTTATCGCCTTTTTGATGGATTTAACTCCCAGACAGGAGTTTACAAAATGCTGATGTTCAATATATTTATTTTTGGCGTGTTGGTGCTTTCCATGGCCTTGATGAAGGGTTTATTTATGTTTTTTATGCGCCAAACCATCATTGTCATGTCAAGACACGTTGAATATGACTTAAAAAATGAAATTTATAGTCAGTATCAAAAATTGGGACTTGATTTTTATAATCGCAATAATACCGGCGATTTGATGAACCGAATTAGTGAAGATGTAGGTCGTGTAAGAATGTATGTTGGTCCAGCCATCATGTATTCTATTAATATGATCGTATTGTTTGTATTGGTTATTTGGGCGATGTACAGTGTAAATCCTCGACTAGCAACGTATGTGTTGTTGCCTTTGCCCATTTTGACCTATTTGGTTTATTATGTTCACGATCGAATTAATAAAAAGAGTGAAAGGGTGCAGGGACAACTATCGGTTTTATCCACCTTTTTGCAAGAAACTTTCTCGGGTATCCGTTTGATCAAAGCGTACGCTCGAGAGAAAGATTATCAAGAATATTATCAAGAGCAGACTTCATTATACCATCGTTTTTCGATGGATCTGGTTAAGATTAATGCTTTTTTTATGCCCACGATGGTTTTATTGGTGGGGTTAAGTACTATACTCACTGTTTATATTGGATCGTTGGAGGTAATTGCTGGCCGACTTACAGTTGGTAACATCGCTGAATTTGTCATTTATGTAACCATGTTGACATGGCCCGTTGCTTCTTTAGGATGGGTAGTTACCATCATTCAAAGAGCCGCTGCATCACAACAGCGAATCAACGAATTTCTAAAAGAAATCCCTTCCATTCAACCAGGCAATATTCAATGTAAGGAATTAAAAGGCGAGATTGAGTTGACTCATGTTACCTTTCGGTACGAAAAAAATCGTCAACCTGCATTGAATGATGTGTCGATAAAAATTCCTGCAGGATCATCTTTAGGAATCATCGGCAAAACAGGTTCTGGGAAATCAACATTGGTGAATGTGCTATTACGATTGGTGGATGTGAATGAAGGTGTGGTAAAGGTAGATGGTATTGAAATTAAAAATTATGATACCGATCAATATCGAAAGAGAATTGGTTGTGTACCGCAGGACGTTTTTTTATTTTCAGATACCATCGAAGAAAATATTGCATTTGGAATTGATACGCCCTATCCAGAAGGCGCCATTGTGGAAGCTGCAAAAAATGCGGATTTGTATAAAAATATTATGGAGTTTCCATTGCAATTTAAAACGATGGTAGGGGAGCGAGGCATTACATTATCGGGTGGACAGAAGCAGCGACTCTCCATTGCAAGAGCCATCATTCGCAATCCCGACATTCTCATTTTTGATGATTGTTTGTCGGCGGTAGATACAATTACAGAGGAGAAAATCTTAACCAATCTTTCTTCCATCATGAAAAATAAAACCACTCTTTTTGTCAGTCATCGTGTGGCAACTGTGAAGTCGTGCGATCAAATAATTGTTTTAGAGGAAGGAAAAATAGTTGAGTTAGGGACGCATGACTCACTATTAGCAAACGATGGATTTTATCGACATCTCTTTGAATCACAATTGATGGAAGATGAAATCAAAGACTCTAAATTGTAAACCAATTATGAGGAAAAGTATTCTTTTTAAATTACTTCGTTATTCATTAGTTGTGCCACTTGCTAAGCAGTAATATCATCAAAATCAATAGTATATTTTTGTTTGCCGCATAGTTTGTGACTTGTACTTTAAATTTAATGTACGTGGTGTAAAGTCCAAATCAGTAAAATAATGAAATTCTAAACATTAATTTTTTTTGTTCAACTATTTTTAATTAATCTTGCTTCTTGTTAGCAAACAATGTATATGAACGAATTTGACAATTCTGGCCGTGAAGCTCATTTCTCTAAAAGAGTGAGAGCAGGAAAGAGAACTTATTATTTCGATGTGAAAGCTACTCGTGGAAACGATTACTACTTGACCATTACAGAAAGTAAAAGAAAGCCTGGCGAATCAGAAGATCGACCTTTCTTTGAAAAGCATAAATTGTTTCTTTACAAAGAAGATTTTGATAAATTTACGGAAGGTCTGCACGAAGCTTTAGGATTTATAAAGCAAAAGCGTGAAGGAGAAGAGGGCACATCTACAGAAATGTACAGAGAACCATCTTCAACCGAAGAAACTTCATCCAATCATACAACACCAGTATTCGTTGAACAAAACTCAAACTTCACTGATTTGAGTTACGACGATCTCGGAAAATAATTTCAACCCCTATTGCAAAAAACCTTCTCGTCTCGGGAAGGTTTTTTTGTTTGTGGAGTTTTAAGTGCTGAATTAAGGTATGAGCATTGCAATGATCATCTTTTATATTAAAGGTTTTCACCTTTTAATAGATCTAATATTGGGTAATTAAAACTATAAATTTAGTTTAACTAATTCTTAATTCTTAATTCTTAATTCTTAATTCTTAATTCTTAATTCTTAATTCCCTCTCTCCAGCTCCATATTAATCGTCATCACCAATCCATCCAAATCAATTTTCAAACTTTCGAATTGATGAATAGCTTGATTAAAATCTTGCTGGCTACGGATTCCTTCTGTAAAGTCACTAAATTTTTGTGCGTACGATGCAGTCGTTAACAGTTTAACAGGTGATTTTAATTTATGCGCTGCATGAAATGTTTTTTCGTGATTCGCCTCTTGCAACCCATTCCATACATCGTCAATCAATTGAGGTAATTGTTGACTGAGCATTTTTAAAAAGTGTTGTACGTCGTTTTCGTTATGATTGAAGACCGCATATAATTTTCCAATACCAACAATTTCATTTTGTTCAATATCTTCAAATTGAAAATCTTTTTTAATCTTCGTGTTTTTAGAAAGCACTTCAAATAAATCCTGCGGACTATAAGGTTTTGTTAAATAATCGTCGATGCCTGCTTTTTTAGCGTTCTCTCGATCGTCATCGGATGCGTTTGCCGTAAGTGCAATAATGGTAAGATGCGATCCTGCTTTTTCTTCCAAGCGAATTTGATGACTTAATTCGTACCCGTTCATTCCTGGCATTTCCACATCGGTAAGCATCACATCAAATTGAAAATTGCGAGTTTTTAAGAGTGCTTCTTCACCGGATCCTGCAATCTCAATGCTTTGAATACCTAAATTGCTTAAGATTCTTTTTCCTAAAAACTGATTTACTTTATTATCATCCACCAACAACACTCTCAATCCAGCATTGAGCAAAGTTTGCAGGGGCTTATCATCTTCAATCATTTTATTTTCTTGCATCAAGATTATGTTTGAATTAACGAAGTAATGTAAATGTGCCTAATTTTTTCTTCTTGACTTTAATTCCTTCGCTATCTAATCCTTGGTAATTGATTCGATAAACATATACTCCAATTGGAGCATCTTGTCCTTCATACGTTCCATCCCATCCTTCTGTAGGATCTTCGGTATAAAAAATTTGTTGACCTCTTCGATTAATAATCTTAAAATTGAATAAAGGTGAATTGTTCACATAGGGTCTAAATATATCATTTAGACCATCACCATCAGGAGTAAAGGCATTCGGAATGTAAACGGTAGGTTCACAAATTTCTAATACCTCTAAGCTTTTCGATTTTTTACATCCGTTCGCTCGGGTAATTTCAACAGAATAAACAGCAGGATATAAAATGGTTATTTCTCTGCTGGTTTCAAAGGTTGGTGTCCACAAATAAGAAAGCGCATCACCAGCATCCAAGGTTAAACTATCATTGTAAAAAAAGCAATACAATGAATCTTCACCTATATCAATAGGAGGATTTAATAAAAAAGATGGAAATGATATGGAGTCACTTCGTGCACATCCTGTATTCTCCACCGTCACATAATACATTCCCGTATCCGTTACTCCAAGGATAGGAAGTGTATCACCCGTTGACCAAGTATATCTGACTCCATCAATCGTAGTTGCATCAAGCAATATAGTGTCTCCTTCGCAGAGTGGAGTATTGGGTCCTAAATCAAAAGAAGGTGGATTAACAATTAATACAGTCACACTATCAGTACCAAAATCGGTGTTGAGATAATAGGTAGTAGGAGTCGTTGGATTAATTTGAATCGTGGTATCTAAACTTAAAGTGTCATTAGGTGCGCTTTCATCACTCCACCAAAAAGGAACATTACAATCGGCAATAAGAGTAGTCGTTTCAGTAGGACAAATGATGGTATCTCCTAAAATATTAATTGTGACATCTACTTTTCGAACAACAATATCATCAAAAAAGTAATAAGCACTGTTATCGATACTTGTACAATTACTTGCTCTGGTTCCGTAATTTGTTTTTTGCAAAAGAGGGTCGTTATCATCTCTAAACAAACCGAGAGTTACATAATTTTCTCCTCCAAAGGCTAAATACATACCGGAAACTAATGTCCAATTATTGGTATCTACAATTTGTGCTGAGCTCTCCAGTTGTGGCGTAAAAAGTATGGTTCCAGTACCGGGTTGGGTGGGAATATTATTTGAGAGTAACATGCCGAGTGAATTGCATGCAAACCGTGCACTGTCGGCAAGTTGAACATAAAATTCTAATTGATAAATTCCGCCTGCTACCATTGGTATAGCCAGTGGAACTGAAATGTATTCACGGTAACCATTTAATAAATCAAATTGCAAGCCCATGTAGTTTTTTCCGTTTTTTCGTTCGTCGCAATAACCTGCAACGTTATTCGGAATATTTACAACATCACAAGGGAGGATTGCACCACTCGATTGATTTCGTACGTATAAATCGGGTGTCCCATTTAAACCTAACCATGGTTGAGCTAAATTCCATTGTCCAGCAGCCGTCGGTGTTCCAATGGTGGTTTCAAAACTTGGATTGGGAGCCAAATTTTGTGCATATAACTTTCCACCGATCATCGCCATGATCAATATCCAATAACTCGCAATTACTTTCTTCCTCATGGCAATATTTCAATATTTACTATTTCAATTCTTCTTTCCATCGCAGCTTCTTTGCTGTAAATTGATTTTCGAATGTCTTTCACCTGATCACTTACGCGCTTGTCAGCATCCTCTTCACCTTTTGGAAGGAAGACAATTTCTAACTTTTTGTCTTGGATCCATTTCTTGAAACGATCATCCTGCCACTTTGCCCAGTAATTCTCAAGGCTCCGAATTCTACGATTCGACAAAATTAGGTTATAACGCCGTTCTGCCAAAGGACTTGCACTCCCCAAAATGGTTATTTTTAAGCGAGTTGATGTATTGTTTAGCAAATAGAATAATTGTTCCGTAAACGATCTTAATTTACTGAAATTCAATGCGACAGAATCTTTAAAGAAGATCGAAATCATATTTTTTAAAGAATCATTCGACTGTTGATCCGAATACTCCTTCATTCTTAAAAGGTAATCAGTCGCTAAATGATCGTATTCTTTATCCGTAATCGATTTATTGCTTTTTGGATCTGGATAGTCATTGTCGAAGTATAAGCGAATTGGAAAATTGAGTTTGATGGATGAAATTTTGGCTTCTGTGGGGAGGTTTTCAAATAAGCTACTTGAATCTTTGACAGCAATTACTGAATCATTGGTTAAGATGGAAGTAGTGTCTAAAGATGGCAATATAGGTTGCATTCGAAATATATCGTAACAACAAGAAGAGCCGTTTAACTTTTCAGCTGGTGGACGATTACTCACTAAAAACGCCTGATGATTTTCACCATAACTGCGTGTATAATATAAATCGTTATAACCACTATTGTATGGTGGCGGTAAACACTGAGCGGTATTTTTTTCGATGGATGTAAACCCAATTTGATACAAATCAAGTCCTCCTAATCCGTCATTTTTCTCAGTTGAATAATACAAACTGTCAATTTCAATATCATAAAATGGCGACCACTCATCATTCTCTGTATTCACCGTTTTTCCAAGATTGATAGGCGACTCATATTGATTTTGTGATTTTCGTTTACACATCCACAAATCCATTCCACCCATTCCTCCTAATTTATTACTGCTAAAAAATAGCAAATAGCCTTCCGCTTTGTTGGTTGTAATATTGGGTTGTGTGGAAGTTCGTCCCGTAGGATTTATTTCCGATGATAATTTAACCGCCTCTTTCCATTTTCCATTTACGAGTTCTGATTCGTACAATGCACAATTTAATTTCCCGTTTTCATCAAACAGACATCGCGTAAAAACCATTATTTTTCCATCGGGACTGATGGATGCATTCGCGTCATTGAATGCTGGCATGTTAATGGATTCAGGAAGAATTTTTGATTTTTCTCTGGATGCCTCATCCGTTTTCATACTTGCAATTCGCGAAGTAGCAGTTTTAACATTTTTTTCAATAAGAGTAAAGCGTAGAGATGAGTAGTACAAAAATGAATCACCTAAAGGAGCAGGAGCAAAATCAGAGTAATCCGTATTTACATCACCTGGTTCTGGGTACACTTCAATCAAGGCTTTTTTTGCAAAGAGTATTTCTGCATTCTTATAATCGAACAATAATTTATGAAAAGTTGTTTCTTGCGTCGCATCTAAATTTTTTAAGCTATCAATACTTGCATAAGCAGCAGCGAAATCACCTAATCGTTTTTGTAAATCTGCTTTTTCAAGGAATGCTTTTATCTTGATTTCTTTTTCGGGTTGATGGGCTATGCAGCGTTGAAACCAAGTAATCGCAGAAGCATAATTATGCAATAATTTTTCAGCGCTTCCCATCTTGAAACAGAGGGAAGCATCTTCATCGTATTCTAAGGCCAAGCGATAATTATTTATTCCACAAAAAGGATCATTGCGTTGGATGCATTCATCGCCTGCATTCACATAAGCCAACTTGGATTGAGCAAAACCTGTTGCTTCCATCAAAAGAAGGATTGCCAATGAACCAAGTAATAATCTCAATTTTTTCATTAGTACACAGGACAAATTACATGTTTTTGTGGACGAGCTTTTATGTTTTTTGTGAAGTAAACCAAACTGAATTCAGGTCCACCTCGACCATTGTTCACCGTTTTGAGTGCCGAAGTTGTTACATCATAAGAGAATCCAATTCTAAATTTATTCCAATACACGGCTACAAATGGAATGAGCGCATCGTCCCAACGATCATTGAGTCCAATTCCAAAAGCATAATTTTTTCGAGTCTCTTGCATCAAATCTATTTTCAATTCAGCGCCAAAATTAAGTGCACGATATTCTTGTTGCATCATAAATACAGCAGAAGGTAAAAGCGTTAAATTGGAATTTAATTTAAAAGTAGGTGTAGTGTGCATTTGCCATAGAACAGGTCTACGCACTTTTTCTGAATAAAAACTTTGATTAGGTCGATTGATATGTGTTGATGAAAATCCAACATCCCAAGAATAATTCTCTCTAACCATTTCCCAACCCAATCCAAATCCTAGATCCATCCAAGTAACTTTCTCTCCAGCGCCGTTTTCTCCTGATGGCGCAAGGGGATCCCAAGAGTCTCCGTTGAATTGATTGTCGAAAGTTAATTTGCTAAAATCCACACTGCGTTGACTTCCTCCAAGCATAATTCCTGCTCTTAAAAAATGTGTGGAATCACTGTTGATGGGTTTAGTAAAAGAGGTAAAAAGTCGAATGTCAAGCGTACGCATTTGTCCATCACCAGCATCATCATGATTGATGAGGAGACCAGCACCTAATCCTTTGAGTCGATCATTAAGCATCGTTAGCTTTAAATCTCCACCCAATGAAATTGTTTTATATGGTACGGTAACGGAATTCCATTGTCGACGAAGCATTCCATTTAATCGCAAATCAGCAGGAAAATTTCCAGCATTAGAGGGATTTAAGTTTAGCGCTGAATGTGGAAATTGAGAAAAGTGAATATCCTGTCCATTCATCTCTAAAGTAGAGAAGAATAAAATTATGAGTGATATGTAATAATACTTTTTCACTTATCGTATCAAACTTATATTACCTTTTTTTCTAAACTCTGCTTGGTTATAACAGGTAGCCTCTACGTAATAAACATACACATCCGGTGCCAGCAATTTTCCTTGATAGGTACCATCCCATCCTAGGTAAGTGCTATTCGTTTCAAATACTTTTTCTCCCCATCTGTCGTAGATGGCTAAGTATACTTTTTCGATGGTGTTTCCTCTCACGAATAAAACATCATTTTGAAGATCATTGTTTGGTGAAAAAGCAGAAGGGATAAATATTTCCGGTTCGGCGCAAAGCACTTCAATCACTTGTATGGTGATGGTATCTTCTGCAGTACAACCATTGGCATCGGTGGCAATCACCGTGTAGGTTGTCGTTGTGGATGGTGTTGCTAGAGGATGTTGAATATTATCATCATTTAATGAAGGCGTCGGTGTCCATTGAAATTGTATTCCTCCGGCAGGAATAATTCCATGTAGAGAAGTAGATTGCCCTTGATACAGAATCGTAGTATCAGCAGTTGCATCAACTGTGGGAAATGAATCTACATAAATTACAATGACTTGATCTTGGATAGTACAACCTAATTGATCGGTAACTACTACTGAAAGTGTATCAGGACATAATCCTGTAGCAGTAGCAGTGTTTTGATTCTGTGGATCACTCCACGAATAAGTATAATTGCCGTTTCCTCCAGCAGTAGTTACGGTAGCTTGTCCAGCACAAATGCCCCCGCAGTAATCGGGGAGTGAAGTCATCGAAAGGGACAAGGGCAAAGGTTGTGAAATTTGCACCGATGTATTTACTGTACATCCTCGGCTATCCGTCACCGTTACATTGTAGTTGCCAATACAAAGGCTGTCGGCGGCATTCGTGTTTTGTAAAAGGGGATCATTCCATTGATAAGAAAACGGCGGCCATCCATTCAAAGGATTCGCCGTTGCTACACCGTTACATTCTCCATAACAGCGAACCCCTTGATTATTGATGGTTGAGTTCAGTTTTGGAAAGATGGTAATTGGATTTGTAATGGTATCAATGCATCCCCTCGTAGAAGTAGCAATCAGTGAAACCAAAAAATTACCTGATGTGTTATATTGATAAATGGGATCTGTGACGGTTGCGGTTCCACCATCTCCAAAATTCCAATTCCATTGCGTACTTACACCGCTAATACTATTGGAAGTGTCATTAAAAGAAATTGTATTTGAACAGGTGTCCATGGTAAAAGTAAATGAGGGTGTATAGTCAGGTAAAATTGTTACGGTTCCGGTAGTAGTATCTGTGCAAGTGGGATCTAAATTAGAGTAAGCTATCAATGTTACAGTATAAACACCTGTATCAGGATAAACGAAAGTGGGAGAAAATAAATTAGACGTGTCGGTAGTGCTGGATGTCAATCCAAAATCCCAATGATAAGTTCCTGCATTGAAACTAAAATTTTGAAACGTAACTGAATTACTGCCACAACGAATTAACGGATTTTGTAAAGCAGCAACAACCAAAGTCGGACAAGGGACAACGTTCAGTTGAAAATCTCTACGTGTATAACCAACTAAGATTCCATTTCTAAATTCCTTTGCTCTAACACCTACTACAAATTGCCCTAATGTGGTTGGAAATGCAGTGAGTAAACCTGTAGCTGGATCTATGGAAAATGGAGGTGTACCCCCAAGCATATCAGTTTGAGAGTAGGGGAATGCAAAAGTCACATTTACATAGGGAGGAGCTGCCGGTGGTTGAGGCATGGGAAGACCAGCAGTAGCCCCATCAAACGGCGTGACTAATTCATATAAAATGGAATCTCCTTCAAAATCGAATGCTGAATGATCGAAAATAAATGGTGTCCCAGCACAAACAAAAGGTGGTGGCCAATTATTGAATACGGGATTACTGTTTTGAGAAAATGTATTCGTTCCAGCTATCCATGCTTCATACGTTGCACCGACATCACTTGGTGTTATAATATTTAAAATAGTCATGTTTCGACAACATCGTTGATAAGATAAAATATACCCTCCGCTGGAAGGCGGCAATACGATAGTATCCGTATAAGTAGTTACTTCATAACAAACATCTAAAGGAGGAAGGAAACAAGGCGAGTTAACAGTAGGCGGGACGGTATCTAGCGATGTGAAATTGAAAAATTTTTGACGAATAAAAAGATTCGTCAATGCATCAAAGACACCTACGGAAGCAGGGTTATCAAATGGGGGAACTCCATTATAACAATCACGATATACCGTTAAATTGATTTGGTAAATGTTATTTCCAAGATATTTGTAATTCAACTCGCCACCTACAATGTGTGTAGCCGTACTCTGATATGGGAGTGCAAATCCTGTGATCAACAGAACTAAAAATATTTTCAGAAACCGCTTCAGAAACATTACTCAATATTAAGGAAAATCAGCCTTTATATCTGGACTTTTCTGTAAAAATATTTCAACAAGGAAAAAGACTATTTCACTTTTACGGATAAAACCTTTTCCTCCTCTAACCAAGCTTCCAAATGATCTCCCTTTTTCACGGGTCCTACTCCCGCAGGAGTCCCAGTGAAGATCAAGTCACCGATCTTTAAAGTGAAATAAGTGGAAACAAAAGCAATGATTTTATCGACACTAAAGATCATATTCGCTGTATGACCTTCTTGCTTGGTTTCTCCATTTAATTTCATGCGGAAATGAAGATCTTGAATGGGTTTTTGCAGCGTTTCTAAAGGAGTGAAATTTCCCAAGGGTGCGGAGCCATCAAATCCTTTAGCGAGTTCCCACGGAAGACCTTTCGTTTTTAGCTGACTCTGTACATCACGCGCTGTAAAGTCAATGCCTAAAGTGATTTCTTGATAATAGCGATGCGCAAATTTTTCGTCAATATGTTTTCCGAGTTTGCAAATTTTTACCACTAATTCGGTTTCATAGTGTAAATCATTCGAAAAGGAAGGATAAAAGAAGGGTTGCTTATTTGGAATTAGGGCTGTTTCTGGTTTTAAAAAATGACTGGACTTTCTTCTACAGCATTGTTTAATTCCTTGGCATGAGCCTCATAGTTTCGTCCTACACAAATTATTTTCATGACTGAATCAGCTAAAGTTATTAGAGGGTAAATCCTTAAAGTGTTTTATCTTATTAATAAAATATTCGACGACGATACTCTTTCCATAGATACCCCTTGAAGGATGTTTCACAACAAGTTTTTGTTGCTTTCGGCGTTTTGAGAGGTTGCGTAATACATATCTATAAAAAGAAAGGTGGGATTTAAATACGGCATATGTATCTTTGATATCGCCGTCAAAAAGAAATTTTATTCCTGCTAAACCATCCAAAAAAAGCCGTGCCGGAATCAACAAAATAAGTTGATTTCCTGGTAAATTTTTGAATAGCATGAATAAGTTATTTCTAAAATTGTAATAGGTTTTTCTTGGATTGTTTTTCGGTAAGGTTCCTCCTCCCACATGATACACTTGACTTTCAGGTACAACATATATTTCTTTCCCTGCTTGTTGAATTCTCCAGCATAAATCAATTTCTTCCATGTGTGCGAAGAAGTCATCATCAAACCCTCCTTGTTCATGAAATACCTTTGAGCGGATGAATAAACAAGCGCCAGTTGCCCAAAATACACGTTGAATACTATCATATTGTCCATGATCTGTTTCCAACATGTTCATAATTCTTCCTCTACAAAATGGATATCCTAAATAGTCAATATAGCCGCCTGCAGCTCCTGCATGTTCAAATAAATCGCGATCTTGATAGGATTTAATTTTGGGTTGGCAAGCTGCAGCATCTGGATGATTATCCATGAAAGTAATTAAAGGTTCCAGCCAATTTTCTGTTACTTCAACATCTGAATTTAGCAGTACATAATACTCTTCTTTTATTCCTTTTAATCCGCGATTGTAGCCCCCTGTAAAACCATAGTTCTTGTCGAGTTGTATAATTTCGATATAGGGAAAATGCTGGGTTAGCAATGAAATTGAATTGTCGGAAGAAGCATTATCAATAATGACTATTCTTGAAAGTGAATTGCTATATCGAATTACTTCAGGAAGAAATTTTTCCAAAAAATCTTTTCCGTTCCAGTTAAGTATGACAATGGCAATTCTTTTCACGGGCTTTCTTAAATACACAGAGCCGGAATTACCGGCTCTGCAAAAATATCATAATAAATGGGAATAGTCCTATCTTGGATTTTGAAATATCTGTTCAAAATTATTCCCATAGGTAGACCTTGCTTTGGTTTTATCAAAATCGTTCATGGTTTCGGTTCTTTTCTTCAAAATGACCATCCATTGTGATTCGAAAACTTCTCCTCTCGCATCGCTATGTAAAAGTGAAAAATCATGTCCTCCAATCTCTGGACAATAAAATACAAATTTACGATTGCTTTGGTTTTTTAGCGTGTAATAGTGCCAAACTTCATAAGGATACGTACTGGGTTCGTTATAAGCTTTGGATATTTGATTAGGAGCACCGTAAACAAGGTAAACTCTTCCTCTTTCAGTCATATAACCTTTCTTTTTACCGATGGTGTAACTGGCATTAACGAGGTCAACTTCCTTTTTATAATTTAACCAAGCAAGCTGTGGATTTTGCGCGTTACGCTTCTGCCAAAAATCATAAAAATATTGTTGCATGAGCTTGGTGTCGGCCATTTCCAATTGATTTAATGCGAAAGTATTTTCATTTGGACTGCTGATTGGCCATAGGCAACGAATATATTCAGCAAGGGTGTCGCGTTGTGAAATTTCTGCTGCAAAAGTGGTAGACACATCTAATTTCATGTAGTTTAAATCACCAGCATCTTGAGCGAGTGTAAGTGGACGACTTCGCTGAAAAAAGCATTCTTTTGATGCTAATAAATTATTTTCCTTGTCGCGGATATTCACGACTAAATTATAGTTTCCAGAAGGTAAATCTGTAATGTCGAATTCGGTTAGTAAGATTCCAACATCCTTCGGACTTTGTTTCGAGAAATTGGAGTTGGCGTCAACGATACGATGACTTTCAAAATTTACAATTTGATAAGTAAGTAGAAAATCAGTGTTACCTAAAACAGATTTTGTATGATAGTATTCACAATAAAATTTCAATGTGTTTTTATTGGCTCCATAAAAATTGTCAACGTATGGAACAATATCATATCCATTCTTTACCAATGGACTTTCTTTTTCAGACACAGAATAAGAGTTGATCAATTCGATATCTGATATACTGATCACATTTGTGTAATAATTCACGATCACATTTTGGCGAACCATATAAGGTTTGGTTCCTGGCGCATTATTATCCTTTATTTTCAACTCCATGGTGTAAGAACCATTGGGAAGTGAAATACGGTGCAAATCAGTGAAGTTACTGACTGCATTGAGTGTATCCGCTGTTTGCGGACTTAAAAGATTGAATTTATCAAAATAGCGAATACTATCACCTTGAAGAAATATAAGACTAGCCTCAATGGAAGCTTGATAAAGAGCATCTCCGTTCTTTTTATAATGAACAGAATGTCCATCAACAGCTAAGTATGTTTCAATATAAGGACCATTTTGTGGCGCTAAGAAAGTTGCATAGGATAAATTGGCTTGAAGATTCTTAGCTTCAAGTGAATACATACTAAATAGGCAAGAGCAGATCAGAATTAGGGTTGACTTTTTCATGAGCTTAGGTTTGAGATCAAAGGTATTTAATTAATCTATTGATGTTGTCATGTTTTCGTCACATCAAATCGATAATAATGATCACTTTATCGTTTAAAGAGCGGTGAAACGAGCAATTTTATAAATGGGTATTATTGAAGTAATCATTCTTCATTTACCTTGCTAATGTGTTAGTGATTAATAAATAAGAGTGGTTTTTTTAGCAGAAAAATATTTGTGGTAAGAATAACTTATCAAGTAAAAAGCAGCATTCTGCAAGAATTTTTATTTTTTCTAAAATTGGTAATATAAAATCATATAATTTCGCACCCGGAGAGTTGGCAGAGCGGTCGATTGCGGCAGTCTTGAAAACTGTTGAAGGTAACACTTCCTGGGGTTCGAATCCCTAACTCTCCGCAGAATGCATCAAAAGAAACCCCGCCATCGGCGGGGTTTTTATTTTTTAAGCCGAGGCAGAAAGCATCGCTTTCAATGCCTTGGATAAAAAATAAAAATAGCGCAGCGTTTCTTTTGATGTTGACGATGGGAGAACAAGGGATCACCTAGTCTCGTTGGATCTTAATCCAACGAGACTGGGTAATCCCTTCCCATCAGCAAGCATAGGGTAGAAGAAACTTCGTTACGCTACCCTGTAAACTCGCTTGCAAGGTTGAGGTAAAATGAAAATAGTCCAGCGCTAAGCGCTGGACTATTAAGAAATCATTTAGCTACCCCCAAAACGGGATCATCTAGTCTCGTTGGATCTTGATCCAACGAGACTGGGTAATCCCTTCATTTTTTTAGAAATAGTGTAGGATCAAGGCATGCCTTGATCCTACACTACAGGGTAATCCCATATTTTAATATTTCGCAACTCGGATAAAGGAATACCTTGATTCGAGCTATATATTTCGATTTAAAAGCTTGAATCATAAATTTTTACAATGTCATGATAATTGCGTAATTTTCTTATTTATTCAAGTAATCACTTTTAATACCTTTATCCTTTAAATCTATAAGTTATGAAAAAATATATACTCATTTGCTTCATTAGCTTCCTTTCTGCTATTAATTGCCAAGGGCAGTGGATTCAGCAATTGTGGACCAATCCTTCTGTTCTTACAACGAATACACCCGTACAATTAATTGCTGAAGTTGATTTTCCTTCAGGCGATTGTAAGGATAAAACGTTGAATATGTCTCAAGCAGGGAATTCTATTTCTGCGTTTGCGATGCATTGTTTAGGCGCAGCAAGTTATATATGCAATGATAAAGATACTTTCAACCTAGGCCTTCTCCCTGCTGGGACTTATACTTTCTATTTTCAGGTAGATGCTGGAATGGGACCATCTCCATGTTCCCCAGGCATTGTTCCTGGTCCAATGGATTCTTTGTCTTTCGTTGTTAATTTAGCAAGTGGAAATCAAGAGTTGGATAAAGAAATTTTTGAACTATTTCCAAATCCTGCCTCAAGTACGCTTCATTTGAATTTAAATAACGAATTATCCGATGGTGCTTATCGTATTTTGAATAATCAAGGCGCATTGGTGTTGAAGTCGATGATTCATGGTAAAAATATGCAAATCGATATCAGTAAACTTTCGGTTGGACTCTATACTTTTATTTACGAAGACGCATTTAAAAATATTTCAGTAAAGAAGTTTACGAAGAAATAGGCTTTTTCAAATTTATTTAAAATCGAAAGCATACTGTATTCAATTTATTTATCAATTGGATAAACTTTGCATCGCCAACGGTGTTATCTTCGAACTATGAATGAAGTTATTTTAGTCGATGAGAAAGATGCAGAAATAGGCGTCTCCGAAAAATTAAAAGCCCATCAGCTTGGACTTTTACATCGTGCATTTTCAATTTTTATTTTCAATTCAAATAATGAATTACTCATTCAACAGCGCGCACAAGGGAAATATCACAGCGGCGGCTTATGGACAAATACTTGTTGTAGTCATCCTATTCCAAAGATGGATTTAGTGAAATATGCTAAACAAAGATTGTTCGAGGAGATGGGAATGAAAGTGGATGACCTTCAAATTAAAAATCATTTTCTTTATCGAGCATAATTTCCAAATTGTTTTATCGAACACGCACTGGATTATATCTTGATTGGTCATTCGAATGAAGAACCGATTTTAAATCCTGAAGAAGCACAAAATTTTGAATGGATTTCTTTAGATGATCTTACATCAAAAATAAAAATGAATCCAGATCAATTTACTTTTTGGCTAAAAGAAATTATCAACCGAAGTTTAATTTAATTTGATTGTGATGTCACTTGATGTCACTAGATGGCACGATATTTTATAGGTGCTTTGGCAACATTTCTTTTTTGTTTTAGTAAGGTTTAATTTTAAAACAGCGTTTTCTTATTTGTAATGAAAAAGGGATTTTAGCTTCAATCAAATTTTAATTTTCTATTATCGAATTCTTTTATTGATTTTCTTTCATCGAAATAGTTTTAACAAAATGCAGTATTTAGTTTAAGTAATTGTAATTCAGCTCTTTGTATTGAGTAATTTATCCACTCTGATCGTATTTCTTACATCGTCTATATAGTGATGAATTGAAGGCAATACAACTCTTGTTCTCGCTATAGCTTTGTTTTTACCATAAAAGTATTCCTGTGAAATTGTCCCAACTAACAGGTGGTAGAAACGAAAAAAGAGATGTTATGAGTCTAAAACTACGAAGAAGCTTACTTATACTGACAGCGTTGCTGTTCATCCTTCGGGCTGATCCAGCAGAAGCAAGTCATGCTATGGGTGCCGACCTGACTTATGAATGCCTTGGTGGAAACACCTATAAAGTGCGATTGTCGTTTTATCGAGATTGTATTGGAATCTTAGCTCCGGCTAATATTTATGTAAACATTCGATCTGTAAGTTGTGGTCAAACATTAGGTGTTACCTGTAATCCCATTCCAGGCACCGGTCAAGAAGTAACGTATTTATGTCCTACCGCTCAAAGTACGTGTAATGGTGGAACATTTACGGGAATTCAAGAATGGGTGTACGAAGGTGTGGTTACTCTTCCGATGCAATGTAACGACTGGCAATTTTCTTATTCGTTATGTTGTCGAAATGCTGCGATCAATACCATCAGCAGCCCTGGATCAAATACATTTTACATTTATGCATCTTTAGATAATACCATCACCCCTTGCAATAGTTCACCTACTTTTACAAATAAGCCCGTTCCATTTGCTTGCTTAGGTCAACAATTATGTTTTAACCATGGTGCAACGGATCCTGATGGAGATTCATTAGTTTATTCTTTAGTAAATCCACGTCAAACAGTAACGAATGACGTAAGTTATATTGCTCCTTATAATGCAGCAAATCCATTAGCCACTGCAGGACCCATACAGTTTAACACGCAAACGGGTGATATCTGTTTTACCCCAACTCAACTCCAGGTGACCGTAATGGCGGTGTTAGTACGAGAGTATAGAAATGGTGTGTTGATTGGATATGTAGTTCGTGATATTCAAATAACTGTTTTGAATTGTACGAATGATCTTCCCACTTTAACGGGAATTAATGGAACCAATAATTTTGATTTGACGGTTTGTGCAAATGAAAGTTTATGCTTTGATGTGTTTTCAAATGATATTAATGCTGGACAACAAGTTGGATTGTTTTGGAATAATGCCATTCCAAATGCAACTTTTACATCAGCAGGAAGTCCACATCCAACAGGAACATTTTGCTGGACACCCACACAAGCTGATATAAGTAACACCGCACATTGTTTCACAGTACGTGTAAGTGATGATGCTTGTCCATTTATTGGATCTAATACCTATTCTTATTGTATAACGGTCACGGGTATCACCGTTGACGCTGGGCCCGATCAGTACATAGCTTGTAGTGATCTTGCTACCGTCACCGCAAATGCCAGTGGCGGAAATCCTCCATATACTTATTTATGGAGCAATGGATTTACGAATCCAACGCAAACAGTTGGAGTGGGAACGTACGTAGTAACCGTTTCTGATGGTACTTGTTCAAGTACGGATACGGTAGAAATTATTGCAGCTTTTCAACCCATAGCTGATTTCACATGGGATGGTGCTTGCGGAAATGCTCCCGTGCAATTTACTGATCTAAGTACAACAGCAGGAGGAATGCAAAGTTGGACATGGAATTTTGGTGATGGTACCGGATCTATTCTTCAAAATCCAACGCATACATTTCCAGGAAGTGGAACGTATAATGTTTCATTAATTGTTGAAAATATTTATGGTTGTACAGATACGCTCGTACTTCCAGTGGTAATTGCACCTTTACCAATTGCATCATTCAGTACCGACACAGTTTGTGCTGGATCTTTTATCAACTTTACGAATACCAGTACGCCTGCTGGGTCAGGATGGTCATGGTCGTTTAGCAATGGTGGATCTTCGAATTCTCAAAATCCTTCTGTGGTTTTAGGTGCACCCGGTTCCTATACTGCCACATTAGTAGTGACGGATTCTGCAGGATGTACCGATACTGTTACACAAAATGTAGTGGTGAATCCACAACCGGTGGCAGCATTTACTGTCAGTGGAAATAATTGTCAAGGCGCACCAATAACTTTTAACAATACATCGAGTGGAGCCACTGGGTATACTTGGCTTTTTGGAGATGGGTCTACATCTACATCACAAAATCCATCGCATACTTATGGAAATAACGGTTCTTATACCGCTACGTTGATCGCCATGAATGCATTTGGTTGTTATGATACCGTTCAACAAACCGTGCAGGTGAATGGTCCTCCAGTTGCTTCAGCAGGTCCGGATGTAACCATTTGTATTGGTAGTAATGCCGTGCTTACAGCAAATGGTGGTGTAACATTTAATTGGACACCAGGAGGAAGTACGAGTAATACAATATCGGTTTCGCCCTCTACAAATACTTCTTATTCCGTAATTGTAACCGATGCGAACGGATGTTCGGCAGTAGATACCGTTAGGGTTTTAGTGAATCCATTACCCACTGCAACGGTGAGTCCTAATGTAAGTGTTTGTCAAGGCCAAAGTGCAACATTAACAGCAAGTGGTGGTGTTTCGTATAGTTGGAATCCATCCGGAAGTGTAACTGGAACTATCGTTGTTACACCAGGATCCTCTACAACTTATGCTGTAAACGTAATTGATGCAAATGGTTGTCAAGCAACTGCTTTCGTAAATGTAACTGTAAATCCTAATCCTGTGATCAGTTTACCTGCCGGAGTATTTATTTGTAGTGGAGTAAGTGCTACGTTAAATCCAGGAGCAACAGGAACAAGTTACTTGTGGAGCAATGGAGCAACGAGTCAAACCATTAATGTGAACACACAAGGTTCGTATTCGGTAATCGTTACTAACGCTGCTGGATGTACGTCAATGGCATCTACGCAGGTTACCGTTGGTGGACAAGTCATTAGTAATAGTAATACCACCTCAATTTGCCAAGGACAATCGGCTACATTAGATGCAGGTTTCGCTGGATCTACTTATGCTTGGAGTACAGGATCTACATCGCAAACAATATCTGTAAATGCAGCGGGAGTTTATTCTGTAACGGTGACGGATGCAAGCGGTTGTACAGGTACTATAGCCAATACGGTTCAAGTAAATCCGTTGCCACAAGCTGCATTTACACCGAACGATGAATGTTTAAATGATTCTGTGTTTTTCCACGACGCCTCTTCAGTAAATGGCGGAAGCATTACTTCCTGGAGTTGGGATTTAGGAAATGGAAATATTTCCTTCGCTCAAAATCCAATTTTAGTATATAATACTCCAGGCGCATACAATGTAGTTCTTACCATTACTTCCGATCAAGGGTGTACATCAGTGTTATCCGATACTTTAAATATTTATCCGATGCCTACCGCAGCATTTAATTTTACGCAAGGATGTATTGGTACCAGTATTCCATTCGTGGATCAGTCCACCGTTGGATTTGGAAATATTGTAAGCTGGAATTGGAATTTTGGAGATGGAACAACTTCCACTTCTCAAAATCCTCAGCATGCTTTCACTACAGCAGGAAATTACAATGTATCTTTAGAAGTTTCTACGCCCGGTGGATGTAGAGCTATCCTCAGCAGAGTAGTCCAAATTTTCCCTGAGCCTGTATTGTCTTTCACTTCAACACCAACTACCATTTGTTTAGGTGGATCAGTTACCTTAAATAATACAAGTACTTCGAGCAACGGTGTTATCAGTAATTGTCAATGGAGTTTCGGAAATGGAACTACATCGAATCAATTGAGTCCAACTGTAAATTATAATAACGCTGGAAATTATACGATCACTTTAATTGGAACAACTACTCTTGGTTGTTCGGATACATTAACTCAAGCCGTAACCATAAATGCATTGCCAACAGCTGATGCTGGTTCGAATCGTGCCATCTGCGCGGGAACTTCTACCACTTTAACAGCAACTGGAGGCGGAACCTATTCCTGGTCGCCCGGTGGATCTACAGCAAGCTCCATAACCGTTACACCTATTACCAGTGGAATGTATTATGTAATCGTAACTAACGCTAATGGATGTACGTCAAGAGATAGTGTGCGTGTAAATATTAATCCGTTACCAGTCGCCAATGCAGGTCCCGATAGAGCTCTTTGTATTGGAAATAATACAACACTTACGGCAACGGGTGGTGGAACGTACTCTTGGAATCCAGGTGGTGCAACTACACCAACCATTACGGTTTCTCCTGCATCAACCATAAACTATATTGTTACCGTTACCGCTGCGAATGGTTGTACTCGAAATGATACGGCTCGTGTTGTGGTAAATCCATTACCAACGGCAAGTGCGGGTCCCGATAAAACCATTTGTTTTGGTACGACCACTTCATTAACGGCCTCAGGAGGTAGTACCTATTTATGGCAACATAGTGGTGCCACTACTGCTACTGTGTATGTGAATCCAACGACCACTTCTACGTATGTAGTTACGGTGACAAGTTCTGCTGGCTGTTCTAGAAGAGATACGGTGCAAGTGAATACAAATCCAACACCAACTGTTGTGGGATCAAATGCATTTTTCTGTACAGGATTTAGTGCTACGTTGGATGCAGGTAACCCTGGTATGACTTATTTATGGTCTCCGAGTGGTGATGTTACCCAAACTGTTGGTGTGACCGATCCGGGAGTATATTCCGTTGTTGTGACCAATGCTTTCGGTTGTCAAGGTTCGGGAACATTTAATGTTACGGAAGGCGGAACTGGTTTAAGTGCAACACCCATTAATGTAAATACGTGTCAAGGAACGAATGTAACCTTGGATGCAGGAAATCCAGGAATGACTTATTTATGGTCGACAGGGGCTGCATCTCAATCCATAAGTGTAGGAAGTACCGGTACTTATCAAGTTACTATTACGGATCCAGGTGGATGTTCAGCATCTTTCACTAATAATGTGGCTGTGCATCCTTTACCAACCGTAAATTTTGCGACAACGCCAGCTTGTTTAGGAGATGCAAATACTTTTGTAAATACATCTTCAATCGCTAGCGGAAATATCATCGGATGGCAATGGAACATCAATGGAAATGCTTCCTCGATTGTTCAAAATCCATCAGTATCTATTCCAACCGTTGGAACATATCCTGTAACATTAGTAGCTACTTCTGGATTTGGTTGTATTGATTCACTAACGGGTAGCATTACCGTGAATCCATTACCTACTGCGGATTTCACTGCTCCGGATGTTTGTGAAGGAAGCGCTACTCAGTTGAGCGATGTATCAACAGTGGGAAGTGGAAGCATATCAACTTGGGCTTGGCAATTGGGTGATGGAACTACATCATCATTGCAAAATCCACAGCATACATATGCCAATGAAGGTGTGTATAATGTTACTTTAATTGTTTCGAGTGCTTCAGGATGTAACGATACCATTTTACAATCCATCACCATCGATCCAATGCCTGAGGCAGACTTCGTTGCCAACGATGTTTGTGAAGGAGATTCAGTTCAATTCACTAATAATTCTCAATTATCCAGTGGATTCATCAGTGATATCAATTGGGATTTCGGAGATGGTAATACAAGCTCATTAAGCGATCCAGTCCATTATTATACTTCACCAGGATCATATACGGTAACATTACGTGTTGGATCGGATCAAGTTTGTGAGGACGTAATTGCAAAAACAATTGTAGTGAATCCAAAACCTATAGCCGACTTTATAGCAAGTCCAGTATGTGATGGTTCTCCAATTCTCTTTGTCGATAATTCAAATGTTCCAACGGGTGTTGTGAATGGATGGTATTGGGAGTTTGGTGATGGGTCATTCTCATCTACGCAACAACCCAATCATCAATATGCAAATCCTGGAATTTATAATGTGAGTTTACTAGCCAGCACCGATAAAGGATGTAGCGATACATTGAATCGTTCAACAACCATAAACGATATTCCGCAAGCTGGATTTACTGTGGCCAATGCATGTTTAGGTAGTCCGGTGGTGTTCAATGATACCACATTAGGAACAGCAGGTGCCATCACGAATTGGGCTTGGAATTTTGGAGATGGACTTACATCATCTACTCAAAATCCTACTCATACTTATAATTCAACGGGTACCTATACCGTTAGTTTAATTGTTAGCAATGCAAATGGTTGTATCGATACCGTGAATAGAAGTGTCAATGTTTTCCCAGTACCGAATGCAAATTTCTCTAGCAATGATGTTTGTTTAAATGGCAGCACTAACTTCTTCGATCAATCTCAAATTGTAGGCGGTGGAACCTTCCAATACGCTTGGGATTTTGGTGATAATACTACGGATACTTTAATGCATCCTCAGCATACCTATACTGCTGCAGGAACCTATAATGTTAATTTATCCATCACTACACCATACGGTTGTACTGCCAATGTAATGCGAAGTATAACTGTATTTCCTTTGCCAACACCTGATTTCACTGCGGGAAATGTATGTTTAAATTTACCAGTGCAAATCATCGACAACTCATCAGTTACACCAGGTAATTTATCAGGATGGTCGTGGAGCTTAGGAAATGGAGATACAAGCACGGCACAAAATCCGACTGTGTTTTATCCGGCTGCTGGATTCTATACGATCACTTTAGAGGTAACATCAAACCAAGGTTGTAAAAATACTATTACCGATTCAGTGGAAGTATATGCAGCACCTTCTCCTCAACCTACTGCAGGTACTCGTTGTCTGTCCGATAATATTCCATTTGCCGATACCAGTTCAGGTGCGAATAACAACATTGTAAATTGGGATTGGACTTTTGGTAACGGTACTACAGGAACGTTAGCAAATGAAAGCAGTACGTATGCAAATGCCGGAACCTATGTTGCGACATTAACAACAACCAATTCGAATGGATGTAGAGCAACGGCCAATACGAATGTAATCATTAACGATTTACCGGTGGCAGGATTTACAGCCAACACGCCTTGTTTAAATAGTCCAGTACAATTTACAAGTACCTCATTTGTTCCTGGAGGAACCATCACCGGATACTCTTGGAATTTTGGAGATGGAGTAGGTACTTCAAGCAGCGCTAACCCAAGTTATGTGTACACACAACAAGGAACCTATACCATCACGTTAATTGTAACGAGTGATGATGGTTGTAATGATACCATCACCGGAACAGTTCTCGTTAATCCATTACCGGTAGCTCATTTTACAGAGATGAGTAATCCAGGTTGTGGTCCAATCGTAGTTCCGTTTACTGATTCTTCTTTTGTAAGTTCAGGAGGAGTAGTATCATGGGCATGGGATTTTGGTGATGGTGGAAGTTCAACATTGCAAAATCCAACGCATACCTATACAGCAAGTGGAAACTTCAATGTAACGTTAACTGTAGTTTCTGATTCAGGTTGTACCAACACAGTAAGCATCAACAATGCGGTTACTGTTTATCCCGGACCAGATGCCGAGTTTGAAGCGGATCCAGCCTTGCAAAATATTCTCAATCCGAATTTCGATTTCATCAATCTTTCTTCAGGTGCACTCACGTATGCATGGACCTTTGGTGATGGAGGAGCTTCAACACTGTTTGAACCATCTTACACGTATCGCGATACCGGAAATTATTTAGTAACCTTATGGGTAGTGAATTCATACGGTTGTCCTGATTCCGTTTCACATTGGGTGCGTGTAGATCCAATTTTCAGCTGGTGGATTCCAAATGCATTCACTCCAAATGGTGATGGTGTTAACGAAGGATTCAATATTCAAGGTGAATATATTGTTGATGTTGAACTAAGCATCTTCAACCGTTGGGGAGCGCGCATTTTCCAAAGTACAGGAAAAACCAATCGCGCTTGGGATGGAAGCATAGAAGGCGAATCACAATTAGCACAAGAAGGAACCTATGTTTATCAGGTAAAAGTGATTGATGTTTGGGGTAAGCAACATGAGAAAGTGGGGCATGTGCATTTGGTCAGATAAATTTTAAATGTTTAAAAATTCACGTGGATCCGAAATGCGAATGAACACGAAAATCGAAAAATGCGAAATGTATTTTAATTGAATCATACAAAGAAAAAATCCGCGAAAATCCGATTTATCCGTGTAATCAGTGTTCGAAATTGAGATTGTTAAGCAAAGAGAATTTATCATAAAAAATCTTAATCATCTTAATTGATCAGTGTGCCATCAAAAGATACGGATGTAAGATTTATCTGACACAAAAAAGACCATCGTAAGGACGGTCTTTTATTTTTTATTGATATGTTTTTATCTCAAGTCAATCACCTCAACCCCTGGATATTTCTTCGTATCAAAAACAAACATGTTATCGTTGACAGGGGAGTTGGGTGTGAATTTTACGATGGAGTAGGTGAGTATAGCACCGCTCTTTTCATAAATTTTTGCTTCTTTCACAAATTGTCCCGCTTTGTCGATGGACAAAAGAATTTTGAAATAATTTTTCTTGGTATCGTCGGGCGTTAATTCAATTTGTTGTACCGTGCCACTCTTTTCTTTTTTATCACCAATGTATTTTGTCTTGAATCCTTTTTCATACATGGTGAAAATATTGGTAGGACTAATTGCACCTTCAACCGATTTTGATTCGGAGATTTGTACTTCGTTCGATTCTTTTAAGAAGGTCCAAGTGCTGGCGCCGTCGCTCATCACAGTTTGATTATTTAAAACAAACTGAAACTTGGGGCCATTTAATACGATGGTACCCGAAAAATTTTCGGAAGCTTTTGTTTTTTGATCTACCCGCGATAATTTAAAACTGGCGGATAAAGATTTATAGGATTTGTATTTTGCACTAACCGACTTTAATATTTCTGACGATTTAGCATCGCTTTGTGCGAATACCGTAGTGCTTAATAATAAGGTGAACGCAAGGCATGCGCTCAATAATTTAGATTTATTCATAGGTTTTGTAGGCTGTAAAGATAAAGTTTAGAATCTTAAACTCCCGAAGGCGATTTTACGCTTTTCAATAACTGTTCCAAACTTGCCATATCCTTGCAACGAACTTCACGAGCCTTACTTCCTTCAAAAGGTCCTATAATGCCTGCAGCCTCAAGCTGATCCACAATTCTACCCGCTCTATTGTATCCTAATTTCAATCTTCTTTGTAATAAAGATGCAGAGCCTTGTTGGAATTGCACCACCATATGAGCCGCTTCATCGAATAAAGGATCAAAATCATCAGCTCCCATATCGTTCGATCCACCCGAAGTTTCTCCTTCGCCCACATACTCAGGGAGTTGGTATGCTTGTGAGTAAGCGCGCTGGTTGCCAATGAAGTTTGTAATAGCCTCAACTTCAGGCGTGTCAACAAAAGCGCATTGCATTCGAACTAGATCAGAACCAGTAGACAATAACATGTCACCACGACCAATTAATTGATCGGCACCGCCCGTATCTAAAATGGTGCGGGAGTCGATTTTGGAAGTTACCCTAAAGGCTAATCGAGCTGGGAAGTTGGCTTTGATGGTACCCGTAATAATATTTACCGATGGACGCTGTGTGGCAATGATCAAGTGAATTCCAATGGCCCGTGCTAACTGAGCTAAACGAGCAATCGGTGTTTCTACTTCTTTACCAGCCGTCATAATTAAATCGGCAAACTCATCCACCACCAATACAATGTAGGGAAGGAAACGATGTCCGTTATTCGGATTTAATTTTCTGGAGATGAACTTCACATTGTACTCACGAATATTTCTTACTTGTGCTTCTTTCAATAATTCGTAGCGATCGTCCATCTCAATACAAAGTGAGTTTAATGTATTCACCACTTTCTTTGTGTCGGTGATAATCGCATCTTCATCACCCGGAAGTTTAGCTAAGAAATGTCGTTCGATAGTTTTGAAAAGTGTTAACTCCACTTTCTTGGGATCAACTAAAACGAATTTTACTTGAGCCGGATGTTTTTTATAAAGTAGAGAAACTAAAATTGCATTTAATCCTACCGATTTACCTTGTCCTGTAGCACCTGCCATCAACAAGTGAGGCATCTTGGCTAAGTCGGCAATAAAGATTTCATTGGAGATGGTTTTCCCTAAAGCAATCGGCAAATCATAATCAGTATTTTGGAATTTCTCAGAGCCAATCACGGAACGCATACTTACTATATCGGGATTTTGATTCGGTACTTCAATACCAATCGTTCCTTTGCCAGGAATAGGAGCGATGATACGAATTCCAAGTGCTGCCAAACTTAACGCGATATCATCTTCCAGATTTTTAATTTTCGAAATACGAATTCCGGCTTTCGGTACAATTTCAAAAAGTGTAACCGTCGGGCCTACTGTCGCTTTTATTTTATCAATCTCAATCGAATAATGTCCGAGTGTTTCAATGATTCGTTTTTTGTTGGCTTCTAATTCCGCCATCAACTCATCACGACTCAATTGTGAACGACTGCTTGTGTAATTTTCAAGTAGGTCGAGAGTAGGATGTTGGTATTGACTTAAATCTAATTTCGGATCGTATTCACCTAATTGCTCTACCAAATCTACATCTTCTGCACTCGTTACAATTCCATCTCCCTGTAGTAAATCATCACCTTCTTTCAATGATTCAATTTCCAAAGTGAGATCATCATTCTTTACATCCAATTCCATTTCTGGAATGTCGGCATCTAACAAATGAATCTCGGGTTGAGGTGCGGAATTCGCTGCAATAACAGGTGGAAATAATTCTGGAATTTCATCACGATGCGAATAATCATCCGGCAATTCCAATTCCATATTATCATCGCCTAAATCATCTTCAAAATCTTTTAATTTATTTCCAGTGATGAAATCATCTACTTCGGTAAGTACTGCATCTTCTTCTTCTTCATTCTTTTTATTTCTAGATGGCATTTTAAAACTAAAATTGTAAACCGCCACTAAGAAAGAAAATCCGGTGAAGCCAATTAAGAATCCCGTTCCAATTTTTCCAATCGAAAGATTTAACCACGTGTTAATTTGATAACCAATTCCGCCTCCTAAAAAGAGTAAATCAGGTTTGCTACTAAATAAAAACGAAAGCGCGGGAGGGAAGAATAGTAAACAGAATAAACTGTATTTGAAAGTTTTTTTAATCGGTAATAAAGAAGCTTGAAATAATATTTTGAATCCTGTGATGAAGGAAAGTAATACAAATGCATAAGCAGCCAATCCAAACCAGTTGTACATAAACTGATGCGACACGATGGCGCCAATCTTCCCTAACCAATTTTCAACTTGCTTATCGGAGAAGCGAATTAAATCGAACCATGATCCCGTCACTAAGCTTTGATCATTTTTCCACGTGAAAAAATACGAAGTGAATGCAATCAAGGAATAAACCGAAACGAGTAATAAAAAAAGTCCGAAAATTTTATGTGTTCTTTCGTTCGTTAAAAAACGATTTACTGCATGCGGTTCATCTGCAACTACTTTTTCTTTGCGCTGTCTAACTTTTTTTTGTGGCTTCTCAGCAACCAATTCTTCTTCCACTTCCACATCGTCTTTCACGATGGGTTCTTTTATTCTATTTCCCTTTCCAGCCATGTCAATTGGTTTAGCGGTTAAAAGTACCGAGATTTATCTCCTGTTTTACAGTGTACACTGTATGCTTATTGAACATACAAATGTGTAAAACTGAACGAAGATTTTCTTAGGATTATTGGAAGATGAATTAAATATTCTAAAAAATTGATTAAATTGGTGCTTATGAATGATGTAATTACACCCGAAAAGCAAGAAATTCTCGATAAATTAAAGGCATTTTACCCCATGCTTGAGCCTACATTGATGCGTGAAATAGCGAATAACTCGCTGATGCGTGAATTTGGAACAGGGGAAATTTTGATGAAACCTGGGCAATTTTTTAAGTCTACCATGTTGATAACCAAGGGTAGAGTAAAGGTTTATAAAGAGGGGGATCAAGGAAGTGAGTTCTTTATGTATTATCTCGAACCTGGAAATGCTTGTGCTTTGTCGATGATATGTGCTGCCCGTCAAGAACAGAGTGAGCTCTTAGCCAAAACCATAGAACCAACAGAGGTGATTTTGGTACCCATCGCCATTATGGATAATTTAATGGCTAATTATAGAACATGGTATTACTTTGTGTTGGAGAGTTATCGGAATCGCTTTGAGGAATTGTTGAATTTGATTGATCATACGGTCTTTAAAGGATTGGATGAACGACTTGAGTTTTATTTGAAGAAGCAGAGAGATGCTTTTAAGTCGGATGAATTGAAAATCACACATGAAGAAATTGCAAATGACTTAGGCACTTCACGAGTAGTCATTTCCCGATTGTTAAAAAGTATGGAGCAAGCCGGTAAGTTGAAACTCAATCGAAATGCCATTGACCTAAAAAATATGTCTGTGTAATGAATGTTACCAATTATCTTGATTTGATGCCGCATCTTTGCACCAGTTAAAAACGATATGTTAATACTAATTGGTTACCTCGCTTCGGCATTAATTGGAATTTCACTGGGATTGATAGGTGGCGGAGGAAGTATCCTCACCGTCCCCGTTCTGGTTTATTTATTTCATCAAGATGCCGTACTATCTACATCGTATTCATTATTTATTGTTGGAACCACTGCATTAGTAGGTGCAATTCCTAAATTTAAAGAAGGAATGATCGATCTAAAAACTGCTGTCATATTTGGAATCCCATCCTTGATCGCCGTTTATTTAACTCGATTGCTCTTGGTGCCAGCAATCCCGGAAGTAGTATTTACGGTTTCAGGATTTATCGTTACCAAGTCAATATTTATGTTGCTTCTTTTTGCGGTGTTGATGGTCATCGCAGCCTACTCCATGATTAGAAGCAATGGAAAGGAAAAAGTGATTGTACCGAAAAGTGAAAGAACCTATAATTATCCGATCATCATTTTAGAAGGATTGTTTGTAGGAACCTTAACGGGAATGGTAGGTGCTGGAGGAGGATTTTTAATTATTCCTGCGCTCGTATTGTTAAGTGGATTACCGATGAAGGAAGCAGTGGGAACATCCCTGTTAATTATTGCTGTAAAATCATTGATTGGATTTACGGGTGATTTTGGACATTATGATTTGAATTGGGGACTTCTTCTCTCCGTCACTACCATTGCGGTGATTGGAATCTTTGTTGGGAATGCCTTGTCGAAAAAATTTGATGGCGGTAAATTGAAAAAAGGTTTTGGATGGTTTGTACTTATTACAGGAGTTTACATCATAATTAAGGAAGTTTGGTTAAAATAAAATAGCATTGAAAACGATTATATAAAATAGAAATGAAAATAGAACAAATTTATACCGGATGTTTAGCACAAGGTGCTTACTTCATCCAATCAGAAAATGAAGCGGTTGTGATTGATCCATTACGTGAGGTTCAACCTTATTTGGATCGAGCAGAAAAAGAAGGGGCGAAAATTATATACGTTTTTGAAACGCATTTTCACGCCGATTTCGTTTCGGGACACGTGGATTTAGCAAATGCAACAGGAGCGAGTATTGTTTTTGGTCCGAATGCAAAGACGAACTTCACTTCGCATGTTGCGAAAGATGGGGAGGAATTTAAAGTAGGAAAATTGCGATTTAAAGTGTTGCATACTCCTGGCCATACCATGGAATCGACTTGTTATTTGTTGATGGATGAAAATGGAAAAGAAGTGGCACTCTTCACGGGAGATACCTTGTTTATTGGTGATGTAGGTCGACCTGACCTTGCCCAAAAATCAGATGTTACACAAGATGATTTGGCTGGAATGTTATACGATTCGTTGCGTAACAAAGTAATGACCTTACCAAATGATGTATTGGTGTATCCAGCGCACGGTGCGGGCTCTGCTTGCGGAAAAAACATGAGTAAAGAAACCTTCGATACGCTCGGACATCAGAAAGAAGTGAATTACGCATTGCGTGCAAACATGTCGAAAGCCGAATTTATTAAAGAAGTTACAGATGGATTACTACCTCCGCCAGCTTATTTCCCTCAGAATGTAATGATGAATAAAGAAGGTTACGAGAGCATTTCAAATGTGATGAAGAGAAGTAATCAGGGATTATCTCCAGAAGCATTTGAGGCAGCAGCTAACGAAACTGGAGCCTTGTTATTAGATACGAGAGATCCGCAATTATTTGCAAAAGCATTTGTTCCGAATTCAATTAATATTGGAATAGATGGTGGTTTTGCTCCATGGGTTGGCGCTTTAATTCCAGATGTGAAGCAAGAACTATTAATTATTGCCGATGAAGGTCGCGAAGAAGAAGTAGTGACACGTTTAGCACGTGTAGGATATGACAATGCCTTGGGATATTTAGCAGGAGGAGTAGAAGCGTGGAAGAAAGCAGGAAAAGAAATTGATTCCATCACTTCCATTTCTGCAGATGAATTAGCGGAGATACTTTCTAAAAACGAAAAAGCAAAAATTGTAGATGTGAGAAAACATGGCGAATATGTCTCTGAACATATCAACGGTGTTACGCATGCTCCACTTGATTTTGTGAATGATGCGATGCCATCCATCAGTAAAGACGAACCCGTTTACATTCATTGTGCTGGTGGCTATCGTTCAATGATTTTTACATCGATTCTTAGAGCGAGAGGATATCATAATTTAATTGATATCAAGGGTGGATATAATGCAATAAAAAATACTGGCAAGTTTGATTTAACAGATTATGTTTGTCCGTCTACATTAACAAAGTAAAATAGTGGTTTATATGATCCCGTTGCGATTCACTTTGCAACGGATTTTTTTGAAGTGATCTTTTTTAACACTAGAGAAACAAGAGAACACTAAAGTGCACAAGAGGTTCGTGTGATCTTTAGTTTCAAGATAGTTACTTTTTTATTGCACTTTATTTATCTAGTGCTCTCCAGTGCCCTCCAGTGCCTGCCTGCTGCAGGCAGGTTGAAACTTCCGCAGATAGGTTGAAAATTAATACTAGTTTAATCGCAAAATCAATGACTAAAATCATAGCTTCTATGTAACTTTAGTAACGTTTAAAGGGAATCATTCCATATACTTTTGTAATAGTTAAAACATAAAAAAATACTCTATGAAAATCGAACAAATTTATACTGGATGTTTAGCTCAAGGAGCTTATTATATTGAATCAAATGGTGAAGCGGCTATTGTAGATCCATTGAGAGAGTTCAAGCCTTATATGGATCGTCTCCATAAAGGAAATGCAAAATTAAAGTATGTGCTCGAAACACATTTTCATGCTGATTTTGTTTCCGGTCATTTGGATTTGGCTCGACAAACAGGAGCTCAAATTGTGTATGGTCCCAGCGCGAAAGCAGAGTTTAACTTCCACGAAGCCATGGATAATGAGATGTTGCCATTAGGAAATGTATTTATCAAAGTACTACACACACCTGGACATACGATGGAGTCGAGTTGTTTTTTAGTGATTGATGAGCATGGAAAGGAACATGCTTTGTTCTCAGGCGACACTTTATTCATTGGTGATGTGGGTCGTCCTGACTTAGCACAAAAGGAGAAATTACACAAGAAGTATTGGCGGGTTATTTATACGATTCATTGCGAAATAAAATAATGACATTGCAGGAAGATGTGATAGTGTATCCTGGACATGGCGCCGGTTCTGCTTGCGGAAAAAATATGTCGAATGAAACCACTGATACCTTAGGTCATCAACTAAAGAATAATTATGCTTTGAGAGCTAATATGTCGAAGGAAGAATTTGTGAATGAAGTATTGACTGGATTGATGCCACCACCTGCCTATTTTCCAAAAAATGCGGCTATGAATAAAATGGACAGTCAAAGTTTCAAGGAAGTTATTGAACGCGGATCTCGACCACTAGACGTAGCGACGTTTAAGTTTGTTGCTGAAGAATCAGATGTTTTAATTTTGGATACTCGAGATCCCGATGAATTTGTAAAAGGATTTATTCCGGGTTCAATAAATATTGGATTGAATGGAAATTTTGCACCCTGGGCTGGCGCATTGATTCCTGATTTAAAACAAGAGATATTATTGGTGACAGAACCTGGTAGAGAGGAGGAAGTAATTACTCGACTTTCTAGAGTAGGATTCGATTATACTATTGGTTATTTGGATGGAGGGTTCTCAGCTTATTTAAAGAGTGGTGAACTCGTGGATAGCATTGAGTCCATTGATGCGATAGAATTGAGAAAACGAATTGATAAAGATAATCACTTAGCACTTCTTGATGTGCGTAGAAAAAGTGAATACGATGCACAGCATATTTTAAATACGGAAGTAGCGCCTTTAGATTATATCAACGAAAGTATGAGTAAGATACATCGCGCGCAGGATACTTATGTTTATTGCGCTGGTGGATATCGTTCTGTAATCTTTATTTCTATTCTAAAAGCCAGAGGTTTTGATAAATTAATAAATGTGAATGGAGGATTCAATGCCTTAAAAAATTCTGGACTGTTTAACGTCTCAGCATACCATGAGCCCACTACACTGTTGTAAAAAGTAAATTAATCTAAAAAAAATTGAGAATGATAAAGTTATTGCAGAATTTATTTAAAAAGAATTACGAAGATTGCGATGGACAGGAGTTTAAAACGAAGCTGAAAGAGAATGCAAACGCAGTATTGTTAGATGTACGATCAGCTTCTGAATTTAAATCTGGAACCATAAAAGGCGCTAAAAACTCCAATATGTTGAGTCCATCATTCTCCTCAGAAATTACAACCATGGATCCCACTAAAACCTACTTTGTTTTTTGCAGAAGTGGTGCGAGAAGCGGAACCGCAGCCAACATGATGTCGAAGCTTGGTTTGAAAGTGATCAATTTAAAGGGCGGAATCTCGGCGTGGCCGAGGTAAATTCAGAATGCAGAATGCAGAATTAAGAATTATTGCTTATAATAATAAAATTAGTTTTACTTCGAAGAATGTATTGTATTTATTAAAAAATAGCGAATGCCTAATTCATATTTCTGAATTAGGCATTCAACTTTCTTATTGGTTAAATTAATTTTGGTATAGCGCAAGCTCAATTCTGAATTCTGAATTCAGAATTCTTAATTCTTAATTAATGCTCGTGCATCCCTGGCGTATGCGCATGTCCGTGTTCGATTTCTTCGGGAGAAGCTTCACGAACTTGAACTACCGTTCCGCTAAAATGCAAATCTTGACTCGCTAAGGGGTGATTAAAATCGAGTAATACACTGCCGTCTTTGAAATCAACAACTTTTGCGACCATCTGATTTCCTTCGCGGTCGAGTAGTGGTACCATATTTCCGATACGCAATACTTCTAAATCTAGAATTCCATCTACCTTAAACATGTCATCCGGAACGTTCACTAAAGCATCTGCTTCAGTCATGCCGTAGCCATTTTCTGCAGCGATGGTAAATTCGAAATTATTTCCTACTGATAATCCAGCAAGATTATCTTCAAAAGCAGGGATTAATTGTCCAGAGCCAAAGAGAAAGATTAATGGATTTTCATTTCCGGTTTCTTCAACTTTATTTTTCTCACTTCCTTCTTGACTGCTGTGTAACACGTAGGTAACACTAACGACAGTATTTTGTCCAATTTGCATATCTTATTGTTTTATAGGCTTTTGCAAATGCCTATGCGAGGAATATGCTGCCGTGTTTGAAATGCAAAAGTAAACAATTTAGAAAAAGGTGCAATATGTTTTATCGTTGATTAGGGCAAATTGGGCGTTGATTCTACCGAATACCAATCGTAGATCGATTTGGTAATGTTTGCTATCAACTGTGTTTGATAAGCTTGATCATTTCCGCTGGTCATAATAGTAAGTGCAATGGAATTGTCGGGGAGATAGATAATTGCTGTTTCATGAATTTCCTGGAAAGTTGTGTCTCTATATCCTCTTTCTCCAAACTTGTGTGCAATTAAAATGGAATCAGGAATTCCTTTTTTCATTCCATCATTAAATTTTGTATCCGTTAATAAATCAAGAGCAAATTCAGATAAATTTTGATTGGTGTAACTGGCGTTATAAAGCACTCTCATGAATTTACTGAGATCAATAGCCGACATTTTTACTGAAGATTGTTGGATTTTTGGAATTTCCATTCCTAAATCAGTAAAAACATTGTATACATATTCAGGTTCGATGTTTTGATTCAACAGCATGTTGGCTTGATTGTCGGAATCAATAATCATCGCTTTTATTAAATTCCTTACCGTATAGGTTTTCCCTTTTTCTATCATGTTTGTAACAATGGTTTGCTTAGGCATCGCATCATTTACAATATCATATTTTATCCTTTTATCAAAAAAACTTGGTGATACTTCTAGTCTTTTTAGATAGGCAAGTAGAATAGGTAATTTCATGATGCTCCCTGGGTCGAATAAATCATTTTGTTGAATGCCCATCCAACTACCATTGTTAAATTCCCTTAAATAAACGGAAACGTTACTTACTTTACCAGTTGCTTTCTCTGAAGCAATTTTAGTCAGTAGCTCTTGTTTTAAATTTGAAAATTTCGAACTTTCGTTAAGAACGTCGCTAAATAACAATGGTTGAGAAAGCCGATGTCGCTTGATTCGAACCAAATTCATTCTTTCATCGCAACTAGGAGCAGCTACGGATTGTTTCTCACCTACTTTTGTGGGCAAGTTTTTACTAAACATGTATGTAAATACAATGCTTAGGGTGCAGGCAAGTACTACCTTGTAATAAGGTAGTTTGCCTCCCTTTAAGGAAGAGATCATAAAATTTACACGTTTTGGAAGTGCACCACTAAGGTGAGGAGTAAAACTGTTTTATCCAAATTATAAAAAAATAATTTGGATAAAGTATATAGACTTGTGTTTTACTAATAAAAAGGGCGATAATAATCGAATACTAAAGGTTAAAATTCAACCTGGTTTTTTATTAAGTTGAACTCGTTGAGTAATGAGGGACTAAGCATTATCTTTCCATCTCCAGAGATGCCTAGAAGCTAAACTTCGATAGGGTTGCCAAGCTAATGAAATGCGAATCATTTCTGCTTTCAATTCCTTTCCTTTTAACGGGATTTCATAAAGTTTAATCATCGCTTGCTGGATGCCTAAGTCATCGACAGGTAATACATCAGGTCGATTCAAATTAAACATCAATATCATCTCTGCGGTCCATCTTCCAACACCTTTTATACTCGATAAATAATCAATTAAATCGTCATCACTTTTTCGATAAAGTCGTTTGTATTCAAGCGTGTTTTCAAGTGAAAAGTTGGCAATGTTTTTTAAGTAACCACCTTTTTGATACGAAAGTCCAACTGCTCTCAATTGTTCAATATCCATTTTAAGAATAGCGAGCTCAGTAGGTTGTTCGTCAGGAAATAATAGAATAAATCGATTCCAAATAGTTGACGCAGCTTTTGTGGAGAGTTGTTGACTGACTATAGCACTCAGCAAAGAGGTAAATAAATCTTTTTGATGAGCTGCTTCTAATTTTCCTGTTTGTTTAATGATCTCTTTTAATTTTTGATCTTTTCTGAGATGTTTATAAGCAACATCAATATCCCATTTCATATTAATATTCGTTAATTTAGGGTTTAGGTTTATTTTGAATTCTCCATTCTTTAGGATAGTAGTTATTCCAACGCGATGCAATTTTTTTTGCCCAGCCTAAAGGTTGATTTTGAAAGGTAACTAAATGCCATCCTAATGCTTCACTTTGCGTTTGCAGGGGCTCTCCACATAAATAGTTGATAGATTCTTGCTCTGAAAGATCGACTGTTGGATGATTTTTATTCAATTGTAAACTCAGTGCTAGCTCTGCCGATGGGATGAAATCTTTTCCTTTTATTTCACCTAACAAGATTCCACTCATTCGAATGTAATTGGTTTTACTTAATTGCTGCGTGAGCTCGTTTACTTCTTTTGAGTTGGCATAAATGAAATCTTGTTGTTGAGTGATTACAAACGAAGTATCATCAATTAACCATTTTTCGAAACTTGGAAGCATGGTTTTTTTTGATGTGATTTTAGTTGAAGTGTATTTGTTCTCGACATTTAATTCACCATCTTTTTTTAAAAGACAACAATAAAATCCTTCACTTTTTACTCGGTGCGGATAGGCTTGCCAGCCGTATTTTGTTTGTGCTATTCCAAGTGGCGGTTTAGGTGTAACTACTTTCATTCCAAAATTAGCAATCAGTTGTTCTATTTGGTCGTCGTTTTCTGTTGCTTCATAAGTACAGGTTGAGTAGATAAGATACCCTCCCGGTTTTAAGGAAGGTAGAATCTCTTCCAAAATTTTTGTCTGACGCTGACTACAAACCATCACTTGATCAACGCTCCATTCTAATATTGCTTGATCATCTTTTCTGAAAAGTCCTTCGCCACTGCAGGGTGCATCTATAATAATAGCATCAAATTGAATGTTACTTTTTGCAAAATCTTCTGCTTTATTTTGGGTTACAATGCAATTGGAATATCCCCATTTTGCTATATTTTGTCGGAGTATTTTATTTCTTAATGGAATGGTTTCATTGCTCACTAATATTCCTTCTCCATTCATTAAACTCAATACATGCGTCGATTTTCCTCCTGGTGCAGCGCATAAATCCAAGATTCTTAAATTCTTGTTTTTTTCTAGAATGGGAGTAAGAAGTTTTTCTAATAACATCGATCCTGCTTCTTGAACATAATAGGCTCCTGCATGAAATAAGGGGTCGTAAGTAAAGACAGGACGAGAAGACAAATAAATTCCTGCCTCACACCATTCCACTTTTTGAGCTTCCTGAAAAATAGTTGAGTTGTTTTTGTTTGGATGTAATCTTAATGAAATGGGCGGCGGGATTTCCTGACTTTCAAAAAATGCTGTCGCTTCTCCTTTTAGGAGTTCATTCATTTTTTGTTTAAAAGATTCAGGAAATATTTTCATAGGAGAATGGTTGTAAAAATAGATGATTATTCTTCATTAAAGTTTAAATTTTTACCAAATGTTTCTGGTAAGTAAAGGGTGGATGCTATAGCTAAAGTCCACACCATTATACCTGTAATTATTAATCCCATAGCCAAATCAACTTGAAAATAGGATTGTATCCATAAATGAAATGGAACTAAAAGGGTAATGGATCCACGCATAAAATTTGTTACCGTGGCTGTTGCTAGTACTCTTAAATTGGTGCCAAAATGTTCGGCAGTCGAGGTGACGAAAACACTGAGATAACCACACCCTAATCCCATCCAAAATGAAGTAAAATTTAAGCTTAATCCATTTCTGATATTGCTGAAATGTACACAGGTTGCAAAAATAGCAACAAGCATAAAACTTAAAAGCACTTTCTTTCTTGTCTGTAGAAGTTGACTTAATATTCCGGAACTTAAATCACCGGCCGTTATTCCAATTTGAAATAAAATAAAGCAGGTAGCTAGCTGTAAGTTTTTAATATGGTAAATTTGTGCTATCTCAGGAGATAATGATATAAGTAAGCCTACGCTATACCAAATCGGTACGCCCATTAAGATACAAGCGATGTATTTAATACTTCTGTTTCTATTTTTAAATAGCACTTTAAAATTCCCTTTTTTGTGATTGGCGAGATGGATTTGTTCTCTGAAAATTTGTGGTTCGGAGACTTTCATTCTTAATATTAACAATAACAAACCCATGCATCCCGCTATGAAGAATGCAATTCGCCATGGAATAATATTTCCAATGAGTCCAGCGGTCACAGCACCCAAGGCTCCCAACGTGGCAACCAGAATGGTTCCGTACCCTCTATTTTTAATACTCATGCTTTCACTCACAATGGTTATGCCGGCACCTAATTCACCTGCTAATCCAACACCTGCCAAGAAGCGAATGATGGCATAACTAATCGTATCATCCACAAAAGCATTTGCAATATTACTAACCGAATAGAGTAAAATCGACCCAAATAAAACAGTTTTTCTGCCTTTCTTGTCTCCAATGATTCCGGTTAAAATTCCTCCGACCATCATTCCCGCCATTTGAATAGCCAAAAGAAATTCTCCTTGATGGGATAATTCATTTCCTGATAAACCTAATTCTTTTAAGCTGGGAACTCGATAGATATTGAATAAAAACAAGTCAAATGCATCTACGAAAAAGCCAAGTCCCGCGACTAACACGGCTAGGTTTAAGGGAGATTTGTGTAATTGATCGCTCATAATTGGCTAAACTATAAAAAAAATCTTGCTATGATCCCTTAATTTAGTGGCAGTTAGACACATTCCGATGCGTTGTGAATAGGCTACTTGACTTTTTAACTGTGATTTTGATTAAATTTACACTGTTTTAAAATTCTTATCAGTATTTCTAATCAACCTAAAAATATATTACCATGAAAAAATTAATTTTAAGTGCATTTGTCATTATTGGATTATGCACAAGTAGTCAAGCGCAGGGTTTGAAAACACCAGCGCCATCGCCAACACAAACCGTTAAGCAAGATTTCGGTTTGGGAAGTATTGAAGTAAATTATTCTCGTCCTAGTATGAAAGGAAGAGTAATTTTTGGTGATCTAGTTCCATTGAATAAAGTTTGGAGAACGGGAGCCAATAGTGCAACTACCATTACTTTTTCAGATACGACCATGATTGCAGGTAAGAAAGTGAGTCCAGGAAAGTATGGCTTATTAACTATTCCAAGTGCTACGGATTGGACAATTATTGTTTCAAGTAATACTACTGTAACGAGCCCAGAAGATTATAAAATGGAAGAAGATGTTGTGCGCGTGAAGTCTGCAGTAACTACGTTAAAGGATAAGGTTGAGACTTTCACCATTAATGTTGGAAATATTGCAAATTCCACTTGTGACATTCAATTGGCTTGGGAAAATACACAAGTAAGTATGCCCATTTCGGTTGAACTTGATGGACGTATCATGAAGGATATTGAGCGTTATGTAATCAAAGATAATCGCCCTTATGGTGCCGCTGCAAATTATTATGCAGAGAATGGTAAGGATATGAAACAGGCTATTGCATGGTACGATAAAGCGATTGAAAGTAATCCTAAAGCCTATTGGAATGTTCATGCTAAAGCGAAGTGTTATGCTAAAATGGGTATGGTAAAAGAAGCTATTGAGACAGCTAATAAATCCATTGCTATTGCTAAAGAAGCAAAGGATGATAATTATGTTAGCTTAAACGAAAAATTAATTAAATCATTGAAATAAGAATTAATATTTGTTTCAATAAAAAAAGCCTAGAGTTTCAACTCTAGGCTTTTTTATTGATATTTTTTATGGCTTTTATTTGAGTATTTCTCCTTTAAAAGTTGCCGACATTGTGAGCTTAACATTAAAACTATGATCTATTGAATCTGTTGTAAACCCATTAAGTTTCACTTTAAACTTGGTTTGCTTAAAATAGTTTATCAATTCAACATCTTGAACATCTAAAAATATTTCCGTTTGTCCTCCAGTTGGAACTGGATCTTTTCCAGCAAATTCAATGAAAGAGGTGCCTGCCACATTACTGATTTCACTTTTAATTCTTGTAACAAGATCAAAAGTGTAGGGGTTGGGATCTGTGTCTTCTATTTCAAGTTTTACAGCGGTTACTTTAATCGATTTTAAATTATCAACTCCCACTCCTTGACCAGAAACAAGCCCTTGAATATCACTTTCAAATTCAAGTACGCCTAAATCAATGTCACCTTGTGTTGTAGTTGGATCCACAGTAATGGTGGCAGTAGCGTAATCATTTGAAAAACTAAATCCGGTTAAATTTTCATCATCACACGACGTGGAGAGTGAAATTAGCATGAATACCAATGCTAAGCTAAGTAGATTTTTCATAGGTCTATTTATTAAATTTTGATGCAAGTTAACCTTAATTTCAGAAATATCAAAGATGATATTTGTCTAGGCAGGTTTTGGCGTGTTTTTAGACGTTAATTTCAATAGGAATGCTATAAAAATTACTAAAAAACAGCCAATTAGGTTGAGCCATAAAAAGGATATGGTGTCAGAAATGTAAATGGCAATAACGATTACTTCAGTGAGCAAGGCGGCTATAAAAACCGCATGTCCTTTGATGGATTTTAAGAATAAAGCCACCATAAAGATTCCTAGTATGGTTCCATAAAAGAGAGACCCCAAGATATTAACTGCTTCGATGAGTGAACCTAATTTACCTGCTATGGAAGCCACCAAAATGGAAAATATTCCCCAACCAAAGGTGTAAAGTCTGGAGAGAAAGAGATTCTTTTTATCGGTTCGATCTTTAGGTCGTATTTGATGATGCCAATCCACTACGCAGGTCGATGCCAATGAATTTAATGCCGCGGCTATAGAGCCCCAAGCGGCTAAAAATATAATTGCAATGAGTAGTCCAACCAATCCTTTTGGTAAATGATGGACAACAAAGTGTAGAAAAATGTAATTGGTGTCATTGGTGTCCGCTAAGGGATCCGATTTTTTTATTTGCTCCGCAGCTGACTTTCGAAGAGAAAGCAGTTCATGATTATGCTGGGTAAGTTCATTTTTGAATTTTATTTCTGCGACTATATCGTTTCGTTTCTTGGCATCTAAATAGTGAATAGCAGATTTTTCATTTTCCTTTCTTACTGCTGAATATTGTGATTCGAGACTGATGATTTCATTCCCTGCAATACCTATACGCGCTTGTTCGAGCTGTTTGCTGTTGTAGTTGATGGGTCCCTCATACATCGTATAAAAAGGTAAAACCATCGCTCCCACCAGTAAGATCAAAAACTGCATCGGAATTTTTACAAAGCCATTCATTAATAATCCTCTTCTGCTTTCACTCAAATTTTTCGCCGTTAGGTAGCGTCCTACTTGTGATTGATCCGTCCCAAAATAGGAGAGTGCAAGAAAAAAACCACCAATGATTCCACTAAATAGATTGTATTTGTCTTTCCAATCAAATCCCTTTTCTGTAAAACCTGTCGTGATCACGTTTAGCTTTTGTGAAGCCCCAGCTATGCTTAAGGAGTCCATAAAGTCCATGGAATCGGGAAGTAAATGGACAAGCATATAGCCAGCAATGAACATGGCAATAAAGATGATGATGAGTTGCTGTGTTTGCGTATATGAAATGGCTTTTACACCACCACTCACGGTGTAGATAATTAAAAAACCGCCCATGATCACATTGGTGAGATAAATATTCCATCCCATCAAAGAGGAAAGAATGATAGACGGTGCATAAATACTAATTCCTGTGCTAAGTCCACGTTGCAAAAGAAATAAAAAGCTAGTAAGAAGTCGTGTTTTTCTGTCAAAGCGTTTTTCTAAATATTCATAGGCTGTATAAATATTTAATTTTTGATAAACCGGGAGAAGGAAAACACAAATAAAAATCATCGCTAGTGGAAGTCCAAAATAATATTGCACAAAACGCATTCCATCCGTGTAGGCTTGTCCTGGCGCAGAGAGAAATGTAATGGCACTTGCTTGGGTAGCCATGATTGAAAATAAAATCATGTACCAAGGCATGGATCGGTTATTGAGGAAATAACTATTGAGGTCGGTTTGTCCTCTACTTTTTACCATGCCATAAACGATGATCGTAACCATCGTTAAGCATAACACGATCCAATCTATAGTACTCATTGGAAAAATTGACTAAAATATGAATAGAAAATAATTTGCAAAATGAGAAATAGAAGCAAGGCTCCATATTTCTTTCTCCAAAAATGTTTCGTGTTCGATTCGCTCATTATTTTTTCTGACCAATCATATTTGCAAATAGTCTGTAAGCACCTGGAACACCTGCAGGAAGTTGACGGAAAAAGGAAAGTCCTGTGTAGATAAATTTTCCTTTGCCGTATTGGCAGCGAATTAAACTTCCTTCTTGCGGTGAATCCTCTTTGTCATTCATTAAAATTAAGTTGGTATAATTGCTGTCAATTTTACTTGCAAAGTAAAGACCCCGTTCTTGTACCCATCCATCAAAATCTTTCTCTGTTAATTTATTCGGTGAATTAAAAATGGGATCGTTCGGTTGAGTAAAAGTTACTTTTGCTAGTTCATCAGTAACACGATTTCTGCCAATTGAAAATGGATAGGGCGTTTTGAACGTTGATGGATGTAGATTCGAATTAGTATTATATTGAACAATAAAAGTTCCTCCATCTTCCATGTATTTAAACAATGGCTGATAAAGATTTGCTAATTCATCATCTGTATTATAGGCTCTGATGCCCGTAATGATGGCATCGTATTTTTTAAGTTCCATGCCATGAAGTGCAATCGCATTTACTTCTTCCACTACAAATCCAATTTTTCGCAAGGAGGAGGCTACTTCATCACCTGCACCTTTGATGTAGAGAATATTTTTGCTCCCGATTTTGATATCTACTTTCTGAAGATCGATTTGTAGTTTCGGAAACCACGTTATTCTCGGAATATGGTTGTAGTTGATGGATGTGTTTCCTTGTAAAACATTCGATTTTCCATTTGCTGTTTTGAAGCTAAATGTAGTGGTGCTATTCTTGGAAGTTTCTCCTTTCGGTTGAATTGAAAATCGGAGTGTAAAGGGAGTTGAATTTGCTTTAAATTGTATTGTGGTATCTTTAAAACTTGACATCCAATCATCGTTTGAGATGTTAGATTGGATCGTAATGGTCGTGTCAGTTGCACCCCAATATTGAAGATTGAGTTCGTATGATTTAGATTGATCGTTAACAAAAATGGATTTATTCTCAGAAAGATTTCCCGTCAGTAATGGAGAAATTATTAACGGATGAATCAATTCACCACGCACCGGGTCGGTCTCTTTAAACGACACCGGAATTTGAATGTTTAGTGTATCGTTTTTAATAAACAATTCAGCAGATACCAACATAGGTACATCATTCCATGGCTTTCCAATTTCTTTTTGTCAGGAATAGTAAACACTCCAAGTGGATGATTTTCTTTTAACCAATAGGGCTGAGAGTTGGTTATACTACCAGCTAGAACCATTTTTCGAGATTGGAATAGTTGTTTTGAGAGAGAAATAGAATTGGATGAGTCGGAATAGATCACGCCGTTAACTTTCAAAGTGGCTTCAGGAAAATTTCTGAGAATGGATTGTAACGTAATGTGGATGGTATCTTGTTCTGCATATCTTTCTCTGTAGGAATAAGCTGATGTCCATAATCCCATAGCATCTTTAATTATTTTTTCAATTTCCTTTAGCTTTTGAATTTGTATGGTGCTCGATGGCATCTTGCGTATTAGCGATCGAACTGTTAGTAATTGATCAACCGAAGCAGATGGATTTTGAAAATTGTATGCTGCAATAATTTTTTTTAGTAAGTTCGAAATTACTTTTCCAGAAGGAGACTGTTCCCAAAAGGAAGGAATGTTTTCAAATGGATCTGAAACGATGGTGTCGCCTGACACTGGACTAAAATATTCGAGTTGTGTACCACGTTGGCTCGGAACACCAAATCCTTGACTCTTATGTTGAGATCTACTTTCAGCAGCGATTTCACCGTTGCTTTTTCCATCTAAAATATTATAGCCTCCTGCATCAAGTTTCAATTGTTGTTCAGTGATGGTATTGTTGGATCCGAAACGAAAGGTATTCCAATAAATCCTTTTTACTTGCCAGGTACCAAATTCTGCAACTTGATAAGGGAATTTCGATGCATCAGAAGCTGCATCAAATGCTTCTTTCGCTAAAATAGCACTTGAGCTATGATGTCCATGTCCCGCTCTGCTGTCGGGTGGGAAGCGACAAATCATCACATCAGGTTTAATTTTTCGAATTACATAAACCATGTCTTCAAGTACTTTTTCTTTCTCCCAAAAATCTAAAGTTTCATTCGAAGTTTTCGAATAGCCAAAATCATTGGCGCGAGTAAAAAACTGTTCGCCGCCATCAATAGCCCTTGCTGCCATGAGTTCTCTGGTTCGAATGAGTCCTAAGTTTTCACTTAATTCCGATCCAATTAAATTTTGTCCTCCATCACCTCGAGTTAAGGAAATATAAGCGGTTCGGAAAAGTTTTTCTTTTGACATCCATGTGATGAGTCGAGTATTTTCATCATCAGGATGTGCAGCAATGTAAAGCACCGTTGTCGTTACTTCTAATTTTTTTATGGATTTCTGAGCTTCTTTGTTGTTAATAATCAGACGTTAATGAATAATTTTGATTTGTCTTTTTCTGCAATTTTAACATGGATTAACCTAGAACTTATCATTTGCTTTTTTATCTTTGGTTAATCAATAAATCACTTAAATCACAATCAAATGAAGAAGTTTAACCTATTAATTGCAGCATTTATATTCTTTACAACTGCTGTAAATGCTCAGTATTACTATGTTCCTTATCAAAATGCAGGGATAAATCCGGGTGGATTAAATTCGGATGGTGAATTTCCTTTTGCTGCTGGATTAGATCCTTCGTGGACAGTTGTTCAGGGGCCTTCAGTAACTCCAGTTTGGTCTCCTTTAGTTACGTTACCATTCGCCTTTAATTTTAATGGGGCTCCCGTTACTCAATGTAAAGTATCAAACAGTGGAGTTCTTACCTTTAATACAAGTGCAGTTACGGTTCCTGGTTTTTTGACTGCAACCTTACCGAATGCGAATGTTCCGGATAATTCTGTTTGCGTGTTGGGTATTCGAGGAACTCAGACTAATGACAATGTTGTTTCTAAAACATTTGGTGTGGCTCCAAATCGTCAATTTTGGTGTATGTTCTCTTCCTTTTCTACTTCGAATGCAAGCGTTTGGACATATTGGTCAATCGTATTGGAAGAATCCACAAATAATATTTACATCGTTGACCAGAGACATAATTTTAACATCAATGTATCGGCAGGAATTCAATTGAATGCTACAACTGCTTTTCCAATTGTTGGCTCTCCAACGCTTAATCCAATTGCTGGAACTGATGCTACACCCGTTGATAATTCCTATTATCAATATATTTATGGAACTCAAGTCGCTATCCAATCCAAATTAAGTTCAATTATTTTGGATAAGTATTTAATTGTTCCTGGTCAAGTTTTTATTGAAGGTTCAGTTCTTAATTTGGGAGCAACCCCTATTACAAACATGGATATTAAATATGAATCAAATGGTACGGTGTATACTTCTTCAATTTCTGGCTTAAATGTAATTTCAAATACATCTTATTCATTTATTCATAATACCCCATTAAGTATTCCCGTTGCAGCTGCATATCCCGTAAAGATTTGGGTAGATGTAATTGGTGATGCAGATCATTCTGATGATACATTGAATGCTGTTGTTACAGGGCTTTCATTTCAAACGACGAAAAGAGTTTTAATAGAAGAAGCTACTGGAACTTGGTGTGGATGGTGCCCTCGTGGTGCTGTATATACTGAACAAATAGATACTGTGCATCTTGGTTCTGCAATTGTTGTTGCCGTTCATAATTCAGATCCTATGACCGATGCTGTTTACGATGGGGCAATGAATAACCCTAATTTAATTGGTGGTTATCCTAGTGGACTTGTTGATCGAGTTGATCTAGATGTGGATCCTACTAATTTTGGTGCTAGTTATATCAATAGAATTAATGATGTATCTCCTGCCGACGTTGGTGTGAGTGCTTATTTTAATTCAGTTTCTCGGCAAGTGGATGTAGTGGTATCTGCTACTTTTGCTGCGGAGTTAACGGGCAATTATCGTTTAAATGCGATTCTTGTTGAAGATAATGTAATAGGTACAAATGCAGGGTATAATCAAGCTAATTATTATAGTTTTCAAACGAATAATCAACCTTTAGTAGGTGCTGGACATAACTGGCAAACAGAAACAGATCCCGTTCCATTTTCATCGATGGTTTATAATTTTGTAGGTAGAAATATTATGGGTGGATTCGACGGTCAAGCAGGATCTGTTCCTTCAACCGTTACCAGTGGTACCACTTATTCCTACACGTTTTCAACAACAATTCCAGTTACTTGGAATGCGAATAACATGCGTGTAATTGGAATGTTGCAAGATGCAGATCTTAGCTCTGTGTTGAATGTGAATCGTGGAGCCTATGGAATTACAACATCGGTAAACGAATTAATTTCTGATGCTTTTTCAATGTCTATGTATCCAAACCCTGCTAGTCAATTTACCCAATTGGAAGTGAATTTAAAAAATTCTTCTAAGTATATAATTGAAATGTTCGACATGTTAGGTAAGACTGTTTATTCTCAGCAATTCAACGGATCAACTGGCAAGAATGTATTGAACATCCCTTTGAATGGATTAGATGCAGGAATGTACTTGGTAAAAGTTAATGTGAATGGATCTGTCTTAACTTCTCGACTTATTGTTAAGTAATTAGTACCTCTATATAAAGAGTAAACTCAATCCTCTTTGCAATTTGATAACTCCGTTTAAGTAGGAGAGTTTCAGAAAGCAAAGAGGATTTTTTATTGTTTTTGATTTTGTGAGGTCTCCAATATTTTTTTTCGATTTTGTTTTGGATAGGTTAAAATTTCTGGAAAAATCATTGGGAATATTGTTCAATTATTCTTATAATTGTGTTGTATCAAAAAGTTGTTTGCCCTTCGAAAAAATGAAATTAGTGATAATCAAGAAGTATATATTCTTCCTGTTGATATTTGTACTCATCAGCAAAATTTCTTTTGCCCAAAAATCTGTACAACTGGGTGGTTCTAAAACTTGTGTAGTGGTTCCATTTCATTCTTCTTTTCAGCTCAGTCAATTTACCATTGAATGTTGGTTTAAACGTACGGGAACAGGTTCTGTCTCAAGTACTGGTTCGATTTCCGCATATCCTTTAGTTTCTCGCGGACGAGCTGAAGGAGATGGACCACTAAAGGATATAAATTATTTTCTGGGAATTGAGGAAAATAAGGAAGTGTTATGCGCCGATTATGAAGCCGATAATTCAGCACCCATTCCTGGAAAAAATACTCCTTTAATCGGGGTAACCAGAATTGCTAATGATGTTTGGTATCACGCAGCAGTTACTTTAGATGGATCGAACTTTTGTTTATACTTAAATGGAAATTTAGAAGCACAGCAAACAGTAACATCTTTACCTCAAACGTTGGGATTGCAGAAATTTTGTATTGGATCTGCAAAAAATTCTATTCAGGCTTCCTTAGGTTCATTCGTTGGACAAATAAGTGAAGTGAAATTATGGAGTACTGCATTAACTGCAACTTTTCTTAAGACAAATATGTTCTCACAGGGTATTCAAAATGCGGCACTGATAGCGAGATGGCCCATGAACGATGGTAATGGAATGACCGTTCGCGATAGTTCTGGAAATAATAGAAACGGTGCTATCGAAGGGGCGCTATCAACTTGGATAAGTGAAACTCCTTTCACCACTACATTGGAAATTGTTCGAGGACCCTATATTCAACAAATTTCCCCAACCTCATCTACTTTATGTTGGAGAACAAATATTCCTGCAACAAGTTTGATTCGTTACAGTACCAATTGGCAGGTCTTACCTGATTTGTTAGTCGACAATGATTGCTTTACAGATCACAAATTAACATTGACAGGACTAATTCCTGGGAAGAAATATTTCTATTCGATTGGTTCAGCGACCAAGTTGTTGCAACGGGATTCAAATAATAATTTTGTAACAACACCATTGGCGGGTAAGGATGCATCAACTGTTGCGTGGATTACAGGCGAGTTAGGAACTGGTAAAACGGTCGTGAATAAAGTTTATTCTAGCGCCAAATCTTTTTTGGGAGATAGATTGCCCAATGTATGGATCAATGCTGGGAATTTGGGATATACCGCTGGAACGGATTTACAATATCAATCTAAATTCTTTTCTGTTTTTGCAGATTGGCTAAAGAAACTTTGCATTTTTCCAACTCCTGGATTATTGGATTACGGCAGTAGTCCCTTGAAGCAATCGAATCATGCAATAGCCTACAATGATATTTTTCATGTGCAGCAAGATGTTATCTCGGGAGCGCAAAGTAATCGAAAGGAGTATTATTCATTTGATCATGGAGACGTTCACTTTATTGTTTTAGATGCTTTTGGAATTGAGTCGAACAAAAAATTGGTGGATACAACTTCAGCACAAGCGATTTGGCTGAAAAATGATTTAGCTACAACGAACTTAAAATGGAAAGTAGTAAGTATCGGAATGCCTTTTTATACTAAGGGAAGTATAAACGGTGATACGGATACATTGATGATGCAATTGCGCACTTCGATCCTTCCCATTTTAGAGCGCAATAGTGTAGATGTAGTGATTGGCGGAGGAAGCTATGCCTATGAAAGAAGTTATTTATTGAACGGATTAACAGGAACCGCTGCCGATTATAAAGCATGGAAACATAGAGTAAGTGCATCAAAAGCAAAATACGATGGCTCGCCGAATTCCTGCCCTTATGTTAAAGCCGATAACTCAAATGCAAAGGGAACAGTGTATATCACCTTAGGAACCTCAGGCCAACGTGGCTCTGAACAAGTGGATTTTCCTTTTCCTGCTATGGTAACTTCTAAAACTAATTTATCAGGATCTATGATTCTTGAAGTGATAAATAATAGATTAGATGCTTCATGGATTCGTGAAGATGGAGTGGTAGGAGACCGTTTTACCATGTTTAAAGGAGTAAACGACACAACAGTAATTCCGGTCAATACAGGTCAACGAGTGAAGTTAGAAGCTCCTTGGGTAGGTGATTACCTTTGGTTAAATACTATTTCTACTACTAAATCACAAAACTTAACAATTAGCAATTCTACAGATATAACGGTGGTGGATAGCCTAAATTGCATCCAGCATACCTGGCAATTTGATTTAGTGGGACAAGATCCATCGCAGATAATTTTATCGGCTCCTACCAATTTTAGTTGTTGTAATCCCACTTCGGTTGGGTTAAAAGTGATACCTGTGGATCCCAATGGGAATTCAATGTCTGTGAAATTTTACGGACGTAAAAAGCCCTTCCAAAGTACACCGCCAGCGCCATTTTCTATCATTGGTTTGCCCGATACTCAGTTCTATACGAGCGAAGAGAATGGAGGATCCAATAGTTTTTTTAAAGCACAAATGGATTGGACTTTAGCCAAGAAAGATTCATTAACCGTTTCGTTTATTTCTCATTATGGAGATTGTGTGGAGCATGGTGATAACAATGGTGATAAAGTAGAGTGGATGAGAGCCGATTCGGCATTTAAGATTATTGAAGATCCTATCACCACTCAATTACCTTTCGGAATTCCTTACAGTGTTTGTGTGGGTAATCACGATCAAAGTCCTAATGGCGATCCCAATGGTACTACTACATTATACAATCAATACTTTGGAAGTACGCGTTTCTCGGGCCGTAATTATTATGGCGGGCATTATGGTAGTAATAATGATAATCATTACGAACTATTTTCAGTGAATGGTTATAATTTCATTGCGATTTCGTTAGAATACGATGAGAGTGGTAATAGTACTGTGTTGGCTTGGGCAGATGCACTTTTGAAAACTTATGCTAACCGAAAAGCTATTATTACAAGTCATTTTTTACTGGATATTAAAGGCAATTTTAGCGCTCAAGGATTAGCTACCTTTAATACCTTGAAGAATAATGCAAATCTCTTTTTGATTTTATGTGGCCATATTGGTGGCGAAGCGCAGCGAACGGATACGGTAAATGGAAATTTAATACATACACTTATGGCCGATTTCCAAACACGCTTAAATGGTGGAACAGGGTGGATGAATATTTTGCAATTCGTTCCTGCAGAAAATCGATTAAAGGTAAAAACGTATTCGCCACTTTATGATATTTATGAAACAGATCAGAACAGCGAATTTGAATTGCCAGTAAATTTATTTGAAACTTTCCAGCTCATAGGTACCACTAGCAATGTGGCTAGTAATTCTTTTGCTTCGATTAATTGGTTGGGTCTAACCATTGGTGACTATGAATGGTATGTTGAGGTGAGTGATGGTACAAATTCAGTCATGAGTCCAATTTGGAATTTCACGGTAACTGGACCCACTCTCGCGTCGAACTTGACGAATCAAATGTTCCTAGGGTACGTATTATTCCGAATCCTGTACACGATAGTTTTAGTATCGATGCAGGTGAATATGATATTAAAAGTGCTCAGGTTTATTCAATGCAAGGTTGGTTCTTAATGAATGGAAATACATTCGGCCCAACCGATATTTCTAGACTTTCTTCTGGTTCATATATGGTGAGAGTACTCTTAAAGAATGGGTTAAGACGTGATTTGTTAATGGTGAAGTATTAGTTGTAATTTTGGGGTCTATTTGAAACGTATGATCAGTCGATTCATCTCTGCCTTATTTTATTATCTTATTATTTTGCCCATTTCGGCATTGCCTTATTTTTGTACTGTATCGAATTTCAGATTTTTTATATATTCTTTTTTATTATGTGTTAGGCTATCGAAAAAATGTAATTGTTGGCAATATTAAACGCTCATTTCCTGAAAAATCAGGAATTGATCATATCGATATTGCAAAGAAATTTTATGCCCATTTCTGTGATCTTATCGTGGAAAGTTTAAAAGTGTTTTCTATATCAGAATCTCAAGTTCAAAGGAGAATGAAATTCGTGAATCCCGAAGTGATGAATCGGTATTTTGATGAAGGAAAGAGTGTAATTATGGCAGGTGGTCATTTTAATAATTGGGAGTTGTTTGCAGTAGCCATTGACAGTGCCATTAAGCATAACAGCATAGCTATTTATAAGCCTTTGTCAAATCAGTTTTTTGATGTGAAGATGCGCGCTACAAGAGGTAAGTATGGGTTGAGAATGATTGCCATCAAGGATGTAAAAAAAGTTTTCGATGAAACACAACATGAAGTATCTACATTTATTTTTGGTACAGATCAGTCGCCAGGCAATGTTAAGAAAGCATACTGGATGAATTTTTTGAATCAGGAAACTGCAGTACTCTTCGGTGCAGAGAAGTTTGCAAAGGATTATAATTATCCGGTCGTGTTTTGTTGTATTCATAAAGTAAGGCGAGGTTTTTACGAAGTGGAGTTTAGAAATTTAGTAGCGGATCCTGCTGCTTGTGAATTCGGTGAAATCACGCAATTGCATACTCAAATGCTTGAAAAAGATATTTTAAATGCTCCTCCATATTGGCTTTGGAGTCACCGAAGGTGGAAGAAGAAACGCCCTGAGGAAGCCGAATTACATAAGTCATTGTAATTTGCTAATTTTGAGGGTAGGTTATTTTAAAGTGTAGCGCGTAAATTAGAAATGCTAGTCGATTCATTCAATAGAAAACATGATTATTTGAGAATTTCACTTACCGATAAGTGTAATTTGAGATGTTTGTATTGTATGCCCATCGATCTTCCTGAAAGTTTTTTAGCTACTCGTTCGATGATGAACGTAGATGAAATTATTGCCATCGCTAAAGTCTTTGTGGATTTAGGTGTGACGAAGATTCGATTGACGGGTGGCGAACCATTAGTAAGAAAGGAAGTAAGAGAAATCATTTCGCGACTATCAAAGTTGCCCATCCAATTGGCTCTAACAACAAATGCTGTGTTGGTGGATGAGTTCGTTGATTTGTTTGTGGAAACAGGTTTGCGTTCCGTAAATGTAAGCCTTAGACTCTTTAGATGCCGCTACGTTTGAAATTTTGTCGCAGCGTAAGCATTTTAGTAAAGTGATGGATAATATTCAACTTTTACTCGTTCGTGGCTTTCATGTGAAGTTAAATATGGTGGTGCTAAAGGATGTGAATCATCTTGAAATTCCTGCTTTCATAGCAATGACGAAGAACGCCAATCTGCATATTCGATTTATTGAATTTATGCCATTTAAAGGCAATGGATGGGATCAACAACAAGTTTTTTCTTCAGATGAAATTATTTCGTTGGTAGAGGAGAATTTTCATTTTCGAAAATTAACAGATCGACCCAATGATACTGCTCGAAGTTTTCAAGTGAAGAATTACCAAGGAACTTTTGCCATAATCAGCACCATGACCGAACCCTTTTGCGATACTTGCAATCGACTTCGTTTAACTTCCGATGGAAAAATGAAGAATTGTTTGTTTTCAAAGGGTGAAGCGGATATTCTTTCTGCTTTGAGAAATGGAGATGATCTAGTTCCAATCATTCAACAATGTGTGTGGCGAAAAAATGCAGCTCGCGGTGGACAAATGTTAGGTGATCTTTCGGAAATTTCTGGGGATGCTATTGATAATCGTTCTATGATTTCTATTGGCGGTTAAATGCAAAATAATATGATGATTTCATTTGATAACGCTCGCCGATTGGTGTTAAAAAAAACACCAGTCGGAAAGGTAGTTATTTTGAAGTTATCTGATTGTCTTCATCATGTTTTAGCAGAAAGTGTAAGTGCAAAAGTCGATGCACCTCCATTCGATCAATCAGCGATGGATGGGTTCGCTTTTAATTTCAATTCGTGGGATAAGCAGTCTCCGCTGTTGCTTACCTCAATGATTCAAGCTGGGAATACGTCGGCTATGAAATTGAAAAAGCATGAAGTAGCAAAAATTTTTACAGGGGCACCCGTTCCAAATGGAGCGAATTGTGTTGTGATGAAGGAGAAGGTAGATGTTAAAGGAGATCAAGTTTTTATTTTGGATGCATCAGCTTTAGTTGGACTGAATATTCGAAAGAAAGCCTCCCATGTAAAAGCCGGGAAAGTTGTTTTGAAGAAGGGGGAAATTATTTCTGCTGGAAGTATTGCTTTTTTGGCATCCATCGGCATCGCAAAAGTGAATGTTTTTGCGAAACCTCGTATTGGCATCATCGTTACTGGGGATGAGTTAACTGCTCCAGGGAAAACGTTGAAGTCAGGACAAGTTTACGAGTGTAATTCTTTTGGATTAATAGCAAGCTTACTGAATTATGGAATTACTCCTGAAATTGTTTTGCATGCTAAAGATGATCAAAAGGATGTAAAAAGAAAATTGAAAGAAGCGGAAAAGAAGTCTGATATCATCCTTTTTACAGGCGGTGTTTCAGTGGGAGATTTTGATTTTGTGGCTTCTACCTTAGACGAGCATAAAGTGAAAATGCATTTTCATAAAGTGAGGCAGAAGCCCGGTAAACCCATTTATTTCGGGACAAAGAATGATAAAGTTTATTTCGGTCTCCCCGGAAATCCGGCTTCTGTATTAACTTGTTTTCATGTTTATGTGGTGGATGCTATTTCTACTTTTATGAAGATTTCACCACGTAAACTGATCCGAGCTACAGCATTGAACGATTTTCGAAAGAAACCTGGAATGACGAATTTGCTTAAAGCAAAATGTGATTTTCATGGTGCTACAATTTTAAAGGATCAAGAAAGTTATAAGTTAAACACTTTTGTAGATGCAAATGCTTTACTGGTAATGGGCGAAGAGGAAAGTAACATTACTAAGAGTGATAAAGTTGATTTATTGGAAATTAAAAATTGATCCCTGATGGAATGGCCGATTTTATTTTATGTGCTGTTGTTGATTGTATCGTTTTTGTATGCTAGTGTCGGACATGGTGGTGCAAGTGGATATATTGCTTTAATGAGCTTATTCTCTTTTTCTCCTGATGTAATTCGTCCCGCTGCCTTGGTGATGAATGTTTTTGTTTCTGGATTATCGTTTTATCATTTTAATAAGGAAGGTTATTTCCGAAAAGATTTATTTATTCCTTTAGCGATAGCCTCTATTCCTGCTGCTTTTTTTGGAGGAATGTTGACTGTAGATGCAACCATTTATAAAGCAATATTAGGATTAGTATTATGTTTTCCCATTTTGACTTTGTCGGGTATGTTTAATTTGAAGGAAAGGGAGGAAAGCATAAATCCAACTTTCATTAAATTAGTATTTGTTGGTTGCCTGATAGGATTTTTTAGTGGCTGGATTGGTATTGGCGGTGGAATTTTATTAAGTCCATTACTTTTATTTTTTGGTTGGGCTAAGATGAAAGAAACAGCAGCCGTTTCTGCACTTTTTATTTTTGTGAATTCTATGGCTGGAATTTTAGGACAAAAGTTAGTAGGTGTTCAATTGGATTTGAATATTGGAATTTTAGTGGGCATAGTTTTAATCGGTGGATTTGCGGGTTCTTTTTTAGGCGCTACTAAATGGAATAAAAGAATATTGGAAAAATTATTGGCTTTCGTATTGGTGATTGCCGTCTATAAATTGATCTTTACTGGATAATGAATCAGCAACGAAACGGATATATTTTAGCTGGAGGAAAAAGTTCTCGTATGGGAACGGATAAAGGCTTGCTCATGCTAAAAAATAAAATGTTGGTGGAGTATGTTATTGATAATTTAACCCCATGTGTTGATCAAATTTTCATCGTGAGTTCGAATAAATTGTATGAGCAATTTTCCCTTCCTTTGTGTCCGACGTAATTATGGGAAAAGGTCCTGCAGTTGGGATTCTCTCTGCTCTCGAACATTCGACTGTAAATCAGAACTTTGTCATTTCTTGCGATACGCCTTTTCTGGATTCAACTCTAATTTTACGAATTTTTAATCTGGCAAAAGATCACGAAATTTGTATAGGGGAGATGGGCGGATATTGGGAACCGATGGTAGGTGTGTATTCTAAATCAATCAGTGAAAAATGGAAGCAAAGCATCGCGGATGGAGAGTTTAAATTGCAAAAATTAATTAAAAAATTTGATTATAAATTACTGAATGTGGAAAAGGATTTACATGCAAAGGAATTTTCTTTTCTAAATGTTAATTCTCCTGATGATTTGTTGAAAGCTGAAAAATGGATCAAGTAAAATTACAAGTGTTTGGTAAGTTGGAAGAGTTGATGGGCGTTAAAGAATTGTTGTGGTCCTTGCCAACTGATGTATGGGCGTTAAGGAAAGAATTGCAAGAAAAGTATCCAAGCCTTGAGAAAATTCAATATGCTGTATCTGTCAATAATAAAATTGTAAGTGGCGATGGAATTATTTGCAAGGATGATGCAATCGCCTTGTTACCTCCGTTTTCAGGTGGCTAATTAAGATGATGATGGACTTCGAAAAATATCAACGTCAAATTTCACATCCTAAAATGGGATGGATGGGTCAACAACAATTGCATGATGCAAAAGTGTTGATCGTAGGTGCCGGTGGATTGGGTTGTCCTGTATTGCAATATTTAGCAGCGGCCGGTGTAGGCAAAATAGGTATAGTGGATGGTGATGTAGTTGCAAAGTCAAATCTTCCTCGACAAATATTGTTTACCGAAGTGGATCTTGGGCAAATGAAAGTGTACTGTGCTGAAAAATATTTGAAGAGAATGAATGCAGATCTTGGTGTAGTTGCATTCCCTGTTTTTATGAATAACAAAAACGCATTTGAGATTATTCATGATTATGATGTTGTTGTTGATTGTTCCGATGATTTTGCAACTCGGTATTTATTAAACGATGCATGCATCTTATTGAATAAGCCACTTGTTTATGGAGCGATCTATGGCGAGCAAGGACAAGTAGCCGTTTTTAATTTAAAACAAGAAAATAATTTCTCTACAAACTACAGAGACATCTTCCCAAATCCACCTGCCAAAGGAGAAGTTCCAACTTGTGAAGAGTTGGGTGTAATGGGTGTATTGCCAGGAACCATTGGGATCTTGCAAGCCAACGAAGTCATAAAAATTATTACGAAGCAATCAAATTGTTTATCGAATAAATTGTTCATGCTCAATTTGTCGACTTATGATGCGAATACCTTTGAGGTGATGAAAAATAATTCAGTTAAAAACCCATCTACCATTATCGAATTCGAGCAATTTGATTACGAATCTTTTTGTGGTGCCTCTAAAAATGAAATGGTCTTGTAAATAAATTCTTTGATCATTCAATTTGAAATTATTGATTATGTCAGAAAAAAAGAAGAAGAATATTTTCATCGAAGGGCCCATCTCCCCCGAATTTATTGCAACCTCCATTGCAAAACATCAACCTAAAACGGAGGTGGGAGCACACAGTATTTTTTTAGGACAAGTGCGTGCTGATGTGCTCAACGATAAAACGGTTTCGGCAATCGATTATTCCAGTTATGTACCAATGGCCGAAGAGATTGTTCACGAAATTCGAGAAGCTATTTTTGCTAAATATCCACTTTCTTGCATGCACATTTACCACAGTTTGGGTAGGGTGGAATCAGGACAAATTTGCCTCTTCGTTTTCACCTCTTCGCCCCATCGAAAAGAAGCCCAAGATGCTTGTGCCGAACTGGTGGAAAGAATAAAAGCAGAAGTTCCGGTTTGGGGAAAGGAAATTCTCAATGATGACTCTTATATTTGGAAAGAAAATAAATAGATTTAATGGCAAATATGCTAACAACTGAAAATTTAACCGACCTTGAAATTGCACAGCGTGCTGATATTAAACCGATTCGAGATATTGCTCTTGGGTTAGATATCGATTTGGACTTGCTCGAACAGTACGGGAATTACAAAACTAAGCTTCCATTATCGATGATAAATGAGGAGAAAGTGGCTGCTGGTAGACTGATTTTGGTCTCCGCCGTGAGTCCAACTCCGGCTGGAGAAGGGAAAACGACGGTCTCTATTGGCTTGAGCGATGGACTGAATAAAATCGGGAAAAAGTCGGCGGTAGTGTTGAGAGAACCCTCACTCGGACCTGTTTTTGGGATCAAAGGTGGCGCAGCCGGTGGTGGGTATTCACAAGTGATTCCAATGATAGATATCAACCTGCATTTTACAGGTGATTTTGCAGCCATTGAAAAAGCAAATAATTTATTGGCTGCGTTAATTGATAATAATATTCAATCTAAAACGCATAGTTTAAATATTGATCCGCGTACGGTTAGTTGGAAGCGTGTGATGGATATGAATGATCGCGCCTTGCGTCACATCATTGTGGGCGTTGGTGGTTCAGCAAACGGAATAATTCGCGAAGACGGATTTAATATTACCGCTGCATCAGAAGTAATGGCCATCATTTGTCTTTCAAAAGATATTGATGATTTGAAAAAACGTCTTGGAAATATTTTTGTTGGATATACTTTCGATAAGAAACCAGTTTATGCACGTGAGTTAAAAGCAGAAGGTGCAATGGCATTGCTGCTGCGTGATGCGATCAAACCCAATTTAGTACAAACCTTAGAGGGGAATCCTGCTATTATTCATGGTGGACCTTTTGCGAATATCGCACAAGGTACTAACACCATCGTAGCTACGAAAATGGGATTGTCACTATGTGATTATGTGGTTACAGAAGCAGGTTTTGGTGCCGATTTAGGAGCTGAGAAATTTTTGGATATTAAATGTCCTATTGCAGGATTAAAACCTGCGGCCATGGTGTTGGTGGCTACCGTTCGTGCATTGCGTCACCATGGCGGTGCGAAAAAAGCAGAATACAATACTCCAAACATGCAGTATATTGAAAAAGGAATTGGTAATTTGGAAAAGCATATTGAGAACTGTAAGAAATTTGGATTGATTCCAGTGGTGGCCATTAATAGTTTCTTTAGTGATTCAGAAGAAGAAGTAAATTTCATTATAAAAAAATGTGCTGATGTGGGTGTGAAAGCGGTTCTGTCTCGTGGATGGGAGTTTGGTGGTGAAGGAACAAAAGATATTGCAAGAGCTGTGGTAGAATCGATTGAAAGTGGTGTGAATCATTATCACCCTTTGTATGACATGAGCTTATCCATCGAGGAAAAAATTAAAATGATAGCTACTCAAATTTACGGTGCAAATGATGTTACCTACAGTGGTAAAGCTACAACTCAACTAAAAGAATACATCAATTTAGGATATGATCATCTACCCGTTTGTATGGCGAAAACACAAATGTCATTTTCCGATGATGAAAAGAAAATTGGTAGACCTACAAATTTTGTAGTTAATGTTCGTGAGTTTGAATTGGCTGCTGGAGCTGGATTCGTGGTTCCCATTTTAGGAAATATAATGCGCATGCCTGGACTCCCTGCTATTCCTGCATCTGAAGGAATGGATATTGATAATGACGGACATATTACTGGATTATCATAAAAATTAGAGATGGAAGAGAAGCGCTATGAAGGAATGTTCTATAAGCAAGGGAGTTTTCCCCTGTCATGGACCTTTTGGCGTTGGAAGAATCGTTGAGTATTTCGATTAACGATATTCCTTTTACCATTACCATGCATACTCCGGGAAGTGAATCGGATTTGGTGCGCGGCTTGCTTTTTACAGAAGGAGTGTACCAGGATCTTGAAATTCATCCTAAAATAATTTTAGTAGAAAGTAACGTTGATGGATATCCGATAAAGATGGATGTGCAAATTCCTGAAGGAAATTTGTTGAAGGAGTTTAGTGGTACCCGAAGTATGACTTCAGTTTCTTCTTGCGGCATTTGTGGGAAGACGGAGTTGGATGATATTACTTCGATTTCTTCTTTACAGGAAGATGGAATTTTAGATGCTGCCATGGTGGAGAAAATGTTTGAGAAGATGAGAAATCATCAATCGGCATTTGATCAAAGCGGAGGAACACATGCCGCTGCTGCCTTTAACTTGCAAGGAGAGTTGATAGTAGTGAAAGAAGATATTGGACGACACAACGCGGTCGATAAAGTAATTGGCTCCTTGATTTACGAAGGGAAATTGAATCAAGCAAAATTTCTTTCCGTAAGCGGCCGAATCTCATACGAAATTGTGAGTAAAGCCCTCGTTGCTGGAATCCCGTTCCTCGGTTCTGTATCTGCGCCTTCTACGCTTGCAGTAGAGACAGCGGATAAAGCGGGAATGACCTTGCTTGCTTTTTGTAGAAATGATAAATTAACCGTGTACACGCATCCTGAACGCATGATGCAATTGGAAAAATAAATTAAGATGTCGAAAAACTTAAGTGATCTCGCTAGACGGAAGGGACTCGAAAAAATCTTTTCGAGGAATTAGGAAAAGCTGCCGTAGAAACCGGAACTCCTGAATTGGATGCAATGGCCAAACTTTGTGATGAGTTCTTAGTGGGTAAATCGACGGTATACGGTACTGTTAGTTTTTACGATTTTTTGCGCCCTGAGAATAAAGGAAAGAAAGTGTATGTATGCAATGGCAGCGCTTGCCTTACTGCTGGAACACAATCTGAGTTAAAAACTAAACTAAGAACAAAGTTTAGCGCACAGGAAGTGGGTGAGATGTGTTGTTTGGGTCGTTGTCACGAAAATGCTGCTTTTCATGTGAATGGAACTAATTATTCTGGAAGCGATATTAATTCGATTGATTCAATTTGTAAGAAAGAACACAACACAAAAGAGTTATATCATGTTGGAAGTGTTGGTACTCCCATTTTGACAATTGCACCACCAAAGTTTGAAGAGTATTATAAAATTTTTGAGAAAGTTCTTGCAACAGATCCCTTACAATGTTTAGCCGAATTGAAGGATTCTGGTTTGCGCGGGAGAGGAGGTGCTGGATTTTCAATGGCGTTTAAATTGGAATCGTGCAGGAATGTTGAGGATGATATGAAGTTCATCGTATGCAATGCCGATGAAGGTGATCCTGGTGCTTATTCCGATCGTTATTTATTGGAGCAGCGTCCACATGCCTTGTTGATGGGTATGATGATCGCTGGTTATATCTCTGGTGCTTCTGTGGGCGTTGTGTATATCCGCGGTGAGTATCCTGAATCGGTAACAATCATTTCGGATGCCATTGCAATGTTGCATGATAAAAATTTTTTAGGAAAGAATATTCTAGGTTCTAATTTCAATTTTGATTTTAAAGTAATCAAAGCGCAAGGAGCCTATATCTGTGGTGAAGAAACAGCATTGTTATCATCTATAGAAGGACAACGTCCGGAAGTACGTGTTCGACCTCCTTATCCTACACAAAAAGGACTGTTTAATAAACCGACGGTCGTAAATAATGTGGAGACTTTAGCCAATCTTCCATTCATCATGCAACAGGGTGGAAAAAAATATGCAAGCATTGGTACTGCAAAATCTACGGGCACTAAATTAATTTCTTTAGATGGTCATTTCAATAAACCTGGAATTTACGAGGCCGATATGGGAACACCCTTGCGTGTAGTCATTGATGAGTTGGGAGGTGGGTTTAAACATCCCATAAAAGCCATGCACATTGGTGGACCACTCGGTGGATTGGTTCCGATTGAGAAGATTGATAGTCTTACAGTCGATTTCGATTCGTTTGCGAAGGAAGGATTCTTATTGGGACATGCTTCCATCGTTTGTATACCTGAAGATTATCCTTTGATTGATTACATCGAACATTTATTTCGATTTACTTCGCATGAAAGTTGTGGAAAATGTTTTCCTTGCCGACTGGGAAGTACTCGCGGTTATGAAATGATTGATAAGGCTCGAAATAGTGATTATAAAATGGATCGTCAGTTGATGGATGATCTTTTGGAAACATTAGAAACAGGTTCGCTGTGTGCATTGGGTGGTGGCTTGCCATTGCCTGTAAAAAATGCATTGAAATATTTTGATTCGGAATTAGCACCATACTTCAAAAAATAGAATCATGGGAAAAACTGCTTATATAAACGACAAGCTGTTTGAAGTCAAAGAAGGTGAAACGATTTTAAATTTCGTTCGTCGACATATTGGGAAGGATATTGTTCCCACGCTTTGTGATGCTCCTAATTTGGATCCATTTGGTGCTTGTAGAGTTTGTAGTGTCGATGTAGCTTTAGTGAAAGAGGGTCCTGCGAAAGCCCAGGCTTCTTGCCATACTCCTGTTATCGCTGGATCTTTTATCTATACAGATTCAGAGAGAATAAAAAGATTGCGCAAGAATATTGTGGAGTTGGTGTTAACCGATCATCCACTCGATTGCCTCACGTGTGAAGTAAATAATAATTGCGAGTTGCAAACCGTAGCAGCAAAAGTGGGTATTCGCGACGTGCGTTATCCTGCTGGTAAAAATCATTTAGATAAGAAAAAAGATTTGTCGCATCCTTACATGACTTCCGATTTTTCGAAGTGTATTAATTGTGGAAGATGTGTTCGTGCTTGTGATGAAGTGCAAGGGGAGATGGTATTGAGTATGGCCGGTAGAGGATTCGATAGCCATATTGTGAAAAGTTTCAACGATAGTTTTTTTGAGTCTGATTGTGTGAGTTGTGGAGCTTGCGCGCAAGCTTGTCCAACCTCTGCTATTTCTGATGTGTTTGAGTCGAAGTCGATAGTTGCCGATAAAAAAGTAAGAACGATTTGTACGTATTGTGGAGTGGGATGTAATTTGGATGTGGCTGTGGTAGATGGAAAAGTAAAATCAATTCAAGCACCGTTTGATGCCGAAGTGAATCAAGGACATACCTGTTTGAAAGGACGATACGCTTTTTCATTTTATAATCACACCGATCGACTCACGACTCCGCTTATCCGCAAGAACGGAAAATTGGAACCAGCATCATGGGAGGAGGCGTATGACTACATTGCTGATAAATTGACTTCTATAAAAGCAAAATACGGACCTGATTCCATCAGCGGAATTTCTTCTGCAAGATGCACGAACGAAGAAAATTATTTAATGCAAAAGTTTTTCCGTGCTGTGATTGGAACCAATAATATTGATTCGTGTGCTCGTGTTTGTCATTCTCCCACGGCAATGGGAATGCAACGAGCTTTTGGTACGGGTGCTGCTACCAATTCGGTGATTGATTTAAATTACACCGATGCCATCATGGTCATTGGTGCAAATCCAACCGATGCACATCCGGTGACAGGTGCGAAGTTGAAGCAGTTTGCGATGAAAGGAAAAACTACCATCGTCATTGATCCTCGTCGTACAGAGTTAGCACGTTATGCAACATATCATCTGCAATTGAAGCCAGGAACGAATGTCGCTTTGTTGAATATGATGTTGTATTATATTGCTTCATCCGGATTAGAAGACAAGAAATTTATTGAGAGTAGGACGGAAGGATACGACGATTTCAAGAAGCAAATCTTAAGCCTCGACATCGATCAAATGGAAAAGATTACGGGTGTAGATCGTAATTTAGTGAAAGCAGCAGCCATCGCTTATGCAAAGGCACCCAATGCCATGTCGTATCATGGATTAGGAGTTACTGAACATAGTCAAGGTTCTTATACTGTAATGTTGATTTCTGATTTAGCCATGATCACGGGTAACATCGGTCGAAGAGGAGTGGGCGTAAATCCATTGCGTGGACAAAATAATGTACAAGGTGCAGCCGATATGGGTTGTCAGCCCCATCAAGGAGCTGGATACTTGGATTCATACGATCCCGAAATAAATAAATTATACGAGTCATTTTATGGAAGAAAAATTCCTGTAGGTAAAGGATTAAAAATTCCGGAGATGTATGATTCTTCGATTGCTGGTAATTTAAAAGCCATGTGGTTGATGGGTGAAGATTTAGTGCAAACAGATCCCAATACTTCGGTGGTGATTGCTGCCATGAAGAATTTAGAGTTGCTTGTAGTCCAAGAAATATTTATGACCGAGACATGTCACTATGCGCATGTGATTTTACCGGCAGCAACATTTTTCGAAAAAAGCGGAACGTTTACCAATGGAGAACGTCGTATTCAACGAGTGCAGAAAGTGGTTGAACCCATAGCAGGAACAAAAAGTGATGGTGATATCATGGTCGATATATTAAATAAGATGGGTTATCCTCAACCTGCTTATGATCCAGATACGATGTTGCAGGAAATATCGAAGATTGTTCCATTCTTCGCAGGAGTCACCTGGGATAATTTAGCTGAGAATGGAAAGCAATGGCCTGTATTGCCTGATGGTTCTGACACTGAAATTTTGCATATTGATACATTTAAACGTGGATTGGGAAAATTTCATTATTTCGATTGGAAAGAATCGGAAGAGTTAGTAAAAATGGAAAGCAGTACCCTTATATTGTTACAACGAATCGTGAATTGGAACATTACAATGCAGGAACTATGACTCGGAGAACGGGTAATGTAGATATCTTAACAGAAGATGTGATATTGATTCATCCTGATGATGCAGCCACCCATTTTATTGAGGAAGGAGATATGGTTTGTGTTGAATCTCCTCGTGGGAAAGTTGATATTAAAGCACGTCTCACCGATGAAGTGAAGCCTGGAGTACTGAGTACAACCTTCCATTTCCCAGAGTTGACATTAAATATAATTACGAGTAGCGAACGTGATTCGGAAGCCATGTGTCCAGAGTATAAAATTGTAGCTGTGAATATTCGTAAGAGTAAGGGGAAATATAAAGAAAAGGTATGATCAATATCACGCATAAAAATTCAACCTTAAGAAAAGCAGTTGCTTCTGCTGTTGTGAAAGTGAGCAAGGTGGAGACCATAGAAGCGATCCAAAATAAAGATGTTCCTAAGGGTGATGTATTGGAATGCGCTCGAGTAGCTGGACTTTTCGCCGTTAAAAAAACCAGTGAAATGATTCCCGATTGTCATCCGATGCCAATAGAATTTACGCAAATTCAATATCGAATTGAGAAGTTAGAATTGCACATTGAAGTCGAAGTGCATACTATTTATAAAACAGGTGTAGAAGTGGAAGCGATGCATGGTGCTTCTGTAGTTGCATTAACAGTGTACGATATGCTGAAGCCCATTGATAAAGGTGTTGAAATATCGTCCATCAAACTAGTTTCTAAGAAAGGTGGTAAAAGTGATTTTAAGAATGAACTGTCTTTTGAATTGCAAGCAGCTGTTGTTGTTTGCTCTGATACCATCTCTAAAGGAACTAAAGAAGATAAAGCAGGAAAAGCAATTATTCAGAAGTTACACGATTTAAATATCGATGATATATCGTATTCCATCATTCCTGACGACAAAGAATTAATTGCCTCAACCGTACAAGCATTAGCAACGAATCATTTCGATTTAATAATCGTAACGGGTGGTACTGGTTTATCTGCCCGCGATGTAAGTCCGGAAGCGATACGACCTTTGTTGGATCGTGAAATTCCAGGTATCATGGAGGCAGCAAGAAATTATGGACAAAGTCGAACACCGTATGCGATGTTAAGTAGAGGCATTGCAGGTATGATTGGTGAAACGGTTGTACTATCTTTGCCAGGCTCAACACGCGGTGCCGAAGAAAGTATGGACGCCATCTTTCCACACCTCTTGCATATTTTTGCGGTGATGCAAGGAAAACCTCATCCTACACAATCTTAGTAAAGAAAACCTCATTCCTCATTCCTCATTCCTCATCCCACATTCCTCATTCATAGTTTAAAGAAATGATTTCAATCGCTGAAAAATATTTATTGATATTTTCTTTGCCGTTATATACCGTAATTATTTTATTTGAAGTTTTCATGAGTAATTGGCATATGAAAGCCTTTTACTCTGTGAAAGAAACGGTGATGAATGTATATTTGACCTTGGTAAATTCAACGGTTGATTTGGTTTTTCGTGGCGTATATTTAATAGTTCTTTTTTTAGCGTATGATTTTAAACTCTTAGAAGCCCCGCATCAACCTTTTATTTATTGGGGAATATTATTCTTGCTGGAAGATTTAGCTTTTTATGTGGAGCATAAAGTAGATCATAGTAGTCGACTTTTTTGGTCGGTTCATGTAACGCATCATTCCTCTCCTGAATTTAATTTGAGTACTGGATTTCGTTCATCAGTGTTGCAACCATTATATCGTTTTGTTTATTTTATTCCGATTGCTTTTTTTGGATTTCATCCTATTGATATTCTCTTTATGTTTTCCTTAACTCAAGTGTACGGTGTGTTGGTACATACGCAGTATATTCGAAAGATGCCTGAATGGTTTGAATCTGTTTTTGTGAGTCCTTCACATCATCGAGTACACCATGCCAGCAATATTTTGTACCTCGACAAAAACATGGGAATGGTTTTGATTATTTGGGATAAATTATTCGGAACTTTTCAAGCAGAAGTAGAAGCGGAGCCTGTGAAATTTGGGATTACCACGATGCCACAACATCCATTTCATCCCATAAAAAGTATTACCCATGAGTTTAGTAACATCGTCCGTGATGTAGGCAATGCAAGTAGTCTGAAGAATAAATTGAATTATATTTTCAAAGCACCAGGATGGAGTCATGATGGAAGTTCGAAAACATCCAAAGAGTTGCAACGTGAATTAGCAACGAAGAGTTCGAGCGTAGTTGATCATCCAACTTCAGAAGAGTATGCAACAGCTTCGATAGACGATTCGGCCTTCTAGTCGCTGGTTGTTTGTACGAGTGTAATATTTATAGCATTCATCCAACTTTTTAAACCTGCCTGCAGCAGGCAGGCACAAAAGGCACAAGAGGACACAAAAGATCACAAGAGAATACAAGTGATTAAACTATAGTGCACTTCTTGACCTCAGCGTCTCTAGTGATGAAAAAAGCATCTCGTATCATAATTATTTTCTAATTCGAAAAAAATCTAGCAGCCAGAAGCCAGCAGCTGAAAAAATGATCAAAGGAATATTCTCGATTCCACGAAAAAAATCACTCAATCGACAAACTCTTATCCCGCCGCTTTGTTCCATCATATATCTCAAACTTCAAAAACCGGCATTCAATCGGACCATTGTACATCACCATTTTTCTCGAGGGGCGAAGACCAATATGTTTGGCAACCTCTAAATTTCCGGTGAGAAACCAACAGGTCCAACCTTTGAAATTTTGTTTCATGGCATCGCCGAAACCTTGGTACATGGCTAAAATATCTTTCGGTTCGATGCGTAATCCGTAGGGCGGATTACATATCATCATTCCTTCGTCGGCAGGAGTTTTGAATTTTTCGAAAGAACATTTACGCAATTGAATCACATCTGCCAATCCAGCATGATCAATATTTTGTTTTGCTTTTGCTAATACAGCCCCGCTGATGTCGGATCCATATAATTTTAATCCGTTTGGTTTTAATTCGGCTTTGATAGCATCGTTATAAATTTGCTTCCACAAGGCTTTATCATAATCTTTCCATCCTTGGAATCCAAACCAATCTTTTTGTTTGTTAGGAGCGATATTAAGTGCTAATAAAGCAGCTTCAATCAATATAGTTCCACTTCCGCACATAAAATCGGCAAGCGGCATTTTACGATCCCAATCACTCAGAATAATTAATGCTGCCGCTAAAGCTTCATTGATGGGAGCTTGATTCGTATAATCTCGATAGCCTCGTTTGTGTAATGAGTCGCCTGAGCTATCTAATGAAAGCGTGCAATTGTTTTCATAAATATGTAAGTGAATTCTAAAATCAGGGAATTCTACATCTACATTGGGACGCTCACCAAATTTATCGCGAAATTGATCAGCGATGGCATCCTTGGCTTTTAGAGCGACATACAACGAATGCGTTAAATTGGAATTGTTAAGTGTTGCATTTATAGCGAAGGTTTGATTAAGAGAAAATAATTCACTCCAATCAATATTTTTTACTTCATTGTAAAGCATGTCTTCATCAATCGCTTCAAAGGTGCAGATGGGCTTTAAAATTCTTAAGGCAGTTCGGCAATGTAAATTTGCTTTGTACATCAAGGCCAAATCCCCTTCAAACTGAACAGCGCGTGTTAAAATATTGGTGTTCTCGGCACCTAGCGCCATTAACTCTTGTTCAAGAATTTCTTCGCATCCCGCAAAGGTTTTAGCAATTAAGATCATTTAGTTTTCGATTCGAAAGGGTAATTATTCTATTTAATTTATTAAAAAAAATGAGTTTATCTTTCAAAGATAGTTCAATTACTTTTTACATGTAGTGAATCCATATTCTTGAATTTAGAATCATTTGTAATATGCTGTAAGATTTAGTGAAAATTGCTTTTTTGAACTTCAATTTTTGTATGTGTAAATAATAGAATATCAATGTATTGCAATGTAATTTGATTTTTATTTAAAGCATGAATAAATAGGAACATAAGGTCTAAAATTCAAGTATAAATTGATTGATAGTAAGCAGTCGAAAGGCTGAGCGTTGAGTTAATCTATCGGCATCAAAAATAATTCTTTAAAAAAATATCTACTAAAAATAATAAAATGAAAATTTCCAACGCACCTTATCTTTTATCAATCTTTGTGTTGATGTTGATTGCATCCGCAAGTTTTGGTCAAACATCAGTAACAAGTGGTGTTACCAATGTGGGTTATGCATTGAACACATCTGCCATAGCCATTGACCCGGGTTTAGCTATTGCATCAGGATCTAATATAACTGGATTTAAGGTAACGATTTCTAGCGGATTGAAACCATCGGATGTATTATCATTTACTGGAACATTGCCAAGTGGCATTACAGTAACATCCTACAACTCTGGAACAGGTGTAATTACTTTCAATGGTTCCACTTCTGCAGCAAATTGGGAAAATTTGTTGAGAACAGTAACTTATGCGAATTCAAACATTGCCGAATATGGACAACGTACTATTTCTTTTAGTGCAGGAAATTTATCAGCCAATGCAAATGGTCATTTTTACGAGTTAATAAGTACCAACGTAGATTGGAATACAGCAAAGTCAAATGCAGAAGCTCAAACTTATTTAGGGTTGACAGGCTATTTGGCAACCATTACATCAACAGCAGAAATTGCATTTATTCGTCAGATATTAAATGCAGATGCATGGATGGGTGCGTCGGATGAATTTTCAGAAATTAATACGGCAACTGGAATGACAACGTATATTGATCAAACTGCGTCAGAAGGAAATTGGTATTGGGTGACGGGTCCGGAGAAAGGAACTATGTTTTCAACGGGTAATATAAATCCTGTGACACAGTCCGGACAATTTGCGAATTGGGATCTATCCGAGCCAAGTAATACGAATGGAGAACATTTTGGGGAAGTTTATGCTGGATCTTCACCAGGTGCATGGAATGATTTATCCAGTGTAGCGTCGATGCCGTATATTGTTGAGTATGGTGGATTAGTTTCTGATCCAATTCAAAACATCAGCGCAAGCACTGTAATTAATATTGAAATATCAGCGAATACCACCTCTGCTGCTCAGGTAGTTTGTGAAAACTCGACGGCAGCAACGATAACTGGAGCCACTCCTTATGGAGGTGAAGGAACGTATACGTATAAATGGATTAGCTCTACTACAAATGCATCCTCAGGGTATGCAGATGCAATCGGTACAATTAATACATCGAATTATTCACCCGGTGTGATTGCTGCAGATACTTGGTATCGTCGTGTGGTAACCTCGGGTTCTTTAGTGGATACTTCTTCAGCAGTAGCCATAACGTTACATCCATCAATTACATCTTCCGTGAATATCCAAGACCCACTTTGTTTTGGATCGGAGGGAAGCGCAACCGTTCTTTCTAGTGGCGGAACAGGATCTTTAACTTATAGTTGGTCTTCAGGTGGAAATGCTGCAACAGAAACAAATCTACTTGCAGGTACATACACAGTAACAATTACAGATGCGATTGGATGTACACACGAAGAACAAGTATCCATCATTTCACCTACTCAAATTCAATTTTCAATTTCTCAGAATTCTCCATTATGTAACGGAGGTACCGGTAATGTATCCGTTTCTGCTACGGGTGGATTGGGATCTTATACCTATCAGTGGAGTAACGGGATAACCACATCAAGTCAAACAGGAATACCCGCAGGCAATTATGATATAACCATTACAGATATGAATGGCTGTAAGCGAACCACTACGGTACATCTTACGCAACCTTCCCTGATCACAGCTTCATCAACCACGACCAATGTTTTCAATTTGAACGATGGAACCATCGATTTAACAGTAACTGGCGGTACTCCAGGTTATACTTTTGCTTGGGATAATGGCGCTACAACGGAAGATCTCACAGGTTTAGCAGCAGGAAATTATACGGTCATGGTTACGGATGCAAATGGATGTACTTTTAGTACTACCATCACCGTTAGTTCTTCGGTTGGTTTGTTTGAACCAATTGTAGGAAGACAAGTGATCATCGTTTATCCAAATCCAACCAATGGTAATATTACCTTAAAAGGAGTTCAGGCTGGACAATATCGTGTGGTAGATGCAGTAGGTCGTATGATGAATTCATTCACCGTGCAACAACAAGATGTGGTGAATTTAGCTTTGTCGGAATTGACCAATGGATTGTATTATATTCAATCGATGAATTCATCGAATTCACTAGCTAAATTCAATATCATTAAATAATTAATTTATGTTAAGCAATCGGGGCATGTTTTACATGTCCCGATTTTTTATTTTACCTAATTTGGATTGTAGTTTTTAGGATAAGATTTATTTTTTTCACAAATTTTTATCATAAATTCTTTACTTTCCTAAAATCAATGCAAGTTTAAGTTTGCGTTTGGATTTAGTCGATTAAAGTGATTTTGTCAGGGGGGGGGTGGATTTTGAAAGAAGTTGGAAGTTGGTTAATTACTCAGGTACAAATAAGGTACAGATTGTTAATTCTTGCTTTTGACTCAACTTCTTAGTATATTTGTAATGGAATTTAAAGCAAATTTCACTCATTTAAAATGAAACCAAAAAAGACCATTTATTCTAAAGCAGGCACAGTTGCTACAAAAAGGAAGATTGGGTTTCGTGCTGATTTTCGTCAAGTTGCATCACTATTGAAGATAGGTAAAACTGCAGCTCAAAAGGCAATAAAGAGCTCAAAAGCACTTGGGTTGACTATTACCTTTATGGAAAAAGGTATATTATATAGAGAACATCCCGATGGAACAAAGGATATTTTAAATGAGCAAGATTTAATTTATGTCCCATCTAAAAAATCGCCATCTATCACTTTTAGAAAAGGAGATGTTTTAAATGTCCGCAAGTCTTAAGCGACTAAGAATTTTTGCTGGACCGAATGGAAGTGGCAAAACTTCTCTTTATTCTACTTTTGAATCAAAGTACAATCCTGGTGTATTTGTCAATGCAGATGAGATTGAATTAAAACTCAGAAAAAATAGATTTGTTGATTTTTCGGAATATGGTTTTCAGATTGATGTAATAGATCTTTCTTTATTCAACAAGACTAAGGCAGCGCGTTCTCTAAAGCAAAAAGTAAAGAAATCCTCATACATAATAGATGTGGAAGTAAAGCAGGGAATGATTGTTAATTTGTCAGGTGAAACGAATGGATATGAAGCGGCCTATGTTGCTGCTTTTATTCGTTGGAAACTTATGAATCTCAACAAATCATTTTCTTACGAAACTGTAATGAGTCACCGTAGTAAAATTGATGAGATTCAACTAGCAAACAAGTTGGGATATCGAACTTATTTATATTTTATTTGTACAGATGATCCATTGATCAACATTGATAGAGTGAAAAATAGAATTGCAAAGGGAGGTCATCCTGTTTCTAATGAAAAGATTGAGGCACGATTTCATTTAACATTAAAAATTTTACCAAGAGCAATTCAAAAAGTTTCACGAGCATTTTTGTTTGATAACTCTGGAAAAAATATGAGATTAATTGCTGAAACGTATCAAAATCAATTACAATTAAAATCTGATGAGTTGCCCAATTGGTTTACTAAAAATGTTCTGAAAGATTATTTATAATTATACATTCCTTTTTCTATTTAAGGTTTCATTTTGCAACCTTTGAAGCATTGGTTAACGGTCACAAAATATGGCCGCATGTCCTAAATATATTTGAAAGCATTGCTATGCCTTGTTCTGTTAATGCAAATGGCAGGTACCTTATTCCACCCTTATTGTTTGAGGTGCTAAAATTGCACCTCAAAGTTTCTCACTCCGTTTTAGATACTTCAAACATGAAGTCGGGTGGAAACCTTTTCATGTTTGACCGAACAGCTCTTTTAAGGTATTTTGTTTCGGTTTCATACAGTTCTGTCAAGTCAAAATCAAGCATAACTTTTAGCCCTCTGACCTCAAAAATTTGGTTTGAATTTTTTGAAGTTGATATAATGGATGCTTATTTATAACCGATTCTTTTCCGTTCTTTTTGTGATATTTCTTGTTTTTCCTTGTTTAGTAGATAGTTTATGGCTTCGTAAACATCTTTAAATTGTTGATTGTATTTGTTCTCTAATTCCTTCAGTGTTTCTGAAATTTCATTGTAATTTGAAATAAATTTCTTGAGTGTAATAAATGCTCGGACGATGGCTATACTTGTCAATCTTGCTTTTTTACTTTTTAAAACGTTGGCAAGCATTGTAACTCCATGTTCAGTAAAAGCATATGGCAATGCTGTTTTTGGGCGCTTATTTAGTGATGTCATCACAATTTGTGATGACATCCGTTCCCATTCATTTTCAGTAAGTTGAAACATAAAAGCTGAAGGAAAAATGTCAATGTTACGTTTGACGGCTTGATTTAGTGCTCTAGTCTCTACCTCGTAAAGATCAGCCAGATCATAGTCGAGCATCACTTTTTGCCCTCGAATTTCATGAATCTTAGATTCGATTTGTTGTATATGCATAATAGAAGATTTTAAAAATATTTTTATTTTAAATACTAAGACGAAGGTATAGAAAAATTTGAATTTTTAGTCTGTTACTTTCCAATACAAAAAGTGATTGTATTGTGAAAATCAATCAACTAACACAAACAGGATACAAATTGGCAACAAATCGTATAAAAAGTTAATTTAATCATTGAATCCAAAAGTTTAGAAAATTTACCTTTTAGTATAAATTTCCAGATTTAATTCCGATAGTCGTTCTTTCAAAAAGTCATTAGACTCCAAGTAAGAAAACTTTAGATCAGTTCTAATTGTTCTCAATCTTTCTGCGAAATCCCTTCTAAATTTATATCCATAATCATATTTCTTAGGGTGAATATTTACAAAATATTTTGGCTTTTTCATTTGTCATAAGCTAAATTTAATCTTCGACAATTAAGGTAATCAAATGCAAATCCAAAAAAGCAAACTTGTAAATCTGAGGGATCGCTAAAGCACAAATCATTTTCAAATTTTGAATTTTCTTCCTGCAAAGTTGATATACAACTTTGGGATTTAAAAGTGTTTTTAAGAGATTCTCTATTTCTCTCATCATATTGCAATTGCATATTTTGAGTAATCCAATTTTCATATTTATCATTAGCTGCACCAAATGCTACCGGTTTGGATACACTACTTTCTTCAAAAATACTTCCTATAGTTCCATAAATATGAATTACGGATTCTTCAATAAATTGTTTTAACATTTTCCTCATATTCTGGAAAGTATTTACAAAGAAAATACTCAATATTCCTGTCATAATTAAATGTTACTATTTTTAAACAACGATTGGAAATCTTATCTGAGAAAAAATTTGTTTCTTTCATCCAATTTATTAAAATACTCAACCAAGTATTTTCGAAAGAGCGCATGTTTTCGTAATCGGATTTATCAATCTGCCTTCGTATCCAAGAATGTGGTAGCAAATACAGTCTAAAGCTATTTTATTGAAATCATTTTTCAAATCCTTAAATTCAGGAAATTCATTAACCTCATTAAAAATTGATCGAGGGAGGAGATTTAGTATTTTCTCTCTTACTCAGCTAAACATTCAGTAAATTCTTTGATTTTATTTTGGGGCCATGTTTGCTTTTTGGGAGATTAGCCAAAAGAGGATCTTCCAAGCGGGATATTATTTCGTGGACAAGATCAAATGCCCAACCAAATTCTCGATGTAGAGCTTTTGAAGCACCACCACCAATTACAACGTCATTCGACTGAAACCCACGCTGAAGATTAAGTATTTAGCCAAAACTAGTAATTATAGTGTATTTAGGCATGAATTATTTAAGAAAGTTCCAAAACTCTAAATTTGTCATTCATTATGGTTCATTTCATCCCACGAAAGAATGATTTGGGCAACGATGATTTTGTTGACGTTTTTTGGATTGGAAATTTTATCATTAACTGTATGTATGATAATAATTCACAACAAGGACAACACAAAAAGTAAAATACCCATAATTAAAACATATGCAATCAGAAGTTGCAACGAATATCACTCGAACTTATCAAAAACTTCCCAAAGGATTCGACAATAAAAATGATCAACTATTCCTGGCTAAATCTTTATATATTCAATTCAACTAATACTTTTTTTCATTCAATAGTTGGTCACGCTAGTTTTTCCGGGATGAAAAATTCGGGGGGCATTTAAAAACTAATTTCATTTTGTATTAAGGCCGACTACACCAAATATTCCCAAATTTATTCGGTTTAGTTCATCCTCGGTTTGTTTTAAAAGACGGTTAAGCAGATCAAATTTATCTGTATAAAGGGCTTTTATCTCGTCAGCATTCATATTAATGATAACTCTGCCATTATTGTTACCTTTAACATTATTGAAGCTATTAAAATACTTCTGACTGTCAAAAGTAATTAGATCTTCTGGTGTCACTTCCAATACTCTTGCAACTCTTTTGGAATATGCGATATCCGTATTTCCACTTTCAATTTTACTGTAACCAGCTTGGGTCATGTTTAGCTGTTGCGACATGTAATCCTGTGTGAAATTCCTTAGTTCACGTAAATTTTTAATTTTTCGGATATATTGCTCATAACTACAGGTTATAAATTATTAAGCAAAGTTATAAAATATCACGGATAACCTTTGATATCATTTTGAAGGAGGTTTCCTTTGTAATCTCTTCTTTATCTGATTTATTAAAAACTAGGCAAGTATGGCAACCATTTCTTTTATAGTATTTGCTTTGATCGTTCTAATTTCCTCAAATGAAATTAATCCAAAAACAAAGGTTCAAATTTGGAATTATTCCATTTTCGTCCCGATTTTCATTTTGCTTGTGGTAGCCCTTATTTTCGGATCGAGCAGTTGGTATGCCTTAGGGGCGATAATTAGCCAATGTGTGATCTCAACATTTTTTAGTATGGGGTTGATGTATTACCTACTGAATAAAAAGTTTAAGTTGCAGTCTAAGAAGTTAGAAACGCCACAGGAGAAATGAATCGTGTTCTTTCTTCTTTTGTCATTGTTTGTTTGATTGCCCACTTTTCCATGGCTCAAAACGAAACATTAGATTTTTCTAAGGGGAAGAATAGACTTTTTTTATGCGAAGGAACCCCTCAATCAAAGGGATTGAAATTCAGTCTTCGATATCCTGAGAAATGGGAAAGTGTTACACCAGACCGTCCTAATATTGCATGTAAAATAGCCAACGACTCAACAGGTAGCGTCCAAATAATGGTAATGGTTAGAAAATTACCACAGATTCCAGATTCAGACGAACTGGAATATTTACAATCTCGGGAAGCCGTTTTAGATGCCTTACTTAGTGATTTCCCAAACAGTATAGAGTTAATTGTAGAGGACAACCATAAGATTGAAGGTGAGAGCGCAGTATTTGCCTTTTACAAAACTGATGTTAAGCGATTGGACCATGTTTTTGAAATATCCTCCTACAACTACTTTTTCATATACAAAGACTTTAGAATAGGTTTATCTGCAGGAGTATCTGTTTCAAAGGGCAAAGACTCAAAGATGCTTTACGAAAAATACATCAATATTTTCAAGCTAATCGCAAGCTCATTTTGTCATACGAAGTAAATGGGAAGATAATTAACGCAACTTCATAATCCTTGTCCAATATCATCAAATCGCTTTTATATGCATTGGCATTACTAATTGTAATGACCATATTCAATTTTATAATGCACTACCTTATCCCGAATGTCCTCTTCAGAGTTTTTGATTGGCACAATGAATTGAGCGATCTTTTTCAAGTAATTTTAGCTTTAGTTTTGGGGTTCCATTTTTTATATTACTGGGTCAAATATTTAGCATTTTAAGTGTAGGATTGGCTGCAGTGGTTTCTGTATATTTCCTATTACCGATTTACCATTTGGACTAGTTATTTAGTGGTTATAAGTAACATTCTTTGGTGGATTATTTATCTTTGGACCTCACTTTTACCAATTAAATTTCTAACGTTTATGGAGTTTTTTTAGCGTTACATTGATGTCCAGCGTTAAATGCCATGTTTATACAGAAGAAATAAATGTCTGTCTGTTACTTTTCCCCATCTCATTGCAACAGCCTTTTTAATACTTCCAATAATAGAGTTCATCCAACATTAATTCATGTTCTAAAATATTCTTCTTTTGGAAGTGATATATGAGTACGTTTAGGATTAAATGAATTAGTTGACACTGGAAAATTCTCTAAGTAAATAAATTGTGGTTTGAACTGAACTAGACCAGTTGGATAATGTCCCAAACCTAAGCACCTTACCACCATCTAGTATTTCTCGAATGCGCCCTCCAGACACAATAACTTCTTTATTTAGTTGAAGACCTTTAGTTGAAATTAAGCCTCCCTTTTTAATTGAAATTCGTAACTTGTTGTTTTTAGTGGAATGGAACTTAACGATAGGTCCAGTATAAGAATAATTACCTTCTCAATTCTGATTCAAACCACGTTTGAGAAATTCTTCTGTGGGACTTAATAGCTTATACAAGGGTATATTAATTTTTCTAGCAAAGAAACTGCAGTAAAGCAAACTTGGAGCAACACACTTTCCTCTAGCTACTCTTGCAGGATAGTCTTTGTTTACATGTATACCATCAGCCTGTATCGAACGGCACAATGTTTCATATGTTATTCCTATATTTTTAATGACGTGTCTAATGTTTGAAATAAATGTCAGGTAATCTGTTTTACATGACTCAATGGACTTTTAAAATATGGGTTATCATATCGTGCTCTGTTTTGGGAGTTACCTGTATACATATTTGTAAGAAATGAGATGCGTAAATATAGTATGCTTTTCCATTGAATTTTATTAAAAGCATTCTATTTCTTCTGATACGGAAATGAGCATATTTTTTTTGACAGTAAGAAAATGTTACCGATAACAATGGAAAGTAAGTAGTAAACAAAGGCAAGTGAAGCATATTAAAAATAAAATTGCTAATGTACTATCATAGTTGTGTTCTTTTTGTTAGCGTCTTTTTGTTGCTATGTTTGTGTTGGCTAGCCTCTTTGACTGTGTAGTGAAGCGGAACATGTAATGTGCCAAAAGCGTTGGCTACATAGCCACAAAAAATAGTGACAGTTTAAAATGGCGGCAACACCATACATGTATTTGTGGGGTTGGTCGAAAGCTTTCAGGTATGGGTTAGCCACTGCATAAGCCGTGCTTGTGGCTGGCTGGGGCATCAATAGATTCGTTAGGGACGAACATCATTTGGTATTATCCGTCAGTATTCGTATAAAAAAGAATTTCCAAGTGGATATTTAACTTTGCATAAATTATATGTAACTATAGAAGATGAGTATTTCAATTTATTTAAGATCCAATAGCTAAAGGAGCTGGTTAGTAGAAAACTATTGAAAGATCAGTTTGGCGTAAATGATGGGAATGCTCAAATACTATGTGATAATTGTGTTAAAAAACATTTTGGAAATTTAAAGGCACGCCTATTTACTTGCGGAATCAAGTTACGTTGACAAGTTTATCATTGACAGTTGTTATCACTACTACTCTTCGAAACTATCTAAGTATAAAAGAGACTGTATAAGAATCTCGATATTTGAAGGGGAAATATTAAAAACTGATTTCTGGAAGGAAGATAAACACTTGGAATTACAAGATAAATACCGGGGCTTCATCGTTATCAGACCAACTGATCACTTTATTATCGGAAGAAGTATT
>JADJMG010000011.1 GCA_016709725.1 Bacteroidota bacterium
CTTTGAATGTTAACACTACAATTTTGCAGCGCGGACTCACATTAAAAATTACGACTCTTTTCCAATAATAATTTCTCTATTGCAACATGCCCGTTGATTCGGGCAATCACAGCTGCAGTTTTATTCTCGTTATTACGTAGTGCTAAGTTGGGGTTATGTTGAAGTAGTATTTTTAAAATATCCATTCGTCCACGCTGAGCACAATTCATCACCGGAGTTTCATTGGATTTATCTTGGTTGTTTACATTTGCTCCCAATTCCAATAAATATCTTACAATCTCAATATGCCCCTTACTCACTGCAATGGACAAAGGAGTGGATTTATTATTTGTTCTAACATCAATATTAGCACCATGATTAACTACTAATTTTACTACATCCATCTTTCCATTTCTCGTAGCAAAATGCATCGGTGTCCACCCATTTTTGTCTTTTAAATTGGGGTTGGCTCCTTTATTTAATAACAGCAAAACAATTTTATGAAATCCGTTTTGTGAAGCAACAAAGAGTGCGGTTAATCCATTGTTCAATGTTGCATCTACTTTTGCTCCCTTTGAAAGTAATAGTTCTGCTATTTGATGATTACCTAAAGCACAAGTTAAAAATAATGGATGAATGCCATTTCCTTTCTGCATATTTACATCCGCTCCTTTTTCAATCAGCACCGTGACTTTACTCAGGTCTTGGGCTTCAATGGCATCAAACAAAGTTTGTGCATGGCTGATGTTAAAAAGTAAAATGGCTACAAGCAAGCTAGAGATCTTCTTCATACTACATCTTGGTTTAAATTTTACATAGTGATCATTTATGAATTATTTTACAAAACAACTTTTACTCTTTACCTCAAACTAAATCGGCTCTAACATTAAACCATAGTAACATCGCGAACTTCCCAAACATCGATGAACATGAAAAACACTCCTTTACAACTTCATGTTGTCGATTCCTTTCTAGTTAGATTAAAATGCAATAAAATCAAAAAACAAGTTTCAATTTACTATGCTTGATGTCCATTGTAAAAGAAACTATTAGGTTAATTGATTACATTATATAATTAATCACACCTCGTAATTTTACTATTGTTACCAAAGTTAAACTAATAAAAAGAATCTCAAAAAAAAATAAATTGGTAATGACAAAGGATACAAGTTCGTATCTGCAGAAATAAAAAATCAAAATGAAATCGAAGAACACCTAAATCACTATCAGTCAATGACACCTGAAGATACTAATCCAAAATGATCAATGCTCTTCCCTTCGGAGTAAAAAATAAAAAAAATTGAACAATACGTATTAATACTTAATTCATTCTAAGGCACTAAATGAAAAATATTTCATTTAGTGCCTATCTCATTATATACAATTGTAAAATTTTAATATTTCAGAGAGCCCAACCATGCTCCAAGTTGAAACGAACCGAAAAATCTCCTTTTATTAATACATAAATCAAACCAAATGGATGTGATGAGGATCGTCCCTAAGCATTCTCAATATTGAATTTCGAAAAAACTGATTGTTTCAGTCGGAAGATTCCATTCATACAACATACATTCATAATTGATTTCAAACGTAAATGCTTGCTTTATCAAAAGTAAATATCATCAAAATGCTTCATTCAATTTTTGAGCTTTATTATCACAAAATAATTTGTCAAAGTCTACTATAGTCTCCTTTCAGGCAACCATTGACTTGGATGTACAAGTTTCTAAAGCATCTGCCCATTTATTCAAATAACCAGATGCGGCCAAGCTTTGGATATGTCACCTTGAAATCGCTCTTTTCGCAAATGAATGTACACCATAGCACGCAACTCATCAATGGATTTGCCGTCGAGATTTTCTTGCAATGCCCATTGTTCAGAATTCACCTCTGACGATACTTTAGTCCAATCAATAACACCCAATGCATCATTGTATAAAATCATACCGAAAATCTGATGTAAGTCTGGGTGAATTCAAATGATCGGTGGCCTTCAATTCGACTAACACATCGGACTTGAGTGCTCTAATAGCCTTCACTATTTCATCAACTGCATTACTTTTCATGGTCATCTTTTTTTTCTTAGAATAATGGACTAAAAATTTCAGGTATTTCTATGGAAGCTATGTTACCTCCCATAGACCCAAGAACTCCCCTTCATTGCTTGTTACATACTCAATAAATTCATGATCATAGACATGTTCTTGTTCGTATTGATGTGCAGAATAATGTGAAATATTTTTTGCAGATAACGACTGCATTCTGACTTGATAATAAGTACCACAGGAGGCGATGTAGCAGGTGTTTTTAGAGGCGATGCTTTCCCAGAATCATCTAGCATCCGATACTGTGGCCCTGGTAATCCGATCGAGTTGTTAAACTCATCTGCACTGCTTATATACGTTAATATTCGAACTCCTGTTCCCACTACAAAGGAATTCCATAAGCTCGACTCTCCCCGATATGTGATTCCATTGTATGCTGAAATATTTAATAAACCTGCACTAAACACAGCAAAGAGTGGGATCATCGCTTGATAGCTTGGAGCGCCTAAATCAGTATAACCAACACCAAAAAATTCAGGAAGCTCTTTACCACTTCCTCTTAGTGGAGGCGATAGCATCATTTTTAGAGGCTTACGAAAAACTTCCTGCATGGGCGCACAATAGCTGGTAGTATATAGGTTTATGGCAAATGCCTGAAATTCCGTTAATGGATTTAAATCAGAAACAGAATCATACTGATTTTTCATCCATTGATTTGATTCATTCATATAAAAGGAATAAGGTTTCGTCAAGGCGGAAGGAAATCCGCTTGGACCTCTGGTTCCGATCTCTTTATTAGAAGCGCCTCTCAACAAATCATAATTATTAGCAATGGTATCAAAGGCATTCATAGCATTTGAATCATTCATATTTATTACAATTTTAATGGTAGATGGTAGGTATTTATGCCATCCGCCAATCTTTATAGCGGAATGCAATAATGATTGCATCATGATTGTCGAATCGCAGAAACCATTATCTCCAATTTGAAGTGGTATCAGAATAGACTTAGGAATATTCCCCCACATGGCTTGAGCCCCTTTAAAAATATCGTCTGTTTTATATGGAGCTGCCTGTGACGTAAGGAGTGGTCCGAAGGTTGGATCCCAAAATAAAACAGCTCCAATTGGAATTGCAGCGACTCCCGAATTATCATACATCACCGCCCGAGCATTCAAACTCGGAGAAAAATCAAACCACTTTTGAGGTCTATTTGGTAGCGCCTTCATCCAAGTATGTATAGAATTATTTCCAATTAAAGTATCAGCAGAATTTGAAGATAATACAATAATATCCTCCGTTGTAATGGCTCCGGGTTGCGTGATATCGCCATACCATAGCTCTATGAAAGGCAACGTTGAATCGACTTGTGGTGGTTGAATTGGAGATTGTTCTCGCGATGGCGAATCTATCTGTATTGTTCTTGTATGTTTTGTTAATGCCATAGGTTATTAAATAGTCTTACAGATTCAATTTATTCTACTACTCTTTTCTATCTAAGAAAGTAATCGCATGATGATAAAAGAAACACTAACTATGAAACAATGAGCTAACCAACATCTGATGAAATAAATTACATCAGCGTGCGAATTATTAATACCATCCGAATAATCACTGAACAATTTGCTTATTGAAATAAACACATACTATAATCAACTTTCGAATTAAGTACGATACAAATGAAATCAATAATTAGGAATAAAAAATACGCACAAATACGTACTTACAAAATAAAATCAACTCAATTAAAAATAACGACCTACTTCGTTACTAAAATGTATCCTTTCTCAATGGCGTACAACACCAATCCAACTGCATTCATTGCCCCAGTTTTTTCTGTAATCTTTAAACGATGCGTTTGAACTGTTCGGTAAGAAATTTTTAGTTTGTCAGCAATTTCCTTAGAAGAAAGTTGACCGCAAAGCAACACAAGAATTTCAACTTCATGCTCCGAAAGTTCTTCTCTCAATTTATTGTCAAAATGTTTGTTTGTTCTTTTAAAATCCTTCGAGAGCCAATGAGATACTTCCTTCGAAATATAAAATCCACCATCCAATACTGTACTTAACATCAATTGCAGCTCATCGATATTAATTTCTTTAGTAGAATAACCATTGGCGCCGGCATCAACCATTCTGGAACATGAAAAGAATCGTCAAACATGGACACACCAACAACCTTAACCTTAGGAAATTCTGCTCGCACGACTCTCAGTAGTTTTAATTCCATTCATGATCGGCATATTAATATCCATAATTATTAAATCGCATGGATTATCTTTTAAAAAATCCAATACTTCGACTCCATTGGATACCTGATGGACTATGTAGGACTCATCCAAATATTTTAAGACGCGTAACAAACCAACACGAAACATTGGATGGTCATCAGCTATAAGAATATTTAACATGGAGTAAGGATTTGAAAGCTCAATGCACAAAGATATCATGATAAGATCAAAATCTGATCCCCGAATTTAATTCGCACCACTAAACACAACCTTATCACTACGTACAAGTACGTAGTGAAAATTCTCAATTATATAATCTCCTTTAAAAAAATAATCTCCCAGTTTTTATCATTAATTTAAAAAAATATTAGTCTTATATTATTGATAATCTAATATTTACAATTATAAAAATCCAAAATTATGTTTAATTAATCTGATCAATTTCTCATTTTTTTATTTGACAAAATATAAGTTATAAACAAATCAAAATTTCGGCCTACGTATAACTACTTGTTGTAATAAAATGCTATTTTTCACAAAAAAAAGAAACACTATGGACGGACATGAAAATCACGAAATTTCGTTAAACGATGCTGCAGCATTCACTGCAAGGTACAGACAGCATATGGGGTCTGATCAAGTTAAAGGCGGTTTCTTTGGAAGAGATGCCTTAATAGCGATACTTGATCAAAGAAAATTGTATTGGCATTCGCTACTATTATGGACTTGATGATAATAATAAGCAAGTTATGGTTCTTGTCGGAGTAGACTCAGAAGAGCAAGATATCATCAATGGCGAGTTAGCTGAAAGATCATTAATGTGCCCCCCATATTGTAATGACAACAATATGTTGAATTCATAAGCTAATTCAGTTGAATGGTTAGTATTGCGTACCTATCAATGGCAACAACAATTTTGTTGCCATTGATAACTTTTAAATTATTATACCTTGCAAAAAAAGATTTTTTCATTCTCTTATTCATAATTAATTTATCAATATCTGCAATCACAGAGATCATCTTGGCAGCTTTTTACTTTTTTAATTCCCAAAATCTTTTCATCGTTAATATTTTTTGCCTTGCTCAGTTTGTAGTTCTATCCATTGCACTTATCAAATTACTTCCAATAAGCACTTCCAAATTTAAAATTATATCATATCTGTTGGTTGGATTCATTTCTGCGTTTACGATCATGAAATACACAATATTTAATAGGGTGGCGGAATTAGATTCAATCTCGAATTCTATCGAAAGCATCATACTTTAAAAACTATAAATTTTGGTTTATTGCCGGCTGTTTTTTATATTTTTGCATTTCCATAATAATATTTAGTACGGGCGAGATCATTCTTGAAGACAAAGTAACCTTAACCACTTATACGTGGGTAATTAATTCCATTCTTACCATTGGCACCAACGCCATGTATTTTACTGGCATATTATGTTTACCACAAAAGAAGAAGTGATTTTTAGTGTAATTATTATCTGTATTACGTTCGTAATACTATGCCTGTTTTTTTTATTGATCATTCACAATTATGTAAAAAGGAGAGCCCAAGAAAATAAAAATCGACTTTTAGTTGCCTTTTCTGCTGCAGAAGATGAAAGAAATAAATTTCGAAAGAATTGCACGACAGCATTGGAATAAAATTATCTTTTATTAAACTGGAATTAAAATTTACTAAAAAACAGCACGATCAAATATTGAAAGAAGATTTGCCCAACTTAGTAAGTGAAACCATTCAGGAAGTTCGAATGATTTCAAGAACTCAATCTTCTCAATACCTCATCGAAAATGGTATTGTCAACGAATTGAATTTGCTAGTAAGAAACTTCAAACGATTAAAGGGCATCGATTGTAACATTACCGTACATCCTGACTTAAAAAATACAACAAAGTGACTTTCAAGTTCATTTTATTTCGAATATTACAAGAATTACTTAACAATACGTTGAGACATTCAAATGCTACACTAATTACCTTAAATATCACAGAGACTCAAGACGAGTTAAATGTAAAATATACGGACAATGGGCTGGGATTAAAAATAGTGAAATAACTGGCTCAGGTCTTAAAATATTTAACTCGAGTTGAATTATGGGGAGGAAAAACTCTTCAACCTAACGAACAAACAACCGGCTTTATATACAATTGCATTTTTAAAAAAAGTAATATCCTCCCAATTCATAATTCCTAATACCACCCATGGGTCGATTTCATTCAATTTCGCAGTGCATTATGCGAGTCACCTAATTATTATTCGCAATTATTTACATCCTAAGTTCAAGAAGCAAAATTGGTAGTACGAATATTTCGAAAAGGTTACATAGGTTTGGCTGAGCGGGTGATTTCGGAGGTTAAAATTTTACACCAATACAAATTCCGATTAGTTATACAAATTCAATTGTACCCTTAACCCGATCCATTTGAATCACCCCGCTTGCCAACACCAAATACAAAAAGGTTTATTCCTGAAAGGAGTAAAAGTCTCTACCAGTCAAGAAGAGAAACGCCCACTAACAGAACTCTAATTCTATATAGTTTAATTTTTCACAATAAATAATATTCCTTTACTGCTTTATGGCACAAATAAAATCATTCAGAATAACAAAAGAGTAAGTACTTGTACGTAGTAACCGAATATTTATTAAAATATTTCTTACACCTAACAATGCATTTTAAAGTACTATTATTCAATGTTATACAAATTTAAAAAGATCAAATCAAGGTCAGCTAATCGTTTAATATAATCAAGAAGTAATATTGACCGTGATTAATTTCAACTTTATTCAAACTTGAACCTTCTTCAAATAATTTATCAATTAAAAAACAACTGTACTCGAATTCTGTCACCACAACCATTCTCGCAGCCTCCGACAACAAAATTATTTAAACCCCTAAAGATTCCCTATCTTTTCATATTTTTCAACCTTGATTTGAATGTATGGCCCACCCTGAAGAAAATCTAAAGAAAGAACTCCATAAGGAATTCCAAATTGAAAGGATGATCCTGTTTAGTGATGCGGTGTTTGCCATCGTGATCACATTAATGGCGATCGAAATTCGCATTCCTGAAACGACACCCATTAAGTCGGCCGAGGATTTGTACCACGCCCTCCAACACTTGCTCCCAACCATTTTCGCTTACATGGTGAGCTTTACTTTCATTAGGGCTATCTGGTATCAGCATTTGAAGATCTATGGCTTACTGAAGGCCTTTGACGGTCGGTTTTAAAGAAGTACGAAGAAAGGAAGTTGGCGATGCTAATTTTATGTGTCGTAATCGCGGCAATCATCATTTTCAATTTCATTTTTTATGGAACCGGGTATGAGCAGTTTAGTTCGATGTTGTTCATTTTATATCCTGTTGTGTATTTTATTTTGAAGAAGCGAAGGGAGAAGAAGTTGGTCGCGAGGCTTCGCGATTAGCCGTTAGATGTTTTGCAGTTACATGTTAGGATGCTTCGGTTAATGTTTTTAGCTATCGGGACGCAAAAGCGCTAAGGCTGCGCTTCGGTAAATTTTCTCGCTAAGGCGCTAAGGCTGCGCTTCGATATTCTTTTCAAAGTAAAAACTCTATTCACCAAAAATCAAATACCCCCTCGCCACTGGAGAGGAAGGCAGGGAGGGCTTGAACACTATTCTCACTAAAATTTATTCGCTAGAAAATACTGCTTTTCTCTTCGATGGTTTCTCTTCGATGGTTTCTCTTCGATGGTTTCTCTTCGATGGTTTCTCTTCGCTAATTTTTCTCGCAAAGGCGCAAAGGCGCTAAGGCTGCGCTTCGCAATTCGTTTAAAATTAAAAACTCTATTCGCCAAAAATCAAATACCCCCTCTCCATCCTTGTCCTCGCCTTAGGAGAGGATGGAGAGGGGGCAAGGGGGAGAGGCTCGAACATTTATGAGGCTTTAATCTATATTTCAAATCATCAAATTCTTTTATTGTTTCCCCTCTCACTCCTTGTTCTCGCTTTCGGATAGGATGGAGAAGGTAAAAGGGGGAAAGGCTTGAACATTTATGAGGCTTCCCGTTAACTCCGACCAAAAAATCTATTAAACCCGTCCCGCAAACCTGCGGTCAAGAATCATCGCTAAACGCAAAGCGAGGCGAACAAAATGTTCGCCTCGCTTTAAATGGATTATGTTTAAGAAATTATTCGGCAGCGTCAGTGCTATCGGATGCGGTAGCATCGCCAGCTTTTGGAGCGGCTTTCTTAGCACGGCTACGACGGGTGGTTTTAGCAGCCGCTTTCTTGCCTGATTTTTCTTTTTGTAGATTATCGTTATAGTCTACTAATTCGATCATCGCCATTTCAGCAGCATCACCAGGACGGTTACCTACTTTAATGATACGAGTGTAGCCACCCGGACGATCAGCAATTTTTACGCTTACGTCACGAAACAATCCGCTAACGGCATCTTTACTTTGTAAGTAAGAGAAAACCACTCGACGTGAATGTGTAGTGTCGTCTTTAGACTTTGTAATAAGAGGCTCTACATATACACGCAATGCTTTCGCTTTTGCAACTGTAGTGAATATACGTTTATGTGTAATAAGAGAAATAGCCAAATTGCTTAACATAGCAACTCTATGACTCGTAGTACGGCCGAGGTGATTGTGTTTTTTACCGTGACGCATGTTGTATTCGTGTTATTATAATCTTCGCTCTACGCGATTTATTTATTTTTAATTAATCTTTATCAATACCGTATTTCGCGATATTCATTCCGAAGTTTAAGTTCTTACTGCGAACTAATTCTTCTAATTCTGTCAATGACTTCTTACCGAAATTGCGGAATTTTAATAAGTCAGCTTTTGTATAGCTTACTAAATCGCCCAACGTTTCTACATCGGCAGCTTTCAAACAATTTAGGGCACGAACACTTAAATCCATGTCTACTAATTTTGTTTTTAATAACTGACGCATGTGAAGAGTCGTCTCGTCTAATTCTTCGGTCACTTGCTTAGGCTTCGACTCCAAGGTAATCTTCTCGTCGCTAAACAACATGAAATGATGAATCAAGATTTCTGCTGCATCTTTCAATGCTTCCTTCGGATGAACAGATCCATCAGAAGTAATTTCAACGACTAACTTTTCGTAATCGGTTTTTTGCTCAACACGATAGTTCTCGATGAAATATTTTACGTTTCTGATCGGCGTGTAAATTGCATCTAAGAAGATCGTACCGATGGGTGCTGTTGCTGTTTTGTTCTCTTCAGAAGGAACATAACCGCGACCTTTTTCAATCGTAATATCCAATTGTAATTTCACAGAAGGATCCATGTTGCAAATCACGAAATCAGGATTTAACACTTGGAATGCAGTGGTATGTTTTGCAATATCGCCAGCGGTAAATGTTTCTTTACCGTTCACCATCACGTGTACTTTTTCTGAGTCAGTACCTTCAATTTGTTGCTTGAAACGTACTTGTTTCAAGTTCAAAATCATTTCGGTTACATCTTCAATAACACCTTTAATTGTTGAGAATTCATGATCAACTCCGCCAACTTTAATAGAAGTGATGGCAAAGCCTTCTAAGGAACTGAGTAGGATTCTACGCAGTGCATTTCCAACGGTTATTCCGTATCCCGGTTCTAGCGGACGGAATTCGAACTGACCGAATGTTTCGGTCGAATGATTCATGATCACTTTGTCCGGTTGCTGAAAAGCTAATATCGCCATGTGAGTTATATGTGTTTATAGTTTACTAAATAATTATTGCAGAATTAAGGGCTTCTACGTGGCCACAAATTCAAGGATTACTTAGAGTACAATTCGACAATCAACTGCTCCTTGATGTTCTCAGTGAGTTCTTCACGAGCTGGAGGATTGATGAATTTACCTGCCATTTGGCTTCCATCCCACTCTAACCAACCGTACTTAGCCATACGAGATGCTAATGATTCGGTGATGGTTTCAAGTGATTTTGATTTTTCACGAACGGCCACTACATCTCCAGAACGTAATGTATAAGAAGGAATGTTTACCAACTTACCATTCACTGTAATGTGACGATGAGAAACCAATTGACGTGCGCCCGAACGACTTGATGAAAGTCCTAAGCGATACACTACATTATCTAAGCGTGATTCGATCAGTTTCAACAAGTTTTCACCTGTGATACCATCCATACGATTCGCTTTATCGAAAATTTTCGCGAATTGACGCTCAAGGATTCCGTACATGTACTTCACCTTTTGCTTCTCCATCAACTGAGTTGAATATTCAGAAACTTTTGCGCGCTTCTTACTATTCCCATGTTGTCCAGGAGGATAATTACGCTTTTCGAAATTTTTGTCAGGACCGAAAATCGGCTCGCGAAATTTTCGAGAGATTCTGGTCTTGGGGCCTATATATCTTGCCATTTTATTTAATTACTTAATCTTAGTTTGACCTTTCAAGAATTAGATACGACGACGCTTTGGAGGGCGGCAACCGTTATGAGGGATGGGAGTAATGTCAATGATTTCTGTTACTTCCACTCCAGAGTTATGTATAGTACGGATGGCTGACTCTCTGCCAGATCCTGGACCTTTTACAAACACTTTTACCTTACGAAGGCCAGCTTCAAAAGCTACTTTCGAACAGTCTGCAGCAGCAAGCTGTGCAGCATAAGGTGTGTTTTTCTTCGATCCACGAAAGCCCATCTTACCAGCAGAAGCCCAAGAAATTACTTGGCCACTGTTGTTCGTAAGGCTTATAATGATGTTGTTAAAAGTAGCATTGATATGCGCCTCGCCGGTCGCCTCAACTTTCACTACTCTTTTCTTTACGGCTTTTGTTGTTTTAGCCATGGGTCAGAACGTCTATATTAAATAAGTTAATTAAAGATTATTTAGTTACCTTTTTCTTGTTGGCAACTGTCTTACGCTTACCCTTACGAGTACGAGTATTGTTTTTTGTGCGTTGTCCGCGAACAGGTAAACCTAAACGGTGACGGATTCCACGGTAGCTACCGATGTCCATCAAGCGCTTAATGTTCAACTGAGTTTCTGAACGCAATGCACCTTCCACACGGAAGTTGTCATTGATGATGGTACGAATTGCTGTCAATTCATCATCATTCCATTCATTCACCTTCTTGTTGAAATCAACACCGGCAGTAGTTAGTATCTTTTGGGCAGCCGAACGACCGATGCCATAGATGTAAGTGAGACCTATCTCACCTCTTTTATTTTTTGGTAAATCAATACCAGATATACGAGCCATTATCTGACGTAATTTCTATTATTTTAATTTAAATATTTTACCCTTGACGCATTTTAAAACGTGGGTTCTTTTGTTGATCACATACAAGCGACCTTTGCGACGCACGATTTTACAATCTGCACTGCGTTTTTTAAGTGATGGGCGTACTTTCATTTTTAATCTTTGTTTTCCGTGAACGGATTATTTATAACGATACGTTATTCTTCCTTTTGTTAGATCGTATGGAGACATCTCTACTTTCACTTTATCACCGGGAAGAATTTTGATGTAATGCATCCTCATTTTTCCACTGATGTGTGCTATGATTTCGTGTCCATTCTCTAATTCAACGCGGAACGTTGCATTGGAGAGTGCTTCTGTAATCGTGCCGTCTTGTTCGATGGCAGGTTGCTTTGACATTTGATCAGGCGAGTGTTTCTATTTTCTCTGTTATGTAACTATTTTCTTCGATGGCAAGTTCAATGTATGAGTAGGTACTTAAGATATCAGGACCTGCCTCAGTGATTGCAATGGTATGTTCAAAATGCGCAGAAGGCTTTCGATCTCCTGTGATTAATGTCCATCCATCTTTCAATTGGATGATGCTGCGAGTACCTCTGTTGATCATGGGCTCGATGGCGATGGTCATTCCAGCTTTTAGCTGAGGACCTGAACCTCGTTTTCCATAATTTGCAACTTCTGGTTTTTCATGCAATTGTTTTCCAATTCCATGTCCCACTAACTCTCTCACCACACCGTAACCATTTTTTTCAGCGTATCCTTGGATCGCAGCGCTTACATCGCCAATTCGGTTTCCCACTTTGGCTTGTTCGATTCCCTTGAGTAAGGAAGTCTTTGTAACACGCAACAACTGCAACGTATCTTCATTCACTTCACCAACAGGAAAGGTATAAGCCGAATCCCCGTGATATCCATTCATAAAGGCACCGCAGTCCACTGAAACCACATCCCCTTCTTTAATTACTCTTGCTCCAGGCATGCCGTGAACAATTTCTTCGTTTACCGAGATACAAAGCGTATGCTTGAATCCATGATAACCTTTGAAGGATGGTGTTGCGCCATGATCGCGAATAAACTTTTCAGCTATTGCGTCCAATGACGATGTAGTTACACCGGGTTTAAGATTTTTGGCTACTTCAGCCAATGTCTTGCCAACAAGTAAAGAACTATTGCGGATGTACTCGATCTCCTCTGCTGTCTTGTACACTATAGTACCACCGCTCATTTTAATTCAATTGTAATTATGCGGTTACTCCTGCAGCAGAACGTCCTTTGATACGACCTGATTTCATCAGACCATCGTAGTGACGCATCAAGAGATGACTCTCAATTTGCTGTAAAGTATCCAACACTACTCCTACTACAATCAGCAACGAAGTACCGCCGTAGAACTGAGCAAAATTACTATTCACACCAGCCATATTCGCAAACGATGGTAGAATCGCTACCAAGGCAAGGAAGATAGAACCAGGCAATGTAATTTTTGACATGATATCATCAATGAATTCTGATGTTTTTCTTCCTGGTTTAACACCGGGAACAAATCCACCATTCTTCTTCATATCATCTGCCATTTGACTTGGATTAACCGAGATAGCAGTATAGAAATAAGTAAAGATGATAATCATAGAAGCAAACACAACATTATACAACACGGAAGTGAAATCGGTAATTTGTGCTGCGAAACCTTGCCATGATGCTGATTCTGGGAAGAACTGTGCAATGTAAGCAGGAATAAACATGATAGCTTGCGCAAATACAATCGGCATTACACCAGCAGCATTTACTTTAAGCGGAATGTATTGACGAACGCCACCGTATTGTTTGTTACCTACAATCTTCTTCGCAAACTGAACTGGAATTTTTCGAGTTCCTTGCACCAAGAGAATCACAGAAACTACAACCAGGAACAAGGCTACCATTTCAATTAAGAAGATAACAAGTCCACCCCCTTGCTCATTCAAACGAGATAAGAACTCATCACGTAATGCGAATGGCAAACGTGCGATGATACCCGTCATGATGATTAAAGAAATACCATTACCAATTCCTTTTTCTGTGATACGCTCACCCAACCACATAATGAATAATGTTCCCGCTATAATAATTAATGTAGCTGTGAACATAAAGAATGCGGGAGAAATAATATCAGGATTAGAATACGCGATAATAGCACCGGGCGCTTGAGCTTTCAAGTTAATTAAATAACCTGGAGCTTGGAAAATAACCACGATAACGGTTAAGATACGAGTAATTTGATTCAACTTCTTACGACCACTTTCACCTTCCTTTTGCAATTTCTGGAAATACGGAACTGCAATTCCTAAAAGTTGAACTACGATCGAAGCAGAGATATAAGGCATGATTCCTAATGCTACTACAGATGCTTGCGAAAACGCACCACCTGAGAAAGCATCTAATAAACCTAATATACCGCCAGACGTTTGTTCACGAAGACCTGCCAATTGCGTAGGATCAATACCGGGTAATACCACATGTGCCGCCAAACGATAAACAAGGAGGAACAATAAAGTATTAACGATCCTTGAACGAAGGTCATCAATCTTAAATATGTTTTGTATTGTCTGTATGAAGTTCTTCATATATTCTTATTAGATGGTTTTGAGGGGTCCACCTTTTCTTTCAATAGTTGACGTTGCGCCACCTATTTTTCAATAGCAGCAGCAGCTGTAGCAGAAAATGCATGTGCAGTCACATTCAATTTCGCTGATAACTCACCACGACCAAGAATTTTGATGAGGTCATTTTTGGAAACAAGTCCACGATCAATAAATACTTGTTGATCGAAAGTGCTGATGCCATGTTCGTCAGCAATACGTTGAAGAGTATCCAAGTTTATACCTGCAAACTCCACACGATTAATATTGGTAAATCCGAATTTCGGAAGACGGCGTTGAAGGGGCATTTGACCTCCTTCGAATCCGATTTTACGGCTATAACCACTGCGTGAAGCCGCACCTTTGTGACCACGTGTAGAAGTACCGCCACGACCAGAACCCGTACCACGTGCAATACGCTTACGATTCTTAGTTGATTTATTAGCTGGTTTAAGATTGCTCAAATCCATAATCTCTGTTTATTTCTCTTATTCGGTAGATACTTATTTTTTTACAACACGAACCAAGTGAGTCACCTTCGACAACATCCCCGTAATTTGAGGTGTTGATTTCATTTCGACTGTTTTATTCATGCTTAATCCAAGCGCCTTCAAGGTACGCTTTTGATTTTCCGGGCGATTAATTCCGCTTTTTATCTGAGTGATAGATATCATTTCCATTTTGTAAATTCTTTGATATTATCCGTTAAATACTTTACTGATATCAACATTTCTTTGTTGAGCTACTGCATGAGCATCACGCATTTTCAACAAGGCATCGATGGTCGCTTTAACTACGTTGTGTGGATTTGAAGATCCCTTAGACTTAGCAAGTACATCGGTAATTCCAACGCTTTCCAATACGGAACGCATCGCACCACCTGCAATTACACCAGTACCAGGAGAGGCAGGCTTTAGGAACACGCGTGCTCCACCAAACTTTCCGTCCTGCTCATGAGGAACAGTTCCTTTTCTTAATGGGATACGCACTAAGTTCTTCTTAGCATCATCTATTGCTTTAGTAACTGCATTCGTTACTTCTTTTGCTTTGCCGAGACCGTGTCCAACCACACCTTTCTCATCTCCTACTACCACGATGGCAGCGAATCCAAAAGCGCGACCACCTTTGGTCACTTTTGTAACACGATTTACAGACACCAGTTTATCGTGGAGTTCAGTATCGGTTGACTTTACGCGTTTGCTGTTTTGAATCATTTGATATTTCGTAAACTATCGGTTCGAATTAGAATTGTAGACCTGCTTCACGTGCACCATCAGCCAAAGCTTTGATACGTCCATGATATAAATAACCGCCACGATCGAAGGTTACTGCAGTGATTCCTGCTGCTTTTGCTTTTTCTGCAACGATTTTCCCTACAGAGGTAGCTTGTTCAACTTTGTTAGATTTTGCATCTACTCCACTTTCACGTGAAGAAGCTGCTGCGATTGTGTGTCCATTCACATCATCAATCAACTGTGCGTAGATCGACTTGTTACTTCTGAATACTGACAATCTTGGACGTTCAGCCGTGCCCGTAACTATTTTACGAATGCGAGAGCGAATCTTTTTGCGGCGTACGAGTTTTTTATCTTGCATGATAAATTGGAAACTTTCCTAATTAATTAATTATTTTTTAGAGGCTGACTTACCAGCTTTTCTACGAAGTTGTTCACCTACGAACTTAATACCTTTTCCTTTGTAAGGCTCAGGAGTACGGAGTGAGCGAATGCGGGCAGCTACCTGACCTAACAATTGCTTGTCATGACTCTCCAACGTAATGATTGGATTTTGTCCTTTATCTTGGCGAGTAGCTACTTTGATTTCAGAGGGAATATCAAAAACTACGTGATGAGAATATCCTAACACCATATCAAGAAGATTTCCTTGATTGGTAGCACGGTAACCCACACCAACTAATTCTTGTTCCACTTTAAAACCGGTAGATACACCTACAACCATGTTATTGATTAAGGCACGATACAAACCATGTAAAGCGCGATGACGTTTTTGCTCAGTAGCTCTGCTCAATACAATTTGATCAGTTTCTACTTTCACTTCAATACCATCAGCTACAGTTTGTGTTAAAGTTCCTTTTGGTCCTTTAACAACGACATCAAGGCCGCTAACAGATACCTGTACTCCACCAGGTAATGGGATTGGATTTTTTCCTACACGTGACATTTTATCGACGTAATTTTTTTATTATTAAGACACGAAACATATTACTTCACCACCTACGTTCATCTGACGGGCTTCTTTGTCCGTCATCAATCCACGAGATGTGGAAACGATGGCAATACCCAGACCGTTAATTACACGTGGAATGCTATCTGCTTTCACGTATTTTCTTAAACCCGGACGTGAGATACGGCGAATATTATTGATGGCCGGAAGCTTACTCACTGCATTGTATTTCAAGGCGATTTTGATATTACCTTGTTTGTTGTCGGAATCTTCAAACTTATAGTTTGAGATAAAACCTTTATCAAACAGGATCTTGGTCATTTCCTTTTTCATGTTTGATGCGGGTACTTCAACAACACGGTGATTTGCTTTTACCGCGTTTCGTATCCGGGTTAAATAATCTGCTATTGGATCGGTATACATGGACTAGTTGATTCTTTTGTTGATCAATTATTAAAACTTGGGATTACCAGCTAGATTTTGTTACTCCAGCAATTTTTCTTTCGAGGGCGAGTTTACGAAACATCACACGAGAAATTCCAAATTGACGTAAATAACCTCTTGGACGTCCAGTGAGTTTGCAGCGATTTCTAACACGGCAAGGCGTAGAGTTCTTAGGTAACTTTTGTAACCCAACATAATCGCCTGCTGCTTTCAATGCTGCACGTTTCTCAGCATATTTTTCTACCAAACGGATGCGCTTTAATTCGCGCGCTTTGATCGATTCTTTTGACATCGTTCGAAATATTATTTAGTTTGATTTTTAAATGGAATTCCAAATTCCTTTAACAATTCCAAAGCTTCATTGTCCTTGGTAGCGGTGGTCACAAAAGTGATATCCATACCTTGAATTTTGCTCACTTTGTCGATATCAATTTCTGGGAAAATGATTTGCTCAGTAACGCCTAACGTGTAATTACCACGTCCGTCAAAACCTTTATCATTCACACCACGGAAGTCGCGAATACGAGGAAGAGCTACGGCAACCAAACGATCCAGAAATTCATACATTCTGTCACCGCGAAAGGTTACTCTTGCTCCGATCGGCACACCTGCACGGAGTTTAAAATTCGAAATGTCTTTGCGTGACTTGGTAGACACTGCTTTTTGACCTGTAACGGTAGTCATTTCATTAATGGCAGTTTCAATAATTTTCTTATCGGAAACTGCATCTCCTAGACCCTGATTTAAACAAATTTTGGTAAGGCGAGGAACTTGCATTACACTTTTGTATTGAAACTTATCGCGCAATGACTTCATCATCTCAGTGCGGTATTTCGTTTTCAGGCGTGGTTCGTAATTCATATCTTTTTACCTCCGACCGGTTATTTTTTAACTTTAATATATCGTACTAATTTTCCGTCTTCTAAACGGCGTCCTACTCTACCTGGCTTTCCAGTAGCTGGATCTACTACCATTAACTTAGAGATACGTACTGGTGCCTCTTGCTTCACGATACCACCTTGGGTATTTTGAGCATTCGGACGCGTATGCTTCGTAATGATATTTACTTTCTCAACGATCGCCGTACTTTTTCTGGAATCACTTCCAAAACTTTTCCTTGTTGACCTTTTGAGTCACCGCTTAGCACCTTTACAAGATCACCTTTGCGGACATGGAGTTTCTGTTGTTTATTTTTTTTACGTTCCATTTCTTAGAGCACCTCCGGGGCTAATGATACGATTTTCATAAATTGTTTCTCACGTAGTTCCCGTGCAACAGGTCCGAAAATACGTGTACCACGCAATTCATCCTGGTTGTTCAATAACACCACGGCGTTATCGTCGAAGCGAATATAGGATCCATCTTCACGACGAACTTCCTTGCTCACTCTCACTACTACGGCTTTAGAAACTGTTCCTTTTTTTACGTTTCCGCTAGGAAGCGCATTTTTAACAGTTACAACGATCTTGTCTCCTAAGGATGCATATCGTTTAGCAGTTCCGCCGAGTACGCGGATGCAAAGTACCTCTTTGGCACCACTATTATCGGCTACTACTAGCCTTGACTCTTGCTGTATCATTTTCTCTTTTCTTGATTGTCTCTTCCTCGAAAGGAAGGATACAGATTATTTCGCTTTTTCTATTACTTCCACCATGCGCCAGCGTTTTAGCTTGCTCAATGGACGGGTTTCCATTATTTTCACTGTATCGCCCATACCACACTCATTCTTTTCATCGTGGGCCATATATGTTTTGGTTTTCTTAATGAACTTACCATACTTTGGATGCTTCTCACGAGCTTCAACCGAAACAACGATTGATTTATTCATTTTAGAACCGGTAACCAAACCGATACGTTCTTTTCTAAGAGATCTTTGTTCCATGATTATTTTTCTGCGGATGGAGTTTGAGACAAACGTTTACGTAGTTCTGTCATAAGACGTGCAATGGCACGACGAGAAGCACGAATCTTCATCGGGTTTTCAATAGGCGAAACGGCATGCGCCATTTTCATTTTGGTATAGCTAGTGCGCTCTTCACCTATCTTGGCACGGACTTCATCCGTAGTAAGGTCTTTAACGATAGACTGTTTCATGGCATTCTTCTGTTTATTCTGTATAATCTGGGCGTACAACAAATCTTGTTGTTACCGGTAATTTTTGTGATGCAAGGCGCATTGCCTCTTTTGCAACGTTAATGGGAACACCTTCTGCTTCGAAGATCACTGTTCCAGGCTTTACGGTTGCTACCCAATATTCAGGAGCTCCTTTACCTTTACCCATACGTACCTCTAAAGGCTTACGAGTAATTGGTTTGTCAGGGAATATTCGGATCCAGATTTGTCCTTCACGTTTCATGAAACGGGTTACCGCGATACGGGCTGCTTCAATCTGACGGGATGTGATCCAGCAGGTTTCTAGTGATTTGATTCCAAAAGTTCCGAAGGCCAATGACGTTCCTCTTGTGGCAGTACCACTCGGAACCATTTTATGTTGCTTTCTGAACTTGGTTTTTTTAGGCTGTAACATGATTCAGCTACTTTATCTAATTATTTCGTCCTATTAATTTAATTAATCTCTTGTCGGTTTGTTACGATCGCCACCACCTCTGTTTCCACTGCCTCTGTTGCCACCGCCTCTGTTTCCACCACGGTCACCGCGATCTCCACGATCATTTCTATCTCCGCGCTTCTCACCGCCACCGCCACCTTTCGATGTGCTAGCGATACCTACGTTTGGTGATAAATCTCTTTTTCCAAATACTTCACCTTTGCAGATCCAAACTTTAATCCCGATAAGACCATAAGTTGTTAATGCTTCTGATAAAGCGTAATCGATATCGGCACGGAAAGTATGCAAAGGAGTACGTCCTTCTTTGTATTGTTCAGAACGTGCAATCTCAGCACCACCTAAACGACCAGAGCAATTGATCTTAATTCCTTCAGCACCCATTCTCATCGTTGAAGCTACTGATTGCTTCATCGCACGACGGAAAGAAATACGCGCTTCTAATTGACGAGCGATTCCATCGGCTACTAATTGAGCATCTAATTCTGGACGCTTAATTTCGAAGATATTGATTTGAACTTCCTTTTTTGTCAGTTTCTTTACTTCTTCTTTTAACTTATCTACTTCAGCACCGCCTTTACCAATCACAATACCCGGACGAGCAGTATGAACAGTAACTGTGATTAGTTTCAACGTACGCTCAATGACGATACGTGATACACCACCTTTTGCAAGACGGGCAAGTAAGTATTTACGGATTTTCTCATCTTCAACTAGTTTTTCAGAATAGTTCTTTCCTCCATACCAGTTAGAATCCCATCCGCGGATGATTCCTAAACGATTACCTATCGGGTTAGCTTTTTGTCCCATTAAATCTACTTAGTTAGCGGTATTATTATCTGCAGCAACAACAGCGTTTTTGTTGTCAACTACTAAAGTTATATGATTTGAACGCTTACGAATTCTGTGACCACGACCTTGAGGTGCTGGACGAAGACGCTTCAACTGACGACCTGCGTCAACATTCACTTGCTTCACCACCAACTCTTGATCTTCGATACGACTTCCTTCGTTCTTCGCTTGCCAGTTAGCAAGAGCAGATAAAAGAAGTTTCTCTAAACGACCTGCTGCTTCTTTCGTGCTTAGACGAAGCATGGCTAACGCTAAATCAACGCGCTTTCCACGAATCATATCAGCTACCAAACGCATTTTACGCGGTGAAGTAGGACAGTCATTTAATTTTGCAATTGCTACTTTCTTTATTGCAGCCTTGCGCTCTTCAGCGACATTACGTTTTCTGGCTCCCATAATTATTTAGATCCTTTGTCTTTAGAACCGGAGTGCCCCCTGAAAGAACGGGTAGGAGCGAATTCGCCCAGTTTATGTCCAACCATGTTTTCTGTCACGTATACAGGAATGAATTTATTTCCATTATGTACAGCGAATGTGTTACCAACGAAATCAGGAGAAATCATTGACCTGCGCGACCATGTCTTGATGGTAGCTTTTTTCTTGCCTTCATTCATACCCGCAAACTTTAAGCTCGAGTTTGTAATCAATGAAAGGACCTTTTTTAAGCGAACGACTCATGTTATTTTATAGTCAGATTACCTTATACAATTATTTCTTACGACGCTCTAGGATGTACTTGTTCGAAGGGTTACTCTTCTTACGCGTTTTGTATCCTTTTGCAATGAGACCCTTGCGGCTACGTGGATGTCCACCTGAAGCACGGCCTTCTCCTCCACCCATTGGATGATCCACTGGATTCATGGCAACACCACGAACACGTGGACGACGTCCTAACCAACGGTTTTTACCCGCTTTACCTTTGCTCTCTTTATCGTGATCTGAATTCGATACAGAACCTACAGTTGCCATACAAACAACAAGCACTTTACGTGTCTCGCCTGAAGGCATCTTCAATACTGCATATTTATCTTCACGAGCCGCTAACTGAGCATATGCACCAGCGCTACGAGCGATTTTTCCACCTTGACCTGGACGCATTTCAATGTTATGCACCACAGTTCCCAATGGAATATCTTTTAAAGGCATTGCATTACCCACCTCTGGAGCTACCGTAGAACCATTCGCAATGATTTGTCCTACTTGAATTCCGTTTGGAGCAATAATATATCTTTTCTCACCATCAGTATATTTTACTAAGGCGATAAATGAAGTTCTGTTTGGATCGTACTCGATCGTTTCAACCACACCCGTAACATCAAATTTGTCACGTTTAAAATCGATGATACGATACATTTTACGGTGACCACCACCTAAATAACGCATGGTCATTTTACCCGTATTATTTCTACCACCACTACGCTTCAACGAAACAAGTAATGATTTTTCTGGCTCGCTTGCAGTTATTTCCGAATAGTCAGTACGTGTTTGATGACGTTGACCCGGAGTCATTGGACGTATTTTTCTAGTTGCCATTGCTCTGTTCTTAATTAAATATTACTGAAGAAATCAATTGATTCGCCTGCTTTCAAGGTAACGATTGCCTTTTTTGATGTTTGGGCGTTGACCACTCACCACACCGGTTTTCGTGCCACGGCTCATTGCCTTACCACGATAAATCATTGTGTTTACCGACTCAACATTTACACCATACATTGACTCCACCGCTTTCTTAATCTCAAGCTTGTTGGCGCGTCTTTCCACTATGAAACCATAGCGTGGTTGTTTTTCTGTAATCCGGTTCATCTTCTCAGTGACCACCGGTTTCTTCAGGATATCCATTTTACTCTTATAGGTTTATCGTGCCTATGCACTTAATTATTTAAGAATTCTCTCCTCAAAATTATTTTCAATATTTCGAAAATAATTTCACCGAAGTGTTGATTATTTAAGCAATGTGCTTTCGATTACCGGAAGCGAGCTCTCCATGACAATAATATTATGAGCATGCATAATATCGTATGTGTTTAAATCAGAGGCTGTTACAACTTTACTGCGCTCCAAATTTCGGGACGACAAATATACGTTTTTATTCGATTGAGGCAGAACCAATAACGTTTTTTTATCCGAAACCTTCAAATTATTCACCAAATCCACAATCAATTTAGTCTTTGGTTGATCAAAACTTAGATCTTCCAAAACCATCACATTATTGGATTGAGCTTTATAAGAAAGCGCAGACATACGTGCAAGACGCTTCAATTTTTTGTTCAAGCTGAAAGTATAATCACGTGGTTGAGGACCAAATACACGACCTCCACCAACAAAAAGTGGGCTTTTCTTAGATCCAGCACGTGCTCCGCCAGTTCCCTTTTGCTTCTTTAATTTTTTAGTAGTTCCAGCAATCTCATTACGCTCTTTGGACTTACTAGTACCTTGACGACGATTAGCAAGATGTTGCTTTACATCAAGATAGATAGCATGATCATTAGGGCTGATCCCGAAGATGCTTTCGTTCAGAACTGCTTTGCGTCCTGTTTCTTTTCCAGTACTATTATATACAGATACTTCCATGATTATTTCGACAGCGTTACAAATGAACCTTTATGACCTGGAATAGCACCTCTTACAAGAAGAAGGTTCTGCTCAGGCATTACTTTCACTATTTCTAAATTTTGAACCATTACACGAACGTTACCCATATGTCCGGCCATGCGCTTTCCCTTCATTACCCTAGAAGGCCATGAAGAAGCACCTAACGAACCTGGAGCACGTTGACGATCATGTTGACCGTGAGTTTGTCCACCAACACCACCAAAATTGTGACGCTTAACAACCCCTTGAAAACCTTTTCCTTTTGATGTACCTACGACATCACAAAAATCACCTTCAGCAAAAATATCGCACTTCACTAAGTCACCGGTTTGAAATTCTTGAACAAAGTCCTTGAATTCCATTACCCGCTGCTTAGGAGTAGTGTTTGCTTTCTTAAAATGACCCATTAATGGTTGGGTCGTGTTTTTTTCTTTTTTCTCACCAAATGCGAGTTGAACGGAACTGTATCCGTCATTCTCGACTGTTTTAACTTGTGTTACTACACAAGGGCCGGCTTCAACTACAGTGCAGGGAATATTATTTCCATCTGCATCGAAGATGCTGGTCATGCCGACTTTTTTTCCGATTATACTTGCCATCTTAACTACGGTTTAGTTGTTTTGGTCTTAATGATTATTGATAAGCAATACGGTCTGAATCAGCCGTAAGCTGTTGTTTTAATTTAATTTCGGATAGGATGTAAAGAACGATTTTTAATCCTGTGAGCTCACTAAACTTTGATTTCAACCTCTACTCCACTTGGAAGTTCGAGCTTCATCAAAGCATCTACTGTTTTCGCTGTAGAGCTATAGATATCCAGAAGACGCTTGTATGAACATAATTGAAACTGTTCACGAGCCTTCTTGTTTACGTGAGGTGAGCGAAGAACGGTGTAAATTTTCTTCTCTGTAGGAAGTGGAATTGGACCACTGACGATTGCACCTGTAGGTTTCACGGTCTTTACGATTTTCTCAGCAGATTTATCTACGAGATTAAAATCGTAAGACTTTAATTTAATTCTGATTCTTTGGCTCATTTTATAAGAACGGTATTGAGATCTTTATTTTTACTTAAACCTTTTCGGCAGAAGATTTACCTTTTGATTTTGCAATTACTTCTTCAGCGATATTGCGAGGAGCTTCTGCGAAATGAGAGAATTCCATGGTTGAAGAAGCACGACCAGAAGTGATGGTACGTAATGCAGTCACATATCCAAACATTTCAGATAAAGGAACTTTCGCTTTAACTACTTGAGCACCTCCACGAGAATCCATTCCTTCCATTTGTCCACGGCGACGGTTAAGGTCACCTACTACATCACCCATGTTTTGCTCAGGCGTGATTACTTCTAACTTCATGATTGGCTCAAGAAGTACAGGCTTTGCTTTTGGTAATGATTCACGGAAAGCAGTACGAGCACAAATCTCAAACGATAAAGAATCAGAATCGACGTTATGGTAAGAACCATCAATCAATCTCACTTTCAAACGTTGTACTTGGTATCCAGCTAATACTCCATTTACCATGGCTGAACGGAATCCTTTTTCAACTGCTGGAATAAATTCACGAGGAATATTACCACCCGTAATTTCATTCAAGAATTGTAATCCACCATTCTTCTCTGTTACTTCAAAATCATCATCAGATGGTCCTACCACAAACTTAATATCCGCGAATTTACCACGACCACCCGTTTGCTTTTTATAAACCTCTCTGTGCTCTACAGTACCATTGATTGCCTCTTTATAATTTACTTGTGGAGCACCTTGGTTTACTTCCACTTTAAATTCTCTTCTCAAACGATCCACAATAATTTCAAGGTGTAACTCACCCATTCCAGAAATGATTGTTTGACCAGTATCTTCATCAGACTTCACACGGAAAGTTGGATCTTCCTCAGCTAATTTACCAAGAGAAACTCCTAATTTATCCATATCCGTTTGCGTCTTAGGCTCAATCGCTAATCCGATAACTGGCTCTGGGAAATTCATCGCTTCAAGGATGATCGGAGCGTTTTCAGCACAAAGTGTATCTCCAGTTTTGATATCCTTAAATCCTACAGCAGCACCAATATCACCCGCAAAAATGGTAGGGATTTGATTTTGCTTATTTGCATGCATTTGGAAAATACGAGAGATACGCTCTTTTTGACCTGAACGCGTGTTCAAGACATAAGAACCTGCATCCAATTTACCAGCATAGCAACGGAAGTATGCCAAACGTCCTACGAAAGGATCCGTAGCAATCTTAAATGCAAGTGCAGTAAATGGCTCTTTTACATCAGGACGACGTGAAATTTCCTCTTCCGTATCAGGGTGAGTACCTTTGATACTTTCTTTATCCATGGGTGATGGCATTAACTCCATCACATAATCAAGCATGGTTTGAACACCTTTGTTCTTGAAAGCCGATCCACAAAGCATTGGTACCACTTTATTAGCAACACAAGCTTGACGTAAAGCGGTTAAAATTTCTGTTTCAGAAATAGATGCTGGATCTTCGAAATACTTCTCCATGATCTTGTCATCAAATTCAGCACATGCTTCCAATAACTTCACACGATACTCAGTAGCTTCTTCCAACATATCATCTGGAATAGGAACTTCTTGGAAAGTCATCCCTTGATCAGCATCATTCCAGATAATTCCACGGAAATTCACCAAATCAACAACACCTTTAAAAGTATCTTCAGCACCGATTGGCAATTGCAATGGTAGTGCGTTACCACCTAATACTTCACGAACCTGGCGAACCACATTCAAGAAATCGGCACCAGCACGGTCCATTTTATTTACGAAACCGATACGGGTTACGTTATAGTTATTTGCTAAACGCCAGTTTGTTTCTGATTGTGGCTCTACACCATCAACAGAAGAAAACAAAAACACCAACCCATCCAATACACGCAAAGAACGATTTACCTCAACGGTAAAATCTACGTGACCTGGAGTGTCGATGATATTCAATTTATAATCATTACCTCTGTACTTCCAAAAAGCAGTAGTAGCCGCAGACGTAATTGTTATCCCACGCTCTTGCTCCTGCACCATCCAATCCATCGTTGCTGCACCGTCATGTACCTCACCAATTTTGTGATTTACCCCTGTGTAGTATAGGATACGCTCGGTAGTAGTCGTCTTCCCTGCATCGATATGAGCAGCGATTCCGATATTACGTACAAACTTTAAATCTTTTACGTCCGTTGACATTTTATATTTCTGGTATTACGCTTTTATAATTTTTAAACTCTAAAATGAGAGAACGCTTTGTTTGCATCCGCCATACGATGCGTATCATCTTTCTTCTTCACGGCAGCACCTTCACCTTTCGCAGCAGCAATGATTTCTCCTGCTAACTTATCCGACATACTTTTCTCGTTACGTTTACGAGCATAAAGAATCATCCATTTAATACCCACAGAAATTTTACGATCAGGACGTACTTCAGAAGGAATTTGGAAAGTAGCTCCACCTACACGACGACTTTTTACTTCCACAGTTGGCATCACATTATTCAATGCTGTTCTCCATGTTTCAAGACCGCTTTCTTTCGTACGATTTTCAACTTTCTCAAGTGCATCGTAAAACAATTTATATCCTGTTCCTTTTTTACCTGAATACATTAACATATTCACAAAACGGGTAACTAGTGGATCATTAAACTTTGGATCCGGTAGAATGGGTCTCTTCTTTGGTTTTGACTTCCTCATTTTATAAGAAGGGTATTATTAGATAATCTTAATTATGTAAACTTATTTTTTACCTTTTTTTGCTGCAGCAGCGGCAACAGCACCTGCTTTTGGACGTTTTGTTCCGTATTTAGAACGACGTTGGTTACGTCCTTCAACACCTGAAGTATCCAATGCACCACGAATAATATGGTAACGAACTCCTGGAAGATCTTTAACCCTTCCACCACGGATCATTACAATACTATGTTCTTGTAGGTTATGACCTTCACCAGGAATGTATGCAGTCACCTCGAATTTGTTCGTTAAACGAACACGAGCTACTTTACGCATTGCTGAATTCGGCTTCTTTGGAGTGGTTGTATACACACGAGTGCAAACTCCACGACGCTGCGGACATGAAACAAGGGCTGGTGACTTACTCTTTTCCACCATAGCCTCGCGTCCCTTACGTACTAACTGTTGAATTGTTGGCATTCTTAATTTTTTACGATTCTGGATCAGTGATTTAGATACACTATACCCCTAAAAAGGGAGTGCAAAGTTAACCAAGAAATTGATTTAAGCAAGATGTTTTTCAAAATATTTATGAAACAGTAGGTTAGGAAGTCAAAAATTGAAAAAAAACAAGGATTGTTCACAGATTATGTAAAATATTAGTATTGATAATCAATGCTATAATTAAATATTAACATTTTTTAGAAAACTTTGGAATTCCTTTATTTACTTTAATAATTGCAATTATTTACAACCAAAGTTCAAAACCATTTCATCAAATCATGATTTCCACTTTATGAACCTCAAAAAAATCGTATTAACTTTATTATTAGGAGTTTTGCCATTTATTTTGAGCGCATCCCATATTCTTGGGGGTGAAATCACCTGGAGATGCAATGGCAACAAGCAATTTATTTTTCAAGTCAAAATTTATCGAGATTGTAATGGCATTCCAGGTCCTCAAAATGTTAGAATATATACGAATGCACCCTTTGGTCCATTTTATTGCTATCTACTTAGTCAGACGGATATTTCGCCACAAGGCTTTGGATGCGGGTCTTGCGCAATTCCAATGGGATTATATGGTTCAGTTGAAGAATATATTTATGAGTCAGGACCCATGATTTTAATCGGTTCAGCCCCATCAACTGGATGGTACTTTTATTATAATGATTGTTGCCATAATGCTGCCATATCGAATTTAGCCAACCCCGATGATTTTAGCTTAAGAGCTTATATTTATCCATCCGTACAAGGCTTCATCCCTTGCTTCGATAACTCCCCCTATTTTGCTGAACCTCCAACTTTAGGAATTTGTACTCGAGATTCGGTAAATTTAAGTTTTGCTGCATTTGATAGAGACCTAGACTCTTTAAAATACGAGTTTGCGCCTACCCTCAACAATGGCTTTCCTGGAAATAATGCAATCTATGCCACTGGATATTCTTTTGGCTCTCCCCTACCCGGAATCCAACAAGACTCGATGAATGTACCGGCAATCCTTGACACAGCGAGTGGTCAGGTCTCTTTAACCAGCTACACTCCCGGACATTTTATAATTTGCATGCAAGTTACTGCTTATCGATGCGGTCAAATTATTTCCAAAGTTTTTAGAGAATACATTTTAATGATAAAATCAAATTGCACAATTTCCACTACCCCTCCTACCACCTTTAACACTTCTCCAGATATTTTACCATTACCACATGCTGAAACTATTACTATCTCCGCAGGCGATACGTTGAACTATACTTTTTCTGCATCAGAAAATGAATTGCTACCTGCATCAGCTGGAGGAAATTCTCAAACGATGACTATGCGTGCAACTAGCATTCAATTGGGATTAGGGGATACAAGTAGTACAAATGGATGCCTTGTACCACCTTGTGCCGTTTTGTCTAATCCTACTCCATTTTCATCTACTGCAAACCTGTCTCAAGTACTAACTTGGCCAACCGAATGTCAACATGTAGGATTCAATAATGGCTGCTTACAACACACAAAAGACTACCATTTCATCTTTACCATTAAAGACAACTATTGTCCAGTCCCCGGAGTCACTACCAAGAGCTTACTAGTGAAAGTAGCAGGACCAACCATCTACTCTTTAGGGAATAGCTTGGCAGTTCATTCTTCTAATTTGAATGTACAATGGTTTTTAAACGGGACACCCATCATGGGAGCCACGGATACGCTTTTTAATCCTACACAAAGCGGGACCTATTCACTGGTTGCATTCACAAACAACGGATGTACACTAATAAGTAACTCGATAGACATCGGATTTGCAGGTGTTCCCATCAACAGCAATCCAGAAGCTAAATTGGATGTTTTCCCAAATCCATCGGTTAGAAATACTATTTTAAATGTACTCCTGCAAAATGCTAAAACAGGACCCAATGAGATTCAAATTATTGATATTACTGGAAAATTGGTAAAGCAAATTCCAATTTATGTTTCTACCATTAATGAGCATCTTTTAATTGATTTAGGTGGCCTTGCCAATGGGGTTTATACCATTAATTTATCAGGCGATGGTAAAATACCTCAAACTCAGCTGCTCTTAACGAATTAAGTTTAACTTTACTTTTAAATTCTGAAATAGAAAGTAATATCATCTATCAAAAATCAAATTTAGTATTTTACAAAATCAAAAAAAACATGAAAAAATTAAGTGCACTGATTTTACTCTTCTTAATTTTTGTTTCTCCATTATCTGCTTCTCATTTGATGGGCGGTGAAATTACATGGAGATGCAATGGAACTGGCCCAAACACTGGAAATTTGTTTTCCAAGTTAAATTTTACAGAGATTGTAATGGAGTACCAGGATCTAGCAGCTTAACTCTCATCACCAATGCACCCATTGGATCTATCAATTGCTCACTAGTGAGTCAGACTGACATTTCACCACAAGGAATGGGATGTCCAACCTGTGCAACACCTATGGGATTGTCAAATGCAGTGGAAGAATTCATTTATGAATCGGCTCCACTATCTCTAAACGGTACACCTCCATCAACGGGATGGTACTTCTATTATAACGATTGCTGTAGAAATACAGCAATTACCAATCTTTCAAGTTTAAATGACTTTACACTACGAGCTTTTATGTATCCATTTTCCGGACAAAGTACCAATCCTTGCATGGACAATTCTCCTTATTTTCCGGAACCTCCTACTTTAGGTGTTTGCATTGGCGATACCATAAGTTATGGACATGTTGCCATCGATAATGACCTCGATTCTATGCATTACTCTTGGGATCATCCACTTGAAAATGGATTCCCGGGCACAAATGTTCCCTTTAATTCGGGTTATTCTTATCAATCTCCCTTACCCGGCCCCACCCAAAACCCGTTGAATTATGCTGCTGTTTTAGATCCGAACCATGGTATTATTACTTTTAAATCTGTGACTTCAGGTTCTTTCTCAACGGTAACTAAAGTTTCCTCCTATAAATGCGGGCAACTAGTTTCAGAAATTTTTCGAGAGGTACAAATAACATTAATTGCAAACTGTGTCATCTCTACCAACCCAACCGTATACAATACTGCGCCTGATTTATATCCAAATCTTCCGGTAGAATCCATATCCATTGTAGCCGGAGATACTTTGTTTTACAGTTTAACGGTAACCGATTTCGAGACTCTTACTGCGAGTGCTGGCGGAGGACCGCAATCTATGACTTTAAATGCGAATGGAATGGCATTTGGTGATGGAGATACTAGTTTTACTAATGGATGCCTATTACCTCCATGTGCTGTATTGACGCTCCCTCGCCTTTTTCAGCCCGTTAATGTTTATAGAAAATATGACGTGGCCAACAGTATGTGCACAAGCTGGATTTAATAATGGATGCTTACAACATGTAAGAGTATTTCCATTCCTATTTAAAATTAATGACAACTTCTGTCCGGCACAAGGAGTCGTTTATAAAAGTCTTTTAGTGAATGTAACGGACCATTAATTTATATCACTGGAAATAGTTTGGCGGTAAGTTATCCTGGGGTATCCTTGCAGTGGTACCTAGATGGTGTTGCCATTCCAAATGCAACCGATTCCATTTTCACTCCTACTCAAAGTGGAATTTATTCTGTGATTGCCACTACTGGAAGTGGATGTATGATGATGTGCAATTCGGTAAACAGAGTACTTTCGGGAGTAAATAATATCGAAAACGAAACTTCATCCCTCCAAGTTTTCCCAAATCCATCTGCAGGAAATAATATTATAAATGTGCTCTTGCAAAATGCCAAAACCGGATCTAATATGATTCGAGTGATTGATATTACGGGTAAAATGGTAAAGCAAATTCCGATTTATGTTTCGAGCACTAACGAACACCTTTTAATCGACTTAGGTGACCTTTCAAAAGGAATTTATTCTATTCAAATGAATGTAAGTAGTAAGGAAATTCAATCGAAAATTGTGTTGAACTAATAGGCGGATTGCTTTGTTTAAGTGATGAAGGAACACTACGCAAGGAAGCAAAGATTCTGTGTTAAATTCCAAATTTTATCTGATCATTGTAATTATTTAATTCCCTCTCCCCTGGAGAGGGCAAGGGAGAGGCTTGAACAATATGCTTGCAATAACTTATTCGCATACGAGTATGTTTCTTTCTTCGCCAATTTCTCTACGCTAAGTTTTCTCGCAAAGGCGCAAAGCCGCTAAGGCTACGTTGCAAAATCCAGAGCAAATGCTAATCAGCACAAATTTTTACACAGAGTTGCGGAGTTGCATTCCACGGCAAGCATACAGAGAAATTACTCCGTTTTTTGAACTTTAATTATTCTTTTTGATGATGTACTTTCAAGAACCAAGAAATACATTCCTGAATGAATATTAAAATTATTCAACACCGTTATCAATTGATTCGGATTGGATTCACCTTGCATGCACTTTCTGCCTGTAACATCGATCAATGTCCAGTTAAATTGCATTTGATCTTGAACTTGATCTAACTTAATGTTAAGCTCGTTAGTAAACGGATTAGGGTATACTTCCACTCGATTTAATCCATCCTCACTTTCGCTCCAATTACTTAGTTCGTTCGATGTTCTATTCGTGTTACTACAATTTCCATCAATAACATATTTTCGAGCAGAAGTAGCACTACACCCACTTGCATTGGTGATGACTACTTTATAGGATCCCTTCTGTTTCGCAAAATAGAATGCATTTGTAGCACCTGCTATATTAACATTGTTTCGAGTCCATTGATAAGTATATCCAACACCGCTATTTGCTGATAATTTAACACTATCGCCTATGCAAATAGAAAGACTCCCGTTTACTTGGATGCTTGCCTCAGGATTTAAAACTGGAATGGTTGTCAAGGTCGATAATTTGGTACATCCCCATGGGTTAGTAACGACCACAGAATAATTACCAGCTTGAATGGTATTAAAAATCCTATTCACTCCACTCGGAATAATAATTCCATCGCGATACCATTGATAAATCATTCCAGTACCTCCGTTAGCCGTTAGCGTAACCAATGAATCATTACAAGTATTGAATTGATTTGTTATCGTGTAGGTTGATGCAGGAGATTTATTGATGGTCAACATCGTAGCATTTGAAACCGCCTGACAGCCGAATGAATCAATCACCGACAACGAATAGACTCCAGAAGTAGAAGGCTTGATGGTGGCTGCATTTGCATTCGGAATATTGATCCCATTATTCATCCATTGATACGAGCTGAATCCAGGACTCGCTCCATTCAGTATTACTTTTTGATTTGCACAAATGTTCAATGGACCCGAAGGAATGATGGTAACGATACTATTTATCACATCTACAAAAACCGTATCTGAACTATTTACACAGCCAAATGCGTTAGTTACGGAAGCAGCGTAATAACCAGGAGACTTCACATAGATAGCAGAATCCAAACTCAAGTTTGACCACAATCCAATTTCATTACTCGCTAAAAATAATCGCGTCGAATCTCCTTGGCAAATGGTTAACGATTGATGTAAAAGATTTGCCAGCGGTAGTGCATGAACAAAGATCTCAATTGAATCTTCCGAAACACAACCTAAAGAATCTACTGAAGTCACATGATAGAACCCTGCAGCATTTACCGCTAAAGCTTGAGCATTACTTCCTGTTGACCACAAAACGGAAGCATTTTTATTCACCGTTAAAAGGGCAGTTTCACCATCACAGATTGACGTACTGGATGCCGAAATTTCAATAGGCGATTGTCCACTTACAACAGAAATGGTGTTACTTAGAATAACATTTCCAAATCCATCACTCATCTGCAATGAAAATAATCCACTGTTCTTTACCCAAATACTTTCTGAATTTGCATTGGATACTAAATTTCCATCGATGAACCATTGAAAATTTAATCCTGTTTTATTTGCTGATAACAAAACGCTATCTCCATGACAAAGCAGCGTGGAACTTTGAGCAGAAATTTGAAGTTGATGTGTTAATTGAAAATTATTAAAAGCAAGTGCTCCAATCCCTCGATTATTCAATAACCAAGGACCTTGAAAAATAAGTGTTGTAGAACCATTGTAATAAATGTTCGGTAAATAGCTTACTGTATTTGTTAACGATGATGCCGACAATTGTAAATAAACTGTATCCTGAGATGTCCAACCTGCAAGTGCAGTAATTCCGGGCGCATCGAAGTAAAAATAATCTTTCAAATTATTTCCATTAAATAAACCGGGCCAAATTACAGGCTGTGACATTTTCAGAGCCAACAGTGTATTTGCAGCATCCACAAATGATGCGCTTAAGATTTTGGCAGGATCAATATTTGAAGGAACATTTTGATTATAGACATCTCTCAATACTTGATAATACAATTGTGTTGCTAACACATTATATCCACTCGACAAAAAATGACAACCATCAAAATTTGGAATTCCAGTCGTACTCATCAAGGTAATGTCTGAATATTGACTCTCCAAATTGCGAATGATTTCTCTTACTTGTTGATGGTATTGAAAATTTGCCCCAACGATACATCCAGGACGAGTTTGCATAACAAACAATCGATTCAACCCTGGAAAATCTGACTTCCAAAAATTATAAAGCTGATCAAATCTACTGGAGTAAAATTGGTAGGATGTGTCCCCGTTACTTTCTCCTTGATACCAGAAAAATGCTTTTACATGATTAGTAACTCCTGCTTTTTGGGCTCTGAACAATAATCGTCCATAAATCGTTTTCAAATCGACATGATTCGCTGCGTTAGGAAGGTGGGAAGAAAGGATAGAACCAAATCTCGAACCATTGATGACACAAACTGGAATTTGTAAAGAGTCGCTCAGCAATTTAGCAAGCTTCATCGACCAAACACCAATTGCAAAATTAGATTGCGTCGTTGTACCAAGACCTAATCCCCAAAGCGTATCCTTTGCACAATCAGCCTCGGTAAAAGCTGAAGAGCCAAAGGTTCTTATCCATTCATCATTGGCAATTCCTCCGGGTCCTTGATTGGGGGCTGCTCCGTTCGATTGTCCATTTACAATAAACACATCACCGGCCACCAAACTGTCGACTGCCAATACACAATTTTCGGTCGAACCATCATAAAGAGAAAAATGAATTTTGTATTCAGCCTTTTCCGCTTTAATCATAAAATTCTTACTGAAAGCAGCCACCGAATTTTGATAACTTAAAGAAGCAGAACAGCTATCAATTAAATTGCCGTTTCGGAACAACTTATAAATTGCGGCTTGTGCACCTTGCTGAGTAACTACTCCCGACAATTTTACTTCAGCACTATCAGAAGTGTTTCTTGGGAATAATTGTTTGCTTTTAGGCAATTCTGAATAGGAAACTTGGGCAAATACGCTTTGTACAGAAAGTACAGCTACCCATAAAATGGTAATTAATCGCATGAAATTTTTTCTTGATATTATCTCCATCTAAAGAACAAAGTTAGGGTCAGCTAGGAGCGAAAGAAGAATAAAATAATTAACATTATGGTTGATGTAGCAAATGGCAAGGTCAAAACCTACTGGTTTCGGGTAAATCTACCTTTATTATTGGTAAAAGAAATTGTTTTAACAGAATAGAACTTGATCTACTCTTGATTTAACCGTTGATGGGCGGCATATTGCCTCCATTTTTCAAGTACAGCAGTAAAATCTTCGGGTAATTCAGAGTCAAAAAACATCGGTTTACCATCCCTAGGATGAGCAAATCCCAAGGATTTAGCATGGAGCGCATGTCGAGGCATTAAGGAAAAGCAATTTTCGATGTATTGCTTATACTTTGTAAATACAGTGCCTTTTAAGATGCGTTCACCTCCATACGAAGCGTCATTAAACAAGGGATGTCCAATATACTTCATATGAACTCGGATTTGATGTGTCCTTCCAGTTTCCAATTTACATTGGATGAGGGTCACATAACCAAATCGTTCTAGCACTTTATAATGCGTAACAGCATGTTTCCCAAGATCACCCTCTGGAAAAACGTCCATTACTTTCCGATCGGCCAAATTACGCCCAACATTACCGGTGATGGTTCCTTCGTCTTCTTTAAAATCACCCCACACTAAGGCAACATACAAACGATTGGTAGTACGATCGAAAAATTGTTTCGCTAAGTTTGATAAAGCCTGTTCATGCTTTGCAACGACAATAATACCAGATGTATTTTTATCAATACGATGCACCAATCCCGGTCGCACCGATTCAGCAGCGATGGGTTGATCCAGTAACTCAGGATACATGCGATGCACCAAGGCATTGACAAGGGTGCCTCGATAATGACCATACGCTGGATGAACCACTAAGCCTGGCTGCTTATTAATGATAAACAAATCATCATCTTCATACAAAATATCCAATGGAATATCATCGGCATACAATTCAATTTCACGAGGAGGATGCGCCAACACCACCGAGATCACATCGCCCGGCTTTACTTTATAACTCGACTTAACTGTTTTTGTATTTACTAAAACCGAACCTGCTTCAATAGCAGATTGAACTCTGTTTCTGGATGTATTAACAAGACGATTAAATAAAAATTTATCGACTCGTAACATCGATTGATTTTTGTCAGAAACAAATCGGTGATGTTCAAACAACTCATCTTGATCTTGCTCATTGGTTTCTTCACCAACCCCCTCTAACTCATCCTCTACTTTCTCTGACATCTTATTTTATCTAGCAATAATTAATTTACGTTGTGACGATCTTCCATTTTTCATCAACACTTTAACGATATACATTCCAACTGGAAGCTCACTTGTATTTATTTTAGAAGTAAAAGTTTCTGACTTCACCAATTTTCCGTCGATGCTTACCATTTCAACGCGAAGGAAATCATTTTCAACTTTTGAAGAGATAAACACGTAATCACTGGTAGGATTCGGATACAAATCAAAAGCAGTATTCTCGAAATTGTTTTCTGGCACACCTACAAATAGATCTGCTTTTCCAACCACGGCACGAATCATATAGGTTCCGGTAGCCACTGCGGTTTGAATCCAACCTGCACCCACATTATAAAACATGCGAGCGTTAGAAGCTGTATTCCGATCGAAGCCGAGATGCAACCCATCACCCAATATTTGTTGAAATCCAACATAGATGGTTCCTGAAACAGGTACTACGCTTGTTAAGACATAGCTTGCAAAACCATTTAACGAATCTATATAGGCTGGTGTCAAACCCGACTCCTGATAAATTAAAACTTCTGGATTTAGACTACTCCAAATCTTAATGGTGAACAATTTATTACTTACGTCAGCTCCTTGTTGAACAAAAATATTCTTACTGCACGCAAGGTATCTGGCTTAACAATTTCAAATTTCATAGCCACCTTACCATTGGGCGCATTAATCAAATCATATCCTACTTCGGCGGTGCCATCATCAAAACTATAAAAGTTAAAAAACTCTTGAGTATAGGTAGTCGAATCATTTGTTTTTAATCCACTGAATGCATTTCCATTGGTAAAATAATTTTTCACTGTAAAATAGGTGCTATCTGGATTCCAAGAAGGTGTGTTGGGGAAGATGGAATCAACACCAAAAGTATAAATCAAGTTTTGTTGTTGCGGGCGGTTAGGGAAAATATTTCCGTTGTCGGCACCAAAACCAGAGACATAGGTTCCATTAAAATTATAAATACGATTATTAAAGCCCACATCCGAAGGTGCATTTCCATTGACGCGATAATCCATCTGAGAAGAATCACGGAGTAAATTCTCTTGATCGATTTGGGAAAGTGAGGTGAAATGAGTCCATGGCATTGCGGTATATTCCGTCATCAAACTTTTTCCTGGTTGTGTCATGGCTACATCTTGCAACAATGTATCCATTTGCCCTGTAAATTGATTGTATGCTTTAAACAATCGAATATAGTCCAAATGCCAATGATCTAACGATCCTGTTTTAGATCCATACGTACGGAAACGAAAACGAAATCCATCTGTTAAAAATGCAGCATTGGAAATTCGAATTTGTACTGAAGTAAATGTAGTGTCTTGTCCACCAGAAATAATTCCTTTCAAAAACCATTGCTTCGACCACTGATTAGTTGTGAAATTATAAAAATCCAATACCAAAGAATCGTTAGAATCTGGACCATCGCCCCAACCTTTCTTCTGCCAATAAAAACTTAAAGTAATACTATCCGCTAATGAATACTGTCCGCCACCTTGTGATGATGGTTTAGTAAGAAGTCGAATATACTTTGATGTTAAGGTATCGCAACCACCTTGAATAGTAGAAGCAGAATTGTCATAAGGGTTACCCAACTCATTCAATCCATCAAAAGTGGCTACACCAATTGTTATTGGATTACGAGGAATTGACTATTCACAAAAACGTAATTATCGGTCCATAAATCCGCAGTAGGATAAACCCCTCCATAGGAAAAATCATCCACAAAAGGCAAATCGACGGTATCGATAAGTGCTCCTATTTTATTTGCTGAAGCGGGATGTTCTAAAAGATATGCCTTTAATTTTGGATTTCCATACATCGGAGTTAAGAGTTCGTGTTGAGCCATTGCATTCGAAGCTGATAAAATCAACACCGTCATCACGAATAAATTTTTAACTAAAATAGTTAGCCTTCTCATTTATTTAATTTTTCAGGGTTTTGGGTAAAGAAAAAATCAATGGACTCACCTTGCTTTATCACCGATGAATCACCAGGCTCTGGAATTTGACGATATACTTTTGCTGCAGAAGAGTCTCTCACACTTTCATCGTAAACAATGGCTCCTTGATTGAGAGATGAACCTTGCAATACAAACAATACCTCATCGAGCGTTAAGCCCATAAAATTGGGCACGTCAACCGAAGTATTTCCTATTCCATCGCCCAACACCAAATCGACCGTGGAGCCTTTCATAATCTCATCCCCCACCTTCAGCTCTGTTCCTTTAAATAATATTCCCAGCACCGCATTTTTTGCTAAGTCGGGCTTATAAATTAATTGTCCTACTCGTAAACCATAGGAATTTAAAATGGCTTCCGCTTGACGTTGTGAAACATCAATCAGGTTAGGAAACTTTATTTGTGGTGGAACGGTGCGCGTGATGGTTACATAAATAGTTCGTCCATCTTTCACCTTTTCATTGGGAGCAGGATCTTGTTCAATCACCACGCCGGGTGGTTTGTCGATCATGAAAGTGGATGAATCCGCAATTTTAACTTGCATATTTTTATCCGCTAAAAAAGTTTCCATTTCCTGAAACTTCATTCCCTTTAAATCAGGAACGGTGATGGTTTCACCATGATTCGTATAGGAACTTAACCAGAGATACGTTACAAATAATATAATTACAACTAATCCCGCACTTAACGAAAAGTGAAGCACAAAAATTTTAGATCGTATGATGTCAAAAATCTTTTTCATAATTAACTAACAGGCATATTTTTTTTACGCTTCATTCCAAAATCCAAAATTTTATCGATGAACTCATACGGTTTGTAATGTGCTATTGCTGCTTGATGGAAGATACAAGTAGCTGGAGTCATTCCAGGCAACGAATTCACTTCTATAAATATCACTTCTACTTTTTCAGGAGAAAAAATGCGTACGAAAGCATCAATTCTCGAGTAGCCTTCAATATTCAATAACTTGGCTGCACGTTCAAACTCCATCTTCACTTTTGCTGAGATCACTTTATTCTCTTCTTGGGTAATGCTGTAACGCGCTGGGGTTATGTTTTGACCTTGACCTGCCAGAAACTTCTCCTCGAGTGAAAGAATGTCCCCTTCCGACAAAGCTTCTGAGGCTTCAAATACCTCATAATTTAACTTTCCATTTTCATCCATAAAAGTTAACATTCCGCCGGTAATTTCAATAAACTTCTTGGCACCATTTGCTTTAATCAGATCTTCAAACAAGATATATTGCTTGATGGGAAATTCTTCTTTCGGCTTTACACCGAGAATGGCAGCCTGCGTGGCATCCAATTCAGTAGTACTACGGAAGGTTAAACGAACATATGCCTCTAACTCTTCCTTCGATCTAATCAACTTCACGGCAGAGCTACACCCATCATCGGCTGGCTTTGCTATGAATGGGAACGTAAATTTTTCTAAAATCGTATTCAAAAATTTTGCAGGATCGGCTAACCAGTCGAATTCCTGAGCTAAATAATGAGCAGCCACATTTAAACCGTTCCCCGCCAATATTTCATTGGTGGCAAATTTATCGATGGTTATTTGCGAAGATGCGGGCCCTGAACCATTATAAGGCAATCCGATTTTCTCTAATTCCTTTTGTAAGGATCCATCCTCCCCTGGTCGACCGTGTAACGCGATAAACACAACATCGGAACGATCTTTCAGCTCTTTAAAACTAATTTTCTCCGGAGCTTTTAAATTTTGTGCACTGGCAAATCGCTTTGTGATGTACTCGCAAGAAGCGATGATGGATTTTATAACAGGATGAATTTCGAAATGATTAATTTTTTCCTTGATATCATCTGCATTGTCTTTCAACAAAACATTGACTGGAACAGTAAATAATTCGTACTCCGATGAACTTCCTGTTAAAAACACAGGCAGCACTTCGTATTTTTCACTAGAAGAAAGTTTCTCGTAAATGTTTCGACCGCTTTCCACAGAGATATGTCTTTCGGTTGAATAGCCGCCCAATATAACGGTTGCGCGTATCCGACTTACTCCTTCCTTCTTTTCACCGTCGATGAGTTTATCCAATTGTTTCAATAATAGCGGCAACTTTCCATACTGCCGAGTGTCGGAAATTCTATTTTTTGAGCGAAGAATAAATGATGTACGTAATAAACTGAGAAGGATTCATTCCAATCTCTGCGGCTTGATGAAAGAAAAAGAACTTGGCATCATCCCTGAGGTTGTGTTGGGATCATTCAGGATGATCTTTCCATCGCTCTTGATAAACCCATCAATACGAGCATACACATTAAAATGCAAACTTGTAAATAACTGTTCACAAGCCCCACGAATCGCCTGAATATTTTCATCGGGCAATTGAATGGGTGTTATCTTACGAGAAAGTCCGGGAAGATACTTGGAACGATAATCAAACAACTCCTTCCCTTTTCTAATTTCCGTTGGAGGCAGCGCGACAGGATTTCCATTTTCATTCTCTAATACGATACATGAAAATTCTTTTCCTTCAATAAACGATTCCACAATCACGGTACTTTCACCATCTCGAGCATATAGGATGAGTTCTGATTCATTTTCAGAAAACAAATCCATCAACACCGACAACAATTCTTCTGGATGATAAAATGTACGACTACCAATTAACAATGGCATTCCGATTCCTTCCCTGATGTCGCACAACTCACGCACGTAGGTCACCTTCGATTTAAAATCGAGTACATCCCATTGTTTCTTTGAAATTGCACGTATGAAAAATGCTTTATCCATGCAATCAGAAAAAATATCGTACTGATCCTCTTGCATCACACTAATTCCAATGGATGACCCTTGATTAGCGGCTTTCACCACGCAAGGAAGTCCGGTAGTAGCCTTTACTTTTTCAAAGATCGATTGACGATTTCCTGAAATCCATTCTTCACGTTGAATCGTTGCAAAATTGGGCACATCAAATCCAGCGTTTTTCATCAATTGCTTTTGAATCGCCTTATTCATTCCGATGGTTGATGACAAAATTCCAGAGCCGGTATATGGAATACGCAAATATTCCAACAAGCCTTGAATACGTCCATCTTCACCATCCGAGCCATGCAAACACAAAAACGCCATATCCATCATCGATGAAAGTGCGGAAGGCTCAATGCGCGAGCCCATTTTATTAATTAATTTACCTTGCTCTTGACGATCTAACTCACCCAAACTTTCGGCATACACTTGAAATTCGTGAACCGAACTGGGCAGTGCATCAGCAGGAGGATAAAAATCACGAATGCTTCCTTTATAAATATACTCCCAAGTAAGCAAAACGAAATTGCCAAAACTATCTACAAAAACGGGAATAGGTTCGAAGATCGATTTATTCAAATTATCATAAACGGTACGTCCGCCAGCAAATGAAACTTCCCTTTCTCTGGAATTTCCACCAAAGAAGACACCAATGCGCATTTTTTCCATGAGAGGCAAAGTTAATGATTTCAAGGTGGTCTACCTATGAAATTCGAGTAGATTTCAGACCTCGAATGTTAACATGTTTAGAAAAAAACTATCTCAACTTCCCTCTTTCAAATCAAAAAACGCTTTCAATTTACCGAGTGCAAGAGCGCGATGACTGATTTCATTCTTCATTTTTTCGTCCATTTCAGCGAACGTGAGCGGTTGTCCATCGGGAATAAAAATGGGGTCATAACCAAAACCATTTTCACCTCTTTTTTCCTCTGTAATTGTTCCAAAAACTCGACCTTCAAAATGATGACAAACGCCCTCTTGGATTAATGCTAAAACGGTTACAAAAGAAGCTTTTCGGTTTTTTTGCCCTTTGAGTTGAGAAAGCACCAACTCCATGTTACGATCTGCCGAAATGGGAAACCCGCTATAATGAGCAGAATCGACTCCAGGTCGACCCTCCAAGGCATCTATTTCCAACCCACTATCATCTGCAAGGCATTCAATTCCAGTAGCTTCCCAAACAAAACCAGCCTTTTGGGATGCATTTCCGAATATAGTACCCTTATTTTCAGGCAATTCAGAAGTAATTCCAGCATCCTTCAGACTCACCAAATCGAAACTTTTCGGGAGGATTTTACGTATTTCTGTTACTTTATGTTGGTTATTAGAAGCCAACACCAAACTAATCATATGCATACTCTTATCTTTGAACAACTAATGAGCACTAAAATGAGAAAATTTACCATTATCATTTGTGGAATATTAATGATTTTCTCCACAGAAAAAAATCTTGCACAGTGCCCACCCAATAATTTTACGAGCAGCGATACGATTTGTCCTTTACAAAATATAAACATTGACAACAGTCTTTCTACAGCGAGTTCATTTAACTGGGATTTTGTCTTGGGGATCTAGATTCACTACCTAATGGAATTGCATTACCCAGCGTTTCTGCCACGCTAAACTATCCACAAAACATGAAACTGGTAGAAGAAAATGGCGAGTTTTTCATATTCCTACCGAATGCCGGAACAAATTACATCACTCGTTACGATTTCGGGAATTCACTGAACAATACTCCCACCGTTGTTAATCTTAACGGCGATGCATTGCTTGGAACTTTTGCCTCAGGAATGGATTTAGTAAAAGAGGGCAATAAATGGTATGGCTTTGTCACAACCTATGCAAATCAATTAATACGTCTTGAGTTTGATTCGATCAAACAAATCAATCCAATAATTACGAACTTAAATATTACTTCGTTGGCCAATCCAAACAGTATTCGAGTTTTTGAAGGTTATGGATTCATCCCCAACAATCAAACAGCGGAAATTATTCGACTTGATTTCAACGGAAGTTATGCAAATATACCCAGCATTATTGCCCCTTCTATAAATACAGGGTTATTCAATAATTTCAGCTTCGATATTTCTTTTGATTGTTCAAGCGGAAAATACATTGGTTATACTTCGAGTCTATTTTCGGGAGGTATCATTTCAAAAGTTGATTTTGGAAATTCGCTTACCAACACACCTGTTTTTACAAATGTTCTTACAGCCTTGGGCTTTCCTTTGGGATTACAACTCGTTGAAGAAAAAATAACTGGCATCTTTTTTTTATTGCTGGAAATACTTTTAATCACTATAAAATTGGAGAAAGTCTTGACTTAACACCTCTACTGGACTACTCTACAAATTTTGGTAATATCCTCGTAACACCAACTAATCTTCAGCTTGCGAGACAAGGAAGCGATTGGGCTGGATTTGTTTCAAACACCAATGCATGGAATGTGATTAAAGCTAGCTTCCCACAAGGATGTAGTGGTCCCGCTTTATACTCGTACGATCAAAATCCGAACAACATCAACTTCCCACCTTCAGCAAATGAAAGCTACCAATATTTTGAACTCACGGAAAAAAATAACGCTGGCAACACCACTAATTTTATTGACAGTGTTTATATTCATACACCACCTCCAGTAGCCGCATTTAGTTCTTCATCGGCATGTAAAGACGCTCCCACTCAATTTAGTGATTCCAGTACTATTTGCTATGGCACCATTAATACATGGAATTGGGATTTCGGTGATGGAAACAATTCCACACTCGCAAATCCTCTGCATACGTATACAACCAGTGGTAACTTCCCGGTTACCCTAACCGTTCATACTTTGTCGGGTGACAGTGCAACCATTCAAAATATGATATTGGTAAACGACCGACCTCTTGCGGGTTTTAGTGTTTTAGATTCGGCTTGCGTTGGAGCTGATGTAATCTTTATTGATTCATCGACTAGCAACGCTGGGATCATTAACCAATGGGCATGGAATTTTGGAGACAATAGCGGAATAGGAAACACAGACACGATCGCCCATAGTTATGCGACCCTTGGCACCTATTCAATACAACTAACTGTTATCAGTGATTTAGGTTGCGCTGATAGTATCACAAAAAATATTAAAATACTTCCTGGACTTATTTCCGAATTTCAAGTATTCAATACTTGCGCTGGTGAAGTGGCACAATTCAATAACCTAACAACAACGACCGGAACCAGCTTGCTTTCTACGCTTTGGAATTTTGGTGATAGCAATAACAGTACTACGTTGAGTCCAAGTCACGCTTACCCTTCTGGCGCTGCCATATACACCGTTGAATTAATTTCAACAGCTCAGAACGGCTGTGCAGACACAATCACTCGCAACATTCGAATTGCCAATCAACCTTTACCTTGGTTTACGACGGATATAGATACAGCTTGTACATTCTCAACGATCCAATTTACAGATAGCTCATTTGCTGGAATAGGTGACACCATCAGCAAACGTATTTGGGACTTTGGTGATGGAATAAAAGATAGTACTTCACTCAATCCCATTCACATTTACAGCACAGCTGGACTTTACACGATTACACTTACGATTCAAAGTCCAGGACGACTGCGATTCGAGTATTCAGCGATCCGTTTTTGTAATAGAATCTCCTACTGCAAACTTTACGGTGACTAATGTTTGTCTCGGTAGCAACTCAATTTTATCGACTTATCCACTTCTCCAAGTGGATCCTTATTAACAGAGTGGAGTTGGGCTTTTGGAGACACCAACACTTCGACATCGCAAAATCCATCAAACAATTATCCAGATACAGGATCCTACGATGTAACTTTAATTGTAAAAAGTGACATTGGATGTTATGATACATTAACAGCAACCACACAAGTTTATTCACTGCCTATTGCATGGTTCACACATCCTTCAGCATGCACTGGAAGTCCTGTTCAATTTACCGATAGCAGTACGGTAACTGGAAGTTCAATTACCGGTTGGAGTTGGGATTTTGGTTCAAATGGAGGCACAAGCAATTTATCGAATCCAAACTTTACGTACAATGATCCACTCGCATTTCCAGTGACACTCATTGCAACCTCTGCTCAAGGATGCTTAGACACCATAACAAGAATTCTAATTGCCAATCAATCACCTGATTTTTCAATTACCACTACGGATCATTGCTTTGGTACCAATCAACCCTTTGTATCTACTCCAGCACCTGGATCAAATAGCAACTATTCCTACTTATGGAATTTCGGCGACTCTACGGCTTCCTTCCTCCCACTTCCATTTCACAATTATTCTTCTTCAGGCACATTTTCTGTGAACTTGCTGGTTACGGATTTAATCAATAGTTGTAGTTCACTTTTAGCAGATACGCTTACTGTACATTCATTACCACGCGCTGGGTTTAGCAACACCTTAATTTGTGTTGGTACAGCTGTTCAATTTAATGACACCAGTGTAAGTTCAGACGGTACGATTGCTTCTTATACTTGGAACTTAGGTACAACCGGAAATTCAACACAACAGAATCCGACTGCACTATTTAATTCTTTGAACACAAAACATACAACTCAGCATTCAAACTTCATTTGGTTGTAAAGATTCCATCACAAAAAGCGTAACAGTAAATTCACTTCCTATTATTTCAATAGCAGCAAGTCCAAATTATGGAGCACCTCCCTTAAATGTTCAGTACGCAAACACGTCAAGTACGGGAACATACAACTGGTCTTTTGGAGATGGATCACTTAATTCAACATTATCTGTTCCGACCCATGTATTTAATGATACGGGGATTTACCATAGCACTCTTATTGTCACCAATGCAGCAGGTTGCATTGATAGCTCTAGCGTTACGATCTACGTACAGATTCCTGAAAGAGATTTAAGTATCAATGGCGTTTCATTTAATAAAGTGAATAATAAATGGGTAATGAAAGCGATTGTTGGAATTTAGAAATGAAGATGCCATAGAATTTGAACTAAAAGCGAACCTAAGTGGAGAACAACAATTTTTACAATACATTCAAATTTGACACACTCAAAGCGGGCACCTTCAAAGAATAACATTTTCAACACAACACTCGACGCGGGTAGTTCAACGCCCCCATTTTTCTGCGTAGAGGTAATTAGCGTTAATAGTCTTGAAGATATGAATTCCTCAAACGACCGTTTTTGCAGAAGCAGCTCCAATTCATTTGAAATATTCAATGTGTATCCCAATCCATTTAAAGATCAACTTTACTTAGGAGTTAACATGATCAAAAATGGAGAGATCATTATTGAGATCTTCGATTTACATGGAAAATCTTGTATGAATGAATATTCCATCAATATTCCAGAAGGCTTAAATACCATTGTTGTTCCCTACCGATGCATTGAGCAGTTCAGCCTATATGATCAAAGTAACCTATAATGGGAATGAAAAATCCATTAAGATCCTGAAGCAATAGTCTCCTATTCATTTTAAATAAATCGAGTAAAAGGTATTTAAAAATTGCCAACACTCTACGTTCAAAGAGGCATCCGGGGTAGGTTTTAGATGCTATAAGGAGATGAACGATTGCTCGCTTTGACTTACCAGCTAGTACTAAATGCAATGAATTGTACGTATCTGCATATGCATTCATTCTATTCAGATACTTCCCAAAATGTTTTTGCACCATTTGATCTTTAAAAGAATATTCCAACGCCAATTTTTTTCGAATGACAAGTTTTTCTTCATCAACAACATGTACACTTCGTTCATTATGAAGTACGAGTCCGGCACTAATTCTACTGTCACATTTCAAACCAAAATTTGCTGCTAGACGAATCCACAATTCCCAGTCTTCAGAACCAGAAAGATTTCGATCTTCATTAAATGGAAACAGGAGAGCTTCTTCTCGTCTGATAAAAATACCAAGACAACTTAATGGATTCCCCTTCACCAAAAACTTAGTAGTTTCTGAATTGAACTTATGGATATAAGATTCTTGTTCATAGAAATAATCTCAATAATTCATAAGCTTGATGAAAAAAAACAGGATAGTTATATTTTGCTAACCCTTCTAACGTATTACTTAGATAATTTGGGTAAAGGATATCATCCGAATCGAGAAATGTTACATAGTCGCCTTTTGCATGTCGAACTCCAGTATTTCTGGCTGCTCCACGCTCTAGTTTTAATTTTCAGATATTGGTTTACCGAATCCTTTACAGAAGTAATAACATCCTCCGTTTCGTCCGTACTGCCATCATCCACAACAATGATTTCAAAACATTAGTATACTCTCTGTGACAATACCGACTTTGTACCAACAACAGAAACTCAGCTTCTGTTATAAGTTGGAATAATGACTGAAAAAAACAAATTAGGCTTCATATAATTTATAAAGTGTGTTCATCATATTCGTTACTTCAAAACGACCTCTTACTGCATGAGGACCATTTAGAGAAATTCGTTCTCTAATCTTATCATCTTTTAAAATTCTCTCCATGGCATTTAAGATCGCAATGGCATCTTTAAAAGGCACCACTAGTGCATTCTCCTACATTACTTACATAAATTCTCTAGCTACTCCAGACAATGTAAAGACGGAAGGAATACCAGATGCCAGCGCTTCTACATAGATTTGCCCATAGGCTTCAGCATACTCATCCACTGGGACATGTACAAATATATCAAAGAGTTGGTAAAATGAAAATAAATCGGTTTCAAATGCAATTTTTCTATACGAATGAGACGGAATACCTTCAAGTAGCTTGTCAATTTCACTTTCATAATCTCCACTAGCATTAGCCAACAGAAGCACAGCATCTGGATATTTAACCAGCAATTGCTTAAAAGCTGGAATTATGAATTGGATACCTTTCCAAGAGGTAAATCTTGAAATAACACCAATCACTGGAAAATGGCTTTCAACCTTGTATTTTGAGCGCAAAGCATCAACCTTAACACGATCAACCTCCTGAAACTTTTTCAACTCAAAGCCATGATGCACTAAAAATATTTTGGATGGATTTACCTTTTCACGACTAACCATAATGGAAGTCACGTTCTCGGATATTGAAGCTATATGTGTTGAGAGTGAATTCACTAACCTATCATATTTTACCATGGAAGGGTGATAATCATGATGATAGGTAGAATGGTGCCGGGTATATACTCTTCTTTTCACCCCTGTTAGAAAGGCCGCCGACATCGCTAATAAATTTGCGTCGAATAGATGTGCATGTACAATATCAGGCCTTATTTTTAAAAACAATTGAATGAGTTTAAGTAAAATAGTTGGATAATCTTTCTTTGAACCCAAATGAAAATAAATAACGGTAGTGCCTCGCTTTTGTAAAAGATGTACTAAAGAAGGTTCAGTTTGGTTTAGAAAAATAAACACCGGTTCAAATCGAGTGCGATCAAGATACTGATCCAACCAATCGAATCCGAGGGAATAATTAATTCCAGAAATTACAAACAACTTTTTTAACCTTATGCTCCTTCATCCTTTTAGGTAAATAAATTCCGAAATCAAGAAAATAAAACTTGCGTCTTTTAGTACTCTTTACGCTGCTTTTTTTCCATTAATTCAAGTAACAATTTTGCCATCCTTTCAGCTTGATGTTCTCTGGAATAAAATTCAATTTTTTCTTTATCACTTTCCACTTTTAACTTGCCATTCTTTTTCCACTCCTCATAAAGTACATCAAGGCATTGAGCAAACTCTTCAGGAGAATTCACAGAACTTCCACATTTACAATCTGTAATAAGACGATCCAACACATCGCCATCACCCGGAGCAATTAAAACATAATTTCCACTAGCTATATAATCGAATGCTTTGGTAGAAATCATTCCTTTCACCCCTTTCCAACCGCAATAAGATAAAACATCAGCATCTAACGTCTCTTGTAACGCTTCTTCTTTGGAAACACGGTCAGATATATATAAAAATTTACCTGGTAAAGCAGCAATGATTTTATCTGATACCAATGGAAGTGATTTAGCTCCGATAAAACGGATACAAAAATCATCCGTTGATTTACGAGCAATAAAAAGATTCAGTCCTTCAAGTAATATACTTAAATCCTGCTCTGGATAAATATTACCAACAACAGAAAAAACAAATTTATCTGATTTGTTCTTCTTCATCTTTTCAAAAAGTGTAGACTCATAGCCATTATATACTACCTCAATGGGGGCGTTTGAAAACTCCTTTAACACCACTGAAAATTGCTCAATAATTACAGTAATTAAATCAACATCCTTTAGCCACTTTGCATAGTAACGAGCATAAAAGAAATCCCAAATACGCTGCTTTATCGAAGGTTTATACCCAACAGTCAGCATCAAATTATTCCACAAATCGCGAATGTCGGCAACAACAACAGCATTTGAATTTTTCTTTACGACACTAATAAGTTCCAGTATATTTGAAGGCGGGCTTGAAATAATAACAGCTTCATATTTATTATCTTTTAAATGATTTTCTAAATGCTCTTTAAAAGCTAAATATACATCTACCTCTGTATTAAATCTACCCAAGCATCCCAAGATGAAAAAATAAATATTACCAAATAGAAGTCTCAAAAACCTATTTGAAGATAACAGATCATTCAATTTATACCTCTTTGATGGTAAAAACAAAACATCATAATGCTCATGTGTCGATGTTTGAGGAGGGAGAAAAGTTGGCTCTAAAAAATCTTCCCACGTATTCTCTTGTCCGCTCCAATGTCTGGTCATGACAAATGGTCGAATCCCATGCTTATGAAAATGCTCTACCCCATGAATAGGGCCTCCAGGAGGGGGCTCCATTACATGGAGGGAAATAATAACTCACTACTAGAACATTCTTCATTTAAGAAATACTTTTAGTAAGGTGGAGGTAGCTAGATTTTTAAATTGATCGGGACCAGGTGTGAGCGAAGTCGAAGCAAGAATGTCAAGAGATTCTGAGTATTTCTTTTTAAAAACTTCCGATTCCATCCAGGCACGCTGTGGCGGGGCGAATCCAATTTTATCGGTTCGATTGTAAATTGATTCTGGCAATACTTTTTTCATCGCTTCGCGTAAAATAAATTTTGTTTTACCTTCCCTATAAATAAAATGATCAGGAATACTAAACACAAACTCTACTAATTTATGAGATAAAAATGGAAGTCTAACTTCCAAACTATACGCCATTGAATTTCTGTCGGCGATGCGAAGTAATTCTCCAAGTTTAGTATTCGTATAAAACTTCAATTGCTCTTTCAATGTATATCCATTTCTAAAAACTTTTCGCTTAAACCCAAACCAACTTAAAAAAGGATCCACTAAAAAGGACATTCCTAAACGGCCATGTTGACCATAATTCTTGTCAAACAATTTCTTTTCATGTAAGAAAGAAGCAAATTTACCTCTATGATATAAATCCCAAATTGCAAAGTACTTTAATTCATCGTAACCACATAAATATTCATCGGCACCTTGCCCGTCGAGAAGTACTTTCACTCCCCATTTTCGAGGTAGCGACATGACGCACCACTGCGCATAAACAGAACCTGATGCCAAAGGAAATTCCTGATGCCAAGTCATCTCTTCCAGCTTTTCAATAAAACCATCTTCCTCGGGCCACACTTCATGATTTAACATCTTCGATTTTGCGGTTACTTCGGCAATCCATTTCCCCTCATCCTTCTCGCTCTTAAACCGTGCAGAAAAAGTATGCATCTCTTTCTTTTCAAGTCCTGTCAATGTTCCCACTACAGTGGAAGAATCCAGTCCACCGGATAAGCTACTACCAATTGGAACATCACTTCGGAGTCTAAACCGCATCGACTCTAAAAAAAGCTCATGAAATTTAGAAAAATAGGCTTGCTCACTTTCCAGAAACAACTTTTAGACAGATCAATTTCCCAATACTTTTCAATAAGTAATTCGTTATTATTTATCAGTAATAAACTAGCAGGAGCTAATGCTTGAATATCTACAAATGCAGTTTGTAAATCAGAGAACTGAAATCCTCCATTCAAATACTGCTGCAAATAGTTGAAATTAAAATCAACTTTATTCAAGTAAGTTATTATTGACTTAATTTCCGATGCAAAAACAAAACTTCCATCTTTATGATAATAGAAAAATGGTTTTTCACCAAAACGATCGCGTGCACAAAACATTTCCTGCTTATCTTCATCCCAAATGCAAAAAGCGAACATGCCATCCAATTGGGACAAACATTTCTTTCCTTTCTTGATAAACAAATTCATAGTACTTCTGTGTCCGAAGCTGTTTTAAACTCGACACCTTCTATTTCTAATTCCTCCCGAAGCTCTTTATAATTATAAATTTCCCCATTAAAAATGATATGATATCGATGATCAATTGAGGACATGGGTTGTCCCGCTTCCACTGACAAATCAATAATTGACAAGCGACGATGCCCTAAAATCACGTTACCCATTTTTCCAGACCAAATCCCTTCACCATCTGGTCCACGATGCGCCATTACATCCGTCATCATTTTCACTCTTTCACGTGAAGGATGTATAGAAGGATTTAGTGAGAAGACGCCTGCAATACCACACATAATCTAATTTCTTCTAACTTACAGATCGTAACAAATTCTATTCATAAATCTCAACTTCCCGTTTTCAGAATAGGTGTCTCTAATCCAAACTGTCTCTTTTGTCATGGTCAATTTCAATTCACGAAATTAGTTAAATAAAAGGCGATCAATACTTTCTAAACTAAAAAAATACGAACTTACAATTCAATCTGCCTGATTACTTTCGCTGGAACACCAGCAATCACCACATTTGAAGGGAAGGATTTGGTTACTACAGAGTTAGCTCCTACTACAACATGATCACCTAGTTCAACTCCTGCAGTGATCACAACCCCGTTTCCGAGCCAACAATCACGACCTATTTTAACTGATGCCTTCTTATAATCAGAGAGGCTTCCAGGCACATGATCAGCCGTTTGAATACACACATTGTAGGCCCAAATGGTTCCCCTTCCAACATGCAAAGTTGTATCATCAAAAACAGCGATATAGGCTCCTCCGCTAGCACATAAATTTGCAAGCGCTATTTCATCTTCAAAAAAGCAATTTTTCCAACCTGTTATTTTATTTGAATAATGCACCGAATAAGGCACCTCCGCATTCACTCTAAAAATTCGCTGTACAATGCCATTCAACAACAGCAAACCAACACCAACACGTTTGTAGTATGAACGTCCTATCCAATTATAATACGTTGTTAATAGTCCTAATCCCATTTAAAATTTTTCTTTAAGCCTCATCCATTTCGTCTGTAATTGCAACTTTAAAGTTGCGGGCAATAATCCGAACTTAACACCAAGTAAAAATACTATTAAAGCATATATCGGTGAAGCAAAAATAATGAACCAAATGGTGTTAAAACAAAAATAATAAAGCAGATAGATACTATTTACCACAAAGAAGGAAAGAAGTACAACTTTTAGAATTAAGGGGATATCAAACAAATCACTAAATCGGCATTTTAATATTTGAGTTGACTTCCAAGTTAACAGCCAAGCAAACAGAGTAAGACTCACAATAAACGAAATGGCACTACCGGTGATACCCCATATTAGAATCAATGAATAATTCAAAATCAAATTAACAACAGAAGAGAATAAGACGGCACGAAAAATAAACTTACTATTTCCACTAATGATAATTACATCTTGATAATCATTGATTCGAATGAGAAGAGAAAGATTAAAAATAGCGAATATAACAGCCGATTGAGAATAACTATCGGACAAATAAAAGCTAATAAGAGGATTTGCAAAATACAATAAGTAAATCAATACTGGATAAACGAAAAAAGCGGTTCCAGCAATCGCGAGTCTTTTTAATCTTATAATTTCCTTAATATTATTATCATGAAATAGCTTGGCAATTTCAGGCATTATAATGGCAGCTACCGCACTATAAAAAGTGGCAATAAGTGGTACCTCAACAGCTCCAGCTCTGTAAAAAGCATAAGAGGTGGTCGTGAGCATTGCCGAAATCATTATTCCATCAATATACACCAGCGACTTTTCGATTAAGGAAGAGATTGCAAGCGGGGTAGCCATTCCAAAAAATTTGATGGCTAATGCCTTTCTATAGATATGAATTTTCCGAATGGCATTTGGCACAGAAAAAAATAAAATCAATGTTTGCAGGATACTTACCAAACTCAACCCAATCAACAAATATTCAACGGAGTGATAATATTGAATTGCAAAAACATCACGGCAATTTTCATTAAATTAGTAATCACTAAAATAAAGGAAGTGGTTTTATTTTTCCAAAATAAATCAGCACAGAAATCAATATTGGAACAGGAATTTGCCCTAATAAATTCAACAAGGATAAGGACAATAACTTTGTAATTATAGCATTATCAAATGAAGCGGAAACTAAGGGGATACAAATTAACATGAATACACAACCCAACAAACTCATAAAAAAAGTTATTCGCATTAAAGTGGAAAAAACTTCGATGGGAGAATATTTCCCATGGGAAAAATGCACCGTTGCAATTTGATTTAAATTAAATGTGAAGATCCCTTGCAATAAACTAATGATCATAATTACTTGACCATATGATCCATAATCTTCAAAAGAAAGTGATCTTACTAAATAGGGTAATGTTAAAAAATTTATAAGAATATTGATTCCATTCCCAATGGTTAGTACTAGTACTTTAGCCGATTTAGAGGTGGTCATACAGACTCAATTAATTTCTTCTTTTCACCCACTTCGCAAATCATTACTGTATTAATTCCCATCGATCTTATGACAGGCCATTTACCTAATTTCAGTTCTATTTTCCTAGTAAGTGCATGTACCGATGTTCCCAAATTAGGAGCAAACGAACCCAACAATGAAAGCAGGAAATTGCATTGTGTAGTTGATTGTTGAACTACTTTAAAGTGAGTATTCTTTTCAATGACCTTAATCCAATTACCGGGTGTCCACAACCTTAACTCTTCCAAAAAATGTTTATAATGCCCATGTGGTGCAGGAAAAGGGAAATACTTTAATTGTGATGCTGCCCTTTGTTGCAATGATGTGGTTGAAGAAGTACTTTTCGCACTCGTGACTTTTTCTTTTGTTGGAAATAATCTACTCCCAATGTGATGAAAGACACGACCCATTAAATAAATATAAAAATTAATAAACGCATAAATTTTTTCCATGGTTGTAGGAACAACACAAAAATGAATTCCTCCTGGCTTCAAGACTCTGTAAATTTCTTTTAGCGCTTTTTGCTGATCGGGAATATGTTCTAACACATGACTGGAATAAACCATATCAAAGGAATTATCTTCAAATGGCAAATTTTCAGCGGAACATGAAATCAAATCTACATTTTTCACATCTAAATGATTCAGCAAATCCCTAGCTTTTTGCATCCCTGGCGCATGCGTTTCAATATCTTCCTCATCCAAATCAGTGGCAATAACATGAGTTGACACCTTAGACAAAAAAGCACTTTGGTAACCTATTCCACATCCAAGCTCCAGAACAGCATCCCAATGCTTTTTAGGAAACAAAGCATAATAGCTCAAAAACTCCAGATAGCGCCTCTTATAATAGGACGGCCATCTTTCATAAGCAGAACAATTAGTAACACAAAATTTTCTAATTGCTTCAAATTCCAAATATATTTTCTCCATTTTCTTATTCTAAATAAAAAAATAAAAGTAATATTTTAAAACAAGAGTTTTTCAATTTTCAACTTTCTTTTTCATTTTTGAAGCAAGCCAAGGTTTCAACTTTGTGATCACTTCTTTATGAAAAGCATGACCTACTCCACTTTCATGACTTTCTACTGTTAAGCCATTTAATTTCAATTCTTGAACTAATTTTACAACACTCAATACAGGAAAAATCGAATCATTAATCCCATTGACAACATAAATATTCAATTTCTTTTTAACATCATTGGGGATAGAATCACGGAGCATTTTCAAAGGCAATCGTCCATTAATACATATTAAACCTTTAGCAAAATATGGCGGATTTAATCCCACACGCAAAGTCATCATTGCACCTTGGCTTATTCCACAAATAAAGATATTATTTGAATCACAAGGATAATTTAAAATGATATGCTGAATAAGTTCATTTAGTTTTTGTCTGCTAAATTCCGATTGCTCTAAATTTTCTGTATATTCATTATTTCCAAACGACATTTTACTCCAACTATTCCCTTTCCCCGCCTCAGGAAAAGGAGCTTGAGGAAACACCAAAACAGCCCCTTTAATTTCATTTTTCACATAAGGAATAAACTGATTAAAAGTACCACTCAAACCATGCAGAAAAAAAACAACAGGATACTTTTCAATTCCTTCTTCATTTGGGATAATTATTTTATATTTTAAATCAGTGCTTGTATGGCAAGAGCACATACACACTAACAAAAATAAGCCTATTCTAAAATACTTCATTTTGGCAAAATACAATTTTTTGCCAATATATTAAAGTTCTGAGTACTTAATCTATTTTCTTGAACAATAATCAATCAATTAATAGATACATCTAATCATCCATTAACCATTTAACTCCCATCTGAAAGAGAAAATATCTTCTAAATAATTTAGTCAATAAAATTAGCGTAAATAATACCTTTGCAATCCCAAATAACCTAAGTTTGATTACTAAAAGACTTGTTTGAATGAATCATCAATTCACCCCTGAACTTTCGATCATTATACCCTTATATAATGAGGAGAAAGTGTTTCGAAAATTGACGGAAAGGATTGATAACATGTTAAATACGTTAAATTTTGAAGTGGAGGTGGTTTTAATTGATGACGGCAGTTTAGATCAAACGGCCTCACTAATTAGAGAAAAATGTTTGAGTGATTCTAAATACCAAGGCATTTTATTATCAAGAAATCATGGTCATCAACTTGCACTGACCGCTGGTTTAGCTCATTCATTAGGGAGCAAAGCGGTCATGGTAATGGATGGAGATTTGCAAGATCCCCCTGAATTGGTTATCGATTTTTATAATAAATTCAAAGAAGGGTATGACGTGGTGTATGCAGTCCGAAGAAATAGAAAAGAAAATATATTTAAACGAATTGCATATTGGTCGTATTATCGTCTTCAAAAATCAGTTAGCAATTTTGCTATACCAATTGATAGCGGGGATTTTGGGTTAATGAGTAGAAGGGTAGTTGATCAACTGGTAAAAATGCCAGAGCAAAGTCGATATTTAAGAGGAATGCGTTCTTGGGTTGGTTATAAACAAATTGGCATTGAATATTCAGAGACAGCAGATCGGATGGAAAATCTAACTATAGTTTCAAACAATTGATTGGCCTGGCTTTTAATGGAATCTTTAACTTCAGTGAATTCCCTATAAAATTTATTACTCGCTTAGGCATCATCACCATTTCTGTTTCTTTAATCTACTTAATTTATAATATTTATAGAAAATTTTACATTGGGGATGTCCCTCTTGGTTTCACTGCTTTAATTATGGCCATTGTTTTATTCAGTGGTGTCCAATTGATTTCGATAGGAATTATCGGAGAATATGTAGTTAGAATATTTTTTCAAGTCAAAAACAGGCCCTTATATATTGTAAGTGAAAAAATAATCAACCAAAAAGAAGAACATCCTGATCAATGAGTAACATCGAAAAAATATCAGAAGGGCAACAAGTTTCCATGCACGATGATTGGTTTGATATTGCTGACCATAATCATTTTTGGATGAAGTGGAGATGGCGATCCATTGCAAAGTCAAAAAAATATTTACCCACAAAGGGGCAAACATTTTTAGAGATTGGTAGTGGTAATGGAATTTCTGTAGATCAATTTGAAAATTATACTTCTTGCATTGTTGATGGATGTGATTTAAACGAGAAAGCTTTACTCCTTTCAAAACCTTCTAAAGGACGAAAGCTACTCTATAATATTTATGATAAAAAGTCAGATCTTTTAAATCACTATGATGGAATAATCTTACTCGATGTACTTGAACATATTGATGATGATCTTCAATTTTTACAAACTGCTTTACTACACAGTAAGAACAACGGCAATTTAATTGTAAATGTCCCTGCACATCAATGGCTTTATAGTGATTATGACAAAGCGGTTGGTCACGTACGCAGATACAGTCCAAGCACACTAAAATCATTACTTGAACAAGCTAATTTAAGCGATATAAAAGTTTACTCATGGGGCGCTTCTTTAATTCCCATTGCATTACTCAGAAAAAAAATGATCGCTGGTAAAGGCGAAGATATCATTAAAGCAGGATTCAAACCTTCTTCAAAATTCATTGACTTTTTCTTAACTACCTTAATGAAAATTGAAACTAGCTTGCCCCTACCCTGTCCATTTGGCACCTCTCTAATTGCTGTAGCAAAAATTAACAAATAAAAAGTGAATAGACTACTACATATCAAATGGATCGTTCTCTTTGGATTAATCATGCGATTAGCTTTTATGAAATGGGGTGCCCCTATTTACTATGGGACCCCACAATTTGCAACAAATGGTGGGGATACACATGCTTGGGTAAGTTGTATGCAAAATTTAGTGCATACTGGCACCTATACTGCTGACCCCAACTATGAAGACGGTAAGTTTTTTCGTCCTCCCGGGTATGCTTTCTTTTTAATGCTATTTTATTTGATCAGTGGCTTTAAATTAGAATTAACTTATCTGCTTGCCTCTTACGCTCAAATTCTTCTCGATACCGCATCCATCTTTTAGTTTATAAAATTGTTTTACTACTAAGTAACAACATTAAATTATCGCTGCTATCCGCTTTGGTTTATTGTATCTATCCATTTTCACTCGTCTGGACTCCCGTTTTATATGGAATCACCCAGTTTGTTTTTTATGTTCTCACTCTCCTACTTACTCGTAAAGGAAAAGGAAAATACAATTACATTTTGGCTAGGATAATGATGGGTTTTAATGTATTACTTAGGATGCAAACCATTTTCCTTGTACCTGCACTCGCTTATTATTTTGGAGAAAAAATGGGAATCTTAAGATTTTTTTTCAAAAAAGTACATCTATTTTTTCTTGCATTTGGTTTAACCTATGGTTCATGGCCACTACGTAATTTATGCTATGGTAAATTTATTCCTGCTGAAGAAATTGTTAACGACAAACACTTTTCTGAAGATTTCGTGGCTTACATGTTTTACATATGGTCAGTAAAAACAGATCACCGTCCCCAATATGATCAACTGATAAATGGTGATCCTGTACAATGGCCAAAAGCGTCGTATTTACATCCTGGTGATTCAGCTACGTTAGCGCGAGTAGCTACATTATGTTCCAATTGTGGACGGGGTTTTAGTTATTTTAAAGCTTCGGCTGGATTAATCGACAAACCTATTGCTGAATACAATGCTTGTACAAAAGAAATAGCAGAGACTTTTGATCGATTACGAATCGAGCAAATGAAAAATAACTCATTCCACTATTTTATTATTGTTCCACTCGGAAATTTAAAAAAGCATTATTTAAATTTTCATTGTATGATGAAAAGAGTTTTCTTGTGAAAATGATAGCCACTACCCTTTTTCGATTCGGACGATTTTCATTTTTCTTGGAATTTTTGGATGCTGGCTAAATCAAAAATTAAAACTATTACCAGTTGAATTCACTCAACTTTGTCTTATTTATTTTTTACTATGGTATCTCATTCTATGCTTTGGGTATAGAAATATTGAAATTAGATATTTCCTCGCAACGGATGTATTACTTCTAATACCAGCAACCATTCCAATATTTATATTGATACAGAAACTTTTTTCAAAGCATGAAAAAAAACAATTAATAAAGAAATAGAGATATGTGTGGTATAGCAGGATTTTTGTCATTCAATGATTACTTCAAAGAAGAAGACATTCAGTTAATGACAGATCGTATCGCTCATCGAGGGCCCGATGCATCAGGAAAATTTTATGATGGCACCTGCGGATTAGGTCATCGTCGACTTTCTATTATTGATTTGTCGGATCGCGCAAATCAACCGATGCATTCCGCGAATGATCGTTATGTAATCGCATACAACGGAGAGGTTTATAATTTTCAGCAAATTGGAGCGCAACTAAAAGAAAGCAATGCTGACTTAAAATTCAAGTTTCGCACTTCAAGTGATACCGAAATAATACTAGAAGCATTTGTACATTCAGGAATTGATTTTGTACATCAGTTAAATGGAATGTTTGCAATTGCTATTTATGACAAATATGAAAAGGAATTATACCTCATCAGAGATCGTTTAGGCATTAAACCTTTGATGTATTATTGGGACGGACAAAATCTCGCTTTTGCATCGGAAATTAAAGCACTCACTCAACTTTCACAAATTGATAAAGAAATTAACAATGCTTCCATTGGAGACTTTCTTCACATTGGCTTTATACCTGCTCCCAATACCATTTACAAAAAAATTTTTAAGTTAAGTCCAGGGAGCTATCTTAAAATAGATAAAAATGGAATTGCCACTACTCGATATTGGAATATAAAACAAAAGCTTTCGAATAATATTATCAATAGTAAAGAGGAAGCACTTGTTAAACTAAGTGATTTACTAATGAGTTCAGTTCAATACCAACTACGCAGTGACGTTCCATTCGGAGTATTTTTAAGTGGTGGTATTGACTCCAGTCTTGTCACTGCACAAGCAGTAAACCTTTCAAGTGTTAAAGTTAATACATTTTCTATTGGATTCGAAGAAAACAGTCACAATGAATCAGAATATGCGAAAGCAGTAGCAAATCATCTCGGTACAAAACATCACGAATTTATAGTTTCTTATAAAGATGCCATTAATCTAATCGATTCCATCTTTGAAGTATATGATGAATTAAATGCTGACTCTTCATTCATTCCAACTATGTTGGTTTCAAAACTTGCAAAAAATTATGTAACTGTCACATTATCGGGAGAAGGCGGTGATGAATTATTTTTTGGTTATGGTTCGTATCAATGGGCAAGACGACTCTCCTCACCACTTTTCAATATCATTCGTAAGCCCATGGCTTTTGCCTTCAGCCATATGTCATCAAGATACAATCGGATTGGCAAACTATTAAGAACAGAAGACTCCATCAATTTAATGAGTCATATCCTTTCACAGGAGCAATATTTGTTTACAACTTCAGAAATAAAAAAATTGTTTATGAACCCTATGCGACACCTGGATTTATAAATGGTCTTGAAAACTTTGAAACCCAATCTTTATTAGCTGAAATTAAAACATCAAGTGGTACTGGTGTGGAAGAACGTCGTTTAACAGCAATGGAACAACAGTCTTTATTTGACATACAATACTACTTACCAGATGATCTTTTAACAAAAAGTTGATCGATCTAGTATGCTATTTTCACTAGAAACAAGAGTCCCCTATTTAGATCATCGTGTTGTTGAATTCGCTGCGAATCTATCTCCAGAATTAAAATTCCACAACGATATTCCTAAATATATCTTAAAGCAAATTTTATATAAATACGTACCTGAAAAATTGTTCAATCGCCCTAAACAAGGATTTGCAATTCCTCTGAACAAATGGCTAAAGAAAGAATTAAAATATCTAGTTGAAGATTACCTTAATCCAGAGGTAATTCAACGATACGGTATTGTAAAACTTGCTGAAGTTGAAAAACTAAAACAAGATTTTTATAACGGTAGAAACTATCTTTATAATAGATTATGGTTATTAATTATTTTACACAAGTGGATGAAAGAAAACACTTAATTTAAACTAATTATCTTAAACTTTTCTGAGCGCTATAAAAAATGTCCTGATCTGGGAACTGCTCTCGATTTGCATTAATTTCATCCAATTCCTTTTGACGAAGGTGTTTAATAATATACAATGTTGCTACAAAAAATGGCATGCACGGGATTTTATACCTGACAAGACTTCCAAAATTGCTGGTTGATAAACCAACGGAATAAGCAAAAAGGATAGAAAAAAAGAATGAAAATGTCAATAAATGATGTTTAAAAATGAACCTAAAAATTCCAAATACACGAACCATTAATAAAACACGGATTGAAAAGATTAATATGATAAGATTTTCAATTCCTGAAAGAAACATCACTGCATTATTGGACTCAATGATCAAAGGTCTATAAATGGCAGAAAAGGTAGCAATTGGAAATTTACTTAAAATACTTCCGGCCGTTGCATCAAATTCACCAATATTAAATGCATTGCCTTTATGATAATCACTTTTTAAATCTCGTTGATTGACGACCGCCTTCTCAAGAATTGTATCCAACTTATATTCTGCAAGCGCCTCTCCCAATGTTGACATAAAAATATACCCGAATCCAATTCCAAATAAAATAAACAATGGGACTAATGCTGTTTTCAGGATGGCTCCTTTCACTTTGCTCGATAATTGTTGTATTGACCAAAGGATAATTGCAGGCATAAATCCAACCAAAATATATGGTTTAATCGAAATAATAACAAATCCTGCAAGAAAAACAGTTATTAATGCGACTACAATTTTTTTCCTTTTAATAACGAGGAAATAAAAACCCCAAACTAAAAATCCTAACGCACTAAAAGTAAATGTATCTTTAAGAAGTCCTGACCCCCAAAAAAATACAGAAGGAATGAATAGAAAAGAAATTGCCATTTCCTTTCTTAACTCAGGAAATTCAGCAACAAATACCTGATAAACTTTCCAAACACCAAGAAAAGACAAGGAAGCACATAAGACAGTAGAAACTAAATAACTTTGAATTGAGAAACTAACAATGAACATAGCCATTTTTACAACAAACCAAGCTTTAGGATCTCTACAATAAGCTGGATAACCTGTCTCAGGACTGAAGTAATAATAATTTGAGACATCCGGCTTATTGGTCATCACTGTATAATAGGACTTAAAATCAACAAAGAGCAACTTCTGTAAGCCAGACTATCCAGAAAATACTGAACGGTGTCTCCACCTGGATAATAAATGGTATAAACAAATGCTAAACCGAGACCTCCTATAATTTTAACAATTAGTCCTTTCATGTAATTGTTATAAATAGGATCAATAGTCATCATTTTTCTTGAGTACACATTTGCTACTATCAATATGATAATCAAATATATTGGTAGAAATATAAAATCGACTAAAGAATAATATTGCATAATCTCAAAGTTACAAAAGCTAGGTTAATAAAAAGGGCGCATCAATTAATTAGCATAAGTTCAACCCAAGTGCGTGCTTGAAATTCAATTTATTGCAATTAATCTTAAGCTATTCTCTTTTAACTTAATCATAAATCGACTTAGATCTATAATGCAAACACAACAATTAAATTGAAAACAATGTTAATATATCTTTGATAATCAAATGTATAACATTGATGTACGAAGATCCGAATCATAAATAAATTACTTTAGCCTCATGTCAATTGTAATTATTAATACCCTGCTCAACATAGATACCCTTTTGCTTTTTTATTTCATTGGAAGTTTTATTCTACACTTTTTAAAGTTTCAACAATCATCAACTCCAGTAAGACAATACTTTTCAATACTGACTGGATTTATAGTCTCGGTGGCAGCATGGGCAGTAATCATGACCAGTTTCAAAACCTCTTACCTTGCTTTGCTTCCATTCTTAATTTGGGGAATTGTTACCAGAGGTAAAAGATTAAATAACGGTCCAGTTACATTTAGAAAAGAAGGTTTAAAAAAATTAATATTAAAAATATCGGTCTTTACATTTTTCACAACCTTATTACTTGTTACCAATTATACGGACATCACCCAGCAAGATAATAGTGTTCCTCACTTCCATAATGATTATGTTTTTTACGCTAATGTAGCTGCACATTTAAACGATACTAGAGTTGAAAACTACCAACTAAATAGTTCTTCCGAAACCATTAACCTTTATCACTACTCTGAAATATGGCTCACCTCATTTATTAAATAAAATATCGAACGAACCCCTACATAAAGACTTTTCTTTTTCAAACAGTACCCATTTTATTTACCTTAGTATGGTTTGGTTTTTTTGTGATTGCTACAACAATTTCAAAGAAGAGTTCTGAATTTACAATCTTTCTGTTGTCGACAATCTGCTTTGTTGTGGCGCCATTTGCCCTCTTTGTAAATCCATTTTCCTCTATTTTAAAAGGAGATGTTTACGATTTAATCTTTACCAATTACTACAAATTATCAATCATCCAACTTTTCATAATCGGTATTTTTTTAACGAGAAAGCACTTAGACTATTCGATTATACTCTTAGGTTTACTTGGAATCATTTATCCTACGACTATACCAGCAATTGCAGCAACTATTATTATAATTCTTCTTTACCATTATGCTAAGAATCGAAATTCCAAAATCGAACTCGTAAAATTGTTTTTTTATTGGTTTTCTTCTACCCTACTTTTACTTTCAATTCTATTTCTCTTTTCAAATGAAAATTCAACTCAAGCAACAGAATCCATTTTTGAAAAATACATTGTTTCCATACCTGATTATTTAAAAACCATAGTCAACATTTTCGGATCAACATTTTTGAAAATAACCATCTCGTGCTCCCCTTATATAATTTTAGCAATAATCTTATACAAAAAAATAGAACTATCTATTAAAAAGGTTGCTCTTTCTGCGTTGTTGGTCTTTCAAGTTTCTGGATTATTAGCATGGTCACTACTTTTGAGAATGCCGGATTCGGTTCAATTATGGTTTAATGTATATTTACCCGTTGTTAGTACTTGTATCTTTATACTACTCGTTTTAGCATTTGACGACGACCGCTTTTGGGTCAAACTATTTTCAATATCGTTAATCGTTTTAAATTTCGCAATACACTTTCCAGAAAGAAATAAATATCATTATGCCACTACAGAAGAAAAAATAATTATCCAACATATACAGTCAACACCAGATCCTAAATTTGTATTTATAAGAAGTGCGAATGAGTTTAAATCTGTATTTGACAAAAACGTGAATTTTGCAATAATTGCTAATTATATTTCATATTTCACCAAATCTTATGCACCCGTTTGTATAAATACAGATCAGATTACCGCTGAAAATTCGTGGGAAAAAGAGTTTATAGATAAATCTCCTTTCGCTGTTTTTTCTGCTTCTCAACATTCTCGTTTAAGCAATGCTCAATTAAAATATATTGCCATGCACCAAGTTAAATTTCTCATATCATCAGAAAATGTATCGATACCTCCATACATAGATAGAATAACAGATACAACAATAAACGATCACCACAACAAGATTAAAGTTTTGATTTTAAAAAATAACTACAGTGGAAATAACTTATTCCAAATGTTCGGTAGAAATTTCCAAACTATACAATTCAAATTTAACTTATAAATTATAACTCTAGTTAGAATAAATAAAAGCAAATCGGGAAGAACGATCACATCGTCAACTTTGTAACCAAAACGATTCATTAAAACTACCTTGAATTAATAGAAATGTTAATTATATTAGAAGTCTAAAAAGACACTACCAGCAATGCGTTATAAAGAACCTCATCTTATCGACTTTCCTAAGCTAGGAGAAAGTTCAATCGGCTACATATCAGTTACATCCAATGATAAACTTCCATTTAAATTAGAGCGACTTTTCTGGACATATTATACACCAGAAAGTATTGTTAGGGGCAGACATGCTCATCATAAAACCGAACAAATACTCATTGCAGTTACGGGAAGAATAATTGTGACAACGGATGACGGCAACGGCACTATCAAAAACTTCGTTCTAGACACTCCGAACAAAGGTGTCTATATTCCTCCTAACGTTTGGCATACTATGCAATATTCACATACATCCATACAAATGGTTTTGGCATCAACCTTATTTGATGAAGCAGATTACATAAGAGATTATGAAACTTTTAAAAAAATTTGGACTCAAAATTTATGAAAAATGTACAAATACATCCTCATGCGATTGTTGAAACCACTGATATAGGTGAAAACACGCGTATTTGGGCCTTTGTTCATATTTTGAATGGAGCCAAAATAGGAGCAAATTGCAACATCTGTGATCATTGCTACATAGAATATGATGTCCAAATTGGAAATAATGTGACCATAAAATCTGGTATTTATATTTGGGAAGGTGTTCGAATTGCAGATGATGTTTTTCTTGGTCCAAATGTGGTATTTACTAATGATCTTCGTCCTCGAAGTAAAAAATATATTAAATCCATAGAAACACAAATTGAGAAAGGTGCGTCAATTGGAGCGAATTCAACCATTTTAGCGGGTGTAAGAATTGGAAAATATGCAATGGCCGGTATCGGATCTGTGATTACAAGAGATGTTCCTGACTATGCACTTGTCTATGGAAATCCTGCCAAAATAAAAGGATGGGTTGATGAAGAAGGGCAGAAATTAACTAAACATGGAAATGATCAATGGATATCACCCAATAAATCAGTTTATATTTTAACTTCAACCGGACTATTAAAAACATGAAAATTCCATTTCTTTCATTCACACAAATGAATAATTTAGTTAAGTCTGAATTAATACAATCCTTTGATAAATTTATTGACGATGGGTGGTACATATTAGGAAACAAACTAAAATTATTTGAACAAGAATATGCTAATTTTTCAGGTACGAATTATTGTTCAGGAGTTGGAAACGGATTAGATGCACTTATTCTATCACTGAAGGCATTGAATATTGGTGCAGGTGATGAAGTAATTGTACCCTCAAACACCTACATTGCAACATGGCTTGCTGTTTCCTATGTAGGAGCCAAACCAATTCCTGTTGAACCTAGAATTGAAACTTACAATATAAATCCAGATTGTATTGAGGAAAAAATAAACTTAAATACAAAAGCGATATTACCGGTTCATCTTTATGGACAGTCCTGCGAAATGGATTTAATTATGTCAATTGCCAATAAGCATAATCTATTTGTTGTTGAAGACAACGCTCAAGCCCAAGGTGCGAAGTATCTAGATAAAAGACGGGTAGTTTTGGAAATATAAATGCTACTAGTTTTTACCCAGGAAAAATTTGGGAGCCTATGGCGATGCTGGTGCAATAACTACCGATGACGAACAACTTTATAAAAATGTTAATACCATCAGAAATTATGGATCCAATCAAAAATACTTTAATGAAATTAAAGGTGTCAATTCAAGACTTGATGAATTACAAGCACTTTTCTTATCAATAAAACTAAAACAACTCAACGAGTGGAACGATGAAAAAGAATAAAAATTGCCAATAAATACAATTCGCTCCTGAGCAATGTAGGCGACATCGTTTTACCTCAACTAGCAAAAAATGCATCATCCGTTTATCATCTTTACGTAATTCGCACAAAAAACGAGATGAACTTCAAGAACACTTAACAAAAAATGAAATTGGAACGCTCATACATTACCCTCTACCGCCCCACTTGCAAAAAGCATATGTAGAATTGAATTATAAAAAAGGTGATTTTCAACTATCAGAAGAAATTGCCGAAACTTGTTTGAGTTTACCAATTTATCCTGGGCTTTCAGATGAGAACATCGAATGTATTGTTAACTCAATAAAAAAATTCTACAATGCCTAAATTATCTATAATCATTCCTTGTTATTACAGTGAACATAATATTCCTGTAACTACAAAAGAACTAATTGAAAATGAAAAAGTATTTCCGAGTGATGTAGAGTTTGAATATATCATGGTTGATGATGGCTCGAAAGATAATACTATCGAAAAATTGAAGGAATTCAAGAATCAACATCCGAACAAAGTTAAAATTGTAAAACTTTCAGGAAACTTCGGATCATATAATGCCATCCAGGCAGGAATGAAATATGCGGAGGGAGATGTAAACGTTGTTATTGCTGTTGACTTACAAGATCCGCCAGAGTTAATGTTGAAAATGTATAACTATTGGTTAAATGGAATTAAATTGGTGGTAGCAAATCGAAATGAAAGAGAAGATTCCTTTTTTAGCAAGACTTTTCGCAAAAAGTTACCAAAAACTAATACAAAAATTTGCTCTTCCGAATTTACCCAACGGAGGGTTTGATTACTGTTTATTCGATCGACAATTAAAAGATCAGGTAATCGAATTAAACGAGAATAATACCAACAGCCTGTATTTACTGATGTGGCTTAAGTATGACTTTGTATCCATCCCCTATACGCGACGCAAAAGGTCAATTGGAAAATCCAGATGGACACTGAAGAAGAAGATAAAATTATTCGTTGATTCATTTGTTTCCTTTTCCTATGCACCGCTACGTCTCATCACAATTTCTGGATTACTTCTTGGATTGATTTCATTTATATATGCGATTTATGTTGTCTTTGCAAGACTTAGTGGCGTTATTGATGTACAAGGTTGGACAACCATGATGGTAGTGTTTCTAGTGATTTCATCCTTTCAAATGATTTCCATTGGAATCATTGGAGAATATCTATGGAGAAGTTTGGAATCGTCCAGAAAGAGAGCACCCTATGTTATCGATCAAGTGATTTGACAGCGCTCACCTACTCATCAATAAATAAAAGATACCCTTAAAGAAACGAAGAGTGGATTAGAATTAATAATTCTATGACTAGTCAATAATATATGTGGGGTTTAATTAATGGAAGATAGAATAAGAAACACCGGATACTTCCCTGCACTCACAGGAATTCGAGCCATTTCTGCCTATATGGTGTTTATCCATCACTTTAACCCATTTCCTGATTCAGCAGAAACTAAATGGCTACATGATTTCATTAATGAATTCCACATTGGAGTTACATTTTTTTTTACACTTAGCGGTTTTTAATTGCATATAGATACTTTGATGACAAAAAATAAATTACAAAAAGTACTTGACCAACCGCTTTGCGAGAATATATCCTATGTACTTTTTACTTACCACGTTTACTTTTGTAGCTGGAGCGATCTTTCTGAATCAAAATCAAATTCACGATGCAAAGATCTATTTGTTAAATATCACATTTTTTAGAGGGTTTTTTACAGATTTTAAATTCACTGGAATTGCACAGGGATGGTCTTTAACAGTTGAAGAATTGTTTTATCTACTTGCTCCTATTAGTTTTATTCTAATAAAAAGATCAAAAATATACTTAATCATCATTCCGCTTATTCTATTAACTATTGGATTAGTTTCTGTGTTCTTTTTTAAAGAAATTAATTTCCATGGATTCATGGGAGAAATGAACTTCATGTTACTTTATACTTTTTTCGGAAGAAGCACAGAATTTTTCTTAGGAATTTTTCTTGCCTTACTATATAAGCAACGACCACACATTGGTTTCAATGGATTATTTACTTATTTAGGTTTATTTATTATCTTTCTTATGGTTTTCATTTTAAGTACGCTGAAAGGTGATTCAACGTATGGATTACATCATCCTATGGGAATAGTAGTTAACAACGTTTTACTTCCAGCATTTGGAATTTGTACTTTTTTCTGGGGATTACTTACCGAAAAAACCATTCTTAATAAAATTCTTGGATCCAAACTATTTGAAACGCTAGGCAAAAGTTCATACATATTTTATCTCATTCATATGGGATTAATCAGTATTGTAATTGGAAAAACGGTAGGAAATCAATTAACTTTATTTATTCTGTTAAACATTCTTTCCTTTTACTTTATCATTATCTTGAAGAACCCATTAATAAATTTTAAGAAAACGAATGTCAAAGCAGTAACAAGAATAATACAATGTCAACAAATAATATTCTTTACATTTCATACGATGGAATGACTGACTCATTAGGTCAATCACAAGTACTGCCTTATCTATGTGGATTATCAGCTAAAGGGTATCAGCTGACGTTGATTAGTGCTGAAAAATCGGATAAATTTAAAGCGTTAAGCAATGGTATTAGAAAAATTTGCAACGAAAATAATATTGAGTGGCACCCCGTTTCGTACACTAAAAAACCACCTATAGTTAGTACTTTTTATGACATAAGGAATATCACCCGTAAGGCATTAAAATTAAACAGAGAGAAAAAATTTAAACTTATCCATTGTAGGAGTTACATTCCTGCTTTAATTGGATTACATCTAAAAAACAAATATCAAATTCCTTTTCTTTTTGATATGCGTGGCTTTTGGGTGGATGAGAAAGTAGATGGAAATATTTGGAATATGAATAATCCTTTGTTCCGATTTATTTTTAGATTCATGAAAAAGAAGGAAAAAGTATTTTTTCGAACAGCAGATACAATTGTTTCCTTAACAAAAAAAGCAATTCCTACAATCAACTCCATTTCAAATAGTGGAGACATTTCAAAAAAAATAAAAGTAAATCCTTGTTGCGTAGATGTTCGTCACTTTGACAGCGCGAATGTCAGTTCGGAAATGCGCGCGTATTGGAAAACTAAATTAAATATTCAGTCTAATGATTACATTTTATCCTATTTAGGAAGTTTAAGTACCTGGTATTTACCAGAGGAGATGTTACGATTTTTCTTGCGATTTAAAATTCAAGTTCCGCACGCAAAGTTTTTAATAATCACTACCGAAGATGCTCAGCCATTTATTAAAATGGCTGAAAAAATAGGAGTACCTTTAGATTCATTAATTTTTACATCGTCCAACAGAAATGATTTGCCTGCGCTTTTATCACTCTGTAATACTTCGTTGTTCTTCATAAAACCCGCCTTTTCAAAATTGCAAGTTCACCAACAAAACTTGGTGAGTTATTAAGCATGGGAATTCCTGTAATTTGTAATACTGGCATTGGAGACACGGATGAAATGATTAAATCATCGCAGTCAGGAGTGATCTGCAAATCATTCGACGAAAAAGAATATGATCGATGTACAGAAGAGATTCTCAGCTTAGAAAAAACATTAAATAAAGAATTTACACGGAGTAAAGCTATCGAATTATTTAGTCTTGAAAATGGAGTTAATTGTTATCACGCCATTTATCAAGAATTGATAACTAAGAATGATGGTAGGGTTCATTCTTAAGTATTGTCATGGAGCGGTACAACTGTTCCGCAAAAATCACTCTCACCATTTGATGTGTAAAAGTCATTTTTGATAATGAAAGTTGCTCATTTGCTCTTTCCTTTAATTCCGAATGAAATCCATAAGCTCCACCCACTACAAAAATTAAATCTCCTTGAATGGAAATAAATTTTTTATTTAACCATTTTGCAAATTCTTCAGAACTTAAATGAGCTCCATTCTCATCGAGCAATATGAGATGATCACTTGACTTTACATGTGACATAATTTTATTGGATTCCTCATCCAATATTTCTTGATTCTTCCTTTTTGTGGTAGAGCTAATCTCCAACTCGATAAACTCTACAGGCAAATATCGCTTCAGTCGACTTTTATATTCAGTCAAACCCTCCTTCACCCAACTACCTACCGTCTTATTTACAAATAATACCTTGATTTTCAATACTTTAAATATTAATTATTAATTAATTCTGTTAATAACACAGCTCAATTTATGTGAGAACAAGCAAAAAAGCATGTATTTTTGGTAAAATTGGATAATAAATACGATAAAATCATTTTTGGCAAGGAGTTTGCCGTCTAAAGCCGATTACAAAAAATGAAAAACCTTATCACCATTCTCAGTATTGTCATCCTAAGTATAGGTCAAACATTCGCTCAAAACGACCTTTTGGATGAAATCGCTACTTCCATTCGTTCAGGTGACGCCCGTTCAGTATCAAGGTATTTCGGAAATACTATTGACCTTACTATCATTTCTCAAGAAGAAGTCTACAGTAAAGTTCAAGCTGAGCAAATCCTTAAAGATTTCTTTTTAAAAAATCAGCCTCGCTCATTCACGATTATTCACAAAGGTGAATCAAAAGAAGGTGCACGTTATGCAATTGGAAGCTTAGTTACCAATTCTGGACAAATCTACAGAACCTACTTTTATATGAAACAACAGGGTAATTCGGCTATAATTCAAGAATTACGATTCATGAAAGAATAAATAACCACATACATTGAAAAGCTGCTTCTACACTAAGAAGCAGCTTTTTTATTTTATTCCTATTAAGTGAATAAGAATATGCAATTTTGCAACATATGGAGCTTAGCGAATTTATTAAAGCCTCTTTGGCTGAAGACCTTGGTGATGGTGATCATACTTCACAATCTACGATACCCTCCTCACAAGTTGGCAAAGCACATTTACTTGTAAAGGATGATGGAATCGTATCTGGTTTAAATGTAGCCAAAGAAATTTTCAAGACAGTAGACCCTGATTTGATCTTAACATTTTTTGCCAGAGATGGAGAAGAAATAAAAAAAGGAGACTTGCTCTTTAATGTAGATGGGAAGGTACAAAGCATTTTAATAGCAGAACGGTTAGTTCTAAATTGCATGCAACGCATGAGTGGAATTGCGACTACAGCAAAAAAATATGTAGATGCTGTTGCTGGTACCAACGCGAAAATATTAGACACGCGAAAAACAACACCTCTCCTTCGCTTTTTAGAAAAAGAAGCCGTACGAACTGGAGGTGCGCACAACCATCGCTTTGGATTATATGACATGATTTTAATTAAAGATAATCATGTAGACAGTGCTGGAGGAATTCAGCTTGCTCTTGAAAAAGCTAAATTGTACATTGAAAGTAAAAACATATCCATTCCTATAGAAATTGAAACTAGAAATTTAGAAGAAGTCAAGGAAGCAGTTATAAGTGGTATACCAAACCGAATCATGTTTGATAATTTCGCACCAGAACTCATTCAAAAGCTTTATTAATTGTCGACCGCAAAATGGAAACAGAAGCTTCGGGTGGAATAAATTTAAATAATGTAAGAAGCTATGCATTAACAGGCGTAGACTGTATTTCTATTGGTGCTTTAACTCACAGTGTAAAAAGTCTTGATTTGAGTCTTAAAATAGTTAAATGAGTCATAATAAAATCTCAAAATTCTTTTTAAACTTGTGGCCCATTAAGCCATTCATTCAATTTTCAAAAAGTCTGAAGCTGCAAGGATTTGAAGGTTTACCCTTGTATGATGTAGGAAATTTCTTTATTCAAAGGTTACAAAACAATGATTTACAAACCCGTGCTCAGTCATTAGCATTTAGTTCTTTCCTTGCATTATTCCCCACGATCATTTTTATTTTTACATTGATTCCATACATCCCAATTCCTTCCTTTCCCGAAGAACTTCTTAAGCTTTTAAAAGATTTTCTCCCGTCTAATACTTATGAAGCAGCACATGAAACTATTGAAGACATTCTTTTACATCAACGCGGCGGATTATTGTCTTTTGGATTCTTCTTCGCACTCTACGTTTCTGCGGATGGAATCATGGCCTTAATGACATGGTTTAACCGAAGCTATCATGGTAAAGAGCAAAGATCAGGATGGAAGAAAAAAATAATGGCCATTGGACTAACTCTTACACTTGCTTCATTCGTGTTTTTAGCCATTGGACTTATACTAACCTTTGAATATATCTATTTCTATCTTGAGGAGAAAAAAATATTCGTCAGCTTCATGCAACTTATCCTTATTTCAGCAGGGAAATGGGTGATCTTACTTACGCTTTGTTTTTCGGCAATTTCACTGCTGTATTACTTCGGTCCGTCGGAAAAAGACAAGTTAAAATTTATATCTGCGGGCTCATCCCTAGCCACGTTACTCATTATCGTAACCTCGTTAGGATTCAATTTTTTCTTAAACAACTTTGGGCAATACAACAAAGTTTACGGATCCATCGGAACACTGATTGTGATCTTGATTTGGCTTTACATAAATTCCTTTGTATTATTGATTGGATACGAATTAAACGTTTCCATAAAGAAAGCGAATAAAATTATTTCTCTTCCCAATCTGTAACTGCGCCCGGAACCCGATCAATTTCTTTCCAGACACCAGTCTCATTCATTTTTTCAATCACGTAATAATCAACACCTGTATTCCATTCTTTGTATTGCGTCCAGCGTAAAAAATTTCCAGAACTAGATACCAGTTTAGTCAATAGAATGGAAGAACCCAATAATCCTTCTCTAGCATCTACATCACAAACATTACGGACTAAAACTTTATAGTAATATTCTTGAGCATTAACATTTACATTAAAATCTGAATAATCAAGAATTATAGAAGGGACGCTTGCTATTAACGAATAATTAACCAGGTCTGTGGATCGGAAAATATCATATCTAAGTACAGAACTAGGTAATGTTACTGGTGGCATCCATTCTGTCAATACGAATTGATTATCGACAACGGTTGACCTTACTACATCAACAAACTGTTCCGACACCAAACTGGTAGGTGTTGCAGCACTCGGATTGCTCCATGAATCATACATTGTATTTCCACAAACTGCAACTGCTTTTACTTTATAAATATACTCATAGGGACAAAAAGTACTTGAGTCCAAATAATTCAATGTAAGGCTATCAACAAATCCAATAAAATTTAAAGCCCCGCCTTGATCCTGCCTAAAAATTTCATAACCAGAGACCGAACATCCTCCATAAGGACTCCAAGATAGAGCCACCTGTTGATGACCCGCAATTGAACTCAATAATATAGTTTCATGGGCTTTTAAAAGAGATAAATCTTGTCGCAACCTACAGTTATCTACTGCTTGCACCTTATAAGAATAAGCGATAGAATCTGTATTTACCAAGGAATCCTTATAGGTTGGAACAGTTGTATTTGTACCATTATTAGAGTGATATACTTTTGCTAAAGTATCATACACATTCGATAAATCATTCCATTTATAGACCTCATAATAATCCAAATCATTTACATTAGTTTGTTGCCAATTCAATTCAACTTCACTTGAATTATTCACAGAAACACGAAACATATTTGTTATAGGAGGTGGAAGTTCATCATATACTTCAATTAGATCAACCATCACGGTATCATCTGTACACCCGTTATCATTTGTTACCGTAAGTGTAATGGTGTAAACATCAGGGTTACTATAGGTATGAGTTGCATTGAACGAAGACGAACTATTTCCATCATCAAAGTCCCAGTTAAAGACTGAGTTATTTAGACCAGTAGAATTGTTGGTAAAATTCACAATGACTGGGCTACAACCTTCCATTACATCCACAAGAAATTCTGCATGAGGCTGAGTTAATACATGAATTGTATCACTAAATACCAACGTATCTGAACAACCTTCATCATTATAAGCAATCATAGTAATGATATAATCACCAGGCGCAGAGTACGTATAAACAGGTGAACTTCCACTAATCACAGTTCCATCACCCATATCATAAACGATACTATCGGCAACTGTTAAGGCATCATACAACGTTACCGTTAACGGTGTACATCCACTGGTAACATCCACCAAAAATGATGATTCTGGGCTGGTCCCAATTACAATTGGAAGAGGATAAGAATAATTTGCAGAGCAACCATAATTGTCAAATGCGTACATCGTAACAGAATAGTTACCTGCTGAAGTATACACATGTGTAGGATTAAAGATTGTGTCCAATGTACCATCTCCAAAATGCCATTCGCATCGAACAGCACCTGATGTTAAATTATTAAATGAAACGGGGAAAGGTGAACATCCCAATTCCGATGAAACGGTGAATGAAGGAATCGGCCCTTGAACGACGACTGCACTATCCAAGGTCAATGAATCGAGACAACCAAATTTATTAGTTACTGTAAGAGTCACATCATATACTCCCGGAGTGGCGTAAATAAGTGATGGTTGTGCATTACTGGAAGAATTACCATTGCCTAGATCCCAATTCCAATAAACAGCATTATTACTTTGATCGGTAAATGAAATTAATAGCGGGGCACAACCCGAATCATTACTAACTGTAAAATTTGCTATTGGTGAATTTACCTCAATCAATGAATCGATTTCAAGTGTATCTGTACAGCCTGAAGTAGAAGTAACCACTAAGTTAACTTTATAAAAACAGTCCGTCTGATAAATATGATTTGGATTATTTGAATTCGAACTAAAACCATCGCCGAAATCCCATTGCCAATTTACAGAATTCTGGCTAGTATCAGAGAAGGCAACTTGAAATGGAATACATCCACTTGAATTTACTAAAGCAATAGAAGCAACTGTTATCACTGGTTGCTTATGAGAAATAGATTTCACGCATCCATTAATGTCACGAACAGTTAAAGTAACAGAATCAGTAGGATTCTCAATGTAAACATGAACTGGATTTTGCAAATTGGAAGTATCGCCATCGCCAAAGTACCAATGCCAACTAACAGCATCATTACTTATATCGGTAAAACTCACTGATGCAGGAGCGCAATATGAACTCACCGATGAAGCAAAATTTGGAATTAAATTACTCACATAAAACAAACTATCCATCACCAAAGTGTCTTTACAAATATTCTTACTTGCAACAAGTGTTACTTCCTGATAGCCTAAATTAATAAAATTAAATATGGGGTTCATTTGACTTGAAACACTAGTGCCACCAAAATTCCAATAATAAGATGTACTACCTGTTGATGTATTTATAAATTCAACATAGAGTGCACTGCAGTTTGTAATTGGAGGGTTGTAAGTGAAATTTGCAATAGGATCAAAAACTTCAATGGAATAAGCCATATTGAATGTTAACGTACATCCATTGATATCTATCACCTGCAGTGATGCAACATACAAGCCGCTGTCTTGATAAGCATGCAATGGATATTTCAAAGTTGAAGTTGACCCATCTCCAAAATCCCACAAATACTGTGCATAGTTTACATTACCTGGATTAAATGAAATAGAATCTCCAGCACAAGTCCTTTGAGTACTAGCTGTAATTGGGTTCGATGCATTAATTGCAAATGATTTTGCAACAAAGGATGTACAATTATTGGTATCCGTAACATTCAAGCTAATCATATAACTTGCATTGATACTTGGATAGGTATACGTAGCTGCAGCAGTATTAAATGTTACACCTGATCCAAAGTCCCAATTAAAATTGGCACCCGGTGCATTAGTCAACACATCCACCACAACACCATTACACAAATTCGTTTTATTAATTGTAAAATCACTAATTGGCTCCACAACATATGATGTATCCGTAAAGATTAAAGAGTCGACTAAACCGCCACTATAATAAAGATAAAGTGTAGTTACAAAAGCGCCACTATCAGAATAAGCATGAGTAGGCGATTGTAAGCTAGAAGTATTTCCATCTCCGAAATTCCATAACCAACCGATAGCTGAAGGATCAGGATTTGTATAACTTACAGTAAAAGGAGCACAGTGATATACTCTAGGGGGAGGTAAAGGAACACCGCCTCCTAATCCACCACCAGAACCCGTATTAGGTCCAAAAGTAATAGGCGGATAATTGTAAGTATATTGACAACTATCGTTTCCAATTGTTAATGTAATTGTAAAAGGACCTAAGCTTTGATAAACATGAATTGGATTTTCTAAGGTAGAAGTTCCACCATCTCCAAAAGTCCATAACCACCAAGTTGCGCCAGTAGAATTGGCAGCAAACTGTACATTAACAGGAGCAACTGTATCGGTAGTAAAAGAAGTTCCATGAGCACCAAGCCCTGCTATCACAACTGCATTTGTTGCATTTAAAGTTGTATTACATCCAGATGGAGTAGTACAAATTAGTCTTATGCTGTACATTCCTGGACCTGGATAGATATGTGAAGGATTTTGTAATGAAGAATTTCCTCCATCTCCAAAACTCCATTGCCATGAAGATGCATTCAATGAAGTGTCAGTAAAGAAAACTTCATAAGGAGGACACGGGCTTACGGTATAAGTAAACCCTGGATAGGATCCATCAATATTAAAAGTTTGAAAATTCTGAATGTATTGTTCACAGCCACCATTGGGCATCCATGTTGTTAAGGAAACGGTATAGATACCAGGGGATGTGTAAACATGATAAGGATTTGCATTGGTCGATGTTGATCCATCTCCGAAATCCCATAAAAAAAGAACTGGCTCCAGAAGCATCAGAAAAATTAACAGCATAGGGTGCACATCCATTAATCACGGGCTGTGGTACATAATTTACTGTAGTCTGTGACACATTTATCAAAACAGGATAAACGAGCGTATCTGAACAACCATTTACATCATTCACAATTAATACAACTTGATATGTTCCATTGTTTGCATAAGTATGCGATGGATGTTGTAATGTTGAACTGGTACCATCACCAAATTGCCATAGCCAAGAGCTAGCATTAATCGAAAGATTATTGAAATTTACCAATAACGGAGCGCATCCACTCGTAACATCAGGTGTAAATAATGCTTCCGGAGAAAATACTTTTACAGATCCATTCAATGAATAACCTAGTTTGCAACCATTAACTGATGTAGCTTCTAAGTGTATTGGGAAATTCCCATTTGTGTATAAATATGTAATGGATTAAATTGATTTGAAGTCTGGCCATCGCCAAAATCCCAATTCCATGTGTATGGACCACTCGTTGTTGAAATAGTAAATTGAACTGGCAAAGGCGCACAACCCATTCCATTTGCTAATGAATAAGTAAATGAAGGTCGAGGAAATACAACGATAGGTCCAGCAGTTTGTGTTTGTGCACAACCATTATTATAAGTTACATTCAACAAGACGGGATATATCCCCGAGTCTGGGTAAGTGTAATAAACCGCTGAACTATTTTTAACAACTCCATTTCCCAAATTCCAAGTATAATTGGCACCTGAATAATAATTTGTAATTAAAGAAACATAATAAGGTTCGCATCCAGAATCACCAGAACTCGAAATTATGGGAATCGGATTCCACTTTATATGAATATAATTATTTTTTAAAATCGTGTCTTCGCATCCATTCACACTGGTTAAAATAAGTGAAACATGATAATATCCAGTATCGGGGTAGGTGTGTGAAGGATTTAATTGAGTAGAACTAGTTCCATCACCAAAGTTCCACGTCCATGCATTCGCATTTTGCATTTGTGCAGAAAACTGGAAATTAAAAAGAGGGTCACACGTCACAGAATCATTCACTGAAACAATAGCAGAAGGTGATGGGTTTACAGTAATAAATCCACTTTTAACTAAAATATCACTACATCCATACTGAATATTATAAACGACTAAAGTTACATTAAAAGTTCCTGGGATGTTGTAAATATGTTGTGGGTTTAATAAATTACTTGTTGTTCCATCACCAAAATCCCAAACACAAGAATCAAATAAGGTAGATTGATTTTGAAAATCAAAAACCTGCGCGCCTTGACATCCGGTATTTAAAGACACACTGAAATTAGCTACAGGTTTTGGATTTACTGTTATTTGCGCCGATGTGGTACTCGTTAATCCATTTGCATTGGAAGCCGTAAGACTAACTGTGTAAACACCGGGCAACGTAAAAACATTACTAGGATTGGCAACTACCGAAGTATTTCCATTTCCAAAATTCCACTGATATGAAGTTGCATTGCTTGATGTATTTGTAAATTGAACATTAAATGGAACACATCCTCTGCACTTGGTACAGAAAAGGAAGCAATTGGTGATTGTCCAAATACAGAACCTGCAACACTTAAAAGCATTGCAAACATCAAACTCAACACCATAAAGGCGCGTCTAAATATCTTTAGCAGATCTTTGTACAAAATCATATGACATTCATACGATAAGTAAATCATTTAGTTCTATTGGGAGCATTAATTTACAATCTGATTGATAAGCAATTGCAGTAATTACATACTATCCATTTCAAACGCAAGATTCTATCGTTTTAAACAATTTTTAACGTTCTGCGTTAACTTAATACACTGATTATCTAATCGATTCACATCAGATCTACTTAAGCATTACCTTTGTATTCAATTAAATGGAGTAAGAAAAGAGCATGAATTTATCAGAAGAAGAATGGGTAGAGGTTTATGGAGCACGTGTTCATAATCTTCAAAATATAGATATACAATTTCCTAGAAATAAACTGGTTGTACTTACAGGATTAAGTGGTAGCGGTAAAAGTTCATTAGCCTTTGACACCATTTATGCGGAAGGTCAAAGAAGATACATGGAGACCTTTTCGGCATATGCACGTCAATTTTTAGGGAACATGGAAAGACCAGACGTGGACAAAATAAAAGGGTTGAGTCCGGTAATTTCAATTGAACAAAAAACAACAAATACTAATCCACGTTCTACGGTTGGAACAATCACAGAAATTTATGATTTTCTTCGTTTACTTTTTGCCCGTGCATCTGACGCATACTCCTATTTATCTGGAGAAAAAATGATTCGTATGACGGATGATCAAATTAGAGACTTGATCATTCAGGAATATGATGGGAAAAGTATCTTACTATTATCTCCGGTAGTAAAAGGACGAAAGGGACATTACCGAGAATTATTTCAGCAGATTGCACAACAGGGTTTTTTAAGAGTTCGCATGGATGGTGAACTCATCGAAATAAAAAAAGGGCTTCAAGCAGATCGCTACAAAACACACGATATTGAAATTGTAATTGACCGTATTGTTGTGAATGAAGACAATGCTTTAAGAGTTTTTGAAAGTATAAAAACTTCATTAAAGCAAGGAAAGGGCTCATTGATAGTGATGGATGAAAAATCCAAAAAAGTGCGTCATTTAAGTCAACATTTAATGTGTCCAACAACAGGAATCAGTTATGATGAACCTGCACCAAATAGTTTTTCTTTTAACTCTCCTTATGGAGCTTGTACAAAATGTAATGGATTAGGAACCATACCCGAAATTGATATTAAATCAGTTATTCCCGACACTTCCAAGAATATAAAACAAGGAGGAATTGCACCGCTCGGCGAATACAAGGACAATTATATTTACAATCAAATTCAAGCGATCCTCAAAAAATATGATTGTACCATTAATACTCCTATAAAAGAGATTCCAGAAGAAGCTCTTGATGTTATTTTATATGGATCGAATGAAGTATTCACTTCAGAAAAAGATATTGCTGCTGGAAATGCTGTGGGATTAGGAATCAGTTTCGAAGGAGTGGCAAGCTTTATTTCTGCACAATTAGAAGACGAAACTTCGTCTCATAAATTAAAGAAGTGGGCATTTGGATTCATGACGCATAAAGAATGTCCTACATGCCATGGTGCTCGACTAAAAAAAGAATCACTTCAATTTAAAATTGACGATAAAAATATTGCTGATTTAGCCCATCTAGACATCTTGGACTTGCACGAATGGAGCAAAAATGTGGAGAAAAGATTAAGTGGAAAACAAAAAACGATAGGCAAGGAAATATTAAAAGAGATTAACAAGCGAATTCAATTTTTAGTAGATGTTGGATTAGATTATCTAACATTAAATCGATCATCTCGATCACTTTCAGGAGGAGAAACACAACGCATCCGATTAGCCACCCAAATAGGATCTCAATTAGTGGGAGTCATGTATATTTTGGATGAACCAAGTATTGGATTGCATCAACGAGACAATGCACGCCTCATACAATCGCTGAGAGATTTAAGAGATTTAGGAAACTCAGTAATCGTTGTTGAACACGACAAAGAAACTATTATGGCCGCAGATTATGTGATCGACCTTGGACCGGGTGCAGGATTACATGGTGGAAGAGTCGTCTCAGCGGGGACTGCGAAAGAAGTAAGTGCTTCCCCCACCCTAACGGCTAAATATTTATCAGGGGAACTCAATGTGCATCGCACAAAACGAAGAAAAGGAATTGGAAAATCGTTAACCCTTACCGGTGCATCTGGAAACAATTTAAAAAATGTGGATGTAGAATTTCCATTAGGAGAATTTATCTGTGTAACTGGTGTTTCTGGAAGTGGTAAATCAACATTAATAAATGAAACACTTTATCCAATACTCAATCAACATTTCTATCGATCACAAACAAAACCATTAAAGTATAAATCGTTTAAAGGCATTGAGCATTTAGATAAAGTAATTGAGATCGATCAGAGTCCCATTGGGCGAACACCGCGTTCCAATCCTGCAACCTACACTGGAGTATTTAGTGATATTCGAAATCTCTATTCAAATTTAAATGAATCGAAAGTTCGTGGATATCCTCCCGGCTGGTTTTCTTTTAATGTTAAAGGTGGGCGATGTGAAAATTGCCAAGGTGCAGGAATGAGAACGATCGAAATGAACTTTTTACCTGATGTATATGTAATCTGTGAAACGTGCAATGGTAAGAGATACAATCGAGAAATTTTAGAGATTCGATACCGAGGAAAATCGATTAATGATATTCTCAACATGAGTATTGAACAAGCGGTTGATTTTTTTGAAAACATGCCCAATATTTTACACAAAATAAAAACACTTAAAGATGTAGGACTTGGCTATCTCACCTTAAGACAGCAAAGCACAACACTTTCGGGAGGAGAAGCACAACGGGTTAAACTTGCTTCAGAATTATCAAAACGAGATACTGGAAACACTTTTTATATACTAGATGAACCTACAACTGGATTACATTTTGACGATGTGCGTATTTTGCTTGAAGTACTTGATAAATTAGTGGAGAAAGGAAATACTGTCCTAGTCATTGAACACAACATGGATGTAATTGGCTATGCAGATCATATTATTGATTTAGGTCCAGAAGGAGGATCAAGAGGCGGAAATATTTTATGTACAGGAACACCAGAACAAATTATAAAAACAAAAAATCCATTACGGCTCATTATCTTAAAAAGAATTGCAAGCTTAAGATAACTTTTCCCTATAACTATCGTTTAATAAACCTTAACAGTACAAGTATGAATGCTGACGACGCAAAAATAAGAAGAGCTTTTACCGACAAAGATTGGCAAGAAAATAAAGGCACAAGATACTTGGCAAATTTTTAAAATCATGGCTGAATTTGTTGAAGGCTTTGAAAAGATGGGAAGAATTGGGCCTTGTGTTTCAATCTTTGGTTCAGCACGAACTGTTGTTGATTCAAAGTATTATCTGTTAGCGGAAGAAATTGCTCACAAACTTACATTAGAAGGTTATGGCATCATAACAGGCGGCGGACCAGGGATTATGGAAGCTGCTAATAAAGGAGCTCAGAAATCAAATGGAAAATCGGTAGGTCTAAACATTGAACTACCCTTTGAGCAAGCCCCGAATGCTTTTATTGATTACGATAAGAGCATCACTTTTGATTACTTCTTTGTACGAAAACTGATGTTCATCAAATACGCACAAGGCTTTGTTGTTTTACCGGGCGGATTTGGTACAATGGATGAACTCTTCGAATCACTTACACTTATACAAACCAGAAAAATAGGTCGATTTCCAATTATACTAGTAGGTAAATCTTATTGGTCGGGACTATTAAACTGGATCAAAGAAGTTTTAGTAACAGAAAAATACATCAATCCTGAAGATTTAAACTTATTCAGTATTGTAGATTCCGCTGAGGAAGCGGTAAATGCGATTGATTCATTTTACTCAAAATATCTACTTAAACCCAATTTTTAAATATAACGCGTAGAAATTTGAATATGTCTTACATGTTTTTATGTAAGAAAAATACCGTTTTAGTTTCTTTTCACCCCCTCACCTTACTGGCAATGCGAAACAATTGCATCGAGAACAAAGTAAAAATCGATAGCAAATTGTGTAACAATGCAAATCGAACAAAAGAAGTGGACTCCAGAAAAAACCTGGGAAACACTTCGAAGCGACTTAAGGGAAAGTAAGGAATACCAGTTGGTATTAGTGTTCGGTAGTCGAACTCTCTTATCTAGCCTTGGCTTTTATGATGAAATAAGAAAGGGTTATCCAAAAGCTCAAATTTTGATGAATTCCACTTCTGGGGAAATCATCGACACCCAAGTAAATGATGATACGATATCACTCACTGCTATCCGCTTTGACAATACCCCATTTAAAACAATTTCAGTAAACATTCAAGACTATTCAAATGCAGAAACTGCAGGTCAATTTATTGCGGAGTCACTTTCACATACGAACATTACCAATATTCTAGTATTTGCTGACGGACATCAAGTGGATGGACATCAATTAGTATTGGGGTTAGAAAATTCCTTAACAGAACCTGTGGTTATTTCAGGAGGATTAGCTGGTGATGGAAACAAATTTCAAAAAACACTTTTAGGATTAAATGAACAGCCTTGCGAAGGTAAAATAATTGCTGTTGGGTTTTATGGTAAACACTTAATTGTTTCTCATGGAAGAATGGATGGCTGGGAAGAAATCGGAAATGAAATTCAGATTACAAAGTCAACAAAAAACACCATCATCGAACTCAATCATGAGCCAGCACTCAAAATTTACAATCAATTTGTAAATAAACATATGCCATCGTCGCAAGGCCAGAGCTTACTATTTCCAGTAAGCATCAAATCAAACGATAGACAGCCATCAGTATTTAGGAAAATAAAATCCATTAATGAAGATGAGAAAAGCATCACTTTTGATGGGGTAGTACCTGAAGGCAGCTATATTAAAATGATGAAAGCGAATTTCGAAAGCCTTATCAATGGCGCATCTGCAGCAGCGAAAAACAGCGCCAAAAATATTTCGAAACCTGATCTTGCCATTGTAATAAGTAACGTAGGTCGAAAAATAATTTTAAGCAAACGAATCGAAGAAGAAGTTGAAGTTATTCGAGAAGTATTAGGTGAATCTACTGCAATTACAGGGTTCTACTCCTATGGTGATATTTCATTTTCTAAAGGAGAAAATAAACTAGCATTTAATAATCAATCCATGACGATCACTACCATGCGTGAAACAAAATAGAAAATGGATAAAATTACGATCGAGCAAGAAATACAAAATCATTTAGGCGAATTAAAAAATGATACGCGCGTGCAGAATTTTATTGCGGCTTTGGAAAATCATTACTCGCAACATTCCATCGAAAAGATTTTAAAAGAAAAAGCACAAAAAATAAATATTTACGAGCAAAGTTATTCTTTGCTATTAGAACTTATAAACACTTAAAAAACGAAAGTGAAATTTCATTAGGACTCTCCAACGCAGCAATCACCAATTACTTATTGATAAACTAAAAACTGAGAGTTCAGCGATTGTTGCATCAATAAAAACAACAAAATTCATATTGAAAAACTAGAAAAAAACAATAAGGAACTTGATCAATTCGCATACATCGTTGCGCATGATTTGAAAGCTCCACTACGCGGTATATCCAATTTGGTAGAATGGATTGAAGAAGACTTGAAAGGTAAGGTGAATTCAGATACTGATCACAATTTAAAAATGCTAAGAAGCAGAGTAAGTCGGTTAGAAAATCTAATTCAAGGGATCTTAATGTATGCAAAAGCAGGCAAAAGCAAGTCAAATCCGGAAATTATAGATACAAAAGCCTTCATCCATGAAATTATCGAATTACTTCACCCTCCCAAAAACGCAAAAATAAATCTTATCGGAGAATGGCCAACGATAGAAACGGATCCCATTCGCTTCCATCAAGTTGTTTCAAATTTACTCAGCAACGCAATAAAGTACAATAATAAAAAGCAAATTATTATCAATTTGAAATGCCAGTTAAAAGGAGACTTTAATGAAATTCATATTGAAGACAATGGAAACGGAATTGATAAAGAATATCATCAAAAAATATTTCAATTATTTCAAACATTGGAATCCGATCAAGAAAATGAAAGTACTGGTATAGGACTATCCATCGTAAAAAATATAATTGAAGAAATGGGTGGTTCAATTTCTGTTGAATCAAAATTAAATAAAGGATCCACTTTCAAATTTCATTGGCCCATAAAACAGAAGGTAAATCTTGATAAAACAAAAGCATAATGCAAAACGAAGACAAATTGCAAAACATCCTCTTAGTTGAAGATGATAGTGTTGATGTCATGAATGTTCAACGAGCATTTAAAAAGACCAACATTACCAATCCTCTTTACATAGCATTTAACGGTGTGGAAGCATTCAATATGTTGAGAGGAACGAATGGTAAGCCCAAACTCCATCCAACCCCACGCATTATTCTATTAGACATAAACATGCCTAAAATGAATGGACTTGAATTTCTAAGGGAACTCAGAAATGACCTCGAGTTTAAATCCATCTCCGTTTTTGTCATGACAACGTCGAATGACGACAATGATAAAATTGAAGCTTACAAACTAAATGTAGCAGGGTACATTCTAAAACCACTCTCCTTCGAAAAATTTGTCAATTCAATCTCCATTTTAAACAGTTACTGGAAGTTATGTGAACAGCCAGAAACATCCACTTTATAAAATCGCTTAAAAATGATAAATACTAACATAGTGAACAAAATTCAGATTCAAATAATTGAAGATAATGATCAAGACATTAGTGTTTTGATGAATGCAATCAAAAAAACGGGTCTTGAAGTAGAAATCACCGTATGCACAACAATTAAAGATGCGATTGATCTTTCCACAATCAAAACTTTTGATTGCATTTTTCTTGACTACTATTTTCCAGAGCAAAATGGAATCGATTTTTTGAAATACTATAGTGAACATGGTAAAGGCGCAAGCATTATCATGGTGACTAGTGAAGAAGACATACATCTAGCTGTAGAATGTATGAAATTGGGTGCATCCGACTTTTTAAGCAAGAGTCAAATAACCCCGGCAAGTCTGGCTAAAAGTTTACGTTATATTTTAAAACTTAAAGAAGCCAGAACGGCTGCCCTTATTGCAACTTCTGCACTACAAGAAAGCGAACTAAAAATTAAAAATATTGTTGCGAAGTCCCCTATTCTACTTTTCCATATTAACATTGATGGTACCATCACCCTCTTCAAAGGAAAAGCAGCGCATTGCTTATCTGTAAAACCTGATAAAGTAACAGGACAAAACTTAAAAAATTTCGGAAACACCCTTCCGATGAGAATGGAAGATTTTCGATTGGCTTGTGATACGCAACAATGCAACTTTAAAACCGAAGTAGATGGACACTTCTTTGATGTAAACTACATTCCAATCTTTGATCAAGATGAAACCATCATTGGTATGATGGGTGTAGCTATTGACATTACCTCCTTCACTAAAAATGAAGAAGTTCTCCTCAATCAAATTGTAACCAAAGAGGAATCGTCGAAAATCAAAGAACAATTTTTGGCTAATATGAGTCATGAAATAAGAACTCCTATTCATGGTATCATTAGTTTAACTCAGTTTGTCCTTAATACAACAACGACTGAAGAGCAAAAAAACTACTTAGATTTAATAAGAAAATCGGCTGACACTTTACTTGTCATCGTAAACGACATTTTAGATCTATCGAAAATCGATTCTGGAAAAATGACTTTTGAAGAGATTCCATTTAACTTAAAAGATACGTTTTCTGCATCTGTGGCTGCTTTCATTCCAAAAACAATGGAGAAAAAAGTTGAACTTAAAACCGAAATCTCCAATGAACTTCCAACAGAAATTATTGGTGACCCTGTTCGCCTCACTCAAATCATCAATAACCTATTAGGTAATGCTATCAAATTCACTGAAAAAGGATTTGTTTTAATTGGAGCACGACTAAAAGAAAGCAATGAAGAGTATAATATACTTGAATTCATTATCAAAGATTCTGGCATAGGCATTTCCGAAGATAAGATTGATAGCATTTTTGAATCTTTCACTCAGGCAGGGAATGACATTACACGTAAATATGGTGGTACTGGTTTAGGATTAACGATCACTAAACAACTCATCGAAAAACAAAACGGAACTATACATGTAGAAAGCATACCTAACGAAGGCACAACTTTCAAGTTTTGTATTCCGTACAAAACATGTCACAGTCCCCAACAGATGACAAACACCATGGCACAACATGCAACAAACCTTTCTACTGATTTAAAAATTTTGGTAGCAGAAGATCATGATATCAATCGCTTCATTATTCAAAAAATGTTTAAAGAATGGGGTATCAAATGTGATTTTGCCATCACTGGAATTGAGGCTGTAGAACAAGCAAGAAACACAGTTTATGATGTCATTCTCATGGATATTGAAATGCCAGATATGAATGGGTACAGAGCGACAGAAATCATTCGACATGAATTGCCAACACCCAACAATGTTACACCCATCATTGCTATGACGGGTCATGCCATGAATGGTGAAAAAGAAAAATGCATTAGCATGGGCATGAACGATTATATTTCAAAGCCGTTCAAGCCAGAAGAATTAAAAAATAAAATCGTTGAACTAACTAATTCATCTCAAATGGCAGATGCATCCATGATAGAATCAAAAAACGAAACATCCACCTTAACAAACGCTATCAATACTAGTTCAGATCAAACGGAAGAATTAACCGTCAACATCGACCTTACATTTCTTAAAGAGATTTCTGACAACAATGATGAATTCTTTGTTGAATTTATACAAATGTTCTTGGCCAATACGCCTAAATCAATCGCTGACATTGAAAATGCAATTCCAAATCAAAATTTTGAAGCGATTAGACAAGCGGCACATAAAGCGAAACCTTCATTTAATTATGTTGGACTAAAAGAATGTTCAAGCTTGGCTGCTAAAATTGAAGAAATGGCAAAGAAGAATGAAAACATGGCCATGATCATTGAAAACATCAACAAAATTAAAACACTATGTGACGGTGCCTACCCTCAACTAGAAAACGAAATCAAATCCATAAAAAACACTATTTAACATATATAACTATGAACGCAGGAAAAATATTTATCATCGAAGATGATACCATGATTGCCACATTGATTCGACAATCTCTGAATAAGTTTGATCAATTCGAATCTACCCATTTTATTAATGCAGAGGATTGCATTAACAGTCTTCATGAAAATCCAGACATTGTTATTATTGATTACAATCTACCTGGCATGGATGGGTTGACTTTCATGAAAAAAGTTAAAGTAAATTGTCCAACCGCATTAATCATTATTTGCTCGGGTCAAGAAGATGTTGAGGTCGTTGTTAATTGCTATCAAAACGGCGCCAATGAATACATTCTCAAAAACGAAAAAATGATTGCAGGTATTGAGAATGCAGTCCGCAACTTAAGCATGCAAGTAACTTTGAGAAAAGAAGTTGTATTCCTACAAGAACAGATCATCGACAGGAACAAGTATTCAAATATTATTGGATCAAGTCCGGCTGTAATGCGCGTTCTACGTCTAATTCAAAAAGTGGAAAATAACAGCATGATGGTTTTAGTCACTGGACAAAGTGGTACAGGAAAAGAACTGGTTGCAAAAGCACTTCATTACAATTCACAACGTTCAAGAAAACCATTTGTCATTGTAAACATGGGAGCGATTCCTACTGAACTCATCGAAAGTGAACTTTTCGGGCATGAAAAAGGTGCTTTTACTGATGCTCGTGAAAGAAGAATCGGTAAATTTGAAGAAGCCGACGGCGGCACTATTTTCTTAGATGAAATTGGAGAAATGGACTTGGGTCTTCAATCAAAGCTGCTACGTGTTTTACAAGAAAAAGAAGTAACAAGAATCGGCAGTAACAAAACCATTAAACTGGATTTTAGTCTCATTGCCGCTACCAATGGAAACTTAGCCTTTGAAGTCAAAGAAGGACGATTTAGAGAAGACATGTGCTATAGAATTCAAGGGTTCTTAATTCATTTGCCTCCTTTGAAAGAGCGTGGCGACGACATCATTTTACTCGCAAAATCTTTCCTAGCTGATTTTTGCAAAAACAATAAAATGGAACCTTACATTATCTCCAAAGAAGCATGCAAATTCATGTTAGAATATGCGTGGCCAGGTAATATCCGAGAGCTCAAAGCCGTAATTGAGCGTGCATCTCTCATGGCAGAGAATAATACCATCACCGTTGAAGACCTTACATTTGTTACAGCATAAGATCTAAAATTAATAAATCAGTAAAAAAAGGTTGGAGAATTATCCAACCTTTTTCATTTTTTATCTAGCAACCAATTCTATCATTTGTCGTATACATCTAGTAGTGTAAAAATAAAGACATGAAAAGGAAAGCAAATCCAGGAAGAAGAGGGCTACAAATGAGACAACGTGTGACTCAAAAACACACCATGAGAAATGTAGTAATTGCATCTTCCATTCTTGGATGTATTGCGATTGCTTTGGTTGTAGTCAATTTATCAAGTAACGAATCTTCTTATGCCGATACCCGAAATGTTGCGGCTGCTACAACGTATCGGTCTGTGGAAACACATTTAGCGCAACGTATGTTAATTGACAATTCAAATTCAAATAGAGGTTTTTCTCAAGTATATAAAGGAATTGATGGTACACAATCATTAAATATGGTTTCAAGAGCGGAAGATATCATTGTAAAAAAAATCAATGAACCCAGTGCTGAATAAATAGAAGTATAACCAAATTAAAATGAAAATACGCTTTATAAAATATTTATTCCTTGCGTCGATCTTTTTTTCAAGTCATGTTTACGCGGCTGTAAAAACGTTTACTGGTACAGGAAACTGGAATAGCACTAACGCTTGGACACCAAACGGCACACCTAGTAGTTCCGATGATGTGGTTATACCCACAGGCAAATCGCCCAATGTAAACATAAGTAATGGGCAATGCAGATCACTCACCATTCAAACTGGAGCTACACTTAGCATAGGCAATAGTAAAAGTTTAACAGTTAATAACACAGCAGGTTTATCCATCAGCGGAACATTAGATATTAGCAGTGGTGCTATTACCATTTCAAATACTGGAACCGCCTTTTCAATAAATTCAGGAGGAACTGTTTCATGGTCACCAGGAACAAACAACTTAGCAAACGCAACTCTTTTCACAAATTGCACAGAGAATTTTGCAGCAACAAGTACACTTGTAATAAAAAGTGGTATGATTTAAACGTCGGTCTCGGAAGTGTTATATCTGGAAACCTTGGAAATCTTACTATAAATGGTGTTTCGGGAATCTGGCAAATGAAAAACACTTTGCAGTCTTGTAGAGTTTATGGAACGTTATCCATTACGAGTAGCTATATTGTCTTGGACAATACTAATGCAATCAGCAACACAACTCTTGGTAATATTATTCTAAACAATTCATCGTCATACCTTGACTTTTACAATGGAACACACTCTGGAACTTTCACGGTAAACACAGGTGATGTAACTATTAATTACGGAGAATTAGATTGCATCTACTCTTCAGGTACTGGAAATTGCATCTTCAATTTAAATGGGTCATTAACTATGACTAATCAAGGTTTACTAATAGGTGCAAATGGTCATAATGGTTCTACAACAATTAATATTTCTGGCAATGTGAGTTTAACTAAATCATATTTTTATGGAATCAATTCTGGATCTGGAAACTCCACAATTAACATCAGTGGAAATTTAACTACTTTAAAAGGTGGATCGACCTATAGCGAATTTTATGGCATTATTGATGGAAACGGAACATCAACATTAAACATAAATGGCAACTTCAATAACCAAGGATACTGTGATTTAATATGGAACACCGGGATTACGGGCGTCGGTAATGGGGATTGCAGTTTAACTGTTGGAGGTACATATACACAATCAGATGGTGATTTTAGAGGTATTTGGAATGCTACAACCACTAACTCTGGTTCTTGCACAGTTAATCTTGGAGCTATCAATTTCACAGGTGGAATTTTTATGGTTACCTATTCATGTGCATCATCAAGCGTAGTACATTCCCTAACGGTTACAGGAAACACAAACATAGCCTTTGGAAGTATTGCCAATATATTTCGTGGAAATGGCATGTCCAATTTATCGGGGACGAGCAATGGCTCTTCGTGCAGCTTATCATTTATTGGTGCTACAAACATCAGCGGCAGTGCGGCTGAATTTACAGCAAATGCTGGCTATGGAACAGAAACAATAAACTTCGGTTCTACGGTCGCACTATCGGGAGGTATTATTACATTTGGTTACACTACGCATAATATCTCGTTCACTAGCACAGGTGCATTTACCATCTCTGGCGGAACGATAAATCTTTCAAAAGATGCAGGATTATCTACATTAAATTTCTTGAGTGACTTAACCATTTCTGGAGGCACTACTTATTTGAAAAACAATACCGGGAAAACAACCGGCCTGGTCAATGGAAATTTTACGCTGAGCAACGGTACGTTTATGCTTTATGCAAACAACAGCACAAACAATATTGACAGCACAAATCTAAGCATCAACAATGATTTTACTCACTCAGGAGGAATACTTCAATTTTCAAATTATTCAACGAACAGTGGCTCTATAAATTTATTTATAAATGGTTCTAATTTCAACTTGAGTGGAAATGGATCGATGACTTCTGCAGGTGCGGGCACTTCGAATACATTTGGCACTATACTTTTTGGAAATGCTACCAATACAAATTACAACCGATCATCGACTAGTCATCTTCTACAACAAGTAAAATATCGTGTTATCGCGAACGGAAAAGTCACAGCCATAGCTGGTCCTATTCAAATAGCTTCCCATGCAACAGCGAGCCTTGACTTTCTGAGTGTTGAAACCAATGGAACTTTAAGTTCAGGAACTGTTTCCATGGTGTCGAATGGATTAGCTGCAAACAGCGGGGTTAGTATTAACTCAGGAGGCACGCTTGAATTTACTAATACCAATGGAATTTACGATGGAACAGATAACGCTGCTATTGGCGCATCTGGTAATATGAATTATAATTTAGATCCAAATAGCACTGTTATTTATAAAGGAACAGACAATCAAAAACTATCCGGATATGGCAATGGAATTGCTACCGCTGCCCAACATCAATATGGAAATTTAACCATTGACTTTGGGGGTACTCCCGATGCAGAATATGTATACTTAGAACGAAATACTGCATTACGTGGCGCCTTGAGAGTTGAAAATGGAGAGTTAAGATTAAATAGTTTTACACTCACTGCAGAATCAGCAAGTGGATCAGGAAACGGATACGTTAAAAGCGAAGATAACACGGCAATAAATCTTTCGAGACTTAAGATTGGATATACGCCTAGCAATAAAAATCTAGTCTTCCCATTTGGAAAATCAAGTTCAGAAGTAATTTATTTAAATTTAATTATTACCAACAACCCAGGATCAGGTTATATCACCATCTCAACAAGAAGTACAGGCGCCAACAACACACCTTTACCAGGCAATGATAATGTAAATGCAATTACGAATATCAATCCCGGTGGTGCCGATGTTTCAGCAACACATGTCATTGATAGATGGTGGGAAGTAAATGCTCCAGGAGTGACGGCTGACTATATCTTACGTTACAGTGGTGCCGAAAATACGACTTCAGGAGCTACTGCTACTGGAACTTTTAACGTGCAATTTTGGAATGGAGGAAACTTCACAAAATTCAACAGTACCGGAAACGGTGTGACGACGGGTGTTGGTGCCATTTCTGCCACCTTAACAAACATCAATGGTCCAATAGTTCTATCATCTGGTAGTGCTTCACTTCCTATTAAACTAGTACAGTTCGATGCCAAAGTTTCAGGCGACGCGGTTGAAATAACATGGACAACAGCTGAAGAAAAAAACAACGACTTCTTTAGTATAGAAAGATCAGTAGACGGTCAAAATTTTGAGAAGATTGAAGAAATTGACGGTGCAGGAAATAGCTCTCAGCTCTTAAGATACCAGACAATGGATCAACAGCCCTTGGCTGGAATTTCATACTATCGATTAAAGCAGACTGACTTTGATGGAAAATTTTCATACTCACCATTGAGAGCAGTGAACAGAGGAACTACAAGTATTTCGGACGATCCAGCCTTAGAAGTACGTTCGTTTGGCCCCAATCCCTTCACAGATCAATTCAATGTTGAGTACAATTTAACTCAGGCGGGTGAAACTTCCATCATGATTTTTAACATGAGTGGTCAAGTAGTTTTTGAAACAAGCAAGAACGATGACCTCGGAAACAATTCATTCAATTACACGGACGATAAAAATCTTCCACCGGCAAACTACATTTTGCAAATTATTAATGGAACTGAAAAAGTAACAAAGAAAATCGTTAAAAACTAAAAATACATGGGTTATAAACTACGAATCAGGAATAAACTAAAACTTTCAACATTACAGAAAGGCTTGCTAATTGCGGGTGGAACTTCAGTACTTACGCTAGCCATCTACTTTGGAATCGGATTAAACACTGCAGATGTAACAAATTCTAATGCATCGATCCCACTTATGGAACAAGATCCTATTAACAACGGAGAAATCACCATTGGCTTTGGATGGGATGAAGGCCTACCTTTAGTTTCAGAAATCGGTCCAGATGGAATTGATGTTTGCGTTCATGCTGAATGCATATCTGGCGGAAAAGACAATACCCTTGGATTAAGTGCGGGTAATGGAATGAAAAATATAAATCTTATTATTCCAAAATCGGAAGAACTAAATGGAGAGGGTATTGACATTGCTATTGACTATCGAAGGTTTGAAAAATCGGGCGACTTTTATACAAGAGGAAAAGAATTCAACTTTGGAATGAAAGATGGAAAGCTTGCTATTAAATATAAATTAACTGCAGCTAACGGAAAATCATACAGTATAAATGAAACCACGAATTATGAAATTCCTGAAGATATGGAGTTTAGAAATTATCGTTTCATCTATACTCCTACTACCGGAAAAGGAGAGTTATTAGTAGATCGTGTAGTCGTTTGGAATAATCAAGCGGCGCCACATAGTAAACTTACTTGGAACAAATCTGAAAACATTATTATTGGTAATGAAATGAACGGAGAAGGAAAACCTCTTCCATTCTTCGACAATTTAGTCATTCGTAAAACCAACGCATCTTCTAAAACTCCAATGGAATTACTAAGCTTCTCAGCGGACCTTGAAGGACAATTTGTAAAATTAAATTGGCACACTGCAAAAGAATTCGGTGTTCAAGATTTTATCATTGAGAAAAGCTCAGATACAAAATCATACAAAGAAGTAGGAAGAGTAAAAGCTGCAGGTCAATCCAACACACTTTTAGAATATTCTCTCAAAGACAAAGAACCATTAATAGGTGTTACTTACTACCGATTAGCCCTAAGTAATAGTAACGCTCATTCTATTTGGGTGCCAGTTATTGCTTTTAAATTAAAACCAGAGCAAATGATTCCAACTTCTGCCAACAATTAAAATTAATTCTCGGGTAGAAAACAAAATTTAAAACTTTATTGATTAAAAGTCGAATATTTAATATTCGACTTTTTTGTGTTTTATTTTTTAATTTACAATCCACTAATTGTCATAGATTTAAAAATATAAAATTCATATTATAAAGAAAAAATTAAATTTGCACTTAATCTAAAAACTAATAACATGAGTTTTATTAAAGAATTCAAAGAATTCGCTGTAAAAGGTAATTTGATCGACTTCGCTATCGGTGTGGTAGTTGGAGGTGCATTCGGAAAAGTAACTACAGCATTTGTAGATGGTATGGTTATGCCAGTAGTTGGTAAACTAATTGGAGGTCAAAATTTCTCCGACTTGAAATTAAAAATTCAAGATGGATCAAAAGAAGTATTAGATTCTGCCGGAAATATTGTTTCTACATCGGTTCCTGAAGTATACATTAAATACGGAGAGTTCATCACTACAGTTATCGACTTCACCGTAGTTGCATTTGTTATGTTTTTAGTAATCAAAGCCATGAACAAATTAAAAAAGAATGAGAACGAAGCTCCAGCTGCACCACCAGCACCAACAAAAGAAGAAATTTTACTAGGAGAGATCAGAGATTTACTTAAAAAATAATTAGAATAAAAAATAATTAAATTATATATGAAACGTATAGGGATACTACTATTTTTCATTTTAGGGAACGTGGCTCTGAGCCATGCACAGAGTGATTCAACGGTAAAAGCAGATACCGTTTGGAGAACAGGGGGATTATTTTCCTCCTCATTTAATCAAGTTAGTTTAATGAATTGGGCAGCGGGAGGACAAGATGCCATGTCGCTCAACAATATTGTTAGCTTATTTGCGAAATACAAAAAAGGACATGTCGCTTGGGATAACACTCTAGACATGGGCTATGGAATTGTGAAGCAAGGTGACGAAAAAATCAGAAAAAATGATGACCGTTTAGAACTTAACTCAAAGCTTGGAATCCAAGCGAACGAAAGTAAATTCTATTACACTTTACTTTTTAATCTCAGATCGCAGTTTGCTGAAGGATATAATTACCCCAGAACGGATTCGTCACTCTACATTTCTAAGTTTGCAGCACCAGCATTTACACTATTCTCGTTGGGGATGGATTATAAGCCTACCGATTACTTTTCATTCTTCCTCTCTCCAATCACTGCTAGAGGAATTATCGTAAATGACAAGCGTCTTTCCGATGAAGGTGCTTATGGTGTTGATCCAGGAGAAAAATTTCGTGCAGAAGTGGGAGCCTATTTAAACACACGTTTCCAAAAAGACATTGTAAAGAATGTAAACTTCATGACCAAACTGGATTTATTCAGCAATTATCAGGAAGATCCACAGAACGTCGATGTCAATTGGGAAGTTTTGATCTCCATGAAAGTAAATTCTTTCCTTTCGGTATCTATCGGAACACAGCTAATTTATGATGACAATACTCAAATTGCACTCTTTAGAAGCGTAAATGGTGCCGATGTGCCTGTCTTGCGATTAGATGGAACACAGAAAACAGGACCCAGACTGCAATTCCGTCAAATCTTTGGTGTTGGTTTAACCTATAAAATGGAGCGATTTGCTGTTCGTTAACAAATAATACATACAAATAGTACGACAGGTTTGCTTTATTGGCAAACCTGTTTTATTTTGGCAGAATGGGATTGGTCATTTATAAGTCTTCAGCCGGTTCGGGAAAAACATTTACTCTCGTTCAACAGTTTTTAATTAAAGTAATTGGCCAGCCTTGGCTCTTTCAACGAATCTTAGCTATCACGTTCACCAATAAGGCTACCGAAGAACTTAAAACAAGAATAATCAAAGAACTCGATTTGTTAGCGCATGGAGAAAAATCAATGCACCTTGAGGTACTTCTGGCAAAACTTCCGAAACTTAATGAAAAGGAAATATATGAGAATGCACAAATTGTTCTAGTCAAAATTTTACATAATTATTCCTCTTTTGCCATTTCAACTATTGATAGCTACTTTCAAGTTTTAGCTAGGACTTTAGCCAGAGAACTTTTACTTCCACTTAAATACAATATTGAACTTGATACAGAATACATCTGTAAAAACACAACCAATAGTTTATTAGACGAAGCAGGCAAGGACGAACAAATTACTTCTTGGTTAGAAAAACTTCTTTTGCACCGCATCGATGAAGGCAAAAACTGGAATGTAAAGACGGAACTCGAAAAAATGACGAAGGAGCTTTTGCAATCAACCTCAGCAAGAGATCATGCAGCTTCTGTCGACATGAATAAACTACTTGATTTGATCCAGTGGATGATCATCAAAAAGAAAGAAGTTGAAAAATTCATGAATGCCAAAGGGCAAGAAGCTATTCAAGTTTTAGCGAAGCATCAAGTAGACGTCAATAAATTCTATTATAAATCGAGAGGACCTGTAGGATATTTACTAAAGATAGCTAATCGAAAAAGTGGATACAAAGAATTTTCAGGAATCAATTCTTATACTCAGTCAGCGCTTGAAGATCCACTCGTATTAGTTCCAAAAGCAGAACAAAACAATACATTCTTAGTGTCCATTGCGACTGAAGAAATATATCCATTGCTCGATCAGGCTGTCAGTTATATCTATGAACATCAACGTGCATACTTATCCGTTTCTGAAGCATTAAAATTAATTTATCAATCGGGAATTAGTGGAGCTTTAGATGAAAAACTAAAAGAATACAGAGAGACAAATCAAATTTTTCATTTGTCAGATACGACAAGAATGCTCAGCAAAATGGTAGCGGATCAAGACGCTCCATTCATTTATGAAAAATCAGGAAACACTTATTTACATTTACTCATTGATGAATTTCAAGATACAGGTTCAGAACAATGGCAAATTTTAAAACCATTGGTTATAAACTCACTTTCTACTGGCAACGAAGTGATTTTAGTAGGAGATGCAAAGCAAAGCATTTATCGCTGGAGAGGTGGAAATATGCAATTGCTTTTAGAAGGTGTAGAAAAAGATTTAAAGAAATCTGGATTCCCATTAAAGAATATCATACTCGATACGAACTACCGAAGTAAAAAAAATATCATCGAATTCAACAATGCCTTTTTTCCTTTAGCAGCACAATTGTTGAGTACGAAATTCAACCCTGACGAAAATATTTTTCAGCTTGCCTATCATCAGGAACAGGTTTTTCAAAAATCAAGGGAAAAAGGTGCGGAAGGAGGTTATCTACAAATTGACTTCTTCGAATCCGACAAAGCAAAAAAAAATGACGATGTCGTTCCTGTACATTGGAAGATGAAAGCACTCGGTAGAATGGATGCCATCATTGAGGATTTGCTTGTGAAAGGCTATCAACTAAAGATATCACTCTAATTTTCCGTAACAACCGTCACGAAAAGAAATTGCAGATTATTTGTTTAACCAAGGGAAATATCCGTTTATTTCAACCAACTCTCTTTTACTTTCCACCCATCCGAAAGTAAATTTATTATTAAATAGTTTGCGGCTTTTATTGCAGCCCGACTCTCCCCTACTCCATGAGGAAATTGATCTGCATGCATTGTCCCATTCTACAACTCCGAATTTTCCTTTCCAATCCGTGCGACAGAATAAAAATAAAGTATCATGGGCCAAACAGAATATCATTAGTCAAAGAAAAACTAATTGCTTTGCCACTTGACATTGTTGTACATCATATTCATGAGTTACTTGGTCTTTCTGTAGTTGATCCATTCATCCAAAATTCAACGATCTTATCAAAGATTTCGCAAGTACAATTAACAATACCATTGCAGGATTTATTCAATGGTGGGATGAACATGAGCCTACAAGAAAGTGGAGCGTAAATTTAGATGAAGGTGGTGATGCAATTCGAATGATTTCCATTCATCGTTCCAAAGGACTAGAATTTCCAATTGTTATCATTCCGTTTCTTGATTGGGAATATACGCCCAACAATAAATCCATTTTATGGGTGAAGAGCAAGGAAGAAAAATTTGCAGAGCATGGAAGTATTCCCGTACAAGCTGTAAAGTCGCTCAGTGAATCTTATTTTAGCGAAGACTATTATGAAGAATCATTAAACACGGCATTGGATAATATCAACTTACTATACGTAGCTTTCACTCGACCAGAAGAAAAACTATTTATCCTTTCTCCAAAAAAACCTGCACACAATGAAATTGCTTGTCTTTTAAAAGATGCGATGTCTACTCATGTAGAATGGAGTCAGCAAATTACTAATCCCGAAATAGAAACATTTACCATTGGGCAAAACGAATCGAAACAAATACAAGATTCAAAAGTAAAATCTGCTTCTATTTATTCACCTGCTTCTTTTTCGATGATTGATTTTTCAAAAAGCGAAAATGTACAACTTCATCTTCCACCATTAAAAACATCTTTTACCAGTGATGAAATCATCATCGGAAATTTAATTCATGAAACGATTTCATATGTCTACCATAAAGATGATATTCCAAAAATTGTAAATGAAGTACTTTCAAAAAATGGAAACCAAGCTTTTCGCAAATTTTCGGAAACGGTGACACAACAAGTGTATGCTATATGGACACTTTTAGAAAATAAAAACTGGACATCATCTTCTTTCGAAATTGTAAACGAATGCGATTTATGTGATGAACAGGGAATGCTTCATCGTCCAGACCGAGTTTTGATAAATGGTGACACTGGAATCGTTATTGATTTTAAAACGGGAAAGCAGGATGAAAAATACCATCAGCAGGTTAAGGAGTATTGTAGGTTGCTGGAAGCCACAGGAATTTCAAATCTTACCGGCTATCTATTATATACCACTGACAAGGAAATAGTTAAAGTTGTGTAATTACAACCTTTGTTACCTAAAAAAAGAGGATAATTGACTAATTTTGCAATTCTATTTTCATGAATTAATAAATTAAATAAAAATGTCAAATTCAATCTTCCAGGTACCTGTTGCCATCAATGAACCCATCTTAAGTTATGCTCCTGGCACCGCCGACCGAAAACATTTACAAGATACCCTTAAAAAAATGCGCAGTGAGGTGGTTGATGTTCCTATGTACATCAATGGAAAAGCAGTTCATACTACAAAAAAGGGCGAGTTACGTCCACCTCATGATCATAAACATTTATTAGGAAATTATTCTATTGGCGATGCTAGTCATGTTACCATGGCCATTGATGCCGCATTAGCAGCTCGTTCAGCATGGGCAGATATGGAATGGGAGCAACGCGCTTCCATATTTTTAAAAGCAGCAGAATTGCTTGCTGGTCCATATCGTTCTAAAATAAATGCAGCTACCATGTTAGCGCAGAGTAAAAGTGCATATCAAGCAGAAATTGATGCAGCTTGTGAGATGATTGATTTTTTACGTTTCAATGTACAATATGCAAGAGAAATTTATACACAACAACCGATATCATCCAAAGGAGTTTACAATCGCTTAGAGCAACGTCCGCTCGAAGGATTCGTATTTGCATTGACTCCGTTTAACTTCACTGCTATCTCTGGAAATCTTCCAACCTCTGCAGCGTTGATGGGAAATACCGTTGTTTGGAAACCTGCCTTCACCCAAATTTATTCTGCAAGAGTATTGATGGAAGTATTTATGGAAGCCGGATTACCTGCAGGTGTTATCAATTTAATTTATGTTCCTGGAGCAGCGACAGGCGATGTGATTTTCAGTCACCCTGATTTTGCAGGGATACACTTCACAGGTTCTACGGGTGTGTTTCAAGATGTATGGAAATCGATTGGCAACAATATTCACAAATACAAATCGTACCCTCGTATTGTTGGTGAGACTGGTGGAAAAGATTTTATTCTTGCTCATCCTACGGCAAACGCTGATGAGGTAATTACAGCTCTGAGCAGAGGAGCTTTTGAATATCAAGGGCAAAAATGTTCGGCTGCTTCACGTGCTTACATTCCTGCTTCGATGTGGCCTGCTGTGAAAGATGGATTGATTCGTGACCTGAAAAGTATGAAGATGGGTCCAACGGAAGACTTTGGAAACTTCATTAATGCCGTTATTGACGAAAAAGCATTCGATAAAATTTCAGGATATATTGATCGCGCTAAAGAAAGTAAGGACGTTGAAATTATTGCAGGCGGAACTTATGATAAGAGCACAGGATATTTCATTGCTCCTACCGTTTTACTTGCTAAAAAGCCCGACTACATCACCATGTGTGAAGAGATTTTTGGTCCGATCTTAACTGTATATGTTTATGAAGATGCAAAATTTGAGGAGACATGTGAGCTAGTTGATAAGACTGGAATTTATGCTTTGACGGGCTCCATCATCTCAAAAGATCGCTACGCTATTCAACTTGCAACTAAAAAATTAGTGCATGCAGCAGGTAATTTCTACATCAACGATAAGTGTACGGGTGCTGTGGTTGGACAACAACCTTTTGGTGGATCAAGAGCTTCAGGAACGAATGACAAAGCAGGATCATTATTTAATTTATTAAGATGGGTTTCTGCACGAACCATTAAAGAAACCTTCGTACCTGCTACGGATTATCGTTATCCGTTTTTAGATTAATTCAGAATTTAGTCCCGATAGCTATCGGGATAGGAATTCAGAATTCTATACTTCATAAAAATTCTAATTAAATTCAAAAAAAGCCTACTCCACAAATTGGGCTTTTTATTTTGTTTGCTCTTTTGCAGTTAATTTCAAAAACAAATCTTCCAAATGTCGGCGGGTATTTACTTGATAAATTTGAAATCCATTTTCAACTAAGAAAGATACGATCAAAGGAATATTATTTGCATCCATCTTACATTGCAAAGAGGTTGTACTGTCAAGAATCAAAGAATCTACATTAAACTTTTCTTTCAATTTACTTTTAGCATCTTGCAATCTATCTAAGTGAATCTCCACAATACTATCCTCGCTATTCAACAAAGATTTCACTTCGCCTTGAACTACTAGCTTTCCTTTATTCAAGATAGCCATTCGATTGGCGACTAATTCGATTTCGTATAAAATATGGGAGGATAAGAATACAGTTTTTCCTTTCTCTTTACTTAGATACAAAATTAAATTACGAATATCGATGATACCTTGCGGATCTAATCCTGTTGTAGGTTCATCTAAAATAATTAAATCGGGATCATGAATGAGGGCTTGCGCAATACCAAGTCGTTGTTTCATTCCGTGGCTATACCCTTTCACCGATTCATCGCTACGCCCTTGTAAACCGACTAACTCAATCACTTCATCAATCTTTTTATCGGAAGCATCTACTCCGTTGTAATGTGCTAAAAGTTTTAAGTTTTTTCGCGCGGTTAAGTACTTATAAAAATCAGGTTTCTCGATAATGCAACCGATTCGATTTAAAATTGAAATTCGATCGTCCAATAAATTTTTGCCGAAAATTTTGATTTGACCATTGTCCGGACGAATCAATGAGAGAATCATTCGGATGGTTGTACTTTTCCCCGCGCCATTCGGTCCTAAAAACCAAATACATCCCCTTCATAAACACTCAAGTTTAACTCATCGACTGCTTTATTAGCGCCGAAAGATTTGGTGAGTCCAATGACATCAATAATCTTATTCATCTTTTCCTAAAATCAAAGGATGATTTGGCTCTACCCCTGCATTGAAATAATGTTGTAATACTCCTTTTTCATCTACCAAATACTTGGAAAAATTCCAAGATGGACGCTGATCATTCCAACCATTCAAAGATGAATCGGACAACCATTTATACAATGGATGCTGATTTTCTCCATTTATTTCAATCTTAGCATACAATGGAAATGTGATATGATAATTTTTTTCGCAAAACTGTCCAATCATCTCATCACTGTCTGGCTCTTGTGCACCAAAATCATTAGAAGGAAATGCAACAATCACCAACTCATCTTTTTTATGTTGGTATACTTCTTCCATTTGCTCATACTGATTGGTGTAGCCACATTCAGAAGCTGTATTTACAATTAATATTTTCTTTCCTTTGAATTTCTCAAGCGTAGAAATAGTTCCATTTATTTCTTTTACCGGAATCGTATAAATAGATTCTCCGGGCTGAATATTTTGCTCATTTGAAATCACATCTTGCTTTGTCATCGTCGTTAGAAGTGGGTAATATAAATCTCTAATAAATTTTGGTTCTAATTGAATTTCTTTAACAATTCCTTGATCACATCTCGATGAACGAGGATACCCATCATCTTCAATTTAACATAGTCTTCATGCATAAAATAAAATCCAAAATTTTTGCTATCGGGTCCGCAATTTCTAGAGCCAGAACCTGAATCTTTAATTAAGTACCAATCTTTGCCATCTTTTTCTAAATAACCTACTAAATGCATTCCATGATCATCGGTGGTACTGCCATTCAAAAAACGAAGCAACCGAGCACTCTCGTCAATGTATTCAGACGGAATATCATAAGAAGGAACAACAGCTACTTGATTCCATGGATCAAATCCTGATTCAGAAACATCCCCACCAATCATCATGGTATATCCATTGCGTACTGCAAACTTTATCGTCGACATATATTCATCTAAAGGAACATTGTAATAAGAACTGTCATGCCACCAATTATCAGGCACTTCGTATTCTACTTTTTTCCAGTAAGGCTTATTCATGAGTGAGGTGAGATCGATATAATTCGACATATTTAATTTCAACACGTCAGATAAATACTGTTGAGGTGTGATGGTCTTATCATTCACAACCACTTTTGTTGGTGGCACACCCATATAATGATTTTGGATGGACTTAATGGTAGCAACTACTTCCTCTTCATTCCAAGCATTGGTAGCTTTTACATTTTGAAGATAAGCTTTCATTTCCTTAAACATTTTATCATGGCTATGATAAATTTGCCCGGGCAACAATCCAGTGTAGTCTTGCAACGGCACTGTCCCAAACATTTGATACATCCTAATTACAGCATTTCCCTCTGAACCTTCATCGAAATTCGACTCTCCTCTCGTTCTAACAAATCCTCGCGCTTTCTCTACTGTTTCCCAATACGCTGTAAACATCTCCGATATTTTTACAACTTGTTTCGATTGACGATATACTTCCGTTTCAAAAAAAGATGTGGTACTAAACGACCAACATGTATTCGAATTTCCCTGTGAAATCGGATTATTCTTCCACCAAGTACTAAACTCATCTACCGACTTTGGATACCATCCAAATTTAGTAATATCGAATTTAAAGATGGGTTTTGCTGGCTTTTCAACTTTCTTCACTTCAAACTGCTGCACACCGGTCATGATATCCTTATCATAAAACCCTGCCTTTTGCTCGCGCTTTTGCAATTGGTCATGACGAGACTGACCATAGCTAACCGTATTGCTGAGCAATAGGATTAGCACTGCAATTAATTTTAATGTTTTCATATTAATGAATTATTTTTTCAATGGGATAACTTCTTATAAATTCAACACTTCTTTGCATATCCGAATACAAGATGCGATCTTTCTCTAAAAACTTAATTTCACCACGGTAAGCTTCAATCAACGATTCTAACATACTCGAAGTTTTTGCTGGACGGCGGAATTCCAAAGCTTGTGCTGCATTCATCAACTCGATAGCCAAAATTCGCTCGGTATTTAACATTACTTTATACAACTTGGTGGCGGCATTTGCTCCCATACTCACATGATCTTCTTGTCCGTTTGATGAAACAATAGAATCGACAGATGCTGGCGTGCAAAGTTGCTTACTTTGACTCACGATCGATGCAGCGGTATATTGAGGAATCATAAATCCAGAATCGAGTCCTGGATTAGCTACTAAAAAACTTGGTAATCCACGTAAACCACTAATTAATTGATACGTTCTTCGCTCCGAAATACTTCCCAATTCGGCAATAGCAATTGCCATGAAGTCGAGTGGCAATGCCAAAGGCTGTCCATGAAAATTACCTGCAGAAATAATTAATTCTTCATCAGGAAAAACGGTGGGGTTATCAGTAACCGAATTAATCTCTGTAAAAAATATTTGTGATACATACGTGATCGCATCTTTAGAAGCTCCGTGTACTTGTGGAATACAACGAAAAGCATAAGGATCTTGTACATGCGTTTTAGGGCGATCAATTAATTCACTACCCTTTAAGATCGTTCTGAAACGAGTAGCAGTATTAATTTGTCCAGCATGAGGACGAATCTGATGTATTAAATGATGGAATGGCTCTATCCGACCATCAAATGCATCTAAAGAAAGAGCTCCTATTAAATCAGCTGCTTTCTCCAATTGTTGCGCCTTTAAAATGCACCAGCATCCGTATGCATTCATAAATTGTGTGCCATTCAATAACGCTAATCCTTCCTTCGATTTTAATGTAACGGGTTTAAGACCGAAATTTTCTAGAGCACGAGAACCTGGTAGTTTTTCACCATTCACACGCACTTCTCCCATACCAATTAACGGCAACGAAAGATGCGCTAACGGCGACAAATCACCCGACGCGCCCAAGGATCCTTGCTCATAAACCACTGGATAAATTCCATAATTTAAAAAATCGATTAACAACTGAACCGTTTCCACTTGCACTCCACTATTGCCATAACTTAGTCCTTGCACTTTCAAGAACATCATCAATCGAACAATTTCTTCTGGAACTTCATCACCTATTCCACAAGCATGCGACATCATCAAATTTACTTGAAGTTGTCCGAGGTCATTTTGCGAAATCGATTTATTATAGAGCGAACCAAAACCGGTATTGATACCATAATGCGCTTGATTACTCCCATCCACTTTCTGATCCAAATAATCACGACACTTTTGAATTCGAGCTTTTGCTTCCTCTCCCAATTCAATTTGCACACCAGACTTTAATATATTTGCAATGGTATCAAAAGTAATATGGTGAGATGAAATAATATGTTTCATACTAATTTCTATTTCTAATAAATTCAATCAAACTATTCAACTCCATTTTTTGTTGATCACCCGTCTTCATGTCTTTTAACATTAACGTCGATGCGGCTCGTTCTTCTGATCCCGCCATCACTACAAATGGAATTTTACGTGCATCCGCATACGAAAATTGTTTTTTCATTTTTGCTGCATCGGGATACATCTCCGCATTTATTCCTGCTGCTCTCACTTTATTCAATAATTGCAATGAATAAGGAATATCATCTTCACCAAAATTGATAAATAACAAATCGAGCGAAGATTCCACATTAGCAGGAAATAAATTCAACTCATCTAATACATCACAAATACGATCGGCACCAAATGAAATTCCGACACCTGACATCCCTGGCAAACCAAAAATTCCGGTGAGATCATCATAACGTCCACCACCGCAAATACTCGAATTAAAAGTAGCTTTTGGCTCATTTGTTTTCACTTCGAAAATTGCACCGGTGTAATAATTTAATCCACGGGCTAATGTAATATCCACTTTGTACTCGATGTTCTTAAAAGAAAAAGGAGCTGCATATCCCAACAAAGTTTCCAACTCCGCAATTCCTTGCATTCCTACTTCAGATGAACTCAATAATTTCTTAAGCAAATCAATTTTTCTTGATCACTTCCTTCAAAAACTAACAATGGCTTCAATCCATCAATCGCTTTTTCCGAAACACCCTTTGCGCGCATTTCCTCTGCCACTTTCTCAGGCCCTATTTTATCCAGCTTGTCGATGGCCACTGTGATGTCAATGATTTTTTCCGATTCATTAAATACCTCGGCAATGCCACTTAATATTTTTCGATTATTAATTAGCACGACTACATTCAGTCCCAACTTAGCAAACACATCATCGATCAATTGCAATAATTCCAATTCACACAAGAGCGAGTTGGTGCCAATCACATCGGCATCGCATTGAAAAAATTCACGGTAACGACCTTTCTGCGGACGATCGGCGCGCCACACGGGTTGAATTTGATAGCGTTTAAATGGAAAGGCAATTTCATTTTGATGCATGACTACATAACGTGCAAAAGGAACGGTTAAATCGTAGCGCAATGCTTTTTCGGATATAGACGCCGTTAGTTTCTTACTATTCTTAGCAGACAACTCATCCGCACTTACCTCCGATAAAAAATCACCTGAATTCAAAATTTTAAAGATTAACTTATCGCCTTCTTCCCCATACTTACCCATCAAAGTAGAAAGATTTTCCATCGATGGCGTTTCCAAGGGAAGATATCCAAATCGCTGAAAGGAAGATTTGATCGTATCGAAAAGGAAATTCCTTTTCAACATATCTTCCGGTGTAAAATCGCGCGTCCCTTTTGGGATAGATGGTTTCATAACAAACTAAACAGTCAATTTCTTATATCTAAATCTCTTTGGTTCCACATTCCCCAAACGCTTCTTCTTCGCTTCTTCGTAATCGGTATATCCACCTTCATAAAAATAAACTTGCGAGTCGCCTTCGAAAGCAAGAATATGCGTACACACTCTATCTAGGAACCATCGATCATGGGAAATAATTACGGCACAACCGGCATAGTTCTCCAACGCTTCTTCCAACGCACGCAATGTATTTAAATCAATATCATTGGTAGGCTCATCCAGCAACAATACATTCGATCCAGTCTTCAATGTCATGGCTAAATGCACACGATTTCTTTCACCACCTGAAAGTACTCCTACTTTTTTTCCTTGATCGGCACCATTAAAATTAAACTTGGAAATAAAGCTACGTGCATTTACCGACTTTCCACCAATCATCATGGTTTCATTTCCGCCAGAAATCACTTCATACACGGTTTTATCGGGAACAAGGTCATCATGACTCTGATCCACATATCCTATTTGCACTGTTTCACCAATTGTAATCGTTCCGCTATCGGGAGTTTCGGCACCCATAATCATTCGGAACAAAGTAGTTTTTCCAACACCATTCGGTCCAATGATACCAACGATTCCCGCTTGCGGCAAAGAGAAATTCAAATTCTCGATAAGCAAACGATCACCAAATCCTTTATTCAAATTTTCTGCTTCGATCACCTTCGTTCCTAGACGTGGTCCTGGCGGAATAAAGATCTCCAGCTTTTCTTCTTTCTCCTTTGTTTCCTCATTTACCATTTTATCGTAAGCACCTAAACGCGCTTTCGACTTCGCGTGACGTGCTTTTGGCGACATTCTCACCCACTCCAATTCGCGCTCTAACGTTTTACGACGCTTGCTCTCCGTCTTTTCTTCTTGTCCTAAACGCTTTTGCTTCTGCTCCAACCAAGAAGTATAGTTTCCTTGCCATGGAATTCCTTCACCACGATCCAATTCTAAAATCCATCCTGCGACGTTATCGAGGAAATAACGGTCATGGGTTACCGCAATTACAGTTCCTTTGTACTGTTGCAAATGATGCTCCAACCATTCTACGCTCTCCGCATCCAAGTGATTGGTTGGCTCATCCAACAATAAAATTTCTGGCTCTTGCAATAACAAACGGCAAAGTGCTAAACGTCGACGCTCACCACCAGACAAAATACTCACTGGTGTTTCTGGATCTGCACAACGCAATGCATCCATCGCTACTTCAATTCGGTTATCCAATTCCCAAGCATTGGCTGCATCAATTTGATCCATCAACACGGCTTGACGATCGATGAGTTTATTCATCGCATCATCGTCGAGAGGCTCTCCTAATTTATTATTGACGTCATCGTATTCCTTCAAAATATCGACAATCGGTTGCACACCTTCCATCACAATTTCACGAGCTGTTTTCGTCTCATCCAGCTCTGGCTCCTGAGGCAAATACCCCACATTATAGCCAGGTGAAAAAACGACTTCACCTTGGAAAGACTTGTCTAAACCCGCGATTATTCGGAGCAAACTCGATTTTCCAGATCCGTTCAAACCTAAAATTCCAATCTTTGCCCCATAGAAAAAACTAAGGTAAATGTTCTTAAGTACTTGTTTTTGTGGGGGATATATTTTGCTCACCCCTACCATTGAGAAAATGATTTTGCGATCGTCAGACATATATAAGTAGTTGATTAATGTAACTTTATACCTTCGTTATCTGTTTAGATGAAGGGAAGCAAAGGTATCCCTTTCCGAGTTAAATGAAAAGTGAAACTACTAAATAAAAAACCATGCGATTTCTATCCATTCTCTTGCTCTGTTTAATCACACAATCAGCACTTTCGCAGCAAACGAAGGTAAGTTTCCGATTGATGGAATTAATGTCACAATCGGAAAATTCGAATAAAATAATATCCGTTTTGATCAAGGGTGATTTTTCTAAAATTGCTCCTGAAATTGAAAAAACGGGAGGCACGGTAAAATTCAAATCTGGAAATATTTGTAGTGCCTCCATGAGAGTATCATCATTACGTACTTTGACAGAAATTAAATCCATTGAAAGAATAGAAGAAGGTAGAGTTCAAGTGCAAACGTTGAACGACAAAATGCTTATCAATAATCGCATTGATTTAATTCACCAAGGTGTTTCACCTCTAATTCAAGGTTATGATGGAAGTAATGTAGTAGTTGGAATAATTGATACGGGAATCGATTTTACACATCCTGATTTCAAAGATAGTTTAGGACAATCCAGAGTACTTTGGGTTTGGGATCATCTACTTGCCAATGCAGGAAACACACCTCAACCTTATAATTACGGACAAGAGTTTTCGAAATTAGATATTGATGCTGGCAATGCAAATGCTCATATCGATCAAACTGCTCATGGTACTCATGTGGCTGGCATCGCCGTAGCAAATGGCGACACTATGATTGCTTTTAAAGGAGCTGCTCCGAAGGCAGATATCATTGCCGTTTCATTGAATTTTAATCAAGCAGACGACACATGGTTAAGCAGTATTGCTGATGCAGTAAATTACATTTTCAACAAAGCAGATTCTTTAAACAAACCTTGCGTTATCAATATCAGTGCAGGCACATACCTCGGATCACACGATGGAAAAGATTTGCAAGCGATTGCTATTGACAATTTGATACAAGCTAAGGATGGAAGAATGGTTGTAGCCGCCGCAGGAAACGCAGGAAATTATCCGCTACATATTCAACATCAACTTAACAACGATAGTAGTTTTACATGGTTCAAAAAAACATCCGCGAATCCAATATTCATTGAATTCTGGGCAGATACTGCAGATTTAAATAATGTACAATTCACGTTGGGGGCAGATCAACCCACTCCCTACTTTGAAGATCGTGGACAAAAATCTTGGAAAAATATTTCTAATTTCTTAGGAATACTAGCTGTTGATACTTTGTGGAGTTATTCAGGAAATCAAATTGCAATTTATCAAACTTACGGTCAACTCATTGGAAATAGATACAGCATGACCTACGTAATTATTCCAGATTCCACTACCTACTTTTTCAGATTAATGAGTAAAGGAATTGGAAAATTTGACAGTTGGAGTTTTGAATTAGTATCGAGTGGACTTCCCAGTGCAATCACTTATCCTGCTATTGTAAGCTATCAATTGCCCGACTTCAATCAAAATATTTGCAGTTCATTTCAATGCAGTGATATTGTACTTTGTGCGGGACAATATGTAAGTCGAAACAATTATATTGATGTGAATGGAAATCTACAAACACTTGCTATTACTGAAGGAGCATTAGGGGCCAGTTCGAGCAGAGGTCCAACACGAGATGGACGAACAAAACCAGACATTACTTCCACTGGTGAAGTTACGATGTCGGCTTTAAAACTTTCCAGTGCTGCATGGTTTTTAGCAAACCAACCTTTCAAATTAGCGCAAGGAGGAATGCATATTCGTGACGGCGGAACCTCTTCAGCGGCTCCTGCAGTTGCAGGAAGTATTGCACTTTATCTACAGAGTAATCCAACGGCTACTTGGGTAGATATTCGTAATCGAGTTCTACTTTGCTCCAAAACCGACAATTTCACTGGAACAAATCTGCCCAATAACAATTGGGGGCATGGAAAATTAGATGCATTCAATATGATGATTGGATGCAATGCATTACCGGTTAAGGAAAATGAAAACAGCGCTTTCATGATCTATCCAAATCCTGCTTCTGATTACTTAACTATTCAATTAAGGGAAAATAAAAATGCGCAGCAAGTAGAAATTTACAGCACTCTTGGACAACTCGTTTACAGTAAGATGGTATCACCTAAGGATTCCTCATTACGTATTCCATTAGATAACATCTCGAAAGGGGTCTATGTAGCTATAGTTCGATTTGAAAACCAAGCACCTTCCTCTAAAACGATTGTAGTCGAATAAGGAAAATTGGTGTTCACAAACCGTCAGTAGTATTGATTCGATTGATTACTTTTGGCGTGTGCTCCAAAAAGTAAAACACTACCTCTCGCTTGTAAAATTTTCGCATACCATCTTCGCTTTGCCATTTGCGATGATTGGATTCATTTTAGCTCTAGTTCAATATCAACTTGAATTGCACTGGGCACTTGCGTTTAAAATTTTACTGTGCATGATTTTCGCCCGTTCTGCGGCCATGGCTTTTAATCGATGGACCGATAGAGACATTGATGCACAAAACGAAAGAACAAAAATTAGAGAAATTCCAGCTGGAATTATCAAAGCAAATGAAGCCCTGGTATTTACTATTATCAATTGCATTGCATTTGTCATTACAACCTATTATATCAATACACTATGCTTTTATCTTTCCTTCCTAGCTCTGGCTATTGTACTTGGTTACTCCCTCACAAAACGTTTTACTGCACTTTGTCATTTTGTTTTAGGATTAGGACTATCTCTCGCTCCATTAGGTGCTTGGATTGCAGTAAGCGGAAAATTTGATTACTTACCACTTTTATTTTCATTGGCAGTGCTTACATGGGTCAGTGGATTTGATATCATTTATGCTTTGCAAGATGAACAATTCGACAAAGAACATCAACTGCACTCCATCCCACAATATTTCGGAGGTAAAAAAGCACTTTCATTAGCAAGAACATTGCACATCGCCTCATCACTTTTTATTCTTTCAGCGGGTGTAAATGGAGGATTTGGCAGTATCTATTTCTTAGGATGGGCTTTTTTCTCTTTCCTTTTGATGTATCAACATCGGTTAGTCAAACACGACGACTTAAGCAAAATCAACTTGGCATTTTTTACCACGAATGGTATTGCTAGCTTAGTATTCTCCATCTTTGTTGTTTCTGATGTCATTTTTTATTCTGCTTACTCCCTATTTTAACTTCTGAAATTTTTCAATTAAACGAGCAAACACAAAAAATTTAATAACTTCAGATGAATTCGCTAGAGGATAAACTTTCTAATAAAATATTGCCTCGTACACAGTCAGCGCCTACTGGCATTTTAAAGGACTGATTACCAATTGACAAATCGATCATTTCGCAAGATAAAATTCGCATTTTAAGCTCGCTTTTTGTAATTTTGCAATTATCTTTTCAATAAATTGTTTAATTATTAACCGAAAAGAAACAATATGCAGCATAAAACTTCTACTAAAGATTTATCTTTTGATGATTTTAAAAAACTCATCTTAAGCGATTATCAAATAGTTTGCGAAAGTCGACAAGCAAGTTTAATTGGCAGAAAAGAAGTACTTACTGGTAAAGCGAAATTCGGAATATTTGGAGACGGAAAAGAATTAGCACAAATCGCTATGGCTAAAGTTTTCAAAAATGGGGACTTTCGTTCAGGCTATTATCGTGATCAAACTTTTATGTTTGCAGCGAAACTTCTCACCATGGAAGAATTTTTCGCTCAACTCTATGCGCATCCCGATGTTGCCGCTGATCCCTCGTCTGCAGGAAGATGTATGAATGGACACTACTCTACTCGATTGCTCAATGAAGATGGGTCGTGGAAAACTTAATGAATCACAAAATTCTTCGGCTGACATTTCACCAACTGCCGGACAAATGCCACGCTTACTCGGTCTAGCACTTGCATCAAAACTGTACAAATCAAGTCCCGAACTTTCATCAAAAATGACAGGATTTACACTGTCAGGAAATGAAGTTGCCTTTGGTACCATTGGTGATGCATCTACTTCGGAAGGATTGTTTTTTGAAACCATTAATGCTGCAGGAGTTTTACAAGTTCCGATGGCAATTAGTGTTTGGGATGATGGTTATGGAATTTCTGTTCCTGCTAAATTCCAAACCACCAAGCAAAGTATTTCTGAAGTCTTAAAAGGATTTGAGCGTACTGATGATAAAGAAGGATACGTAATCTTAACTGCAAAAGCCTGGGATTACACGGACCTTATTGACACCTATGAAAAAGGAATTGCCATTTGCAGAGAACAACATATTCCCGTTTTATTTCATATTCAAGAAGTAACTCAACCTCAAGGACACTCTACCAGTGGATCACATGAACGGTACAAGAGTAAAGAACGATTAGCTTGGGAAGATGAATTTGACTGCATTAAAAAATTCCGTGAATGGTTATTGAAAAGTGCAATTACTACGGAAGAAGAATTAAATACGATTGAAGCAAATGCAAAAAATGCCGCCAATGATGCTCGCAAAAAAGCATGGGCGAATCTTTCATCAGGCATAAAAGCTGAACTAAACGATGCGGCCATCCAGATACAAAACCTAGCTTCATCAAGTCCTAATAAAGTTTTTATTGAAGTTGCTTTAAATAAACTCAAGCAGATCTCTGAACCCGAAAGAAAAGACATTGAATCGACCATAAAAAAAGTTTTACGCTATGTGAAATCGGAAGATTCGGAGGAAAGAAATCAACTTTTGATTTGGCTACAGAACTACAGAAATTTAAACACTGAACGTTATGATTCGCATCTGTACAGTCAAAGCAAATGGAGCATTCATGAAATCAAACCTATTCCTGTTGCTTACGATTCCAATGCACCTCTCGTGGATGGTAGAGAAGTTTTACAAGCGAATTGGGATGTACAATTAGGTAATAAGCAAGAAGTCGTAATCTTTGGAGAGGACGTTGGAAATATTGGTGGCGTAAATCAAACTTACGCTGGACTTCAAGCAAAGTACGGTGAGAACCGGATTTTTGATACTGGCATTCGTGAAGCAACCATCATTGGTCAAGGAATTGGACTTGCACTGAGAGGTTTTCGTCCGGTTGCTGAAATTCAATACCTAGATTATTTAGCGTACGCTATACAAGTATTGACGGATGATTTAGCGTGCTTACATTATCGCACGAAGGGCGGACAAAAAGCACCCATGATCATTGCCACTCGAGGACATCGCTTAGAAGGTGTATGGCATTCTGGATCACCGATGCAATTTATTTTAGGATCTATGAGAGGAATTCATGTAGCGGTACCTAGGAACATGACACAAGCAGCAGGCTTTTACAATACACTGCTCGAGAGTGATGAACCTGCTCTTGTCATTGAACCACTCAACGGGTATCGAAACAAAGAGAAAATGCCTTCTAACCTAGGAGAATTCCGAATTCCTTTAGGTAAAGTGGAAACATTACAAGAAGGAAAAGATATTACCTTAGTTACTTATGGATCTTGTGTAAGAATTGCTCAAGACGCTATCACTTCCTTATCTGAAGCTGGAATAAGTGTTGAGTTAATCGACATTCAAACTTTATTACCGTTTGATATAGATCATCAAATTGTAGCGTCCTTGAAAAAAACGAATAAAATAATTTTTCTTGATGAAGATGTAAGTGGCGGCGCAACTGCATACATGATGCAACAAATTCTAGAGGTACAAGGTGGTTATCATTTCTTAGATCAAAAGCCAATTACTATCTCAGCAAAAGACCATCGTCCTGCATATGGCTCTGATGGAGACTACTATTCAAAACCAAATGTAGAAGATGTATTTGATGTTATTTACGGAATGATGCATCGATACGCTCCTCAACAATTTCCAGCTATTTATTAACAGTTAAATTCAGCATGAGTTTTAAACGAGTTACTGAATCAGAATCACACTATCATCATTTAGAAAAAATGAGTGTAGCAGAAATTCTGACCAATATCAACAAGGAAGATAAGCGAGTTGCCATTGCCGTAGAAGAAAAAATTAATTCCATTGAAAAATTAGTAGAAGACATTTTACCTCGACTTCAGAATGGCGGCAGAATATTTTACTTAGGCGCAGGAACCAGCGGACGATTAGGTATTGTAGATGCGTCTGAATGCCCTCCTACTTTTGGTGTACCACACGGATTATTTATTGGTATCATAGCAGGTGGCGATCATGCCATACGCAAAGCTGTAGAATTTGCAGAAGATAACCCAGAACAAGGCTGGGAAGATTTAAATGAACATAACCTTACTGAAAATGATACCGTGATCGGTATTGCGGCATCTGGAACGACACCTTATGTAATCAATGCTTTAAAAGAATGCAATAAAAAAAAGATATTAACTGCATGCATTACCTGTAACGAAGGAAGTCCGCTCGCTGAGGTATCAAAACACCCTATTGAAATTGTATGCGGACCTGAATTTGTGACAGGAAGTACCCGAATGAAAGCAGGCACTGCACAAAAACTAGTTTTAAATATGATTTCCACCTCATTAATGATTAAGTTTGGGAGAGTGAAAGGAAATCGAATGATTGATATGCAATTAAGCAACAATAAACTCATTGATCGTGGTGTAAAAATGGTGATGGAAGCCACCGGACTCAATGAAAATGATTCATTTCAACTCTTAAAAACACATGGCAGCGTTCGCAAAGCCATTGATCATAAACCGTAATAAATTTCTATCGATTTCCTTTATTCTGTGCAATTCATAATTACATTTGTAATTATCCGATTATGCAAGACATCGAACCCTACTATTCATGGTCACATCTTTACACCGCAGCAGAAGATGAACTTTCACCATTTTATGGAAGGGAGTATAGCGAATTCGAATATTCCAATACCATCTACAATTATTACATCCATCCTCAATGGGATGATTTTGGCTCTTCGACGCTGTATGTAAAAGTATTATTTGTAGATTATGAGATAGGATATGCCATCATTGAAATGATAGGCGAATGGAATGATGCCATCAACAATGATATCATGACCATTAAACGCGATCTCATCGATCTCATGATTCAACAAGGAATTGATAAATATATTTTGATTGGAGAAAACGTACTCAACTTCCATGCGTCGGATGATTGCTATTATCAAGAGTGGTTTGATGATACGGAAGAAGGATGGATTGTTGCATTAAATTTTAGAGACTATATCAAAGAAGAATTCAATAAAAATAGCATTGATTACTATTTAGTATTTGGAGGAGAATTAGATCAAATGTTATGGAGAATTCATTCACCAAATGAACTCTACGACAGAATTACTGAAATAATTAATCACCGATTATCGTAAATTATTATATTAATAGCATTTACTATATTTGTCACTGCGAATGAATGGATTACTCTTAAATATAATTCAACTATTTGTTGTGCTACTGCTTTTAATTGGTGCAGGAAATAAAGTTAATTTAAAGACACAAACAGGAAAAGCATCTTATTACGGCAGAGAATTTGAAGGAAGGAAAACGGCTTCTGGAGAAATATTTCACAACGCCGACTTTACGGCTGCTCATCGCACACTTCCTTTTAGCACATTTGTTCGTGTTACGAATTTAAAGAACGATTTAATGATCACTGTAAAAATCAATGATCGTGGCCCCTTTGTAAAATCGCGGATTATTGACCTCTCAGAAGCTGGTGCGCGAAGGATAGGAAGTTATAACCATGGTTTAGCATCTGTAAAAATAGAAACACTAACTTTACTTCAAAAGAATAATGAAATCGACAGCCTATTTTCCTGCGAAGATATTACCGATTGCTTAGGAAACCCTGCTGAACTTGTAGGTTATTCGCTTTCACTCTGGAGAAGTAAAGACATTATACATATGCTCTATATCGCCAACGAACTTTACTTACATGAAGATGTAGAAAAAGTATTGATTGTAGGTCTAGGGATAGGAACTAAAAGAACTTATCATCTCACCTTGACTGGATATCATACGCGAAAAGAAGCATCTGTTGCGTATGATTTTTTCGAACGAAAAGGATTTATGGGTGTTCAACTTTTGAAGTTTCGATAATTACTTTCTAGTTGATAACAAATACTCAAATGCATCCTGATCTGTTGCAAAAGTGAAATCACTTTTCGCAAGCGCGTCTATAGAAATCCACTTAAAATTTTCCTTGCCATTTTCAGTTGGTGCTAACTTATTCTCTCGATAAAGAAAAAGCATCTCTGCGATTGGATTTACTCGATAATACACGCCAATCACTTGCGCTGATTTATTAAATGCAGAAGTAGCAAACGAAGGGGTGATGTACACCTGCTCCATAACAGCTAAATCAAATCCCAATTCTTCCCTTAACTCCCTGCGCAAACAATCGACTATTCCTTCACCATACTCCAAACCTCCTCCGGGAAACTTTCGCATGAAAGTATCATAATGAAACTCCTCAGCAATTAATATTTCATTATCATCATTAATAATAAATCCATAAACTCTAATTACAAACTCTTTTTTTGAATCCAAGACCAGTTTTCTTACAAGAAGTAAAAATAAGAAACTGCCATCAATATCAAGGCTGAAATTGCTTAACAGACCTTTTTACCAATAAATAATGTCAAATTTGATTCAAACATCTCTTGATTCTAATCATTATAGAACCAAATAATGACAAAACAATGAAAAAGCTTACAAAATGAAAAGCATCAAAACTAATATTCAATATATACACGTAAAATGTAATACTTGATATCAAAATCATTCATACAAAAAGTATAGGAGTATTAAATTTACTTAATTCAAAAACGATGAAAAACGCACTCTTAATTCTTGCATTGGCCATCAGCTTAACAGGCTGTAAAAAAGATGACACATCGGAACCAGCACCTGCTGGAAACGCTGGATCAGGTCTAGGCACTGTTCCTTCTCAATTTACTCAAAAAGTATTGCTTGAGACTTATACTGGCGCAGGACAACCTCAATCAACCGATGGATTTGTAAAGCTTTCAAACATTACTACAGCAAATTCCTCCAAAGCAATTCCTGTAAATATTCATTTTAGTGACGGAATGGAAATAGCACAGTACACAACACTAACCAATTCATATAGCAATGGAAATCCAATGACCTTTCCTTCTGCCATGGTGAACAGAACTGCATCCTTGGGTCAAGTGATACTAAACAGAACTCAATGGCAATCAAATTTCGATGTTGCTAAAGCGAAAACCGCCAAATGTGGATTAGCCATTGAGAGCTATATTTCGGGCAACAATGCAACCATTATTGTTCATTGCGGATTCAATCAAACACTTATTGGCAACTATACAGTTACCACCTACTTAACAGAAGATAATATTACGGGTTCTGGATCGATGTATGATCAAAGAAACTCGTACAATAATTCAAGTGGTCATCCATACTTTGGAACGGGCGATCCCATCTTAAGCTTTAACCACAATCAAGTATTAAGAAAAGTATTGTCGGCTCCATTAGGAGATCCTATCACAGGAAGTAACCTTGCCACAAATGGAAAACAAATATTTAATTATACAACATCCATTACTGGATTCAAGTCAAGTGACCTTTACGTAGTGAGTTTTATAAATAAGGTTGGAAGTACGAGCACGGACCACGAAATCATGAACGTACAAAGAGTAAAAGTAGGAAATACACAGTCGTGGGATTAGAATAAATTTATAATAGCAGAAAAGGCTTCCATCGATGGAAGCCTTTTTTATTTAAAATCATTTCTATCTAACAAAAACAAATCTACATTACTTACCATCATATATAATTTAAAACAAACTGTAAGATTTAATCGAATTTGATAAAATACACTTTAAAAACCATAGTAACATTGTTTCATAAATAATTCAAACCAACAATGAATATGAAAAAACTATTTCTTTATGCAATCGCTTCTGGATTTCTCTTCACATCATGTCAGAAAGAGGATTCCACTGAACCAACTCCTAACAATGGATCAAAAACATCTCCGTCGCTTGCGGTAGGTCCGGTCCCATCAACATTCGTCAAGAAAGTGATGATTGAAGAGTTTACAAGCACTTCCAATGGAATGTCGCCTGAATCAGCTGACTTAATCAACTCGCTTATTAGAAGCAATCCTAACCGTATTTACCATGCCTCCTTACATAGCATGGATGTGATGGCTGGCTCACAAACTAATCGATTAATGACGGCTTTTACACCGACAGCTACAACGTTACCATGTGCATCAATCGACAGAAATAGCTTTAGTGGAAACAGATATCAACCCATTACAAAGTATAGCAATTCTGTAAATTCAATGTTAGCAAAGACCGTCAATTGTGGTTTAGCGATGAGATCAAGTATCAACAAAGGAATTGCTTATGTAGATATTTATTCAGGATTCACAAGTTCAGCAACTGGAACTTATAAAGTGACTACCTATTTAGTAGAAGATGTTGTCATTAATGGTTCGTCAAATTACTTTCAGGCTAATTCATCTAATACAAATCCCACGAGCAATTTCTTCAACATGGGAAATCCAATCGTAGCCTATGCTCACAAAAATGTTGTACGAAAAGTATTGAGTGCTGATATGGGTGATGCGGTAAATCCAGGAACCCTTGCCAACGGAAGCACAGCAGTATTAAGTTACGAGATTGATTTACCAAATAAATTGGGAACTAGTAGCAATTGGAAAATCATCTCCTTTATTACGGATGCTACAACAAACGAAATCTATAATGTTCAAATGTGTGACTTAGGAACATTAAAAGACTGGAACTAATCTATAAAAATATATAACAATTTGCAGGAGGGGTGTCTAAAGCGACACCCTTTTTGCGTTTTATTAAATTTCACCCCTGATGAGAGAACTAATTTCCGCCATCATCATGGCTGTTGCTCCCCAAATAGTGACATCATCAATTCGATAAGTAGGAGCTTCAACAGTTGACCCATTTGAACTTTTAAATACTTCAATAGAAACATTACCTTGATCAAGAAAAGATGATACAGGAAGTAATAAAACCCTTTTCACTTCGGCTTCACTTAAAATAAACTCAGGAATTTCATTCATATACCCTAAAAATGGATGCACCAAGAAATTACTTGGTGGAATATAAAGCGAAGTTAATCCACCTAATAATGATACTTGATTTGCTTGAATGCCCAACTCTTCATTCGCTTCACGCAAAGCGGTGACTAACAAATCTTCATCACCTTCACGCTTTCCACCTGGAAAACTTATTTGCCCTGAATGTGAAACGGGACCTTCACTTCGTTCAATTAGAACAATTCGAGGAATAGAATTTATCGGATCAGGAACAAGCAAAGCAAGCACAGCAGCTGTACGATAACCCGTATTAAATAATTCAGATTCACTCAATGATTTTCGATGCATGGGTGCCATTTTTTCATGCGCTCCTTGTCCAGGCAAACCTTTCTCCATTCGGAGCGCTAGGTCAGAGATCCATTGTGCAAAACCATCTTTATTCATCATGATACAGGCTGTATCGTTCGCTCAATTTTTCTTTCGCCAATTTGTTGTCTCCACATGGCATAGTACAAACCTTTCTGAGCTAACAAATCTTCGTGTCGACCTAACTCAACCACCTCCCCTTTCTCCAGCACATAAATCACATCGGCATGCATTACCGTCGATAAACGATGAGCTATTAAAATGGTGATGTGTTTTCGATTAGTAGAAATAGATCGTATCGTTTCATTAATTTCTTCTTCTGTTAATGAATCCAAAGCTGATGTTGCTTCATCAAATACCAACAACGAAGGATTTCGGAGTAATGCACGTGCAATTGACAATCGTTGTTTCTCTCCTCCTGAAACTTTTACTCCACCTTCACCAATAACTGAATCCAATCCTCTATCAGCACGACTTAACAAAGATTGCAAGGCTGCTTTATTCAATACATCCAAACACGCTTCATCATCCGCACCAGGAGCAACAAACTGCAAATTTTCGCGAATAGAGCCAGAAAACAATTGTGTATCTTGAGTAACCAATCCAATTTGTGAACGCAATTCATCCAAGGTGATTTTTTCAGATGGGATTTGATTATAAAAAACACTTCCTTCCTGTGGTTTATACAATCCAACGAGTAATTTAACTAACGTAGTTTTACCTGATCCACTAGGACCTACAAAAGCGATCGTCTCCCCTGCCTTCACTTTAAAATTAATATTCGTGACTGCATTCACTCGAGCAGTTTGATGTTTAAAGGAAACTTGATCCAACTGAATAGAATGAATAGAACCTAATGTGGAAGGATGGGTGGGCTTTGCTTCTGGTTTAATGGCTAGAATCTCTTCAAAATTATTCAGAGACACTTCTGCTTCCCGGTAAATATTAATAATGTTTCCAATCTCTTGAAGAGGTCCGAAAATAAAAAATGAATAAATAAACATGGTAAAAAATTCTCCAATGGATATTTGTCGAGTGAAAATCAAGTACAACATCACAAACATAATAGCAGTTCGTAAAAGATTCACCAATGTTCCTTGAATAAAACTTAAACTTCGAATGTATTTTACTTTCTTCAATTCGAGCTGAAGAATTTTATCTGTATTCGCATTGAGTCGAGTAATTTCCTGATTAGCTAATCCCAAACTCTTCACTAATTCAATATTTCTTAGTGACTCTGTTGTTGAACCTGCCAATGCCGTAGTTTCAGCAACAATTGTCTTTTGAATAATTTTTACTTTCTTACTCAACTTTGAACTTACAAATCCCAAAATCGGAATCACTCCAAAATAAATGGGAGCAATCAACCAATGAACTGTAAAAGCGTACACCGAAACGAAAATTATTGCCACCAAGGATGTAAATAAAACATTGATAAATGCAGAAATCAATTTTTCTACATCGGCTCTTACCTTTTGCAACTTACCCAATGTTTCACCACTACGTTGATCTTCGAACACATCAAACGGTAATTCGAGGCTATGCTGAATACCATCAGCATAAATTTTAGCACCAATACGCTGGGTAATAACATTCACATAATAATCTTGAATATTCTTGGCAATCCGACTCACAAAAGCGACACCAACTGCTGCAAGTAATAACCAGCTTACCCCATGAATGAACTGTTCGCTGGTCAGCTTTTCAAATTGAGTTACATAATCGTCAATAACATGTTTAAAAATATAGGGATCGAGCAAGGAAAACACCTGATTAATAGCAGCTAATACCAGTGCTAAAATGATCAATTTCCAATATCCTTTTAAATAACCGAGAAGTAGTTTCATAATTTCGAGTCAAAAGTACAAATTAACAAAGGACTGTTAATAGTTCCTTTTCTATTGTTCTGAGCAATAATAATAAACTTTAGTTTTGAAGCGTTACCCAACCATGACGAATCAAGTGAAAAAACATTTTATCACCCTCTTAATTATCGCCTGCCCATTCTTCTTGCAGGCCCAACATGTAATTGTCACCAAAGCAGGCGAACGTCTGAATGGAGAGCTTCAAAAAATTGAAGATAACACAGTTACTTTCTTTCATAAAGGAAGTATGGTTACCTTTCAGCTCGGACAAATCAAGTCCATCGAGTTTGATGGAGCAGCTGGTGCTGGAAGCAGTGTCTCTCAATCTGGCCAAAAAGGCATTTCCTTTTTAATGCCAGGAAGAAAAATCACCAAACAGCCCAAAGTAGACAATCTAACCATGGAAAAAGGCATTGTAGTGGTCGCTATAACCATCAACAAATACGGCGATGTCGTGAAAGCAGACCCCGGAGTGGAAGGAACAACTACAACCAGTCAATATCTGTTAACAAAAGCCAAGCAAGCTGCCGAAAGTGCAAAGTTCGACGGAGGCACCACGATGCCTTTAGAGCAAAAAGGCACGATCACCATTACTTTCTAATAATCGTCCAATCCTTCATACTACTTCGGTTGAGTCCTTCGTAGTACATAGTACTGCCCCCAGTACAGTAAGGCAGCTTTTTTTATGCTATTCCCAAAACAATTCATAAATAAAATACCCAATTTGCACGGTAGTTCTTTTTGCATCGTTGGGAGGATGAATGATAAAACTATTCGACTTTCTCTCTCTTGAGATCACTTCTTGTTTCAAAACATGAACATCGTTTTTCTTATGAAAAACAGTTAATGTTGGGATGGAAACATCGACAGTGTCTAATTTTATTGATCTTTCCTTTAGATGAACTTCCCTCGTATTCGTAAACTTCCAGTCTGGATACTCTAATAATTGCAATGCACGATTCGCCAACGGAACACCATAACCAATAAAATTATTTCCGTAAGGATATAAGTGAGATGAGCGTATAATTAATTGCTTCAATTCGGTGGCTGATAAAGATGGATTGGCTTCTAGCAAACAAGCAGCAAAGCCACAAACAGCGGGCGCTGACAACGAAGTTCCTTGATACGAATAGGAACAAACATCGGGTTTTAAATAAGCGTTAAATTCCGGACCAATTCCACTGTACCCAATCTTTTGAAAACGTCCTAAGACTGATCCTACCGTGAGCGCAGCTTCTGCATCGGCGGGAGTAGAAATCACTTTCCATTTCCGTTTATCGCCGTCATTTCCTGCAGCAACCACTACGAGCATATTTTTTTCAGTACAAGCAATTTGCACCGCCTTTGCAATCATGCTTGTGCCATTCATCTCTTGAGCTGAATAATTACTGCCCTTTAATTTTCTCCCTCTACCATATCCTAACGAGGTATTAATGATACGAACTCCCTGCTGATGCATCCATTCCAATGCAGCAATATAATAATCTTCTTCTTCCTTAAATTCCTTTACTCCATCTTCAGTTCGAGTTAAATAATAGGCTGCATTGGGAGCTAATCCTGTATGATGCTTCCTACTCGAATCGATGGCTGCAATCATCCTTAATACTTCCGTGCCGTGCGAATGATAAATTAACTTTAATTCTTTATGCAAACGCAGTATCCAAAATTTACTCTCTTTGTAATTCGCTTCTCTTCGAGTATAATAAGTTTCATGATAAGCAATCGTATCCAAATTATTCACAAAATCATGTGTCGCTCTTATTTGTTTTCCTCTCCACAAATGCAATAAATCAGGCATTCGATTCGAATCATTCAAATACATATATCCAGCGTCGGTCACTCCCACTTTCACACCTAATCCGGTTAAACCTTCCTTAATAAATGCTTCACCGTTCATTTGCTCAATGGTCACATCCAAATTAATATTGTCAATCATCGATAAGGAAGTGCTTTTCAATTTTAGAACCGGCTTTGCGATACAATTATTCTCTAAACAAAATCTTTTTAAATCAAACTTAGCAGGAAGATTAATGGAAATACAATGCAACCATTCACTCTCGCTTCTAATCTCTATTCCTTCCTTTTCAACTTTACTCTTTAAATCTGTTAAGGTAGATGGGTTAGCAGGAATTAACCATACTGAATTTTGGGAAAAAGAACTTTCACTTGAAATTAGGAACAGCAACACACTCAAAAAACGAACATCAAAAAATGATAATTTACTAATTCTACTCCAATTCGGTTTCAACATATTTAGCTCTAAAATTGGGATTCTATTCCAATTAATCATTCAACAAAAGTAAAGGATTGTCGATATGTCACCTAATTTATGATTTATGTTACCTATTGTCACTTTAATGAACTCATTTATGACAATAAGTCGCATTAAATCATAGTTTTACCCTTTGGGACATTGTTTGATAGAACTTATAAAAAATTAGAAATATGAATTTTAACCAGTTTACTATAAAATCACAAGAAATTGTGCAACAGGCACAGTCGCTTGCAAGCAGTAAAGGGCAACAAGCTATAGAGCCTGGACATTTACTGTTGTCGATGATACAAAATGACGAACACGTTATTCCTTTCCTACTAAAAAAATTAAATGTCAATATCGGTCAACTAAAAACCGAATTAGAAGAGTTGGTGGATGGCTATCCGAAAGTTAGCGGAGGAAATCCATATCTTGGAAATGCTACTCAATCGGTTTTTGAAAAAGCATTGAGCTTAATCAAAGATTTTAACGATGAATATGTATCCATCGAACATATTTTACTTGCGTTAATAAACAGTAAAGATCGGGTTGCAAAAATCTTGAAACAACATGGTGTGAACGAAGCGGACTTACGCATAGCCATTAAAGAATTAAGAAAGGGAGATCGAGTTACCTCAGCAACGGCAGAAGATACTTACAATTCATTGCAGAAATACGCTCGAAATCTGAATCAATTGGCTCGCGATGGAAAACTAGATCCTGTTATTGGTCGCGACGAAGAAATCAGAAGAGTGCTTCAGATTCTTACACGTAGAACTAAGAACAACCCCATTCTCATTGGAGAACCTGGAGTTGGTAAAACAGCCATTGCAGAAGGATTAGCGCATCGAATCATCAATGGTGATGTACCTGAAAATTTAAAATCGAATGTGATTTACTCCTTAGATATGGGAGCTTTAATTGCAGGCGCCAAATACAAAGGAGAATTTGAAGAGCGATTAAAATCGGTTGTGAAAGAAGTGATCAGCTCGAACGGAGAAATAGTTTTGTTCATTGATGAAATACATACCTTGATTGGAGCTGGTGGTGGAGAAGGTGCTATGGATGCAGCTAACATATTAAAACCTGCTTTAGCAAGAGGAGAATTGAGAGCAATTGGTGCTACAACATTGAATGAATATCAGAAGTACATTGAGAAAGATAAAGCCTTAGAACGTCGCTTTCAAAAAGTGATGATTGAAGAGCCTGATGTGAAAGATGCGATTTCGATACTTCGCGGACTCAAAGAAAAATACGAGGCTCATCATAAAGTGAGAATTAAAGATGAAGCCATTATTTCAGCTGTAGAATTAAGCGACCGATACATTTATGATCGTTTCCTACCCGATAAAGCCATCGATTTCATGGACGCAGCTTCAGCAAAATTGCGAATGGAAATGAATAGTGTTCCCGAAGAGTTGGACGAAATTCAACGCAAGATTATGCAATTCGAAATTGAACGTGCCGCCATCAAACGTGAAGGAGATAAAAAGAAACTTTCTGAATTAGGTGAAACGTTAGCGAACTTAAACGAAGAAAGAAATATTATTAAGGCCAGATGGGAGACTGAAAAAAATATCATCAACACCATCACACAAACTCGCGAAGAAATTGAGCAATTAAAATTAGAAGCTGATCAAGCAGAAAGAACGGGTGATTATGGACGTGTAGCTGAAATACGCTATGGTAAAATTAAAAATGCAGAAGCACTATTACTAGAAAATCAAAGCAAGTTGTTGGAAGCCCAACATAACAAAGCGATGATTAAAGAGGAAGTGGATAGTGAAGATATTGCAGAAGTGGTAGCTCGATGGACAGGTATTCCTGTAAAACGAATGCTACAAAGTGAACGAGAAAAACTATTGCACTTAGAAGTTGAACTGCATAAAAGAGTCGTTGGACAGGAAGATGCCATTGCAGCACTTTCAGATGCAGTGAGAAGAAGCAGAGCAGGTCTCCAAGACATGAAACGTCCAATAGGATCATTCATTTTTCTAGGCACAACGGGAGTCGGAAAAACTGAATTAGCCAAAGCTTTAGCCGAATTCCTCTTTAACGACGAGCATGCCTTAACGCGAATAGACATGAGTGAGTTTCAAGAACGACATAGTGTTAGCCGACTCATTGGAGCGCCTCCAGGATACGTTGGCTATGATGAAGGCGGACAATTAACCGAAGCAGTAAGGAGAAGACCCTATTCTGTTGTGTTGTTAGATGAAATTGAAAAAGCGCATCCCGATGTATTCAACATTCTGCTGCAAGTTTTAGATGATGGACGATTAACGGACAACAAAGGTCGTACGGCTAATTTCAAAAACACCATCATCATCATGACTTCTAATATAGGTGCCTCGTTGATTCAAGAAAACACAGAACAAATCAACGACGATAACAAAGAAGAAATACTTGCAAAAACAAAACTCGAAGTATTTGACATCCTCAAGAAAACCATTCGACCCGAATTCCTCAATCGAATTGACGAGATCATTATGTTTAATCCGTTAACCAGAGATGAAATCAAAGAGATTGTAGAAATTCAATTCAACTCGTTGGTGAAAATGTTGGCTGCAAATGATATTAAAATTAAGATCAGTCAACCCGCTATTGATTGGTTAGCGCAGCTGGGATATGATCCACAATTTGGAGCAAGACCCTTAAAGCGTGTATTGCAAAAACGAATCATGAATGAGTTAAGCAAGCAAATTTTATCGGGAGCAATATCCAAAGAAGATGAAATAAAAATCGACTTGGATAAAAACAACAACTTCCTCTTCAAAAACAACAAAGCGATAAAAGATGATTCGCAATTAGTATCATAGTATTGATTTATTTAGGTTAGATTAGATAAAGCCCTTCGAAATTCGGAGGGCTTCTTTTTAAAAGTTAATTTTTAAAATATTTAATATTGACATTCACACATCTTTATAAATATTCATTTAATAATTAATTTGACATGACCCCAGCGGGTTAAATCTTTATAGAAAACGACATGAGTTATTTTTTTATCTGACCCCAGAGGGGTCACACAACTCACACGAGAAACAAACGCCGATGTTTAACGACGATGTGCAACCCCGCTGGGGTTGGGATGTTCTTGGTGATTCGCTTCGCTAATAAGATTGAACCCCGCTGGGGTTCTTTTGAAAATGAAAATTACAACATAAATTGAATTTGCAATTAATTAAGAATAGGGAAACCCCGAAGGGGTGAAATGATTATAGAAAAATGCGACATCCCACCAACCAAAACCCAGAAGGGGTGACATGATAAAGCCGCGATGTTGTGATCGGATTACCACCGAACATATTATTTGAAACTAAAATGATTTTGATTCTATCCTGCTTGCTTTGCTCCGCTGAAGCTACAGCAAAAGCGATGCACCAGGCAGACGAGAAGCTTCGCGATTAATGATTGGTAATTTTTCGCAGCAAATAATATCACCCCTTCGGGGTTTTGCTTTTTTAAATGGTATGTTTTTCTATAATCATTTCACCCCTTCGGGGTTTTGAATCTAGAAGCCAGTAGCCCTCACTATTATATGCTAAAAACATTATTCACAAAGAAGCTGCTGCGAAAAAAACCTACCACTTCACAAATTTACTGGTGAGTACTTCTTTGTCAGTTTGTAATCTAACAATATATACCCCAATGGACGGATACGAAAACAAACTACTCGATGAATAATACCCACCATCAATATTCGCTTTAGTACCATAAATCAGCTGCCCGCTACTATTAAAAATTTGCAGTGAACCCGAACGCCCCTTTAACTCTTTAGCATTAACAAAAATACTTTGCCAATCTTTATCGTAGTAAATTTTCAGCGTTCCATTTTTGGGGAATAATTCATTAATTCCAACGGTTAGCGTATCACATGGCGAACCCACCCATGCACCCAATTCGTAATTATGGTTATTGGGGAGACCAAAATATGCCTTATGTCCACCCAAATAAAAACTAAAGGGTTGATAATCGCAAGCCGACCCCAAGCTATCAGGATAATTGATTACAGATAGATTAGAGTTAGTTGTACTAACAGTTCCATAACAATATAAATAATCAAAACATGTATCAGGACTAGACCAGTCAATACTCACATATATTTTTCGATCTGGTCCAAGTTCTAATAGACCAGGTATATCATAAGAAGAATAAGTACCCAATGTATCCACGCTTGCTAAAAAATTAGGGGAATTTAAATCGAATTGCAAAACATATCCGGTATCCTGATTCGCAGTTTGAAGGATTAAGGAAATATACAACTTACTTTCGTCAGGTGATACTTCGAAACCCCACACCCAAAAATATGGGCTTCCTAATCCGGAATAAGTCTGCTGATTAGAGAATATTCCAGTACAACGATCAAAATCTAATCTTTCGATAATACCTCTTGCCGACACATTATACAAATGATTCCCATCTAAATTAAATTTCATTCTGTAAAATGAGTCTAAAGAAGTTAATGTACCAATATGCTGCGTTGGGTATGCAGTTATCCCTGATGGACTAATTAAGTACACGGTAATATCATTCACTGGATAGGTCTTCCAGCTTCGTACAACTACCCACCAATCTCGCCCGTTTCCATGTCGTACTGCTGTAATCCCGTCACAAATCGAATCATTCCTTAGTTGCACATTCTTCTGTATCACTTTCCCTTGACCGTTGTTGTACTTAACATCAATCACTGAATAAAATAACCCGTGTTTCGCATTGGATACGCCAGCACTGAAAATATAAAATAAGCTATCATAATCGGGCATGGGAACAATTACCATTTCTTGATACCAAAGTAGTGCAACTATTGAATCACCACTAAACATAGTTTGATGATTTTTATTGATGGCGTAACCAAATTTAGGTCCAGGACCAGTTGGTAATAACCATTGTTGCCATTTTGGACTTCCGCAATAAAACAACAGATCACCTGAACTATCACAAATACTGGCGCATGAACCTCGTACACGTAGTACGCTGTTTGCAGTTTGTGGATTCGAGAGATTTTTAAAATCAATGGCAGCACTGTCACCGAATGCCCAATAGCGATCCGTGTATTGAGCGGCAAGGGAGGTGGAGATTAGAATAAAAATCAGGAGGAGGCGCGGCATGAGATATTGTATGTGGTTATAAAAGTAAGAATTTAATATATAATGAGATTAACCCCGAAGGGGTGAAATGATTATAGAAAAATGCGGCATCCCACCATTCAAAACCCCGAAGGGGTGACATAATAAAGCCGCGATGATGCGATTGGATTACCACAGAAAAATATATTTTAATCCTAATATGATTTTGACATCATCGCGAAGCTTCGCGACAAATGATTGGCAATTTTTCGTAGCAAATAATTTCACCCCTTCGGGGTTTTGCATTTTTAAATGGTATGTTTTTCTATAATCATTTCACCCCTTCGGGGTTTTGAATCTAGAATCTAGAATCTAAAAGCCAGCAGCTTGATGCTCAACACGATTACGTACTACAATCAATATTCACCAACAAATTTCTGCGCAAGAAAAACCTACTTCACCAACTTATTCGATTTTGCTAACACACCACACAAATGAAACAACATTCTTGCACCTACATTTCCATCCCAATCGTCTTTCCCAGGAGAAACTTCGTTTAAATCGAAACTGATAATTTTTTTCTTACTCTTGGCTAACTCGCTCAACAAATAAGTGATTTCATGAAACTCGAATCCACCGGGTACTGGTGTTCCTGTGTTTGGACATAATTTTGGATCGAGTCCATCGATGTCAAAACTGATGTGGACATTTTGTGGAAGCGCAGCTATGATTTGATCACATTGTTTTTTCCACGACATTCCTTCAAATTTATTCTTGCTTACCTCTGCATACGAAAACACCTCTACTCTACTTTTACTTTTTTTCACATACTCATTTTCTTCCGCACAGAAATCGCGAATTCCCACTTGTACAAGTTTTGAAATTTGAGAAATCTCCAATGCATTGTACATGATGGATGCATGTGAATAGGTAAATCCTTCAAATGAATTTCTTAAATCCATATGGGCATCAATTTGCAAAATCCCATACGTTGAATATTTATCAGCCAATGCTTTGAAAAATCCTAATGGTGTACTATGATCTCCGCCAACGAGTCCAACTAACTTGCCCTTCTTTAACCATGACGAAGTTTGACGATATACTTCATTAATCATCACCGCCGAACCCTCATTCACAGCATCCAATTGAGCCATCATCTTTGCATCTCGAGAAATATCTTTTCCCTTTTCCAATGCATCAATTATTTTGGAAACATTCTTCTTTAATGATTTACTTTTCTTGGCAAGATCGCTTGACCCCTTCTCCATTGAAATCCCAACCTTCCATAAATCTTTAAACTCAGGATGTAACAAATCCACTTGAGAGCTCGCTTCAAAAATGGCATCTGGTCCTTTTGAGGTGCCTCCTCCATAACTTACAGTAGCTTCCCAGGGAACAGGTATTAAAATAATATCACTCTCCTCAGAAGTAAATGGAAGTCCAAAAACATTTGCCGATTCCAAGGCTGGACCATTCTGATCAAAATTTCGGATTTTTTCTGCTTTGCTTTTTGCGGCACTTAAATTTAATTTCTTCACGTCGATTTGGATAGGCTACAAAGATAGATCAACCAACGGAAATCAAAAAACAGGTTAATTTACTTGCTCCGTGGGAGTGAAAAAGTAAAACGAGTTCCTTTACCCACCTCACTATCCACTTGAACCGCTTCACCCAAAGCTTCCAAAATATGCTTCACAATGGCTAAACCCAATCCAGTACCGCCTTGATCACGAGATCGGCTTTTATCCACACGGTAAAAACGTTCGAATAAGCGTGGCAGATGCACTTTTTCTATGCCAATTCCATTATCCTCGACATCCACAATGACTTTATCATCCGATTCTGTGAGTCGAACTTTTGTCACTCCATCCTTAACTCCATACTTAATGGAATTAACAATAAAGTTCACTAAGATCTGTCGGACCATATCCTTATCGGAATACACGTAAAAAGCTTTATCTTCCGTTGCCTCTAATTTGATGGTTACACCTCTTTCCTTTGATTGCAACTCTACTGATTCAATAATATCTTGAGCCAAATCATGTAAATCGAATGTACGCAACTCAACAATTAACTCCCCCGATTCCAAACGTGAAATACTTTCAAGGTCATCCACCATACTGATTAATCGGTCGATGCCCTTACTCGCTTTGTTCAAATAGTGCATATTCACATCAGCATCATCGATTCCGCCATCGATCAACGTATGAATGTAACCTTGCACAGAAAACACAGGTGTTTTTAATTCGTGTGAAACATTACTTAAAAATTCACGGCGATAAATTTCCACTTGCTTTAGATGATCAATTTCTTCCTTCGACTCGTTACTCCATTCATAGAGTACTTTATTAATTTCATTCGAAACGTTTACTTTATTCTCATCAATAGGACGAATCACATCCTTCGGGTTTCTAATCTTCAAAATCTGCTTATAAATTTGCATCAAATTATCTTGAATGTATCTTTTCTGCAATTGCTTAAGCAAAGCAAAAGTAATTAAGAACATCACGATGAAAGAAGCGATAAAAAAATTAAATGATAGGTCCATCTTAAAATAAGATGCCAATAAAACATCCATCAAAACCAGAAGCACCGACAAAAAGGTGGCGACAAGAAATGTTAACAGTTGAGGAGATACGCTTTTCATGGTAAGACCTACGACAGTACTAATAAACTTTCAGTGCTGCTAAAACAACACAAAAAACATAAGATAAAGAATCTCTAAATATCGAATTTATAGCCAATCCCTTTGATGGTCTTGATGACATCATCACCTAATTTCTCACGAATTTTTCGGATGTGTACATCAATCGTTCGATCACCGACCACAATTTCAGAACCCCATACTCGTGATAAAATATCTTCTCGAGTAAAAACTCTTCCTGGCTTAGAAGTAAGCAATGAAAGCAATTCAAATTCTTTTCTTGGAAAAGAGATGGGCTCATCATTCTTATAAACCAAGTAACTATCGCGATCAATTCGCATGTTTCCAATTTGCACTGCTGGAGTTTCTTGGTTAAAACTAGTTCTCCTCAAAAGTGCCTTAATTCTAGACGTTAAAATTCTAGGTTTAATGGGCTTTGAGATGTAATCATCCGCGCCAACATCAAATCCTGCAAGCTGCGAATACTCTTCATTTCGTGCTGTCAAAAATGCGATGAGAACGTGTTCTAATTCCTTTGTTTCACGTATTCGTCGACACGCTTCAATACCGTCCATTTCCGGCATCATAATATCCAAAATTATTAATTGAGGTATCTCTCGCTTTGCTATCTCAACTGCCTCCGCTCCATTTTTTGCCAAAAGTACATTATAACCTTCCTTCTTTAGATTGTACTCCATGAACTCCAAAATGTCTGGTTCATCATCAACAAGAAGAATTTTAATCGATTCGTTTGTCATATTTCTTTATTGATGCAAAGTAAGATCGCCAATATTAACAAATTATTAAGACGCAGTTAAGTATATGCAGTATTTAATATTGTAGTTCAACAATATTAACCCTTTTTTCGACTTTAAAAAAACTGATTTTCGTTTATTTTAAACTTAAACTAAGAGGTCGACTTAACCTTATGTTAAAACTAACTTAATCTTTAGTTTTTACTTAATAAAGACTTTTGCATTGGAACTAAAAGATATGAAAAATTTAATTATTACGATCGCAATCGTTTGTATTTCTGCTATTTGCGGAAATTCGATCAGTGCTCAAACGGGATCAATTTCCGGGACGCTCACGGATAAAATTAATTCAGAAACCTTAATTGGTGCAACGGTGACCCTAGAAGGCACTTCTTTAGGCGCAGTTACTGATATTGATGGCAAATATACCATCGATAAAATAACAGAAGGTATCTACACGGTTAAGATATCCTTTATCGGATACGAGCCCATCTCAGAACCTAATGTACATGTTAAGGCCGGATCGAAAACAATTCTTGATTTAAAATTAAGTACCAATGCCAAGGTATTAAAAGGTGCAGATGTAATGTCAACACGTATTACTAATACTGAAAATGCAGTATTGGCCGACATGCGTTCATCTTCACAAATTGTTAATGGAATTTCAAGTCAGCAAATTTCTAAAACACAAGATCGCAATGCATCCGAAGTTATTCGCCGTTTACCCGGCGTAAGTATTATGGATGATCGATTCATCGTGATTAGAGGTTTAAGTGAAAGATACAATACGGTATTATTGAATGGAGCCATGGCTCCCAGTTCTGAAACCGACAAAAAAGCATTTTCATTCGATATAATTCCAAGCTCTATGTTAGAGCGTGTAATGATTTACAAAACGGGAGCTCCTGAGTTACCGGGTGAATTTGCAGGAGGCATTGTAAAAATTTACACCAAAAATATTCCTGATGAAGATTTCATTTCCGCAGGGATGAGTATTGGAATCAGAAGCAATACAACATTCAAAACTTTCAATCGCGCTCCTTAAGTAAAACCGATTGGTTGGGCATGGACAATGGAAGTCGGGACCTGCCGAATGAATTTCCAGAAAACGTGGCCGGATTAAACATTGCAGATCAAGTAGCGCTCGCAAAACTTTTACCAAACACTTGGATTGCGAAAGAAAAATCGGCACCCATCGACCAACGTTTTAACTTATCCTTTGCGAAAAAAATCAAGTTAGGAAAAGTACTTGTCTCTAATATTACGGGTGTAAACTATTCGAATACATACGAAGTAAGAGAGGCTGAGAACTTAAACTACAACCAATTTGATATCATCAACAATGTAAGTGACACCATTTACAATTTCGAAGACAATACTTCTACCAATAAAATTTCTGTGGGTGTACTGAGCAACTTTACTTTTCTGCTGAATACAAGAAATAAAATTGAATTCAGAAATATCTATAACCAAACTGGATCTAATAGCACTAGCATAAGAACTGGTTCCAATATTGAAGAAGGAAATGCAGTAAGAAATTATGCATTCCGTTATACCGAAAGACAACTTTATTCAGGACAACTTTCAGGCTCGCATGATTTCAATCAAAATAAAACCAATATCAATTGGACAGCAGGTTATAGCATGACGCACAATAACGAACCTGATTATCGTCGCATCCGTACTTTCAATAGTTTAGTTGATAATTCTTCTACGTACTATACTCAAGTAAATAGTACAGCTTCACAAGCTGATGCGGGTAGATTTTACTCTACGCTTGATGAAAATGCATTTATGTTAGCTGGAAATCTAGAACAAGAAGTTGTGAAACTAAGCGAAACTCGTAAAATCACTTTGCGTGCTGGTTTCTATACAGAAACGAAAAGTAGAACCTTTGATGCGCGTTGGTTAGCTTATACCAAGTCAAGAACAGATAAATTTGATAATGACTTATTACTCCTTCCAATCGATCAAATCTTTTCACAAAACAACTTCAATGATTCCACTGGATTTAAAATTACAGAAGGAACTAATGGTACAGATAGCTACACTGCCGACAACCAACTTTCAGCGGTTTACGTTGGAAGCACTTGGCCTGTTACCGATCGTTTAAATATTTCAGGTGGCGTACGATTTGAAGCGAATCAATTAATTCTTGAAAGTGCTGACAACAATGGCAAACCGTTGAAAATCGAAAATCCAGTAAACAGTTTTTTACCGTCGATCAACATAAGTTATAATGTGAGTGAAAAATCATTATTGAGACTTGCCTATGCAAAAACATTAAACCGTCCAGAGTTTAGAGAAATTGCACCATTTGCTTATTATGATTTCGTCTTTAACAATGTTCTTTTTGGAAACACTGAATTAGAAACTCCTACCATTGACAACTTCGACTTAAGATGGGAAAATTATCCATCGGCAGGAGAGTTAATTTCAGTAGGTGTATTTTACAAATCATTTACCAATCCCATTGAACAATACTTCAAACCGGGCGCTGGTTCGGGAGGCACAAGAAATTTCATCTTCAAAAATGCACCTACTGCTTATAGTACTGGTCTAGAATTGGAAGTTAGAAAATCGTTAGAACCCATTTTCAAAGCTGGATTCTTCAGTATGCTTTCTGTTGGAATGAATGCGTCTTATATTTATAGTCGAGTACAACTTGGTGACGAAGCGGTTGGACAAAAAAAATCCAGAATCATGATGGGTCAATCACCTTATGTAGTGAACACCGGAATTTATTATACTAATTCTGCACACAAACTACAATGCAATCTTCAATACAATATCATTGGAGAAAGATTATTTGTTGTTGGAACAGAAGGTACACCCGATGTATATGAACTACCAAGAAACGTAATTGATTTCTCCGTTACTAAAAACATTGGAAAAAATTTCGAAATAAAAGCAGGAGTACAAGATTTGCTTAATCAAGCAGTAGTGTTAAGACAAGATTCCAATGAAGATGGAAAAATCAGCTCAAAAGACGAATTGATTTATAGCTACAAACGCGGAACATACTATACATTAGGCTTTGTTGTAAGATATTAGTTGATGATTTATTGATCGCGGAGCTTACTCAAAGAGTAGGCTCCGCTTTTTTTATCTTAATAATTACTTTAAATTGAGATAACAGTAACAAAACAACAGCCGTGTAATATTGCAGTGGAACTAATATAAAATAAAATGAAAAATTTAAGTAAGATTAAATCGAAACTGTTAGTATTATCAGTAATGACTTTAACCCTTTTAAGCGCTTGCAAAAAGGATGAAAATAATGACAACACCACACCAGGTAATGTTGTAAACTTTACAACTACCGTTTTATCGGATGGTACGATACAAGTTGAAGGAAGTACAAATCAAAACTACACTTTTGACAACACTAAAAAATACCTGTTAAAAGGATTTGTTTATGTAGATGAAGGTGGAACATTAACTGTTCAATCAGGAACTGTAATTAAAGGAGATAAAATCACCAAGGGCACTTTAATTGTTAAGCGTGGTGGTAAAATTCAAGCAACTGGAACGGCTGCAGATCCTATCATTTTCACATCAGCAGAAGCTGTTGGATCAAGAAATCCTGGAGATTGGGGTGGTATCATTATTTGTGGAAAAGCACCCATCAATTTACCTGGTGGAGAAGGACAAATTGAAGGCGGACCCGATGCTCTTTACGGAGGAACTGATGCTTCTGACAATTCTGGTTCATTACAATATGTACGTATTGAGTATGCAGGAATTCCTTTCCAACCAAACCAAGAAATCAATGGCCTAACACTTGGTGGTGTTGGTAGTGGGACGATCATTGACTACATTCAAATTTCATTTTGTGGAGATGATTCATATGAAATGTTTGGTGGTAATGTAAATTTAAATCACATAATCGCATACAAATCTACAGACGATGACTTCGATACAGATAATGGATATACAGGTAAAATTCAATTTGGTGTTGTATTAAGAGATGCGAATATTGCAGATGTATCAGGATCGAATGGTTTTGAATCAGACAATGATGCTGCAGGTTCTACTGTAACACCAATCACAAAACCAATTTTTTCTAACATCAGTATTTTTGGACCTAAACAAGACACTAGTTTATCAGTAAATTCCAATTTCAAAAGAGGAGCACATCTACGCAGAAATACGCAAACTTGTATTTACAATTCATTAATCTCAGGATATCCTGTTGGATTATTGATTGATGGAACCAACTGTGAAAACAGTGCTTCAGCATCTGACTTGCAATTCAAAAACAACATCATTGCATCTTGCAATACTCCATTAGCCGTAGCAAGTGGTTCTACTTTTAACATTAGCGCTTGGTTTAATGATATTACTTTTGGAAATAGTATTCAATACAACAATGCAAATTTGACTACTGATCCTTATGCAACTACACCAAATTTCCTACCTGTTGGAGGTTCCATTTTACTTAGCGGTGCAGATTTTACAGGATTAAACTTATCAAGCTTTCAACAAGTAACTTATAGAGGCGCATTTGGAACTAGCGATTGGACTCTAGGTTGGGCCAACTGGGATCCACAAAATACTGCCTATTAATCTTCTTTTAGCTTTTCCTTCCTTTAAAAGCCTTTAATTCTAAATTGAGGGCTTTTTTGTTAACATAAACTTAACATTGGAGAAATAACTCCTTAACAATTTCTTAATCCCTTTGCAAAACCATTAAGAAATCAATGAATTAAGAGGCTATTATAGAAAATAGCAGCTTATTCATTGTCAAAACCATAGGGCGTAACTAATAAAAAGTATAAAAATCCAATTAACTCTTAACCAAATGAAAAAACTCATTGTAATTACCATCTGTAGTCTACTATTTACTGCTTGCGGAAGTAAAAAACAGAAAATGCAGAAACAGCACCTGCTGAAACTCAAAAAACTTCCATCACTATTAAAGGTAGTGATACGGTGTTACCACTTTCACAAAAAGAAGCAGAAGTTTATATGAATGAGCATCCAGATGCTTCCATCACCATTGTGGGCGGAGGATCAGGTGTTGGAATTACAGCTTTAATTGATGGATCTACGAATATCGCAAGGTCATCAAGAGCACTAAAGACCGATGAAAAAATGAATTTCGAAACGAAAGGAATGAAAATATCTGAAGTAATTATTGCCAATGACGCACTTGCTGTAATTGTAAATCCTAAAAACAAAGTTGGTAAGTTAACACATGAGCAAATCAGCGACATCTATACTGGTAAAATTAAAAACTGGAAAGAAGTAGGTGGAGCCGATTCGAAAATTATTGCCTATTCCAGAGAAACCTCTTCTGGAACCTATGAATTCTTTAAAGAGCACGTTATGGACAAGAAAAACTATGATGCTTCTGTATTAAACATGCCTGCAACGGGTGCCATTGTTCAATCAGTAAGTCAAACAGAAGGTGCAATAGGTTATATCGGATTGGCTTATGAGACCAAAGAAGTAAAGCAATTAGAAGTTAGCTATGATCAAGGCAAAACATTTGTAGCTCCTTCAGTAGCAAGCGCCCAAGATGGTACTTACCCGATTTCACGTCCCTTATACTACTATTTCGACGAATCTAAATCAGATTTAGTTAAACCTTTTGTTAATTATATATTATCAGAAACAGGACAAAAAAATGTTCTTGAGGTTGGATATGTTCCATTGACAAAGTGATTACTATCTTTGCCGTGAAGTGAAAAAATTAATAGGAAACTTAATTCAAGGATTATTCTTGATCAGCAGCACTGTAACTACGCTTACAGTGCTGTTGATCGTTTTCTTCCTTTTCAGTGAAGGTCTTTCTATGTTTAAAGAAAGTCCATTAGAAGGCGAAAATATTCTTGCTGTACATTCTAATAACAAAGTAAAAACAGTTTCCGCCGAACAAATAAAAAATATTTTTGATCGTAAAATAACACATTGGTCAGAGATTGGTGGAAGTGCTGACAGCATCATTCTTTTCACTTCTCAAGATTTCGACACTTATTTTAATGCGGATGATTTAGGTCCAAAATTTGAGCATCTACCCAGAAAAATTGATTCTCTAATTAATAGCACTCCGGGAATAATAGCTGTCTTTTCTTCACGATACATTCCTCCACACTTTCGCGGAAAACTCATTGAAGTTTCCAATGTAAGTTTAAATTCTTTCATGAGCGGAAGAGAATGGTTTCCCACTGCCCATCCTGCAGTTCAGCTTGGTGTTTTACCCCTCATCTTAGGTACACTTTGGGTGAGTTTAATTGCCATTCTGATTGCATTACCTATTGGTTTAGCAACTTCTATTTACATGGCTGAAGTTGCAAGCGTACGTATGCGAAATTTATTAAAACCAGTGATTGAACTGTTAGCAGGTATTCCCTCTGTAGTTTACGGTTTTTTTGGTTTGATCATTATAGTGCCCATGATTCAAGATATTTTTAATTTACCTGTTGGTGAAACTGCTTTAGCAGGAAGTATTGTATTAGCCATCATGGCGCTTCCAACTATTATTACCGTCTCAGAAGACGCATTAAGAAATACACCGAGAGCAATGAAGGAAGCAAGTTTAGCTTTAGGTGCAAATCGATGGCAAACCATTCGACGCGTTGTCATCCCCTACTCTATTTCTGGTATTGCTGCTGCTGCAATTTTAGGTATCGGACGTGCCATTGGAGAAACGTGTTTTGGACATTCCGTTCGCTTAGCTTTATCGTGATTGGAATTCTTTTTTCCATTTTAGGATTTATTATCTACAAAGGAATTGGAGTTATCAGCTGGGAATTTATTACTGAAATGCCCAAAGATGGAATGACGAAAGGAGGAATCTATCCAGCCATTATTGGTACACTTTGCTTGATTGGCGGAAGTATCATTTTTGCTTTTCCAATTGGTGTGATGTCGGCCATCTATATTAACGAATATACCAAACATGGCTATTTTAGAAGTTTCATTCAATTGATGACTTCCAACCTTGCTGGAATTCCGTCCATCGTTTTTGGTTTATTTGGCATGTCTTTATTTGTAAATCAACTTGGTTTTGGAGATTCCATTTTAGCAGGTTCGTTAACATTAGGTCTTTTGGTATTGCCGATTGTTATTCGAACTACTGAAGAAGCACTCAAAGCTGTGGATGATAATTTTCGTCAAGCAAGCTTAGCCTTGGGTGCAACAAAATTGCAAACAATACAAAGAGTTACATTACCCATTGCACTACCCAATATACTCACCGGACTAATTTTAAGTATTGGCAGGGTTTCAGGGGAAACAGCACCTATTTTATTTACAGTAGCGGCCTATTTTCTTCCTAAGTTGCCAACCTCTATATTTGATCAGGTGATGGCACTGCCTTACCATCTTTATGTAATTTCAACCAGCGGTACGAATATCAATGATTCCAGAGCCATGGCTTACGGCACAGCATTGGTTTTAATATTGATTGTACTAATACTTAACCTTACTGCAAGTGCTGTTCGAAGATATTTGAGCAAAAAGAATAATATTAACTAATCATGACTGAGATTTACCCTCATAAAATAGAAAGCAAGGACGTAAATTTATATTACGGAAATTTTCATGCGCTGAAAGGAATCAGCATGAGTGTTGAAAAAAACACGGTGTGTGCATTGATTGGTCCTTCTGGCTGCGGAAAATCTACATTTCTTCGATTGTTTAATCGCATGAATGATCTTATTGATGGAATTAAAATTGAAGGAGATTGTTTGATTGACGGTAAAAATATTTACAGCAAAGAAGTTAAAATAGATGAGTTAAGAAAGCGTGTGGGGATGGTCTTTCAAAAACCAAATCCATTCCCTAAGAGCATCTTTGAAAATGTTGCTTATGGATTAAGAGTAAATGGAATCTCACACAAAACGCTTATTGAAGAAAGAGTTGAAAGATCATTGAAGCAAGCGGCATTGTGGGATGAAGTTAAAGACAAATTAAAAAAGTCGGCCATGCAATTATCCGGCGGACAACAACAACGTCTATGCATAGCACGAGCATTAGCCATAGAACCTTCCGTTGTCTTGATGGATGAGCCAGCATCCGCATTGGATCCAATCTCCACTTCAAAAATCGAAGAATTAATTTACGAATTAAAGTCGCAATACACCATTATTATTGTCACTCACAACATGCAACAAGCAGGACGCGTTAGTGATTCAACAGCCTTCTTCTACATGGGAGAGCTTATTGAATACGACTTAACTAAGAAACTGTTTACCAATCCAAGTGATACACGTACACAAGATTATATCACAGGTCGATTCGGTTAATTATTTATTACACCCATCAAAATCACTAGCCCATGTCACATTTAGATATTGAAATAAAAAATTTACAATCAGAAATGATTGAAATGTTTTCACTTGTAAAATCACAACTTGAAAAATCCAAACAAGCACTGATTTCTCTCGATAAAGATCTTGCACGAGAAGTACTTGTTCTTGAGAAAAGAGTAAATGGCTTTGAACTTAAAATTGACCGTGAATGTGAAAACATTATTGCGTTGTTGAGTCCGCTAGCGATTGATTTACGATTTGTTTTAGCATGCTTAAAGATTAATTCCAACCTCGAAAGAATTGGTGATATTGCTGAAGGTATTTGTCAATTTGTGCTTAACATCAAACTAGCTCCTAAACAAGAATTGCTAGACAACACACGCATCATGGAAATGTTTAATACGAGTATTTCCATTCTTGATGATGTTAAAATCGCATTTGAAACAGATGACACAAAACTGGCTCGAAGTGTATTCAAGAAAGATGAACTATTAGATGAAATTAATTTAGCCGCTACGGAATCAGTTGCCGATTTCATTCGAGGAAATCCCGATCGAATCAACCAAAGCCTTTATTTGTTAAGTGCTATTCGTAAATTAGAACGTGTAGGTGATCAATGTAAAAATATTTCGGAAGAAATTATATTTTACATCGAAGCCAAAGTACTCAAGCATAAATCGCCCGAGCAAAAACAAGCAGAATAATTATCTTATTGAAATGAATGAGCAACTACTTTTTGAAACTCAGCATGTACTGCTGTGTTGCTCGCGATAATTTCTTTTCCAAACAAAAAATTATTTTCATTCTTAAAATCACTTACTTGTCCACCTGCTTCTTTCACAATTAATGCACCGGCTGCGATATCCCAGGGATTTAATCCATACTCATAAAATACTTCAAATCGACCACAAGCTACATAGGCTAAGTCGACAGCCGCTGAACCTAATCGGCGCAGACCTTGCGAATTTTTCATGCAAAAATCAAACACCTCCATGTATTCCTTCATTAGTTTGAAATCATGGTAAGGAAATCCAGTCGCTACTAAAGATTTGCCTAAACTAGGAATCGTAGATACTTGAATCTTTGTTCCATTTAAATAAGCACCTCCACCCTTTCTCGCATAAAAACACTCATCTAAATTCACTTCGTGTACAATCCCAAGAATCAATTCTTGTTTATAGGTTAATCCCACACTAACGCAATAGCAAGGGATGCCGTGCACAAAATTCGTGGTGCCATCTAGTGGATCAATGATCCAAACATAATCTCGATCCTTTAAAGTAAGTGTATTTTCTTCGGTTATGAATCCAGCATTAGGAATCAATTTTTGCAAACCATTCACCAAAATTTCTTCACTTGTTTTATCGACGTAAGAAACTAAATCATTAAATCCTTTATACTCGACCACCTCATGACTAAAGACTTTGCGCTCATTGCGTAAAAAATGAACTGCATCTTGAACGATTAAACGAGCATCCTCAAGAAGTTTATCCAATTGCTCTTCTTTCATTTTTCACCACATGTTTCTTAAAATAAATCAAACCGGAAATACCGAGAAGCATCAGCACTAAAGCAATGACCTCTGCCTGTGTCATGTCAAAACCAGCAATATTAAATATGTTATTGACTCTTATTTTCTCGATAGTAAACCTTTCCATTCCATTCAACAATAAGTAAGTTGAAAACAACTGACCGGGATTTACAAAGTAAGTTCTCAACCTCCACAACACAACAAACAACAGAATACAGGCAATAGCTTCATAGAGCGGTGTTGGAAAAACAGGATCTGGTAACACCATGCAATGTCGGCCTTCGCAACCTGGAATGGGCATACCACCGCCAATTACATTATGTGGATAATTGTAAGACCACATCCAGTCAGGCATCCAAGATAAAAAATCAGGTTTGGCAGCAAGATTAACGATACCCCAATCGCCATCACCAGCAATATGACATCCATTCGACCTATACCATACGCGAGCATGAGTCCAGGTGCACATATGTCTGCAATCACCATGGGATGAATTCCATGCTTATAACTGTAACGCATTACCGCAACCGTAGCCACAATCAATCCACCATACATGGTGAGTCCACTAAATGATAAAAGTGTTCCTATGGGATCCACTTCAAACTCATGCAGATTCTCTAGGTTATGGAAAATTTTAGCTCCGATGATACCGCTAATTGCGGCAATGATGGTAATATTTGAAACCAATTCATAAGGATGAACTTCTACCACTTCAGTGACAGGCTCTGGCAATTTCAACTTTTCAAATTCGCGATACTGCATATAAGCCATAACTCCGCCAATCAGCAAACCGCCTAAAAAATTTCCTTCTGTAGAAAGTAAAATACCTTGAGTATCTTGAACAAACAAATCATAATTCAAGAATGCATAACTCAATTTATATCCTAAGACAAAGCCAATCAAAAAAGAAGAAAGCAATTCGCCTTTTGAGGCAGGCTTCCCCTTTACGATCTTGTTTTGTAAAAGAATAAATCAAACCTTCCTTTTCTTTTCTTTTCATTTCCAATTGAAGTGTAAAAGCAGCTACCAGAAAGGCAATAGCCATCATAAACCCAAAACTTTGAATGGGCAGTGGAATATTAAAACCAAAGAGATCCAGAATTAGGTCGGAGATGGTTGGATACATAGTTAATTAAATACGAATTGATTTATACTAAAACGGGGATTGCATTCGCAAGTCCGGACGAAGAGAAATCTCCTAACTCACAATCGATCACTTTATTTACACAATTTTCATCATAAGGATATTCTACACGAATATAATTTGAGGTATATCCGTGCATCACCCCATTATTATTTTCATGCTCAAACAAAACGGGATACCGATTTCCTATTTGTTGAACCGTAAAATCATGAAGCTTCTTCGCAGATAAACTTCTCAGTTTTTTATTTCTTTCTTTTCGAACATTCATTGGCACCACTTTCATCATCTCTTTTGCTAACGTATTATTCCTTTCAGAATACGTGAAGACATGAAAATAACTTACGGGCAAATCCATCAAGAAATTAAATGTATCCATAAAGTGTTCATCCGTCTCACCAGGAAAACCAACAATCACATCTACACCGATGGAGGCATGAGGCATTAATTTCTTAATGAGATTAACTTTATCAGCATATAAACTACGCTTGTAGCGTCTACGCATCCATCCTAATATTTCATCCGAACCACTTTGCAAGGGAATATGGAAATGCGGCATCCATTTTTCGGAAGCAGCTACTAATTCAATCACTTCTTTTGAAAGTAAATTTGGTTCAATGGAAGAAATTCTAATTCTCTTCAACCCTTCAATTTGATCGAGGGCAACAGCCAAATCAAAGAAATGGTATTCATGATTTTCATTTCCGTTTGTAATACCAAAGTCCCCGAGATTCACGCCAGTCAACACAATTTCCTGAATTCCTGCTTCGACTAAATCTTTAGCTTGCTTAACAACATTCTCAATGGTATTACTCCTCGATTTTCCTCGTGCAAGAGGAATGGTGCAAAACGAACAATTGTAATCACAACCATCCTGCACTTTTAAAAAGGCTCGAGTTCTTTCTTCACTATCGGACCAAGCACTTACAAACGTATTGGCATCGGATACTTCACAAGCCATTACTTGGGCTTGCTCTTGCTTCTCCAGTCCAGAAAGATAATTTAATACATTGAATTTTTCCGTAGCTCCTAGTACTAAGTCAACACCAGGAATGGCAGCAATTTCTTGTGGTTTAAGCTGAGCATAACATCCAACAATAATCACTTTTGCTTCCGGATTTGCAGCCATGGCACGATTCACGATCGTTTTGCATTCTCGATCGGCATTTTCGGTAACCGAGCAAGTATTTACAATATAAACATCTGCAGGCTGAGGAAATTCAACACTACACCACCCTGCAGCTCTAAACTGACGGGAAATAGTTGAAGTTTCCGAAAAATTTAACTTACACCCCAAGGTATGGAAGGCCACCTTTTTCATTCGGGTGCAAAGGTAATGAATAAGGCTTTTATGTGGTTATATCGAATAAAATCAATAGTATCAACCCATTATTCAATTTTACTAGCACATTCCTATTATTTTTGCCTTATTATGATCCATCGTCTCATCGCCGTATTGTGTTTCATTTTTCCTCTTATCTGCTTGCACTGAAATTGACAAGAAGAAGTCTGACCTTCAAGTATTCAGGTACAATGAATCATCTGGAATCACCTCGCTTGATCCGGCTTACACTAGCAACCAAGCAAATATTTGGGCTTGCAACCATCTTTTCAATGGATTGCTTCAATTAAATGATAAACTTATCCCACAACCTTGTATTGCTACCAGATGGGAAATAAGTGAAGATGGGAAACTGTATACATTTTACTTGAGAAAAGATGTTCCATTTCATAAGGACCCATCTCTCCCTAATAGCAGAATGGTGACTGCTCAAGATTTTGTTTACAGCTTCAATCGAATTTGTTCTGAAAAATTAGCATCTCCGGGAAGCTGGGTTTTTCAAGCAGTGGCTAAAGATGAAAGCGGACAAACCATCGGCTTCCACGCTCTAAACGATTCTGTTTTTACGATACAATTGCATCAAACTTTTCCTCCACTCTTGGGCTTACTCGCTTCATCATATTGTGCAGTGGTCCCCAAGGAATCGGTTGAGTATTATGGTAAAGATTTCCGCAAACACCCTGTAGGCACTGGCCCTTTTATTTTTCATGAATGGATTGATCGAACAGCATTGATCCTTCATAAAAATGCCAATTACTTCGAAAAAAGCATAGATGGAAAATCATTGCCTTATTTAGATGCGATTGTCGTCAGCTTTATCAGTGATAAACAAACAGCCTTTTTAGAATTCGTAAAGGGAAAGCTAGATTTCATATCGGGTCTTGATGCAAGTTACAAAGACGATTTATTAACGAATGAAGGTACACTCAGGCCGAAGTACAAGGGGAAATTCAAGATCGAAACATCTCCCTACCTAAATACAGAATACTTAGGAATTTTGATGGATGATCAACAACCCTTGATGAAATCAAATCCACTCAATGATATCCGAATAAGAAAAGCGATTAATTACGGATTCGACAGAGCCAAAATGATCAAATACTTGAGAAATGGAATGGCAACCCCAGGAACAGGTGGTATTGTTCCGATTGGAGTTCCGGGATTTGATAGTATATGTGTTGCTGGGTATAATTACCAACCCCAATTGGCAGCGAAACTATTAGCAGAGGCAGGCTTTCCGGGAGGAAAAGGATTGCCCGAGATTGCGATGAGCACGACGCATGCTTACCAAGACCTTTGTGAATACATGCAAGGACAATTGGCTGATATTGGTATCAAGATAAAGTTAGACATCAATCAAGCCGCACAACATCGACAAATGGTTGCTAAGCAACAACTCGCTTTTTTTAGAGGATCCTGGATCGCAGACTATGCCGATGCAGAAAATTATTTGTCTTTATTTCGCTCAACCAACAAAGCCCCATTAGGTCCCAACTATACGCACTTTGTATCTAAAACATTTGATGCGTTATATAATGAATCGATGCAAACGACTAATGACTCTATCCGTTTTGATCTTTTCAAAAAGATGGATACGGAGATGATGCAACAATCTCCCGTCATTATACTGTATTATGATAAAGTAATACGACTTACAAATAACAACATTCAAGGATTAGGAATTAATCCAATGAATTTATTGCAACTTAAATCGGTTAGGAAAGAAATTAATCTTTCCAATCAGCAATAAACAGATTGGTTTCATGTGAACCATTATTATTTCTGTTTGAAGAAAAAATAAGTTTTTTCCCATCTGGAGAAAACATGGGAAAGGCATCAAACATAGAATCAAAAGTTATTTGTTGAAGATTCTTTCCATCAATATCTACCATCCACAGATTAAAAGGCAAGCCTCTTTTTGATGGATGGTTTGAAGAGAAAATAATTTTTTCACCTGATGCATGAAAGAACGGAGCCCAGCTTGCATTGGGGAGATCTGTAATTTTTCTTAGCTCCGATCCATCAACATTACAAACGTACAATTCCATATGCGTTGGTTGTACCAAATTCTCAGCAAGTAGACTTTTATAGTTCGCTACTTCTTCTTCTGTTTTTGGACGCGACGAGCGAAAAATTAATTTTTTACTATCCGGAGAAAAGAAGGCGCCGCCATCGTAGCCCAATTCACTTGTGATCTGTTTTACGTTGCCACCATCAATATCCATTGTATACAATTCCAAATCTCCACTTCGAATACTGGTAAACACAATTGACTTTCCATCTGGAGAAACGGTAGCTTCTGCATCATACCCTGGACCTTCAACTAATTTATTGATGATTTTTCCTTTCAGGTCGCTCAAATAAATATCGAAGTCAGGATAAATGGCCCATACATATTTACCATCTTCTCTTTTTTCTGGTGCCGGCGGACAAGCATCATTCCCTTCATGCGTTGATGCATAAAGGATCTGTTTATTGTCGGGCATAAAATAGGAACAAGTTGTTCGACCTCTACCGGTTGAAATTAACTGAGGAGCACCTTCTTTCATATTTCCAGCTGACAAGTCGAAATAATATATTTGGTCGCACTTAGTTCCCCAGTCGCTATTATTGGCTTGAAATGTGATAGCATTTCCATCAAAACTAAAATAAGCTTCGGCATTATCACCACCAAAGGTTAATTGTCTAACATTGGAAAGATGTTTTTCCTCTCCTTTATATAGTAGCCTTGTAGTATTAAATTCTCGTTCTTTAGCTGGTGCTTGAGCATTTACGTAAGCACTAAAAAACAATACGTTAGCTGCAATTACGAATAGGTTTTTTACTTTTTTCATGTAGTGCGAAAATAATTGTTCCAAAGATGCGAATTCGTCATGTTCGTGTAAAATACACAGAAATTGATAATTGTCAGGCACTATTCTTGCAAGAAGCAACAATAATCACTATATTTGAATAATAATAAGAGTCAGTACAATATCTAAAATAAATTTTCGTTTAAATCGATAACCCTTCATCCACAATAAAAACAATTAGCCTATAGGTCGAAATCTTTACACTTAATCAATTGTAATTCTAACAATTTAATCACCTTGAAAAAGGGGAGGAACTATGTGTAAAGACCCAAGAAACGACCAAGAACTCGTATCTGAATTTCTTAGAGGAAATGAAGATACATTACAAGAATTAATTGTTCGACACGAACGAAAGATCTTTACCAGCATCTATTTATTGGTAAAAGACCGTGATTTAGCCAATGACATTTTTCAAGAGACCTTTATTAAGGTTATTAAAACCCTCCGATCAGGAAATTATAACGAAGAAGGAAAATTTCTTTCTTGGGTACTTCGTATAAGTCACAATTTAGTGATTGATCACTTCAGAAGTTTGAAGAGGATGCCTATGGTTTATGATACTGATGAATATTCGGTATTTGATACTATTCCTTTAGAAGACACTAATATTGAAGATAAAATGATAGCCGAACAAATTCAAACTACCGTGCGAGCTTTGATTGAACAGCTTCCATATGATCAAAGAGAAGTAGTGATCATGCGTCATTTTGCCAATATGAGTTTCAAAGAGATTGCAGATGCTACGGGTGTGAGTATCAACACTTCACTGGGTAGAATGCGTTATGCGCTCATCAATCTGCGAAAATTAATCCAAGAAAAGCAACTTGTATTAAGTATGTAAACAATACCGAGAATAAATTTACGTTAAAGGCTTGTTAAATCTTAACAAAGCCTATGAACGAAACTATTACTCTAAATCACCTAGTTCTTTACCTGTACAATGAAACCGAATTAACCGAATCAGTAATGGTTCAAAAAGCCATTGATCAGAATGAAGAAATTGCCGAAGAATTTTACTCGATGGCTGCAGCAAGAGATCTTATTGATCACAGTTTAATGCATGCATCCAAATCCAGCATTAATTCAATCCTTAGCTATGCAACGCTAACGGCACCACTTCACAAAAAGGCAATCGCCTAAAAAGGTAAAGACAAATTAAAGCCGCTTGTAATATATTTACAGGCGGCTTTATCTATTATGACCAAGAAAGAACGGTATCAATATTTCATCGATTATTTTCTAAAACATCGTCCAGATGCAGAAACGGAATTAATCTATAATTCGCCGTATGAGCTCTTAGTGGCAGTCATTTTATCGGCACAATGCACCGACAAGAGAGTCAATTTAGTTACCCCTTTTTTATTTAAAGAATTTCCAACCGTTGAACACTTAGCCAGTGCGACAAGTGATGAAATTTTTCCTTTTATCAAGAGTATAAGTTACCCAAACAACAAAGCAAAACACCTTTCGGGTATGGCAAAAATGCTGGTGAGTAATTTTAACAGTGAAGTACCATCCGCCATTGAAGACTTAATCCAATTGCCTGGAGTAGGAAGAAAAACTGCGAATGTAATTGCATCCGTAGTTTACCATCAACCCACCATGGCTGTTGACACGCATGTTTTTAGAGTTTCTGCACGAATTGGACTTACAACGAATGCTAAAACTCCATTAGCTTCTGAGAGACAACTTATCAAAAATCTGCCACCAAATGTGGTTCCACTCGCCCATCATTGGCTTATTTTGCATGGAAGATATGTTTGCATTGCCAGCAAGCCAAAATGCAATGAGTGTGGACTTACAATGGCATGTAAATTTTATAATAGTTTAAAAATTAAATAATTAAATAATATTTTTTTCAATCTTTTCAACTTCATCTTATTTGACCCGACCCCTAAATCTAGTGATTTTTTTTACCAAAAGAATTTCTGCTTTCGCCAATAATTATTAACAATTCACAACATTTTATCAACTATCCGAAAAATTAATTTGGTTATTGCGGGTTAAATATAATTCCCATGAAATCGAATTTTACACAAAGATTAATGAGAAAACAGATAGCTAGCAAGCTAACTTCCATGTTTTCAACCAAGTATTTAGTGGTAATACTTGCTCTAATTTTGCAACAGCTTTCAGCTTTTGCTCAAACGACGCAAACCTTCAATAGTTCATCCAGCTGGACTCCGCCTGCGGGTGTGACTTCGGTGACGATTGAATGTTGGGGTGCTGGAGGTTCGGGAGGAGGAAACTCTAACACGAATGATGGCGGAGGCGGAGGTGGCGGAGGTGCTTACTCAAAAGGCACTGTGACCGTTGTACCGGGTACTCCCTATACAGTAACTGTTGGAACTGGAGGAAATGGTAATTCAGGATCAAATGGTAGTCCAGGTGGCGACTCATGGTTTTCAACCAACACCAGTGTAATGGCTAAAGGCGGTGGCGCAGGATTAGAACCTACAGGTCCTGGAGGTGTTGCGGGTACTGGCGGACAAGCTTCTGCTGGTTTTGGAAACATTATAAAATTCAGTGGCGGTAACGGTGGTGCCGGTCGCGATAATAGTACTGGAACTGGAGGTGGCGGTGGTTCATCTGCAGGTACTGCTGCAAATGGTGCTGCTGGTGCAGTTGGTGCAGGAAGTGCTGGAGCTGGAGGAACTGCTCCTGCTGGTGGAGGTAATGGTGGTAATGGTGGAGCTTCTACTTCTAATGGTTCAGATGGAGTTACGCCTGGTGGTGGCGGAGGTGGTTCTGGTGATAAATCAACATTTGGTAGCAACCGATCTGGTGGTGATGGAGCCAACGGAAGAATAACCGTGACTTACACTTGCCCGACTTATGGATTAAGTAGCACAACTGTTGCAGCGGTTCTTTGCCCTGGCAATACAGCAACAATTAATTTAACAGTATCAGCGGCAGAATTGCCCGTTGGTTCTTTTACTATTACATATAGTCTCTCGGGTGCTAACACCGGTTCTGGAATAACAGCAGCTCTTTCTGTAAGTACGGCAGGAACTGGATCTTTTAATACCGGTATTCTTGCTAACGGAGGGAACACAAACATAACAATTACAAATATTTCATCTGGAAGCGGAAGTACCATTTGCTCTAGTTCTATTTCTTCGAATAATACTGCAGTAATCGATGTCATTAGTGTTGATCCTGGAAGCATTAGTGGAGTACAATCTCTTTGTGTGGGTAGCGACCCATCACCGATTCAAAATGCAACCTTAGGCAGCGGACCAGGTACTATTTCTTACACATGGGAGCAAAGCACTACAAGTGCTACAGCTGGATTTACATTAATTGGTGGAGCTAACTTAGACAGTTATGATCCACCTGCTGGAATTTCTACGACCACATGGTACAGAAGAATAACTGAGTCGGTTGGTACCATAACTTGCACCGCAACAACTGCGGCTATACAAGTTTCTGCTAACACGGCAAATCTTCCTTCAATATTAGCGGTAGCTTCATCGAATCCAGTTTGTATTGGATCGAATTTCAATTTGAGCGCAACAAGTAGCTCTCCTTTTACTTCAACAGCAAATCCAAATATTGCAATTACAGATAATAGTACTACAGGCATCACATCTTTAATTAATGTAAGTGGTTTACCAACTTCATTGTCTGGCTGGAAAGTGGAAGTAGCAGTGAGTGCAACTACAACTTATAATGGAGATCTTGAATTTTACTTGGTACGACCAGGTGGTACAATTACTAACACTGCTTCTGGAAATAACAGACTAACTACTATTGCAGGACAATCAATTGCACTTTCAACTGACAATGGTGGAAGCGGAGATAATTACAATAATGTACTTTTTAGAGATAATGCAGCAACTAATATTACCACACAGAGTGGAAACGTTACCATTGCTGGCTCATACATTCCTGAACAATTACTTTCAACCCTCAGTGGAAATCCAAATGGAGATTGGACATTAAGAGTTGTAGATGATGCCGCAGATGATTTTGGAACACTTACCACTTGGACTCTTACCATAACTTATATTAATGGACTAAGTTATTCATGGACGTCTACACCATCTGGATTTACCTCTTCGGTTCAAAATCCAGGAAGTACTTCAATTACTCAAGCGACCACATTCTCGGTATTATTAACAGATAACGTAAGTGGTTGTACTGCTACATCAGATGTATTAGTTAATACTATTGCGAGTCCTGAACCAAAAATAATTCCTGGAGATACTATTTTATGCAACGGAACCAATATGTATTTACATGTTGTCGATACTGGTGCTTATATCGCAGGTTATCCTGTAGGTACATCAATCGAATGGGTTAACATTATTACAAATACTTATCCGAATGATAGCATCGATGTCATTGGAAATGGATCTTCATTCCAGGTCATCGTTACCTTGCCTTCAGGATGTTCAGGAACTTCTGCCGTGCGAACGGTCCTATCAAAAGCGATAGTTCCAAACGAAACTATTTACCATGCAAATTGCAATTTAACGAATGGAAAAATAGTGGCTAATATGGTTTTAGGTTCTGCGCCATTCAGATATATCTGGAAAGATAATGGAGTAATTATCAGAGATACTGTTTCCAATGAATTGCTTGATTCAATTTACAATTTAGCAGCAGGAACTTATACATTAGAATTAATAGATAATTATCTTCTTGCAAATCCAAATGAACCAAGTTGCACAGGTGGACCTTATTCATATACAATAAATAATATTCCTCCGCCCGCGGTTTCTATTACAACTACCAACATTAGTTGTTATGGTTTAACAGATGGAATATTAGTAGCAAATCCAACACTTGGTACTCCTCCCTTTTCTTATAGCTGGAGTAATGGAGCTAATACTGCAAGTATCATTTCACTAATTGCAGGAACCTATACTGTTACTGTTACAGACGCAAACGGTTGTACAACATCAGGTCAATCTACTATAGTTGAACCTGACTCACTAACTGTAGACTTAGCCTATACTGAACCACTATGTAGTGGAAATAGCGATGGTATCATTGCTTCAGTTGTACAAGGTGGAACAGGTACCATTTTATATGAATGGTTTGATTCCGGCTTCCTTCCAATCGGAACCAATAATGATTCCCTAATAGGAATAACCGCCGGAACTTATTATTTACTTGTTTCAGATATCAATTCTTGTTCAGCGAATCAATCAATTGTTGTGGAAGATCCTCCCCTTTTAACTTCAACTTGTAGCGCAATAGATGCAACTTGTTTCGGATATAATGATGGAAGCGCATCAGTGATTGCATCTGGCGGAAGAGGAACTTACTCATATTTGTGGAGCAACAATACGAATTCCACTTCCAATACAAGTTTAACTAGTGGTACTTATACCGTAACTGTTACTGACGGAAATGGATGTACTTCAGTTTGTGTAACTACAGTAAATGAGCCTCAAATTGTTTCTGCAACAATTACTGGAAGTGATGTAAATTGTGCAAATGATGTTACCACAATTTCTGTTGTGGGTACTGGTGGAACTGCACCTTACACAGGTGAAGGATCATTTGTTGTTGGTGTTGGAACGCATACTTATCCAATAGTAGATAATATCGGATGTTCAGGATCCGCTTCAATTACAATAAATCATTTAGACAATGTTCCGCCAACAATTTTAGATTGCCCTTCAAACATTACTCAATGTGATGCTACAGTAAACTGGACAGCACCAACTGCAAGTGATAATTGCACATTGGTGAGCTTTACTTCAAATTTTAATTCAGGCTCTACATTTAGTGTTGGAACAACTCAAGTTGTTTATACAGCAACAGATAATGCTGGATTAATAAGCACCTGTACATTTGATGTAACCATTCTTCCTACTCCTATTTGGTATGAAGATTTAGATGCAGACGGATTTGGAAATCCATTAGTATCGATTACTAATTGTATTCAACCAGTAGGCTACATCTCTGATAACAGCGACTGTGATGATACACAGCTTCTTTATGCTGATACTGACAATGATACTTTCGGAGCTGGTGCTCCTGTTGCTTGTGGTGTTTCTTCAAGTAATGATTGTAACGATAATAACGCTGCAATAAATCCAGGTGCAGCGGAAGTTTGCAACGGAATCGATGATGACTGTACAATGGAATTGACGATGGATTACTTTCTTAAACTATTATGTAGATGCAGACGGCGACGGATTCGGTGCTGGTTCAGCTACCTCTTCTTGTAACCCAATCGCAGGATCTGTATTAGTAGATGGTGATTGTGATGATAATAATGCCGCAGTAAATCCAAGTGTAATTGAAGTATGTAACGGAATAGATGACGACTGTAATGGTTAATCTGATGATGGCCTTATTCTTAAACTACTATGTGGATGCTGACGGTGATGGATTTGGTGCTGGTCTTGCTACCTCATCTTGTAACCCGATTGTAGGTTCTGTTTTAGTGGATGGAGATTGTGATGATAATGCTCCATTAGTAAATCCAGGTGCCACTGAAGTTTGTAACGGAATCGATGATGATTGTGCAAACGGAATTGACGATGGACTTGTATTCTTAAACTACTATGTTGATGCAGACGGTGACGGATACGGTGCTGGTTTAGCTACCTCTTCTTGTAACCCAATTGTAGGATCTGTATTAGTGGATGGTGATTGCGATGATAATAACGCTGCTGTAAATCCAAGTGCAACCGAAGTTTGTAACGGAATCGATGATGATTGTGCAAACGGAATTGATGATGGACTTGTATTCTTAAACTACTATGTTGATGCTGATGGCGACGGATTTGGTGCTGGTTTAGCTACCTCTTCTTGTAACCCAATCGTAGGTTCTGTATTAGTGGATGGTGATTGTGATGATAATGCTCCATTAGTAAATCCAGGTGCTACCGAAGTTTGTAACGGAATCGATGATGATTGTAATGCAAACGGAATTGATGATGGTCTTACATTCTTAAACTACTATGTTGATGCAGACGGTGACGGATTTGGTGCTGGTTTAGCGACCTCTTCTTGTAACCCAATCGTAGGTTCTGTATTAGTAGATGGTGATTGTGATGATAAAATGCTGCTAGTAAATCCAGGTGCTACCGAAGTTTGTAACGGAATCGATGATGACTGTAATGGTCTTTCTGATGATGGTCTTACATTCTTAAACTATTATGTTGATGTTGACGGTGACGGATACGGTGCTGGTTTAGCGACCTCTTCTTGTAACCCAATCGTAGGTTCTGTATTAGTGGATGGTGATTGTGATGATAATAACGCTGCTGTAAATCCAGGTGCAACTGAAGTTTGTAACGGAATCGATGATGATTGTGCAAACGGAATTGACGATGGACTTGTATTCTTAAACTACTATGTTGATGCAGACGGTGACGGATTCGGTGCTGGTTTAGCTACCTCTTCTTGTAACCCAATCGTAGGTTCTGTATTAGTGGATGGTGATTGTGATGACAATGCTCCATTAGTAAATCCAAGTGCAACTGAAGTTTGTAACGGCATCGATGATGACTGTAATGGTCTTTCTGATGATGGACTTGTATTCTTAAATTACTATGTGGATGCAGACGGTGACGGATTTGGTGCTGGTTTAGCTACCTCTTCTTGTAACCCAATCGTAGGTTCTGTATTAGTGGAT
>JADJMG010000012.1 GCA_016709725.1 Bacteroidota bacterium
TACAATAACCTCTCAACCAATGAAGTGTTATTGCACAATAATCATTTCGCCACCCAGAAAATTTTAGAAATAATGCAGGACGTTGAAAGAATGGTGAGTACTAATATAAATGATATGGGGCAAAAATTAAACAAATTGATTACAACTAACCCAGTGAATGCTAATATCAGAAGAGATAATTCGAAAACGAAAAGCCAAAAGCAGAGATTGAAAACACTGTGTACCGGAACTAAGTTCAACAAACTCCGATACTATATTTAACAACATACAGAGACTAAACATTCATTAAACATTTTGTTAATTAGCAACCATTAAAAACTAAGCAAAATGAGAAATACAATCACCATCATCGCCATTTTAGCAATAGTTTTCTATACTTCTTACAGCACAGGCGGCATTAACGGCAGCAATGGCAAAAACATTGTAACATTAATGTTCCCAAAGTATTAAGCAGAGGTTTTAGACTGGTATATTCAAACAACCGAAAAGGATGTTGTGCCAACCTTAGCCAGTTTAAGATAAAATTACAATGTTGCCTATTGACGGTGCTTCAGAACTGCTTCAAAGGCATTGTTGGAGAATATTTTATTCGAGCATAGGAAAGCGAATGGGATGTAATGGGTTTAAATGCCAATGAAACCGACAAGCTCAAAAGAAGCCTTTGCTAAATTCATCCACTCCAAAATGGAAGAATTGAAAGTCGCCATCACAGAAGCAAAAATGCACCGTCAAGAGGTAGGAAACAGAACTGATATATTGGGTGCATTGGAGGTAGCCCAGAGCAGGTTTAATGCTAATTTCAACAACAGCATCGTTATAATGAGTGATATGGAACAACTGCCGATAACTGCAAGATGTGTGCAAAAGGAAAAGCATCAATTGAAACTTTCACAAACAGCCGATGTAAAGTATTCAAACATCACCCAACTTTTCAATTGCGGTTATAACGAAACGAACAAATGGCTATGCCCAAAACATGTATTACAACGAAATCAAAACTTACCGGGATGGGTTTTTACCACTCAAGGCGTGAAAAGTATGGTTATCGAAAGCCCGATGCCTCTCAATTGAAACGAGCTTATGTAGCCAACAATTAAAATAACAAACTGCTGTAGGAAATAACTATAAATAAGCATGTTGCCGGAGTGAACAGGTAATTCACGAAACAAACTACCACTGGACACATTACTTCAGTTGGGTATCCTTTTTTACTTTGGGTTTGTACCCTACAAACAAACGCTAAACAGATGAATTTATAGTAACCTCAAAGCGGATCATTATCAAAAGGACTGATTCCCTATTACACCTTAGAAATGAATTTGAGTCGTGTAGAAACGAGTGCGCCGTCGAACAAGGGAGTCTCGGCAGAATGTTGGTACGGCTGCATCACCATTATTGGTACAGGAGGCACAAAGGGAACGATTTATGGAAATACAGAACCCAATACAGTTCCGTCAAAGTTTTATGCAAAATTTAGCCAAAAATCTACTGACTATATATTCTCTACACAAAAAAAAGTAAAATCGAGTCCAGTAAAAACATTGGTAAGCTTATAGCCACCATTGCCAGTGCCACCATAACCTGTCTTCGTTTATACCTGATGGGCATTTCTCCATTAATACGGCAATGATTGTAACCCTTGCGGTGGTAATATTTGTAGCTCTTGGAAACAATGCAGCAAAAATATTATTGGCCTGTGCTCTCATTCTTTTTGTATTACTGATAGTGGCGGAACTAAGAAAGGCTTTAATGCCTTAATGGGAAATATGTTGACATTGCTTTGTGTATTAGGAGGCTGTACATAATGCTTCCGGGGCTTGTTTACGTGGAGGTAAATAATTCCAACTAACCGTATTTCTCTATTAAGTAAAATGAAATATGGCAAAAATAAACCCCTTCGACATCATCAAAACAACACAAGATATTCCTGCAAAGTCATTATCAATGAGGAGCACCCTACACCCACGAGGCCATAGACATTGAATTGCCTAAAGGCACTTGCTGTTTTCAATACCCACAAATTACAAAGCTATTACCCAGCTTTCATTTGTCCCACAAAGAAAAAGCAGTTTGATACCATCAAAAACCTCTACATCACAAGACCACCCACGTTGCGAAATTATTGGGCTACATACAGCATAAATACAGCTGATCTGAACAATAAATTTGAGTTCATTGAAAGATTCGATTACAAGCAACTTCAGCCTGATTCAACAGCACATAACTACCTGCTGGAGTATATTTATTTAGATGGCAAAATACAGGAAGTGGATACCACAAAATACCTTTGATTCATTTCTGATTGGAAGTCTATTGAAGAAACAAAAACTAACTTTGAAAACTTCATACTTGACTCACCAGGAAGCAACAATATTATCGTATACGAGATAAAGGAGTAGATAAAGTTGAAATAGCAATAAGTTTTTAACATTTTTTATTTCAATTAGTTGAAGCTTAACTAACCTCAACTAACTGGAAATTTATATAATATAATGGCACTACAAATTTCAAATATTTCATTTTGGCTTTTAATCCTTCGACTTCCGTACTCAACGGTATTAGCATGGATGTAAACAAAGGCGAAACCTTGGCTATTGTAGGTGCTTCGGGCTGCGGCAAGTCCACCTTATTGCGATTAGTTTCGGGCATTTGCCAAATTCCAAAAGCGATACTTTTCTGGAACCATTACTATTGAAGGTACACTGCCAAATGATTATGTGAAAGGCAAACTGGCTTTTATGTTTCAGGAGGCCGCGCTGATGCCTAATCTTAATGTAAAGAAAATATTGCTTTACCTCTAAAAATTAAAGGCATAAAGACGACGCTAAAGTAAATGCATTGATTGCCACCGTTGGACTTACGGAATATGCCAACTACCTGCCAAACAGCAACTTTCTGGTGGAATGAAAACAAGAGTGTCTTTGGCAAGAAGTTTTGTAACACAACCGAATTATTATTATTAGACGAACCTTTCTCTGCATTGGATATTGCCGGAAAAGCAAACTGTATGTAGAACTGGAAAAGCTAAGAAATAAATACAATACCACAGTTGTGATTATTTACGCATGATGTGCAGGAAGCATTGTTATTAGCCAATAAAGTAGCCGTGTTAAGCAAAGACGGATTGTAAAGCAGATTATACAATTAACAGCAATTTTTCAATAACAGAAAGAGTAAATGACATTTCTTCTTTTTGTATGAAAGAATTGTATGCAGAATATATGATTCCCATTCAGGAAAATATTATGAACGATAAAAGAGTGTAATATGAAAAAGGCGGATTATATATATAGGTTTAATAATTGCTTTGCTCATCCTTTGGCAATATTTTGGTAGTACAAACCAAACTGTTAGACTTTTGCTATCTTCTCCATCATTAGTGTTTGACTATTTGGGCAATAATCTATATGATATGTAGGATGCCACCAGAACAACATTTATTGAAGCATTTTTAGGGTTGCTAATAGCTACTACTTTTAGTTTCGGAATAATGATACTTTGTTTTTATAAACCCAAACTAATGGATTTTGTCTTACCTATTATGGTTACATCTCAGGTCATTCCATTAATCGTTTTAGCTCCATTTTTTATTATACTTTTTGGATTTGGTCTATGCTCTAAAATTGCTATGGCTGCCGTAATCAGCTTCTTTCCCATTTTTGTTAATTTTGCACAAGGCTACAAAAGCATTGATAGCAACATACACGAACTGATGCACATAAATAATGCACCCTTAAAGTTCAGAATATACAATGTGTATTTCCCTTTATCAATGGGCAGCATTATAGCTGGTATAAAAATCAGTTCTACTTTATCCAATTATAGGGGCTATCGTAGCTGAATTTAGTGGTGCTGAAAGCGGATTGGGGAAAAATCTTTATATAAGTGCAATTAGGTTGGAACCAGATTTAATGATGTGTCCTCATTACTTCTGTCCATTTTTATAGGATTGTTTTTTATTCAATACCTTTGGTAATAGAAAAAAAAGTTGATTAAATGGATAAGAATTACAAATGACACATCATCAGGAGTTAAGTGTGACTGATCTATTCAGAGAATACTTTGAGGAAAAATTTACCTCATTAGATATAGAAATGGATGATGAAATATCCCTTTATGAAAACATAAAAGCTTTGTGTCAGAAACATGGTAAATCGTTTATTGAAAAATGTAATCTTGCTTTACGATATGCTTATGATACAAAGTATGGTAATTGGGATGAAGTAAACGATTTAAGAAAATTGTATATCAGTGATTGGTGTACCCCAATAAAAAAGTATTTTGAAAATGTAACCCAATTAAATACGTTAATTGATATTGGTTGCAATGATGGAAGGGAATTAAAAGATATACTTGGCGACAATTTCAGCAAGCCTAAAATAACACTTATAGACATAAGCAGGAAAGCTATCAATAGGCTCCAACAATCTGTTGTCACAGGCACATTGAAGTAATTAACGAATCCTTTAACACTGCAAAATTCAAGAAAAACAGTTTTGATTTTTGTGTTTCCCTTCGTACACTTCACAGTTCAGGCATTGATACCAATGAAAGTCTGAAAAGATGTTATGAAATAACCAAGCCCAAAGGAATTATTATCTTGTCCGTTTCTAATGGATATATTGATGATATTACAGGAGAAGCATTGAAGGGAATGTATAATTATTCTACTGGCATAGTTGACGAAGTAAAACCATTTCAAGTGGCAAAAGGATATGGCTGATAAGTTAATATCTTTAAATGCTGTAAATGTAAATATCATAGAAGGCAATTCTGAAATTTTCATAATTGGGTATAAGAATGAAAAGCAATAATGAAATAGGTTTTTGGGGTGAAAAACCAGAAGAGTATGCTAACTTAAAAGAAGAGAGTAGGAAAACTATTTTATTCCCAGCAGTATTAAATATTCTTACCTTAAAAGAAGGAGACAAAGTATTGGACTATGGTGGTGGTGATGGAGGTTTTTTAGATTTCATTGAAAGTAAAATTGAAAAATACTTATACGACCCCAGCAAAGGGATGATTGATTTTGCAAAAAAAAACCGATCTACAATTGAGCATTTTTATACCTCGGATGATAAACTGTCTATTAAATATTTTGATATAGTTACATTAATACATGTAGTAACTGTAATAAAAGATGACATTGAGTTAATAAGGATATTTAAAAAGATAAGGCAGTTAATGAAAGATGATGGGACATTTGTAATAGGAATGACACACCCGGCTTTTAAGAATAATTTTTTCTCAACTTTCCATACAGATTTCTCTACGCATAAACAGGGCTTTGATTATTTGAATAATGCCTTACCTTACTTTGTGCATTTGAATACAGAAAAGGCAAATGAGTTTATCAGTTTGAATGTTTCCATAGACCAATATCTGCTGTAATGAACATGCTTATAGAAAGTGGATTTACAATTTCAAAAGTATTGGAAGTTGAAGACAAGGATTTCAAAGACCCCTATAAAAAATATTATTTACCACCTTTTTTAATCATTGAAAGTAAAATTAAATCTAAATAAAATGAAAAAAATAACCGTATTACTATCAGCCTTTGTACTGATGCTCGCAAGTTGCAACAACAACAATTCAACTACTGGAAATGCCCAAGCCGATAAGGTTTCTTTAAGGTTTGATTGGACAACCAATATGTCATTTTTTGGGGATATAGTGGGTATGAATGATTTTGCAAAGCAAAATAATATTGAGATGAAATGCTTACAGGCTGGTGAAGGTGTTGACCCTGTAAAAATGGTTATTGCTGGCACAGACCAAATTGGAATTACTACTTTTGATAAATTACTTGCAGCACAACGAAAAGGGGCAGATTTAGTGGCTATTGGTTTTATAAACAACGCATCACCAACAGTTTTTTACCAAGGGAAGATGAGAAATTTAGTGAGCCGAAAGATTTTGAGGGGAAAACGGTAGGTATAATGCCAGGAGGCTCTACAGAATTTGTTTACAGAGCTTTTTGAAAAAACGGGAGTTGATGCAAAGAAAGTAAAAGAGATTCCTGCAAGTTTTGATTTAACTGGGTTTATCAATAAATTATACAATGTAAACTTGCTTTATTTATGTTGAAAATGTGGCTTTGGATGAGCAGGGTGTAAAGTATAATATGATTGAGCCGAGAAATTTTGGTGTTACATTTCCCGGCAGAGTATATTTCGCAAAACGTGAGTTTGTTGAAAAAAATAAGGATTTGGTTCAAAGGTTCATTAATACTGTTTGCAGGGTTGGGAATCTTCCTTTAAAAATCAGACAATGCAGCAAAAGAATTAAAAAATACGACAAAGCATTAATGAAGAAAGAGAAAGAAGGTCATTTGATAAAGGTGTACCGTACTTTAATGGCTTTAATAGGCAACTGTTAATGGTTGATGAAAGCAAGCTTACAGAAATGGTTAATCTTTAAAGGATGTGAGCCTCATTAAGAGCAATGAATATACTAAGGCTGTTGACTTGTCATTTGTAAAAGCTATTATTCTAAAAAATGAAAGGACAATTCCCATTTGAAAGTAGCATAAGGCAACTTGTTCTGCATTTAGATTCTTTGATTTCAAATGTGGAGCATTTTAGTAGTGAAGGCTCAGAGCAAGCAAGTCAAAATGTTAATGATCACAAGAAAATAAACCATATACTTTCTTGTCAAATTGTAAATTTTGGGTCAGATGCAGGCAAGCTAAATAATTATGACGTTTATAATTATTGTCATACCATTGATACATACGAACAAGAGTTAGAGAAACATTTTAAAATTCAGAGAAGAATAAATCAATTCTTTCAATTGAAAAGGATAAAACGATGATGGAATTTGGTACTCAAAAAGAGTACCCAAAAAGAATGCAGTCACAGACATAAATTTAGAATATAGGCAACAAAAGACAGTTGCTTCTTACGAAGTTTATAGTGGTGAAGCTGAAAGTAAAGAGCAATGGAATAATTGGAGAAATCTAATGTTTAGTATTTATGAAAATGCTAATAGCGTTTTTTCAAAAAATATACGAATTAAACTCACTGATAAAAAACATCTTTATAGTGGTATTTACATAACATTTGCTTGCAAGTTAAACTTTAAACAAATAGGTATTATAGGTAGGATATGTGAAACACTTTTAAATGATATTGCTTTCAAGGACCTTATCCCCAATCTGCATGAAAGCATTGAAAAACAAGCTACCAAATCCGCTATCTCACAAGTAATGGCCCGCAATATGAGCCATAATATCGGCAGCCATGTGATGAATAAGTTGATTGGTGATTTGAGAAGTTTGGAATTATTAGATTTTGAAAAAGATAAAACCAGTTATAAATCTTCTAAACTAACTGAGCTTCATAGTAAAATAGAGGAAAAGTTAAAGAAGGATGATTGGTATAATAAAGCAAATGATAAATTAAAAGGTCGAGCATTAAAAAATGAAATAGCTTTAAAACTCATTTCCGATTTCAACAGCTATGTTAAATGCCGGATGGATTATTTAGCCGACCTAACATTTGGAACACCTGCAATGTTAAGCAGTAAAATGTCTATACGGATATTTTCGAAGATTTGGACAAAGTTCGCCTCTTGTTAGATAATATTTCCGGCAGAGGGCAGCAATTTCAGTATAAACTTCTTTTTAAATTTAAGGACAATCAATTCTGTAAGGAAACTGATTTTCCTGTGGCAATTCCCAATGATGTGTTAGGTTGCCAGGCATTTTATAATATTATTGAAAACGTTATTAGAAACACTGCAAAACACGCCACAAATACCAGCATTCCTATAAAAGAGTTTACTATCAACTTCAGGGAAATTGATGAAGAAGAAATAGATGGAAATATTGAATTGTGGCATGAGGTACAAAGCCTGTATTGTGTAGAAATATATGACAATCTCAAATTGATAATATTGAGGCATTGGTTAAAAGCCAAAATCTAAAAATCAATGGCAAAATACTGAATGAAGAAAATAAACTTAGGGGTGAATCACTTGGAATGATAGAGATGGACGCAAGTGCTGCTTACCTACGTCAGTTTGAAATTATTGAGGTTGATAGTGATGATTATGATGTGGATGAAGATTGATAAAATATTTAACTCAAAAGGAAAACTAAACATTTTAAAAGCCTTTAATAAAAACAGTTGTTTGGCTTATCGGTTTTTTATCAAAAAACCGCAGGAGGTTTTAATTGTTACTGATAATGAAAATAAGAAAAAAGAACTAATAAAATATGGCATTTGGACAACGGATGTAGAAAGCTTTAAGCAGCATTTAAATCAGAACAGGAACTACAATCACAACTTCTTGGTGTTAGAAGAAGGGGATGCAGCACTAAAAAGTTTGGTAGCTGAGAGAGAGGCTGCCGTAACAAAAAGAATTTACTATAAGTCTGCAAATGAAATAAATAAACTACTTCATAACGAAACGTTGGAAATTCAAAAGCTGCTGAGGAAATTAAGCTGGCACTTTGGGTAAGTCGGGAGAGTGAGCTGTATGAAATTTATAAGGATGCACTCGGTAAAGACGAAAATGGAAATCCGGATATATATAATCTTCCTAAGTTGCACAATTCTTTGCTGATTTCTCTAGTCATTTATATAAAATTGCTGATTCGCCTATCCCACAAGATGAATGGAATAAAAAATGCAATAATCACTTTTATTATGAAGGCTTATCTAGCAAAGCCCAAAATGTTTTGCCTTGGTTTGTCGAAATTGTTACCAACGAACAAAACGAAGAGAAAAGATTTCAAAATATAAGGACAGTTTAACAGATGAATCTAATTATCAGACTAAGTTAAAAGTTGGTGAATCAATCCTAAACAGAATTATTGTTTTAGATGAAAGAATACAAGACAAGTTAAATGAAAACCTTTAAGATTCCTTATTCTGAGCACTTCAAATGAGTGGAATCTTTGTTCCAAACAAAGACTTTGACCTTAAAGCAGATTCAATTGAAATTAAGGGAATAGAAGATTTTATTGATGAGACAATGAAAAATAACAATTACGAGTTACCAATGAATCCAGAAATGGACTTCCTTTTGATTCATTATAGTTTATTAGAAAGGGCGTATGAAAATGAGAAAGAAAAAGAACAAGTCAATGGAGTTAGAAAAAAAGAGTGGGTTCATAATAAACTGAAGAACTTGTCAAAAAAATTAAACATTGTGGTTACTTCAGGAAGGGGAAATATTCAGGGTTGCCAGATAATGTTCGGTTTGTAAACTTGTCGGTAATTACCACTGCACTAATTGACATAAAGTCAAAATATTTAATTCACAATATTTTACACTCCAAGCAGAACGACTTAATTTAAATTAACATGAATCGAATTATTATTTCAACAAGTTTTGAAAAATTGGCAATGTTAGATAGAGCCCGTGAGAAAAAAGGTTTACCACTTTTAAAGCAAAATCCTATTATAGGCTTTGATAAGTATCAGAAATGTTTTGTGGTGGACTTTAATAGGTGTGATGTTTTGTTAATACAAGATAGTTTTGAATCACGAACAGTTAATTAAAATAAATTAACTCTTAGTAGGGAAGCAGATTATTTTATACACCACGAAACTCCAATGGGCTGAAAGACCTTCAGAATAGTTTATTTAGTGAAAACCATATATTGAAAGGTAATCACATTGCTAACAACGATTTCGTTTATTATCCTTTATTTAAAGATATTATATTAAACGATGAAGTAAATGACAAGGTTTCTACAATAATTGAACGATTTTATAATAGCAAAATAAATGCACCAGATAGTAGAGTAAAGAAAGTTTTCTTGAATACATATATAATGGCAATCTGCCAGATGATTATCAAATACCTCCATCCATATTGAGGTAGATGGTATAAATGAATTAATACAATATTTTAAAACATAACCCTTATCAGAAAAATGATAAGGGTTCGGACTTATGCAGCGAATCTAATATAAAATATGTGCAATTAATGACCACTTTAGGATTTAAAAGATAATTGGAGCTATGAAAATACTAACCATAGGCCAGGATAATTTTAGCATACCCAATATGGACGGGTACGAAATTGATTGTTATATTCCTACTGATAACATTTCAGCTGTTATTAAATATGTGCAACAATCAAATGCCGATATTATTTTTTATTCAGGCAGAGCAACCTGCTCCCGAATCCGACCCCTATGGTGGTTTGGAATTACTGATTTGGCTTAGAATCAAAGGCATTAAAACGCACATAGTTTTAGTGAGTTTTTCTCTCTTGAAACCCTGATGAAGAAAACGAAAATGCCTTTATCTTAGGTGCAGAGGGCACCTCGTTTTGTCAAATGCCCTTCCTCCCTTCTTCTGCGGAATTAATTGAATTGTTTAAAGAGCAATCCGAAGTTAAAAACTTTAGGATATACCTATCATCTCTCTTTGATAAGATTAAGTTTAGACATAGGGAAGCAAACTGGTGGGGTGTAAAATCACTTTGGGATGTACACAATTCAATTTACAATTTAAGTGATACTTATCCTGTTTCTATAGAAGTGTATCTAAGAACCCTAAATAATAATATTGCAAAGGAATTGTTCTCATATGATGAAGAAGCATTAAAAAAGGGGGTGATTGATTATCTGTATCAGAATAGAAATAATCGAATTAGAGAAATTGACATTCAGGCTATCGCCTTATCAAAAGATAAGACGACATCTAGAAATCCTATAAGTAGTTTTTCAACTGGTCAATTTAAAAACGATAATGCTGTTAAACTTAACGAAGCCATCATACAAAATATTGAAGTACAGCTTGCACAACTTAATGTTGAAAAAATATCTGCTGAGAATGCAAATACAGATAACAAAGAAAAATTAGAAACTTGGATTGAAGAAATAAAATCAGCTAATCCCAGGCTATTGTATATTGATGATAATGCTAAAAATGGCTGGAAGAAATACTGCAAAAAATGCTACCTGGAATCCCAATTGATTCTTTAGTGCCAGTGCCCAAAATTAAGGATGACATTTCAGGGCTTTATGCTGATATTGTTAAGCCGAAATTAAGTCAGAATGCGTACACGTTAATAATTTTGATCTACGATTATTTGATGAAACTGATATTAATATTAATCCTGAAAAACTATCTGGCAGTCAACTTCTGAAAGAAATTAAAAGTGATTATTTTCAGATACCAGTATTGATTATAACTGCTTCAAACAAGCGTTTCACATATTCCACACTTATTAATCTTGGTGCTGATGCTTATTGGACAAAGAAGGTATTGACGAGTATAAAACAGCAATTGATACAGTAACTAATTATGAGTTGCTTATATCCTTTACTAAAAAATTACATAGTAATGAATTTGAATATTTATCTCGTCTTATTAATATACAGGCTGCATGCACTGCAAAATGTTGGTGGTGTGAACATGTATGGATAAATGGAGATAGAACGGTTGTTGATTTTAAATTAATTAAAAATATACTGCGGCAAATAACAGATTTATATAAAGCATACTTTGCACCGGTTCTTTATTGAAAGCAATAGTACTGAGGATGAAGCAGTATTTTTCTTACAAGTTTAATAAATAAATTTGGACTACTCGTTGAAGCGGTACATGAATTAAGAAGCAAAGATGATTTTGAAAAAGCTAGCCCACTTATATCTTACAAAGAATTGATACTATTGGGAAAAAATTAGAGGTATCCGAAACGACTCTTCACACCTTAATTCTCTTGGCTCTTCCAAAAGGAATGTTTTGAGGTTATTGATTTGCTGAAAAAATATTTGAATAAACCAAATAGATATACTGAAATTGATTATTTCGATACCCGATATCAATAAGTCATTTTTGGGCAAACCAGTTCTCATTAATTCAAAATACAATATTTTTTTTCAGATAAACCAGAGGAAATTTCCAAAATAATTTCTCAAAATCAATTAAAATAGAAATTACGATTAAAGTCAATGAAGAAAATGAAGGCATTGTAATTATAAAGGACGTTTTACTAAGAGTCGGAACTAAAGCAATACTTACACCTAAGGATGGGGTGCAAATTGGCGATTATTTTATAATGGCTGGTGATATTTACAAAGTCAATAGTCCAATAAAAAATAGAATTGTTGATAGCCCTGACGAAGTCATAATTGCTAAGTATAATAACGGCAGTGCCTGTTGGGAAACTGACATTTAATTTAGAATGCAAAGTAATCACAGTCTCTGAAAATAAAACAACTTATAAGCGCCCTATTGGCTATTTGGACAATACCCTTCAAAGTAAAATGTTCTAACAAAATATGCTTTTTACTATTTCGGTCTTTTAAATAGTTTAAAGCATACAATTCAATATCAGATAATTTTGCATTCTCCACTAATGTTTCAAGTTTTGTAGTACGTTCCTCAAAAACCTCTGTGTCTGAAGGCTTCAATCTCATCTGCTTGATCTATTTCATTCACTGCTTTAAATTCATCTTTTTCACTGTAGGCTTCATTCCGTTCTGCTTCGCTTTCACTGATTATTCTGCCTGGTACTTTTTTATCCGGTTTGCATACCCCTTCAATAAAGTTGGTGTAAATATTTTTCAATCCCTCTTTATCGGTCATTGATACTGTTGAGAACACTTTAAGTAAGTCATTAATCATATTTACACTAACACTCTCAGCCCTATATAATGTTTTATTAAACTTAGCCTTCCCGTATATTTCAATATCAGCACTAATAAAAGCATTTTTAGAGCAGGTTCTATAAGCCTTCCATTCCTCAAAATGAGAGTCAATTACTTCATATAATCCCAGTGTTACTTTCATGCGTTTATTCTCTTGGCAACACCATTTTGCAAATTGTACAGCTTGTCAAAACTATTCTTTAACTGTTTTTTGTCCGGCAATAAGTCATTAACGGCTTCCATTATTTGTATTACATCGCCAATTAGATTTGATGCAATTTTACTTTGATTTGAATCCAGTAATAATTCAACCACTTTCTTTAACAACACATGAACTTCCGTCATGGATACAGTTCCTACCGTAATTTGTCCTTCACTTTTAACGCAGTAATTGCCGAGTGTATCAGCCAGTTTTTTGTTTTGGTTTAAATACTTACTCAAAACATCATTTACAATTGAATAGGTCTGATCCATCAATTCAGCAATATTGTAAATCGGCAAATTCATGTATTGATGTAAAAAATATTTTCTTCCACAAGCAGATTATATGGAATATCTGTATTTGCCTTTATAGCCAACATGCTGGTATTTGCTTTATCATACTATCACTCATTTCTTCCTGCGAATCTCCTTTGTGTAGCATTTTAACAATGGCATCAGTATCAAAACCCTTCAATATAAGATAATAGAAAACCCTGCGTTGCAGCAGCTTTAATTGAAAATCAGGATATTCGTTTTCAAAATCACCTTTCATGGTTTTAGTAGCATTTCCCTGTATAGAAACCAAAGAGGCAAAATTGAAATTAGAACTCTTGTCAATGGCAAATTCAACTTCCCTGGCTACCTTCTCAGCAATCTGGTTAATATTATTTTCTGTGGTCAGGTAATCATTGTTATTCCTGTGAAATACATAGTAGGGTTTAAGAGGATAGCTTTTGATTTTGGTTTTTCTTTATCTACATACTGCATTTTCATTCCATAAGGCAGCCTTAGGTTGGTTATTCAGTACCTCGTTAAACTGTGTGCCTAAATATTCAATATCATCTACGAACAGTTTGGCTCCACCGCCAAGCAGTCCACTTTTGGAATATACCTTTACATTGATTCTGTTCTTCCGAAAACTATCCAGCAAGAACCATTTACTCAAACCACTCAATGCCACCATTGCATTATGCCTGTTTTGCTTAGAAAGCCAGATCAAAAAATCATAGCCTTGTTCATTTTGCATTCTTGGCTTTATGTTTTCCTTTTCAGGTTTTTCAAAAAGCCTGTAATCTGAAACAACAACTGCAATTTGATTGTAAATATCATTTTCTATAACTGTCTTGGCATCGGCACAACTGGTTGCAACTTCATATTGGATTTCCCTTTCTTTCAAAATTTCAAATACACTTTCCAGTTCACTCGGTTTATCATCAAGAAAAAGAATCTTCCAGGAATAATCATGCTTTTCTATGGCATCTGAAGAATCGCTGTCCGCAGGTAAAAAGCATACAAAGTTTTCTTCCTGCACTGATTCAATCCGTTCCATTGTAAGAATATCCTGTGGATTAAAAAGGGCAATAATTCTTTTATATTCAGTTAATATTTCAGGATATTGCCCAACATCTCTTTTTAGTTCAAGTTCATATTTGGTGAACTCCTCATTAAATAAATCAAGTTTTTCTTGGAATGGCAAAGAATAGCCTTTTATCTCTCTTAACCTTCCTTTAAAAATATGAAAACCCTCTCTTACTGAACTTCTCAACTGGCAGAAATTGATTTTTATATCACTCAGTTGGATTTCATTGAGAGGTTTTAACTGTGCTGTTATTTTTTCAAAATCCTCGTTAGAATAGGGCAGTTGCAAAAAATGATGTCCAATAGCCGTAAGTATTTGTGTGTTTGGCTTCTGAAGAATCTCCTCCAAAGAAAAAAAGGAAGTGAAAAGTACCGGTTCGGCGAAATTTTCAACCCTCCTTAAGTATTTAACATAATCTATCCCATTATCAAAAGTCAATTTTTGATTCTGCTTATTCACTTTGAAGTACTCTGATCAATGAAATAAATATGATACATATATTAATAGCCGTATGAAAATATACCTTTTCTTATATTTGGCTATAAATATAGAATAAATAATATCAAATCTGATCAAAAATATTTTACCACCAACTTATGAGTCTTCCCCCTGAACTTATAAAATAAATTCCGGCATCTATCCCTGAAATATCAATTAAGTTTACAGAATCAATATTGATAAATACTTTTACTAATTTGCCATTAATATCATAGATAGAAATATTATCTGATTGACCAGAAATAAAGATAGTTTCTGCAGCTGGATTTGGAAAAATTTGAAATTCTCCATCTGCCATTTTATACTTTTCATTTGATTCAGCAACTAATGGACAATTAACAATAACATTCTTAGCTATTGATGTTTTACTACAGCCAAATACATCAGTAACTTTTACTTTATAACTTCCAGCAGTTTTGGCATAAAATTCATTCCCTATTGCACCTAATATATTTACACCATTCAGTTTCCACTGATATGTATTGGTCAAACTTGCCGGGGCTAAAAGGCGCAAACTGTCAGGTGGGCATATTTCTAAAGGTCCAACAACTGATACAGCAACACTTGGTGGACCAAATATTTTTATCCCAGACGATGTTTTACTGCAACCTAAGGAGTTTGAAATACTCACTTTATATGTGCCTTGTTGAGTAACTGTATAATTTACTTGATTAGCCCCTACAATTAATATATTATTTCTATACCATTGATAATTCATATTTGTGCCAGGTGTTGCATTCAAAACTACATTTCCTCCTGAACAGAAATTAGGAGATGTGGGCGTATATATAGTTGCAAAACTACTCAGGTAATTAGCATCTTTCTTTATAGAAACAAAAAACGGAAAGCATCTTTGTAATTACTCTTGAGTAATGTTGGCAATTATTATAAAGAACACTAATCCTAAATCGACCTCGTATATTTTCAAAATCTGGAAATGCAAAAGAACCATTCACAATTGACTGAGTCTGTGAAGCCATGGTAGTATCAAGTGGAGTAATAGTAACTGTGCCAGCATTTGCATCTTCAACCACTCCAAAAACCCAAATTTGGCGAACCTAAATCAGAGTAAACACTATAAAAGTATCCACTATCTTTTAATAAACCTACAGGACTATTTACCTGAGCAACCACCTTTATTTTACCAATGTATCCTGTAGGAATGCTAGGTAAATAACTAATCCAACCGAAAGATCCGGTCACACTGCTTCCAGAAGCAAGCAGCAAATTACTATGATTATAAACAGACCAGTTAATGGTAGCACCATTTTTGCGGTTGCTCATTTCCTTGGTTATCCCTATAAAAATAATCAATAGTATTTTGATTTAAGCGATGGTAAATGTAATAACCTGGAGACGGAGCACTATTCAATAAATGTTGCCGATCCATCCAAGTAGAGGAGCTAACTCCTTCTGCAAATGTCTTTACATAAATAACTACTCCCCTTAACGAAGTAACGTTATTAGGTGTGTTTGGAATTAGTACAGTTCTTTCATACAACCTAGAATTGAAGTTTTTTAAAAAATTTGCATCTTCAATTAAATTTTTAGCCCAAATATATCCTCCTAATTGATACCTTAGACCAGCCAAAGTTATATTAGACCACATATTTCCATTTGAAGTTGCAACATTTATCTTATTTAATCCATCATAATAATGATCGACAGAATAACTATGAAAATCACCAATTGGATGCACATAATCCTGTAGAATATTAAATACTTCACATTCTGCGGCTCTTGTCATTCCTTCTTCAAAAGTTCCAATTCCCATTACATAATCATCTCTGAAAGCATGTATCATTTCATGACAAATAGTGGATGTTTGTGAAGTATCTTTAACTACCATTTCATTCGAACTAGAGAAATACAAACCATCATAAAGATGGTAGTGTCCTTTCGGACATTTAAAGAAATATTAAACAGCGGATTTCCTAATATTTGTTTTGCAACGGGATAAAAATCTGCGAACAATGTATTTAATCGTGTAATTTCTGCTGGTGACCATGGTTGAACCGCTGAATTAAAAGTAAATGTGAGTTCATTTCCACTTGTAGTTTCAGGCAATTGAATTTGCTGCTTTTCTGGAAGGATGGGTACTCCTTCTGCGGTTTTGAAAATCACTATTTTATCCTCACGACCAAGATTAATTCTATTAAATGCTTCTCGATTTATGTGGTCTATTGCGTATTTATACAATGCTTCATAATTTTCCCCTCCTCTTTTAACATCTTCAGGTTTTGCCCAAACAGGAAGTGTAAGGTAAATGATGTGATCGTCAGCTTGGTCATTTTGCGCAAATAAATTCGAATAAAATAAAACAAACGAAAGGCATAAAAGACAAATTACTTTTAGATGAGTTTTCATATTTCCAATATATTTAATGTTAAGAATGATAATGATGATTTTATAAATATGAAATATTAGATCATAGTGAATCTGGAAGACTCCTAAACAATCTACTAATATTGAGATTAAACTTTATTTAAAAAATCATTTTACCTCACCACCTCAAACCTTCTCACCACCACTTTCTGATTTATGATTGCCTTTAATACGTAGACACCTTCCACAAGATCTTTAAGAATAACTTCATTACCTGACGCTTGATTTTTTACAAGTATTCCAAGTAGATTATAAATTTCTATGTTCTGAGGAATATCTCCTTTTGCAGTTAAGTATAATATCTGATTGGCTGGATTCGGATAAATTGAAAGTTCAGATTTATCATTACCATTACTAACACGATTACAAAAAGAAATGTTTCCGCTTATACCTGTCAGATTACGCACAGAACTTTCTCCACATAAATTACCGACACGCACTGTGATTGATTGATTGCTAAATGGTACTTGAATAGTCAACTAAAATATTCTTTGTTAAACTTCCACTTGTAATTGTAGCAGACGCTGGAACTGTCCAAGTGTAATAAGTAGCTCCTGCAGCGGTTTGAACAGAATAGGCATTACCTGTACTTCCAGGACAAACATTGATCGGTCCAGAAATTATGAAGGAATTCCTGGGTTTCCACTAAGGCTTATTGTCCTTTGATTACTAATTCCACAATTGTTAGTTGCTACCACTCTTAATATTCCATTTGTGAAATTGTTGCTTACTGATACCTCAATTGAATTACTACCTTGACCATTCAAAATAGTAATTCCTGTAGGAACAATCCAATTATAACCCAACGAACCAAAACTTCCTGCAGTTGTAAAAATAACTGATGACAAATCACAAATCCCTTGAGTTTGTCCTACTATTACAGCAGGCGTATTTGGAATGTTGTAGCTGATTGTTTTACTTCGAAGTGGACTACCTCCACATGTATTTACTCCCGAAACACTCAACAATCCACCAGTGAAACTACTATCCACTATTGCAGAAATTACATTACTTCCTTGACCACTTAATAATGTCATTCCAGTAGGCAGTGTCCAATTATATTGTCTTGCCCTTGCTACAGAAGATATAGAATACGTAATCACATCTCCAACACAAACACGAGATGCTCCACTAATAGAAGGAGGAGTTACTGGTACCGAAATATTAAGATCAGCTACAACACTCACGGCATTTCCAGTGAAGCAATCCATACTTGGGACAACACTTAAATTTCCAAGTATTCCAGTATGTGCAGTTGAGCTTGTCCAACTAACATTAATTGTTGGAGTGCCTTGTCCTGAAACTAAATTCATTCCCACTGGAAGAGACCAAGCATAATTATTTACTCCTGCCACTGGTACAACAGAAAAAGTTCGAGTTCCAGCAGCAAGTGGAATACAACTTTGATAATTACCTAAAATGGGTCCGATCGTAGGTACCGATCCATTATCAACAATGCCATCACAATTATCATCTACTCCATTACAAATTTCATTCACGCCAGGATGAATAGAAGAATTTGCATCATCACAATCTCCGCCTTGTAAAACACCATTAGGAGGAGCAGAACAAAAATTGCCCAGTAGTAAATCTCCGAATCCATCATTGTCCGAATCAGAGAAATATGGTGTTGTACATGTATCAGGACCAGAATATATTTCAACTACTTCTTCTGGTGTTAATGCCCTATTCCACATTCCAATATCATCAAGTACACCTTGGAATAGTGCGTTATTAAATCCCTTTCAAAGAGTAAGGGCTGATTTGAATTGGCTAATACAGTAGGGTGCGAACCAATATTGGTATTTTAATCCATTTGAAAGCATACCATCAATATAAACATCAATTGACGTTGAAGTATAAATAGCAACTAAATGGTGCCAGTTATTTATTACAGAAATACTTGAATGTCTTGCTACGCCAATTCCACTTCAAAACCTACTTTTACCTTGACCTTGAGCTATATCTATATTATAATCTCCATTATTATTTAGGTATGAAAGGATTTTGTTTCGTAATAATGGGTGCGTCATTTTCTATTGTTTAACCAAACACTTATTGAGTAATCTCCTCCTAAAAAATCTAAAGAACCATCTATTGGATCACCAATAGAAATGAAAGCACTAACTCCATTAGTTATAAGCACTATTTAAATTTCCAAAACGGTCTTGAGTTAAGGTGGTTCCATTGGTAGTTCCATTGTTCCCATTCCCACTTTCATCAACTGCATTTCCACAGAAAGGCCAATATCCGACTAAACCTGAAGACAAATTGGATGAAAGACTAGCACAAGGAGGAACAGTATCTCCTGTATTCAATTGAATTATTTCCGTTTGTGTTAATGCCCCTATTCCAAAGTCCAATATCATCTATTTTCCATTGAAATAATAATTGCTGAGAGCATCTGCTTTCCCTATCAAAAAATTATTATCGGTGCTAATTAAAGCTGTTATCCCTGTAGTAATGTCTTCTAGATTCCCGTTTTTATAAATAAATAGAGAATCGTTAGAACTTGATTGCAACAATATGCGACCACTGATTATTAATAAAAGTATCAACAGTATTTACATATCCAGTAGAAGATGTTGACACGCCCAATTGAGAAACAACAAAATAAGCCCTATTGTCAGGATTATACATATCAATTCGGTAGCCTACTTCCCCCGCATCTCCAGTACATTTTCCTGCTACGACCCCTCCGCTGTTCCCTCCATTATGTTCACCCTGCTCATTGACCCATACTGACATGGTGAAATTATTCAAAAGTAAAAGCACTATTCCCAACATCTATATAATCATTTGTCCCATCAAAACTATATGCATTATTAGATTGGCCGAAACGGTCAGAAGTTAGATTTGCGTTATAAACCGTCCCATTATTCCCATTCCCACTTTCATCATTTGCATTGCCACAAAAAGGCCAGTATCCGACTAAACCTGAAGACAAATTGGATGGTAGACTTGCACAAGGAGGGACAGTATCTCCTGTAAATAATTAGATTATTTCTGGATCTGTCAATGCTCGATTCCAAATACCAATGTCGTCTAAATAACCATTATAAAAAAAATAATGTGTTAAACCACCATGATAAATATATTTTCCTAATCGTAACGTGGTTGTGTTATTTGAAATGAAACCAGTTGCTGCTGTTTGGTTATCCAAAACACCATCAACATATAATTTTATTGAAGAACCATTATAAACATAAACATAATGATGCCAACTATTAAACGACAAATTAGTGCTGCCAGCAAATGGCCCAATATTACCGAGATGGCAATTTATAGTATTACCCCCACCTGAACAAACAAAATCAATATTGTTATCTGTCCTTCTATCTGAAAATCTCCATTACTTGTATTTGCAACATTTGCCCAAATTGAAATAGTTATATTGTTTTGAAAAATTCACAGAAAAATTCGGAATGTCTATTCCATTATCTACAACCACAATAGTATTGTCACTTCCAACTTCCGTTGCACCATTAAAACTATAAGCTTGGTTCGCATTTCCAAATCTATCTGCTACCAAGGTAACACCATTTATAACTCCGTTATTTCCATTCCCGCTTTCGTCATTAGCACTTCCGTTAAATGGCCACCATCCTACTAGCCCATTAGATGGTACATAATTAGGAATTTGGGCTGTTAAGTTTCGACAAGACACAAACATGTCATGACTGATAAAAATAAATTTTTCATAAGAAAGTTTAATTAGGTGTTAGGTTGAGGTACGAAACGGTTAATAGGGTAATTAAACTATGGAATTTTAAATAAGCCCTCTTCTAAATCCTTAAATCTGATTCAAAAAAAGGTAAATCACTTTATCATTGTGTCCTATATAGAGAACTCAAATTCTCTGTATTACACATCAGATTAATCAAATTAAGGTAAAATAGTAATTCAAAACAAGTAAATGATTGGTGGATTAACTTTCCAAATTGTTCTCAATATGTTCAATTTAATTGAGTTTTATCTCACAACATGAAATTTGTAATCTCCATATAATAGAAACTGTTTCACCAAATGCTTCACCTAAAGAAAATTATTTGCAAAATTAGTTTTTATATAATTGATTTTCAATTATTAAGTAAAATAAAAGCGTAGTCTTCCGAGGTCTGCTCGCGACTCAACAAAACCCCCTCATTCAACGAAGTTGAATCCGGGGTTTTTTTTTGTGTCCATGCAAGTTTACTTGCAAATGGGCAACAAAAACAAAAAGCAACTCCCAAGCCAACGGCTTGGGAAAGGGGATGTTTAGGTTGTAGGCTACATCCTTTTGCAGATCAACGAGCACAGCGAGGTAATCTGCTCGCGACCTCAACAAAACCCCCTCATTCAACGAAGTTGAATCGGGGGTTTTTTTTTTGGGACCATGCAAGCTTGCTTGCAAATGGGCAACAAAAAGAAAAATCCACAGCCAAGCCAAAGGCTTGGCTGTGGGGGATATGTTGGTGGAGCCCCTTGATCGCGAGGCCTGCTTGCAGGACTCGCACTCTGCTCGCGACCTCAACAATAATACTCTTTTCAACTTCGTTTTATGGGGGCAATTCTTTTCTGTTAATCTAAGTTTATCGATGTCATAGTATACATAACTTACAAATAGACGGCAAAAGAAAAAACCCGTATACAAGCACTCCTAAAAAAATCAATTACAAAACAATAGATTTTCCTTACAACATATTGTGCACTAATTTCTGAAATTTAATATATAAGTAACCATCACATTAAATTGTTTCAATAAACCTATAGTTAGAATTACTTACAGATTGCATTAATTATTCAACTAAAAAAACAACCATGAAGAAACAAATTTCAAAACTGATTATTCTAACACTGATCTTAGGATTTGGATCTTGTAAAAAGACGATTCCAGTAGCAGCCCAACTACTACTGCAAGTGTAATGAGTGCGAAAATAGACGGAGTGAGTTGGACTTCTCTAAGTAATCAGACAACAAGCAGTATCTTGAATCATGCTTCCACTTGCACCGGAATTGCAGCAGATTCATCAAGAATTAATTTCAACATACTCCAAAATGTAGCCCTAAATGGAACTTATAATATTGGATTTACAAGTGGAAATGTGGCTACTTATGCTACAACTTCTACATCTGTAGTTTGGCTTTCTAATGGAGACCCAACTTGCACTGGAACATTAAAAGTTACGGGTTTAAACCCAACTACAAAACGCATTTCAGGAACTTTCTCTTTCAAAGGATATCGGGCTTCAGACAATACCTATAAAAATATTACTACAGGCGTATTTACAAATGTACCTTATCAAACAGGAATTTCAAACGGAAGCAACACATTCAATGTAAAAATTGACAATGTAAATTGGGTCCCTACTTTTATTACGGGATATTCAAGTATTGGCTTTATAAATGTTGAAGCCTCAGGTTTAGGATTAGACAAATCAGTTCTTTTATTTTTTCCAGATACTATTATGGCTGGTACTTACTCGCTAGGCGGACCTAATTCTTTTAATGCGTACTATTCACCTGACACAATTTCTACTTTTATTGCTACAAATGGAACACTTAGTATTAGTTCACATAATACAACAACGAAAAGATAATTGGGACATTTAATTTTAATGCAGTCGATGCTATCGGAGGAATCACAACTCATTCAATTACCAATGGTGCTTTCAATATAATTTACAATTAGCGCCATAAAATTAATTACGCTTTGAGCTTCAATTACCCCCCCCATTCAAATAATGAATCGGGGGGGGTTAATTTTGAGTATATGAAAGTTTATCCACCAAACAGGTATTTTTGCTTGTAAATGGGCGAACAGTAAAAAGCATAGGCCAATCCTTATGGCATAGTTGAGGGGATTGGTTGGTGGAGCCCTGAGTGCGAGGCCTGCAAGCAGGCCTCGCACTCTGCTCGCGACCTCAACATTATTTCGCTGCATCCGTGGGCAAAACCTTTTTAAGAATTAGTACACTTAAATATCAAATGCAATTGATTTTAAATTTTGAGCAACCAACATAAGATCTCGCAAATCCAATCATTTTATATGCTTCTCAATAATTTTTCATTTCAATTTTAATCAAACATTTTTTTAATCAATCGAAAATTCCAAAAGAAAAAACGTATTCCGTCTAATCGATTGCAAAATTGGAATTATCGCTTCGCAATTCTATTTAAAAAGAATGAAATCTCAACCGAGCATGATTTCTTCCATTATATCAAAAGCAATTTCAAATTCATTTATAAAATCACAAATTGACTTTCAGCATAAGTTAAAGTACTAAGTAACATCTTCTTCTTTAGTGTAGAAGATTAATTGGAGACCGTCTAACCTTTTAAAATACCCTTGATAAAATTGCAGAATGTGGGAATAATGTAAATAATAGAATTTATTGTGTAACGGAAGATCATCCTATTAGCTTCAACTTTGCAAAATGAAATATCCTCTACTCATGAATAAACTAAAATTAATTACAAGTTGCTTCGTACTTATTGTTTCTATAACGATAAGTAATTCTATATCCTGTTTTGCACAAGAAACCACACAAAACAACTCTTATGGCAAAACGCTAAACCTAGGTCTTGGAATTGGGGCTATGCAGGCTACTATGGTTATGCGGGTAGAACATTACCTGTGTTACATTTGAACTATGAATTAGATGTTGCAAAGGATTTTACCCTAGCTCCATTTATTAGTTATTATTCTTTCAGCAGAAGTTATTACTACGGAAATAATTCGCTCAATCACCCATTTAAAAATTATACGTATCGCGAAGTAGTAGTTCCGATTGGAGTAAAAGGCACCTACTATTTCGATGATATCTTAAATGCAAATTCGAAATGGGATTTTATTTAGCCAGTTCGCTTGGATTTGCGATCGTCTCACGTTCATGGGACAATGATTATTATGGAGACAAAAATTATTTCCGTCATGGAAATTCTTTATTTCTTGACTTTCACATCGGCACGGAGTATCATCTATCAAAACGCGTCGGACTATTTCTTGATCTCTCAACCGGAGTATCGACACTTGGACTAGCCATACATTAATTCAATCTAAAAATATTCAGAAACTATTTTTAATAAAAAAACTATTAATCAAAGTTTTTAATCCAATCAAACCAAAAAAAACATGAAAACTTCAAAATTAATTGCACTGATCGTAATAGCGCTCTTTGCAACAAGTATCCAAAGTACTGCACAAGATTCGACTAGAGTTAGAGAGAAATATCCAATTTGGTACGGGGTAAAAGCGGGAATTAATTTTGCCGATCTACACACGAAAAACAGCGACGAATCTAAAATGCTAGTAGGATTCAACGTAGGTGGATTTGCAAAATTACCACTCTACAAAATGATAGCTATACAACCTGAGATTTATTACACGACTAAAGGATCGGAAGTAACCTACAACAATCTTATTGCACAGGGCACAGCAAAGTTCACATTAAACTACATTGAAATTCCGTTATTACTCATCGTGAATCTCAATGAAAATTTCAATGTTTATGCGGGTCCTTATGCATCTGCATTAATTAGTGGAAAAGTAAAGAACAAATCAAACACCGTACTTTGATTACGAAACATAACATCAAAAGAGAAGATTATAGCGATTATGATCTTGGAATTATAGTGGGTGGTGGTGTTGACATTGGCAGAATTGGAATTGGTGGAAGATATTGTTACGGTACTAAAACAGTAGGCAAACAAAAAGATTTTGCAGGTTCATTAGAGACCTTCCCCGATTCAAAAAACTGAGTTCTTAACTTTTATGTCTCAGTAGGCTTAAACTAAATATTAACCAATTAAAAACATCAAAAAATGAATAATATACTCTATATCATTGCCGTTCTATTAATAATAAGTTGGGCGATTGGATTCTTTGCATTCAACACAGGTGGTATCATTCATATCTTATTCGTAATTGCCATTATTGCAGTATTGCTTAGGATTATCTCAGGAAATAAAATAGTAAAATAAGTTAAATCAAAAAACACAAACCATCATGAAAGAAGGAAAAATAGTATTAGGCGTATTAGCAGGATTAGCTGCTGGTGCTGTATTAGGTATCTTGCTTGCCCCAGATAAAGGCTCAAATACCAGAAAGAAGATTACCGGAAAAGGTTCAAAGTATATTGATGATATTAAAGAAAAATTAAATGATGTTTATCATTCAATTCTTGATAAAACGGAGTCAGTAATTGATTCTGGAGAAGATATGGCGAACAAAGCGAAATCGAAAACAGAAGATTATCGTAAAGCGACGCATAACGCTACTTCGTAGTCCGAGATTTTATTATCTTTAGGCCACTATTTACATTATGCAAGAGGGATCCTACATCGGCAGAACAACTCATTGACAAGGCGGAAGCTTATGGCAAGACAACGTTAGAGTTGATTCGTTTAAAATCAATTGACAAAACTGCCGATGTATTATCTTATTTAGCGGGTTATTTTATACTTTTCATCTTCATGGCCGTTTTTGCAATGCTACTTAATATTGGAATTGCACTTTGGATTGGAGAGTTATTAGGTAAAGCTTATTATGGATTTTTAATTGTAGCTGGCTTCTATGGAATTCTTTCTATTTGTTTTTATGCCTTCAGAAATGATTGGATTAAAGATCCTCTGAACAATGCGATCATTAACCGTTTCTTGAAAAAATAGCGATTATGAAATCTCCCTCCGCCGCTGAGCTTCTAAGTATCGAAATTGCTGCCCTTGAGAAAAAAACAAGAGGCGGAATTACTAGAGTTGAAACAATCGTTACGTGATAAATACGAAAGTCTCAAACCCATTAATATAATTAAAAGGACATTCTCTCAACTCACCAGCTCTGACGATGTGAAGAATTCTATAGTGAGTGAGATTGCAGGTATTACCGCCGGAGCACTTTCAAGCAAACTGCTTTTCGGCAAATCAAAAATCCATTAAAAGTTATTGGTGGATTGCTTTTTCAATTTTTGGTAGCAACTTATGTTTCTAAAAAGGAAATATCCATAGATAAAATTACAGAAAAGCTTTCAATTTTTTTCCGGAAAGATGAATCAAGAAGAGGAAGAGGAAGAAGAAAAAAGAAGTTTGAGTTTTTTAGGTTTACTAATTTATCAACTTCTTAACCTGCGCTTGATTCATAAGGTAATGCGGTTTGTGATTTCAAATATCCTTGATGAGATCACTCTCCCTCAAAAAATTCTTCCAGCTCACCGAAATACGATTCTTTCCATCCATCGGTAATATCATCAAATGCTTCATCGGGAATATTGGTGTGAATTAGTTCGGCTGAAGTCCCGTGTTTATGCGGATGCAATTTGATCGTTACAATTGACTCTACTTCCTGATCACCAAAATACCACTGCTGAACAATTTTTTATTGGGCTCAAACTCTAAATTCTTTCCGGTAATACTTCCCTCCCACATGCTGAACTCAGATCCAGGCTCTGTCGACATTACCGCTTCTTCACCGGTCCAAAGTTGAATGGTGAGCGGATTCGTGATAGCAGCGAATACATCTGATGGTTCGGCTGGTATGATGAAATATGATTTGAAATTTTTCATGCTGGAAGTTGGATGTTGGATGTTGGATGTTGGATGTTGGATGTTGGATGTTGGATGTTGAAAGCTAGAAGCTAGAAGCTAGAAGCTAGAAGCTAGAAGCTAGAAGCTAGAAGCTAGAAGCTAGAAGCTAGAAGCTAGAAGCTAGAAGCTAGAAGCTAGAAGCTAATCCTTAACAACAAATTTACGAGTTAGAATAATATCACCTTGTATAACTCGAATGAAATAAACACCAGCCTGTAGTGAGAATTCTATTAAACGTTGATTGTCATTCAGCAAACCTGATTGTACTACTTGCCCTGCTACAGAGTAAATAACATAATTAAACTCACCAGTTGGCATTCCAATTATACTTATATAATCTTGTGCAGGCACTTGGAGCGACAACCCATGCGTTATCATTTTGCAACTGTTGAATTCCAGTAGGGGTTGCTTGCAATCGCCACGAAGACATTGAATAGTTCAAACTTTGAGAATCGTAGATCGATGCCCCTACAAATAGCGTATTGAAATCGGATTGAATCATATTAACTTCACCAAAGCCCACGGTATCGGATAAAACTAAACTTGACGTTTGCACACCCATTGAATTCATGCGCACCAAATAATAATTTTGAAAACTATTGGAAGGGGTAATACTCTTATCTGTCAATAAGGTAATAGTACCGGTTGAATCGATCACTTGTGCTCTTGCATGATAATCGACTCCCGCAGTCTGGGCAAGCGGAGAAATAACTAAAGAGTCGCCCGTAAATCGATTAATTCCTCGAAGCTCAACTTCTGGAGATGTCAATCCAACAGTTTGATACTTCGTGTGTGAAATGTAAAGCATCGAATCAAAAGAACATAGACCTATAGGATCTGAAAGATAACCTGAAGTATAGGACCGACTCCACAATGGCTGCAAAGTTGTATCGGCGCATACAACGCCATAATGTGAACCTGCGGACATACCTAAAGACTGCATATCTAACAAATACAATTTATCTTCTTTGAAAAGCACATCTGAAATAAGGTTGCTATAATAGTTTGAAAGGGATATGCTAGCAACGGTTTGTCCTGCTGTATCCAACTTTAATAGCATAGCATGAGATGGTGAACCCGTAAACCCTGTCATGCAATTCAAGTACAAATGCTTTTCATAATAGGTAATACCAAGTCCTTGCTGTGTTGAAGGAATAAGCATCGACCACAACTGCTGTCCTGCAGGAGAATACTTAAGTAATTTTGCTTTATACGTTCCACTCAAACTGTATCCAAGAAAATAATAATTGTTTGCATCATCAACACAAACTCCCATCCCTTGATCATAAAGTTGACTGGGTTCCATCGATGGTATCCAACCACAACAACTGTCCTGCACTACTATATTTCATTATTAAAAAATATCATTGAGGTTGGAGGCATTAAAATACTCACCACATAAAATTAAATCTCCGTTCAAATCCAATGTTGCCGCAACTATGGTTTCATTCTTCCAGCAGGACCTGCATAAGTAGTTCGCCAAATTTCTGCGCCTTGATCATCATACTTTGCAATCAAAAGATCACTTCTTGTTTGCCCAGCGGGAATCAATCTACCGATAGTATAAACGAAGCCAGTATCCTTCACCAGTAAACTCGTGTATTCATCACCATTGGCGCCATCATCCAATATTTGTTGCCAGCTAACCTGGAACTGCGCAGTTGCATTGAGCTTACACAGAACGACTAGAAGTAAAAACTATAATTCTAAGCATAATCCTTTCGATTTACAACCTAAAAATAATAATTAAATTTATACAAACAAGAAAAGATAAATCAATGCTTCACCACAAACTTTCTACTCTGTGTGTTACCATCTCTAGTAATCCGCATAAAGTACACTCCATCAGAGAACAAACTGGTATTCAACTTAAATTCATTCCCTTCCTTCATTCGAATCTATTTCTTTTTGGTAAATAGTTTGTCCAAGATATCAATACATGACAGTTGTACTTTTTTCGTTATTCAATGAATTCCATGTTATGTTAAGTTCATCTTGCGTTGGATTCGGATAAAGTATGAGACTATTGATTTCTTCATCCTGCAATCGAGGACAATTAATTAAGGTAACATTTAATATGCGATTTGCACTTATGCCACAACTATTAATTGCTTTAACTTTCAATGCTAAGACATTACCAATTGATCCTGTAAAATTTACTAAAATTGAATTTGTTCCTTGCCCACTTATCAAACTTGCACCTGCAGGGATCGTCCAAGTGTAGCTACTTGCTCCAGCTGTAGCATTGCAGGAATACACAATATTTTGTCCATTATAACAGGGATTGGATGGCCCAGTTATCGTAGAAGGTGCAGCAGGTTTTCCTTTTAAAGTTTGAAAGAATTTACAGCGCTTCCACATAAACTTGTAGCCAGAAACAATGATGTCACCAGTGGTGAAGCTGCTATTAAAAGTAACATTAACTGAATTCGTACCTTGCCCTGAATTAATAATTGCTCCTACGGGAACTGACCATGAATAATTTATTCCAGCTAAATTTACAACTGAATAAGTTTTTGTAAGTCCACAAACACCGTTTGCTGTTCCTGTAATATTTCCAATAGAACTTAAGCTGGCGGTTGCTTCAATGGTTAAACAACGATAGCCAGAATTACCGCAAGTATTTTGCGTCCGAACACAAACATCTCCTTGAACATTTGTGGCATTTCCTGTAACCGTAATTGCATTCGTTCCATTTCCGTTCAATATTATTAAACCTGATGGAACTGTCCAGTTATAGTAACTACTTCCAAATACAACACTGGTTGAAAACACAACGGTGTCAGTCACACAAAAAAGGTTGGGACCATTCACTGCAGTAGGTTTAGCAGGTTTACCATAAATTGTTTTCGTACGCGCATTGCTGTTACCACATACATTGGAAGCAACAACAGAAAGTACACCTGAAACAAATGAAGTGCTATATTGAATACTTACGGCGTTGGTTCCTTGACCTGATAAAATGGTAGCCCCCACAGGTACTGTCCACAAATAAGTAACATTCGCAACATTGGTCACTGAATAACTTCGAGTTAAACCACATACACCTTGCGCTGAACCAATAATGGTAGATGGAATGGATGGAACACTTGAATTGGCAACTAAATTCAAACACATAGGTGCCGTTGTACCACATACGTTGGATGCGGTTACACATAATATTCCAGCGGTGAAATTACTTGCGAAATTTACGACAAGAACATTAGTCCCATTTCCAGATAGAATGGTAGTGTTAGCAGGAAATGTCCATTGATAATTGGTAGCGCCGAGTGAAGTAGGAACTGTGAAAGTTATGTTAGTTGACCCTGCACAAACCGAAGTTGATCCATTAATATTACCTAATGGAGCGGGAGGTTGATTAAGCACATTTAAAGTGAAAGAAGCAGACGACGTTAATCCATTACCGTCAGTAACGGTAACCGTATACGTTCCGGCTGTCAAATTACTTCTGTTTGCAGCAGTACTTCCATTATTCCATAAATAAGTATAAGGAGTTACTCCGCCCGTAACGGAGAGCACTATTGCTCCATCATTTCCTCCGGGACAAGTAACCTGTGGAACAGTTCCACTAACAGAAAAAGATGCATTTGTTCCATAACCGCAAGGTTGGTCATTTAGTGAAATCAACCATGGATTTGAATTCCCTATGGCACCAGAACGTTCAAAGTAAAGCGCATTTCCTGCGGGTATAACTGGCAAATCCAATCCAGAAACCCTCACGGAATCATAAGCAGGAGAAGCATTAGTTCAATAGCTTTGAACATAAGAGACAGAAGTAAATGGTGTAATCAATCGCAACCATAAATCCACTACTGGAGTAATGCGATAAGGTTGTGCTTTCCCTTGATTAAATGCTGACATACCTGCTGGTCTTTCCGCATTTGTAAATCTGTAAACTATATTTACATTTGGATTAGCTCCTGTTTTACTTAACACCCAATAGCGATCAACAACTGCTGCCGCATTATTTAAGCCTGTAGAAGCGCTATTTATATGAGTTACTGTGGGAGGAAATGGTAAATTGCCTACTGCATTATAAGTTGAGATAGATAAATCGCCCAAGCTACCTGCATTATGTGTAAAAGAGAAAGGAATATAAAGCGGAGAAGCAACTGCTGCATTTCCAAAAGGAATGACACGATAGCCTGTTAATGCATTTAAATTTTTCCAAATCACTGCAGCATTTGCATTTTCACTAATCAAAAATCCATTGGTTCTTTCAAACGCACCTTTTGGAGATGCTAAATTACCTGTATTCACAGATGGATTATTCATAGTCAATGTAAATGCATTCATCAACATGGATCCTTGAGTCAGGATTAAAGATGAATCGACAGAAAAACTTCTTTGCATGGTTACCGTTTGATTCGCGGCACCTTTGTTCATATTTAATTCGTTAAATAAAGTAGGTTGAGTACCTGTGATATTTTGTGCCAATGTTCCATCCATCAACACCTGACTATATCCTGCATCAAAAAATCCATTATTAAACCAATCTCTTTGAACAGCAAATACAACTTTTGAATATGGGCGATCAACGAGGAAGGTAAAGTTTGGTCGGAAAGAATTCAATCCACTAAAGAAATTATCCGTAACACCTGCGCCTGGAATCATTGCGCATCCAGCTCCTGCATTTGTTGTTGAGGATAAAATTAAAGTTGACTTAATACCTGTTGTTTGGGTGATGTAAATACAATCATCACTCGATCCAATGTTGGATGCATTATCAAAACAATATTGAATCAACAAATTGCTAGAACCATCCCAAACAATTGGATTCGTTAAATTGAGTGTATTTACTCCTAAATTAGTAGTAATTGCTGTTGGTCCATACACCGTAGTTAATGCTCCTGCATAAGGGATATTACTTGCGTGTTGTGTAAAAGGAACTAATGCATAACTCACTGTAAAGTTACCGAATGATGCAGAACTTCCTTTAGACCAAAGGCTGAATTGTATTCCATTTATTCTATCGCCACCAATTAATCCATTCAACGTTAACTCCGCTGCAGAATAAATAATTTGTGAACGTGCGTCGGTACTTTGCGCTTTGAATGGAGTGTAAATATTATTTGGTATGATGCCATTACCATATTTAAAATTAGTAGATAACGAACTTACAACAGATATACGTCCGTTATTAATTAGATCCTGCGCCAAACGCAATGCATTTGCACTTGGAGTTGATGCGTTAATGATTAACGTATCCAAATTGGAAACCGTAAGAATTTTGGCTGTTGCAGAAGTATTAGATTTAATGGTTGGATTAAAATAAGGACGAGTAGGGTTACCTATAGGAGGGAAAACTTGAACTCGACTAATTTGTACATCGTCACCTATCGGTAGGAACGCCTCCACACCAGTTTCCAGGACTATTCCAATCGTCAGAATTTCCCAACCATAACTCATATGCTGCTGGGCAACTTGGTGAAATAACTATTGAGAAATCTTCAATTTCACCATAGGTGAATTGAGCGCAAGGGGTAACATTTGAGGAAGCATAAACTTCACGCACACGCATACGAGTTACTCCGGTATATCCTGCAGCTGGCACAGTAAAAGCAATATTAGCATTTCCTAACCCTGGCAAAGTTACTTGTCCTAGTTTTCACCTGCATCAACGAAATCACCATCTCTATTAAAATCTATGAAGACAGCAATATTATTATTGGAGTTCCAAGTTCCAGCTCTAACATTTACTGAGTAATTTACACCTTGAGTAAGCACAACAGTTCTTCCGGGTATAGAAGGCCAATATTCATAATCGGGGGGATGAGAAGTAAAATCACAACCAGGTCCACCATTACCAGTCAAACAAGCAAGATTAGAAGGAAGCCCGGTATTATTGTTTTTTGAACCTATCGTTGTATTGATAGCTGTTCCTGAGGCACCATTTAAAATTACATGAGTGATATAATCGTTATTGGTATAAGAACCATTTAACCATGAAGTACCTGTGGTATATGTTCCCACACAATACGGTAAACCGATTTGACTTGCTCCTGTTTGCGAGAATCCTCCTGCACTGGGAGTAACAGTAACACCCGTACCACCTGGAGATGGACAAGTACCAGCGGTTCCCCCAACCGCGGAACTACGTAAATCTGCATCAACAAAATTATTACTAGTAGCAGTAGATTTAATATCATATGTCAACCAGAAAAAGGTTGTATCATATTCTAAATAAGCACAAGTTATTCCTCCGTTCATAAAATCCAAATTAGTACCCGGAACGGCTATTGTTTGTCCAAATCGACGAGAAGGATAATCATCAGACCCTGCCGTAACTGGGAAAGGACTTACATAAGTAGTATCAAAAAGTGTACTTCCACCCGTATAATAAATTTTAGCATCGTCAATATCTAAAACATTAGTAGTTCCGTTCGTGTTCATTAAAAGCGAATCTAACTTAACAGCTGTTGACAAAGCGCCATTCACTACTCCACAACCACTGTTGCCCCCGATAATACAACGAACACCAACAATCATATGATTATTTACGCCCACTCCTACCGTAGCTCCATTTTGCAAAAACAAATCCATCTTTACATCACTTGCTAAAGTGGCAGATGGATAAGTATTCGCAGTAACACGATCCATATAAATATTATTACCATCCTTACAAACACCCATGATGATGAAATAATATCTTTTTGCAGTATAGCTAGCTGCAGTTAAATCATAGGTATACAAATTCCAAGTATTTGCAGTGGAAGCTGGAACTGAATTATAGTATCTCGACAATTTATTTACTCCTAATGTGTTTGACAATAAAGTGGCACCTGTCATACTTGGAGCGGTATTAATATAAACTCGAATATGATCATCGGCAAGTGCGAAACCATTATCCCGATACATGTAAAAACTAAACTGAGGATTCACACCTGCATTATTACTAAAATCAAATGGTTTTGTAATGATGATTGAAGTGTCATTATTTATACCGGTAAATGAATTAAACATCATCAGATTGGTTCCTCCACCTGGAGCTGCGCCAGGAGCTGGATTTGTAGCTGTAACCACTGGCTGAAGTACGAATGCCGAGCTAACATTAGTCGCATACCTTTGACTCCTCCAACCCGGTGCTGGAAAAATAGTTGAGCTTTCAAAGGATTCTATTTGCTGTACCATTTGAGGGAAAGCAAGGTTGCTAAGCAATACAAAGACTGCTAATAAAATATAAATTTTTTTCATGGTAAAAATCTAAGAACTGTAAGATGGGTTTGGTTATATTAAATCAAAATTAGGAAAATACCTCAGAAAAACAAGATATTTCCAATATATATTCAAACAAACCATCTATTTTATGATCAAAAATTGAGAATACAATCATTCCCAGGGAATGATTGTATAGTATACATCCAGACTCACCTGATCTTCGAAATGAAAAATTATTCATAAATCTTGAAGTGTATGTTTAAAATAATCCCGAATAATTAACTCAAAACAGAATTAATTATTCGGGATTACAATGAAATTTTACTTCTTAATGTTTCACCACAAATCGACGCGTTCGAACAAGATCACCTTGTACGACGCGAATGAAGTAAACGCCATTAGAGAAATTTGAAGTATTAATTTTAATACCTGCTTCAACTTCTGAACGCTCATAATTCTTACTCATCAATTGTTGCCCGAGGATATCGATACAGGTAACTAACAAATCTTCATCAGCGTCCGTGAACCATGACATCGTAAGTTCATCTTTAGCAGGATTAGGAAAGAGTACAATATCAGACTTTTCATCATTAGAAAGTCTTGGGCAACTAAGCATTGTAATGTTCCGTGTTTTATTTGCACTTACTCCACAAGCATTACTCGCCTTTACTTTCAACGCAAGAACATTTCCAACCGTACTAGCAAAGTTAAGTACAATAGAATTTGTTCCTTGCCCGCTCACCAAACTCGCCCCTGCAGGAATCGTCCATGTGTAGCTTGTGGCTCCGGTCGAATTGCTACATGAATAACTTATATTTTGACCATTAAAACATGCACTTGTTGGACCTGTAATAGTCGTTGGAATAGCAGGCTTACCTTTAATGGTTTTAGAAGCGCTCGTTGAATTCCCACAAGAATTTGTTGCCGTTACTACAATATTTCCAGAGTTATATGAATTACTATATGAAACACTAACAGCATTAGTCCCTTGTCCTGAAAGCAAAGTTGCACCAGAAGGAACGGTCCAATTAAATGTTATACCTACTTGATTAACCACTGAATAATTTTTAGTGGAATTACAAACACCATTTGCATTACCTGTTATGGTTCCGATTGCTAATGGATTTGGAATGATGTTCACTGCTAAGCATAAATTGGCTGAATTCCCACAACTGTTTTTGCTTTACACAAACATCTCCTGCAACTGCAGTTGAACTCACCTTCACCGTCACGCTAGTGGTATTTTGTCCCGATAAGATGTTTATAAAAGTAGGCATTGTCCAGGTGTATGTATTATTTCCAAATACAGCAACGGTAGAAAAGACTACTGTATCCGTTTTTTACACAATAGCGTTGGTCCATTAATTACAGTTGGCTTTGTTGGCTTTCCATACACCGTTTTAGTGCGCGCATTGCTCGTGCCACATGCATTGCTAGCAACAACCGAAATAGCTCCTGAAACAAACGAAGTGGTGAATTGTATTGAAACAGCATTGGTACCTTGTCCTGAAAGTATGGTTGCACCAGCAGGAACCGACCATGTGTAGTTCACATTGCAACATTCGTTACAGAATAAGTTCTTGTTAATCCACATACACTGTATCCAGATCCAGTAATTGTTGAAGGAGTACTAGGCGCAGTTGAACTGTTAATAAGCAAACAAGAAGGCGATGTTGAACCACAAACATTAGAAGCAGTTACACACAAGACACCGGTGGTAAAACTGGCGCTAAAGTTTACTATGATTGCATTCGTTCCTTGTCCAGAAACTAATGTCATATTGGAAGGCAATACCCATTGGTAACCAGTAGCACCCTGAGTAGTTGGAACTACATAAGTAATATTGTTAGTTCCAGGACAAATTGCGCTAGGTCCACTCACTGCACCTAAGGGTGAAGGGAGTTGATTACTCACATTAATGGTAGCCGATGTTGTAGCAGTTGCTCCATTTGAATCTGTAACAGTAACAGTATACGTTCCAGCTGATAAATTATTTAGATTTTGTGTCACATTTCCATTGCTCCATGTGTAAGCATAGGGAGCGGAACCACCTGTAACGGAAATGCTAATGGAACCATTTGCAAATCCAGCACAAGTTTCATTCGTTACATTCGTCACAGAAACCAAAATTCCAGATGAAGAATAATTATATCCACACGGTGAATTGTTCAAAGTAACGATCCACGGATGAATTTCCTATGGCTCCTGCAGGATCCGTATAAGGGGCTGGACTTTGTGGCAGAGAAGGCCAATTCCAGTTCACAACACGTACCGAATCAAAGGCCGGAGCAGCACTGCTTCCATAAGTTTGCGTATAGGTTGATGTGGTATAAGGTGCTATTAAACGTATCCACGAATTCGTATTTGAACTAGTACGAAACGGTTGTGCTTTTCCTTGATTGAAAGCCGACATTCCAACTGGTCTTTCAGAAGTTGTAAAACGAAAGACAATATCAGAAACCGCAGTATTTCCCGTTTTTTGAACTAACCAAAACGATCCACAGTGGCGCTGCATTATTTGCTGGAGGAGTAATCGTATTATTCAAATGAGTTACCACGCTTGGAAATGGTAAATTGTTAGGAGCACTGTACGCTGAGATGGTTACATTTCCAATATTTCCGCTTTTATGATTAAAGAAAATGGAATGTAGGTTGGCGCACCTACATTACTTCCAAACGGAATCACTCGATAGCCTGTTAAAGAATTAATACTTTTCCAAATTACAGTAGACAACTCTTTCTCAGAAATTAAATATCCATTAGTTCTTGCGAAAGGTCCTTGAGGAGCAATCAAATTTCCAGTACTTGCTGAAGGATTATTCATGGTAATATTAAAACCGTTCATCAACAACAAACCTTGTGATAAAACGAGCGAAGAATCAACAATGATTCTTTTTAACATCGTTACTGTTTTGTGTATTAACCGACTTATTTAATTCTAACTCGTTAAATGTAGTTACCTGAGAACCCGATATTGTTTGTGCAATGGAGCTATCCATCACGACGCGACTAAATCCGGCAACAAAAGCTCCATTGTTGATCCAATCTTCTTGTACTTTAATGATAGCCTTTCCATAAGGGCGATCTAATAAGAAAGTGAAATTAGGTCGGAAAGAACTTAAACCAGCAAAGAAATTATCGGTCACTCCTGCTCCAGGGACCAAGGCGCAACCCGTAGCTGCATTCGTAGTAGAAGACAATATTAATGTCGATTTTATTCCTGTGGTTTGAGTGATCGCAATTCGATCATCATTAGAACCTATATTCATAGTATTGTCAAAACAATATTGAATCAACAAGCTACTGGTGCCATCCCACACAATTGGCGAATTCAAATTGACTGAATTTACGCCTGGAAAATAGTAGTGAATGCGGTTGGACCATAAACCGTTTTCAATAATCCTGCATAAGGAACATTGGTAGCATGCTGGCTAAAGGAACTAAAGCATAACTTACGGTAAAAACCATTAAATGCATTTATACTTCCTTAAACACTAATGAAAACTCAAGTCCAGAAATATTATCATTTGCTAACATCCCTGCTGCAGCCAATTCTGCTGCTGAATAAATAATTTGAGTACGTGCATCCGTGCTTTGGGATTTAAATGGAGTATAAATATTATTTATTAACGTTCCATTTCCAAACACAAGATTATTCGAATACGAATTCGTAACCAAGAGTTTTCCATTATTGGTTAGATCTTTTGCAACCTTAAGTGAATTCACACTTGGAGTGGGTGCATCTACAACAATAGTATCTAATGATGAGATGGTTAAATTTCTTGCATTCGCTACGATACCCGATTTAATTACAGGATGGAAATAAGGACGAGTTGGAGCTCCAGCAGGCGGGAAAACTTGTGCCCGATCAATAAATGCATTATCAGTAATTGCAGGAACACCATCACACCAATTCCCAGGATCATTCCAATCCGTTGTATTCCCTAGCTACAACTTAATTCCAGAAGGACAATTCGGCGAAAGTGTTATCGTAAAATCTTCATCCTCCAAAAGATTCCAGAGAGCAAGGATCAATATTACTATTTCCAGTTACTTCACGCACACGCATTCTTGTTTTACCCTAGATAACCAACTGCTGGAACTGTAAATGGAATATTACCAATTCCCAATCCCGGCAAACTAATCCTGTCCTAATTTCTCACCTGCATCACCAAAATCGCCATCATGATTGTAATCAATAAAGACAGCAATATCATTATTACTTAGGCCAAGTACCAGCCGCACTTGAACAGAGTAGGCAGTACCTGCGTTAAAACAACAGTTCGTCCTAAAACCGATGGCCACAATTCATAATCGGGAGGATGCGCAGTGAAGTCACAACCCGGTCCACCATTAAAGACAAGGCAAGCTAAACTGGATGGTAAACCTGTATTATCGATTTTAGCGCCCGTGGTTGTATTGATGGCAGTACCATTAGCTCCATTTAAAATAACATGAGAGATGTAATCATTATTTGTATACGAGCCATTTGTACGAGAGGTACCGACCGTGTATGTACCTATACAATAAGGAGAATCAATGAGTCGAGATCCGAATAGAAAACCCTCCAGGATTTGGAGTGACTGAAACTCCTGTACCGCCGGGCGATGGGCACGTACCTGCTGTTCCACCTACTGCAGAACCACGGAGGTCAGCATCTAAAAATTACCTAGTGTTGCATTTGCTTTTACATCGTAGGTCAACCAAAAATAGGTAGTATCATATTCCGAGATGAATACAAGATGTTACTCCATTTACAAAATCGAGATTGGTACCAGGGTTGCAATGGTTTGACCAAATCTTCGAAGATGGATAATCATCTGTTCCCGCAGTTACTGGGAAAGGACTTACATAAGTTGTATCAAACACGATACTTCCACCGGTATAATAAATTTTTGCATTTGCTATATCAGAAACATTCGTAGTTCCATTGGTATTTAACATGAGAGTATCCAACTTTAATGCAGTAGAAAGCGCTCCATTCACCACTCCACAACCACTGGTTCCAGCGATAATACAACGAATACCAACCACCATACTATTCAATGTACCAGTACCAACGATAGCAGTATTTTGATAAAACAAATTGATGTTTACATCCGATGCAAGTGTTGCAGATGGATACGTATTTGTTGTAAACTAATCCCAAATAAATATTGTTACCATCCTTACAAACACCCATGATAATAAAATAATATCTTTTGCTGCTTTGAGAGGTTGCCGCCGTCAAATTATAGTTATACTGATTCCATGTATTTGCGTGGCAACTGGAGCTGTAACATTTATACCTCGACAGTTTATTTGATCCTAATGTGTTACTTAATAAAGTTGCTCCGGTCATAGTAGGAGCCGTATTAATATAGACTCGAAGATGATCATCAGCAAGTGCAAAACCATTATCACGATACATGTAAAACTAAACTGCGGATTCACTCCCGCATTATTACCAAAATCAAATGGTTTTGTAATGATATGGAGGTGTCATTATTAATTCCGGCAAAAGAATTAAACATCATTGGTTGTTACCACCACTAGGTGCAGCTCAGGAGCTGGATTTGTGGCAGCAGCCACCGGCTGAAGAAAGAATGCTCCACTTACATTTGTCAAATACTTTTGCTGTCTCCCATCCCGGGAGCCGGAAAGATGGTTGAACTCAAAACGATTCAATTTGCTGAACCAATTGAGGTAAAGCGCTGGTGCCTAACAATAGAAATATTGCCGCAGAGCAAGATGTTTTTCATGATAAAGGGTATAAAATGGTAGTAAGATTTGGGTTGAATGTGTATTCAAAAATATGAAAATATCCCAGATTTACAAGTTTTAATTTATTTAACTTAGAGGCTCCCCTGATTTAAAATCTCTCAAGTACCTTAATCAAATGAATAACATGTTCTTCCTTACATTCGCAAAACCACCTATATTTTCGGAGAAAACTGTTTAGAACATGCCTTTTTCTGCACTTTTTCCTAAAAAAGGCTTGATTTTATATGATTTTAACTTGAATCCGATTTGGAATAAAAAAGACTATTTTCTACCCATTTGCTATTGCAGAATTGAAAAAAAAATATAACCTGGTTATCTTAAATTTTTGTTCACGAGACGAAACCTGCTTCGCCTTATCAAAAAATAGATTAATTATATTTTCATACAAAAAAATGAAAAACCCAACGCAACCTCGTTCGATTACTATAATATTTATTCCAGCGATGCTGAATATATGTAAAGTTACTCCCAAACCTTAGTTTTGGCCAACTTCAAAATCTCAACAAGATTACGTACTTTTACTGGCAACGGTACCGTTCCTGGACAATCGTTCAAAATCCGGCTTCACCACGACGGCCAGCAATCCTCATCATCCACGACGATCAATGGGAACCACATTGGTGCTTATGTTTTGGTAAAAACAAATATAGAGCTTTCCACTGGCTGTAACAGGATCCATTCGCAGGAAACGATGTCATTTTATCAAACAGCAATACCGTGGGCGGGAATATTGGCGGCTACCAATGCAGGCTTACAAAGTGGACCAGCGTTAGCATTGGAACCAACCTTAGCTCTGGCTGGCTCCATCGATGCCAACGGGCAGGGGGTTATTTCTGTGGTGCAGCGGAAATATTGTAGGCTCACCACACATCCGAATGGAACCACCATATTATGGACCACTTCGGCGGAGGAAATATTTTTAGGAGCACCCAGCTTTACTCAAGTTGCCAGTACGTTCCTTACCTGGTGGGTTTTCCCTCTGCAGGAACACAAAATATTAGTACGACTACAACGCTTAACCCAGGATGTTATAAAAAAATGACATTGAGCGAAATAAAACCCCAACGTTAAATGGTCCTTGGGGTATATGGTATTTATTTAATCAGTAACAGTAGCAAATAGTTTTGTCTTTAATTTTCAAAAATAATCCTGGCTATAAGTGCTTTTAAAAATTTATGTTCCCATATAAACATGTGCTTAGGCAGCAATGCAACGATGATTAACGGGAAATGCAACTCGAATTTTTCAGACACACGATGGAACTGGATCTTATATCTACAATCACAATGGATATGGCGGAGGAGTTTCAAGATGGCTTGGCAATGTGTATGCACCTTTTTCATCCTATCAAAATTGGTTCTGGAACAGGCATTCCAGAACAAACCGATCTCTTTGGAGTGGAACGCAAGTCATCATTTACAGCGGTGTAATCTATTAATTTTGGTCACAGGTAGTTGTACAACACCTCATGCAAAAATGCAGGACTTGATAAAGAATTAAAACTTGTTTAGCAAGCTCAGTGGTGCTAGATGGATCAGTTCACAAGACCAAAGTTACTTACTCTTGGTGGGTCCTGAATTGCGCCTTTGGTGGAGGAAATACTGTTACCCAACCGTAAATACCATCGGCACCTATACCGTTACGGTAACGAGTAATGGATGCACCGCTACGGATCAAGTTGAAGTAACAAGCAATACCACCGCTCCTCGCGATGCAGTTGCGGATCAACCTTGAATTGCAGTTGAATACCGTAACACTTTCAGGTAGTTCATCAACTAGTGGTGTTGATTTTGCATGGACTGGCCCGGGCATCGTTTCAGGTGTCAATACCGCTTCCGCAATTGCAATGCTCTTGTACGTATACACTCACCGTTAAAATCCGTCAAACGACGTTCGGCTACCGACTGCTGAAGCGAGTTCGAATTATTCAGCACCAACAGCAGAAGGGGTCCTGTAATGCAATAATTTGTACTATTTTGTAGCAACCTTAGGCAGTTCAACTACTGTAGATGCAATTTTTCTCGGTCCACTGCTGGAACTGGAAACATTGTATCTGGTAAGAATGTTCATTATTCATCGTAAATGGAATTGGAACGTATACCTTTTAACTCGTCACGACCCTAGCTTCTGGCGCAAGGCAACGGATCAGAATATTGTAGAAGGTCCGCGCATTTTACCTTATTACAATTCCTTGTCCTGATGGAAAATACAACGGTATGTTTTAGGACAAGAACTAAGTTCACTTTATTTAAATTATATACAGTGGGGTCTGATAACGACAACGATGCTTATTTCTTTGGTGGAGATAGTGTTCAGTGTTGAACTCATTTGATTAATGCATGTTAAAATTTATTTAACTACTCATAATGTTACTGCTGCGTAGTTAACGGATATCATCCTCAATGGATTGAATCCATTAATTATTACAGGTCGCAGAATGCCCATTGCGTGAATCTCTTGAATATCAATTTAACATTACCGCCTGTAGCGGTCCGGATTAATTATGTACGCCCTGTTTATCCATCAAGATTAACAGTGAGAAGTGGGCAAGTATCACAAGGTGATGTTGGAGGCAACGGCACGCACCAAGCTTCGCAGTTTAGTATCACAGGTAAAGGGGCGCAAAAGTTTAAGCATTATCTGATAGTTCCAACAGCATTCAGGAGATCCTTCATAATACGGATATTAACAATGGGATTTACCAGGGAATTGGAAATCCGGATGGATAGATTAGTCACTGTGCAGATGTTATCGAAGAATATCCATACGGACAACGAAGGATTAAATAGATGTTGCAAATTATTCATGATGTTGTTCTGATGAACGCTTGGATTCCGCATCGCGTCCATTAGCGAAGGTGATATAATTTAGCGTAACTAATGCGCACAAAATGG
>JADJMG010000013.1 GCA_016709725.1 Bacteroidota bacterium
AACGTTATAAGAACTAAAAATCAAAACCGAACTTCGAATTTCATATATTAGCATCCTCTATTTCCTAGCATGATACGAAATTATTCTCATCCTCTTCTTTTGTTTATTCACTACCCAAATCACATTGGGAAGCGAATCCTCCATTTCCCTGCAAAAAGGTTGGACAGAGCTGGTGAATGATCATGATGCCGATGCTTTCAAATACTTTGGACAAGCATATGAGCAAGCTCAAATTGAAAATAATGTTGAGAATAGCGCAATGGCATTATTGAATATGGGAATTTGCTCTTATGGTTCAAGCTTGACCCACGGCTTGCAATATTGCATGCGGGCCTTGGAGGAGTTTAAGCAACTGGAAAAATCAGAACCTGAAAAAGCATTTATTGGTCGAAGTAAATGCCTGCAATTGATGAGTACCATCAATGGTCGACAAGGGAAATATCGTGAATCCATTGCATTGAGTAAGGAAGCTATGAATGGATTTCCATCCGCAAACGATACTACAGGCTACCTTGGATTAATTTATAGTAGTTTGGGGGAAGCTTATCTTCGATTAGGAATATCGGATTCGTCCGAATATTTTCATCGGCTTGCTCTCGAAGAACGTTTACTAACCCAAAATTTTACTTACTTGCCGGGCTCATATTTGAGTGTTGCATCCATCGAGTTAGGAAAAGGAAATCAAGAGCAAAGTCACATGTATTATTCACGTGCCTTGTTTATTGCAGATAGTACCGGAAATCGGCAGGCGCAAGTTTCATCGCTCTTGGGCTTGGGAAGATGGACGCTCACTTTTGAGAAAAACGATAAAAAAGCAGAAGAATATTATTTAACTGCAAAGCAAATTGGGGCTGAATTAACGGATAAATCATTTTACTTGAAAACTCTTCTGCAACTTCAAGAATTAAAAAAGCAGCAAGGAAATTTTAAAGAGGCATTGAACTATGGTGAAGAAATTCAATCACTAAAAGATCAATTGGCCACTTGGGAAAAAGATAGAATCACCAAAAGTTTGGAAATACAGTTTGATGTGAGCGAAAAAGACCGTCAGCTAAGCATCATCCAAAATGAAAAACGAATTGCCTTGCTCACGAATTATTTACTTTGGGGAACCATTGGATTCTTGATACTAATAGGAGCAGGGATCATTTTCTTTTATCGAAGAACCAATAAAAGAGATAAGCTACTTCTGAAAACCAAGGAAGAGCTGATGTCTGCTTTGGAAGAGCAAAAGAAATTGAAAGAGCAACAACTCCACAATGAATTGGAATTTAAGGAAAGTCAAATCAGCGCGGTTACTTTTCAGATGTTGCAAAAAAATGAATTGCTGAGAGAATTAAAAGAACGACTCGATCAAGAAAACGGCACTTCGAATGACCATCCCCTTCATAAAATCATAAACAAAGGACTGAGTCATGATAAGGAATGGGCGCATTTTAATACTTCATTTGAAAGCATCAATAAGAACTTTTATGCTCGCTTAAAACAAGCTTATCCCGACATCAGCCCAAATGATTTAAAGATTAGTGCGCTTATTAAAATGGGACTTTCCATCAAAGAAATGGCGGATATTTTAAATATTTCTGCCGATAGTGTGAAGACCGCGCGCTACCGGCTTCGCAAAAAATTGCAATTGAACACAGAAGATAATCTCACCGATTTCATTCTAAATCTTCAATAAATCGTGCAATGTACACCACGCGACTACAGTTTTGTATCGCTTGTACACCTCATGTCTACCTGAAAAATTTGAGTGAATACCCTGATCAACTGTAGTTTTGCCCAACTAATATTCGATTTACAGCATCCCAAAACTAAAATAGTATGAAAAAAATTTATGCCTTCATTTTGCTTAGCCTAATAACGCAAGCAACGATTACGAACTGCGTAGCACAATGGACTACGGTTTATCAGGATAACAATGCTCAGTTCTTTGATGCCTCATTTCCAACGGACATACAGGTTATGTAGTTGCCGCTGATACCGGTGGAGCTGTTATTCTGTGGAGCTAATTTCAACATTGTAATTGACACCTTAGCCGATGGTCAAAATTTGCAGTTCTTTGATGAATTGACAGGCTATATGGATGGAGGATCCGGATTACTAAAAACCTCTGATGGGGGAAACTCCTGGAATTACATCAATAACAATCTAGGATTCTATTGCTCTGTTTTCAATTTTACAGATTCATTAAATGGATATTTTTCCGATGGTTCGCTTATTTACAAAACCAACGATGGGGGACAGACATTTCCGCAACAATATAGTTTTCCAAATTGTTATGACTTTGCGACAAATGGCAATTTCTGCATCGCAGCCAATGATATCGGAAATATTGTTTATACACTTGACAATGGTATCAATTGGCAGTCGGAAACCACAGGTATTAATTTGATAGCGAATGAGCCCTACAAAGTGGTTTTAGCTCCGAATGGAAATGCCTATTTGTTTAGTGAATTTTGTGGAGAAATCAGAAAGCGATCTACGATTACAACAAACATTCCAACAACATCCATCAATAAGCGTTTATCGTCTATCCAAATCCTTTTAACACCCAAGCCACGATTTCCTTTTCGGAGCATCAGAAAAATACAATCATTGCAATCAATGATTTTTTAGGTAGGGAAGTGCAAACGATGAATTTTACAGGTATTGAACTTACCATCAGCCGAAAAGAAATGAGGAGTGGCCTCTATTTTTTGACAATCACAGACGTAAATAACCATACGGAAATTAGAAAATTAATAATACAGTAGATTGATTTTGAAAATGCGTAGTGCTAAAGAAGGACAAGTCTACTTTAGATATAGAGCCTTTTGCAGGCGCGCTAGCCCAGTCGCATTATTCCTTGTTTAAAGAGCAATTGGAGCATCCGTAACCCACAAACTCTACTCAAATTCCAGGTAATTCCTTGCTTGTTAGCCTATTCTTTGGAAAAACGAGAATAAATCTGCAAATTTGTACAAGCGCTCTGTATTCGAGCATCATCTTGATAACCTAAAACAAATTAATATGCTAAGATCACTACTACTATCTTTTGCTTTGCTATTCGTACTAACGACCTCTCAAGCGCAGCAAAATGTATTTTTAACCATCACACACAAGATGGGAAATTCGAATTTTGCATTTAATCAGGTAGCTCAAAATAACCTGATGCAGAATTTTAAAATAATAAGATTAGACTATTATATTTCCGGTATCATCATCATTCATGACGGTGGCCAAGAAATTTCTGTTCCAAGCAAGTATATTTTAGCGCATGCAGATGCAAATATTGTAGAAAGTTTAGGGAATTTTAATGTGACTTCGGTGGAAGGAATTAAATTTTCCATTGGCGTAGATGCATCACTAAATAATTCTGATCCGTCTCTGCAACCTGTAGGAAGTCCACTATATTATCAAATACCTTCCATGCATTGGGGATGGAACTCAGGCTATTTCTTTTCAGCATTGGAAGGTAATGCAGGAGCTAATCTCACTACAAATTTCGAAATGCATAGTTTAGGGAATGCGAATTATTTTCAACAAACACAAATGGCTGCCGGAGTTAATACGGGTGGAAACAATATTTTTATTAATCTGAACGCAGATTATATCCAAGCTGTGAAAAATATAAATGTCGCTTCAGGACCCGTTGATCATGGTGTAAATGCAACTGACTTAACCGTACTGCAAAATTTCAGAGATTTTGTGTTTATCCCTAGTTCTGCTGCCACAGGTTTATCAAATAATTCCGCTGAAGAATTAAATGTTTCTATTTACCCAAACCCAACATCAGAGAAACTATTCATCAACTTCAACGATAATAATTCAACAGCAGATCGATTAGTGATTGTTGACCTATTAGGTAACATCGTATTTGAAAATGGGTTAAACATCCGTAATGAAATTAATGTTGCTGATTTGGCGAAAGGGGTATATATCCTGCAGTTTTACAATCGTAATTCGAACCTTTCAAATCGAAGGATAACCATTCAATAAAAGTGAATACACTATCGGTTAAGATACTAGCGCTCTTTTTATTTTCTGGTGTTCTTTTTAGCGGATGTGAAAAGGATTCATCAAACGATGGGGCAGAGGCTGTATTTATTATTCCACCTGGTTTTCCTTCGATGGTCTTTCCACAGGATAATAATTTTACCAGGGCTCGATGGGAATTAGGGAAGCAGCTATTTTACGAAAAACAACTATCAAAAAACAATACCCTCAGTTGCGCTTCTTGCCATAAACAAGAATTTGCTTTTAGTGATAGCGTAGCGTTGAGTCTAGGCGATAACAATGCGCTTGGAAGCAGCAATGCGCCATCCTTGGCGAATATCGGGTATCATCCTTATTTCACCCGTGCTGGCGGCGTTCCTACCTTGGAAATGCAAGTATTAGTACCTATCCAAGAGCATAACGAATTTAACACAAACATGCTCGATGTCATCGACAAACTGAAACAGAACACGAGTTATACTCAGCAAGCGCAATTAGCATATGGAAGAGATCTGGATGCATTTGTGATTACACGTGCACTTTCCACTTTTGAACGAAGCTTGATCAGTGGCAACAGCCGTTTTGATAAATATGTAAACGACAGTACCCATTATTCCCTTACGGCAAGTGAATTAAGAGGGTATCAACTTTTCAATAGCACACAAACAAATTGCAGCTCCTGTCACGCTGGATTTAATTTTACAAATTACACTTTTGAAAATAATGGCTTGTATCTAAATTATGCAGATAGCGGCAGAATGAGAGTGACTCAATTACCGCAAGACCGAGCAAAATTTAAAGTTCCTTCTTTGCGGAATATTGCGTTTACAGCTCCTTACATGCACGATGGAAGTTTTGCAACATTACAACAAGTCATTGATCACTATAACAGCGGCGGACAACCTCATGTAAATAAAAGTAGCTTGGTGCATCCGTTAAATTTATCTACTCAAGAAAAAACAGATCTACTTAATTTTTTAAATGCGTTGAGTGATGATTCCTTTGTGAGAAATAAATTTTTCAATTAATTAGTAAACCTAGGCTGGAAGCTTGTAACTTGTAAGTCAGTTAGCATAAACCTTATAGCTTGCAGCTTGGGGCTTGTAGCTTGAGCTTGTAGCTTGCAGCTTGCAGCTTGAAGCTAATTCACAACCATCACCCAACCATTTACATAATCATTATTACTAATTAAAGTTGAGCCTTGATTATAAATACACAATCCAACTAGATATGTTCCTGCAGCTAAACCTGAAACGGTTGCTGATGCTGAATATGAATCTCTGATAGTGTCAATGTCAGCAACAGAATAGAAAGAACCAACGAAATTAGATAAAGCAGTTGGAGTTCCTGTTGGAGCATAACACATGCCAATTCTTGCTGTGGTAATACCAGTACCAACTGCTAAAGGAGCCGAGGCTACAGCCACAATTTTTTGTCCGGCAGCAATAGTAACAGTGGCAGTTGGGCCTGCAAAAACATAAACAACAGAGGGACCAGTAATGGCGCTTACACTACCATTAAATGCTTGTAAGGACACAACACCCGTAGCTCCTTGTGGACCTGTTGCACCTGTAGCTCCTTGTGGACCTGTAGCTCCTGTTGCCCCAGTAGCTCCTTGCGGTCCAGTTGCACCTTGAGGTCCGGTTGCACCTTGCGGACCTGTTGCCCCTTGAGGACCTGTTGCCCCTTGCGGTCCGGTTGCACCCTGAGGACCTGCTACACCTTGTGGACCCGTTGCACCTTGAGGACCTTGTACTCCTTGAGGACCTGTTGCACCTGGAGGGCCAGCTGGTCCAGGTGTACCATTCACTGAGTAAAGTGCATAAGGAACACTTAATAATTCAGAAGTACCTACAATTGTATAGGAAGTTCCTCCGTTTGGATCGGTCTCTGTTTTTACGAAATAGGGGCCAAGGGACCAATCGACACTAGCAATAGTTCCAAGTACTGGAGTACCATCACCAATTTGTATACTTATTAAACCATTTCCATTGGTGGTTGTTGAATGTGTCTCAACAAAAACTGGAGTTCCAGAGGAGCTGCCTTGAAGTACGCTAATCTTTATTCCAACCGCGGAATTTATTATTGGCAAATCTGAAGTGTCCGTCATGACGGCTTGATAACTGATTCGGTTAGGCGCTTGAGCAAAGAGATTTCCTTGAAGCAAAAAGCAAAGCAATAACGTTGCAAAGAGATACTGAATTTTAGTTTTTGAACAATTGAAAGTAGAATTGTATTTCATAATAATAGATTTTACAGAATGGAATATTTATTAATTTGTCTTTAAGTTAAAAGTACTGAATGCTGTCATGTGAATGGGAAATTTACTCCATGTTTCAATTGAATTTCGATGACGAACTACAACATAATAAAAGTTTCCACGAAAAGCAGGTGGAATATTAAGTTTGGCATTTCCATAAATGGATAATAGCGAGGTTGCGGAGTAAATAATACTAGATGGCGACATGGGGTCGTGTAATTCAACTTGAATGGAGTCACAAATTCCATTACCCAATACTTCCGCCAGCATTCCACCACCTAAATAAAATCCTTCAATATAAAGATGGAGATTAAGCATCACTGGAGAAAGTAATGGCTGCTGAATTCCATCCCTGACTTTACCCGTACTTCCCGACTTAAGCGTGTAAAATCGTTGTCCGACAGTATAACTCAATTTTCTATTAAGTGCTGCTACCGATGCGCCCGAGGTGCCCAAATAAGTTGGTATGACATGAGAAAATAATGCGTTTACAGGAGTATAGGGTTGTTGTAATCCTTCTCGAACAATCCCTGAAGTAGATTGGGATAGATTGTAAAATGCTTGACCAATCGAATAGCTGATCTTTCTGTTTCCTGCAGATAAGGTTGTACCCGTGGAAACGGTAGAGTTTGAGCCCACAAAACACTATTTACAGTAAACAGTAAAATGAAAATAATCGAGTAATATTTCTTCATTTAAAGTATTTGATAGCAATTTGCATTTTATTAATCGAATCTACAATAGCGCTTGTACATTAAATCAACAAAATACTGAAAATCAATATAAAAATAGGGGAATGCTCCATGAACTTGTAGAGTGGAGACCCAGAATGGGTCTAATGTTTATAGAAAAAATGTGGTATGTTGTTGTTCGACCCCTTCGGGGTCGTATATTTTTGCGATCTTTTTTTTCTATAAACATGTGATGCCTACGGCATCTTGATGATTAAATCAATGACATTGGAGGAGAGCCTCAACCTCCTCAATAAAGAAAACGGATTCTATTTCTAGAACCCGTTTTCTTTTATTTTTCTCCGAAAAAAATTTCCTAATAATCCATCTTTAATTTTGAATCATCACTTTAGCCGTAATCGATGATCCATTTTCTTGAATTAGATTTACGAGATAAAATCCGTTAGAAAGAGTAGAAGGAAATTGATAAACTACTTTGCTTTTATCGGTTCCTTGATTCTTTATCTGTATTTGATCTATTGTTCTTCCAAAACCGTCCATTAACATCAATTGAATATTAGAAGAAGCCGATTCATTCCACTCAATGACTATTGAATTTCCGGATTTAGTTGGATTTGGGTAAAGTGAAACTGTCGTACTTTGATTGATCTCAGAAATTCCAGTCGATACATCATTCCAGTAGCGCACCAAGGCTAAATCATTTTGACTTCCGTTGTTTGCTTTTCCTGCTAAGATAATTTTTCCGTCAGCTTGTAAGGTTATAGCATTTGCTTCATCAAAATCATTCATGATAGGCGTTAATACTAATCCATCATTTCCAAAGGTAGTATCAACTTGTCCATTGGCGTCGTAACGCATTAATAAGAAGTCGCGATCGTCGAAAAAGAATCCGCCAGAAGTCCCACCCACTAGTATTTTTCCATTGCTCTGAATGGTTACATCATATCCAACATCTTGAATGTCGTTATCGAATTGGACGATACCTGAACTTCCAAATGTGGGTACAAGAACCCCAACACTATCGTATTTAACCAAGATCATATCAAAAGAAAAATCAGGAAGTGTTGTGAATCCACTAATAACTATTCCACCATCGGCACTTTGTTTCATTCCTAATGCATCCTCAATATAGTCTACAGAAATAGGAGTGAGGGTTATCCCTGAAGTTCCGAAAGTAGAATCGATGATACCATCTGCAGTAAAGCGAGCCACCAATATATCAAAGTCAAATTGCCCAGAGAGTGTTAATCCTTGATCAAAATGTCCGCTAGCTACAATTTTACCATCTGCTTGAAGGAAAACATTGTTAAATTTATTATCAATTTCTGTAACTGAAATGATTGCAACTCCACCAACACCGAACGTAGTGTCTAAACTTCCATTTTGATTCAATCGAACCAGAGAAGGCATATTATGTCCTCCCGCATCTAATACAGACCCTGCCAAAACAATTTTTCCATCAGCTTGCAGAGCCATCGCATTTGCAAATTCATCTCCTGCAAAAAAGCGTGGTGTTGCAAAACCGTTAATTCCAAAGGTAGAATCCAAACTTCCATCACTATTTAATTGCATACAAAGAGTTGAAAATATAAAGTTAGGATCGGCAGCAGTGCCTGCAATCAATATTTTCCCATCGTCTTTGATGATCGTTTCATAAGCATACGATTCATTAAAATTGGGAATTATCACTATACCACTATCATTAAAGGTAGTGTCGAACGCTCCATTTGGAAGTAATCGTATTGCGAGCAATTTCCCAGAAAATGAAGGGGTTAAAGCAGTGCCTACCGTCACAACCTTCTGATCAAATGGTTGCACTTTTACATCGGTAAGGTTTTCATGAAATCCAAAATCATAAATCACTTTTCCATTTCCATTAAAAGAAGAATCTACCATCCCCGGAATTTGAGCCGAAGTATTGATAGCAAAAGCAAAAATAAGCCCTAGGGCAAACGAGTAACTTTTTTTCATAATATTTAATTTTTTTGCGAAAATAGTGAAGTGGCCAATGAACTTTTAGACGGGGTCGTACATGTACATGAATTTGTAAGCTAAATTGATTTTAGATGTCAGACACCATTTTGATAAAATTTAACATGATCAAATTTGGTTTTAATTAAAATTTGCTTTTTCAATTTGTAGTTAAATGATTTTCAATTGATTGAAAAAATGGCTCTTGTTGGTAAATCCATCAATAATTACTCTAAATTCGAACTTCAATTTTTACTTTTGTACCAGAGAATAAAATCAAAAAAATGAAAAAATTAGTATTGTTTGGATCGATCATCTTCGCCTTATCTTCTTGCGGATCAAAATCGAATGAAGAAAAAGTAAATCCTGAAGTGGATTCTACTGTGATTGCTGCAAAATTTGGCGCTGACATCGAAGAATCGGGAGCTATCACCATGGATTCACTTGTGGCGATGATTAATGGCGGAGCTACAACTGTGGAGAACGTAAAAGTGGAAGGGAAAATAAATGCTGCTTGTCAAACGAAAGGATGCTGGATGACAGTCGATAAAAGCGATGGGTCTACTATGCGAGTAAGTTTTAAGGATTATGGATTTTTTGTTCCTAAAGATTGTGCAGGAAAACAAGCTGTAATGATGGGTCGTGCATTTGTAGATACAACCTCAGTGGAAGATCTACGTCACTATGCTAAAGACGATGGCAAATCGAAAGAAGAAATTGAAAAAATTACGGAGCCAGAGTACGCATTGTCGTTCGAGGCGGATGGAGTAATTATCAAGTAAAATAATTAAAAATTAGGGAACCCGTCTCGAAGGAGATGGGTTCTTTCTTGAATAATGGGAAACGAAAGAGTAGAATGGATTGAATGTCCACGCGACGCCATGCAAGGCCTCTCGTGGTTTATTCCTACTGCTCAAAAAATCGCATACATCAATACACTTTTAGGAGTAGGATATGATGTCATCGATTTCGGAAGTTTCGTTTCACCGAAAGCAATTCCACAGTTACGCGATACCGCCGCAGTATTAAGTCAATTGGAATTGAATGATCGCACTAAATTATTGGCCATCGTAGCCAATGCGCGAGGAGCCGAGGATGCCTGTGAGTCTGATGAGATCTCGTATCTCGGATTTCCATTTTCGATCTCCGAAACTTTCCAGCAAAGAAATACAAACAGTAGCATTGAAGAATCCTTGCAATCGGTAGAGATTATTCAAAATTTATGCTTGAGACATCATAAAGAATTGGTGGTGTACATCAGCATGGCATTTGGAAATCCGTATGGCGATGCATGGAATGAGGAGATTGCCGTGAAGTGGACCAAGCAAATTGCATCGCTGGGTGTAAAAACAATTGCTATGTCGGATACCGTCGGACTCGCTCAAGCTGCTGATGTGAAAAAGATATTTGATGCCGTAATTCCATCTTTACCCCAAGTAAAAATTGGAGCCCATTTGCATGCCAGCCCTGATCATTGGAAGTCGAAGGTAACCGCTGCATGGGACAGTGGCTGTCGACGTTTCGATTCCGCCTTGAAAGGGTATGGAGGATGTCCCATGGCTGAAGATGTATTGGTAGGAAATCTTGCCTCCGAAAACCTCTATCAGTTCCTAAATGAAAGGAATGTGAAGAGTTCGATTGATCCGTCCCAATTCGCCCACGCACTCATGATGGCATCAGCTATATTTCAAGAGCCATTAGCAACATAAATTGTATACTTTCGTTTAAACATGATGAACATTTCCAAGCTAAAACAGAATACATTGAATAAATCTCTAAAGTTTGTCCGAATATGGACGATTGCACTTATTGCCGTATTTTTTGTAAATAATTCGTATGCACAACGCCCAGGCTATCTTGAATTACTCGGTAATGTACAACAAGATGGAAAAGGATTAGAAGGTGCCGAAATCAAAGTGATGAAAGGTACTGAGAACTCTGACAACTTGTTGAGCTCAGCAGGCGGAAAATTTATTTTCAACCTTGATCTTGGTCATTTGTACACGATCGTCTTTTCGAAGAATGGCACTATTACAAAATCAGTATTAGTGGACACCAAAGTTCCGGAAAGTTATGAAAGTCAAATTTTCAGTTTTAAGTTTAAAATTGATTTATTCAAAGCACCAGAAGGAGTAGAACAACCTAAAGAAGCAGCACCTCCTGTGACCAAATTGGGATATAGTGATGCTTATGAGGATTTCGATTACGATCCTGAATATTCCAAGTCGCGAAAAGCGGAGATGGATGTAGTGAAGGAAAAAATGGCTTCGGAAGTGGTGAAGCAAGAAGCATTACGGGCTAAAGCAGAAGAAAAAGCGCGTCAAGATTCAATTGCTCAAGCGAAAAAAGAAGAGCTTGCTGCAGAAAAAGCACGTCGCGATTCATTAGACAAAGTAAAAGAACAGCAAAGAATTGAAGCGGCTAAGTTAGCTGCTATAGAGCAGGAGAAAAACGATTCTATTGCAAAGGAAAAAGCGAAACAAGAAGCGGCATCGGCTGCTCAATTGGCTAAAGAAAAAGCAAGTCAAGATAGTTTAGTTGCCATTGAAAAAGCCCGACTTCAAGCAGAAGCCGCTGAGAAAGCGCGATTACAAGCAGAAAAAGATTCCCTGGCTCGCATCGAAGAAAAAGCTAAACAAGATTCTATCTTGCTAGCCAAAGAAAAAGAAAAACAGGAAGCACTTGCGCGTAGTAAAGCAGAACAAGATTCCATCAATAAAGCTCGTGAAGAAGCAAAAATCGCCGAAGCAGCTCGCAAAGTGCGTGAGAAAGAAATTGCCGATTCACTTAATGTAGAAAAGGAAAAAGCTAGAATTGCTGCCCTCGAATTAGCAGCCGCAGAAAAAGTGAAGCAAGATAGTTTAGCGAAAATAGAAAAGGAACGTGCAGCAGCTGAATTAGCGGAGAAAGCTCGTTTGAAAGCTGAGCAAGATTCGATAGCTCAAGCTCAAGAAAAGCAAAAGCAAGAAGAGTTGAAGGCTCAAAAAGAGCGTGAACGTTTAGAAGCAGAAGCAGCAGCAAAAGCAGAAAAGGATAGTTTAGCAAAAGCCGCAGAGCAAGCTCGTCTCGCAGAATTAGAACGTAAAGCACAAGAAAAAGCTGCAGCGGATGCATTAGCGAAAGAACAAGAGAAAGCACGTGCTGAAGAAGCTGCTCGACTTGCAAAAGAAAAAGCGGAAAAAGCGGCAGAAGCCGATTCTTTAGCAAAAGCTCAAGAGAAGGCGAAGGCCGAGGAAGCTGCGCGTGTAGCTAAAGAGAAAGCAGAAAAAGCGGCCGAATTAGCTGCAGCGGAAGCCGCTCGTCAAAAAGCAATTACTGAAGCACAGGAGAAAACGCGTCAAGAAGAACTAGCAAAGATTGCACGTGAACGTGCCGTACAAGATTCTTTGGCTTTAGTGAGAACGAAATTTAAACAAGACTCCATAGCAGAAGCCAAGGAGAAAGCGTATCAGCTTGAGTTAACACGTCAAGAAAAACTTAAAGCGGAGAAAGATTCTTTAGCAAAAGCGCAAAAGAACAAGAAGAAGAAGCGCTTCGTTTAGCTGCTGAAATGAAAAAGAAGCAAGAGGAAGATGCCGCGAAGAAACGCAATGATGATATAGAAGCGCAGAAAAAGGCGTTAGCCGCTGCTGGAAAAGCAGATCCGAAGAAAGGTGTAAAAGACATCAACGACTATAAAATTGACTTCGACAAGGAATTTGTGGTGGAAGGAATTACGCAAGATACCATCGTAGAAGCGAATCGAACTGTCTTCCGTACCATCGTAAAATCGAATGCTGAAAAAGCTACTTACTTAAAAGTATTGTACAGCTACGGAGGTTCTTTCTATTTTAAAAATGGACAGAGCATGACGGAGAATACCTATTTTATGCAAATTGATGCGCATAAGAAGGCGCTGAACAAATAATTCAGAATGCAGAATTCAGAATTAAGAATTATTTTTTAATTTTAATCTTGAAAGAAGCACACGGATCATAATTGTATTTTAATCATAAAGTAGAATAATCTTTCGAAATCTAGTGAATGAAAATTGACAAACTGATGAAATCCATATCAGCAACCAAAATCCAATTCTGAATTCTGAATTCTTAATTTCCAATCTATTTGAGAGTTATAAATTGAATGTTTGAATAAATACTATTAAAGGAAAAAAAACATGCTCCTCGTCGCAGATTCAGGTTCTACAAAAGCAGATTGGTTGCTATTTGATGGTGATAAAATTACGGGCCCTATACATACCATGGGATTTAATCCATTTTTTCATTCGAGCGAATTTGTATTGGAGAGTTTGATGAAGTCGGAGGAAATGAAAAACATTCGTGACCAAATAACGAATGTAAAATTTTTTGGTGCGGGTTGTTCGAGTGATGATCGAAATGAAATTATTGCTTTAGGACTTCGAAACTTTTTCACGAAGGCAGATGTATTGGTCGAACACGATTTGTTAGCCTGCGCAATTGCCACTTGCGGAAACACAAAAGGCATCGCCTGCATCATCGGCACAGGAAGTAATTCCTGTTATTTTGATGGGGCAGAAGTGCATGAAAGAAATTATGGCTTGGGATATATTTTAGGCGACGAAGGAAGTGGATCGTACTTTGGTAAAAAACTCTTAACCTACTATTTGTACGAACGATTGCCTTCCGATTTACAAAAGGATTTTAAGGAGACTTATCACCTGAGCAAGAATGATATTATAGACAAAGTATACAAGGAACCAAATCCAAACGTTTGGTTGGCTTCCTTCTCACGTTTTTTATCGAAGCATCAAGAGCATCCTTACATCAAAGAAATGATTTTGCAAGGTATGCGCGACTTCTGTAATTTGTATGTATGCGATTTCCCTACTTACAAAACCGAAAAAGTGCATTTTGTAGGATCCGTAGCCTTTATTTTTTCTGCAGAATTACATCAAGTAGCTGACGAATTAGGATTCACAATTGGAAAAATTATTAAGCAACCTATCGATGATTTGATGCAGTATTTTGTTGCGCTCGAAAAACAGAAGTAAATTTAATTCAAATTATTTTAATTTAACGCCTTCACCTACAAAGGGTGTTGCATTGCCACCATTTCGAATGATGTCGCGAATGATTGTTGACGATACCGGTGAGTATTGCGGCGAGGCTAACATGAACGTTGTTTCGATGCCGTTATCGAGGTAATGATTCATCTGTGCGATGGCTCTTTCAAATTCGAAATCGGCAGAAGTGCGTAACCCTCTTAATATAAATCGAGCTTGAATCCTTTTGCAAAAATCAATGGTCAAGCCGCTGTACGACAAAACTTCCACTTGGTCGTATTCGGTAAAGCTATCTTTAATCCATTGCACACGATCTTCCAATGGAAACATGTATTTCTTGGAGGTGTTTTCGCCTACACCCACAATGACTTTGTCAAATAAATTTAAGGAGCGTGTAATCACATCAACATGTCCAATGGTGATGGGATCAAAACTGCCTGGGAAGAGTGCGATCTTTGACATAGTATTTATTTTATTCGGTGGAGATGGATTCTGTTGTTGAAGTTGCTTTGATGGGTTGAAAGAATGAAAAACTCACATTACCGTACTTACGAGTGTCAATATACCCTTCAATGGCCACTAAACTGTTCTTGCTGGCATGTTCAATGATGAGCACACCGTTTGGGTTTAAGAGTTCACCGTTGGCTACGATGCTGCTTAATTCTTCTGCGGGCGTTTCTTCAAAGGGAGCATCGGCAATAATGATGTCGAATTTGCCCGGATGATTTCGTAACCATTTCAATGCATCGCTTTGGATGGCTCTGGCATTTCTGCTGGGATCGAGTTGCTCAAAACTTTGTTTGATGAAACGAATGCAAGCAGGATCTTTGTCGATGGCTATCACGTTGGTGCAGCCCCGCGAAATGAACTCGTAACTCAAGCTTCCAGTACCTGCAAATAAATCAACTACAGCCAACTTTTTTAGCTGGAAACGATGCGCAAGGATGTTGAACAATCCCGACTCGGCATAATCCGTAGTAGGACGTACGACTAAATCTTTAGGTACGTTTAATTGTTTACCACGATGGGTTCCGCTTATGATACGCACAACGTCTGAATAAATAATGGATAATACTGTTGAGGAGAATGGCGTTCGAATCCATAACTGTAGATGATGCCATCTGGCCTTTCACCCATCGAAATATTTCGAATGTATTTACGAGCAAGCATCCAGTGACTCGAGATCTTCTCTATTTCACCGTAACAACGCACTGCTACTTGATCAGGATTGAGTTGCAATTGCTCCATGGTGAAGAGGAGATAGTACATGATGTCTTCGCTCGAATGAAAACGATAGCTATTGTACAATTTCAATTCACTTCCTTGTGTAATCACCACATCGAAATATTGATTGCGAATTAAAACAGAAACGGTAGCTTCTGAATCTAATTTATTCAAACGAATTTGACTTTCAATAAAAGCACTTCCTGCATGAAAGATTAATGCATTTTTAAAACGATTTCCAGTCTCTTCGAGTAAAGCAGCAGGCACACCATAAATACTATGCGCATTAGCCGAGGAAATCGCATCATCATACACATCTTGACCGTCATGAATGGTGCACGTGAGTCCGAGAATTTCCTTGAGATGATTTTTTGAGAAGAGTGGAGTAGGTACTAAGCTTTGCTGCTGTGAGTATACTGACAACACAATTTTATCGGGATTCAACTCCTGCAAAATTTCATCTTCCTCCAAAATACGATTGAAAAATCCAGGCGTATAATCTTCTTCTGCATCTTGATCATTCACCATTTGATAATCTCTCATCAGCACTGCCTTCTGTCGATCTTGATCAATCACTCCGTAAAAAAATCGACCTTTTTCCGCCACCATCAACAGCAATGCATTTTTCACCATGCCTTGAGAATAGCTTTCATCGGTCACCTGATTTTTCAGATTGATGCCTATTTCACTTTGAACCATAGGACAAAAATAACGAATCTTGCCCTTATTAGCTTTGATTTCTGGATTAGAATTCCTTAAAACAATTTAACTTACTTCCTTAAAATCATTCACTTATAAATTCCATCAGCCTTCAAGCCTAAATTTCCGATCTTCACCCAAAGAATCTTTCACGTGACTTTGCAAGAACGCAGCCTTCAGGTTAAATCCAGAATTCATGAATATTTGAAATTTCCGCCAACACCGGGACAGGAAAATTTTATTCATCAATTCGCTCAATTTGCGTCAATCGAAGAGCCTGGACTCTTTCTTTTGAAAGGTTATGCAGGTACAGGAAAAACGACGATGATGGCTGCATTAACATCAGCGTATAAGAATATTGTTTTATTAGCCCCCACAGGAAGAGCGGCGAAAGTACTTTCATTTTATACAGGCAAACCTGCGTTCACCATTCATAAACATTTGTATGTTCCATCACTCACCAGCGACGGACGCATGATGTTGCGGTTGATGGATAATACGTACAAAAAAACTTTGTTCATTGTGGACGAGGCGTCCATGATTCCGGATGCGGCGATTGATGATATTACAAGTCCGTTTCCAGGAGTTAATCTCTTACATGATTTAATTCAATATGTGTACAGCAGTCCAAGTTGTCGATTGATGTTGGTGGGCGATGATGCACAGCTTCCGCCCGTGCATTTTGATAAGAGTCCGGCATTAGATCCTGAACATCTTCGCTACAAATACAGAAAGAAAGTGTATACTGCAGAGTTAAAAGAAGTAGTACGACAACAACAGCAAAGCGAAATATTAACTAACGCTACGGATATACGAAATTTGATTACAGAAGATTCCCTTCGGCAAGCTCAGGGTGCAGGAGAGGAGGGAAGTCTAAAAATTAAGTTGAAAGGAGATGTGGCGCAAGTGAATCCGCGCGATTTACCCGAGCTTTTACATTCCTTATTTAAAGACTTTGGACAAGATCAAGTGATGGTGGTAACGCGTTCTAACAAAGCTGCTATTCAGTACAACAAATTAATTCGCTATCAAACATTATGGATGGAAGATGAGATAGGAGGGGGCGATAGTTTGATGGTCGTAAAAAATAATTACACCAGTCTGCCAGCTGACCATCCTGCAGGATTCATTGCCAATGGAGATGTGCTCGAAGTGTTAAAAGTTTTTCGCTTTGAGGAACGCTATGGATTTCGTTTCGCGATGGCAAGCTTACGTCTTCCTGATTATCCTGATGAACCCATCTTTGAAGCCATGATCTTACTCGATACTTTATCGAGCGAAGCCCCTGCACTCTCTACAGGCGACCAACGAAAATTATTTGATGCTTTGCACGAGTATTACGAAGGTGATGAACCTGACAAACGCAAACGCAATGCCTTAATAAAAATTGATCCGCACTACAATGCACTCCAAGTAAAATTCTCTTATGCCATCACCTGCCACAAAGCCCAAGGCGGACAATGGCCCGTGGTTTTTGTTGACCAAGGTTATTTAACCGATGAAATGTTAGGTGTTGAATACTATCGCTGGCTCTACACCGCATTTACGCGGGCTTCGTCGAAATTGTATTTGCTCAATTTTAATGAAAAGTTTTTAGAAGAGTGATTTTTCACTCGCTGCTTCCGTTGCGAAAACGTTGCGCCTGCCTGCTGCAGGCAGGCCCGTTGCGTTTAAATAGGGGTTTATTGTATGGAAGAGCTCTTCTCAACCCGCTCACAACATGCATCCGGCTTTTCTTTCAACATCACTCCACGCTGAATCAAAAACAGAGCAAGCACAATAGCTACTATCGGACTTGCTTTTTGCACCCAATTCCTTGCTTTTATACTTATAAAACTTCCCGACAAGGACATCATCAACATGATGGGAATGGTGCCCAATCCAAATAATGCCATATAACTCATCCCTTCTAAAACACCATGGCTGCTTGCTGCACCCGCTAAGGCCAAGTACACAAATCCACAAGGCAAAAATCCATTCAGTACACCAATAAAATACAAGGAAGCAAAAGACTTTTTTTGCATGATGCTGCCTAATGATTTTTTCAAATAGGTAGTGAATCTATAAAGGCGATGGTTAATTTTTGTTTGCACCGCTTGGGTATTGAATAAAACAAAAAGAATGATGATGATTCCACTTAGGATACTAATATCACTTTGCCAACCATTGATGCTGAGCGAATGTCCTAATAATCCAACGAGGGCTCCGAAAATGGTGTAGGTAGTTACTCTACCTACGTTATAGAGCAAACGAGAAACAAACAAGGAAGTCATGGGTTGGTCGGGATTGGGCAATGCCATGGCGATGGGACCACACATTCCTGCGCAGTGAAAGCTTCCAAAAAGCCAATGGTTAACGCCGACCAAAGAAATAAATCCATTATTGAATGAAGATTTTTTTCTTCCTGATAGTAGGGTGTATCGTTGGTACTCCAACTTGATTTAACTCTCCATAAACCTTTGGAAAGTTTTTCGGTAGAAATACTTTGAATTCCTTCTGTGATTTCAATAGGAATTTTAAAATCGAGCTTGGAGTTATCAGGACGAAATAAAACAATTTCACCCGTGGTATTATTCGCAGTGCTACTTGCTGGAAAAGTAATTTGAATCAAATCTTTTTCAGCAGTGTAAGTAACGGCAAGTCTTACATCCTGATCTTGACTATTATTGAGTCGGTCAATTTTGTCTTGATATTTTATTTCTTGAGCATAATAATCTGTGCTCACTAAATCAATATTCTGTTGAGTGCATTTATAAACTAAAAAGAGCATGCCGCCAACAAAGGCAACGTAAAGTAAAATGATTCGTAGTCCCCAGTTCATCGTTTTTATGGTGTTGGTCCAATGAAGTTGGATTCTTCTTCACCGAGTATTTTTCCTTGTGAGATCACTTGTATTTTAATTCTTGTTTTTGACATTACAATATCTTTTTGATCTAAGATCACAAAGAATTCACCTTCTGCAATATCTTGTTCCTTTAATTCTGTAAAGTTTTTTCCTACCCATTGAATCGTTCCCTGTGGCTCTACAATTTTTATTTCGATGGGCAAATTATTAAATGTTTTGTTCACCACTTTTATATTGTAAAGGTTGCTCACTTTTTGATTGGGCAACTCTTGGTAAAGCATTCCAGGTGTTCTTAATATGGTTGCTTCCACATCGGTTCGCAATGCCAGCAACGTAATTAAAGCTCCTAGCAGAATAAAGAGGACAATAGAATAACCAATAATGCGCGTAGTTACTTTGAACTTTATGCCTTTTGCAATGGCATTTTCACTGGTATAGCGAATGAGTCCACGTGGCTTTTCAATTTTGTCCATGATGGAATCACAAGCATCAATGCAGGCTGTACAGTTCACACATTCCAATTGAGTACCATGTCGGATATCAATCCCTGTTGGACATACTTGCACACATTGGTGACAATCGATGCAATCACCCGCCTTCCGCTCTTGACCTTTGTGCAACTTTTCGCGCGGTTCGCCACGATTGTAATCATAGGCGATAACCACTGAATTTTTATCCAGCAACACCCCTTGCAAACGACCATAAGGACAAACTACAATGCATGCTTGTTCTCTAAACTTAGTATATACTCCATAAAATACCAAGGTGAAAACAGATAAGCTAATGAGCCCTCCCAAATGTTGAGAAGGGCCTTCACTAATTATTTCGAATAACTTATCTACCCCAATGATATAAGCCAAGAAGGTATTCGCAATAATAAAAGAGATGATAAAGAAAATACTATTCTTTAAAAATTTCTTTCTGAATTTTATGGGGTTTGGCGACTCTGCATTCAACGCTTTTTGTTGCATGTAGTCGCCTTCAATCAAGTATTCTATTTTGCGGAATACCATCTCCATAAAAATAGTTTGGGGACAAGCCCATCCACACCAAATACGGCCAAATAGCGCAGTAAACAGAATAATAAAAACGATAAATGTTAGCATGGCCAACACAAAGAGATGGAAGTCTTGCGGCCAAAATGCAATTCCAAACAAGATAAACTTGCGTTCAAGAATATTAAAAAGCATTAAAGGGTGACCGTTAATTTTCATAAACGGACCTGCAAAAAGTAAAATCAAAAAGAAAATACTTACTGCAGTACGTTTATTATAAAAATCACCTTTTGGCTTTTTAGGATAGATCCAATTCCTCTTTCCATCCTCCGAAATCGTCGCAACGGTATCGCGAAAACTTCCTTTAGGATCGGGAAGAGGAGGAGCTATGGGAGTAGGATCTGACAAGTTTTATTGGTTTACAATGATGGTACTATCAACACTTATACTATCTGTTAGTGGTGCACTTATGGTTTCTTCAACATACTTTTCTCCTTGCGGTTCTTTTCCTCCCACAGGATTACTTCCATGTTTGGTCAAGATAAAGCTTGCGACTTGTTGAATTTGCTTAGGTGTCAATTGCGATTTCCAAGAGATCATTCCTTTCGCTGAAACTCCATCTGTAATCACTTTGAAAATGTTCTTAATACCCCCGCCATTAATCCAGAAATCGTCAGTCAAATTTGGACCCACGCTTCCACCTAATTCAGCTCCATGACAAGCTACACAGTTTTTTTCAAAGATTCCTTTACCTGCACCCAAGGCTTCCGGAGTATTTAATGCAGTGATGGTTTCAGCAGAAACGAAATCCTTCATCTTCAACTCGCGAGCCTTCGCTTGATCAGCGGCTTCTTGCATGGCAATATTATACTCTTCCGTTTGCAATGGACCTGTTCTGAATAAATGATAATGTGCCAAATAAACAAATGCAAAAACAATGGTCAAGTAAAATCCCCAAATCCACCACGGCGGTAAATTATTATCCAATTCGCGGATTCCATCATAGTTGTGATCCAACATGATATCGGCTTCCTTTTTCTACGAGAACTGCTTTTGTCAGAACAGCTCTGTCGAAGCGGATCCACAAACTAGGCCCATGCAGTTCTTCTTCAAATGCTTTTTCCTTCTTTAGTTCAATAGACTCTCTTTTTTCTAGCGTATACATTGCATATGATAATTTCTTTAAGCTTCTTGTCAAAGAAATGATCGAAATAAGCATGATGAGACATAAAAAGATCAGTAGGTATAATTCCGATTGAAAAAATATTTCCGGAACTTTTGCAGACGTTGGAGCAGCTGCATCGGCAGCTTGCCCAAAGGAAGTAAGTGTGGACGCCGAGAGGAGGAATCCAGAGAGAAGTATTTTGTTAAATCTATTTTTCATAGATGTATTTTTAATCGTTGTTAGGTTCTGAATTTTGTAATGGAATTCGGCTCGCTTTTTCAATATGTTCCTTGTCCATCTTTACCAAATAAGCAATGAGAACAGTAAAAAATGCTACGAATACGAGCAGAGAATATAGGATAGATACTCACACCTGCAATACTTTCTAGGTTATTTCTAAACATGTCTTTAGTTTTATTCGGTTTTAGATGCTTTGATATCGATTCCTAAGCGTTGCAAGTAAGCAATCATAGCAATGAGTTCCTTCTTAGAGTCGATACTCACTTTATTCTTCTTGAGATCATCAGCAATACTCTGTGCTTGTTTCATTAAATCATCGTTCGCTTTTGTATCATAGCCATCAGGATAAGGAACACCTAAGGTTTGCATAGCTCTAATTTTAGCTGGCGTACTTGAAATGTCCAATTCATTTTCAGACATAAATGCATACGATGGCATAATGGAACCTGGTGACATAATGGTAGGATCAATCATATGATGGTAATGCCATACATTTGGATATTTTCCTCCTTCACGATGTAAGTCCGGACCTGTTCGCTTCGATCCCCATTGGAATGGATGATCATATACAAACTCTCCTGCTTTGGAATATTCACCATAGCGTTCAGTTTCGGAACGGAAAGGTCGCACCATTTGTGAGTGACAAGTGTAACAACCTTCACGGATATAAATATCTCTTCCTTGCAATTCCAATGGAGTGTAGGTTTTACACTTTCAATCGTTGGAATATTTGACTGCACTAAAAACGTTGGAATAAATTCCACTATACCTCCAATCAAGATCACCACAGCACTAATAACAATCATTTGCACTGGACGACGCTCAATCCAACGATGCCAGTGACCACCATGCTCTTTTTCATTTTTCTCTAAGGCAGGAGCTTCTGCAGCTTCTTCAGCATTCAAAGTACCTTGTTTCATCGTTTTTACCAAATTGTAGGTCATAACGATGGCGCCTGTGAGAAACATAGCTCCACCTAATGCGCGAAGCTTGTACATTGGCATAAGTTGCGTAACTGTTTCGAGGAAGTTTGGATACTTCAAAATTCCATCTGCAGTAAATTCTTTCCACATCAAGCTTTGTGTAAAACCAGCCCAATACATCGGTACTGCATAGAATAATATTCCCAGTGTAGCAATCCAGAAATGGAAAGATGCCAACTTAGCAGAGTAAAGATTGGTTTTGTAAATTCGAGGAATTAACCAATATAAAATACCAAAGGTTAACATACCATTCCATCCCAATCCACCTATGTGTACGTGAGCGATGGTCCAGTCGGTAAAATGACTAATCGCATTCACACTTTTCAAAGAAAGCATCGGACCTTCAAACGTCGACATACCATAAGCGGTAATTGCCACCACCATAAATTTCAATACAACATCTTCACGAACACGATCCCAAGCACCGCGTAAGGTTAGGAGTCCGTTAATCATTCCACCCCATGATGGAGCTAATAACATAATTGAAAATACGGTTCCTAAGGATTGTGCCCAATCAGGTAATGATGAATATAAAAGATGATGTGGACCTGCCCAGATGTATAAGAAGATAAGAGCCCAGAAGTGAATGATGGATAATCGATACGAATACACAGGTCGATTTGCTGCCTTCGGAACAAAGTAATACATCAATCCCAAATAAGGTGTTGTTAAAAAGAATGCCACCGCGTTATGTCCATACCACCACTGCACCAAGGCATCTTGAACGCCTGCATAAGCAGAATAACTTTTAAGGATGCTTACTGGAATTTCAATAGAGTTTACGATATGTAACACAGCAACGGTTACGACAGTGGCGATATAAAACCAAATCGCAACATACATATGTCGCTCTCTGCGTTTAATAATGGTTCCAAACATATTAATAGCAAATGCTACCCATACCACTGCAATAAGAATATCAATAGGCCATTCTAATTCTGCGTACTCTTTTCCAGTTGTATGTCCTGTAAGCAGCGTCACTGCAGCTAAAACGATGATCGATTGCCAACCCCAAAAATGGAATTTGCTCAAGCCATCGCTAAACATTCGCGCTTTGCACAAACGTTGAAGAGAATAATACAATCCCATGAAAATTCCATTCCCAACAAAAGCGAAGATGATCGCATTTGTATGAACGGGTCGAACCCGACCAAAGGTCAGGTACTCGCCAATATTAAGTCCTGGAAACGGAATTTGCAGGGCGATGATAAGCCCCATCAACATGCCGACAATCCCCCAAATGATGGTGGCTAACGCAAAGTTTTTTACGATGCGGTTGTCATAACTAAATTTTTCAATCGTCATACAGCGTCTGTATTTTTAGAATTAGGTTGTTCTTTTGTGGTTAGTATTTCGTCGTCAAATAATATTCGTACAGCAGGTGAAACATCGTCGTCATATTGCCCAGTCTTCACCGACCATAAAAATCCGATGAGGAAACTTCCTGCAACTAGTAAACTAAATGATATCAATATTAAGATGACACTCATGATGCGCAAAACTACTTTTGATGAATATGAATTCGAATGACAATACTTATTATTTCGACTGACAATTATCAGACTCTCATTTTTGTTAAACCCAAACTTCTTGCTTTGATACTACTTGCAAGAACGGTGTAAACCACTAAGCTGCTTGTACTAATCGGCATTAGAATCGCAGCAATTACTGGAGACAATGTTCCTTGCACCGCAAACCAAAGTCCTACTAAATTGTAAAGGATAGAAATGATAAAACTTATAATGATGATGCGATGTCCAGCTTTGGCATAGCGTAAAAGATTTCCAATTTGACCAAAATTTTTGGATAAGATGATCCCATCACTTCCCGGTGTAAAGTTGTTTATGTCTTCCGCAATGGCTAAACCTACATCACTTTGCATGAGCGCCCCTGCATCGTTTAAACCATCGCCAATCATCATTACCTTTTTACCATGCGATTGCACCTCTTTAATGCTATTCAGTTTATCAATGGGCTTCTGTTCAAAATGAATTCCATCCTTCTGTTCCAATAGTTCTTCCAGATGAGTTTGCTCAAAATTGTAGTCGCCACTCATCACTGAAATTTTATATCCTTCCTTCTTTAATGAATGTAGCAAATTGTTGGCGGAGTGGCGATATGAAGTTTTAAAATAAAAGTAACCCAATAATTTACCATCAATACTAACTCCTACTTCAGAGGATTTCACATTTTCTTGTTGAGTTTCGGCAACTTGAATAAAACTTCTCGATCCCAATTGCACTAAACTTCCTTGCATCCATCCTTCAATTCCTTTCCCGTTAATTTCCTTTAGATGGGTGATTGGTAATTTATGATTTGAAGAAGAAAGATAATTTGATATCATCCGACTAAAAGGATGGGAGGAGGCATGGGCGAGAGAGGCGATAAATTGCTTCTGCAAATCGGTTGGCTCAATTCCAATATATTCAACTTTATAATTTTCTGCCGAAGTCAATGTTCCCGTTTTATCAAAAACAACGGTGTCGATATTCGACAATCGCTCCAACACTTTCGTGTTCTTTAAATAGATTCCGCGCTTTCCTAAGATGCGAATCATATTGCCAAATGTAAATGGGGCCGATAACGCCAAAGCACAAGCACAAGCAATCACCAGCACAGAAGTGAAGGCTAACATGGCTCTTGATGGATCTGTGGGATACCAGTAGAGCAGGGATCCAATAGCAATTCCCATGGTTACGATTACAAACCATTTGCTGATGCTTTCGGTGAGATGGGCATACTTACTTTTCGACTCGCTTTTGCCGGAACTCTGATTCCACAACTTGGTAATATAACTATGTGAAACATCTTTTTGAACGAGCACTTCGGCAGGCCTACCAATCAATCGTGCACCCGCAAAAATGCGTTCGCCATATTGACAAGTAACTTCCCGTGATTCACCAGTTACAAAACTATAATCAACTTGAGCCTGCTTACTCACTAATAATACATCGGCTGGAATAATTTCTTGATTACGGATAAATAATCGATCATTCGTCTTGATTTCCTGAACAGAAACAACTTCTTCTTCAGTTCCTTTTAGTCGACAAACGGCAATGGGGAAATACGATTTATAATCGCGTTCGAAGCTAAGCCATTCGTATGTTTTACTTTGGAAATTTCGTCCAATAAGCATGAAAAAAACCAAACCAGTCATACTATCGAAATAACCAGGACCTGTATCAGATACCACTTCATAAATACTTCTAGAAAACATAGCAACAATTCCGATGGCGATAGGCACATCGATATTGATGACTTTCTGACGAAAACTCATCAAAGCATTCTCCAAAAACTCACTGGCACTATAGAAAAACACAGGGAGAGAAAGTAACAAATTCAGGTATCCAAAAATGACATGGAAATCTTCACCTTCATAAATACCTTCCGAAAAGTACTCAGGAAAGCTGAGCAACATGATATTCCCGAATACGAATCCAGCAATTCCAATCTTGTAAATACGTGATTTACTAACTGCTTCTTTCTCTCCCTTTTCTAGTTCCTTTAAATTAAGTTCAGGGGGATAAGCTATTTCATGTAATTTCTCAACAATCTTTCGTAAACTCGTTTTAGTTAGATCAAAAATAATGTGCAACTCCTTTTGAATGAAGTTGGTTTTTGAGTTGATGATGCCAGCATCCAATCGATTCATATGTTCCAAAAGCCAAATACAACTGGCGCAATGCATCGCCGGTATATGAAATTGAATATGCGCAATATCTCCTTCTTTAAAGAGAATGAGCTTGTCAGAAATTGAAGATTGATCTAAATAAGCATATCGATCGCCTAAATGCGTTTGGGTTTTACCTGGTGATGCTTGTAAATCATAATAACCACATAAATTATTTTCCTGCAAAAGCTCATAAACCAACTTGCACCCTTGGCAGCAAAAAGATTTACTATCCATCTCTATGCTATCTTCCTTGCAATTTTCACCACAGTGATAGCATTGAGTTTCAGTATCTATAATAGGTTTTTGCATATCTAAATTATACATAGCAATTATACCTTAACCCTAAAAAAAAGATGGTGACGAAAGTCATTCAACCTATTGATTTAACTCAAATCGGATTTGTCAGCACTTGAATTGACAAATGTCATAGAAATATTTAATGAAATCTTTCATTTTTGTTCAATAAACACCAACTATGCACAGTCGATTTAATCAAAATGATATGCTGAAAATCCTAATTAGTGACGAGCGAAAATTAATGGAAATTCAAAAGGATTTTAATTCATATTTTCCATTCTTAAAACTTGAATTTTTTAAAGCTCCGCATAAAATAGGAGAGGGATCTGCAAAAAATTTGTTACTCGAATCGAATAAGTTGGTTAGAGACATTAGAAGTAACCGACCCGCATCCCATTTGGAGCTTCAGGATGAAATGACTGTAAATCAATTGGAGTTGTTAATTTTTTCCAAGTTCGGATTGGCTGCCCAAGTTTTTAGAAAATCAGGAAATGTGTGGTTAGAAACGTCTGCTACCGATAATTGGACTTTACTTCAACAGAATAATGAAGGGGCAGAGTTGTCTACTCAGATAAAAGAGAATCGTGAAAATTTAGATAATATCGATCCTTACTAATTTTGGAAAGTCTAAACCTGCCTGCTGCAGGCAGGCGCTGCGATCGCAGCGTAACCTTTGCGACCGCAGCGTTTAAACATTAATTATATTCGAAGAGTTATCCCTTCAACGATCTTAGCTTATTTTCATCAATGATTTTTATTTTTCCGCTTTTGATTTCGATCAAATTTTCCTCTTTGAAATCACTCAAAGTTCTAATCAAAGATTCTGTCGCTGTACCCACAATATTCGCTAAGTCATCACGTGCAATCGCCATGGAAAACTGTCCCTCGTCTTTTACTTGATACTTATCTTGAAGTAGGAGTAGAGCTTCAGCAGTTCTTTTTCGTACAGAGCTATAGGCGAGATCCACCAAACGATCTTGTTTGTCGACCACTCCCTTGGTTAGAATCTTCAAAAAACTTCGAGTCACTGATACATTTCCAAAAATCATATTGTGAAACTCATCTTTTGGAATAAAAGTAATTTCTGAATCTTCTAATGTTTCAGCTGATTCATTATAGGGTTTCTCCTCTAGTAAACTCGTATAGGCAAAGAAATCGCCCTCTTTCAAAAGATCGGTGATGAGCTCTTTTCCATATTCATGCGTCTTGAAAATTTTTACCTTGCCATGGTTGATGTAATAAAGGCCATTGGGATAATTTCCTTCCAGATAAATCGTTTCTTTCTTTTTATAATGGTTAATTTTTTTCCCTTCTAAGAATTTCTTCAAAGCATTAGATCCAGCCACATCACTGATGAAGGTACTCAACCCGTCAAAGTCTTTTTCATATTCCCTCTTTAGCACCTCAGCTTTCTTAATTCGACTTTCAACGGCATTTAATAATTCGGTTTTATCAAATGGTTTGGTAATATAATCATCAGCACCTAAATCCATTCCTTTGCGCAAATCGCTACGCTCAGCTTTTGCAGTCAGGAAAATAAATGGAATAGCAGACATAGCAGGATCCTTTCCCAACAAATGCAATACACCATAGCCATCTAATCCAGGCATCATGATGTCGCAAATGATTAAATCGGGATGCTCTTCACGAGCCAATTCTACCCCTTCCTTTCCATCGGGAGCTGTGAAAACTTTGTAATGCGCTAATTCTAAAATCTCAGCCGTGTTTTCACGAACATCTTCATTGTCTTCAATTAATAATATTTTCTTATCCATAATTTATTTTTGTTGAGGAAAAGTGATTTTGATAACGGTTCCCTTTTCCAATTCACTTTTGAGTTCTAAACTTCCATTCATGAGGTCAACGTAACTACCTACAATATGTAAACCTAATCCAGTTCCTTGAATATTAAACGCATTTTTAGCCCTAAAAAACGTTCGAATAAGTGCTTCTGGTCTTCCTTGCTAATTCCAATACCTTGATCTTTTACTTCGAACGAAACAGTTTGCTCAGTTACGATTGTGTTGACTTCAATTTTTTTATTTTCCGGACTAAATTTAACCGCATTATTGATGAGGTTTATAAGGATGTTCTTAATTAATTTAATGTCTAAAAGCACATCCGAATTTCCTTGATGATGATAAACAATCTCTTGTCCAGCTTTCGCATTTAAATGCAAATCACTTACAATTTCCTTTACTAAATGGGGCAAATCAAATCTCCTAAATTCAGTATGTACCTTTCCTTCTTCCAATTTGCTGAGTGATAAAAAGTCACTCAAGATGTCGTTCAAATTGTTTACGGCGGATTTAATTCTAGAAATATGTTTTTCTCTTGTGTCATTGTTATAGGTATCTACATGTTCAGAAATTAAGCTCGCAGAGGATAGAATCGTAGTCAAAGGAGGTCTGAACTCATGCGAGGCCATCGAAATGAACCTTGATTTTAAATCATTAAGATCTTTTTCTTTCTCTAAAGCGAGTCTTAATTCGTTCTTCGACTTCTCCAATTCCCGAATGGCTTCTTGCAAAACCTTCGTACGATCAGAAACTTTTTTTCTCAACCCTTCGTTAGTGGTGATGAGAGCTGCCGCAACACGTTCAAGTTCTTGTTGCTTCTCATTTACAGTAACTTCAATATTTTTCCTGACTGTAATGTCAATGATAAAAGCGACAACGAATTTTTGCCCTTTAATTTGTACTGGACTCAAACTTATTTCTACCGGAAATTGAGACCCATCTTTTCTTTCAGCAAAAGATCAATTCCTACACCCATTGGTCGGGCATTTAACTCTTTGTTGTAATTTTCACGATGTTTATGATGATGCCCTCGAACATTAGAGGGAACAATGTCTTCAATTTTCAATTGATGCAACTCCACATCGGTATGACCAAGCATCCTGGCAGCTGAACTATTCGCCATGCGAATTCTCCCTTCCATATCCGATACAATGATTCCCTCCGTAGCATCCTTAAAGACGGTATCAATAATTTCACTCCGGTTAATATCATCCATAATCTCCATTTCTAGTCAACGCAATAAATGTAAATAATTTCATAGACATGGACGAAGATGGAACTATACCAAAATCAGGCATCTCCTGTTTTAACTTTACTCGTATTGATTCCCAAAATGCTGTATAGTGGGCAAATGCCAACAATTCCAGTAATAAATGGGATCAGACCCAAGAGCGCCCAGGGACTATTATGATATACAAAAAACATGGCAATAGCCACTCCCAGAAACACTCTAATTACGCGATCGTTAGAACTTTCATTTGTTTTCATGATGTTGCAGTTTAAATTTGATTTTCAAAAATAAACGGCTTAATCGCATTCACTTCTATCAAAAATCAGCAATACAAATGATCTTTATCAGAACTTATAAAGTAAAACTTTCATGCATCATGGGGATCACAATGTCTGCAAAACCCATCCCATGCAAATGCTTTTTAAAGGTCAATTGAGCATCTTTTTCTCCATGAACCAAAAATAATCGCTTCACTTTAGCCGCGTTTTGACACGACAAATAGTGCATGAGTTCCTTATAATCAGCATGGGCACTATAGGATCCCATCACCTTAATACTGGCTCTTAAAGGTACCATCTTACCAAAAATTCGCACTTCCGATTCCCCTTGAATCATTCGATCGCCTAAGGAACCTGGAGGAACAAAACCTACAATTAAAACAGTATTTTTTGCATCACTAATATTATTTTTAAGGTGATGCTTTATCCTTCCTGCTTCCATCATTCCTGATGCAGATATTATAATACAAGGATTTTTATTTTCATTTAATTCTTTCGATAATTCCACATCTCGGATATAATGTAAGCTCTCAAACCCAAACGGATCATCATCTTTCTTCATATACTCCACAATATCGGGATTGAATGAATCTTTATGTTTTCGCATGATGGCCGTAGCACTAATAGCAAGGGGAGAATCGACATAAACCGGAATCTTTTCAAGTTGTCCTTTGTTGAATAAGCGATTGAGCGCATATACTATTTCTTGGGTTCGACCTAAACTAAAAGCAGGAATGATTAATTTCCCCTTATTTACAATACATGTTTGATGTACGACATTCAACAATTCGTGCTCCGTGTTTTCTACATCTTCATGAAGTCGATCGCCATAAGTCGATTCTGAAATAATATAATCGGCTTGCGGAAATGGCTGCGGAGATTTTAAGATATAATCGTTGTATCTGCCGGTATCACCTGAAAAGAAAATTTTAATCGTTCCTTCTGGCTCATCAATTTCTAAGTTGACAGCAGTACTTCCTAAAATATGTCCGGCATCAGTGAAATGAAAACGAATATGTTTATCAATCGCGATTTTTTCATTCAAGGGCACTCTCACAAATAATTTCAATGCTTCAACCACATCTTCCAACTCATATAAAGGATCCAACTCCTTTTGTCCCTTTCGCACTCTTTTTTTATTTAAATAATTCAGATCGCTTTCCTGAATATGCGCACTATCTTCAAGCATGATAGAGCATAAATCATAGGTAGCTTCCGTACAATAAATAGGGCCAGAAAAACCTTGTTTAACCAGATGTGGAATATTTCCAGAATGATCAATATGGGCATGAGACAAAATCATATAATCTACTTCCATGGGATTAAACCCAAAATGCCGATTCAAATCCGCATTATCACCACCTCGATTCTGAAAAAGTCCGCAATCCAATAATATTTTTTTACCTCGGTCCGTCGTAATGAGGTGCTTGCTTCCTGTAACGGTTTGCGCGGCTCCATGAAATGTTATTTGCATATTAAATCTATTCTGCGTTTTTAATTTTATAAGTCTCTAAGCAATTATAAGGATTTTCTTTCTTAGGTCTTTGTGTCCTCCGCCACTTTAGCGAGAAATATTATTTCTTTGGACTTAGCGAGCCATTTTTCTTCTTTGCGCCTTAGCGCCTTTGCGAGAAAATTTAGCTATGCGCAGCCTTTTCGACAATTTACCTCTATGATGCATATTTTTGTAAATATAAGAAAAGTACTAAATTACAGCGTATTTTCGTTAGTGAATCAAACTATGATTAAAATCAAATTATTTCTCATCACTTGCTTAACCATCCTGCTGGGGTTCCATCTCTTTGCCCAAGAGAATAATCGAGAAGTAGTGTGGAATCAAATTAACGGACTTACTACAGATGATTTCCAAAAAAATTTAGCCAATGTTCCACAAAAGCAAAAAGTAGGTCGCAATACCTATGCTCAGCTAGAAGGATATATTTATTGCGGAATTAAATTCTCCTATGAGCAACGAGGAAATAATTTGAAATACGAGATATATTCCTTCATGGAGCCATCGCAATCCTGGATCCGCGACAAGAATAATGTAGGGACCTTAAAACATGAGCAAGCACATTTCAATATAGCAGAAATTTATTCTCGTAAACTCAAATACGATTTACGCAATGAATGGAACTTAAAGAAAGCAAAAAAGAAGTACAAGCAAATGTTTAAATCGCTCTTAAAAAAACAAGCCGCTTTCGACAAAGATCATCACGGTGAAGTAGGAGTAGAGCGCAAATGGGAAATATGGATTAGCGATCAATTGCGAGAGCTGAATCAGTATGCCGATAAGAGTATAAATTTGAGACGGTGATTAAAGTTTGACGAGCTTCCCAAAGGAACTCAATCCACTTTTGCCAATCATCTTGTAAACATAGATACCACTTTCAAAATTCTCAGTATTGATGGTCGTGGAATTGCTAAATGATTTTCGAAAAATTTCGTTTGAAATTCCATTATACATTATAATTTCTGTTTCTTCAGGATTGCTAGCCTCAATGGTTAATTCATCTACGAATGGGTTTGGATATACCATTTTTGATTCTTGCAAATTTTCGTTGATACCAACTGTTCCTAAACACCCTCCCCAAATTGGAATATTATTTTCACTGATGCAAATAGGCACCTCCCAAAAACCCAAACCTTGAATTAATGGAAATTGAATTCCTTGAGATCCGCCTATGCTTTCAACCTAATTTTCCCCTGAATTCAAGTAAAAGATTTTTCTCAAATCCCCATTGGTCAAGTTAATCGTACTAACGCTATCCACAATTAGCTGGGCACCCATCAAAGAGTTTAATGTATCGCCGGCCACTAAACTAAAATCATATATCAATTCTTCCGAATTAGTAGAATAATCATAAATAAAAACTTTTCTAGCAATGGTATCTTCCCGCATTGAACCACCAAAATTAGCCGGAGAGTTACCATCAACAGCAAATGGAGGACAATAAGGATTACCAATTAGAGCTATGATTGGATTATAATATATCTTTTGATATATAAATCCTGAAACAAGGGTGTCTCCTTGAAAAGAATATTGATGACCATCTCTTAGATTGCAGATATATGCTCCATCACCATGCAAAATTTGCCACACCAAATTAGGCCTTATTAAAGGGTAATAGTTCTGTGCGAATGTTGCAGTAGAGGCAAATAAAATAATCAGAGTAAAGAGCTTTTTCATTACAAATAGTTTTAAGCAGTTTTTCCACTTCTTAAAACAATATTACGAATAAAATTTAATAAAACGGAATGGAATTAAAATATTACAAAAACACCTCCGTAGCCCCACTTCCATAACGCTCATAGGAGCCATCACTGAACTTTAAATTGGATTCGCGGAGGACACGGCGGATTTCGGTTTTGAGTCGGCCATTGCCTATGCCATGAATAAATACAATGCTTTTCTGTTGACGCAAATAACATTTGTCGAGCTCTTTCTTAAAATGCGCCAACTGTATTTGAATGATCTCAGCATTGCTTAACCCTTCAATGGAATGTGTGATCTCTTCAATGTGTAAATCAATCTCAAGCAACGATGGCGACAAACCATGTTTTCGCAGTAAATCATTGCCACCATGTTCCCGCTTGATGATTTTCTTTTCTTCTTTTAGGATGGGTGTTTGGCGATGCTCATTTTGGAGTTTCTCGAGTAATAAATCCATGTTTTCTTCCGACGATTCATCTTCATGAAATAAGACCATCGACTTCGCAAAGGAAAGTGGCGCAGTAAGATGTGGAAACTGCTGTGAAAGGTCGAGTAATGTTATTGAAAAGTTTAAACTGATTTTTCTTTTAGATGGACTTGCGATTGAAAAGAAATGCGTTCCTTCAAATTGCAAATCATCGAAATCAAACAACTTCTCCCGCTTTATTTCACAAAGATAAATGCATTCTTCATTTGCAATTCCTCCATAATGAATTCCAGTGAGCGTTTTATCTTTTCTAAAATGCAAACTATACGCAATTCCATTAGAAGTAGTGTTCACTAAATACAATTTTACCGGACCTGCACTAACTTGATTTTGGGTGGGAACAACGAGAAGGTAAAGCTGATTTTTGCATGCAAATAATGCAGGAAATTCCTTAAAATTTTCCCATACAGGTGTAGGTGCAACTGCAATAGGAGTAGGGGAGTGCGATGCTTTTTGTTCAGAAGTCGAAAGTACCTTTACTAATTCCTTGGGTGTGGCTTCGATTGGAAAATCATTTTCAATGTCGACAATCACATTTCCATTTCCAAGAACTTTTGATACGGTCCCCTCTTGCTTCTCGTTGAGAAAGCGTACATAATCTCCTTCTTGAAACTGAGTTTCGCGCATCGATATTTTTTAAATGATAAACGGTTAATCAAATTATTTTTTGAAGTAATCGGCAACTACAATGTCTTTCGATCCTTTTGTATATTTATAAAATCCCTCTCCTGTTTTCACTCCTAAATTTCGAGAGGTAACCATGTTCACTAACAACGGACATGGAGCATACTTTGGATTTCCAAACCCATCGTGTAATACTCTCAAAATACTCAAACAAGTATCTAATCCAATGAAATCAGCCAACTGCAATGGTCCCATTGGATGTGCCATACCCAATTTCATGACTGTGTCAATTTCATCTACACCCGCAACACCTTCGTATAAACTATAAATTGCTTCGTTAATCATGGGCATTAAAATCCGATTCGCAATGAATCCTGGATAATCGTTTACTTCTACAGGAGATTTTCCAAGCTTTTTTGAAATTTCAAAAATTTCCTTGGTTACTTCAACACTGGTATTATAGCCACGTATCACTTCCACCAACTTCATTACCGGAACTGGATTCATAAAATGCATTCCAATTACTTTGTCGCCTCGTTGTGTAACCGAAGCAATTTTGGTAATGGAGATGGAAGAAGTATTGGAGGCTAAAATACAAGCAGGTTTGCAAGCTGCATCTAAATCTCCAAAAATTTTCAATTTCAAGTCAATGTTTTCAGTAGCAGCCTCGATTACTAAATCTGCGTTTTTCACAGCAGCTTTCATATCTGTATGCGTAGTGATCCGTCCTAATGCAGCTGCCTTTTCAGTCTCTGTTAATACCCCCTTTCCAACTTGTCGATCGAGGTTTTTGCCAATGGTTTCCATGGCTTTGTCGAGCGCTGACTGTTGAATATCAATCAGTGAAACCGTGTATCCATTTTGCGCAAAAACATGTGCAATGCCATTGCCCATTTGACCTGATCCAATTACTGCTATCTCTTGCATAATTCTATTAATTTGATGCAAAATTACCCAAATTATGTATGCAGATACATAATTTGCCCCTTGGGCTAACGAAAAACGAAGTTTTTGTCAGGGTATTCTTGACAATTAATCGCTTTAAGCGAATAATTTTTCATTTAAACAATAGAACACTTCTATTGTTTAAAATTGGATAAGTCTTTCAGCCGAGAAACCTGGAAAATCACTTGTCTTCCATCGTTACCTAATACACATTACGTAAAATAGGTAAAATAGATAAAATTTAATTCTTTACAAATTTCCCATTCGCATAAATCCGTTGCTGCGCATTTTTCAATTGCAACAAATAAACTCCTACAGGCAATTGTTGAATATCAATATTCACTTTTTCCTGAGCAGATGACGGACATTTCATTTCAAAAACCAGTTGTCCTACTGAATTCGTAATTTGAATCGTTGATTTCTCATCACGAAGTACAGGAAGAATCACTGAAATGGATTCATGGGCTGGATTAGGAGAAATTTCTAAAGAAAGGAGCGGTGTAGACAATGAATTAAGTCCAGTACTCACTGGATGCAAGGGGCTTTCCCAAACACCTCTTCCATAGGTAGAGACTCTTAATACACTGCTAAAAGGACCATCATCATAAAACATGAAATCAGTGATGGACGCAACAGACGGCAACCCTTGCGAATAACTAATCCAATTAGACAACGAATTATTCTTATACCAAATACCATACGAATTGCAAACATATACAGACTCATCGCTTGCATACGGATCACTAAAAATATTGATGATATTAATATTGGGTAAATTCAATGTCACATTCGACCAAGTGCTTCCTTGATCACTTGAACGATAAACCTTCGATCCAGCCGTTACATAAATGATATTTGAATCATTGCTAATTCCACAAACATATCCACTTGGATTAAGTGTTGAAGGCAAGGTAGAACTTGTCCAGGTTGGAACACCGCTAGTGATATCTGTCGCTTTTCTAAAAATATTTGGCGATGTCAAAACATAGGCTACATCGGCTGAATGAGGAGCAACTATCATGGATCGAATGGTAGCATTGAAACTACTTACTTGAGCCCAAAACGGAACTGGACTACTTAAATCAAACGTTAAATACACATCTGAATTACCCATCAATCCTAGTTCTGCATCTAGAGGCGTAAAAGCCATTCGCGTACTGTTGCTCGAAGTAAAAGGAATCCCAAAAGAAACCTCATTTCCAACAATTACATTTCTACGTTTACCATTTTCATGATAATAAACCATGTTTGAATTGCTGTAATCAAAAGTCATTCTACTTCCCCAATCACCACCGCGATTGGTTTTCCATTGTCCGTTGCTGATGTATAACTCACCATTGTCTTGCGTACCGATGCTCACCATATCTTTTCTCAATGGATTTAATGCCGCATGATAAATTTCAGTTGCGCCCAATCCATTGCTCCGAGGATTCCAATTTACACCCCCATTTAAGCTTCGCCAAATACCGCCATCATTGATATTATACAACTCGTTTGTGTTGTATGGACTCACGACTACTTGATGCATATCGGTGTGCAACACTTGCGACCAAATAGTAAGTTGAGTCCACGTTACTCCACCGTCAATTGATTTCCAAACAACATGGGCTACGACATAAACTATATTGGGGTTATTCGGATCTGCACCCATTCCAAAATTATAATTCCCTTGTCCATTTCCGTTAACGTCATATCCAACTAAGCTTTGTGAAGGATTATGATAAACAGTAGTGAATGTATTTCCACCGTCATTAGATTTAAAAATAGTGCCTTCGTCTTTGATCATCCCTGCATAAACCAAATTTGTATCAGCCGCAGATGTAGCCAAACGCATTCCGCCAGCTTGTCCACCACCAGGCACTGCAATTCCATTGGTAATGGTGCTCCAGGTTTCACCAAAATCCTCCGACTTCGTAAATTCTCCACCGTAGGTTACTCCATACAAGGTTCTAGATCCAGGAGATGGTTTGCTAGCTGCATCAGTAAATTGACCTGTAGATCTTTTTACCACCCACGTATTAGCGCCATCATATGTTTTCCAAATGCCTGCATTGGTAAAAGCCACAATGATATTATGATCATTAGGATCCATGATTAAATCAATCGCCATACTACTACCCATATTAGTATTGGCCGGAGACCACGTTGCACCAGCGTCAATACTTTTGTAAACTCCTAAATCGGTTGAATAATAATTGGGATCGCCTGTACCTATATAAAGTATACTATCGTTCGTATGGTCAATGCAGATGGATGCACAAGCGGTTCGAGATAATTGATCGGTTCCGGTAATCTGCCATGAATTGGTAGCGTTATCGCTAATCCATAATCCACCTGAAGCACTTACCGCATAAATTTTTTGAGGATTGGTTGGATGGAATTTCATTTGACAAACTCGTCCAATGCCATTGATTTGTCCACTCACATTAACTGGAAATTGAATGGGACCCACCGGTTGCCAATTGGCAGCAGTTTGTCCTTGCAAATATCCTGAAGTCAATATGCAAATTGCTATGATGATAGATGATTTTAATTTCATTTGTCTTGCTGTTTCTGCGTAATTTTAACGACCTATTGATTCTAAGATTTTTCTTCTCTCACTCGGAAAAAGAATACTACCATCTTCCTGCACCCAAGGCTCCGTCAAAAGCTTCCAATGCTTATACTTCTTTACAGCAAATGCTAATTCTGTTTCATCCATCGTTCTACTTCTACTAAATAATCTTTTCAGCCAACTTTCCTTCGACTTTTTCTCTTCCTCATTGGCAGATCTCATCCCAATAATTTCATCTTCCTCATGGGGAAGCTCATGCTTGGTAAAATAAAGGTCAAAAGCTTTTTGAATCTCATTGTAATTGGACAATGAATCCTCCATCATCTCGATCCACATTGGATTTTTGGAATAAACTCTATCAGAATACGTTTTCTGAGCTTGAACGTGCTTTCCCAACCCACATAGTAGGACCGTAAGCAACAATAAATTTCTTAGTGACATAATAGGCAAATATACGAAAGGCAAAGGTGAATATTAAAGCGAATAGAAAAAAACCAAGAATAGAAATAACCAAAGTCCGGTGCTGAAATACCAGTATGAACAAAATAGTTCAAATCGCAAGCCTTCAAATTTATTAGAGAAGTAAATCAATGATTTAACAGGATCTTTCCAGATATCAAATGATTTTAAGTTGAGGTAAAATAAATAAATTGTGCCCACTACGATATGTAAAAAGTGAAAACCTGTTATAATATATAAAAAGAGCAAACTCACTTCAAAATTAACATACAAACCTTGATCTAAAATTGAAAAGACAGCATGTACTTGAAAAGCAATAAAAACCAAAGAAAGTAGGAGGGAAGCCGTCAGGGTAAGTAACATATTTTGGGCCTGATCTTGTAAATGATAATTCCGAGAAATCGAAAGTGTATAACTACTAAAAAGCAAGGCAAGCGTACTAATCACAAAGGACTTCGGAAATTGTACAATGGTTGCAGTAATTTGCTGCGAATTCCAAACAATAAACATAATGGATAATGCGAGGAACAATAAGCCTGATCCCAATAAAGCATAAAATAAAAATGCTTTATAAGGTGCAGATCTTTCTTTATAAATTGGGAGAAATGTTTTGCTGGTACCTTTTCCCGTTGTATCTTTCCTCATCCCTCAATTCCTTATATCCAAATATACGATTATTTTTGGTCAAGTCAATATTAATTTTGCGCTAAATGTTGAACGTTTTTTTTCTGCTTTTATTTTTAATTACCTTAGCCGATGATGAAGAAATCGAATTGGCGCTGGCTAAAATATGTGGTGGCATTGTTCATTCCCATCCTTACCATTCTTGGCTATGTTGGTGGCGGATGGATCCTTATTTTACCTCTAGTAATCGCTTTTTTGTTAATTCCACTATTTGAACTCTTTTTGCCTTCCGACAACTCAAATTTAGATGAGGTTCAGTCGGAGCTGGAAGGAAGGAATTTAATGTATGATGGACTTCTTTATTTGATGGTCCCGTTGCAGTATTTTACGCTTTATCTTTTTTTAAAGAAAATAGGGGAGCCCAACCATTCAAACTTTGAAAGAATTATAATGATAAGTGCGATGGGATTGAATTGTGGAATAATTGGAATTAATGTAGCCCACGAACTCGGACATCGAACGAAGAAATTTGAGATTATACTGGCTAAATTACTTCTGTTATCATCACTCTATCTGCATTTTTATATTGAACATAATCGCGGACATCATAAACGAGTGGGAACACACCATGATCCGGCAAGTGCGCGCTATGGTGAGAGTTTATATTCCTTTTTGGTTCGAAGCATTATTCGTTCTTATTTTTCTGCATTGAACTTAGAAGCAAATCGACTTAAAAACAAAATCAAAATCCCATTTCAATGAATAATCAAATGATCCATTTCGGAATCATTCAACTTTTACTTCTTATTTCAATTAATTATTTTTTGGGTGGATGGTTATGACCTATTTTATTATAGCATCCATTTTAGGTATTTCTCTGCTAGAATCAGTAAACTATATTGAGCACTACGGTATTGGCAGGAAGCAAAAGAAAGATGGTTCCTTCGAAAAAGTTTTGCATTGTCATTCGTGGAATTCGAATCATGTTATAGGACGATTAGCGCTTTTTGAATTATCACGACATAGCGATCATCATTATAAAGCAAGCAAAAAGTACCAACTCTTAAATCATCACGAAGAAAGTCCTCAAATGCCAACCGGTTATCCCGGAATGATCATGCTTGCTCTTGTGCCTCCTTTATGGTTTAAAGTGATGCATCCGCTCTTAGAAAAAGAAATGCAACGAATGCCAGCAATAGTTAAAGCAGAGTAGGAGATCGCGAAGTATCGCGAGGAGAGTCGGAGAGTCGGAGAGTCGGAGAGTCGGAGAGTCGGAGAGTCGGAGAGTCGGAGAGTCGGAGTCCCGATAGCTATCGGGAAGGAGAGTAGGAGAGCCTTTGCGTTTTCTTCGGTTTCGGCGAGAAATTTAGCAATTAACTTCACAGCAAAAACTTTGCGGCTTTACGCCTTAGCGAGAAACTTTAGCGTAGCGCAGCCTTCATCAGAGTGAGAAGCAGTTCGAGAGCGAATCTATTCGAGAAGCTTCGCGCCTCCCTGCTGCAAACAGGACTAACATCCAAAATCTGCCTTATCGAGAAAATTTAAAGACTTAAACTAGGATTCAATCATTTTAGGTGAATGAATACTCTCTACTAGAGAAAATACTTGTGGTGAATTCGCAAACAAAGGCTTTACTTTACTCCATGTAGACCTAAACAACTCGGATTTTCGGTAATTTTCTAAATCATCCATCGACTCCCATTCACTATGCGTATAGAATGCAGTTTCGTCTGAAAAATCTTTAAAAAGTCGTAATTTTTTACAGCCCGGAAATGATAAAATCATTTCCTTAGATTCATCAAAAGCGTTAATAAAATCTACAACATTTTCTTTCTTAAAACTCAAGCGAACAATTCGTGTGATCATTTAAATTCAATTCTAATATTATCATTCAAACGCAAATTCATCAGTTTGTAAGCATTCTCTTCATTAATGGCAATTTCAAGGTGTCCGGCTGCATTAAAGAGCGCTAATGCCGAACCTGATTCTACTGACATATATCGATCACTAATTGTATCTATCGTATGCTGATTTTTCGCATCACGACCTCAAACTTGCGTCCTTTACGTTGCTTTTCAAATAAATCTTTGGTGATATTGGTTACAATATTTCCAAAGTCATCAATATAAATCACAATGCCGTGAATTAATTCATCTTCGATCGTTGGATTAAAGGCCAACCGCTCTATAAACTTGCTGGGGCGAACTCCTAGCTCATATAAATTTTTTCCAGTCAGTAAATGCTTCACACTATTCACTAATGTGGGTAAATCGAAAAGATGCTTAGATCCTTCAGCGATGGTAATTTTAACCATATCGATAGGAGCTTCGTCAAAAACCAAACTGAAAAAACCATCGTTTACACCAATAAAAATTTGTCCGTCCTTTTTGATCGCAATTAACTCAGAAGGATAGCCCAGTTGCTTATGAACACCAATAATATGCAAAGTGCCTGCAGGATAATTAGGATATGCGTTTTTGAAAATATATGCGGCCTGTTGAATATTATGACGAGCCACTTGGTGAGAAATATCAATAAATTGTAAATCAGACTGAAAAGAAAGGAGCATACCTTTGATGGCGCCAATATGATAATCTCGCGTGCCCCAATCTGTTGTAAATGTTAGTATTCCCATCAATTCGTCAAAAATATCCAATTAAATTACGCAATCGAAGAAATTTATCAAGCAAAATAGATTTATTTTTTAGATTTTTGTAGATATGAGACCCACAAACGAGAGTTCGCTAGGAGATGTGATTAAAGATATGCTTCGAAAATATGAGTTAGAGAATGGTTTGTGGAATACAAAAATTAGAGATGCCTGGGATAAATGTGTCGCTAAACCCATCGTACAGCGTACGCTAAGCATGAAATTTATGGAAGGGACACTCACCGTAAATTTGAACTCTTCTGTTGTTAGAAATGAATTAGAACTATTAAAAACGGATATAATATCTTCATTAAATTTGGAATTGAAACAAGATGTTATAACGGATATAAAATTTTTTTAAGATGCGAAAAGAAGCCAAAGGACATGGATATTCACTTTATGAGAAAGTAGTATTATCAGCGTTGTTGTTTTTTTTCTTAAGTATGCTCTTTATGTTTTTTGTATTGCCTCGTATTTAAAACAGAAAACCCCGGATATTTCCGAGGCTTTCTAGTACTTAATCTTTATCTGATTTAGAATCGCTCAAGCATCGAGAAGAAAAAGTTTCCTTCGATAGCTGCATTTTCATCACTATCTGATCCGTGAACAGCGTTTGCTTCAATGGACTTAGCATATAAATTACGAATAGTACCTTTTTCAGCTTTCGTTGGATCCGTTGCTCCAATTACATTTCTGAAATCTTCAACTGCATTTTCTTTCTCAAGAATTACTGCAACGATTGGTCCTGACGACATGTATTTTACCAAATCATTGTAAAAGGGACGTGCACTATGTACAGCATAAAATTCACCCGCTTTCTCTGGCGTAAGGCGCATGTATTTCATAGCAATAATTTTAAATCCTGCTTGTGTGATGTGATTTAAAATAGCTCCAATATGGCCATTTTGAACCCCATCGGGCTTAATCATCGTAAATGTTCTGTTTGTGCTCATTTTTATTTTTTATTTGTCTTTTTGCGTGTGCAAAGGTAATTGGATTAATTTTGATCTGGAATGTCAAATTATGAATTTAATCCTCAAGTTAAAAAGTCGATAAAAGACTTATTATCTTCGCCTAAAGAGGTGGTAATCACCACTCACCATAAACCAGATGGAGATGCATTAGGATCTTCGTTGGGATTATTACATATTTTAAAAGCGCTGGGGCATCGCGTTACCGTTGTTGTCCCTAGCGAATTTCCATCATTTTTGAATTGGATGAATGGGAGCAAAGAAGTCATCGATTTTATTAGAAATCCTAAAGCCGCTAAGGAACATCTTTCCAAAGCGGAGGTAGTTTTTTGCTTAGATTTTAATGACCCCTCACGAGTTGAGAAATTGCAATCCGATTTAATGAATGTAAAGGTGCCCATGATTCTCATCGATCATCACCTGGATCCTAAAAAAGGATTTTGTGACTATCAGTTTTCATTTCCTTCCATTGGTTCCACCGCCGAATTATTGGTTCATATCATGATGGATTTTGGCTGGGATGAACACTTAAATAGAGATAGCGCTGAATGTTTGTATACCGGAATCATGACCGACACCGGTAGCTTTCGTTTTAATTCGGTGACCGATCAAACGCATTTAGTCATTGCTCGATTAATGAAAGAAGGCGTGCGCAATGATCGTATTCATGAATTGATTTATGATACGAACTCTTTTATTCGAACTAAATTTTTAGGGTATACCCTCAGCGAAAAAATGCAACAAATTGAGGCGTATAATGTCATCATCTTTACAGCTTCACAGTCTGACATGGATCGATTTAATCACGAGCCTGGAGACTTGGAAGGTATCGTAAACTTCGGATTGAGTATTAAAAAAATGAAAGTGGCTGTGCTCTTTAGTGAGCGCGATGGCCTTGTTAAAATTTCATTTAGATCGAAAGGAAAATTCTCGGTGAAGTTTTTAATACTGATTTTAATGGGCTTTTCTTCTTGTGGTCCATCAACTACGGAGAAGGAAAAAGTGGCCCCACAGCCAACTAATTCGGAAGAACTTAAAGAGTCATTAATTCAACAAAATCGTCAATTAATTGCAGAAGAAATTGAAATGATTGATGCTTATGTAGAGCGTCATGGATTAAAATTAGATACTACATCCACGGGCTTACGCTATAAAATTTTAGAGAAAACAGAGGGTAGAGAAGTGCGGTTGATGAAAGATGTAACACTTAGCTATTCAGCGTCATTATTGAATGGCGATCTTTGTTATTCAAGTGATACCAGTGGACAATTAAGTTTTACTATTGGGCAATCAAATCAGCCCAGTGGATTACAAGAAGGAATTTTAAAAATGAAAGAAGGACAAAAAGCGATATTCATTGTACCTTCCTATTTGGGATATGGGATTACCGGAGATGAACTATGCATTCCGGGAAGTTCCTCTATACTTTACAAAGTGAAATTAGAAAAAGTAAGTCAGCAATAAATATGAAAAAAATATCGATTTTAATACTAAGTTTTGTGGTGATGGGCGTTGGTTTACTTTCCATTACTTCCTGCAATAAAGATGGTTTTTCCATTACCTCTTCGGGGTTGCGTTATGAATTTATTGAACAATTAGAAGGTAGAAAACCGGTGATCGGCGACATGATGCGCATGCATCTCATCTATAAAGATAAAAACGGAAAAGAAATTTATAATTCGGCAGAACTTGGTGAATCTTTTGTTTTAGAATTGACACAACCCACCTTTGTTGGCGGATTAGAAGAAGGATTTGCCATGATGGCGGAAGGTGATTCAGCCATCTTCTTAGTCAATGCAGACTCCGTGTTTGATAAAACCTTTAAACAACCTTTACCTGCCAATATTGATTCGCAAGACTTACTACGATTTGAAGTTCGATTGAAAAAAGTACTTACTGCAACTGAATACAGAAACGAATCAAAACATAATACAGAATACAATCAGGTTGAAGAATTACGACAAATAGAAATGTATTTAGGTGATAATTCTATTTCCGTACCACCTGCTAAGCCGGGCGTATATTTCATCGTTTTCCAAGAAGGCAAAGGAGCAAAACCAAAGATTGGCGATCAAGTAGAAATTAAATATACGGGAAGTTTTTTAGGCGGAGAAATGTTTGATGCTTCCGGAAACAAAGGTCAAAACTTAATATATAGACTAGGGGATGGGACGCATTTGATCGCTTGGGAAGAAGCCATTTCTTCTATGCAACCTGGAGGAGTCGCACGACTTATTTTATCATCCAGCAACGCTTATGGAACTGCAGGACTCGATCCAATCCCCCCGAATACTCCGATTATTTACGATATTGAATTAGTGCGTTGCGGTTTTTAGATATTAGACTTTAGATTTTGGATTTTTGACATTTGAAGCTTAAATTTCCTGCAGACCTGCTTTCGCGTAGCCTCACGACCAAGATTCAACCACAACATCCAACATCTAACTTCTAACATCCAAAAAAGGGCATAAAAAAAGCCTCTGCAAGCAGAGGCTTTTCTGTTAACCCAAGAAGACAATTATTTCTTCTTGGAAGCTTTTCTAGCTGATTTTTTAGCTGCTTTTCTTGGAGCTGCTTTTTTTGTTGCTTTTCTAGCTGTTTTTTAGCTGCTTTTTTAGCTGCTTTCTTAGGAGCTGCTTTTCTTGTAGCTTTTTTAGCTGACTTCTTAGCTGCTTTTCTTGGAGCTGCTTTTCTTGTCGCTTTTTTAGCAGTCTTTTTAGCTGCTTTTTTAGCTGTTTTCTTAGCTGCTTTTCTTGGAGCTGCTTTTTTAGCTGCTTTTTTAGCTGCTTTCTTTGGTGACTTCTTAGCTGCTTTCTTAGCTGCTTTCTTTTTAGGAGCGGCCATAGCATCAACGTTAGTCATTTTGAAACCGATTACGCGAGTAGCGCCGGCTGCACTTGGTGTAGTGCTTGTTTTCATTTCCATGTTTTGTTTCATGATGATTTTGTTTTGAATTGGGTTAACGATTATTTGTTGTGGTTATACTGTCACTATTATTTTTTTGTTACATTTTCTGTAACCTTTTTCCATCTGACACTTTTCACCTAACATCTTCTCATTAATTCCAACGACATGGTGCAATACTTTTCTTCATCAAGGTTTAGTTTATTTGAGTCACTATTTTATCTACGTTATACTTACCAGCTTTTAAATTCTCATGTATATCTTTAAATGCACTGATTGTATAATTTACATCTTCGAATGTATGTACTGCAGTTGGAATTAGACGCAGCAATATTACACCTTTTGGAACTACTGGATATACGACCATCGAACAGAAGATATCATAGTTCTCGCGCAAATCTAATATTAAATTCGTTGCCTCCGGAATCGTACCATTTAAGAAAACGGGGGTAACTGGTGAATCGGTATTTCCAATTTCAAATCCTGCATCCTTCAATCCACGTTGAAGTGCATTGGTGATCTTCCACAAATTTTCTTTTAATTCAGGTCGCGTTCTTAATAACTCCAATCGTTTTAATGCACCAACCACTAATGGCATCGGCAACGCTTTTGCGAAAATTTGAGAACGCATATTATAACGTAAGTATTCTACGATTTGTGCATCACTACTAATAAAGGCGCCAATCAATGCCATTGATTTAGCAAATGTACCAAAGTAAATATCGATCCCATCTTGACATCCTTGATGCTCACCAACTCCAGCTCCCGTTTTTCCCATTGTTCCAAATCCATGGGCATCATCAACAAATAATCGGAAATTGAATTTATCTTTTAAGGCAACAATCTCTTTTAATTTTCCTTGATCACCCGACATTCCAAATACACCTTCTGTAATAACTAAGATGCCACCTGTTGTATCCGCTACTAATTTAGTAGCACGCTCCAATTGTTTTGCTAGGCTGGTCATATCATTATGTGGATACACAAAACGTTTTCCCATATGTAAACGCAATCCATCTATTATACATGCATGCGATTCCGAATCGTAAACAATCACATCATGGCGATCAACTAAACAATCGATAGCACTCACCATACCTTGGTATCCGTAATTCAAAAGGATGGTATCTTCCTTTTTCATGAATTGGCTCAATTCATTTTCTAATTGTTCATGCAAATTAGAATTACCCGACATCATGCGAGCACCCATCGGTAATGCCAAACCATAATTAGCCGAAGCTTCCGCATCTGCCTTTCTTACTTCTGGATGATTTGCTAAACCTAAGTAATTATTTAAACTCCAAACTAATTTCTCTTTTCCACGAAACACCATCTTATTAGAAATATCACCTTCCAACTTTGGAAAAGTGAAATAACCATGTGCATCCTTCGCATGCATTCCAAGCGGACCCCTATTCTTCTGGATCTTTTCGAATATATCTACCATCTCTTTCTTTAATATACTTTTTTTCTTTCGCTAACGTTGTTGTTAATGTGCTCAAGAATGTGACCGAAATATCATAACAATATTAAGATCAAAAGTCTGTGCAACCATAATGTTTTCAACATTCATTTGTTAATCAACTTAATTACAAATTTCAATTCTGTATCTTTGTATCACCAATGAAAAATCAATGAAACGACTACTCTTATTTATTTTTATCGTTCTCACATTTTCATCATGTAGTAAATTCCAACACATGATGAAGAGCACAGATATGGAAGCAAAGTACAATGCGGCTGTGAAATATTATGAGAAAAAAGATTATTATCATGCATTACAATTGTTCGAAGAATTGATAACCGTTTATCGCGGAACATCAAAAGCAGAACAATCTTATTTCTATTATGTGTATTGTACTTATTATGTTGATGACTTTACGATGGCTGCATATCACTTCAATAATTTTGTGCAAAGTTATCCCAACAGTTCGCATGCAGAAGAAATGCAATACATGTATGCATACTGTTATTATTTGGATTCACCCATTCCAAGTTTAGATCAAACAAGCACGTTGGATGCTATTGATAAGTTTCAAATCTTTATTAATAAGTATCCAGAAAGTGCAAGAGTAGCAGATGCAAATAAAATGATGGATGAACTTCGGGCTAAACTTGAAGAGAAAACTTTTAATAATGCAAAGCTATATTATCGCACCAGCGACTATAATGCAGCCGTAGTAGCCTTCGCAAATTTCCAAAAAGACTTCCCATACTCCTCTTATATAGAGGAGTCCATGTACCTTGGATTGAGAGCATCTTATGAATATGCGATCAATTCAGTTGATTCTAAGCGAGTTACTCGATTAAAAGCTGCCCAAGAAGAGTATCAAAAATTAGTGGATAATTTCGGTCAAAGTCGGTATCTTCGCGACGCAGAAAGAATCTTTGATAATATTACCAAGGATCTAGCTCAAATGAATAGCGCTGCAAAGCTCTAAACACAAAATAAATCGTATACATATATATATAGTATCCATGGCTAATTATAAATCATCAACCAACACCACAGTAACCAGAGATCTTTTGAGTTTTGAAGATAAGACTCATAATATCTATGAAAGTCTAGTTGTACTTTCTAAAAGAGCTAATCATATCTCTACTGAAATGAAGGAAGAATTGAATGAGAAACTTTCTGAATTTGCCTCTATCACGGATAACTTGGAAGAGATTTTTGAAAACAGAGAACAAATCGAAATTTCGAAACATTATGAAAAGCTTCCTAAACCAAGTTTAGTGGCGATTCAAGAATTCCTCGACGGTAAAATTTATTACCGTAATCCTGCCAACGATAAATAATCACTATTCATGCACCTGTCCGGAAAAAGGATAATCCTCGGAGTAACAGGAAGCATTGCTGCTTATAAATCAGCACCCCTTTGTCGACTTTTAAAAGGAGAAGGTGCTGACGTTCAAGTTATTACCACTCGCTCTGCGGAAGATTTTGTAAGTCCATTAACGCTTTCTGTATTATCTGGAAAACCCGTTTTATCAGAAATGATTTCGGAAGATAATACCTGGAACAATCATATTGATTTAGGCATGTGGGCGGATCTTTTTTTGATCGCACCTTTATCTGCTCATACTTTATCCGCCTTCGCAACGGGTACTTGCGAAAATCTTTTACAAGCCGTTTATCTCTCTGCACGTTGTCCTGTTTTTGTAGCGCCGGCAATGGATCATGATATGTATTTGCATCCCGCTACCAAGCAAAATTTGGAGGTAATTAAACAACGTGGACAACACATCATCGGACCTGCACATGGAGAATTAGCATCCGGCTTAGTAGGAGAAGGGAGGATGGAAGAACCTGAAGTGATATTGGAAAAAGTGATTTCCTTTTTTTCCGCGAATAAACCACTCGCCGGAAAATCCATTATCGTTACTGCTGGACCCACACAAGAAGCCATCGATCCTGTTCGATTTATTACGAATCATTCCTCTGGAAAAATGGGTATTGCCATTGCTACATCGTTGGTGGAGATGGGTGCACATGTAAAACTAATAGCGGGTCCTGTTCAAGAAAAAATTCCAGCCGGACTCATACACATTCCGGTTATTTCTGCAGATGATATGCTTCAAGCCTGCATACAACATTTTCCAACCGCTGATGCTGCAATTATGACGGCGGCCGTTGCCGATTATCGTCCCAGTACTTTTTCAGATAAGAAAGTGAAGAAATCGGAAGATGATTTACAATTACCATTAAGTAAAACCGTTGATATTGCAGCTACCTTGGGAAAGATGAAAACTAAAAATCAGTTTTTAGTTGGATTTGCACTAGAGACCAACGACGAAATGGTGAATGCCGAAAAAAAATTGAATAGTAAAAATCTCGATTTTATTGTCCTGAACTCTTTAAATGACAAAGGCGCTGGATTTGGAACCGATACGAATAAAGTCACCTTGATTTTCAAAGGAAATAAAAATATTGATTTACCATTGATGTCAAAATCAAAAGTAGCCTCTAATATTGTAGAATCATTAGTAAATTTGATGCATGCGTAAACTTGTCTTATTTGGTCTACTTATTTGTGCCGCTCTACCTGAGCTTGTGGCACAAGAATTAAATTGTTCGGTGAGCGTAATTGCACCTCGTATTCAAACTTCCGATCGTCGAGTCTTTACTACATTACAAACCTCGGTAACGGAGTTTTTAAACAATACAAAATGGACCAGCGATAAATACAAGAACGAAGAAAAAATTGAATGCAGTATTCAAATTGAACTTTCAGAGCGGGTGGGTACCGATGAGTACAAAGGATCCATTCAAGTGAGCTCTCGTCGACCTATTTACGGTACTTCTTACAATTCACCAATCTTAAATTATAAAGACGACGATTTCAATTTTCGTTATATAGAATATCAACCCTTCGAATACAACGATGGACAAACCAATCCGAATTTATTAATGGTACTTGCATTTTATGCATATACGATTATTGGTTTCGATGCTGAGACGTATGCCCCAAACGGTGGAAACCCATATTTCGCAAAAGCACAAGCCATCGTTGCTAACTCATCCAATGCTGCTGAACCGGGATGGAAAGCTTTTGAAGGTTTAAGAAATCGTTTTTGGTTGATGGAAAATATCAATAATCCAATCTATAAGCCGATCCGTACTTTTTATTATGAGTTTCATCGGAAAAGTTTAGATTTGATGTCTAAGAAAACAGATGAATCTGCTCGCTTAGCAGGCGCTTCTCTTGAAAAATTAAGAAAAGTACATACTGATAAACCCCTTTCTGTATTCATGAAAACTTTGTTTGATGCGAAGGTAGATGAGATGGTGAATTTATTCACTGGAGCTCCGGCTGATGTGAAAGCCATTGCGAAACAAACGTTAAGTGATATTGATCCAATTAATACTTCTAAATACCAGAAAATAACAGGAAATTAATTTTATAAATAATATTTTTCGTTAATATTACCCTACATGTTAAAGCAACTTTCGGTTAAGAATTATATTTTAATTGACGAGCTGGATATTCGTCTAGAAAAAGGTCTGGGAATTATTACAGGCGAAACAGGAGCCGGTAAATCCATCCTGCTAGGTGCTCTTGGATTGATGTTAGGTCAACGAGCCGATGTGGGTGAATTACTCGACAAAAAAAAGAAGTGCATCATTGAAGGTGTCTTTGATGTGCAGGCTTATCAGATGAAAACTTTTTTCGAGGAAAAGGAATTGGATTATGCCAATGAATGTACCATCCGGAGAGAAATAAATCCAGAAGGGAAATCGAGAGCATTTGTGAATGATACCCCGGTAAATCTTACTACCCTCAAAGAACTGTCTTCTCGACTGGTGGATATCCACAGTCAGCATGAATCATTGCTTTTAGGAAATAGAAGTTTTCAACTCAATGTATTGGATGCCTATGCAGGAAATCAAGATTTACTCAAAGCATATAAATCGAATTTCACTACTTGGAAGCAAAGCGAAAAAGCGTATCTCGCCTTACTTGATGAAGAAGCGAAAAGTAAAAGTGATTTCGATTATTTGAATTTTCAGTACAATGAAATTTCAGCACTCAAACTGAAAGATGGGGAACAAGTTTCACTTGAATCTGAACAACAAAAATTAGAGCATGGCGAAGAGATTGTAGAGCAACTCAACCGATCTGTAATGTTGATTCGTGATGGAGATGAAAATGTAGTGGCGCAATTATCGCTCGTGCATCAACTCTTACAAGGAATAAAGAAATTTGATGATCAGTTTGAAACACAAAGCGACCGTATCCAATCGGTGTTAATTGAATTAAAAGATATTCATGCAGAGCTGGAAGATGCCATCGGAAAACTGCAATTGGATCCAAAGAGATTGGAAGAAGTAAATGAAAGGTTAAGCTTCATTTATAATCTTCAGAAAAAACACCGACTTCAATCAATCGAAGAGTTACTACAGTTTGAAGAGGAATTGTCTCAAAAATTACAACGCATCAGTTCTTTTGAAGATGAAATCTTGCGTTTGAAGAAAGAAGTGGATGAGAAAAAATCTCAACTCTTAAAATCGGGAAATGCACTAACGGCGTCTCGTAAAAAAGCCATTCCTGCTTTAGAAAAAGAGGTGACTCAACAACTTTCAGAATTGGCGATGCCGCATGCTATGTTGCGCATTGCGCTCATCGAGGAAAATGAAAATACATTTACTGCTGATGGAATGGAAAAAATTCAATTCCTGTTTTCTGCAAATAAAGGTGGCGATTTCAAGGAACTGGCCAAAGTTGCATCAGGTGGAGAAATGTCGAGGTTGATGCTTTGTATTAAATCCATCATGGCACGATTAACCGCTATGCCAACCGTTATTTTTGATGAGATTGATACAGGAATATCAGGAGAAACTGCGGCTCGAGTAGGAGCGATCTTAAAGCAAATGGCGAAGGATCACCAAGTGTTGGCGATAACCCATCTACCCCAAATCGCATCTAAAGGAAATACCCATTTCTTAGTTTATAAAGAAGTAAAAAATCCTCCACACGCTCTCAACTTCGTATTTTAAACGATGTGGAAAGATTAAATGAAATTGCGAGAATGTTGAGCGGAGAAGTTCTCACCGACGCTGCTTTGGATAATGCACGCGTTTTACTTAGCCAATAAGCCAAATATCAACGAGTTAAAGATGGATTCATCTACCTCGGTACAAATTATTATTTTTGACGCTTAAACTAAGTCTATGTCAAACTCATTGTTGAAAGGAAAAAGAGAATTATATTCGGAGCATTAGATCCACAGTCGATTGCTTGGAAAGTAGCCTTACGAGCTCATGAAGAAGGAGCCCAATTTGTATTATCAAATGCACCGGTTGCATTACGCTTGGGAGCCATCAACCAACTAGCAGAGCAATGCAATGCAAAAGTAATTGGCGCGGACGCCACTTCAAATGCAGATTTAGAAGCTTTATTTACGCAATCGATGGATGTACTAGGGGGAAAAATTGATTTCGTTTTACATTCAATTGGAATGTCGCCCAACGTTCGAAAGAATAAACCATACACTGATTTAGATTACGATTTTTACCATAAGACACTCGATATTTCAGCTATGTCATTGCATCGTGTTTTACAATCGGCGATGAAACTTGATGCCATTAGTGAGTGGGGTAGTGTGGTTGCATTAACGTACATCGCGGCGCAACGTGTTTTCCCTGATTACAACGATATGGCCGATGCAAAATCCATGTTAGAAAGTATTGCTCGAAGCTATGGTTATCATTATGGAAAAGCGAAGAAAGTTCGTGTAAATACCATCTCACAATCGCCAACCAAAACTACAGCCGGACAAGGTGTAAAAGGATTCGATAATTTCTACAATTATGCCGATGCACTTTCTCCACTGGGAAATGCTCCAGCAGAAGCTTGTGCTGATTATTGCATCACGTTGTTTTCTGATTTAACCAAACACGTGACGATGCAAAACCTTTTCCACGACGGCGGTTTCTCTTATACCGGAGTGAGTCAGGAAGTGATGGAAAAAATGTTTCCATCGACGTAGTATGCAAGACCTTAAAAAAAGAAGGGGTAGAAAATTTTCTACCCCTTCTTTTATATACCCTAATTCTTAATTCTTAATTCTTAATTGAACTAAGATTCTTCCTTCTTCTTCCTTTGCTTCGGCGGTTTCACGATGTTTATGCTTAACTGCTCCGTGCCTTTTTCCCATCCTAATTCAATGGTATCTCCTTCGGAAAGTTGACCTTTAATGATCTCTTCTGCCATTGGATCTTCAATGTATTTTTGAATGGCTCTTTTCAACGGACGAGCACCAAAGCTGGAATCATAACCTTTATCGGTAAGGAATTCTTTCGCATCATCCGTCAATTTCACTTTGTAGCCTAATTCACCAACACGCTTATAAAGACTGCCTAATTCAAGATCAATAATTTTAAAGATATCTTCCTTACTCAAGCTATTAAACACAACAACATCATCAATACGATTTAAGAATTCGGGAGCGAAAGCTTTCTTCAAGGAACTTTCAATCACGCTGCGTGAATGTTCATCCACCTGACTTGTTTTCGCTGAGGTTCCAAATCCAACACCTTGACCAAAATCTTTTAATTGACGAGAGCCAATATTAGAAGTCATGATAATGATGGTGTTCTTAAAATCGATCTTACGTCCAAGGCTATCCGTTAATTGTCCTTCATCCAACACTTGCAATAATAAGTTAAATACATCTGGATGGGCTTTTTCAATCTCATCAAGCAAAACGATAGAGTAGGGCTTGCGACGAACTTTTTCGGTCAATTGTCCACCTTCTTCATATCCTACATATCCTGGAGGCGCTCCAATCAATCTTGACACCGCGAATTTTTCCATGTATTCACTCATGTCAATACGGATCAAAGCATCTTGTGTATCGAATAAGTATCGACTTAATTCTTTAGCTAATTCTGTTTTTCCAACTCCAGTAGGACCTAAGAAAATGAAAGTTCCAATGGGCTTGTTCGGATCTTTTAATCCAGCGCGATTACGTTGAATGGCTTTCACCACTTTCTTCACCGCATCATCCTGGCCAATTACTTTTCCTTTCAATTCCTCTGGCATCTGAATCAAACGAGCGGTTTCCGCTTGAGCAATTCTTGTTACTGGAATTCCACTCATCATGGCTACAACTTGCGCCACATCCTCCACATCTACTTTATAACGTTGGTTCTTGGTTTCTTCTTCCCAAGTTTGTTTAGCGCTTTCTAATTGCTCTAACAATTGCTTTTCAGTATCACGTAAACGAGCAGCTTCCTCGTATTTCTGACTACGAACCACACGATTCTTTTCTACTTTAATGTCAGCAACCTTATTTTCAAGATCGATGATATTTTGAGGAACGTGAATATTTGAAATGTGTACACGCGATCCGGCTTCATCTAAAGCATCAATGGCTTTATCTGGAAGGAATCGATCGGTTATATAACGTGCAGTTAATTTAACACAGGCGGCGATGGCTTCATCCGTATAAGTTACATGATGATGCTCTTCGTAACGTTCTTTGATATTTCCTAAGATTTCGATGGTTTCATCCACTGAGGTAGGGTCCACAATTACTTTCTGGAAACGACGATCTAATGCGCCATCTTTTTCGATGTACTGACGGTACTCATCCAAAGTAGTAGCACCAATACATTGAATTTCTCCACGTGCTAATGCAGGTTTAAACATATTCGATGCATCCAGAGAACCCGAAGCACCACCCGCACCAATAATAGTGTGAATTTCATCAATAAATAAAATCACATCCGGCGATTTCTCCAATTCGTTCATTACCGCTTTCATTCGCTCTTCAAACTGACCACGGTATTTTGTACCTGCCACTAAAGAAGCTAAATCGAGTGTAACAATTCGCTTATTAAATAAAACGCGAGAAACTTTGCGTTGGATGATTCGCAGCGCTAGACCTTCAGCAATTGCTGATTTACCCACACCAGGCTCACCAATTAAGATGGGATTATTTTTCTTTCTACGTGACAAGATTTGAGAAACACGCTCAATTTCTTTTTCGCGACCTACAATAGGATCTAATTTACCTTCTTCAGCCGCCTTAGTTAAATCTCTTCCAAAATTATCCAAAACCGGAGTTTTTGACTTTGATTCACCAGGCTTCTTTTGTGAAGCTCCAAAAGAAGGACCATCGTCGTCTTTTGAATAAGGATCATCATCGTTGGATGATTGAGGTGCTTCTGATTTAAAATTTGATTTGAACAATTCTAATTCTTCTCTCATAATATCATAAGTTATTCCAAACTGATTTAAGATTTGAGTGGCAATATTGTCTTCGTCTTTTAAGATTGCTAATAATAAATGCTCAGTTCCAATTATTTCACTTTTGAAAATTTTAGCTTCCAAATAAGTGATCTTTAGTGCTTTTTCAGCTTGCTTGGTAAGAGGAATATTATTTAGGTTACTCACCGTTCCAGAATTGCCTTTTACCGCATTTTCAACCGATTTTCGGAGTTCCACCAAATTAATATTTAACGACTTTAGAAATTTTATTGCCATCCCTTCGCCTTCGCGAATAAGACCTAACAATAAGTGCTCTGTGCCGATATAATCATGACCCAGACGTAAGGCCTCTTCACGACTAAACGTGATTACATCTTTTACTCTAGGTGAGAATTTTGCTTCCATAAGGATGACTGCTTTATATTATTTGAACGTAAGGGAATTAAAAAAGTTTTACTGTGTTTTGTTTTGGTAATTCAAGGACGTTTAATCGTGTGAATTATTGTAATCCTTCCCGTCTAATTTACAACCATAGATGCACGTTAACCAAGCTTTATTTTAGCTTCTTACACAAATCTTACATTGTTGATAATTATGAGGGAACTTGTCCAAAAATATGCTACACTTTCGCTACCTTCGTGCATCATTGAAAATCTTTATCAACATCCTGATTAACAAAATTAATATACTCTTGGTCAGCACCTTGTTGCAACTTCAGGAAAGCATAATTAAACTAAGATCTTACTAAAAATAGAAAAATGGCAGAAGGCGAAAAAATCGTCCGTATTAACATTGAAGATGAAATGAAAACCGCTTATATCGATTATTCGATGTCAGTGATCGTTTCTCGAGCATTACCGGATGTGCGCGATGGATTAAAACCAGTACACCGTCGTGTGCTTTTTGGTATGTTGGACTTGGGTGTGTTATCAAACCGCGCCCATAAGAAATCAGCAAGAATTGTTGGTGAAGTATTGGGAAAGTATCATCCTCATGGTGATAGCTCTGTTTATGATGCGATGGTGCGTATGGCTCAGCCATGGTCATTGCGTTATATGCTTGTTGATGGGCAGGGTAACTTTGGGTCAGTGGATGGTGATAGTCCGGCAGCAATGCGTTATACCGAAGCCCGACTTCGCAAAATTGCAGAGGAGATGTTGGCTGATATCGACAAAGATACCGTCGATTTCAGATTGAATTTTGATGATACTTTAGAAGAACCAACGGTTTTACCAGCCAAAATTCCTTGCCTTTTGGTGAATGGAGCTTCTGGAATCGCAGTGGGTATGGCTACTAATATGGCTCCGCATAACTTGACGGAAGCGTTGGATGCTGTAATAGCCTATATTGACAATAACGATATTACCATCGAAGAGCTCACGAAATACGTGAAAGCTCCTGATTTTCCAACCGGTGGAATTATTTACGGTCACTCAGGTGTTCGTGATGCTTATGAAACTGGTCGTGGCCGTGTCGTAATTCGTGCAAAAACGCTGATTGAAACAACAGCTAGTGGCAGAGAACGAATTATCGTTACTGAAATTCCTTATCAAGTGAATAAGGCGGATATGATTAAGAAAACCGCCGACCTCATCAACGAAAAGAAGATTGAAGGTATTAGCGATATCCGTGATGAGTCTGATCGTACCGGAATGCGCATCATTTATGAAATTAAGCGCGATGCCATGGCATCGGTGGTTTTAAACCATCTTTATAAACATACAGAATTACAAAATTCATTCAGCATCAACAATATAGCTTTGGTGGGTGGTCGACCCATGATGTTGAATTTAAAGGATATGTTGGTTCACTTTGTGGCTCATCGTCATGAAGTGTTGATTCGTAAAACGAAGTACGAGTTAGCGGAAGCCGAAAAACGAGCACATATTTTAGAAGGATTGTTGATTGCTCTTGATCATTTGGATGAAGTAATCGCTTTGATTCGTAAGTCTCAGACTCCTGACGATGCGAAAACTGGCTTGATGGAAACTTTCCAATTGAGTGAGATTCAGTCGAAGGCAATTTTGGAAATGCGTTTGCAACGTTTAACTGGATTAGAGCGCGATAAGATTAAAGCAGAATATGCTGAGATTAAGAAAATGATTGATTTCTATCTTGAATTATTAGCCGACGAAGCCTTGAGAATGAAAGTTTTGAAGGATGAGATGGTGGAAATGCGAGATAAATATGGTGATGAACGTCGAACAGAAATCGTATATAGTGCTGATGATTTGAGCATGGAAGACATGATTGCCAATGAACCGGTGGTTGTGACTATTTCTCACTTAGGTTATATCAAACGTACTTCTTTGGATGAGTATCGCACACAAGGTCGTGGTGGACGTGGTTCTTCTGGAGCTGCAACCCGTGATGAAGATTTTGTAGAGCATTTATTTATTGCAACTAACCACAATTACTTATTGCTCTTTACGGAGAAAGGAAAGTGCTTCTGGTTACGTGTATTTGAAATTCCTGAAGGGGCTAAGAATACAAAAGGACGGGCATTGCAGAACCTGATTAGCATCACTCCAGATGATAAGGTAAAAGCATTTGTAAATGCGATGAACTTGAGTGAAGAAGGTTATTTGAATAATAATCATATCATCCTTTGTACCAAGAAAGGGACCATCAAGAAAACGTTGCTTGAAGCCTATTCTCGCCCACGTCAAAATGGTATCAATGCCATTACAATTAATGAGGGAGATGAATTGATTGAAGCAAGATTAACTAATGGAAATAACGAGATTTTATTAGCTATCAAATCGGGAAGAGCCATTCGTTTCAATGAGTCGAAAGTTCGTCCAATGGGAAGAAACGCGTCTGGGGTGCGAGGTGTAAGTTTGGATAGCGACAATGACGAGGTAATTGGAATGGTATGTATCGATATAGCCAAGCCCGATACCATTTTGGTCGTTTCAGAAAAAGGATATGGCAAACGTACTGATATTGAAGATTATCGCGTAACAAACCGAGGCGGAAAAGGAGTGAAGACCTTGCAAGTCACGGAGAAAACGGGACAATTGGTAGGTATTAAGTCGGTGGTGGATGGTGACGATTTGATGATCATAACCAAGAAAGGAACTACGATACGTACTCCTGTAGATGAATTGCGCGTTATGGGTCGTGCCACTCAAGGGGTGAAATTGATTCGCTTAGACGGAGATGATGAAATTGCTTCTATAGCTAAAGTAGAAGAGCATCTTTTAAAAGCAATCGAAGTAGCCAGTGTTGATGGTACTGAAGTTTTTAGATGAAAACGGAAACGTAATAGTGGCCACGGTGATTGAAACAACGGTAGAATCTACGATAGAAACCACTGACGAAAGTCCATCAGAAACCATTGAATCCGATGAAATGGAGGAGCCAATTGAAGGCGATGACGAAGCAGAAGGCAACACAGATCAAGAAGAAAACGACGAAAATAATTAATCAAATCTAATTTATAATATATTCATTATGAAACGCATATTGATTTTATTGGGAGTAATACTTTCACTAAATGCATCAGGTCAAAAGGCCGCTGTACAAACAGCATTCAACTACCTTCGTTACGATGATTTAGATAAAGCTAAGGAAGCTATTGATGGTGCGGCAACTGCTGAATCAACCATTGGATATCCAAAAACATGGTATTACCGTGGAAGCATTTATCATGCAATTTATGAGTCAGTAAAGCCAAAGTTTGCACCATTAAAGCCAGGATCACTCAGCGAGGCGCAACTTTCGTACGAAAAAGCACTCGAATTAGACACTAAGAACGAGTTTAGAGACGATATCATGAAGCGTTTGGAGGTAGTTGCTTCTCAGTCGTTGAATAACGGCGTAGACAACTACAAAGAAGGAAAATATGCGGAAGCACTTAAATCCTTCCAAGCATCTGTCGACATCAACAAGAAGCATTACAAACGTACAGATACCTTGGCTATCTACAATGCGGGATTAGCTGCCGAGAAGCTAGGCGATGTAACCACAGCCTTAAACAACTTCAAGATATTAACAGCTGCAAACTACGGAGGATCAAGGTTATATAGCATTATGGCAAACATGTATTTAGAGCAAAAAGATACAGCTAATGCATTGCTAACCATCAATGAAGGTCGCCAGAAATTTCCAGAAGATGGCACCTTAATTACGCAAGGACTTAACATCTATTTAAGCAGCGGAAAGGATACCGAAGCTTACACACAGAATGAAGAAGCTATAAAAGCGGATCCAACAAATGCTATTTTATACTATATCAAAGGAAACTTAGCTGATAAACTTGGTAAAAAGGAAGAAGCTGTAGCGGCCTATAAAAAGTCGATAGAGCTTAAACCAGACAATTTCGATGCGGTATATAATCTGGGTGCAATGTTCTTTAATGATGGGGCAGAGATGGCTAATAAAGCCAATGGAATTCCAGCCAATAAAGTAGCCGAATATGAAGCTGCCAAAAAGAAATTTGAAGCTAAATTTAAGGAAGCATTACCGTACCTAGAAAAGGCGCTTCAGCTCAATCCAACCGACATGGCAACGATGCAATCTTTAAAACAATTGTATACTCGAATTGGTGATTTAGCCAAAGCTGGCGAAATGAAGAAGGCAATCGATTCAAAGAAGTAATATGAAGAAAAGGAGGACAATGTCCTCTTTTTCAGCTATATACTACTTAACATAATATATATTATAGAACAGATATTATGTTAACTTGGCCTTAGTAAGGGTGTTCGACTTAGGAAGTTCGTTCGAGGATTGTCTAAACGCAACGATCGCAACGTTTAGCTACGTTCGCAACGGTTTTCAAAATGATCATACCATTTTAATTGTCCAAAAAATCTAACCTCAAGTGTCCTTTAGTGTTCTCTAGTGGCTCTAGTGTTAAAACCGCGTCTCTAATCGAAGGACAATCCTTAATCTTTGAGAAAGATCAAATAATTCTGAATTCTGCATTCTTAATTAATCCTCGGCTGCCATCGGCATCAACTTCGGTTTTCGATTCTTTTTGTTGTACTGTTTCGTGATAATCCGAACACGATTATCCGCATCAAATTCTACCCCGAAATCATAACAGAATCGATGTGTATGTTCTGTTAATACCAATTCTTCAGTAAAAAACTGCCAATCATAGCCGTGATAAATAAGCTCGTCGCGGCTAAACTCTTTGGCTTTTCCTTTTGAAAGCTCAAACAGAATAAATCGGTTCTTCCGAAGCTTATGGTTCACGTGCCTTATCAAGGCATTTCGATAGCCGTTAAACTTATTATGGTGGGCATTCCGACACATGTCGGAACAAAACTTCTTGTCGGATCTACCTGTAATAAGGTCACCGCATTCATTACATTTTTTTGTCATTATAGAGCTATTTAAAAGTTTATTTGCTTAGCAATGGCTGTCTCTGGGCTTTTGAAAAATTTCCCAAGAATTAAGAACGAATGGCTAAAGTAATACGGATTTGATTTTTTCCAAATTTGGAACTAACCTAATCGTGGTGTTTAATTGTACAAAATATTGAATATTAGCTAATTAAATGGCTAAAATTAAATGGTTTTAAACGTTTGCAAATGGAATTGAATCAATTAAGAATGCAGAATTAAGAATTCAGAATTAGATGAACTTGTATAATCGAGAAAGTACTTTAAAACCTATTGGAGACTACCAAAAACACAGAGCACACGAAGGTTTTCACAGAGATCACTGAGAATTTTTAGAAATTGAAAATATTGTCATAACTTAAATATTATATCAGCCAGATTCGAGAATCCAGAATCCAAAAGCTAGAAGCTAGTTCGCTAAAATGTACTTTGCTCCTCCAGTAATAGCTTTGAAATACTTTTTCTCCACCATGTCCCGATCGCCTGATTTCAAATCTGGAACACGTATCAAGACAGGTAAATGAGCAGCTATTTTAGTCAAGGTTTCTTTATCGAGGGTGGTTTCAAAAGTATAGTTTGTATAAACTACTCCTTGGCTTAAATAACTATTTGGGGTGGCAATAGCCGTGGTTGTTAATTTGATGATTTCGTCATTATCTAACTTAATGATGAATTCTGAACCAATGGGTGCACTTACATTTAACTCTCCCAGATAGCCTTTTAACACAGATAATCTGGTGAGTTCCCCTTTATTTTCCATATAAACCCATCGATCTTGATAAGTGGCCGTAATCATTTTTTCACCTGAAATGGGATCATTAATCACTTGACATTTTTGAGAAAATCCTAAAGACGGGATCGCCAATATAAGAAGTAGAGCAAAGAGAATCTGGTTTGATTTCATAAGAAGATTGAATTCGATTTTTTTGGAGGTGTGAATGTATTAAAATTATATTTCCAAATAAAAATATTCTGGGGTAATTAAAATCACAGTTTGGCAGGCGCAGCGTTAGCCAAGTTAGGCTCCCATCGACTTTGCTCAGGGTAAAACGAACGCAGCGATTTTCTAGAAGCTAGCAGCCTGAAGCTAGCAGCCACCCAATAGCGTACGACAAACACTATTTACCATAAAACCACCTCCGTATCAATTTGTAAACGCTTGTAGTCGACTATAAATGTTTATTCCCCGACTAATCCCTTCTAGCCATCACATCTTTGCATCGTCGACACCCGCCATGGCCTGGCAATAAACTATAAAACCAAAGAAAAAATGAACTCATTAAAAAACAAAGTCAATCTGATTGGCAACCTCGGGTTCAATCCCGAAATCAAAATGTTGGACGGCGGAAAGAAACTCGCCAAGGTGACCATAGCCACCAACGAAACGTACCGTAACGCAAAAGGCGAACGTGTAACCGATACCCAATGGCATAATCTGGTAGCTTTTGGAAAAGCCGCAGAAATTATGGAACGCTTCACCAAAGTGGGAAGCAAAATCGCCCTTGAGGGCAAGCTGGTGAGCAAAAGCTACACCGACAAAAGCGGACAGAAAAAGTATTTTACTGAAGTCCAAGTTAACGAAATCCTAGTGCTTAGCAACTGGAACGACGAAGGAACGGAAACCGAGAATTAATACCTCTCCCCTCCTACTGAAAACCGCCCACGACACTTCGTGTGGCGGTTTTTTTTGTTACATTGTGCGCTGCGGGAGGATAGAGATTTGAATTGGTGTATTGGCAAATTGGTGAGTTGGCGAATTTCCCCTCCCCAAACAAAGAACAACTCATTATTTTCTACAAAATTCCGCTGCGTGCTTTGCTTAACGCCGCTATCGCCGCGCCTGCCTGCTGCAGGCAGGTTTAAATCGGTGAGTTTTATGTAACTTGAAATCTTAATAATTTATTTTAAAATGTTGCACTTTAGTGAAACTTTAATATCTTTACATAAAAGCTGAACCAATATGAAACCGAAAAATAAAAACTTGATATCCCACGAGGAATTCAAAGAATTAAATTACGGAAAGCGCGGAACCAAGAAAAGAGATGAATTAGAAGCAGGCTCCGATAATTTTTTAATCGGCGTCATGCTCCAACAAGCTCGACTCGAAAAAGGCTTGACCCAAGAACAGCTTGCTGAAAAAGTAGGAACTACAAAATCCTACATTTCAAAAATTGAAAACAATATTAAAGAAGTGCGCATCTCTACCCTTCAAAAAATAGTTGAATTGGGGTTGGGTGGACAGCTACAATTATTGATAAAGCTATAATCAAATGTTCGCAATAGAGCATAGAAAATTGATTTTTCTTCAATGAGCTCTTTCAGCATATAATTTCTTACTTGGCTCTATTTTGAAGCTAGCAATTTATGAATCAAAGAAGCTGCATTATACGAAGCTCCTTCTCCTCCTAACTTTTGCTTTAACTCAACAAATGATTCTAACATCTTTTCACGTTCATCCGATTCTAAGATTTTTAGCAACTCACTTTTTAATTGTTTTGGATTGAGATCATCTTGGATAAGCTCCTTTACAATTTCGCGATCCATCACTAAATTGACAAGTGAGATGTACTTTACCTTGATGAGTTGACGAGCGATCCAATAACTTACTTTATTTGCTTTGTAACAAACCACCTCGGGTACTCCAAAGATTGCAGTCTCCAATGTGGCTGTTCCACTCGTCACCAAAGCACCTGAAGAAGCACTTAATATAGCGTATGTTTCTCCTTGAATATGAGTGATATTTGATCTACTATCAAGGTGGGAAGTGTAGGCTTCTATAGCCTGCGATGGAGCTATCGCTAAAAGGAAATGATACTCGTCCATTCCCTTTGTTGCTTCGATCATAATGGGCAACATCGTATCCATCTCTTGTTTTCTACTACCGGGCAATAGAGCAATAAGCTTTTTGTTTTCGGGAATATGGTGCTTCTTTTTCCAACTATCGTCAATCCATTTACGGGTGCCAATCTCATCTAATAAAGGATGTCCGACAAAGTCGACTTCCATTCCCCACTTATGATAAAATTCCTTTTCGAATGGAAGAATGACCAACATCTTGTCTATATCGCGCTTGATCTTATGAATCCTCGATTCTTTCCAAGCCCAAATTTGCGGACTGATGTAATAGATTGTCTTAATTCCTTCTTGTCTTGCAAACTCAGCTATGCGTAAATTAAATCCAGGATAGTCAATAAAGATTAGAGCATCCGGCTTCCATTGCAGAATATCGTCTTTACAAAACTTAATATTCTTGATGATGGTTCGTAGGTTAGCAATCACCTCAATAAAGCCCATAAAAGCGAGCGATCGATAATGCTTTACCAACTCCCCACCTTGTTCTTGCATGAGATCACCGCCCCAACACCTAAATTCAGCCTGAGCATCATTTTCACGAATGGCTTTCATTAAATTGCTTCCGTGTAAGTCGCCCGAAGCTTCCCCGGCTATGACATAGTACTTCATGCAATAATTTTAAAGTACATCACGATGAAGGCATAAATGAAAGTAGCACCAATAACTCCTTTCGCTGCTTTGTCGATTTCCTTGATGTAAAAAAGATAAAATAAACCTAAGTTTAAAATCACACCTAAACTTAACACTGCAATGGCTTTGTTGGATTTAGTCACATGATCGATAAACCCATCAAAAGACATGTAATTGAAAAAAAGCAAATAGTAAATATAAAATCCAAGGATGGGTAAGAGCATGCCTGGCACAAATCCCGATTTGAATTCATCTTTAAGTTTAAAGGATGGTTTCTTACTCATGGTCTAGGTTAATCGTTCCATTTTACAGTATTCAAATGCGCGATAGCATGGTGCGCAGTAAAATCAAATTGAACTGGAACAACGGAAGCATATCCATTTTCCAAGGCCCATTCATCAGTATCTTTGCCGGTATCGAAGTTGACGAACTTGCCTGTCAGCCAAAAATATTTTCTTCCATGTGGATCATGACGCTCATCAAAATCTTCTTTCCACTTTGCATTCGCTTGACGGCAAATCTTGATTCCTTTGATTTTGCTAGTTGGTAGGTTTGGAATATTTACATTCAGCAAAGTCCCTTCTTGAATTCCAATTTTCAAAACATTTTTCACCACCTTCTCGATGATCTTCATGGAGGGACCAAAATCCGCTTCCAAACTAAAGTTTAAAAGACTAAATCCAATGCTTGGAATGCCTTCAATAGCGCCTTCCATAGCAGCCGACATCGTACCTGAATAAATTACATTGATAGAAGAATTACTACCATGATTGATTCCAGAAACACATAAATCGGGCTTGCGATGTAAGATCTGATTTACGGCCAGCTTCACACAGTCGACAGGCGTTCCGGAACATTGCCAAGAATCTACCCCTTCAAAAACACTTACTTTATCCAGTCGCAAGGGCTTACTAATTGTGATAGCATGTCCCATGGCCGATTGTGGACTATCGGGTGCCACAACGATCACATCTCCAAACTTCTTCATGGTCGCCACCAAGGCTCGTATGCCAGGAGCGGTGATGCCGTCGTCGTTGGTTACGAGGATGATAGGTCGGGTAGACTTTTTCTTTGGGGATTTCTTTGCAGTAGCCATAAATAGAATTGAGTGCAAAGGTAAATGATCCAAGTTTAAACGCAGCGATCGCAACGTCCCGAAGCTTCGGGAACGCAGCGGGCGCAGCGAATCTGCCGAAATCAATCTTAATTTATCATAATTATCCGTGTCATCCGTGTTCAATCTTAGAGCACTGTGAAAGGTCGAAATCAAGACATTTTAGCAGTTCCCATCTACCCACTCCGCCAAAATTTCATGTAAAACATTGGTATCAATGCCATTGTGTCGTTGAAAGGGGATGTTTTTGCGTTGGAATAGTGATTGATAATGCAGGGGAAATCTTAAAACAAAACAAAATGACACTATTAAAATTTCAAAAAGACGCTCCAGCGCGCAGCATGTTTCCTAACTCTGTAGACATGTTCAACGAATTCTTCAACGAATTTAACGGAAGTGATTTCCGCAAGTGGAATGCACCGGCAGTAAACATCAGCGAGAATGACAATGAATTCAAACTTCAGCTTGCCGTACCCGGTATGAAGAAAGAAGACTTCAAAATTGCCATCGAAGACAATATCCTTGTCGTAAGTGCAGAACAAAAGCAAGAAAGCGAAAAGAAAACCGAGCGTTATACGCGCAAAGAATTCTCTTTTTCTTCTTTCACTCGCCGATTCAATCTTCCTGAAAACGTTGATGAAAATCAAATCAACGCCAATTACGAAAATGGTATTATGCTTCTTACCCTTCCCAAAAAAGCAGAAGCAAAACCAGTAGCGAGAGAGATTAGTATTAAGTAATTATTGTTTAGTTTGGTTAGAATGGGCCCGTCGAAATGATGGGCCTTTTTTATTAAAAAAAAATTGGGAAGTTTAACCGCTAGGGACGCGGGGAAGGCGCGCTGGTCGCGGGGGGAATCATAAAAGATCATAAAAGATCATAATAAATCTGCGGCTAAAAAAGCATTGTTAAAAAAAGAAGTAATTCTAGTTATTCGAAAGTAAATCCGTGAAAATCCTATTTATCCGTGTCATCCGTGTTCTAATAAAGAATATTATTCAACTACAATTAATTATAAAAAACGGGTCACAAAGTTCTATGTGATTATAAAAATTAGTATTCTAACCGTATCAATTCTACTTCGACGAAACATTAAAAATAAATCCCACCCCGAAAACATTTTCAATATGGATACTTTCATCCTCCTTTAAATACTTCCGCATTTTGGTGATGAACACATCCAAGCTTCTTCCTAAAAAGTAATCGTTTTCTCCCCATAAATTCGTCAATAGTTCTTCTCTTTTAATGAGTCGATTGCGATGCTCATATAAGTAAAAAAGGAGATTACTTTCTTTCTCAGTAATTCGCTTTATGGTTCCATTAAAGTTGAGGGATTGATTAAAGGGTTCAAATGTATATTTCCCAATATGAATTACTTCATTTTTTAATTCCGCAATATCAGTTCTGCGAATGACTGCCTTGATTTTCCATAGCAATTCTTCTTCATCAAATGGCTTTATTATATAGTCATCAGCTCCTAAATCATAGCCAATTAATTTGTCTTCTTTTAATGATTTGGCCGTAATGAATAGGATCGGCGTTTTACTATTTTTTTTCCTTACTTCTTTCGCCAATGTAAATCCATCCATTTTGGGCATCATCACGTCCAATAAAAGAGATCAAAGGAGGCTTCCGAGAGTGCTTGAGAAGCAATCAATCCATCTTTACATAACTTCACATCAAACCCTTCTGCTTCTAAAAAATCACTGAGAAGTGCACCTAAGTTAGGATCATCCTCCGCCAATAAAATTTTAAACTTCGTTTTCATCCGTTTTCAAGGTGATAATAAATTTTGATCCATTGTTCTTTTCACTCTGAAGGGCAATAGTTCCTCCATGCAATTCAATAATTTTTTTAATGTATGCCAAACCTAAACCAAATCCCTGAACATTATGCACATTTCCAGTAGGCACTCTAAAGTATTTATCGAAAACTTTCTTTTGAAACTCCTTCTCGATACCGATCCCTAGATCAGAGATCGTAATGACAATATTATGCTCGTGGTTGCTAGTTTGAAGGTGGATATTTGGACATCCATTCGAATATTTTAATGCATTATCAATTAAATTACAAATGGCATGCGTAAGATGGGTTTTATCTCCTTTCAATCGTACTTTTCTCGCATCAAGTTGCATTTGAATTATTCCTTCTTTGTCTTCAATTTGAATTTTTAGACTTTTGATGGCATCGCTTATAATTTGATGCATATCCAACTCAGTTTTATGGATGGGAATTTCTCCACGTTCCAAGGCAGCCAGGCTTAGCACTTGTTCTACCTGAAGTCTGAGTTTATCATTTTCTTCAAGGATAATTTCTGAATAATGTCGCACTTTCTCCTTTTGATTTACAAAATCCTCTTTCATCATGATCTTTCCAGCCAAGGCAATGTTCGTAATAGGAGTTTTGAACTCATGCGTCATATTGTTTAAAAAGTCGTTGGTATGCTCCGAAAGTTTCTTTTCACTGATTAGCGATTTTAAGGTTTTCCAAAAAAGGAGTAGAACTATGAGTAAAAGGATAATAGAGGTGAGAAACATGGGTCCCATTTCCTCGTAAATGAATTGCTTTTTTTCAGGAAGTAATAATTTTAACTCCCATCCATTTCGTCTAACTACATCTTCTAAATTATGAGCAAAGCAAGCGGGTTCATTAGGATACGGATTGAAGTTGTAAGTATTCGATTGAGAAAACGGTTTTTTCTCCATCACCTCTAAAGAATATTGCATCGTGAAGTCGTAAAACTTCATGTAGTATTTAAATAACGAATCAATTTTATGAATCTCTTCCGCCCCTACTCCAGCTTCCATTTTCTGGCAAGTAGCCGTGTCGGCAGCAAGCGCATCGGAGGTTCGAGCGAGTACAATATTCGCTTTTTCATTAAACAATGCTTCTTTGATTTTCGCAGTTTCTATCAGCCAATTCACCTGTATGATGAGCACAATACAGAGTGCAAGTGAGGAAATAAGGATGTATAAATTAGTGCGCGTGATTTCCATCGGAATATCCAAATATAAACAATTCTATTTCCAAAATTTGACAATAACAAGTCATTAACATCCCAATAACTTCTGACTAACACAATTCAATATGAATAGTATTAACTTTGTTTTCAATTCGAATAGCCTCTCTCTTTATTTCGAAGAATGGATAAATCTTGCAGCTTTAATAAAGTTAACTCTAAAAATTAAAATGATGCTAAAGCAAATCTTCACTTACTTCCTCTTATTGGTCATACTTTCTTGTACGAGCCACCCATCGGTACTGAATGGAAATAGCCTTCCGTTTATGCAAATAGGAAATAATATGAGTGCCATGAATTTTAATGATCATGAGTCACCTGATGAACCACTTAAACTCAATTTTTTGAAGCCACTTACAGTAGATACTACATTGCGACTTGGCACTTATATTAAAAGTCTATATCAGGACCAATCAGGAAATATGTGGATCGGAACTTTCTTCGAATCGATTTATAAATACAATGGAAAATCCCTTCTAAACCTTCATAATAACGAAGGGCTAATGGGAAACAATATTCGAGGCATCGCAGAAGATCGCTTGGGGAATATTTGGTTTGCTACCAATGATGGACTTTTACGTTATGATGGAAGTGAATTCACTGTTTTAAAGAGGAAAGATGGATTGATCTGCGATGAAGTTTCAAGTATCATTATCGATAAGTCGGGTTTAATTTGGGTGGGTACAGAAGATGGATTATGTACTTATGATGGAAAATCATTTACCCCTTTTGTTCTTCCATCTGCAGAAATTAGCGGTGTAGATTACATCCATCAAGCTCCAAGAATGATCAATAGCATCTTTCAAGACGCCCAAGAAAATATTTGGGTTGCACAAAATGGTGGCGGTGTTTATCGAATTAACAATAAAATACGCTCTAAAAGTGATGAGACGTACACTCATTATTCAGAAAAGAATGGATTATGCAATAATTTTATAACTGGTATTTCAGGAGACAAAGCAGGTAATATTTGGATGAGTTCTCGATTTAATGGAGTAAGTAAGTTTGATGGGAAATCGTTTACACATTATTCTAAAGATCAGGGATTGAGCAGTAATTTTGTGTGGAAAGTATTTGAGGATAAAGCAGGAGCTTTATGGTTTCCAACAGCAGGTGCTGGTGTTTGCAAATTTGATGGAACATCATTTAAAACTTTTACAGTTCAAGATGGATTAGCTGACAATTTCGTTCAAACCATCATGGAAGACAAAGAAGGCATTTTGTGGTTTGGCACTTCGTCTGGACTCTCCAGTTATGATGGCAAAACTTTTAAAAGCAATAATAAATCTCGAGGCGGTTGTTGATGAAGTTTTAAACGCAACGGTCGCTACGGTCAGCAACGGTCGCTGCGAGATTAAAAATCATAAAAAATCTTAAAAGATCTGCGGCTAAAAAAACATTTTTAAAATCAATAAAACTATTAGATAAAGTAAGTTTTATTTTGCCTTATCGCTTAGCATAGGCACAAACCTGAACTTATCCATCTCAATCACCTCCGTTTCGCCATTCGGTTTCTTTAACACGATGGTCATGGTTTGAACTGCCAACGGGCCCACCGGAATAATCATCATTCCGCCAGGTTTTAACTGTTCAACCAAATTCATGGGAATGATCTCAGCTCCGCAGGTGACGATGATTTTATCAAAAGGTGCAAAGGCAGGTAATCCTTTAAACCCATCTCCATAAAAGGTTTTTACCGAAACATAGTTCAACGAATCGAGCAGTTTTCTTGTGTTTTCATGAAGCGGTTTATGGCGCTCAATCGAGAAAACCTTTGCACCGGTCTCGGCTAAAACCGCCGTTTGGTAGCCACTGCCCGTTCCGATTTCCAACACTTTCTCCCCTTTTTTGGGATCCAGAAGCTGTGTTTGGTAGGCAACTGTGTAGGGTTGTGAAATAGTTTGTCCACAAGCAATTGGAAAAGCTTTGTCTTGATAAGCGAACTCTAAGAACGCATTATCCATAAATAAATGCCTTGGAATTTTCCCAATACTTTCTATAACTAACTCATTGTTAATTCCTTTCTCCCTCAATTGTAAAACCAATTGTCGTCTCAAGCCTTGGTGTCTAAACGTATCTTGTCCCATCTGCAGCAAAAATAATAAGGTTAAGCAGCAATTATTTTACATGAACAATAAATTCCTCTCTGTTTTTCAACAGTTCACTCGATAAAAAGGAATAATTTTGCAGAAAATTACAGTATGTTGAAGATAGGTGTTTTAGGTGCAGGTCATCTTGGAAAGATCCACATTAAGCAAATTCAGAGTTTACCACAGGTATATCAACTGGTGGGATTTTATGATCAGAATCCAGAAACAGCAGCCAAAGTTGAAGCTGAACTAGGAGCAAAATCTTTTGCTTCCATGGATGACTTAATTCAAGCGGTTGATGTTGTAGATGTGGTGACTCCTACTCTCAATCATTTCGAATGTGCCAGCAAAGCACTACGTGCATCAAAGCATGTTTTTGTGGAAAAGCCTTTGGCCAATACAATGCAGGAAGCTAAGGATCTTATTCAACTAGCGAAAGAAGCTTCCATGAAAGTTCAAGTGGGACATGTTGAACGTTTCAATCCAGCATTTAAAGCCGCACTCCCCTACTTGAATCAACCCTTGTTCATCGAAACGCATCGTTTGGCTCAATTTAATCCACGGGGTACTGATGTTTCAGTCGTGTTGGATTTGATGATTCATGATATCGATATCGTTTTGTCAGTGGTAAAATCAACCGTCAAGAAAATTAGTACCTCAGGAGTTGCTGTGGTAAGTGATACACCCGATATTGCCAATGCACGTATTGAATTCGATAATGGTTGCGTGGCTAATCTTACAGCAAGTCGTATTTCCCTAAAAAATATGCGTAAGAGTCGTTTCTTTCAACGCGATGCATACATCTCTGTCGATTTTTTCAAGCGCTCCACTGAAGTTGTGCGTCTAAAAGAAGTTTCAGGAGACCCCGATCCACTAGCAGTATTGTTGGAATTGGGAGAAGGAAAGCCCACGAAGCAAATATATTTTGAAAATCCAAAAGTTGATGAAAGCAATGCCATTCAGGAAGAGCTACTTTCATTTGCCAATGCGATTAATGAGGATAAATTACCTTTAGTTGATATTGAAGATGGCTTTGCTGCGTTAAACATTGCGCATCAGATTGCCGATAAACTAAAAATGTTACCTTCCATGGTTTTGTAATTGGTTCCCTTAAAACGTTAGTCCTATGATTCAATTGAAAAGCATTTTGCTCAACCTTCTATTTATTGGTATTGCTAGCGGATGGTCGAGTTGTAATCTGATTAACCCCGATGAATCCATTCCAGCTTATATTGAAGTGCGTGGAATCACGACCACTTCCAATTATATTACTCAAGGATCTGCTTCTAATAATATCACCGATGTTTGGGTGTATGCAGGTGGCGCCTATTTAGGAACCTTTGAACTACCAGCCCGGATTCCAATCCTTTTAGAAGGTAAACATAAAATCACATTGGGTGCCGGCATCAAAGCAAACGGCATTTCATCAACTAGTGAATTTTATAATTTGTACAAATTTCATGATGTGGAATTAGACCTCATTCCAGGCAAAGTGACCGTAGTTGATACATTTTCGGTTTCCTATTTTCCCGCAATTCAATACGTTTGGTACGAAGATTTTGAAAAAGACACAAGTGGCGGTGGAATCAGTTTAGATACAACAGACATCAGCTTGGCTGAAATTTTTCCTGACTCCGTTGAGGTGTTCGAAGGAAAAAGAAGCTTAAGAATGCAAGTAACTACGGCCTTTAATTTTATTGAATGCCGTACGGTGGGCGATGGATATATTTTACCCGTAGGAAGAGATGTTTATTTAGAAATGGATTATAAATGTAGCCAACCTTTTATTATGGGATTGATAGGTGTGACAAATAATGGTGAAAAGCGTATACCTATTATTCGGCTAAATCCGAAATCGGATTGGAATAAAATTTATGTGCGACTTGGACCGTATGTGAATTTCAATACAGATGCATTTAAATTCAAAGTTTATTACCGAGTTGCCCTTCCATCCACAGAAACAGAAGGAACGGTCTATCTCGATAATTTGAAGTTAATTTCTAATTAATGAATAAGCCCAGACAGATCATTAAGTATGTCATTGCCGATTTATTGTCGGCGATGCTCGCTTGGGCTTTATTTTACTATTATCGAAAGATTGGAATTGAATCTGCCTTGTATGGCGCACATCTACCTTTTCAACCTGATAAAAATTTTTATTTAGGAATAACAGTTTTACCTATTGCTTGGGTGGGCATTTATGCGTTGGTAGGAACTTACAATGATATTTATCGAAAATCGAGGTTACGTGAGTTTGGACAAACGTTGTATGTTTCATTAATTGGAGTCCTGCTCATCTTTTTTTCACTCCTTTTAGATGATGTAATCGTATCTTATAAAAGTTACTACAACATCTTTTTTGTTTTGTTCTTCTTGCAATTTGGAATTACTTCCATTGTTCGATTTTTTATTACCACACATACGGCTCGAAAAATCAAGAATCGAGAAATTGGATTCCCTACTTTGATTATTGGCAGCAGTGAGCGTGCCGTAAATTTGTTCAAAGAATATGAAGAGGAAAAATTAAGCTTGGGTTACAAGTTCGTCGGCTTTATCCATGTCGATCATAATAATGGAAAGTATTTTGGTGACCTTTTGCCCCATCTAGGAGGCATTGAAGACCTCACTCAAATTATCGACGCCAATAAAATTGAAGAAGTAATTATTGCCATCGAATCCTCCGAGCATGAATTTATAGGAAGAATCATCAATGAACTGGAAGATAAAGATGTCATCATCAAAATCATTCCTGACATGTACGATATCCTTGCCGGCACGGTAAAGATGACGTCTATTTTCGGATCACCACTTATTATAATCAATCCTTCTTTGATGCCTGTTTGGCAGCAGTCGATGAAGCGAATTTTAGATATTCTAGTTTCGCTTTTCTTCTTGATGCTTTTGAGTCCAGTATATGTAATTACTTCCATTATCATTAAAGTTTCTTCCCGTGGACCGATATTCTTCGTTCAAGAGCGTATTGGATTACATGGAAATCCATTTACCATTTACAAGTTTCGTTCGATGTTTGTAGGTGCCGAAAAAGGTACGCCAATGCTTTCCAGTGACAATGACAATCGCATCACACCTTTCGGAAAGTTTATGCGCGGCATTCGACTCGATGAAATCCCACAGTTTTATAATGTTCTTATTGGCGATATGTCGCTCGTTGGACCTCGTCCCGAACGACAATTCTTCATCGACCAAATTATGCAACGAGCTCCGCACTACCGTCACCTACACAAAGTACGCCCTGGAATTACCAGCTGGGGACAAGTGAAGTATGGTTATGCAGAAAACGTGGAGGAAATGATTCATCGTTTGAAATACGATATTATTTATATCGAAAACATGTCTCTTTCTCTCGACTTTAAAATCCTTTTTTATACGATCAAAACAGTATTACAACGTAGTGGGAAGTAGCCGTTAGCTAAACAGTTATTACAGATGCGAAGTGATTTTCCTAAAAAAAGTACTTTGTTTAAACGCAGTGACCGCTGCGGCTTCGCTGCGACCGCTGCGTTTAAATTGAAATACTTTTAGTAGACAAAATTTCGACAAAGTTGGGAAAGCGATTTGCTTTGGCTGTAGGCTACTCTAAGGATCTAAACAGCTAAAATTACTAAACCAGTATCGAGTATCTAACGGTGGCACGGAAAAACCGTCAATGGAAACCCTATGGTTTCAAACACTGACTTTACATGTTCTTCTTGGGTATCGGTAATAAATAATTGCCCGAAGGTTTCTTTGCTTACTAATTCCATCAAACGCGTGATGCGATGAAGATCTAGCTTATCAAAAATATCATCCAGCAGCAAAATTGGTTTTAATCCGCAAGATCCTTTGATGATTTGAAACTGAGCTAACTTCAATGCTAAAATCACCGATTTCTGTTGCCCTTGTGATCCAATTCTTTTTACGGGATGGTCATTCAACGTAAATTGCAAATCGTCTTTATGAATTCCAGTGGAAGTGTATTGTAAAGCCAAATCTTTTTGCAATGATTTACTGAGAAGATTCTCCATATTCTCCTTCTCCAAACTACTTACATATTGAATATTGGCGAATTCTTTTTCCTGTGTCAAGTAGGCATATGAATCAGTAAAGAGAGGCAAGAAGTTTTTTATAAATTCTTTTCTAGCTTCATGAACCTTATGACCATACCCTGCTAGTTGTTCGTCCCACACTTGCCACATGGAGGCATCGGTATGCGCGCCTCTAGCCGTTTGTTTTAGTAATGCATTTCGTTGCTGCAAAACGCGATTGTAAGCGATAAGATCATCCAAATAACCATGATCATATTGACAAATGATGCTATCCATCAATTTGCGGCGCTCTTCACTCCCACCTATAATGAGTTCTTGGTCTACGGGTGCTTCCATCACGACGGGCAAGAGTCCAATATGGTCACCTAAGCGCGGATACTCCTTTTGATTTCTTTTGATGGTTTTTTTCTGATCATTTTTTACCACCACCAAAATTTCCTCTTCCTTATCATTCAACTCAAAAACACCTTTCAGAGAAAAAAAGGCTTCTCCATGCCGAATGGAATGAGTATCACTCGAATTAAAGTATGATTTGCAAAGGCATAAATAATGAATGGCGTCTAAAATATTCGTCTTTCCACTTCCGTTATTCCCCGTAAAAGCGTTAACTCCCTCAGCAAAAGTAAGTTCGGCTTCACCGTAATTCTTGAAGTTAAAGAGAGTAAGACTTTTTAAAAACATATGTCAAAAATAGTGGCTAATTGATCAATTCCTTTAATTTGCATTACAATTTATTTACTTTTTTCAGATGTGTTTGATTGCTGAACCTAAAATAATTCCATTTGATTTATGGAATCTAAAATAAGTTCGCATCTCTGCCCCTGAAAAATTAAAATACAAAAACTATGAAGAATACATTTCGATTGCTCGTTATCTTGATCGCCTTCACTTTTAGCGCGAAAGCTCAAGATCCAATTTGGATTTCTAACTCAGAAGTGAAAGAAGTAAAAATTTATCAAACAGGAGCGATGGTTTACCGAAACGCAAAAGCCACACTAAGTCCTGGACTTCAGGAAATCGTTATAGATGGGCTATCTCCTTACATTAATCCCCAAAGCATCATTTTAAAAGGAACTGGAGACGCCACCATTTTAGCAGTTTCCTTCCAGCAAAATTATTTAACCGAACAAAAGAAATCAAAGGAGATCGTTAATTTAGAAGACGACCTCGATTCGCTCAATCATCGTTTACAGCAAATCAAAAACAGAAATGTTGTTTTAACAGAGGCTCAAAATTTGCTGATGGCGAACAAATCCATTGGCGGAGCAACCAACGGTGTAGTAGTGGATGAATTAGAACTTGTTGTTGATTATTTTTTAAAGAAGATGAATGAGTTGAAAGAAGAACAACTTGCCTCTGTAGCCAAAGAAAAAAGTTGAACGATCAAATTAAAAAGTTACAACAACAGTTAAACGTAATCCGACAAAAGCAGCAACAATCAACCGGAAATATTATTGTTAGGGTAAATGTAAATTCAAAACGAACTCCAACTTTGAATTCAGCTATGTGATATCTAACAATGTTTCTTGGTATCCGTTTTACGATATCAAAGTGAAGGATGTTAATTCTCCTGCTGAATTGGTTTACAAAGCTAAGGTAAGTCAAAGCACCGGTGAAGATTGGAATCAAGTTAAAATTGGATTAAGCACAGGAAATCCATCGATCGGAAGCGAACGTCCCCAAATGAGTCCTTGGTTTTTAAATTTCTATCAGCCTTATCAACAGTTGCAAGGAATACGTCGTGATAAAAAACAATTAGAACAAGCACCCATGATGAGTTCAGGAGAAGCGGCCAGTGATGCTAATAGTCTCAAGGAAATGACTACGATCCCTGTCATGATGAATGAAAATCAATTGTCAACTAGTTTCGATATTCAAGGTGCCTACTCTATTCCTTCAGATGGACAAGAATATCAAGTAGAAGTTCAAAAGTTCACTCTAAAATCGACGTATAATTATGTTGGACTTCCAAAATTAGATAGTGATGCTTTCTTAACAGCATCGGTTACTGGATGGGAAGAGTTGAGTTTGAGTCCGGGTGGAGCCAATGTTTATTTTGATGGTGCCTTTGTTGGAGAATCGTTTATCAATCCGGCCGAAACCAGCGACACTTTAGAAATCTCATTAGGTCGTGACAAGCGCATCGTGATGAAACGTGAAAAGCTAAAAGATGTTAGTGGAAATAAATTCTTCGGTGGTAATAAAGAGCGGACATTGGCCTTCGACATCAGTGTTAAAATGGAAAGAAAGAAGCCGTGACGATGATTTTATATGATCAAGTTCCTTTGAGCAATCAAAAGGAGATCGAAGTAAAAATTGATGAGATGAGTGGCGCGCAATACAATTCCGAAACTGGAGAAATAAAATGGACACTCACATTAGCCCCTGGCGAAACGATGACAAAGAGATTGGCGTTTAAAGTAAAGTATCCAAAAGACAAGCAGATTATGGGCTTGTAAACAAAATGTTGGCATCGAGAGCCTCAGCCAACATTTTAACGATACCTGAAGGAACCCGCGGGTAGCATGTTATCGAAAGAGCAGGATGAAAATTCTGCTCTTTTTTTATTCAAACAGTCCATAGTATTTTTGAACCTGCCTGCAGCAGGCAGGCACGGACCCCGCAGTGTTGCGGGGCAGGTGACACTGATCAATCGGATTGGCGCGGATTAATTCATAGTTAAACTAAAACCTAAGTGCACTAAAGTGGCCTCTAGCGCTTATTGTGTTGAAAAAAAGCAAGAGTCGAAGCTTAATTTCCATCTTGACTATAAAAAACTAGCAGCCAAAAGCTAGAAGCAAAAAACATAATTCAACTAATAAGCAATTTAAAAAATACCATTTTTTTACCGCATAAAACTAAAAAGAACTCAGAGTTCGTAGCTCACAGAATGAATAAAACAAGGGCTTTTGCTAACTTCTTCCACTTTTCCATCGGCATGCTCAACTTTTAACTTCACACGTTGACCTTTCTTGTAGTTTTCCATCACCACACGTAATCCATCGGGCGAAAGAGTGCCTTTTATCTTTTCTCCGCTTTGTTCGTAGCGCAACTCATCGATGGATTTTACAGGCTCATCTAATTGAAATTGGTATTGCCTAAATTGATCAGGCATAAATAAAGTATCCTGCTTCAAATTTTGACCTTGCGCCGAAAAAGATATGGCGGCTATCATTAAGAAATGCGATATAAAAATGATTTTCTTCATCCCTCTAAGTTACGAATAAATTAAATATGATTTGTTCTTGCTAAAATATTAAATCCTTTTTTTATTTTTATCGAAATCCTTCGGGTAATATTCTACCATTCCCGTTAAAAACTAAACGAATAAAACTCAAATAAAATTATGGCACACGACATCGATTATCAAATAATAGGCGACGACATACAGGTTGTAGAGGTAGAAATGGATCCAGGCGAAGCGGTTCGTGCGGAGGCGGGTGCTATGCTTTTTATGGAGGATGATATTGAAATGCAAACCCATACGGGCGGTGGAATTTTTAAAGGCTTAAAGCGAATGATTACGGGTGAAAGTTTCTTTATTACCACTTTTTCGAACAATGGAAACCAAAAGCGAAAAATGGCATTTGCGGCTCCCTACCCTGGCAAAATCATCGCCATCAATCCCATGGATTTTGGTGGAAAATTTCTTTGTCAGAAAGATGGTTTCTTATGTGCCGCACAAGGCATCGAGATTAACATTGCCTTTACAAAACGAATTGGTGCCGGACTTTTTGGTGGTGAGGGATTCATCCTTCAGGAATTGTCGGGTGATGGAAATACATTCATACACGCAGGAGGCACCATTTTAAAACGACAATTAGCGCCGGGAGAAACGCTTCGTGTCGACACCGGCTGTTTGGTAGCTTTCGAACCATCGGTGCATTACGACATAAAATTCATTGGTGGATTTCGTAATTCATTGTTCGGTGGTGAAGGATTGTTTTATGCTTTGATTACAGGTCCGGGATTGGTGTATTTACAAAGTGTACCTTTCTCTCGTATGGCAGATCGCATAGTGGCTGCATCACGCGTAGGTGGAGGAAGAGAAGAATCTAGAGGGTTAGGTGGGTTGTTGGGTGGGATGATCAGTGGGAAAGAATAATAACTCGAAATGCGAATAATCACAAAGGACGCGAAATGCGAATGAACACGAAATGCGAAAAAGGAAATTTCGCACCGCTTCGCGATATTAAATTCTTGTTATAATTAAATGTTAATTTTCTTTAGCAAAGTAATCAGCGGAGAATTAATAAACATGCACAATAGCAAATTTCGCATTTCGTGTTCATTCGCATTTCGCGTCAGATCGCATTTTCGTGTTCATTCGCATTTCGCGTCAGATTGTATTTCGCGTCAGATCTTATTTTGTTGCGACCAGCTAATTTTTCACTATAAGTCCATCGAATGCAACCTTAATTCCTTTCGGCAGCCCTGCTTCTACTTCTGCATGCAAGCCCATTTGGTGACTGAGGTGAATTAAATAACCTTGTTCGGGAGCAAAATGTTGCATCATTTGGATGGCTTCGTCGAGGGTAAAATGGGAAACATGGGGTTCTTTGCGAAGTGCATTTAAAACCAAAATTTTTGATCCTTCAATTTTTGAAAATTCTTCTTCAGGAATTGTTTTCGCATCTGTGATGTAGGTAAAATCGCCAATGCGGAATCCGAAAATATCGAGGAGGTAATGTTTAATTAGAATAGGTGTAAAAGTGATGGTACCAATTTGAAATGGTTTATTCTCTATCGTAATCAAATTCAGTTCTGGCACTCCAGGGTATTTTATAGCATCAAAAGCATAATGAAATTCTCGTTTTATTGCCTCTTGAACCGCAACAGAAGAATAAATATCAACGGGTTTCTGATTGATATAATTGAATGCCCGAATATCATCCATGCCAGCAATATGATCTTTATGTTCGTGAGTGAAGAGTAAACCGTCTAATTTCTTTACTCCGTAACGAAGCATTTGTTGTCGAAAATCAGGACCCGAATCGATTACCACTGTGGTATGTTCATCCTCTACCAGAATAGAAGTTCGTAAACGATTATCACGAGGATCAAGGCTTTTGCAGACTTCACAAGTGCAAGCAATGACAGGAACACCCTGTGATGTACCGGTGCCTAAAAAGGTGATCTTCAACAAGGGACTAAGGGTTTGTAGGGTTTTCGTTTGAATCTTCAGCTATCACTTCTTCTACTGAAACGGGTTCATCGGAAGCAACTGCTTCGAATGGTGTGCCTGGAAACTCCTTGTCAAAATTGAGTTCGTCTGCTTGAATTTTATTCTTGAGGCCGATGGTTCTTAAATCAACCTGGATCGTTTTGTTCTCCACTAAAGATTGAATAATCTCCAATAAGGATTGAATTCGACTCTCCAAAACAGAAAACTTATTGATAACCACCACTTTCTTGTCTTCTAAAATACAAAAGTTAGACTTGAAATTTCCTTTTTCATAGCGAACGTCGTAGCCAGATTGCTCCAACACTTCTTCTAATTTCTTTAAATATGCGGGGGTAAATTTTGCCATAGCTGTCCTACAAAAGTCGTGATTTTTATGCTCTGAACAAAAAATATTAGTTTCTAAATTATGAACAGGCCATCTATTTGCTTTTTGACTCCAATTTTCCACTCTTTTTATATTCCTTTGCACCACGAAATTATATTCGGATTAAAACGAAATTCTTTACTATGTTATTGGGTATACCCTTAGAAACCAAAGACCGAGAGTGTCGAGTAGCCCTCACACCGGAAATTTGCGGACAATTGATTGAAGCAGGTTTTACAGTTCAGCTCGAAAAAGGCGCTGGTCTAAAGTCATATTATCCTGACGATCAATATATCGCAAAAGGAGTTCAACTTGTTAATGATGCTGCTTCTATCTACTCCAACTCGGATGTAGTATTAAAAGTGAATGCACCCACCTCTTCCGAAATTTCAGGAATGAAAAAGGGAGCTATTTTGATGTCATTCATGTGGGCAGGAACCAATCCAGAGCTTATTGAAAATTGTGTCAAGCAAGGAATCTCTGCCTTTTCTGTAGATGCAATTCCGCGTATTTCCAGAGCACAAAAGATGGATGCATTGAGCTCGCAAGCCAACTTAGCAGGATACAAAAGTGTAATCATGGGCGCCAATGCCCTTGGAAAAATATTTCCGATGTTGATGACTGCGGCTGGAACCATCAAGCCTTCCAAAGTTCTCATCTTTGGAGCTGGTGTGGCAGGACTTCAAGCCATCGCAACCGCAAAGCGCTTAGGTTCTATTGTGGAAGTGACGGATATTCGTCCAGAAACAAAAGAACAAGTTGAATCCTTAGGAGGGAAATTCATCATGGTAAGTGATGATGCATCCATCAAAATTGAAGGCGGCTATGTGAAAGGAGTATCCGATGAGTTCTTGAAAAAACAACAAGAGCTCGTTTCCAAACACGTTGCAACTGCAGACTTGGTCATCACTACGGCTCTTATTCCTGGAAGAAAAGCACCAGTGTTGGTAACGGAAGACATGGTAAAAAGCATGAAATACGGATCTGTCATCGTTGACATGGCCGTGGAGCAAGGTGGAAATTGTGTGTTAAGTGAATTGAATGCAACGGTAGTAAAACACGGAGTTACCATCATTGGTGAATCAAATATCCCTTCACTCCTACCGCTAAATGCAAGCGACCTGTATGCTAAAAATATACAAACCTTCCTCTTACACTTAGCCACAAAAGATGGATTTAAGTGGGAGATGGATGAAGAAATTACCAAAGGATCGTTACTCGTGCATAATGGCGTTTCGACCGCTACAAAGTAGTTTGGTGAATGGAGATTATTCTCCACGATCGTGATAATTGCAAATTGGCAGTCGCGATGCTTCGCGAGGTAAGTTGGTAAATTGCTGCGCTCTGCTAGCTACGCAAATTAAAATACTGATAATGGAAATTTGGTGAGTTTCTCATTTAAATGAATAGATTCTAAATTAATGATTAAAAATTAAAATTATGAAATTTAATATAAACCCCTTTAACTATTCAACATCATGTCACAATTCTCTGAAAAATTACGAAATCAAACAAAAGAAATCGCATTAAAAACTATCAAACTAACAAGAAATTTTCCAAACAATGTAGAAGCTTGGACAATTTCAAAACAACTCATAAGATCCTGTACATCGGTTGCTGCCAACTACCGATCTGCCTGCAGAGGAAGAAGCTCACGAGAATTCTACGCTAAACTATGTATAGCGGTAGAAGAACTAGACGAATCAATATTATGGTTAGAATTTACAGATAAATTGGAACTTGCAAAAACTGAACAAATAAGTCCAATAGTAAATGAAATGAAAGAATTACTTGCCATTTTAACAACATCTAAAAGCACACTAAATCAAAAATTATTCCCTGATAAATAACACCTAATAAAAAAAATAGAGATTAATAGGGAAATCAGTTCAACAATCGACATCAATCAGAATTTCCCATTTGCCAACTTACCAATTTGCCAACTTACCAATAAAAAATAATAATTGAAATGGAATCTATAATCAACCTAATCTCTGAACACCGCGAAATGCTCTATTTCGTCATCTTATCCGTATTTGTCGGAATTGAAGTAATTGGCGGTGTGCCTACCGTTTTGCATACCCCTCTAATGAGTGGAGCAAATGCCATTCACGGAGTAGTGATCGTGGGTGCCATCTATGTGATGCTAAACATCGACCCTTCTAATGTCTTTGCACTGGTGCTTGGATTTTTAGCGGTATTACTCGGAACTTTAAATGTGGTGGGTGGCTTTGTGGTTACTGATCGCATGTTAGAGATGTTCAAGAAAAAATAATAGTATAACGATTAATATTTAAAGATTATGAAGAGCTCCCTGCTCGAAATTTGCTACCTCTTTGGCTCTGTCACTTTCATCGTTGGATTGAAAATGATGGGAAATCCGAAGACCGCACGTAGAGGAAATTTATATGGTGCCTTAGGAATGGTGGTTGCCATCTTCGGAACGATTTTCCTTTTTGAAAAGAAGGATCATGCTGGAAATGTTGACACTGCTTTTGTAGTTCCGGCCATGGTGTATTACCTCATTTTTGGAGCCATCGCGCTCGGAACTGTTATTGGTTGGTTAACCGCCAAGCGTGTTCAAATGACCAAGATGCCTGAATTGGTTTCTATGTTTAATGGAATGGGTGGTGCATGTGCGGCCTTGATTGGGTTGATGGAATATCAGCACAATTTGGACAGTACTGGTGCTTTAGCCGCAATCATTGCTGGTATGGTGATTGGAACTGTTTCGTTCAGCGGATCAGTGATTGCTTATTTAAAGTTGAACGGATCCATGAACAAACCAATTCGTTTGCCACAGTACAATATCATCAATACCATTTTCATGATCTCCCTTGTGATTTTTGGAACGTGGATGGTGATCGCAAAGCCTGATAACATGGCTATTTTATATGCTCTGTTTTTTGCAGCGGTTGTTTATGGAATTCTGTTTACGATTCCAATTGGTGGTGCCGATATGCCCGTTGTAATTTCTTTACTAAACTCCTTTACTGGATTAGCTGCAGCCTTTGGAGGATTCCTGTACGATAATAAAATTATGTTGACAGGTGGAATCTTGGTAGGTTCTGCAGGTACACTTTTAACACTTGTCATGTGCAAGGCAATGAATCGTCCGTTGAGCAATGTGATTTTTGGTGCATTTGGTGCTTCTGGTGCTTCTGGTGAGCGCGAAATGAGCGGTAACATTAAAGACATCAATGTAAGCGATACAGCGGTGCTGATGAATTACTCGAAGAAAGTGGTGATTGTTCCAGGATATGGATTAGCAGTAGCTCAAGCACAACACGTAATTCATGAGTTAGAAATGATTTTAGAAGAACGAGGTGTAAGTGTGAAATATGCCATTCATCCCGTAGCTGGTCGTATGCCTGGACATATGAACGTGCTTTTAGCAGAGTCCAATGTTTCTTATGATAAGTTGGTGGAGATGGAAGATATCAATCCTGAGTTTGCATCTACAGACGTAGTGTTAGTAGTGGGAGCAAATGACGTGGTAAATCCAGCGGCTCATAATGATCCAGCTTCCCCCATTTACGGTATGCCAATCCTCGACGTAGAAAACGCCGCTCACATCATCGTAAACAAACGTTCCATGAATGCTGGTTATGCTGGTATCGAAAACGAACTATTTTTTAATCCTAAAACAAATATGTTGTTTGGTGATGCGAAAACGGTTTTGACGAAATTGGTAGCGGAGTTGAAATCGCTATAGACACGAAATGCGAGCTGACGCGAAATGCGAATGTACACGAAATGCGAAATAATGCGAAATGCGAGCTGACGCGAAATGCGAATAAACACGAAATGCGAAATAATGCGAAATAATGCGAAATAATGCGAAATAATGCGAAATTTGTTTTCGTTTTTTCTAATTTTTCCAAATGTAACTAGAATATTGTATTAAGCAGATATATAAATTTAAATACGCGAAGCGGTGCGAATTAAGCAGAAAAATTAATTTAAATACGCTAAGCGGTGTGAAATTGATTTTTCGCATTTCGTGTTTATTCGCATTTCGTGTCCCTCTAAGTTTGATACGAAGCGTAATGCCTAATCTTTAGAAGGAAATTATTTTCCCACCCTCTTCTACCGAGCTACCTACCATCTTCCCTATCGGCTTCCAACATCGTGGATCGATCTCATTTTCTTTAAACAAAGCTAAAAGCGCATCTACATTTTTCTCATCAATGGCAATCAACAATCCCCCACTCGTTTGTGGGTCACATCCTAAATGCAATTCACGGGCTCCGGGCTCTTGAATTAAATGTCCGTAGCTATTCCAATTTCTGTAAGTGATGGCTGGAATGGTGAACTGATCCATGTATACATCTAAATTTTCTAATTCAGGAATGGTATATAAATTAAGTTGTGCAGACAAACCACTTCCTTGAGCCATCTCCAACAAATGTCCGAATAAACCAAAACCGGTAACATCGGTGAGCGCATGTACGCCTTCAAATCCTGCTAGCTGTGCTCCAATTTTATTTAAAGTAGTCATGGAGTTGATGGCATGTTGCATATCTACGGGTTGCGCCTTGCCCATCTTTTCGGCGGTGGTGATAATTCCAACACCCAAAGGTTTCGTTAAAAAAAGAAGATCTCCCTCTTGAGCAGTATCGTTTCGCAGTAAATTTTTTGATTGAATAATTCCATTTACGGCTAATCCAAAAATAGGTTCTGGACTGTCGATGCTATGTCCGCCTGCAAGCGGTATATTCGCTACATCGCAAATACTTCTTCCTCCGGCAATCACTTTAGCGGCAATTTCAGGAGCTAATTTGTCAATCGGCCAACCTAAGATCGCAATCGCTAAATTCGGTTGACCACCCATTGCATAGATATCGGAGATTGCATTTGTAGCTGCAATTCTACCGAAGTCGAATGGATCATCCACTATAGGCATAAAAAAATCGGTGGTGCTGATTAAAGCAAATCCATTTCCAATTTCTAAAACGGCGGCGTCGTCACGGGTAGCATTTCCAACCAATAAATTCGGAAAATCCTTATGACTCTCATTTCCCTTTAAAATTTCATCGAAAACAGCAGGAGCAATTTTACAACCGCATCCATAACCGTGACTAAATTGCGTTAACTTAACGGACTCACTCATCTTCAATTTTCCTTATATTAATTTGTAATCTGTTTCTTTGCCAACAGTATTTTTCGAACACCCACTTCTGGGTCTTTCCAAGTAAAATGCACTTTAACAAAATAACTTTTTTCCCTCTTCAAATTACTGTAAGCATACGTTTTATCATAGTAATTTAATATAATCTCTAACCACTGATGCAGGTCGTTCTCCATTAAGAATTCCAGCGCTCGTTTCATGTGTTGACCTCCCAAACGCTTTTCTATTCTTCGCGTTTGCTCTTCAAGTAGTTGAATAGAAAATATTCCATATTCACTTAATATTCGCTCCGATCTTTCTTCTGCACTCACTTCCATCTCCACCACCTTTGCATTTCTCATTTGTGCAAATAGATATTCTGGGATGGTGATTTGACCAATATTTCGGCTCTCATTTTCCAACCAAAGAATTTCTTTTGGATCAATTGATGATAATTGTTCTGCCAATAAATTCTCGAAAAATTCTTGTCGCGGCTGTTCAGGCATTCCGAGTAATCCGAATGCAGATCCTTTGTGACAAGCAAGGTGTTCGAGGTCGATGGTTTGCTCTTGAAGTGCATTTAGTTTTTGCAATACTTCCGTCTTTCCACTCCCCGTCATTCCTCCTAAAATTAGAATTTTATAAGGTTTCTGAAATTGATGCAACACCCAATTACGGTATGATTTATATCCTTTCTCGAGCAATGTCACCTTCATTCCCATCATGCGAATGAGCCATGCCATGATATTACTTCTCATTCCTCCTCTCCAGCAGTAAATGAAAACTTCCTTTTCTCCGGCTAAATCACGAACCGTTTTTAATTTCTCATGAAACAACGGACCTACTAATTCAAACCCTTTCAGAATAGCAGCTTCTCTTCCTTTCTCTTTGTAGATAGTTCCAATGATATGGCGATGCTCGTTATTGAGTAAGGGCAAGGAAACTGCACCAGGAATACATGCTTTCTCAAATTCTTTTTCACTGCGGGTATCAATCAAAACCGCATTTCTCACTTTTCTTTGCTCTAAAAATTTTTCGATGGGAAGTATGTTCACTGACATGATGCAAAACTAGGCAAAGAGAAGTTAACAAAAGATAATTATCCTTCCGTCATTCCATCAAAAAAAGAAGGGAGAACCCCCCGGTCCTCCCCTATCGTTAACCCAATTACGGGAAATTTTCTTTTTAATTGAGATTGGGATCTTCTGGAAAATTAGCGAGTATCGCATATTCATTTCCCATACTTCTCAATACTTCACTCCACAATGAGCGTGGATTGTTTGCGAATGTAAATTCACGATTTGCTTTAAAAACTAACCACGATTTTTCTTTCATCTCGTGATCGAGTTGTTTAGGCTCCCATCCTGAATACCCTGCGTAGAAACGAATCTGATCAGGTTGAATTTGTTTTGTATCTATTAAGAACTTTAGTTGATCGTAATCCCCACCCCAGAAAATTCCATTTAGAATTTCTTTTGATCCTTCTAGCAAGTGACCTACAGTGTGTATGTAGAACAATGTGTCCGTTTCTACAGGTCCGCCGAAGTAAAGAGGTGCCTTAAACTCGGGGAAATCATCCACTGCATCGTTCAAATTAACATCGGTCGGTTTGTTCAAGATAAAACCAAGTGTTCCCTTCTCATCGTGCTCACTTAAAAGAACCACTGCTCTTTTAAAATAAGAATCTAAAAGAAAGGGTTCAGATATTAGTAAACTGCCTTGGACCGGTTTATTTAGCTTTTTCATACCTCTTGATTTTTACACTTTTTCAACATTCGCCGTTTCTGGTCCTCTCGAGCTAATTTGAGAGGGTGAAACTAGTACACTTCTCTTGATTTTTGCCCGACTAAAAACATGCCAGCTTGTACCTAATACGGAAATGGTTCGCCAACAGTTTGTAAAAAAATCAACATAGTCGGGTATTTTTTCAATAGCATTGATAATGAACATTGAATTTATTTTGACTGAATATCCTTTACCTTTGTCGATTATGGAGCACATTAATCAATACCTACAAAACACTAGAAATCAATATGATAAAGGTGTATTGATTGAGAATCAATTACATGAGAATCCATTAAAACAGTTTGAAGTTTGGATGCAGGAAGCCATAGCAGCAAACCAGCCTGAGCCTAATGCTATGGATTTGAGCACCGTATCCAATGGTAAGCCAAGTTCTCGCATTGTCTTATTAAAAGGTGTAGATGAAAAAGGCTTTGTTTTCTATACCAACTACGACAGCAAGAAGGGAATTGAGATGTTTGAAAACCCTCAAGTCTGCGTCAATTTTTTCTGGCAGGTACAGGCTCGACAAGTGCGGATTGAAGGGAAAGTGGAGAAAGTGTCGGCTGACGAAAGTGACCTTTACTTCAATTCTCGACCCAGAGAGAGTCAAATTGGAGCCTGGGCTTCCACGCAAAGCAGAGTGATTAAAAGCAGAGCTGAGCTTGATGAAAGCGTGGCTCAAATCGAGAAAGAATACGAAGGAAAAGTGATTCCGCGTCCTGCACACTGGGGTGGTTTTCGTTTGATTCCCGAAAAAATTGAATTTTGGCAAGGACGACCTAATCGACTTCACGATCGTTTTCTCTATGAAGATTCACCTGCTGGTTGGATGGTATTTAGATTGTCGCCTTAGAAATCTCAAGTATTATTAAATATAAACTGGAGACGTTCGTTTACCTAGAGACTCAGGGTTAAAAACTAGAGACACTAGAGAACACTTGAGAACACTAGAGAATTCAAGAGAAATCTTGAGATCAATAGAGAAACTTAAGTAAACTAAAGTACACAGTTTAATGTTCACCATTAAGCAAATTGCCTTTCTGCTCTCCAGTGACCTTTATTGCCTTCGTGTTTAAAAAAGTTTAATCATTGCTGTAATTTAAATCCCAAAAATGACATTACGAATTATTATCTTCATTCTCGTTCTTCTTGCACTCGATTTCTACGTTTTTCAAGGATTCAAATTTGCATTTAGAAATACATCCATCACAACGCAGAAAGTGGTAAGCATTGCTTTTTGGAGTTTAACTGTTTTTACAATATCTGTTTTACTGGCTATGTTAATCAAAGATTGGTCGACTTGGCCAAAAGTGATAAAGACCTATGCTGGAGCGATGGTCTTCATCATTACTTTTTCTAAATTATTCATCATTTTATTTTTATTGACAGATGATATTTTCAGAGGAGCAAAGTGGGCGTTTGAAAAAATATTTCCAAGTAAGGAGGTCTTAGATCAGACGGGGATTCCAGCTGTCCTCAATAAAGGAATCTCTCGTTCCGATTTTTTAGTGCGAAGTGGCTTAGTGGTGGCGGCACTTCCTTTTGTAGGATTGATTTATGGAATGGTGAAAGGAGCTTATGATTACCAAGTAAAAAATATAAAATTGAATTTGGCAAATTTGCCAAAAGCGTTTCACGGATACAAGATCATTCAAATTTCAGACTTACATGTAGGGAGTTTCGTTAGTTCGGAACCGTTAGAAGAAGCAGTACGAATCATCAACGAGCAAAATGCAGATATCATTTTATTTACAGGTGATTTAGTGAACAATCGCTCAGATGAATTGAATATGCACAAAGCAGTCTTGTCTAAGTTAAAAGCAAAGCATGGTGTGTTTTCTACTCTCGGGAATCACGATTATGGAGATTATGTACCCTGGGATACAGAAGAGCTGAAACAAGAAAATTTGGCTGCCTTAATTGAGGGTCATAAAGAAATGGGATGGGATATCTTAATGGATGAGCATCGCCATATTGAAAAGACGGAGAAAAAATTACGCTGATCGGTGTACAGAATTACAGCATGCATTTACGATTTCCTAAGTATGGAAGTTTGCCAAAGGCCACTGAAAATATTCAATACAGTGATTTCAATATATTACTATCACACGACCCTAGTCACTGGCGAGGCGAAGTCATCAAAGATTTTCCAGAAATTGATCTCATGGTAGCCGGACATACTCACGGCTTTCAATTTGGTATCGAACTTCCCAATTTTAAATGGAGCCCTGTTCAATATGTTTACAAAGAATGGGCGGGTCTTTACTCAGAGGGCAAACAACATCTGTACGTCAACCGAGGACTCGGATTCCTTGGCTATCCTGGACGTGTGGGGATTTTGCCTGAGATTACGGTGTTGGAACTCCATAGGAGTTAATTAAGAATTAAGAATTAAGAATTAAGAATTAAGAATTAAGTCCCGATAGCTATCGGGATAAGAATTAAGAATTAAGAATTTCCCCCACCCCTGCCCCACTCGCTCTCTAATTCGCTCTCGAAAACTCGCTCTCGAATACTCACTCTCGTTCTCTTTTTACCTTCTACTCCCGATTGCTTTATGAACGACATTCTTAATTCTGAATTCTGAATTATATCTTTGCCCATGCTTCCTACACTCTATTTAATTCCATCTTCACTCGGTGCTGAAAACGTTAATGATTTTTTGCCTGAAGGCACCCTTAACATTATTCGCAATTTAAAACATTTTATTGTTGAAGATTCAAAAACAGCGCGTGCTTTTCTAAAGACCTGCAATATCGTTTACGCACAAAGCGATTTAAGTGTCGAGGTGCTCGACAAACACGATCCGAATCAAAATATAACTCAATTGATGTTGCCACTTAAGGAGGGCATTTCTATGGGCGTATTGAGCGAGGCTGGATGTCCAGGTGTAGCGGATCCAGGTGCATTGGTCGTTGCAGAAGCGCATCGAATGGGTGTGAAAGTAGTTCCTCTAGTTGGACCCTCTTCCCTACTCCTTGCTTTAATGGCATCTGGATTGGAAGGACAGCGATTTTGCTTTCATGGATATATAACCATTGACAAGACAGAGCGGATGAAGAAAATTCAGCGAATGGAAGAAGCCGCAAAATCAAGAAAAGAAACCCAACTCTTTATTGAAACACCGTATCGTAATAATCAAGTACTATCCGATTTACTTCAATACCTCGGTGGAGAAACGAAACTTTGCTTAGCGGTCTCCATCAATACCCCAGAAGAAATGATTCGAACGTTGAAAGTAAAAGAATGGAAAAACAATAAACCCGAGTTACATAAGTTACCGTGTGTGTTGTTGATTGGAGGTTAGTTTTCGTAATTAATATTCTCTCAACTTATAAAATTTCACTTTCGAAAATTGTTCAGCTGCAAGCTTCTAGCTACTGGCTTCTAGTTTTCAATTCTGTAACTTAGAAAATGTAGGATAATTAAATTTTATCGTACAATTTATGATTGATGGCACGCAGATTTATTAAGATGGTAGCGAGGCTTCGCTATGATTTTTTATGATTTTCCCCGCGACCGCTGCGCCTCCCTTGCGCCCTTTGCGGTTAAACTGCAATTATATTATATGCAAGATTTTATTTTAGTTGATCAGCATCATCCACTTCAGCTTGCTATCGGGATCTCTTTAATTTATCGCTAGGTTCACCTTCTCAATAATTTCCTTCTCAATCTGCATAGCCTCTGCCTCTATTTTCATTGCTCTAGCAAGTATCTTTTCCAAATACGCTTTATCTCCAAAACCTGAAGCGTTGATGCGAACATTCATGTGGGCTCCTAAGACTGCAGTTCTTGCGCAGAGTGCTCCTACCGCAGCGTCGGTGATGGAATTCGGATTTCCTTTCTCCACCATGGTTTTCATGACTTGCATACTTTGAAGTGTCACCTCCATGACTTGAAATGGAATTTCGATGGCAAACTTAGTGGCAGCTTGCACCGCTTCTTTGCGAATTGCTTTCTCCTCATCAGTCCCTTTTGGCAATTTAAACGCTTCTAAAATCATATTGAATGCACGCGTATCTTCATCCACCAAATGCATTAATTGCTTCTTAAATTGCTGTCCCTTCTTCGCCCAATCACTAAATTCTTCCCAAGTAGCTTCCCATCCTTTTTTAGAAGCACTCAAATTCGCTACCATGGTACCAAGAGACACGCCAAGCGTTGCAACATACGCAGAAATAGATCCCCTCCTGGCGCAGGAGATTCACTCGCCGTTTCATTCGCAAACGCTACTAAATCCATATCAATAAGTCGCTTTTGTTCGGCTTCTAATTGATATTCGATAATGCGCTCCTTGGGATTGAAAGGTCCGAGTTCATCCAAGCCCATCGATTTAACCGCAATGTGAATGAGTTCTTCGTCGCTTACCCCTGCACTCAACTTTTGTTTTTTAAGAAAATATCTTCCAGCGTCTAACATCGATGATAGCGGCACTAATCCAACTAACTCCGATCCGGACACTCTTTGTCCGCGGCGATAAGCACTTTCATAACACTCTTGAAAAACGATGTGCAATGGCGTTTCCCTAAATTTAGTAATGTTAATTGACACTTGTGCAATTCCATATTCCTCAATATACCATCCTATAGCTTTTACTCCTTTCAACGTTCCAGGAATGCGAATTTCATTTCCGGAAGCATCCAATACTTTTTCCTTTATCATCCACTTTCACTCTCCCTGCTTCGCGAACATCAAAGGCAACACTGTTTGCGCGCTTTACAGATTTCGTATTGAGGTTAACATTATAAGCGATGAGAAATTCACGAGCACCAATAACCGTAGCACCCGTCTTTGCAGAAAAGACGGCAGGACCCGCATCTGGTTTCCATTGTGGTTCATTTATTTTTTTAAAAAATCCTTCGTATTCTCCAGCGCGGATGATGGATAGATTACTTCTTTCTTTATTCGGTTGAGCCTCTTCATAGAGGTAAACTGGAATGTTTAATTCATTCCCTACTCTTTCGGCTAATTTCTTGCTCCACGCAGCAGTTTCTTCCATGCTGATGTTCGCGATGGGAATAAACGGACAAACATCCGTTGCACCCATTCGAGGATGTTCACCTTTATGCTTACTCATGTCAATGAGTTGTGCAGCCATCTCGATGCCTTTGAAAGCCGCTTCCACCACCGCATCGGGTTCTCCAACAAGTGTCATCACGGTACGATTTGTGGCCTTTCCAGGATCGACATTCAAAAGTTTAACACGATCTACAGAACGAATGGCATCTGCAATTTGCTGTACAATTTTCTCGTCTCTTCCTTCACTAAAGTTGGGTACGCACTCAATAAGTTGTTTCATGATGTATGAATTCTAATGTAAAGTTTATGATTGTTTTATTTGATTTCTTGCTTTGATGAAATCGCTTATCAAATAAGCGATGAGTTTTCCAGTTTTTAAATCGGTTTTGATATGTGACAAGATGGGCGCGGCTTCTGCGAGATGGAAATATTTTACATCGGAATGTGTTGCGACCCAATGTACGTATTGTCGAGCTTGAATCGTACTAATTCCGCTCGATGTTTTGGCGCTTGATGGTATGTTTTGTATGATATCGAAATCTAATTCGAGACCGACGGGAATTCCTTTATTGAACTGTATCGCTTTCATCACCGCTTCTTGAAAAGTAATTTCTTCTCTCACGAAAATCTCTTCAAACCAAGTTGCCTGTAATTTTTTGTTGTGGATGAGATCATCCATCACTTGAGAAATATTGAAAATTTCATGCAATCCAATAATTGAATAGCGCTGTAAATATTCATCATGCACCGCATAACTAAATGCATTTCCACTGTGTCTTCCTTCCAATCTTCTGAAGTCGCTGTGCGCATCACAATTGATACAACCAATCTCTTGATGTCCTTTCTCTTTCATCGCCCTCGACAATCCCTTCAACAACCCATAGGCGTTATTATGTCCGCCACCAATAACGATGGCTTCCTTGCCTGCATCAAAAATGTTTTTTAAAATAGAATTCGCTACTTCGTCAATTTCAGATACCAGTTCTCGAGCTCTCTGCAACATCTCAGGATTCTGAACATCTAAACTTTTCATTTCTTCCATCTCCTTGGAAAAATCAACATGACCTAAAACGATAAGTTCATCTCCCAGAAAACGTGCATTGCTTTGGATGTTTAGCAAGGTACTTAGAGCGGGTTGCCAAGCAGAATAGGCTCCTCCTCTTCCAAAATTAGCACGTACTCCTATGTCTTCGGGTAGGCCTAACAAAACATAACGCTCCCGCATATCCGCCAAAGCTTGTTGCCAATTAAGCTTTTGATTCCACGGAATTGTCTTTACTTTTTCGCCAAGTCTAATTTCACCAACACGAGGTCGCGTAATTTCATTAATCTTCAAATGGTCGTAAACGACTAAGTCCATGATATAAATCGTCTATTGAAATTCACCATTTAACATCACCGATTCAATCAAATCACTTCCAAAAGAATATGGCAATGAAGCAAGCGAAGGCAATTTCTTTGTGATAAATAAGTTAGCTTGCTTCCCTTTTACAAAACTTCCTGCTTGATCCATTACGCCCATGGCATAGGCGCTGTTGAGTGTAGCTGCATTGATGGCTTCTTCTGGACTCATCCCTAAATACAAACAAGCTAATGTACAAACGAAGGACATTTTTCCACTCGGACTTGATCCCGGATTAAAGTCAGAAGCAAGCGCTACTGGCAATCCCGCATCAATCATTTTTCGTGCTGGGGGATAATGAATCTTCAAAAAGAAAGCGGTACTTGGTAACAAGGTGGGCATGGTATCACTGTTGAGCAAGCATTTGATTTCGTCGTCACCAGTACATTCGAGATGATCCACAGAAAGTGCATTATGTTTCACGCCAACTTGAATTCCCCCTGAGAAATCCAATTCATTTGCATGAATTTTAGGACGCAATCCACGTTTTACACCAGCTTCTAAAATTCGATCGGTTTCTTCGACAGTAAAGAATCCACGGTCACAAAATACATCGTTGTAATCGGCTAAACCTTCATCAGCTATCACAGGAATCAATCGATTCACGAGTAAATCGATGTACTCTGATCTCTTTTCTTTGAACTCAATGGGCAATGCATGCGCTCCTAAAAAAGTAGATTTTATAATCAACGGAGAAGAAGCTTTCAATCTTTTTATAACACGAAGCATTTTTAGTTCAGCTTCATAAGTGAGTCCGTAACCACTTTTAATTTCGATGGCGCCGGTTCCAAAATGAATCACTTCTTCGAGGCGAGCAAAGGCTGCATCATACAACTCCGACTCATCGGTTTTTTGCAATAATTTTGCAGAGTTTAAAATTCCTCCTCCATTACGCGCTATCTCTTCATATGTTTTCCCGTGAATACGATCAACAAACTCTTTTTCTCTTGAACCTGCGAAAACAACATGAGTATGTGAATCACACCAAGAAGGTAAAACATATTTACCAGTTGCATCCACCACATCATTTACAGGAGAATGAAAAGGCTCATCCATATGTCCCACTCCCAAAATCTTATCCCCTTCAATCATGATCCAGCCGTTTTCCATCACTGGCAACTCCTTCATATCATTACCTCTGATCACATGACTTCGTCCATGCTGAACAATCCCTTTTGCATTTATAATTAATATCCTATTCATTTTCCTTTTTTCCAGAATGGTTTTTTACCTACTAATCGAATATAACCCACATAAACATAAACAACAACTGCAAATAAATGTGCGAAGGGTAATGCCTTTTTACCTCGTTCAAAATAGTGAAAAACAATAAACAATTGAACGGCTGCTTCAATGAAAAACAAAATGCTTTCTCCATTTCCAAAAATTGCATGAATGCGATGATGAAAAGCCGCGACTAATACCATCAGAAATCCTGCAATAAAGAAAAACCACGGTGATCCGTGTGCATAATCCAATTCGCCAATTCCATGTAAAATAACCACGAAGCCCGCTAAAAAGTGGGCAAATTTATAGAGTTTTTCGTTCTTCATTGAAGAGTCAAAACTAGCTTATTTCAAGGAGATTTTTTATTGAATTGAGAGTTGAAATGTACTTAGTTATGAACTTTTCCTTCTCCTTTCGCTTGTATTGAAACACAAAGCGAGGATGCGGAAGAGGAATGATTTCATCAAACCATTTCATTTGGTCATTTAACCCCTTGAAATACTTATAGTTTTGTCCCTCACCCAAACAAATTGCAATTTCAGTATATGCACCTATTCGTATTTGCAGGTTCATTTTATCTATAATATAAGGCTCAATCCGCTTTTGAAGGAGTTCTTTATCGTAATAATTTAAATTTTTACCATACATCATAAAGCCAAGCGGACAAACAGCAGCAAGAAAAAAGTGTTGAGCAAAATTTTCAATACCTCCATACTTTTCAAACATTTCATGAATAAATTGAGAACTCAACTCTGGTTTCATTGGGAATGGATGTTCGATTTTTGCGTCGTTCCATAGATTTACTGGATCGGTAAAGCTAATTCCAGTGATCCCCGATCCTAACCTACCTGGATTAATTCCGAAGAGAAAAATGCGCTTCTCATTTGAAGAATAATACTTTTTGTAATATTTATTCACAACCGTCTTCACCTTTTCATCCAAATAGGGATTCAAAACTTCAACACCGCGCGGACATTTGAAGTCAGCTTCTAGATTCAAAAGAAAGTCAATGGCTCGATTTCCGAATGTTGCTTTTTTATTCGACATGTTAATAAACAATCGTTAAAATAATCATTCCTTAGCAGACAAAAATTTAATTTTAGGCAGATGGAATATATTGAATTAGATGTCAAAATTAAGCCTTTAGATCCATTTAGGGAATATATGTCTTATCATCTAGCAGAAATGGGATTTGACATGTTTACCGAAACGGAGGAAGGATTGTTGGCTTACTCTCCTTCAGATGTTTACAATGAGGAATTAGTTAATCAAATTATCGCTGATAGTATTGATTTAGGTTGTGAGGCAAGTTATTCTTCAAAAGTAATTCCATGGCAAAATTGGAATGAAGAATGGGAGAAAGCCTATCAACCGGAAGTAATTGGTGAAAAAATTTATGTTAGGGCTGATTTCCATCCTGAGAATCCTGGATATCCTTTAGAAATAATTATCCAGCCGCGCATGGCATTTGGAACAGGCCATCACCCAACCACATCACAGGTGATGGAAATGATGTTGAAGATGGATTTTAAAGGAAAAAAAATCATCGATATGGGGTCAGGTACTGGAATTCTTGCCATCCTAGCAATGAAATTAGGTGCCGAGAGTGCAATTGCTATCGATAATGATATGAATGCAGTAGAAAATTCAGTGGATAATGTCTTAAAGAATTCATGCAAAAATGTGGAAGTCTTCGAGGGAGAAGCGAGTGCGCTCAAAGGCTTGACCTGCGATATTTTTATAGCGAATATCAATCGAAATATTATTTTGAGTGATCTTTCGTTCTATAAAGAAACGATGGCAAAAAGAGGCGAATTAATTACCAGTGGCTATTATCTCCAAGACTTAGCAATCATTACCAAAAAAGCTACTGAATTAGGATTTGAATTTATCTCCAATACAGAGGACAATGATTGGTGCTGCGCGCGGTTTCGCTGCTAGCTACTAGCTGCTGGCTTCTTGCTGCTATTTGCAAGAATTCAGACAGATCCGTTTATTACAAGTTGTTATCTATTGTCTAAAACCTGAAAAACAAAAGCTAAATACAAAAAGATAGAAATTAGAAGTTAGCAGCTTGAAGCTTGTAGCTATCGTAAATATTAATTTAATAGAAAGTAAACTTTTAGTAAAAAATCAAATCCACATATAATGAAATTCAATAAAACCTACTTCTTTTTTCTCATATTACTTCTAAACAGTTTCACTTCAATGGCCCAAGCACCGAAGTCATTTAGCTCGGAGCCTGAAGCATTTTTTAATGAATTGAAAGGATACATGGAGCTTACCAACAAGAAAGAGACGGAGAAGTTGATGGATAAATTTGAGTTGATGTGGATCAAGACTCCGAAATTTACAGGAGAGCAAATGCGTACCATTGTTGCAACAGCCAATGATATGTTGAAGAAAAGAATGAAGCCTTATCCTGATTTTAGTAATTATGTAATAGCCTTGATGGCGTTTAGTGAGTCGGGCAGAAACTTGGATATGTTTTTGAATTGGCATAATAGTTTGGACAAAGTTATTTCTGGCAGTACGAAACGATACAGTAATTATATTGAAGATGTCGCAGGACTATTTGCTTCAAATACGTTGTATGAGTCAAGTTCCACTAAATGGGTAGCAAGCACAGGCGATTTTTTGTTTGAATTTGATACCGTACCACGTATTAAATTTCCAAAAATGGATTTGACATGTTATGCCAAAGAAGATAGCAGTGTAATTTCAGGTGTTAGTGGTTATTACTATCCTTTGAGCAAGACATTTGTTGGCAAAGGCGGGAAATTATTTTGGACCAGAGCCGGATTAAATTCTGCAACCACCTATGCTGACATATTATCCGTGAGCGTTGATTTAACAAGTACAGAATGGGGAACGGATAGTGCAGTATTCTATAGTAAACAGTATTTTAAGGAACCTTTAAGAGGTAAAGTACTCGATAAAATTTTAGCCAATGTTTCTTCTGAAAAAGCAACCTATCCACGATTCAGTTCCTATGACTTAAATCTAGGTATTAAAGAAATTGTGAAGGATGCTGATTATGTAGGTGGATTTTCTCAACATGGGAGTAAAATGATTGGCTCAGGAACTAAAGAACAAAAGGCTTCCTTAACATTCAAAAGAGATAAAAAACTTTTTTTAGTGGTCTCTTCCATGAGTTTTGTGGTTCGCCCTGACCGAATTAGTTCCGACAATGCTTCCTTTGTTTGTTACCATGACCAAGATAGTATTTATCATCCATCGGTAGCAATGAAGTACATCAGTAAAGATCGTGAATTGAGTTTCATTCGAACTTCAGGTGTAGGCGTATCCATGCCATTTTTTAATTCATTTCATCAAATGGACATGTATGTAGATGCCATTTATTGGAAGATTGATGATCCCATCATGGAACTAAAAATGTTAAGTGGGCAAGGAGAAAGTAAAATGGTTTTAGAATCAGGTAATCTTTATACTGATGAGCGGTATCAAAATTCAAGGCATCTCCGATGTGAGCCCATTATTTACGATTAAGCAATACGTCGAAAAAAATAGTAGAATCATTTATGTTCCCGACTTTGCTCGGTATTTAAGAGTGAGTGAACAACAAGCTAGATCCTTAATTATATTCTTAGCGAATAAGGGATTTTTGAGTTATGATTTTGAAACTGACGAATCCACTATCAACGAAAAGCTATATTACTACTTAGCCGCTAGGAGTAATAAAACAGACTACGATAAAATTGAAATCGAATCTGTCATTTCTGCACTTCCCAACGCAAAGTTGAACTTGATGAATTTTGAAATGGATTTGCAAGGTGTGGGAAGAATACTCTTAAGCGATTCGCAGCAAGTATGGATTGCACCTGTAGAACAACAAATGCGTTTGTTAAAGAATAGAGATTTTGAATTCAGTGGAAGAGTACATGCGGGAAGAAGTGATTTTTATGGTAAGAAATTTAAGTTCCTCTATGATCAATTTAGAATTGATTTAGCAAATGTAGATTCCATTCGACTAAAAGTTGCTTCTGAGACCGAAATGGATGAAAATGGAAATCCAAAATTAATTCCATTGAAAAGCACGCTGCAAAATGTTACAGGGAAAATATATATTGATAGTTTAACCAATAAGTCGAGTCGTAAAAGTTATCCAGCCTACCCTATCTTCGTCAGCGACAAAGAAGCATTTGTTTACTATGATCATCCTTCCATTTATAATTCGGTATATAAACGCGATAATTTTTACTTTAAGATGGATCCTTTCACCATTGATTCACTCGATAATTTCTCAGCTGGCGGACTTAAATTCAAAGGGGATTTCGAATCGGGCGGCATCTTCCCTACCCTAGCTGAAACTGCAATTATTCGTCCCGATCATTCCTTTGGTTTTGAACGGGAGAGTCCAGCAGAGGGATATGCCATGTACGGTGGAAAAGGTCGGTATTATAATCACATTGACCTAAGTTACGCTGGATTAATCGGAGAAGGAAAAGTAGAATTTTTAAGTTCTTTATCCGAATCAAAAGACATTGTATTTTTTCCGGATTCCACCAACATGGATAAAACGGCTTGGGATTTAAGAAAAGAAACCATTGCAGGCGTAGGATTCCCTCAAGCAAATGGATCGGATACTTATGTCAATTGGCGACCCAAAGAAGACAAAATGTATGTCTTTAAGAAATCGTCGAATCTTGAAATTTATGATAAGAATGTAACCGTCAATGGAAATCTTGTTTTAGCATCCAAAGGATTAGGCGGAAATGGAGATTCCTATTTCCTAGAGTCGGAATTAAATTCGAAAGACTTTTATTTTAATCAAGATGCTTACGGAGCAGATACCTCGGATTTCAAGTTGAAGTCGGATGATGCTAATGTATTAGCCATCCAAACAAAAAATGTCAAATCGAAAATTGATTTAGTAAAACGATTTGGAGACTTCAACTCAAATGGAAAGGGTTCTTTCGTTAGTTTTCCTTTAAATCAATACATCTGTTACATTGAACAATTCAAATGGTTTATTGATAAGCAAGAAGTTGAATTTGGAGACTATTATAAAGAGAATACAAAACTCAACATTCAAGGATCTGATTTCGTATCGATCAATCCATACCAAGATTCATTGAGATGGAATGCAGGTGTAGCACGATACAGTCTGATTGATTATTTAATACAAGCAAGAAAGGTAAAGGAAATTTTAGTGGCAGATGCTTCCATCCAACCAAACGACACCACGACCATTGTGATCGAAAGAAATGCAGTGATGCGGCCCTTGTCAGAAGCAAAAATAGTAGCCAATACAACAACGAAATTGCATCACATCAATGAAGCAGAAGTTAACATTTTAGGTCGTAAAAAATATACAGCAACTGGTAAGTATGCCTATACAGATCCTGCTGGAGCCAAACATTTAATTGCTTTGAAACAAATTGGAATCGATACTTCTTTACAAACTTATGCCAACGGTCTTATTCCTGACAGCGCACAATTTATGTTGAGTAGTAATATTCAATACAAAGGGGGAGTGAATATAGCCGCAGCCAATCCACTCTTAAATTTTGATGGATTTGCAAAAGTTAATCATTTATGTGAAGAAAAATTACCTGCTAATTGGTTTAGCTTTCGAAGTGATATTGATCCAAAAGGCGTCACCATTCCCATCAACGAACCTAAAAATGAAAACGGAGAAAAATTGGCGTTGGCAATTTCTCATGCTAGTGACAGTACTGGATTTTACTCTTCTTTCATCTCCCCAAAACAACGCAGCACGGATGTGGATTTGATTTCCGCTACTGGAGTATTGAGTTATGATGAAAAGGCTAAAGTGTACAAAGTAGCTTCCCCTGAAAAAATTATTTCGCCGGATGCTACCGGTAATATGGTTATGTTGAATGATGCGAATTGCATGGTTTATGGTGAAGGTAGATTAAATCTTGCGTCCGCATTTGGACAATTCATTATGACTGTAATTGGAAACGTAAAAAACAATACCAATAACGACAGCACTAATTTTGATGTTTTAATTGGTCTCGATTTTATGTTCAATAATGATGCATTAAAAAGCATGTCAGAACTCATTACAGGAAATCCAACCCTCAAGCCAACCGATGATACTCGAACAACTTGGGTAAGAGGAATGAAAGAATTAGTAGGAATTGAGAAAGCCGATAAGTTAATTTCAGAGTATAGTTTGTATGGAGCTCCTAAAAAAATACCACAAGAACTGCAACAAACCCTATTCTTGTCCGATGTGAAAATGTATTGGGACATGCAAGCACAAGCATTTCGTTCTAGCGGTCCCATCGGAATAGGATTTATCGGTAAGGATGCCATTAGTCGACAGGTTAAAGGTTATTTTGAAATTCAACGAAAAAGAGGGAATGATGTATTTAATCTTTATTTAGAATCGGATAATGCAAGTTGGTGGTATTTCAATTATTCTAGAGGAATTATGCAATCCATTTCTTCCGATAACAAGTTTAACGATGCCATCAATAATTTAAAACCAGAAAAAAGAGTGGCAAGTGCGAAAGGTGATACCCCAACTTATGAATACATGTTAAGTACCGATCGTAAGAAAGCAGAATTCATAAAAAAATTCCTTGGGCAGTAAGGCTTCTAGACCTGACTTCTAATTTACGGTTGCGATTAGTTAATAGCTTTTAGCTTGGCAACTAAACGAGTCAAATTATTGATTTATAAACTTTTAAATTCTAAGTGTTCGTAAAGCGTGATTGTCTCGACCACCTTCTTAACATTAAATTGATATATTTGGAGCGGTATGATCAGTTTTACAAATTTAAGTCTAGTGTTACTTGCATATATGATGGGTTCTATTCCATCTGCTGTCTGGATTGGAAAGTTGTTATACGGTGTAGATGTTAGAGATTATGGCAGTGGAAATGCTGGTGCAACAAATACCTTTAGAGTTCTTGGTAAAAGAGCTGGTTTACCAGTTTTAATTTTAGATATTTTAAAAGGTTTTGTAGCAGTAAAATTGGTTTGGCTCACCGCTAAATATTTACCTGACACTCAACAATTCGTAAATTTAGAATTGAGTTTGGGTTTAGCTGCTTTAATTGGACATATTTTTCCAGTCTTTGCTGGATTTAGAGGCGGAAAAGGGGTTGCCACACTACTTGGAATTTTGTGCGCAGTACATATTGGTGCTGCATTGATTTGCATTGGCGTATTTATGGTCACTATTTTATTGACTCATTATGTTTCTTTGAGTTCTATGCTATCGGCTTTAACCTTTCCAATCTCAATTATGTTTATCTACCATGAAACGATACCTGGTTTAAACATTTTTGCCATGTTTGTTTGTGTTTTGGTTTTAATCACTCATCAAAAAAATATTGAAAGGCTTTTAAGTGGAGATGAAGGAAAAATTGCATTTCAGGCTGGAAGTAAGTTCAGTTGATTTTTGTAAGATTTTGAAGCCTACACTACATTTATAAATCCATATCGTATTGATAATTAATAATTTATCAATAAAAAGTATACATTTATCTGAATTTTCATTCGAATGATAAGCCAAGAATATGGTTAATAATAAACTTTGATTTCAAATTAAACTGTAACCGCTGCTCCTATTAAGGCGTATATAAGGAGCGAAAAAAATTATAGCGGAAAATGAAAAATATATTTGTAGCCTTAACCTTGATGTTCACATCGGTTTACATTTCTACGGAAGTTTCAATGGCGGGAGGACAATCCGAAAATTCAAGAGCGAAGACAGCCGAAAAATACTTTTTGGCTAAGCAGTACGAAAAAGCGTCGCCGCTTTACGCACAGCTCGTGAGCAGTAATCCTAAAAATTATAAGTACAACTACTATTATGGTATTTGTCTTTTGATTGCAGGAAAGGATAAGAAGGAATCCATTCCTTATTTAGAGGTGGCCATTCAACATCCAAAAACGCCTGAAGATATTTATTACTATTTGGGTCGTGCCATGCATTTCACGTATCGCTTTAATGAAGCAAATCAATTGTTTGTTGAATTCAACAAAATTATTGGTGTGAAGAACGCAGGTCGCTGGGGAACCCCACAGTTAATGGAAATGTGCAATAATGGAAAACAATATTTAGATACTACTAAACTTGCTGCCATCACGGAACGTACTGAAGCAGCCGCTTATGATTTCTATAATAAGTATGTTTTCAATAATCCGAATGGAAAGTTACTCAGCATGCCTGATGAAATAATTAAATCGGCAAATGCTAGTAAGGACGATGGCCCTACTATCTTCTTGAGTGCTAACGGGCGTGTAATGTACTACAGTGCTACCAATGATGAAACCTCAAGTCGAGATATATACCGAGTAGAAAAAGACGTAGATGGTAATTGGGGAAAACCAGAAGCTATAGACAAAATGGTGAATGGTTCACAAGATGAATTATTCCCAACTTGTAATAGTGATGGTCGAATTTTATATTTCAGTTCACGTGGCCACAGCTCAACAGGTGGATTTGACTTATTTAAGACCTATTATAATACAGTAACTAAAACTTGGACTCAACCTGAAAATATGGGAAGTCCATATAACTCTCCAGACGACGATTTTTGTTTTGTTGCATCTTCATTGGAGCAGAAAGCTTATTTCACTAGTCAAAGAGAAACAGGTCCCGGACTCTTTACGGTATATTCTATGCCCTATTCAAATACAGAAGAATTACCTGTGGCCATCAATGGAAAATTCAATTGTGTTGGACAACCGGATCTAAAAGCAGTTCATTTAATTATTACACGTAATGGCGATCAAACTATTGTGGCTGATTTAATGACGAATACTTCCAATGGCTCCTATGCAGTAGAATTACCTGGACCAGGCACCTATTCTTTCCGTATAGAGCAACAGGATTTCAGCCGCATACTGAAGATATTCGTTTCGGTGAATTCAGCGATAATATTTATGTGCAAGATATTTTCTTAAGTCGAAGTGTAAGTGGAATGGAAGATATGGCGATTGCGAATCGTCGATTAACTGAATCAGGCTATATTGATGAATCGTTGATGGCAGGTGTTGATGATGAAAATGATTTGTCTACTTCCGGCGTAAAATTCACGGAAGCACAAATGGCTGCCATGAAAGCAAGTGGTTATAGTCCGGAAATGATAGCTGAAGCAAAAGGAAATGCAAAAAATAAAAATGCAATTAACTCGAATACTTCCATGACCAATGTGACTGCCATGAATAATGCCAACATGAATTCTGATATGAGTGGATTAGTTTTCAAAGTTCAAATAGGAGCCTTTAGAAAACATACTCGTGAAAAAGTTAAGAAAAGATTAGAGCGCAAAACTGATAAAACCATGTTGACGAGTTTCGATGACTTGTCGTGGTTACGATTCTTTATGGGTGGAGAAATTTCTTACGCTTCTGCAAAAAATTTGAGAGATACCCTTAAACAAGCGGGTTTTGATGATGCCTTTATTGTAGCCTTTAAAAACAATAAGCCCATGAAATTGACGGATGCCATACAAGAAGTAGCTTCTTCGAACGAAAACGACTAATAATCAATTTATTAATACAAAAAGCCTCGTGTTAACGGGGCTTTTTTTTTAATGGTACAATAAGATTTTTGAAAATAATGTTTACCCTCTTGTTCAATCTCTTTACCTTTGAAACATTCTATAAAAACCATGAGCAATTACTACAGTCCCCAAGAACAAGAAGATCTTCTTCTGCAAGAGGAAGTTGTAAAAGAGAATCAAATTATTCTTTACAACGATGATGTAAATACTTTTGACTGGGTTATTGATAGCCTAGTATCTATTTGTAGCCATGATCGTGAACAAGCAGAGCAATGTTCTGTAATCATTCATCATCATGGAAAGTGTTCTGTTAAAATAGGAGAAATAGATCGACTTCGACCCATGTGCGAAGCTTTACTAGATCGAGGTTTAAGTGCTACCATTGAATAAATTTATCGTGAAAAAAAACAGTTTCCAATTTGCAGGCTATGTTTTATTGCTAGCCACTATTATTGCTTGCTCAAAAGTTCCAATTACAGGCAGAAAACAAGTAAGTCTCATTCCAGAAACAGAACTTATTTCGATGAGTTTAACGGAGTACGCCAGTTTCTTAAAAACGAATCCGCCTGCTGGTAATCATGAACAGAACACCATCATGGTAAAGCAAATTGGAAATAAAATTCAACAAGCTGTCACCAAGTATATGTCTCAAAATAAATTGAGCAGTCGTTTGGCTGGATATAAATGGGAATTTAATTTGGTTAATGATCCCCAAGTTAATGCATGGTGTATGCCCGGTGGAAAAGTGGTTGTTTATTCCGGACTTTTAGGCGTTACCCAAAATGAAAATGCTTTGGCTATCGTTATGGGTCATGAGATTGCACATGCCGTTGCTCGCCATGGTAATGAGCGTATGAGTCAAGGATTAGTTACTCAACTTGGAGGTGTTGCCTTAGGTGTAGCGTTACAAAGCAAAAGCGCAGAAACACAAGCCTTATTTCAAACCGCCTATGGCGTAGGTAGTACGGTTGCAGTGATGCTCCCTTATTCTCGTTTACATGAAACTGAAGCGGATAAGATGGGATTGATTTTCGCAGCCATGGCAGGATACGATCCGAGAGAAGCACCTAAATTTTGGCAACGCATGTCAGCAAAAGGAGGAGCCAAACAACCGGAAATTTTAAGTACACACCCTAGCGATGCCACTCGAATAAGCGACTTAAATAAGTTCATGCCTCAGGCCATGAAATATTACAAGCCTTAATTTTTGTATTTTTGGCCAAACTGCAAGCCTAAAAATGTCCATAGTATTTATTTGTGTGCTCATCCTCTTCGGTGTTCTATTGATTACGGTGGAAATTCTTATCGTCCCCGGACTTATAGTTGGAATTTTAGGAGGAATATTTGTGATTATGGGAATAGGTTGGACTTGGCAAGTTTATGGCTCCACTGCAGGAACAATTGTTGCTTTCATTTCAGTTCTACTTACGGCTCTAGCCATTTGGTCGGCATTGCGTACTGGATTTTGGAATCGATTTAGTTTACAAGGTCAATTAAAAGGTCGAGTTAATGAAATTGATTTAGATACCATCAAAGAAGGAGATCATGGTGCTGCACTTTCCAGCTTGCGTCCCATGGGAACCATACGAGTGAATGGAAAAAGATTTGAAGCTAGCTCAGAAACCGGAATGATTCCCGTAAATTTTCCTATTATCGTAGTGCGAATTGAAGACAATAAAATCATTGTTCGCGCCGACGTCTAAACAAAAATATACTTCTTAAATTCATACCTATGCAACTACCCTTTATTCTTCTGATCATAGCTGGAACATTTATTTTTATTCTCTTCTTCCTCTATTTCGTTCCTGTAAATCTGTGGATCACTGCTGTATTTAGCAATGTTAAAATTAGTATCCTAAATTTAATTTTGATGCGATTACGGAAAGTACCACCTTCCATCGTTGTGAATGCTATGATCAACAGTACGAAGTCGGGACTCAACATTACGACCAACGAAATTGAAACTCATTTCCTTGCGGGAGGAAATGTAAACAATGTCATCAAGGCGCTTATCTCTGCCGACAAAGCCAACATTCCATTAACTTTTAAGATGGCAACTGCGATTGATTTAGCAGGTAGAGATGTTGCAGATGCGGTACAATTGTCAGTAAATCCACGTGTGATTGACACACCTCCTGTTTCTGCGGTTGCAAAAAATGGGATTCAGTTAATTGTTCGTGCACGCGTAACCGTTAGAGCTAACATCAATCAGTTAGTGGGTGGTGCAGGTGAAGAAACCATTTTAGCGCGTGTGGGAGAAGGAATTGTAACCACTATTGGTTCTGCTTTCGATCATAAAACAGTATTAGAGAATCCTGATAAAATTTCAAAAACAGTATTAGCCAAGGGTTTGGATGCAGGTACGGCTTTCGAAATTTTGTCAATTGATATTGCTGACATTGATGTGAGTGAAAACATCGGTGCTAAACTACAAACCGAACAAGCTTCAGCCGATTTAAAAGTAGCTCAAGCAAAGGCCGAAGAACGTCGTGCTATGGCTGTTGCCTTTGAACAGGAGATGCGTGCAAAAGCACAAGAAGCAAGAGCGAAAGTAATCGAAGCTGAAGCACAAATTCCATTAGCAATGGCCGAAGCTTTCAGAGCAGGAAATTTAGGCATCATGGACTATTACAAACTCCAAAATGTACAAGCAGATACAGCGATGAGAGAATCGATTGCTAAGCCAGGAAATCAAGGATCTGAAAAGAAAGGATAAAAAAATTATTCGTAGATAATGTCAATTAGCTAATTCTATATTTTTCTTATCGAATTACAATCTTTTTCCGCTCTATCGAATTCTTAGTTGTTACCACTAAAAGATAAGTTCCCTTTGCAAGCCCATCTAAATTAATAGAAGTTAAAATAGATGGGTTTGTAATTTCTTTTTCAAGATCGTTGTACCTTCCATTGAATAGATTGCAATGGATGCCTTTTCATCCATAACATTTATTGCTATCGTTACCTCTTTAGATGTTGGATTCGGATATACAAGTAACGACGGAGATGAATCAGTTAGATTGCCGATAGATGTATTCACCGGATTCGAATATTTTGCAATGAAAGCATCACGACTGATCGTGGGTGAAAGACTTGTTGTACCAGGACTTGGATCAAAATCCATTGTGCTATTAAACAAACCTGATAAATATACATTCAAACTATCGCTCACTTCCATTGAAGTTGCTTGATCAAAATTTAATCCGCCCATGGTAATTCCCCAAGCATAGGCTCCATTTTCATCCATTTTCAGAACAAATATATCGTCACTTCCATTCGAGAAAATATTTTGATTGATTAAAGAATCGGGATTTAGATCAATAGTTCCACTAAAGCTACCAGTAATATAAATCTGATTCAACTTATCTGTTTTAACAAATCGGGAATTCACATTTGCATTAGAATTAATTCTATTGACCCATGTAAAATTTCCTCCTGAATCTAGCTTCAAAACAAATGAATCATAGAACCCGAGTGAGGATAAAAATACACTTCCTTGTCCGGGATCAAAATCGATGTTCCCAATGAATTGTCCAGTTACAATTACATTCGAGAATTGATCCACTGCAATTCCATTTCCTAAATCTGAACTACTCCCTCCTAGCGACTTCGCCCAAATGAAATTTCCATTTCGATCCAATTTAACAATGAAAACATCGTCAGAGCCATTCGATACAAAGTTTGACGTAGAAAGTCCAGGATCCAAATCGGCGGTTCCTCTAAACGTACCGGTGATAAACACTTCGCCATTCGAATTTATAGCCATATAGCGCGAGGCATCGGAGTTCGTGCCACCAAGTTGCTTCGCCCAAACTAAATCTCCACTAGAATCTAATTTTACAACATACCCTTCCAATTGAGATCCACCTGAGGCGGTTAATTGCAAGGTACTATTAGAAGGATCAAAATCGGCACTTCCCGAAAAGACACCTGCTAAATAAACATTTGAAGAATCATCTACCACAACAGACTTCCCTTCCTCTCCTCCCATAAATCCACCAATTTGTTTTGCCCAAACTTCGTTTCCAGCGGTATCTAATTTTAATAAAAAGGCATCAAAATCACCAAACGAATTTAGAAAGATGGTACCAGCCCCACCTGAAAAATCAATCGTAGTTAAGAAGAATCCGGTTATGTATAAATATCCTTGTTCATCCAAGCAAAGTGTCGATCCTTCATCCGCACCCGAACTTCCATAGCTTTTCCCCCAAACAAATTGTCCATTGGGGTTTAGCTTTACGAGATAAACATCGGATGATCCTACTGTTGTTACACTCACCACTGCGGGACCCGGATCCAAATCGAGGGTGCCACTATAAAAGCCAAGAATATAACTATTACCCAAGTCGTCGACTACAATTGTTTTTGCTGTTTCTCCACTGCTGCCACTTTGCTGCGCAACCCAATTGAGAGCCGGAATTTGTGCGATTAAACTAGTTACGCAGAGTGATGCGATTGAGAGAAGTAAAATTTTTTTCATAATGATTAGTTGATATGTAAATATAATAAATACTGCAAAAGACCAAAGTAAAATTCAAACATGAAATGATTTTCATCTTCGACAAATCAAATTCTTAAATAATCAGAAACAAAATAATTACCTATTTTACATAACGTATTAAAGGTAATTTAATATTCATCCATGAATAGCTGAGATTTTTTTTACAATGGATTTAAAACCGATATCGAAAACACCATAAATAAATCAAAATCAATGAAGAGCCATTATTATTTCAAAGGAATTAAATTTTATTTGGCATCATCTAATATTCTACTAACTTTGCCCTCCCGAAAAGGAAGAGGTTGCGTAGCTTAACTGAATAGAGCATCTGACTACGGATCAGAAGGTTGGGGGTTTGAATCCCTCCGCGACCACTAATAAATAACCAACAAAAAGGCTCCCTTCGGGAGCCTTTTTTCGTTTCAGGAAGATCCGGGAATGCTCGCATTCCAAGGAGCTTTCAGAAACGCTCCTAAACTCCTACTCTCCCTCCTGGGGATTGCGGTATCAGGGTCTCCCCACCCTAAAATCTCCTATTCGCCCATCTCCTACTCTCCTACTCTCCTATTCTCCTATTCTCCTATTCTCCTATTCTCCCATCTCCTACACTCCTATTCTCCCATCTCCTACACTCCTATTCTCCCATCCACTACTCTCCTATTCTCAATTCCATGATCAAGCCTCGTGTAATTTCATTAAGTAAAAGCGATTCGCATACTTTCAATAAATACAATTGCGAAAAAATTAAGCTGTTAGAAGGTTTAGGTGTAGAAGGCGATGCACACTCAGGTAAAACAGTGAAACATCGGTCTAGAGTAGCTGCAGACCCCATGCAGCCTAATTTGCGACAAGTTCACTTGATCCATTCGGAGTTGTTTGATGAATTAGCCCAAAAGGATTTTGTGGTAGTTCCTGGCGCCATGGGTGAAAATATTACTACGCAAGGAATCGATTTGTTGAATTTACCTAAGAATACTATTCTTAAAATTGGAACGAGTGCAGCAATTCAAATTACAGGATTAAGAAATCCATGCTCTCAATTGGAGTCTATTAAAAAAGGATTGATGAATGCCGTTTTAGATAAAGATGATCAAGGGAACTTGATTCGAAAAGCGGGAATCATGGGCATTGTTTTGCAAGGGGGAGATGTTTTTGTTGGCGATGAAATTTTAATTCAGTTTCCAAATCATCCATATGAAAAATTGGAAAAGGTATAATCTTCTTTACATCATAAATACAACCTTTTTTTTCAATTAAACCATACAGCATACTTTTGTCGACGAAGTTCTAAAGCTAGGTTTTTCTCCATCACTAAAGCGTCTTCTTGAGTCATTGGATCAATATGCATGTATAAACTCGGACGCAAATATTTGCCGTATTTCTGAACGATGTTTGAACTCAGTTTATGTCCTTTTTTATTGACATATCCCGTTTTGTGCTGTTCAAACCTTTCCTTGGGATCTTTACTCGTCATCCCCACATAAAGACATTCTAAAACGCCGTTGAACTGTGGATTTGCCTCTCGAAATTTAGCATTTTCTGTAAATACTTTTTTCGATAATTCAATCACGTAAACACGATAAATCATTTTTGACATTGCGGTGTGAATAGGAGATCGGAGAATCGGAGATTGGGAGATCGGAAAATCGGAGATTGGAGAATCGGAGAATCGAGAGGGAGGGGACTCGGAGAATCGGAGATATGGAGTATCGGAGTATCGGTGATCGGAATATCATAAACAAGTGTGTTTTGATTTAGTGATACCGATAGCTATCGAGACGCTTACCCACTCTTACCCAATCTCCTACTCTCCCACTCTCCCACTCTCCTACTCTCCCACTCTCCTACTCTCCTACTCTCCTACTCTCCTACTCTAAAACTCAACTACCCTACTAAATACTTGGCCATGTTTTTTCTTCAACGACTTACATTTCTTCAATGCTCCTTTAGTACCTGTTTTCTCCAATTTATAAAAATCGGAATAGTATTTTTTACTGAGCATGGAATAGTAAATCTTCAATTTCTTTTTCGTGCTATTAAAGGTAGAAGGCATGTTAAAATATAATTCCAAACTGCCTTTTGGCTTGAGAGTCTTTGTAGCTCTGTATTGTTCAGGTAATAAAGGGTTGTTCGACTTACCCAAAAAGATGATGGCTTTGCATTCCTTTTCATTCAACTCTTCCCATTTATATCGGTTAATAAAGGGAGGTAATTCTGCTTCCTGCGTATGCAAAACCATGATACTATCATTCGAGGAATTATTAATAGATATGGAATAAACCGCTTGTCCATCGCTGTCGGAAGGATACACTTGCGAAATCAAAAAAAACTGAGCATTTGAATTGATAGGCAAAAAGAATATTCCGATGCTACACCCATAAAAACAAAGGCGAATCCATTTTTTCATTGATCGAAGTTACTAAAATATCACTTAAATTCCATGATGTGCAAAGATCATCCAAAAAAAAACCTCGTCGAAACGAGGTTTTATATATTTTACATCAAGTTTAACCTTGTTTAGCACTTTGTTTGCGCTCCTTAATACGAGCACTCTTACCAACCATATCACGTAAGTAGAATATTCTTGCTCTACGTACTTTACCACGCTTATTTAAGTCGATACGGGTAATTTTTGGACTGTGAACAGGGAAAATACGCTCAACACCAACGTTTCCTGAAATTTTACGGATGGTAAAAGTTTCCGTTAAGCCTTGTCCACGACGTTGTAAAACAACACCTTGAAACTGCTGCTCACGCTCTTTGTTTCCCTCTTTAATTTTGTAGTAAACGGTAATGGTGTCGCCTGACCTGAATTCTGGCCATGATTTAGCTTCAACTAATTGCTCCTGCGCTATTTTAAGTAAGTCCATGATTTTAGATAATTTACCCTCAAATTGGGGCTGCAATATTAGTGAAAATATCGACAAGAAAGTATTTAATCATTATTTTTTTTGATTGGATTAAACAAACCAAAAATAGAGGCATTTAAAATATTGAATTTGAGCAATATATAACTGACGAAAATCTGATAAAAAATCTTTGTATAGAGATTGATTTAACTTATCCAAGACAATACTCACTTCCTAATCAGCTATTTTTTATCGATGGAATTGAAGAATTCAATTAATTTTTTTCCAATCGAAAGGTTATCAAAATGGGATTGCGCAAAGTCTTTGGCGTGCTTGCCCAGTTCAATTTGCTTAGATGGATTATCCAGCAGTGACAATACTTTTTCTGCAAACTCATCGGCCGTATTCGCTATCAAGAAGTCTCTTCCATCAACTCCATGAATCCCTTCGGCACCAATACCAGTCGTCACAATGGCTTTTCCCATAGCCATCCCTTCCACTATTTTCACTCGCATTCCGCTTCCACTAAACAAAGGAACAATCATGATCCCTCCATGTCCAATGAAAGCTTTATTATCATCCACAAAATCATGTATTTCAACTTGACTTTGAGCATATGATTTTATTGTTGCAGGCATTTTTTTACCTGCCAGTTTAAGTTTTGCTTCTGGCTTTTTGTCTTGAATGATGGGCCATACCTTCTTCAAAAACCATTCAATTCCCTCAATATTTGGCAACCAATCCATCGCTCCAATATGAAAAACCATGAGTGGATCTGGATGTTCAAATACAGGATAATCTTGTGTATTTAAGCCAACGGGTGCAATGTGGATGGGTACATCCGCCCCCAATTTTATCAATAAATCTTTGTCTTCGATTGTCATTGCTGCAATACCATCCACCCTATTTAATGACCATTGCTCGTAATGTCGAAGTCTGTCAGCCAACAAATTCAAATACCATTTCCGCAACCATGTTTTTTCAGATAAGGCCAATCGCTGCCATATTAAATGTTCGATGTTATGAGTTCTTAGAATGACTTTTGCTTGAGAGTTCTTTCGAATCACTTCCATGTATGGGATCATGTATAAACTCTCCAAGATAATGGCATCGAATTTTTCCTTTTTCAGAATGCGAATAAGCGCTTCTTCAAAATCACGACGTATAAATCGAATAATATGATAAGATTCTCCAGTGAAAATATTGAAAAGCGCTGCGAAAGGATTTATTCGATTATCGAGATACACCCCTTCAATTTGAGTCATCTTTTTATACCCTTCGTCGAGGGTATTTAGATCCGTTAATTGCTTGATGGTATTAAAGGACAAAACTTTTAATTGAACACCATTCTCAAACAACGACTTTTGCAGATGATACATGGCGATACTACCTCCATCAACAGGCGGAAACGGAACACGGATGCAAAGCTGTAGAATTTTCAACTTAGTTTTGGATTATTCTTTGGTTTAAATATTTTTTTGAAAAAGCTTACATAAGCATCTCGGTCAAAAATAACTGAATCATGTGTGGCTTTGTAAATTAAAAACAATCCTACCGGCAATAGAATCATGGATGATGTCCACATTCCTCTCCAAGCGGGCAACACCCCTTCTTTCGCAAACTTCTCACCAGTTATACTCAAAATATGATACAAGAGAAAGAAAATAATGGAGATCACCAAGGGCATTCCGAGACCACCTTTACGAATGATCGCTCCTAACGGTGCGCCTATGAGAAAAAGAATAAAGCAAGCTGCCGACAACGTCAGTTTACGATGCCATTCTACTTCGAAGCGTGCCAACTGACTGTATCTCGATTCCTTCTCATCCTTAATACCCATCACAAATGATTGCATAGATCGAGCTTGATTTTTTGCATTCTCATACAGTTGATTCGTATTAGCATGTAAACTGGTATCCAACAAAGCAAACTTCGGACTTGTTTTCATCTTCGATTTAAACTCAGCCGAATCACGCAGGAATAAAAAGTTATGTGAAATATTGATTGAGATTAAGGAGTTACTCGACAACTCCTCCTTCTTTAAGCTATCCACTGCATGACCCAATTGCCCCAAATTCATCATTTGGTGTCCACCTTTGAACATATCTTCATTGGTACGATTGAGTTGAAACTGCGACAAGTCAAATCGAATAACATATTGCTTAAAAGAATTCCGCATCAGTGGATGGGTGTCTACCCCATTTTTATTCTTACTTTTTTCCTCGTAGCTATTTCCTTCAAATAAAGAAAGAATCAAATATCGCTGGTCGGGCGAAGATTCCATCACTCCTCTTTTAGCAATAACCACTTTACGATTTCCAATTCCTGCGGTATGATCATAAATCATCACATTCCGAATGGTTTTTCCATCGTCATCCTTCTGTCCTACTTTAATACTATAGCCTTCTATCCCATTATAAAAAACGCCTTCACGAATGGATAATGATGGTTTTTGCTGACGAATATCGTAGAGCAATGAACCCATCTTCAAATTCGTATAAGGCAATACATTATTTGAAAAAAAGAAGGCTGTAGCGCTTATCAAAAACACGGCAAAAAACAAAGGCCGCATGATGCGTTGTAAGGAAACTCCGCTTGCTTTTGCAGCCGTAAGCTCAAAATGCTCTGCTAAATTTCCGAACGTCATGATGGACGATACCAGGATGGCTAAAGGAAGTGCCAAAGGAACTAAGTTCGCGGAAGTGTAAAACAATAATTCGGCAATAACTAATCCGTCAATTCCCTTCCCTACCAAATCATCAATATACTTCCATAAAAACTGCATGAGCAAGACAAATAAAGAAATAAAAAAAGTGAGGAAGAACGGACTTATAAAAGACTTAAGAATAAGCGTATCTAATTTCTTCACTTTTTGTTTGGGCTTGGATTGCAAAAATACCCTAAGTTTGGCTAATAACGATGGACAATCTGAAAGTAAAATTTGAAAAGGATGAGTTAGCCCTGCTCACCCAACCTGAGTTCTTCTTAACAAAGAAGCGATTAGGAGTTAAAATCAATGATTTGTTGACTCAATGTATTCCCATTATTCAAGAAAAACTTAAGACAAATTCATCCCATCTTCCGCAAAACATCGTTAATTCTCAACCGAAAATAAGCAGAGGAGAGAACTATTTATCATTTCCTTGGCAAATTCTCGATTACCCACGCGACTTTGGCAAGGATGATATTTTCGCACTCAGAACACTTTGTTGGTTTGGAAATGGATTTAGTGTGAGTTTGCATTTATCTGGTGCATATGCAAAAAAGTACATAGATGGATTAGCAGCCAATTTATCCATACTAGCAAAAAATAACTTTTACATCTGCATCCACAGTGAACCCTTCCAACATCACTTTGAAGAAGACAACATCATTAAATGCAGTGATTTCATCCAAGCTGGATCTTCGCTACATTGGCTTTTAGAAAACAATAAATTCATTAAAATCGTCAAACTATTTTCCTTTGATGAAATTGATTCTCTTCCCGAGGATATTGGAATTGCAACTTCTGTATTGTTTGAAATATTAGCCACAAAAACAAAATCCTAGTACGAATTAATTCTGAATGCAGAATTCAGAATTCAGAATTCAGAATTCAACTATATAAAATTAGTTTTAAAATCTAATTCTTAATTCATAATTCTTAACTCCTAACTTGCCTGCAGCAAGCAGGTTCTTATCCAGATAGCTCTATCGGGACTTAATTCTGATCCCGTTAAAAGATCAGAACCCCATACATAATTAGTCTCCCGATAACTGATCAGAACCCAATTCTTAATTCTTAATTCTTAATTCTTAATTACAAACTGCCTAACAGCATTCTCAACTTTTGCACCTGCGATTCCCACAATCGAATATTGGTGTCTTTTTCACCCTTATTGGCAAAATCGGTGATTACTAAGGCAATATCCAAGGTGATATCGTCTTCTTTAATTTCAAACTGAAAATAAGTTCCGTCAGTATCTTCTTCCCACTCAAAACGCACTAAATGCAAATCACGAACTGCCACTAAGCGAGCATTTGAATGTCCGCCTTCCCAAACAAAAGTGAATAATTTATCTTTTACATATACTTCATCCGCAAACCATCCTGCTAATCCGCTGGAGTCGCTTAAGGATGTAAATAAAATTTTTGGAGATGATCTAAATTCAAATTCTAATGAATATTTTTCCTTTAAAGTATTTGTTGGCTCAGCTAACGCTGGAAGTGGAGCCGTATTTTTTGGCAATGGTTTAGGAAGCGTTCCTGCTTGAATTCGAGGACGCATTTTACTTAGGTCCATCGTCTCTTCTAATTCCTTCATCACTTTTGCTGCTTTTGCATGAAGGGGATCAATCGTCTCAGCAGGTTTTCCGTTTTTACCTAAAGCTTTTTTATCAACGATTTCTTTTTTTGATTTTGGTACTGGAGACTTCTCTGCAACTTTTGGCTTCTCTATGGGCGTTTCACCTGCTTTAACTTTTTCTGCTTTAACCGGAATAACTTTAGCAATTGGCTTTGGGGCCGATGGTTTAACCGCTACCTTTTTAATAGATGACTTCACTTCAACTTTCTTCACCGGTGCTTTTGCAACCGCTTTTGGCTTTGAAGCAACTACTTTTTTAGGGGCTGCAACCGTTTTCTTTACTGCAGATTTACTCTTAACGGCAGTCTTTGCGGACGCTGCTTTCTTAACGACATTCTTAGAAGCGACTTTCTTTACCGGCTTTTTTGCAACCGGTTTTGCTGCTTTTTTGGGAGCAGCCTTTTTAATCACTTTCTTTGTCGCTACTGCTTTTTTCTTATTTTTTGCAGACGCCATATTTCACCCTTATTAATTTCGTATTATGCTTGGGCGGAAATATAGTTAAAAATTAATATGAACTATACTCCTTTAGACTAAATCTATTGACTATGCTAAATTCAATTTTAAGACCAAAGTACAATGCGTAAAATATTGATATATAGTACGATTGCACTGATTTCGATTATTTCTGTTTTCTTAGCAAATTATGCATTAGTGTTTCATTTAACTGCAAAGATTGTCTCAAGCATTGCCATTTTGATAAGTTTAGTCCATCTTTTACTAACTTTTATCCATCCCAAAGGGTGGCTTCAAAAAGAAAAGCATTTTTTAGAAATGTGGGTCGGACCGCTCCTCTTTTCTTTGCATAAAATTATTAGCCCAATTTCCATCATACTGCTACTATGGGCTCAGCCATTTTTGTTAAGATGGATGAATAGGGGTTCTAATAAGGTTCACGAAGAAGTATCCATTCTCAACAAATGGAAAAAATCATCATTAGAAGTCATGTTGATCGCTTTCACATTTTGGGGATTAGATATGGTTAGAGAATATACGGTATGGCATGAATTTCAATTTCGAATGTTACCTACTGTTTTAGTATTAATTTTGTTTTTGAATTGGATAATTTTCAGAAAAAATAATTCAAGATCATAATTTAGAAGTGGCTTGAATAATAAATCGAAATGTAATTCTATCAATAACTTTTCCACATTTTTCACTCTCCTTGTTGGTATCAATTTATAAATCTACAATAACCACAGTAGAATTGAGTTAAATTTGTTCAAGCTTTTTTTCTTTAGATGGATGGATTCATCTCAAGAAAGGAAATAGGTTAGAATGAAGAATACAGTAACCAACTACTTTAACAGCATCCAACAATTTGTATTTCGCAATAAAAAAGCGATTCTAATTTCGGGTGCTATTGTTTTTTTACTGAGTTTGTCCGCATTATTTTATGCTAATTACCGAGTGAATACCGAAACCGATAAATACATCTACAAAAGCTTGAGTGAAGTTCCGGCGGTTCGGGTTGGATTGGTATTGGGTACTAGTCGCTATACATCATCAGGAAAGTCAAATCCATTTTTCTACAATCGCATTCAAGCTGCCAAGGCATTATTTTACTCGGGTAAAGTTCAATATTTATTATTGAGTGGAGATAATCGCTACTTCAGTTATAACGAACCCCGAGAGATGCGCAAAGAACTTTTGAGAATGGGCATACCCGATAGTGTGATCGCGATGGATTTTGCAGGCTTCCGCACCCTCGACTCGGTAGTAAGAGGAAAGAAAGTTTTTAAATTAAATAGATTCATTATTATCTCCCAAGAATTTCATGGACGAAGAGCCGTTTATATTGCTCGTCATCATGACATAGATGCGATTGCATATGTGGCCACCGATCCACCTTCTGAATATACCTGGACCGTTGAATTGCGCGAATACTTTGCTCGCGTGGCGATGTTACTCGACCTTTATTTATTTGATACAAAACCTTATTTTTTGGGGGAGGAGAAACTGCCGGAGGGAGCATATTAATCGACACGAAATGCGAATTAACACGAAATGCGAAATTTTTGTTAATTTATCCCGATTGCTATCGGGACTAATTAACACGAAACAAGATTTCGTATTCGACTTTCGCATTTCGTGTTAATTCGCATTTCGCGTTAATAGGTGTTAATTCGTTTTTCGCGTAGTAGTAATTCCAGAAATCTTCCCATCCGTCATCGTAAGTTTCCGATCGGCCATACCGGCTAATTCTTCGTTATGGGTTACGATCACAAAGGTTTGATGCAACTTATCTCTCAATTCAAAAAAGAGTGCATGTAAGGCTCTAGCGTTTGCTGAATCTAAATTTCCAGAAGGCTCATCTGCTAAAATTAAATAGGGATTATTCATCAGCGCTCTGGCGATGGCAATTCGTTGTTGTTCACCCCCACTTAATTGGGAAGGTTTATGCTCACTTCGACTTTGCATCCCCAAAATGCCAAGCAACTCCATGGCTCTTTCGCTGGCTTCCTTCATGCGCATTCCATGAATTAAAGCCGGCATACACACATTTTCTAAGGCCGTAAATTCAGGGAGTAATTGATGAAATTGAAAGATAAAGCCAATATGCTTATTTCGAAAAGCCGCCAATTTCTTCCCATTCAGTTGTTGGATTTCGGTACCCTTAATGGAAATAAATCCTTTGTCGGGTTGATCGAGTGTGCCCAACATATGTAATAATGTACTTTTTCCTGCACCCGAAGCGCCTACAATACTCACCACTTCACCTGCCTCAATATCCAGATCAATTCCCTTTAAAACAGTGAGATCACCGTACGATTTTTCTAATCCTCTTGCAGTTACGAGCATGGGGCAAATATAGAAAATTCAATGCCTCTTCTTGGCCGTTTAACATTGAGTTTGAGTAAGAGCTTCAAAAAAGCGGTGGGCTGTAAAAAATGATCAAAGGTGACCATTCAACACAATAAATTTAAAAGTAGAATCGTCTTGAAGTTTCCTCAATCCTCTTATTTTTGCAATCTGTGGAAATAGCCTTGATTCTCTCTTACCCTTGGTGGTATACTGTTTTTTGTGTGATATGTGGTGCGGCCTATGCGTGGCTTATGTACCGCAAAGAACCACTGCTCAATGAGGTATCTACATGGACGGGTCGCGTTTTGATTGCCTCCCGATTTTTAATGGTGACCTTTCTTGCCTTTCTTTTACTCGGACCGATGATAAGAACTTTTAGTCGGGAAGTGGAAAAACCGATTATCATTTTAGCGGTTGACGATTCTAAATCCATCATCAACAGTAAGGATTCATTAGCCCGAAAAGAACAAATCAAAACTGATTTTGAAAAACTTAATAATGAGCTGAAGTCCGATTACGATGTTCGCCAGTTTTCTTTTGGAGATCATGTTGCTGAAAAAATCGAGTTTCAGTTTCAGGATCGACTTACTAATTTCACGCAGTTTTACAATTACCTCGATGTACAATTCACTAATCGTAATGTAGGGGCTATTGTGATGGCAACGGATGGACTCTTTAACGAAGGTACCAATCCTGTTTATGGTCCAGCACGAATTAAAGTTCCTGTTTATCCGATGGCGCTTGGCGATTCAACGGTGCGAAAGGATTTATTGATTGCTCGTGTTAATCATAATAAAATTGCATTTTTAGGAAATAGTTTTCCTTTAGAGATTATCATAGATGCAAAGCAAGCTGCAGGTAGTCGGAGTAATTTAACCATCGAAGAAGATAGCGTTGTCGTTTATAATCGTTCAATAGAAATTTCAGGTTCTAATTTTCATGCTACTGTTCCTGCTGTGCTCGATGCAAAATCGAAAGGCATTCATCATTATAAGGTGAAATTAAGCTCGATAGAAGGTGAAGTTACACTCATCAACAATCAATATGATTTGTTTGTTGAAGTGATTGAACAAAAGCAAAAGGTGCTCGTGTTATTTGCTGCGCCTCACCCCGATCTCGCCGTTTTGCGTCAGACATTAGAGAGTAATTTGAATTATGAAATTTCTGTGGTGAAGGCCAGTGAATTTACGGGTCGATTGGGTGATTTTAATTTATTAGTACTCCACAATATTCCATCCATCACAGGAAACGAAACTGCATTACTTAGCAAGATCAATGAAAGTGGAATTAGTACGTGGTCGATTTTAGGAGCGTCAACCAATATCGAAGAATTTAATGAGGGTAAGTTTGGAATTTCAATCTCACAAGCTAACGGACAACTTAACGACGTACAGGCGTCGCCGATAGATAATTTTAGTTTGTTTACCGTTTCAGAAGAGTTGTTGGATGCAATTAAAACATGGCCTCCTTTAAAATCACCTTTTGGAGTTTATCAGTCGAACACCAATATTTACACATTACTCAATCAGAAAATTGGAATAGTAAACACTTCACAACCTCTGCTCCTCTTCAGCGAACAAAATGGAAGGAAACAAGCAGTTCTCGCGGGTGAAGGTTTTTGGAGATGGAGATTAACGGATTTCAATGATCATGGGAATCATCTTTTAAGTCAGGAGTTTGTTTTGAATATTATTCAATATTTATCGGTGAAAGAAAGTCGGAGTCCGTTTAAATTCATTGCGAAATCGAATTACAAAGAGAATGAAAGTTTAATTTTCGATGCGCAACTTTACAATCAAACTGAACAACTCGTCAATCAACCCGATGTTTCGGTTCGTATTTACAATAAAGCGGGCAAGGAGTTTCTCTTTACCATGTCGAAAACGGATAAGGCTTACACTCTCAATGCAGGAGTATTTCCAGTAGGAAATTATCGCTACAAGGCCGAAGTGAAATTAGGCGATAAAATTCTTTCTCAACAAGGAGAATTTAGTGTGAGCGCATTGCAAATCGAAACCGCCATGACGGTGGCAGATCATTCATTGCTTCACGCGCTATCGGCGCAAACTGGAGGATCGGTATTTTATCCAGGTCAGGTAGATGAGTTAATCAAGAAACTAAAATCGAATGAGAATTTAAAGAGCATTTCCTTCATGCACAAAAAACTAGAAGACCTCTTGAAGGAACCGTGGTTTTTCTTTTTGTTGATTGTGTTGATTTCGTTGGAATGGTTTATCAGGAAGAGGGCGGGGAGTTATTAGCTACTGGCTGGTTTGATTTCCACAGAACCCCAGAGGGTTCAACCTTATTAGCGAAAAATAAAAAAAAAAAACCCAACCCCAGCGGGGTTGCACAGCGTTGTTGAGCATCGGCGTTTGTTCCCGAACGGTTGTGTGACCCCGCTGGGGTCAGGTTAAAAAAATACATTTCGTTTCTAATAAGGTTTGACCCCTCTGGGGTCAATTACCACAAGAAATTTCGTCAAAATATTTTAGATGGATTTATTATAATCGCAAAAAAAAGGTTTAATCCGTGAACCCCAGAGGGGTTCAACCTTATTAGCGAAAAATAAAAAAAAATAAAACCCAACCCCAGCGGGGTTGCACAGCGTTGTTGAGCATCGGCGTTTGTTCCCGAACGGTTGTGTGACCCCGCTGGGGTCAGGTTAAAAAAATACATTTCGTTTCTAATAAGGTTTGACCCCGCTGGGGTCAATTGCCACATAAAAAATTGTAAATATATTTTCGATGTGTTTAACATCATCTCTTAAAAATATTTTGGGTTGTTCAGTGAACCCCAGAGGGGTTCAACCTTATTAGCGAAAAATAAAAAAATTAAAACCCAACCCCAGCGGGTTGCACAGCGTCGTTGAGCATCGGCGTTTGTTCCCGAACGGTTGTGTGACCCCCTGGGGTCAGGTTAAAAAAATGCATTTCGTTTCTAATAAGGTTTGACCCCTCTGGGGTCAATTACCACAAGAAATTTCGTCAAAATATTTTAGATGGATTTATTATAATCGCAAAAAAAAGGTTTAATCCGTGAACCCCAGAGGGGTTCAACCTTATTAGCGAAAAATAAAAAAATATAACCCAACCCCAGCGGGGTTGCACAGCGTCGTTGAGCATCGGCGTTTGTTCCCGAACGGTTGTGTGACCCCGCTGGGGTCAGGTTAAAAAATACATTTCGTTTCTAATAAGGTTTGACCCCTCTAGGGTCAATTGCCAGGCGGACGGGGGTTCACCTGAAAAATAAGCGGGGGGTTGTTCCGAGGTTGTGTGACCTGGGGTCAGTTAAAATCATTTCGTTTCTAATAAGGTTTGACCCCGCTGGGGTCAATTACCTAAAAAATTTGTCAATATATTTTCGATGGGTTTAACATCATCTCTTAAAAATATTTTTGTTCAGTGAACCCCAGAGGGGTTACGGGTTCAACCTTATTAGCGAAAAATAAAAAAAATAAAACCCAACCCCAGCGGGGTTGCACAGCGTTGTTGAGCATCGGCGTTTGTTCCCGAACGGTTGTGTGACCCCGCTGGGGTCAGGTTAAAAAATGCATTTCGTTTCTAATAAGGTTTGACCCCGCTGGGGTCAATTGCCACATAAAAAATTGTCAATATATTTTAGATGTGTTTAACATCATCTCTTAAAAAAATTTTGGTTTGTTCCGTGAACCCCAGAGGGTTCAACCTTAAGCGAAAAAAAAAAAACCCAACCCCAGCGGGGTTGTACAGCGTCGTTGAGCATCGGCGTTTGTTCCCGAACGGTTGTGTGACCCCGCTGGGGTCAGGTTAAAAAATTACATTTCGTTTCTAATAAGGTTTGACCCCTCTGGGGTCAATTGCCACATAAAAAATTGTAAATATATTTTCGATGTGTTTAACATCATCTCTTAAAAATATTTTGGTTTGTTCCGTGAACCCCAGAGGGGTTCAACCTTATTAGCGAAAAATAAAAAATTAAAAACCAACCCCAGCGGGGTTGCACAGCGTTGTTGAGCATCGGCGTTTGTTCCCGAACGGTTGTGTGACCCCGCTGGGGTCAGTTTAAAAAATGCATTTCGTTTCTAATAAGATTTGACCCCGCTGGGGTCAATTGCAGAAATGTCAAAATATTTTAGATGGTTACATCATCTCAAAAAGGTCCCCCCTTTGACCCGACTTAAAAATTGCTAAAAATGTTACTGTTAGAGTCCATAAATTCAACAAACCATCCATGCTCCGACTTTTTTCATTTTATTCACGACGTCTGTTTCCGCTCAATTCACCGACCGCTATTGGGCCTTCGGTGATAGCGCTGGAATTGATTTTAAAAATTTGGCAAATCCGCAACCAGCAAATAGTATTCTTAGAGTAAGAGGTACTTGCGCGAGCATTTGCGATAGTGCTGGTGATTTATTGTTTTATTGTGGTTCGCCAAATTGGGCGCAATGGATGGCACCAAATAATATTTTTTACAGATGGAACTGTTGTCAGTAAAAACCATCAAGTTATGGAAAGTGGAGATTCCTTGTTGGCGCACTTTGGTATCAAGAAATGGTAATTGTTCCAGATCCTGGAAATGTTAATCGATTTTATATTTTCTGTCCCGGCGTTGCTGATCATGGATTATATTATTCAATAATTGATTTATCTTTTAATGGAGGTCTTGGAAAAGTTGTCCAAAAAAATGTTCAACTTAGAAATGATACGATTTGTGATGGTATCACAGCCGTTCGTCATGGAAATGGTAGAGATTGGTGGGTTGTGGTTCGAAGTTGGAAAAACGTACCTACTAAAGATATCACTGCATATTTAGTAAGTCCAAGTGGAGTCGTTGGAAATCCCACTCAGTTTATTGGGCCAAATTAGCAAAGGATTCTTTACCGTTTAAAGTTTAATTTGAATGGAGGACATTTATACAATATGGCTTCTACTGGAGTTATTGAGCGGTATAATTTCGATAGATGTACTGGGTTATTTTCAAATAGACAAATTTATTCTACTCCTTCTAGTATCTTTAATAATCTATGGGATTTTGAAATTTCTCCTGACGAAAGTAAATTTTATGCTTATTCAATTTACCAAGGAGCGTTTCAAAATTTGGCCTATTTACTCCAGTTTGATTTTAATAACTCTAATTTCATCGCAAGTGCCGATACTTTACGAGTTTTTTCTGACCCAGAACGACCTGGATCATTAAAACTAGCACCTGATGGTAAAATATATTCTAGTGTTTTTTCAAATGTTCCAGATGGATGTTCAGATTATTTATATTGTTCTTCTACCATAGATAGTACTAATTCAAATTTATCTGTAATTAATTTTCCGGACAGTCTTGGAAGTTCTTGTGATTTCCAACCATATAGTTTTTACTTAGGCGGACACAAGGCTTATTATGGTCTTCCCAATAACCCTAATTACGAATTAGATACTTTACATGGGAGTCCTTGTGATACACTCACTTCCGTTGGATTAAATGACTTGTTTCCAAAAAATAAAGAGTTAAAACTCTACTATGACAAAACATGGCAAACAGTTTTTGTGAATGCTGAAGAGTTGCAAGGAAGAAATGCAACATTAGAGTTTTATAATATCAATGGACAGTTAATGGAAAGAATTTCATCAGAAACGGATGGAAGTTATTTTTCAAAGAGTAGTTTGTTTTCTTCGCAGGCAGATGGAGTTTATATTGTGAGACTCAGCACGGAGAAGGAAGTGTTGGTGGGTAAGTTTGTGAAGTGGTAGTTTTTTATTACGCAAAAAATTATTGATGAATAAAGTTTTATGCACGTAATAGAGTCGAGCTGCTAGCTGCTAGCTACTAGCTGCAAGCTGCAAGCTTTTCGTTTTTCGCACTTTTCGCATTTCGTGTTAATTCGATTTTCGCGTCCTAGTATTTATACTCGAAGCAATATATCTTAATGAGGAAGGTGAATTACCAACATCGGCACATCCGCCTGATAAGAAACTCTTTTAGTGATGCTTGGATTAGCCATCGCCTGTAAGAATTTGCGGTGATGGGTGACCATGGCTAGGCAATCGGCTTTTTCGTTTTTGAGGAAATAGGTGATTCCATCAGCAACGTTTAGATCGGTACAAACGAAGCCTTTCATTTTTGGATAAGTTACAAATTGCTTGATGCGATGGGTGACTCTCGATAAATCGGCATCATCATGCACAAGGCTCTTGTTGTCGACGTTGAGGAAAATAATTTCAGATTTAAACATTTTAGCGATTTCAACTACTTCGTTGGATGCGGTTAAATTTTCATCGCTTAAGTCGGTGCTAAAAACAATTTTTTTGAGTCCATTAAATTTCGATTTTTGTGGAATGAGCATCACTTTGCAAGGTGCGTCTTTGATGACTCTGGATGCATTGCTACCAATAAAAAATCGTTGCACTTCGGTGGATGATGTGTTTGCCATCACAATTAGATCCACTTTCTTTTCAGTGGCAATTTCGGTGGTGCGTGCCGAGGGCAGTCCTTGCTGAAGAATAAGATCGAAGGGTACATCCTTTGCTTTTTCTATAATTTTAGCATAAAATTTCTTCAATTGGTTCAATGCTTCGTCTTTCAACATATCATAATCAATTTGAATCGTCGAGACAGAAACATCCGTATAAATAACGGGCGTTTCATAAGCATGCATTAAAAGGATCTTGCTTTTATATTTACGCGCTAATTCGATGGCATAACGAACTGCATTTTCTGATCCTTTACTGAAATCGGTGGGACATAGAATCGTTTTCATGATGTTACTATTTTATCGGTTAATTGATGTTTTTTATTAAGCATTAAATTTTCACTTGTCCATATTATTCGCGAAACATGAGGTACACGTCGAAAAGGACAATCTTTGACTAAGCAAATATTGCAAGGAATTTCCATGCAAGGATCGGTATGAACAAATACTTCCACATGATTTTCTACATCCAAATTTAATACATGCTCCAGTTTTTTAGTGTGTTCATGTACTTGGTCTAGCGGATAATAAAAAGGTAAGGTGAGATGACAATCAACATGCAAATAATGACCGAACTTTTGAAGCCTTAAATTATGAATATCGATCCACGAATCCTCTCGGTATTTTTGCAATGAATTGGTGATGTTTTCAATCGTATTCATGTCCGCCTTGTCGAGTAAGTGATTGATGGCTTCTCTCAATAAATTAATGCCACTACCCATAATATGTAATGCTAAAAGTATAGCTAAAGTAGGATCAATCCAATCCCAACCTGTAAATTTATAAGCTACAAGACCGATAATTAATCCACCACTCGTGATCGCATCTGCCTTAAAATGTTGTCCATCCGCCTTTAATATCGCTGAGTTGTTTTCATCACCTTTCCGTCTTAAAAATCGACTCATCCACCACATTCCAATGGTTGATACAATGGTTAAAATGATACCCAAATCGACGTTCTGCAATTCATGAGGAGTAAAAAATGTTGAACCGCATTGATGATGATATACATTCCCGTTCCAAAAATGAGCGCTCCTTCAAAGCCAACAGCCAAGTATTCAATTTTACCATGGCCATAAGGATGATCAGCATCCCTTAATTTTGAGGCGTAGAATAAACTATAAAGTGCAAAAAAGCTAGTGGCAATGTTGATTAGTGATTCTAAAGCGTCACTCAATATGGCTCCAGATTTTGAAAAATACCATGCAGCAAATTTCACCATCATGATGATGAATGAAAAGAACAACACCCAACGAATGGCCGTTACTTTTGATTTGATGTTGATTGGAGCCGTTTTTCTCATAAAGAGGAAGAATAAAGGTAATGAATTATGGAAACAATTCCAATGAGCCCTATTAATATCAATACAATATTACGAAACATCAACTGACTAATTCTTAACAACAAATTTTTTCCAATTATTGACCCTACAAAGGAAACTACAATAAGCATCGGAATATATGAAAACTCTTTTACTTGTAAATAATCATTTCCTAAATAGATAAATGTACGGGTTAAGTCTACACCCATATCAATTGCAGCGGAAGTGGCTACAAAAGCAGATTTTTCGAGGTTGTATGCAACCATCGCTGCTCCGCGAATTGCTCCGCCTGTACCAATGAGTCCTGCTAAAAATCCAGCAATGCTACCACTTGTCACCGCGTTTTGGGGTGTTGGAGTTATTTCGTACTTAGGTCGAAATAAAAATAACAATGAAAAGCCAAGTAGAAAAATACCTAACATCAGTGAGCCATAAGAAAATATTAAGTACACGGAGGCAAAAGCTCCAATGGCTACACCAATAATTCCTGGTAAACCAAAAAGTTTGAAAATCTTAAAGTCGATGTGTTTCCAAAAAAGGATAAGTTTAGCTAAGTTGCTAAAAACATGGAGCAAAGCGGTAAGTCCTAATACTATTCTTGGCTCAAAGAAAAAGGTAGCTAAGGGAACAAAGAAAACGGAAGACCCAAAGCCGCCCACCGTTCCAATAATTTCTGAAATTAAGGCTAAAATGTAAAATACAATCATGGAATTAAAAGATGAGATGATCCAAACTAAACACGTCTGCTTCTTCTGGAAGCAAGAAATACTTTCGTGAAATTATCGGGCAATCCAATCTTCTGAAAAGATGGAAGTATAGCCGCATTGACTTCCGTTTTTCCTACATTAAAAATTTTATCGTACCCCTGAATACAGAATAAAAATCCAACAATGAGTCGGGTGATTAAGCTCGCAAATTCAACAGGGTCTATCCAATGTGTAATCATCGTATTGAGTTGAAGATAAAAGTATATAAAATTGAGGCAGGAAATACCGAGATTAACTAATTAAAATTACTTCATTTAATGACGAATCTCATCTTTCTCATCCCATTCGATGCAAGTATTGTTTTTACAATAATCATCAACAGAAATTGTATACTTCATATCATTTCCAATGTCAACCGATTTTTTCCATCGTAGCATCCCCGACTTCGCATCAAAATAAGCGAGTTTCCATTGTTGATTTTGGGTAACCCGATAACTCTTAATTCCCGATTGTTTATCTTCAATAAAACATCTATAATAGGTTTGAAGGTCGACACTGTCTGTGAACATAAAAACAGGACCAATGGTTGGCGCTAAGGTGTCAAGTCCGACGGTATAGGATCCGGCTTTACGCGTTCTTCCTTTTAAAATATTTTCGATAACCGTATCGGCTGGAATGTATTCTTCAACCCATTTTGTTAGCGGGTCGACTCTTAGAAAAAGATATTTTTCCATTGGAATTTCGGGAATCGGCTGGAATGGAATTTGAATTTTAGCTGGGTAATGCAACGGCGTTTTGAGTGAGTCGAGGAAGGAATAGATTCCCGAACAATAAACTTTCGATTTTTTGTATCTCATTTTTGTCAATGGCAAATCTTGATACAAAGCGTTGGCCGGTCAATTTATTTTTGTTCCCCGCTCTCCTATTTGCTCAAAGGGTTGATCAAAAGGAATGGCTTTTCGAATGAGTCGCCGCGGGGAAGGGAGGATTGGATGTTTTACAATTTCAAATAGCAAGGTGGTGGAGTTGCCCACATAATCGAATGCTTTTAATTGGAAGTGCATGGTATCATTTTCCTGTAATACCATCTTCCCCAAGCCAGCTTCTTTATACGCAGAAAAACGATCGCCCGGAAGTTTAAAGAGCTGATGAGCCCATCCACCTTTCCCATTCACACCTGTAGGATGAGTATGTGCATTCACGAATCGCGTTTCGTCGAAATTAAATTGATTGAATTGAAATGAAAAAAGGATGGAATCATCTTGCAAAAGTTGAATAGAATAAATGCCTAATTTATTTTCTCCGGAAGGATCATTCGTATAAAGACTCACATAAATGGTGTCTTCAAAGACACTAAAAATAGGGTTGACTTCCGAACTTGGAGTCAAGTAATGTATAGAAATTGAAATTAGGATCCTTTTAAAATAGTGTAAGAACACCCGCTATGGGAGCGATGGTATCCATCAAAGGAGAAAGAAATAACAATGGGTTTTTGGGAACCTGTGTTTGACGATCGCGAATTTCAAAATGCAGATGAGGTCCTTGACTTCCGCCGGTGTTTCCACTTATACCAATATCATCTCCCCCTAAAAAAGAAAACCGACCTGAATCGGGAAACAATTCCATCTCAAAAGATTCGGCAGCATATTGAGCGGAGTCCATGAACTTCATCAGCTCAGGATGAAAATGATGCAGATGCGCATAAACGGTGGTATGACCCGATGGGTGATCGAGGTAAATCACATTTCCGAAACCCACTGCGCTCATTTTAATTCTTGAAACCCATCCCGCCGCAGCCGCTTTCACCGTCCGACCTTCCTTTCCATCGGTTTTAAAATCGAGTCCGCTGTGGTAATGGTTCGACCGCAACTCCCCAAAAGTGCCAGAAAGAACATGCGGCGTATCGATGGGAAAGGCAAAGTTCACTTGAGCTTGGGCAAAATCCATCAAAAAACAGCCTAAAACCAGCAATAATTGAATATTAAACACTTTGAGCATTCAACAAAATTAATGGCTTTGCCGATATTTCATCCTATTCGGTCCATCAAAAGAAATATCCACGAAGAAATTCAATGGTTCCATAGGCGCTTGATTTGAAATTAGAGACTTTAGTCTCTTGACAATTGTAATTCAAAATTAGTATATTCGCTTCATCTTTAAGATGAGGTTATCTTTACTGATAATTTGTTTTCAGGACATTATGGAATCAACAAAAGCAAAAATAGAAGCATTGAAGAAGCTCATCAAAGAGCAAAGTCAAGTGCATCAGAGTCTTCTCAAGCAATTGGGTGATGAAAAGAAAAAGCATCAACAAAGCTTAGTTGATAAACAAAATCTTGAAATAGAGGTAATCCAATTGAATGAACAAGTTAAAACCATTAAATTAGCGCAGGCAATTCAAGGTAGCGACGACCAGTCTACCGTTGAACTAAAAAATCAAATCAACCGTTATATACGTGAGATTGATAAATGCCTTCAACTCATTAATAGCGATTAATACCGTGAATGATACATCCGTAAAATTACAAATTGCCAACCGCAGTTATCCCTTAAAAGGAAGTGCGGAGGAATTAATATTGCTGGAAAAAGCGGCCGAGATGGTAAATCAGCGCTTGAAAGAATATGAAACTGCATTTGGTGTACGCGATTTACAAGATTTATTAGCGATGTGTTCCTTACACATGGCAGCGGAAAAATTAGGATATCAAAAAGAAGTGACAACAAACGAGGAAGAAATAAATCGGGAGTTGGATGTACTGAGTGATTTAATAAAATCATTCGGCAAAGAAAATAGCGTTCTTTAATACAAGGGCGAAACCAGATTCAATTCTGGGAAACCCGCATTCGTACTGGTCGACGATGTAAACTCAACATACATCAATTAGGAGAATTCTTAGGCTGCCAAGGGCATGTCCCGCTCGACGGGAAAGCGCAAATCAGCCGGCTGACTCCGACCCTGTCACTTGGGGTTTACTCAGATCAGTACGAATGCGGGTTTTTATTTGGAAAAAAATTTAGATTAACCTCATATATATAACAGAATAAATTAAAAATGGATATTACTTTCATCACCATAGCAGCCATAGCCGGCTTGTTGGTTGGAAGTTTGATTATATACTTACTTACACGCAAGAATAATCAAGCACTACTAGCAGCCGCGCAAGAAAAGGCCAATGCCATCATCCAAGAAGCTACTTCAAAAGGTGAAATACTTCTAAAGGATAAGACGATTGAAGCGAAAGATCGCTTTTATCAAATGAAAACTGAACACGAAAAACACATTGCGGAAAAGGATAAAAATTTACTGCAAGCTGAAAATCGATTCAAACAAAAAGAAGGTACACTCAATCAACAAATTGAGCAGAACAAAAGAAAGCAAAGTGAATTAGATACATTTGCAAGCCAATTTAACTTCTCAATTGGAAGTGATTGACCGCAGAAAAGAGGAAATTGACAAAGCCCATGTGAAGCAAGTACAAGCGCTCGAGAAAATTGCTGGACTCTCTGCAGATGATGCGAAGAAACAATTAGTGGAAGCGTTGAAAGCGGAATCGAAAACTGAAGCGATGCAATTCATCAAGGAAACGATGGATGAAGCGAAGTTGACTGCGAGTAAGGAAGCAAAGAAAATTGTGATTCAAACCATTCAACGTGTAGCTACCGAGCACGCGATTGAAAATGCAGTGACTGTTTTCCACATCGATAATGATGAAGTGAAAGGTCGAGTGATTGGTCGTGAAGGACGAAATATTCGTGCTTTAGAAGCAGCAACTGGAATTGAAATTATTGTTGATGATACTCCTGAAGCGATTATTTTATCGGGCTTTGATCCTGTGCGTCGTGAGTTAGCGCGTTTGGCATTGCATCAATTGGTATCGGATGGACGTATTCATCCAGCACGTATTGAAGAAGTAGTAGCTAAAGTAAAGCGTCAGTTAGACGAAGAAATTATTGAAACTGGAAAACGTACTGCCATCGATTTAGGAATTCATGGTTTAGCGCCTGAGTTAATTCGTGTAGTGGGTAGAATGAAATATCGTTCATCTTACGGACAAAATTTATTGCAACATAGTCGCGAAGTAGCGAATTTATGTGCTTTGATGGCTGCTGAATTAGGCTTGAATGTGAAGTTAGCGAAACGTGCAGGTCTGTTACATGATATTGGAAAAGTAGCTGAAGAAGATACTGAACTTCCACACGCAATTGCCGGAATGAAAATGGCGGAACGTGCGAAGGAAAATCCAGAAGTGATTAACGCCATTGGCGCCCATCATGACGAGATTGAAATGACCAGTATCCTCTCACCTATCATTCAAGTTTGTGATGCCATTAGCGGAGCACGTCCAGGCGCGCGTCGTGAAATTGTGGAGCAATACATGAAGCGTTTGAAAGAAATGGAAAATGTGGCTCAGTCGTACAAAGGTGTTGAAAAAGCATTTGCGATTCAAGCCGGTCGTGAGTTACGTGTGATTGTTGAAAGTTCGAAACTGGACGACAAAGCTACGGAACAACTTTCATTCGATATCGCCAACAAAATCCAAACGGAGATGACTTATCCGGGACAAGTAAAAGTGACGGTGATTCGAGAGACAAGAGCGGTCAACTACGCAAAGTAAACAACATAAAATAGATTTAGCCGAAGTGTGATCCATACTTCGGCTAAAATTAGCATGTTAAGCAACAAGTTTTTTAGATCGGAATTTCTGAAAAATGTTTTAGTGTTGCTCACTGGAACAGGGTTAGGGCAATTTATTACCCTCTTGGCTTCGCCTATTCTTTCTAGGATTTATTCGCCGGCGGAGTATGGTGTTTTCACTCTTTTTGTATCTACTGCAAGCATGATGGCAGCCATTTCTGCTGCTCGTTATGATTTGGAATGAGTCAATGGATTGGGTTTTTTCCCTTCCTTGTTTTCTTATTGGGCATCCAACAAATATTTAATTATTGGTTGATTCGAAATAAACAATACCGTGAAGTTGCCATCACCCGAATTACAAATTCTGCATCCAACAATGGACTCGCCATTTTGTTTGGATTATTAAAGTTCAGAGAATGGGGAATTTTCCTTTCTAATTTCATTGGACAAATCATTTATTTCTTCAATTTGTATTATTTTGTTCGGAAGCTTTCGAAAGAAGATTTGCAATATGTAAGCAGCAATAAAATTAAAGCGAAAGCGGAGCAATACAAAGAATTTCCGCGGACCTCCATTTCGCAAGCGATTGTGGATATGTTTCAAATTAATGGAATCGTTTACTTTCTTCCGATCTTTTTTTCCATTGTAGAGGTTGGCTATTATTCGCGCGCATTGATTGTTTTACAAGCGCCCATTTCACTCTTGGGAAATGCTTTTAGTCAAGTGTTTTATCAAAATGCTTCAGAAGTGCATAATGCAAAAGGTGATCTACGTCCATTGATTACATCAACCATTAAAAAATCAGTACTTGTTATTTTACCCATCTCTATTTTATTGATGCTCTTTGGTCCCATTCTCTTCACCTTTGTTTTTGGGAATCAATGGGAGGAATCAGGACATTATGGAAGGATTTTAGCGCTATGGCTTTTCTTTGATTTTATTCGACTCTGCGTCTCTTCTATTCCGTTAATTTTAAATCAACAACGTCGATTCTTCCTCATTTCCATCCTTGGACCCATCATTTTATTAATTTCCATGTGGATGGGCTATTTAATGAATGATGTTCACTTGGCCCTTCTGTTATTTGCAGTGGGACAATCGGGTTTGATACTTTACTTGCTTACTTGGATCTATAAAATAGCTAGTCCTCAAAAAAATGGCTGATCAAGATTTGAACGAACTCGTGAGCGTAATAATCCCTGTTTATAACGGGGAGAAGTTCGTGGCGGCTTCGATTGAGAGTGTCTTGAATCAATCGTATAGCCCAATTGAAATCATTGTTATCAATGACGGTTCTACGGATGGGACACAGGAGATATTGAATCAATTTGGCAGCAAAATAATTGTTATCCAACAAAAAAATGCTGGACAAGCTGATGCTAGAAATCATGGACTAACCATCGCGAAAGGAAAATACATTGCTTTACTCGACAGTGATGATTTGTTTATACCTGAAAAAATTGAGAAGCAAATTTCCTTTTTGAAGAAAGGGAATCTAGATATGGTTTGCACAAATTTTGAAACGATAGATGCTTCTAATCACAAGTTAAAAGATATTTCAGCGCCTCATTTTCATTCAACTAATGCATTAACTACTTTTATTACAGGGAATTTTATATGCACGTCTACGCTCCTGTTTAAAAAAGAATGGATTCAAAAAGTAGGTAATTTTGACATCAACATGAAGGGGGCAGAAGACGGCGATTTATGGTTTAGAATGCTGGTGAATGGAGCTCGCTTAGAGGTGATTCACGAAGCGCTTGTTAAATACAGAGTGCATGCGGAAAACTTTAGCGGTCGGTTTTCACACATGAATCAATTTAGAGCGCTAGCTAATCGTAAGCAATATCAACTTTTGAAAGAAAAAATGTTGTTTTCGTCAGTCGACGATAAATTGTTTCTGGCATCAGCTTATGCTAATCAATTAACCTATGAAGTAGCTGTGGAAGTTTTAAATGACATTCCTGCGAAAGATATTCCGATTTCAGTCCTAGTTAAAAAGCGGATGTATTCGTTTATGTCTTCAGCTATAGGAACTAAAATAATAAGTGGATTAAAAAAAATGAAATCAATTGTTAAATCTTGATTCGCTGAAAGTTGTTGCTATCATAATGAATTAAGCAAAATTGTAAAATGATCATCGTAAAATTAATAGGCGGATTAGGAAATCAAATGTTTCAATATGCATTTGGAAGAAGTCTTGCGCTTAAGAATAATACGAATCTCAAAATCGATGTTCGGGATTTGCAGAATAAAGAAGAAAAAAAAGATTTCACATTAAGGAATTTTGAGTTAAACGTTTTTAATGTACAAGCAGAAATCGCCAGTGAATCAGAAATTCAAAATTTCATAAAGTCGAAAACGATGATGGCCAAAGATTTGCTTACTCTTACATTGCCGTTCAAATCAAGGAATTTTTATTTAAGAGAACCCCACCATCATTATTTCGCTTTAGCTAAGAAAGCACCCGCGAATACTTATACCTATGGATATTTTCAATCCGAAAAGTATTTTACCGACATCCGTTCTACGCTACTAAAAGATTTTACTCCGCGTAATCCCCTATCAAAACTGTCGCAGGAAGTAGCAGATCGAATGTCAAAGGTGAATGGAGTGAGTATACATGTTCGACGAGGTGATTATGTGAGTAATAAAGTGAACCTGGATGTGCATGGTCTATGCGAAGCCGATTATTACGAAAAAGCATTGGCGATTATTAGCGAAAAGGTGGATCAACCCAAGCTATTTGTTTTTTCGGATGAGCCCAATTGGTTTAAAGAGAATATCAACTGTGAATTTCCTGTTGAATATGTTGAACATAATGTGGGAGGTGCCAGCTATGAAGATTTATACCTGATGTCGTTGTGCAAGCACCATATCATTGCGAATAGCTCGTTCTCTTGGTGGGGAGCTTGGCTCAATCAAAATCTAAATAAAATTGTAATTGCGCCTTCGAAGTGGATGAATAATACGCCTAAAAATACGAAGGATGTTGTACCTGATTCCTGGATAAAAATATAAATGAGAATCTTACTGCTAGCCGATATCAATTCAGCACACGCTCAAAAATGGGTAGTGAGTTTGGCGACGCAGGGAATCGAAATCGGAATTTTTAGTCTAAATAAAGCAAATAGCACTTGGTATGAAGGATTAAAAGGGGTGACTATTTTAAAGAACGGAAATTCAAAAGTAGGATCCTTCTCCCTATTCCAAAAGCTAGGGTACTTAAATCAAGTAGCGGAATTAAAAGGTGCTATTCAATCATTTCAGCCCGATGTAATTCATGCGCATTATGCTACGAGTTATGGATTTTTAGGTGTGCGTTCTGGATTTCGTCCGCTGGTAATTTCTGTTTGGGGGACCGATGTGTTTTCCTTTCCTAAAAAATCAATTCTGCATTCTAAATTACTTTCCTATATTTTTTCAAACGCTACAAAAATTTGCTCAACCAGTGAATGCATGAAGCAAGAAATAGCTATGTATACCAAGCAAGATGTAGAAGTAATTCCTTTTGGTGTGGATGTGCATCGGTTTTCGCCTGTGGAAAGCAAAGAAGAAAATAAACCCATTGTCATAGGCAATATTAAAGCCTTAGAGCCAATTTATGGGAATAAAATTTTGTTAGATGCGTTTATTCTTATCACAAAAAAGTACCCTTCCCTCCCACTCCAACTTTTATTGGTTGGCGATGGATCCCAGCGACAAGAATTAGAAAATCTTGTGCAGGAAAATGGAATTAATCAAAAAGTACAATTCGCAGGACGTGTTTCGCATGATGTGATTGAAAAGGTTCATCAGCAAATTGATATTTTTGTATCCTTAACTCTAGTTGACGAAAGTTTTGGGGTCTCGTTGGTCGAGTCGATGGCCTGTGCAAAAGCCATCATCGCTTCCGATACTCCAGGATTTAAGGAAGTGCTGGGATCGGAAGAAAATGGAATGATCGTGAAAAGAAATTCAGTGGAAGAAGTGGTAAATGCGTTGAATTTTTATTTAGATCATCCCACTGAAAGATTGAAAAAAGGAAATTCCGCTCGACAACGAGTTAAGGAGAATTATATTTGGGACGATAATGTGCAGCAAATGATGAATGTTTATCAGAACCTCATTAAAAAATAGTTGAAGAAAATGAAATTGCTAACCATCGTAGGTGCTCGTCCGCAGTTTGTAAAAGCTGCTGTGGTAAGTCGCGCTTTATCGAAAATAAATAATATTGAGGAATTGATTGTGCATACTGGTCAACATCATGATGCGAATATGTCGGATGTTTTTTTTGAGGAGATGGAAATTCCGAAGCCGGCATTCAACTTGGGAATTCACGGTCTAGGTCATGGTGCCATGACCGGACAAATGCTCATCGGTTTAGAAGAACTTTACAAAGATCAAAAACCAGATCGAGTCCTTGTTTATGGCGATACCAATTCTACGCTTGCTGGTGCTTTAACCGCTGCTAAAATGCATATTCCAGTAGCCCATATTGAAGCCGGATTGCGCTCGTTCAATATGAAGATGCCCGAAGAAATCAATCGCATTCTCACCGATCGAATTTCCGATTTACTCTTTTGTCCAACGCAAACGGCGATTGACAATTTATCGAAAGAAGGGTATCCTTTTGCGGGAACCAAGGTGCTTTTGTCGGGAGATGTGATGCAAGATGCTGCCCTCTATTACGCGCAAACATCGGCCTCCAAATCAAACATCATTGACAAACTAAAATTGAAAGATTTCGTGTTGTGTACACTTCACCGAGCGGAGAATACGGATGATCTTTCCAGATTGAAATCCATCATCGATACCTTATCCGAAATAAACAACACCATACCCGTTGTATTGCCCTTGCATCCTCGAACAAGAAAAATTGTTATGGATGCTGGAATGAAATTGCCGTTTACAGTTATTGATCCTGTAGGATATTTCGATATGATTGAAATGCTCAAACATTGTTCCTTGGTGATGACCGACAGCGGCGGATTGCAAAAAGAAGCTTTCTTCTTTGGGAAACATTGCATCACACTGCGCGATGAAACGGAATGGGTAGAATTAGTTCAGGGTGGATTCAATAAATTAGCGGGCGCCGATTATTCCAACATCCTTACTTCGTTTGAAGAGATGTGCAATAAAAAATCGGATTTCAATGTGAACTTATACGGTGGTGGAAAAGCGACCGATAACATCGTTAACGAATTACTGAGCACATTTTGAGAATCCTGATCCTTTCACAATACTATCCTCCCAGAAACGGGAGCACCACAAAATCGATTGAGTGGATTGGCTCGAGAGTTAAAAGCGGCTGGACATGAAGTGGTCGTGTTGTGTGCAATGCCCAATTATCCGAGCATGGAAGTACATGAAGCATATAGAGGGAAATGGTTTGTAAAAGATCAGTTTGAAGGCATTGATGTTTACCGTTCATGGATTTATGTGAGTAAAAGTAGATCCATTATTTCACGATTATTAAATTATTTTTCATTTACCCTTTCATCTGTATTTGCGGCGGCCAACATTCCTGGGAAGTTTGATATTTTGATGTGTGAATCACCGCCCCTATTTTTAGGAATCAGTGGATGGTGGATTAGCAAGCGTAAAAATGCAAAGTTTGTGTTTAATGTGAGTGATCTATGGCCTGAATCGGCAGAGAAATTGGGGGTGATTACGAATAAGTTTTTCTTGAATCTCGCAACTAAATTAGAAGAATGGCTGTATCGATCTTCGTATATGGTTACGGGACAAACCCAAGGAATTGTAAAAAATATTCAGGCAAGATTGCCTAATAAACCCATTCATTGGTTACCGAATGGTGTCGACAAATCGATTTTCTTGACAAAGTTTAATGCGGGGAAAAGAAAAGAATTAGGATTTGAAGAAAATGATTTCCTCCTACTCTATGCGGGAATTATAGGAATTGCACAAGGGTTGGATGTTATTTTAGATGCAGCCAAACAAATTCCAGCACAAAGTAAAATTGTATTCTTACTACTCGGCGATGGACCCGAGAAAGAAAGATTGATTTCAAGAGTACAAAATGAAAAGATACAACGCGTTAAATTTCTTGATTTAGTGAGTCGTACCGAAGTACCTTCCATTGTTGCTGCCATTGATGCTGCGGTAATTCCATTGAAGAAAATGGATTTATTTTTGGGTGCCATTCCATCTAAAATATTTGAGAATCTCGCACTCGAGAAACCCTTGTTATTAGGCGTTGATGGGGAAGCACGCGAATTATTCATAAATGAAGGCAAGTGCGGAATTTATATCGAACCTGAAAATGCAAAAGCATTAGTGGAAGCTGCCATCTACATGGAAAGTCATCCCGACGAATGTAAATCCATGGGCGCTAACGGAAAGATTTATGCGCAAAAATATTTCATGCGTGAAAATATTGCCAAAAATTGGATGGAAGCCATAGAAGCTGAAATGCGAAAAGAAAAATCATGATGAAGGAATCGCTCACTACTTCTAAAATCATTGGTGCACTTTTGTTGCTCTCGGCATTAGCCTTGCCGTTGCTACTTCCTATATCCATCATTTGTTGGATGTCCATTGGCATCATTCGTTTGGTGAATAAACAGGAGCGAGTTTTAATGATTACCTGTTTTAAACAAAATCAGAAAAGAATTTAGAAAAACCACATACTTTTTCATTTTCGGTTGCGCGTTGGCTTGTCTACTGCTGCTTGCCAATGCTTTTATTAGTTTTATTGAAACCGGTAATCACACTGCATTTTTTTACATCAGTTATAGTTCGTTGTTGATGCATCCCACTTATATTTCCATGTATTTAACCATGGCCATTTTATTTTTGCTTCAAAGGATGTTTGATACCACAAAAGGAACAATATCTCAAATATTATAGTGCAGGGATCCTTTTCTTTTTCGTTCAATTGTTTCAATTATCCGCTCGAACATCGCTCGCTGTTGCTGTGTTAACTTTTCTTTTGGCTGCCTGCTATTATTTACGGAAAGGAGAAATTTTGCCTATAAAAAAAGGATATTTCATTGCCATTCTCTTTTTCACTACCCTTAGTTATTTCGCGTTGCAGGGATTCAACAATCGTTTCAATCAAGTTTCCAATGCTATCACTTCTACTCCCGCAGACCAAGTTCAACCTGAATACAACAGCACAACGGGAAGATTAGAAATTTGGAAGGAGAGTATGGAAATCCTACAGGACAACTGGCTCATCGGCACAGGAACCGGCGATGTGAAAGACGAGCTGATAAAAACCTATGAAAAGCATCAATTCACTTACGCCCTCGACAAAAAGCTTAACGCCCATAACCAGTTCTTACAAGTTTGGCTCACATTGGGAATTGTGGGTCTGCTCTTGCTCATCTGGTCACTTGTACTTCCCATCTATCGATTAAAATCACAGGGGCAACCACTATTTGCTCTTTTTGCTATGGTCATTATCTTGAATTCCATGACTGAATCGATTCTGGAAGTACAAAAAGGTGTCTTGTTTTTTGTTTTCTTTTATAGCTTGTTGGTAGCGGGAAAAGAAATTCATACAACTAAAGAAACACATTAAGATTAAAACTATAATTCATTAAATTCGACATTCCTCCTTATTTTTGACCTATCTAAAAAACATGGCCCTTATCCCCTTCTCTCCGCCCCGCATCGATGATGAAATCATTCAGGAAGTTACAGCAGCTTTGAAATCGGGCTGGATCACTACGGGTCCGCGCACCAAGCAATTTGAAAAAGAACTGAGTGCCTATAACGGTAATGAATATACGCTTTGTTTAAATTCAGCAACCGCAGGACTCGAGATTATGCTGCGTTGGTTTGGAGTGAAGGAAGGCGACGAAGTGATTTTGCCTGCGTACACTTATGCTGCGACTGCCAATGTGGTGGTACATTGCGGAGCCCGACCTGTATTGGTAGATGTGAATGCTTCCGATTTTAACATCAATGTAGAAAATGTAAAAGCTGCCATCACTTCCAAAACGAAAGTAATTATGCCCGTCGATTTTGGCGGACTCCCTTGCGATTACACGAGATTAATGGAAGTGGTGAATGCTTCTGAAATAAAATCAAAGTTTACTGCCGAGACCGAGGTTCAGAAAAAATTGGGACGGATTATGATTTTGTCGGATGCAGCGCATAGCTTAGGCGCTACCTATTATGGTAAACGAACCGGAATCTGGGCCGATGCCTCTGTATTTTCTTTTCACGCTGTAAAAAATTTAACTACGGCCGAAGGGGGAGCCATTGCTTTGATGCTTCCGCCGCCATTCAGCAATGAAGAAGTTTATAAATTCTTATGCATTTATACCTTGCACGGACAAAACAAAGATGCCTTGGCCAAAATGCAAAAAGGAAATTGGAAGTACGATATCATTGAAGCGGGCTTTAAATGCAACATGACCGATTTAGTGGCCGCTATCGGACTCATTGAATTAAGACGTTATAACGACGATACGCTTGTCGTTCGAAAACAAGTTTGCGATTATTATTACGACGCTTCATTCAAGCTATTTTTGATGAGGATGTAAGTGTGAATGTGCATTTCATTCCATTACCCCAGCTTTCGTTTTATAAAAAGCAAGGATTTAATATTGACGATTATCCTGTAACGTATTCCAATTTCGCTACTGAAATTTCACTTCCTATTTTTTACGATTTAACCACGGAGCAAAAACAACGTGTAGTTTCAGCCGTCGTGAAAGCGGTTGAATCGGTATTGGTAAAAGCTACATGATGGCCAAAAGACTCTTCGATTTATTGGTGAGTTTAATAATGTCGGTGCTCTTGAGTCCGCTGTTGTTGGTATTGGCATTGGCGGTAAAATTTTCGAGTAAAGGTCCAGCGTTTTACATGCAGGAACGCATTGGTAAAAACCAAATACCCTTTCGCATCTTTAAATTCAGAACCATGTTTCTCGATGCCGATAAAAAAGGATTAATCACAGTGGGTGGACGTGATCCGAGGGTGACACGGGTTGGATATTTTTTAAGAAAGTATAAGTTAGATGAGCTCCCGCAGTTGTTTAATGTGGTGTTGGGAGAAATGAGTTTGGTGGGTCCGAGACCGGAAGTGAAAAGATATGTGGAGATGTATTCGGTGGAGCAAAAGAAAGTGTTGGAAGTAAAGCCTGGTATCACGGATTATGCGTCGATTGAATATGCTAATGAAAATGAGTTATTGGGAAAAGCGAAGGATCCGGAGAAAATGTATGTTGAGGAAATTATGCCGGCGAAGTTGAAGTTGAATTTGAGGTATGTGGAAGAGAAAAGTTTCTTCGTGGATTTGAAGATTATTTTTCGGACTGCTATGAAGATTTTCGGCAATTAGAAAATTTAAACGCGGCGAACGCTGCGAAAACGTTGCGACCGCTGCGTTTAAATAAAGTTTGTGGTTAGGAAGAAAATAATCCGATCATTAACCCAATCTCATCCACCTTTTCCGTATCCCCTAACTTTTGATATGAATACGATAAATTACGAAGCATCCGTAAAATCATATCCTTATTGCTGCAGGGTTGGTAATAACTATTCTGCGGATCGAGTTTTAGCTTTTTTACAAATTGATCGATGTCGCCTTTGCCGAACACCGAACCTTTGCTAAACGGATTTATGTAAAACAACACGCGACCTGTATTTCCTTCTTCACCCTCACGCACTTCGAGGTAGGATAAAATAAAATGCTCG
>JADJMG010000014.1 GCA_016709725.1 Bacteroidota bacterium
TAATAGTGCAACCGGAAACTATACGTTTTTGGAGCACCCAATGGTATTCGATCCCATTATCATCAGTTGCATGTAGGTAGTCCTACTCAAAAACCGATTGGAAGTTTTGTAAATGAGGGTGAGGCAATAGGCAATCCTGGTTTATTCGATGGACCTGGAGTTACGCATGCTGGAACTGGTGCTTTTGTTTTTGGAATTAAGAGATCTGAGCAATAATGTAGTGGATCCTTTTCATACAGGAAATTACTGCTTTGACGATGGTATTTCATTATGGCAAGATTCTACCACATGCGTTGGAAAGTTCTTGAAGGTGGAATGACGAAGTTGCGTGAGTAAGGAAATAGTAATCAAACAGAGAAGGCTGAGATATCTTGCAAATAGTTATTCCAACATTGCAACCCCGGTGTGATTTAATTAGGGTTCATTATGATGCCAATTGATGTCGTATAATGATTCTGTGCTAATAAACATTTATATAACTAATCTGAGTACCTATAGTAACTCCGTTTGATGGAGTCCTATATGGAATGGAGCATACACTACGGTGACAAACTCACATAGTACAGTCTTGCCAACAAGTGGTATCTTGATACCCGCACCTATACAGTCGTTGCTCAATTATTTACAGATTATGATTCTTATGCTTCAGTCAAGCAAACGTTAGTAACTTATTTTACGGTTGATGTGTATCAAACCTTATACACTTTCGTCTGCGTGAAATCGAGAATACGGTAGGATTGTTGGTAGTAACATTCATAGCAATACAGCAATGCAACAGTAATTCACGTGTAAAATATATTGCAGGTAACGAAATGATATTGCAGCCAGGTTTCAATGCGTACAACGGAAGTCAAAGTAATGATTTATACAGAGCCATGCGAAAAGTGCCCTCGCTTAAGTGGATGAAGATGTTACTCATTTGTAAAGGAAGAAGAGAAATAGTAATTGCTCCAATCCAGCCCACGATTTTCACAACAGTAAAAATTGTTGAATGCAATCCAACAGCAATTTATAAAATTTACAACAGCACATTTCAATTGTTAAAGTGTTGAATATTGAAATGCAACCGAGTAAATCATATCAATATCAGAGTTTGAAAATGGAATTCATTTTATTGATGCACAAGTAGGCAACCAAAGCTACAAGGCGAAGTTTGTTGTGAATCGATAGTTGCAATTTTGTAGACGAAACGGAACGTTTGTTGGATACCAATTGGTATATAACGGCATTCTAACCTTATTTAAGAATCCTTTTTTAGATTTTCAAAGAGATAAAACATATAAGATAAGGCGCATTTTAATGCGCCCTTGAAAAAATTACCACGGTATTTAAGTTGTTTTACGACATGAAACCTGCAATATTGAGCGGATTTCAAATTTCCCTAAAAGAATTAACAACCATTTTAGCCTTTTAATCAACAAAACCTTTAACATAGGGGCGCATTTAATGCGCCTTTCAGAACTACTCTTCCTAATGAAACAGGCCACTCATAAAATTGATGAAATCCAATTTTATGGTGGCGCGATAATTAAATCTCGTGAACAACAAATAATTTCAAATAAAGAATATTTGATTTTACCATCGTAAACAAAAAATTAACCAAGAGAGAATTTCTTTTTATGATAAATTCTTTATCATCGCATAAAGCATCCTTAGAAATTTCATCCGCTTGAAGTATTATATCTTCAAATTCATTTCTTTATTTATAGACCTGTTTTTAGCTAAAATATCTGCAATAGCAACACATCTCCATAGCTGATGCCCGAGAAGTAGTGAATAGCTTCTTCTGTCGGCTCTTGAAAATTTTACCAGAACTCTTCTGCAATGTTTAGCGGTACGCTAAAAGAAGCCCTTCCTAATTGGTCTTTGACATATTGATCAAGCGGACGTGTTAGAATTACATCTTTACATGTTAAATGAAATAGTTTTGCTTTTTTGTAAACTTCAAGTTTTTGAAAGTCGAACATATTAGTATAGTTTTAGAAAAAGGGTTTATGGAATTACTGTTTATAGGTAAGTGAAAAATGAAATTTTACGTTACAATGGAGATTTCGCAGAATTGGAATTATCCTTAGAGCGAGAGCGAAGAAAAACAGTGCGAATAACAGCGCTCTCGCTCTGTTATACTTCACGTTTTACGATATAATGGAGATTTCCTAGAAATAGAAATCTTCTTAGAGCGAGAGAGAGAGTGAAGAAAAACAGCGCGAGTAACAGCGCTCTCGCACTGTTTCTCGCACTGTTTTGTACCCGGAGCCGGAATACTTAGATTAGGAATCAATTACTTATGAATACTATCATTTCCTCCACTTGGTAATGGTTATCAGTACATTTAAACAGATTATTTTGGAAATCGAAAGTAAACAAAAGCAAAAAATGTTAAAGTAAATGTTAAAGTAACTATTCTTTCACTTATTTTTGGATTAGGAAATGACATCATGAATACAACATTTAATTTTTGGGTGAATAGTTCACCTCGATCAGATAAGACCTATGAAATTTATTTGCGAGTAACACAAAATAGAAATCATAAAAGCATCAAGACCGGGATCACTATCGGTAATAGATCGGACTTCAATCCAAAGGCAAAACCTTTGAAGTGGATAAGAGGATTGGATGCTAATGCTAAAAAGCTAAATGATAGCCTTGATAAGAAATTAACCCTAATTAGGGATAAGTTTTTAAGTCTAGAGAATAGTATTGATTCACCATCAAAGGAAAGAATCATCAAGTCCTTTGCGAGCAAATCGACATCAGATTTCATGGAGTTTTTGAATAGGATCATTGAGAGGTTTAACGAAGGGGGGAATTACAGATCATCAAAAAGGTATGGTCAATTGAAAAATAAGTTACTTGCTTTTCATGGGGATTCACCTTTGCCATTCGATTTGATCGATGTCACTTTTCTAAAGGACTTTAGAATTTCGATGATTGACCTTCATCAGAATACAATCTATGAGCATTTTAAGAATTTCAAAGCATCGATGAACCAAGCCATCGAAGAGGATATTATTAAAGTCGATCAGTCACCATTTGGCAAGTATAAAGTTTCCGCCGTAACCACCAGTAAGGAAAAGCTAACAGAGGATGAAATAAGGCTTTTGAAGGCATTGAATTTAGAATATGGTAGCTCATTGTGGCATACCTTGAATTGTTTCTTATTAGCCTTCTATTGTGGAGGCATTAGAGCCGGTGACTTGATCATGATGCGATGGTCAAATATTGTTGATGGGAATTTGACCTATGTAATGTCCAAAACTAGAAATAACAAGCTACTGGAAAAATCAGTCCCATTGATCCCGGATGCCCTCGCAATACTTAAACACTATGAGCATGATGGATTAACCGAAAATGATTTCATCTTTAATTTGTTGAATCGCGAATATTCAAAGTTCATTAGTAGGGAAAGGAAAATTAAAAGTGGATATGAAGTAAAAATCTTCAATCAAATCGCATCTAAAAATACGATCCTAAATAGGGACTTAAAGAAAATTGCAGAATTAGCCGGAATCACTAAGAAAGTCACTTTTCACATTGCGAGGCACTCTTTGCTCAATATGCCCTGATAGATATTAACCCCAAAGTTTTGCAGTCCATTTTGGGGCATGAAAAATTTGCTACTACTGAAACCTACATAGAAACTTTGAAGAATAAGAAAGTGGAGGATGCGATGTTAAAAATATTTGATAATGGATAAAACTATTCAAGTAGAAAAAGATATTCTTTCTTTAATAGAGTTAGATTCTTACTTCTTTTCCAATTTTAAAGACTATGAATCCTCAGATTTTGAACTTGAACTTTCATCAGAGATTGATTTTAATACCAGAGATGAAGAAAATTTATGGAATGAATGGAGGCAAGAGATTGATACATTTTGTGAAAAATTGAAAACTGATTATAATTTAGAAACTGATTTTTTAAAGGTAAAATGTATTATTTATATTTGTGTTGGCTTGTCTGAAACTGTAGAAATTTATAGAGGCTTTTCTAAGTTGGAATTACGGAAAAGAAATCAAAGGATTCGTCAAAAAAACAGATTAATTACCTTTATAAAAAATATTCCAAATGAAAGTTTAGGAAAATTTTCACGATTTCTTATTCCGGGACTAAAAAGTATACAATTAATTTGGCGAAAGAGAAACCAATTGTAATTGAAAATAGCTATTTGATTGGTGAAATATTATCAATGTTTAAAGATTCAAATTCTTTTTTTGAAGGGGGCTATTTGACTAAGACCGATCAAGTAACAAATGTTTTATATCCAACTGCGAAAATGTTGCACAAATACTTTGCAGATAATTCTAATTTAATAGTTAAGGAAGGAAAAGAAACATCGAATGAAATTTGCAGATTAATTTATGATATATTTTTATTTTGCAATTTATTAAATAAGAATGAATGCGATAATACAACTCCTGAAAATAATATTCGGATAATGATTCTTAGATCGAAATTTTCATAGTGAAATTTTTATGGTAGTTATTGATACATTCGAGTTTAATTTTAAAGTTCATTTGTATTAGATAGTTTTTCCTAATGGATTGACATTTGCCTAAATTATAAAAGCAAATGAAAGCAACTATCGACATCGAAGCATTGGACATCTTACAGAATGATGTAGCAGAAATCAAATCAATTCTAAAAAGTAAACCGGAAGAACTATTCAAATCCACTTGGATTGAGAGCAAAAGAGTCCCGGAGCTGTTAGGCATTAGCGCAAAAACTTGGCAAAATTGGCGCGATAAAAGAGTCATTCCCTTTAGTCAGTTTGGCGCAAAAATCTACGTGAAGATGGATGAGCTAAACAAGTTATTTGAGGCAAATAGTATTTCTAACAAATAATACTGTAAGCCATGCAAGGAATTAGACATCTATCAATGACCTACCAATTGAAGGAAGGGACATCTACAAGCTATTATTTTAAAGATGGGGATCAAGACTATCTACCAAAAAGATTGTGCATCACACCGCATGAATTTGCACCAGTTTTCGGATTGCCAAAGCAAAGAGCCGGGCAAATAAAAGGGACATTTACCATCGCTGAAAGTTCGATTTATAAGGAAATCGCAAAGAGTATTCATAGCACCATTTTCGCACCAATAAAGCCAAAACCATCGATCATTGGAACTGGTGACATTCGAGGGACAAAGGATTTACTAGTATTTCAATCCAATGATGAATGGTCAACTTTTACAATTCACTTGTTTATTGGCGGGCTGTTTTATGAATCAACTTTGATTGATGAGCTATAAAAATGCTTTTAGAAGTGGTGAAGCATCAAATCCCGAATTTTCCGCGCGCGCGAGGGAATTACACTAATAGTAGAATTGAAAAGCCTCCACAATTACGAAGAGGCTTTCTCTAGGAATGACATCCATAAAATGAATGATCAGCCTAAAAGTAGATAATTGTTACGGAATGACAATAAATGAATGATAGAAAATGAAAAAAAAAGGAAGAAAGGTTCATCCAGTTTCCATTGCCAATGATGGGTGAAATACTAAAGGATTCACATAGTACACTTTATTCAATAATTAGATACGGAGTGTATAAGTATTCCAAGAAGTTAAGAGCTAATATAGATGATGTTTCCCGGCAAGTCATTTATGACATCTATCAAAAACAATTTAGATAAGAAACTAAAAGCATGATTGAATCTTTCTAGGTTGTGACATTATTGGTTGCAATGAAGATTATAGAGGTTTTACTACTGAAGGTACATTTGATCCAGTCGAGGAAATTCGACGAATTGAAAAGCTACTTTTAATGTATTCGGACTTAGAGGAATTATGTATTGATCATTACCGATTGCATCAAGCTGAAGAGTTCTTAAATGTTAATTTATTTAGCTTTGATCTAACTGTTGAAGGTTCTATAAAGTTAGATAGGGCATATTCAGAAAACAAGATTTGTCCTATGATCAGTTTTAGCCATATTTGGAACTATAAGGACAATCCCAAATCAGAATACGAGATCATTCAATTATTGGCATTTATTGCCATTAAATCAATTATTGGCAATCGAAGATGCCGTAAGACCAATAAGCAACATATCCTTGCTAGGATGCTAGGATTTGCGAGTATTAAGGACATCCCGGAACAAATGGACATTAGACTAGTGGAGGTGCTAAAGAAGTATTCGCACCGCCATCACATGAAAAAGCTATTAGATGATTTAATTCTGAATTGGAATGTTTTAGTTTATTCGCACCAAATGCGAGGTTTATACATCGCAATTTCCAACAAAATTACCCTTAATGAATTAGCAGTTTTTGCAGAAAACAATAAAAGAAAAAGTAAGCTAGAGGCATTGAAAAAGCTAAAGAATGAAGCCATCGCATTTGCAAAATCATCACAACAGCTAAATAAGGAATTTCATCCATCGCATCCAATAACAGTAGAATAACAGTTGAAGTAAGTATCGTTACTAGATCATCATTGCGACTAGTTAAAGACACTAATTACAACATTCAGTACAACAGCTTAAATAATATGTCTAAATAAGATTCTTAAATAAGATTTTGAAAAAAGATAAAAAAAATGAGATTATACATCAAAGGTTTTGATGCTCGCCCTTATCGATTTAAACAGATTTATGAACTTTTCAAAAAAGAAGGTTCATCTACTTAATCTATAATAGAAGCCAATAGAATGAAAGCCCGGTATCAAACAAATAAATGTAATAAGTTTCGAGTGAGATACTAAAGTAGAATCAAATAGAATGATTGTTAATTTTAAAGTATTGATAATCATATTATAATAAAAGTAAAAATCAGAAATTAAATCAAAGAGTTGTTTGATTTATTCAAATAAATTCAAATGCTTTTTATGTAATTATCATTTAGAAACATATCATTGAAATTGATCGCAAAGTGCGATGAGTGCCATCGTACCCAGTCAAGTGACTAATTAATCAAATCTACTAAACAATTGAAATAACAGATGAATAACAGTTGAGTGATTTCGAGTTTGTTCAATCCCTAAAGGAAAAAAAATCTCTTTTGTTGTTATCAAAAATCTACAAATTCTCATCAAAGCTCCGATTTCGAGTTTCTTGCCAAGTACGCGCGCGAAGGGACAACCTTAGTTTATGACTAGTCCCTAAAAAGGATTTAAGGTAGGGTTAATGGAGATGTACGCGCGCGCGCGAAGTGTCAACTTTTCGAGTTTATAAATAATCTAAAGAATATGAGGGGCGGGGGGAGATTACGGTTTTTTATTTTGGACTATGGCAAAATTGGAATACCTTAGTGAAAAATATAGGTATAGTATATGGACATGAAGAACCTTTTATTGTCAATGATATTTTATTCAACATTGATGCAAATTGTCAGAACATCAGTAAAATTGATGTTTTGGAAAAAGAAAAGTAGAACTAGAAGCAAAAATAATCTTGTTAAAAGATTCACTTTCCGATATTGTCTTATCCATTGCATCAATTAAGTTAGAAGATGCGATTGGGGCTGTCAAGCTAAGGTGGCATTGATACTTACTGCAAAGATTTAGCTAAGTTGAAGGATCAACCGAATCCATTGGGCACTCAAATTTTTGAAGTTAAAACTAGGAGGCAAATTAGTGTATTAGATTATATAGATGGATATTTTGGTGTTAAAATCGACACAATTTTTGGCTATATGCATGAACTTTGGGTTGAAAAGGATAGTGCTATTATAAACTTTGTGAAACTAAAAAATATAGAGCGACAAAGGCAAGTGGATTTAGCTTCGGAAAAAGAAAGGGTAAAAACAAAGGGCGAGGCTGATGAACTAGAGAAAGTATTTATCTTGAAGTATGGGAAAACTACTTATGAAAGACTTCGTAAAGGAGAATATTGGCTAGGCATGACAGATGATATGGCACTTATTTCTTTGGGTATGCCAGCTAAACAAAATCGAACCATTGGGCGGTGGGGTGTACATGAACAATGGGTTTATAGTGTTTACGATAGGCTTTATCTTTACTTTGAAAATGGGGTGTTAACTTCCTATCAGGATTGACTAAACACTTGGAATCGATTTTTGAATTATTACACATGTACGCGCGCGAAGAGGGATTGAATAAACACGAAATCAAAACTAGTAAATGTGAAAGTTTGATTATTCCTTAGGTGCTACTCTTAAAGGTTCTAAGTCAACTTCCACACAAAACTCTTTTATGTTTTTTAATTCATATAAAGCGATATTTTTATCTTCAATTGACATTTTAAAATTTTTATATCGTGCAGTTTTGCATAAATCGAATAAAGTTTTGTATGAACTACCAATATCTTCCAACTTCAAAAAAACTAAATCTAATCTAAGGGCATGAGGCGAAACAAAAGCACCTTTACTTTTCTTCGATATATATTCCTCAAAACATGTGCATCGTGATTCTTTTCCTTTAATTTCAAATTGATCAGGAAATAATGAATGATCAACATAATGTAATGCAGAATAGAAAGCAGTAGTTATTACCCAATCATTATACTCTAGAAGCTTATCTAGTTCTAAGCAAGCATCATGATTGTGACAAGCGTGAGTTAAAGATTTGCTAGTTCTTTTCTGAATCGTCATTTTGTCTAAACTTTAAAGAAAATCCATTTTCAAAAATTGTGTTTTCAGAAAATTCTCCAGAATTATTCATCACAATTATTTCAAAATTTAAATCGGTAAGTTCAAGCCCAGTTCTCAAATCTTGAGATTCTTTATAAAATATTTTCCTTTTATCATGATCAGAATAGTCATCTAAACTTATTACAAATATGGCTCTAAATGATTTCAAAGAAACTGGTTTAATAGTTGCGAGATCACATTTGATATTCATTTCTTCTAAAAATGTCACAAACTTTTCGGAAACTTTACAACATATTGTCAAATTTGTTAGAAAAGATTCTTTAGCTACTAACTTTGCTTTTGTCTTTTCTTCCTTTCTTCCATGTTCTATTCCTTTTTCAAAAGCCGTAATGATTTGATCATTAAGTTGGCTTTCTTGCATTATTTCATGTGTCCAGTTTCTAATAGCTGGCAATCTTATTTCGGGAGAAGTTGCGTGTCATGATATATTTATGTCAAGAAGAGTGTCCAAATATATATTATATACATTGAGAAATCACTACAAGTTACGTAAAAGAAACAAAACAATAGGTGAAATATTGCCTTTTTGTTACGTATCAAATTAAAGTCAATTTTGTTGAATTTCTAAAAATGTTAAAGCTATGTTAAAGTAAGAAGGGGGCAAAATTCACCCCCTTTACTCATAATAGGCTAAAATGTAAGGGCTTACATTGAACCAAGCCTACCCATCTTTGTACCCGGAGCCGGAGTCGAACCGGCATGCCAGTGAAGGCACAGGTGTTTGAGACCAGCGCGTCTACCAATTCCGCCATCCGGGCAATTTATAATTTGAAAAAGGAAAATCTCTGAAATCTAAGAACTTACGATTCTGCTGCTTGAACCGGGAGGCAAAAATACACCCTTTTTCGACAATCAGTGGGCAAAAGTATAAAAACTCTTCATTTTTCAACACCTATTTGTTAAATTCATTTTGATAAACGCGTAATTTTTAGTTTCTTTGCAGCCCTTTTATAAGAAGGAAAAACCATGGCTAGGCAAGTAAAAATATTCTCAGGTACTTCATCAAAATATCTTGCGGAGCAAATCGCGGACTGTTACGGTTCCCCGCTGGGTGATGTGAAAGTAGCTCGATTTAGTGATGGTGAATTTTCTCCTTCATTTGATGAAAGTGTTCGTGGATGTGATGTTTTTATCATTCAAAGTACTTTCTCTCCTACCGATAATTTGTTTGAATTGCTCCTCCTCATCGATGCAGCAAAAAGAGCTTCAGCTCATTATATTACTGCTGTTATCCCTTATTTTGGATATGCACGTAGCGATCGTAAAGACAAGCCAAGGGTGGCCATCGCTTCTAAGTTAGTAGCCAATTTATTGGTTGCTGCAGGAGTAACTCGAATTATGACCATGGATCTTCATGCTCCACAAATTCAAGGCTTTTTTGATGTTCCCGTTGATCACATGGACGCTTCTGCCATCTTCGTTCCGTATATTAAGAGTTTGAATCTTCCGAATATGATGATTTGTGCTCCCGATATGGGCGGTGTACACAGAGCTCGTTCTTATGCCTCTTACTTCAGCGCCGATATGTCAGTAATCGATAAGCACCGTAAACGTGCTAACGAAATTGAAGGGATGCAAGTAATTGGTGATGTGTCGGGTCGCGATTGTATCCTCGTTGATGATATCGTGGATACCGCCGGAACGTTAACCAAAGCAGCAAGCATGCTTATCGATCAAGGTGCCGCAAGCGTTCGTGCATTCTGTACGCATCCTGTCCTGAGCGGAAAAGCTTATGAGCGAATTGCCGATTCACACCTTACCGAACTGGTAGTTTGTGATACGATTCCTCTCGTAAAACCAAGTACTAAAATTAAACAATTACCAACAGCAGCATTATTCGCAAAAGCCATTCAAAGAGTGTACTCATATGAGTCTATTAGTTCACTTTTTGTAAAAGCATAATACAATTATTAGCAATGAAAACGATTGAAATTCAAGGTTTAAAAGGTCTGACTTGACCAAACAATCACTAAAAGCACTTCGTATCGATGAACAAGTGCCATGTGTACTTTACGGTGGAGCAGAACCCGTTCACTTCTCCGTTCCTTTGGCTCAGTTCAAAGGATTGGTTTATACACCAAACGTGTATATCGTGAAAGTAATGGTTGATGGAAAAGATTATTCTTGTGTTATGCAAGATATTCAATTTCACCCAGTTAATGACATCATTCAACACGTTGACTTCTTGGAAATTAATGATAATAAGCAGTTATAATCAATGTTCCTATTAAAGTTACCGGTGCTTCTGAAGGTGTTAAACAAGGTGGAAAACTAGTGACCAAAGTGCGTCGCTTGAAAGTGAAAGCTTTGCCTAAGCAACTTCCAGATTTTATTGAATTGGATATTACCCCACTTAAAATTGGTGGTACTATTCGTGTTCGTGATCTTAAGTCGAAAGGTGTTGAGTTTTTAGATTCACCATCGAATGTAGTTATCGCAGTACGCACTACTCGTAATGTAGCTGCTGCAGAGACTACTGCCGACAAGAAATAATAATCGATAAACTAATATCCGTGAGGAACCTGAATAAGGTTCCTTTCGGTGTTTAATAAAGGTGTTGTCTTGAAATATCTTATCGCCGGATTAGGAAACATTGGTTTGGAATATGTCCATACGCGTCATAATATTGGTTTTGACGTGGTAGAGGCCGTTGCACATTCTCTAGGAGCTACTTTTAAAAACGATAAAAAAGTATGGTTGGCCGAAGCCCGTCATAAAGGAAGGTCACTGTTTTTGATAAAACCAACCACTTTTATGAATTTAAGTGGAGAAGCTGTAAGGTATTGGCTCACTTCATTAAAAATTCCCCGCGAAAACCTGTTAATTGTATCTGATGACCTGGCCTTGCCGTTTGGTTCACTTCGGTTGAAGCCTTCGGGTGGTGCCGCAGGTCATAATGGATTGACTAGTATTATCGAATGTCTTCAAACTGACCAGTTTGCTCGACTTCGATTCGGAATCGGAAGTGATTTCGCGAAAGGCCGTCAATCGGATTATGTGCTGGGAAAGTGGACCGCTGAAGAAGGAGCCCATCTCCCCGAAAATATAAATAAGGCTGCCGATATCGTGAAAAGCTTTGCCACCTTAGGTATACAGCCCACTATGAATTTATTCAATAATAAGTAACGGCAAGGTATTTGTAACGTACACAGTATCTAAAACCTCGTGCTCATGAAAAATATTTTACACTCGACTATTCTCTCCAGCTTTTTAGCGCTGACTATATCGCCTTCCATCGCTCAAAATAATTTTAGCGATCTAAGAACTTCACAAAATCAAAAAGAAACTACTCTTTCTTTATATCCAATGCCAACGGATGGTGTATTGCATCTCTCATTTAGTAAATCAATAACGGAAGAGCCATCGATTTTAGTATATGATATGATTGGAAATTTAGTAGAGCATGTAATAATCGATCGTGAAAATTCTACTACTTTTAATATTAATCTTACAGGAAAAAAAGCAGGGTTTTATTTCGTCAAAGTTCAAACAAACACAGAAAGCTTTTCTCGTCGAATCACGGTGAAGCCATAACAAAATTGTAAGTAATAAAAAACGGCTACTTCTATGAAGCAGCCGTTTTTTATTTGGAGTAAAATGGAAGAGGGTTCTTCCCAAGTATTATTGCTTAACTAATTTCTTAGTAGCGATACCTTCGTTGCTGATGAAACGAATAAAGTAAACTCCTTTTGCTAACGACTTCGTATCAATATTAGAAGATACTAAATTGTTCATTTGCTCTTTGAATACTACTTGACCCACCATGTTAAGAATTTCAACATTGATGTTTTGTGCAATAGAACTGTTCTTAATTGTGATTGCATCAGAAAATGGATTTGGATATACTGAGAAATCTTTCGCATTGATTTCGTTGATGCCCGTAGTAAGTGCATTCACAGCGAAAGAATAAGCACCAATAGCACCGCTGAAACCATCTACCATAACATAGTAATTAGTCCCACCAAGTAATGCAATGGTATCAGCCCATGGTGTTCCAGGTATTGCTCCTTCAAGACACTCTAGATAGAATAATGGATCTGTGCAAGAAGTAGATTCAAACACACCTAACCAAATTTGTGCGCCACCTACAAGTGGAGCGTCTGATACAAATTCAAAATCACCAGAAGCTGCTGGTGTAAATGAATACCATAAAGTATTGTTTGGTGCACTGCACGCAAATCCACCATTAACAACATCTGCATCACGCTCATCTGTTGCACTAGCATAAGTTGAATTTCCAGAATAAATAGTTCCTAAAGTAACTGGAATTGCATTGCAAATAGAATCATTCACCGGTGCAGGGAACGGAGTACAGTTCGTGATAGAAGCTGCATTGTTTAATTTGATTGCGGCAATACCAATTGCAGTAGATCCAAAATTCGAGCAGTTTCCGTCTGCATCAAAAACAAGATTGTATCTACCTGTATATGGAGCAATGAAGTTTAAGTTGTTAGGACATGCTGCAGCAACGTATGCTCCTGGAATTACAGTTCCTAATCCACCTGCTGCACCTGTTGAGTCAACAATGGTTAATGAAGCTGCAAAACCCGTACATCCATCAATAAAAAAAGTAACATCAGAACCAGCAATTAAGTTGATGAAGTATCCATCTCCATCATAATAATCCCAGCCTGTACGAGTAGTTAAAGTATCATGACCAATACACATGTATCCTGTGTAAGGAACAGTTGGAGCAGCAGGCTCACCCCAAGCTGATGGAGTATAAGTTGACATGGGTGTACATTGGCTGTAAACTTCCAATCCAATGAACAATGTAAACAAAGTAATAAGGGTAAATTTTTTCATGCTTTATAGTATTATTTGATTTGAATGGCGAAGTTAAGAATATATGATCTTTTTTGGTTGGTTTAATTGTAAATTTATAGTTCAAATGATAGCCAGTTTATTCAACAGGATGGCAATAGAGTAATTTTTTTAATGAGGTGCTAATCTCATCTTTGTTTTAATGTTGCCTACTTGTTTAATAATCAATTTAGTATTATCATTTTAAACGGTAATTCATTTCAAATCTACTCGTTAAGTCAGTTCGTTTGACATGCAGAGCAGTTTTCATTAAGAATAACATTACCCACCATTAATTTTTTTTGAAATGGGAACTACCTATGAATTGGTAGTGTTGATCCCAAGCTCTTTCAATTGATCCGCATGAATGATTGACGGTGCATCAATCATCACATCTCTTCCCGAATTGTTTTTAGGGAATGCAATGAAATCACGAATGCTCTCTGATCCACCAAACAATGAACAAAGTCGGTCGAAGCCAAAAGCAATACCGCCGTGTGGAGGTGCTCCGTACTCAAAGGCAGTCATTAGGAATCCGAATTGTGCTTGTGCTTCTTCATCCGTGAATCCTAAAATACTAAACATTTTTTTCTGCAAATCTTTATTGAAGATGCGAATACTTCCGCCACCTACTTCAACGCCATTGATGACCATGTCGTAAGCATTCGCTCTGATTTTTCCTGGATCAGTTTCCAGCAAGGAAATGTCTTCCACTAAGGGAGAAGTAAAGGGATGATGCATCGCAAAGAATCGCGAAGCATCTTCACTCCATTCGAGTAATGGAAAATCAACTACCCATAAACATTGATAATGATCTTTATTGCGCAATCCTAAACGAGTGCCCATCTCTAAACGCAAATCATTTAAGGCTTTTCTAGTTCTGTTCGCATCACCAGCCATGATCATCAATAAATCTCCAGCTTCAGCCTTCATGATCTCCGCCCATTTTTTTAATTCTTCCGGTGTATAGAATTTATCAACCGTCGATTTAATACTTCCATCTGCACCCATCTTCACATAGACGATACCGTTAGCACCTACTTGCGGACGCTTTACAAATTCAATTAACTCGTCCGTTTGCTTGCGGGTATATTCGGCACATCCCTTCGCACATATTCCAACTACTAATTCAGCATCGTCAAATACTTTAAATCCTTTTCCTTTCGCAACCTCATTCAATTCGCAAAAACGCATCTCGAAACGTGTATCAGGTTTGTCACAACCATAATATTTCATGGCATCTGCATAAGTCATATGAGGCAATTCTCCAATGTCAATTCCTTTCACCGTTTTGAATAAATGGCGAACAAGTCCTTCAAATGTATTTAGAATATCTTCTCTTTCCACAAAGCTCATCTCACAGTCAATCTGTGTAAATTCAGGTTGACGATCCGCTCTCAAATCTTCATCGCGGAAACATTTTACAATCTGATAATAGCGATCAAATCCTGCCACCATTAGCAATTGCTTGAAGGTTTGTGGCGACTGCGGTAAGGCATAAAACTGTCCTTGATTCATCCTTGATGGAACCACAAAATCTCGAGCACCCTCCGGCGTAGATTTAATTAATACCGGCGTTTCCACTTCCAAAAATTGTTGCTTATCTAAATAATTTCGCGTTTCAATGGCCATACGATGCCTTAATTCAAGGTTCGCTCTCACGCTGTTTCGACGCAAATCCAAGTAGCGATATTTCATTCGAATGTCTTCGCCACCATCGGTGTTTTCTTCAATCGTAAATGGAGGGGTAATGGCAGCATTCAAAATTTCCAATTTATCGACCACAATTTCGATTTCTCCTGTTGGCATTTTCGAATTTTTGCTCTCTCGCTCCTTCACTTTTCCCTGAATCTGAATCACATATTCCCGACTAACTTTTCGCGCTGCTTCACACATGGGAGCATTGCTATCCATGTTAAATGCTAGCTGGGTGAGTCCATAACGGTCACGTAAGTCAATGAAAGTCATGCCTCCTAAGTCTCTTGAGCGTTGAACCCATCCACTTAAAGTTACTTCTTTTCCAATGTCGCTAAGGCGTAATTCTCCGCAGGTATGTGATCTAAACATGTGTATTTTTAATATGGCTACGAATTTAGTAGGATTCTAGCTATTCTAGGGATAAAAGTTGATTTGTTTACAAGGTATTTATGATCTTTGACAAAACAATAATTATACACTTGCTGAGTTATATTACCTCTATGAATCTTATGAATCGATTCTTTACGCTCCTCTTTGCCGTCTCAGTTTTGGCCGTTCATCCACTCCGTGCACAGTCGTTTTCGATTGGAAGTTGGCGCGAACACTTACCCTATCTTCAGGGAAAAGTGGTAGCGATTGCCCCTTCTCGCGTTTTTTGTGCTACGCAAGATGGATTGTTTTCGTATGAAAAATCTGATAATAGTCTCAATCGATTTTCAAAGTTGAATGGATTGAATGATTTTGGAATTAGTTCAATCGTGTATTCAGAGACATATCATGAACTTATCATCGCTTATAATAATACGAACATCGATTTGCTGAATGACGCAAATCAAATGTTGAATTTGAGTGATATCAAAAGGAAGAATATTCCAGGAAGCAAAGTGATTAATCAACTTAGTTTGGATGGCCGTTATGTTTATTTTTCTTGCGGATTTGGGATCGTAGTATTGGACTTGCAACGCAAAGAAATTAAAGACACCTATTTTATTTCAAGTGCTAGTGTTCATCCAGAAGTAATGGATGTAACTACAAATGGAAATGATATTTATGCAGTTACTGATGATGGTGTTTACCAAGCTCAGTTGAATAATCCATTCATTGCGAATTATACCGCATGGACTCGAATTTTAGGAGATACCGGAAATGTCGGCGTCTTTAATCATGCAGTGTATTTTAATAACCAATTGATGGTAAATTATGCACGTGCGAATGGGGATACGATGTTAGCATGGAATGGTTCATGGGGAAATCCTTTGCCTAATGAAATGATTTCATCTGACAAAAAACGTAGCTTACGTGCCGAGCAAGGAAAGTTGTATATGACAACTCCTGCAGGGTTATTTGTTTTTGATGCAAATTTAAATGTAGTTCGTACTGTAAATGCAAGTATTGTTACAAGTCCCGATTTTAATGATGGAGTGGAGGATATCAATAACGTTGCTTGGATTGGCGATAAAACAAGAGGCTTGTTGAAAGTGGATGGTTCAACTTTTGAAAAAATTTTATTACAAGGTCCCAATTCTTCGCGATGTGCTGCGATGCAAGTGGTGGATGGAAAGCTATGGGTAGTGCATGGACCTCGAACAGGAACATGGATCAATGCTTATCAGTATGATGGATTTTCGGAATATGAAAATGGTACTTGGGTAACTTACGATGGTAAATCAGCTGCTACACCACTTTTTTCTCAGTATAATTTTTATGATGCGATGTGTTTAGCTGTGGATCCTTCTAACAAAAATCATGTGTTTATTAGTTCGGGTGGTTCTGGAGTCATTGAATTAAAAGATGGACAGGTAGTAGCTCGTTACGATACGTCTAACTCTACCATTGAGCCTCAAATTGGTAATCCATCTCAATTTAAAGTGCACGGAATTGCACTTGATCGCGATCGAAATTTGTGGATTTCAAATGCGGGTGTGAAAAATGTGATTAGTGTGTTAAAGACAGATGGTACTTGGAAGACATTTAATTTTCCTGGAAAAATTAATGCGCAAGCAAAGACAGGTGATTTAATTGTAGATTTAAACGGATATGTATGGACTACCATTTTTGAAAATGTGGGTGGGTCCGATGGTCTTTTAGTTTTCAATCCAAATAATACAATCGATAATATTGCAGATGATGAATTTGATGTTGTCGATTTTGCATCGAATCGAGTACGTGCTCTATCCATGGATAAAGAAGGGACCATTTGGATTGGTACACAAACAGGAATTTATTTATTTTACCCACCTTCGATTTCTCCACAGCAAATATTAATTCGACAAGATAATTCTTACCAATATTTATTGGCATCGGAAGTGGTTACTGCCATTACGGTGGATGGTGCAAACAGAAAATGGGTCGGGACAGAAGCTGGTGGTGTTTATTTATTCAGTGCCGATGGACAAAATCAAATCAAGCATTTCACATTCGAGAATAGTCCACTCTTCTCAAATAATATTACTTCTATCACCATCAATGGAAAAACAGGTGAAGTTTATTTTGGAACCGACAAAGGATTGATCAGCTATCAAAGTGATGCCGTTGAACCCAACGATGAAATTACAGGTTGTGATGAAATTGTTGTGTATCCTAATCCAGTTCGTAAGGAATACGATGGCCCAATTGCAATAAAAGGATTAGTGCCAAATGGTATTGTAAAAATTACAGATGTGAGTGGTGGATTGGTGTTTCAAACTACTGCACTCGGTACACAAGCCATCTGGAATGGAACAAATTTGAAAGGGGAAAAAGTAGCAACTGGTGTTTATCTTGTTTTTTCTTCCGACGCTACCAGCGAAAACAATTGCGTAACGAAACTTATGTATTTTAAATAATCCCCAAAAGCTGATAGTTTATTTCAGATTTTTGGGAACAATATAAAAATAAAGCTATCATACTTTGAATTAAAAAGTTGATAAAAATTCTCCGTGATTCTCCGTGCTTTCTCCGTTCCTCCGTGGTTATTTTTTGATTTATTTGCTGAAGCGAGAATTTAAAATTTAATTAAAAGTCAATCTATACAATTATTATTGTTCGGCTAAGTAGTTTTTTCGATTGAATAAGTCTGCATTCAAAACAAAATTTGATTTTTTACCACGGAGATACGGATTACACGGAGGTTCACGGAGAGTTAGTAATACCAAATGGTTAATAGTTCATTTCAATTTTTTGTGAACAATATAAAATAATTCTATCATACTTTGAATTAAAAAGTTTATGAAAATTCTCCGTGCTTCTCCGTGCTTTCTCCGATCCTCCGTGGTTGTTTTTTGAATATTTATCGAAGAGAGAATTTAAAATTTAATTGAAAAAAATTTATTTGTTAATTAAGGATCTGCTAGAATATTTTTCGATAAAACAAGATTATTTTTAAAACTATGATTGATTCTTTGCCACGGAGACACGGATTTCACGGAGGTTCACTGAGAGATTGTAATACCAAAAGACTAATAGTCTATTTCAATTTTTGTGAACGATATAAAATAATTATAGCAAACTATGAATTAAATAGCTCAAAAAATTCTCCGTGTTTCTCCGTGCTTTCTCCGTTCCTCCGTGGTGAAAATTTGAATTATTTCTTGAAGCGAGATTATAAAAACCAAGCGTTTGGGTAAAGTGCCTATGTTATTATCGGAACTGAAGTTTATCTCCTGATTAATCGCATAAAAAAAGGCATTGCTCTTTTCAGAGAATGCCTTTCTGTAATTATTGAGGATTTTATCCTTTCTTCGCTAAATAATTGTCACCACCACGCTTTACCTTTGCATCATACCAAAGCCAGTAAATAACTCCGATCGTAATGGTTAATCCAAAGAACCAATTAATAAGATCGCCAAAACTAGGTAGTAAAGGGAAGATGGATTCTGCAGCAGTTGCAATTCCGTTGAAGATGGCAGTCATATTTTTCGTTTAATTTGTTGCAAATTTATAGAAAATTATCACTGAATAAAATTTAAATGCTAATACGAAGCTTTCGAACCACACAAATTTTTCCACTGGTCATCTTGGTGATTTTATCGGCTACCATGTGGTTCGTTTCAAAATCAGGTACTTATGAAATTGTGGCTCGGAATGGAATGCCCCTTTATGATCTGATAGTTAGCGCGTTAACGTTTATTCCACCTTCGCTCTCGGTTTTTCTTGCTTTTCTTTTATTCACCAGTCAAGCCATTCATATTAACCATGTTATTAATAAACACGAGGTTCTGTATAAGCAATCTTGGCTGCCGGCGCTCATGTTTATTATTATCGCCGGACTCTTTCCGCCTTTTTTGTGGATCCATCCCATACTATTTGTGAACAGCTTACTCATTTTTGTGTTTGATAAACTATTCTCTTTATATAAGCATCCCGCACCTTTAGCCTTGTCTTTTGATGGAGCATTTTTGTTGTCGTTGGCAGCTTTGTTTTATTTGCCAACGATCTTCCTCTTTTTATTTTATATCCTTTGTATTTTAATTCTGCGACCATTCTCGTGGCGACTTTGGACCGTTAGCATCATGGGCTTGCTCTTGCCTTTCTTCTTTGCGTTTTTCTACTATTTCTGGAATAATGAGTTAATGTCGTTTTATGAACGGGTTTTTGTTTCTGGAATTAAAAGACAAATCGATCTCGCACATATTTTTAATGTAAAATACATCTTAAGTGTTGTCATCGTTGGTATCCTGTTCATTCTCTCTTTGTTGAAATTGCAAACCAACTATTTTAAAAATGTAACGAAGTCGAGATTGATTCAACAGCTCTTGGTGTTGCTCATTCCCATCGGAATTTTATCAGTTCTTTTTTCTAGAGATGAATCCTTGTACCGTTATAGTATTATCGTACTTCCCGTTTCCATCTATCTAGCCTATTATTTTTTAAGTGGAAAAAAAAGATGGGTGATGGAAGTAATGTTCTTGCTTTTATGTGCAGGATGGATTTACAATTATTTTGTAATTTAAAAAATAATTTTTTTTAAACAGAATAAGCTTTTAAAAAGGCTTTGTACTCATCCGGACTTATGACGATGGGCAATTTATTTTTTCTTTCAATAAGGATGAAATTATTTCTTCTGCTGCAAAACCAAATCATGGTTCCAAGTTGCTTGGTATAATAGCGACCCGTGTATCCGAAAAGTCCACCATTACCAAAGGTGCGAATGGGCCATGCAATATCATGCTTAGAAGGAATGCGAACTGCTTTGATTTCATCTTTTAAGATAATTTTGTCGCCAAGCATTCGCGATATTCTAATGTTGCCATTTTCAATACTATATTTTAAGGGTCGATATAAATAAAACACAATACAAAGTATGAGTATTAAGATACTGCTAAACAGCAATGCAAAATGTGCATGGTTGTCAATAACGAATTCTCCAAGGTAGAAGGCGATTACTCCGCCAAAAGCAAATGCAATAACTAAAGATGTAATGATGATGGAAAATTTATCTCTGCTTAAGGTAAATTCCATAGTTGGTTGTTTAGTTTTTTGGTGAGTTATAAATTTTTAAGAGCATTTCATTCGTTTCGTTCTTTTTTAATTCATCCACATATTTCGAAGCAATTGAAATATGTTCCTTCCAACTGTTTTCAGTAGATGGATCAGATGCCTTCATGGCAAGCTTTGCTTGACTATCACTGTAGTTGGCTACATCGACCAACGTCTGTACAGCGGCCAATCGTGTAATCCATTCATCATTTTGTTTGGAGACATCATAAATGGCTTTTATTCCTTCGTTAATATTTGAGTGATTCTTGCAATTTTTTAAAAACTTTCCGTAGTTCTGAATTTGTACATACGCAGCGAAACCAGTACTCATCATCAATATTTTTTTCATGTAATCGAATTGCGCATCGCTTCCCGATTTGCTATACAAACCACTGAGTATATTTTGAATCCTGGCATGTTGATCTCCTTCCAATTGCGAAGCAATTAACATAGTTCCTGCTTTATCACGATTTGATAAGGCTTGTATTGCAGTTTCTACTACTGAGTAAGCACTATCATGAATGGCGTTTTTGAAGTATACTACTAAATCATCTCCGGTGAAGTGTTCATCCAGCGCGTTCAATGCAGCATCACGCACATCACTTTTTTTATCTTCGATGCCAATGGCCATGAGCTTTTTCTTGATGGATTCTTTTTCATCCGACTTCGCAAATATTTCAATTTTGTTGATTGCAAATTCTCTGATTTTCCAGTTTTTGTCATTCAACGCTAATTTTACTATTTCGCTTTCCTGACTTCCTGCTTTGTAATCATTTGCAAGGGCTTGTAAAGCATCAAATCGATCTTGAAACAAAGTTCCCTTTTTGTAAAGTGTTATCCATTCCTGAGCTGTATGGTTGTCTTTACGTACTGCCAACAGCATTTTTTGGGCATCAACATTTACTAACTCTGGTTTTGCATCCACCGGAAAACTAAAAGTTTGTTCTTGTTGCGTCAATGTTATTTTTTTCCGCTGGATGGTATTGCTGGAATAGATATCGACATCCATCGGTAATTGGTAAAGCGGAAATTCATTGAGATCTTGTTCTTGTCGAATGGTCACTTTTTGCATTTTTAATGCAGCATCGTAGTTGTAATCAATGTTCAGTATGGGATGGCCTTTATCTAAGTACCATTGATTAAAAAACCAATTCAAATCTTCTCCACTCACTTCTTCAAACGCGAGTCGCAATTGATGCACTTCCACATTTTTGAATTGATTCACGGTTAAATAATGTTTTAAGGAAGCAAAGAATACCGTGTCGCCTAAATAATTTCGAAGCATGTGAATCACTAATCCACCTTTTTCATAACTGTGCTTGTCGAACATATCTTCCGGCGCATCATAATAAAATCGAATAAGATTTTCATTCTTTGTTTTGGATTCGCGTAAGTAAGAAAATAAATCGTTTTGATGATAGATGTCGGCTTCATCCCTGCCATATTTGTATTCGTTCCACAAATATTCGGCGTACGTTGCAAAACCTTCATTTAATGTTGTGTTCGACCACGATTCGCACGTTACATAATCACCAAACCACTGGTGAAATAATTCATGGGAAATAAATTCCTGATAATTTCCATCCAATAATTCTCGCTCATCACGCTGTACAAAATCACCGTGGATAGTTGCGGAGGTGTTTTCCATCGCTCCACTAACATAATCACGAACTACAATCTGACTGTATTTATCCCATGGATATTCAACCCCTAGTTTGTTAGAAAAAAAAGTCATCATCTCGGGTGTATTTCCAAAGATTTTGCGAGCTACGTTTTCATATTCAGGTTCTACGTAATAGCTTACTTCTTTTCGGTTCCAAGTATCTTTAACAATGGCAAACTCCCCAACCGCCATCATACAGAGGTAAGGTGAATGCGGTAAATTTTGTTTCCAAGTATCCGTGCGTGTTCCATCAGAATTTATAACGCTGCTCGTCATAATTCCATTAGAAACAGTTTTAAATTTATTTTCTACAGTGATTCTAATCTCTTGCGACATTTTTTGATTAGGTGCATCAATCGTAGGATACCAAGCAGAACTTGCTTGGGTTTCACCTTGTGTCCAAATTTGCATGGGCTTCTTTTTATCTTTCCCATCCGGATTAATAAAGTATAATCCTTTGTCGCTTGTAATGGCCCTGCTTCCGCCAACATCCGTCAACTCATCCGGTTTTGCAATGTAGTCGATGTATAGTTGGATGGGTTCATCTTTCGTATAAGCTCGATCTAAAAATAGATGCAGGCTGTCATTGGCATAATCGTATTTTACCACGATTGAATCTTTTCCAACTAAATGTTTTACTTGATTAATTTGCATACCGCGTGCATCTAACCAAACGGTATTTTGTGGAAGAGAATGCGCTTTTAAAGTGATCACTGCTTTTCCCAATAAATATCTTTTATTCCAATCAAAACGAACGTCAAGTTGAGTATGTACTAAGTCATGTAACTTTGTTACTGATGCTCTGTAATCTTCATTACTTGGGCGCACATTTATTTCAGGCAGCTCTCTTACCTCAGTAGGTATTGACTTTTTCGTCTTACATGAAAACATCGAAATAGATAAAACGAATAAGGCGATTATTTTTATACTTCTCATAGTTGGGAATTCTTACTCAAAAGTAATCCCTTAATTCATATAAACCATTTATTTCTTGTTGGTCGATGTTTTAGGGAAGTTGGTCGGACTGTATTTTATCACTTACATCATTTAGTATAAATGAAAAAGCCCATCTTTTAGATGAGCTCTTTCGCTATTTTTTATCTTATTTTAAAGGAGATAGGAAGTTTGAATTGAACATTTACCGATTGTCCATTCTGTTTTCCGGGCTTCCATTTACTCATTTTTTTAATGACACGTACTGCCTCTTCCTCACATCCACCACCAATTCCCTTCAGTATTTCTATGTTTTTAATTTCTCCCTCTTTGTCTACAATGAAACTTAAATAAACAATTCCTGTAATGTTGGCTTCACGCGCATCAACTGGATATTTGATATTATTGCTTATGTATTTTAGCATCGCAACTTCTCCACCAGGAAACATCGGCATTTCTTCCACCCAAATATAAGTTTTTGAAGTGCCTGATGTTGAGTTCTCTTTTGTATCTGGTAAAGGATCTTTCCCAGGTACAGAATCAATAACTACCGTTCTTGTCGCTAGTGTTAATTTTGATAAATCTTCTTGAGTTAAACCTTTGTCAGTGCTGTCAACGTCTTTCACAATTAAATTGGTGAATTGCTTGCTTGAACTGGGTGGAGTAGGTGGTGTAGAAATTACCTTTTCTGGGATGGGAATGATTTTGTCAGGCAAAGTGACCTCAGTAATATCAACAATCACCTCGATGTTGTCAGTAGGAATTATTATTTTTTCCGGACTTATATAGCGAATGATGCTGGGAGTGAAGACGAGTAGAAGCAATCCAAAGAAACTTAAAAATACTGCTTTTGTAACGGTGCGGTTGTAATCACGGCGCAAAATGTAAGCGCCATAAGCCTGATTTCTGTCCTGAAATACTAAGGCTAATCTTTCGGGGGAGATGGGATTATCCCAATCGTTTCCAACGGTTTTCATAAAGTTATTTTATTAGGTTATATGGGCATAACGATGCAGGTCATTCCCATATTCCATACATTGGTCAGCATTTTGTCAGATTAGATCGACCGAGGTAACGTAAATGTTACTTTTCTCAGCCCACTTAATAATCATTTAGGCTTTAGTCCAATGAAAAGGTAAGAAAATCGAATATTTATTTAATCGATGTTCCAGATTTTCGCACCTAATTACTACTATTGTAATCTAAATCGAAAGCTATGTTTATCGGATTATTACACTTCCACAGTTTATTGAGATGGGTTTTGCTCCTTCTCTTAATTGCAGCAATCATCAAAGCCTTTAGAGGGAAAAGTGGCGGAGTTCAGTTTACCGCTGGTGATCGGAAAATTTCTCTCTTCACCATGATTTCCGCTCATTTGCAATTGATTTTAGGTGGATTCTTGTATGCCGTGAGTCCAACGGTGCAAAGCGCCATCTCTAATATGGGTGCTTCCATGAAGGATGGGGTGGCTCGCTTCTGGGCGGTAGAGCATATTAGCATGATGATTATTGCGATCGCATTATTAACTATTGGTCATATTAAATGCAAAAAAGCAGTAGGCGATCAAGCAAAGTTCAAAGCGCAAGCAACCTATTTTACAATCGGACTCATTCTCATATTAGCCTCAATCCCTTGGCCTTTCCGTGAAGTAGGGATGGGAAGAGGTTGGTTTTAGTTATTTCTGAAGATTAAATTTCCTAGAGTTAATTATACCATTAATAAATAGAGTTTGTAATGGAACACTGATTTATCATGAGTATGATGATTTATTATGATTATTAATAGCGATATTTTGTTATGTATTGAGAAGAAATCAGTGGAAATCCTTTTAATCCGTGTCATCAGCGTTCCATCTAGAAAAGTTCTTCTTCACTAGAAATTAGCCTTCCAACGATAAAGCTTTATTAAAGTCGCTTAAAACTTTTTTTTCTCGAAAATGAATAATGGCGATTCCATTCAGTTTCCTTAACTTCGCATTTCAAATACATTTCATCACTCTCTTATTAGACTCATTCATTGCCACACCCTCCCCACGATTTAACCATAGCGCCTGAGCGTATCATCCTCATCGGACTTTCCACCCGCGACACCGACATGGATCGTGTTACCGAGTATCTCGACGAACTAGAATTTTTAGCAGAAACAGCAGGTGGTTTCACTGTAAAACGATTCACACAACGACTCGATCGCCCCGATATCCGAACCTTTGTTGGAAAAGGAAAGATGGAAGAGATCATTGCCTTCATCAAAGAAAATAATATTCAGATTGCCATCTTCGATGATGAACTAACGCCGTCGCAGCTACGCAATATTGAAAAAATAATAGGATGTAGAGTATTGGATCGTACCAATCTCATCCTAGACATTTTTGCAAAGCGTGCCCGCACCGCACAAGCCAAAGTACAAGTGGAGTTGGCGCAATATCGTTATCTTCTTCCTCGACTCACACGCATGTGGACTCACTTAGAGAAACAGGCAGGAGGAATTGGAGCACGTGGTCCGGGAGAATCGGAAATTGAAACCGATCGTCGTGTCATTCGCGAAAAACTTTCTCGCTTGCGTGAAAAGCTTACCGAAATTGAAAAGCAAACTGTAACACAACGTAAACGCAGAGCCGATGTAGTGCGTGTTGCCTTGGTAGGATATACTAACGTTGGCAAAAGTACTTTAATGAATTTACTCGCCAAGAGCGATGTGTTTGCAGAAAATAAATTATTCGCTACACTCGATACTACGGTTCGTAAAGTGGTTATCGATCGCATTCCTTTTTTGTTATCCGATACCGTTGGATTCATCCGCAAGCTTCCACATGATTTAATTGAGTCGTTTAAATCTACCTTAGATGAAGTGCGAGAAGCCGACATACTCGTACATGTAGTCGATATTTCGCATCCTAATTTCGAAGATCACATTCATGTCGTGAATGAAACATTGCAAGATCTAAAAGCCATTGATAAACCCATCCTTTTAGTCTTCAACAAAATTGATGCTTACACCTTCATCCAAAAAGATGAAGACGATTTACTCGAAGCGGACCTGAAAACCGTAGCCTCGATGATCTCAAAAAATCGTACATGGCTCGTGGCACGCATCCTGTTATTTTCATCTCTGCCATGAAAAAACAAAACATCGACGAACTCCGCGCCGCCTTGATGGGACTAGTTAAACAAACCCATTTTATCCGCTACCCGCACAACCAACTCGAAGCGGATATTGATTTTCAAGAGGAAGAAATTCCAGAGTGATATTTAAGTTTATTTGCCGTTTAGTTTATAGTGAATATCCTTCGATATAAACATGGACTTTCTCGAGTGAAAAAATTGGAGTCCTTATAGTATCTATCTTTTTACCACGGAGGCACGGAGAAGGCACTGAGAAACACGGAGGTATTACGAGAAATTAATAATTTTTAAACTTAATAAAATTCTCTAGTGTCCAGAATCTAAAATTGGACATGAGTACAATTATTTTAATAGCCTAGATGTTTTCCAATCCATCAACTCACCAATTCACCATCGCGAAGCCTCGCGACACCAACTCACCAATTTGCCAATTCGTATGTAAACATTTATAGTCGACTATAAACATTTATCCCCCGACTATTTCGTTCCAAACGCCCTATCCTTGCACCATGTGGACAGGAATAAAAGTAATTTTCGAAGATCTTCTCAACTTCTTCTTTCCAAATTTATGCGCGGCTTGTTGCGAACATTTAGTGAAAGGTGAAGATGGAATCTGTTTGGGATGTATGGTCACCATGCCAGTCACTTCATTTGAAAAGGAAATGAATAATCCCGTTGTCAAACAGTTTTGGGGCAAGGTGCCCATCAGTGCAGCTACCGCTTATTGTCATTTTAGTAAGGGTGGCCGCATCCAACGAATGATTCATCAATTAAAATATGAGGGTCGATCGGATGTGGGTGTGAAGCTCGGGCAACTTTGTGGTTATCGTTTATTGAAATCGCCGCAGTATGCAGCCATGATTACGTCATTCCGATCCCATTGCATCCCCACAAATTGCGTTTTCGTGGTTACAATCAAGCTGCTAGTTTTGGGAAAGGATTGGCCGAAGTGATGGGTATTCAACAGCTCGCCGATGCGCTTCAACGGAAAAGAAATACAGTCAGTCAAACGAGTAAACATCGCCTCGAACGCGCCGCTAATGTGGCGAATGTGTTTGAAGCCTTGGATGAGAACATCTTAAAAGGAAAGAAAATACTCTTAGTAGATGATGTAATTACCACAGGATCAACATTAATTGCAGCTGCTGAAGCTCTTTTAAAACTTCCGGGTGTGCAAGTGAGTATTGTCACCATTGCCTTTGCTCGCCTCTAGAGAGCGACTATCTTTGTGCCTGATGGCCGAAGCATTAGAATTAGCCCCAAAGGGAACGAGTAAAAAAGGATCGTTATGAAATACTCTTGCCCCAACTAAAACACTTGGTGGAGGATGAAGATGACTTGATTGCAAATTGCGCCAATATTATGGCCGCATTAAAAGAAGCATTTAATTTTTTCTGGGTGGGTGTCTATTTCGTAAAAGCAGAAGAGTTGGTGTTGGGTCCGTTCAAGGTCCGTTGGCTTGCACACGCATCGGATATGGAAAAGGAGTTTGTGGATTGGCATGGAAAGAAGCCCGCGTCATTGTAGTGCCCGATGTAGAAAAATTCCCCGGACATATTGCTTGCAGTGCCTTATCGAAATCCGAAATCGTATTGCCCATCCTATTTAAAGATCGTGTGGTGATGGTATTGGATGTAGACAGTGATGTCATCAATGATTTTGATGAGGTCGATGCACAATACCTTTATAAACTCGTATCGTTAATGAGTGAATTATTCGCTAAATCTGTTCCCGTTGAAAAAAATAATTTTTAGTCTCCTCGTTTTATTATTGGCATCATGCGCCAATAGAGTCACACCAACCGGTGGGGAGAAAGATATTGAAGCACCCAAGTTATTGGCAACAGTTCCAGAGAATAAAAGCATTCGTTTTAATAGCAAAGAAATTCATTTACATTTTAATGAAAACATTACCTTGAATGATTTGCAAGGACAATTTTTAGTGAGTCCACTCATGAGTAAAATGCCCGATGTAAAAGCAAACAAGCGTGATATCATTATTACTTTGCCTATTGATTTAGCTCCCAATACTACTTATACACTTAGTTTCGGAAAGTCGATTGTGGATGTGAATGAAGCGAATCCCCTTGATAATTTCCAATACGTTTTTTCTGCGGGTGATTTTTAGATTCCTTAAAAGTGGAAGGGAATGTAGTGGAGGCTTCTACTGCTGTTGCATTAAAGAATATAACGGTATTGGTGTACCGTAAATCGATAGACACAAAAGAAGACAGTATTGTTTTTAGGAAGCGTCCCGATTATTTCGCAAAGACCAACGAGCTTGGTGAATTTAAAATTGATAACATGGCAGCGGGAGAATACCGACTGTATGCGGTAGATGATAAGAATAGTAATTATGTTTGTGATAGCAGCGGAGAAGAGCCTTTGGCTTTTATGGATTCTACCATAGTACTGCCTGGTGACGCACATCCTGTAATGCGTCTCTCTAATTTAGAGCCAGCTGTACCACGTTTCTTAAAAGCGCTCCGACTTGATCGTTACTCAGCCATGATTTCTTTCAACAAGCTAATTGATTCCTTAGTGCTAAAAACTTTAGAGGGTGTATCTTGGAAGGGTACAGAGTATTCACTGGCTAACCGAGATACCTTTTACTTTTACTCACCCGATACCATTTCCGATTCATTGTCGCTGCTTATGTATGATGGTGATAAATTGATCGATACCTTATTGCAAAATTTATTGCCACCTGCGGGAGTGGTGGGGACAAGAACTCGACTTCGAATAAATCCTAAACGATCTCCAGCTTCTTTTGGTCCTTCCAGTTCTTTTGTTTTCAATGCAAATCACCCCTTGCAATTGAAATTAGATTCGGCAGAAGTGATCGAAGATAGTTCTAAAGCGATCCGTCTTCCCTTGCATATGATTGATCCCATCACCGGTTTTTTTAAGATTGATTATCCATGGCAAAACGGAAAAAAATATAAGCTGACCATCTTGCCGGGAGCGGTAAAAGATATTTATGATTTAACCAACGACACAGTCAAGCAGGAATTCTTAGTGCCCACTGAAGAAACCATGGCGATGCTCAGCATCAAAACAAAGAATTTAGATTCGGATAAAAATTATTTACTCCAGATCCTCAGCGAAAAGTTTGAGCCCATCCGCGAAATGGAGATCAATAAAGATTCTACGTACACTTTTTCCTACCTCAGCACGGGTCCCATCAAACTTCGACTCGTTGAAGACACCAACCGCGACCATCGCTACACCTATTCCCATTTCGCCAAAAAGCGCCAACCTGAAAAAGTATACATTTACCCCGACCCCATCACCCTAAGAGCCAACTGGGAACTCGAGGTAGTGTTTGTGGTACCGCAGTAATTTTTGCTTTTTTATTGTTTATCACCCGCCTCAGTATTCCGAGAATTGCAAATTGGCAAATTGGTGAGTTGGTGAATTTTTTTTGAATTTCGTATGCTTTCGCACTGTCCTCTTTATTCAGGACAATAAATTCGCTTTTTTTCGCCCTTTGGACTTCGCTCAGGGTAAGCGTTTTGTTTTCGATTTTCGCATTTTCGCATTTCGTGTTCATTCGCATTTCGCATCAGTAACAATTCTCGTATATTTGTACTTCCACTATGAACTCAAAAATTAATTCCTCGAAAGCACCCGAACCTGTCGGACTTTACCCTCATGCACGCCGTGTTGGCGATTTATTATTTTTATCGGGAGTAGGACCCAGAGAACGCGGAACCAAAATTATTCCGGGTGTTACACAAGACGATGAAGGAAAAGTAATTTCTTACGATATCGAAGCACAATGTCATTCTGTTTTTCGAAACATCAAATACATTTTCGAAGATGCAGGCAGTAGCTGGGATAAAATTATTGACGTCACTGTTTTCTTAACGAATATGAAAGACGACTTCGCAACTTACAACCGCATCTATGCAGAGTATTTTAAGGACAATCAGCCTTGTCGTACCACCGTTGAGATTAATTGTTTGCCTACACCGATTGGGATTGAGTTGAAAGTGATTGCGACGGTATAAATGACTTTTTTAGTGTAATGATCTTAAACCTGCCTGCTGCAGGCAGGCGCAACGTTTACGCAGCGGACGCGGGGGGCTCAATTAATACTTTTCGAAGTCAAAATTAATTAGCTTCGAAAAAATCTAGCATCCAGTATCTAGCATCCAGAATCTCCCCCATCCGAGGCTCAATTTTTATGTAACTTAAATAATTATTTTCCTTACCTTTATATTATGAAGTACCACCTACTCATCTTGTTTTTTTTCCTTTTTGGTTATGGGGAGATGGAGGCGCAATACTCCAACAAAGTTTGGTGTTTTGGTGATAGTGTTGGAGTTGTTTTTACTAATTCGGTAACTTATTTTAGTACAGATGAATCAAGTTTATCCGCATCGGTTTCTATTGCTGATGCACAAGATAGTCTATTGTTTTATGGATCATCTGTTCACCCGGCTGCTTATATCAACGGATGGAAGAAAAACGGAAGACTAAAGAATAGGCTTCATCAGACTATGCAGAATGGAGACTCTTTGATCTGCCTAGGGTGGTATCATGACATGATCATAGTTCCAAAGTCTGTGACGGATAGTACGTTTTACGTTTTTTTAGCAGGTGTAACGGGGCCTTATTTTGGATTGTATTATTCTATCGTTGATCTGAAATTAAATAATGGACTTGGATCGGTTACACAAAAAAATGTAATGTTAGACCCGGTGTCAACCAAAGATGCATTGATGGCCGTTAAACATGGAAACGGAAAAGATTGGTGGCTTGTAACAAGGAAATGGGATTATCCAAATGCAGCTTATGATAATGCATTCTACTTATACTTTGTTGACTCAACCGGCATCTATCCTCAACCCATACAAAATGTTGGGACGATGAGGACTTCAAATGGTGGTGATATTGTATTCAATTCAGATGGGACTAAGTTTGCAGAATGCGATATAGGAAACCTTATCGAGCTCTACGATTTTGATCGATGCACTGGAATTATTTCCAGTCCGTTGAATATAGAATTACCGAATACTACTGGGCCATTTAAATATTATTCAAGTGCATGTTTTTCTCCGAACAATCGATTCTTATATGTACTTAGCATTTTGGCTATTGATGAAGCTTATATATATCAATATGACTTACAGGCTTCAAATATCGCTGCATCTAAAACTCAAATAGGTACTATTATGGATAGTGCCTCAGTGGCGATGATGAAACTAGCTCCGGATGGTAAAATATATATAGGTGCATGGACAAATTTACCTGGTAGTGGTTATCCATATACACAAAGTTTTTACAATGTAGTGAATTCAAATTTAACTGTAATCAATTATCCTGATAGTATGGGTTCCGCATGCAATTTTCAGCTATTCGCATTTCCATTAGGAGGTCACCGAACGTATAGAGGTTTACCTCATAACCCAAATTACGGCATGGGTCCGTTAGTTGGTTCACCATGCGATACACTAACGGTAAGCATAACCGAAAATGATGGAAAAAATGATGTATTCTTTCAAGCATGGTACAATTCCGAGTGGAATATGATTCACGTGAATGCGTCGAAGTTGAAAGGGAAGAGCGGGGTGTTAAGGTTGTTTGATGTGGAGGGGCGAGTGGTGGTGGAGAGGAAAGTGGAGGTGGTGAGTGGAGGGTATTTTACGGGAGAAGTTGCGATGAATGGAATTGCTAGTGGGGTTTATATAGTTTCGATAAGTACTGAGAAGGATAAAGTTCAAAGTAAAATAATGAAATTCTAGGAAGATTACGAATTACGAATCGATACGAATGTACGAATTACGAATTTACGAAAGCGCGAATCCACTAATATGCTTCATTGTAACAATCTACATATTTTCAATGTGCGATGAACGAATCCGTGAAAATCCGTTTTATCCGTGTCATCCGCGTTCCTTTTTTAAAAGCTATTACTCAAACCACGCATAAAGTTTTTCCAACGAAATTTCATTTTTCGATACGCCAGAAATATCTTGTTCCACCTTCCCTTCTTTCATAAAAAGTATCCTATTCCCGAATTGAATACAATCTTTCAAACGGTGTGTTACGAGTAAGGCACAAATCTTTTTTTCTTGAATAATGTTTTTTGCGAGATCCATGATGAGCTCTGAAGAGCGAGGATCAAGAGCAGAGGTAGGTTCGTCCATCAACAGTATTTTGCAGTTGTCCATGGTGCTCATGAGGAGAGTAAGCGCTTGCCGTTGTCCACCGCTAAGTTGTCCCATGGGTGTGTCTAATTTGTTCTCTAAGCCCATCCCCACGCGTTGAATACTATCGGCTACGCCTTGCCGAAATGTTGCATTGATACCAATATGTAATTTTTTTGAAGAAGTGCGTAATGCGGCAAGTCGAAAATTTTCGAGAATGCTTAAGTCTGGCGCCGTGCCCATCAATGGATTTTGAAAGAGTCGGGCAATGTATTTGCTTCGTTGATGCTCCTGTAATTGGTTGACAGAAACACCATCAAAAAGTATATTTCCTACATCAGGCGCAAAAGTACCTGCTAGTAAATTTAATAATGTCGATTTCCCAGAGCCATTTGCACCCACCACCACAATAAAATCTTCCGATTCAATTTTTAATTGCAAATCCTGAATGGCTTTTACTTCCATCGCTTCTCCTGAATGAAAAGTTTTGCTGATATGTTGCAGCTGGATCATATCACCTGTTTCTTTTTTGCACTCGCCAAAGCAATGATGACTAATACAATCAGTGAAGTAATGAGCCGAAGGTAGTTGGGATCAACACCTGCCGATAATGCGCCGGCAATGGCTAATCGGAAAAGGATACATCCCGTGGCAACCGCAATTAAATGAATGTAAATATTTCGTTTTATTATTTTACCAAAAACCGCTTCACCCATCATCACAGCACCCAATCCCGAAATAACAATTCCAATTCCCATATTGATATCGGCAAAACCCTGGTATTGGGTGATGAGTGATCCACTCAATGCCGTGAGCGCATTGGCTATTGACAAACCAATCACTTTCATGCTCGATACGTTTACGCCCATCGCACGTACCATGGCTTCGTTGTTTCCTGTTGCTCGCATCGCAATTCCGAAATCGCTTTTTAAGAGATAGCGGAGAATTATAGTGATGAATAGTAAAAATGCAAGTAAAGCAAATATGGATTTGCTTAATGCCGAACCAAATGGAATAAGTGAAAAGAAGGAAGGCGTATCAATCAACGGTAAATTAGGTCGACCAAGCAGAATTAAATTAATCGAGTACAAAGCGGTCATGACAAGGATACCAGCCAATAGCGCATTTACTTTAAGTTTAGTATGAATGAGTCCGCTGCACATTCCTGCGAGAGCACCAGCCACCGCCGCAATGCTCATGGCGTAAAGTGGATGCATGCCCGAGCTAATGCAAATGGCCGTGACCACTCCACCTAATGCATAACTTCCATCGGTGGTGATGTCGGGAATATTGAAGATGCGTAATGAAACATAAATTCCATAGCCTAATCCTGCAAAAGCAAGCCCTTGTAAAATGGCAGTGAGAAGGAAGGCTGCATTCATCTTGCTAAAATAATAATTTATTTAAAGAATGTGTAAAGCTATTTGGTCTGAAGTGTAAATGAACTGTCGGGAACTATTTTGAATAGCTGGCCAACTTGCTGATTCATTACTTTTTTTCGTACACTGACCATTTCAGGTTTTAAATTCTTGGTCGACTTTTCTTTCAAGTACTGTGCTGCTTGCACGCCTGCTTGATATCCCCATTGATACATGTCGGCACCAAAACTAGCTAAGGCTCCTCTGCTCACCAATCCAGCTTCACTAGTGATGATCGGGATGTTTTTGTCGTTGCATGATTTCACTACGGTTTCAAAGGAAGAAAAAATAACATTGTCGGGTAATGCAAAGAATACATCAATGTTTTTGCTGAGCAAAGATTCAGTGATGAGTTGTGTCTCCGATGAATTGGTAACGGGAATCGCTTCTAATTCAATTCCCATTTTTTCGCAACTTGCTTTGAGTCGATTTAATGCGTCGATGCTTTGCGATTCGGATGCACTGTAAATGGTCCCCACTTTTTTAGCAGCAGGAAATAATTGTTGAATTAAAGCAGCAGAGGTATCAATATAATCTAAGGTTTCATACACACCGAATAAGTTGGGCGGATTTTCTCCAGTTTTATTGGTGAGACCAGCGATATCTGGTCGAGGAGCAACCATCATAAAAATTGGAATTTCTTTAGTGCGCTGAACGGTGTTAATAGTGGACAAGGTAGTATTGGTAGCAATGAAGCTAGGTTCTTGCGAAATAATATAATCCACTGCCTGAAGCAAAACTGCTTGATCTCCTTGTGCGTTTCTGTAAATTATTTTTAGGGTGTTGCTGTCTTCACTGTATCCTGAAATTTTAAGAGCATCGTAAAATCCGGTTCGAGCTTGTGCCAGTGTTGCATCTTCCACAAAATCGATAAATCCAATAACGGGAACATCTTTAGGTGTGTTGGATTGACATGCTAAAAGAAGAAAACTTAAACTTAGTAAAACAAGAACTGCGATAGGAGTAGTGTTCCCTTTTTTCATTTTTTTATTTCTTTGGAATAAAGATAACATGTACGAATTATATTCTTTAACAATTCTTAAAAATTAATTTTTTCTAAAAAAATATTTTAAAAAAATCTTCCTTAAACTACAGAAGGCTCGTTCGTTTTTTTCGCTTCAATAAGCTCAATCATTTTCCCCATCACCTGCGAATAAAAAGGTTCTTTCATTTCTTGAAGTAGCAAGGCCAAGTGAGCCGACTCATTTTTCTTTTTCGATTTACCCAATTTCGAGCAGAAGTATTTATCCAATATTTCCCAAGGTTGCTCCCCTTTGTTTTTGCGATAGGATTTAGCTCGGTCGAAGCAAGTATAAGCTTGTTCCATGTCATTGAATACATAATGCTGCAAGCCTTTCCATTCTAAAAGTAATACTGAAATTTCTTGACGATGTCGACCCATGTCTTCCGCCAATTGCTGCAATTGTAAAAAGCGTTCGGTGGGAATGGTTTCTCCTTGTAACACTTTCAATGCAAAAAGTAAACTTCGATATTCACTGAGTCGAATCCAATTATTGCGAGAGCTTAAACTTCTGGTACTAGCTTTATAGATAAGATGCTCTGCTTCGTTGAGGCATTTAATGGCGGCATCAATTTTTCCAGCATCCGATTCAATGATGCAACGAATAAAACGAAATCCCGGACGCTCATCATGCAATTCTTGATGTTTTGCTTCCAGTTCCGCTGCATCAAGCCAAGCTAAACGCTGTTCTTTGCTCGAGGAAACACTGTATTGTGCCAGCACCGTAAAGATTTTTCGCTTTGCTTCTGGAAGAAAAAGCAAGATCTCTTGATGTGATGATTGGAGGTAGTCGAGGTAAGTAGCTAAATATCGGTATGGCGATGCCGTTAGTAGGCTTGCACGTATAATTTTTAATAGTAAATGATATTTGTTGAGCGTGGAAGAAGCCAAGGTAAGCAGCACTCCCAATTCTTCATATACTTTTACAACGTGTTCTTCTTGTTGTTGTCCTTTGTCGGCCGATTGCTCCAGGCGAATTAATTCAAATCCTAAACGCACTTCGCGCTGACGTTGACGTTGTCGCTCCACTAACGAATCGTACTTCTCTATAAATTTTTCGATACCGTCACCTTGATGTACAACTTCTAAAAAATGGGTTTGTTGTCGGTACAAGCACAGTAATATTTCTTCCGATTCTGCATTTTCGCATTTGTTTTCAAACGATTCTAATTCACTCGTCAAGGAAAGAGCAGGATGAATTTGAATGGCTTGTCCGAGCTCCACGTATTCTTTGAAGAGCGGGGTGAAATTCGCTTTTTCGGCTATAAATTGTTTGTATTCATCGCTCGAGATCAGTTGGCCAATTTCTTTGTCAATCTCATAAAGTGAAGCCCTGAATTCGGCAGCTTTGAGTCGCTTGAAACGCCCCTTCGACAAAGCATAGGGGTCGAAGCCGGTGGATGTTCGGTACATATCCAGCACCGATTCCAGGATTTCATACCGTTCAGGACTCGCCCCTTCACCTAACTTTTGAACCACAAAGTCGAGGACGGTCTTTTCTTTCGGAAGTCGAAACAGTTGAAATGACGCTTCTTGAGAGTTTCTTAGCTCGGCTGAGTTCATGGTTGGCAGTTAATTCTCCTACCTCATTTTTTTGAGTGGAAGGAATCCCTTACGATTATAAAACTATTACCTTCGTTGCCCTGCCCTCATCTCCTTATGAAAAAAATACTAACATTGTTATGCACGTTGTTTTTTGGGATTCAGTCTCTTCACGCGCAATCGACCCAACCCGTTATTGGCCTTGCCGATGAACGCGAATTGGTTTATGCCTTTAAGCACGCCAACATCGTCATTGAACCCGGTAATATTTTGAATGACGCGACTTTGCTCATTCAAAAAGGAAAAGTTATCGGTGTAGGAACTGCCATCAACATTCCATCGGATGCTATCGTCTATGATGTGCAAGGACAATATATTTATCCTTCATTCATCGATGCATACACCGACTACGGTCAGGCAGATACGAAGTCCGCTGCACCGGTTAATCGTCGAGAGCGCAAATCTCAAGTAGAAACTTCTTTCCAAGGCGCAACCAGTTGGAACCAGGCCATTCATCCCGAGTTTGATGCTTTTGAAACTTTTGTTGTCAGTGGAAAGGAAGCGCAAGAATTTCGAAAGCTTGGTTTTGGTGTTGGCTTATCATTACAGAAAGATGGTATTGCGCGCGGAACAGGAGCGGTGGTATTGATGGGTGAGGGCGATATCCATAAACTTATTTTAAAAGACAAAGCGGCAAATGCACTTTCTTTTAATAAAGGTACCTCAACTCAAGATTATCCTTCTTCCTTGATGGGAAGTATTGCGTTGATTCGTCAAACGTATTTGGATGCGCAATGGTATAAGAATGCGAAGGACAAGGATTTTGATATTTCTTTAGCAGCATGGAATGCGAATCAGAATTTATTACAACTTTTTGAAGTGAACGATTATCGTTCTGCATTAAGAGCAAATTTAATTGCAAAGGAATTTGGTCAAAATTATTGTATTCGTGGCGGGGGTGATGAGTACAAACGTGTAGACGAAATTGCGAAGAGTAAATCGACATTCATTGTTACACTAAATTTTCCAAAAGCATACGATGTTTCAAATCCTTTTGATGCATTAAATATTAACTTGGACGATTTGCGTCATTGGGAAATGGCACCCGCCAATCCAGGAGTATTGGAGAAAGCCGGTGTTAATTTTGTTTTAACCACGGATGGATTAAAGGAAAGAAAGGAATTCCCCTCTGCATTGCAAAGAGCGATTAAAAGTGGATTGTCGAAAGAGCAAGCATTGAAAGCGCTTACTATTCTTCCAGCGAAGTTATTAGGCATTGATGATAAAGTGGGAACCTTGAAAACGGGTATGCTAGCCAATTTTTTCATCTGTACAAAAGATTATTTCGAAAAGGAAAATGTAATAGTAGAACATTGGATTTCAGGAGAGCGATACATCATCAAGAATCCTGACAGCATTGAGATTCGAAATAAATACAAATTAACTTTAGATACATTGCAAGGTTGGAATTTAGCTGCGAGCGGTGATCAGTTTGCACCGGAATGGACTTTAGTTCGTGATACCATCAAGGTAAAAGTAGAAGCATCTTCCTTTAACTCCCAATGGACATTTCGTTTCGAACCTAAAAAAGGAAAAGGAGCCTATCGATTAAATGGAAGTTTTAATTTGAATGGTAGTCGCATCAGTGGACAAGCACAAAATCCAGAGGGAAAATGGATGACTTGGTCGGCGGAGAAGATGGGTCCGTCAGAAGCAAAGAAAGATACCACCAAGAAAGATTCAGCCTTTGTGATGCCCGCAACGTGGCTTCCAAATATGGCCTATGGATGGAAATCGAAGGCAGACATCCCATCGGCAGGAAGCGTTTGGATTAAAAATGTAACGGTATGGACATGCGAAGAACAAGGAATTTTGCAAAATGCAAATGTGATCATGAAGGACGGGAAAATTGTAGCCGTAGGAAAGTTCAGTGATACCGATAAAATTAAATATGATGGAATGGAAATGATTGATGGCACAGGAATGCACCTGACTCCTGGAATCATCGATGAACATTCGCATATTGCCATCAGCGAAGGAGTGAATGAAGGAACTCAGAGTGTAACATCAGAAGTTCGCATTGGGGATGTAATAAATCCAGATGATGTCAATATTTATCGACAACTAGCGGGTGGAGTGACTACTTCGCATTTATTACATGGTAGTGCGAATGCTGTTGGCGGCCAAACCATCTTAATAAAATTGCGTTGGGGACAAACTGCGGAAGAAATGAAATTTAAAGGTGCCGATGGTTTCATCAAGTTTGCATTGGGTGAAAATGTAAAACAATCGAACTGGGGCGATAATAACGTTACTCGCTATCCGCAAACGCGAATGGGTGTAGAGCAAATTTATATTGATGCGTTTACCAGAGCGAAAGAATACGATGCCAATTGGAAGAAATTTAATTTAAGTAAATCGAAAGGAATTGCACCACGTCGCGATTTGGAGTTGGAAGCACTAGCAGAAATATTAAATAAGAAAAGATTCATTACTTGTCATAGCTATCAACAAGGTGAAATAAACATGTTGATGCATGTTGCCGATTCATTTCAATTTCGTGTGAATACGTTCACGCATATTTTGGAAGGATATAAAGTAGCTGATAAAATGAAGGTGCATGGAGCAGGAGCTTCTACATTTTCTGATTGGTGGGCGTATAAGTATGAAGTGATTGACGCTATTCCTTACAATGGAGCGATTATGCACAACGTAGGACTAGTTACAGGATTTAACAGTGATGATGCCGAGATGGCACGACGTTTAAATCAGGAAGCAGCAAAAGCTTGCAAGTATGGAAATGTATCAGAGGAGGAAGCGCTGAAGTTTGTTACGCTGAATCCAGCGAAATTATTGCATGTAAGTGATCAAGTAGGAAGTATTAAAATTGGAAAAGATGCCGATGTTGTGTTGTGGAGCGGTCCGCCTTTATCTGTGTATTCAAAACCAGTGAAGACATTTGTAGATGGAATTTGCTATTATGATTTAAAACGTGACGAACAACTTCGCAACGATATTCAATCGGAACGACAACGCATTATTAAAATGATGCAAGACGATAAAGCTGCAGGCGGATCGGTACAAAAGGGTGGAAGTGCTCCGCATGAAGAATACCATTGTAACGATATGGAACACGCACCACATTAATTCGACAAACGATGAAAAAGATATTTATATTTCTATTATTGATTTCTCAAGCGGTGATGGCACAACGTCCCACACCGGCAATCACAAATGCGCAACGTATTTTATTATTGGGAGCTACTGCGCATATAGGTAATGGACAAGTCATCCCCATGAGTGCAATCGGAATTACCGGAAGGAAACTAAGTTTCGTGATGGATGCCAAGGGGTATAAACCTGACCCAAAAGCCTTCGATACTATTATCTACGTTCATGACAAACACGCCTATCCCGGTTTCATCGCCTTAAATTCAATTTTAGGATTAAGCGATCTAGAAGCAGTACGTGCTACCAATGATTACAGAGAAAGTGGAAGTATCAATCCAAGTGCGCGAACACTAATTGCCTACAATCCCGATTCAAGAGTGATTCCTACGGTACGCGATAATGGTGTATTGATGGCGCAAGTAGCACCGCAGGGTGGATTACTTTCAGGCAGTTCATCGGTAGTGCAATTGGATGCTTGGAATTGGGAAGATGCGACTGTCAAAGCCGATGATGGTATATGGGTGAATTGGCCTTCGATGCGTCTACAGCGACTGGCTACACCGGATGCAGAAGCCGAGCAAAAAACAAAGAATGAAAAAGCGATGCAAAGTTTATACAAACAATTCGACGATGCTGCGGGGTATGCTAAATCAAATCCATCTGTAAAGAATAGAAGCTTAGAAGCCATGAAAGGATTATTCGATGGCAGTATGAATTTATATGTACGTTGTGAATTTGCAAGAGAAATTATTGAAGCCATCAACTTCGGTGATAAATACAAATTAAAAGTTGTGATCGTAGGTGGTAACGATAGTTGGCGAGTGGTAGATCTTTTGAAAGAGAAAAATATTCCAGTTATTATAACACGTACCCACGCACTTCCTTATCGTGAAGATGATGACATTGATATGTCGTATAAGTTACCAGCCATTTTATTTAAAGCAGGAATTAGAGTTAGTATTACCGATGAAGGATTTTGGCAACAACGTAATTTGGGATTTCAAGCGGGAACAGTGACTGGTTATGGTTTAACAAAAGAAGAGGCATTGCAATGCATTACCTTATCATCAGCGCAAATTTTGGGAATTGATAAAACATGTGGATCACTAGAAGATGAAAAAGAGGCGACTTTATTTATTTCATCGGGAGATGCATTAGACATGACAGGAAGTAAAGTGGAGATGGCGTTTGTGCAAGGGCGGATGATTGATTTGGATAATTACCAAAAAGAGCTATATCGTCGATACAAAGAAAAGTATTCAGTTAAGTAAATTTAAACACTAAAGACACAAGAGGTCACTTGAGAACAATTGAGAAATTTTCTTTTTCTAAAGCCCTCGCCTTTGGAGAGGGTTGGGAGAGTTTGAATTTTTCAATAACCTTGTTTAAAATTGAAAAATCTGAATTAAAAAACTCAAGAGAATAAAAGTTTAAATCTCTAGTGCTCTTAGTGTTCTCCAGTGTCTCTTGTGCCTGCCTGCTGCAGGCAGGTTGAAAATGTAAATTTTAATTGAAGGAAATTTATTCAGTTGGCTTCAAATATTCTTGTAATGAAGTTACATACTCTTCAAATGCTATCCTTCCATTCGATGTAATAGTACATGTTGTTAATGGATAATTTTCTTTGAAACTTTTCTTTACTTGAATATATTCTGCTTCTGCCAATTTATTAATCTGCACACTCAAATTCCCTGCGGTTGCACCTGTTTTCTCGCGGATATAAGTAAAGTCCGCTTCCTTCACATTCATCAGCAATGACATTACCGACAAGCGCAACTGTTGATGCAATAAAGGATTGAGATCGTTAAACATAACTTTCCTTCGCGTTATTCGGACTCAATTTAGCGGCTTTGTTATAGCGGTTTCTTAAAATATATCCAGGGATGATATAACCTAGAAGAACAGCCATACCGAGAAATAATAATTGCAATTCAAATCCGACAAAGAATGCAGCAATGGTTAAAACCCAATTAATGATTCCACCAATTTGAAGCGGACGGAAATTAATGGCTCCCCCGCTAATGTATAGCCAGAATCCATATACCATCATGACGAGCGGGTAAGTACTGAGTCCGAGCTTCGACATAAACCCAAGAACAATAAATAATGAAACTAAAAAGGCAACCAATACATGTTTCATGAATTCATCTAGATGCGTTTTTACTTTTTGTGATTTTTCTTCACGCATACCTTTAATGAAACTAATAATTCCACCTACAGGCATCAGCATCCAAGCAAGATATGGTTTTTCATATCCCACTTCCATCAATACATAGTGCAGAATGCAAGCGATAAATACCAACCATCCCCAAAGTAAGAACCAGGATCCGTTATCTCGTAAATCTTGTTTCGTAGACTCAATCATTGAACGGATAATGCGCAAACTTTCTTCGTTGCTCATCATTGATTTTTCGTTTTCCATGACATTGATTTTTTTTAATTGTTGTCGCGAGGCTTCGCAATTATAGTGGGTGAATACAATTATTTTTTGCTGTCAATTTCAGCCAGTAATTTCTGTGCGCGATCTTTTCCCCATATTGGCCACGCTGGATCATCGTGTTTGTCGTTTTCAAATTTCTTTAATGCAATTTCTAAATTGGCTTTTGCTACTTTCATTCCACCACCTGCTTCTTCTGGCATATACATATACGATTCACCGATTACTAAATACACGCGCGGATTTTCTGCATTCAATTTTTAGCTTCTGCATAACCTTTCATTACATCCTGACCTAAAGTGGCACCAAGTGATGGATTGACACCAATTCGCATTCCGTTAATCATAGCTCTTAATAAAACAATTTCTGATTCATTCGCTTGAATGGAATTAGCTGTCTTAATATACTCTTCTGCTTTGTTCAACATCTTATTTGCTTCCGCAGTATCTTTTTTCTCTGTAGAAAGAATAGCATTAAAAAATGAAGCGTGATATTGAGAAATCCAATCTGATTTCGATGCTTTCGCTACCATTTCAATTCCTCTTAATAAATTAGCTTTAGTTTCAAATGAACTTGTTGTATCCATGGAATTAACGTAGCGCACTAAGAACCTGCGCGTTTTTTCTGTTGGAACATTCTTGTCTGCTCGTACAGAAACTTCTTGTTGCTTGTCTGCTTGTGCAGAAACTTCTTGATATGTGCCTACTAGAAGTAGCGCCGTGATGAGTGAATAGATAATTTTTTTCATGTTGTTTTTTTGTATGGTGCAAATATAAAGTAGTTTATACCATAAACCAATTTATAAATTCAAATAAATCCATACAGTATTGATAATCAATCTTAAAAATTAAACCGGAAATATTAAAAATTAAAATTTAAGCTGCAAAAGTCTAAGAAACCACAAAAAATTTACAGATTTTCATTAGAACTCAACTCAAAAGAACAACACTCAACAATTGCAGTGAAAAGACATTTACCTCGCGATTACCAACTTACCAACTTACCAACTTACCAACTTACCAACTTACCAACTTACCAACTTACCAATTCACCCCAGAAGTACATGCTTCCTAAAGAATATTGTACTGGGTTCGGACAGACTTCTGGGCGCGGCAATTTATTTAGCGAACACTTCGTCCACCCAACCTTTGCCCCAGTTGTCCATTTCATCTTGGCTCCAAAGTTCAGGGTAAAAAATTCTTTTTTGAAAACGGGGAGGCAGGTATTTTTGCCAATTCGTACCACCCGTTGCAGCGATGTCGGCAGGATTTGCTTGTAAATATTTTGCAGCGGATCTAAAATGAACCAAGGGCCAATTAATATTTACATTCACATCCAATTGCTTCATTGCAATTCGTAAATCGTCGCGCTCTTGATCCGCCTTGGGTAACGATTTAAATATAGCCCACATGTTTGTGGTCTGTAATCGTTGAGCAGTTTCAATGAGTTGTTTCGAATATTTTTCTTCAAATTGTCGAAGAGTAAGTGTTTTTTTTCCAGTCGACAATTCTGTGGCACCCGCTTTCCAATAAATATGTTCAAACAATTCTTCAAGTGATGAATTTTTTCCTTCAAACGAAGCACGAACATCTTTATCTACTAATCGAATAAAATCAGTGGCGTAAATTTCTATGGTGCGATATTGTGCACTTTGAAATCCACTTGCCGGTAATAAACTCATTCTGAACTTTTGGAATTGCTCGCGTTCCATTCCATCGCCCATAATATCGAACGAACTGGTGAGTACTGCAAAATATCGATTCACACGTTGGAGTCGTGCAGCCATAAACGCAGCATCCGGACCTTTATCTACGATTTGTTGCAACTCATGCAGAGCTAATTTAAAATATAACTCCGTCACTTGATGATACATGATAAACACTTCTTCATCCGGAAATTTAGTGCGGGGCTGTTGAAGACTCAATAAAGTATCAATATGTATATAGTCCCAATAGGTACATACATCCGCATATAATAAACCATCCAGGTAGGAGAGAAGATCCTGACCCATGGCGGTATATTTCTCTTCAAGAAGCTTAATCCGGTCAATGATTGGTTGTGGTAGACTCATTTGGCGAAATTAAAAAAAATAAAGCGATGCCTACCCGTTGATTTCCATCATACGGGTGAATAAAACGAACTGTAAACTGAAAGATTAATTACAGATACCCCTGATTATTAGGGATAACTATTAATTAGCCAAATTTAGTTCACTTACTGCTTTATATAAGGGAGGGCAATGAATCCGCCATCTCTATCCAAAATGCGGATCAAGTAGGATCCAGAAGGAGCATTGAGTGTTATGGTATTACCCAATGAAGAGTTAAGACTTCCTGACAATATATTTCTCCCTATTAAATCGGTGATTTCATATAGGTAGGACATTTCATCAACCGGTAAATTTTTTATTTCGATGAAATCATCTCCTGGGTTTTTTAAGATGAAACAAGCTTTTAAGTTTGAATTCGATTTACGAGTTAAAGCTATTGGAGTGGAGTAAGAAAATTGACCATCATAATCGATTTGTTTGTATCGATAGTACGTGAAAGGATCTAATGGTTCAGGATCAATAAATGAATAATGATTCACTACATTACTATTCCCTTGTCCAAATAGGAACCCCGTCTTCTTCCACGATGTTGCATTTGAACTTCTTTCGACTTCAAATCCATAATTTTCACGCTCGGAAAAGGTAGTCCACTTTAATTGGGCATATCCATTAACGTTAGTTCCTTGCAGTGGAGATGCTTCAACAGGAAGAGTACCTGCAGGAGCAAAGCCGATGACAAATCCATCTGAACCAAAAGCCTTAGCAGGTTGATGACATCCCGGACTCGGAATTGTATTTAAGGAAAATGAATTTGAAGATCCTGCAACATACAGTTTATTGGTTAAGTCGATGGCCAAGCCGTAACCATTTTCTACGCCATCCCCACCAAAATAAGTTCCCGATTGACGAACTCCTGAAGCATTAAATTTTACAAGGAATGCATCCGAACTTCCATTGTAAACGGGTTGGTAGCTACCTGTAGTTGCAATCGCCGTTCCGCCGGATGAATTGGAGCTTCCGCAAACATATAAATTCCCAGCATTATCAATTCCGCCTTGCAACGGCTGTTGTAGTGGCGGATTCAGAGCGTCCGCACATATAAATATTTCCGCTAGCATCCAATGCTAATGAGTATCCTGTTTCCCAACCGAAATCTCCATAGTAAGTTCCCCATTGTCGAACACCACTTGCATTAAATTTTACAAGAAAGGCATCGTATCCATCAACGTAAACGGTTTGATGTGCTCCTGCAGTAGCAATTAAACTTTGGTTAGAGGAGTAGCCAGTGTGTCCACTCATGTAAATATTTCCAGCAGCGTCAGTAATCAATCCATACGATTCATCAACACCAGTTCCGCCATAATAAGTACCCCATTGTCTTACACCTGCACTATTGAATTTTACGAGAAAGGCATCCGCGAAAGTTGCCCAGGGTATAACAGTTTGATGAGCTCCGGCGGTAGCAATTTGTCCTAATGTATTTGATATTGAAGTTCCAGCTATGTATACATTGCCTGCTAAATCACTTGTACAAGTATAAGCAAGGTCGTTCAAGTTTCCGCCATAGTAAGTTGCCCAAATTCGAGTGCCGCTGCTGTTGAATTTTTGCTAAAAATGCATCGGTTGTTCCTCCTATAGTTGGTTGATGACTTCCTGCTGTTGCCATTCCTGTTGATGAAGTGGTGTATCCAGAAAGATAAATATCATTATTGATATCGACATTGCACGCAAAAGCATAATCTCCTGAAGTGCCTCCGTAATAGGTGGCCCAAAGTCGAACTCCAGTGGGACTAAATTTTGCGAGATAAGCATCGTCTGATCCTCCAACAGTTGTTTGATGACTACCGCTTGTGGCTATACCCAAAGTTGCTGGCGAGTCACCACAGATATACACATTCCCTGCAGCATCTGTATCGATAGCAGTTGCTTTTTCAAAGATTCCACTGCCACCATAATAGGTTCCCCAAAGTCTTACGGACGGATCAATAATGATTTCTTTTGATGGATCTACATTTAAAATATCAAAACTCACCAAATTGTTTTCTAGTTTCCAGTTGGTGACGAGAATTTTGTTGTCTTGAAAAACTAAAGGTTTATCCTCAATGATTACACCAAAAGGAGTTGTGATGACAAGGTCGCCACTGTAATTGAGATGAAGTGAAGTATACCCTTTTATCTCCATCTTAATTTTTTTATAATCTGCACCCGCATCAACGAGGTAATCATATTTAAGTTGTCCGTCTTTTTTCATACCATTGTAGATCGATACCTGGATAGATTTCATTGTATCGCACACTATTGAAAGTTCTTACATCTCGTATTCCTTCAGGATGAATAGCAGCGTTAAAATAGTGCTCATGAGAAGAATTAGCTTGCCCGGTACTGATTGTAGCTTCTTTGTTTGATCCCACCCAATTCATATCAATTCGATAAATATCATGTGTGGTACTTTGTGGGACGAATTTATCGAGTTGATCAGTTCCCTCATTTTTATACTGATAAAGCTGATACGAAATTCCGTCGTTTCGCAAATGAAAAACCATTTGTTCATTGAAGCCTGCAAAGAGTACGTCCGTTCTTGGTTGATATTGCTGATCTGTAATTTGACCTTTATTTTCAGTAAAAGAAACTAACGATTTTGAATATTCACTTCCAGCATGAAATTGAGTTTTTTCTTTTCTACCCGTTGCATTGCTAATGGAAACAATTCCTATTATTTCAACGAATAATAATAGCAGGACAACTAAAAGCTTTCTCATTTCGATTCTCATTTTTGTTGATGGTATTCTTTGCAAGTTTTTGCACCAATAAGTTTATTATTATCATTTCAGTTAAACTGTAACTGGCTTATAATGATGGACTGGGAACCTTTTGGGCAGAATTTTTTCTAACTGTAAAGTTCAGGCTATTCGATAGTATGAGTCAATAACTCATTTGAGTTATTTGAAGATGAATGATTTTTCATAAAGCAATGACTCGATTCCTCACAAAACCACAAAAAAAAAGCCCCCTTACTAAGGAGGCTTTTAAATTTATTCTACTGGTTTAATCTCTACGACCCATGTAAATCATCACATAGTACATCAACGTTGCTAGTGCAGCTAAAGCAGCAACCACGTAGGTCATGGCAGCCCACCACAATGCATCTTTCGATTGAACGTGTTCTTGAGAAGTAGTAACATTGGAACTTTCTAACCAAACTAATGCTCTCTTGCTGGCATCAAATTCAACAGGAAGCGTTACAAAACTAAATGCTGTGGTTGCAGCAAATAGTGTGATGCCTAACAATAATAAACTTGGGAAGGTATTTACCATCACGATACCAGCCAGTAACACCCAATGCACCCATTTGGAAGCAAAGCTAACCATCGGAACTAAAGCCGAACGTAATTGTAACATGCTATATGCACGAGCATGTTGCACAGCATGACCACATTCATGGGCAGAAACGGCAGCCGCAGCAGCGTTTCTTCCATAATATACATCGTGACTTAAGTTTACTGTTTTATCGAGTGGATTGTAGTGATCGGTTAATCTTCCCTCTACCGAAATAACTTTTACATCGTGAATATTGTGATCACGTAACATTTTCTCGGCAATTTGTTGTCCACTTAACCCCGAACTAATTGGTGTTTGTGAATACTTTTCGAATTTGCTTTTCAATTGGCGGCTTACTAACCAACCAATAATCATAAATGCAATCGAAATCAAATAAATTCCCATCATGGCTTTTTCAGTTTTTAATTTTTGTTGTTATAGGTAGAAACGATTGTTCCTACTTTTTGTTTTACGCTTTCAGACTATCAATTAGAATGCCTGTGCAAAGTTAATGTCATTCCGTCATTTATTCCCAACGGAAAAATTTAACCGCTAAGGCATAAATGAAAATGCCCCAGGCTGAAATAATGGCCAAGGGAATTAGAATGTCGCCTAACCCAGCTCCTTCAAAGGCAACTAGGCGCATAGCGTTATTTAAATAGGTGAGAGGCAGCACTTTGCAGATGGGCTGAAGCCATTCTGGAAAATTTTCAATCCCGAAAAAAGTCCCGGATAAAAGAAATTGAGGTAACGTGACAATGTTCGCTAAGGGCGGAATGGTGCTCTCACTTTTGGCTATTCCAGATACAACAAAGCCGAATCCCATAAAGACAATAAGTCCTAAGGCTGACAAAAACAGCATGGTGGCGAAGGTGGCAAATCCGTGAATGAGGGTAAATCCAAATGCGAAATAACCCACTAATATTAAAAAGGCAGCGCCCAAAAGAGCAAATACGAGTCTACTAATGGCTTCTCCCATCACGATAAAAGGTTTGCGGATGGGTGTCGCGAAAAATCGTTTGATGACTAAGGTTTGTCTTAAATTAAAAAACACGAAGGCTGTTCCGAAAACACCAGAGCTTAAAAGAGAAAAGCCAAGTTGGCCTGGTAAAATAAAATCAATCGTTTTATATTCTCGAACTTGAATTTCTTTCGAACTTAATACAACCAGGGGTCTTTCCATCGCAGCCGCACGCAAATTTGCTTTGTCTACCAAATGTTCTAACATCGAACGAATGATGATTCCTTTCTCACGTGATGCCATGTTCGTAGTGACGTCAACGTTATATGAAATGGTATTGTCAGCCAACCTTTTTTGGATGTTGATGATGGCATCTAGATCACCTTTTTGTAAATTATGATCAATCTCTGCTTTTGTTAATCCAGGAACTAAATGTATTCCTTGCATACTCGCAATACTATCAAAAACTGGATTGTGCAGATCACTTTTTCCATCCAAAGCTACATCTAGACGAATCCCTCCGCCATTGATAAATCCAAATACCAAAATAAAAATCAATGGAAATAGTAACGTAAAAACCACCGCCGATGGACTTCGCATAATTGACCGAAAGCTCGCTCGAGCAATAGCCATCATGGCTCTGTATTGTGAGTAATTTTTTTCAATGTAGTGTTTTTTTACGCAATTAATTTTTGTGATTTCTAATTCTTTCTCCGCTTTGGTGCGATTGAGGCTTCTAGCTTCTAGCTGCTGGCTTCTAGCTGCTGGTCGTAAAGCCTCGCGACTGGATCCTGGCAGCACCACACTCTGCCCTCGAGAGCCTCAGGCAGCACCGCTCTCCGCTCTCCGAACTCCGCTCTCACTTCACCCTTCGCGCCACTCATGTCCTGTCAAATGAATAAACACATCTTCCAAATTCGCTTTCTTCACTTCCTTTTTTCTTTCAAATCCGGTTGCGACTAGTTTATCAATTAATGCATCGGGTGCATCCAGTGCAATTATTTTTCCGGCTTCCATCACCGCAACTCGGTCACAGAGTTGTTCGGCTTCGTCCATGTAGTGTGTAGTGATGACAACTGTCGTTCCGTTATCTCTTATTTTCCGAATCAAGTCCCATAAGTTTCTTCTGGCTTGTGGATCTAATCCCGTGGTCGGTTCATCTAAAAAAACAATTTTAGGCTGATTGATTAAAGTAGTAGCAATACTAAATCGTTGTTTTTGTCCACCACTCAACTCTTTAAATTTCGCTTTGTGTTTGTCTTCCAATCCTACTTGCTTCAGCATTTCCATCGGATCCACTGTAGCATTATACAATCCTGCAAATAAGTCAATGAGTTCAGTCAAGGTTAAGCTCGGATAATATCCAGCAGCTTGAAGTTGTACTCCAATTATTTTTTTAATTTCATTGGGATGTTGATCTATGGAGAAGCCCGCTACCGAAACTTCACCAGAAGTTTTCTCGCGTAAAGTTTCAATGATTTCTAATGTGGTGGTCTTGCCGGCACCGTTTGGACCTAATAATCCAAAAATCTCCTTATCGTAAACCTCAAAACTAACACCCTTAACGGCTTCAAATTTATCGTAAGTCTTTTTTAAGTCTTTTACAACAATGACAGGTGTGGAATTCATAAGCACAAAGATAGAACTATTTGTAAGTGGTTGGGATTTCACCGAAAAGGGAAATATATTCAGGTGAAAATTAGGATGTCCGAAGGTAGGCCCATCGTTTTCTACCTTTCAAGTAGTTTAAATCTTTTTCGTGTTGATAGGCTTCCCTTTCAAATGAGATGGATCGGTACGCTGTATGGTGTGTGTTGCCTTTCATGCGATAGAATAGATATTCAATAAGGTACCAAATGTAAAAAGGTAAAACGAGCAACTCCAGTTGCTGCATCAAGTGGATGCGTTCATGGTTGAGAAGTTGTGGGGTATGGGGCAGATCTTTTTTTCTCAGCATGATAAAGGGAAATAGTGCCATGCCAGAAGCCGGTAATCGACGCAAAATGATGAGAATTCCGTTCATGGAGGCTATGATGGTTATCAATAAAAGTGTGGACAAAGGTATTCGCTTTGATGTAATCTGGTAGAATATTTTCAAACTGAAAATAGCGGAATGATTTTAACTCTACGTTTCTTGGCGATCCAGTGGATTCAATTACAATTTTTGAGCATAGATACATAGAACTGATTTTTTGGAAATTGCAATCGCTCATTTTTTAATATCTCGAAGTTGAAGATGATATAATTATCCCCTCACCAACTTAAAGGAAGGGTTAGTGAGGGGATAAATTAGATAGGTGGCAACCAAAGAAGTTTGCACAGTTTTCATTTGCGATGGTATCATAGCAGACAATCTAAATATCTTGACCTGTATCCGATTTTGCCAGCTTAATTGGTCCAAAGTAGATGTATTAACCGAAATTGCCAACGGAATATACCTTTCCGGCAGTATCGATATCGGTGGTAATGGGTACGGACTTAAATCCTAAGGGTTGTGCGCGGTATCAATCCTTCACTACTTTGACGATGCTGTTGATAATTGAAGAAGTGATTCTTAAAAAATAAATTCCTGCATTTATTTTTTCGGTACAGCAAAGGTTGATGTCGTTAGTTCCTATGGCTAACTGGATCGTTTCTGAATGCATAATTTTTCCATTTAAATCAATCAATTGCATGGTGGCAGATTCTGCAGTTTCTGATTGAAACTGTGCATTCATGTTTTTGCTAAACGGATTGGGATAAACTAGAACTTTTGAAGTGTTTGATTCAGATTGATTTGTTAATTCATTTTCATTGCGCAATGGAAATGTTGTAGAAGCTAATGTGTAGAAAGTGAAACCCACAGGAAGTGTAGTAGAATAATCCAGTTGTGACAATCCGCTATTTGCAGTAACGGTATTTGTAATTGTATTAACAGTGGATGGTATTAACTGCCATACTCCTGCTGGTTCATTCATACTTCTACGAAAAATAGCAAGGTCGCTTTCATTTACAATTAACTCGCTTTCGTCATACTTTAATTTAATAAGAGCATTTAAGCCAATTCCCCCTGATGAATTGCTTACAAAATAAACTCTATTAATGGACGCATTACCGTTTAATCCTGCAGTCTGCTCAGGGACTCTGTAAATTTGTATATTGTTTAGTGGATTGTTACAAGTAATAATAAAACCAAGGTTCCCAATATTTAGGTTCGACACAGGAGTAACTACTGTTGTATCTTTGCTAATTGAGAAAGCGTCTAATCCCGTTATAACTTCAGAGTTTCTAAAGGTATTACCTGGGGTTTCCGTTACACGACCTTGATTTCCGGAACTTGAAATCGGGCTCTCGACCAAGAATATTCGCGATTTTCTCATATCAAAACTTCCAGAAAGAAGTTTTGCGTTACCAAATAATTCCATCTTTCCAGTGCTTTCGTGCGCAAAAGGCAAATCGAACTCGTTGTTCAATTTTACGCCTGCCGGATTATTTAACTTAAAATTATTCAGATTCTCTGCAACCAATTCATAAGGCGGATGATTTATGTTCCCCAAAAGAGAAAGTGTTCCCTGTGCTATGCCTGCACTTATCAAATCGCAATCTAATAAACCAGTTGCAGTAGTTGTGGAGCCAATCGTTACATTTCTACCACCCATACTTAAATACCCATTTACCTTTAATGTATCTACTATAAGATCTTTTAATAAAAATACTGTATCAATTGCAGAAGAATTAAATCCGTTGTAGTCAAAATATCGCAGCTTATCCAAGCTGATGAATTGAAAATCCTGATTGGCGCAGAATGCAGGATCGTTGTAAACCGACAATCTTCCCGAGAGTGGCTTTGTATTAGTTATTTTTTTTGTGGTTAATTCATTGTCCTGATAGATAATTTTTCCAGCAATAATTAAAGAACTTCCAGCAAGGTTGAAGTTTTCGAAAATATATAGATTATTAAAAATAATATCACGATTGGTATTAATAATTTTTACTAAAGGATTTACAATTTCAACATCACATGACAATCCAGAAATATTTGCTGAAACATTATTATTGAATTTCATAGTTTGAGAAACTGTGCCTGTAAAACGTAGAGCCGGAATTAAATAATTATTCGTTAGTGGAAGAAGATTGGCATTGATACCTATATGCCCCTGATCAACGATCAAGTTTTTCTTTAATGAAATTTCGTCTCCTTCTTCCATTTTGATGTTGGGTACATTGGTGGCATTACCTGTTGCAGTTCCATATAATTTTAAATCACCCTGGATGGTTGCATCCTCAGTGAATTCATACGTATTGCCGCTTAACAAATTATTTATGCTTTTTAAAGTAAGATTATTAAATTCCATACCCACAGGGAATAAGCTACCGTGATACAGCACTAAAGTGCCACCACTTAAATCAAACATATTAGCATTGGCAGCAGTAATTTCTCCATACACATTTAATGTGCCTCCAGTCATATTCAAGTTACCACCTATTTCAATTTTAATGGCATTGCACTTTGCATTACTAGATGCAATTAATGGGTAATGTTGTTTTCCTGAACCGATTAAAATATTGTCATTTTCTGTTGGTATTTGTTGTGGTTCCCAGTTCGAAGGATCATACCAACTGGAGGAAGTATTTCCAGTCCATTTAATGTTGTAGTTATCCAATGAAAACGTTTCAATATCACTCCCATTTGCCTGATTTAAACATGTCAAATACAAAACGTTGTTTGAAACTTCGAGTTCGGAGCCATAGTTTAATGTGGAAAATCCATTGAGGAAAATTAAGTTCATGGTATTGAAACTATCCATAGCGTACAAATAGCCAACTCCACTCAAGTCAAAATAGGATAGATAAAGCTGTCCATTATAAACTTTTAACTTTTGTGGTAGATTAAAATTAGCCGGTGATGTAATCTCAGTAATATAGTCGCTTGCAGGATCAAGCATGTAAAATTTATTTTGAATAAAATCACTTGCGGTAAAGTATAATTTATTGTTAAATATCGTGAGTAAAGAGGGATTACTACTGTTGAGTCCTGGTAATAGATCTAAGGGAGTGAAACTTCCATTTTGATAAACGAAAAGTTCGAGGCCAAGGGTATTGTCTTGACATAACATATAAAGCTTGCTATTTAATTCATAGATATCACCTATAGGGCCTGAGCCCCATGTGTCAAAATTCTCATCAGGAAAATTGCTGAGTTGCTGTACAAATCCTCCAGCGGTAAGACAAAATAGTTCTCTATCCACATAAAATACATTGGAAACAGTGGCTGTAAAATACAATTCTCCATTAAATTCACCATTAATCCAATCTACATCGATATTGTTTGCTGAAATTAAGACTGTGCCACTGGCTGTACCATCTGATTCCCAAAGTTCATTAAATCCGTTACTATTTACTTGTGTAAAATACATAAAGTTGTTGAACAAACCCTTTGGGGATATTTCGCTTGGGCCTCCTGTTGATAATAAAATAGTGTTCCCAGTAGAGACGTCTAATGCCCATAGTTTATGCACTGTTGGAAATGAATTGGGAGTATATGTCACAACTAATAGCTGATTAGAATATTTAGCAAGGAGTAAACCTTTTGAGTAGGATCAATTACAAACGAGGCTTGGGTGCCAGAGGTAGTTCCGTCTGTCTCAAAGAGATCATCATCTAAAAGGAAATACAATTTATTGTTGAGCTCTACACTTCTAATTAAATCAGCATAAGTTGGATTTCCGAAAATATTATTATTGAATGTATAGAATTGTTCAGTTCCGGTCGTTGTTCCGTCCGATATCCACAATCCGTTTGTCAAACCATTATAAGCTTGAAAAACTGTTTTATTCTGCAAGGAAGTAAATTTATAGGAAAATAATTTGAGTTGCCAGTAGGATTAATATCCTTAAGCAAGGAAGGAATTTGTGCATCTAAATTTAGTGCTAACATATAAATGAAAATTGTGGAGAGTAATTTTTTCATGTTGTTTTAGTTTAGTAGTCAGTTTAGAACTGTTAGATGTTCAGCAAATGTAGATGGCTGAATTACTATTTATATCCCCGAATTAGGGTAGGTGGGATTCAATAATTGTGGGGAAGAATTGTTTATTCCACCAAAAAAGGTGATAAGATAGGATTAAAATCAGAAATCATGTAAATACCTTGAAGGGTGAAAAGCGTGTCAGAGCATTAGGGTTTGTGGATTTGTAGAATAGTAAATAAAAAAAGTTTAAGAAGCGAGGGGTAAATTCAATCTTATTTTTGTACCCTTATTCATACTTTGAATATCTATTACTCCATTTAGTTCACTCGCTCTTTGCTTCATGTTTCTTAAGCCATTTCCGCCATTAGTTGATGTCGGATCAAAGCCAATACCATTATCGCTGATCGTGATATTCATCAGGTTGTTATTTTTTCTGATGTCCACATCTACCAGGGTTGCTTGAGAATATTTGGCGCAATTATTAATGGCTTCTTTGAAAATAAGAAACATGTTTTGTTTCATTTCAATCGAGTAATTTATAGAATGAAGTGATTTGTCACTGGTGAAGTTCAACTTAATTCCTTTAGATGAAAATAAAGAGTATGCGAAGGTTTCCATTCGATTGAAAATAACTTCACCACTATCATTGATCGGGTTAATGCTCCAAACAATGTCACTCAGGTTGGAAATAGTTTCTCGCGCATTTTCTCCGATTTTATTTACGAGATCCATGACTTTATCGGTTTCGTTGTGCGTCAGTTTGTTTTTAATGGCCTCACTGTAAATACTGATGCTGCTCAACGTGCTACCTACATCATCGTGAAGGTCTGCACTGATGGCCTTTCGCTGATGCAATATGGCTTCTTTTGCTCCAATTGTTTTCTGAGTTTAAATCGGTTGAAGACCAATAAGCCGATGAGCAGTAAGGCCAATGAGCCTCCTGTGGTCACTCCTCTTAAGAGTTTTTCTTCACCAAGTTCAATGTTCTTCAAGTCACGTTCTTGCTTTGATAATTGGAGTTCATAGGCCTCTGCTTTTGATTTCAATCGTTGCTTTTCCAGTTCTTGTTGGGTGCTGTTAAGTCGGAGTTCGGAAATGGCATTGGAGGAGCTTAATAATTCTATTTCATTCTTGTTTTTTTCATCACGCAATTTTGAAATCAGCAAAGCGGAAAGTTGTTCTTTTAGAGAAATGTCTTTGAAAGCATTTTCTTTGTTTAATAAAAGTATTTCATTGTCTTTTTTTTCTGTTTCATACCGAATTTTTAATTCTTCAATTTGTTTTTTGTTTTCTTCATTAAGGAGTTCTTTTTGCGCTTTGTATGATAATTTTAAGAAAGTTGAAGATTGCTCTGCATGAAAGAGTCGGGTAGCTGTGGAAAAACTAGTATCGGCAGCCATGGTACTGTCTAAAATCGAAAAGTTTTTATAGGTACTCGGTAAATGTATTTTATTATCCAATTTCTTGAGAAGTTCAAGTGCTTCATTTAATCGTTCTCGTGATTCTGCATATCTTTTTTGAACAGTATAGAGGTATCCTAGATTTACCCAGTCTGCTGCAATAAGACTGTTTTTAATTCCGTCTACAGGAAAACTGTTTATAGATGTCAAAAGCAATTTTTCTGCCTCTGCGAAGTGCTTTTCAGCTTCTATTTTATTATTCGCTTCTAATTCCCGTAAACCCATATCTTTTAGGACAAGGGATAGTGTTCTTGAATTTGACAGATAGCCACTTCTATTGGTTGTTGATTTTAGATAGAGTTCATTTGACTGTGATAAAGCAAAGTAAGCCGTGTCGTATTTCTCCATATCTCTGTATATAATACCCATGTTAGAATATACATTGGCAACACCCTCTATGTAATTTATTTTTGAAAAATAAAATTTGGCCTTTGAGTAATAATCAATGGCTTCATTGAATTTATCCTGAACTTGAAATAGTGTTCCCAGGTTAAAGTAATTTGTAGCCATTCCGGCTGTGTCTTTTACTTCCTCATAAACTTTTAGCGCGCTAAAATAGTACTTGGCGGCTTCGGTGTAATTCGCCATTAATTTGTACATCACTGCAATATTTAAATAGCTGTTGCCTATACTTTTTTTATGATTGAGTAACAAAGATAACTGCAACGCTTTTTCATGATATTGCAAAGATTTGGAAATATTCTCCAGATCTTTGTATAGTATCCCAAGAGCAGTATATATTTTTATTTCACCTAAGGTATACTTAACCTTTTTTGCCAATAGAAGACCGGAGTCAGCGCATTTAAGTATAAAATCCGCTTCTACTTTATTGATTAGCACTCCTTTTTTCTTCAGCAGTTTTCGGGTAAAAATGGCAAGGGAATCAACCTTAGCGGAGTCGTTCTTTAGTAAAAGAATTTTTTCTAGCTGGGCGTTATTGGAGTTTACATCTTGCGCTTTTACTTGACTGGAAAAAATTAATAGAATAACAAATAGAAATTTGTGGATTGTTTGAAATAAGCATTCAAGCCAATTTTTGTAATGCACTATAATAGTAAGATTCATTGTGGTTTAGGATGGGTATGGAATCGCGGATTTTTTTCTTACTGTAAATATATTTATTTTTTTGAATCCTTGATGTAGGGTAGATTCGACAAGATTCCTATGAGAATAAGAAGGAGGCTCACCCAAAGTGTGGAGAAGATCAGGGTAAGAATCAATCGTAAACCAAATTGGGTAAAAGCTTTAAAGTGATTTAGATCTTTAAGTTTCGTGGAGTGGGGAAAAAATACCAGCTAAGAAAAGAAGTTTAAGATGCTAAAGGAAGAGATAAACTTATTTTTGTACCCTTATTCATACTTTGAATATCTAAAGTGCCACTTAGCTCACTCGCTCTTTCCTTCATATTTCTTAAGCCATTCCCGCCATTAGTTGATGTCGGATCAAAGCCAATTCCATTATCGCTGATCGTGATATTCATCAGGTTGTTATTTTTTCTGATGTCCACATTTACCAGGGTTGCTTGAGAATATTTGGCGCAATTATTAATGGCTTCTTTGAAAATAAGAAACATGTTTTGTTTCATTTCAATCGAGTAATTTATAGAATGAAGTGATTTGTCACTGGTGAAGTTCAACTTAATTCCTTTGGATGAAAATAAAGAGTATGCGAACGTCTCCATTCGATTGAAAATAACTTCACCACTATCATTGATCGGGTTTATACTCCAAACAATGTCACTCAAATTGGAAATAGTTTCTCGCGCATTTTCTCCGATTTTATTTACGAGATCCATGACTTTATCGGTTTCGTTGTGCGTCAGTTTGTTTTTAATGGCCTCACTGTAAATACTGATGCTGCTCAACGTGCTACCTACATCATCGTGAAGGTCTGCACTGATGGCCTTTCGCTGACGCAATATGGCTTCTTTTTGCTCCAATTGTTTTCTGAGTTTAAATCGGTTGAAGACCAATAAGCCGATGAGCAGTAAGGCCAATGAGCCTCCTGTGGTTACTCCTCTTAAGAGTTTTTCTTCACCAAGTTCAATGTTCTTCAAGTCTCGTTCTTGCTTTGATAATTGGAGTTCATAGGCCTCTGCTTTTGATTTCAATCGTTGCTTTTCCAGTTCTTGTTGGGTGCTAGTTAGTCGGAGTTCGGAAATGGCATTGGAGGAGCTTAATAATTCTATTTCATTCTTGTTTTTTTCATCACGCAATTTTGAAATCAGCAAAGCGGAAAGTTGTTCTTTTAGAGAAATGTCTTTGAAAGCGTTTTCTTTGTTTAGTAAAAGTATTTCATTGTCTTTTTTTTCTGTTTCATAACGAACTTTCAGCTCGGTTGTTTTTTTATTACTTTCTTCATTAATTAGTTCATTTTGCGCTTGATTATACAAGGTAAAATAATGCAAGGCCTGAAAAGAATGCTCAAGTCTAGTGTTTAGTGGAAAGCTAGGGTCTGTTGCCATCGTGCTGTCTAACATTGAGAATCGCGAATAAACGTTTGGTAAATATTTTTTACTTTCTAACTTTTGGAATAACTCCAAACCTTTATTTAGCCATCCCCTTGCTTCTGCGTATCTTTTTCTATAAGTAAAAATAGTTGCAAGGTTAATAGAATTCATCCCTTTAAAATCATCATTATCACTTTCAATTCCCAAAAAAAAATATTTTTCTGCTCTGGAATAGCAAGTGTCTGCTTTTATTGTATCATTCATAATTTCAGCTTCTTTTCCCAGTCTCGATAGAATATTTCCAAGTGTGGTCATATTACTTAGATAGTTTTTCTTTCTATTGGCTTTTCGATCAATTTCAATAGTTTGTATAATCGCAAGGTAAGCTGAATCATTTTTACCCAATTCTGAATAGGCAACCGCCATGTTTCCCAAAGCTGCCGCGACCCCATCAGGCTTATTCATTTTTAAATAAATAGATTCAACCTTTTTATAATAGTCGATTGCTTCAACAAACTTACCTTGATTCTTACACAGTACTCCTAAATTCAACATTGTTTTAGATATACCACTTGAATCTTTTAATTCTTCAAAATACTTTAAAGCTTTTAGTTGAAAGCTAGTTGCTGTAATAAAGTCAGATTGCTCTTTATAAATGACACCAATGTAGGTGTAAATTAGTGCAAGATTCTTTTTGGAATTCAAAGCAAGCGCGATTTCCAGGGCTTTATTTTGATGGACCATGGCGTCATCAAATTCACCGTGGTTTTTATGAAGATTTCCAATGATAGTATGCAATTCTGCAATAGCAATTTTATTGCCCGCCCTATTGGCTATTGAAATTGCTTTCTCAAAATTTTTAACAGCGGTCTTTAAATCATCATTACTACCAAGTTTTTTGTAATACACAAGAAGTGAATCAACCTTAGCAGAATCGTTCTTTAATAATAGAATTTTTTCTAGCTGGGGGTTATTGGAATTTACATCTTGCGCTTTTACTTGACAAGAAAAAATTAATAAAATAACAAATAGAAATTTATAGATTGTTTGAAATAAGCATTCAAGCCAATTTTTGTAATGCACTATAATAGTAAGATTCATTGTGTTTTAGTAAGGGTGAGGAACCGCGGATTTTTTTCTTACTGTAAATATATTTATTTTTTGAATCCAAACAGTTTTTACAAATCGATCAATAAACTAAAAACACAAAATGAATATCTACCTGTGATCAAATAGTAAGTTCATTTGAATTTTAATAAGGAATTGATGGTTTAAATTATCTTGCAGAAAAGCAGTAATGAAAAATTATGATGATGGTCAATCATTGAAGAAGAGGGCACTTTATTCCTTTAAGGAACTATCTTTTGATTGATTGCTTTCGCTACTGCTTCTGTCATACTGGCAACATGTAGTTTCTCATATATATTTTTCATATGAGATCGAACTGTTTCGTAAGTAATGCCACAATGATCGGCTATCATTTTATAACTTAAGCCGTTTACTAAACAAGTGAGGACCTCCTTTTCTCTTATGGTTAAATTGTATTCTTCCGTTTTTTTGTTGGAAGTGTTCGCTTCAATCGGTTTAAACAGAAACCCCAAGACTTTGCGGGCTACGCTGGGACTCATCGGGCTTCCTCCCTGGTAGACTTCAACAATATATTCTAAAATTTTAGAAGGAGCTGTACTTTTCAAAATATATCCAGAGGCACCGGCGCAAATGGCATTGAATACATTTTCGTCATTTTCAAAAGCCGTTTGCATGAGTACATTGATACGCGGGAATTCCTTTTTAACGATTTTTACCGCTTCAATTCCATTAATGCCAGGCATTTCAATGTCCATCAAAATTACATCGGGCTGGCTTTTTTTAATTTTGGTTTGTAGGTCGGAACAATCGGTATAAATACCTGCTATTTGATATCCCGGTGTACCATCAATTAGTACGCTGAGTGAATCCAATAACCGTTTGTTGTCATCAAATATAGTTACGCGAATGGCCATAAGTTTCTGTTTATTATAAAGCGAATAGGTAGATTAAGACACCAATTTTATTTCAAGGGCTAAAATTAGCATATCATTATTGATAAGACTTCACCTAATTTGGGGAGAAGCTTTTTTGTTACATTATCTTTTTTATCTGGCATGAACATTTTAAATAATTAGTTTAGACTTGTTGAATGTTAAGCAAAAGTGGTAAAATTGTTTCTAAGTATCCTAATGAAATACAAGTTATTGCATTGAAATGCATTTTGTTGTACAGAACGAACCTTGTTCAGCTATATGTTCCATTTGAATTCTACTTGGAAAATTCCAAAAAAATGAATTGACGACCAAACTGGAAACAATCTCCATATGGATGCTAGCTGGAATTTTTTGATGTGGTTAGATCATCCATCCCCCAATATGTGGTTTTTTAAAAAGGCAAAAAGGGGTAAAGTAAACCTGAGCAAGAAAGTGTTTTGCATTTAGTAATCTGATGATGGTAAGTTTTAAATGCTATTAATAGTAATGTGCCATTGACTGACTTTAGATTATATTCGAGTTGTTGACCAACTTCACTCTTTTCCGCTGATTCGTAATTACTATACGAAGCTAATTTGATTATTATATAATACGACAACTACATCTTTGCAGATTTTTTTTTAAATCATTTTGAAAAGAATCTTACCTCAACTCAAACTTTGGCTTATCCCCCAATTGGGTTATGATTTTGCGAATATTTCATGCGACCTCTGCATTTTATGCCTTTCATCACCGAATTTGGTTATTGGTAGAGAATGCCATTGAAGCGACGTTTGCAATCAGAAGAAAAATAGAAATAAAAATCCTCATTCATCTAATTAAAAAAACCGCCATGGAAAAGAAAGTAGCAACCATTCATAACTTCAGCGCTTCCGCAAAGTTCAAAGTTGGAATCACTCATTGTATAAAGCATTCCTTATTGTTAGTTGTTTTTTTTATTGCCAACACTCAGGCTTATTCCAAGGTAAATTATAACTGTAGTCCCAAAGCTATCACGCTATGTGCAAACTTTGGTGTAGCCACTGTGTCTATAACCGGCAAGGAAATCGCAAAATTCAAAGATTTTAAGATTTTAAAGGATGGAAAAGAAATAAAAGATATCTCAGTTAAAATTGGAAAGATTGATCCTGCATTTAATGACATAATCGAGTTAAAATTTTTTGTGGTCAATAAAAATATTCTAGCAGGCAAATATACTTTAGATTGGGGATTCGATAGAAATGTGGTGGCTTTTGATTTACCAATCACCATCATTAATTGTCCAACAAACCCGAAAGTTGAATTTAAAAATAATAAATATGTTCAGTTCGAAAAGTATACGGAGAATAATATTTATAGTGCAATTATTTCAAATATTAATCCCTTAAAGTTAAAAAAATACGATTTTAACAATTTGCTTTTAAGCGACCCTATCGTTCGACGAGACCTAATGTTAAATGCTTTTGCTGAAGAAGTTTCAAGCAGCACTCCAAAAATCAGAGACTGGTTTCCTAAAACAGTTGGCGCCATAGGTGGTACTGTAGTATTGGTAGGTGAGAACATCAATATGATTCGTGAAGTAAAAATTGGTGATAAAGTTTTAACGCGTGTGAATGTTACGGAATTGCAAAACCAACTCTTCAAACCAGGCGTGTCCAGGGCAGTATTTGAATTACCAAAAGAACCCATTCAGGGAGACTTAACGGTCATGGGTCTATCCAGTAATATCCATTTTGCGGTGGAACGGGGGTATAGAACGGTTGATCAAAAGGGGGCACAATGGCCTGCAACACGCAGTACGCTAATAAGCGCGGTATATGCGACTACCGGTAGTTCAATTTCAAGCACAATGGAGAATAATATTGGAGATGCCATGCGATCTATTCAATATTCTTATTTGATCGAATATGTACCCGGGAATGTACTGCAATCATGCACCTTCAAAGATTCAATCCCCGCATTACTTAACAGAGCGGGGAAGATATTGCTGCATTTGGAGCCTATGGATTTATAGATGCCTCCTATAATAGTGGGTTTTTCGGGAATGCTATACTGATTTCTTTTACAAAGTACATTAACAATACCAATCCAACCCCGAGCCCAGCTTCGTTTGATGTTAATTTTAATGTTAACTCAGAATCTTATCAAAGCACGGAATCCGCCCAGAATAATATATTTCGACGGACGACATCAATGTCTCTTAAATACAACGCACTTAAAAAGTACACCGTTGAGAACACCACACAGTTAAACCGATTATTTGATTTTCAGAATAGTCATGCATGGGGTACTGTCTCTGGTACATCCACCAACATAGATGGTAGTAGTCCTATTGAAGTTGGTCAAGTAGTGGTGGAAAATGACATCGCATTCAGAATTGCATCTGGGCCATTTGGTACGGAAGCAAAATGGTTCAGTTCTGCATTTGGAATGCCACAGGGATGGCTGGTGGATAAAATGATTTGGTCAGAGAAAAGAGACTATGATCATAGTGCTCAATATAACAATAAAATGGCTTTTTCAGGGAATGCTTCTGTTAATGGTTTTACTGGCTATATGGATTTTATTCTCGCTCCATTCAACGGCATGTTCGATGGTAATTGTTATAGCTATAGTGGTCACCATTATTGGCCAGGGAGCGGTGAAGCCGGCTTTTCTTCTTGTAGTGGAAGATGGTTGAGTCCACAAACTGTAAGACTTTATTCGGGAACTGGAGCGTTTAAGCCTTTTGTAGATGGTTCTAGATGTTCAGTGCCTTGTCCTGATTTTAGTGATTGTTAACCAATATCTATCGGATTGTCAATAGACCAAGTTCAAAGGGCAAATTACTTTCGAGGTCCGTGTAAAATCGAACCAGCTGCTGAAATGAAAGAAAGTACTTCAGGACAAATCGTGAGAGGCACTGTGATATGGCTGGAAAGTACAGGTAATTCGAACAATAGCCTCCGGGTGCTTCAGAAATTAGATAAAGTAGAGTTTTTAGGTCCACACGGCGCCAATTTTAATGAGTTACTCTCAAATATATACGTCTACAACAGTAGCACGTTCCGAACGCAATCCGGAGACCGACCCACAGAGGAATACACAGGAAGCTTTGATGCCATAAGTAGGTATAAAACCACTACAGTGAATTATTACATGAATCCATTGCGATAAATAAAAACTATAAATCATGAAAAACAAAATGATCAGAAGCACAGCACTCCCCGTTGTAATTTATTTTATTTTGATGGGACTAAATATCATAAATGTTAATGCTGCAGGATACAGTTGTTCGCCGAGTAAAGTTAATCTCCACGCTAATTTCGGAAGTGTTACAATTTTCATTATGGGTGATAGTGTGAATCAATTGAATGAGTATGCTTTTTTTAAAGATGACAAACTGGTCAAAGAAATAGTGGTTACTCGAATGGCTAGTTCGAAAAATGCAGACGATAGATTGACCATTTTAGTGCAAGTAATAAATAGGAACTTAACAGATGGTTCCTATAAATTAAAGGGAAATCTGAAGGCAAATAAAAGTATATATATTACACTGCCACTCGATATTAAAATCGATAAATATATTCCAATTAAAAAACCCGAGCCAAAGCTAGCACCTTTTATTCAGCTTGGTAAATATGCTGCTTTAAATGTGAATAGAGCATTAGTGGCGAGCAATAAGCCTACTAACGGATTTGTTTTTACACCCGGACAGAGTGTACTCAATGATCCCGCAGTGAGAAGAAATTTGATGTTGGATGCTTTGGCAGAAGAAATAGCAGCCGGCCTGCCGAAAGTAAAAGACTGGTTCCCTAAAACTACTGGCGCACAGAGTGGCACACTCGTAATTGCTGGAGAGAATCTTGAATTGATAGGTGAAGTAAGAATTGGTCAAGTTACTCTCATGCCTATTCAACCGACAGAATACAGCACAAATTTTAATGCTAATAAAACCAGGGTATATAAATTACCTGAAGGTCCCATTCAGGGAAATTTAGTTTGGAAGCGTAGTGGATCTTCGATTTATATACCCATTGAAAATAATTACAGAACGGTTATGGAGTCTTCGCAGGATTGGCCAGCTATGAGAACAACTTATTTAGGTGCCGCAAATGTGTACACTGGAGAAGGAGAATCTGTAAATAACACTTTAAATCGTGGACGTGGTGATGCTATGCGTCTTATTCAGTACACCTTTCTTGTAGAATATATTCCTGGGAATATTATAAATGTTGCCTACTTTCCAAACGATATCCCAAAATTAGGAGTTAAAGGGGGCGAAGTAATCTCCCATGTCAATGCATATAGTTTTGCCGATGCTTCCGGTAATAAAGGAGTTTTTGGAAACGCTTTAGTGGTAAGTTTTCAAAAATATGTACGGGACGTTGATCCATCTGTAAATTTTGAAATGAGAACATTACCCTGTTCGATAAAGGTGGAGTCGTATGTAAATACCGCTTCGGTACAAAATATTTCATTTAACAGGTTTGCAGTTCTAAACCTTGAATACAATCCACTTAAAAAGTATACCATCGATCGTACCAATACAAGTAGTGTAGAAAGACTTTTTGCATTTCAAAACACATTTGCATGGGGTCAGGTTTCAGGAGAATCGCGCAATCTAAATGGTGCCAACAGTATCGATGTGGGAAGAGTAACAGTAGATGGTGATATTGCTATACGGATAGCTTCAGGCCCTCTAGGAACGAATGGAATTTGGCTGAGTCCCGCACTGTTAATGCCGCATGGATGGTTGGTTGATGGTATCGGTTGGAGTGAAAAAAGAGAATATAGCAATAGTCAAATAATGGCTTATAGCTCCGAAACAGAGTATAATGGTATACCCACTTTACAGAATAATGTTAGCATGATCGGTTTGTATCAGCCATTCTGCGGCGGGTCCGGTACACGTTATAATCCTGGTTTGGGTAAAGGGGCTAATTTAATCAACAATGTTCCTAAAATTATGGGATATGATGGTAAAAGTTTATCCTTTGGAATTAAACCCGTCGTGTTAGATGCAACCTACTCTCATTTGTGCAATATTAAAGGTCCTGTTTCGAATGAGCCAACTTCAGGTCAGTTTGTAAAAGGGGCGGTGATAAGTCTCGCAGCAGATAGCTATATTGATAATAGTGTTCGTGTTCTTATGAAATTAGATTATCTCAATTTCTTAGGACCTCACGATGCTGACCTCAATTATATGTTGAGCAAAATTTACTTGTACGATAGCAACTCCTTTGAGCCAAGTTCATCAGATGGTGGCTTAGTTAGCCGGCCAACACCTTATCCACCCAGTCAATTGGAGAGATACCGTGCGTTTCCTGTCGATTATTACATGTTTGCTGAATAAATAAAAAAGATACGCTATGCAAAAATCAAGTGTATTGATCATCGTATTCTGCCTTTTTGTTTTATGCTCTGTGAAAGCGCAGAGCAATGAAGAAGCAGTAGTGCCGGATAAACTTTTTCCTAAGGAACTCAATGTATCTTCCTCCGCGGTATTTGAATTAATGGGTGTTACCCCATCGCAGATCTCTCGTTCTTCAGACGTGAAGGATTTTAAAGTGGATTGGTCGTTTAAATCATGGCGACTAAATCCAAATATAAGCTTACAAGGACAACCGATCTGGGAATTAATTTATAATAGAAAGGATATTTCGAAATATGTAAATGCGTCTGCTTTCATGCAGAAACTCTCCTCGCTAGAGCTATCATTAGGAACAGTTCAGGATGAAGATGGAAACCGACGAATTGGATTTGGTGGTAAAATAAATATTTTACGTAGTCACGATCCTTTGCTTAAAAGAGGGTATTTTGATTCTACTTTGGTAAATTATAAATCTGAAATTGAATTAAACAGACAAACACGTCAACAATTAAAAAACACACTGGATACTTTAAAAGACCTTTCTCAATTCAAAGCCCTCTCCTCGCAAATTATTGATATCGATAATCAGTTGAATCAAATCTTGGCAAGGCAACGGGATGAAATACTCGCTCAATCTAAATCATTTGCTGATCAATTTTGGAATAGCTCTTTTCTTGATGTGGGGGGTGCTGCTGTGTTTACTTATTTAACCGATAGCGTTGGCTCTTTAAAAGAATTAAAGGTAAATAAAAAGACCGGCAACGCACTGTGGCTTACAGGAGGTCTTGGTTTAGGTAAACGATGGCTCATCACGGGGATGGTACGTGGATTACAATACAGAGAAAGGCTAGATTTTGTTTTGAGAGATACACTCAACTTTACCGAGGTTCCACTGGATACTACAATTAATCAAGTGTTATTGACCTATGGATTAAATATCCGATATGGCTCACCTTACTTCAATTTTTTTGTGGAATATTTTTCCGATTTGCGGAGTATTTCCGATAAGACAAAAGTTATTCTCGAGGGAAATAGTGAACGGATCAGCGAAATGGGTCCAGCAGTAGTGGTTGATATAAAAAGTATAACCTGGAATCTTCAACCCGCGCATTCCCTCACTGTTGGAGGAGACTGGCGAATTAGTCGTAACCTGGCATTAAATTTTGGACTGAGGATGGAATTTGATACCCAATGGAAAAAACAAACATTTATTCCAATCAGCACATTGTCTTGTTTGATGAGATAAAGGTGAAACTTCTTCTTGTGAAAAGTTAAAGCATGATAATAATAAAAAAATGATTCCATCACTTTTCATTGTATTCGGAAAGTGATGAAAAGATTCAAAAATATAATTGCCATTCAGTCATTGCACATCTATTTTACTAAAGAATTTACTCCTTTGAATTACATCCTCCTATCCAATTTTCATATTGAGTGAAATGGAATATGTTCTCGGTGCTTGCAAATCGGCAGGGCGCGTCATGAATTCTTCGTTCAACAAATTTTTGATTATGAAATTGCACCGTAATATTTTAATGATTTGCCAACCTATACGAGCATCAAAAATCCAATTGTCCTTAGGTTGTTGCTCTCGATATTGTTTTACACCCGGAATGGTTCCTTCAAAAGCTGCATCAATGTTTTCAATATTGGTATAATAACGTCCACTAATGCCGATGCTGAGTTTTTTGTAACTGGTTTCACAATCAAATTTGAATAAATTTCTGAATCTGTATTTTAATATGTTCTCTTTGGATGAGTTTCTTGCAGTATCACGCGATGCTAAAAAATCGGTTTGAATGGGATCAATCCAAGTATATCCCGCCAAAATAGTTTGACTTACACTTCCTATTTTCCCTTCTCCTGCTAAGTTAATTTCGAAACCAGAAATACGTGCATTACCGATGTTCACCGATTTAAATCCTAGACCAAACAACGGATCAACACCCGGTTTTCCCCACGGACCAAAAGTGAATTCCATCATATCACTAAATTCAGTGATGAAGTAACTTACATCGGCCAAGCCTCGCCACGATTTTAGTTGAATGACTTGCTTCAATCCAAGTTCTGCCGACCATCCTCTCTCTATCTCTAATGAATCGTTTGGATAAATTACAATGCTTCCTACTTGCGTACGAATAAATTTTTCGGCTATTGATGGAAAGCGAAAACCTTGTCCGTAAGAGCTACGAATAAATCCACCTTTCCAAGCTTGATAACTCAAGCCAGTTCTAAAGAGGTATTGCGGATCGAAAGATTTTCCTGAAATTTTTCCTTGTTCAATTCTACCACCGATACTCATATTCAGTTTTCCGAAGTTTGCATCACCTTGTGTATAAATCGCCATGTTCTGGCCATTCTGCTTGGCGTATAAATCGCCATTCACTTCGGTCTTACTACCGGATGCGCCTACGGAAATATTAATGTTATCTTTAATTCTTCGTTGAACTAAATACTCTGCATAATATAAATTCGATGTCGCACCTTGTTGAGTATTGTTTTCATTTTTTGTAAAGAAGTAACGCATTCTTAATTTGTGAATCCACTTTCCTGGACTAAATAAAACATAAGGATCTATTGTTATGCGTTCAGAGGTATATTCACTTAATGTTGACCCTGGTAATCCAATCCCTCCTAAGGGTAAATAAGCTCCCGTGGAATCATCTTGCCAAATTAAAAAAGTTCCCCCTTTCGATTGTTGAACGTTGGCGGCTAGGCCTACCGTTAGTCCTTTAATTTTTTCGATTGAATAACGTAGATTGGTATTGGCTCGAATTCTTTTTTCCGTTTCGCCTTGACGATAGCCTTCATCTTCATAAACATGTGCGCCCAACACTACGGATAAGTTTTTAAATTTTTGTCGGTGTGCAAAATGGGCTCCACTGGTCATTTGTGTTTCGCTGCCCCACCACTTTTTATTTTTGTCTTTAGGATCATCATAAATTCCCGTGTATAAAGTTAAAATAGTAGTTGGCTTTTCTCCCGGCATGGCAGTACGCATATTGATCACACCATTCAATGCAGAAGAACCAAACAATGCAGAGGACGCTCCTTTCAAAACTTCAACTTGTTCCATTTGCTCAATGGGAATAAAATTCCATTTTACATCATTTGCATCTCCTGCTAACATCGGAAGATCATCAACCATTACAAGGACCCTAGATCCTGCTCCATAACTAAAACCTGAGCCGCCCCGAATATTCGCTTGACCATCAATAACCGTAACTCCGGGTACTTGCTCGATGGCTGTTTCTAACGAATTTTCGACACGTGATTCTAGTAACTTCGAAGGTAAAATTTCCATGGAGGTGACGGTTTGTTCAAGACGTTGCTCAAGACGTCCTGCTGTAATTACAACTGGCTTCCAAGTGTTGGATATTTCATTTTTTGAAAGTTGAATGGTAAGTTCAATGGTTTTAAGAGGTTCAATGGTTACATTTTTTTCAATCGGTGTATATCCTAAAAAACTAAAAACTAGAACTGCTTTTCCAGGTTGAACTTTCATTTCAAAATAGCCGTTTGCATCGGCTATGGTTCCTATTGCGCTATTTTTCAGGGCAACACTTGCAAATGGAAGCGATTGGTTGGTGAGTGCATCTTCAATTTTTCCTTTGATGATTCCTTCTTGACCATATGTATTTACGAAAAACAGAAAGAAGATTATCGAAAGGATTAACGGGCTATTTCGGGTCATTGGTTGGGTGCAAATTTATTTCGCCCAAAAGATCATCATTTTTTTATTAATACCAATTGAATTAATAATTTAGTCCAATGTTTTCTTGTATAATACCGACCTACATAGACTTGTGTTTAACTGTTTGTGCAATTTCATTTGTAGCGTCGGTATAATATCTATATTTGCAGCGTCCCAATCGGTGAATTTTAATTCAATCCCGGCGGTGATTTTAATATGGAATCAGAAGAAGAGTTATTGCATCGTATTGCATTAAGTTTATTGCCCAACGTAGGTCCCGTTATTGCCAGAGCCCTTTATAGTCATTGTGGTTCTGCTGTTTCTGTATTTAAAGAGCGGAAAGCTTTGTTAGCAAAAATACCTGGAGTAGGACCAAAGCGGATTCAAAATGCATTTCATGTTTCTGTTTTGGAACGGGCGGAAAAGGAGTTAGCCTTTGTGAAAAAGCATAAGCTGCAGGTTTTATTTTATACAGATGATGGGTACCCCAATCGGTTGCAGCAATGTGCCGATGCGCCTTGTCTTATGTATTTTAAAGGGAATGCAAATTTAAATCAAGGTCGATTTGTTGCTATCGTGGGTACTCGATCATCCACTACTAACGGTGAGGAGGTAACGAAGAAGTTGGTGGAGGAGTTGCAAGGATTTGATGTAACGATGGTGAGTGGATTGGCCTATGGAATTGATATTTGCGCGCACGAAGCATCACTTCAGTTTGGCATTCCTACCATTGGTGTAACCGCTCACGGCATGGATCGCATCTATCCACAACTGCATCGAACCGTGGCTGGAAAAATGTTATCTCACGGTGGAATTTTAACGGAGTATCCGAGTCAAACACCTCCCGATCGAGAGAATTTTCCTTCTCGAAACCGAATCGTTGCTGGAATGTGCGATGCAGTTGTGGTTGTGGAAGCTAGTGCAAAAGGTGGCGCACTCATCACTGCTGATTTAGCGCAAGGTTACGATCGCGAAGTTTTTGCTTTTCCGGGAAGAGTAAGCGATGAGTTTAGTAAAGGATGCAATGAGTATATCCGAGATAATAAAGCAGCACTCATCACTTGTGCCCACGATTTAATATGGTTGATGGGTTGGAGTGATGAAAAAAAGAAGGAACAAGTAATAAAGCAAACGCAATTATTTTTTGAATTGAACGAAGACGAAAATCGTGTTGTTGATGTGCTCAAAGAAAAGGGCGAATGTGGTATTGATGTAATCTCATCGGCAACAGCATTGCCATTCTCTAAACTTGCAAATACATTATTACAGTTGGAGTTGAAAAATGCAATCAAATTGAAAGCTGGGAAGAGATATAGTTTGTAAAAAAATAGTCTGATGCAGGAGTTATTTACATATTTTTTGATTTTATAATTATATACTTATTGATATTCAATTAAATACGTATTTTTTCATAGTAAAAAATGTATGATTTTTTTTGTCTTTAATCTATAGGAACTCATATAATAAATAAATAAATTGCAACTTCTTTAATCCGTAATATTCATAAATAAACCATAGAAAATAAATTGAGTTTTTTGTTGTGTTATCTATTAAACTTTTCTTTTAATCTAATCTAGAAGACTAATCTAATCTTAACCTATATGAAAAAATTTTTACACTTAATCACACTATCCATCTTTCTAGCATGCTTAGTGAATGTTCAACATGCATTCTGTCAGGATCCCATTCCTAAATTGCCTTCTAGAGGCAGTACAGCCAAGGAAATTGAACGTGAGCGGTCCTTGGATCGACTAAAGCGTGGAGACAAGAGATCTAAATTTGAAAGAAAAAGAGATGGAGCATTACAGGCCATTCAAAGGGATGTGATGATGATGAAAGATCCTGCTTTGGGCATTGTACCGGGAGAAAGAATTCTCGATGCTAAAAAGTACAAAGATCAACTCATGCAATCATCGGCAAACCTTGGCCCTCTAGTAGGAGTGTCATGGGATGAGCAAGGTCCAAATAATCAAGGCGGTCGTACACGCGCGTTGATGGTTGACCCGAATGATGTAACAGGCAATACTGTTTTTGCAGGAAGTGTGAGTGGAGGGTTATGGAAAACAACAAATATTAATGCGGTTAATCCTGTTTGGAATCCAGTAAATGATCTCCTCAGTAATTTGGCCATCATTTCGATTGCGTATGATCCAACGAATATTCAAACAATGTATTTCTGTACCGGAGAAGGTTATGGGAATATTGATAATGTTAGAGGATTGGGTGTGTTTAAAAGTACCAATGGTGGTGCTACCTGGACTCAACTTGCATCTACCAATAATTCTACTTTTCATTATTGTCAAAAAGTATTAGTCAATAGTACTGGTGTTGTATTTGTTGCTACTTCTTCTGGCGGATTGCAACGTTCGTCAAATGGTGGAACTACTTTTACAAAAGTGTTGGGGACAGGTCTCCTGATCACCGGTGCTACTAGTAATCATTGCTATGATGTTGAACTTGCCGCTGACGGGGATATTTATAGTTCTTTAGATGGTTCAGTACATAAATCTACAAATGCAGGAGTCACATTTGGACCAGCACAAACCATTGGTGTCACGGGAAACAGAATTGAGTTAGCATGCGCTCCTAACGATTCGAATTACGTGTATGCAGTGGTTGAATCAGGTGCTGCCGTTGCTGGAATTACACGTACAATTAATGGTGGAACTTCCTGGACAGTGAGAACGGAACCAGACGATATTGATCCTGATATTCTTGTTGATGATTTTTCTAGAGGACAAGCATGGTATGATTTAACTGTCGCCGTGGATCCCAATAACAAGGAAAGATTATTTGTAGGTGGTATCGATCTTTTTGTGAGTGGGGATGGTGCAAGTACATGGTCTCAAGTGAGTCATTGGTATGGTGGATTTTCACTTCAATATGTTCATGCCGATCAACATAATATTGTTTTTCAAAATGGAAGTTCTAGCATTGCTTATTTTGTAAATGATGGTGGTGTTTATCGCAGTACCAATGCAAATGTAGCAGTACCCACTATAAGTGATAAATCTTCCAGTTACCGTACAGCTCAATTTTACGCTTGTGCAATGCATCCAACAGCGTTAACACCTTACTATCTTGCCGGTTCTCAGGATAACGGTACCCATAAGTTTGTAACTTCAGGTAACCAAGCCACTACTCAGGCTACAGGTGGTGACGGAGCTTTTTGTCATATCGATCAGGATCAACCATTGTTTCAATTTACGCAATATGTCTATAACGATTATTATCGCTCTACTGATGGCGGAAATACATGGACTAATGTGGTAACAGCTGGCGGATCTTTCATTAATCCTTCTGATTATGATGATACAAATAATAAAATGTACGCAGCAAGTGCATCTAATCAATTCGTAAGATGGAATGATCCACAAACAGGTTCAACATTTGTTACGATTACTGCGACCGCTTTGAATGGATGGGTTTCCGCAGTGAAAGTATCACCAAACACAGCAAATAGAGTTTTCTTTGGAAGTGATAATGGTCGAGTGGTTCGTGTTGACAATGCACATACCGCAACTCCAACCATCACCAATATAAGTACTGGACTTCCTGCAGGCGCTTACGTTGCATGTGTAGAAGTGGAAACTGGAAACGATAATCACTTACTCGTTACTTTTTCTAATTATGGAGTGAATAGTGTTTGGGAAAGTATAAATGGGGGAACCAGTTGGACTTCTGTTGAAGGTAATTTGCCAGATATGCCTATTCGTTGGGCACTCTTTAACCCTAATAATAATGATCAAGTTATTTTAGCTACTGAATTGGGAGTATGGAGTACTGATAATTTAAATGCAGGCACTACCGTGTGGGGTGCAACCAATACCGGTTTAGCTAATGTCAGAATTGATATGTTGCAACTGCGTCAAAGTGATAAGTATGTTATTGCAGCAACACATGGAAGAGGATTATATGCTTCTGATTTATTTACATCGGCAACGGCAAACTTTCATTCAGATATTCAATTATCTTATATCGGTAAATCAATTCAATTTACTAGCGATAGTTATCAAGCAACTTCATGGTCATGGAATTTTGGAGATGGAACACCCGTCTCAACACTTGAAAATCCCACGCATATTTATGCCGTTGCAGGTAAATATAATGTTACACTTACCATTAATGGAGGTGCTTCAGTATTAACAAAAATTTATATATTCATATTCTTCCTAATAGAGGAACTCCTTATGTTGTTGCTACAGATGGTGGTACATTTGAAATGAATACGAACGATTTTGGATCGCAATCCATCAGCGGAAATGTAGACAAATGGGAGCGTGGAGTACCATCCAATGCGCTAGTAACAGTGAATTCACCAGTGAATGTTTGGAAAACCGATTTGGATGCGGATGTCACAGAAGGTGATTATGCCTGCGCTTTACAAACGCCATCTTATAACATGACTGCAGCAGGTACTTATACGTTGCGATTCAGAAGAAGTATGGAGGTAATTTTTTGTAATGCTCCTATTGCTGTTCAACTTCAGTATTCAATAGATAGAGGAGCCTCCTGGACTCGATTGGGAGTGGATGCAGATGTAAATGCAACGAATTGGTATAACCGCGGTCCTTCTACAGGATGCCCTATTGACGCATCGATTTTTGCTGATCAGTATGGCTGGACTTTGAATGGGAATAATACACTTTGTACTTATAATATTTCAACGGGTGTACCCGCATTAATAGGTCAAGGTGAAGTTACTTTCCGTTTTGTATTGTCCGTTAAACCTGGATACGGTGCTACTTCTTATTTAGCAGATGGATTTATGGTGGATGACTTCGAAATTTTAGGGCCTGTCAATAGTCCATTTGGTGCTGCTGCAAATGTCATTACATCAGGTACGCTCACTCCGTTTACTGCTTGTTCTGGAATTGCTTCGGCTCAACAATCATTTACGGTTTCAGGTTCGAATCTTACCTCAAATTTAGTAGTAACACCTCCAACTGGTTTTGAAGTTTCTATTACATCTGGAAGTGGATTTACTAATTCTTTGTCTTTCGTTCCATCTTCTGGCATCGTAACTACAAAAACCATTTTTGTGAGAATGACTTCTACGGCCGTGGGAACTCCATCTGGAAATATTGTTTGTTCAACAACCGGCGCATCTCAAAATGTGTTTGCAAGCGGTACCGTTAATGCTTTGCCTACACCAACAATAACAGGAGCTTATCTTTTTGTACGGGTGGATCCACAACATTAAATGCTGGATCGTTTTCAAGTTACATTTGGTCGACAGGTGCTATTACGCAAACCATAGTAGTTAATACTGCAAATACATTTACGGTCACCGTGACTAATGCGAATGGATGTACAGGTTCAGCTACTGTTGCAACCACTATCAACTCAAATCCAGTGCCTAGTATAACGGGAAGTTTATCTTTTTGTACTGGCGGTTCCACAACACTAAATGCAGGATCGTTTTCAAGTTACATTTGGTCGACAGGTGCTATTACGCAAACCATAGTGGTAAATACTGCAAATACATTTACAGTTACAGTGACTAATGCGAATGGATGTACAGGTTCAACCAGTGCAACAACATCAATAGCACCTATTGCGCCTCCAACAATTACTTCATCGGAAAATATAAATCTGATGTCACAAAATTTTGAATCGGGAGTATTGCCTCCAGGTTGGACTGCTACGGGTTTATGGCATGTTACGAATGCATGTATATCTGGAACTCCTCCAAATCCAACGCATTGGGCATATTATGGAATTGATGGTTCATGTACCTTTAATAATGGTGTTGCTAATTCAGGTAATCTGACTTCAAATACAGTCGCCATTCCTGCTGCTGCAACTTCTGCTACATTGAGTTTTAAATATGCATATTATGGTGAGGGCGGTCTTCCTCCAACTGGATATGATAACTCCTCATTGTTGATTAGTGTGAATGGAGGCGCATTCGCAGCTGTGTTTAATCTAAGTACAACGGGATCAATAGGTAATTGGCTGAGCGCATCCATTAATCTAACACCTTATGTTGGAAGTACCATTGCGTTGCAATGGAATTTCACTACCATTGATAATATCGGGAATGATTTTCTGGGTTTGCAATTAGATAGTATTTCAATTAAATCAAATAATGGATTTTCTTTTTGTGCAGGTGGTTCTGTGCAGTTAAATACTAATGCAGGATATTCAAGTTACGCTTGGTCCACTGGAGCAAATACTTCTAGTATTTCAGTGGCAGCAGCAGGAAATTATACGGTGACTGTAACTTCAGGTGGATGTACTTCAAGTGCAACAGCCGTGGTCACTAGTAATCCAATTCCAACACCAAGTATTACAGGCAGCACTTCTCAGTTATTATTTTATGAAGATTTTGAATCTGGTAGTATGCCTTCTGGTTGGACTGCATCTGGGCTTTGGCACATTACGAATGCATGTATCTCAGGTACTCCTCCTAATCCATCTCGATGGGCTTATTATGTAATAGATGGTTCCTGTACCTTTAATTCGGGACTCTCCAATGCAGGAAATTTAACCTCGCCTGCGATTTCTATCCCTGCTAATGCTACTAATACTCAATTACGTTTTAGATATGCTTATGCTGGAGAAGGTGGTATTCCTCCTAGTGGATGGGATTTTGCGAGTGCTAATATTAGTGTGAATGGTGGACCATATACTTTACTTGGTTATTTAAGTAATACAGGTTCAAATGGTGCATGGCTTTCTGCACAATTTAATTTAAGTGCATACGCAGGAAGTACTGTAGCATTACAATGGAATTTTAACACTGTAGATGCAGTTGCTAATAATTTCTTAGGTATGCAAGTAGATAGTATAGCGGTTGTAAATAATTCAAGTGTAAATTTCTGTAGCGGCAGTAACGTAACATTAAGTACTGGTGCAGGTTTAGGTACGTACCTCTGGTCAACAGGTGCAAATACCTCATCCATCGTAATAAATACAGCAGGTAATTATGCGGTTACCGTAACAACTGCCAGTGGGTGTTCAGGAACAGCGACTACCAATACGTTGATGTATGTATGCCCACTTCAACTCAATTTAAAGGCATTCTTGGAAGGTTTTTATTTAGGAGGAGGAATGATGCAAGCCGTGGTGGATCCTCTCTTGTATCCAACATTAACGGATACAGTTACCGTTGAGTTGCGCAATAATATTTCACCTTATAATTTGAAAGTAGTGTGGTAGGAGTGCTTAACACTTCTGGGAATGGTCAATTTATTTTCCCCGGAAACTTGCTTTCTAAGCAATATTATATTGTGTTGAAAACTCGAAATGGAATTGAAACATGGAGTAAGCTTCCACTGTTGATGGATGTTCCTGTGGAGGTGTTTGATTTTACGAATTAAGTTAAGTTTGTTTTATAGAGAGGTGGTAGTTGAATAGTATTCAGCTACCACCTCTTTTTTATGTCAAATTGAATTTGGTTTAATTGCTGTTGTAATCACACCGTAATTCTGTTTGGGGTTAGGGCGAACAGTTGGAGTAGATCTTGTCCAGCTTTGTAGTCACATTCTATTTATAAATCATGTATAAAACCCTCCAGCCCGTCTTAACTAAAGAGCTTCAAGAAATTAAAGAAGCCGGACTCTATAAAAATGAAAGAGTGATTAGTTCCCCTCAAGGAGCCGATATCACCGCCAATAACTTAGAGGTGATAAATTTTTGTGCGAATAATTATTTGGGATTATCTTCCCATCAACGTGTGCTCGACGCAGCTAAAAAGGCAATCGACACCCATGGTTTTGGAATGAGTAGTGTTCGATTTATTTGCGGAACACAAGATATTCATAAGGAATTGGAAAAAAGTGTTTCTGAATTTTTAGGAACAGAAGATACCATCCTGTATGCTGCTGCATTCGATGCCAATGGCGGTGTTTTTGAACCTTTACTCAATGAGCAAGATGCAATCATTAGTGATGAATTAAATCACGCGTCGATCATTGACGGCGTGCGTTTATGCAAGGCACAGCGTTATCGTTACAAGCATAATGATATGTCGGATTTAGAGGAGCAACTAAAAGCAACTCAACATCTGCGTCATCGCATGATTGTTACCGATGGTGTATTTAGCATGGATGGTACCATCGCTCAGCTGGATAAAATTTGTGACTTAGCCGATAAATACAATGCACTCATCATGGTGGACGAATGTCATGCCTCCGGATTTATGGGTAAAACAGGCAGAGGAACGCATGAGCATTGCAATGTGATGGGACGTATCGATATTATCACTGGAACTTTTGGTAAAGCATTGGGCGGCGCGATGGGTGGATTCACTTCAGGCAGAAAAGAAATTGTGGAGATGTTACGCCAACGTTCACGTCCTTATTTATTTTCAAATTCATTAGCCCCAAGTATTGTGGGTGCCAGCATCGAAGTGTTGAATATGTTAAGTTCTAGTACGGCTTTGCGCGATAAATTATGGGAGAATACTGAGTATTTCCGCTCTCAAATTTTGGCTGCCGGATTCGATATCAAACCCGGAACTCATCCTATCGTTCCCATTATGTTATACGATGCTAAGCTAGCACAGGATTTTGCCTCCCGACTTTTAGAAGAAGGAATTTATGTAATTGGGTTCTTCTATCCCGTTGTGGCTAAGGGGAATGCACGCATTCGAGTTCAGATCTCAGCCGGACACGAGCGCCACCATATCGACAAGGCTATAGCCGCTTTTACAAAAGTTGGAAAAGAATTGGGTGTTTTGAAGTCTGTATCGGCTTAAGTTTTATTTTTGTCCCTCTTAAAATTCTATAAGTAGTCGGCCATTCGGTTGAATGCTATTGAATCGGGCCTATAGCTCAGTTGGTTAGAGCGCCGGACTCATAATCCGTCGGTCGTAGGTTCAAGTCCTACTGGGCCCACATCGCCCTCCGAAGCTTTAGCGAAGGAGGGCTTTTTTGTTTTGAGAACTCGCTTAGTTCTTGGCTTTTTATTTTTCTTCGGATTGGGATTTTTTTAAACTTAAATTCTCATTGGCTTTGCACTTCTGGACTGGGCTGTGCAACTATAACCCGGAAGTGTCACGAAGTGTCTACTTCTGGGTAACGCAGTTTCTACTTCTGGGCGAAGAAGGGCAAAATCTTGTTGATTCAATTTGGAAAAGGCGAAGGGTATCACATGACATGGAACAATTTTTTAGATTTACTCAGTATATGCTAATTTAATTAAAAAGAATATTAAATTTAGCCACCAATTTGTTCTAAACGTAATTTGCAAACTCCTTTCAAACCAACCACATTATGGCGAAAAAAGATACATCTTTCGTAGTGCCGGATGAAATAATAATGCAAAAATTTATTTCATCAGAAATCAAAAAGTAATGTTAGATTCTGATTTAGCAGAGCTTTACGGTGTAGAAACAAGACGCTTAAAAGAACCGTTAAACGGAACAAAGAACGCTTCCCTGAACGTTATATGTTTGAATTAACGAAGAAAGAAGCCGAAGCTTCAAGATCGCAAAATGCGACCTTGAAAAGAGGTGAAAATATTAAATACTTACCTTATGCTTTTACAGAACATGGGGTAATGATGCTATCAAATGTATTGAAAAGTAAACGAGCAATTGAAGTAAGATTCTAAAAAAATATTTTCGTGACTTTTAGCATTCTTTAAGGTCACAAACTGTGACCTTAAAGAATTATCTTTGAAAAAATATCCTATGGCAAACAAAGAAACATCTGTTGTAGTAGAAGAAATTATTGTAAGTAAAATATACTTGGTTAGAAAACATAAGGTAATGTTAGATGTTGATTTAGCGGAACTTTACGGAGTAGAAACAAAAGTTTTAAAGCAATCTGTAAAACGAAACATTGACCGATTCCCCGATGATTTTATGTTTGAATTAACGCCAACAGCGAATAATTGGTTATGTCCCGATAGTAATTGCATCATGTATCAACGCGCGGATGAAGTAACGGGTGTTGCGGCAGTAAGTCTTGCTCGTCTAGATGGCGATGCCGTTTCGGCCTATGGAGAAATGGCTGATGTGCAGTTTGTTGTGAATGCCGCTTATACGGGGAATCCAACAGTTACAATTCCGCTGAGCGATTACAGAGCTTTTGATCCCGTTGCAACGCCAATTTCTCTCTCACCGGTAGATGGTATCATTCAAGTGACGAATACATCGGTAGAAGAATTCTCATTGATAGATGGAGTTCGGTTGTTTCCAAATCCGACTAAATCATCAAGCAACATTTTATTTAATTGGAAAGGAAATGGCAGTGATAAAATGTCGATTCGTGTGTTGGATCTTTCTGGTAGAATGGTAGGTAATGCCATTCAACTAATACCTCAATATGGTATGAATAGTGTGGAGTTAGATGCTGAATCATTTGCTAAAGGAATTTATTTTATTGAGTTAAGATGCAATAACGAAAGTAAAGTCTTGAAGATGCTTAAGTATTAATTTGTATTTCGAAGAGATAGTTAATTTATTTAGACTAATTATCTCTTCGAAGTGCTGATTAAGAAACCTTGATTGGATTCTCTTGTCTCAATTTTATTTAGTTTTGCAACATGATGCAAGAACAGGAAGCCATCATCTTCGACCTCGGAGGTGTGATCATCGACCTCAGTTATCAACGTACCGCAGCGGAATTTGTAAAATTGGGACTTGAAAATTTTGATGGCATCTATTCCAAAGCCAAGCAAAGTAATTTGTTTGATGATTTTGAAAAGGGTATACTATCGGTAGATGGTTTTAGAGCCGAACTAAAAAAGCATCTCCCCGAGAACACGAGTGATCATGAAATCGATCAAGCGTGGAATGCCATGCTCATCGATATTCCAGTGCATCGAGTAGAGTTTATTAAGAAGTTAGGACAGAAGTATCGCATCTTTTTGTTGAGCAATACCAATCGAATTCATGTAAAGGCATTTTCCAAAATGGCAGATGATATTTTCGGAAAAAATAATTTCCTCGGAATTTTTGAAAAATATTATTTATCCTGTGAGATGGGTATGCGCAAACCCGATGCAGAAATTTTCGAAAAAGTATTAAGCGACAACAACCTCGATCGCACTAAAACGTTGTTTATTGATGATAGCAAACAGCATATTGAAGGCGCACAGCTGGTAGGTCTTTTAAGTGAGTTGTTAGGGGTAGAGAAGGGAGAGAAGATAGAAGAGAAGTATGGTTTTTTGATTTAAAATTTTCGAGTTTTTTCTTGACTATTTACGAGGCAAACGAATTGATTGCTTGAAAATAACGTTGAAGAGTATGGGGTTACTATTGATTTTTATACTAGTATAAAACAGAAAAGGGTTGCATTCGCAACCCTTTTCTGTTTTATGAATTAATTCATATTAGCGAATTACATTTACTTTCGTCGTTTGAACTTTTCCATTGTTCTCGAGACGGATAAGGTAATTTCCGCTTTCTAATGCAGATAGATTGATCGTTCTTAATGAAAGACCAGTTATATCTTCGAATCTTTCTACCATCATGGTTTGTCCCATCATATTTTGGATGCTGATGGAAGTAATTCCATTTTCAGAAGTAAGATATTGAATGTTTACTTCAGATTGAGCAGGATTTGGATAGGCATTGCTGATTAGAATTCCTCCTTCCATGCTGTTCTCTGCAAGACGAATGGATTCTTCTGTCATCTGTGATTCGTTCGCTGGCAAATCGATGATGCTGTTGTTGATACCAAATAGGTTGCAAATAAATGAACCGAATACTAGGAACGGAGCACCCTGAACATCTAAAGAAGCGCAGATACTACCACCACCTTGTACCAATAAATTATTCACATCAAAACCTGTAGTTACGCCCGGTACAACAATAGCTAAATTGAGTGTAGCAGGATCATACACCAAGGTATGAATTCTATATAATCCTGTTTGCGTCACAGTAAATTGTGGATTCGCACCAGCTTGCTGAATAACTAAACCTTGTCCTCTTGTGAGTACATATACTACCTGATAACCTGCAGGTATATTGGAGTTTCCAACAGGATTGCCAGTTAATACCGCACTTCCATTATCTAGACAGTTAAGAAACTGGTCTGGATTAATGTTTCCAGCATCTGGATTGTTCACGTTGAACTGTGCACCCGCTACATCTAAAGAAGCGCAGATACTGCCACCACCTTGTACTAATAAAGAATTCACATCAAAACCAGTAGTAACTCCAGGAACAACGATTCCTAAATTAAGTGTGCTATCATAAACAAGTGTATGAATGGTATAAAGACCACTTCCAGTTACTGTGAAAGAAGGTGTAGCATTTACCTGCTCAATCACAAGACCTGTACCTGAAGTAAGAACATAAATTACACTGTATCCCGCAGGTACATTACTGTTTCCATCTGCAGTAGCAGAAAGCGTTCCGCCCGCTCCGCAGATGGTAGGGTTTACTGCAGTAAGTGTTCCTGCATTTGGATTGTTCACATTGAATTGTGCACCCGCTACATCTAAAGAAGCGCAGATACTGCCACCACCTTGTACTAATAAACCATTCACATCAAAACCAGTAGTTACGCCTGGTACAACAATGCTAAGGTCAAGTGTACTATCATAAACAAGTGTATGAATGGTGTAAAGACCACTGCCAGTAACATTGAAAGTTGGTGTAGCATTTACTTGCTCAATCACAAGACCACTACCAGAAGTAAGAACATAAATTACACTGTATCCCGCAGGTACATTGCTGTTTCCATCCGCAGTAGCAGAAAGCGTTCCGCCCGCTCCGCAAATGGTTGGATTAACTGCAGTAAGTGTTCCTGCATCTGGATTGTTCACGTTGAACTGTGCACCCGCTACATCTAAAGAAGCACAGATACTACCACCACCTTGTACTAATAAAGCATTCACATCAAAACCAGTAGTAACTCCAGGAACAACGATTCCTAGATTAAGTGTGCTATCATAAACAAGTGTATGAATAGTATAAAGACCACTGCCCGTTACTGTGAAAGAAGGTGTAGCATTTACTTGCTCAATCACAAGACCTGTACCCGAAGTAAGAACATAAATTACATTGTATCCTGCAGGTACATTGCTGTTTCCATCTGCAGTAGCAGAAAGCGTTCCGCCCGCTCCACAAATAGTTGGATTTACTGCAGTGAGTGTTCCTGCATCTGGATTGTTCACGTTGAACTGTGCACCCGCTACATCTAAAGAAGCACAGATACTACCACCACCTTGTACTAATAAAGCATTCACATCAAAACCAGTAGTAACTCCAGGAACAACGATTCCTAGATTAAGTGTGCTATCATAAACAAGTGTATGAATAGTATAAAGACCACTGCCCGTTACTGTGAAAGAAGGTGTAGCATTTACTTGCTCAATCACAAGACCTGTACCCGAAGTAAGAACATAAATTACATTGTATCCTGCAGGTACATTGCTGTTTCCATCTGCAGTAGCAGAAAGCGTTCCGCCCGCTCCGCAGATGGTAGGGTTTACTGCAGTAAGTGTTCCTGCATCTGGATTGTTCACATTGAACTGTGCGCCCGCTACATCTAAAGAAGCGCAGATACTACCACCACCTTGTACTAATAAAGAATTCACATCAAAACCAGTAGTAACTCCAGGAACAACGATTCCTAAATTCAGTGTGCTATCGTAAACAAGTGTATGAATGGTGTAAAGACCACTGCCCGTTACTGTGAAAGTTGGTGTAGCATTTACTTGCTCAATCACAAGACCACTACCTGAAGTAAGAACATAAATTACACTGTATCCCGCAGGTACATTGTTGTTACCATCCGCAGTAGCAGAAAGCGTTCCGCCCGCTCCACAAATAGTTGGATTTACTGCTGTGAGTGTTCCTGCATTTGGATTGTTCACGTTGAACTGTGCGCCCGCTACATCTAAAGAAGCACAGATACTTCCACCACCTTGTACTAATAAAGCATTCACATCAAAACCAGTAGTAACTCCAGGAACAACGATTCCTAAATTAAGTGTGCTATCGTAAACAAGTGTATGAATGGTGTAAAGACCACTGCCAGTTACTGTGAAAGAAGGTGAATTATTTACCTGCTCAATCACAAGACCTGTACCTGAAGTAAGAACATAAATTACATTGTATCCTGCAGGTACATTAATGTTTCCATTGGCAGTAGCAGAAAGTGTTCCGCCCGCTCCGCAAATAGTTGGATTAACTGCAGTGAGTGTTCCTGCATCTGGATTGTTCACATTGAACTGTGCACCCGCTACATCTAAAGAAGCGCAGATACTGCCACCACCTTGAATCAATAAAGCATTTACGTCAAAGCCAGTGGTAACTCCAGGAACAACGATTCCTAGATTAAGTGTATTCGTGTCATAAACTAATGTATGAATCGTATACAAACCACCTCCTGTTACTGCGAACAAGGGAGTTGTATTTGTTTGTTCGATGATGAGACCTGATGTTTTTGTCAATACATAAATGGTTTGAAAACCGCTTGGAACTACGGCGTTTCCATTTGGTGTTGCAGCGAGAACTGCAGAACCTGCTTTCGCACATACTGAATTAAAATTAGCAGTAATTGTACCTGCATTCGCTGCGCATAAACCAGAAGTAATATTTAGCGTATAGTCTTCTGTTTCACCTAAAAAGTATGAACCACAATTAGGAGCATAACCTATACGTTTAACGGCCACTCTTACTCTAACATTTCCTACAGTTGCAGTTGCGGGAATGGAAATAGTTCCTGCTAGAGATACATTTGAAGTATCTTCAACCACGGTTTCGCCAAGATCATTGAAATCTTGGTCATTATTTAAATCAATGAAGATTCTAGTAAAGAATAAGCTTTTTAACAGCAAACGATCCGTTGTTATATTATAAGCAATGGTACCACCTGCTACTGCCGTTGCGGTTTGAGTCGTGAAATCTCCATAACCACCATTGTTTCCACTCACGTTAGAAATGGTTCCTAAATCAAACCTTTCTATCCATAGTTTTCTGGTGATGGAATTAACTCCCTTCGTTTTGCAATAACTTTGCGCCTTCATACTTCCTGGAAGTATGAGTGCAAAAAGAATCAGCATTTTAAATACTGATCCAGTTAATTTTTGAAATTGTTTTTTCATTTAATTGGTTTTTAGTTAGTTTTTAATTGATTTTTTAATTGATCTTTAAATTGGATTTAAAATAGGTTCTATTGAATCGTAATGAATAAAAAACACATTAAGGGAAAGATGGTTTGTCATAAAATTGAAATATTTTCCTTTTCCAAGAATTGTCCAGTTATCTCTTGAAATAGTTATTGAATTGAAAATCCAATTCAATATTATGAACCATTTTTATAAGTAAAATATTGAATAACAATTTGTTATTTAATATTCGAAAAAAAATTTAATTCTTTAATTATGATAAAATCAACATTGTAAAATGTAAAGATTGAGTGGGATACAATGGTTTTAAAACGCTCTTTCAAAAATTTGGAAAAATTGAGCTAGCATTACTTTTATTGAAAATTGAATTGTTAAAACTAAATAGTAAGTGCAAACATTAAATAATAAAAGAGATTTGATAAATAGAAAATCTTGCACGGGCCATAGCAAAGCCTCGCTATCAAATCAACTCATCTTAAAATTTTCAAACCTTTCCTGAAGCACTGCGGGATTATTTCTTCTCCTGACACAACTCCACCAAAACTCCATTCGTACTTTTCGGATGTAAAAAACAAATCAGTTTATTATCCGCCCCTACTTTTGGTTCTTTGTTTAATAAAATAAATCCTTCTCCTTCCAATCTTTTCATCTCTGCTAAAATATCATCCACGTCAATGGCGATGTGATGCATGCCTTCTCCTTTTTTATCAATGAATTTAGCAATTGGACTATCAGGTGAAGTAGCTTCCAATAACTCAATCTTATTCGGACCCACTTGAAAAAAAGAAGTTTTTACCCCTTCCGATTCTACCTCTTCAATTTTATAATGTGGCACATTGAATAATTTTTTGAAAAGTTCATTCGATTCAGAAAGTGACTTCACAGCAATGCCGATATGCTCTATTTTATTCATAAGACAAATTTATAGTATTTTTTGATGTACTGATTGTATTTGTATTTATTCTAAATCTTAAAATTACTGAGGTTAAATCAATTTTGTGACTTAAAACAAATTTGATTCATCAATGAGTTATCCTATTTTATCCGTTTCATCTGCGTCATCCGTGTTCAATTTTGGGTTCTTCTCCACATAAGTATATAAAATTTGTGGCGGCGTCGCTGTCTTAAGAGCATCATCATCCATTTTTAAATCATCACCCATCTTCAAATTTTCAAATTTATCTCCCATCAAGGGAGATTGATCCATTTTCAAATTAATCTCACCGGAAGGGAGATCAATTTCATTCCCTTCCTCATCATAAATTTTATTGTCTTCGATTTCATCTTCCCAAACAAATTTCGGCCTTTGTGGTCCCTCTTTCCGATACAACCACGACAATAACAATCCTGCCAATCCACCAAACAAATGCCCTTCCCAACTCGTTTCTTTGAACCAAGGAAAGATTCCCCAAATCATACTTCCATATAGGAAAACGATAATCATACTCACCGCTAACATGCTTCTCCACTTTCTCCAGATCCCGCTGAAAAAAATAAAGGACGCTAATCCATAAACAAGTCCACTTGCACCAATATGAAAAGAAGGTCGACCACCGATCCAAAGCCAAGCTCCGCCAATGAGCCATAAAAAGAAAAATACTTTGCCAGCCATGTCCTTGTAGAAATAATTCAACATGCCCATCAAGACAAATAACGGTACCGCATTGGAGAAAAGATGATCGTAGTCTTTGTGTATTAACGGAAAAGTTAAAATGCCTGTGATCGCTTCGAAAGAGCGCGGGAAAACACCATAGGTAGAAAAACTTACTTGTTGTGAAACTTCATAATACTTAATCAGACTTAATAGTCCAATGAAGATCGTCCCCGGAATGAAACTGCTAATTATATTTTTTACCTCAGGCTTCATCCTACAAATTTATAAAAACAATTCCCGGATGTATGTAAGATATGTTACGATCCGGGAATTGTTCTTGTTAATACACTAATTTAGATTACTCTAACTTAATTATTTTCTCAGCGTAAATGCGATTTCCTTCTTGGATGCTGATAATATAAACACCAGCTTTTAGATCATCGCCAAGATTGATGACGTCTGGTACTTGATTATATTTTGATAGTGAGATTAATTTTCCAGTTAATGTATGCAAACTAATTTCAGCACTTTTTAGGTTGGTCTGTTCAAGATGAATGGTGCAGTTTGTTTTAAATGGATTGGGTGAAATTTTTACTCCTGAAATTTTATCTTGCTTTTCAATTCCGCTTATTGCTGAGAATTTAAAACAACTATCAAAAAACAATTGCACTACATCTGACGCTGCTTGTAATTCTGTCACTGAGGGTAGAGGGTTTCCCGAAACCGAAGTTCTGGCCCAAACAACAGCATTGGTCATATAACAAACTTCTCCAGGCTGCATGGTAAAGGGGCCTGAACTGACAATAAAACGCATGTCGTTCGCTTGGATACCTGAATTACCCATCGTCCATGGTGTAGGAAATAATGGATTCGTATTATTGGGATACATAAATGTGGTTGGTGTTGTAGTAGCTCCGGGACCAGAGCCTTTTCCATTGCCACCATAGGTTACTGGAGTACCATCAATCCAAATTGATTTCAGGTAATTATAATAGTCAAGTGTATTTGCAGGATTTCCTGTTGGTGAGTTGTTCACATTATTGTAATACATAAACGATGACATAAGACAATCCTCACCCAACTCATCAGTAAATCCATTGTGATTATTGTCGATTCCATCATTTGAATCCGCGAGTGGTCCTTGCAAAAGTCAAGTCCGCATGCGGGAGGATTTACTCCATATCCTCCAGTTCCATTATCATCGAGATCCCCGTTATAAACATAGCCTAAATCACGACCAACATCACAACCAACATAATCATCTGTGAAATTTCCTAAATCTACATCAACCCAAGCCCCGAGATGTGTTTGAAATAAGCTTCCGCTACTTCGATTGATGATTTGATATTTATAAAAAGTAGTGTTGTTGATTGCGGGATTTGTAGAGCTATAGGCAAAAGCTTGTGCGCGAATTTCCAAACCAATAGGTCCGCTGTTCGTTTCTGTTTTGATATTACCAATATCGTTAAATACCCACCAAATGGATTTATCTCCGAATAAATAATCATTGCACTCCGTTAATCCTGTAGTTTGATTCACAGGATAATTTCCGCTCAAATTAAAATAGGGGTAATCTCCAGAAGTGTGGTTATAAATTCCATCATTGTTGGCGTCAAAAAAGGGAGCTAAATAGGGTAGTTGCCCTGCTGATACATTTCCATTGCCTGGCCAATTGATGATACCTGAAGATGCAATTCCGAAATTAACAAAAGTGTTTACTTCAGCTTTAGTCATAGGATAAAGGTTGTCGTAAAAATTACAAGTAGCAGGAGTGATAGAACTCGCTCCTGAACCTGTATCTACACTAATAGGTCCTGCCCAAAAATCGTTTTTACCTCCTTGTCTATACGTTTGCGCAGCCATCAATAATTGATTTGAAGCATCATAACCTCCAATCCATATGCTTCCACAGAAAATTGCGTTTTTTGAACTTCCAATGGGTACTTCATAGGTGTTTATGGTCGATATAGGATCCCACCATAAATCACCACCGTTCAAAATTTTTGCTCTGACATTGTTAACATCCAGATCAATTGATGCTGATGGATGTGGACAGTTTTGTGCAAATGTGCCAATCGAAATGAAGCACATTACAAGCACAGGAAGTGTGTTTTTCATGACTATTAAATTTAGAAGATTAGGTTGTTTGAAGAAATTGATATTTTGGGTAAACGGCTAGTTTAATCTAAAAGTATATTTGAACTCAATTAATTGGACATTTAAACTGTGTATTGTATTTCCTTTACTTTTGCACCTATGCATCTACAGTTTCAACATCGTTTTGCCGGTCATCAGGGTTCCATTTATGCGCTTGTAAAAGGAGAAGAAGTGGGTATATTTTATAGCGGTGCGGGTGATAAGATTGTCGCACAATGGGACCTCCATCATCCAGGTGATGGGATATTAATTGCCAAAGCAACCGATTCAATTTATTGTTTGCATTTCCTACCAGAGCAAAGCCGGTTGCTCATCGGACAAGGTAACGGTGGCGTACATATCGTTGATTTAACAGTGAACAAAGAAGAACGTTTATTGAAGTTGCACGATCAAGCCGTGTTTGGTATACTGTCGAGTAGTAAACATAATTTAATTTTTACATTAGGTGGAGATGGAATTCTATCCATTCTAAATGATCAAACCTTCGAAGTGATTCAACGAATTCGACTTAGTGAAAAAAAGTTGAGAGCCATTGTTATCAATAAAAAGCAGGATGCAATTTTTGTAGGTTGTGGAGATGGTAGTATCGTTGAATTGTCATTGCCATCCCTTAAAATAACACATCGATTTCAAGCACATGGTTTGGATTTTTCTGTGAATGCACTTTGTTTTTCTCCTGATGAATCCAAATTATTGAGCGGCTCGCGCGATGCGCATTTAAATATTTTTCAGTTGGACAACTATGCGTTGATTTCATCGATTCCTGCACATAACTACGCCATCTATGATATTGCATTTGATCCTTCTGGAAATTTTTTTGCGACAGCAAGTCGAGATAAATCGGTAAAGATTTGGGATTACCATTCGTTATCAGTTTTAGAAAGATTAGAAGGTAACGATGGAAAAGGTCATATTAATTCAGTAAATAAATTATTGTGGTTGGATGATGGAACGCTGCTTTCTGCAGGTGATGATCGAGCCGTGCAAGCGTGGAAAAAATAAATCCACAAAAAAAGCCCTGAAGCGTGTTTACTCTGCTTCAGGGCTGAATTCTGAATTCTTAATTCTTCAACAAGATAATCTGCTGCTGTTTTTCATTCATGATAATGCTTACATGGTAAACACCTTTCGCAATACCATCTGTATTTACTAATGCTGTATTGACTCCATTGGATGCATTTCCAGTTTTAGTAATTAAGGTGCGTCCGATGTTATCAATCAAGCGGATGATGTACTCACCCTCAGTTTCAGCAAAGAATTGTACATTAACATTATCTTGAGTCGGATTTGGATACACTGATAATTGTAAGTTTGAACCATCGTCTACCTTAGCGCAATTGTACATCGTGATTCCTGCATAAGTTCTAATTGGACTTGTACCACAACCATTCGATGTGGTTACAGATACACTTTGATTTACAAAGGCAACATTTGACCATTGTACGGTTACGTTTTTAGTGCCTTGTCCACCAGTTACACTTCCTCCAGCGCTCACGGTCCAGTTGTAACTGGAAGCACCCGTTACCGTAGCAACACTATAATTGCCGACACTGTTCGTGCAAATTAAATTGCTGATTCCACTAATAGGACTTGCAATGGCTGGTTTTCCCGTAATATTCAAAATACGAGTAGTGCTTTCTCCACATGCGTTTACCGCTTTTACAGAAATGGTACTCGTATTAAAATTACCAAAATTTACGTGAATAGAATGGGTTCCTGCTCCGGATACGATAGTTCCGACTCCAGCATTCCAACTATAAGAAGTAGCACCAACGATTGGAGTGATGGAATAAACAACGTCACTTAAATTGCAAAGACCAGAAGCCGCTCCTGATATCACACTCGGTGCGGATGGAACGTTTAATGTAAGTGTCTTAATACGCACTGGACTATTTCCACAAATATTAGAACCCCTTACGGTTAATGATCCACCTGCATAATTTGATAAGATTTGAGCTGTAATAATATTGGTTCCTTGTCCACTTATAATTTGTACACCAGCTGGAGGACTCCATATATAGCTTGATGCTCTTGCCACATTTGCAATACTGTAAGTTGCAAAATCACCAGCACAATTTTTACTTGGTCCAGAGATGGAAGGAGGTGTTACTGGAGCAGCCACTTGAAACTCGAGAGGCAAGCATGCTGAAATACTTTCAGCACATGAATCCACTCCCTTCACGCATACATTTCCAGCGATTCCATTTTGTATCGCTACATTGGTCCAGCTTACAACAATGGAGTTGGTTCCTTGTCCTGATGTAATTGTACATCCAGTAGGCACAGTCCATAGATAAGTATCAGCCTCAGGGAAAGTTGGGATGGAGAAGCTTCTAGATCCTGCAACTCCTGGAACGCATCCTTGTGCTATGCCACCGCCAATAGAAACAGGTCCTGGCGTTACAAGTACAATAGGAGAAGCACCACTTATCATTTCGCCATTCACATAGTTTACCACATAATTAGAAGGTTGTACTAGGTTAAGATTTGACGGAACGATGGAATAAAGTCCAGGTGCAATTCCAGTTGTAGGAACTGGAACATTTAAAGAATTTAGAATTTCATAAGTCGGTCCAGAAACAACCAAATTGCTATCCGCATCTTGGTATCGGTACCCTTCTAAGGTATGCGTAAACGGATTTGCAATTCCATCACAGGAAACAAATTGATCACCTGCAGTCACGGTTAATTCAGCAGGCACAATCGTAAGTGAACCTAATTCATAACTGATGTCGAAGTTTTCATTGAGTAATGCGCCTGGTACAATAGAATGTACACCAACGTCCATACCCGTAATTAAATTGATCGAATTGAAAGTAAGTGAGTCGTCAACAGGAGCAGAAATATCATCTTCATCAATAATGATAAACATGTCTTCGTCATTTTCATCAGCAACCGTTTCGCCATTCACTAAAGCTCTGCCGTTTACTAAGGCTCTTGCATTTACAAGCGCTCTTCCATTTACCAATGCTCTTCCATTCACCAAGGCTCTTGCATTTACTAAGGCTCTTGCATTTACTAACGCTCGTGCATTAACTAAAACGGTGGTGTCATTATCATCTTGGTAATTGAAGACCGAAGCTACTGCAACATCTACCACATGGTTTGTATCTAATACATAAGATCCATTTACCAAGGCTCTCGCATTGACAAGGGCTCTGGCATTCACCAATGCTCGTGCACTGGCCATGCAACTTAATTGGTCGATGTCAGCATTCACCAAAGCTCTTCCATTTACTAACGCTCTCGCATCTACTAAAGCAACTTCACTTGCTAAATCAAGTTCATGAGCCGCTTTAATTTCATTGGCAAAGGCTACTTTTTCCGATTGCGTGATCATGCCATCAGGATAAGTATATGTGAAGTTCAAATTTTCTATTACATCTCCATAAGTTATTGTCGTGTCATTTGGTTTGATCACCAATGGCATTTTTTGTACAGACAATACCCCGTCATCAAACTGATAGTTGTATGTTGCAGACAAGAGTTGGGAAGCAGGTAATGATAAATTCGTTACATCAGAAGCTGGACGTATAAAATACAATCCAGTATTACTGCTGCTTGTTGCAGAGCTCGTAAATGTAATATTGTTTTCTAAGCCTAAATCAGCAAGTGACAATGTAGTGCTAGAAAGATCTTGTCCATCAATCGAAATGTTAGCACTAAATGTAGGTAATTGTTCACCATATTTCTTGATTGCATTGTTAGCCTTGATCACTACGTTGATGGCTTGTGTTCCCAATAAATATAAACTATCAGAAGAAGCACCGCCATCTAATCCTGTGAGCGAAGCAGGCGGATTGTAAATTCTCAATGGTGGATTTCCTACGAATGGAGGAATAATTACACTCAGCAATCCTTGATTAATAACCGTAGCTGGTAAAGTGTCATATCTAAAGATAACTTGTGCATTATCACTAATAAATTTCCCTACCACCAACACTTCAACGGTATCTTCGCCAGGTGTAAGTAAGGAGTCTTGTAAGTATCTATTGAGTGCGATGGGTTGTGGTCGACCTAACGTTTTTAATGCCGAGTCAGGTTGCACAAATCCAGATCCGGAGATTACATCATACCCTGGATCATACATATCGAGTGTAGTACTCAATAAAGTCGATTTCATTTGTGCTGGTGTAAGTTCTATCCCCGAGAATTTCTTATTTGCTTCTTGAAGCAATCCAGCCACCGCGGCAATATGTGGTGCAGCTGCCGATGTTCCAAAGAAATTTGGGAATAAGTCACCGTCGATATTTTGTCCACCTAAATAAACGGTCGTGTTAACACCATTTGGTGCCATGATATCTGGCTTCTGTCTTACGGCTCCTTTTACTTCTACACCACCTCTTGATGAGAAGGAAGCTGCCGATGGTTGACTAACTCCAAATGCAGGTGTGTTCGTATAGAGAACTGCACCTACAGCAATAGCACCTGCAGCATTGGGTTGACCAACAACAGTAGCACCACCATTTGTATATTCATTGATGGTTGCATCTCCACGGAAAATGACATACTTGAATTTCACATTTTGTGATCCCCATTTACGTGTGATCATAATGTTTGCATTGGTGTTTCCACTAACTACGAATGGAAGTATTTCTAGCGGATCTCCCCAAATGTTATTTCTGTTGAATCCAAATAAACGGTTTCCGGCGTTATCAATTAGATAAATATCTAAGTCATTCATTACACCCGGAAGTTGTCCTAATGAATAAATAGAATCTTGCCATTGGAGAACGATGGTATACGTACCTGCTTTTAAATTTATATTTTGATAGATGTCACCACCACCAAAATTATGAGCGGTACCCGTGTAACCAACCGGTGCGGTTGTAGGAGAGTAAACACCTTCGTAAGATGCAGTACCAAAATTACCAGCTGCAGAAATATAAGTAGTACCATTCGCTACCACTTTATCTACTGCTTTAGATACAACACCATCATCAAAGAAAGGTTCCGTAATATAAGTTACGTCATCAACAATAATATCACAACCAATACTATCAAGTGCAACAATTCCTTCAGCAAAATTTCCTGCGCTCACAAATCCGGTATGAAATGCTAAGGCTGCTTTGGGTGCAATATCATGTATGATTTGCAACATCGCACGCCCCTCGTCAGTTCTTCTTCCATAAGGGTATTCTTCCAATATTTCAATCGGTGTTGAGTAATTTGGATTTCCTGCACCTGGAAGATCTCCATTTGATAAATCAATATCTGCGGGATCTCCAAAAAGTGTATTGTAGCTATCTGAAATAACTCCAATTTTAATTCCATCACCATATACGTTCCATGCTAAACTAGCAGTATCTGAGCGCATCGCTCTATCACCTTGCGTTTTTGTTAAGCCGGTGTTAATCGAGTTAACCACAGCTTGACTACTTACGAGTGGAGGATAATAAGGTCTTACGTAGTTAATCAATGTGGGAAGTGAATCTAATTTTGATAAATTAGAAATTGGAATTTTTCCGGTGATAATAAAGGTAGTATCACCGTTATCAATGAAACTATTCATTCCATAGTTAGGCGTTTGTAATAATGCTAAAGCACTATCATGTTTTCCAAAATCTGTAATTACTTCAATTAATACTTGTGTGCTGTCTAATAAGAAAACAGTATTGTTCTCTGTAATTGTATCGGCAACATTAATTCCGTTAGCAAGCTGGAAAAGTTCAGCCCCAATTAAATTTGGAACTTCTCCATTTGCAGGGGGTTCGTATCCAGGTATAATACAAGGTTCTGTTTCGAGAACAATCACAATGGAATCTGTTGAAGAACACGATTGGTTAGTCACTTGTACATAATAAGTGCCCGGAGTGGTAATTGTTATTGTACTTGTAGTTTCATTACTAGGTAACCATAAAAAGGTTGAACCTGCTACAGAGTCTACACTTAAATTGGTAGAGCCTAAATCGGGACATAGTAAACTCGATGAAGTTATGGTAGCATTTGGTGTTGAATCTTGACCAACAACAAATGTAGAATCATAGATACAGCCATTGTCATTATAAGTTAATGTATAAGTACCGGGTGTTAAATTTATAAAGATTCCGGTGTTATTTCCTTGTGCGTAGTTGTTGCCATATAAGTTATACTGATCATAGATTCCTTCAGGATTAACTTCACCACCGCCGCCACCTTCAAAGGTTCCAGCATCAACGGTACCTCCAACTTGTCCAAAACAATCGGCATTGGTTACGGTTAAAAAGTCAAATACATACGGATCATCTAAATCAACAATAACTGTGTCACTATAGGTACAACCATAAGAATCGGTTGCTATTACTGAAAAAGTAGTGTCGGTGCTTGGATTAATTACAAGCGCTTGAGTGGAATCTCCAGTATTCCATAGGTAACTCACAAAGTTTGGAGAAGCATATAACGTTGATGGCAGTCCGAAACATGCGTTCGCTGTCGATTGACTACCTGCAATTAAAACAGGGTTGGAAACAGTAACGGTATTGCTAGTTGCATTGCATCCATTTAATGAAACATCAACGGAATAGTCATAAGGAGTATTTACAGTTATGGTGCTATCAGAAGAGCCTAATGACCAAGAATAAGAGTCGAACGTGGTTGGAACAGCTAAACCAATACCTACAGCATCTATTTCATCCCATCCCGGAACCGCCGGTGTATTTAAAGCTAATCTTACCTCCGAAACATTAAAGGCGGTAGTCGGAAAAGTAATATTTAATATAGTGATTACTCCTTCTTGTGGTCCAGCTGTATTGGTGTAAACCGTTTCAAATAATTGAGTGTTTGGATTTTTTATATATACGGTGTCAATACTTCCAGGAGAATAAGTTTGGAATACCTTTATAAAGTTAATTGGAGCAGGATTGTCAAATGCAATTTCAATAAATTCTCGTACATTATTTTCTGTGGAACCTGACCAAGCATTTTCATCGTCAGCGTAAGTAGGAACATTGGGCGCACCTAAAATATCTTGAGCAGACCAAGAAGTTGGGGAATATTCACTGCTAAAATTGATAACGCTACTGGCGTAACGTAAATCAGTAACTTCAGCAACCCCCAATTCAATACTACCTGTTGTACATGTCGGAAGTGTTAAGCTTCCATTATAGGTAATCATTGGAGGGAAAGCAAATCCAACATTGTCAACTATGTTATCGCAGTTGTCATCAATTTGATTGGCGCAGATTTCTGGTTCGCTGGGGTTAACTAAGTAATTTTCGTCATCGCAATCTGTATTATTGGGAGCATAACCAATTGGAAGATTACAAGAAAAAACAGAATCAGTAGGAGTTCCAAAACCATCGCCATCACTATCAAGATAATACGTTGTCTGGGTATTCTGATCTAAAACGATATTAATATTTTCTGCACTGGCATAACAGGATCCAACTTGAACATCAACAAAATATAATCCAGATGTTGTTACGTTTAGGGTTGGAAGAGAATTATAACCCGACCAACTATAATTGTTGTAAGTGTATGGAATAATTTCACCAATTCTTACGGCATCGATTTCATTCAACCCAATTGTAACAGGAGAATTCATTGCAATTCGAACTTCCGAAACAGGAAAAAGAGTCAATGGGAAACTAATGTGAAGTTTATACGCATTATCAATATAACTTGTAGCTGTATTTGTGTAAACCACTTCCCATTGTAGCGTCTGTGGATTTCTTACATAAACCGTATCTATAGATCCTGGCTTATTCGTTTCATAAATATCAATAAAATTTATTGGGGCAGGATCGGTAAATGCTACTTCTATCCATTCTCTTTGACTATCGTCTGTAGATGGATTCCATGCGTTTGCGTTATTTCCATAGTTAGGATAAACATCAGGTGCACCGATAATTTGTTCCGCTTCATAAGGCCATGCTTGAAGAGCAGAAATCGTTGCTTGACTACTGAATGCCACGACTGAAGAAACATAGCGTTGATTTTGCATTTGTGCTACCGAGAGTGTAACACTGTCGTTGCTACAACCTACAAGAGCATCACCATCGGTTAATATAATTGGATTTAATGAGTTCGTCGTTGCGTTTCCATCGTCGCAATCAATATTGTTTGAAACATAACCAACCAAGAAGCAAGGAGTCGTTGTAGTAGTTGAATTGTTTGGATCACCAAAACCATCTCCATCAATATCAGCATACACAGTACCCGCATATCCACCACTCCAATTCGATGTAAGGGTAGTTAAATCAAAATTACTTAATTCGCCAGGATTGTTGTTTGATGCTAGATCACTAAGTGAAAAAATTCCTGTATTGCTTCCACTAGCCGTTCCTTGATCGAATGTATAATAATCAATTAAGTTCGGTTGGGAATTCACATACGCTACTCTGAAATTATTAATCTCAGTGGATGTTCTAGCTACATTCCAAACACGAACTTCGTCAATAGAACCCGTGAAATAGTTTAAGCCGAATTCAGGCCATCCACCAATTCTTCCAATGTTATTTCCAGACGTAATATTTCTGATGAAATTGTCATTGGAAGTTGCATCTAATGAACCATTAATAAATAAAGTAATAGCCGTGCCCGATCTAGTAACTGCAACATGCGTCCATTGATTCAAAGGGAGTGATGAGTTACTTTCTAGGTAAAAGTGGCTACCACTTCCATCCTGTGCCATTTCAAAGGCAAGAAGATTTCCAGCAGTTAAGTTGAACCAATTGCCAGCAGCACCTGATTCACTGGTTCTGTTCGTTAACACATAACCGTTATTGGAAGAAGTACGGAAAATCCAGGCTTCAAGTGTAAAATTGGAAGTTCCAAGATTGAAATCACTCATATGAACCAAATCATCGATTCCATCAAAGTTCAATGAATTGTTTTCATCTAAAATGGAGTTACAGTTTTGATCAATAGCATCGCATAATTCTACTGCATTTGGATTGATTGCAATGTTGTTGTCATCGCAATCACCATTAACAAGAATGTAGCCCGGAGGTTGGATACAACTTTGTGAAGACACCCCATTATTTCCAAATCCATCTTCATCGTTATCCTGATACCAAGTAGTTGATGGATTACTAAGAGGATTGTTGTCATCGCAATCCGTATTATCTAAAACATATCCAAAAGGTTGCGAATAAGATAACTGCGAAATCATTGGATTACCAAATCCATCACCATCACCGTCCAGATAATAAGTTTGATCAACAAGTCCGGCTGGGAAATAATTGTTGATGGAGGTAATTCCTCCGAAGGCACCCGCATCATTTCGGGTTCCATTTTGATCATTGTATAAAGGATTTGGATCACCGCCATTAATCGCATCACTGTTATCAAGCAAAGATCCGTTTAATGCGATGGATGAAGTTGATGTATGTTTATTAGTTGTGTCTGCTACGAAATTAGTAAAGCCACTAGCACTTTGCGTGGTGTAGTTGTATTGGAATGGATCAAAAGTGACATCGCCTGGATTCCACAAAGCATATTTACTATTAATACAAAGATTGTTTCTTACTTCAATAAAGAAAGCAGGCCCAATCTGGAAGAACATGCCGGCGCCACCTGCATCGTCATTGATGGTGTTGTTTATACAGGAATTTTTACCCGAACCACCTTGTTTCAGACTTCTGAAATAAAGTATGGCGTTCGTGTTGCCATGTGTTCGTAAGAAGTTATTAGCGATATAAAGGTATTGTGTGTTTCCCCAAAAAGCTATCGTACGTCCTCCGCCTTGTACATCAAAGTGGTTTCCGATGATGTAAATACTGTCTTCCGTCGCGGTATTGGAACTAAAAACATTTGTAATTTCATAATAACCTGCAACGGTCTGTTGTAGATAATTACCAATCCATGCACCACGGTGAAGTGTCATCATGGTTTCTCCGCTAAAATTAAAGATGGAATCATTCTCGACCCGGAGATTTTGATTGATGGCAGTTCCAAGAATACGCCCGGTAATTTTACTGTTTGCGATGCGTTCACCAATTACACTGCTACCACTGTCGGATACCGTACCGGTAATATCGGCTTCAAGTATTTCATACCCGTTCACCATGGTTACATCGCCCTGAACTCCGTATTTAATACCGGGTGTAGCACTGTGAAAATGCAAGTTAAGAATAGAAGGTGCATATATATTTTCTACAAAGGGCAATCCTCCAGAGCGCGGGTAAATTAAAATGGTATCACCGTCGGTTGCTGAGGCCAGAGCTGCATTTATAGTAGTGAAAGCTCCGTTTAAACCGTTTTCTTCAACAACAAGAACAGTGGGATTAAATGAACAGTCTAAACTAAATGAAGCACCCGCATCTTTAGCTGCACTCCAGGTACTGTTCATATAGGTAGGGATATCTACTTCAATACACGTAAGCGCAAAGTTTTGTACCGCATTAAAATAAGTTAAGTTGGTATTGTTGCCATTTTGCATATTGAGATTGGTTAATGCATTGGCCGCGCAGTTAAAATGAGTTAATCCGGTACAGGCAGAGACATCGAGACTTGTTATTGAATTTAATTGACATTCAAGGAATGTCAATCCTGTTAGCCCTGTTAAATCTAAACTTGAGAGCAGGTTTAAGCTAGCATTTATATTTACAAGTTGTGTATTGGTAGACAAATCAAGGCTGGTAATTTGATTGCCACCGCAATTCAGAAAGTTTAAATTTACACATCCGGTGGTTGTAAGACTGGTAATGTTGTTCAATATGCAAATTAAAGTTTGGAGCGAATTGTTTGAACTAACATCTAAACTTGTTAATGCATTTTGACTACATTCTAATGTAGTCAGTGCGCTATTACTGCCCACATTTAAAGAGGTGAGAGAATTGCCGTTACAGATTAATCCAACAATAGATGGAAAGGCCTCTATTCCGGTCAAATTGGCAATTCCTGAATTGGCAACATTTATTGTTCCATTATATGCATTAGCCTCATAACACTCTATTTCACCATTTCCATTTAGGTTAATTAAGACGTTGCCGACTAAGGCTGACTTAAAATTTGCATCGGGAATAGTTACAACACATTCACATCCTGTTCCTGGATAGATGGTGTTGTTATTGTCATCGCAATCAGTATTGTCTAACGTATAACCGGTGGGCGCAATAAGATCACAAATGAATTGAGAAATAGCATTATTGCCGTAGCCATCGTTGTCGAGGTCTTGGTAATAGGTAGTATAAAGGAGATCGTCATCCGTTAAGCCGTTACAGTTGTCATCAATGTTATTGCAAATTTCAGCTACTCCTGGGTAAATACTATTGTCATTATCATCACAATCAGTAGCGTTAGTTGCTAATCCACCCTGAACAACACAAGATGAAAATAAAAGTGGGCCTGCACCATAGCCATCTTCGTCATTGTCGGTGTAATAATCAAAAGGAATAGAAATAATAATGTCACTGCCATTATCCGCACTTGCGATCACAGGATCACTGCTTATTACTCTGATTCTATATCCAGTTCCAGAGATGCCATTGGGGATAGTTCCATTGATGGTGTTGGAAGTTTCCGTTTCCAATTCACCGAGGTAAGTCTGATTGGCAAAACTTCCGAATTCATCACTCAGATAGGCTGTGAAAATGTTACCGGTATTGAACGTTCCTGAAGTAATAAAAGGAATAGCAATGGATTCATCTGAACAGAAAGGTCCAAATGTTGCGCTAACATCAATCGTGGGAGGAGGAAAGGCTTCTCCCACTGCAAATTCACTAAAGGAAGTTATTCCTGAAATTGAAATTGAAGTTCCTCCTGCGCTGGTAACATTGGGATAAGTCCAGTTTGGAGCATTGTATTTACCTACTATGAAATTAGACGGAACAGCAATACCGTCAATTTCTCCATTTTCCCAATTAAAACCAATAAATGCTTGATCAAAAGTGGCTCCGTTGTTGGTGATTTTCCAATTTCTATTTACACTCTTTGCAGGATTAATATTTGAAGTAGCGATGCTCGGATGTTCAACATTGAGTGTTGACACCATAATTCCGCCAACCCCTAAATTATTAATTAATGTTAATTGAACAGGTCTGTAACCAGCAGCATCTCCAACAGGAAATGTTAATCCAAAACTACCAACAGGATAATTGATTTGTAAATTACCATCAACATACATGAGTGGATTTGCATTATTTTGATAGTTAGCACCTGCAGCTAAAATGAGCTTGTTCGTGCCCGTGTGAATAGGTCCATAGTTAAAGTTAAGCAATCCCGTAATAGTTTGATCCCCTCCTAAAGTGACACCAGTAGAAAGATTAAACATTAACAAATTACTAATGGTACCTGTACCGTTGATGTTTTGCGGATTAGAACCATTGATCATATCTAAATTACCTAGCGAAATGGTACCGTTATTAATTAGTGTTTGACCGCTGAAAGAGAATGATGCACCACCTGATACTTGAGCACCATTGGTTACATCCATTAAAGCAGCATAGCCCCCAACCCAACTTAATGTACCTTCTATTGTTAAATCAATACCCGGGCCGTTGGCAATCGTTAATGTCCCTGAATTAAAATTCAGAGTAGCTCCATTTTCAATAATAGTTTGGTCTAGTGTGATGAATCCTCCGAGGGAAACTGTATGCGGACTTCGGATCGTAATTACATTGTCAACGGACGGTAAAGGCCCCACTGAAGCAGGAATCCAACCCGACCCGTCATATGTTTCCCACGTTGTTCCGAAAATCCAATCTCCATTGTTTACACTTCGGTAATCACCTAATGATTGAGCTTGGAGTTGAAATAAATTAATACTAATAATTGTGAAAGCAATTAATAACTTAGTTGTAAGGTTTTTCATTATGATGAAGATTAGATTTTTATAGGCTAGATTGAGTTTCCCCAATTTTGACGCAACTTACAAAATGTCCCTGAATCGACCTACATTTTATTGGCAAATTCACCGATTTTGGTGGCAGTTTTATTGATTTTTTAACATGGAACCTCTGTTTTTGGTTTTTTAATCCCCTAATTGGGTAGGAGATCAACTTTGATTTAAAAGGGGGTGGATACTACTAATTGATGGAATTATTTGAATCTTATTCCAACACCAAGAGTGATCTAGCTCATGAAATTTATTGTATTTATGCCAGCCTATCTAGTTTTGTATTGATTCGATCCGACTATTTTAGATGTAGCGTCGGTATCACTACGTTTGCCACATGCGCAATGAAAATTTGAAAAATGAGAAGCAGGATCTCAGCTCTGCAGAAAAGGAGTTGGAAAAGGTATTGCGCCCTGCCGATTTTCAAGATTTTACAGGCCAAGAAAAGGTCATAGAAAATTTGAGAATTTTTGTTCGAGCCGCCGCTCAACGAGGGGAAGCTTTGGATCATGTTCTCTTACACGGACCTCCAGGGTTAGGGAAGACGACGTTGGCTCATATCATTTCGAATGAACTAGGAAGTAGTATCAAAACCACCTCCGGGCCTGTGCTCGATAAGCCCGGCGACCTTGCTGGTTTATTGACGAATTTGGAACCAAATGATGTGCTTTTTATCGATGAAATTCATCGTCTTAGCCCTGTGGTGGAAGAATATCTTTATTCCGCCATGGAGGATTATCGAATCGATATCATGATTGAATCGGGGCCAAATGCTCGATCCGTACAAATTAAATTAAATCCATTTACACTGGTAGGTGCCACCACTCGTTCTGGACTACTCACTTCTCCATTGCGCGCTCGCTTTGGAATTACTTCGCGTCTCGAATATTATGATGCAAAACGTTTGCAATTAATTATTCTTCGTGCATCCGAAATTTTGAAAATGGAGATTGTAGATGAGGCGGCTTTTGAAATTGCTAGAAGAAGTAGAGGAACACCACGTATTGCGAATTCATTGCTGCGTCGTGTACGCGATTTTGCACAGATCAAAGGAGATGGAAAAGTAGATATGAAAATTGCTCAATACGCACTTTCTGCGCTGAATGTAGATGAGTTTGGATTGGATGAGATGGATAATCGAATCTTAACTGTGATCATCGATAAATTTAAAGGCGGTCCCGTCGGAATTAATACGTTGAGCACAGCAGTGGGTGAAGAGGCTGGGACCATTGAGGAAGTATATGAACCTTTTTTAATTATGGAAGGTTTTTTAATGCGTACTCCGAGAGGAAGAGAGGTTACCGAAAAAGCATTTAAGCATTTGAATAAAACGTATCGTAAAAATTCAGGCACTCTTTTCGAAGAGTAGTTTTTTTGAAAGATGAAATACAACGTATTTAGAATTTAATTCTTCTCGTGAAGGAAAGCCGTGCAAACATCATTAAAAGTGAAGCCTTGAAACTAGGCTTTTCTCATGTTGGTATTTCAAAAGCTGGATTTTTAGAGGAAGAAGCTCCGCGTTTGGAACAATGGCTCTCGCAAAATCGACATGGTAAGATGTCGTATATGGAAAATTGGTTCGATAAAAGATTAGATCCACGTTTGTTGGTGGATGGAGCCAAATCGGTAATTAGTTTGTTGTTGAATTATTATCCTCAAGAATTTCAAAATCCATCGCTCCCTAAAATTTCTAAATATGCTTATGGTCGCGATTATCACTTTGTAATTAAAGAAAAATTGAAGGCGTTGATGCAGATTATTCAAACGAAAATTGGTGATGTGCATGGTCGCGCATTCGTCGATTCTGCTCCTGTGTTAGACCGTGCATGGGCAAAAAAAAGTGGGCTCGGATGGATTGGTAAGAATGGAAATTTGATTCATCCCAAAAGTGGCTCCTTCTTTTTTATTGCAGAGTTAATTGTTGATTTGGACTTAGACGAAGATGCACCCATTCGCGATTATTGCGGAACATGTACGCGATGCATGGATGCTTGCCCCACCGAGGCTATCGTTGCACCGATGGTGGTTGATGGAAGTAAATGTATTTCCTATTTCACCATCGAATTAAAAGAATCGATTCCTAAAAGTTACGAATCAAAAATGGATGGTTGGGCTTTTGGTTGCGATGTGTGTCAGGATGTTTGTCCGTGGAATAAATTTTCGAAACCCCATCAAGAAGAAAAATTCAAGCCCATTAAAGAATTAATGAATTTAAGTAAAGATGATTGGAAAGAAATTACAGAAGATGTATTTAAAGAAATAGCTAAGGAATCCCCGCTTTTACGACCAGGGCTGGAAAAAATAAAAAATACAATCCAATTTACTTTACATAATGGCGGAAAGCCTGCATGATCACATCACTGTATCGTTGACCAAATGTAGCAAGGCACCATACCATCAACAATTTTCTTTCATCCTTTTTTAACCAGGAAATTGCTTTCTTAAGTTCTTTAGTAAACAGACGTTGATCGAAACTTACTTTGGTGAGAATCTCTTTAGAATATTCGAACATAATTATACTTGTTTTGGGAACAACGAAGGCTAATTTAGCACCTCTGAAGATAAAAAAACGAATAAAGTTGTAAAATCTTGCAAGTATCTCGGTGGATAACTTTTAATCCTCACTCCATCTGTATGTTAAGTTTTCAAAACCGGCTAAATCTAGCGTTCTGTCAATTACCGTGGCTGCTAATTGTTCAAACGAAACTGGTTTGCTGTAGAAAGAAGGCGATGCTGGAACAATAATTCCACCTGCTAAAGTGATGGTCTTCATGTTGTCTAAGTGTATAAGACTCAGTGGAGTATCTCTTGTAACGAGAAGTAGTTTTCGCCTTTCTTTTAGGATGACATCCGCAGCTCTGGTAATCAAATCATTAGAAATTCCATGAGCAATCCTCGCTAAGGTACCCATCGAACAAGGACAAACAATCATGGTTTCAAACTGTGCTGAACCCGAAGCAAAAGGTGCCATGAAATCACTTTTATCATAGGTTTTATAAGAGATAGATTCATAGTCTTTATTTCCTAATTCATACTCCCAAACGGTCTTAGCATTATCACTAAAAACAAGACCTACCGTATCAATTTGATCTTTTAATTGATGTAGTCGATCCATTAAAACTTTAGCATAAATAGCTCCGCTTGCGCCCGTGATTCCAACGATAATTTTTTTCTTTTTCAATTTATTTTTCTTCTGATGGTTTTTCTTCTCTATTTGATTTGAATGTATAGAGTAGGGTAAAGGTAAGAACACTTGAATACTGCCCTTGGTTTAAACGATAAATGGCTCCGCTTGCATGTTCTCGTATTGGAACAATAGATTGATAGTAGCCTAAATTGAAATCGAGGTTTTTTGTGATGGTATAGCCAAAACTTCCCATGAAGCTGAGATCATAGTCTGAGAAAGGTCGACGGTATGTTAATTCTCCTTGCTCGTCCTGCTCCGAACTATTTATTAAAAATCCCATCGACGGACCCGCTTCTACATAGAAACTTTTGGAGATGGCATAGCGCAACGTCAGTGGAATTTCAAAATAATTCAATCTTAAAAGATAAAAACCAGAGTCGGGTTCTTCTGATTTCAAACGTTTTCTGCTTCCTTTCTGAAAGTAAATTATCCTAAACCCAAGGTCGAATTCTTGGTTCACGCTCGTTCTAACCCCCAGTCCAGCATAGATACCCGCTTTATTAAACCCACTTAATTCGTCACCTGAAATCTGTGAACCTACAATGCCACCGGTTACTTCTGCTCTAAAGACTTGTCCGTGAGCCCAACCTGACAAAAGCAGGAATGAGAGGAGGAGAATTCGTTTCATGAGTGAAAAATAGGGAATTATTAGGCAAATGCAATGATTAAAATGAAAGTAAATTAGGTTATTAATTATTAACGTACCTATCTTTAAAATTAATTGAGGAAGAATAATTGTGTGAGATGAACTGAACTAAATTTACTGTATACCGGATGCGCCCATGAAACTAATAGTTGGATTTGCTTTCTTCTTGTTATTGAATTCCCCATTCGGGTTTTTGCTCAAACTGACTTTCCCCATGCTTTGGATGTGATTATAGAGATTAAAAAATTTAATCAAGAAAAGCATCTTTCTATTATTTCACAATCGCTAGTTGCTTATTCTTCCAATTCCTTAGTTAAAAATGTATGTAATTGGAGCGGATGGATCTTGATTCGAATCGATGAAGAACAAATTTCTGGCCCCAAAGTTCTGTTGGATATCTTGAAGAATGCAGGGTTTGAAGTGGAATGGAAAGAAGGTGCCACACTTTCGGATTTAACAATTACATGTAAGGAACCCGTTTATAAATTTTAAGGATCATGAGATATTTTTATTTTCTACTATTTTCTATAATTGTGTTTGCAAACAGTTCTGTTTTTTCACAGTGTACTGGCGGTACGAATGGAGGTGGCATATCAATTTTTGCTACTTGGCAAACTACGGGAACAACAAATATCAATGGCGGAACCTATCGAACTTTTAATGCTATAGCTGGTAATATTTATTATTTTAGTTTTTGTGCAAGCGATGGAGGAAGCTCTATTTACGATACTCAAATTTCTATTAATACAAATACTGGAGTTCTAGTGGCCGGTGGTTATAACGATGATTTTTGCGGCTCTCAATCGTACTTGGCATGGACTTGTCCTGCCACCGCTACATACAGAGTTCTTGTTAACCTTTATAATTGCGGTACTCAAACGAATCTTGGTAATCTGGCTTATAAATTTTCTCCTGCATTATCTTGTCCTGGAAATTTGGGACTTGGCGTTACGAATGTAAGCAGTCTTCCTTATTCTTCAGGTGCGGGCACAACTTGCGGATTTGGTAATGATTTATCTTCAAATAATGTTACAAGTTGCGGTAATGGATCTTTTTTTGGAGGCGATGATCGCATCTGGATATTTACACCTGCCGTCACAGGTACGGTTACCATTAATCTTACTTCAGCTGGAACTTGGAATGGCTTAATGTTATATCAAGGTTGTCCATTAATTGGACAAGGAGGAACCTGTATTTCGGTATCGCAAAGTTCAACTGGAAATCAATCAATCGTTGCATGTTTGTCTGCAGGAATAACGTATTATTTAGTCTTGGATGTGAGTCCTTCTCCAAGTTGTAATGCCTATACTAATCTTACCATATCAGCGCCCGTAACTTCAGGAGGATGTCCTTTAGGTACAGGCGCCGTAACCATCGCTTCATTGCCGTATTCTTCGGTTGGCAGAACTACCTGTGGAAAATTTAATGATCAAGGTGTTAATAATACCATCAGTTGCGGTAGCTCAAATTATTTGACTGGTGAAGATGAAGTATTTGTTTTTACAGCGGCTACCTCAGGAAATATTTCGGTGAACTTAACTTCAACAGGTTCCTATACGGGATTAATGTTGTATAATGGATGTCCACTGTCTACCACTTGTTCAGGTATTGGAGGTTCTTGTGTTGCTTTTGAACAAAGCTCTTCAGGAAATAAAACCATGTGTGCAAATGTAGTGGCTGGTCAAACTTATTATTTAATAGTCGACTCCTGGGCATCTCCCACTTGCAATGCCTATAACATCAGCATCACCGCACCTGCTACTTTACTAACGGGGTCCGTATGTGCAAATGCAGTTCCAATTCCATCTTTACCTTTTTCAGCGATCAATGAAACTACATCATGTACGGGAAATGATTATTCAAATATTACGTTTGCATCTTGTGGTAGCTATTATGAATCGGGTGAAGACAAGGTTTATGTCTATCAAGCTACCCAGTCGGAATGTATCGAAATAACGCTAACAGGTGCAAGTAGTAATTCAATCGGCTATCAATTATACAGAGGATGTCCCGGTGTTGCAGGTACTACCTGTATGTTAGTAAATGGTGGTGCCAACAGCGGACTTCTCTCCAGTAGTTTTGTGATTCCTACAGCGGGTACTTATTATTTAATAGTGGACTCTTGGGCTCCACCCACAACTGTTTCTTATAATTTATCGATTACAAGTTTTGGAAGCGGTGTTGCCAATGATTTGCCATGTAATGCAACTCCACTTATTTTGGGAGTGCCTACGTCGGCATCCAATACTTGTTCTGGAGCAAGTGGAGAGCCAACTCCTCCTTCCTGTTTTGTAACACCTAATGTGATGAATTCAGTTTGGTTTTCAATGCAAGCTCCCGCCTCTGGACAACTAAGAGCTCGCGTAATTCCAACTACAATTATTACTCCTCAAATGGCATTGTATGCAGGTTCCTGTGGAAGTGCAATGACACTCGTTTCTTGCAATGACAATGCGCCTTCATGCGGTCAATCCATCAATTATAGTTCTGAAGTTTTTGTAACTGGACTTATTCCAGGAAATACATATTTTATTTTGGTAGATGGATACTCTGATTTAACAGGCTCATTTTCTATATTAGCCATTGATGGTTCTACTACGTTACCTCCTTTATCCAATGGTCAAGATTGTGGAAATTATTTACCCGTTTGCGATTCTTCGATCAGCTATGGAGATCCCGGATTTCAAGCGTTTGGAAATATTTGTGATTACACAGGAGGTATATTAAATTGTTTACTCACTGGCGAAAGAGGATCTGCTTGGTTTGATATTCCAATTAATGCAAATGGTAATTTGGCTTTTTCAATAATTCCTAAAGATTGGCTGGGCGCACCAAGTATCGGTGGAACAGATTATGATTTTGCTATTTGGAAAATTGCAGGTTCTGGTGCGGTTACTTGTGCGCAAATAGCAACGAATGTGGCTCCGCTAAGATGTAATTATCAAATATTAGGTGTCACTGGTTTGTATGGCCTTGTAAACAATACGGCCCCGCCACAGTATCCTGGATTTGGAGTCGCTTTTAACTCGCAGTTACCCGTGTTAAGCGGTGAACGATATGCCCTCGTAGTAAGTAATTTTTCGAACAGTACTTCTGGATTTGAAATTGTTTTTAGTAGTAGCTCACCCATTAATTATGCAGCTTCGGGAAATGCGTCGGTGTGGTCGGGTGGTGTAGATACCGATTGGTTTAAAGTTGATAACTGGGGAGGTTGTCCGATTCCTTCTTGTACGCGTGACGCTATTATTAATGGTGGAATAATTTTGCAACCCATTCTAACAGGTGTTGCCAATAGTAAATCACTCTTGATTAATCCAGGTGCGCGTTTAACCATTCCTTCTGGCATTACTTTAAACATCTGTGAAAATTTTACCAATTTAGGAGTGATGAACGCTGATCCTACTTCTACGGTTTTGTTTTGGAACGGACTTAATCAAAATATTGGTGGAAATTTTTTGGGCGGAAATGGATTCGGAAATTTGACGGTTTCAAAAGCAGGCGGTCTGGTTACACAGTTGCAGCCCATTGACGTGAAAAACGTTTTCACCCTCAGTAATCCTACTTCTATTTATAGTGTGAATGGGAAAGTTCAAAAGGTAGCCGGTGATTTTTTGAATTACGGAGTTTATAATCCTTCGGGAGGAACCCTAGAGTTAAATGGATCCAATGCACAAGCTTATCGAAATTATGATCCAGTGAATAACGTAGTCCTGAATCATTCGGGTCCTGGCGTAAACTTAAATACAAGTATGGTTTTAGGGAGTACGGGTGTCCTCACGTTAACGAATGGTAAAATTATCACCAGCCCTGCTTATGAAGTAATTGTAAATAATCGTACACCCGCTGCCGTTAGTACCGGCAACCCGAGCAGCTTTGTTCAAGGGTTTTTACGTCGTTACTTGAATTCAACAGGGTCATATGATTTCCCAGTGGGAGATGCGTCGAAAGGATTTCAAAGAGCGAATATTAATTTTGCTTATCCAGGTAACCCAACTGTGATTGACAATTTAAAAGTAAATTTTGTTCCGTATGCTTCGTTGCCAGCTCCCTTAGGTGTGATTGATTGTAGCTTGACTTATACCTCGAATGCATTGGATAATGGTAGATGGGTTTTCGCAGCTTCGAATAGTTCCACTTCGGGTAATTTTGATCTGACATTGTATAATACTGGGTTTACTAACTCGGCAAACTCTTGGACAATTATGTCGAGTAGCGGAGGTCCCTGGTCGTTAGGAAATGGAACTTGTGTTTTATCCCCTGTAACTGCGGTTCGTCGCAATGCCATGAATGGTCTTTATGAATTTGGTACAGCTCAGGGTCCAAGTACATTGCCTGTTCATTGGCTTTCTGTAGATGCGTTGCCCCTTGATGATCGTATTCGTGTTCGATGGTCTACAGCTTCTGAAGAAAATAATGATGGATTTGAAGTAGAAAAACTCAATCCGAACTCCTTGCAATTTGAATCCATCTCCTGGTTAAACGGAAATGGAAATAGTAATCAAGTGAATTATTATTCTTTTGATGATGTTCAAGTGGTGGCTAACGAAGATTATTTTTATAAAATTCGTCAAGTTGATTTCAATGGAGCTAGCTCTTACTCAGAGGTGGTTCATGCTCGATTAAAACAAACTGTTTCCTCTAATGTTCAATTCTATCCGAACCCATTATCTGCCGATTCTAAACTTGTTTTTGATTTAGAAAAAAATTCAACTGTAAAAATTACAATCGTGAATGTACTGGGTGAGGTGATAGCTCAAGAGGATCTGGGAACATTAAAATCCGGCAATTATCAAGTAAATATTACATCGCATTTTAAAGATGTTTCGGTAGGATTATATACCGTAAGTGTTGAAATTGACGGACTTCTAGAGCGCCTTAAAGTGCTGTATACCAATGAGAAATAGTTGAATTTTTGTTTTTGCGAAACGTTTTCCTTGGCCTTTGCGTAAGAAAGGCAAAACGAGGATTAAAATGATAAATTTCTTACAAAAAGGAATCTGCAAAATTCAATTAGGAATCTTATGCCTTCTCTTAACTTTTGGTGGATCATTTGCAGCAGCACAATCAACGGTGATCGGAAATGTTTTTTCAATTGTTTCTGATCCAGAACCTGAAAATGAATTATTATCCTTTCAAGCTAAAAGTTATACGGCAAGCATTGAATGTAAATGGTCGGGAAATTTTTCAGCCTCTGTTCGTAATTTTGAATTACAACGAGCGGCAAAGTCAGTGGATTTTGTAACCATCGCTACCATTGATCGAAATACGAATTGTGGATCTAATCATACATTCTGTTTCGAAGATAAAAATGTTGCTGAAAATGTAAAGTATTTTTATCGCCTGAAATATTCAACGAATGAAGGATTAGTAGTACACTCTACCATTATTTCGGCAAAAGTAAATTCGCATAGTATTGTAATTGCAGAAGCCTCGCCCAATCCTTATAAAGAACGAACCACTATTCAATACATGCTCTCGAACCCTTCACTGGTAACACTTGAAATTTCAAATGAAGCCGGTGAAATTGTAAAACGTTTTCAACAAGGATTACAAAAGGAAGGCCGCTATGCCGTACCCTTTTCTGCCAAGGAATCTGGATTGCCTTCAGGAAAATACAATGTTACCGTTTGGTTTGACGAAGAAAGCTATCAGTTAAGCATTACCGAAACTGAATAAAATTCGAAGTTGCTCGCAAAGGCGCAATCCCGATAGCTATCGGGACGCAAAGGAGAAAAAGTTAAAAAATAGTATTTATTAGATTTAATTTGGAATTAACTATATAAATCTTTGTGAGAAAGTTTTTCGCAAACGCAGCCTTTGCATTCCGATAGCTATCCATCGGCCGCCAAAGGCTTGCCGACGGCGCTGCGGGATTGTATAGCGCAGCCTTAGCGTTTCTGCATGAAATTTTATCGTAGCGCAGCCTTACCGTCTTTGCACACCTCTGCGAGAAATTTTAGCATAGCGCAGCCTTAGCGTCTTTGCGCCTTTGCGAGAAATTTTATCGTAGCGCAGCCGAGCGTCCCTAAAGATATCGAGATGGCGACTCAAAGAGAAAATTTATCACAATGAAGCCCGTCATTAAAAACTTTGCAAAAAAGAAATAAATAATTTATGTACCGATTCGAATTTTGTGAGTGGTAATGTTTTTTCAATATCATAAATATCATGATATGCCGTAATGCCACCCAACGTATAACAGAAAAATGATGGAACTCCTTTTTCGGTAAACCAATAATGATCACTGTTAGCAGCCTTCCCTCGCTTCCCAATTTTTGGTAAGTAATGGTATTGAGTATTGATACTGTCTAATGTTTGGAATGCGTTTGGAAATTCAGTTGCATTGACAACCATCATACCTTCGTCGCCTGTCCCCAATAAATCCATGTTGAGAAGGAATTTTATTTTAGAAAGTTCATTCAATGGATTCTCTGTATAATATTTTGATCCGATGAGACCGGCTTCTTCTCCAGCAAACGCAATTAAAATCAACGAATACTCCAATTGATTTTCTTTTTTTGCAAAGTGTTTTCCTAATTGTAATAACATGGCAATTCCTGAAGCATTATCATTCGCCCCAGGAAATATAGTATTATTCCCCATTCTTCCTAAGTGATCGTAATGAGCGGTCATTATTAAGAACGAGTCTTTCTTGCTTTTACCTTCCACATAGCCAACTACATTCGATGTGCTGTGTTGTGATATGAATTTTGCTTTGATGTTTACTTCAACGCTTTTATTTGATCAGTAATTGAAGATTTCAGTAAAAGTAATGTTGGAATTTTTTCTTGCGAAGTACCAACGCTCCATGTTAGTTTTTTAGGGACCACTTTTATAATACCTTTGATGTATTGATCTGTTTGTAACCAAGTCTTAAAATCTTCATTCGTTAGGTTGCTCTCTCCACGAGTGGTATCCAATAAAATCCATTTGTCTTTTAATTCCTCATTTGAAACTAACTCTCTTTTTTATTGATATAGATCACATCAAATTTACCTTTACAGGATGGCGATTCGGGTTCTACAATAAAATCAGCTCCTGGCAAAAGTGTGTTTCCATTTATTTTCACTTCCATAGTTGCAGGAAAAGTATTTACTGGAAATTCGAATTTCTGAAAATATCCAGCGGACGATAATTGGCTTATTCCGTTTTTATTGAATTCATCTTTTATAAATTGTGCAGCAACATGATCTCCCTTTTTCACATAACCTCTTCCATGAAAATGATCACTTGTCAGCGTTTTAATAAGCTGCCTCGTGTATAAACTATCTTGCGATTGAACTCCCTCAGTGAAAAGAAATAGAAGACAAAGAATAAGAATCGACTTTTTCAATATTTTATGAGTTAAAACGTCTTCTAACGAGTTTTTCAAATTCTTGCAATCGAGAATTATTTTCACTCCAGTTTAATTTTTGCATCAGCTCATGATAAATCATATGCTGGGCTTCTTCGTAAACATGCATTGAATTTAATTTGTCAATACTTTGATGATAGAGTTGTTGATCACCTTGAAATAATTCATTGATGAACGCAAATCGCTCGTTAATACCAATGCTTAACTTTAAATCGCCAAGCGGCTGCGTTTTAATTTTATCACCAACGCTTTTTTCAGTTTGTGTTTTATAAATTTTGTCACTTACCGATTCTCCAGGAGCATAAGTACTTCCAATGGTACGAATTTCTTCATATCGTGTTGCCGCTTTTACTTCTTGAATACGTGCTTCAATGGTTTTTTCTTCAATGGCATGATGAACAATAGGAGTTTCTATCGTTGTTTCTTCAACATCTTCCTGGGTTTCGCTTTTATTCACGGTTTTATCCACTGAATTAATTACCGTTGCATTTTCTATCATCTCTTTTATGGACATAGAGTAAAGTGAAGAACTTGTCGCCGTTGGAACTTCATGGATAGGAGCAGAAGCATTTTCAATCCTTCCCTCTGTTTTTCGAATTGTATTTGATACTTCCTCCGAAATTTTAATAGTAGGTTGTTGAATCATATCAACAGGAACTTCTGTTTTCTCTGCTTGAATTGCTGGGTGAGCTAAATCGAATTTCTTATCCGTAGCGATCTCATCAATTAGTTGATAGAGTGATCGCATATTCTCTTTGATGAGATCCTTTTCTAATAAGGAAATGGGTTGCTGAGAATTCATCCAATTCTCCAATTGCAGATTTATTGTTTGAAGTGCTTTTTTAATGTCTTCGGTGAATGGGCGAACTTTATTTTCCATATTTAATCTAAGCGAATTTGTTTAGCGAATATTGTACTGAAATCACGCAAACTACAAAATTGAAGTATTTTTAAATGATACAACTCGGGTTCTGAAAACTTAATTAACAATAGCTTCTGAATTAGTTTTGTGATAACCCATATTTTCGGGTTGAACGGGTCAATTTATCCATTTCAGCCGTTTAATGCCCCCGTTCAAAGAATTTATTGGGTTTTTTGGGTAGGCAAAAATTGTATTTTTCTAAGTCAACGCTTTGTCATTGCATTGTCAGATTGTTTATTTTATGACATGCATCAATTTATTTTCACATGTTGTTGGCTCGCTCTCGTCTAATTTTGCATCGCATGATAAGTTATTCATTTAACCGCTTCCATAAAGTAGTAGCAATAGCACTCCTCTTCTTAACCATAAACTTGGATTATTCTAATGCCCAAAGTGTTCGGGTGAAAAATAGTGATTTCCAAATTTTGAATGGGGCTTTGGTGATATTCTCATCGATCCCAAATGATGCCCAAGCGTCTGTTGTTCATACAAATCACAAAGGGGAGGCATGGGTTCTTGGTTTTGATTTGCCTTTAGTAAGAAGTGTTAATTATCCCGGTTATTCAACCCGATTAGATACCATTTATGAATTGGTCGGCTTACAAGAAGTTGTTCTTACTAAAGCTCCCGTTAACCTGGGCGAAGTAGTTATCACAGGTAATCATGTGGCAGTATATCAACGAGATGCCGTAGTTGCAGTGCAAGTGCTTGGTACTTCAGATTTTGAGAAGAGAGGTGCTGTGACGGTTAAGGATTTACTATCGCAAGAGTTAAATATGCGCGTCGCCTATGACCCTGCCGTGGGCGGAAGTAGCTTGAGTATTCAGGGTACTGGAGGCGAACACATTAAAATATTAATGGACGGGGTTCCAATGATAGGTCGTCAAAATGGTAATATTGATTTAGGGCAAATCAATTTAAATAATCTCGAGAAAGTTGAAATCGTAAAAGGTCCAATGTCTGTTCTCTATGGAACCGATGCCTTGGGCGGGGTCATCAATTTGATCTCTAAGAAAAATCAAAGCGAGAAATGGACGGGTTCCGCTGCTGGATATTATGAAAGTACGGGTCAATATAATTCAGATGTGACTTTAGGTGCGAATATTAAAAATACCTCAATCTCTTTGAGCGGAGCACGTAATTTTTTTGATGGATTTGATCCAGACAATGCGAATTCTCGCTCACAATTGTGGAATCCACGTGAACAATATTTAGGTGATGTTAAAATCACTCAAACCATTAAATCAGCAAAACTTTCTTTGCATTCATCTTGGTTTAAAGAAAAAATGATTGATAAAGCAGATGTGATTATTACTCCTTATTACGCCTACGCCAATGATCAGTATTTTTATACAACACGGATAAATAATTCTTTGACGTTCGAAAAGAAATTCAAAAACGAATCCGCACTAAATATTAATGCCGCCTATTCCATCTATAAGTATGAAAAGAATACGTTTAGAAAGAATATGGTGAATTTGACAGAATCACTTACTCCTGATTTGTTGGATGATGATACCACCAATTTTAAGGCATTGTTTTTTAGAGCTACTCATTCTTATTCCAGACCGAATTCAAAATGGAGTTTGCTAAGTGGGGTAGATGTGAATGATGAAGTGGGAGAAGGAAAAAGAATTGATGGTGTTAAACACCGAATGAGTGATGTAGCCGGATATGTAAGTATCGATTTTAAACCCATTGAATATTTAGTGATTCGTCCCGCTGTAAGAGCCATTTATAATTCTCAATTTGATAATGCTCCTCTAGTACCTTCCATTAGTGTGTTGTATCGCTCTGGAAATACTTGGGCAGTACGAAGTTCATTAAGCAAAGGATATCGTGCTCCATCCTTAAAGGAACAATATTTATTTTTTGTTGACAATGGAATTCATAACGTGCAAGGTAATCCGAATTTAGAAGCGGAAACATCAACGCAAGTAATGGCAAGTGTCGAGTATAAAAAGTTGTGGAGTGATTTTATTTTATCCGTTGAACCTGGATTTTTCTATAATAATATTCACAATAAAATCTCCCTAGTGCAGTATGATGTAAACAGTTTGTTGTACACCTATGTGAATCTCGATAAATTTATTTCTAAAGGTGTTGATTTTAAAACGAAGCTTGCTCATCATCAGTTTACTTTTCAAGCAGGAGTTTCTTATACTGGAACGTGGGGAACTTTTGAAGGCGATGTGGAACAGCCAAATGTAGCTTGGTATCCAGAGTTTACAACGTCTGCCGATTATACCATCAAGAAAACGAGAACTACAATTTCTGTTTTTTGGAAAATGTACGGTGAGCGTCCTATCTTCATTGCTAATGCCGATGGTTCTGTCGATCGTATAAATAATGATGCCTACAAAATGATGGATGTGAGTATCCGTCAAGAATTAATTAAGAATCGACTCACGCTCACAGGAGGATTAAAAAATATATATAATGTGACCAACCTGAGTTCGCTTTCAGGTGGAGGAGCTCATAGTGGTGGATCTTCGTCGGGTACACCCGTAGGAATGGGTACATCAGTGTTTACTAAACTAACATTTAATTTTAGAGGATGAGAAATTATTTGATCTTATTCGCGCTACTTGCATTGACATCTTCTTGTCAAAAAGATGATGAAGCAATAGTTCTTCCTTCTCCTGGACCTGTGCAGCAATTGACTGCTCCCATGGGAATCAATTACGACGATCAAGTGTATGTGAGTTTGAGTCAAGGAAAAATTACGGTCGCTCCTTATCGTAACTATGACCTAATGTTTGAATCGTCTGTGCAAGGGATGCATGTGTATTTGAATTCAGGAAAATTAATGTTTGCTTCTCGAACCAATTATGGCGATTTTTTTCAAGCCGATTCTACTAATTCTAATTGGAAATTAGATGCATCCAACTATATGGATGATAGTACAGCCATTGGTGACTGGTGGGTGAGCGCAGCAAGTAATACGAATGGATATAGCCATGTGTTTATTATCGACAGAGGAAGAATTGATCATACAGGAGCAGATCGTTTCCGCAAGTTGCAAATCCTTTCAGCGGATGATACGCACTATGAAATTCGCTACTCTAAACTTGATAACAGTGGAGTAACGGTGATGACTATACCCAAAAATCCGAATTATGGATTGGTTTATTTTTCTTTTAATAATAATGGAACACTCGTTAATCAAGCACCTCCTTCTTCCGAATGGGATTTTGTTTTCACCAAGTACACCCATGTTTATTTTGATGAACCGCTTTCAAGCCCTTACCGATATTATCCAGTGGCGGGTGCCTTGTTAAATCGATGGAAAGATATGAGCGCTTCTGTTCTCAAAATGGATTCAACTCCGGCGTATCTCCCTTTTGGGGATTGTGTTTATTCCAATGTAGATTCATTCCCGTTTTCAAGTAAGGCCGACATCATTGGCTTCGATTGGAAGTATTATGATTTTGGAAATAATCAATATTATATCCGCCCCGATCTTTTCTTTTTGTTAAAGGATGAAAATGGATTTTTCTATAAAGTTCGGATGCTGGATTTTTATAGCCAACAAGGAGTGAAAGGGACGGTAACATTAGAATATCAAAGAATATAAATAGATAAAATCATGAATAAAATTCAAACGCTAATTATTGCCATCGGATGTAGCTGTCTAAGCTGGTCTGCAAATGCGCAAGTTGTTTCCGAAGTGGTAAGTATCCAACCCGGATATACTAATCAAGTATTCTACAATATGAATTCTGGTGAGCTGAGTAATATCACACATACCGATTGGGATATTGCTTTTCAGTTACGAGGATTTGCTGCTTCTATCCTCATTAATTCGAAGAATAATGTTCGACTTTGGAAAGCAAATAAAGATATTTCTCAATGGTCAACGATGTTGTCTTCTGACACTACTGGAGTTGTAAATAATCCTGCTTTTGAATTGATGAACTCTGATACCAGTTGGGATTTTGGGGCATTTAATGTTACAAACGATGCAACAAATGCTTTCGACTTAGGTTGGGGAACCTACGATTTTGTGACCCATATCATTTACGGTGACTCCGTATATTTTATTAAAGTAGGTGCAACCGATTACCGTAAAATTAAAATTGAATCATTATCCAGTGGTACTTATAATTTCCGTTTTGCAAATCTTGATGGTAGCAATGAAATCGTGGTCGCACTTTCTAAAAGTGCTTTCCAAGGAAAGTTTTTTGCTTATTACTCTTTGTTAAACAATCTATCAATTGATCGTGAACCTGTCTACAATGCATGGGACCTTACTTTTTGTCAATACTTAGCCATTAATCCTGTAATGTATAAAGTAACAGGAGTATTAAGTAATGATTCTGTTTTTGTTGAAAAAGCATATCCTGTTGATGTTAATACAGCAAATTCAGGGGCTGGAACTCTAGCAGGCGAAATCAATGCTATCGGTTATGATTGGAAAGCATTCGATCTTAATTCAAGCGCATGGATTATCTCTGATTCACTGGTTTATTTTGTGACGGATCGCCAAAATGCAGTTTGGAAAATGGTGTTTACTGGATTCGATGGAGCTACTACTGGAAATTTTTATTTTGATAAGAGTCCTGCCGTTGCTTCTGGGTTGATTGAAAATAGCACCATTAAGACCTTTGGTCTTTATCCTAATCCTGCTCATGATAACGTGCGAATGATGTTGCAAATGGAACAACCAGGAAATACAGTAATTTCAATTATCGATGTAAAAGGTTCAATTGCATATTCTAATGCGACAACACTTCGTTCGGGCTTGCAATCGGTTGATTTGGATATTTCCGAGTTGGTGAGCGGATTATACCAAATTGTAGTGCGTCAGGGTAATGAAATACAAACAAGCCGTCTATTGGTTGATTAATAGTGAATGGCTGTTCAAGTTCGTAAGTCGCAGTAAAAAAGCGATTTAGAGGCTGTCCAAGTAACGGACAGCCTTTCTTTTTTTCAGGTGCTGTTAAAGGTTATTAACATTTGGATGGTAAAGAGGGTATAATATCTTAAATTTATCCCTGTAAAGAAGATTATGTTTATTGAACAAACGAAGAGAGTTCAACCTAGAAAAGGTTGGATTGAAGTTGTTGCTGGATGTATGTTCTCAGGGAAGACGGAAGAGTTAATTCGTCGACTTAAGCGTGCAAAAATTGCAAAACAACAAGTAGAAATATTTAAGCCCTCAATTGAATCCCGATATGATGAAATAAATATTGTTTCACACGATTCAAACGCAATTCAAAGTACTCCGGTTCCTGCTTCTTCAAATATTTTATTGTTGGGACATGATGTAGATGTGATTGGAATTGATGAAGCACAATTTTTTGATGATCAGTTGCCATATGTTTGTGAAACATTAGCAAATTCAGGCACGCGTGTCATTGTCGCAGGACTCGATATGGACTATTTGGGAAAACCATTTGGTCCCATGCCACATCTCTTAGCCATCGCAGATTATATTTCTAAAGTACATGCAATTTGTATGAATTGTGGCGACCTTGCTACTCACTCACATCGTATCGTAAGCGAGTCTTCACTGATTTTATTGGGGGAGAAGGAAAGTTATATTCCACTTTGCCGCACCTGTTTTGTGAAGGAACAAAAGTTAATGCAACTTGAACTTAATGCAAGTTAATTTTAGAAGATGGCGCACGCGCTTCATAAGTTAACTGATCTTGCTTCAGTAGTTGACGCTGAATTATATTTAGGGATTGATGATCATCCCGGAATTGTACTGCTCGAAACGGACAGTCGTAAAGTTAGTAATCCCAACTTGTCATTGTTTTTTGCGATTGCGGGTGAACGTCGGGATGGACATGATTTTATTCCAGAGTTGTTCGCACTGGGAGTTGTGAATTTTGTAATCACTAAGAAAGAGTTAATACCTAACGGAATTGCCGCCAATTTTTTAATTGTTAAGGATAGCCTAAAGGCATTGCAAGTATTAGCTGCATGGCACCGTGATCAATTTTCATTTCCTGTGGTTGGTATCACCGGCAGTAATGGGAAAACAATTGTCAAGGAATGGTTGTATCAGTTGCTGCGTGAGAATTTTCATATTGTTCGCAGTCCTAAAAGTTATAATTCTCAAATAGGAGTACCACTAAGTGTGTGGTTAATGTCTCCTGAAAATAACCTTGGAATTTTTGAAGCGGGTATTTCTATGCCCGGTGAGATGGTTGAATTGGAGAAAATAATTCGACCAACCATTGGCATCCTAACTAATATTGGATCTGCGCACGATGAAAACTTTTTAAATCATGAGGAGAAAATTAAGGAGAAGATGCAACTTTTTTCGAAGGCAGATGTGTTAATTTATTGTCGTGATTATCCTACTATTCATGAAACCGTTTTGAATAGTGGAATCCTAAATTCTTCAGTTTCTACTTTTACATGGTCAAAAAAAACGCGAGCTGATTTACAAGTCGGTAGAATAGCGCGGAGTGAACACGAAACCGAAGTTCAAGCCATTTATAAAAATAGTTTCATTAGTATTCGTATTCCGTTTACCGATGATGCCTCCATTGAAAATGCCATTCATTGCTGGGCACTGATGTTGTTTCTCGGCTTGAGTAATGAAGTGATCGAGCAACGTATGGAGCTGTTGAGTCCCGTAGCTATGCGACTGGAATTAAAGGAAGGAATTAATAACTGCTCCGTGATTAATGATTCATATAATTCTGATTTAGGTTCACTCACCATCGCGCTCGATTTTATGAATCAACAGAAGCAACATCGTCGTCGAACATTAATATTAAGCGATATTTTGCAGAGTGGAAAAGATGAAGTTCAATTGTATCAGCAAGTCGCTGCATTGTTGCAACAAAAAGCAGTACATCGCTTGATAGGTATTGGACCGGCAATCAGCCGACAAAAAGAATTGTTTTCGTTAGAGAGTAGTTTTTACCATGATACGGAAGAGTTTTTACGAGAACTTAATTATAATTTATTTAGTAATGAAACGATTTTAATTAAAGGTGCTCGTTCATTTGGATTTGAGAGTATATCGAGAGCGTTGCAACAAAAAGCACATGAAACGGTATTGGAAATAAATCTGAATGCCGTTATTCATAATTTGAATTTATTTAAATCCCGATTGAAGCCAGAAACCAAATTGATGGTGATGGTGAAAGCTTTTTCATATGGAAGCGGAAGTTTTGAAATTGCCAATGTCTTGCAGTTTCATCGTGTTGATTATTTAGCCGTTGCTTATGCTGATGAAGGTGTAGAACTTCGCAAAACCGGAATTTCATTGCCCATTATGGTGATGAATCCAGAAGAGCAAAGCTTTGATGCGATGATCAATTATTCGCTCGAACCCGAAATTTATAGTTTTAGAATTTTGCATCAGTTCACCGAAGCCTTGCGTCGACGCGGTGCCAATGCGGAGAATAATCGCTTTCCGGTACACATTGAATTGGATACGGGAATGAAACGATTGGGATTTGAAAAGGAGGAGGTAAGTGAGCTTATTGTCAGATTAAAAAATAATAAGTTCATTAAAGTCGCTTCCGTTTTTTCACATTTGGTAGCGAGTGAGGATCAAGAGCACGACGCATTTACTCGAGAGCAAATTAATTTGTTTAAGGAGTTAAGTGCTTCTATCGTTTCGCATTTTCCGTATCCAATCTTGAGTCATATTTTAAATTCTTCTGGAATATTACGGTTCCCAGAGGCGCAAATGGATATGGTGCGTTTGGGTATTGGATTGCATGGCGTAGCATCTACTGTCCATGAACAACGTCAATTGCAAATGGTAGCTACATTGAAAACGACCATCTCTCAGATTCGACAAGTGAAAGGCGGGTGAAACCATTGGTTACAGTCGTCGTGGTGTGGCTACTAAAAATATGTCGGTGGCAACCGTTGGAATTGGTTATGCAGATGGATTGAGTCGTCGCTTAGGCAATGGTGTAGGAAAGATGATGGTGTTAGGACAAAAAGCACCCATTCTTGGTAGTATCTGCATGGACATGACCATGATTGATGTGAGCGGAATTCCAAATGCAAAAGAAGGAACCGAAGTAATCGTGTTTGGTGCCGATCCATCGATACTTGATATTTCTTCAGAAATTGAGACCATTCCCTATGAAGTGCTCACTGGAATTTCCGAACGCGTGAAACGTGTTTATTTCCACGAGTAGATAGTTAGGATGCATATTATTTTCGCATTGTAAGGACTCTATTAGACAAACACTACAATCATTCACAACTTTAATAAATTTACTGCTGTTAGCAAACTGAATTTTTTTTGGCCGAAACGGTTATCGATGTATTGCTACAAATTTTCACCTATTCTCATAGCCTTCAATCACGCAATATGAAATTATTTTCATTTTTTTGAATAGGCACGCATCCCATTGTTGATAGGCAAAATTCACCTCATTATCATTGCGTATAATCGCATAACTTGGATTTATTTTATTTTTTTAATAGGCACGCATTTCAATGCGTGCCTATTAAAAATTCGCCCCCTAAACCCCAGCCCTCTCCGAAACTGAATTTATTCAGTTTCGGAGAGGGCTGGCTGGAATGATCAGTTCATGGAAGAATAACCATCAAATCAAAATTATTAGCCAGAATTCAGAGTCCCAACCTATTTCTTAAGTAAATTTGTAAAAATAGACTATTCTCTTCGTGGCAAAAAAGGATTTTATTGCAGGACATTCTATTCGTTTAATTCACGGAGGGGAATTGTATTTTGATACTTTATTGGAATTGATAAACGAGTGCAAACATATATTGCATCTTCAAGTTTATATTTTTGATTTAGATAATACAGGAAAGAATATTTTAAGAGCACTCGAAAATGCCGCAGCTCGCGGTGTAAGTGTTTTTTTGGTTGTGGATGGATTTGGTTCGATGAGTTTAGGAAATGAATTTGCTGATCAAATGAAAATGCAGAACATTTCTTTTCGCTTTTTTTCTCCATTGCCTTTTCCAGGCATACTTCAAGCGGGTCGTCGGTTGCATCATAAAGTATGTGTTGCCGATAAAAAGATATCTCTAGTAGGAGGAATTAATATTGCAGATAAGTATAGAGGAAGTAATAATGAATTGCCTTGGCTCGATTATGCTCTATTGGTAGAGGGAAAAGTATCTGAAGAAATAAGTGCTGTATGTGAACGCATTTTTAATAAGAAGTTTACATTAAAGCCAGTTAGGAGTAAGCCAAAATTGATCGCTCTGGAAAAGGAAGGAGTAAAGGTTAGAATGACTCGCAACGATTGGATTCGTGGAAGAAACGAAATTTCAGATGCCTATAAAAGCATGCTTGGAAATGCAAACAATGAAATATTGCTCGTGACTAGTTATTTTATTCCTTCTCGCCGTCTCCTTACTATTCTCGTGCGAGCAGCAAATCGTGGTCGTAAGGTAAATATTGTTTTAGGAAAAGTTAGCGATGTACCTTTTATTAAACCAGCAACACAATATTTATATGGTAAAATGTTGAGAAATGGAATTCGAATTTTTGAGTACAAGGAAGCCGTTTTGCATGCTAAGGTTTGTGTGGTGGATCAAGAGTGGGTGAGTATTGGGTCGCTCAATTTAAATCACCTAAGTGAATTGCTAAGCTTAGAAATGAATCTGGAAGTATTGGATAGAAACTTCGGCACCGCTCTCAGTAATGAGTTTCACGAGTTGATTCAAGATCATTGTGTGGAAGTTAATGTTCACGATTTCGAAAAAGAAAGAACCCTCTTCTTAAAATTCAAAAGTTGGATCTCCTATAAGGGCATTGCATTGTTTATGCGAATACTCTCTTTGTTGAATAGGAAAAATCCGAATGATTAATATTTATATAAAGCGAAGAACATTAATTTAAAATAGAGAAGGGGACACTAATGCTTAATATGAGAATGTCTTTTTTTTGTTAGGACGCTTTTTGTTTTTTAGAAATTATTAGTTTTTTTCTACGTACATTTTATTTATCTTAAACTTGCAATAGAATTCATCTTTAATTAATAAATAACATTTTTTAGTAGGTTAACTGGTTGATTTGTAAATGAAATTAATTTTTGAATGGGTAATCGATTAGTCAATTTGATTACTACATTTGATATATCAGACTCAAAGAAAATAGGAGAATTCGTTTGTGCCTTTGTAGAATCTTTGGGAATATCATTTTGAACTGGGGGGATGTTTGACTAACAAGTGAAAAGTAAGTTGTGGGCACTTAGCAAACATATTGAGTAGAAACATTTCAAAATTTCTGGGTTAGTTTTAGTTGGCTATTATTATTTTAAAATATTGCTTAACATTTAAAACCTATTTGTATGAAAAAATTAATTGCCCTCACTTGGTTTTTACTCCAACTAACTTTTGGATTTAGCCAAATCATTAACGATGTCGAATTTCGTTCGATGGCTACCTCAAATCAGGACAGTCTTACGTGTAGTTTTGTCATCAGTATTTCAGATTCAATTCAAGTAGATAAAGTCGAAATTGAACTTGGCTCTACTGAAGGTCAAAATGACTTAATAAATCAAAAATTTTGATTTTGACAGTAACGCTAATCTTCCAAGCGGATTTTCTTATCTGAGAATTGGATATAGAGTTAGTTTGGAAACAGGAACAATTCCAACATTTCCAACTTTCTTTGGTCGAGCTCGATTAAAATTATCGAATGGGCAGTATACCTCCTATTTTTCTTTTACAGCAAATTAATTTAAGATAAAATTTAACTTTAAATCCACTTCCCATGAAAAATATCATAGGCATTTTATTAACATGCATAATTTTAAATTTATCAGCATTCGCAGGTAATTACACTTGAACAGGTACAACAAATTCGAATTGGGGTACAAGCAGTAACTGGAGTCCGTCAAGTGGAGTTCCAGGATCATCGGATACAATTAATATTAACTCAACCACAAATTCTCTAACTCTTACAGCACATCAAACTGTAAAAAGATTAGTTATAAATTCTGGGGTACTTAATTTGGGAGGTGATACACTAACTATTACTACTTCAACTGGACTAAATGGAGGGACAATTAATAATGGTCTCTTTGATGCGAACTGTACAGCGTTGGTGAATTTCAACGGGACTACATTCGGTGCTGTGGTAATTGCGAAAGGACAAATAAAATTGAATGGTTGTGTATTTAATAATACCGCTTCCTTCGAACATATTGGTTCTGCTACTGGAACTGGAGACGGAGGGAATACTTTTAACGGAGTTACTACTTTAAAAAATTCAGGGACCACTGCTTTACGTTTGGCAGTGACTAATGCCGATACCTTTAACAATGATGTTATAATTAAGAATGTTTCCCCTTCAGGTTCTGGTAATTTACAACTTTCTTATGGTGCGGCTACTTATTTCAACGGAAACATTGAAATAAGTTCTACTTCCTCATTTGGTATTAGCTTCAGTTCTCAAGGAGCTGGAAGTTCAATACTAGCATCTGGCAAGGCTATGTCAATTGGAAGTGCAGGATTCACAGGTACCTTAGTAATTCAAAATTTTACGCAGACAGGTAGTACGGCTCAAACATTGTCGATATCAAGCGTTTTGAATATGACCAATTCAACATTTAATGGTTCATTTACAAGTACATAAACATCCATATTATTATCCGGTTGTACATTTAATAACGTTTCTTCTTTTACCAAAACAGGTACTTCACATGATTATTCTGCTGGAGGTAATTATTTTGCTAATAATTCAACATTTACAAACAGTGCATCAAACGCAGCTAGAATAAGATTGGCTAATTCAAGTGGAGACACTTTTGGTGGAGATGCTACCTTTAATACAAGCAATGGATTAATCGAAGTGGCGTATGTTGACACTACAATATTTCAAGGTGATGTAACTATCAATAATTCAAAAGTTACATTCAATAATAGTTCGGGTTTTGTAATGTGTATTGGTAGTGCATCTCAAGAATTTGGTGGAAGTGCAGATTATAAAATTGGTAAATTAATAATGAATAAAACCGTAAATGGAGTTACGTTACAAAGAGCGGCAACCATTGATAGTAGTTTAACTCTAACCAATGGCATTATTTATACCGACACTATTAACCTAGTCACCTTAAAAGCTGGAAGTACTTGCAGTGGAGCTAGTATTTTAAGTTATGTGGATGGACCCATGCAAAAGATTGGTAACACAAGTTTTATTTTTCCCATTGGTAAAAATGGAAGTATTAGAAAGTTCGGAATCTCTGCGCCATCTTTGGTAACTGAGAATGTTAGGTTGGAGTTAAAAAGAGAAACGCCTCCTAATAACACAAGTTTAGATACTGGACTGATAAAAGTTTGCCCTAATGAATTTTTTCATGTAAGAAGGACCACTGGAAGTAGTCCTATTAAAGTAACGTTGAGTTGGGGTAATTCAAGCGAAGAAATTCCTTTACCAAGTAATTTAAGTGTAGCAGGCTGGAATGGAAGTTTGTGGAAAATAGCGGTAAATCATTAACTAATGGCTCCGTATTGATGGGAGAAATTACCGCTGCAGATTCAACTGTATTTTCTTATTATTCTGTAGCAACAACAAATTCTAATCTAACATTGGATTCTATCCAATTTAATGTTTTGAAAGAGTTTAGTTTATTTACAAATGGAATACTAACAACTACGCCATCAATAAACTCAAATGGTAAAATTGGATGCAGTAGTATTTACGGAAACATTGATTTCGCTGATTCAATATTAATTGTACCACAGGGATCAACAATGGAAGCACAACAAGAATTAGAAAATGTTCTAGGTAAAATTGGTTCTCTTCTACCCACCACTTTGTCAAATTCGATTGAAAAGCTTGATACATTACCGAGCGGATATTATAAAGTTTTTGGCGATTTAATGATTGATTCATTGTCCATTTTTAATGATACTTTGAAAAAATATATTTTTGAAATTACAGGAAAATTAATTGTGGATAGTTCTGGTGGTTTGTTTAATAATTCTTGCCGAAACGGGGGTGTACTATTTTTTAGTTGATACTGTTTACAGTTCATTAGCAAAAGCATATAGAGCTAATGTAATTTCGAAAGAAAATTTATACATTGAAGGAAGGAGTCGGGAATTTTTTCAATATTTAGCGCAGAAAATTTGAGTGTAAACTCTCCTTCACTTACAATTTCATTGGCTTCTTCCATTTATAATGAATGCGGGGTTCCTCTTAATATTCAAGCTCCGCCACTGATATGCAATTATATTTCAAACTCTGGATTTTATAGCCAGAATTGGATTCCCTGGTAGCACAGGAGGTGTGAGGTCATTATATGTAACTACCGCTGTACAAAATTGGATCAGCGGAGCTTCGACCACCACTCCTACGCCCGATTATTATGCTTCTAATGCTTCAAGTTTAACGGTCAGCATTCCTACACAAAATGCAGTCAATAATCCAAATACTGCTGTGTGTAATTATCAATTAGATCATGCAAAGTTTCCGATGCTACCAACACCGCCTTCGTCAGTAAGTGGTTATGTTGGAATTTATGTATCTGGAAGCAATGGAAGAGAATATATACAGCAGCAAATGACGAATAGCTTAATTGCTGGGGAGCAGTATTACGGCCAATTTTATACTGTGCTGGCCGACAATAGCCCTTCTTCTATTCGTACTTTGGGAATGGCTATAACAACAAATCAATTACTTCAAACGGGCACTGGAATAATTACTCCTGCGCCTATTCCTCAAATCGAATATACAATTACAAATCCAAGTTCAAACATTAATTCAACAGTAAATTGACAATTGTTGGTAATTGTTTCACTTCTCCAATTGGAGGAGAAAATTTTGTAACTATAGGAAATTTTAGGAGTGACGCGAATAGTAATATTCAATCAGTTACACCCACTGGCAGTTGTTTGAAATCCAATTCATATTATTTAATTGATGATGTTTCCTTTACACCTATTTCTATTAGTGCAGGGAATGATTTAAACCTTACCTGCCAAGGCACTCATGACTTAGGCGAACTAACGTGCCTTACAAAAATTTACCCTGGTCAATTCATTATTCAATGGATTTTAATAAGCGGCAATCCAGCTTTTGGTGTGCTTAATAATAGTAATGTTGCAATTCCGACCCTTACCTATTCTAATCCCACTTTATTCGCAGTTCAGCAAGTTTATGAAGTTACAGTTTCTACACCTGGTGGATGTACAGCTTCAGACCAAGTTGTTATAAATATAGAACCCTGCTGCTCCCTAACTATAGACCGAACCGCAGAGAATGCCTGCTTGCCAGCTACTGTGGGTTCTATTACAGGTGATCTGACAAATGGCACAGCGCCCTATAATATTGTCTGGCAACAAACAGCTGGTGGAGCGGCAAGCGGCAATTTCAATACTAGTACAAGTCCATTTACAATTTCCAATTTAAACCCTGGAACTTATGCGGTAACTGTAACAGACGATGACGGATGTACAGATATTGCAACTGTTACCATAGTAAGTAGTGCGAATCCACCACTTGCAAGTATTTTGGGTTCTAGTTCTGCTTGTGTTGACGAAACTAGTTTATTTGCTGTAAATAATCCTCAAACTGGATTTACATACTCATGGAGCTATGATCCGACTTTCTCAACTTTTGGTGCTACAGTTACGTTTACTACTGTTTCATCTTCTAGCGTTAATGCAACTTTTTCTGATCCTTCATCGAACTATTTAATACAAGTTACATCAACCAATACAAATGGATGTACCAGCATCTCTACCTTTTCAGTAAATGGTTGTTGTACTCAGGAAAATGAATTAACAATAATTGACGGTTTTTCTAACACAATTAGTACATTTTTTCCTTTTTTCAAAATTTCAGGAATTTTTACTGTAAACTCAAATGTAACTTGGAATGGAAATAATATTCTAATGGACAATGGAGCTGAAATCCGTGTATTGCCAGGATTCACACTTACTTTAGATAATGTGTACATTCATCCATGTGATCGTTTCTGGAAAAGTATAACCAGACAACAATCTGGAAATATTATTTCAAATAACTCAATTCTACAAGGTGGCCAGTACGCCATTGATGTGAACAGTGGAGGAGGGTACTTTATTTCCAGCGGGACGCAATTTTGGGATAATTATGTAGGATTAAGAGTGCAAGGTGCTTTTTCTGGAGGAAATGCGAGAATTTTTGAATCATCAATTATACGTTTAGCGCCTACAAACTCATTATATAATTCTCTCGCCGATTACATTAATCAATCCCCTCCTTCTGGGAATACGTCTTCATGTAATGCAATGCCTTTTGCAGGTATTGTTTTGAATTTCGCTGGCGTCAATAATGTTGGTTCTACTCTGTTGAATGGAAGGTCAAGTATTCAAGACGCTATGTTTGGTATTCATTCTACAAATACTTTTTTAAGGGTTGTACAAACAGATATTGAAAATTGCTGGAATGATCCTTGTCAACCTTTTGACCAAATAAATGGTTCCGGAATTTATGCTACAACGGGATTTAGTACAGGGAATATTAGGGTATTTGAGAATGGTCTTGGCCAAACCTTTGGCAACAATATTACCAATTGTTTTTATGGAATCAGAACCCATCGCTTAGCACCAGTTGTAAGAGAAAGTGTAATAGGTTACGTGGTGGATGGTATAAGGGCAACCGCATTGCCCCCTCATTTTTAGTAAACGTTATGGAGATTTCTGATAATAATATTAAATACGGTCGTTCTGGAGTGCGTGTTTTAAACAGCCCAGCAGCATTCAGTACATCTTTTTTTTACAACGAATTTACTGATATTACTGCAATGGGTTCTTTTGGCGGATTTAGAGGCGCTATTAATGTTGTGGGAAACCGTTTTGTTGGCAGCTACTTTTATGAGAGAGATAATACAATTCATCTAAATTTTCTGCGACAAGGAATTTATGCGGCGGGGACTTCTTATACCGATGTTGGGGAAAATGATATTTTTCTTAATGGATCAAGTTGGCAACGTGGTATAATACTACAAGGATGCGATGATATTAACGTTGTGGTTAACCAAATTTATGGAGATAATAACTCATTGCCTTTTTCACGGATAGGAATTGATATAAGTGCAGGTGGCTTATTGAACCAAATTGAAAACGTATATATATGTAACGAGGTTAATTATTGCAGTTCCGATATTCAAATGGAACAGAATAGTACAAATATGAGATTTGGTTTTAATGTAATGCGCGATGGCAATAGAGGATTGAATTTAATAGGAACTATTATGGGGTCACAAGATGATAAATTTAACAAGTGGTGCGGTACATTTAACAATGAAGCTATATTCGTGGATCCAGGTTCTTCCGCTTCTTTTTTAATCCCTCCAAGCCTTCCGCCCACTCCGACAGGATGTGATTATAACCCCTTTAACAACGGAGGCGTGAATGGGTCAGGTTCAATTCTTATAGATCCTACAGGCACCAATGTTGATCCTATATGCGAAAATATAAATCATGGCGAATCTGCTATAATTACATCATGGGACTATTTCATTGCTGACTCTTTAGAAAATGTTGAACTTGATGAAAACTATAAAAATCAGTTGAAGCGGCAGTTGATACAGAAACTTGTTTACCATCCATCTTTAAAGGAGAGCGATTCATCCATGATGGCTTTTTGGATTAGTAATACTGACTCTGATGGTATGAAATTAGCGTTAATGGATTCAGCCATCCGAAATATTTATTCTTCTGCATCCTCTTCATTTGATGAAGCAACAGTATATTCACAACTCATAGATACAAATTTAAGACTTATACAAATATTAGATAGTTTGTTATCAACAGGACTTTCCTATAACGACAGTTTGGATCTATTAAGGACACGTGACGAGTATTCAATTATAATTGATTCATTGTTTGTGGTAGTTGACTCTTTAGTAAATCATGGGAATATATTATTGATCGTGAAAGCAGATGAATTGATTGAAGCATTGAGTAATCTAGACCTTACAACTGAAATGGGTAATTCTGAACGAGATTACCAGATCTTTGTTTTAAAGTATGGGCTATGGACATCTACTATTATTACTTCGGAAGACAGTGCCATGATGGTGAATTTAGCCCATCTTTGTATGAAAGAATATGGGCCGGTGGTGGCCTGGGCGCGTAAATGGATAGTAGAATGGTTTGATGAGTATTTAGAAGACGAAGAGCTATGCAATAATTCAAGCAGAGTGAGTCAATCGAATCAAGTAGTAATCCCCGACTTGAATATAAAATTGTACCCCAACCCAGCTTTAGACGAAGTAACGATAGAATTGAACAAGTGGAATGATGAATATTTGGGTCTGTTGTACGTAAAATATACACTATGCAGGGACAATTAATTAATTCATATCAATTGTCAGGAAAATTAAGTAACTTGGTACTTGGAAATTTCCTCCCTGGAGTATATCTCGTTGAGGTTGTTTTAAACGGAGATGTGGAATCACGAAAAAAGTTGATAATAGTAAAATAGCCATGAAATATTTAACTTTATTATTTTTGATTATATACACACCTATTAAGGCGCAGTATCACGATGCTAAATGGGTGCTTTGTAGTGGAAATAATCAATATTATAATAATGTAATTTTAGATTTCAACAACGGGCAAACTCCAGTGGTAAATGTTACTAGTAAATATGTACCCATGTCGTTTGAAAATGCTAGTATTTGTGATTCAGTCGGAAATCTTCTTTTTTATACAAACGGCTATCGTTTATTTGACCGCAACCTAGATTTTATACCAGGGGGTTATTTGGTTCCTCCAATGGATACAAATGGAATGTTTCGAGGTACGCTTCAAGCACGTGGCTGCATGTTTTTGCCTTGGCCGGGCGATACCAACCGTTATGTATTATTGCACACCACCAAGGAGTTCACATTGCCCATAGGTACGCCGGGATGGATTTCTATATTTTACCAAGGCACTTATACTATTCTGTATTTGATAAAACATTAAATAACGGAAACGGTGGTTTTATTGGTTTGAACCAAATTATTGTAACGGATACTTTGACTAACTGGGGTGGGGGTCTTGGCAGTTACTAAACATGCCAATGGCAGGGATTGGTGGATTATGGTAAAGAAGCATTATAAAAACAGATTTTATAAGTTTCTATTAACACCTGCTGGCATACAGCCTATGGGTTATCAGTTAATCGGGTTAGATAATCAGGCTAGACTATTAGATATCTATTGCTTTAGTCCCAATGGTGAAATCGTAGCTGGTAATATTGGTTTTTCGGGGTATGCACATGATATTGTATTGATGAATTTTGACAGATGCACAGGATTACTTTCAAATCATCAAATCATATCCATCCTAACAACCCCAACCATGGTTGTGAAGATGCTGATTTTCACCAGATTCTCGGTTTTTATATTCGACGGAGCGAGTGAAGATTTTCCAATATGATTTGTTGAATATACAAACACCCGGTGCTGTTCAGGCTAGCCGAACGGTGGTAGCTGATACCGCATTTTCCACCTCAATTTGTGACACACCCAGTATAACTAACATTAAGACCCAGTATCCTTTTGGTGCACTTAACAGCAGATGGACGGATTTATTATCCCCCTTCGTACGGCTGTCAAGAACTTTCCTATTTCAATGCACCTGATTCTTTCGGTTTAGCCAGTGATTTTATATATGGAGGGTTAAATATTGTTAATCAACATTTCGCCTCAACACCTTATTATCCAAATTACCGTCTCGGCCCTGTTGCAGGGAGTGTGTGCGATACGTTGAGTGTAGGAGTTGAAGAATGGCAAGCAAGTCAAGTATCAATATTTCCCAACCCAACACAAAACTCAGTAAATGTTAGTTTAGGAAGAACCTGTGAAGAAATCCAATGTAACTTTTACAACATGCAGGGTCAAATGCTTTTTCAAAGAAAAAGAAATTTCGGAAATGCATTCACATTGGACATCCCTAATCTTTCAAAAGGGCTTTACTTATTGGAGATACTTTGTACGAAGGAAGGGTGGTGAAGAAGGTTGTGGTTAATTAATTGAAAATACGCAAACATTTTTTTATAAGTAATAATTACTATCAAGGTTGAATATTCCTCCCAAATTGACTCCTCCATTTCGGAGTAAATTGACCCCTTTGTTTCGAGCAAACTGACCCTTTGTTATGAACATTTTCATGTAGCACCTTTTACACTAATTTTCTTGCTTAACAAAAGATAAATCTTTTTCAGTTTCTACATTTATAATTTTTTCCTTATCATCAGTTCTCCGTTTATTTCAACCTGATAAGCGTCATAAACTTTTCTAAATAACTATTGTTATAATAATCATTAAATTTGTCCGCGTTAAAATACAATACCCCTTTACTAATAACAAACAATGGTCCTGCACTTTCTAATGTGTGTATCTGTTTTACCTGATGGCACCATTGCAGAGATTGCAAATGAATTTAAGGATGATGCAGTTTTAGAGGGTGTATTAGTTCCAGGTTTTGTGAATACACATTGTCATTTGGAGTTGTCTCATTTGAAGAATGAGTTAACGCTAACAAAGAGGGAATGAAGGATTCATTCAACAACTGTTTTCAAAACGATTTCAAACAGAAGATGCAAAGCAGATCTCTTTAATGTATGCTGCCGATAACGAAATGTGGAATCAGGGATTGTTGCGGTTGGCGATATTTCAAACTCTAATAGATAAACTATTGTAAAGCAGAGAGTAAGATTTATTATCATACGTTTATTGAATTGCGGGATTGAACTCTAACTTTTGCAAATGCAATTGTGGAGAAGGGATTGGGCTCTTCAGCAAGACTTTTGAAAGGAAAGAATGGGAAAGCTTCATTAACTCCGCATGCGCCGTATTTGTCCTGCCGAATGTTAAATTCTGCTTTTTAAAATGTAAATGCCAATGATCCCCCTACCATCCACATGCAGAGTCGCTGGATGACCTGTAAATTTGTAAAGATAAATCAGGGCCACTAACAGACTTTTTAACGACAATGGAATTTCTTTCGCCGACTTTATTCCTTTGGTGAAGTTCTCCTCCTACAAAAACTATTACCGCTCTTCCCGCAAAATAAATTACAACTCGTCCATAATACCGATAATACGGAGAAGGAAATTCAACAAGCAAATAGCATTCACCCTAATTTGTTCATGGTGCGTTTGTATCGGAGCGAATCTTTTTATCAATAATAAAGTTCCACCAGTCGATTTGATGTATAAGAATAATTGTACCATCACCATTTGGCACCGATAGTCTAGACTCAAATACGCAATTGTCGATTCTAGAAGAAATA
>JADJMG010000015.1 GCA_016709725.1 Bacteroidota bacterium
AAAAACAAGACAACAGTCTTTACACCTGCACCAGTAAAGGTTCCACCGGTAAATCCAATACCGTATGCAAATTGCAACTTTCAATAATTGCTTACGAAGTGCGACAGAAGCATTGTCTGTATTACTTAAAAAGTGTTTTTTGATAACCACACCTGCCTTCCCTCCTGCTTTCAATATCTTTATGAAATGCTGCAAAAATAAGGATGCAGTTTCGCCTGTTTAATGGGAAATTTTTGTTTGAACTCAGCTCTTTCTTTGCCACCAAAAGGAGGATTTGCAAGCACTACATCATAACGATCCTTTTCTTGAATGTCGGCTAAATTCTCTGCAGAGCGTATTGGTATGAATAATATTGGGCGCTTCTACTCCATGGAAATCATATTCATGATTCCAATGATATAGGCTAGTGATTTTTTCTCCTTACCATAAAAAGTCTTTTTCTGTAAGGTTTGATATTCCTTAGTGGTAAGTTCTCGCTTCTTTCCGGTGCTCGTTGTTGGATTACTTAAATATTCAAATGCCTCACAAAGGAAGCCAGCAGAACCCACTGCTCCATCATATATTTTTTGTCCAATTTCAGGTGCAACGACTTTTATAATCGTTTTTATGAGAGGTCGAGGGTATAATACTCCCCACCATTTCGGCCCGCATTCCCCATATTCTTAATCTTGTCCTCGTAGAGATGGCTCATTCATGCTTTTCAGCATGTGTACGAAAGCGCAATTCATCAATACGATTAATCACTCGCGCAGGTTGTATCCACTCTGAATTCGATTCTTAAGCTCGCTAAAGATTTCTCTATTTTATATTCAATGGTATCTGCACTTTCTGCATCCTTTTAAACTTTTGAGGTAAGGAACAGTTTAATATTCACAAAATCGGACGATCATCGCCCGTCAACGCCTTTGTGATGGTCGAGTTTGCCATCTTTCCCTTTTGGAGCCGCCCAAACCGACCATTGGTATTTATTATCAATAATGGGTGTATAGGTCTTCCCCGAAAGTTCGGCAGCCGTAGCCTTGTCCTTCTCTAAATCATCCAAATACTTTAAAAACAACACCCACGAGGTTTGTTCCACATAATCTAATTCACTCCCACACCCAGCGTCTTTGTGTAGGATATCATCTATATTCTTGAAGGTTTGTTCGAACATGGTTAATACGAGGATTTTAAAAGGTTCTCAAAGTTAGGGAAAAAAGGGAAATTTCTGATTGTTTTATAGTATTTATTGCTGTTGTAATATTTCAAAATTTTATTTGAGCTTTTTAGTGGTTAATTATACAAAAATGAATTTCAATCTAATTCTTTACAAACGGAATGGTTAAAATTTTGACCTTCAATTTACTTTTTATTAGAATAATTAATTGTAAAAATTTAATTTTGTATAATGCTTAAAAAGTTAGATGAAGATAAAATTAATGGAATAATAAACTCAATTGATAGTAATTTTAATGAGATACTTGAAATTGATTTAGTTGCCGCTTATAATTACGTCCTTGAAAAGTTGAATAATGAAAAGCATATTACACAACCCCAATACAAGTTTATTTGCTGGTTAAATGCAAATAATTATCCTTTGTTTGTGTTAACTTTAAATAAGCCAACAATTCCTAAGATAATAAAATAAAGTTCAATGAATTTATAGAAAAAATATTGTGTTAATTCTCATAGAAAAGAACTTTTTAGTAAGCTGATAGGTTTATTTAGATTGGAAGAATGCATTGTTTAACCGAAAGCATATTGATTTGCTAATTGGTGGCAGTTTCTCTGATTTAAATGTAATATTGCCAAATGATATTGACTGTGCAATTTTAATTAGAAGATATTATGAACCGATTTTCAAGTGCATGTGATAATTACACAAGAGAAGGTCAAGGTAAAGAAATTGACGCAACTTTCCTAAAAGTAAATTATTCGTTTCAACATTATAGAACATATGTTTGTATTACAATGCTTGGAAACATAGCTGAAATTAAAGATAAAGAAAATACTTATAATCTAAAAAATAATAATTTTATTCCTAGAGATGTTTTCAAAGTTAGATTTGTTTTAATTAGGAAGTTAATTAAATTTTTATTAGTGGAATGTTCCTTTCTTTTTAATTGTAAAGATCGTAAAAGTCTTAGTTAATCCTCATATTCTTCTTCAATTGTACAATTTCAGCCATTAGTCCGTACAAATAAAAATGTAGTTTGACTTTTACTGCGGCACCAACGACAAACTTGTCATAGTTTCCTTTAATTAATCTTGCCGTCAACTGGATTGAAGATATTTTTATCGCTTTAAATCTCTCTCCTGAATTTTTAACAACTGTTGCATCAAATATTAATAATTCACCATCTGTGTCCTTCCATTCATAATGAAATTCTGGATTTAAGTTGTGGAATTTTGTCTGAATGTTGTTCAAGCAATTTTACCGTCATAATAATTGAAGTTGTAAGATTCTGCCATGAATTTGAAATAGTAATAACGAAGAGGGTTGTCTTTTTTTTTCCAATTGAGTATTTTTCTGCCTAGTTGTAATAGTTTAACTCTTGTGTTTACATTATGTAGATTTCTGCCATAAATTTTGAACAAGAACTTCACAACTTCAAAATTCTCCTGCATGGATTCCATTTCAGAAACATAAGGGTCACATTTCTCAAACTCCTCCTTTTGTAAATGATAATTGTGTAACAATATACAAGCGTAGGGCCTTAACCTTGCATTTTGATACAATTCATCCATATATTGCTTATAGTCTTTATTGTCAGTAAACTTGTTCAGATAGTTTGCGTACAAAGTTTGTAAACTGTCAATCCTTTCTAAATCATCTGTTACAGTTCTATTCGCCAAATCAAACAAATCCTCAATAAGAATTTGTTTTTGCATTTCATCCTCAATATCGTATTCTATATTTTCAAGTTGCCAAACAATTAGTTTGATATAGTCAACATAGCTAAATGCAGAAAATGGGTCAAGCATTTGTTTTAGAACAAATAAATCCTCAGCTTCTTTTAGGTAAATATGAGTATAGTTTAATTGATTTTCTTCCACAAAATACAATTTTGCTAGTTCGAAATTCAGAGATGCTCTTCTGTGTATGAATCTATGATTTCTATAGTCTAAAAGTCCTTCTGCATAAAGTATGTGGCTAATGGCTTTTGTAACTGAAGCTTTTGTTCTTCTATGTTGAAGATTAATGGCATAGTTCAATAGGAAATATGGGTCGTCAGATAGTTTAGTGTAACCAGCATCATATAGCTTGTCGATTTGAGTACTGTTATATTCACTGCCACGTCCAAGTGATCTCAATAAGTTGTTTGCTAAATATGAATTTGTTTGCCCAAGTTCAATTTGTTTAAGCATTGATTCATAAAATTGAAACTGCTTTTGTCTTTGTTTGGAATAAATCTGTCTACAAGTTTTTCTGCTATGAGTGGATGTTTCGTTTTGAAATATAAGTCGGGTTGAGTTCCATGAGAAGTAACAAATTCTTGAATAAGAATTCCTTTCCCTCCGCCTTAATGATTTTAATAATAAATTCATCCCAATCCATTTTAATGTTTTGTTTCAACCAACTTGCAGGCATTAACAATTTATGACGGTGTAACAAGGCAGTATATAAAAATGCTTGTTGTGCTTCCTTTGATAGTTGATTGTAGCAATCTATTAAGTCATTTTCATGACGACCGGATGTGATTGAGGCCATTAATGCAACAAAAGAATCGGAATTATATTCCTTCATTATTTTAGAAACTAATCGCTTCTTTTCGTTGGCATCTCTAAAGTCAATAAGATTTGACTTCTTAAGTTTTTCCAATAAATCTTCAATTTCTTCTGCTGTAAATTCACCCGATATTTTCAGTTCATAAGAATTAGGAACACTTCGATTTAGTTTGAATTTTTCAAGTATATTTTCTCTGATAGGAGCAACGAAAAAAATATTGCAATCCTGAAATTGTTCTATACTAATGTCCCTTTGGACTTCAATTAATGATTTGAAGTAGCTTTCAATTTCAATTTCATCGCAAAAGAAAATAAAGTTTTTAGCCTTCATTGTTTTAATCAAGTCAATTAAATGTTCCTTTCTTGCTTTGTTAAAATCAACTATTTCAAATGCTACTATGTCTAAATCAGTCTGCTTTTTCAAGTTCTATAAATTAGTCGTAATAAAGTTGATTTTCCTATGCCGAAATCGCCGCTAATAAAAAAAGACTGGTACAAACGCATTTTTTTCATTTATAATCTTTTGAATTTTGTCAGTGAAAGTTTGTAAGTATTTAGTTTTGACAACGTCTAAACTTCTTGTAATTACTCCAAAATTAGGTTCATCACCTTTGTAGTATTCTTCATCTTTAATAAAACGTTCTCTTGTATCTGTATGTAGTTACTTCACAATTCCGTCAAGGCTAAGTAGCAATTGCCGTGCTGCATAAATATGATGATCTTTACTATTTGAACGGGATAATCCTTTCTTTTTACAACAATGTCTCTTTTTTTGTTTCCCACTTTTTATATTTAAGAAAGAAATCCTGAAACGAACATTTGATAATGCAAATTTTATTTTTCTTGTAATAGGCAAGTGTATTCTCATTTGGGAATGGATCAACATTTAAAATCCATCTTTGTCACGGAAGTTATAGGAATCAAACTTGTCTAGCAATTCTTTGCCAAAATCATCGGTAAATGAATAACCTATACTTAAAAACTGAATATCATAGCTTATATTTTTAAGGTCATTCAATACTAATTTATAAAAGCTTCCAAGTTTTCTAAAGTCATCAGTTGAAAAGCAATTGGATATAAACTCTTATCAGAAATGCATCCATTCAATTTTATATAACGTACCTCTATTCGATTCTCGATAATTGTATTGCTTTTGGTTTCTAACAGGTTTGATTTCGTAAATTTTCCGTGATGATGAAGTAATTTCATCAAAAGCTTTTTCAATTAGTAAGTCATAGTTTGTTGTAATGATTTCACGCCACGGAATGCTTGCCATTACTTTGTGAGCTTCGGTAACTGTTAATTTTTGAAGAAGGTCTTGAACAAAATTATCAAAATGAGTTCTACTGAAACTTTCATCTGCTAATAGTATATCAATCCACTTTGTAATGTTTGATTCATTAACTAGCTTGCCAATTTTTGATTCGTAATATTGAATAATTTCTTTGCTCAAATATCTTTTTTCGCCAACAGATGCACCAGCACCAAGAAATAAAATTGTGTTTGATTCTTTTATTTTTAAGAAGATTGAATTTAGTTCTTCTGCTTGTTTCTGAATGTCAAGTATATGTTCCATTTCTAATTTCTTTCTAATTATTCTATTCGGTTTCCATCCTGCCATTGGATATAAAATGTATGACTTGACGTTGGGCTATATTAGGATTGAGGTTCCTTTTTATTTCAAATATTTAAATGATCAATTTAGTATTAAAAAGCCAATTCTCTCATATTGCATAGGTATTTTAATATTTTTCTTACTATTTTAGTTTGAAAAATTGATTGCGTCTTTCAACATCACTATTATATCTAAATTTACCTCCTCCTATATCTTTGAATTGGGATATTTTATTAATTCAACAATAATCATTTCCTGCGAAAGATATTCATAATATTTCCAATCTTGAGTTGGGTTCCAGTATTCGCTTATAACTTCTATTAATATTTCACTATCAATTCCAATCTTTATTAAATCAATTAGACACATAGGAGCTCTAATGGATCTTTCATATTAACACGATAAACAAAAGAAAATTCACCATTTTCACATTTTGATTTATAAGCTACACAGTTAGCAGCAGAATCACATGCATAATAAGTAAAATCTCTTTAACGGTGCATTTCTTGGCTTTATTTCATTTAGCTTTTCATCAATCCAGCCATTACCAATTTTTCTTTGTTGAATAGAGTACATTGTAGGCTTATCACGTTTTAAAATTGTTCCTACTTCATATAATTTACAAGAAGCGTGAAATAAATCATTTGATTGACTCATAGTTTATAAACTGAAATGGTATAGCATAGCGAACAAATTTGGACTAAAAATCTTGATAATCAATAATTATTTAAAATTTTCTTCATAAATCCCCGAGTTACAAACGCAACCCAAAGCGCTCAAACCGTAATTAATTCTCCAAATTTGAGAAAAGTACCACTGTATACCTGGAAAATAAAGATGACTAATTAGAAAAAACTATCCTTTAATTATTAGCAACTAAGTACAAATACTTACCGCGCCCCCTTCTTAAACCCCTCAATCGCATTCCTAGTAAAATCCGATAACACCAACCTCCCACTCATCCCCGCACGCTCAGCTAAAAGTACATCCCAATGCTCTGTCCCCAACCAAAATGCCTTTTTCAAGAGCATCATTGCTTCTGGATTGCTTGCTGCGAGTGTGGTGGCTAATTTATCTACGGCTTGATCTAACTCTTCAAATGTTTCGTAGAGGTCGGTGTAAAGACCTTTTTCTCTTGCCCACGTGGCATCTTTCCAAGAAGTAGCATCTATGCTGAGTTGGGTGAATGCAGAGGTTCCCATCTTCCGCTCAACTGCCGGACCTACTACAAACGGACCAATACCCACTGCGAGTTCACTGAGTTTGATGGAGGCGTTGATGTGTGCTATTGTGTAATCTGCAGCGCTGGCGAGACCTACACCTCCTCCTACTGCCTTGCCTTGTACGCGAGCAATAACAAACTTAGGCGCTTTGCGAATGGCATTGATCACCGCTGCAAATCCGCTGAAGAAATAAGTGCCCGTTTCTAAATCGTTGATAGAAATTAATTCATCAAAAGAAGCCCCCGCACAAAATGCTTTGTCACCCTCGCTTTTCAAAACAATTACTTTGGCTTCTTTATTTGCACCTGCCGCCGTGATTGCTCCCGCCAGTTCTCGAAGTAAAATTCCAGGCAATGAGTTAGACTGAGGATGAAAAAATGTAATCGTAGCTACCCCGTTGCTTATTTCAGAACTAATTTTTTGAGTCGACATAAATATGATTTTTTCCGTTTGTTATTTTATTATAAATTTTCAATTCTGCAATCCAATTTTGATCATAATAGCAATTTGGAATTAATTTACGGCTCTGCTCTCCACGTACAAAATTCTGAATTCTCTGCTCAACATTCCGCGTACAAAATTCTGAATTCTGAATTCTTAATTCTGAATTAACTTCTTCACCATCGTAAGTATCGTCGCAACGGCAACGGTTTCACCTGTCTCGTCATATACATCGACAAGCCACTTCACAATTCCTTTCGCAATGTCATCTTCAGTTTTCTTCTCCGTGTCCACTTTTTCTTTTACGGTTAAGCGAACGCCGATCGTCATTCCCGGATATACGGGTTTGGTAAATCGACATTCTTCTAATCCGTAATTTAACATCACCGGACCTTTTTAGCATCCACAAATAATCCGGCAGCTTTGCTTAGTACAAAGTATCCGTGCGCCACACGTTGTGTGAAGATGGTTCCTTCTAAACTTGTGGAATCCATGTGGGCGTAGAAATTATCGCCACTTACATTCGCAAAGTTTACAATGTCGGCTTCACTAACGCTATGCTTAGCCGTAATTAAGGTTTCACCAATTTCAAGTTCTTCAAAATGCTTTTTGAAAGGATGAATATCTTTTTCAATTTGCTTACCTCCATTTTGATAAACGCTTGTTATCGCTGTTAACATGGTAGGTGATCCTTGTAACGCCACACGTTGCAGATAATGGAAAATTCCGCGCTTTCCGCCCATCTCTTCTCCTCCGCCTGCTCTTCCAGGACCTCCATGCGTTAACATCGGCATGGGTGATCCATGACCAGTGCTTTCTTTTGCGCATTCATTGTTCAATACTAAAATTCGTCCGTGCATACTTGCTGCACCCAAGACATATTCACGTGCAACTTTGGCATCGGCAGTAATGATGCTGCACACCAAGGAGCCTAATCCCATTTTAGCGAGTTCTACGGCTTCTTCAGTTGATTTATAGGGCATCAAGGTAGATACAGGTCCGAAAGCTTCTACCGAGTGACAATCGGTGTATTTAAAGGGATCTTTATTCAACATCAAGATGGGTGAAAAGAAAGCTCCACGCTCGGTGTCTTGTCCTTTCACTTCAAATTTGTCGAGTGATCCGTAAACAATTTCTTGTTGTTTGGAAAGTTGTTCTACTTTTTCTCGAACTTCTTTCACTTGATCTTTGGATGCCAAGGGTCCCATGCGAACACCTTCTACATTGGGATCGCCCATGACAGTACTTGATAATCGTTTTCCCAATGCAATTTGTACATCTTCCATTCTATTTTCTGGAACCATGATGCGTCGCACAGCAGTACATTTTTGTCCAGCCTTAACCGTAATTTCGCGCTGCACTTCTTTAATGAAAATTTCGAACTCAGGCATTTCAGGAGTGACATCCTTTCCGAGTACCATGCAGTTTAACGAATCCGCTTCCAAATTAAAAGGAACTGATTCACTGATGATACGTGGATGCGCTTTGAGCATTTTGCCCGTGCTTGCTGACCCCGTAAACGTCACCACATCTTGTGAAATCACATGATCTAATATTCCATTGGCAGAGCCGCAAATTAATTGTAGACTTCCTTCCGGTAATAACTTCGATGCAATTATTTCTCTCACTACTGCTTCTGTTAAAAAACTGGTGACGGTAGCAGGCTTCACAACGGCTGGAACTCCTGCCATTAAATTTACTGCAATTTTTTCGAGCATTCCCCACACCGGAAAATTAAATGCGTTGATGTGAATGGCTACACCTTCTTTAGGAACGCAGATATGATGTCCCATAAAAGTTCCGTTTTTTCCTAAGCTTACCGGATCGCCTTCGAGACAAAATGTTTCATTGGGAAATTGTCGACGCAAACTGCTGTTGGCAAATAAATTTCCAATTCCGCCTTCAATGTCGATCCACGAATCGATACGTGTTGCACCTGTGGCCCATGAAATTTTATAAAATGCTTCTTTCTTCTCCATGAGATGCAAAGCCAATGCCTTCAACATTGGTCCGCGTTCATGAAAAGTCAGTTTTCTTAATGCCGCGCCACCTGTAGTTCTGCCATAATCCAACATCATCCCAAAGTCGAGACCTTTACTGCTGGCTGTTGCTATTTCCGTCCCGTTAATGGCATTGTACAAAACTTGTCCGTTCTCGGTACCTGCTACCCATTGTCCGCAATAATAATTCTGAAGTTGTTTCATCTCTTATTTTTAATCGCTACAAAAATAGTCTATTCCTACTATCAAAATCTGTGTTTGAGTGCATTGGTTTCACTCTGTTTTTTTGGGTAGATGGTCTTATTGTGTATTAATTGAGGATTGTGAATCAAGGGGTTAATCGGTAATGAAAATTTTTCAGCCTATTTTTTAGAAGTTTCAGAAGGGTTTTTAAGCATTTCATCTGAATGAGATTCGATAAAGCATTACTCTTTTTTTATTTTGCAAGTTGGAGCCGAGGAAGGTAAAATTGATGGAAGGAAAAGAGCATGTTGAGTTAAATCCAGATGAAATAATTGGAGTTAGTTATTGGTCTGGATTTGTAATTGGCTGCAAAGATCTTTTTAAGTCAAAAGTAAATACCTTTAGTCCCTCACTTTCTATGAAGGATACAAGAATTATTTTAACGAATAAATTGCGCGACGGCTGGTTACTCCTAGTGGGAATTCCAGTGGTGGCATTCATTTTAACTTTTTTGTTTTATTCAGATGAATGGCTAACCTATGGAAATAGTTTCGCTTATTGTTATTTTACGAAACTGACTACTACTACTATTATTTGGTATATCAATCGCGAAGTATTGTTGTATTTCCGACGTCGATTTCCATCGATTGAAAATATTGCCAAGCGTATTTTTTTACAGTTAAGTACGAGTATTGTTGTTACTACCCTTATTTCGCTAGCTACTACACAACTTTATGCGCTAACAAATTATTGGAATCGACCTATCACTTGGCAGGATACGATTTATAATTTAGTGCTCTCTTACTTGTTTGTATTTATTGTTTCAGGAATTTATGAGACGGTTTATTACTTTGCCCATTGGCGGTTGAGTGTGAAGGAAGCTGAAGAGCTGAAGAAAGCTAATTTACAGAGTCAATTTGAGTCGTTGAAGAGTCAGGTGAGTCCCCACTTTTTATTTAACTCATTGAATACATTGTCCTCTCTGATCGAAGAAAATCCGGACATGGCCGTTAAGTTTGTCAATCAATTATCGAAAGTGTATCGCTACTTATTGCAGAGCAACGAAAAAGAATTGACTTCTTTGAAAGATGAAATTGATTTTTTGGATTCGTATATCTTCCTCTTAAAAACTCGATTTGGCGAAGGCTTTACCGTGAATATGCAGATCTCTGATGAAATGCTCACCACCTTGATTCCGCCACTCACATTACAAATATTAGTGGAGAATGCTGTCAAGCATAATGTGGTTTCCATCCATAAGCCGTTAAATATTTCAATTGCTTCTCTAGAAAGTGGAACGATTGCCGTAGTGAATAATTTACAAAAGAAAACCATCAATGTCGCATCTACCGGGACGGGCTTAGCGAATATTGTTGCTAAGTACCGACTTCTGAATAAACCACCCATTCGAATTGAAGAAGGATCAAATGAATTTTCGGTTACCTTACCCATAATATAAATTACCATGAGAGTACTCATTATTGAGGATGAAAGTTTAGCCGCCAAGCGCATCATGAAAATGGTGAATGAACAAGAACCCGACTTCGTCATTGAAGGTGTAATGGACAGTATCGAATCGTCTGTTGCTTGGTTAAAAGCCAATCCTCATCCTGATTTAATCTTGATGGATATTGAATTAGCCGACGGACAAAGTTTCGAAATTTTTAATCAGGTGGATGTCACCAGTACCATCATCTTCACCACGGCATACGATGAGTTTGCCATTCGTGCGTTTAAGGTGAATAGCATCGATTATCTCCTAAAGCCCATCGACGCGGATGAGTTAAAAAGAAGTTTTGATAAATTTAAAGAGATTCACAAATCTTCAATGACTTCGCCCAAGTTGGATTTAGATATGATCGTTACTGCGCTCAGAGGAAAGGAGCAAGTATACAAGCAACGTTTCCTCGTAAAACAAGGGCAACGTTTGATTCCCATCGATATGCATGAAATTGCATTTTTCTACACGGAAGATAAAGTGAGCTTCATCAAAACTTTTGGTGAGCAACGTTACATTGTCGATCATTCGTTGGATGAATTAGAATTATTGTTGGATCCTAATTCCTTTTTCAGAGCCAATCGTCAATACATTGTAAGCCCGAAGTGCTTGGATGGAATTCATTCGCATTTTAATGGAAAGCTTAAAATTAACATGAAACCCACTAATAACGATGAGGTGTTTGTGAGTCGCGAAAAAGCCGCGGATTTTAAGAAATGGCTCGGGGAATTATAGGTCGTTATGCGTTATTTATTTGATGAAATGTGATTTCGCAATGAAATATAATTTCGTTGCATAATGTTTAAGCCTCTCCCCAACCCCTCTCCAAAGGAGAGGGGCTCTCCTAAATAAAATTATATGCGATTAATAATTTTAGATTCTATTTTGAATCTTTCACTTTATTCGCGCATTAATAAATTAATTTAAACGTAACCCCTCTCCAAGGAGGGGCTCTCCCTAAATAAAATTATATGCGATTAATAATTTTAGATTCTATTTTGATTCTATTTTGATTCTTTCACTTTATTCGCGCATTAATAAATTAATTTAAACGTAGCCCCTCTCCTTTGGAGAGGGTCGCGAAGCCTCGCGAGGGGAGAGGCTCGATCAATAATGTTGCTATAATCAGTGTTCATTTCGTGAAAAAGTATTTATTAAGTAAACAATAATCTAATCGCGAAGCCTCGCGACAAACATACGAGTAAACTGGAGAATTTTTATTTTGTTGGGTAGAGGCTAGAACTCTAATGTGGCTATAAAATATTAATCTCTTGTGTCCTCTTGTGTCCTCTTGTTTTCTAGTGCCTGCCTGCCGGTGGCAGGTTGAGAAAAAAGTTCTAACGAATTACCACTACTAATAGAGCGAAATTTCAAATCTCGAAATTGATTTATAATACCTAAATAGCATGAATCACTTAATTCTCTCGGCCTTTGCCAAACACTCACATAATTAATTTTTAATCCAGTCATTCTCTCGGAATTCTCAATATTCACGCAGGGTCTATTGCTTGAAACATGATTTCCCATATGGATTTCAGGATCCATATTTCTCTTCCAAACTAATGGAAAGTGATGTTGCGTCGCTTCGTAATTATCGAGTACTACCACATCTTTCATTGCACCTAGATAACTACTCATGTTCGAATGCATCCAATTCGATGAATAATTTAGTGGAAGAACAATAGAATTGGGTTCGATGTTAGTTGCAGATTCAATGAATATTTTTGCGTCTGCATTTAATTCTTGTTGCACCCGCCAATGGATTTTTATCATTCCAAAGCTGAATCCTACTGCGATCACTCCTGCAAAGACTTTCGCTTTTTTAGGAATATTCAAGGTCGCTAGCCAAATACACCAAGTCAGGTAGAACCATTGCACCAATCTTACCGATAAAATGCCACCGGAAGCCAAACTATCTGGAATAACAAAAATAAGGAGCAAGGAACTCAAACAGATCCAACCAAAACTCCTTTGTACAAATGTTCTATTGAAATGACGTAGACCTATAACCGTTAGTAAACCCATCAACCCCGTAAAAGCATAAGTAAATACTTTTTCAGAGGTGTAGTCGTAAACAATAAACATTCTTGAACAAAGCAGATCATCGATAAGTTGCGTAACAGGTAAGTATGAAATTTCACCACGATATCCTTCAGTTCCAAAAATAAAAACAAAGAGAAAGCTGAGAAATAATCCAGGCATGGTCACAATGAAAAGATACAGTAATTGCTTGAAAATCTTCTTTGTATTCCCTGGAGGTGTATGGAAGATACTGATGATGCCAGCACTGAGTCCAGCGAGTAAAAACACAACTAAATGTGAAAAATATAAAACCATAAATAGCAGCGTAATAAAAAAACCATTTTTGACATGTAAACCGTTGTGATGATTTTTTAACCACCAGTTGATCCACCAAGGCAATAACGCTAACGCCAGTACGAAATTGAAGAATCCAAGTAGTAGTGGGAAGTTAAACAGGAACGGAAAAACCATCCAACTGAGGAATGTGGAATTAGGCTGAATGGTCAATACTAGTTTTCGAAAGCCTAAGGCCATCAACACAAAAATCAAGATGATGATTACTTTTTCTGCCCATAAAATGGGTAGTATAGCCTGCAAAACCATCAACAAAAAATGTCCTGTCCAATTGGGTTCAGGAAAGGTATTGAACTCGAAAAAAGAATGGATAACGGGTGTTTTACCAAAAAGCACTTCAAACATGAGATGCGCATTGTACAAATGGGCAGGTCCATCTAACGTAACAAATGGCGTTAAGAGAAGGATGGGTAAACAATGCAAGAGTAAAATGATGAAAAAGAACCCTTGTTCCCACTCCCAATTTGACTTTTTTAGCATAGCGGTCGGAAAAGTATCTCAAATTTTTGTAAACCTGCCAATTGTCGATAATTTTTTAAAATTCATTGTAAATGAAAGGGTTGAGGGGTCAGCAAAATTGAATATTGACATTGAAATTATTTACATTTGTAAACATGAATGCCTTCGTAGTTTCCGCTAGAAAATATCGTCCTGCTACCTTCGATACGGTTGTAGGTCAAGCTCATATAACCGATACGTTAAAGAATGCCATCCGTACCCAACATTTAGCACAAGCTTTTTTGTTTTGTGGTCCAAGGGGTGTGGGAAAAACCACCTGTGCGAGAATATTAGCCAAAACATTGAATTGTAAAACACTTACTGCCGATATGGAAGCGTGCAATGCATGCGAATCGTGTAAGTCTTTTAATGCGGGTCAAAGTTTAAATATTTATGAATTAGATGCTGCTTCGAATAATTCGGTAGATGATATCCGAAATTTGGTGGAGCAAGTGCGCTATGCACCGCATTCTGGAGAATATAAAATCTATATCATTGATGAGGTGCACATGCTTTCATCCAGTGCTTTCAACGCATTTTTGAAAACATTGGAAGAACCACCCTCTTATGCTGTTTTTATTTTAGCAACCACAGAGAAGCATAAAATTATTCCTACCATCTTATCGCGTTGTCAGATTTTTGATTTTAATCGGATACAGGTAGATGATATTACAAAACATTTGGAATACGTTGCTAAGCAAGAAGAAGTAGTGGCTGAAGAAGAGGCCTTGCACATCATTGCACAAAAGGCAGATGGTGCATTGCGTGATGCACTTTCCATCTTCGACCAGATTGTAAGTTTTGCTGGAACCAACATCACCTATAAAGATGTAATCAATAACCTGAGTATTCTGGATTATGATTATTATTTCAAAATTACCGATGAAATACGTGAAGGAAATATTCCAGGCGTTTTGCTTACCTATAATGAACTTATTTCGGATGGATTTGATGGACATCATTTCATCACTGGATTAGCTTCTCATTTCCGTGATTTGTTGGTTTCGAAAACCGAGTCGACCATTTCGCTGTTAGAAGTTAGCAGAAGTGCTCGTGAGCGCTATAAATTACAAGCGAGTGAAATTGTACAAGCAAATCTATTAAAATATTTATCCATTTGTAGCAAGTGCGACATTGAATACCGTACGGCAAGAAATCAACGATTGCATGTTGAATTGGCATTGATTCGTTTGTGTTCCATCTCAGGAATGTTGGAAGAAGGTCCTGCTCCCGCTATTCAAAAAAAAAGTGAAGTAAAAACAGAAGTTAAGAAAGAAGTAGCGAAGAAATCGGAAGTGGCTGAGCCTTCTTCACCACCTCTTTCGAAAGTGGATGCAGAAACACCTGTTGCAATTGCAGCTGAGAAAATTTCAATCGAACCAACACTTTCTCCCTCTCCTTCTCGCACTCCTCCTCCCTCTCCCTCACCTACTCCTTCTCGCACTCCTACTCCTCCCTCTCAAACCGGGTCTTCCATCTTTAAAGGGGCTTCCTTATCCTCTTTTAAAAAATCGGTGGATACTATAGCTGAAGAAAGTGTAAAAGACGAGCTTCCTGATTTGAAAGACTCTTTTGATCACGAAACATTATTGAAATTTTGGAAGATGTATTCGGACCAAGCTTTAGCGGATGGGAAAATTCAGTTGAGCACTACCATGAACATCAATACTCCTGTCATTCATGAGAATTATCAAATTGAATTGTTGATTGATAATCCCGCTCAGCAAGAGTTATTTCAAGAGGAAAGAACAGAGCTAGTTAATTTTTTAAGGAAGCGTTTAAATAATTATACGCTCAACGTGTATGTAAAGTTAGATGATAGTGCAAAGTCAGGTGAAGTGGCTTATACCAACAAGGAAAAATACCAAAAAATGGTAGAGAAGAATCCAGGTCTGGATGATTTCAGAAAACAATTAGGATTGGAACTTGAATTGTAATTTTCGTTTTTTAATAAATCAAAAAAAATTAAAAACGTAGAATGCCGATACTGGCCGCTATTATAAAACGAAGTATTGAATTACGCCATCGCTTGCGATTGGCGAATGATACTCCCATCTATTACCAAAAAAGGGAATTGAAGAAACTGATGCGTAAAGCGCAGTTTACGATGTTTGGACAAACGTATCATTTTGCTGATATGGTAAACAGCAAGAATTTTGTCAATAAGTTTAGAGCTACCGTTCCTGTACACGATTATAAAAGTATTTATGCGCGCTGGTGGAACAAAACCTTGCATAACGAAGAAGATGTAACTTGGCCTGGTAAAGTGCACTATTACGCCTTGAGCAGCGGAACTTCTGAAAGCTCGAGTAAACACATTCCTGTGACCGACGATATGGTGAAGGCGATTCGACGCACCAGCGTTCGACAAATGATAAGTTTGGGTGGATACAAAGAGTTACGAAGTGATATTTTTTCGAAAGGTATTTTAATGCTCGGAGGGAGCACCCATTTGAATCAGCAAGGCTCGTATTTCGAAGGTGATTTGAGTGGAATTACCACCAGTAAAATTCCGTTTTGGTTCCAGCATTTTTATAAACCCGGAAGAAAGATCTCGAGAGAAAAAGATTGGAATACCAAGCTAGATGAGATTGTTGATAGAGCACGCCAATGGGATATTGGAATCTTAGTGGGTGTTCCTGCTTGGTGTCAATTACTCATTGAGCGAATCATTGATAAGTATCAAGTAAAAACCATTCATGATATTTGGCCTAACCTTACCATTTATGTACATGGTGGAGTTTCGTTTGAGCCTTATCGGAAAAGTTTTGAAAAACTAATTGATCACCCATTGACCTATATTGAAACGTATTTAGCTTCGGAGGGATTTATTGCTTTCCAGCACGAGCAAAATAATCGTTCGATGCGTATGGTGGTGAATAATGGATTGTTTTATGAATTCGTTCCTTTTACTTCAGAAAATTTTAATGCCGATGGTGAGTTGGTGCGTAAGCCTAAAACTTTGTTGATTGATGAAGTGGAAATTGGAGAAGAGTATGCATTGCTTATTTCTACGGTGGCGGGTGCTTGGCGATATATGATTGGAGATGTGATTAAATTCACAGATGTAGAAAAAGCAGAAATCGTAATTACTGGTCGGACCAAGCATTTTTTGAGTTTGTGTGGGGAGCATTTGAGTGTCGACAATATGAATAAGGCGATTGAAATGGTTTCGGATGAGTTTAACATCAGCATCAATGAATTTTCTGTTTCCGGTGTTAAACACGGAACGATGTTCGCTCACAAATGGTATATCGGAACCGATGACAAAGTGGATCCTGCTGCCTTGAAATTGAGCTTGGATGAGAAGCTAAAAATATTGAATGATGATTATCGCGTTGAGCGCACATCTGCTTTAAAGGAAATTTTTGTTGAGGTACTTCCACTTAAAATCTTCATGAATTGGATGGAGAAGAACGGAAAGATCGGTTCTCAGAATAAATTTCCTCGTGTTATGAAAAACTCTCAATTTGAAGAGTGGGAGAAATTTGTTAATTCGGAATTGGTTTAATCATTACTCATGTTTGTATCTGGATTTACTTTTGTTCGCAATGCTGTTAAATTTGATTATCCTGTTAAGGAGAGCATTCTTTCTTTGTTGCCATTGGTAGATGAGTTAATCGTTTGTCTTGGAAATTCTGATGATACCACTGCTGATTTGATTCAATCCATCAACTCGCCTAAAATAAAAATTGTTTCCTCCGTATGGGACGATTCTCTTCGTGAAGGAGGACGTGTATTAGCGGTTGAGACTGACAAAGCCCTTGCAGCTGTTTCGCCTCAAGCCGATTGGTGTATCTATTTGCAAGCCGATGAAGTGATTCATGAAAATGATTATTTAGTCATACGAGCTGCCATGGAAGAGTTTAAAAGTGATCCGAAGGTGGAAGGTCTTCTGTTCAATTATATTCATTTTTATGGGAGCTATCATTATGTGGGTAATTCGCGAAAGTGGTATCGTCATGAAGTGAGAATTATTCGTAATGATCGAAAAATTCATTCGTATAAAGATGCTCAAGGGTTTAGGAAGGATGATCGACCGTTAAAAGTGAAAAAGATAAAGGCTCGAATTTTCCATTATGGTTGGGTGAAAAATCCAGCTCATCAAACCGAAAAGCAAAAGAGTTTCCATCGACTTTGGCATTCGGATGAAAAAGTAAAAGCAAAGGTTAAAGAGGAGCTTTTTGATTATTCAGAAATCGACTCATTAGAAGAATTTACATCAACTCATCCTGCACCAATGAAAATTCGCATTGAAAACATGGACTGGGTATTTTATTACGACACTCGACAAAATAAATTAAGTTTTAAGAATAAAATTTTGCAATTTGTGGAGAAGCAAACTGGGAAAAGATTATTTGAGTATCGTAATTATCGGGTGATTTGATGATTTTATCTATACAATTTAATTTGGAAATTTGTGAAATTATCTTAGTTAAGTAAAAAATGAGATATAGATTATGTTGCTTTTTTTGTGTATTTGGTTTTCTCATAACCCATTCAGCAGTTTATGGTCAAGAGGATTTGATTCGAACAACTTTCTGGCAAATAACAAAACAAGGTTCAAAAGACACATCTTACTTACTCGGTACAAGTTCTCTTTGCATGGATACTTATGTCCTTCAGCATTCCATTATTATGAGAAAAATGGAGTCGACCAAATATTATATAACAGAATATAATCATTTTTTATCTTCTATTGCTAATTATAGATTAGATCCCGATTCAATTCGGTGGCATCACTACGCAACACGAGAAGAGAAGAAAAGGATTAGCGATTTTTTTTATCAAGAGAATTATGTCCAAACTTTCGATGTAGTTCATATAAATATTTATTATTTGAAGAATTGGCTGGTCTCTAAAATAGGATATTTGAATTCAAATAAAGTAAGTAAAAGTCAAGGCTTTTATCTAATGGAACATGATCTGCAATTGCGTGTAAAAAATCGTCGAAGAATTGTGGGGTTGGAAAATCAGAAGGATGGCCATTCTTATTTTATGCTACATACTACTAAGGGTGAGCCTCAAACAAAAGAAGTTGTGAAAAAGAATATTCATGAACTTGATTCATTGATTAAAGTATTCAATAATGATAAATTTAGAGTTTTTCCGAATAATAGAGATTCCTTGTTTGATAAATATCGAGTGGCAGTGGAGAATTACTATAATAATATTGTTTATTATTCTTTTTCTGGCAAGAGTCAGCTTCCATTCGATAGCATCATATTTGAAAAAAGAAATAAAGTATGGTTGCCCAAAATTATGAAGTATATTGATAAAAGCAGCTCCTTTATTTCTGTGAATATTGAGCAGATAAAGTATAAGTATGGATTGATTCAATTGCTAAAAGCTGAAGGATACATTGTTGAACCAATCTTATTGGAGGAATTAAAAAAATAAATTATTTTTTTAGATGCCTTTCATGGAAGGTTTGTTTTTTTGATGCTTCTTCTTGGTCCTCTTAAATTTTTCTTGAACAAAGCTCACTCCTACTCCAATGTAAAACGTATTGAAAACATGGATTAGGTATTTTATAACGACACTCGACAAACTAAATTGAGTTTCAAGAATAAAGTGTTGCAATTTGTGGAGAAGTAAACTGAGAAAAAATTAATTGAGTATCGGAATTATCGGGTGATTTGAATTTGGAATTAGTATAATATTATTGGATTTAGAATTTTGTTCCTTCGAGCTGATGAATTTTCCTGATTTTAGTATTTCAGAAATTGAACCTGCCTTCGCTATGCTACAGCAGGCAGGCGCAGATGACACGGATTAATAGGATTTTCACGGATTTGATTGTATTTCAGAGATGGTTTTACCATCAATTATTGTTTTTAATATTCCTTTGACAGTTTGCAGCATGAAGCTTGCAGCTTTATTATAACGTTCTACAATCCCCGTTACCCTAAACTCTCATGCGAAAAACCAATCGACCCAATCTCGCCACCACAAACGGGATTACGAAAAATAATAAAGTAGCCAATCCCCAAAACACATAAGGTCCATTTTCTGCTTCGAGCATTTCTTCATTCACTAAAAAGCTGATGAAAGGATCTACACCAAAAAGTAATATGAAAATGAGCATTAGAATTCCAAAGATCATGGCGAAATAGTAGGCTTTGCGATCTTTTATTTCTTGAGTTGGATTTTTCTTTTTTAAGCGACGCAAGGCTGTCTTGACTAAAATAGCCCATGCAAAGAAGAAGAGTACCCACGTGAGCCACTCTAGAACTAAAGTAATGGTTGCAGATGATCCTTCCATCTCCCTAAACAGATATGCCAGCTTTTCTATAAAGTTTTACCATCAACCAGGCCGGACCAATCAACAGAAACTGTAAATCTTTTAAGAATGATGGTTTCTTCCCCTCAATTTTATGTCCCCAAAATTGACCGACCCAGGCCGAAACAAAAAGAGCTAAAAAAATGGAAAAGCGATGTTCATAGAAGTGTACGTTGATGTAAAAGGCAAGGGTAATGCAAATCATACCCCAAATCAACATGCCAATCCACAATGTTTTTGATAATATAAAGTAATATATGGTGAGTAGCAGAAGAGATAGAATGGCTAAATTACCAAAGATGGGGACGGTGATGCAGAACAAAAATTCAACGATACTGAAGAAGATCACGGGGACACAAATCCAATGAATTAGAATATTTTTAGGGTGCAGATGGCTTTCAGAATATTCATCTAAGAGTGATTGAAGTGGACGCATGACGAATAGTTTAAATATTTTCAAAAATAATAGATAAATGAATGCTTGCAACCACTATTTTTGGTTCATGCGAATATTTCTGCTACTATGCATCGTGGGGATCGTTTCTTGCTCTGGTAAGAAAACAGAGTCAACCAAGGTGGATTCTAATCCAGAAGTTACCTCGACTCTTATAGAAAAATCTGGTAATTCATTTAGCTCTCAACCTTGTCAGCTCGACGCGAATCTCCATTATTCAGTCTACTACCCTACCCGATTCTCAGCAAAGGAAAAGCTGCCTATTCTGATTTTATTCGATCCGCATGGTGATCCTGAATTTCCTTTGGAAATGTATAAATCATTAGCCAATGCCTATGATTTTATTTTAATGGCTTCTAAGGAGTCTAAAAATGGTAATAATGCAGAGCAAACAGCAAATATTATTCAGTCGATGTTGTATCAATGCCGGCAGATCGAAAAAGTAGATACGAATCAAATTTTTGCTGGAGGATTTAGTGGTGGTGCTCGTGTAGCAGCTATGTTGGCGCATTCTTCCACAAGCATTAAAGGGCTCGTTGTTTGTGGCGCGGGAATTCCAGCAGGATCATGGACCGGTGTTCCACCGAATTTGATTGTTGGAATCGCAGGAAATAGTGATATGAATTTGTCAGAGGTTTTGAATTTTAAAACGCAAGATCCACGCATGATGAGTCGCTATCAAACCATCCGCTTTTCGGGTGAACATGCTTGGCCTCCCGCTTCGGTAATGGAAAATGCTTTTATTGCTTTTAGAGCCATAGCTCAACGTGATCGATTTACCCCGGTTGATACAAAACAATTGGAGTCAGGACTTGCATTTTTAAAACATCAGTCCGATTCAGTTTCTAATGTGATTGAAAAAGTGGAGCTATACAAGAATATGGTGAAGAACTTTCAAGGAATGTTGAATACACAGAATGTGGAAGCAACTTTACAAAAGTTGCTTAATTCCATGGAGTACAAACAAGGACTTTCAGTCGAGAACGAGTTTAAACAAACAGAATTAAAGAATCGCGATTATTTCCTTCGTGCCTTGGGCGCAAAAGATACAGGCTGGTGGAAGACGGAATTTCATCGATGGGAATCTATCACTGCAAGTAAAAGTCCACAAGCATTTGAAGACATGAAAAACCGTGTGCGCGGTGTCATTAGCCTATCCACTTATATGTCATTAAACCGTGCTATTTCGGCCTTGCATAAGGAACAGAGTGCCTATTTTTCGTTCATTTATAGACTTGTTGATCCTAAGAATAATGAAGCTTGGTATTTATCATCCGTGAGTGCAGCCATGGATGGAAATAAAGATCAATGTATTCGTTTTTAGAGGAGGCCATGAAAAATGGATTTCATGATGTTGCACGTTGTCGAACCGAACCTGCATTTATTTCTTTGCAAAGTGATAGTCAATTTCAAGAAAAAGTTAATCAAATAAATAATTAATATGATAAAGTCGATTCGTGAAGCATACAATCATTCATTTACCAAAGAGAAGTACGAGGGATTTCTGCAGGATATGAATAATGCTTTCAATTATATTATTGATTTTAGGGTTTCGGAAACACCCGTTTTTATGGATAAGGCATTAAAGGAATTGGTCGTAAAAGCAGGCGAAGATATTATTGATGTTATCGTTAAGGCTGACTTTAAAAAAGTATCAGAAAATGCAATTCCTGAAGGATTAAAAGTGAGTAATGAGGATAGTCATTCCAAATTAATTGCTATTGATTTTGCGATTTGTGAAGATGGTAATGGTGGATTAATACCTAAGCTTATCGAGTTGCAAGGATTTGCATCTTTGTTTTGTTATCAAGAATGGCTTTCCAACATGTATCGAAAACATTTTTCGATTCCAGATGGTTTCGACAATAAGTTTAATGGCTATACTCATGAATCTTTTTTAGCAAGAATGAAAGAGATCGTTATAGCGAATCAAGATCCTAATGAAACTGTTTTGTTGGAAATTGAGCCTTGGAAACAAAAAACACAAATCGATTTTCATTGCACAAACTTGTATTTGGGAATTCCTGTTGTTTGTTTAACAGAGGTAATTCGTGAAGGGCATCAACTTTTTTACATGAACAATGGACGGAAAACGCGTATACGAAGAATTTATAATCGTGTGATTTTTGATGAGCTTTTGCAAAGAAAAGATTTGAAATTGCAATTTAATTTGACCGAAGATGTCGACGTTGAATGGGTCGCACATCCGAATTGGTTTTTTAGAATTTCAAAATATACCATGCCTTTCTTGAGTGGTCCCAGTATTCCTAAAAGTTATTTCGTGCATGAGCTTCCTTCCATTCCCGATGATCTCGAAAATTGGGTGTTAAAACCATTGTTTAGCTTCAGTGGTCAAGGTGTCGTTTTTGATGTTCAGAAATCAGATATTCTCACGCTCGAAAATCCATCTAACTACATCCTCCAGAAAAAAGTGAAATATGCCGAAGCATTACAATCGCCTACTGGACCTGTAAAATGTGAGATACGCCTTCTTTACCTCTGGGGCGAAGGCGAAGCACGGCCTACACTCACCATTAATTTGGGAAGGATGAGCAAGGGCAAAATGATTGGAGTTCGTTACAATGAAAACCTCGATTGGGTGGGCGGCACTTCGTTTTTCCTTGAAAAAGACTAAACGAACTACTCTGGTTTTGGCTTAGGTGGTGGTAATGCAAACGCTATTGATTCATGGGAAAACTCATCGCGGTGACATCCATCGCAAAAGGGTTTATTCTGAGAAAGCCCACATCGGCATAAAGAGACTACTGTCCTTCCTGCCAAATCATATGGATTTCCATTGGCGTCAATTATTTCAAATTCACCTTCTACTCGAATAGATCCATTCGAGTTAATTTTGATCTTAGTCATAGTTGTTTTAGTTTTTCTTTCGGGTAAATAAGTGTACGAGAGCATTAATCCGCAAATACACGTACACGACATCATAATGTATAACACCACCATGATGGATTTGTTATACGCATCAAAATTCATTTCATGCTGAATGATTCCTATTAAGGACAGGAAATTGGCAATCGTCCGTTGGGTAAAAACGACTATTCCACCTAATGATAATCCAAAGCCGATCCAAATAGCCTTTGCATTTTTATTACAATACCAAGCGGTACCCCAAAGAGCAACTCCTAACAGGATTCCTACCAACATCATATTAAACGCTTTGGATCCAACCACCATATAAGCCGCTAGACCATTGATAATTAGCAAAGTTCCTTGAACCACCAAGGCGCGAATATGAGGTAGAGAATGCATTTTTGAAAGCGTATAAGGGTATGAAATTAAGGTATTAAAATCAATCTTCAAAAAGTTTAGTTTTGTCGAAAGGGGTAAAGGGGAAATATATTGTATAATTAATAGCCAATTAGTGAGTCTTTACTCTAGAATCGTTATTTTTGTCAAAATCCGAACCCATTTTAATGACGACACCTCCTATTCTCGACGAGCTCACATCTAAAGCAGATTTGCCAAAGATCCTCATGTTGGGTTGGGAATTTCCACCTGTCATTAATGGTGGACTTGGGGTAGCTTGTCACGACCTTTGCATTGCCCTTTCAAAATACGCTAACGTAACCATGATCATTCCAAAGTCGAATCCCGACTTTGTTGTGAAGAATTTAAATTTAATTGGTCTGAATACCATCGATGCTAAAACGTTGAGAAATATTGGCCATACGGATACGTATAAAAAAGTGAAGCAGGTTCATTTTATAGATACACATTTGAATCCGTACTATAACGGTAACGCCTCACCGCACCATGATCTTCAAAATTTGACGAGTCAGTATTTAAAGACGGTTAAAGTGGGCGATGAAACGGCTGAAATCTTTCAAATTGATGATCTTTATGGTGGCGATATTATTAAGAAAGTAACCATTTTTGGAAAGTTGGCTGCCAAATTAGCTTTGTCTCTTGATTTTGATGTGATTCATGCGCACGATTGGATGACCATGATTGCAGGTATGGAAATTAAAGCAAAAACGGGTAAGCCGCTTGTTGTTCATGTGCATTCGTTGGAAGTTGACCGTGGTGGACCACAGAGTAAAGGTTGGGTGTATCAGGTGGAAAAGAAAGGCATGGAATACGCCGACATATTGATGCCTGTTAGTAATTTTACGGGACATATCATTCACGATTACTATCAGATTCCGTGGAGTAAAATCAGACCTGTACACAATGGAATTCGACCCGTGGAGCCTTTCAAAAGTGCACCGATGTTCAAGGAAAACATGGTGTTGTTTGTGGATCGATTAACGCGTCAAAAAGGACCAGAATATTTTGTAGATATTGCTGAAAGAGTTTTGCAAAAAGATCAAAACGTTCGGTTTGTGATGGCAGGAACTGGTGAATATTTCAATCCCTTGCTTGAGCGAGCAGCACAGCGTGGTATCGCTCATCGCTTCCATCTCACCGGATTTTTGAATTTAGATAAAGTAAGAAAGTTATTAAGTATTGCTGATGTGTATATCATGCCATCGGTTTCAGAGCCTTTTGGATTATCAGCCGTGGAAGCAGTTCAGTTTGGAATACCTGCTGTCATTAGCAAGCAATCGGGCGTTGCGGAAGTATTAAACGGCGCCTTGAAGTTTGATTATTGGGATATCAACCTAGCAGCATCCTATATCTTAAATTTACTGCACGATCCAGTTCTTGTTGAAAATGTAACTCAAGACGCTTACAAAGATCTCGAGAATATCTCTTGGGATCATGCTGCAAAAAAGGTGATTGAAGGTTATAATGCCTTTCATTTATTACCAGAAATGGTATAATTCGTAATTATTTTTTCTCTTTTATTTGTGAATAACCTATTCTGTAAAAGGTGTTTTTTTTAGAATGAAAATGTATCTTCGTATTTGATAAAGATTAACGCTATGCCATCAGTTTGCTTCTACTTCCAAGTTCATCAGCCCTTCCGACTAAAAAGATATTCCTTTTTTGATATCGGACGCGATCATTTTTATGAGGATGATGAAAAAAATAGATTGATCCTCGATAAGGTTTCAGAAAAATGCTATCTGAAAACCAATCGAAAAATGCTTGAGTTGATTAATCGACACAAAGGGAAATTTAGAATTTCATACTCTATCAGTGGTGTTGCCATTGAGCAATTTGAAAAACATCGCCCCGATGTATTACAGTCTTTGTTGATTTAGCAAATACGGGTTGTGTTGAATTTATTTCTGAAACGTATTATCATTCGTTGAGTTTTATTTATTCAAAGAATGAGTTTCGTCGACAAGTGGAAATGCATAAAGCAAAGATAAAGCAGCATTTTAATCAAGTACCTAAAGTTTTTAGAAATACAGAGCTCATCTACAACAACGAAATCGCATCGGTAGTAGAAAAGATGGGCTATAAAGCTATTCTTTGTGAGGGTGTAGATCGTTATTTAGGTGAACGTACACCCAATTTCTTGTATCAGCCTGCAGGTACGTTGAAGATAAAATCTTTCTTAAAAAATTATAGACTCTCCGATGATATTGCATTTCGTTTTAGCGATCGCAATTGGGCGGAATGGCCCTTGCAAGCCGATACTTTTGCTTCATGGGTGCATAAGGTGGCTGGAAACGGTGAAGTCGTTAATCTGTTTATGGATTATGAAACGTTTGGTGAGCATCAATGGGAAGAAACGGGAATCTTTGAATTTCTAGACCATCTCCCCACAGAAATTATGAAGCATAAAGACTTTGACTTCAAAACACTTTCTGAAGCTGCGGATATGTATAAGGTGCGTGATATTTATGATGTTCCCGATTATTCAAGTTGGGCCGATGCAGAGCGAGACTTGAGTGCTTGGCTGAGTAATGCCATGGAGAAAGAAGCTGCAGGCAGAATTTATAAGTTGGAGGAAAAGGTGATCAGCACTATGAATCCAGATCTTATTGAGTTCTGGGGAAAGTTGCAAACCAGTGATCACTTCTATTATATGTGTACTAAATTTTGGAGTGATGGCGATGTACATAAATATTTCAGTCCGTACGATTCACCCTATGATGCCTATATTTATTACATGAATGTGCTTGCCGATTTTGAAACAACCGTGGAAGAAGCATTGCAAGATGTAAAGCCTGTTAAAAAAGCAACTCGTAAAAAGGAATCTACTACTGAATCGTAATTTCTTACGATCTATTTTCGAAAAGAGCATTACGAGATGGCTACCGGACAAATTGATCATAAAAAAGTAACTGCTGCTGGTATACTTGTTACTTTAGGAATTATTTATGGAGAGATTGGCACATCTCCACTTTATGTAATGAGTGCCATTATTGGTGATAATGCCATTGATGAAGACTTAGTTTTAGGCGGATTGTCTTGTGTTTTTTGGACCTTGACAATCCTTACAACTTTTAAATACATCACACTCACTTTACGCGCCGATAATAAAGGGGAAGGTGGAATTTTTTCTTTGTATGCATTGGTTCGTAAGATGCATTTTAAGTGGTTGGTGGTTCCTGCCATGATTGGTGGTGCTGCATTGCTTGCAGATGGAATCATTACCCCTCCTATTTCAGTTGCTTCGGCGGTGGAAGGGCTCACCATGATCAATCCTGATATTCATACTGTACCCATTATCATCGGTATATTATTCGCCTTGTTTTTTATTCAGCAGTTTGGTACCAAGTTCGTCGGTCGATTTTTTGGACCAGTGATGTTAGTTTGGTTTAGTATGTTATTCATTCTTGGTGTCAAGGAGATTTATTGGAATCCCATCGTTTTTAAAGCAATTAATCCCTATTATGCATTTCATTTGCTGATGTATTACAAGGAGGGATTTTGGATTTTAGGCGCTGTTTTCCTGTGCACTACAGGAGCCGAAGCTTTGTATTCTGATCTCGGACATTGTGGTCGGAAAAACATTCGGGTAAGCTGGGGCATGGTAAAAATTGCGTTGCTTGCAAATTATTTTGGGCAAGGAGCTTGGCTGTTAAATCATACTGGAAATACTTTGAATGGAGCAAGACCCTTCTTTGCATTAATGCCTGAGTGGTTTTTGTTTGCTGGAATTATCATCGCTACTTCCGCTGCAATTGTTGCGAGTCAAGCCTTAATTTCAGGGACGTTTACTGTGGTAAATGAAGGCATGCGATTGAATTTCTTACCCAAAGGAAGAGTTGAATATCCCACTGATTTTAGAGGACAAATATATATCCCATCCATCAATTGGTTATTGTGTGCAGCTTGTATTGGCATTGTGCTTTTTTTCCAGAAATCTTCCAATATGGAGGCAGCTTATGGGTTAGCCATCATCTTGACGATGATGATGACCACCATCTTGTTAAATTACTATCTGTACCTGAAAAAGTATCCGAAATTTTTTATTTATTCGGTGATCACCATTCTTTCCATCGTGGAAGTTTCATTTTTAATAGCCAATTTGAGCAAATTTTCACAAGGTGGTTATGTAACATTGATTATTGCATCGCTCATCTTTTTAATGATGTGGGTATGGTACGAAGCACGAAAAATTAAAAATAAATTGGTGGAATTTGTTCCCTTAGCAAAATATTCAGATGTGATTTGTGATGTATCTCGGGACACAACGATTCCAAAGTATGCAACTCATTTAATTTATTTGACTTCTGCTTATCAAGAAACTGAAGTAGAAAATAAAATAATCTATTCCATTTTACAAAAGCAACCCAAGCGCGCCGACTTGTATTGGTTGGTTCATGTGGATGTAATTGATGAACCTTATACTGTTGATTATCGAGTAACGCAACTGGTAAAGGATAAAATAATGCATGTCCGTTTTAAAATCGGATTCCGTGTTGAGCCTCATATTAATTTGATGTTCCGTCAGGTGGTACAAGAACTTGTGCAAAATGGAGAACTCACTATTACCAGTAATTATATTCCGCTGCGTGATTTACATATTGCTGGGGATTTCCGTTTCATCGTTATGGAAAAATATCTTTCCTATGAAAACACCTTGAATTTCTACACAAAAATTATTTTGAATCTCTATTTCGTGATTAAAAATTTAAGTATGAATGAAGAGAAAGCTTTTGGACTCGATTCAAGTGCAGTTCTCGTTGAAAAAGTACCGCTGATAGTTACACCACCAGGGTCGTATGATTTTACTAGGCTAGACTAATAATTGCAATTATATATTAAACTAAAAAAGGGCAGAAAATGATCTGCCCTTTTCAGTTTATTAAATTTGATTTATTTCTTAAAGAAAGTTTTTATGCTTGTCGCATTACCTGCAGTCACCATTAATTTATACGTACCCGTATTTAAATTGCTCGGAACTTGAATGGCAAACTCATTCATACCAGGAGTGCCAAAAAATTCCATCGGCTCAGCAATCAACTGACCATTTAAGGATAAAATTTTTGCAATTACATTTTCTTGTGATTCCAAAGTAACTCTTAAAGTAGCATCACTTTGAATGGGGTTAGGATATAATATTGCAGCTAATTTATCTCCATTCACTGGAGCAATTCCAGATGTAGTTTGATCTTCAGTAATGACTAATGTATTCGAGCGGATGATGTCTCCACTTGAGTTTCCATTATTGTTAGCATAGTTAAAGGATCCATAAAACGTTACATCGCCTGTTCAAGCTACCCCAGCAACCCAGTCAACCGACCAAGTTTTTCCTCCAGTTCCTGATGTTCCAGATGCGGTGTGAGTAACATATTTTGTACTTACAATTTTGGTAGTGTTGGGACTTGTTATAATTAATTGTCCTTGTAATGCACCATTTACAGCTTGAGGTGAAATTTGAAATCCGTAACGGTTGATACTTGTTTGAGCACAAGCAGCAGTAATCGTGTAGGTTTGGCCACCGATATAACCAGTTAAAGGTACATTAGATGAAATGATTTGCGTTGCAGATGGATTAACAGCACCGGAATGGCATCCTCCAGCACTACAAGTTTAACCATCAGCTGGAGATCCTGTACGACCTGCCGGCGCACCAGCATTATTACTATGGGCATCGTTTCCGCTGGTTTGAACTAATAAAAGAATGATTAATGCTGTAATTGAACTTAGGGTAAGTGTTTTCTTCATATTTGGATTTTAGCGTGGTTTAGGGCGTAAGTATACGAAATAAGTGTTGAAACACACAAATTTTGATGTAAATATTTGATACTGAAATATCTCTATTTTTACATTCCTTTGACTAATTTTGCTAAGTCTATTAAATATGAATAAGAATTCATCCGCAAAGGAGCGTGTCGCTGAACTAACAGCATTGATAAATGATCATAATTACCGTTATTATATTTTAAGTGATCCCCTTATTTCCGATTTCGATTTTGATCAATTAATGAATGAATTGATTGGATTGGAGAAGGATTATCCAGAATTGTTGGAGTCCGATTCTCCAACTCAACGAGTAGGTGGTGAGATCACTAAAAATTTCGAAACTGTGAAGCATGTTTATCCGATGCTCTCCTTAGGCAATACTTATTCGGAAGATGAATTAAGAGAGTTTCATGAGCGTGTTGTAAAAAGTATTCCTGATGAAAAAGTGGAATACGTTTGCGAACTGAAATTTGATGGAGTTGCGATTGGAATTCAATATGAAAACGGAAGGTTTAAAAGAGCTGTAACACGGGGAGATGGTATTCAAGGAGATGATGTTTCAACCAATGTTAAAACCATTCGTTCCCTCCCACTCCGTCTGAAAGATGGAAATTATCCCGAACAATTTGAAATTCGTGGTGAGATTATTTTACCCAGAGCCACCTTCGAAAGAATCAACGAAGAAAGAATAGATATTGGCGAAACGCCATTCGCAAACCCAAGAAACAGCGCTTCCGGAACTTTGAAATTGCAAGACAGTGGTGAGGTAGCTAAAAGAAAACTCGATTGTTTTCTTTATGCGTTGTATGGCGAAAATTTGCCCTTTCCCTCTCATGAAGAAGGCTTGAAAGCGGCCTCTTCTTGGGGGTTTAAAATTTCCAACGACCGAAAAGTTTGTCAATCCATTGAAGAAGTATTCGCTTTTATTAATTATTGGGAGAAGAAACGACCTGAACTTCCTTTCGATATTGATGGTGTGGTTATAAAAGTTAATAGTATTGCGCAGCAAAATGAATTAGGATTCACTGCAAAGTCACCGCGATGGGCTATCTCTTTTAAGTACAAAGCAGAATCAGGCTCCTCGCAGTTGTTGAGTGTCGATTATCAAGTGGGTAGAACAGGTGCCATCACTCCTGTTGCTAATTTGAGTCCCGTGCCCCTCGCTGGAACCATTGTTAAACGCGCCACGCTGCATAATGAAGATCAAATCGTAAAACTTGATTTACATGTTGATGATACCGTTTTTGTAGAAAAAGGCGGAGAGATCATTCCGAAGATTACGGGAGTAGATCTTTCGAAAAGAAAAGCAAATTCAAAAAAGTGGAATTCATCCACCAATGTCCGGAGTGTAATTTTGAGTTAGTACGTAAGGAAGGAGAAGCTCAACATTATTGTCCAAACTCCTTGGTGTGTCCGCCACAAGTAAAAGGTCGTATTGAACATTTTACTTCCCGGAAAGCTATGAACATCGACGGTTTTGGAACGGAAACCATCGACCTTTTTGTAGAAAAAAAACTCATCCACAACATTGCAGATATTTATCAATTAAAAAAAGAAGATATTTTGTCTTTGGATCGTTTTGCGGATCGATCCGCAAGCAACCTGTTGGAAGCCCTTGAAGCTTCTAAGAAAGTATCGTTTGAAAAAGTACTTTTCGCTATCGGAATTCGATTTGTTGGAGATACCGTAGCGAAAAAGTTAGCTCGCCATTTTGGTTCCATTGATGCTTTGATGGCAGCAGATGCGACTCAATTAATGGAGGCTCCTGAAGTAGGACAAGTTATTGCAGCAAGTATTCTGGATTTTTTCAAAGATCCGATGAATCTAATGATGGTGGAGTCGTTGAGAAAGAGTGGACTTCAGTTCCAACTTTCTCCTGAAGATATGCCCGTTAAAGTTTCAGAAAAATTAAAAGGGATTTCCATTGTGATTTCTGGAACCTTTGAGCAGCATTCACGCGATGAGTATAAGCAAATCATTGAAGAGAATGGAGGTAAAAATGCTTCGGGTGTGACTCGTAAAACGAATTTTCTTTTTGCAGGAGCGGATGCAGGTCCAAGTAAATTGGATAAGGCTAAAGAGTATGGAGTGAAAATTATTAATGAGGAAGAGTTTCTTAAAATGCTGCGTACTGCGTAGGTTGTCCGATACCTTAGATATAATGTAGGTGGTGTACCAAGTAGCGACATTTTAATTTTCTTATGAAATTACCGAAGCAGTATAAGACCATCTCACTAATTTAACTATTTTTGAACTATAAATTAATATGCAAGTATTTCATGAAGAAAACATTTCGCCATAAAATAGGTCGCTATCTTTTCTTAAGGGAATTTGGTAAACAAGCAACCAAACGTGGTTATGTTACTTTTGAAAAAGCCAAATCAATTGGAATTTTGTATGATTCCACCAATGAAAAGCATTTTGAATTGGTAAAAAAATACGTCAAGGAAATTCGTGAGGTGCATCACAAGGAAGTTATCGCACTGGGATTTTACAATCAAAAGGAATTGCCTGCCATGCGATTCTCAAAGTTAGGTCTTGACTTCTTCACGTTAAAGGACCTTAATTGGTATCATAAGCCCATCACACCTGTCGTGAAAAATTTTGTACAACGCGATTTTGATATTTTGATTGATTTGCATCTGCAGAACAGTGTTCCTTTCCGTTACATTCTTGCCAGCTCTAAAGCTAAATTTAAGATAGGAAAGTATAATCGTCTCTTCACTCCATTTTATGATTTTATGGTGAGTGTTTCTGATGAAACTACCTTTCCACAATTTTTAGATCAAGTAATTCATTATTTAAATTCATTGCGTCATGAGTAAATACTCTAAATTATTATCAGGAACAGGCGTTGCATTAGTTACTCCATTTAAAAATGATGGACAAATTGATTATAATGCATTAAAGAAACTGGTAAAACATATCATCAAAGGAAAATGTGATTATTTAGTTCCGCTCGGTACAACGGGTGAAAGTGTAACTTTGAGTGAAGATGAAAAGAAAGCGGTTGTAGATTGTGTAATCCAAGCAAATGAAGGGAAGCTCCCCATTGTGATGGGTCTTGGAGGAAATAATACCCAAGAGATTTTATGGAAATTAGAGAAAAATAATTTTTCGGGAATCACAGCTTTATTGTCGGTTTCACCTTATTATAATAAACCATCCCAAGTGGGCATTCTAGCGCATTATACCTTGATGGCGCAAGTATCTCCATTGCCTATCATACTTTACAATGTTCCGGGTAGGACGGGTTCCAATATGACCGCTGAAACAACACTGGCATTGGCTAAAAGTCAACCTAATATTATTGGTGTGAAGGAAGCAAGTGGAAATATGGAGCAAATCATGGAAATTATTCGTGCTAAACCAAAAGATTTTTTAGTGATTTCTGGTGATGATGGGATCACCATGCCTTTAATTGCTGCAGGAGCTAATGGGGTCATTTCTGTAGTTGCTAATGGCTATCCAAAGGATTTTAGTGCGATGGTGCGATTGGCCTTACAGTCTGAAAATAAAAAAGCTGCCAGCTTGCATTATAAGTATTTACCGCTTGTCCCTATGCTTTTTGCAGAAGGTAGCCCGTCGGGTATTAAGTGTGTTTTAAAACAGTTGGGTATTATGGACGACCATGTCCGAATGCCGGTTGTGAAAGTCTCGAATGCATTAGCTCAAAAGATTATTTCTTTTGTTAAATCCAATAAATAAGTCAGTTTCTTCATCGTTTTTGTTCGTGTCGATTCGTTGAAATGTCAATTTAGAGTTAAAGTTTGACGTTTTAGTTAAATCGTGGTCAAATTATACCACGAACCACCATCTATTTCCTTAAGTTTGAACTCCAAAATAATTAATACATCTCTTATGAAAAAAATTCAACTCCTATTTGCTTTTCTTATGGTAAGCATTGCCTCGCAAGCTCAATTTAATCTAAATTTATTGGGACATCTTCCCTACCCTAGTAATACATGTGCCGGCGTCTGGCATTATGTAGATTCACTCGGCAATGAGTATGCTTTGGTGGGTGTTGATGATAGGGTAGCCATTGTAGATGTTACAACTCCTGCAACTTTGACGGAGGTTTTTTCGGTTCCTGCACTGACCGGTCAATCCTCTCTCTGAGAGAAATTAAAACCTTTGGTAAGTATGCCTATGCTGTTAGTGAAGGCGGGGGTGGTGTGATGATCATTGATTTAAGTGCACTTCCAGGTTCAATCAACTCTAAACATTATTATGGAGATGGAGTGATTGCTAATCAAATTACATCGGCACATACTATTGCTGTAACGGATGGTTATGCTTATGTTTTTGGAACTGGAAATGGATTGGCAAATGGTGGTGCAATTATTTTGGATTTAGCAGATCCTTGGAATCCAACTTACGTAGGGCAATATAATTTGGAATATATACATGATGGATATATTCGTAATGATACATTGTGGGCTGGTGAAATTTACGCTGGACAATTTAGTGTGATTGATGTTTCCAATAAAGCGAATCCTGTGTTATTAGCAACCCAAGCTACTCCTGGCCAATTTTGTCATAATACTTGGTTAACCGATAACTCTCAATTTTTATTTACAACGGATGAAATAAATGGTCAACCTTTAGGTTCTTTTGATGTTACAAATCTTTCAAATATTAAACTAGTGGATACCTATCTTACCGATAGTATGCCAAATGAAGAAGTGCATAATGTGAGAGTATTAAACGATTATTTAATTAATCCTTCTTATGGTAGTCAACTTGTAATTTTTGACGGTGCTCGTCCAAATAATATTGTTGAAATAGCAAGTTATCCTACTGGTTCTTTTTTGTGTTGGGACGCTTCTCCCTATTTACCAAGCGGACGTATTATTGTTTCTGATGTGGATGGTGGTGTTTATGTTTTTGAACCTAATTACCAAAGAGCATGTTATTTGGAAGGTACCGTGACGGATAGTTTAACTGGTATTCCTTTAAATAATGTAACCATTATCATTAATCCAACCGCGAAAAGCACAACTACCAATTTGGTTGGTGAATACAAAACGGGAATCGTAACAGCCGGTACTTATGATATTGAGTTTAGAAAGGCTGGCTATGTGACAAAATTTTTTACAGGTGTAAGTTTAGTGAATGGACAATTAACAACTATTAATACACTAATGTCCCCATTTGTTTTACAAGGAATTGTGACTAATGCTACAACGACTGCAGGTGTAGCGGGTGCTGCCATTTATGCAAATGATGGAATTAACAACGCAACGGCAATAGCAGATGCCTCTGGTAATTTTTCATTTACTAATTTATCTTCAGGTAATATCGATATTACTGCTACACATTGGGGTTATGTAACTTACTGTCAAACGGTTTTTGTAGATGGATCCATTCCATTTTCAATTTCACTGCAAGAAGGTTATTATGATGATTTTGTTACCGATTTAGGATGGACGATCAACTCTACGGCTACCAATGGAGTTTTTGAGCGCGGTGATCCAGAAGGAACTATTTTTGGTCCTTTAGCCTTAAATCCTGAATTGGATGTGAATAGTGATTGTGGTGATTTTGCCTATGTAACGGGTTTGTTGGGAGGTTCTGCAAGTACCCATAATTTAGATAATGGTTTTACTGAAATTACCTCTCCTATTTTTGATTTAACAAATTATGTGGATCCTTATATCAATTATTCAAGATGGTTTTCAAGTCCTGCAAATGTTCCATTAGCTAATCGAGATACATTATTCATCCGTTTAACGGATGGCGTTAATACTGTAACCTTAGAAGCGGTATCAAATACTACTCCCGGTATTGGTACCTGGGTAAATCAGTTTATTAAAGTTTCAAATTATATTACCCCAGGTGCGAATATGCAACTTAAAGTATTTATCGAAGACAAACCTAATTCTGGAAATTTCTTGGAGAGTGGTTTCGATGCTTTTTCAGTTACTGAAGGATTTACCGGAGTGAATGAAAACTTGACCGCTGGTGCGTTTACAATCTATCCAAACCCAGGAAATGGTACCTTTCAATTAAACCTTAATGATCATTCGAATGGGGAATCAATGTATTTAACTATTTATGACGCCACTGGCCGATTAATTAGTACGGAAGAAATTGTTCAAAATGAAGGACATCTGTACGGGACTAAAATTCGTGTGCCCGGGCTTTACATCATTGGTTTATATAAAGATGGAGCCTTGGTAAGTACTAAAAAACTTATTAAATCAAATTAGTCTTAGTTCTCTAAATCCGGGCTTTATCAATGATTGATGAAGCCCGGATTTTTAGTTGGACTCAAAAAATTGAGTAGAATACGGGGTTATTAATTCATATTGTACCTTTGGGCATGCTTAAAAAAGTTGTGCGAATCAGTCTCCTTCCAATGGTACTTCTGTTGTTGGTGCCATTTTCCTCTTTGTTAGCTCAATTAACAAATACCAAAGTACTTCCACAAATTTCAGATCGCTTTGAGTACCCTTTTTACAAAGAGTCATTTGATTCAATAGCTAAAGGTTGGCCATTTCTCTCCAATTCAGAAAATTTATTATTGATTCAAGAAGGAGAGTATATTATTCAACGAAAATCTAAACTTTCGCCTTTTGCTGTGATGGGTGAATTTGAGCAAGAGTTGGCTTCTTATCGATTAATTACTTCCTTGAAATTAGTGAAATCGGCAAGTAACGACGGAAGCATCGGACTCATCTTTATGGCCCAGCCTGCAGGAAAAGGCGGATTCGTTTTTGAAATTAATCAATTTCAACAATATCGTTTGCGCCAAATTACAGTGACTGGATATGCTTATTTAACTGGTGTAGCTAAAGATGGTGGATGGGTAAAATCAAGTGTATTAAAAGAAAATAATTTAGCAAATCTACTTGAGTTAAGAACAAAGGATAAAAAGTATGATGTGTATTTAAACAATACTTTGATTTTAACTTTTTCAGAGTTGGCATACAAATCAGGCGGGATCGGTTTTATTATCGGACCCGGCACCTTAGGGAAAGTGGATTTTGTTTACCTGTTTAGTAATGAAAAAGTGGAAGGATTGTCTCGAGAAGATGTGGCAGAATCTACCAGTGAAGGCGATGTAATTGCATTGGCTGAATCCATCATAGAACTTAAAACGAAACTAAATAAACTTGAAGCGGAAAATGAAGAGCTAACTACGAGGATTGCTTCTTTTAAGGGTAGTGAAAAAGAACAAGCAAAGGAAAAAGCAGCCTATGAAGCAAAGTTTTCTTCCATGGAAAAACAAGTTTCTTTAAAACAAAAAAGTATTGATTCCTTGCTTCAAATCAATCAAGAATTGACGAAATATAAGGACATTGTGAAAGCAAATAGTGGAGAAGATTTAGTCATTACATTATCAAAAAAATTGAAAGCTGAAAAATTGCGCGCCGATGATTACGCAGCCGAAAACGAAGCATTGAGAGATTCCATTATTAATTTAAAGAAAATGACTAAGTCGGCGCCTGCTGAGAAATCGAATAAGAAACCCATCGAGAAAACTCCTGATCCAGAAGATAAAGTTTTCGTTTTGCCTAAGGAAAATTAATTTTTTAAGTTTAATCCTCATTAATCAAGACCGCTAGATTTATGTCAAATCCAACAGAACAAAAAAAGATTACCACACATACATTGTTAGAAATGAAGCGGGCACACGAGCCCATTTCCATGATAACCGCTTATGATTTTAGTATGGCAAAAATTGTGGATGCAGCTGGGATCGATGTGATTCTAGTAGGCGATTCAGCAAGTAATGTCATGGCTGGACACGAAACCACCTTGCCTATTACATTGGATCAGATGATTTATCATGCTGCCTCGGTACTCAGGGCAGTAAAACGATCTTTAGTGGTTGTAGACCTTCCCTTTGGCTCTTATCAGGGTAATTCAAAAGAAGCTTTGAACTCTGCTATTAAAGTAATGAAGGAAACCGGTGCTCATGCTGTGAAATTGGAAGGTGGACGTGAAGTGAAAGAAGCCATTGAGCGAATTTTATCGGCAGGTGTTCCTGTAATGGGTCATCTAGGATTAACACCTCAATCGATTTATAAATTCGGAACCTATGTGGTGAGAGCAAAAGAAGAGGCCGAAGCGCAACGATTGCGAGAAGATGCACATTTGCTGGAAGAATTAGGTTGCTTTAGTATTGTTTTAGAAAAAATTCCAGCGCAGTTAGCTAAAGAAGTCTCGGGCCGATTAAAAATTCCCACAATTGGTATCGGTGCAGGTAACGGCTGTGACGGACAAGTACTCGTTTTACATGATATGTTAGGAATCAACAAAGACTTTAATCCTCGCTTTTTAAGACGATATATGAATTTGTTTGATGATATTCAAGATGCTACCAAGCGATACATTGCTGATGTGAAATCGAAAGATTTTCCAAATGAACAAGAGCAATATTAATGGAGAGGTTGGAGTGCAAGAGTTAGAAATTTTATACGAAGACAATCACATCATTGCCGTCAATAAAAAGACGGGCGATATCGTGCAAGGTGATAAAACGGGTGACGAACCATTAAGTGAAAAAGTAAAAGTTTACGTAAAAGAAAAATACAAGAAACCCGGTGATGTTTTTTTAGGCGTGATCCATCGCATTGATCGGCCGGTAAGTGGTGTGGTTTTATTTGCACGTACCAGCAAAGCCTTAGAGCGAATGAACAAACTTTTTCGAGACAAGGAAATCAAAAAAACCTATTGGGCGGTCGTTAAAAATTTACCTCCGCAAAACGAGGATACGCTCATTCGTTATCTCATCAAAAATGAGAAAATGAACAAGAGTTTCGCGTCCATGCAACCCAAGGCAGGTGCATTAGAAAGCAGTTTAACCTACACCCTACTCGCTTCGTCCGATACCTATCATTTATTAAACATCGATCCCCAAACCGGCCGTCATCACCAAATTCGAGTGATGTTATCAGATATTGGTTGTCCAATCAAAGGCGATTTAAAGTATGGATTCAACCGTAGTAATTCAGACGGTAGCATCCATCTCCATGCCCGGGCAATCCAATTCACGCATCCGGTTTCAGGTGAATCCATAAAAATCACAGCCCCCGCCCCTATCACCGATCCCGTTTGGAAATATTTTAATGAGGTTTGTGGGGGGTGAATACCCACCAAATAAGGTAATCCTCATCCACAGCATAGGGTTTAAACCCTATGCTGTGAGGAAATTATCATTTTTATTATTGGGTAATATCAATTTCATGATCCACCCACACATCATTCATTTTATGATGCCTTTTCTGATTTCGGATATAATTGGCAATGTAATCAATGTTTGAATGATCGACCGAAAATGCACCATAACCTATTTGCCACATGAAATTCGTATTTAGTAATTTTCGCTCATTAATATAATGGGAACTGCTGCCTTTAACGAATTTGATAATCTCTGAAATTGATTTAGTTCTACTCATCAAAAACAAACAATGAACATGATCTGGCATTCCATTAATAATGACGACAGAACAACCCATATCATTAAATTTTGCTTTAATAAATTCATGAATCTCTTTCTCAATTGATGAATAAATCAATTTTTGTCTGTATTTAGTACTCCATACAGCATGAACTAGAATTCTGTTAAATGATGTTGACATAAAATAATATTTGGAAAAATGTTTATATGAAATGATGGTCAAATTTAATGTAAAAAAGTAAAATAAGGTAAATTAAAAAATTCCTTTTTATAATAAAGCTCTCCGCCGCTAAAGCATCGGAGAGCGAAGGTGGAGTCGGTGGGATTTGAACCCACGTCCAGCTAGGGAATCAACAAGCTTTCTACATGCTTAGTTTCTGCTTGGATTGTCGGGAAAACCTTAGGTGAGAACCAAACCAATGTTTTCCGTAGTTTCTTTATCTTATCGTACCGCCGAAACTTCGGTACGACCAGCCTGCCATTGTGATGCCCTAATCCTCCGCCCGGCAGGCGGGAGGCAGTGGTAGAGCAGCTCGTCTCGGCTCCTAGAGCCGTAGATGAAGTTAATTCCTATTAGGAATTAAGCAGCAAGCGCATAATTGTTTTCGCCAGTTAAAGCGATTGGAACTTGTGTTTTAAGGGATAAATTCCAACTCCCTGCATGCTTACCTGCGTATTACTCCTCCTGTCGATTCCTGTCGACCCCATATTTTCAAAGAACACCGCAAAGATACAAATAGCATATGAATTCAATATTAAGGATTTTGAGCATGGGTAAAACAAGGTATGAATTGGCTTCGAAATTGAATTTATCGTTGACCTTTTATAATTGTTTTTGCTTTTCTTCGATATTGAATTTTATCATTGCCTCGGTTGAGTTTTACTTTTGTTGGTTCTAGGTTGTTGAAGGGATGTTTCAGTTTGTTTTAAATACTTACTTTATTATTTTTTATATCTTCATCGTTCCTATCTAAATCGTTTTATGGAACTGAAAATTACCTCCCTCTCAAAGACTTATTCCAATGGTGTAAAAGCATTAAATAATGTTAACCTCACCATTTCAACCGGTATGTATGGTTTGCTCGGACCCAATGGCGCCGGGAAATCGACGCTGATGCGTACTATCGCTACCTTGCAAGAAGCGGATAGCGGTACCGTTAGGTTGGGCGTTTTAGATGTGCTCAAGGAAAAATTGGAAGTGCGTAAACTATTAGGTTATTTGCCCCAGGAATTTGGCGTTTATCCAAAAGTATCAGCCTATGATATGTTGGAGCATATTGCCATATTAAAAGGAATCAGCGTTGATCGAAAAACAGTTGTTGAAGATTTATTAAAACGTGTAAACCTTTGGGATGTTCGTAAAAAAGCACTCGGTGGATTTTCTGGAGGAATGAAGCAACGCTTTGGTATTGCTCAAGCTTTACTCGGAGATCCTAAATTGATTATTGTTGACGAACCTACCGCAGGATTAGATCCTGGAGAACGTAATCGCTTTTATAATTTGTTGAGTGAGATCGGAGAACAAGTAATTGTGATTTTGTCAACGCATATCGTGGATGACGTAAAGGAACTTTGTAGTCAGATGGCAATTATCGATAAAGGAACGGTGCTTTTTGAAGGGAGTCCGATGGATGCCCTTACTTCTATCGATGGAAAAATTTGGCGTCGCGAAGTAAGTAAGCAGGATATTCCAGCGTTTACCGAAAAGTATCCTGTAATTTCTACCCGTATGGTTGCAGGTAAACCACTTGCTCATGTCTATAGCGATCATTCACCTGATGCAGATTTCGATTCTATTCAAGGAGATTTGGAAGATGTGTTTTTCACACATATCAAAGGTTTTCGTAATCAATAATTGTAAATTGTGTTTGTCCATAATGTCCGATTTCGTCATTACTCTTGTCTTGAAAACAATCATTTATTGTAATAAACTCCTTGGTTTTCAAGACTGCGAAAGCCTCGAACTCGAACATTATGATCCAAACGCTAACTTAATAGACAGACTCTAAATAGAAATCTATGTTTAAACATATTCTGAAATTCGAATTACGATATTGGTTTCGACAACCGATGTTGTATATTTTTATTTTGATTAATGCCGCTTTGATCTTTGGTGCAAGCTCCAGTGATTCGATTACAGTAGGATCTCAAACCGGCAATGTAAATAAGAATGCTCCTTTTGTAGTTGAGCAATTTTATTCCATCATGTCTCTGTTTTCTTTGTTAATGATTACCGCGTTTTTAAATTCCGCTGCAGCGCGTGATTTTATGGAAAAGACAAGCCAAATTTTATTCACCACTCCTATTAAGAAAAGAGATTTTATTTTGGGCCGATTTTTTGGTGCCGTTATCATCTGTATGATTCCTTTTCTGGGTGTATCGATTGGAAATTTGATCGGCGTACAAATGCCATGGTTGGATGAAAGTTTGAGAGGTCCCACATTTTGGTCGGGACATATTCATGGATTCTTGATTTTTGTTGTTCCGAATATGTTTTTTGCAGGTGCCGTAATTTTTAGTATCGCTGCATTGACAAGAAGCACCATCCTCTCATTTGTTGGTTCGATTGGATTGTTAGTAGGATATATAATCTCGCAAAATTTGATTCGTGATATTGATTCGGAAGTGATAGGTGCTATGCTGGATCCTTTTGGAATGAGAACTTTTTCGGTGGCTACAAAATATTGGACAGTGGATGATAAGAATACCATGTCGATGGGATTTGAAGGCCTGCTCTTAATGAATCGATTAATTTGGATGGGTGTGGGTGTGTTGGTTTTAATTTTTACTTACTATCGTTTTAGCTTTTCGGAGAAGTCGAGGGGTTCAAAGAAGAAAGCAAAATCGGAGGAGAAGATTGAAAATGTGGCTTTGCGTTCATGGGTTCCTTTAATTTCAGTGAAGCCGATCTTTAACTCAACGCTTACAGCAAGGCAAATTGTTAGTCAAGTAAAGTTGGAAACGATTTCCATTTTGAAGAATACTGCTTTTATCGTGATCATGATTTTCGGTGCCATCAATTTAATTTCTTCGATGTCTTTTGCCACTTCGCAAGGGTATGGATTAACTGCATTTCCAGTGACGTATCAGGTGCTCGATATCATAGAAGGTTCCTTTTATTTATTCATTGTAGCAGTAATCACTTTTTATTCTGGTGTAATTGTTTGGAAAGAAAGAGATAATAAGGTGAGTGATATTTATGATGCCTTCCCTATTCCGACTGGATGCCGCTTATCTCTAAAATGATTGCTTTATGGCTAGTGATTGAAACTTTATTGATCATTGGTTGCCTCATTGGAATTATTACACAAATTCTTCATGGCTTTGGAGATATTCGATTAGGTGTTTATTTAATTCAGATGATTGTCATCAGCGGTTTGAGCTTTTTAAGTTTAATAGCGTTGAGTGTGTTTATTCATATTCTGGTTAATAATAAGTATCTCGGATATTTTATTTTGTTGCTTTCGTCATTACAAATAATTTTGTTTGGCCTGCTTTAGATGTTGAAACCAATTTGATTCCGTTTGGAAGTAGTCCAAGTTTAATTTATTCAGATATGAATAAATTCGGACCATTTTTGACTGGAACTTTAGCCTTTGAATTCTATTGGCTCCTTTTTAGTATTGTATTATTGATGTTCGGGTTTTTATTCTGGATTCGCGGTCGGGATGTAAGTTTTAAAATTCGAACTACTATTGCGAAACATCGTTTTCCCATGGTGAAATTACCCTTGCTGGTTGCTCTGTTTGCTTGGATTGTCTTTGGTTCTTTCTTGTATTATAATTCGAAAGTGTTAAATGAGTTTACTACTTCCAAAGAGGATGAAAAGTCGCAAGCTGATTATGAGAAAACCTATAAGCGCTATGAATTGAATCCACAACCTCGTGTAGTCGCTGTCGAATATCAAATTGATTTGTTTCCGGTTGAGCGACGTCTTGACGTTAAATCGACACAATGGATTAAAAATAAGAGTACAGTTGTGATTGATTCTATTTTCTTTACTGTCCCCAATGATTTTGAATTTAAGTTGGATGTTCCTTCTGCTAAATTAGTGTTGAATGATTCTTTATTACAATTTCAAATTTATCGATTGAATAGCGGTCTACAGCCTGGCGATAGTTTATTATTAACGATGAGTTCATCTTACCAAGCTGATGGAATTGAAAATGAAGTGAGCAACACCAACATTGTGAGTAATGGTTCATTCTTTAACAATAGCAGTTTCCTTCCGATGATTGGTTATCAAGCCAACTATGAAATTCAAGATAAGAACGATCGTAAGAAGAAAGATTTAGCTCCTCGTAAACGTATGCCTTTATTATCGAAGGATCCTAAATCCAGAATGGATAATTACATCAGCAATAATTCAGATTGGGTAACGGTAAAAACCATTTTTAGTACGAGTGAAGAACAAATTGCCATTGCTCCTGGATCGTTGAAAAGGCAATGGAAGAAAGATGGACGCAGTTATTTTGAATATGAATTGGATCACTACTCCTTAAATTTCTATTCGTTTTTATCTGCGCGGTTTGAGACGAAAACAAAGATGCATAAAGGAATTAGTTTGGAAGTATATTACGATAAAGCGCATCCTTACAATGTAGATAAAATGTTGATGTCGATGGAAAAAGCCATCGATTACTACACCGAGAACTTCGGTCCGTATGCGCACAAGCAAGCCCGAATTATAGAGTTTCCGCGCTATGCAAGTTTTGCTCAAGCTTTTCCTGGAACCATGCCTTACTCTGAGTCGACTGGGTTTATAGCCAATCTAGAAGATTCGGATGATATCGATATGGTGACTTATGTGGTAGCGCATGAAATGGGACATCAATGGTGGGCACATCAAGTAATCTTTCAGAGTCCATGGCGCAGTATTCGGCATTAATGGTCATGGAAAAGATGTATGGAAAGGATCAAATGCATAAGTTCCTTCGTTATGAAATGGATCGTTACTTACGTTCACGCGGTACCGAAAGTGAGAAGGAATGTGCCCTCGAAGAAGTGGAGAATCAAGGTTACGTGCATTATAATAAAGCCAGTGTTATCATGTATTATTTTAAAGAGATGGTTGGTGAGAAGAATGTAAATGCAGCATTAAAAAACTTAGTGGATAGTTTCGCCTATCGCCAACCACCCTACCCTGGTTCGTATGAATTAGTAGATCGATTTGAAGCCGCTACTCCGGACAGTTTGAAATATCTAATTACTGATTTATTTAAGAAGATGACGATCTTTAATAATCGTGTGTTGGAAGCCACTTCTAAAAAAGTTAAAGATGGATATGAAACTACTTTCAAGGTGCGAACTGATAAAATGTATGCCGATTCACTAGGTAAAGAAACTAAAATTGGTATTCATGACTGGATCGAGATTGGCGTTTTGGCAAAACCTGCCGAAGGTAAGAAAATGGGAAAAGCATTGCATCTTAAAAAAGTATTGTTCGATAAAATGGAGAGGTCATTTACGATACATACCAAGGATGAACCGTATCAAGTGGGTGTTGATCCTTACTATTATTTAATAGATCGTGTGCCGTCGGATAATTTGAAGAAGATTACGATGAATTAGTATTTATCGAATTTTTAAACGCAGCGAAAGCAACGTCCCGAAGCATCGGGAGCGCAACGTTCGCTGCGAGTGCATTATTCAACGTTACTCAGAGCGCAGCAATTCTTAATTCTTAATTCTTAATTCTTAATTCTTAATTCTTAATTCTTAATTCTTAATTCTTAATTCTTAATTCCCTCCGCGGCTATCCACCCCGACGTCCACGCATGTTGAAAATTGAAGCCTCCGGTAACGGCATCTACATTCACCACTTCACCAGCGAAAAAGAGTCCTTGGATTTTATGGGAGGCATAGGTTTTGAAGTTGATTTCATCTAGTGAGACACCTCCGCAGGTTACGAATTCATCTTTAAAAGTACTCTTGCCATTTACTTTGTAATTTCCGTGTAAGAGTTCTTCCATTAATTTTTGTAGTTCTTTATTGCTTAAATCCGCCCAGTTTAAATCGAAAGAGATATCGGATTTTCCTAAGAGATAATTCCAGAGTCGTTTACTTAATACATCAAATGGAGAAAAAGAACTTACTTGTTTCCGACTTTCAGTACTTCTTAATCTTTTCAATTTTGTCAATAGCGTTTCATCATTTTCTTCAGGAAGATAGGAAACTGTTAATGTAAAATTATAATTCAACCCTTTTAAATCAAGCGCGCCCCAGGCTGATAATTTTAAAATGGCCGGACCGCTCATTCCCCAATGCGTAATTAATAAGGGACCTTCCGTTTTTAGTTTTGTTCCTTGAATCTTTAGCGAAGTATGTTCAACACTGGTTCCCGACAATTCATGCAAATTCATATCCTTTACATTAAATGTGAATAGCGAAGGTGCGGGTTCTTCTATTTTAATTCCTAAAGATTTTAATTGATTCCAAACTAATTCACTGCTTCCTGTCGCAATGAGGAGAGCATCGGCTACAAAATTAGTTTGATCATTAAAAGTAATTTTCCAATGATTTTCTTCACGAAAAAATGTACTTACTCCTTGTTGTGTATGAATTCTTACTCCTAATCTTTGGGCTTCCTCTAAAAAACAATTGATAATAGTTTGTGATGAATCGGTAACCGGAAACATCCTTCCATCCTCTTCTGTTTTTAATAACACGCCTCTTTCTTTAAACCAAGTGATGGTGTCGGTAGGTGAAAATCGTTTAAAAGGCGATGCAAGTTGTTTACTTCCTCGAGGATAAAATTGAACTAATGTTCGGTTGTCAAAACAGGCATGTGTTACATTGCAACGACCTCCGCCCGATACTTTTACTTTACTTAATAATTGTGTGCTCTTCTCGAAAATATGCACCTCACATTGCGGATCGATTTCGGCAAGATGAAGGGCTGCGAAAAATCCCGCAGCCCCTCCTCCTATAATCGCAGCCTTTCTGGCTTTTTTAATATCTCGCATGCATCGAATTCACAGAGGGAACTGTTGTCAACTAATAATTATTTTCTAAAAACATCATTCGATTCAACAATCGTAATACTTCCCGTTTTCATAGGAAATGATTTTACGATTTCATCTTCTGCCAAAATTTCCTTCGTTAAAACACTTTTTAAGGCAGCACTATAACTCATTGGTGAAACCATATTTTCACGAAGTGAGCGTGCTAAAGGCACCACCTCACTTTTGTCGGTGATGATGCTTACGAACATATTATCACTTTGCCAGTATTTTTTAATAGCGGCATTTACTTTTTCTAAAGTACAGGCGGCTAATAATTGATCTGCTGAACTTAACCAATTATCACGTTTGTAGAATTTACTGTCCATCAAATATCCTAATTGTTGTTCTGCAGTTTGAGCATATAGCTTCATGTACGAACGTAAGAAATCGCGTGTTAAATTAAAATCTTCTTGAGACATACCATCTTTCACCAATAAATTCAATTCGCGAACTGCCATGCGTAATGCAAAATGTGCATGTCCAATTTCGATGGAATCTAATTCTGGATATTGTCCTTTCAATCCTTTTGCAGTTTGTACTGGACGAATCCAAAGTGAAAAGTAATTACTACTGCGTGGATATCCCGGGCGAGGCAGCATATTTGAACCTCCATTGTTGTACCATTCAATATACGAATAGTCTCCGTAGTTCATGGAACGTTGTTCACGAATTTTCTGATATAATCTAGAATACGATTTGCGATGCTCCCCTAACCAACTGTTAGCAATCATTAATGCAGCGAAATCATCGTCAGAACGCGTGATGGGAAGTTTAAATCCGGTGAAGATGGCAGAACCCAATGCATTGTCTTTTGAAATGATTTCCACTTCCATACCATTCGATTGACGAGCGGATCCTGGGGTTGGAATCGTTACTTTTAATGATGGTAAGGTGTTGAGCATTGTCTTTAACTTCAATAAAAATTCTGGGGTGTAGTTGCCAGCAATTCCCAACGACAAATTATCTTTTGTGAAATAACTTGAGTAATGAGATTTTACATCTTCTAAAGTACAATTCATCACCCCGGCGGTTGTTCCAGCAACGGGATGTTGGTAATTCGTGCCTCTGAATAAAAAATCTTCCAAGGTCTTTTTAGAATATTCTTCATCGGAAGAAGTACGGATCACTTCATCCACATAATTCTGCTGATTCGATTTTACACGTTTAAAATCTTCCTCATCAAATCGCGGTGTTTGAATGAGTCCAGCTAAGATGGGATAAAATTTATCTAGGTGATCTTTATGAACACTGAATGTAAAGACGCAAACTTCTTTATCTACAGAGACACCATACCCTGCCGCCCATGGATAAATAATATCTTTAATTTCAGTACTGGAATATTGTTTTGAACCACCTTCAGAAATTAAATTCGCAGTTAAATTCGTTAATCCATGTTTAGTTGCAGGATCAGAAATAGAGCCGTTTCTAAACATTAATTTCACAACGATGATATCGGACTTTGGCATTTTCAATTCTACGACTTCCATTGCGTTGGCCGAAATGGTGAAGTGTAGAAGGAGAAGGAATAATATTTTTTTCATTTTATATTTGCTCTATTAAATTATTTAATTGGACAATTTTCATGTCCAGAAATAGTTGAAATGGTAAGTCCAGTTGGAATGAGATACTTCTTCGCTGCTTCCATCATATCGTTGGCCGTTACTTTATCATAAAGTGCATACGTAATGTTTACACTTTCAGGATTATTAGTAACCCAAGTGAAAAAGAAAGATTGTTGGCTATTTGCGAAGGACTATCCATACACATTGCAAAACCATAACGCAATCTAGATTTTGCATCTGCTATTTCTTTTTCTGAAAAAGGTTTTGTCTTAGCTTCTTCAATAGCTTTTGTAATTTCATCTCTGACATATTGCATGTCTTTTTCATCAACTAACGAAGCTTGAACACTCGCTAAGTAGGGATCTCTGGTAAAGAAAAAATTGCCATCCACCGACCTTGCTTTTTGTTCCGTCACCACCAGTTTATTATACAAAGCTGATTTTTCAGAAAATAACATCGTCATGAATAAATCCAAGGCTACTGTTTCCGTATTCTTATCTGTATACGCAGGTGCTTTGTAGTTCAGAGAAACTACGGGTGGGAATTTCGCTTTTTGGATGTGCGCATAGCGAGTTTCATTTTGTTTTGGCTCGGGAGGTACAGGACTCACATAGTCGCCTTTTTTTCCAAGTACCAAAATATTGTTCGGCAAGTTTATTTACTTTTTCCTCTGTAACATCTCCAACTACAATGATGGTAGTATATTCTGGACGATAAAATCGTTTGAAAAATTCCATGCTATACTCATACTGATTTGGCATATCCACAACATCTTTAAAGAAACCCATGGTTGTATGCTTGTAAGTGTGTGAAGTAAAGGCTACATCGTTCATCTTTTCGTCCATTTGTGAATAAGGACTTGCTGAATTCTTCGTATACTCCCCTTTCACAGCTCCGGCTTCTGTTTTAAAATCTTGAATAGAATATTTAAGATTCATGAAACGATCCGCTTCCAGCTCAAACATTTTTTCCAATTTTTGAGCATTGCCAGTCATGTGGTAAACCGTTCGGTCAAGCCATGTGTTTGCATTGGCACTCGCTCCTGTGGCTTTTAATGCATCACTGTATTGTTCTTTCGAATATTTTTCAGTGCCTCTAAACATCATGTGTTCGAAGAAATGGGCGAAGCCAGTTTTTCCTTCTTCAATTTCATCGCGTGATCCTACACGCACCACGATGTAAAAAGCCGCTAAGCCTGGACTATCATACGGCACAGTAACCACGTTAAGTCCATTCGCCATTTTATGTTGAAGAATGGGATAAGGTAAAATTTTCTTTGGTGTAGCATTGGCATCAACTCCAGCCCATGTGGTCTGCAACATGCAGATTATCGCTAGGAGTAAAACTTTAAATTTTTTCATATTTTTTTTATTGATTTACGAATATAACAAACACGTTAGTTTAGAGATGGAGAATTCGACCATCTACCTAAAACGAACGACCAAAATGAATGAATTGAATTGAAATTACGTTAACATTCCTCCATCCACATTCAATACTTGTCCAGTGATATAGGACGACATATCACTAGCTAAAAAGACAACTGCTTGCGCTACATCTTCTGGCGTTCCGCCACGTTTTAATGGAATTTGATCTCTCCATTGTTGAACCATATCAGGTGCCAATGCGGCGGTCATTTCCGTTTCAATGAAACCAGGAGCAATGGCATTACAACGAATATTTCGAGATCCTAACTCGAGTGCAACCGACTTAGTGAACCCAATCATCCCTGCTTTTGAAGCTGCATAATTAGCTTGACCTGCGTTTCCTTTTACACCAACAACAGAAGAAATATTGATAATACTTCCTTTTCTGGCTTTCAACATAGGGCGCTGACAGGCTTTTGTAATATTAAATGCACTTTTCAAATTAGTGCGAATCACCTCATCAAATTGCTCTTCCGACATTCGCATTAATAAATTATCGCGCGTAATTCCGGCATTGTTTACAACTACTTCTAAAGAGCCAAAATCAGCTATAATATTGGTAATTAGCGTATCAGCAGCCGAAAATTCAGAAGCGTCCGATTTATAACCTTTCGCTTTTACACCCATTCCTTGTAATTCTTTTTCCAGTTCTTGGGCTTTTTCAGGAGATGAAAGGTATGTAAATGCCACATTAGCACCGTTTTGTGCTAATACCAATGCGATACCTCTACCGATACCACGTGAAGCGCCTGTAATAAGCGCATTAGTTCCATTCAGAAGTTTAATCATGACTTTATACTTGGAGTATTGAAATTATTAGGTTTATTTTGCCAAAGATATATAAGCAACCAAATTAAACTAGATATGAAAAAAATTCTTGCCATTGCGGTTATCATGATAACCAGCCTTTCTTCTGCCCAGGCACAAGAAGGAATTCGTTTAGGTGCGAAAGGATCCTTCTTTTCCACTTGGCTCTTTAACAAAAATGTTTCTGATCGAAATGCAAGTTTAGATTATGCATCTTCATTCAGTCCTACCTTTGGTGTTCAAGCCATCTTTATGTTGAAAGAAACGTATGGAATTAGTGCAGAAGTTATTTACGCTTCTCAGAAGCAAAAGTATGATGGTTACTTTGGGAATGAAGATAATACCTTTACAAACGAAATTAATTTGAGTTATATAGATATTCCAATTTTATTTCGTGTTTCTTCACCAAAGGGACCTTTCTTCGAAGTTGGACCTCAAGTTTCTTTGTTGATGGGTGCTAAAGAAACATTTGAATTGGATAATTCAACGATTTTAAATTATAGCGACAAAGATGTAAAAGATGATTTCGCTGGATTTGGAGTTGCAGGTGTTTTAGGGTTTGGTATCGATATCAAATTAACGGATATGATTAATTTGACAACAGGTCTTCGTTTTGGATATATGTTCACCGATGCAACAACAGAATATTCAGAAGATGAATTTACAGCTGCATCAACCTTGGAAGAATTAAGTAATGTTTCTGGCGTTGCACATACTGATACAGAAGATAAGTTTTCCTACCAAAAATCGAATCGTGCTTTTGGAGGTCTTCAAATAGGAATTCAATTCATGTTGGATAAAAAATAGTCTCAGAAAAATTGGAATTAAAAAGAGGCTGTCTCCTATTGGTGACAGCCTCTTTCCGTTGTAAGATATTTATAGCAATTAGAAATAACTACTAAATCCAAATTGAATCACATTGGTATTGATGGGCTCATTCTCCAAAAAATCCTTTTCATATTCTAATCTATAATTGAATCATTATTTTATATTAGGAGTATTGAAATTATTAAGTTTATTTTGTAATAAGTTATATCAACAACCAATTTATGAAAAAAAATCTTGCCATTGCGGTTATCGTGATACTCTGTCTTTCTTCTGCCCAAGCACAGGAAGGAATTCGTTTAGGTGCAAAAGGATCTTTCTTTTACACTTGGCTCTTTAACAAAAATGTTTCTGATCAAAATGCTAGCCTCGACTATGCAGCTACTTTCAGTCCGACATTAGGTGTGCAAGCCATCTTTATGTTTAAAGAAACTTATGGCTTAAGTGCTGAAATAATTTATGCTTCTCATAAGCAAAAGTATGATGGATATTTAGGAGATGAGAATAATACTTTCTCGAACGAAATTAAATTAAGCTATTTCGATATTCCAATTTTATTTCGTGTATCATCACCTAAAGGACCATATTTTGAAATTGGTCCTCAAATTTCCTTATTAACAAATGCTAAAGAAACTTTTGAATATAAAAATAATCCATTTAATTATAGCGGCAGAGATGCAAAAGATGATTTTGCTGGTTTTGGAGTAGCTGGCGTTTTAGGATTTGGAATCGATAATAAACTAACAGACATGGTTAATTTAACGACAGGTCTTCGTTTTGGTTATATGTTTACTGATGCAACTACAGAGTATACGCAGGAAGAAATTGATGCCTTTAATGATTCTGAATCATTTTGTTTAGTGTCTGAAGCTTCACACTACGCAGCAATTCACTCCTTATTCGATAGTAGAAATAAGTTGAGTTATCAAAAATCAAGTCGTGTTTTTTTTGGACTTCAAATTGGAATTCAGTTTAGGTTAGATAAGAAATAAGATCAGGATTAAATGGAATAAAAAGAGGCTGTCTCCTATTGGTGACAGCCTCATTCTGTTTTAAGATTTTTATAGCATTTAGAAATAACTACTAAATCCAAATTGAATCACATTGGTTCTGCTTGGTTCATTGTCTAACAAATCATGTGCGCTTTCAAATCTGAAGTTGAAGCGAATTACCGTTGTTCCTGTTGGGCGTAGGGAGATGGATGGAACAATGGCATAGAAATCATCACCAATATTGGTATTGGTTTCTTTGAATTTCCCTTCGTTAAAGTCAACATATTCACCTCGAACACCAAGGTTTAGTTTCGCATTTTCCCATCCAAAAATGGTTCGTTGAAGCACTGTACAAACTACGTCAGTATAAGCTCCCCATTGTTCTTCCCCATACTGTTGTGTGAAGGTGGAAGGTACGTCAACGAATACTTTGGCATATTCACCCGTAATATTTACTCTGTTTCTAAAGATAGAAGTGTTGAAATCAACTGCAAAAACGGACGCGCTCCGTTTATCATCAATCACCAACCCATCTTCTTTCCACTTATTATAAACTCCGGTCATATAGCTCACTCCTATTTCGCCAATCTTTCTATTCCTGATGGCAATTTTACCTGTGTAGAGAGGAAGTCCACTGTTGCTTTCTTCAAACTTATCTGGATTTCCTTTTCCAGCTCGTAAGGAAGTACGTCCTTCGTCGTTGTCAATCACATTGTCATCAAATCCGTTTGTCAAATAAAATTCATAGCCAAATACCCATTGGCGAGAAAAATATTTTCCATGAATTCCCATGCCTACATTACTTAAGGTGGAAGGAATGATCCGTGTTGCGCTTACCGGTCGATCAATAAAATCCCATCTGGGACCATCGTGATTTTGGTTAAAACTACCAATCGGATTCATGATGATTCCCCCTCTTAAATTCAATAAGGGATGAAATTCAAAATCCAAGGCGCAGTATTCTAAATTAATTTCCTTAGTCCCATCTTCAAATTCCAATTCGGAAAAGAATTTTATTCTCTTGGCAATGGTACTCGAAAAGAAAAGGGTCATTCTTCTCATTTGAAAAGAAAATCCATCATCTACACCATCCGTGGATGCATACTGCGTATTTGCTTCCAGGTATCCTCCAAGGGCAACAGGCAATTTGGCTATAGTAAGGAATGGACGATTGTACACCGCATCCATACTTAGTTTTTGACGAATAGTATCGGCAGCAGTTCACAACTATTGTGTGTGCATTCCATGTACAAAGCGGAATAGGTGTCCTCATTGATTTTGTAAACGGAAATTGGGAAGTTCAATTTCTCATTTTTTACCAAGACATACTTTCTCGGCTTCGAGATTCCGTTTTTCACTTCAAAAAATTCACTTTTCTTAATCGCAATTTGATCATTTGCCAAGGTGGTGGTCGCATAATAATTCCCCGCACAGGATTCTAACAATCCACCCATCAGGAATCCACCTAAACAAATTTTGCCGCACTGCTGAATAAATTCTTTTCTTTCCATTTCATTATGATTCAAAAGTGAAGCATTTTCAACTTTAGGTGATTTGTGTTTTATATGGTGCAAATCTATTATTTAGAATCAGTCTAAACAACCTGAAAAATATCATTTATGCAATAATTCAATTTTCATTATACGTTAGCCTCGTGAGCTGACTGAGCTTGTCGAAGGTAGCCTCAGCCAACCTTGCTGCCAATGCTGCCCGAGGGAACTCGCGGGCAGCAAACAAAAATGGCCCTGTTTCCAGAGCCATATCTATTTTTAAATCAATTTATTTAAGCAAGTACTTTACTCATCACTTCAGCCATTGTTTTACCAATGTCGGCTGGAGAATCGACTACAATAATTCCACATTCACGCATGATTTGCATCTTCGCTGCAGCTGTATCTTCAGCTCCACCAACAATAGCTCCGGCATGACCCATTCTTCTTCCAGCTGGTGCAGTTTGTCCTGCAATGAATCCAACGACTGGCTTTTTGTTGCCAGTTGCTTTGATCCAGCGAGCAGCTTCGGCTTCTAATCCACCGCCAATTTCACCAATCATCACGATCCCTTTCGTTTCTGGATCATTCATGAATAATTCTACGGCTTCTTTGGTAGTGGTTCCAATGATAGGATCTCCACCAATTCCTATAGCTGTGGTTACTCCTAAACCAGCACGTGCTACTTGATCGGCAGCTTCGTAAGTAAGGGTTCCCGACTTAGAAACAATTCCAATAGGTCCGCGCTTGAAAACGAAACCTGGCATGATTCCAACCTTTGCTTCTCCTGGAGTAATCACCCCTGGACAATTAGGTCCAATCAAGCGGCAATCTTTATCTTTTAAATATTCCTTTACCTTGATCATATCCTTGGTAGGAATTCCTTCAGTAATAGCTACAATCAATTTAATTCCAGCTTCAGCAGCTTCCATCATAGCATCTGCAGCAAAGGCTGGTGGAACGAAAATGATAGAAACATTAGCACCGGCCTTAGCCACTGCTTCTGCTACTGTATTGAAAACGGGCTTGTCTAAATGGGTAGTTCCTCCTTTTCCTGGAGTCACGCCTCCTACTACATTTGTCCCATACTCAATCATTTGAGTAGCATGGAAAGTGCCTTCTGTTCCGGTAAATCCCTGAACAATAATTTTGAATCCTTGTTGACTAATACGCTCATAATTTCTATAATCTAAGAAGGCGCAAAAGTAGTGAAAATGAAGCAGGGTTGTTTATTTCACTAAATTATTTGGTAATATTGATTAAATCTCTAGTTTCTATTCTTGAGATTAATTAAATATAAGGCAAGAAAATATTGATCATTCAATTTTGACTTTTATCTCTTAGCCTTACTTTTCTTTAGAAGAAAAGTAACAAAAGAATCGCCCTGTGTAAGACTGACGGGGAGCATTTTCCTTTAATGTTTGGCAACCCTAGGTCTGAACTTCAAAATAAAAAAACATCATCAAATTAAATTTATTATGGTATTGTATATTTCCTTCAAAATAATAGTTCAGACGGGGTTACCACTAAATAATACTTACATCCTTACTAAATGAACCGAATTTAATTGCTCCTTTATCCGTCAGTCTTACAAGGGGCAAATTTCGGGTGCCGAAGTTTTTCTAACAATTATTTCTTATTCGATTACGAGTTTTTTATAGTAGTCGGTGTTTAAATACGAAACTTTAACTGTATAGATTCCTGCTGGCAAATCTTCACAATATAATTGGATTTTGCTTTTGTTAATAACGTCTTCTGTCTTTATTAGCTGGCCTTGTAAATTAAATAAACTTAAACTCCAATCTTTATTATTCTCACTTATCTCAACCGTAAATTCATGTTGAGCTGGATTAGGATATAGTTTAAAGAAATTATGCTTTACTGGATTATGTATTCCCGTAAATGTTGTTGAAATTGTGTTGGATCGTGCTTCGGTTTCATTGTTTCGAGTAATTGTACAAGGGGCTGTTTTTTTCATCACAATTTGGTACAAATTCAATCCTTGAGATGGGTTAATATCTGTATAACTGGAGATATTTGTCGAAGAGAATCGATCGCAATAAATGCTCCTGAGCCATTACTTCTATAAACATATAAAGTAGGATTGAAACAACAACTCCCTAAAACCGGTAAATTATTGATCATATTATTCCAGGAAAGATTTATCGAGTTATTCGTACTAACGCCTTGTTGTAAATGAAGTGTATTGGCTTTCCAAATATATCCATTTCCCTGAAAATAAGGTATCGGACTTTGATCACATTGATCAAGTCGGTGCATTAAATATCTCCAATTCCGAACAGCTGGATTTGCTGTCATATCAATGTAGTAATTGGAAGAATCTCTATGTATGAATGTCAAACTATCATATTGTCCTGCTATATTATTTTCCCTATAAAGAATATAGCCCAGAATATTTGCGGTATCACTATTGTCAAAAATTAATTTGGTGCGTTGGGTTGAAGAATCTGTAGTAACCAGACAAAACATATGATCAATAAAAACACTGTTGTTGCAATAATCACATATCTTGTCGTTAAAAGGATGGTTATACTCTGCAGAGAGTGTAACTGGTCCTGAAAGTGAGTCTATGTTCAATGCTACCAAATATAAACCATTACCTAGATTTGGGACAGAATTAGCAAGAAACCCTGAGGTTAGAGGCAAAAATGGTCTACTTGTTATTGGCGTAGAAACTTGTAGTTTTGATACTATTTGATTCGTATCTAAAAAAGGACCAAACACGGCAAAACCCACTGAATCAAAATTATTCATGTTGCTAAGATCAAGATCGAAAGTAAGGGATTCACATACGGGTATTAAGAACCATGCAATGCGAGTAGTGTTATTATTGAGTAATCCATAATCAATTCCTGAAATTGCATTTCCAAAACTACTATTGTCAATAATTGCAGTTTTGCCACCATATTTCCAAGTTGTCAAGACTGTTGCAGTTTCAGGAGTTTGTTGCGCAAAGCAACTTAAGCTTTTTAGAATAAACAACAATATAAAGTAGTGGTGTTTTTTCATGGTTTTGGTTTTAATGAGAAGTAAAATAATTATGAAATTTATTAAGTTTATATTTAATTCAATTGTAATCTAGAAATAAAGTGAATTTATAACTGAATATTCTCTATAATCGAGTGATTTACATCTAAAGGTATCACGTTTATCAAGTAAAAATGGTTTAGTGAACTGCTGATTCTTTTTATTTATTTTAATTTTTTCAATAATAAAGATAGTTAACTACCAATTTATTTTTATTTTATCAATATAGTTTTTTGTTACAATAATTATAAGTATTTTGGATGTCAATGATAATCAAACAGAAAGCTTTGGTACTTAGTAGAATATAAAATTTCAAAACGAAATTATGTGAGCGCTATTAACCGTAAATTTGTGCCATCGTTACTAAATTAAATATGCAATCTCCTACTCCATACACTCCCAAGAATAAAATCCGTATCGTTACGGCCGCCAGCCTTTTTGACGGGCACGATGCGTCTATCAATATCATGCGTCGGATTATTCAAAGCAGCGGGGCTGAGGTGATTCACTTGGGTCACGATAGAAGTGTAAATGAGGTGGTAAATTGTGCCATTCAAGAAGATGCAAATGCTATTGCCATGACATCCTACCAAGGCGGACACATGGAATATTTTAAATATATGTTTGATTTGCTCAAGGAAAGAGGATGTGAGCATATTCGCATTTTTGGTGGTGGCGGTGGTACCATCTTACCTGAAGAGATTAAGGAATTGCAAGCGTATGGCATTACGCGCATTTATCATCCCGACGATGGTCGTTCGATGGGCTTGCAAGGAATGATTAATGATATGATGCAGAAATGTGATTTTGCAACCGGATTTAATCTGAATGGAGAAGTAAAACGATTGCGACCAACAATCAATATGCGATTGCTCGATTGATTTCAGCTGCGGAGAATAATCCATCTGAATTTAAAAATTATTATACTGAAATTAAAAAAGCTGCAGATACTTCTAAAGCTCCCGTGCTCGGAATCACGGGTACCGGTGGCGCAGGTAAATCGAGTTTGGTGGATGAATTGGTGCGACGTTTTCTCATCGATTTTAAGCATAAGACGATTGCAATTGTATCGGTCGATCCATCTAAAAGAAAAACAGGTGGCGCCCTTTTAGGAGATAGAATTCGCATGAACGCCATCAATAACGATCGTGTTTATATGCGCTCACTGGCAACACGTCAAAGTAATTTGGCATTGTCGAAGCATGTACAAGAAGCGCTGGATATTGTGAAGGCTGCTGGATATGATATGATCATTTTGGAAACTTCTGGAATTGGTCAGAGTGATACCGAGATTACCGAACACAGCAATATGTCGTTGTATGTGATGACGCCAGAGTACGGCGCGGCCACACAATTAGAGAAAATTGACATGCTGGATTTTGCCGATGTGATTGCCTTAAATAAATTCGATAAGCGTGGAGCCTTAGATGCGTTGCGTGATGTGAAGAAGCAATACAAGCGCAATCACCAATTGTGGGATGCGGATGACGATTCTCTTCCTGTTTATGGAACCATCGCTTCACAGTTCAATGATCCAGGAATGAATAAACTGTACAAGCAGGTGATGGATCTTTTAGTGGTAAAAACGGGTACTGATCTTAAGACTACTTTTACCAGTACTGATGAAATGAGTGAGAAGATTTACATCATCCCACCGCATCGTACGCGCTATTTGAGTGAAATTTCAGAGAGTAATCGTCAGTACAACGACTGGACCAACGAACAATCTAAAGTTGCTCAGAAACTGTATAGCATGGAGCAAGCTATGGATGCTTTAAATAGTGTAGATGTAAAAGAGAAGGATGCAGCTATAAATACATTGAAGTCGGCGTATGCTGAATGGGAGTTGCGGTTAGATGGGCAAAACAAAAAGTTATTGCAAGCCTTTCCAACGAAAGTGGCTGCTTATAAATCTGATTTTTATATTTTCAAAGTACGCGATAAAGAAATTAAAATTCAAACTTGGTATGAGTCGCTTTCTCATTCTCGAATTCCAAAAATATCGGTTCCTACCTTCGAAGCTTGGGGCGATCAATTGAAGGGGATGTTGAAAGAGAATTTTCCGGGAGAATATCCATACACTGCCGGTGTATTTCCGTTCAAGCGCGAAGGTGAAGATCCTACGCGTATGTTTGCCGGCGAAGGTGGACCTGAGCGTACCAATCGCCGCTTTCATTATGTCTCCTTAGGCATGCCTGCGCATCGTTTAAGTACCGCTTTTGACTCGGTAACTTTATATGGCAATGATCCCGATTACCGTCCAGATATTTATGGAAAAATTGGTAATTCAGGAGTGAGTATTTGCTGTTTGGACGATGCCAAGAAATTGTATTCTGGATTTAATTTGGCCGATCCAAAAACCTCCGTGAGCATGACGATTAATGGTCCTGCCGCGATGTTAACTGGCTTTTTCATGAACGCTGCCATCGATCAACAATGCGAATTGTACATCAAAAAGCACGGACAAGAAGTGATGGTGCAAGAGAAGATCAATGAAATCTTCAAACGCAAGAACAGCACTCGCCCCTCCTACCAAGGTGATTTACCTAAAGGAAATGATGGATTAGGATTGATGTTATTGGGCGTAACCGGTGATCAAGTTTTACCGGCTGATGTGTATTCAAAAATTAAAACGGAGACCTTAGCGCAAGTGCGTGGAACGGTTCAAGCTGATATTTTAAAAGAAGATCAAGCGCAGAACACATGCATTTTCAGCACTGAATTTGCTTTACGTTTGATGGGTGATATGCAAGATTATTTTATTCGTAACAAAATTCGTAATTTTTATTCGGTTTCTATTTCCGGTTATCATATTGCTGAAGCCGGTGCAAATCCAATTACGCAATTGGCTTTTACATTGGCAAATGGATTTACGTATGTTGAATATTATGCAAGTCGGGGAATGGACATCAACGACTTCGCTCCTAACCTCAGCTTCTTCTTCAGCAATGGAATTGATCCGGAGTATGCCGTTATAGGACGTGTAGCTCGACGAATTTGGGCGAAGGCGATGAAGATAAAGTACAATGCCAAGGAAAGAAGTCAGATGTTAAAATATCATATTCAAACATCGGGACGCTCTTTACATGCTCAGGAAATTGATTTCAACGATATCCGTACAACGCTACAAGCTTTGTATGCGATTTATGATAATTGCAATTCACTTCACACCAACGCTTATGATGAAGCCATCACTACTCCTACCGAGGAAAGTGTGCGACGTGCTATGGCTATTCAGTTAATTATTAATCGTGAATTAGGATTGGCTAAGAATGAAAATCCTCTGCAGGGAGCGTTTGTGATTGAAGAATTAACAGACCTCGTAGAAGAAGCAGTATTATTAGAATTTGATCGAATTACAGAGCGCGGCGGAGTATTGGGTGCCATGGAAACCATGTACCAACGTGGAAAAATTCAAGAGGAATCCTTGTATTATGAGACCTTGAAACATACCGGTGAATTTCCAATCATTGGCGTGAATACTTTCTTGAGCAGCAAAGGTTCTCCTACGGTGATGCCGAAAGAAGTTATTCGTGCTACTGAGGAAGAAAAGGAGTATCAAATTAAAATGCTACAAGACTTACATGCACGAAATGCCGATAGAACGAAAGAACTATTACGGAACTTGCAAGTGAGTGCCATTCGAAATGAGAATATGTTTGACACGATGATGGAAGCTGCGAAGTATTGTTCACTCGGACAAATCACCTCTTCCCTTTTTGAAGTGGGTGGTCAGTATCGACGAAATATGTGATTGGAGGTTGGCTACAGGCAACAAGCTCTTTACCTGACCTCAACCTGTTTAGGTTGTATTAAACAATACCTTAACATTAGTAAGCCATTGAAAATAAAATTAATATCACCGACAAGTATCTTTACGAAGATTTAAACTTGCAGGGTTTTAAAATTCGCCTTACTTTTGAAAAGTATAACTAGATTGATTTTATATTGCTTTTGATTTAATGTTGTATTAACGGCGTTTTGTCTCTTGCATACAAGCATCGGTCTTTTTGTAATTATTAAACTGTACTGATTGTGTTGTAGCAGGTTGAATGGTGCGAGAGACCTTTGCAGTTTTATAAATTATAATTCAAGATGTTACCTATGCAAACAATTCGACGGTATTTGTTGTTTATTTATTGCTCTCTTTTTCTGGTCAATGATGCGATGGCTCAGGTCAGTTCTTCGTTGAAATTTGATGGCATTAATGATCATGTTCAGTTTAGCCAGCACATTGTTCCTACTTCAGGTGATTTTACTATTGAATTTTGGTGCTACCTGAATAATACCGGTTCAGCTCAAACACTCATTTCGCAAGGAGTATCAGGTGACGCATTTTTGTAAGTGTTGCTAGCCGGGAGTAGTAAGCATAGGAAATGATTGGTTGTTTAGCGGTACAGTTACCCTTTCTGCAATGGGTTCATGTGGCTGTAGTCAAGTCCGGAACTAATGGTAAGTTGTACATCAATGGAGTTCTCTTTACTTCTACTTCAGGGTTTTCACCAGCCTCCGGAGGTGCTTTCACCAGACTTGGTGTACAAACTGATGGCACTAGTGAATTTGCCAACGTTTTTCTGGATGAATTAAGAATCTGGAATGTTGAGCGAACAGAAGCTGAGATTCAGGCAATGCGAAATTGCCAAATGAATGCTTCACTTTCCTCCTTAACTGCCAACTATCACTTTGATAACGGCATTGCTGATGGCAATAATTCAAGTCCTGCCCAAATTACTTTGTCCAGTCAAACCGGAAGTCCCGCCAATGATGGTACACTTTCTGGATTTGGTCTGACCGGCACAAATTCTAATTGGATGTCTTTTGCTTCCATTGCTTCAGGTAACTCTTGTTCATTATTCTTTGCCGATACTGATGCGGATGGATTTGGTGATCCGTTAAATAGTATTTGGGCTGCCACTACTCCTACTGGATTTGTAACGAATGCAGGTGATTGTAATGATAGTGATGCGTTAATTTTCCGGAGGCCACCGAACGTTGTAATGCAATTGATGATGATTGTGAGCTTGCGGTGGATGATAGTTTGGAAATTCCAAAAATTTTCACGAATCGCTCTCCTGTACTTTGTCAGGGTGAGTCAATTCAACTTTCAAGCGTTTTGCCCGGAAATTTTGCCTGGAGTAACGGATTTATTAATACGACCATAATTGTAGTTACTGCTTCAGGTGATTATGTTTTAACCAATACGGCAACTAATTGTTCTTCGGATACCTTATCAGTACTGTTTAATACTGCTTCAGCTACTCCGGTAATTACTCCCGTAGGTTCAACAGAATTTTGCAATGGAGATTTCGCCGTATTATCTGCTTCGCCAGCCCAAAAATATTTTTGGTCAAATGGTGATAGCCTGAGTACTATTCAGGTTTACACACAGTCAACAATAACCTTAACTGTTCTCGATTCCGGATCAGTATGTATCTCGCAACCTTCTGCTCCGGTTAGCCTGACCGTTAAATTGCCAACGCCTCCACCAACGATTCAGAATTTTGGCCCCAACAATTTATGTGAGAGTCAAACCACATTTTTAAACATCGCTAACGGACCATTTTCTTACCAGTCGATTTTGTGGAATAATGGCAGTACCGGAACTTCCATAAGTGTAGGCCCGGGCATTTATTCTGCAAGAGCTGTTTCGTTTAATGGATGTATCTCGTTGCCTTCGCCCGCAACTGCAATTTTTGAAATTTTACCGCTGCCAGACCTGTTATTGAATTGCAGTCGGGTTATACAAATCCGGACTGTGGAAATGGATCAGTTGGTTTGGTAGCGTCTGGTGGATCAAGCTCTTATTTATGGAGTAATAATTCTTTTGGTCAGTTTTTGAATGCAACGGTGAGCGGTAATTACAGTGTTAAAGGGGTAAATAATGGTTGCTTTACATCGCCTTCTGATTCAATAGATGTGCAAATTTTTCCACCACATCCAACACCAGTTATTTCTGCGAACGGACCTTTGATTGTTTGTACACTTAACGGATTGCAGTTAACTTCTTCTCCTTCCTTTAAATATTCCTGGAGTACCGGAGAAACTACTCAAACTATCACCGTAAACAAGGGCGGTAGTTATTTTGTAAGGACAACGGATGTAAACGGTTGTTCAGCACAATCTAATTCAGTAATTGTAGATGGCGCTGTAAATGGTTTCAGAGATGCATCTGTTCTCAGTAGTGGTTCCTTTCATTTTGTCAGGCGACAGTGTAGTATTAACCGCATCTACAGCTATAGGTTTCATGGAGAATGGCTATTTATGGAGCAATGGAGCTACAACCAAAAGCATTAAGGTTTACAATCAAGGTGATTATTCTGTAACCGTTTCTTTTAATAACGGTTGTACTTCGCCGCAGTCAGGAATTGTTCCGGTTAGAGTAAGCGCAACTTCTGTAGCACCTGCTATTTACACCTATGCACCATTGAATGCCTGTTTGGATGGAAATCTGTTTACGCTTTATTCTACCTCTTCTTCAAATAATCTCTGGAGTACCGGTCAAACAACGCAGAGTATAAATATAACATCCGGTGGCACTTTTACGGTTACTGCTACAAACACAGCCGGATGCGTGAGCGGCACATCTGCCCGCTGACAATTGTTCGTTCACTTCCTGTTGTGCCGGTAATTTCAGCTTCAGGCTCACTTTCGTTCTGTTTAGGTGACAGTGTAATATTAACATCCAGTTCACCAATTAATAATTTGTGGAGCAATGGTGAAGTGACTCAAAGTATTACAGTCAGAAAAAGTGGCGTTTTTTCAGTACATTATCTCGATAGTCTGGGTTGTTTGTCTGCAACCTCTGCTCCAGTAAGCGTTAATGCAAACCCTTTGGGTACAATCCCCTCTATTAATTTAATTGCTTCTCCGGTTTTATGCGAAGGAGGAAGTGCTCAGTTATCAACAAGCAGCGCTTCCGCAATTTTATGGAATACAGGTGCAACAACTTCGTCTATCACTATTAATACAACAGGTTATTACAAGGCGCAAACAACAAATTTATTTGGATGCACTTCTCCATGGTCTGATAGCATTTATCTGTATTTTAATCCTGTTCCTTCGCAGCCTGTTATTACGGCTAATGCACCTGTTGACTTTTGTGATGGTGCGACAGTACGTTTGACTTCTACAGAAGGATATGCATACATATGGAGTGATGGGGATGCTGCGCGAAGCAAGTTAATTAGTAACAGCGGTGCTTATAGTGTTCGCATTGAGGATAGTTTAGGGTGTATTTCACCTCCATCAGATACAATTTTTGCTACCAAGCGGACAGCTCCTCCCAAACCGGTATTATCTACAGAAGGTATTGTAACTATTTGCGGTGGTGGACCGGGATTCTTTGTTTCTTCAAGTCCTGCAGCTGGATATTTATGGAGTACCGGTGAAACAACAGCAAGCGTAATGTTGCCTTATGATGGTAGCTATTCAGTGAAAGCTATCGATTCATTTGGTTGTAAGTCGGAACCTTCCAATTTGTTAAATGTTGCTGTTAACAATAGTATTTCAATACCTGGTTTTCAGTCTACAAGTAACAATGTTTGTGAGGGTGATTCTATTCTTCTGACATCAAACACGCCTTTTCATAATCTATGGAGCACAGGCGATACTACCAGATTTATATATGTAAAGACCGGTGGAAATTATACACTTACTGTAAATGATTCTGCGAATTGTCTGGCAGGTACTTCCAATCCGTTTTCTATTACTCTCAGACCGAGGCCGGATACACCTGTTCTGACTGCCGATGGGCCAACTGAATTTTGCGCAGGTGGCTCTGTATTTGTTTCTGCTCCATTTGTAAATACAGGACAATTTTATAGCTGGAGCGATGGGTTATTTACCACCGGACCCGGACGATTTGCAAGTGTTTCAGATACTTTATCCGTTGTCCGTATTGATTTTTCTGGCTTTGGTTGTAAGTCGCTTCCATCAAATGAATTATCAATAGTTGTGAATCCTCTTCCGAATGCCCCTTCAATTACAGCTGATGGGCCAACCGTGTTTTGTCCAGGCGATAGTGTGGTACTTACATCAAGCGTTGCATCAGGTAACGTATGGAGTTCAGGTGATACCACACAGAATGCCGTGATTAAAGTATCTGGTACCGTGAATCTTTTTATTGTTGATGAAAATGGTTGTCAGTCTCCATCCGTATTTCAGTTGGTGTTAGTTGAGTCTCCTGCTTCTCCACCGGTTATTAATACCAGCGGACTAGACACTGTGCTCTTCCAGAGTGAAACAACAATTCTTTCTGCTACAGGTGGATCATCCAATCAGCAATTTGTGTGGAATACCGGTGTGTCGCCATTTGAAAATATTCTGAGCGTTAATTCAACTGGAAGTTATTATGCCTATTTCGTTAGTTCAAACGGATGTGTTTCAGCAAATTCAGATACTGTTGATATAGTAGTTCATCCGAATCCTGCAAAACCGGTTATTGTTTCTGCTGGTCCGTTGATTTTAAATAGTGGCAATAATATCTTATGCAGTAATGATTCTTTGGTTTTGAGTACGGCCTTACCAGCCTATGAATATAAATGGGAGGCAGGAGGTTTTTCTGTCTTTTCAGCTGATTCAACTTTTCTTGTGGTAAATCCGCCGCTGGTGGCTTTTGGCGGCAAGGCATATACAGTTACTGTACGGGATTCCTTCGGCTGCGTTTCTCCAATATCCGATGCTATTGTAGTGGGTGGTCAAACTTCTCCGGTTGCTTCTATTTTCCTTGCGGCAAATCAACAGGCAGTGTTTTGTGAGGGAGGAGGTACAATAATTACAGCCAATGTTTTAAATCAGAATTATTTGTGGAGTAATGGCCAGACAACTTTCAGTTTTCCTGTTGATTCTTCCGGTATTTATACGCTTACTGTTACTGATAATATTGGATGTGTTTCAGAACCTTCTGCGCCATTTACTGTAACTGAAATTCTCGGTACAACAACGCCGGTTATTACTGCATCAGGCAAATTGAATTATTGTCCCGGTGAACCAATTAATCTAACACTGACCTCCAGTTCACCGACTGATAATTCATGGGCCGGACTTAATACATTTACGCAAAGTATAAATGTGTTTTTACCCGGTATCTACACCGTTAATACTTTTAATAACGCAAACTGTATTTTAGGATCTGCCAGCATTGAGATTACACAAGATCCTTATATGCCTGCTCCGGTAATTACGCCATTGACAGCTACCAGTATTTGCCCTGGCGATTCAATTGTACTTAGTTCAGACCAGCCTGTCAGAAACATCTGGAGTACTGGTGATACATCTCAGGTAATAACAATTCACTACGTAGATATTGGAGCAACCGGGGCCATGCCCGTCTATTTAAATTATTTTAATGAGAATGGTTGCAGGGGCTTAGATTCTGTTGTTATTGGTATTTTTCAAATCATTCCGGATACTGCTAAAATTGTGGTCATGGGAAGCACAAATTTTTGTGATGGTAGTTCTGTTGTTCTGATGTCGCAAAGTTTCGCAGCCAATTATTTCTGGAGTACCGGCGAAACTTCATTATCCATAACCGTTAGTGATCCTACTACTATCACATTGCAGTGGTTTAATAATAATGTAGGTTGTCTTTCAATTATTTCATCACCGGTAGTTTTAAATGAATTGCCAAATCTTACCTGGTACAGGGATAGCGATTTAGATGGATTTGGAGATCTTGCAGTTACTACTTCAAACTGCTTTTTACCTGCAGGTTATGTAAGTGACAGTACTGATTGTAATGATTTTAATTCTCTTATCATAAATCCTCAGAGATATTTCGCCGATACTGACAATGATGGTTATGGTGATTTGAATGATTTCGTAACCGTTTGTGCAGCTCCTTCAGGCTATGTAGCGGATAGCCTTGATTGCAATGATTCAGATAATCAGATACGTCCCGGTGGATTTGAAAAGTGTAACGCAGTAGATGATGATTGCGATCAGTTGATTGATGATGGTGTTGTACGGCCTGTGATTACAGCCTCAGGTACTACAATGATTTGTGCACCCGGATCAGTTACGTTAACATCCGATGTGCCCGCAGGCAACATTTGGAATACCGGTGCTTTCAGTAGCAGCATTACAGTACTTCAGGGTGGTATATATTATGTTACGAACTCCATCAATCTCTGTACGTCTGATACGCTTCAGGTAATTGGTTGTTTTGAATTGATAATGCATCAGGCTATAGCATCTGCAGGAAAGGATATTAGTGGCAGCAATGGTAACGTCAGTTTTACTGTGGGTCAGCCATTCTTTGTTACTAAGACTGGTTCCACAGGTAAAGTCCGCGACGGAATACAACAGCCTTATGTATCGCCATCCGGTGTACTGAATGTTTTTGTTTTCCTTCAGGGATTCTACCAGCCGGGGAATCCTCCACTTATTGAAATTCTGGGTCCGGGAATCTGTGATACCATTACTGTAAATCTGCATGCCGGATCGGCTCCCTATGCAAAATTGTACTCAAAGAAGGTGCTTCTCAGCAGTTCCGGTACGGCAAGTCTTCCTTTTCCTTCATCGTTGCAGGGTAGCTCCTACTTCATATCCATACAACATAGAAATTCAATTGAAACATGGAGTAAGGAGCCGGTAATGTTAGGTGCATCAACCGGATTCGACTTCACACATTAACAATCAATACATCCTTCAGAAATAATAAAAGCTATGAAAAATATCTTTCCTAATTCTCCCCTCCGTTTTGTGAAGCATCGAAAGTTCAATGTGAATTTTCTATTGGTGTTCGTTGCCTCAATATTGATGCATTGCGGTCAAGTTTTTTCTCAGGCACCACAGCGAATGAGTTATCAGGCGGTTGTTACCGATACTGCTGATGAACCTTTGATTAATGCCAACGTGGGTGTTCGAATTAGTATTCTGCAGGGAAGTGCTGTGGGTACGCCGGTATATGTTGAGACACATACGACCATTACTAACTCGAACGGACTGGTAAGTCTGGCAATCGGCGACGGAAATGTGGTGTCCGGTACAATGTCTTCCATCGATTGGTCTACGGGAACCTATTTTGTGAAAACGGAAACCGATCCTACCGGAGGTTCAACGTATACCATAAGTGGTGCATCGCAACTTTTGAGCGTCCCTTATGCATTGTATGCTGCAAATATCAGCACCGCTGTAGGGCCTCAGGGTCCAGCCGGACCTGATGGAAAATCAATATTGAGTGGAAGTATTGATCCAACCTTCGCACAAGGGGTTGATGGCGACTTTTTCTTGAATACAACTACTGCTACTTTGTTCGGTCCTAAGTCTGGTGGACTTTGGAGTAATGCTATTATTTTAACCGGACCTCAGGGACTGGCAGGACCGCAAGGCCCGATTGGGAATACAGGTCCTCAGGGTCCGCAAGGTTTGACAGGAGCAACTGGCGCTACCGGTTCTCAAGGCCCGATTGGAAATACAGGTCCTCAAGGTCCGCAAGGTTTAACAGGAGCAAATGGTGCTACTGGTCCTCAAGGCCCGATTGGGAATACTGGTCGCAGGGTTTGAGGGAGCAACTGGCGCTACCGGTTCTCAAGGCCCGATTGGGAATACAGGTCCTCAGGGTCCGCAAGGTTTAACAGGAGCAACTGGCGCTATAGGTCCTCAAGGCCCGATTGGAAATACTGGTCCGCAGGGTATTCAGGGCTTAACAGGTGATACCGGTGCTCCTCAAGGCCCGATTGGGAATACTGGTCCGCAGGGTATTCAGGGCTTAACCGGTGCTACAGGTCCTCAGGGCCTGCAAGGTTTAACAGGTGCTAGTGGCGCTACGGGTCCGCAAGGTCCTCAGGGTATTCAGGGATTAACGGGAGCTACAGGCTCAACCGGAGCTCAGGGTCCGCAAGGTATTCAGGGTTTAACCGGCGCTACAGGTGCTGCCGGAGCAACCGGTCCTCAGGGGCCGTCAGGAATTAATGGTAAGACATTGTTGAACGGTACAGTTAATCCGATTTCCGGTCAGGGTACAGATGGAGATTTCTATCTTAATACAACTACTTCTACGTTGTTTGGACCAAAAGCCTCCGGTCTTTGGCCGGGTGGTGTTTCATTAATTGGAGCATCAGGTGCAACAGAGCAACAGGAGCAACAGGGGCTTGGGTGCAAGCCCTTCAGGTGTAGTGAGTGTGTTTCCGTTTTTTGGGAACATTGGTACTGTAGCAGCTTCAAGTTTAGTTTATGTCTTTGCTGGCCCAACTGTAAATGTTACTATTACTTCAACTTCCCAAAAACTGATTGCATCTGCCGCTGTACCATTGGCTACAACTTCAACTACTGTTGCAGGCGTGAAATTAGGAATATGCTATAAGTTGGGTGCAGGAGCGGTTACAAATTTCGTGGGAGGTGGTTATACTTTCGTTGAGGTTAACTCTGTTCGTCACAGTTTTTCGGCTGCAGCTTCTGTAACCGGTCTTGCGCCGGGTACTTATCAGGTAGGTGTAGGCGTTTCTAATGGTAGCACTGTAATTCTAGATAAAAACGATTTTGTAAATGGCTATGTGATGCTCGTTAACTAAAATTTGGTTAGAGACACTTAAAGTTGCTGAAACAGGAACTCTAAACGAGAAAGAATTAAATCAAGCAATTAATTTAATTAAAAGAATTAATAATACTTATTGACGCATTCAAAAGGGTAAAAAATGGGCAAAAAATAGCCACTATAAAATTAAAATAAATGACCACTACCCTTAAAAACACCAAAATTTGTATCGAAAAGTTAAATTTCGATATCGTAGGAAAAATGTCTCTGAAACTTGGTAATTATTGTCCCATTGAAATATTTTCCTGACATACAAAGTTGCCAGTTTAAAAAGAAAAATTACACAATTGTTGACGACCCGACTGTTCTTTTCTCTTATTCTTATTCTGAATCTGTGTATCATTTGGAAGATTTTATGGGATTAGAAAGCAAATGGCGTGAAAGATAGATAAGGCTGCTTTTAACAGCACAGAATAAATTGGAGTCCCGAAGCCTCTTGACGCCAACTTCTTGTAGCAGAAAAACGTTAGAGGCTACAGACCTTCTTGCAGCTATTCCTCCAACCATCTGCTTAAAAACACATCATATACGTACCACAATCCATCTTCTTCAAATACCATTTCTTTTTCTTGAAGTGCTAATAAGGCAGTTTGTATTGAGCTGGCTGATCCTAAATCATACATCTTTATAAATTCTCCACTCATCACTTTTTTTGCACCTTTTTCTTTCGCAATACCATTCAGTAAATTCCATTGATTATTGGTAAGGAGTTTTCGGTAATTAAAATAAACTGATTTGTTTTCCTGTAATATTTCTTGAAATAATCTTTCTACATACCATTCATCTGGATTCTTAATTCCACGAGCAAAAAGTCGATTACAAACCAACTGAATATAATAAGTATGATGTCTGCAAAAATCTAAAATGCGGTCGGCACTTTCAATGGATATTTTTCGCTTGTGTTGTGCAAACTTTTTAACAATGAAATCAGCATAAATTTCATGTTCAATCGGCCCTAACTCCATCATATCGGTACTTTGATAAAAGGGTCGACCATGATCACTAAACATCGCTTGAAGGATGCTACTATGACTCCCCGAGAAAATGAATCTAATGTTTTTTGATCGCTGTACAAAAGTACGCAACAAGGCTTCTGTATTCTTCTCTTTGTATTCGGTAATTTGTTGAAATTCGTCGAGAGCAATTACTATATTTTGTCCGCTTCTTTCCATGTAGGAAAAGATTTGATCGAGGCTATGTTCGGCTTGGAAGTTAGCATCCAATGTAAATTCAATGGCAGGTGCACCACTCACTGGATCATACTGTATAACTGGGCGCAAATGTGTAAAAAAATTACTGAGTTCGCGCATCAATTTGATATGATTAGCATCCAGTTTTCCCAGGGTATATTTTGCTAAATAGCGGATAAGATCCGCTTGTGATTGAGTCGGATATAAATCAATGTAAAAAGTTTTTATTCCTTTCTTGCTCTTAAGTTTTTCAAAGACATGTTGTATCAATCCTGTCTTTCCCATTCTTCGTAAAGCCGTCAACGTTGTATTTCGACCATTGCGAATGGCTTCAAGTAATCGTTCTGTTTCTTGTTCACGGTCACAAAAATTTTCAGGACCTTGATAACTGATCACAGGGAAGGGATTTTGGTTTTGATCCATTTTACAATATTACGCATTTTCCGTAATGTAAAGAAGGTAATTTATGAAATTTGTTGTTTCTTCATTTTTTCAAGTCAAATTCGGTGATAATTGGATGTAAACCGTGGTCAATTAATAAAAGACATTTTCTAGCGCATCTTCAAAGCGCAAGCCTTAGCGACTTTGCGCCTTTGCGAGAGAATTCCTGCGTTTAAAAGCTAATGTTCGAATTATAAAGATAGTAGTCAAATTAATGTTCAAGCCTCTCCCCAGCCCTCTCCAGGGGAGAGGGAGTAATAAAATAAAATGAAATTTGGATTTAACCATAGTAATCTTTGCGAGACATTTTCCTCTCCGCCTTTGGGCTTTTTTACCCTCCCATTTCATTTAATTAAACTCCTATCTACCTCCCTAAAATTTTTCATCTTTGTAGTGTGAAAAAAACGCAGCCAAACGAGGTTTCTCCTGCTCTTCTTGCTTATTTACAGGGCTTTATATCGGATGATCGGAAAACTCGATTTGAAGAAATCTTGTCGGAAAGAACACGTCATATCACTTGTGTTTTAGAAAATATTGTAGATGCGCATAACGCCAATGCTGTGATTCGCACCTGCGAATGTTTCGGGATTCAAGATGTGCATGTGATCGAGAATGAAAGTCGGTTTAAACCGGCGAAGAAAGTATTGCAAGGAGCTCATAAATGGTTGAGTATTTATAAGTATAAAGAGGCTGGTTCAAAGTCGATGGATTGCATCCAATCGCTAAAATCAAAAGGCTATAAAATTGTTGCCACTTCTCCGCATGCAGGAAGTATTGATATTCACGAACTGGATTTACATCATCCCTTAGCTATCGTAATGGGACAAGAGAATGTTGGAATTTCAGATGTGGTAAAAGCCGAAGCCGATGTCTTTGTAAAAATACCGATGCATGGATTCACCGAGAGCTTAAACATTTCGGTGGCTGCTGCCATTTTATTGCAAGATATTTCGAGTCGATTGAGACGTACTGAATCCGTTAATTGGAAACTATCTGAACAGGAAAAAGAGATCATTCGCAATGAATGGACACTCAAAAATATTTATCGTAATGAGTTGTTAATTGAACGTTTTTATCAAGATCAGAAAAATGAGTAAGTACGTTAATGTTCATACTCATTTGAATCAAAATGAGAATGTGATCAGTATACAACATGTTCACGCAGGAGAATTAGATGAAGAGACTTCAATTGGTTTGTTTTCGGTTGGATTTCATCCTTGGTACATCCAAGAAAGTTCATGGAAGGAAAAGTTGGATAAAATGAGAACGGAAGTAAAACATCCTACTGTTTTAGCAATCGGTGAATCGGGACTCGATAAAGTTTGTGAAACTCCATTCTCCTTGCAAGAAGATGTGTTTACAGCTATGATTGAACTTTCGGAGTCTATTCAAAAACCGTTAATCATTCATTGTGTTCGTGCGTTTCAAGAAATCATTGAATTGCATAAAAAATTTCAGCCTCAACAACCGTGGATCATTCACGGTTTTAATCGTAATCAAAATTTGGCCTCTTCCCTACTCGATCGAGGTATCATGTTATCGTTCGGGGCGGAAGTCATGAAGCAAGATTCGCCCGTTTTGGAGGTGCTAAAGAATATTTCATCCTTAGCATTTTTCATGGAATCTGATAATAAAAATATTAGTATGGAGAAGTTGTACTTGACAGCAGCCAACATCCGGAATGTAAAAATGGAAGAAATGAAGGAAATTTTATTTAATAACTTCAAAAGTGTGTTTAAGTATGCAGGATCGTAAGTGGCTTTCTCGAACGGAGTTATTGATTGGAAAATCTGCTGTTGAAAGGTTAGAACAAGCACATGTATTAGTCATCGGTTTAGGAGGTGTTGGATCCTTTGCAGCCGAGTTTATTGCTCGTGCAGGCGTCGGCGAAATGACCATCATTGATGGTGATGAAGTGGATGCAAGTAATATTAATCGACAACTACCAGCATTGGCAACCACCATTGGACAATCAAAAGCTTTATTGATGGAAGAAAGATTGAAAGCAATAAATCCATCCATAAAAATAAATTGTATTCAATCGTTTCTGATGCCAGGAGTTATTGATGAATTGATGATGACTCAACCTTTTGATTATGTTGTGGAAGCCATCGATAGTATTACCCCTAAAACAACCGTAATTGCATCTGCAGTAAAAAATAATTTGAGAATTGTAAGTAGCATGGGTGCGGGCGGAAAATTGGATCAACAAAACTATTAGTGGATGATATTGGGAATACACGCATCTGCCCATTCGCGCAATATGTGCGAAAGCGACTAGCTCAACTTGGAATTAGGAGTGGTGTGAAGGCAGTTTTCTCAACAGAAGCGGTCATCAAGGAATCATTAATGATGACCGATGGTACTCGTTTTAAAAAATCAGCTTATGGTACAATCTCCTATCTTCCGGCTACTTTTGGTGCTGCTTGTGCATCGGTAGCCATTCGGGATTTAGTGGACGATGTGAAACAAAAGTAAAAATTAAAAATGGAAAAATTTACCTTACTCTATACCGATAATAAATCGAAAGCACGTGCTGGAGAAATTGAAACCGCACATGGTAAAATTCAAACACCCATTTTTATGCCCGTGGGTACGGCTGGAACTGTGAAAGGCGTGCATCAGCGAGAGTTGAAAGAGGATGTGAAAGCGCAAATTATTTTAGGTAATACCTATCATTTGTATTTACGTCCAGGGACTGAGTTATTGGAGAAAGCAGGCGGCTTGCATGGTTTTATGAATTGGGATCTGCCCATCCTCACCGACAGTGGCGGATATCAAGTTTTTTCGTTGAGTGAGATTCGAAAAATTAAAGAAGAAGGTGTTCAATTTACTTCGCATATTGATGGATCAAAGCATTTGTTTTCTCCAGAGAGAGCCATCGATATTCAACGAAGTATTGGTGGTGATATCATCATGGCTTTTGATGAATGTACTCCTTATCCTTGTGAGGAAAAAGCTGCAAAAAAATCAATGGAGCTTACCCATCGTTGGTTAGAACGTTGTTGTAAACACATGGATGCAAATTTGCCTTTGTACGGGTACAAGCAAAGTCTTTTTCCCATCGTGCAAGGTAGTACCTATCCACATTTACGAAAGCAAAGTGCTGAATTCATCAGTTCGATGGATCGAATTGGAAATGCAATTGGTGGCTTGTCGGTAGGTGAACCTATTGACGAGATGTACCAACTCACCGATTTAGTAACCGACATTTTGCCTGCGGATAAACCTCGTTATTTGATGGGCGTTGGGACTCCCGCTAATATTTTGGAAGGAATTGCTCGAGGTGTAGATATGTTTGATTGTGTAATGCCGACTCGAAATGCGCGGAATGGAATGCTATTTACCCGAAATGGGATCATGAATATTAAAAACGAGAAGTGGAAAAACGATTTAAGTCCTTTAGAGGATGAGGGAGTTGGCTACGTTGACAAAACCTATTCTAAAGCTTATTTGCGCCATTTACATATCTCCCGAGAGATGTTAGCTGCACAAATTGCTACGCTTCATAACCTTGGATTCTATTTATGGCTCGTTACAGAGGCACGGAAGCAAATTTTAGAAGGTGATTTTATGGCTTGGAAGGAAGAAATGGTAAAAAAGGTGAGCCGTCGACTTTAATAAATGAGAAGTTTAGATGAAGCTATCCGCTTATATTGATGTGATTCCAGTACAAATTACTAATCATCGAAGCCCTATATTTGCAAAGTGAAAATTAAAATCTTAGATCGGTATATCATCATAAAGTTCCTCGGAACTTTCTTTTTCGCTTTGGCGTTGATCATATCAATTGCCATCGTTTTTGATATCAGTGAAAAGATTGATGATTTTTTGGAGAAAGAAGCTCCCATGAAAGCCATTGTTTTCGACTACTATCTCAACTTCATTCCTTTTTTCGCGAATTTATTTAGTCCCTTGTTTATTTTTATTTCAGTAATCTTTTTCACTTCTAAGATGGCAGGTCAAACCGAGATCATTGCCATTTTGGCGAGTGGCATTAGTTTTAAAAGATTATTAGTTCCCTATTTAGTAGCTGCATTGTTCTTGGCTGGGATCAGCTTTTATCTGAATAATTATGTGCTTCCTCATTCGAATACCTCGAGAATTGCGTTTGAAACAAAGTATATTAAGAATCCATTCGTCTATAAAAATAAACATGTACATCGTCAAATTGCACCCGGACAATTTATCTATTTTGAAAGTTATAATAACTTTGATAAAATCGGTTATCAGTTTTCGTACGAGCGTATTGAAAATGGAAGTTTGAATTTTAAGTTACTCTCCGAAAGAATTTTTTGGGATAGTTTAAAGAATAAATGGACCATCGAAAATTATTTTACTCGCGAAATTAAGGGTATGGATGAAGTGATCTCCACGGGATTTCGTATGGACACGGCATTAGCGTTTTATCCTGGAGAGTTTAATCGTCGTGATAATTTCGTTGAGACGATGGATACACCTGA
>JADJMG010000016.1 GCA_016709725.1 Bacteroidota bacterium
GTGTTCCCAACACATTAGTAAAGTGCAGCGTGCGGGCCAATGCACAGTGCTGTCATTTATGGTGATTGGGCCTGCACGTCATCATTATGGGCTTACGACCGCTCAAATATTGCATTAGAAGATATTTGATGGTGAAATTTCATCCAGCAAATGAATGATCAAACGAAATGCTTTTTTTGCATCGGTGATGCTGATTTTACTTTCTCATGATTGCAAAAATCCAGTGTCGTCCACTTGTTCAGAATTGCTTTTCGCGCAGTGAAGGGGAGACGACTTAACAATTTTGATACTGTTTCTGCTATTTCCTTTTTACTTTACGATGAAAGGCAAAGTTCTCCTTCGCTGTACCGAAAATTGTTCTTACAACCCCGCTGGCATCTTCATCACGAACGATGGTCCAGTCATCAATAAGCAGGGAAAGAAGTTTTTGAAGAACGATTTTTTGCTTATCCAGAAGTGATTGAATCCATCCATGTCCACCGTTACTTTATGGATTTCGTAGCAAATCGGTTAAATCTAGCAGGAAATCTGAATCAATTAGAGTGACAATTCAAACAAAACTACCCACTAAATTAGGGGTCTAGCCTAAATAAGCTGATTCGTAAAACATAATTATGGAGTTCCATCAGATTTGAATGGTCATTAATATAATAGCCACCAGTAACTGGATGATTTGAAATATACACCATTATGTTAACTCTTCTTTCTCCAAATTATTAAATACTTGACTTTCATCCCTAGCTGTATTGATACTCATAAATCCAATATTCAACCTTTGATAAAATGCATCAGATTAAAATCATCATACAAAGGATCAATTCAGTCTGGAGTCCCTGTGAGGCAAGCTGTTGAAATATTCACATCGTTAGTAAAAATTCAATCTACAATTTTCATAAATCGTTTTATTCCTTAAACCTGTGTATTAAAAAAAAGTTTATTGGGTCATTTTGCACAAACAGCCAGAACAAAATTCACTTGCTTTAAGTTCTGGGAAAACAAAGCGCAAACTGACTTGCTACAAGAGGCAATTGGGAAACATAAAGGCCTCAAATTCTAAGCATGAGCATCCATATCTTATTAGTTTCTTCTTAGTTTCAATGAACATAACCTGTAATTCCAGCATTAGATGGCAATCGATCATCTGCAAGGTTTAGTAAAAGAAATGTTATTTGATAAGATCTTAAATAACTCTTGCCTAGGAATGTCTGCCTTCAGTGTAAAACCATATTTGGCTTTTTTGGACATCCCTTCAATAAAACGAATTGTCAAAGTAAACACATCGGTATTTATAATTCAATTCTTAACTCCGCACAGTTACGCATAAACGCCCGTAGCCCATGCCTGTATCCACGTGTTTAGCGGGAAGCGGGTTCGAGTGGATCCATCCGACTTGCGGTTAAATCCCATGAACATTGTTATTCCAAATCTCGATCACTTGCGGACGACCTTCACCAGACGAGTTGTTTTCCAGATCCATCGCTTTCTTTCCTCTGCCATCACCGCGCAACTATTACGATAATTTTCAGGATACAGGTCCGCAGGGTCCGTCTCGCCCATCTCCTGGTGAAATTATCCTTTTATTTCAAGATGACCTTCGAATCCACTCTTCCAAAATCATATGTTTGGTCAAGTCAGTTTTTCTTTTCATCGCCTCAAAAACAGTGACGAGACGATCCTTAGGCAATAGATATTAATCTCCTTAAGACAATTCTAAGTCATTCGATGGCTTCTTTTCTTAAATAATCACCAAACGACCAATTGCCCAATATCTTATAAACATGGTATGGTGGTATATCCACCTCTTACTTCTTCGAGGTTGTTATGCTTCCACTCACCCGTATAATTAGAGTATCTTCGCAATTCGAGTGGCTTTTGACAGCCTCCGAGGAAAAAAATATCATCCTAAACTGGTTCATCCCTTTGTATTGGTAAATGACATGAGGGTGGGACCGTTCTTCTTCAATACTATGGCAGAAGCGACGATGCTATGTCCTTTGACACGAAGAAATCGAGAGAAATGCTTTGACGAATTTGTGAAGATGTCAGTCATACTAAGCGGGCTGACTAAGAATTCTATTATTTTGTGGAAGACCCACAAAGCAATAAATCCCATGCCAAGGGACGAAGTATTATTTCAACACCGATTCCTTGAAGTTCGAGCGAGTCGAGTGAGTCTGCAAAAGTTTTCAGGGTATTGGCATGGCTTTCAACGCTGCCGTTTTAGTCGACTGTATGATTGCTGGCTTATTCATTCTCGACCCACCCAAGGAGAAACAACGTCGAAGGGGAATTGAGCGGGACGAGCCATTGCAAATGAATTATTGCAGCAACGAATGGACTCTAGCATCTGCGGTCGAGGATCTGACAAAAACGCGATGACCAGGCGTGATCGCGTTTGCGTTCTCGGAAGGAACCCATTCCGAGTGAAGTAAGAGGAAGCGGGATCTAGTGAGGTAAATCACTATAAGGAATTAGAAAAACTTCAACAATGCAGAATTGATGGGTGAATATTTCCCGAACGAGAGGATAAATTATATTGCCAGCTTTGATATCTCAGAGTAAATCATACGACGAAGGTTTTGAGTTAGTAAAAGAAAAAGGAACTCTTAGCATCCATTCCGGCAATATCCAACCGGTATGCAAAGTGGAATTGCAAGATTGGCTTGGATTTGTAGTCGCATTCATCCCAGTCTGTTCAAACGGTACTATGATGCATACAGCATTGATTTTGGCGCCCATCGGCACAAATTTATGACGCAACAGGAAATGGAACCATTTCGAATGTGAATATGAACTGTCGTGGTTATGGGAAACAACGTGACCATCAACCTATGGTAAATAGTATTCAACTCCGGACGGTCACATGAGAGGTGGTAGCGTCTCCGGACAAAAAGCGAAAGCGCGGCGATAGTCATTGACCCGTTGGAAACACAGCTTCTTTCCACCGGTCCGCACGTACATTACGAAGCAATTAAGAACGGACAGAAAATTAACCCTAACAACAACTTACTTTGACGATCTCACCGCGGAAGAATACGACAGCGCGAGAGTTAGCTACAATCCAACCAGTCTTCGATCAATTGGTAAAACATCTCCTGAAAACATCCGTCATGCCACCCATCATCGATTTTTACAAAGAGCCCGAAAACTATATTATCCTATTAGAGAAGTAGCGCAAAATGTTTTCGGTAAACACATCGCTCATTCGTTTTGAGAGAAGGAATTTGAGGTAGGTAAAACCAAAGAGAAAACAAAAAAGGGAACCGACTTTGCACGCCTGAGGAGAGAATATCTGGTTAATATTTAGCTTAGCGAAGGAACGGATTTGGGTTAGATGGCGCGAAGAAAATTATGTTGAAAACAAACAAGGGAAGTTGGAAAGAGAGTTAGAGATCAAACTACGCTTATCATCACGAAGAGGCTTTTTAGGAGTTGAAATCGCAACTTTGACATTTATTAGTTAGTTTGAGACTTTACTTATTTCAACACCAGAGGTAAATAGAGGGCACTCGAGAACACTACGCACATTTAAAACATTAAGAACACTGGGTAAATCTTTTAGTGAACTCTAGTGAACTTTTTTTTCAGTGCCTGCCTGCTGCAGGCAGGTTGAAATGTTGAAAGGGAAATTTACTGCTGCAGTTCTTCGCCAACTTTCCGCAAAGGCGCAAAGTCGCAAAGGCTACGCTTCCCAAATTCTTCTCGCAAAGATTTCTATTGTTAAATCCAAACCTTATTTCCATTTTTTATTGCCCTCTCCCCGGAGAGGGGCGTCGCGAAGCCCCGCGTGAGGGGAGAGGTTTGAACTGTGAATTTTCGACTTTAGATCTGCTTTTTACTTTCGATAACAAACTTTTATCCGAAGGAAATTTCTCGCAATAGCGCAATCCCGATAACTATCGGGACGCAAAGGCTGCGCCATATATTAACGTTTCTATTCATGTGGACCATGTTAATTTTGAGGTTTGCACTTGTCCTAAAGAAAAAGATTTATGAACGACGAAGCTCAGTGCGCCAATGTGAAATAGGGAAACTGGCGTGCTATCGTTGGAAACCAATCCAACGCTGACGACTGCAAGAAACGCATCATAATATAGCTCTAGCGCAACACAAAAACTGTGACGAGAACATATCGACATAATTGTTTGTAGGTGGCCAACCTCCGACTCTCTAAACACCAACATTTTTGTGATGGTGAAGTTGGTAAAGAGTCCGTTCATATAACTAAGCATCAACGACGCCGAAGGTGCATGACACCAGCTATTACAATCCGGAATCAAATTAAAATCCAATTTTTATAGAGATAATTATAAGCTAGAAAAATAAACACACAACATTGAAACCACGTCGCGAGACCTGGCTGAAACAAAATAACAGCAAAAATTTTAGGACTGTAATAACTTCTTTTACTGATCTCTTGGTTCACAGTCAATAAGATGATGAGAAAGATAGTTTATACAATCCGTAATACCGTCTTCCAAAGAAGTAAAGGTCTGGAATGGCCAGCCTCATTAACATCTGATATTCGCCTCAGGAAACATTGATCGATTTATCGCGGATGTCGGCAGGAATATCGATAGTGAATTCAATCTTTGGTCTCTTTATGTTCAACGCTTTGAAGGTGGAGTCCGCCAAATCACAAAATGAGCGAGCAGTTCCCGTTCCTAAATTAAAGATAGACGATTCCACTTTTCATCTTACATCAAACACAACAAACGTCTACACCTACATCCTTCACGTACAATAACAAAATCGCGCAACCGCCAACCATCTTTATTTCAGGGCGGTGTGAGCGAAACAATTACACTTCATCCGACTTATTTATTTGATTAAAGGCATGAAAAATTACGGATGCCATTCGAGCTTTATGAAATTCGTTGGAAGCGCTACACATTAAAAATTCTCAATCCCGCCCAGAAAGGAGGATGTTTCTCTTGCTTCAACACCCATAAATCGAATTGTTGTTTGACCAAACCATACGGATTAAAGGGGTTGCAATTTCGGGAAGATGGAATGATCATCATCGTAACCAAATTCACCTTCGCTGGTAGGTAGCAGCAGAACTTGCATACACGAATGGGGATTGCTGCATCTGCACAAATATTCCAAAGTGTTTGTGAATAATGCACATTTAATCGATCAAAAAATTTCCACATCGAACTCGGTGGTATCTGTTCTGCACCGATATGAAAACAAATTTCATACATCCTTACTATTTTTTTGAGCAACTATTCAGGAAATGCATCACGATGAATTTCCATGCTTGAACTTCTTTCCAACCAAATTTTTGTTTTTCTGGATGACTGAAATCATCCACGATTACCACATCAGAAAATCCTTCCTGATTCAATCGACTCACCAAACAACTTCCAATAAATTGTCAAGGCGCCAGTTACTACTATCATCGTATACTATACTTTTCGTTAATGAAAATGGGTTCCACATTGGGGGAAATTTATTTGATGTCCATAACTCAACAAAAGATGAATTGCTTCCGCCCCTTCAGCACCCAAACTCTATTGAAATTGATTCACATAAAGATCAATATGCTTTGTTGAACTTCTTCGCGACAATTCCTGTGCATGTTTTTGAATATAATCCCTTGAATCCTGGAGATGTTCAATGCCCATTTTACACTATCGCCGATTCCCTTTGATGGATTCTTTTTAGCTCTTGAGGTAAATCTCTCCGTATCGCTATGCAACCCAATGGAATAGGTTTTGAGAATTTATTTCCCAACATTCACCAAGATCGGCCACCTTCTCCAAACCCTTTAGAGCATAGGAATTGGATTTCATGAATGATGAGTCCGAGGTCGAACTCTCCGCTGAGTACAATTATCTTTCAATTTCCGAAAAACAACTTCTGTTTTGTTCGTGAGTTGAGGAAAAAGATGCTCAACAGTAAATTAGCTGTAGTATACTTTCCCGGTATCGCTACTTTTAGGGAATCCATGTTATGCAAATCGACTTTGTTCTTGAGATCAATAAAATGGTCGGCCACCCCAGCTCTAAAGCCGCCCAGCATTTAAAATTTGATATTTATCGGAAACCGAAGAATAAGCAGCAAAACTCAACTTTTAATTTCCAATTCAGCAGACAAAGCCAAGTGCTGATTCAATTTCTCCACATCATACAAATTTTCTTCTACTCTATATGGAAATGGAAAAACGATGATGTAGCAATGCACCGAAGTAAAGTAATATTTGACAAGGCGAGAAGCCTAATTTAGGGATTCATTTGTGCAAAGGTAGTCGAATGAGGAAAGAAACTTGAAAATTTTAACGTACTTTATACCATCAACAATTGGACAATGAGTCAAAGAAAAATCCTGGAAGGTGTGGGTGAAAACTGCAACCGTACAGGTAGATTACTTTTCTTTATAAATATTTTGGTTGCGATTATGCTGCTCATCACACAGGCATCTTCGTCCATCAATCTTGTAGTTTTTTGGCCTGTTGGCATCTTAGCAAACTTATATCCAATATTTCTACTCATCAATATTTGCTTTTTGATTTATTGGGGATTACGACGCCATCGTCTAATTGTTTTATCAGGGCTATCATTTTAATTGCGGTGATAAATGTACCATGCTTTATCAACCAGCCATTGCGAAATTTGATGTGAAGCCGCCCAAAATTCATTCAAAGTACTTTCTTACAATGTTCGACTCTCTTTTGATCTTTACAACTGACAGGTAATTTGAAAACCAGAAAAAAATATTTGATTACTTTAGAAGGGGAACATCCTGAAATTTTTATGCATTCCAAGAATATTTTCATAGCGACGATGGAGACTTTAAAACAACCAAGCAATAAAAAAGACTTATTAAAGTTGGCCACATAGTTCCATTAAGTATTCCATTATTTACGAAAAGCGCATCATTGGGGCATTGCCACCTTTCAAAATATCCAATAATCAATGAAGGAACACCTTTTTACCCCAGGAAAATCGAACTTTGCCTATACTCCGACTTAGTCATCAACAATGACACAGTACGCGTGTTACAATGCACATTTGCAATCTAATCACTTCAAAAAAATGAATATGATTTCATTGAAAACACCGACAGTATAATAAACGACACGAAATAAAAACACAAAAAGTGTTTTAAGACGAATTCGTACTGCAGTAATCAAACGTAGAGATCATGGATATAATGGAGAGCGCATATTGAACAATGTCCCTTATCCTGTTTTAGTATGTGGAGATTTTAATGACACGCCTTACCTTCTCTATCCTTACCAAACCATAAAAAAGATTTAAAAGATTCATTTATTGAAAAAGGAGAAGGTTTTGGAAGTACTTATTTTAGTGATTGGTTAAGTTTAGGATTGATTACCTTTGCACAGTTCTGAATTTAAAACTTATTCTTTTCACACGAAAGAAGTAAAATTAAGCGATCATTATCCGATACAAACGGCTGAGCCGGCCGTAGGAATTGGCAAGTTGGTAAATTGGTAAGTTGGTAAATTGCGGATTGGTGATTGGTGTCGCGAGGTTTCGATGATGGCGGATTGGCGTCGCGAGCTTCGCCCAGAAGTCTGTGCAACGCACTGTACTTCGGGGGTGAATTGGTATTGGCAAATTGGCAAACAGGGCAAATCTGTCTCTAAGGTTCGAAATTACGAACTGCTTCGCCTAGCAGTTTTAACGAAACACCGAAATTTATAATGCATTCGAGAACTCTCAAGTGCACCAAGTGACCTCTTGTGTCCTCTAGTGCTAAAAAGCAATCTCATTAGGATAAACACTAATTGAAGTTAGATAATTACTCTGCTACTGCGCCGCCTTTGTAGAGTTGTTGGGAATATTTAAGAGAGGGCGATTTAATAAATTTCCAAGTCCTAATCTATCCCAAACAGCATCTACTCTTTCAATGGTTTTTTGATCAGAGACCAAGATGTTAGGCCAGTCGCGATGAAAATCGTCGAACTCCTTTTTAACTTGCGTGTACCATCAAATGCTACATGATTTACTTTGTTATCATTTTGAGATGGAAAATCAAATGATCACGACGCGGATCGAAGTTATTGGAGAATCGCCATACTGCATCTGCAATGTCTGAGATGTCCATCGTTTGCAGAAAAAATAAGAATCTTTACGGATGAAAACGCAACATCTGCAAAAGCTTTTGAGCTACTTCTTTACATGTCCTTTTTATTCTTTCGATGGAAACAAAAACGATGGGAACACCCAATGGAAGTAAACGCATATTCACATCCTTTAACTCTGAAAATGTTGTACGCTTGCTGAAATAGCATCTACACTATTTTTTAAGCGCAGAAATATCGATACTAACTTTCGGGGGGATTATTTGGCAACAATCCTTCCACATGCTTGGTTGCATCCACTCCCATCTTCCCACCAAAGCCATGGTCGTACAGGAGTGATCCAGCACGTCGGTTGACCTTGTGAGTAAGAAATATCGCGCAAAGGATCTACGTTCTCCGAAATATATTTTGCAACTTCCCACTGGTCGTGAATATCTTCACATCACCATCTACAATGACTAACATTTTGGTGAACATCATTTGTCCGGCACCCCACAGTGAGTTCATTACCTTTAATGCTTGACCCGGATAATCTTTTTGATTTTCACTATCACCAAATTATGAAACACTCCTTCTACGGGTAATACCATATCCACAATCCGCACCATGGTCATCTTGATGGATGCTAAGAAAATTCTTTCCGTTGCCTTTCCAATCCATGCGTCTTCTTGAGGTGGAATACCCACAATCGTACACAAATAAACAGGATTCTTTTATGAGTAATGGCCGTAATATGAAACTTGGGATACATATCAGCCAAAGAATAATAGCCTGTATGATCACCAAAAGGTCCTTCAAGATGTAACTTCATTGGGATCGAGGTAACCTTCAATTACAAAATCCACATCGGCAGGAACATGCATATCAATACTGATGCATTTCACTAATTCCACTTTTCTTCTTTCTGAAAGCCAGCCAGCATAAATTCATCCACACCATCAGGTAGTGGCGCAGTTGCAGAATACGTATAAGAGGATCACCGCCGATGGTAACGGCGACGGGCATACGCAAACCAAGTTTTTTGTCCATTAAATGTCGGGCAGAAACTTTATGGATGATGCCAATGCACGGCCGTCATCTTGGGTTCAAAACTTGCATGCGATACAATCCAACATTCCGAATTTGGGTAAGCGATCGCGTTTGAATCACGGGTAGAGTAACAAACGGACCGCCATCTTCCGGCCAACAAGTGAGCACCGGCAATCTGGTAATATCAGGATCCTTCATCACTACTTCTTGACACGCACCACGTCCACTCATTACTTTTGGCATCCACGAAGCGATCTCTCCGGAGTTGGGGAAGCATCTTCAGCTTATCCATCATTGAATTTTTAGGACCGGTTAACATCTTAAAAGACCTTCAATTTCTTTTTGCTTACATCATCTAGCTTATCCACACCGAGTGCCATGGCCACACGCTTTTTCCGTTCCTATGGAATTTATGAGCACTGGAAAATCATAACCTGTATTCTCAAACAACAAGGTCTGGACCATATTCCTTAGAAATGCGATCTGTAATTTCTGTAATTTCCAACTTGGGATCCACATACTCTTTGATGCGAACCAGCTCCACCTGCTTCTTTCGAGAACTTGAATAAAATGATTTAAATTTATAAGCCATAACAACGATCTATTAGTAACAAACAATCCGCTAATCGAATTGTTTTAATTCTTATAAAGAAACATATTCAAACGATTGAGAGATGTATCTCTTCCAGAGCGAGTAAGATCTGTTTATAAATGGTTTCTTCCGCAATGCGACCATCATCGTCGTAATGTTAAGCGGTACGAGAAATTATAAAATCATTTTGGTCGGAAAGAGATTCTTCAATCACACGACCTTGTTCATCATACTCAAAAGAAGTAATTCTTACATTAGAACTTTTTAGCAATTTTGCGTACACTTCTGCCTTGAGCATCATACCTGTAAGCAACTGAGAAATCATTTTTACCAGCTTTCATTAAAACGAGAAACATACGTTTCTCGATCTTCTCGCCATAATCGATCTCGCCATACGCAGACAATTGATCGTTCTCATCAAAACTCTTCCTTGATCAAATTCGATTTCTCATCGTATGAAAAACGATAACATTTATTTCCTTCACGGGAGATGTAATTTTCGAACCATCAACTTCGATTGATCATCGTATTCCAAATCTTCTTCTGCTTCAAATTCACCATCGGCATCATAACGCATAATTTTCACAACTTGCGCATTCGTTCCGTAAACATACTCAGTCTTCCCTTCATCGTCGCCATAATATTTTACAATTAGAGTTGATTTCCATCTGCATTGCGGGAAGTCACAAACCCTTTCTGAGATTCCATCTTCAGGAATTTCGAGAAGATGATTCAAAAGTCGACCCTGCTCATCGTAAGTAAACGAATGCACTTCTTCGATTTCACCATCCATGTTATACTTTTCTCCAGGACTAATAAATTTTATCGTTGTACTCCCCTCCTCTTGAGTCAAGACTTAGGAATTGCGTCTTGTCCGGTGACACTACGCAACAAAGATTTAATGGGAGTTGAATATTTTCTTATCGCTTTCATTGCTTGATTTCTTTTCAGATTTTTTACTTGTTTTCAAAGGTAAAATTTGCGGATTAGCTTTTCTAGTTTTTACAGAAAGAATATATCCATCAATAGCGAGCATGGAAAAAAGCACCACCCACTTCACGTATTCTACTTGAATCACATAAAAGATGCTTATGGTTAAACTAATAGTCACCATCGCAATGGCTAAGATTTTTGTATTCAACCGCATTCCCTTTCCTCTTTCCAATCCATGATTTGTGGACCAATTTGAGGGTGCGAAAAACAATATCCGCAACAGCTTGGAGAGCCTTTTTAGCAAAGCAAAAAAGATGCTAAAAAAAACACCAATCCAGGCATTAGCGGAAGAATTATACCAATGATTCCCACCACCACGAACATTACTCCGAAAGTGATCCAAATGGGTTTAGGAAGATGGAATTTAAATCGCATAAACTACTGGTTGACAATCAAAATATTGTAAATAATTTTATATACAATGCAAAAGTAAACATTGTGAATGTGAAATATAAGGTAGAATAAAAGACAAACTCATATCTCTAGAAATCAATCTTTATCATTGAGATTATTGATAAACTTAAAATTCCAATCAATAATTCAATTACTTTTGCACCTCCAATAAATAAACATTGGAATTTTGCCCGGGTGGTGGAATTGGTAGACACGCAGGACTTAAAATCCTGTGGCCTTACAGCTGTACGGGTTCGACTCCCGTCCCGGGTACAGAGTGAAAATGCCGCTTTTAGCGGCATTTTCTTTTTAAGTTGAATGTCATTGGTACAACATGGGTACAACAAACAATGAGCTTATTTCGGATATTATTTTTTGTCTTCAATTTCTTCAAATGCGCACTCACGCCCCGCTGCGAAGGCCTCTCAAGTCTTGTAATTCCCCTTCCTTTAATAAAGAAGGTATCCTAAACCTGAGGTCGATAAACTCATGATACCTTGACTGTTTTCATAAATAAATCCTAGCCTTTTACATTCTGCAAGACCAAGTTCTTTAATAAGTAAATTAACTGCCTGACGGTTTCTATTTCAAAAGTGTTTTGAGACATGTTTAATTGGATAATATCCCATTCATTAAAAGTCAAGTTTGGCGGATATAACCTAGAAGAATTATTTGAGAAAAGGCGTATTTTGATAGGATAGTTTTCAGTTTTTGTTGAAAAAAACATTAATAAATCATCATGATTTTTATCATTTCCCAATTTTTCAAATTATTTTTTATAAATTCGAATCGTGACTTTGAGTTTTAAGTTATAGTTCCTGTTTTATTTCTCTATTCCATTCCTTGTTTAGAATTTCTTGTTGTTCAGATAAAATCTTTACTCTCTATAATGAAAAAACTACTACTTTCTTTCTGCGCTTTATTGCTGATTAATTACATCTCCTTCGGACAAATCATCCAGGTGCAGATTACACAGGATACGCTCAGAGCCTGCTCAGTCAATAGCGTAACCGCTGATTTCATTGGAACTGGCAGCCCACAATATCTCACTATTCGGGGAGCGCTGAACTATGGTAATAATTCGTATGAAAGCTGTGGAAAATCCCCCGGTGTGCTGGTGGAAATTTTAAGCCTGAAAAACAATCACGGCACTCCGGTTGGTTATGCTTTGCAATCTACCGATACTATAAATGCCGGTGTTGAAATTCTTTTTTCTACTACCGATACCTGTGTCCTCACCTACCGTATTCATATTGATTGCGCTGTTATTCCTACCGGGACTGCTATCTATCCGATTTACTTAAATCAATTCTGGACGGACTCAACATCCTCAAACACTTACAACTTAAATGGTACAGGAACCGACAGTCTTTAAGCCTGCCTGTGAAGTATCCTCGCATCATTAATGTAACAAATTTGATTGATTCTATCGGGCACAGAGAGCAAGACACACCTGGAATTCCATCTTAAATACTGGGACGGCTACCGCCAATATGTCGTTTCGTTTTTTGAGGATGCCTCCGATTATTGCGGAGCATTTAACAGCGGTACTTTATCATACAAGATAAATACTTCCCGTAGTCCTGTAGCTTATATCAGTGGTGACACAGCGTTGGTTCAGATCCCTGTTGGCTCAACGCTGATCATTTTTCAAGCTGTAGAGGCCATTAACTGTCTCAGTAATGGCTGCACTCCATCCGTTTCTTTTCTCTGGCGATGCAATAATAGTGACAGTCTTGGTCTTGCTTTTTGTGATAGTTGTTTTGGAACCGACACAATGGTGTATTCGATCCAAAACAGGCTAATGCCGGAACTCGTGATAGAACGTGTTTTACCGATTGATAATCTCACAACCAACTTTGATGTAAGCTGCCCTAACAGCTTAAGCGATATGCGTACCTGGGTTTTCAATATAACCACCACTGGAGAAGGGGCACTCGATTCAGCGGTGATCAGCTTTCAGAATTACGGTCCCGATCATATTTCCAGTTTGGGACTGATTCCTGATTCAACCATTCACATAGATACCAATTGTGTGAATTGTACTTTTCAAATGATACTCGGACAACAGATACCTTCACTCTGTTCGGATTCAGTTCCTGTTTCAGTTGACGGCATTAGAATGATTCTCACAAATTTTGGGAATGGAGATACCGTCCGTTTTCAGTTTCAGACTTTCCGATGCGTGGAAGAAGACACCCTGCTTTACAATGTTCCAAAGCATTTTACTAACTGGACTTATGAAGGTACTTATTCCAAAAGCAGATGTGGAGTACAAGATGTAAGTCCTACTATGCTACCTGCTTATCTTAGAAACAGTATTATCGTTGCTGTAAATGATGATGTGCATTTAAAACAATATACACGCCCACGACAACAGATTTAACCGTGCCTAAAGACAGCCTTTGGGGTGACTCAACTGACTTTGAAGTAAAGATGAACGGGCTGTTTTTATACGCCGTTGAGAAGCAACTCTTGGGATGCAATTATATCTATCCGTATTGTACTCCTAACGGTATTTCAGGGTAACGGTGGAATGTGATTCGGGGCTGAGAGTGCCAACGGCAGGAAGTGATACCCGGATACGTTATTATGATTCCACCGGGACACTTCAGTATTATTATCCTGAATATTACTATGTAGATAATACCCCCGACCAGTGTTTACCTGGCTCCTACGTTTACTATTTCAATCTGAATGACCCGGATATGATGCGCATGATTTACGGGGGTAATTTTCAGTTTAGGTTGCAAGCCTGCTGCGGGGGACAAAACGGTGCAAGAAAATACAAGGTTACCTATGATTGGCTGATAAATCCAAGCGGCTCATGTAACACGTTGACTTTTCCCTCTAATCACACTGATCCGGCCCTTTGCAGTGGAACAAACTGTGAGTGGTTGCCTTTGTCTTTTGTCGGGGATGATATCGTGATACATTGCCCCGGCTGTGTAACTCCTGGCATTGTTATCCGCTCATACCGTATGGAAAGATCCAATTACGGTTACAAGGACAGTGATAATGATGGTTTTGCAGACAACCCGTTTTTACCAATAGATTATAATTCTCCTTCCTATCTGGCCACTAAGAATGATTACGGCTGGCTAAGTTCCAGCTTCGGCGATGAGTTGATTGACTACCAAGTGGCAGAACTTTCCCCCGGGGATGCAGGCACTAACGGCTACACCTATCCCCAGATGCAGGCTAATGGGGCTTACCTGAATTATCTTCAACTCAACAGGAGTATCCGTGCAGGTCTGGATACGATGAAAGTGCAGCCAGATACAGTAACGCTGTACATTGATTATCCCTTTACAGGAGGTGATCCTGATTCTTGTATTGATTGTGGCCTGTTTAATATTTCATCCACGAGTTATCATACCCAGCGTATCCTGAAATTTTACGGCGCAGCCTTAAATCAGATAATGGTTTTGGATACTGTCTCAAACCAGTATTTTTATACGTTTTCTTCTTTTGACAATGGAGTACATCAGGGAATCCTTCACGGAAGCGATACTATTTTACAACAGCAATAACCATCCTTACCTTGGCTTTTTCGAAAGACAGCTCTACCGCATGAGCGTGCATTATAATGTGTGCGGTAATTTTAAGCTGCCACGATACTGAGCGGTGCGATCTCCATTGATGATATCCGAAAACAAGGAGATATTTCTAACAAGATGTGGATGTCGGGAGATTCCTTGCCCATGAATGCATGGTCGGCATATCAAAAAAATCCCGCCGATACTTCAGCATTAAACCTTTCAGGGTGGTATTTTCCTCCCAATGCTACGGTAGGAGATCAGGCCGTAAATCAGGCTTTTGCCGATAGCTTCCTGTTTAATTGTGAGAACATGGACGGAGTTCATTATTTCTATTCCCAAGTCTATGATAATATTAGCAATATCTCGCATGTAGATGACTGCACCTTTAAGATCACCACTGGAGCCTATTCAAATGTTGCTGCAAACCAGATGGACCCTTACAGTTATGAATATCATCCTTCCGCTATTCAACCACGCTCCTACACCTTTACTATTCCATCTGGCTATCAGGCGGTAGCGGGAGTGGTGGGTAATGAAATTTATACCAGCACGACAAGCTATAGAAATACCGACAGCTTGATTTCCGTTCCAGCAACAGGAACATTTACCATCCAACAGCTCGTTAAATAAGTTTATTTGTTTACAACAGGGAGATACCGTTACTGGAAAAAGACTTTATTACGGTGACACACAAACGGCGAGATACATTAGTGTTTTCATACAACCCGTCAGTTGTGATACTATTGGTTTTTCTCTTCTTCCCGCTATGGCAAAGGTGAGTTTTGAGGAGATGTAAGCCATTGTATGGGTGTGAATGCGATAGCAGCTAATTTCAATGATTCATTATTCGCCATTGCAGACACGAGTAAGTTACGCATCAGACCCAATGACATCATCAGTCATGTAACCTCGGTGGATGCACAAAGCAACCGGGTTTGTTTTTCTCTTTCCATCTCAAATCCTTTGGATACATTTCCCGATAATACTATGAGCACAATGGCTCCCAACTATTTTATTATCGTGCCGGAAACTTTAAGCGTGAGCTGGCTCCGTAACTGGACGTATTATTCATCTGCTTCCGGTACAATACAACCTCAGAGTGATCGGTTTTTATTGGTGGATACTGCTCTTATGATAAATGAAATTCATACAGGCGATAGCGTTTGCGCCAGTTTTGTAGAGTGCCCGCCTGACTCTATTACGGCAATAACATTTGTGGCCGGATGGAGCTGCTCGCAGTCCCTTTCTCTTCCCTTTGATACATCGGCACTGTGCCAGTTTCAAACATTTTCTTATCTCATTAATGCACTGAATTCAGGAATCGAGTTAAGCGGAGGCGGCTCAGGGAATACACCTCAAAGTCTACTTTCTTATACGCTCTGTGATACGCTGTTTTATGAATGCTGCTTTAAATCCACCGAGCCGGGTGAAATAACTCCTTCCTACATAGAGCTACCTAACTTACCTCTATACATGGGTATAGCTGATGTGAGTATACGGCAGGGATTTTGTGACAGCATTTCGAGTTCTGTATGGTTGTCCCTTCCGTTTGATTCATTATCTCACACATGGCCAATCTCAGTAAATAACATGATTCAGATGGGATATACAGATTCAGTTTTGAATACACTAGAAGGAATTAGTGTTCGCATCGGCTATTTCCCCGATTGTCATTTTATTGCTGACTCCTTCCTCCGGTTATCCTACATGCCATGAGCTATTGCAATGAACCCCTTAGCAGCAGCTACCCTTTTAGTAATACACTTACGTGGGACGACAGCAGTAAATGCAACGACTGTTTTACTTTAAACAAAACAGCAAGTGTATCCACCGTTTCGGCATTAGACACTATGAGTTTTATAATTGAAATATGTGCCACTAACCAAGATTCTGGTTTTGTGTACGTTGATGAAATACTACCTGCAAATTTTAATCTTATCGGCTCTATCCCTTGGTATTTTGTTGCACCGCCTATTGGTTGTGACACCGTTGTAGTCAGCGGGTATTTCAGCACCCCTGGTTCTTGTGATGATAACTTTAATACTGTTCGGATAAGATATTCGGGATTTGATAGTCTCAATGTTTATTTTGGACCTGACACCCTGATCGATAGCGCCTGTGTGACTGTAGGGGTTGCCTGTGTGGATACAAACACCATTATCTTTCTTAACAATGATTCTTCGCATAATTATTTGAGTACCTATAGCAATGCTACCATTTATGTAGAAGGGCTATTTACCGTTGATGTTGATTTGGAATTAATCAATTGCATAGTATTTATGGCTGCGGGATCACAAATCATAATTTCAAGCAGTATCTCTTTTAATGTTGATGACAGTACTCAAATATTGGGGTGCGATTCAATGTGGCAAGGAATACTTATGGAGCCTGGTGCTACAATTCAAGTGCTGAATGGAAGTAAAATTAAAGATGCTAATAAAGCCATTCAAATCGATGATGAATGTGAAGTGTATCTAAGAAATGCAGAATTTTATAATAATATAACTGGAGTATATTCAGCGCCAAATTTAGGGAATGTATACAATTTAGGTGCTTTTTTAGTTACAGGAACAACATTCAGCTTTACTGGCAGTTTCCTTCCTAATTACATTGGTCAACCTTCTCACGGAGTTAGCCCTTATGCCGGTATTGATTTAACGGATGTTGTGGTGAGCATTGGTGAATCAGGCAGTGACCCCAATCATTTTTTAAATATGAATTTTGGAATAAAAGGATTTAGAAGTAGTATGGAAGTAGCTAATTGCGAATTTCAAAACATATATTCTGTTGCTGGATACTCCACCAAATTAATGGGAACTGCTATTGTAAGTGTAGGCGATGTAACACTTGGATTGCCCGGAAATTTAAGTGTACTTCCAATAAGCAGTAATTCCAACACTATTTTTAAATGCGAGCGAGGAGTGTATGCTTCTTATAGCGATTTGGTGGTTTCTAATTGCAAAATAACAGACGTAAACACTGGCGTTGAATGCACTGGGAATATACTAATGCGAAGAGCAATGGTTGTTGAAAACATCATTACAGCCCGCAAATACGGTATTCGTTTTTATGACAATGCAGGTGCAATGACATGAGTGCATTATTTAATTCCATTACTATAAGTGGTAGTACTACTAACGGCTCCACCATCGGCACTGCGATTTCTGTTATGGAAAAAATAATTCGCTCGGGACTAGTTACGACATCTCCTACAACGCACCTATAACCCTCATTGATGCCAATGCAGGCATTGAACTTTCATCAATATATAAACCCAAGGTAGGATGTAATAATGTGCTGCAAAAAATTGGCGCTGGGCAAGCTATTTCTACTATTGGTATCGATTTAAAAAGTTGTGTAGGGGCGCAAGTGAGTAATAATATAGTCAAAGGGTATTCAGTAAGCAATATATCTCGCATAGGAATTAGCACAGCCCAAAGCACAAATACAACAGTAAATTGTAACTTAGTAGACAGTACTGGATATGGTTTCTACTTTGGAGGACTTTGCCCGGTACTCAATTAAAAGGTAACTCCTTGATCAATCACTATGAAGGCTTGCACTTAAACAATGTTGCTATTATTGGCTTACAAACACATTTAGGTAATAAATGGTATAATCCAGATACTAGTAAGTTTGACGCTGTGAATTTGAATTGGAAACCAACAATTAACCTTTCGAATTCTCTTCTTACCATCGACCCAAATCTTTCACAAATTTACCAACCTAAGATTCCAACTGATAGTATGTTGCCACCTTACGTGTATAATTCGGGATGGGTCAATCCTCAATCTGGAAGTAGTACTTTTCAATGTCCAGTAGGTGGTCCTTGTATGGATGCCAATATAGTTTATGAGCCAGGAGACGCATGGCTATTACAAATGATCGCACACGATAGTGTATTAACATCAGAATATATAGAAGAGTCGCAGGAGATCGCTCAACAATATTTATATGACTATTTAATGGTGGATTCTGCTTTAAGAAATAGTAATAGCACTTACCAGAATTTTGTTTCTTCGCAAACGGCATTAAACAATTTATACCAGGCTTGTCTCAGGCTCAGTGAATGTACTTCGATTGAAGATTCTTCAGCGGTACTTTTGATGACTCTCGACAGTATATTAAATAAATTTAGCGACTCTATTCATTATTATAATCAAGCATATTTACTACATAACGACAATTCTAGTCTTATAAAATTGAGAACATGTATGTGCAAATTAATTATTACAAGTCACAATTAATGGGGTTAATTCAGCAATTGCGTTTGAGGGAGAATGCTTTGTTATTGGAAGCAGGATTTTATAATTCTCAAGTTTATTCGCAGGAATTACCTACACAAAACCAAGCTTTTATTAACCAAATATCTGTACTCTATCAAAATTATGGACTCGATAGTATCGAACCATATCAACTATCTGTTTTGGCAATTGCACAACAATGTCCATATCAGGGTGGCAAAGCCGTTTATGAAGCCAGGTTTTTATCTCATTGTTTAATGATAGTATTACATATGATGACAATAGCGTTTGTTTAGGTCAAGGAATTTTTAAAATGAATGGACAGGGAAATGCTAAAGAGAATACCCTTCAATTGGAGATTAAACCAAATCCATCAAAAGATTTAGTGGAAATAAAAATTGTTGGCATAAAATCTGATGATTGGGATATGCAAATTATAGATTTGGACGGAAGAGCATTGTTAAATTACTACAAAATAAATTTCACAAGTTTTAAAGTAAATACATCTACTTTTTCTCCGGGAGTTTACATTGTAAAAGTGAAAGTTGGGGAAAATATTCAATTGCAAGAAAAATTAATAATCATTCATTAAAAATGGAAAGAATAATTTTATTAATATTAATATCATTAAGTGAGTTAGCGCTTTCTCAAGGATTCAACCATCATTGGTTGATAGGAAGTCAATGGGTAAATACAGTACCTAAAGGAAGAGTGTTTATTGATTCAACAAGTTTTTCATTTCTAACTGAATTTAGAGACATGGCTTTCATGGGTACTGATGGAAGCATTAGCGATGCTGAGGGCAATTTTTTAATGAGCAGCAATGGAGTTTGGATTGCTAATGCCAATAATGATACGATGCTTAATGGTACGGGGCTTAACCCTGGTTCAGAGGTTAATACCTGGCCTAATGGATTAATACTGCCATATGCTAATGTCTTTCTTCCTTTTCCTGGAGACACAACAAAATATGCATTAATACATCATTCCGCTGAGTTTAATGGTCAGTGGTATTATATGCCAGAGATATTTCTTACAGTTATTGATATAAATTTGGATAATGGATTAGGAGGTGTTATTCAAAAAAACACAAGTTTAATTCAAGGTGCTTTTAATACAGGAATAGGAACTTGCAAGCATGCTAACGGTAGAGACTGGTGGATTGTGTTTCAAAGATTTAACAGATGAAATACATGTACTGCTGTTGACTCCAGACAGTGTATTCGACTATGGAAGTCAGAATCTCGGTGTAGTCCCTTCTTGGGGAAATGTAACTCAACTGACATTTTCTCAAGATGGTACCAAGTTTGGGTACACTTCATACACTCCAACTATTGGCGTAGACAGTTGTTTTACTTTTGTTGCAGATTTCGATCGGTGCTCCGGACAATTTTCAAATACGCGAATATTCAATTTTTTTCCCTCGGGTCCATTTTGGGGCTTTTCATTTTCACCAAACTCCAAACTTGCTTATGCGAATACTTCCGCCAGAATTTTCCAGTTGAACCTCGATAGTATGTCAATAGATACTTTAGCCACATACGATGGGTTTATTTCGGGAGCTCCGCCTAATTGTTGCCAAACTTAGTTTATGTTTGAATACCTCGCTGCAAATGGTAAAATTTATTTAACTAGTGGTAACGGTGTTCAACACTTGCATGAAATAAATTATCCCGATAGTGTGGGCTTAGCTTGTGATGTACAGCAACATGCCATTAATTTAGGAGTATGGCATTTTAGGTCAGTGCCCAACCATCCCAACTATAATTTAGGCCCTGTTGTGGGAAGCGTATGTGATAGTTTGAGTGTAGGTATTGAAGAACAGGAATATGATTTTCATTTTGGGATTTCTCCTAATCCTACAGATGATGGATTCATAAAAATCATCTATTTGCTTCCGCAAAATAAACCCGGAATATTTGAAGTATATAATATAACAGGACAATTGGTGTACAGAATGAATTTACCGCAGTGGAGTACTATGCAATTTATTCAATTACCTGAGCTGAGTAACGGCGTGTACACTTGTGTAATTAAAAGTGGGTATGAGAGAGTTGGGAAAAAGTTGGTGGTAGTGCATTGAAATTAAAAAGGTGATTACTATAACCAAGATTACCTTTTAAAATAAAATGATAAATGAACCCCAAGCATTTTATTCATTATTCAAATGAATTAAACCTTTCAGCTTCGATTACTTAGTATAATTATATTATAATCAATGATATAGATAAATGAAAAGTTTTGTAGAGTTTTATAAAAAACTGAAAAGTCATTATTCGTATAAGCACTCTTCCATTAAAAAAGTATGATATTTGTAACTTTTGGGACGAATATTGTAGATAGTAAGCTCGGATAATTGTAGTATAGGTTAATAATTGCAAATAAGTTAATTTACCTTTGATATAGAAAATGGCGGCAGCAAATCAAATCAAAAGTTTAATCCGATCTTTTGCTGAAGGGGATGAGGAACGATTTTATGCTACTGCAATGCAAATTGCTGCGGCCGAAGCTCGTAATGGGCACATGGCTCTGGCAGAAGAGTTAAAAAAAATAATTGATAAGGCGAAGGCCGTTAAGAGGCATGGGTTATCAATAGTTAAAACTTTACCAGTTAATGCTGCGCAAAAGGAACTAAATGATTTATTAGAACTAGTTCACCCTAAGGAAAAACTAAAGGATATGATTCTACCTTTTGGGTTGCAAAAATCGCTTAAGCGTGTACTTGATGAACAAAAGAAAATAGACTTACTTCGACAAAACAATTCATTTCCTAGAAAAAAATTGTTATTTGTTGGCCCGCCAGGTTGCGGAAAACAATGTCTGCCCGTGTCTTAGCAAGTGAATTAAGTCTTCCATTATTTATTATTCGGTTAGATGGTTTGATAAGCCGATATATGGGGAGTCCATTTCAAAACTCAGATTAATATTTGAGGCAATGCATCAATTTAGAGCTGTCTATCTTTGATGAATTTGATAGCATTGGAACAACTCGATCTCATGCAAATGATGTTGGGGAAATTAAAGAATCTTGAATACTTTTTACTTCAAATAGAAAAGATGATTCAAGTAGTTTAATTATTGCAGCAACGAATCTGCCAAATATGTTAGATACTGCACTCTTTAGACGATTTGATGATATCATTCAATATCCTCTTCCTACAAAAGCTGAAATTCTTAAATTGTATGAAAACGAATTAAGTGAATTTAAATTAGCTAAAAAAGTAAAGCTCGATAAGGTTGCTTCGCATTCTTTAGGCTTAAGCTTTGCAGACATTCATAGAATTTGCGAGGATATTGTAAAAAACATGCTAGTGTATGGTGATAAAAATATTTCAGAAGATTTACTAATTTCCTATGCTACTCATCGCAAGCAACCCTTTTAATATTTATGCCTGCATTTCAAAGTGAACACATAATATTTTCCAATCGCACTGATAGACTTCGTTACACAAGTAATTCATCTGGGCGGTCGAAAGTAGTTCCTCGAACAGGTATAAATCGAAACGAACATGGCGCGCATATCCGTGAGGATTTTAAACACGCTATAGAGGCATTTAGTGATGAAGAGAATCCTGAGTTTGTATATTTAGTCTTTAAATCAGCATTAGATTTTCTATTAGATTTAGATAAATTTGAGGTTAAAGATTTTAGACTTGCATCTTACAAAAAAGTAGAAGTACTTCAAGGGGAGGAGCTGCATTTTTAGTATGAAGCAACTGTATATTTAAACAGAAATGCTATTTCAAAGTTTTTAAGAAAAGTGGAAGAGTATTTTTCTGATACTCCAATAAAGGTTAAAGATGATGGGACTACAAGTGGAGGAAATCCGCGCAATCAACAACTGATAACTAATATAGAAGAAATAAGAGCAGCAACGTTACAGAGTTTTTGGCAAGAACAAAAAGAGCCTTTTCCGGAAGAAAATGAGCAAGTGTGGTGGGAAGTATGGCTTGCTCGTAATGTGGATGATAACGTTGATAATCCTATTGCCTCCATTTTAGACCAAACAGAAAATATTCAAATTGGTGACGCTATTTAAAATTTCCGGAGCATTGGGTATATCTTATAAGAGGAAATGTAGAACAACTTGGAACGACTTTGTTATATACTGATAGACTGGCAGAACTTAGGAAGCCTAAGGAGACTGCTGAATTTTTTACCGTTCATTTGGATATTCAGGAACAAAACCAATGGATTGCCGACTTAAACAATCGTGTTGATCAACTTGAGAGTTCAATTTCAGTTTGCTTATTAGACACCGGAGTTAACCGTGCAAATCCTCTTTTATTAAATTTGATACCAGCAGATAATTTAGGTGCAGTTGATCCTCATTGGCAGACGGCAGATACTCACCCACATGGTCATGGGACACCAATGGCGGGTTTAATATTATATGGAGATTTAACTGACGCACTTGCCTCTTCTGAAAGAATTCAGATTTTTCATCATCTAGAAAGTATTAAGCTTATTGACTCTTCATCTCCTCATGATCCCGATTTGTATGGTGCTGTAACACAAGAGGCAATTGCGAGAGGAGTGATAATTCATCCTGAAAACAAAAGAATTGTTTGTATGGCTATCACTAGCGATCATCATGACAAAGGACGGCCTTCCTCATGGTCATCGGCTGTAGATCAAGAAGTTTTTGGAAGTGTAGAAGAGCCAAATGATAAATTACTTTTTTTTATTTCTGCCGGAAATGTGCTTGAAGAAGAATGGATAAATTATCCAGTAAATAATGATAGTTGTTCTGTTGCAGATCCTGCACAAGCTTTTAATGCCATTATTGTAGGTGCGTATACATTGAAGGATCAAATTGATTTAAGTGCATTTCCTGGAGCCGCTTTATTATCACAAAAAGGAGGGATGGGAGTCTGTAATTCCACTTCTATTACTTGGAAGAGTGATTGGTGTAGAAAGCCTGATATTGTTATGGAGGGAGGGAATAAAGCGTTGCAAAATGGCGGTGTCATTGACCCCGATTCTTTGCAGCTTTTTGTCAACGTCTAAAGGTGGTGTCGGCAGATCAGCACTAACTACTTTTAGCGACACAAGTGCGGCAGTTGCACTTGCTTCAAAGTTTGCAGGAGAATTATATCATAATTATCCTGCTCTTTGGCCTGAAACAATTAGGGGATTATTACTTCATTCAGCTAATTGGACACCAGAAATGTTAGGTAATCGAACAATTGATCAACTGTCACTTGAAGAAAAAATAAAACTTTTGTCTAGAGTTGGATATGGTGTTCCTAATATGCGCCAAGCAAAGCATAGTGCAAATAATTCTTTGTCGTTGATTGCTGAAAGAACTCTTAGACCATATAAGCGGGAAGGTTCTAATATAAAACCCAATGAATTTCACTTATTCGATTTGCCTTGGCCAAGAGCTGTCTTGCAAGAGCTCCACGCAACACCAGTTATTTTAAAAGTAACACTTTCGTATTTTATAGAGCCTAATCCTGGTAATAGAAAATATGAACTTTCGGCAAGCTATCGTTCTTGCGGATTAAGATTTAAAATGATTGGGCCTAATGAAAGGTTGCAAGCATTTAAGGGAAGAGTGAGTAAAGCAGAAAGAGAAGATGATTATGAAGCTGAAGGAGGTGAAAATTGGATTTTAGGAAATAGTGTGAGAGACAAAGGCTCAATTCATAAGGACGTGTGGCATGGAACTGCGGCCGATTTGGCCACCAGAAATAAGATTGCAGTTCATCCTGTTGGTGGTTGGTGGAGAACAAGAAAAGGACTTAATCGTTTCGATAATGATGTTCGCTATAGTTTAATAATCACAATTGAAACTCCCCCTCTTGATGACATTGACATATACACACCGGTGTTTAATATGATAAATATTCCAATTCCAACTTGATAATTATCTTTGTATAAAAATAGTTCAATGGATGTAATTTGTTTACAGGATTCGGCTTTCTACGCACTGATCGAAGAGGTAGTGCAGCGCATAAAGGAAAACAGGGAATCAAAGAGGATAAATGGATTTCAGGAGAAGAAGCTATGGAAAAACTCCGAATCAAAAGCAAAACAACCTTACAGAAGTTAAGGGACGAAGGTAGGAATAAGGTTTTCTCAGCCGGATAAAAAATTATTCTTTATGATGTTGACTCAATTTATGATTTCTTAAACAAACATTCACAAAAAACTTTCTAGCAGATGGAAGACAAGGATAAGCTGATTATTAAAGGGTTTAATAACGGATATTGGATTGCTAAATATCAGCCGGATTTACTCGCCGGGATAGAAAAAATGTGAATTCCCCGAATGAATATGTGCAGGGGTTGTTATTTGGTAAGAAGGAACATGAGGCTGAGAGAAATATCATCAAGTTGAATACTGCAAAACAAAGTAGGATTCAAACAAAAAATTTGGATAAGGGCAAATAGAATTTTTTTACTTAAAAATAGACATCTTTTTTATAATTTGATCTGTTATTTGATCTATTAAAACCTGCTGTAATGATTCTTCCTTAAGAAGGGTGAGGTTTTTGATTTTATCCTCAATTTTGAAGTCTTTTAAATATGCTTCCAATTCACTTGTATACTCTTTACCATTAATAAAGAAATATTGTCCAGATAATTTTCCTTCCATAGTATACCGTAGCAATGGCCCGTTGTTTTCATTGTTTTTATAATTTGTAAGTTCTTGTAATTGACCGTTTCTATAGTAATTTTTGCAGATACCGTGAATTTTTCCATTGAGTGTATGGTAAATTGATTTTACTGTGCCATTTTCATAGAATATTTGACACTGACCAGTCCATGATAGTTCTGCTTTTGGCGCCCCATTTGCATAAATGTTTTGCAACCGTTATTTTTCTTAAATTCTTCTAAATACATAAGTTTTTCTACCTAACATATGTAGAATACCAGATAACGTATTAAATATCAATAATTTTAATTATTTGGATTTTGATAAGTAAGTACTAAATTAGCACTCTTGTTAATTATTTAGTTATTCAGTTGCTTTTAAACATATGACAGTTAAGGAAATTTTGATACCTATCAAATCCATTATGTGGGTTATTATAACATTAGGACTAGCATTCATTGTTGAGCTATTGTTGATTAAATTCCATGATTTAAATAGCAGTTGGGGTGATGTTTTTTATAAAGCTGCATTATGGGAAAAAAATCTTATTTATTTTACTGTTTTGGTCAGCGCTATGGTAGTAGATGTTCTTGTGTATGATTTATTTTTTCCAACTGGTGCCAAAAACAAAGAATTACGTAAATCTGACCGAAATAGTTTTTTTGGATTAATAATTGCTTTAATTGCGATTTCATTTTGTCACTTCATATTAATTGAGAAAGATCATATTCATTTTTATATCGATGATGTCAAAATGCCGTTATCAAAAGAACAGGCTTTACAGTTTTCGTGTTATGCGGCAATTATTTACGCATTTATTGTAACGATATTGTCCCGGATGCGTATAAGCCATAAAATCAGATAAATCTATGAACTTGATTTTCATAATGTTGGGAGTAATGTTTCTTGTAGCTGCAATCTACCAAGTTAAACGTTACAATAAAGAGTCTTCTACTTATAAAAAAAAAGATAATTACAAAAATGTTATTTCTTTTCATTAAACTTATATGATTCAATGGAGGAAGATGCTATTTCAAAAGAGTTTGATGTCTGGTTTTCCACTATAGAAAGTTATTTTGATAAAGCTAACGAATCAATTATGATTTTTGATTATGTTGATCATGGTAAGAGTATAGCGTTTAAAGAGGGCGACGATTCCAAAGCAAAGATTATTTTAAAGAAGCGCTATGACAAGTATTTTGAAAAACTTGAGCAGGTTATTTTCTCAAAAAATATTGTTTATAAACGTATATTAATGTTGCCGTATATACCTAAGCAAATGCAGGATGACGGCGAATTATATCATACGACCAATGCCCTTTCCCTCGAAACTGCATGCAAAATGCTTTATGAGCCAACTAAAGATCACATCAAAAGAGTTATTGAAAAGTGTAATCAGTTGGACCAAGAAAATAAGTTCGTTTTATATTTGTTGAGTCCACCATTGAGAAATTTTAGTGAGGTAATTATTGATAAATGTTATTGGATCAATGAAATTGATTTTATTAATGCCGAAGGATATTCATGTCCAGATACTTTGTTTTTTAATGAGCGCAATTTAAGTGAAGATGGAGTCGAGATAAAAAAAGAAATGGATTTGTTTGAAAATATGAAATCAAGTAGGTGTAAAATAATAAATTATTCTGAATTTTTAAATATTTATTATGAAGCAAATCCTCACTCAAATGATAAAAATGAATCGAAATAGGATTTCTTTACTACGCTTCTTCAATAGTAATATCATTTACAAATAATTCGCTTTCCTCTGTTAGGTCATTGCCCATATTTACCTGTATGTATCGCACTCTGAATGCAGCAAGATAATTATACAGCATCTTTAAGTTTCTTCCCATAATCGTAATTTTCTTTGTCGAGGAATAGATTTCAATTCCTTCCGAAGCATCAAAAGTTTATTTCAAGGATATAGGAGTACGGAATGGCTTTTTGAATTTCCGTTTGATAGTCTCAGGTCAAAGGCAAGCCGAAGCATGACGGGTGCGCTCTATGCCAAAGAACTTGGATTGCTCAATTGGTTCTGCATCCCCGCCCGGCTCCGATAACGAGTCAAATTCATTAGCGGTTTTTTCCTGAACTCGTTGTCTTATTTTTCCTGAAAGCTCATTGCTTACATCTGGTTTATTAAGTAAAACTTTTCTTGATTTTTTGGATGGCAATTACAGCTTTTTTCTTTCAGCTTATTGATTGTACCTATTCGGTTTACTTCTACAGCCATCTTCACACTTGGTTTATCTCTGGTAAGTTCTAATGCTGATTTGCGTTCGCCCGACTGTGATACAGCTTGTAACAGATCAGCCTTATCATCTGTATAGATGGCTACTGATTGCCTCCCACGGGATACAGAAACATAAAACTGTTCTTTTGAAGAAGCTCTGAGACTCATCGAGCTTTGGGAGATAATTACTTTATCTACTGTTTTGCCTTGGCTGGCATGAGAGGTCATTACATATCCTGAGGTAAGATGACCATAATCTTTGGGGAGTGTTGAGCCATTGGATAATTTAATGTTACCCTGCTTGTCAAATCCGGTGATCTGATACAGCATACCATTGAAAAGGTGCTTGCCATCTTGTGCTTTGCCGTTGCCTGTGATCCTGATTTTATCTCCTTTGGAAAGAGGGATTTCTTTTGATGAGAACAAATTGTAATCGTTAAATTTATTTATAGGCAGTAGTGCAGTTGCTCCATTACGATCTTTGACCAAAACGGTGTTTTCATTCCCGGTTCCGGTGATTTCATAGCGGGAGCCTGCTTTAAAGCCTTTGGAATTCTGATGAAATATGACCCAAAGCCCTTCTGTGTAGTTTTCTGACTTTTGTTTTTGGGCAACTGTTAGTTGAATGTTTTTAAAGGTTAGAATGGGCTTCTCCTCTGAGGAAATGATATTTTCCTTTTTTAGCTTTTCGCGGATAGATTGAGTTACTTTTTCTCCTTCGATATGGGTAGGGGAAACAACCAGCACTTCCTTTGGGAGATTCTTACCCGTATTGCTTTTAAAGGTAGATGAAAAATAATCATCGGCGATTTTTTCAATTCGCTCTTTTCCATCTTCTATTTCATGGATCACTCCTATTTTGTCGAGCTTGCGGAACCCCTTTTCAACATCCGATTTGGAAAGGTCTTGCACTGCCAGCTTGTATTGTTCATTTTTTTGCCGTTGTATTTTGTTTACCTGAACAGGTGCAATCCCGCCTTCGCTTTGAAGAATGCGTAAAGCATCACCCCGCTCCACGCTGCTGTGCTGTTTAGTATCTCCGGTGAGGATCAGTCTTGCATTTTGCGCTTTGGCAATATCAAGTACTTTATTCATGTCCTTATTGGAGATCATGCCTGCCTCGTCAATCCAAATTACAGCATTCTTTATTTTGTCCTGAGCAGATTTGCATTGTATCAGTACGGCCAGTGTCTGAGCATTCTCAAATCCTTCTTTTCGTTGTACTACACGGCTGGCCTCGGCAGAAGGAGCAAAGGCAAATAACTGTTTCCCGGATTCATGGATACCCTGCTGAACCTCCTTCATCAGGGTAGTTTTTCCAGTTCCTGCCTTTCCTGCAATAATGGTGATACCATCCGTAGTACTGAGGGCGTATTGCACCGCATTTCGCTGCTCCTGGGTGAGGTTTTCCTCTTTTAGGCTGGTAACCCTCATGGATTGTCTTAAAAGTGCCTCTGGAGCCTTGCGCCTTCTCAATGAGGTTGTTTTCTTCCCGTAGTGCTTCTTTGGTGGTAATAAAGGTCTGGTTGTTCTCTTTTACGGTGATCAATGATTTATTTGAATTAAAAGCCTTATGGATTTGCTGCGGGTCGTTTCCCCAATGTTGAGCGAAGGGCGGTAGTTAGAATCTCTTTATCAGTGGCAACAGACTTTCTTTCCAGATGATGTTTTAGAGAATAATCAACAGCTTGTTGTGCATTATTATAAAGTTCCTTATTCTTAATTCCATCTTGTGGATTGTTTTTTAAATTTCCAAGTGTTTTTTCTTCTTCAGGACTTAGCCTCTTTTTCCAGTTGATAAGCTGCTCATCTTCTCCGATAGCCTTACGTTTACTTTCTCGTGTTTTTGCTCCTAATCGAGATTTATCTTTCTGATTAGTGATATTTTTTCAACTGCAAGTTGTTCTATTTCTTCTGTGCGTCGTGAGAATTTCTCAATGGTATCCCGTTTTATTCCTGCTATTTCAAATCCTTTTTCGGTTTTATCAATGCTATAACCTAAGGATTGTAATTTATTTGCCAGTGTGGCGTGAAACACGGCTTCGTAGTAAGGCGCATCTTTTTTTATCTGCCCAAATTCCCCGGCTTTCCATTTCTTCTCAGTATTGTCATACGTGCTGTTAAAAACAAAGCAATGTGTGTGAAGGTGAGGATCGGGAACATTATCTACAGGACGAGAGGTGAAATGTGTAAACTCTCCATAAACGATATTGCCCGTATCACGATTTTCATTTTGACCTTTGGTTCTTACTCTTGCCTGAACACCTGTTTCAATTTCAGTCATGGTCTCTGTAACCGATTCATGAAATGCTTGCAGCAGTTGTTTTTTATCGTTTTCTGAGCCAAATGTATAAGCAAGGCTGACGGATTTACTGGCATTGAAAGTAAAATCATAACCTACTCTTCGCTCGGAGTTATTTCTTGGGGTTAGTTTTTGGTCGCTTCCCGGTATTAAGTTGTCGCACAGGGGACCAAAATCCTCTTTTTTTATATCTCCTTCCAAACCTAAATTTATTGCAGCCTTCCCTCCCCATGTACCCATAGCTTGATCTTTGTCCGAATAATAATCCTGAGTTGATTTGCCTTCGCTGTAATACAACCCACTGTAGTATTTCTTGGCCCCAGATGCCGATCTGGTGACGGTAATTCGTAACATTTTTTAATTTTTCTTTGCTATGACAGGAGATTGTTCTCGATTCTACAAAGCTATGGAGGTGATAAATTCATATAAAACCACAGAAAAAATAAATATCGAACCACAAAGAACCACATCAATACAATCTGTATTTAACTGACGGATGTTAGCTCCTGCCTCATTAATAAATTTATTTAAAGGAAATGACTGCATCCTTTCTGAAACTTTAGAGTTGATCCATTTATCAATTTCAGCTTCAAGCCAACCTACTGAATTTGGCCCTAAAGAAATTGGCTTTGGAAAGTCTCCTTTAGATACTTTCAAATAGATGGTACTTCTGGATAGTCCGGTTTTCTCAATTACAATGGGAAACCTTAAGATTTTTGTCATATACATTCCTGTTAAATTATTGTAGAATGTATACTGCATAGGAATGTGCATACGGAAGACCAGTAGTGATAAATTTTTGAGGAAAGTTTTATCGGGGTACGATCCGGGGTACGATGTAGAAACAATAATATAAATTCTATTATTTCTCAGTTAGATAATTAAACCATTCGATTCCGGCCACGAGCACCAAGGATGCGTTTAATCTTTTTCTATAGTACTCCCCTAAACGTAACTTCTCTGCTATTCTCAAGCGATTTGTTATCCAAACGTGTCCAACCGTATTTAACCATATCCGGGGTACGTTTGGGGTACGTTTCGGGTACGATATAAAAGGAGAAGTAATATGTCTTTAATAGATGTTCAAATTCGAAAGGCAAAGGCCTCTAGTAAGCAACAAACTTTTTGATAGGGATGGGCTTTATATATTAGTTAAGCCTACAGGAGTCAAAATATGGCGATACAAATACCACTACGCAGGAATTGAAAGGTTGTTGTCTTTTGGAAAATACCCTGAAGTAAGTTTAGTTAAAGCTAGAGTGTTTCAGTTTGAAGCAAGAAAGTTGTTGGTAGAAGGAATTGATCCAGGTCAAAAAAAGCGAGAAGAAAAACAACTTGCTGCTTATAAGGTCGCAAACACATTCGAGGCTATTGCAAAACAATGGCATGAAGCGTCTAAACACAAATGGACCTCTGAGCATGCAGAGACTATTTTTAATAGATTAAAAACTCACCTTTTTCCTAAAATCGGTCATAAGCCATTACCAATATAAAACCGCTAGACATTCTTTCTGTTTAACATGCATAGAGGCTAAAGGTAAGTTCGAAACTACACATAAATTATTGAACTACTCTCAGAATATTTTTCGGTTTGCAGTTATAACTGGAAGGCTGGAGAACAATCCGGCAAGGGAGCTTAGCATCGCATTAAAACCAAGACAGACCACCCATTTTCCTACTATAAAAAGCAGATCAACCAAAGACTTCCTTAAAAGCGTTGAAGTAGCCAATACATCAATTCAAAATAAAATTGCCTTAAAACTTCAACTAATAACTTTCTTAAGAAGCAGTGAACTTAGAAAATCAAAATGGGAATGTATTAACTTCGAAAATAAACGATGGTTAGTTCCTGCGGAATTGATGAAAATGAAACAACCTCACGTTGTGCCACTTTCGGAGTATGCAATTTCACTTTTAAAAGAACTCAGTACGATTACAGGTGATAACCTATATTTATTTCCGAATAACCAACATAAAAGCATCCATATATGAGTGAAACACGATTAACTATGTGATAGAGCTTGCAGGTTATAAGGGTAAGCTGGTGGGTCATGGTTTCAGATCACTTGCTTCAACAACCTTAAACGAGCATGGTTTTAACAGCGATGCAATAGAACGCCAACTTGCCCATAAAGAACCCAACAAAATAAGAGCGGCATACAATCATGCGGAATACATGCCTGAGAGAATTGAAATGATGGAGTGGTGGGGAGAATTTGTAAAGTCAAGAGTGGGATACAATGACTTCTTTATATCCGATTTCTGTTTAGGTGTAAAATTGCTTATTTTATGTGGCAATTATTTTTTTTATGGCTTTGGTTGAATATTTATTTCTGCGTCTTGGTAGCTGAATGATATTTCGTGGTTCTCTGTCACGGAAGTAGCTACAATTAAATTATAACATTTAATTTCAACTGTCTGCGATGCTACAATTTTTATCAAAAGCGAATGCAGGAATCAATCGAGGAGAGTGTCCGATTTCCATTATGAACTTTTTTTAGCTCGTCTGAAAATGGAAGGAATATCTGAATGATTTGATTGGCAAAGTATAGTATTAGAACATGTTCGGGGAATTCAGATTTCCCTATGACTAATTTTTTTGCTCTGTATAATTCAGCAAATGGAGTTGCAAAATATTTTCTCTTTAAGGATGTGATAAATGCAAAATGAATAAACTCTAAATGTTCTTGTCTTTCAGTCAACCAAGCGAAGATTGTTTGTTGGCGTTGTCAAACTCTTTCGGCAATAGTGAAAGACCGATTTTCAAAAGAGATTTGTAAATCTTTAGTGGAACAAAGGGCGGCTTTCTAAAAACAATATCAAATGTTTTAGTATCTGCATTGATTGTGTAGTCATCAAGTGTTTGGATATGTAACTCTTTTTCATTTCCTTCTCGGTGCTTCAGAATTGTTCGTGTTTCTTCATTCCTATTAACAGTTCGTTGATTGAAATTTTGGAATTTTCTTTTCCCTTAACTCCTAAGAGTGTGATATATGGTCGGATAAAAATTGAGAAACTACTTTCATAGTCACTGAATAGTTTGCCGCAGATGTCGCACTCATCAAAAGTCAGAATGTTGTTTTCACCGTTTGCAATACCTACAAATATTGCTTTTTACTTTTGTCGGCTCATAACTTTTAGAGCTATTTACTAACTCGAATTTATTCCAAAAGTCAAGTAGGTGTGGTCGCATTATTTGTGTTTGGCAATTATTTTTTTTTGGGTATTGTATTGTAAGTAAATATCAGTCTATCTGGAATTACATATTGCCTATAATTTACTTGAAACTCTTTTGCGAATGAAGGTATAAATTTATCAAAAGAAACATTTAACCGAATGAAGTCTGGTACTTTAATAACTTTTGTTGTCTTGCCTTCATAATAGTGATCTTCTCCATCTCTTCTAAACTCAACGGAATCTGTTTTGTAGTCCTACATGTTAGCAACAATGAAACTATTACTATGTTTTCCTGTCAGGTCCCACATGATTAGATTTTTGTGGTAAGCCCAATAGATAAAAATCTCAAATTCTTTTAGTCGCACTTTGTCAGCGTAGAAATAACCACGATCTACAACTCCCCAACTGCCGTCTTCGGTTTTTCCATAATCGGTTTTGTATTTGTTAAATCTATTGTAATCATAGATTATCACCCACAAAACATTTATTTTCTCCTTAAAATATTTTTCGGTCCTTTTTATAATTTCAGACACAGGAAGAATTGAGGCTTGCACTTCAATTGCAATTTTTGTGTTCTTCTTTGTTTCAATGTAAACATCTGGTCTAATAGACTTTTGCAAATCCATTTTTCTGGTTCAATTTCTTGGAGTTTGTCCCAATAATTTTCTTTGATGTAATTGTAAATACCAAGTTTCGTTTTGATATGTTCTAATGTCTCACCTGCATTATTCGGGCAAAATGGTTCGCCAGATTTATGCTTGAAATGTCCGACTTTTATTTTGCTGTCTGACTTGTTGTGAGTTACAGGGTTTTCGCAATACTCACAGTAATATGTTTCGGATTTATTCTTATCAATATCTTCCCCGATTACTTTCTTTTTATCCGATTGTCTGATTGCTGTTAGCATTGGTCATTTAATTAAACATTTTTGGAGGCAGTTTGAAGAGTAGCAGCTTGTCGAAAGTGGGGTATGAGGAACGACCAACAGTGGTCTTGTTAAAATGGATAAAAAATGAAAACTTACGTTACCTTTCCTTTTAATATTTTATTACAATGGGCTAATCCAAAATTTTATCTAGTCATGCGAATATGTAAAACTAGTTGTGTCTCCATCTTCGAATGTAAAGTCTATTGCTTCTTCACGTCCAATATATACTTCTGCATCAATCCAATACTCTATTAGATTATGAAAGGTAAATTCAGCCCATCCGTCTTCATTTGTTTTTGTGGAAACACCTTCTCCTCCCAAAAATTGATTTTTCGCTGACATAAATTGAAATATTTTCACAGGGCTCGCCGTCGTCATCAACTATTCTTATTGAAAATGTTATATCTGGCATAATTTTATATTTAATTAAGTTTTTACTGTATATATGGCTTTTCGGTATAGCAGGATTACTATAATTGCAATTCAACCTCCCACCAATACAAGCTATTAATTAATCTCCCTTTTTATGCTTGTGCGGTTTTAATGATGGGTCATTTTTTGGAGTTTCTTTATTATCTCGTTGACGCTTATCTGGTTTTCCAGTTTTAGTAGCAATTCTCTTTGGACCTGGCTTGATTCCCATAATTTTAAATTTTTAATTAGCTCAAATTAAATATTCGTATTGAAATATTCATAAACAATAATATTGGAGTTATTAACATCTGCTATCTGTATAAAGCTAATTTTCGGGTGTGAACTCGAATTGGCTTTCTTATAACGGTTCGCCGCTAAAGGTGGCAGGAGACTCAAAGAAAATTTGCTTGGATAAAGAATCAAAAGGATTAATAAGAAATAAAAGACTGAATAGCTAAAACGCCCTGCTTGCTTTTTAGTGGCGGTTGGTAGCAGCTCATCTAATATTTCTTGAAATCACTGTTTAATATATTCCTTCTCCGAAACAATCAATTTATTACCTTCAAACACAATAATGAAATTAAATGCACCAGTTAGTATTCCGTTTTCACATTTAAAAATGTCGACTCTTTGTTTCCCGCTAGTAAAAAAGGACTTCATTTTATATGAGTTATTTTCAAGTTTTGTTATTTCCAATTCGTCATTAAATTGATCCTTATAATGACCTTCATAATTTCTACAATCATTACTATTGCTTGGATGTTTATCAATTGCGACTTCCAAAGACTTAGCTTTTAGTTCCTCTTCCTTCTTTTTTAATTCTTGTTCTTTAATTTCTAAAGTCTTAGCCCTTTCATCCAGTTTGGTTGAATTTTCATTAGAGCTAGGTTGATTCTGCTTAGCATTCTGCGTACTATCATTACAAGAAATCAGAAACAAAGCAAAATAGAATAAAATATAAAATAATTTGTGGCACATGGAAGCAAGGTGTTGTTAGAGGTTGGTGTTATATTTTTCGTCATTAATATTTTGAGTTTCTAAATAAAGGTTGTAGAACATTTCAATCATTTTAGAAGCCGTTGAATTTCGAATACTAGATAGTGAATTCTTAAAGGAAGATCTAATAAATGTTTCGCCAATAAAAATATCCGGCTTAGCATTTATTCTTTTTAATATATTGTTTCTAATATATTCTATGATAGCGTGCTGCGTGTAGCTAATTAGTTTTATGGTTTTGTCCAGCCGTGACTTTCATACATTTTTACAAGTTCTTTAAAATCCTCGGAATCTTCGACAATTTCGGCATCAACTATAAGCATATAATAGCCACCATTCGGATTAATAATAATATTATTTATTTTTTTCTCTTTAGTCCAGGCGAAGTCCTCTAACATTGCATTAAGAATTGGAACAAAATTTACTGAGTAGTTTCTTCTCATTATCCCTAACATTTTTCCGCCAGATGTTTTGAAATACTGGTCAACTGTTGATTTTAACATATGATTTATTTTAATTAGTAATTGTGTAAAGGTAACGCTTTCTATTGGCAAATTTTGGTGGACTGGGAGAGTTATTCATAAGTGTCCGCCAATTAAAATAATGAATGAGTAATAAAAATAAGGATTGAGTGGACGCAATGATGTCAGCAAGATTTTTTGTCCGGTCTGACGTATCCAGATTGGCGTAGTTTTATCGTTTGATTATTAGATTCCAAAGGAACACTACAGTGACTAACACAGTTGATATAATTGCCAAAAGTGAATAATAGTTTGCCTTGCTTATCATTTTATGATAGTTTGCAACATCATTTTGGCTTTTCTTCATTAATTTAGCTTCAAATCGACTCTTTTCCATCATCTTATATTCAATGTAAAATAAGAAACACATATTTGTAATTGGTATAAGTATGTAAAATGATGAAATCGAATCAGTAATTTTGGAGAGTGCAAAATATCCAGCAATTAATACATTATTAAAGTTGAACAACTTGTCGTTAATTCTGTCAAAATACTTTAGAATATTCTTTTCTCCATCTTCAACAACATTTTTCATTCTCTGGATTGAATCTTCTAATTCTAGGTCTTCCATATTAGTTTTATTAAGTGCATTAAAACATTGAATATATCTTTTCGAGGATTGCCCTGGTTGAAATTTTTAGCACTAAACTTCATTCCGAGAGGTAATGCTCGATCATCCACAAATATGTCTGCGAAGCACAAAACTCCCACAATCGTAAACTCCCTTGTAATCGGCTGTTCTTCTACTGTCCATCAGTCGTATTGTCGTTTAAATCATTAGTTGTTCTATCGTCCTGAAGGACAAGAATTCTCTGCTCGTTTAATACCTGTTCTGTATGTTCAACTTTGTAAGTTTCTTTTGCTATATCAATTACTTTCATAAATGAAATATAAAGAAGAAAAAGTGTTACCCCGAAGATTGTCATTAGGTCAAGGTCTTGAAATTCTAAAAAGTAAATTTTGTCGTTGGGAAAAAACTTTTGAATATATAATCCTTTCAAAAGTGTCAAGGACGTAGTTATTGCTGTCCCATACCCAATACCGCCTAAAATGCTGTCAATAAATGCCCCAAATTTTTTGTTATGATTGGTTCACTTGCAACCTCTTTATTCTTGTGTTGATAGTAGTGGAATAAGAAAATAAGAACAGTAACCACCCAAAGAATGAAAACAGTAAATGGTGCTTCAAGGATTTTTCGAATGATAAGTTTTGTCGTGTCCCAGTAAAAGTAAAATGCAGCAGACGCTACAACTACCAAAACAGCAGAAGCAAAAATTAGCTTGTAATTATATTTTGCTTGATTGCTTGTCATCGGCTTTGGTTAAATTTATTTACTTGTGCCGTTTCTTGCTCGTCTGAGCCGTTACCAAACAGTCCACCAAGAAGTCCACCGATCAATATGCCAGCAGGTCCAGAAGTAAAAAAAGCGTCCACGAATTTGGTTCGCAAGTCCTTGTCTGGTTGCGGCAGTAAGGTTGAGATAAACCTTCTGATTGTTTTGATTTACAACATAGAGTTTCATCCGAATGAGTTTGTGAATAATTCAATTAGCTCGTTTTCATTTTCGGAGTTTGTCCCCCAATCAATGATTTGCACACCAACTAAATTTGATGAAACAGATACTTTTATTTTCCGCTGTGGCACGTCTTAACTATAACACTAATGTTATGTCCATAAGAAAGTAAACCACCCCCTCTTTTAGCATCAATTGTCCCCGAATAAAGTCGTAAGAAAGGATTTCACATTCAAAGCCCGTCAAAGTTCTTTTACAAACTTCAAATGCTCTCTTTTTTGTTGTGTTGAAACTTTTACTCTTCATTTTTATTACTGTCAGTGAGTATTTGCACTGTCGTTATAGAATAAATGTTACTTAGAAAGTTACTTGATGTTTAGTCATTCTTAGGTTTTCTTAGTTGTAAATAAGGGTCATCAGAATTATTTTCTAAAGGTATTTGAAAATCAACAAAGTCATTAGTTGCTATATCAATTATTTTTAGTCCGCTGTCACTACAAAAAACATTAGAGTCAATATAAAAATTTACACCAATTTTTTTTAATTCTTGAAAAATATTCTCCAAATTAATCCCGCTTTTTTATAGCATTCAGTTACTTGGATTTCGTTTTGCTTCATTGAGGTTCCCTCAATTAGGTCAAGTATTAATGCACATTCAAGTAGAAACTGATCTGAAATGTCAACACCTGCATTGTCACAAACGCGCTCTATAGTAATGCCAGTATAGTGCTTTGGAAAAAATTGTCTTATGGTGTTTTCTGAAATTAATTTGTATGCAGAAAGTTCAGATTGATATATTTTTCGTTTATAATCATTAAACCCTTCCTCATTATAATCTGATTTTTCCATGCTCGGATGTTGGTAGCTTTTAAATATTTTAATAGCACGGTTTGTGACCCGGTCAAATATCACAGAAGCATGTGAACCATCTGCGAATTCGTCTAATCGTATCTCCATTTAATGTTTAATTTGGTTTGCGTTGTCAAAGTTAATTTCGTATACCACAGTTTGAAGTTCGAACGCTGCCAAACTGTTGTTATGTACCGTTATTTGGATTTTCGTTTTCCATCTTTTACTCGATACAAAACTTTAAGCTCCGCCGCTCTTTCGTTGGTAGAATACTTGTCAATATTTTCAAACTCGTATCCCTTTTTCATGTCTATTCCAGACTCAATTTGAACTTGGTATCCTTTAGTCACATAATCATACTTCTCAGAAGATGATTGTCCAAAAGCAATACCCTGGCAAAAGGGTAGTCGTTAGTAATAATGCAAAAGCAAAACTGTATTTTCATATTTTCTTATTTTTTTATTTAATTATTCAATTCATATGGTATTTTGTAGTCATACAGTTTTATAGTAATTGTTTGATTCTACTTCAATTTCTAATCGCTCATTGCTGTCCATAACCGCAATAAACTTGCCTCATATTTAATTTATAATCAAAGATTTATTTTAATTAGTTCACAGTTTCAATAAAGCCCTCATAAAGAAGACGATTGAAAAAATAAGTTCTGTCAGCTTCACCAAATTCTGAATTTTCGGTAAGTTTTAGCAATTCATTCAAAGTAGCAATCTCACCACGCAACAATTTTTCAATTGCTGGTCTTACCGATTTGGCAATTTGCCAATCATGGCCAAAAGCTAAAACTGTCAGTTCTGGATTGTTAGGAGGTTCCTGTAACAGACTTGTTATGCCTGAATACCTTACCTTTGTGGGAAGAGTAAACTTTGTACTGTCAACCGATGAGGGCAATGAAAATTTTGGAAGTGGTGAAAGTTGTCCAAGCCTTTTAGCCAAATAATTTTCAATTTTAGCAGATGAAATTTCGTGATAAATATTTTTTGATTTCATCTTGAAAGACATTTATTTTTTCTGCGTCAGAAAAAATAGGAATGTTCTGTCGAACTATTGAATGCTGTAAGCACTGGTCAATTATTGATTGCAACCAATTGTAACCATTTGCAGGCTCAACGCTAAATGTTAAATGAAGAGAAGGTTCGTTAACAGGAGTTACAACATGCCAAAAGCCTCGTGGTATATATAAAACATCCCCGGGTTCTAAAACGCTGTCAAATAAAGGTTGAGTTGCTGGAGGCGTAGAGTTACCTTCTATATCTTCCATCAATGGATGTAGCCTTGATGCTCCAAATACCTTCCAGTGCTTCCTGCCATCAATTTGTACAATCAAGGTTTCTTGGTCATCCAATGAATTGGAAAACCATTCTTTCTTGTCTTTGAACGCCATGTAAGCATTGACAGCAGTATGGTTTTTAAATTTCTTTCCTAATTCTTGACATACATCCCTAAGGTAGCTGTCCATTTCATCAACACCATGTAAGAACTAAACTTGCCCCTCAGTCAAATGGTGATTTATCGTGGCAATATCTAACTGCTCAATAGCCGTTGAGTTGCCGTAAATTTTTCTGTTTAATGTGTATAATTCTCTTCTAATATTCCCCTCTGATCCCATCAATCTAATTTTGGGGTAGGGAAGTTTTTGAAAGTCAGGATTTCACATTTACTCTGCTCCATGAAAACAAAGTCTGAACATTTTTACTCCTTTCGGAAGAAACAAAAATCGCTCTGACCAATAATCCTTTAGAAAACTGGTTACAGAAATTGGGTTGATAAAATCCTGCAAGCTGAAAACAGCTTTTTCGCTCATGTGGAAAAACTATTTGCAGTTTGACCAATTGTGAGCACTAGCAGTTGTGCCATAATGCATACCTTCAAATTGGGCACGATTTTTTTGCCTGAAGAAATTGTAACTGCTTTTAAGATGTTACCCTTCTTGCTTTCTGGTTTTGCTTTTTTTATTAGTAGTCATAATGTTTTAATTTTATATTGTAAATATAGAGTTTATCTTAATTCGTTGCAAATATTTGTCGTTTCGTTTTTTGTGTAGGTTGATAGATGCTCGATAGGTTCACTCATAGCCTATTTTATAAAAGTGAAGTCAATACGTACTAATACTTAGTTCTTACTTTTTAACTGAACATTTTATGTCTTTTAAATGGATGGAGTGTTATTATTTTTTCATTCATTTTAGTTTATTGAAAATCTGAAACAGGAACAGATTGAAGTATATGTAAAACCTGTGTTTACTTTAACATATTGTTATTCATATATATAAAATGTATAATGCATGAATTTTCAATAATATATCTTGCAATTTGTATCATTTTGCTGTATATTTGTCGTAGAAGGTAAAACAATGTCTAAAGTAGCTGAACTCAAAAACACCTCCAACGAGGGCAAGTATACCGACGTGCTGATCTTGCCCAATGGTCAAATGCAGTAGATCGTCATGTAGCAACACTTGTGAAGGATGGCACCTTGCTGAAGCTATCTTCGGGTCTGTACCATTACCCAAGCGAAAGTGTATTTGGAAAACACCACCAGATGAGAGAACGCTTGTTCGGAGCTTTTTAAAAGACGATTATTTTCTTGTAACTTCTCTAATGATTATAACAGTCTTGGAGTTGGTACAACTCAACTATACAATATGCGTGTTGTTTACAACCACAAACGCCACGGAGAGTTCAAGCTGGGAGGTAAGACATTCACATTTTTGGCAAAACACCGTTTCCCTAAAAAAGTTACCCCTGAGTTTTTGCTTGTTGACCTTGTAAACAATCTTGACAAGATAGCAGAAGAACAAGAATTTGTTTTAAATAATGTTTTGGCTAAATTAAAAACAATGGATCTTAGAAAACTTAAAGTAACAGTCAAAAAATACGGAAGTACACGTGCAAAATCTCTTTTAACATCGCTTATTAAGCAGTCGGAAGAACAATATGCCTAATGATTATCTACATAACCACGAGGAATTTCCTCAACTCTTGAACATTATTTCAGAGGAAACGGGCATCATTCCTCAACTAATTGAGAAAGATTCTTGGAATCTGACTGTATTGTATGCGCTAAGACAAGAGGGCTTTGAATTTGAATTAAAAGGAGGAACGTCTCTTTCAAAAGGCTATAAAATCATTGACCGTTTTTCCGAAGATATAGACATACATATTAGACCTTCAAAGGAACGAAATGTTGAGACGAAGCCTCGAAAAACCAAAACAAGTCAGGTACAATCACGTAAAGATTACTATGATTGGCTTGCCACTAATATTAAAATAGATGGAATTGTTTCAGTCGAAAGAGATACTGCTTTTGACAATAAACATTCTTATGCGAGTGGTGGTATCCGTTTAAACTATAAAAGTGTTACCGATCATGTTGAAGGTGTGAAGGACGGAATTTTACTGGAAGTTGGTTTCGACACCATCACTCCAAACAACCCATTAACTATTAGTTCATGGGCTTACGATAAGGCACATGCTACTAAAGGGGTTGAGATAAGAGATAATAGAGCAATTGAAGTACTCTGTTATGATCCTGGCTATACATTAGTTGAAAAACTGCAAACAATAGCCACTAAATTTCGTCTTGAACAAGAAACAGGGGTTGAGCGGCCTAATCTAATGCGTCAATATTACGATGTGTATTGTTTGCTCGGCAAAAAAGAGGTTAAAGATTTTATCGGAACTGAAGGTTACAATAACCATAAAAATGATCGGTTTCCAAGAGCTGATTTAGCAGTTCCTATTCAAGAAAATGAAGCATACAGGCTTTCTAATGCTAAAATGCGAGAAAGATTCACAAAGCGTTATGAGGAAACTGCCTCACTGTACTACAAAGGTCAACCGGAATTTAAAGTTCTGTTGGCAAGGATTCAGGAGTTTCTTAATCGCTTGTAACTTTATTTTTAATAAAAATTAATTATTTGAACTCAATAAATTAAAGTATTTATCTTATGTAGGATTATAAATTGCGCTCAATTCCAGGCGATTTTTGACTTGCTATCCAATCTTTCCAATGAATTTAACTCTTCGATAATTTTTTGTACAATAAAGAAATCCATTTCTGTTCAAAACTTAAAAAGTTAATTAATGTCACTCTTTACTGTTTTAATTATGGAGTATACGATATTTTGGGTAGTATTCGGTGTATTTACGGATTATGCTAAATACAAACACATTAAAAAGCATCCAAGATATTAGGCCTAATAAGTGAAATAGTCGAATTTAAGGGGGCGTGAAAGGCTCATAGTGTATTCTTTCCTAAAAGGTGCTAGTATGAGCTGTTATTAATTCCTTAAAACTCTTCTTTACAGTTCTGTGGTTATAACCCGCTAATTGACATACTATCTTTATATCTTCGTTATCTTCTGTGAACCATTTTATAGCCATTTTTTTTGCGTGCAGAATTCTTCTTTTGGAAGAATTTGAAGTTGCATCCTCCCTGGCCTGACTTAACACTGCCTTCCATAGATTTTCTTCATTGTATTCTTTATTTAAATACCTAATCTTTACAATGTCCTTTCTCTCGACCCGTTTTTTAGGTGTAGTATGCATAATATTATCCCCCAATTTTTTCTTATATGCACGTAGTTTTCTCAATTTGTGCTATGATGATCAGCTTGAAACTGCTCATCTAAATACCATGAATATAATAAAAATAAGTTATCGCGTTTTCTCCTTGGCAAGCTCAACAATGTTGGCAACAATTGTTGCTTCTTGTTTTGTTATTTTATTTTCATTTTCATCTGACGTTACAAACGGACAATAAGAAAGTGCACTATTCGGTTGAACTTTTTTACCTTTTTTAATACCTTTTATTTTTTCTATTATGGCCAGTTTAAAGAATATAACTTTATGCCATACCGATCAGCCCCCAATGTTTATTGTAGCTTATTTTTTTAAGGGTAGGAAGTACCTGGAAATATATTATTTTTAAATTTTCTTAAAGTGTTATATTTTAGAACAGACATCTCTCCTTATAGGGTATAAGGCTTTTGAAAATATAAATTCATACACGGTTATATTAGGAAAAACTGCACGGTACTTTGACTGTTATTAGGTACTTTTTTTTTAAAGGGTTCGATCAATATCCAGTATCGTGTACCTATTTTCCCTTTGCATGTTGCATGGCATTCTCTGTTAATGAGCCAAAGGTAGCATCAGAAAACCGGATGCAATTAGTGGTTGAAAACGGCCTTTGCACCCTAAAGGGATTCCAAAAAGTTTTCTCGGCATATCCTCCGGCGCAGCCCTGCGGTATTCCAATTGCCTTTTGGAATTCCGGTTCTTTCTAATGCTTTTGAAAAGGGCTCATAACAATAGAGCCATGCTAAACAACTTCAAATTACAAAATCAGGTTGCAGAAATTCGGGTTACCTACACTTCAAAAATCAAAGCCACAGACAGGGCGCAGATACATAGTTCGTCCGATGCAGAGCTGCTCCTTCGGGGCATATGGGACTCCAATATGGATTTTAAGGAAAGTTTTTACCTATTGCTCACTAACAGGGCTAACCGGGTTCTGGGATGGTACAAATTGTCAGAAGGAGGCTTATGTGCCACAATTGTAGATATGCGTATCTTATTCTCAATTGCAGTAAAGTCCCTTGCCTGTGGAATGATATTAGCACATAATCACCCTTCCGGTAATACCCGGCCTAGTGAAACGGATCAGCAATTGACCGACAAAATCAAGACGGCAGCAAAAATGATGGAAATTACCCTTTTGGATCACCTTATTCTAACATCAGATTCATATCTGTCTTTTGCCGATGAAGGTCTTTTGTAAAGAAGTTGAGATTAGTCCTTTCTTGCAGCGGAATTGCTACCGTGTTGGGTTGTCATTATGATGCAGGATATTTTCTGTTTCTATTGCCATCTTTACCTGCCAGTCTAAATAAAACGTATTGCACGGTGCAATGATATATTGCTTTGGAAATGCAAACCATTGATGAAGCAGGAAGATTAGATAGCACCTTCTCCCTAATCTCCTTATTTAAGGTAGGGGCAAATGGTCAATCATATCTATTGCCTTATCTGCCCAAAGTACTCCTTCGGTAATTTCATTTCTGTCTAAATGGTAAGCCGCAATCAGACTCAGTAAATGTACGTACTCTTCTCCCCAGGGAAGTAGTGTAAAAAGATTGTTTTCTTTAGCCCTTATTATGCAAATGCATTCAAAAGGTGAGTGGTTTACGAATTTTTTTAGATACGGAATAGACTGTTCACAAATTAAATTATTGTTAATTTTAACGATGGAGAGATATCTATCGTAGAGCGCAGCAATACCTTTATCAGATATATGTTTTAACAGGAATTTATCTACGGCATCAATTAACATAAAATTTCTATTTTAGTGCTTGATAACTGTACTCATTGTACCAAAAAAAACAGATCATGGCAAACGAAAAAAGCGATGGTAAAGGCAATCAAAACCACAAAATCCCGGTTAATGCCGAGCGTATTGCAGCTGGGGAAAAGGACACCCAACAACAGCGTTTAAAAAGGGGGTCAAAAGGTAATCCTTCCAGTAAGGATTGGCAGGATTTTTAGAAAAACAAAAGCAAGAAGTGAATCTGAAAAATCAAATCTGGATGCAAAAAATAGAGCAGAGAGGAAACACAGCTTGATAAACCTCAGGTCTCTAAAGAGGCGGAGAAACAAAAAGACCATGATAAAAACAAATAACGGAGTTGATTTTGCATCGAAGGTGCTACTCCGGTTTTCTGATAACCCCTCTGATACATGGTCAATTGATGATGCTGTAAAAGGGACTTCAATTATGGGAGGAACAGGAAGCGGTAAGACAACAGCATCAGGAAAAAGACTGGCTCAGACTTTTCTTAAGGAAGGATGGGGTGGACTCATTCTATGTGCTAAAACTGACGAAGCGCAGCTCTGGAGGACTACTGCAAGGAAGCAGGTCGGGAAGATGACTTAATTATTTTCCTCTAAAGGAGCGCGGCACATGAGCGGGGACTTTGAAAGAGAAGAAATCGTTTTTAACCCTATAGATTATGAAATGAAACGTGAAGGAGACGGAGCAGGTGAAACGCAGAATATCACAAATATTTTCATGAACATCTATCGCATGGGTAACCGCATAGCCAGTGAAGGGGATACAAAGGAAGAACGCTATTGGGATACAGCACTGAAACGTTGTCTTAATCGTGTCATTGAATTATTAAAGCTTGCTCAAGAAGACCTTAGTTATTCCAATATGGTAAAAGTAGTTTCTTCTTGCGGGGAGATAGAAAAAGATGATCTTGTTGATGCAATTATTGCACTGGAAAGAGAAAGTGAAATTGCCGACACAAAAAGCGATAGAAATTATTGTTTAAATTGCCTTCTTAATGCGTATTTCTACACTTTTAATGAGGAAGATATTGACCAGGAGAAACGTAATGCATTTAACCTGGTAGAAGACTACTTCACACAAGCGATGCCTGTGATGGGCAACCGGACCAAATCAGTCGTAACTGAAAGTTTTATGGGTTTGGCAGAACCTTTTCTTTCAGGCTTATTGTATAAACATTTTTCAGGCAAGACCAATATATATCCTGAGTGGACGTATGAGAAAAACAAGATCATTGTACTGGATTTTCCCATCAAGGAATATTTGGATGCTGGTATTATTGGTCAATGTGTATTTAAACTTTTATTTCAACAAGCTGTAGAAAGAAGAAATGTAAATCTATATCCAACTCCTGTATTTTTATGGTGTGATGAGGCGCAGTATTTTGTCAATCCTTACGATCAAATTTTTTTAACTACGGCAAGAAGTTCAAGGACTGCTACCGTTTTTCTGTCTCAGAATATCTCCAATTACTTTGCGGTTATGGGTTCCGGCTCTGATGCCAAGGCCAGGGTAGATAGCTTAATGGGAAATCTTTGTACTAAGATATTTCATGCTAATTCCGATGCGGTAACAAATGATTATGCAAGTCAATTAATAGGGAATGACGTAGTAGCAATAGAATCTGGCAGCAAATCGATGACCTCTTTTAGCTTGAAGGATTCAAGAACTTTAGGGTATGGAATGCAGCTATTGCCACAGGTATTACCCAAAGTTTTTGTCGGGGCAGACGCAATGAAAGTCTTATTTCGTACAAACTTTGGCAGTAAGTCAATAAGTTTGCTTAGAATAGGAATAGCCTCCCTGATATTTTTTCTCTGGGGGTAATTTGCTTGGCTATTGCCATGTTCATCAAAAATCAAAGGGCAATTGATTTCTTTTTACTCAATGGTGGACAACCTGCTTTGTATATAATCGCAGTGTTTTATTTTGTTCTTTCTTTTTCAGTATTTCGAATTGGAAGTGTTGAAAGATCTATTTCCAAACAATCCGAAAGATTCATCTATGATCCGGGTATTAGTCTGTTATTCGGATACCTTGTTAGTGCAGGTTTCAGCGAACTAAAAGTTCAGATGATGGTAGAGCCATTCTTTATTTTTTCCGTCGGAATTGCCTTAAGTTGTATAAATCTATTTTTGGGCGTTCTTTATTGTTATTTGTGGTATTTCATTACTGGCGTATGAACTTTATGAAAAATATTTCTTAGGTACTGATCATATATATCAAACCTTGAAAAATAAAGGGTTTCAACAAGACAAGAACTTTAGCGAAGTCTCGTAAGAATTTAGAAAGGTAATTTCTCACTGAATTTTAAGGTAGCCCATGCTGCACCAAGTACAATAATTAAAAAACACAGAAGCATTATTCTTCCTAATGACGTATTGCTTTTAAAGGTTACTAGTGTAATCGATGAGTTGTTTACGATTTTCTTTCTATAATTTAAAAGCGTAGAAGCAATAAGAGCGTAATAAAGCAAAAGATAATATCAATCCAGTTCATAGTAGGTTTATTTGTTTGTAATTAATATCTTTCAAACATTAAAAATATAGCAGGAATTGAAGATTTCCAAATTCGCTAAAAAAATGTAGTAGATTATTCGCAAGTAAACTGGTCGATGTGAAAAATAATAGTGTGTAATACTTCACTAAGTGGAAACGTGCTTAAAATTGTGAGAATTTGAAAACATTGTTTTGATGTATCAAAACAGTGTTTCAATCTCAACGTTAGATTAGCTTATTGAAAACCTCAACTTTGGAGACTATTTGCAAGAGTCTGAAAGGTACTTAATCGCTGAATTCTCGCGGTACTTTTTAAGTCACAATTTTTACTATTTCATTACTTGGTTTATATCGTAATAACTGACTCCTAGTGAGTATGTATTTATTAATTAAGTGCCATATGTCAAAGTTGGAGGAAATTGCACTTATGAGGACATTGAGATAAATATTAATATATTGATAATCAAATAAATATACTTTACAGTCCAACTTTGGTACGTAATTTACGTATTTATATTAAAATCCAAAATGTACTTTCGATGTTGAAAAAATTAAATCTTTTATAATGGACTTGTTTGATAGAATTAAATCGGCATTTGTTGTGCCCCCTCCAATAAGTAAAAAAGGTAAGCGCTTACTCATAGAAAATCCACAGTTAGCGGATGAAATTGTGGATAAGGTGATCAGTATGTCAAAAGAGGAAAATATTACTCAAGTGGGTGGCATACGAAAATTTAAAGTTAATAAAATTACTATCGGAGACAAAGATTTTTTCAGTAAATAAAACACC
>JADJMG010000017.1 GCA_016709725.1 Bacteroidota bacterium
TCGCCAGTTTCGATGATATGGTACGTACTGCTTTTGGGTGCCGCCATGGAAACTTGCATCATCTATTGGACTATTAATCGCTGGTTTTGTGGGTGCTACTTCTGGCTAGCTGGAAGAATATACAGAACCGGAATCTTGCTTTATGGAAAAAAAGTAAATTACAAAAGAGCTTACAATGGTTATTTTATAAAGGTTAATGAACAAAAACGAATTGCTGTTATTGATTGTGGCACGAATATTTTTAATCTACTGATCGCCGATCGATCGGAAGGTGGAATCTAAATATATTTTAAGAACTAAAAGAGTAGTAAAACTTGGGTCAGAGGGAATAAAAGATAGAATCATAGGAGAGAAATCGCAATAAAGAGCAATTGATGCGCTTGTTGAATACAAACTCCTCATCGATAAATACTGTTCAAGAAATTAAAATTATTGGAACAGCGGCATTGCGGGATGCGCACTACGGCCCTACTCTACTCAGGAAAATTAAAAAGGGCCACTGGTTTTACTATTAAACTTATTGACGGAGATCAAGAAGCAGTTTATATTTATCAAGGCGTAAGAGCTAGCCTATTGTTAGGACCATCAAATGCCAATTAATTATGGATATTGGCGGAAGTACGGAATTTATTCTTTGTTCAGCACTCAAATATTTTGGAATAGTTGCCGGTTGGGCGCGGCCTGTCTTCTTGAAATATTTCATCCAAGTGATCCCATCAAAAGAAATGAAATAAAAAATATCAACTTGTTTCTAACTAAAGAATTGACTTCGCTCTTAAAGGCTTGCAAAAGTACAAAACCTGTCAAATTAATTGGTTCCAGCGGCTCATTCGATACATTTGCTTCCATCATCCTTAAGAAAAAGGAAGAAACCTTTAGGTCGAAAAACGACCACAAATTTATAATTTATACAAACCAGGACATTAACATATTCAAATCCATCATAAAGTTAGATTAAAACTTCATCATTAACATATGTTATTAGTCGGGATTAGTTTCACACCTCCGATATTTACTTGTAACATTGTACTGTAGCAACTTCACTTGTAATCACTTATTCTGTAAGGGCATTGCAGATATTGACTAAAAATGAGTCACAGAGGGATCAGCAAAAAAAAGATCAATCTAAATGGCCAAAATACTGTTATCGATGACGAAAAAGGCAATTCTTTAAAGAAATATTAGAGTACGAAAGCATGATGTTCAAGATGCTTGCGATGGCATTGAGGTCTTAAAAAATTAGAGAGTGATAAGTTCGACGTCATTCTTTGTGACATTAAAATGCCAAAGATGGATGGAACCGAATTTTTAGATAAAGCCATAGAAATGAATGTAGACACTCCGATCATCATGATCTCGGGTCACGGCACCATTGAAACGGCTGTGGAAGCCATCAAGAAAGGAGCTTATGATTTCATCCCTAAACCGCTCGACCTCAATCGAATTCTTATCACATTAAGAAATGCATTAGATCGGACTTCTTTAGTGAAAGAGACGAAATCACTGAAAAGAAAAATCAACAAAAACAACGAAATGATTGGGATTCGGGGCCCATCAAGAAGATTAAAGAAATGATTGCCCGAGTTGCTCCTACTGATGCAAGAATTTTGGTTACGGGAGAAAATGGAACCGGGAAAGAATTGGTAGCGCGATCCGTTCACGAACAGAGCAACCGAAATGATTCTCCTTAGTTGAAGTAAACTGCGCTGCTAAATTCCCTCTGAATTAATCGAAAGTGAATTATTCGGTCACGAAAAAGGCGCATTCACCTCTGCTTTAAAACAGAATTGGAAAATTTGAGCAAGCGCATAACGGGACTTTTTTTTTTAGATGAGATTGGAGACATGAGTCTATCAGCGCAAGCAAAAGTATTAAGAGCCCTGCAAGAGAATAACAAGATCACGAGAGTGGGTGGCGAAAAAGAAATTACAGTCAACGTGTTCGAGTGATTGCGGCAACCAATAAAGACCTAAAATTAGAAATTGAAAAAAATGCTTTTCGCGAAGATTTATACCACCGCTTCCAATGTTATTCTCATTCATGCACCATCGCTAAATGAAAGACAAGATGATATACCTTTAATTGCAAAACTACTTTTAGAGTAAATTTTGATGACTATGGGATGCCAAGAAAAGAGTTTACGAAAGATGCGCTTTGGAAGCGTTAAAACAAATCAATTGGACCGGAAATATTCGTGAATTGAAGAAATGTGGTAGAGCGACTGATCATTCTTTGCGATAAGACCATCACGAAAGAAGATGTGATGAATTTTGCTGCAAAGCGGAAGTATAGAATCATCCGTCGAGGCTACGCAACGCGTTTCATCGCGGAGCAGAGCCCTCCCTCGGGAGGGAGGGGAAATGTAAATTTTCTGGGGGGGAGCACTCCCTCGGGGGGGGGAAGTTCTTCTGCATTTTCTCGCTAAGGCGCGAAGACGCAAAGATTTGGGCGATTTTCGGCCCGGATTTGCGATGCTGGTGGGCGATTTTGGCGGGTTTTGGCAGGTTGGATGCTTAAATTCGCAAAGATTGAAGCGAAAAATCAATGCATCCCATCTTTCTTGCAACAATCCGGGAAGTCGGTCGTATGCTTTTTTGTCGGCAGGAATGGAATCTGCATCATAGCCAATTTTGAGATGGCTTTACGGATCTTTTCTGCGCTTGTTTTTTTCTTTAGAATAAATAACCGTTACTATCTTCGTATCGAGATAGGTTGACCGTAACTTTCCTTACTCCTTTTCGAATACTAATTCCTTTTTCAATTTTCTTTTTACAGGTTCCGCACTCTGCGCTGTTTGCACTTTAAAGTATCAATTTGTCCGAAGAGAATGGTTGGAAGAAAAGAAAGAGTATGGACAATTTAAATTTTTAATTTAGTCATGATTTTTAGAATTAATATTAAGTCGGATACCAGCATACGTAATCCCCATCGCCCCCAAATTTGTGGCATCAAAATTATTTCCAAATGGATTTCACTTCCAAGGATGACATGATGCTGGGTATAATTTAATAAATTTTCGCCACCAAGATACACTTCCCAAATTTTAAAGACTCTTGTCACTTGTCCCATTAACTGGAAATAATCAGGGACCTTGCAATTCGAGGCTCAGCATCAGGCGTATGTTGGATGTCCGGCGGCTTGCGGTAAAGGCTTTTTGTCCCCTCCACTGCAATGTCGCATCAAACCTCCATTTTCACTTCTATCGCTGGAAAGCCTACATTGAAGAGTGCCTTATGATTTGACACCAAGGGTTTGGAAACATCGGGCAACGACAAATAATCTTTTTACATCATTATACCTCCACGCCGCTTTCAAAACCAATCTTAGGATAGGCTCACATGTTAGTGTTCCTTGCAAGCTACTTGCAGACAAGTTCCCCTTCAAGTTATAATAGTAAACGGAGTACTACTTGAGTATTGATCAGCAATCCACTGATTAGTAAAGTAGGTATGATAAGCATCTACCATCAAACTTCCTTCTCTCTGCCAAAGTCGGAATCGGGAAGTCAAATTGATTCCCGCCATTCCAAGCATCTTCGATATCGAGGTTTCAAGGACTTCGAATTTTTGAACTCACGAAAATTCCTAGATTATCTGCATAGGTATTGGGTGCACGGAATCCTCGGCCGGCTGAAAGTCGCACAATTAGATCCGGAGAAAATTGTATTTTCAAGTAAGCGCGCGGGGTGTACAACCATCCATATAAGATTATGATAATCACTCTTCCACCTAGGATGGCACCAAATTTTTCGCAATCTTTCCCATGAGGTATATTCGAAATAGACACCGGCACCACTTCATTTCGAGTGAAGAGGCTGTCGTTTACAGACTCATTATAATTGTCATATTTGAAATCGATCCTGTTTTATACCCTTGCCATCCCCAATGAACTTTGGAAGATGTTATTATTATAAAATGAAGTTGCTTTCCATTGTAAATATGCTGTCCAAAGTAAGCCTTCTGTTCGTGATTATGGTGTCCTGAAAGTTGGATCCCCACTGATGTTCCTTCCTTTTCAGGAAAAAAGAAATCCTGTTTTTGAATAGGCTTCCAACCGCTTCGTTTCTACTCTAAATCCGTAAACATTCGTAGTTCCTATCTTTCCCTCCTCAAACTTACTTGACCTCCAGTACGATCCTCCATATATGGTTTAAATCCAAGTTGTCCTTCCGCCCTATTCCCATATTGGAAATGAAAACGATTGTAGACATTGAGTTGGCGAAATAATGGCATATCGATGAATCCATCGTCGTTATGATCGTTCTTCTTTTTGCAAACCGCTGGCATGAATCATCAGCATATAATTCCAATCCCTTTTAGAGGCATGGTATAGATGGAGTTGATTTCTGCTCTACCAAAAGCATCTCCATACACATTCAAATGCATCAAGAGCGGCTGCTCTAGTAAAGGCTTTTTAAATTCCACGTTTATCTGTCCGGTGATGCCTTCATAGCCACTGGCTACTGATCCTCGCCTTTCGAAATTTGGATAGACTCCATCCATGTACCAGGAATATACAACAATCCATAAGGTGTAGCTAAGCCACGTAACGTTGGAATTGCTTCTCCCCTAACATCTGCGTATAAATTCCCGACAAGCCTAATAATTGAATCTCCCTCGCACCTGTTACTGCATCTGTATAATTTACATCCACGGAAGGATTCGTTTCGAAACTTTCGCTAAGATTACAGCAGGCCGCTTTCAATATCTCCTTTTCATTGAGCAGTTCAACACCACGCGTTTGAGGGTAGAAATTTCGGTGCTTTGCTTGCGCGCAGAGACCTCTCTGCTTCACGAAGTTCATTTGAGGAAAATAATTTTATTGTTATTTTGTTTTGGGGTATCCTTTACTTCGATGGTATCTGCAATAAATCCAACGTAGGAAGATGAGTTTTACCGGGAAATTGAGTGATCCCATCAATGGAAAACCGCCCTTTATCGTCGGCTAAAACGGCAATATCGGTGTATCGAGATACAATAGTTGCTAGAGGCAATGATTGGTCCGACCACCATCTACAATGGTTCCGCTTACTGAATTGAGCTGCGCATAACTAACCTGCAGGCAAAGCCAACAATTAATATAATAATAATTTTTTCATGAGATTATTTTTTTAAATAGAAATAAAGAAGGACAATATCCTTCACCTAATAAAAATAATTTAAATTCTAAACACATTCAATAAAAGCAACAGTTTGTCCTGAGGCAGTGACTCTGCACCTGAAAAAGTTTAAACAAAAATGATCTTCTTCAAAAACGCATTTCCACCAAGTAAATCCAATGATTTTTCTGAATAAAGCCACTATAAAATGATCGCTTGCAGCTCTGTTTTTATAATTCTATAAACAGGAAAATTGATGTAAGATTGATTCAAAGCAACAACTTTGTGTTGAGCTAGTCAGACCAAATCTCATTCAAACAAGGTATATCCATGCCAGTGGAACTCCCATTTCTTGATACAACAAGAGCTTCTATTGATTCTCAGCATCCATCTTCCATCTTACAAAAATGAGAAGAATACATCCACGCAGTTGATCCCAGAACAAACTGGAACATAAAGAGGATGAGCAGGAACTGTTGAACTTTTTTAAACATGCTTTGCGAAGTTAAGACCTTTACATTTTTTAGAAATTGAAGAAGAATTAGGCTCTATTTTATATTTTTACGCATTATAACAAAACGATACGTTAATGAGTTTAATTGTTGCCTTACAAGCCCGTGAAATCCTTGATTCTAGGGGGCAATCCTACGATTGAAGTAGAAGCATTTACCCAAAACGGTTATTCTGGACGAGCGCGTTCCATCGGGAGCCAGCACCGGAAAACAGGGCGGCTGAATTAAGAGACGGAGACAAAAATCGTTACCTAAGGAAAGAGACGAAAGCCGGTTCAAAATGTTGGGGACTTCCATTTTTGAAGAAATCAAAGGGGATGTCGGTGTTTGACCAACGAGCCATTGATGAGGGCGATGATCAATCTGGATAATACTCCAAATAAATCAGCGTTAGGGGCGGGCATCTATTTAGGCGTTTCCTTAGCGGTTGCAAAGTGTGCTGCGGCGGAGGCGAGCATTTGCTTTACCGATATGTGGCGCGTAAATGCTTGTACCTTCCCTTACCCATGATGAATATCTTGAATGGGGGAGCTCATGCTGATAATAAGATTGATTTTCAGGAATTCATGGTGATGCCCTGTGGTGCGGATTCATTTGCAGAATTTCTTCGGATGGGCACCGAAGTTTTTCATGGCATGAAAAGCCGTATTAAAAAGCAAAGGATTTAGTACCAATGTGGGTGATGAAGGTGGATTTTGCTCCTAACCTACAGTCGAATGAAGAAGCCATTCAATTGGTATTACTTGCGATTGAAAAGGGTTATTCTCCAGGCAAAAGATATATTCATTGCCATGGATGCTGCAGCATCAGAGTTTTATGATGAGAAGAGTGGAATGTACATTTTTAAAAAATCAGACAGGTGATAAATTGACTTCTTCGGAGATGGTTGAGGTTTTTGGGCCGATTGGTGCCAGAAGTATCCCATTATTTCCATTGAAGATGGTTAGTGAAGATGATTGGAAGGGATGGAAAGAAATGACCTGACCAAATGGGTGATAAAATTCAATTGGTTGGTGATGATTTATTTGTGACCAATCCAAAGGCTCAACAAGGCATTGACACACAGACTGCAAATTCCATCTTAGTAAAAGTGAATCAAATTGAACATTTTCTGAAACCATCGATGCCGTCTCCTTAGCAAAAGAAAATAGCTATACTGCTGTCATGAGTCACCGTAGTGGCGAAACCGAAGATTCGACCATTGCTGACTTAGCGGTTGCCCTAAATACAGGACAAATCAAACAGGATCAGCTCTCGTTCTGACAGGATCTTCAAATACAACCAATTACTTCGAATTGAATCGGATTTAGGAGCAGTGCCGTCTTTAACGCAAGAAATTTCAAGTATATACGCTAATCAGTTTTAAAATCTTTCAAATTTATGAGTACGAACAAAGACGAAGAATTAGATCCTAACCCTGAAAACCACGAGAATGATGAATTTGAAGAGGAAGAGGAGTGTGAAGACGAGGACCATCCTGAAGAAGGTCACCTCGTTGAAGAACATCTGGGAGGAACTCACCATCGAAGAAAGAGAAAAGTTAAGATCAGGAAAAGAGTTCGCATCAAGCGGGAAGACGAGTCCAAAGAAGAAAGCCAAGAAAATGTAAGTGGTAACTGGGTAGTGATTATCTCCGTCTTCATCGTTGCGGCCATTTATTTGATTGTTAGCCTCGATCTAAACTCCAAACACAGAGAAAAAAGGTCAGTTAGTCATCAAATACCTGTTCCAACATCAATTTCTGACATTAAACAATATAATAGCTAACTAAAACGCTTGTTGTTTGTTGACATCTTCAGTAACTTCGCTCGCACAAAACAATCTTTGGATTAAAAGTAAAAATGGATCGTTTAAAAGAAAATTCGCTGAAAAGCACTCCACTCTTGCTTCTGAAATAAAAGCAATGGTGAAAGAACATGGCCATATAGAGCTTGGCACCTATACAATTGACCAAGTTTACGGCGGCATGAAAGGAATGATCGGTATGGTTACCGAGACGTCTAAGCTAGACCCTGAAGAAGGGATTCGATTTAGAGGATATTCAATTCCTGAATTAAGAGCTTTACTTCCACGCGGATCGGGTGGAGAAAATTTACCGGAGGGGATATTCTATTTATTGCTTACTGGTGATTTACCAACCGAAGAAGATGCTCGTGAAGTAAGTAATGCTTGGGCACGTCGCAGTCATGTTCCGAAGCATGTTTTTTGATATGTTGGATATGCTACCAAAAGGAACGCATCCGATGACTCAGTTTAGCTTAGCTATTTAGCGGTGCAAACGGAAAGTAATCTTGCGGCTGCGTATCGAAAAGGAATCAACAAAAAGCATTATTGGGATCCGATGTTTGAAGATGTGATGAATTGCATCGCACGTCTTCCAAGAATTGCAGCCTACATTTATAGAAGAACTTACAAGGATGGAGAGCATATTGAACCGGATCCAAAACTGGACTGGGGTGCCAACTTCGCGCACATGCTCGGCTTTGACGATGATGGTATGAAAGCCCTCATGCGTTTATATCTAACCATCCACGTAGATCATGAAGGCGGAAACGTTTCTGCCCATACTACACATCTTGTTGGATCCGCTTTGAGTGATGCGTATTATTCGCTTTCGGCAGGAATGAATGGTTTAGCAGGTCCGCTACATGGATTAGCGAATCAGGAAGTCGTTCGTTGGATTAAAGACCTACGTGAATACTACGCTGGCGAAATGCCCAACAAAGAACAGATCAAAGAATACGTAGAAAAACCCAGCCGAAGGTCGTGGTTCCAGGTTATGGACATGCGGTATTACGCAAAACGGATCCACGTTACATTGCGCAACAAGAATTTGCACAAAAGCATTTAGCCGACGATGAATTATTCAAAATCGTACAAATGTTATATGAAGTCGTTCCCGAAATTTTAAAAGCTACGGGGAAAATTAAAAATCCATGGCCTAACGTAGATGCACACAGCGGTGTTTTATTAATTCACTACGGTTTAACTGAGCATGATTTCTATACGGTTCTTTTTGGTGTATCTAGAGCCATTGGTGTATTAACCAGTTTACTTTGGGATCGTGCATTAGGACATCCGTTAGAGCGTCCGGGATCTGTAACTACAGATTGGATGAAGGAACAGATTGAGAAGCATAAGGCGAAAGCAACTGATAAAAAAGAAAAAAAGGCGGATTTTATCCGCCTTTTTTATTGCTTTTAAATTGGCAATTGGCAAGTTGGTAATTTCATTTTCGCCAAGAAGTCTGTACGAAGTACTGTACTTCTTGGGCGAATTGCTGCGCTCTACGGCAAGCGAAGTGGAATACTGCATGGGCTGCACTCTATACGCGTAAACAAACACAGAAATTATAGAGTAGCGAAATATTTTTGAAAAACTAAGTTTTTAAAAAGCGAGTTGGGATTTTGGATTTTATTATCGAACAACCTAACTAAACTTTATACACCTTACAGACATTCCATAATCAGAAAAAAATTATTCCTTCACGCAACGGACGGATAAACCGACATTTTTTATTGAGGTTGCTTTAAAGATACTATTGCAAAAAATTTCTAGCATAGCACGGGAACTATCTGGCAAATTCCCATGTGCTGCCCAAAAACATGAAGCCGATCCCATAGAACCAAATATACCGTTATGTGATACACCTCCACCTGCCATAGCTTTGAATTTTATGGAATCATTTCCTGGACAATTTGCAACAATAGTATAGTTCCCGACATCACTCAGGTTAGTTAATCCAAGAAGCGAACTTGATCTTTACACTGTTGGCAACTGGTATCAGGGGATGAAGACGGATCAAGAAATTGTATCAATTCGCTCCAATCATTGATCGTTGCAGGTCTCCAGCCAGTAGGACATAATCCCCTATTATCGACTATCGTATAATAATTGTATAATTTTCCAAACAAACTATCATATTTTGCGCTATCGTTGTACATTTTATAAGCAGGTAGCGATGTATTTTCCCAAGCATTGGAATCTAAACCCGCGGCAATTACATCTCCATTATTGAACCTACTTGTCTTCAGATTTTGCTTTGTCCAACATTGGCTACCAATATTTAAAATTTCATACACATTTCCATCGATATCGGTAACAGTAGCCGATGCGGATCCACATCCACCTCCCGACACCATACTCTTATCCTTTTCTTTTTCGCAAGAAATGGTTGTTAAACACACAGAAATAATAAATAGATAATTGCAACTTAATCGTTTTAGTTTTGCAAACATTGATTGATTATTAATTTCAGTTATAAATTTCATTCAATCCATAATACACCTAATTAGAAACAATACAAGCTTTTAAGTTATGTACTTTTTAATATCTTTATTTTGACAACAAACTAATCTTTTATACACCTTACAGACATTCCATAATCATATGATTGAATTCGACATATTTCTAGCTTTTCATCATAGTTAAAAAGTGAAATAATAATTTGCATCTGAGAAGAGGTGTCAATCGAAGAAGACCAAAACGAACAAATTTCATTAATAAATTGAAAATGTAATGTAGGCATTCTTAGTCCACCAGGCAATGCTGAAAAGCCCACAGAATTAACAGCACCTAAATTAGGCTGATTCCACAATCCTGTTCCTGCCTGTAACGTACCTGTTGTCTTAAGATACCCTCCAACTCCTATTGCAGGAAAACAATTAACCGCAGTATCCGCATTAACATCTAAATATTTACACAAAAGAGACCATTCTGACTTTGATGGCAAATGCCAATCAATAGGGCAAACTAGTCTGGGATCCGCTATAGCATAGCTATTATAGATATTCCCATAAATACTTCCATTTAGTGTATCATTATCATAAACACAATATGCTCCTGATGTAGTTGCTTTCCAAATTGAATCTGCTATTACATTTGGAATAGTATCTCCATTTCGATATCGAGTTGTTTTCAAATTTTCCTTCATCCAGCATTGACTACCTATATTAACCACATTATAAGTATTACCATCAATATCAGTTAAAATAGTTCCAGGAGCGCAATTAGCAGTTGGTTGAGACAATTTAGATTGAATATCTTTTTGACAAGAACTCAACATTATTAAACAAAGAACAACCAAAGAATAAGAATATTCTTTACAGCTAAACGGATATGGTGTTTTAAAAATCATGATAATAAATTTAAGTTTATCAAAATAACGAAATAAAAGTAGGGCAATCAAAATTATAAAGTCATTAAACAAAAATATTACAATCACAATACATATTTTGTTACTGTTTCACAAACGTAGCTCTCAACTCCCCCGACTGAATCAAATAAATTCCCGAGCTGAGATTATTTGTTTCTAGTGTTGTCGTTATTGATGTGATTGTTTTTTCGAAGATGAGTTTACCGTAAATATCTGTTAAACGCAATTGCGCTTTTCCGTTTTCGAGTTGGATGCCAGAGATGTTTAATGTGTTTTCGGTTGGATTGGGGAAGATATGCAATTTGCTGCGTGTTGGTGTTGCAGATGCCAAGCCTGTAGGTAGAACAATTATTGTTTTTGCAGTGTTAGTAATGACGGGTTCGTTGAAGTCGAAATAAATAGCAGCGAAGTTGGTGATGGAATCTCCTACATTAAGATTTGTTTTAGGTTGGATGCGATAGCGAACAAATCCATGCGAGAGGGGTTCGTTGGTGTTACTATCGACTAACAAAATATTTTCAAATTTAAACTCCATGTTTCGCTGATAGTTAATCCAGTTTAAATTTACGGGATGCGATGCGTTAACAAATTCAATAGATGAAATATTTAATTTAAAAGTATCAATCGGGTTTAAAATTTTTACCGTGAAGGCAGTATCGTTTCCGGTGTTTTGAAAACGGATGATGTAATCCAACCAAGGAGCATTGCTAAGCTGCGTAGTAATGAGCGTATCTTCACTCACCAAAATATCATTGGGATCAACAGAACCTGTTATGTACACTTCCCAATTACTGTTGTTGCAACTTGGATTATCATCCGTGAGAAAAGGTTCAATGTGAGCTGCTGTTGATGAGTGTGCCGATGGGAAGTCCAAGGTCTACGGTAACTGTAACGATGATGCTACCTGTTTGAAAAGGTGTCATCGCAGGTAAATTCCATACGATTGAGTCGGGTGTAATATTATTTGGAGTAAGCGTGGCTGACTGATATGTTACATTACTATATGGATAAAAATATATTGTAGGAGCAACTGTGGTACTACCGTAGTTACCATAACTGATTTCATAACTTGCAGTGAAGCCACTACGAAAATTTCCAAGTGGAGTAATTTTAATACAAACATCTTCAAAACTGCCTTGTGGTTGAAAAGCAAAATCGTTGATGGAGTCGGTTTGGTGAATGCTTGTGAATACGGCTATTTGTGATGAAGGAAAAGGAGTATACCATATTACAGATTGTGGCATAACTGTGAAATTACCAGAATCAATCACCACAATAGAATAGTCTCCATTTAGATCACTAAAAGCGAAACGCCCAGTATTCTGATCAGTTATTTTTCTTCCAGACAAAGGGAATTCTCCGCTATCTTGGATTCCGTTGTTATTTAAATCTGAAAACAACTTTCCTGAAATATAATTGTATTTATCTGTTAGTTTAACGATCCAAACATCTCTGCTTCCAAAGCAATTTTCCGTTTTATCTCCAGAGGAATTTGATGTAGAATATCCACCTATAACATATCCTCCATCATTCGTTTGCTGAATAGACATCACCCATTCATCACCACTACCCCCAATAGTATTTTGCCATTGAATACTTCCCAAACTATCGGTTTTCACAATCCAGAAATCATAAAATCCTAAACTATATTCTGTCTTATCTCCAAAGAGTACTGACTCTGAAGTTCCACCTAAAATATATCCTCTATCGGCGGTTTGCTTTATTGAGAATAACTTATCGTAAACATTTCCTCCAATTGTTTTATCCCATTGAACACTACCTAGTGAATCGATTTTAACAATCCAACAATCAGTGTTGCCTAAACAAGTTTCAGATTTATCTCCAAAAATGTAGGAAAAAGAAGATCCACCCAAAATATAACCCCCATCAGCAGTTTGATCCACACTATGCATTCCATCCGTATATCCGCCCCCAATTGTGTTCTCCCACTGAATATTACCATTGGCATCTGCTTTCACTATCCAATAATCTTCATTTCCAGTATTTCCAATACAATTTTCTGTCTTATCTCCAGAAATATTTGAACCAGACCTTCCACCAAAAATACAACCTCCATCATTCGTATGTTTTAAATCGAACAAGTAGTCAGGATTACTTCCTCCAATAGTATTGTCCCATTGAATATTCCCTAACGAATCAGTCTTTACGATCCAATAATCAACACTTCCAATAGCATTTTCAGTCTTATGACCGGAAATATTTGATTGAGATAAACCACCCAAAATATATCCTCCATCTGTAGTTTGATCAATTGACCGCAATTGATCAGTAGAATTGCCTCCAATTGTTTTTTGCCATTGGATGTTTCCTATCGAATCAATTTTTACTATCCAGTAATCTTTACCACCAATTGAGCTTTCACTTTTTTCACCCGAAATACCAGATCCAGATGCGCCACCTAATATATAGCCTCCATCCGTGGATTGATTTAATGAGTAAAGTATATCATCAGAACTTCCACCAATTGTTTTTTGCCATTGGATAATCCCACTTTTATTAACTTTTACGATCCAATAATCATATCCACCACGATTATTTTCCGTTTTATCTCCAGAAATATTTGAATTGGAATAACCACCTAAAATAAAACCACCATCTGTTGTTTGCTGAACAGAGTAAAGTTCATCATTAATACTCCCACCAATCGTTTTCTGCCATTCGATTTCTTGAGCAGAAGCGATTGAAGTAATAAACAACAAAAGGAATGTCCATTTAAAAAGAAAACTGTTTTTGATCTTTTGCATGATGGTTTATTTTATAAAAATAAAAATTCAATAAGTACTGTTTCACAAACGTCCCTCGCAACTCCCCCGATTGAATCAAATAAATTCCCGAAGAGAGATTATTAGTTTCAAGTGTTGTCGTTATTGATGTAATTGTTTTTTCTAAGATGAGTTTGCCGTAAATATCCATTAATCGCAATTGCGCTTTTCCGTTTTCGAGATGGATGCCCGAGATGTTCAATGTGTTTTCAGTTGGATTGGGGAAGACATGTAGTTTACCACGTGCTGGTGATGCTGATGCCAAGCCTGTTGGTAGAACAATAATTGTTTTTGCGGTGTTGGTGATGACGGGTTCGTTAAAGTCGAAATAAATGGCGGCGAAGTTTGTGATACTATCTCCTGCATTTAAATTTGTTTTGGGTTGGATGCGGTAGTGAACAAAGCCATGCGAGAGGGGTTCGTTCGTGTTGCTGTCGACTAACAAAATATTTTCAAATTTAAATTCCATGTTGCGCTGGTAGTTGATCCAGTTTAAATTTACGGGATGCGATGCGTTTACAAATTCGATACTGGAAATTTTGAGTTTGTTAGTATCAATCGGATTTAAAATTTTTACCGTGAAGGCTGTATCGTTACCGGTGTTTTGAAAGCGGATGATGTACTCCAACCAAGGTGAGGTGCTCAGTTCGGTGGTTGTAAAATCGGACCTATCAACAAGGATATCATTCGGATCATACGAACCCGTTGTGTATATTTCCCAATTACTGTTGTTGCAACTTGGATTATCATCGGTCAAGTAAGGTTCAATATGTGCGCTGCTGTTAATGAGTGTGCTTATGGGAAGACCGAGGTTTACATTAACGGTGACAATAATGCTGCCTGTTTGAAATGGACTCAACGCAGGTAAATTCCACACGACAGAATCGGGAGTTATGTTATTTGGTGTAAGTGTTGCTGATTGAAAAGTTACATTGCTGTACGGATAAAAATAAACGGTGGGTGCAACGGTAGTGTTGCCATAATTTCCATAGTTAATCATATAACTCGCAGCGAAGCCACTTCGGAAATTTCCCATAGGCGTAATCGTTATACAAACATCTTCAAATGCTCCTTGCGGTTGGAATGCGAAATCGTTGAGGGAATCGGTTTGATTTATTCCTGTAAAAACTGCCATTTGTGATGAGGGAACAGAACTAAACAAATTTACTGATTGCGGTGATACATTGAAATTCCCTGAATCAAGAACTAATATTTTATAATTTCCGTCCTGATCACTGAAAGCAAAACGGCTTGTACTTTTGATCTATTAATTTTCGTCTAGGCATTGGTAGCTCCCCACTATCTTGAATTCCATTGCTGTTTAAATCGACGAAAATCTTTCCTTCAATCAAATTATACTTTTCTGTAAGTTTTACGATCCAATAGTCCCAATGTGCAATGTTGTCTTCAGATTTATCACTTGAGATATCTGAAGTTGATCTTCCACCAACAAGACAACCACCGTCACTTGACGCTTCAACTGCATATATAAAATCATATAAATCGCCACCAATGGTATTTTGCCAAAGGATGTTTCCAAAAGAGTCAGTTTTTACAACCCAAAAATCACAAAATAAAATATCACTCAAATTGTTTTCCGATTTATCCCCTGATATGTTTGAATTAGAAAATCCACCAAGTATGAATTGACCGTCTATCGTTTGTTGTATAGCGTATAATGAATCATTTGCACTACCGCCAATAGTATTCTGCCATAAGATGCTACCAATTGAGTCTAGCTTTACTATCCAAAAATCAAAAGTACCCATTGGACCTTGTTGTTTTCTATTTTGTCACCAGATACATTAGATTCTGAATATCCACCTAAAATAAATCCTCCATCACTTGTTTTTTCTAATGAATACAACAAATCGCCTCCATTACCACCAATAGTGTTTTGCCATAATATATTTCCTGTAGCATTGGTTTTTACAATCCAATAGTCAGTACTTCCTAAACAATTTTCAGTCTTATCTCCAGAAATATTCGATTCTGAAAATCCTCCTATTATGTACCCTCCATCACTCGTTTGCACTATAGACGCCAATTGATCATCCTTACTGCCTCCTATAGTATTCTGCCATTGAATAATTCCAATTGAATCAACTTTAACAATCCAGAAATCATTATCTCCATTTGTATTTTCCGTCTTATCACCAGAAGTATTTGAGAAAGAATGTCCTCCTAATATATATCCCCCGTCTGTCGTTTGCTTAATTGACGTTAAATAATCCCAATTACTTCCTCCAATCGTATTCTGCCATTGAATATTTCCCAAACTATCTGTTTTTACAATCCAATAATCCCAAGACCCCAAATTATTTTCAGTCTTACTTCCCGAAATATTTGAAAGGGAATATCCTCCTAATATATATCCACCATCGCTTGTTAATTCAATAGAATTTAGATAATCATTACTCCCACCCCCTATGGTATTTTGCCATTTGATTAAACCATTTGAGTCGATTTTTACTATCCAATAATCGATCAATCCAAAGCTATTTTCTGTCTTATCTGCAAAAATACCCGATGAAGAAAATCCTCCTAATATATAACCTCCATCAACAGTTTGTTGAATGGATCTCAAATCATCAAGTAAACTCCCCCAATCGTATTCTGCCACTCAATTTCTTGAGCAAACAAATTTGGTATGCTAAAAAATAATAGCAGAGTCAATTTACAAAGCAGATTTTTATTTAGTTTTTGCATGATCCTTAAAATTGAAGATTTTTAATTTACTGTTTCACAAACGTCCCTCTCAACTCCCCCGACTGAATCAAATAAATTCCTGAAGAGAGTGTATTTGTTTCAAGAGTAGTTGCTATTGATGTTATCGTTTTTTCGAAGATGAGCTTCCCATAAATATCCGTTAATCGCAATTGCGCTTTTCCATTTTCGAGATGGATGCCCGAGATGTTTAATGTGTTTTCGGTTGGATTAGGGAAAACGTGTAATTTACCACGCACAGGTGTTGCAGATGTCAAGCCGGTTGGTAGAACAATAATTGTTTTTGCAGTGTTGGTGATGACGGGTTCGTTGAAGTCGAAATAAATGGCAGCGAAATTGGTGATGGAATCTCCTGCGCTTAAATTTGTTTTGGGTTGGATGCGATAACGAACAAAGCCGTGTGAAAGCGGTTCGTTGGTGTTGCTGTCGACTAACAAAATATTTTCAAATTTAAATTCCATGTTACGTTGGTAGTTGATCCAGTTTAGATTGACGGGATGCGATGCGTTTACAAATTCGATGGAAGATATATTGAGTTTGTTGGTATCAATCGGATTTAAAATTTTTACGGTGAAAGCGGTGTCGTTCCCCGTGTTTTGAAAACGGATGATATAATCCAACCAAGGCGCATTGCTAAGCTGCGTAGTCGTTAGCGTATCTTCACTCACCAAAATATCGTTGGGATCAAAAGAACCCGTTGTGTACACTTCCCAATTGCTGTTATTGCAGCTTGGATTATCATCAGTCAAATAAGGCTCAATATGCGCGCTGCTGTTGATTAGTGTGCCGATGGGAAGTCCGAGGTTTACGTTGACGGTGACAATAATACTTCCCGTTTGAAACGGTGTTAATGCAGGTAAATTCCAAACTACCGAATCGGGAGTTATGTTATTTGGTGTAAGTGTTGCCGACTGATAACTCACATTGTTATACGGATAAAAATAAACCGTAGGTGCAACAGTCGTGTTACCAAAGTTTCCGTAGTTGATCATATAACTCGCAGTGAAACCACTTCGGAAATTACCCATAGGCGTAATCGTTATACATACATCTTCAAATGTACCTTGTGGTTGAAATGCGAAGTCGTTGAGGGAATCTATTTGGTTGATTCCTGTGAAAATAGCTGTATGAGTTGAAGGGACCGGACTAAACCAGTTTATTGATTGTGGTGATACCGTGAAATTTCCTGTGTCCAAAACAGACACTGAATAATTTCCATTTTGTTCACTAAAAGTAAAACGACCTGTATTTTGTTCTGTAATTTTGCTGGTTGGCAAATGTGGTTCCCCTACATCTTGTAGGCTGTTGCTATTTAAATCTGCAAATAACTTTCCCGAAATTGAATTGTATTTATCAGTAAGTTGAATGATCCAAAAGTCAGAGAAAGAACAATTTTCTATCTTATCACTAGAAATATTAGATAGCGACGTTCCACCTAAAATAAAACCTCCATTATTAGTTTGTTGTATGTAAGTCAACATATCATAACCACCCCCACCTATTGTATTTTGCCATTGAATATTACCAAACGTGTCAATCTTTACAATCCAATAGTCATAATCTCCTAAACTATTCTCTGTTTTGTCTCCAGAGATGCTAGAAAATGAATATCCACCCAAAATGTATCCTTCGTCTATAGTTTGATGAATAGAATTTAATACATCCCAGTCACTTCCACCAATAGTATTTTGCCATTGAATTATTCCGAACTGATTTAACTTTACAATCCAATAATCACTACTTATAAAACTATTTTCAGTCTTATCACCTGAAATAATTGAATTTGATTCTCCTCCTAAAATATAACCGCCATCGGTCGTTTGCTTGAGGGAGTATAAATTATCATTGCTACTTCCACCAATCGAATTTTGCCATTGAATAGTCCCAATTGAATCCACTTTTATTATCCAATAGTCATAGAATCCATCACCATTTACTGTCTTATTTCCGGAGATGCCGGAAGATGAACTTCCACCTAGTATATAACCTCCATCATTTGTCTGTTCAATCGATTGCAATACATCATATGAACTCCCTCCTATAGTTCTTTGCCATTGAATATTCCCAATCGAATCAGTTTTCACAATCCAATAATCACTAAATCCAAAAGGACTTTCGGTCTTATCTCCAGAAATATTTGAGTCAGACCTACCTCCAAAAATAAATCCACCATCGTTTGTTTGTTGAATAGCATTTAAAATTTCAATTGAATTGCCACCAATCGTATTCTGCCATTGGATATTCCCTATAGAATCTGTTTTTACAATCCAAAAATCTCCATATCCAAACGTACCAACAATTGCTTCCGTCTTGTCACCTGAAATACCAGAATTTGAATAACCCCCTAAAATATAACCTCCATCTGCAGTTTGCTTAACTCCGCTTAAAACATCACTGGCATCCCCTCCTATCGTATTTTGCCATTGAATATTCCATAAAGAATCTATTTTTACTATCCAATAATCATTCCCTCCTATACAGGTTTCAGTTTTATCACCAGAAACATTTGAGTTGGAGTATCCGCCTAAAATATATCCACCATCAAAAGTTTGCTGAATAGATTTTAGTCCATCATTACCACTTCCCCCAATCGTATTCTGCAATTCGATTTCTTGGGAAAAGGAGCAAGTAAAAAGAAATAAGAGTAGAAAGGTGACTTTACAAATGTTTCTCATTTTGAAGAATTTACTATAAAAGTAAGGAAAAATCAATACGATGCAAACGATTCTCGAGGTAGAGGGTTAATTTAATCTTAAGCTTATAAAATGACCGTTTTTTAGGCGCTTTTCCAGAAAATATCATAGGCGTAGCGAAGGATAAGGAGTGTCACAATGACTAAAAACAAAATCCGTACAAAACCATTGCCTTTCTTGAATGCAAGGCGGGTTCCTAGTAAGCTTCCAGCCACGTTGCATGCAGCCATCAACAGGGCGATTTCAAGCAAATAGTTTCCTTGTAAAATAAACACATAAAGTGCCCCAATATTCGATACGCAATTAATGAATTTTGAATACGCCGAAGCCGCTAAAAATTCAAATCCAAACAACAAAACAAATCCCAACACTAAAAAATTTCCCGCTCCCGGACCAAAGAATCCATCATAGAAACCCACAAAGGAACCCATCACCGCCCCAAATAACATTTGCTTGTTGGACGACAATTCAGTTTTGCGAATTAATCCCAAATCTTTCTTGATGAACGTGTAAATCGCCATCACAATTAAGATGACGAGGATGATTGGCTTTAATGATTCGGAATGAATATAACTCACCGTTTTCGCTCCTAAAGAGGGAAAAGATCAAGGTGAAAAATGAAATGAAAAATAAGAGTTTATAATTGAATTTTATTCTTTTCGCATATTGATACGCCGCCACAGAAGTGCCCGAAAATCCTGCAATTTTATTTGTTCCCATCAAGGTGGGTAAATCGGTATTGGGGAAATTAACAAGTAATGCCGGAAGTTGAATAAATCCGCCGCCCCCAACAATGGAGTCGATGAAGCCGGCGGTAAATGCTAATGCAATTAACGCCAGTAATGTCGAAAAAGAATAATCGACAAACAAATCATAACCCATTGCTTATACCATTATAAATGTTAAACGTCCAAATAATCAGTCCACCAACTTGTATCAAATTATATATTTCGCAAATAAGGATCTAGTTCACGGAATATCTGTCATATAAATTTTAGTTTTTTAATTCATATTCTAGTCTTAATTTTACTTGTTACTTTCTTTTGCGTGAAAAGAAAGTAACCAAAGAAAGCACGCCACCCAACACCAACCCATTTTTGCAGTTTCTGCTTTCTACTTTCTTTCGCAACCACTGAACAATCTTTTGTGCTATCTCTTTACTTCATCGGTACAGCAAAAATCGGTTCGCGCTGTTGCGTGGACGACCTCCGCACCGTTCCGAACAATATTACCTTTTATTGAAATTTATTGATCGAAATTTAATCCCATTTTCTTTAAATAATTGGACAGCCTATTATATATAAATGGTATAATTTCATTTATAGAATTATGCTTTCTCGAATGAAACTACTACTACTACTACGTATTCTCCTTAAACACTCTAGTTAACCATTTCAACATGGAGAAGATCACGATAGCAGCAATGGATAAGAGCAAGCAGTTTACGAGGAAGAAATTGGCTTTGTTCTCATAACCATCCCAGAGACCGGCTAACACACCTGACAATTTGTTTCCAATGGCAGTAGAGAGAAACCATCCCCCCATCATCAAGGCAGTGAGTCGGGGTGGACTTAATTTCGATACCAACGACAATCCCATCGGACTTAAAAACAATTCACCAATGGTGACGACACCGTAACATCCAAATAGCCACATGGCAGAGGCCTTATCCGCTCCATTATGACAATAGATCACAGCACCTACCATCACAAAGGTGGAAAGTGCACTCACCACTAACCCCCATGCAATTTTTGCAGGCGTATTTTCGTAAGCTGGTGCAGAACGATCGGTATAAAATTCAGCCCAGGTAGTGAGAGCCGTTCCATTTTGTTTGAAGATGCACAAACACAATCACAACACAACGAAAATAGCAAGCAAGGCGGCGATGGGTTCTTTATCAGCTTTAGAGGCACGCAACCACAAGGAAAGATAAAAATAAAGAACAGGCATGGATCCAAACAAAAATGCATCGGTAGAATCGGTTCCGAAAATATTTCCGGGAATCATCCATCCTACTATTCCGCAACGAATGCAGGAAGTATAACGGTACCGAGTATACGTCCCATGGGCATATCTTCTTTCTGAACAGGCTTCATGATGTCGGCATGTCGATAATGTTTCATTCCGATCAGAAGATGATCACGCCTATAAACATTCCGATTCCAGCACCTATAAATGCGAATCCCCATCCATAATTATGGCGCAAGTAAGCCGCGAAGAAATTACAGATGAAGGCGCCAATATTAATTCCCATGTAGAAAATATTATAGCCACTATCCTTCGAGACTTTATACTCTGGATCGTTGTAGAGATTTCCGAGCAGTGTGGATATGTTGGGCTTAAAAAATCCATTTCCTACAATAATTAACAACAGAGAAATATAAAATGCGGTCATGCCGGGAATCGCTAAACCCATGTAACCACAGCCCATCATGAGTCCGCCGATGGTGATTGCTTTTCGCAAACCGAGGACACGGTCGGCGAGTAATCCACCGATAAATGGAGTGAGAAACACCAAGGCGATAAATGTTCCGAAGACATCCGTGGCGGCGGCGCGATCCATGCCCATGCCGCCCTTTTGGGTGCTCGGTCATGTAGAGTACAAAAATTCCGATCATGAGGTAATAACCGAAGCGTTCCCACATTTCAGAGAAGAATAAATAAGGTAGACCGGATGGATGTTTTTTGCTCATAGAGGTTAAGTTGGAATGACGAATATAGGTAATTTGAAAATGTATCAATTTGAAAATTTGAAAATGGTTGTGCTTTCTAAATAGAAATCGTCACATCCAATAGCGTTTTCGATGGGACGATGATCAAATGGAACGCTGATGACGCGGATTTTTTATGATTTACGCGGATTTCATTGCCGATAAAAAAAGTTGCACGGATTAGAGTACTTCCCAGAATAGCTAAATTCCAGTACTAGATCCACCTTCAGGTTACATCTTCAAATTTTCAAATTAATCACGCATTATTGCGTGATCAAATTATTGTAGTTGCCAGATGTAGTGCTTTCGTGAGACCATCCGCATTCTTCCCGCCTGCGGTTGCATAAAACGGTTGTCCGCCGCCGCCGCCTTGAATTTCTTTGGCGAGGTTACGGATGATGGCCATAGCATTGAGGCCTTTTTCGCTCACTAATGAATCGGAGAGCATCAAAGATAAATGCGGTTTGCCATCCACGTTTGCGCAGAGGAAACAGTATAAATCATTGAGTTGATTCTTTAATTCGTATGAAATATTTTTGATAGACTCGGCATCCAAATCCACTTGTGCAATAATGCGATTGATGCCATCGTGTGATTTTATCTTCGTTAATAAATCGGCTTTTACCGTTTGCGCTTTCTCGTTTTGGAATTGAGCTAATTGTTTTTTCAACGACTCATTCGATTCCACCAATGATGTTACACCTTTTACAATATCGCCCGGATGATTCACGATCTCTTTAATTTTTTGCAATGCATCCATCTGATCATTAATGAACTGCTCGGCACCATCTGCAGTGATGGCTTCGATACGTCGAACACCAGCTGCTACTGCTGACTCGCCCGTAATTTTAAACAATCCAATTTCACCACTTGCTTTCATGCGTTCCACCACAAAGTTCGACAGAGAAATTTTTATCGAATGTAATGACACGAACAAAGTCGCCGTACTTTTCACCAAACAAAGCCATGGCACCTGTTTCTTGCGCTTGCTTGCTGGGTACATTGCGTTGTTCGTTCAATGCAATATTTTCTCTGATCTTCTTATTGACGATTTGCTCGATGGAATTGATTTCTTCATCCGTCATTTTTGCAAAATGTGAAAAGTCGAAACGAGTGGTATGCTCATTCACCATGGATCCTTTTTGTGCAACGTGTGTTCCTAACACATTACGAAGTGCAGCATGCATCAAATGAGTTGCGCTGTGACTTTTGGTGATTAACGCGCGTCGATTATAGTCAACCACCGCTTTAAATATTGCATTGATATCAGACGGAATTTTATCCGCAAAATGAATAATCAAATTATTTTCCTTTTGAGTATCCGTAATGCTGATTTTACTTTCTCCCGATTGTAAAAATCCAGTGTCGCCCACTTGTCCACCGCTCTCTGCATAAAACGGAGTGCGATTTAATACAATTTGATATTGTTCCTTATTTCCTTTCTTCACTTTACGGTAGCGCAAAATTTCTGCTTCACACTCTAGAAAATCATAGCCTACAAACTCCACAACATCTTCATCACGAACGATGATTCAATCATCAGCGCTAGTAGCGGTTGCTTTTCTCGAACGATTTTTGCTCTTCCATGCAAGCATTAAATCCATCCATGTCCACTTCCATTTTATTCTCACGCGCCATGAGTTCGGTAAGGTCGATGGGAAAACCATAAGTATCGTACAATTCGAAAGCAAAATCACCCGCAATTTTTTTTGTGTTGAGTGCTTCAAACTTTTTAATTCCGGTATCTAAGGTTCTCAAAAAAGAAATTTCTTCCTCTTGAATTACTCTTGCCACAAAATCTTCTTGTGCATGCAATTCAGGAAATACATTTTCAAATTGTTTTGAAATTACTTTCAACAATTTGTACATGAATGGATCTTTAATATTTAAAAACGTAAAATTATAACGCAATGCGCGACGTAAAATTCGGCGTATTACGTAACCGGCTTTATTGTTAGAGGGAAGTTGTCCATCTGCAATGGCAAAACTAATGGCACGAATATGATCCGCAATAACGCGCATCGCGATATCCGTTTTCTCCGCAGCACCATATTTTATTCCACTTGTTTCCTCAATAAATTGAATGCTGGGTGTAAACACATCCGTATCATAATTCGAAATTTTTCCTTGCATGGCCATGCACAAACGCTCGAAGCCCATGCCCGTGTCCACGTGTTTTGCAGGAAGTGGTTCGAGGGATCCATCCGACTTGCGATTAAACTCCATGAACACATTATTCCAAATCTCGATCACTTGCGGATGACTTTCATTCACCAGTGTTTTTCCATCTACCTTTTTTCTTTCTTCATCACTACGCAAATCCACATGTATTTCGGAGCAGTCACAGGGGCAGTTTCGCCCATCTCCCAGAAATTATCCTTTTTATTTCCTCTTAAGATGCGATCTTCTGGTATCCACTTCTTCCAAAAATCATATGCTTCTTGGGAATGATAGATTTTCTTGCGCATCGCCTTCAAAAACAGTGACGTAAAGGACGATCCTTAGGTAATTGATACACTTTCGTTAATAACTCCAAGGCCCATTCGATGGCTTCTTCCTTAAAATAATCGCCAAACGACCAATTGCCCAACATCTCGAACATGGTATGGTGATGGAGTATCTACACCCACTTCTTCAAGGTCGTTATGCTTTCCGCTCACTCCGCAAACACTTTTGAGTATTCGCAATACGTTTGGCTTTAGGAGGTTCATTGCCGAGGAAAATATCCTTAAACTGGTTCATCCCTGCATTGGTAAACATGAGGGTGGGATCGTTCTTCACCACGATGGGCGCAGAAGCAACGATGGTATGTCCCTTTGGACGCGAAGAAATCGAGAAATGCTTGACGAATTTGTGAAGATGTCATCATACTATAGGCGGAACTAAGAGAATTCTATTATTTTTGTAAAGACCCGCAAAGTTAAATAAATCCCATGGCCAAGACGAAGTATTATTTCAACACCGATTCCTTGAAGTTCGAGCGGGTTGTAGTAAGCTTCCGTAAAAAGTTTTCAGGGTATTTGGCTGGCTTTCAACGGCTGCCGTTTTGGGTCGATTGTATTATTGCTGGCTTATTCATTTCTCGACTCACCCAGGAGAAACAATTGAAGCGGGAATTGAGCGGATGGGCTTACAATATGAATTATTGCAGCAACGAATGGACTTAGCATCTGCGGTTTTAGAGGATCTGCAAAAACACGATGATCAGGTGTATCGTCATTTTTGAAGCGGAACCCATTCCCGAGTGAAGTAAGAAGGGATCAGGCGAGTAAATCATAAGGAATTAGAAACTTCAACAATGGAGAATTAGATGGTGAATACTTCCCGAACGATGGATAAATTATATCGCCGGCTTTATATTCAGAGAAATCATACGACGAAGTTTTTGAGTTAGTAAAAAGAAAAGCGAACTCTTAGCATCCATTCCGGCCATTCAACCTCTAACAAAAAGTGGAATTGCGCGATTGGCTTCGGATTTGGTAGTCGCATTCATCCCATCTACAAAACGTATATGATGCATACAGGCATTGATTTCTCAGGCGCCCATCGGCACAGAAATTTACGCAACAGGAAATGGAACCATTTCAAAGTGGAATATAACGGTCATGGCTATGGAATAATGTGACCATCAACCATGGCATTGGATATTCAACCTTGTACGGTCACATGAGTAAGGTGGCAGTACGGCCTGGACAAAAAGTGAAACGCGGCGATATCATTGGATACGTTGGAAACACGGGCTCTTCCACTGGTCCGCACGTGCATTATGAAGTGATTAAGAACGGACAAAAAATTAATCCGATCAACTACTTCTTTAACGATCTCACTGCGGAGGAATACGACAAGGTGAGAGAGTTGGCATCACAATCCAATCAGTCTTTCGATTAATTTTAAAAAACATCTCCTAAAAAAAATCTGCCATGGCACCCATCATCGATTTCGACAAAGAGACAAAAAACTTTATTATCCTATTGGAGAAGTGGAACAAATGTTTTCGGTAAACACATCGCTCATTCGTTTTT
>JADJMG010000018.1 GCA_016709725.1 Bacteroidota bacterium
ATCATTTCAGGCGATTCAGGACTCATCATGATCCACACCGCCCAAACCAATACGCCTGTTAATAAGGCGGAGGCTGACTTGTTGATTCTCAAAGGGTGTTCTAGCGTAATTGCTAAATACCCGATGACAAAAATGGCAATGATGAGAGATTCCATAGAACACACAAAGTAAAAGGATTCCAATAAGAAATTCGTTTAAAACGTAATTAATTCAGCCCCATTTTTTTGAATGGTGATTAATTGTTAGGTTTGTTGTTCAACCTAGACTAATTATGGCCAATAAATGATTTACAACGAAATCGATTGATCGTTTAATGCGTGAATCATCCGGCGAACATGATGGTGAACATACACTTAAACGAACCTTAGGAAAAACCAACCTCGTGATGCTCGGTATTGGTGCTATCATTGGTGCTGGTATTTTTGTATTGACAGGTGCCGCTGCTTCTCAACATGCAGGTCCGGCCGTTGTTATTTCATTTGTTGTAGCAGGCTTGGCTTGTGCTTTTGCTGGCTTATGTTATTCCGAATTTGCTTCCATGATACCTATCGCTGGATCTGCTTATACTTATGCATACGCTACCTTGGGTGAATTCATCGCATGGATTATTGGTTGGGATTTAATTCTTGAATATTTATTTGGTGCCAGTACGGTTGCTGTAGGTTGGTCGGGATACATGACAAGTTTTCTAAAAGATTTTGGAATTATTATTCCTGATGCACTCTGCAATGCGCCCATCTTTTACGACGCCGCAACGCAATCATACACGGCAACGGGTGCCTTTCTAAATTTACCGGCCATGGCCATTGTAGGAATTATGACTTGGTTGTTAGTGATCGGTATTCGCGAATCAGCAAACATCAATAATGTAATCGTAGTTATAAAAGTGATTGTGATTTTACTTTTTATTATTTTGGGATGGAATTATATCAATCCAGAAAATTGGGTGCCTTTCATTCCTGAAAACACAGGAACGTTTGGAGAATATGGTTGGAGTGGTGTTGTTCGCGAAGCTGGAATTATTTTCTTCGCCTACATTGGTTTTGATGCGGTATCCACGGCTGCTCAAGAAGCCGTCAATCCTCAAAAAGATATGCCGTTTGGAATTTTAGGATCCTTGATAGTTTGTACCATCCTCTATATTTTGGTTGGATTAGTAATGACAGGAATTGTTCCTTACTTACAATTAAATAATCCTGCTCCCATTGCCGTTGCCATTGATGCTACTGGAGATGGCTTAGCATGGTTACGCCCGATCATTAAGATTGGTGCATTGGCAGGATTAAGTAGTGTAATCTTAGTGATGTTAATGGGTCAACCTCGAATTTTCTTTTCCATGTCGAAAGATGGATTGCTTCCCAAATCATTTGGCAAAGTACATCCTAAATACAAAACACCTTACATCACAACTATTCTAACGGGTGCTGTTGCGATGTTGGTTGCAGGAATCTTTCCTATTGGATTATTAGGTGAGTTAGTTTCAATTGGTACTCTATTAGCATTTGTAATTGTGTGTGGTGGAGTATTGGTACTTCGTTACAAACAACCAAACATTAATCGTCCGTTTAAAACTCCATTGTTCCCGCTTGTTCCTATTCTAGGTATTTTATCATCGTTGGCGTTGATGTACTTCTTGCCAATTGATACTTGGATTCGATTAATTGTTTGGATGGCGCTTGGTGTAATTATTTATTTTGGTTACAGTCGCAAGCATAGCAAAGTAAATAATCCGTAATGAAAAATTCGGAAATGGAAAAAGGAAATGATGATCACTTCAAACGTTCCTTAGGATTTTGGGATGCTACTATGTTAGTAGCAGGATCCATGATTGGCTCCGGAATTTTTATTGTGAGTGCGGATATGAGTCGAATGGTGGGCAGCACAGGCTGGCTCCTCTTCCTCTGGATTCTAAGCGGCGTCATCACGGTGATGGCGGCACTCAGTTATGGGGAGTTGGCGGGAATGATGCCCAAAGCCGGTGGACAATTCGTTTACATTGAACGAGCGTGGGGAAAGGTTACTTCTTTTCTTTACGGATGGACCGTCTTCACGGTGATACAAACGGGCGTTATTGCAGCGGTGGCTGTAGCCTTCGCAAAATATTCGGGCGTATTTTTTCCAGCTATTTCAGTAGATAACATTTTACTTGATATTGGATTTGTAAAAATTTCAAGTGCACAATTCTTAGCTATTGTATTAATTTTAGTTCTCACTTGGATAAACACCAAAGGCATACAGCACGGAAAAAGAATTCAAGTAGTATTCACGTCGGCGAAATTAATTGCGTTATTGTTTCTTATTGTTGCGGGTATTTATGTTGGATTGAATTTCGAATGGTATGCACAAAATTTTTCCAATCTATGGCATGCACAAACATCGGTCAATGTAGATGGATCGTGGATCACCAGTGAATTAGCTGGCACCGCATTGGTATTGGCATTAGGCACTGCTATTATTGGATCTCTCTTTAGTAGTGATGCATGGAATAATGTTACGTTTATTGCGGGTGAAATTAAAGATCCACAAAGAAATATTCCATTAAGTTTATTAGCAGGAACAGCAATCGTTACCATTTTATATTTACTCACCAACATCGCTTATTTGGGATTACTTCCCTTGCATGGCGATGCAGCGGCAGGAGATGTGATTGGACAAGGTATTCAATTCGCGACGCAAGATCGTGTAGGAACAGCAGCTGCATCACGCATCTTTGGTGATAGTGCCGTTTATTTAATGGCTTTACTTATTATAGTTTCTACCTTTGGATGTAACAACGGAATCATTTTATCGGGCGCACGTGTTTATTATGCGATGGGGAAAGATGGACTCTTCTTTAAAAAAGCGGCTACCCTTAACCGTAATGAAGTTCCGGAATTTGCCTTGTGGAACAAGCCCGGCCGGGCCGGGCCGCGCGAGGGGGCGGCCGGCGGCGCGCCGCCCGCCCCCCCGCCGGCTACCCCCGCTACTTAACGAGAGGGGGGCGGGCCAGGAATGGGGGGGGAACACCCAACCCACCCCGGCCCCACACCGGCCGCAAACCCAAACCCCCCCCCCCCCCCCCACCACACGAGCCAGAGGCGGGGCCCCCTGCCCCCACCCCCACACAAAAACAAGGGGGGGGGGGGGGGGGGGGGGGGGAGGGGGGGTCGGGGAGGGAAAAAAAGAAAAAAAAAAAAAGAAACAAAAAAACGCGGCGCCGCCGGGGCGCACCCCGCTCCCCCGCACAGCGGGTTTCCCAAAAACGCCCAACACCCCCCAACGCTAACACGCGAAAAAAAAAACAAGAAAAAAAAAATTGGAACAAGGCAGCTAAAACGCTTGTGTAAAATTTCCTGCCTAAAACCCACCCCCCGAAACGGGCACCCCCGGCAGCGCGACCCCGCCCACCCCCCCACCCCCACCCAACCCTAACAAAGGTGGAAAAGCCAAAAAAGCGCCCGGCGGGCCCAGTGGCCTGGCGAGCCCAAACCCCCAGCAACAAAAAAAACGGCCGGGCAACCCCGGGTGTACGGGCCAGCCCCAAAAAGCACAGAAAAGGGGGAAGGGGAAGGGGGGGGAGGGGGACCCCCCCCGGCACCCCCCCCCCCCCCCACAGAGCCCAACCCAAAAACGACCCCCCAAAGGACCACCCACCCCGGGCCGCCCGGGGGGGGGACCGAGGGGGGGGGACAACCAAAGGGGGGAAGACCCCCAACCCAACGGCAAACCCCCCCCCGCCCAAAAACCGCCCCCACCAACACGCCACGCAGGGGAACTAACGGGACAAAAACCGGGCCAAAAACGGAAAACAAAAAAGGCAAACCCACACCCCGAACGGAGCGGGACCAGCGCCCGCCGCGTGCCCGACCCCGGCACCCCGACCCGTTGAACAAGGAAAAAAAAAAAAAACCAGTGGAATAAAAAACCGGTGGGGTTAAAAAAGCACAAGGAAAAAAAAGCCCACAGGAGAAAGAGGGGGCGAGAAAAAACTTTGTATGATCGCACCTCCCAAGCCAGGCAGGATTTGGGGGTTTAAACTTGTGGCTACTAAATTTCCAGGCCCCCCGTCCAAAAAAAAATTTTGGGGGGGGGGCCCGGGTTTATGCCCGGATACATATGGCACTTTACCTGAACCCTACGATGATTGGTGGTAATTGATATCCTTTGGAGTCAACGATTTTCAATATTTGTCTGATAGCAGTATTCCACGTGATATTGCCCGTATCTAAACATTGTTCTTAATCAAGACTACCCAAGCCGTTTTAAAGGACACCTCAAAATCCCCCTAATATGAATTATTTGAGTATAGCCATGGCAATAAATTCTTTATACCAATTTGAACTAAAAATTGAATCCCCATTCTCCTACATCCTTAATTTGTCGGTTGTAAATCCTGCTACATAGTTGGCATCTGGAAGTTCTAAATCAGAGATGCTGCATGAACTACACAAAACCACAAGAACCTCTTGCATTCACAGAGTTCGATATATAGGATCAATACCAGTAGCATAAATTTTATACCACAACTATCGGAAGCCAATTTAGATTTGTGAATTGGCTTTGCCGGTAAGCAATAATAGAATAAAAATGATTTTCTATGGTAGCTAAGAAGATAATAAATTGAAATTATTTAAATTGCTTAACTCTGCAAATAAACCTTGATATCCAAATGCACAGCATTTTACAAGACCATCGTTTCTTACAAAAAGCCATTTACTTTCTTTTCGAAAGCAAAGTTAACAACTAGCAACTATATTCCTTTAAAACTTAAACCTCAACACTCCAAAAATATTTCTACCTGGAGCATTGATTCCACTCGCAAAAGTTCGGTATTGTGTATCGAAAATATTATCGACACCGGCTTGAATTGAAATTAGTTTATGTACTTGATACGACACTCTCCAATTGATGGTGAACCAAGCGGGCATTCCATCTGAAGTAGCGTATTGTAGATTGTCTTCGCCACTTGAACTATAATTCTTTAATTTCTTTGCCGCATTATAATTTATAAAGAAATCGGAACTAAAATTAGCGTGCGCATAATTTAATCCTAAGCGCATATTCATAGGTGGAATATGATCTAAAGGAGCATCAGTACTATCCGTTTTAACACGACCATAGGTATAGTTCATGCTAAAGGAGAACATCAAATTTTCCATGAGTCGTGTACGGAAGCTGGAACTGAATCCATAAATGTATGCTCGGCCTTTATTCTGATTAGCCATTACCTGACTGAGTGAGCCATCGTATAAGATAGAATCTTGACCTTGGTATTGAAATTTATCCGTGATGATGGCGTTGTAAAATTGAGTATAGTAAAGTGTATTTTCCCAGCTGGAAACTCCATTATAAATTTTGGTAATTCCAATTTCAGTATTCACGGTTTGCTCAGGCTTGAGATCTTCATTTGGCACAATGACAGTACCCAATGTTGATTCAAACACTTTCGCTAAGTCATCCACATTCGGCGCACGAAAACCTGTGCTTAATAATACCGAAAACTTTAAATCATCGTTCGGAATATGAATCAATCCTACACTACCTGAATACACCAAATGCTGTTGGTTTACTTCTTTGAATGGGAATTTGAAGAAAGTAGTATCCTCAAAAGTCGAATTCAAAGTAGTCATTCCTACTCTGAAACCATCATTTAATGTTACCTGATCATTTATTCGCCAAGAATGCGAAAAGTAAACCGCAGCGTTATTCATGGAATTGTCGCCGTCGGGATAACGAGTATCTAACGGTGAAGTAGTACCGTCAACAATATCTTTTTCTTCAGCGGTTGACTTTAGTGAATTGAACTGACCATCCAACCCAAAATGCATAGAGTGAGTTCCACTAATGTGCAACATGTCGAAAGCATAACCGATAATATTCACATCTTCGGTACGGCTTTGCAAATTATCTCGATTGAAGCGACGCTGGTGTCGGCTTTCTTGAATTTTTTGAAAGTTCAAGCCAACGTGCATCTTATTAAAGAAACCTTCACCTGAAGCATAATTCATGTCGTAGGCGGTCATCAATCTTTCTTGTGGACCATAATACCATTCAGCATTTCGTAATCCAGCACCATCGGGATCGGTCAAGCGATCGTAACGCGGAATGTCGGTACTGTTCGAGTATTGCAAATTAAGTCCATGCGTTACTTTTTCAGTAGACTTATACGCAAACTTCTGCACCAAATCATATTGCGAATAACCTGATTGCACTTGAAGATAACGATCCTTGTTCTTCACCAATGAATCTACGCCATTGATGCGCTCTACGTAAAAGGGACGCTCAGGATAAACTCCATCATAAAATGGATTTTGATTTGTACCTCCACGCAAATCATCAAATGTAGAATGCGTAAACGATGTGAAAGAAGCGAACTTCTTGCAACCAATATTCATATCGAAATGTCCAGTAAACTCATCGTTCACTGATCCAAATCGTGTAAAGGCATTTACTTTTATCAAGCTTTTACTTTCGTCCATTGCAAATTGCGGAGCTTTTGTGTAAAGATGAACAACTCCGCCCAACGCATCGCTTCCATACATTGTTGAAGATGGACCAAACAAAACTTCAACTCGATCGAGACTATTATTATCAAGGGAAAGAATATTTTGAAGATGTCCGCCTCGATAAATCAAATTATTTTGACGCACGCCATCTATCACCAATAGAATTCGATTAGCTTCAAATCCGCGGAGTACGGGCGATCCGCCACCCATCTGACTTTTCTGCACAAAGATGCCGGCCGTATTAGAGAGCAATTCCGCAGTAGTTTGTGCTTGTGCCAATGTAATTTGCCTACTGTCGATGAGTTGCACTTGTTGAGAGATGGTACGTCGCGTTTCCTCCGATTTATTCGCGGAGATAATGACTTCATTCAACGAATTCGTTGATGAAGTATCGGGCTCTTCCGACTGTGCGAAAGAACCCATTGAATATAGTAATGCTGGGATCAGCAGTATTTTTAGCTTCATATAGTTTTTTTAAATTAATTAATCCATCTGCATACAACAACATTATTTCATGTTGCACACAATGACATTAAGCGCCGTTCCAAATTTATGGGCATGCAATAACAATCTTACTTTCCATTTAAATCAAAAGATTTTAAACAGATCATTAAAGAGTTAAAAAATAAAATTCTATACGACTTCGGGTGGTGGAGAGGAAACATCCTGCGAAATTAAATTCGCTGCGGGTGAAAGATAAATTGGATAATTTGCTAATGATTTTTGCTCTACAAAATAAGTAGTATGAACAAACCCTGATACATAAGTTAACGAAGACAACTTCAACAACAAACTCGGTAATACATGACCTTTATCTTCGGCATGACAAATTAGTTTTTCAATTTCATGTAATAAAGTTTCTTCTTTTGTATCGTGTATTGCTAACATGGAAACTGAATCCCCAAAAAATTTAATGTTTTTTACATCATACATTTTTCCATTCCATTTTACTTCAAAAGAATTTTTTCTTCCCTTTTCAAAATCATGGCGAGACATACTTATTAATTCAAACTTTGCATTTGGATTATTGAGTTCCTCTTCCATGTGCCACTGCACAAATAGTTGCTGAAGAGAATACAAGTTAAGGAGTCCGCCCGATTGTGCGAAAAGAAAAAGCAGTAAAGAAAGGGGTAGGAGTTTTTTCATTTGAGAGAGCTAATTTATGGAATATTATTATTCGAAAAACCTCACATTGGTTGAGCTACGACAAATTTTCTCGCAAAGGCGCTAAGTCGCAAAGGCTGCGCATAGACAAATTTTCTCGCAAAGGCGCTAAGTCGCAAAGGCTGCGCATAGACAAATTTTCTCGCAAAGGCGCTAAGTCGCAAAGGCTGCGCATAGACAAATTTTCTCGCAAAGGCGCTAAGTCGCAAAGGCTGAGCACAGACAAATTTTCTCGCAAAGGCGCTAAGTCGCAAAGGCTGCGCACAGACAAATTTTCTCGCAAAGGCGCAATCCCGATAGCTATCGGGATCAGAATTCAGAATTAATATTCTATCGATTCTCCAGAAGGCGATGTTTAGAAATACGAATGGGAATTTGCTTTATTTTTCATATTAGATTACAGTATACCTAATGTTTTAGCCTCTCCCCCCTTGCCCCCTCTCCAAAGGCGAGGGGGAATTAATGAAATTTTGATAAGAAAATATATTTTCTCTTATAGAAAATAGAATCCTCCCTCAATTCTGCATTCTGAATTAAAGTAATCCTAACTCCTTACACACCTTCTCGGCTGCGATTTGTTCGGCTTTCTTCTTTACAAAATCCTGAGCGGTTGCTTTTTCTTCTCCGTCGATGGTGAGACGAATGGTAATCAAACGTGATTTTGCATCTTCCTCAATGGTGTCGAATTGCACGAGATGTTTTTCTTTTTGCCCCCAATTTAAAATCATACTTTTAAAATTCTTCTCGGTGCTTTCTACTTCTTCTAAGTCGACGTGGGGACGAATGATTTTTGTGAGGATGTATTGCTGTGTAATTTTGTACCCTTGGTCGAGGTAGATAGCTCCAATGTAAGCTTCGAATGCATCGCCGTACATACTTCGGTACGAACCTGGACCCGCATTATTTTTTAGCATCTCATCGATGCCAATTTTCATCGCTAGGATTTTTAAATTTTCCCGGCTCACTATTCGGCTACGCATCTCCGTTAGGAAGCCTTCGTCTTTGAATGGATATTTTTTAAAAAGCAAATCAGCAACAACGGCACCTAAAACAGCATCTCCTAAATATTCTAAACGTTCGTTGCTCAACCGATTTCCTCCCACCGTTTCCAATGCCAATGAACGATGTGAGAAGGCAAGTTTATACAATGCTAAATTCGCAGGATAAAATCCAAGCAAATAACGAAGAGAGCGAATAAATAATTTTTCATTCTCGTCCGCCTTAAAAAAATATCGGATTAGAGTATGACCAATCAAAACCTAGGGCTTATATTTTTTGACAATCACGGAGGCATTATGACCACCAAACCCAAAAGTATTACACAACGCTGCATCTACAACACGCTTCTGTGGAGTGTTAAAAGTAAAATTCAATTTAGGATCAAAAGCAGGATCGTCGGTGAAATGATTTATGGTTGGAGGAACTACATCATTCTGCACTGCTAAAACAGTAGCAATGGCTTCGATGGCTCCGGCGGCACCCAAGAGGTGACCCGTCATGGATTTGGTAGAGCTAATATTTAGACGATATGCATCCTCACCAAATAATTTTCCGATCGCTTTTGTTTCGCTCGGATCTCCTACAGGAGTTGAAGTTCCATGCACATTAATATAATCGATATCGGAAGGTTGCATTTCTGCATCTTCCAAAGCATTACGCATTACATTAAAGGCACCGAGTCCTTCGGGATGAGTTGCAGTTAAGTGATATGCATCGGCACTCATGCCTCCACCTGCTACTTCTGCATAAATTTTTGCTCCTCTTTTCAGTGCATGCTCTAGTTCTTCCAAAATCAAACAACCCGAACCTTCACCTAAAACAAATCCATCACGATCTAAATCGAATGGACGAGAGGCAGTTGTTGGATCATCGTTTCTTTGAGAGAGTGCGTGCATTGCACCAAATCCTCCAATACCGGCTTCATTCACTGCGGCTTCGCTACCTCCACATAAAATAATATCCGCTTTCCCCATTCGGAGATAAGTGAATGCATCTATGATGGCATTGGTAGAAGAGGCACAAGCTGAAACGGTACAAAAATTCGGTCCGCGGTAGCCGTAACGCATCGAGATATGTCCCGCTGCTATATCGGCAATCATTTTGGGAATGAAGAAGGGATTGAAACGAGGGACACCATCGCCTTTGGCGTAGTCCATCACTTCATCCAAAAAAGTTCTTAATCCACCAATCCCCGAACCCCAAATAACACCGACACGGTCGGGATCTGGTTTATCCGTAAGTAAGTTTGCGTCGTTGACTGCTTCTTCGCAAGCCGCAATGGCAAGTTGGGAGAAACGGTCGAGCTTACGCGCTTCCTTTCGGTCGAGATAAAGACTGGGATCGAATCCTTTTACTTCACAGGCGAAGCGTGTTTTGTACTTAGAAGCATCAAACAGGGTAATAGGACCTGCGCCGCTTTTTCCAGCGAGCAATCCTGCCCAATAATCCGCCACGTTATTACCGAGCGGAGTTAGAGCTCCTAATCCTGTTATGACTACGCGTTTAAGTTGCATGCCACTCCTGTTAAAGAAAGAAAGATTTATTTAACGTTTGCTGAGATATAATCTACAGCTTGACCAACCGTAGAAATTTTCTCGGCTTGATCATCAGGAATAGCAATGTTAAATTCCTTCTCAAACTCCATGATCAACTCCACTGTATCCAGTGAGTCAGCACCGAGGTCGTTGGTGAAACTTGATTCGTTAGTGATTTCGCTTTCGTCGACGCCTAATTTGTCAACTATGATGGCTTTTACTCTTGATGCAATGTCAGACATTGTAAGATTGAATTGGTTAAGACAGTGGGCAAAAGTAATAAATAATAGAATTGCACCGCCTTAAATATTATAACACTGATTTTCAAACAATAATATTTTTTTGAGTCCAAAAAATTGAATTTTCAGATCAAAATTCTTCTAGTTTTTCATTTTCAAAAGCCTAAAATGATGATGTTGGAAGGCTTTGAGTTGAAAAAAGCCGGGAAATACCGGCTCTTCCCAAATTATGCTTTTACATGACTCCAGTTTTCACCGCTTTTGATGCGATAAAGCTGCATTTCACTGATTCCGAAATGAGCAGCAATCTGTTTCATGGTTTTTACTCTTTTCTTATCATCCATCATCTGCTTGATCTTTTTAACCATCACATCGGTCAACTTATGACCTTGTTTACGGTTTACGGAACGATAAGCTAATACGGCAGGGCTTTTCTGCTGATGTTTTTCCATCTCATCTTTAGTCACCCATCTCAAATTCTTTGCGCTATTATCCTCTTTATTGTAGTTAAGATGGATCACATATTCATACTTATCACTTCGCTTTGATAAAAAAGCCTCTGCTACTAGACGATGAATAAACAGCGTCATGTTTTTTCCATCGGGCTTTAATTTTAGCGTTGGATAACCACCCATCAACGTTCCTTTTAAGAGGGAACCATCCTGAATACTGGTCGTGTAACTTACAAGTCGACCGTGATCGGAAACAGCATATTCACAGCGAAAAATTCCTTTGTTGAAAGCGATCACTTTCCATTTTTCATTTTTGAGTGGCTTAACCATTTGATTGATTTTGATTAGGACTAAAGTATAAAAATATAGTATAGGCTAGACGTTAGGAAAAATAAATGAAAAGCCTCTTTTATTGGACATAACACTTTGATATTTAGCAATGTGCAGATGGACATTGGGCCCCTTTAAGATGCGATCATCAATCGAACTGGTTGTCCAAAAGCTATAAATAGGCCTATCATAGTCAAGGATTTAGCTTATTCTTTGGACATCATTAAAAAAAAATCTATTTACCTCATTAGTAATACAGAGAGAAATTGAATTTAAACTGGAAAGATGTTTTCATCCAAATATTACACAGCCTATTCAAGCTCATTAACAACCGCCATTCCCGTTTTCACCTTGTGATTAGAGCCATTCATCAAAGCTCGACCATTAAAAATTTAATGTGCCGATATCTTGCCTGAAGAACAAAAAACACAACAATGAAAAAACAACAACATAATCACAAGCGAATTTTCATTGCCATCATCATCCTAACGGCCCTCATCTTTATGATGCTTGGACCCATGGCGAAGGCAAATCATGTAGAAACAACTACTACCCTTTTCCTTTTAGAGCATAATGTTCCTATCGTAACTATTATTAAATCAATCATCATCACCTAATTATGAAAAAGATAAGCAAACGCATTTTGGAAATCACAAAGCAAATCATTGCTTTGCACCATGGAGCAGATCGCCATATTAGCCTCGGGAAGGGGCAGCAACGCAGATCGTCTCTGCCAGCTTTTCAAACAACACCCATCCGCACGCATACGCCTCATAGCATGCGACCAAGAAACGGCTGGGGTTTACGACATAGCTCGGGAGCACAAGGTCCCGGCCATCCATCTCAACCTTGAGCTGCGTAAAAATCACGATGCGTTATTAAAGCTGTTACAAGACGAAGGAATCACTTTTATTGTACTGGCCGGTTACCTCCGACTCATTCCATCTACTATCGTTAACGCCTATCCGAAAAGGATCATCAACTTGCATCCAGCCTTGCTTCCTAAGTTTGGCGGAAAAGGAATGCATGGTATGCATGTGCATGAAGCGGTGTCTGCAGCGCAAGAAAAAGAAACAGGCATTACGATTCATTATGTGAATGAAAAGTATGATGAAGGTGCCATCATTGCTCAATACAAAGTAGCATTAAATTCCAACGATACACCTCAACAAATAGCGGGTAAAATTGCAGAATTAGAGGCGAAGTATTTTCCTAGTTGTGTTGAGGAAGTAATTCGAGATTTAGGAAGATGTTAGATGTTTCTTAGCAGAGATTCGCAGCAAAGTTTTCTCAGCAATTTCTCAGCAAAATTTTCTCGCAAAGGCGCAAAGGCACAAAGGCTGCGCGATGTTAAAATTGTCGAGGCGCTAAGGCTGCGCTACGCAAATATCCTGAAGTAGAATTGAAAGGTTAATGTGATGACTCGCGACTAAGCGATCGAGTTTTCCAACATCAATTCGCGCACAGAAGTAATGATGGCTTGAGCATCGAAATTACATTCGCGATAAAGTTCTTTTTGCTCACCGTGTTCAATCCATGCATCAGGAATTCCTAATCGTTGAATTTGTGCTTGATAGTTATGATCGATCATAAATTCAGCAATGGCGCTGCCAAATCCGCCCTGAATACATCCATCTTCCACAGTAATAATGTGCTTGAACTCCGAAAATATTTCATGCAATAAAGCAGCATCTAACGGCTTCACAAAACGCATATCGTAGTGCGCAGGATACAATCCTTCTTCAGCCAATTGATCGCAAGCTTGCACAGCAAAATTACCGGGATGACCAATGGTTAAAATCGCAACTTTTTCTCCGCCACGAATCTTTCTTCCTTTACCAACTGGAATCGCTTCAAATGGTTTGCGCCAATCAATCATGACACCGTTTCCTCTCGGATAACGAATAGAAAATGGTCCCATCCCTGGATGACTTGCGGTATACATTAAGTTGCGCAACTCTTGCTCATTCATAGGAGCAGATACAACCATGTTAGGAATGCATCTAAAGAAAGCCAAATCGAACGAACCATGATGAGTAGGTCCATCAGCACCCGCAATACCACCACGATCGAGACAAAATACAACATGTAAATTTTGTAAAGCTACATCATGCACTACTTGATCGTAAGCACGCTGCATAAAGCTCGAGTAAATATTACAAAAGGGAATCATTCCTTGCGTAGCTAATCCTGCAGAGAATGTCACAGCATGCTGCTCGGCAATACCTACATCGAAAGCGCGATCGGGCATTGCTTTCATCATAATGTTCAACGAACATCCCGAAGGCATAGCAGGTGTAATCCCTACAATTTTATTATTCATCTCCGCCAACTCAACCATGGTATGTCCAAAAACATCTTGGTACTTTGGAGGCTGAGGTACCACGTTAATCGGCTTAACAATTTCACCCGTAATTTTATCAAAAAGTCCGGGAGCGTGCCATTTGGTTTGATCTTTTTCTGCTAACTCAAAACCCTTCCCTTTTACTGTAAGAACATGCAAAATTTTTGGTCCAGGAATTTTCTTCAGATCGTTCATCACTTTCACTAAGTGATTTACATCGTGACCGTCGATGGGTCCGAAGTAGCGAAACTTTAATGACTCAAACATATTACTTTGTTTGAGCAAGGCACTCTTCATTGTATTTTCTACTTTGGAAGCAACGGCTTGAGCATTCGGCCCGAACTTAGAGATCACTCCTAAAATCTTCCAAACCTCATCCTTCATTTTATTGTAGGTGCGACTTGTTGTAATATCAGTGAGATATTCTTTCAGCGCTCCTACGTTGGGATCGATGCTCATGCAATTATCGTTGAGCACGACTAATAAATTTGAATTTTCTACTCCGCCGTGATTCAATCCTTCAAAAGCTAATCCTGCTGTCATGGCACCATCACCAATCACCGCTACATGCTGACGTTTTTTATCGCCTTTAAGTCGGGACGCAACTGCCATTCCGAGTGCTGCCGAGATGGAAGTAGAACTATGACCTACTCCAAAAGTATCGTATTCGCTCTCTGAACGCTTTGGGAATCCACTTAGTCCTTTGTAAATACGGTTGGTATGGAAAAGATCTCTTCTACCAGTGAGGATTTTATGTCCGTAAGCTTGGTGACCGACGTCCCAAACGAGTTGATCTTTTGGGGTATTAAAAGCATAATGCAAAGCAACAGTTAACTCCACCACCCCTAAGCTCGCTCCAAAATGTCCACCGTTAACCGATACAATATCAATTATATACTGACGTAATTCCTGACTAACTTGCTCTAACTGGTCTTCCGATAATTTTCGGAGATCAGCAGGAAACTGAATATTGTCGAGGAGGGGTCCGGCTTTAACCTGATGCATAGGAGCTGTTGATGTTGGCAAAGTTAAGGAATTGTAAGCGAACGATAAACTCTGATTTTGGGTGTTTTAGTATTGAATTAACAGATTAGATTGATAAAAGTTTTGAAGTAACTGTACTTCATGCGACTGAGCAGGCTTTAGTTAGGGAAAAATAGGCTAGGGTTTTATAGATTTTAGTTTGAATTAATGATTGATCGAAACATAGAAATAAAGTTAAACACTAGAGAACACTAGAGAATACTAAAGAACACTAAAGGGCATAAGAGAACTATTAGAGAAATATGTTTACTAATTGTCGATTTCATAAAATTCAAGCCTCTCCCCCTACCCACTCTCCAAGGGAGAGGGGAATTTAAAAATGTCCATAATTAATAGACCATTAAATAAAATCGTAACTGACTTAAGTTGCTTTATTTTCAATTATAAAAGCATAGCCCCTCTCCACTGGAGAGGGTCGCGATGCCTCGCGAGGGGAGAGGCAAGAACTCTAAAAGGGCTACTATTTATGTTAAAAATACAATCTTTTATTCACTAGAACATTCTTAATCGTCCTTGATTCCCTACTCAAAATGTGTTTCCTTTGCATGCTTGAAATAAGACTTCAATTTAAAACTAAAGACTTTTATTTCAGTAAATTAAATTATGGAACATACTTCAGTAAGAGAGCTTCTTGATGCATCCTTCATTGGCAAAACAGCCATTGCAAAGGGATGGGTGCGCACTAAACGTGGAAATAAAAACGTGGCGTTTATCGCTTTAAATGATGGAAGCATCATTCACAATCTTCAATTGGTAGTGGATCCTTCGCAGTTTTCAGAAGAGCTTTTGAAAAGCATTGGTACGGGTGCATGCATTCGTGCAAAAGGAAATATTGTTGCTTCCCAAGGAAGTGGCCAAGGGACAGAAATGCAAGTGCAAGAATTACTCGTGTATGGAGAAGCAGATGCAGAGACCTATCCTTTACAGAAAAAAGGCCATACGTTAGAATTTTTACGAGAGATTGCTCACTTGCGTCCGAGGACAAATACTTTCGGAGCAGTATTACGTATTCGTCATCATTTAGCATTTGCCATTCACAAGTATTTCAACGATCGCAATTTCTTTTACTTGCACTCACCCATCATCACGGGTTCGGATGCAGAAGGTGCTGGAGAAATGTTTCATGTGACCAACTTCGATTTAAATGCAATTCCGAAAGATGCTGAAAATAAAATTGATTTCACTCAGGATTTTTTCGGTAAGGAAACGAACCTCACCGTTTCAGGGCAATTAGAGGGAGAATTAGCGGCGATGGCATTAGGCAAAATTTATACGTTTGGTCCAACTTTCAGAGCGGAAAACTCCAATACGCCCCGACATCTTGCGGAGTTTTGGATGATTGAACCCGAAGTAGCCTTCAATGAAATTGAAGATAACATGGACTTAGCCGAAGACATGTTAAAATATTTGGTGAAGTACGCACTCGATCATTGCAAAGACGATGTAGAGTTTTTAAACAACATGTACGACAAAGAACTTTTAGGAAGATTGCAACATGTAGTGGATGCTCCTTTTAAAAGATTGACGTACACCGAAGCCATAACGATTCTCGAACCAAATAGTAAAAAGTTTGAGTTTAAAGTGGAATGGGGAACGGACTTACAAAAAGAACATGAAAATTATTTAGTTGATCATTTCAAAGGTCCAGTTATTCTCACTGATTATCCAAAACACATCAAAGCGTTTTACATGAAACAAAACGATGATGGAAAAACGGTGCGAGCGATGGATGTTTTATTTCCGTGGATTGGAGAAATCATTGGCGGTTCACAGCGTGAAGAAAACTACGATAAACTTTTACAACGCGTAAAAGAAATGGGAATTCACGAAGAAGATTTATGGTGGTATTTAGAAACCAGAAAATTCGGAACGTGTCCGCATGCAGGCTTTGGATTAGGCTTTGAAAGACTAGTGTTGTTTGTAACGGGAATGAATAATATCAGAGATGTAATTCCGTTTCCGCGCACGCCGAAGAACGCAGAGTTTTAATATTGTTCTTCGAAGCATTTAGATTGTCTTTCAGGATATAGTTTACGAGGAATTGCAAATTGGCGAATTGGTGGATTGGTAAATGGCTGCGCTTGCCTCGGCACTCTGATCTTACTAGACTCCCTGAACTAATAGTTAAACCCTGATTTAATTCTGAATTCTGAATTCTTAATTCTTAATTCGGGCTAGTTGCGAGGTATGAAATTAGATGTAGAAGAAATACTTACGTAAAAAAGTAATAGTTTTACCCAAACTTCACTCTTTTCCCATCTGCATTTATTATTTTCGAAACGAATTCTTATGCAAAGACTCGGTTTACATCAAAAGCTTTTACAAAAGCTATCGCCTCAACAAATTCAACTTATGAAATTGTTGCAAGTGCCAACGGCTGCTTTAGAGCAACGTATTAAAGAAGAGTTTGAAATAAATCCAGCTTTGGAGGAAGGAAGTCCGGATGACTTAGCCGACGAAGAAGTTCAAGACGATGAGGAGGATGATTTTGATGATCTTGAAAAAGATGATGACGAAGTAGAAGTTGAAGTTGAAGAACGAATTGAAACCGCTGATGAAGCGGAAGCTGATGCGTTAGAAGATGCCATTCGCAATGACGAAGTTGACATCGCAGATTATATCGAAGACGAAGACGTTCCCTATTATAAATTAAATGCCAACAACACTTCCAAAGATGATGAACGTCCCGAGACGCCCATCACAGTAAGCGTTTCTTACCAAGATAATTTGCTCTCTAATTTGGGAATGCTAGCATTAGATAATCATCATTATTTATTAGCGCAACATTTAATTGGAAGTTTAGACGACGATGGGTATTTGCGTCGTGATTTAGATTCAGTGGTGGATGATTTAGCATTTACGCAAAACATTCAATCAAACGAAAAAGAATTAGAAGATGTATTGAGAGTCATTCAAACTCTAGATCCTCCAGGCATAGCGGCTCGAAATTTACAAGAGTGTTTAATGCTACAATTAGAACGTCGACATCATGATCAGGTAACCGAAGTAGTCGCGTATCAGATCTTGAAAGATTATATGGATGAGTTTTCTAAAAAACATTACGAGAAAATTCAAAAATCACTTTCACTCGATGAGGAAGATTTAAAGGAAGCGATTCAAGAAATTTTAACATTGAATCCTCGTCCAGGTGGCGGATCTGCAGAAGATACGCGGAGTAGTCAAACCATCATTCCTGATTTTATTTTAAGTGTAATCGACAATCAACTGGAGTTAACATTGAATTCGAGAAATGATCCAGAATTAAGAATCTCTCGTTCTTTCCAAGAGATGTTGCAGTCGTATGCAAAAGATAAAAAGAAAGAAAGTAAAGATGCTATTGTCTTCATAAAATCGAAAATTGACGCTGCTAAATGGTTTATTGATGCCATCAAACAACGTCAACATACCTTATTGGCTACCATGACAGCCATCATGAACTTCCAACAAGAATATTTTTTACAAGGTGATGAGCGTGCTTTACGTCCAATGATATTAAAAGATATTGCTGATATGGTGGGTCTTGATATCTCCACCGTTTCTCGAGTGGCTAATAGTAAATATGTTGAAACGCCATATGGCACATTCCTTTTGAAATTTTTCTTCTCGGAAGGACTAACAACTGATAGTGGCGAAGAAGCTTCGAGTCGAGAGATTAAAAAAATATTAGAAGATCATATAGGTAGTGAAGATAAAAAGCATCCACTGCCCGATGAAAAATTAGCAGAAATTTTAAACAAAGCTGGATACAATATCGCGCGCAGAACGGTGGCGAAGTACAGGGAACAAATGAATATTCCGGTAGCTCGACTCCGTAAAGAAGTTTAGCATGAGCACGAATTCTAATTCCTATTTATATAAAATAAGTCAATTTATTTCGGGTATAGGACACCCTATCTTCATTCCACTGTATGTAACTTGGATCTTATTTAATAGTAACAATTATTTAAGTTACGCAGTTACACCAAAGTTTCAAGACTTTTTATATTTAATGCTCTTTGTTGTGACGTTTTTACTACCTGCCGTAATCACTTGGATGCTGTGGCAAAAAGGACATGTAAAAAGTTTTGAGCTGGAAAATAAAAATGAAAGACCACTCCCCTATTTCCTCACACTTTGTTGTTATATTGGTTGTACGTATTTGTTGTTTTCTTTACCCTTGCCCCGCGTATTTGGTTTAGCTATGTCGGGCGCATGTTTAGCATTACTTTCTACCATCATCATTAACTTTAGTTGGAAAATTAGCTTACACATGATGGGTGCAGGTGGAATGCTTGGATTATTTTATGGATTCGCTTTAGTTTTCAATTTTACATCAATAACTGCCATGGTAGGGATTGCTATGGCTTCTGGTATTATTGCTGCCGCCCGATTGTATTGTAATGCCCATACTCCTGCACAAGTCTATTCAGGTTTTATCATTGGATTTTTACTCGAATTTCTTTTCATATACATTTTCGCTCCGTTTATCATTGGGTATTAGTCTTATTTTATCTTTTTAAGATGGCATTTCTATCGAAAAGGGGGGCAGCTAAAAATAGATAGGTAAACGAAAACAGATAGAATAGCAACACCTTAATCTTCCTATTAATAAGAAGTACTGCGAAGGTCAAACCTGAAAAGAGACATTTTATGTTGCCATTGTAAATACCGAAGTAGTATGCGCCGCTATTACCTCTAAATTAATTAATTTTGCACCTTATGAGTCAAATCTTATCCGAACAGGAGATCATTCGTCGACAGAGCCTTGAAGAGCTCTACAAACTTGGGATTAATCCCTACCCTGCAGAATTGTATCCCATCAACAGCAATGCTGCAGCTATTCATGAGGGCTTTGAAAAAAATCCCGAGCAATTTAAGGACGTAGTCATTGCAGGAAGAATCATGAGTCGACGCATCATGGGCAATGCTTCTTTTGCGGAGCTACAAGATGCGAGTGGTCGAATCCAGGTTTATATTCGCAGAGACGATGTTTGTCCGGGCGAAGACAAAGCGCTTTACAATTCCGTTTTCAAAAAATTATTGGATACAGGAGACATCATTGGTGTGAAAGGATTTGTTTTTAAAACTCAAACCGGAGAAACTTCGGTACATGTGCAAGAATTTACCATCTTAACGAAATCGCTTCGCCCATTACCTGTTGTAAAAGAAAAAGATGGAGAAGTATATGATGCTTTTTCAGATCCTGAAACTAGATATCGTCAGCGATATGTGGATATGATCGTGAATCCGCATGTACGAGAAACTTTCATCAAGCGAACACAACTTGTGAATTCCATTCGTCATTATTTAGGTGGCAACGGTTATTTAGAAGTAGAGACACCCATCTTACAACCGCTTTATGGAGGTGCTGCCGCTCGTCCGTTCAAGACGCATCACAATACTTTGGACATGACGTTGTATTTACGCATCGCCAATGAACTTTATCTAAAGCGATTGATCGTTGGTGGCTACGAAGGAGTGTTTGAGTTCGCAAAAGATTTTCGCAACGAGGGCATGTCGCGTTTTCACAATCCAGAATTTACGCAAGTAGAATTATACGTTGCATACAAAGATTATTACTGGATGATGGAATTGGTGGAGGAAATGGTAGAAAAAGTAGCGATGGATTTACACGGAACTACTGAAGTTCGGGTAGGCGACAACGTTATAAACTTTGCACGACCATGGAAACGTTATACCATGTATGAAGCCATCCAGCATTTTACTGGAGTTGACATTTCGGAAATGAGTGAAGAAGAAATGCGTGCAGCTGCCATTCAATTAAATGTTAAAGTGGACGAAACGATGGGTCGCGGAAAATTGATTGATGAAATATTTGGCGAACATTGCGAATCAAAACTAATACAACCTACCTTCATTACCGATTATCCGGTAGAGATGAGTCCGCTGGCTAAGAAACACCGAAGTAAAGATGGTTTAGTAGAACGCTTTGAAGCCATCTGCAATGGAAAAGAAATTTGCAATGCCTTTTCCGAGTTAAACGATCCGATCGATCAACGCGCTCGATTTGAAGAACAACTAGAATTGGGGAAACGTGGGGACGAAGAAGCTATGCAACTTGACGAAGATTTCTTGCGCGCCATCGAATATGGGATGCCACCAACGGCAGGATTAGGAATAGGAATTGATCGACTTAGTATGATCATGACGAATTCTAACTCCATTCAAGATGTATTGTTTTTCCCTCAGATGCGACCTGAACTCGTCAATACATCTTTAGATCTAGAAATGGAAGAATTAGATGGTGTTCCTGCTCCGTGGGATGATGTACTACGCAAAATGGGGATACAGAATAAAGAACAATTAAAAGCCGTTAACCCTAATAAGCTTTTTAACGATTTAGGGGGCATGCGGAAAAAATTAAAACTGGAAGTAGCTATGCCGAGTCTTGATGATGTGCGTCAATGGATTGGATAAATTGGCAATCGCGAAGCCTCGCGAGGTGAGTTGGCAAATTGGTGGGTTGGTGATCGCGAAGCCTCGCGAGGTGGGTTGGTGATCGCGAAGCCTCGCGAGGTGAGTTGATGAGTTGATGAGTTGATGATTTGATGAGTTGGTTATCGTAAAGCCTCGCGAGGTGAATTTGAGAATATAAAAGTTCATATGGGAGATGCAAAGCCCTATAGTTGTTGCGCAGCGGAGTACTTCTGGGTTAGATGTTAATTGTTAGATGCGCCCTGCGGCTGAAACATAGTGGAATAAAGCAGGCGCAAATTGACTAAATGGCGATTTCCACAGCAATCGTGAACTGAAATGGTGATTTCTAAAGCCAAGTATATCAAGGCTTTCACTTGAAAATATTTATGATTAAGACCTCTCGATAGTAGATAACAAATAGCTGTTTCTAAGTACCGTCGACAATGGGTTACAAGATTATTTAACTTAAATTAAACCTATTTCGAATGTAAAAGCAGGCCTATTATATGCTTGGTAAGATATTTTTTTTATACCTTCGATATATAGAAAAAAAGCGAGTTAGCTCCTTTTGATTTTTGTGATTTAGACTTCTTCCAGTGTGCGATAACAAATAATAAGTGATCCTTTACTATTAATTGTAATTCTAATCATCATGAAAGAATCTCCACGAATTTCTAATGTAGTTATTTTATCCGTTTTGTTCATTTTATTTGCTTGCCAAATCAAAGCGCAGGACACTTTAATTTATAAGAACAATGATAAGCGAATCGTCAAACTTCTTGAGCTAGGAATAGATGAAATAAAATTTCGAAATCTCGAAGACTCGAGTGACGTAACTCGAGTTATCGAAAAAGCGGAAATAAAAGAAATTCGATTGGCAAACCATGAAATCATTCGATTCAATGAAGATTTAATGGATGCGCGACTTTCAGATGATGATCAAAAGAAAAATCAAGCCATTAAATTAAATTTCTTTGCCCCTCTCATGAATCATTTGTCTTTCTCCTATGAACGAATGATTAAACCTTGGGTAAATGTGGAAGGAGAATTAGGTGTGATTGGGGTTGGTTTTGCAAACAATGAAGAAGATGCCTCTGGCTTTTTATTTCGAGGCGGACTTAAATTAATTCGACGTCCAGATTTTCAAGTACGAGGTCAAAAACTAACACATGTTTTGCATGGCAAATACTTTAAGCCAGAAATTTTGTACAACCGCTATTCAAAAAGGATAACTTATGATCCTGGATTTTTTAGTACAGCACCCAGTTACACTGACAAATTAGATTATTCAAATTTGAGCATTATCATGAATTTTGGAAAACAATATTATGTAAAAGGTGGATTCTTAATTGATCTTTATTTTGGTCTTGGGTACGGAGCACAATTTGTTAATGGAAAACAAGTCAAAGATTTTAATAGTTCCATTTATCAATCCAAAGAAGATTATAATGATAATTTTCCATACACACACCTACAAGGAAACGCGTCATTTCCCATTTCATTTACCTTTGGAATGCGCTTTGGTCTAGCATTTTAACAATTTTATTAGTTAAGATCGGAGGTGTTTACTTTCTTTTGACTTTTTCATCTAAAAAGAAAAAATAAATGCTTTAACTTTGATGTTCTATGAAGAACATGAACTACTATCAATTACACAAGTACATTCTATCCTTTAAACTTCTATTTACTACATCATCACCATTACAAGCGCAGTTAGACTCCATTAAAATCAAACCGCTTCTTAAAGCGCATATTTCAACCTTGGCTTCTGATGAATATGGGGGACGTGAGCCGGGTACTAAGGGGGAGAAATTATCGAGCATTTATATCATCAAACAATTTACAGAGATTGGTTTAGTTGCAAAAGGTGAAAAAGGATTTTTACAACCATTCACATTTACGAAAAGTCTAAAAACGGGTCCAAAATCCAAATTAAAAGTTCGCGAAACCGAATTTGAAACAGGACATGCTTCCTATCCTTTAGCTTACTCTGCAAATGCTTCTGCGAAAGGGAAAGCTGTGCAAGTCGGCTATGGAATATGCGCTACCCCATTAAATCATAATGATTATAGTCGCAAAGAAAATTTAAAAGGAAAAATATTTGTTATCGACGCATCCACTCCTGATAAAGGCGGGCCTCATTCCAAATATGCAGAGTTTGCAGATTTAAGAACTAGAATTGATTCTGCTATTGCTAAAGGCGCCATCGGAATTATTTTTTATACTTTAGATAAAGATATGAAAGAACCTGTTTTGGATTCTAAAATAAAAGTAACACCATGTTCCATTCCAGTAATGTACTTAGTTAACGCGAAGTCTAATATTTTAAATTCCGATTTGGAATTTGATGTAGACATGACTGCTGAGATCATTAAAGAAGAAGCTACTGGAAATAATGTATTAGGATATCTTGATAATAAAGCAGAGCACACCATCGTAATCGGTGCGCATTATGATCACCTAGGTCATGGTGGCGATGAATCTTTATATAGAGGAGAACCCGCCATTCATAACGGAGCTGACGATAATGCAAGCGGAGTTGCCGGCGTGATTGAATTAGCTCGATACATCAAAGCGAACGGACCCAAGAGCAATAACTACTTATTCATGGCGTTTTCAGGCGAAGAGAAAGGTCTTTTAGGCTCGGGTTACTTTGCTAAAAATCCAAGTATCGATTTATTAAAAGTTAATTACATGTTAAACATGGATATGATTGGTCGATTGAAAACTGAAGATCCTACATTAATCGTTAGTGGTGTGGGCACATCCGATGCATGGAAAATAACAATGAATTATATTAAACATGATAATTTTAAAGTGAAAACAACAGAATCGGGCGTAGGTCCTTCTGATCACACTTCGTTTTATTTAAAGAATATTCCAGTGCTTCATTTTTTTAGTGGAACACATAATGATTACCATAAGCCAACTGACGACGAAGAGTTCATAAATTATACTGGTGAAATCAATATATTAAATTACATGATCTCACTTATTCAAAAGTTAGATGACAAAGGAAAATTAAATTTTGTGAAAACGAAGGAAGAAGACAGTGAGGAGAGTCCAAGATTTAAAGTAACGTTAGGTGTTGTTCCAGACTATGCTTTTGAAGGGGCAGGAATGCGCATTGATGGTGTAAGTGATGGAAAGCCTGCGGCAAAAGCGGGATTAAAAGCAGGAGATATTGTTATCTCCATTGGTGATCAAAAGGTGCAAGACATGATGAGTTACATGAAAGCACTCGGAAAATTTGAAAAAGGACAAGCCGCAACTGTTGGAATTTTACGAGGGAAAGAAGAGTTAAAAATTGATGTAGTCTTTTAATGAAATTATATTGTCAAAAATATTTGGTGGTAGCGAGTAAGGAAAAAAGTTTTTCTTACTCGCTATTCTTTTTAATGACTTTTTCCTTTTTTGGATTATCCTTTGCTCAAGCACAACAAAACATTATTGTTACTGGAAAAGCAATGGATAAAGATTATCCTGGATTATTATTAGAGCAAGTGATGGTTATTAATTTAAGAACACAACAAGGAATTTTTGCGAATCCGGATAATAGCTTTACCATCCAAATGAATAAATCGGACACTTTAGTTATTACCGCATTTGGTTATGGGTCCTATAAATTTTGCTTTAACGATTCAACATTAAAAGATATTTATCGAATCATTGCACCGCTAAAGAAAATCTCAATCACATTAAATGAAGCGACCATTTTTGCTCCACGTGACTTAAATCGAATTGAACAAGACATTCAAAAACTGGGATATAGTGCAAAAGATTATCGATTGAGCGGGGTGAATGCTTGGCAAAGCCCTATCACTGCACTTTATCAGGAATTTTCTCGAAAAGAGCGCAGCAAAAGAAAAGTTGCTGAGATGATGAATGAAGATCGAAGACGAGAACTTATGCGAGAGGTGCTTGCTAACTATTCCAAAGCGGGACTCATCAATTTACGTTACAACGAATACAATGCATTTATTGAATATTTAGGATTAAACGATTTCCTTTTAAAAGCATTAACACAATATGAATTAGCTGTGTATATCAAAGCAAGATATCAGTCGTATTCGGAAAGGTAAAACCCATCCAAAACCTTGGGTTTAAACCCAAGGTTTTGGATGGGTAGTAAAATTTTATTCAACAATCATTCGCAACACCTTTTGTGTTCCATCATCGAAACGAACTGCCACTAGGTATAATCCTTTTGCTTGACTTTGTAAATCAATTTCAAACTGATCATCCGAACCATTCTTGTTTAAAATTTCACGACCAAGAACATCTGAAATAATAACTTGATAATTTCCTGGATCAGCATCCAGATTCAACATTGCTATTCCTGAGCTTGGATTTGGCAATAATTGCACATTATTCACTTGTACATCTGATAAACGACAAACTACGGAAACGGTCATGGTGCGTTTCTGAACCGTTCCGCATGCATTAGATATTGCTACTTCTAACAATCCAGTTGCCGAGCCCCAATTTATTATCGCAACACCTGTTCCTTGTCCACTTACTACACTAGCACCTACTGGAACCTTCCAATTATAATTTACACCGGGCTCTGAAACCACAGAATAAGTAAGGTTTGTTTGGTTTGCACAAACACTGGTAGGACCACTAATCAATGCTGGACGAGTTGGCTTTGTTGTCAAATTATTTAAACATCTTAATGGACTCGCGCCACAAACATTATTTGATTCTACACAAATACTTGCTCCTGTAATATTGAGAGTTGGCCATTGAACATTGATAGACGTTGTGCCTTGTCCGCTCAAAATTGTTGCCGAAGCAGGAACATACCAAGTATGTGATGTTCCTCCAGTAGTGGATGCAGGAACAGAATAAGTAACAACAGAATTACACAAATTCCTGATACCTCCTGTGATCGCTTTTGGCATTCCAGGTACACTTTTTACAACAACACTTTTAACTAAACTGGTTCCACAACTACTTTGTGCTTGAACAGTAATATTCCCGCTTGTGAATCCTGTTAAATAACTAATGGTAATATTCGTAGTGCCTTGACCGTTAGTAATTGTAGCATTTGCAGGTGCTGTCCAAATATAATTGGTAGCACCACTTACAGCAGGACAACTATATGCTTTCGAAAGCCCAGGGCATACACTATTCTTATTTCCCGTTATCGCCGTTGGGGTTGCTGGTGCATTTCCACCATTTGAACCCACGCTGGTTGAAGAAATAAAAGTACATCCATTTGCATCCGTCACCGTTACAGAATAATTCCCTGGCGCTAGTCCAGAAATATTAGCGGTAGTACTTCCATTACTCCATAAAACGGAATAAGGTGCAACACCTCCATTAATCGATAGATAGGCTGATCCGTCATTCAATCCACAATTTGCATTTTGTGAAGTTGCAAATCCTTCCATTTGTGCAGGACTACTCACCGTTACTGATTTTATGGCTGTACAACCCGATCCATCGGTTACTGTGCAGGTATAGGTTCCGGCAACCAAATTATTTATCGTTCCTGTTGTAGCACCATTTGACCAACTATAAATTGGAGTACCCGATCCACCATTCACTTGTAATGATGCTGTTCCATTATTACTTCCGAAACAAGTTACGTTAGTAGAATTGATGGTCGTAGACAATGTGCCAATCGAAACTAAAGCAGAACCAGTAGATGTACATCCGTTATTGGTGGAAACGGTCACCGTGTAATTGGTAGTGATTACGGGCGAAGCCAATGGATTCGCAATACTTGCATTATTTAATCCGGTAGATGGATTCCAAGAATATGACGAGATCACATTCCCAGGTAATTCAATCGACCATTTCCACAAAGTTCCAACATCTTGACCAGCCAAATCAGAAACGCGTAGTCTCCAAGTTCCATTTGCAGATCCTGTTAATCCGCTAAACGCTTGTTGTGGAACATAATTCCCTGTGAATGGTGCGACTCCTGATCCAATAGCTGTACCTGTATTCATAAAACGTGTGCGTATGAAATTATCTCCTGAACCTCCTACCCCTGCGGCTAATGTAATAACCGATCCATTGGGAGCTAATAATTCTACTTTTAAATCGGCATCCCAAGTATGCGTTAACGAGTCAATCGTAACTGCAATTAAAGCATTAGCACTGGTGCTTCCTCCTATAGAAATTAAAGATTGAATACCGGTTGCATTATTATCTGGAATTGCAAATGCAGTTGTGTTTGATCCATTATTATTTCCAGCCCCGGGCAATGATGCATTTGCATTCAATTGCAAACTACCTCCACTACATAAACTTCCTGCGCCTGTAACATTCAAAGTTGGAACAGGCAAAACAGAAACGCTAACTGATGGATTGCCCACACAACCATTCGCATCCGTTACGATGCAAGTGTACACTCCATTATTTGCAGCACTACTATTTGGAATACTTGGATTCGCCGAGGTAGAATTAAATCCACCAGGTCCTGACCAAGAAAAAGTTACTCCGCCTGTAGCTGCCAAATTAATTGTATTTCCTTCACAGGCACTGCCACTTATAGCAGCAGTTGCTGCGGTATTAATTGTTAACCCATAAACACCTACCGCATCCCATGCATTCTTTACTGACACTGCTTCTGGTGAACAATTTCCATATAAATCATTCGCCGATTGCAATGAATAAAAAGCAGCATCAGCATATTGCGAACCTGATGTTAGATAAAAAGTATTATTCCGATAAGCAATCATTCTTGCCTTATTCATAGTGATACCCGTCACATTATAAACGAATCCCAGATCATTAGTACCGGTTCCACCTTGACATAATAAATAGTACCAAAAATTCTGAACGCCACTATTGATATGAACTCCACCATTGTCACCTGCACCCGTGTACCAGTTAGGACCTAAGTACGTATCTGGGTCTCCGGCTATACTCGGATTATTCATATAACGCAATGCATCACCTGGCGTTCCGGCGTATACGATTTATCACCAATTAAAAATTAGCAGCGGCACCATTTGCATAAAAATCAATAGTAACTCCGAAAATATCAGAGAACGATTCATTCAATGCTCCTGATTGATAAGAGTAAACTAGATTAGATGTATTACTCGTAACACCATGTGTTAATTCATGACCAATAATATCCAACTCTGTTAAAGGAGAAAACGTAGATCCATCACCATCTCCATAAGTCATAACCGATCCATTCCAAAAAGCATTATTATAGGCAGAACTATAATGAATATAAGATCTTAAGACTGCGCCCGCATTATCATAACTGCTGCGGCTATGCGTACCAAAATAATAGTCATAAGTTTTTGCGTACCCCAATGAGCATCGTAAGCCGCATTATCCATATTTGTTGTGGTATTCCAAATATTGTCTGTATCTGTAAAATCAACAGCAGCAGCATAGTTGGTTCCGTTATTCAAATCATAAGTTTCAACACCATTACCACGTGAATTATCTCGGAGACGAAAACTACTTGCGCTTAAACTATCCACTTGCATAATTTGGGTGCCGCTATATAAAGTGGATGCGGTACCATTTACGTTAATAGTACAAATTTTATTCTCTTTAAAAATAATCGCTCCTGTACTTGCATCTACAAATACCGACCAACGCTCATGAGGCTCTACTGCATAAATATCATATTTCCAGCAAAGACTTGTTCCACTCGATTTTCCAAAACCTTGAGATGGAAGAATTACCAATTCACCATGCGGATAGGCGTCACCGTGAGCATGGCCTGAAAGAATTTCCTGCTCCATGGTTGAAGATTGCCACAAATACTTTGTAGCTCCAATATTATTCAATGCAAGTTGAAGTGCTTGCGATTCATCTAAAATTGGGGAGGTGCTCATATTAATATTTTCAAAAAACATTCCGTTCGCAGAAATTAATCTCCCTTGCGACTCGTGCAAAATATATTCACCAGTCATCACTTTAATATTATTGAAATATTGCTGATAACGCTTGTGCATCATTCCCAATTCGTCGCGATCAGATCGAATTAAAGTCCAACGATCGCTCGGCTTTGCGTTTAGCGTTGTACGAAGAACATCCATACCCGCATTCGTTGAAATGAAGGAAGACTTTTCGAACTTAATAAATAGTGGAGCTGCTGAACGATGATCGAAGCGAACTTCAGAAGCTGAAGGATGCACGGCTTGAGCACTAGCTCCTATTAGCACTTGTGCCCTTGTGGGATTCATTCCTAATACTAGGATGCATCCCAAAATCAATTTTTTCATATATGATGGTTTGGTTTAGGTGTACAATGAATTATATGATAATTCACTGTATTTACTAATTGTTTTGGTTGTCGTAAATGTAAGAATAGTAGAAATACGATCCTAATTGAAAAGTAAAAAAGTATACATCGAGAAAATCAATAATTTCTCCATTTAACCGCATGGTTATTTCCATCTGATGAACTGAAAATCAAGACATAAATTCCCGATTCCAAACGATCCTTATATAACTGCAAGCTATTTTTCACGAGGTCGGTGGCACCCATCTTCCTTCCAGACACATCATAAATTGACAAGGTTTCCCCAAAGGCCACATCTAATTTCAATTTCTGATTGACTATTAATTTTAATGCAGTTTTCGTGAGAATTGATTTCTGATATGGCACTGGCTACTACCGAAACAAATTGTTGAATTGTATCTGAATTACAATTATTCGATGCAATCAAATTCACCGAATATGTACCCAATTGTAAATAGGTATGTGTTGGTTGTGGTAACAGCGAAGTTGATCCATCTCCAAAGTCCCAAGAGACACTCGTCGCATTTACACTTTGATTTGAAAACTGAACTTGCAATCCACTGGCACCAAAAGAAAAAGCTGAATTGACATCATAGGTTCCAATTTTCCATGTAGGCAAACTATCCACCACTATTTGATGTGCGATCTGTTGAAGGAATAATGCGTTCGGATTTGTTACAGAAGAAATAAACGTTGCATTCACACATGATCTTCTTAAAATCGTTTCATAAAAAACACAAGCTGTTAAATACGATCCTTCTATGGATGGATGACTATTGTCTGATGACCATAAATTAATAGATGAATCTTGGGTCCAACTACTTTGCCATGCTCTACCTACCGGAGCAACGAGTGCGGCATTATCATTGGCCATTTGCACATACGAATTTCTCAACTCCTCTTGCATTCCTAAAAAAGTACAGACAGGCGGCCAAAATGCACAATTACCTTGATCACCGTACTTGCGACCCCATGTCATGTAAAAAACAGTTTCTGTGCAGGAATTATTTAATAAGATGAGGCTATCGAGTTGACGCGCGTATGGGTAAACATCCATGGCTACTTGAGCAGGAGGGAATGAAGGTCGTTGACTTTGCTCTTGCAACACCACAAAATCCCAGGGTCTACTGTTGATTTTTGCAATGGTATTCGCATCAACAACATGCATTTCAAAAGTATATCCACCTGGATTATAGCTATCCACGAATACAGAATCTCCTAAACTCAATGATAGATCACTAAAAAGCTGTGGTAAATTATTAACTCCTGTATAACTATTGCCTATGAAAAGTACTTGTGTGACCTGCGAAATGGCTTGCATTGAAGTGATTCCGATAAGCAGCGTAATAATGAACTTTTTCATGGAAATAAAGATATATAATATTTAGCTTTACCATGTAAATAAAACGCAATCTTCAACTACACTTTGAAATGAAAATCCTAAAATCAGTTCTTCTTTTCATTACCTGTTTATTCTTTTCGAATTGCAGTTGTGATGAAACATATACTTGTCCACCCATCCAACCCCAATTCGAATTCTTGATTAGACGTTGCTCCTGACGACTCCGTATTGTACACCACCTTATCCAATGACTCATTACAATTTTATGTAACAGATCGAAATTATAGTCCACGATATGAAGAAAAATGTCGTAAAAGAAGATCTTCGGGTTGTGAATGCATAGACTGTTCCGCTTCCGGGCTCTTTTTAGCAAGCTGCGACAGTACTTTCACCACGAAAAATCATTATCTACTTCGGATTGATGAGACCAGCACGGATGCAAATATTATGGTATCCTCTGGACTTTCCATCGACTTTTTAAATTTCAAAGTATATTTCAATCTGATGGATGCGAACATCATTCAACCGATGCCCATCTTTTCACCATTGCTACAACTCAATGGAAAAACATTTACTAATGTATTTTACTTTAAACAAGACACCACCAATATTTCCATTGCACAATTACCTATCTGGGAATTATTTTACACCGAAAATGAAGGAGTAATTGGATTTAGTGTTCGACAAAATCAAAAGACATATATAATTGAATAATCACCATGCAATATAGAAAACTGGGAAATACAGGAATACAGATCAGCGCACTTTCATTAGGCAGCTGGATCACTTTTGGAAAACAAATAGAAGATAACATCAGCGAAAAATTGATGAGTGTTGCATACGATGCTGGCATCAATTTTTTTGATAATGCAGAAATATATGCGCGTGGACAAAGTGAAATTGTGATGGGTAAAGCGCTAAAGAATTTAAATTGGCCGAGAAGTTCCTATCTCGTTTCGAGCAAAGTTTTTTTCGGATATGAAACTGACAAGCCTAACCAACGTGGCTTAAGTCGTAAACATATTTTGGAAGGCTGCGAAGCCGCTTTGAAACGATTGCAAGTTGATTACATCGATTTGTTCTTTTGCCACCGTCCAGACAAGAATACTCCCATTCTCGAAACCGTACAAGCCATGAATACTTTAATACAACAAGGTAAAATTTTATATTGGGGAACATCGGAGTGGAGTGCGCAAGAAATTTTGCAAGCTCACGTGGAAGCTGCGCAACATCAACTCATCGGTCCTGTGATGGAGCAACCACAATACAATATTTTCGAGCGAAGAAAAATGGAAGATGATTATTTACATCTTTTCAAATATCAAGGCATGGGAACCACCATTTGGTCACCACTTTCGTCGGGACTTTTAACAGGAAAATATTTAGGTGATGTAGGTGCCACTCGATTATCTATTCAAGGAATGGAATGGTTACACGAAAGAAACATCACTCCAGCAAGATTAGAAAAAGTAAAGGCGCTAAAAAATATTTCAGACAGTATCGATGTAAGTTTATCTTTATTCTCATTAGCCTGGTGTCTTAAAAATCCGAATGTGAGCACTGCTATTTTAGGAGCGAGTAAAGTATCGCAACTCGAAGAAAATTTAAAAGCGATAGAGGTAGTTGAAAAACTTACGGATGAAATTATGCTTCAGGTGGATGAGGTGATGCAGAATAAACCAGTTTTATCGGAGTACTAGAATTGGTGAATTGGTGAATTGGTGGATTGGTGGATTGTTGGATTGCAAATTGGCAAGTTGGCAAATTGGCAAATCGGTAATTGATTTAGTGAGTAATCGAGATGCTTCGGCAGGTTAGTAGCCAATAGAGAAAGTGAGTACGTAAGTAATTTAACAATCCTGCGGGTTATATTCAGGAAAGTTGGTAAGTGAAGAAATGTAAAATATTACTTCAATAAAATATTTTGTAAACCAAATACTATGCATTTGACATTTTCGTTTATTGAATAGTTGTACAATAATTAGAATATCATTCATCAAAAAAAACGAAAAAAACATTTCGTTAGCTCTATAATTACGGAGGTGGTAGTCGTTATGAAAAAAAGGAATTATTTTTTTCAAGTTACGAAAAAAGAACTTGACAGTTTCATTTGCTCCTCTATATAATGCAATTTTCTAGGAAACAAAATTTTAATCTTACTTTATTTTCACACCTGCCTTTTGTTGAAAAGTGATACCGATTGTGAAAAAATACTACTTGGGTTACATGATATCTTTAACTTGTTTTGTGACCGGTTAAGCGCGTGTTCTCCCGAATTAGAATAGTGCTGATTTTCAAACTCATCTGAATCTACCGGATAGTAAATAAAGCAAGGTATCTCCTGGCTGGGCAATTTGTCGCTGTTATTGAGATGTGTTGTTTAAGTAAAATGAAAGTAAAGTATACAATAAATTTTTAACCCATTAATACTAATTGATATGTACGTAATAAAGAGAGACGGAAAACAAGAAACAGTGAAATTTGACAAAATCACTGCTCGCGTACAAAAGCTATGTTATGGTCTTTCGACAGAACATGTTCAACCTATTTTGGTCGCCCAAAAAGTGATTGAAGGTGTTTACGATGGTGTGACTACCATCGAATTAGATAACCTAGCCGCTGAAATGGCTGCCTCCCTTACTACACGTCATCCCGACTTTGCTCAGTTGGCTTCTCGTATAGCCATCTCAAACCTGCATAAGAACACTAAAAAGTCATTCAGTGAAACGATGAATGACCTTTACACTTTGTGGATCCCAAAACGGGAAAGAATGCTTCTTTGATCGCAGATGATGTAATGGCGGTTATTAATGAGCATTCTGATCTTCTGGATTCTACTATTATATATGACCGTGACTTTGGTTACGATTATTTTGGTTTCAAGACTTTAGAGAAGTCTTACTTACGTCGCCTTCACGGGAAAGTAGTTGAACGTCCACAGCATATGATTATGCGTGTTGCTGTAGGTATTCACAAAACAGATATCGATTCCGTTATTGAAACCTATAACTTGATGAGTGAGCGTTGGTTCACACATGCGACTCCTACTTTATTCAATGCCGGAACGCCTAAGCCTCAATTAAGCTCTTGTTTTCTGCTTCAGATGCAAGATGATAGCATTGATGGAATCTACAATACATTGAAACAGTGTGCTCAAATTTCGCAAAGTGCAGGTGGGATTGGTCTTAGCATTCATAATGTTCGCTCTACGGGATCTTATATTCGCGGAACGAACGGAACAAGCAACGGTATTGTGCCGATGCTTAGAGTGTTTAATGATACAGCCCGCTATGTAGATCAAGGTGGTGGTAAGCGCAAAGGAAGTTTTGCGGTTTACTTAGAGCCTTGGCATGCTGATATTTTTGAATTCTTAGAATTGAAAAAGAATCATGGTAAAGAAGAGATGCGTGCTCGTGATTTATTCTTTGCGCTTTGGATTCCAGATTTATTCATGAAGCGTGTGAAAGAAGAAGGTCAGTGGAGTTTATTTTGTCCGAACGAAGCTCCGGGCTTAGATGATTGCTACGGCATGGAGTTCGAATTACTTTATACGAAGTATGAGCAAGAAGGTCGTGCGCGTCGTTCAATTCCTGCTCGCGAACTTTGGACTGCTGTTTTAGAATCACAAATTGAAACTGGAACACCGTACATCTTATATAAAGATGCTTGCAACGAAAAGAGCAATCAGAAAAATTTAGGAACCATCAAGAGTTCTAATCTTTGTACTGAGATTGTTGAATACACCGCTAAAGATGAAGTGGCAGTATGTAACTTAGCGTCTATTGCTTTACCACGTTTTGTGATTAACGGAAAGTTCGATCACCAAAAACTTTTTGAAATTACCTATGCGGCAACAAAGAATCTAAATAAGATCATCGATGTTAACTATTATCCGATTGAAGAAGCGAAGAACAGCAATATGCGTCATCGTCCGATTGGAATTGGTGTTCAAGGATTGGCAGATGCATTTATCTTGATGCGTTATCCTTTCGAAAGCGAAGAAGCACACCGTCTCAACCGAGAAATATTTGAGACGCTTTATTATGCAGCCATGACTGCTTCCAAAGATTTAGCAAAGAAAGAAGGTCCGTACTCTACTTACGAAGGCTCTCCGATATCACAAGGAATTTTCCAATTCGATATGTGGAAAGTAAAACCAACCGATCGTTGGGAGTGGGATGTATTAAGAGAAGAAATTAAAAAGTATGGAGTACGCAATTCACTTTTGCTTGCACCTATGCCAACCGCTTCTACTTCTCAAATATTAGGGAACAACGAATGCTTCGAGCCTTACACAACGAATATTTACAGTCGTCGTGTATTAAGTGGAGAATTTATTGTCGTGAACAAACATTTGTTAATCGACTTGGTTCGATTGAACTTATGGAACAACGACATGAAGAATAAAATCATCGCTGCAAACGGATCAGTTCAAACCATTGCTGAGATTCCTCAAGAGATAAAAGATCTTTACAAAACGGTTTGGGAGATTAAACAACGTACTATCATCGATATGGCTGCCGATCGTGGTGCCTTTATTTGTCAGAGTCAGTCGTTGAATTTATTTATTGCAGAACCTAATTTTGCGAAACTTACTTCCATGCATTTCTATGGATGGGAACGCGGATTAAAAACAGGAATGTATTACTTACGTACTAAACCTGCTGCTACTGCCATTAAGTTCACGGTTGACAAACAATATGAGATGATGCCCATGCCGCAAGTAAATGAAACGGTAATGGCAACGAGCACTACAGTTTCTGCAAGTGCAACAACAGGATCAACCAACAACGATGTATCTACACACTTTATTGACGAGCAACCGTCAGCTTCTGATCAATTATCTTGTTCATTGGATGATCCGGAAGGATGTGTGATGTGTGGGAGTTAGGTCTCAATTCAGAATGTAGAATTCAGAATTCAGAATTAGAGTTTAATTAAAAAGCCCTGTAGCAGTGTAAACACGCTACAGGGCTTTTTTTGTGGACATGATTTTTGAAGCAGCGTAAACACGCTATAAGGCTTCAGAATTACATCAAGTCACTTTTAAAACAAAAAATCACTTATTCATTTTAATGAATAAAATGCGTTTCTATAAACACAATGACATTCAAGAGAATTAATATTTAATCAATCTTACAAATCCTTTGTCAACTGTACGCAAGAAATAAACACCTGATGAAAATTTATTAAGGTCTATACTTTTTACTTTTTGATTCGCCGATAAAACCATCTCACCATAAACATTAAAGACACCTAGTAAATCCATTTCATGTTCGAAGTAAAATATACCGGTTGATGGATTCGGGAATACAGAAATACTTTTTTGCATTTCATGATCAGTGAATCCTGTTGTTGTGTTACAATTTGAAGCACCAAGACTATACACCGTGCCATTCGTACTGCACACCCAAACTTCAGCGCTACCACAATTCAAATCCATACCCGAAACAGAACTCACTCCTGCGGGTAGATCATGCATTTGAACGAGCTGTCCTTGTGTGGTTAATTCAAGAATACTATCTTCAACACTGCTTGCTACATATAGATTTCCATTCTCACCTACCTCTAAATCTCCATACGAAACACTAAATAATGCGCTGATCTGGAAAGTCTGGATCACTACAACAGACATTGGATTTACCTCTCCAATCATGTTTTCCAATGTTGCACCGGGAACATTATCTTGCACCAAGAAAAAAGATCCGGTACCGTGACTATACCCCCCACCAACAACATGACTATTACCAAATGAAGTTCGAAGCGTATCGAGTATCAAACCGGAAAGCGGATCGATTGCATAAATTTCTGCAGAATCCGTTTCTCCATTTATAAATAATAAAGTTCCTTGTGGAATTGCAGTGCCGGCCATCGTAAAAGCGACAGGGGCAATTTCTACGTCAACATCATTTGCAGATTCTCCTGGTGCAATGACAGCTCCCAGCTTTACTCCACTGGTATCAAAACAATGTATACTGTCGCCACTACAATTATACACCCATACTTTGTGAAGTACGGTATCATAACCAAGTGCACACAAAGAAGATAAACCAACAGGATTAAAAGAACTTGATAGTGTAAGTTGCGCATAAGATGCATTTGCTAGAAGGCATAGAAACAAGAAATAAAATATTTTCATTGAGCAATAATTTTTCATATATTTAAATAGATAATTTAAGATTATTTGAGATTATTTGAAATTATAATTAGTGAATGCTGTTAAGGTGATAGGAACTTTAGTCCATGTTTCAATAATGTTTCTTCCCTTCACAGCAATATAAAAATTCCCGCCAAAATAAGTTTGAGGCAAGGTTAATGAAGCGATGCCATCTGTTCTAACAACACTCTGAAAAGAAGCAACTAATCCATAGGGTGTTGTTGGATCTCTTAATTCCACAGTTACAGAATCACACTCAAATGAATTACTGCTGATGCCATTGTTTGCTAATACGGGTATTAATTCATTCACATCAGCAATAAATCCTTCTATAAAAAGACCAAGGTCTAATCTAACAGAAGGAATAGAGCCACATGGAAATTGACCCAGTTGATAAACGACACCAGCACGTACACACCCAGGCTTGATTGGTATTACAATCGAGGGCAATACCACTGAGATCATTTACAATTGCTGGAAGATTATGAATTTTAACGAGTGTCCCTGTTGGAGTATATTCTGCAATTCCAGTTTGGGCACTACTAACAATAAATAAAGTTCCATTCGTTCCCACTTCAATATCTCCAAAAGAGACAGTACAAACACCTGGGGTTGGAAAGGTATTAAATGTAGCCCCAATTACAGGATGAATTTCCGCAACCATATTTTCAAGAGTCACACCTGGAACATTATCCTGAATAAGAAAGAAGGTATTTCGTAATTCATGATAAGCACCTCCTACTACATGACTACTTCCGAAGGAAGTAATTAATGTATCTGTTACGAGTCCAGTCGTTTTACTATAAGCAAATATATCGGCGACGCCAGTTTCTCCATTCACGAGTAACAGTTGTCCTTTTGAAATACTTCCCGTGTTTAACGTAAGGTTTACAGGAGCCACTTCAACATCCACATCATTTGCAGTACCTCCTGCAACGGTCACAGAACCTAGCAACACACCCGCGATAGAATAACGTTGAATAGTAGCCGCACTGCATCCATAAATCCACAAATGAGAGGAATCAGGATCATAACCTAAACCACAAAGGGATCCAGTAGCAGAAGGATTGAAAGAGCTAACAATATTAATTGTGTCCACATTAGAAATATCATCAAATCCTATATCAAAGGGAGAATTTCTTAATTCACAATCATAATCCAATGTTGTGTAGCCTGGCGGAGTTGTTCCTGTTCCATTAATTGAAGATGACAAAGCAGTACCATGAAGGTCACTGTTATTGTTTGCAAAGAAAGGGTTCGACGAAATTGAATTTGTATCTGTACCAGGATTAAAAGTAATACCTGCTTGCCATGCTGCTAGTGTTGAATAATTTGTTGTATTACCTAAGCCCACATGCCCTGATACCCCTTGATCGCTTGCAATATATAAATCGTTATGGTCAGAAGTAGAAGCAGAGGCAGCGAAGCTAATCCTATCCACCACTGGAGTCACAAAGCAATAGTGACGTGCCACACCGGTTTGCACCGGAGTAAAATTTGCAAACACATTATTCTTTACCACATGATTCACGTTTGCTGGATTTGAGATTTCAAAACAAGTATTGGATAAATTCGGCGAACTAGCTCCATTAATACTTACGCTATTATTCCAGACATAAACACTTTGCTTACCACCATTCCCAGTTCCCTCAATTAAGATCCCTTTGATATATCTATTCGCATTTGCTACTCCCGTATAAGAAGATAAAATTTCTGAAACGCTATTATTGAATACTCTCATACTTTTAATGGTGTTACCTGAAGTGGTAATTCGGATACCACAAACGGGTGAAGTTGAGCCAGTGCTACTTCGGCTAATTGTCCTGCAAACATTATTACTAATCTCACCAACTCCATTAAAGGTTAGCATCAAAATTCCATCCACCTGACTCGAAGCATTGGTTGTAGATACATTTCTAATGATGCAATTTCGAATAACCGGATTGGTTTGATTATGCATTCTAATCCCATAAGACAACGAAGAGGTCCCTCCAATATCATTGGGGACAGCGGGATCACCAATTGAATTAAATACATTACAGGCAGAAGCAATAATTTTTGTATTCAGATCAGGCGAATTTCCTGCGCCACCGCCGCCTTCAAAATCCATTCCTCTATTGCAATCCCGAATTGTAAAATCCCGATAGGTATTATGGGAGTTAGAGCCAACAACTCCAGATGTACCTGTTGTTATTTTAGAAGAAATTCCAATGGTATTGGTATTTGCTCGATCTAAATTAACAGAAATCTTTTCAATCAAATTATATTGTGCGCCTAACATCGCATCGGATTGAAATACTAGCAAACCGACGTCCACCAAATTTGGCGCTGTTCCATGAGAAAAGAGATTAATATTACTTATAGTTGCATACGTTGTGCTTAGACCTAATATCGGTTCCTCTGTCCAACCAAAAATACCTGCACTGCCAAAACTACCAATGAATCCAATTGCATTTGAACCTCGATAAGATATTGTTGCAGGCGTTCCCGATTTTGAGAGTGTGATTCTGTTTACCGAACTGCTTCCGGTTACCGGTCCTAATAAAATGGGAAATCGATTACTACCATTTGCAACTGTAGTATCATAATTGTCATCGGTGAGATTTAAAGTAACCGCACCAACAATACCTCTGTGATTTAAATCAGCAACGGCTAATGAAAGATTAGAATAGGTTTGACCAACACCTACGTTGTAGGTTCCACCAGCAATCGGCGCTGGAGAACCTGGTGTAAACCGATAGTTTACCGCAGGCCATGATGTGACCGCGCTTAACATTCTGTTCGTGGTACCTTTTGAACCCGTTACTGCATCAATAAAATTTCCTTTACCACCAGCACCGTACTCCAATCCGATGGCTGCACCGGGATGAGTACCTATAGTTCCAACGATACTGACTACGCCATAATGATATTCAATCACATTAGAAGTTTCATATAAAATGACTTGATAGTTCAATCTTACATTACTCCCATTTGTTCCGGGGCTGCTTGGATAATTAGTGTATTGCAGGGTAAAAGTCCGACTTCCTGGTGCGCCCTGCGTTTGGTATAAGATGTCTGAAGATGCATCGTCAATTAAATCATTCCACCAAGCTGTGACGCATAAGTTGGGGGCAAGCGTACTAAATAATCTACCATTCTCTGTGTTGGCTGCGGGAGCTAGTGCATCAAAAAATAAAAATCCATTGGTATTTAAACCTAAAGTTGTATAGTTATTTCCCGCATAGGCAAACGTAAAGCCCAGCGAAATACCTGTTTGGTTAGCATCATTTCCGGTTGCTGTAGAGATGGTCGCACCTCCACCTGTAGAAATAGGTATATAAGCCGAATTGAAAGTAGTGCGCGTGTATAGTTGCGCATTTAAACCCAATGAGCATAGGAAACATAAAGCAAAACATAATGCTAATTTTCTAAACCATTGAATGGTTAGTGATGAATCCAAAGTAAAGTTAATATCCATAATGAATTAATTAAGTGATTTCAGATCTATAATTTAAACCCATTGGCAAATGATTCTAAAGAGATTAAGAACTCAATAAGGTCAATCCCTTTCTCCTTGTCAATATTTTCAAAGTTGCGAAACGTGTTTTGATACAGAAATCACCAATTATGGTGAATTGATGCTAGAGATGGGAGGCGTCGCGATTGGATTTTAGATTTTAGATTTTAGATTTTAGATTTTAGATTTTAGATTTTAGATTTTAGATTTTAGATTTTAGATTTTAGATTTTAGATTTTAGATTTTAGATTTTGATTTTGCTTCTTTGTGCGGGGGGGGGTTCACGGCCCGAAGACCGCCCCCCCCCGGGCTTAGCTAGATGCTTGGTGTTAGATGCAAGTCGCGAGGCTTCGCGATTAGTTGCTGAATATGAAAGATGGGATCGCGAAATCTCGCGAGGGAGATGCGTAAAAAAAAAGCCCCGTAGCGAGTTTACTCTACTACAAGGCTTAATTATTACGTGATCTTAGATGAATAAAAAAAGAAAAAAACTTTAAAACTAAAGCAATTCTTACGTTTCAATTTTTTCTTTTCACACCATTTCGTTTAATGAAATGAAAGAGAATCTCACTTGAAAAATTGAGACACTAATCCATTTCAAACTTGTCTCGCAGCATTGCGGGATTATCCGATGGCTTGCTCTAAATCTGCAATCAAATCATGGATGTCTTCTATACCTACACTTAAACGAATCAATGTATCTGTCACTCCTACTTTTTCTCTTTCTTCTTTTGGAATGGAAGCGTGTGTCATCGTAGCTGGATGATTTAACAAAGATTCCACTCCTCCTAACGATTCGGCCAAAGAAAATACTTTTACTCTTGAAGCCATATCAAAAGTTTCTTCTACGGATGCTCCTTTAAGCGTAAAAGAAATCATTCCACCAAAATCTTTCATTTGTGCTTTTGCAATATCATGATTTGGATGATCAGGAAATCCTGGCCAATAAACTTTATCAACTTTTGGATGCGCTCTCAAGTACGCGGCGATTGCTTTTCCATTACTGCAATGACGATCCATACGAACATGCAGTGTTTTAATTCCACGTAACACTAAGAAACTATCCATGGGTCCGGGTGTTGCACCACAAGAATTATGAATGAAAGCTAATTGATCGTAATACTCTTTATTGTTGGTGCAGATGGCTCCCATCACGACATCACTGTGCCCACCTAAATACTTTGTCACCGAATGCATCACAATGTCAGCGCCGAGTGCTAAAGGGTTTTGCAAATAAGGAGATGCAAAAGTGTTATCTACTACCAAAATTAAACTACTTGCTTTTGCGATCTCAGCACATGCTTTGATATCGATAATTTGCATGGTCGGATTTGTTGGAGTTTCGACCCACAACATTTTCGTATTTGCGTTTATGTAATTTTTAATATTACTCGCATCATACATATTCACGAAATTAAATTTGATACCAAAGGGTTCAAATATTTTCGTGAACATGCGATAGCTCCCTCCATACAAATCGTTCGTAGCTATCACTTCATCGCCGGGACGCAACATTTTTATAATGGCATCGCTGGCTCCTTGACCACTACTAAAACATAATCCGTGTTGTGCATTTTCCAACGCAGCAATACAATTTTCTAAAGCGGAACGGGTAGGGTTCTTTCCACGTGCATATGCATATCCTTTATGTTTACCAGGTCTTTCTTGCACATACGTACTGGTTTGATAAATTGGAGTCATAATGGCTCCGGTGGTTGGATCAGGTTCTTGTCCAGCGTGAATGGCTTTTGTGCCGAAGGCAGCTTTCTCGTTCATTTTAATTTTTATTAATGGTGCAAAAGTAAGAAATCATACGCACTCGAAAACACTCGATTCTATTCGGTTGACTTTGACTCAGTAGCGAGATGAATTAAACAAAAGCATAAAAGCCGAAAGTCCCGCAATATTGCGGGACTTTCGGCTTTTATGCTTTAATGAAACTTTTTAGAATGGATGAATCGATCCAACGAAGTTGGTGATGTTGTTATCGATGATCGCTTGGTCGGTGATATCTACTACGCCATCACCAGATACATCTGTTGGTACGTAGCCTGCCGCAAAGTTTTGGATATCATTTCCAACATAGCCCTGATCGGTAATATCCACCACTTCATCTTGTGGAGCAACGTCTCCGCTGTAGAAGGCAAATACGCCAGGATCTACTTCGATCATGTTTGCTCCGTGTGCTTGCGTTGCCGCTGTAGTGAAGTCATAGTTGGTCACACCAGAGAATGTCACTGGTAAGTCACTCCATGTTTGCACTGCGTTACGATGGAAGACAGCGATATAATAACTGTTACCAATCACACTTCCTGGTAAAGTAACCATAGCACTATCATTCGTGTTAACCACTACCGTGGCACTTTGTACCATCGTAGATGGACTTAACGCATCGCGTAATTCTACTACGATGGTATCTACTTCGGTTGAACTCAATCCAACTCCTGCATTTAAAGAGCTGGCTTGCATTCCACCCACGCCATCATAGTATCCTTCGATGATTAGTTTCACATTTAACGTTGCATTTGATAACACATCTACACGAATACTATCAGCTGTTACAGTGACGCTATTATCACAAGCGTTTGCATCCGTAACCAGACCATAATATAATCCTGCTGCTAAGCCAGTAAGTGGGTTTCCACTACCTACTCCTGAAAAGAATTCATCTGCCCAAAGAACTGTGTATGGACCTGTACCGCCTGCAGGAATTGCAGTTACTGTACCATCCAATGCGCCTGGGAATGATTCTGGTGTTGAAGTAAATGTTACTGTTACTGGAGCGGGCTCTACAATAGTAAAGGCAACCGTATCCGCACATCCTGACAAGTCAGAAACAATCACACTGTAGTTTCCAGCAAGTGAAATACTACGTGGAGTTGTATTCGCAAAGTTTGCATCACTCCATGTAATGGTGAATGGAGCGTTACCACCTGTCCAGGTTACATCAGCATTTCCATTTGAACTACCGAAACATGTAATATTTGTAGCAGTAACTGCAGCATCAATTGGATTTGATCCACTCACTACATATGTTAACACACCTGAGTTACAACTAGCAGGTGTTCCTGCCTCGTCATACACTTGCAAGTAGTAAGTACCTGCAGTAAGGTTCGCTAATGTATCGCGATTAGATGATAAGGTAACATTACGTACAATATTAGTTTGTGCTAAATCGGTAGACCATACATAATTGTAATTAGCGAGACCACTTGTCACTTCTACTTCGATTGAACCACCTCCGCTACAAGTAGCGTTATTGATTACATCGACAACAGCCACTGATTTAGTTAATACTGTAGTAGTATCAGAAGAAGAAGTACATCCGTTAGGCAATGTTATAATAACAGAATAGCTAGAACCATTACCTGAACTGCTGATAGAATCTAAATCAGGAAGCGGAACTCCAATAGCACTCCATGTGAATGTAGTACCAGAAGGATAACCTCCACTGTATACGCCAGTATCTTGCACATGTACATAAATGAATTCAGGGTTACATAAGGTAGTATCGTTCTCTGCGATAACAGGTTTAGCAATTGCTGCAGTAGTTACATCAATATTATTTGTTGATGTACAACCAAACACATTGGTAGCAACTACACTGTAGTTTGTAGTGCCCACTGGAGGTGTTACAACAATAGCCGCTGTAGGTGCACCTGTGCTCCAAAGGAAGTTAGTAGTAGCACCATAACCGATTTGCATATTTGGACGATTAGAACTTTGAGAAACTGTACCCGTACTTATTTGAGAACACAAATCCCAAGGATTAGAAGGAGTAGTATTATCTGCATACTGACCATAAACTGTTTGTGTTGCTGTAGTTGTGGATTGAACCGTTGAAGTTCCTCCGTAGCAAGAAGCACAAGCTCCAGTCGGGTCATTGTTATGACAAACTTCAATAACAACGTTCGAAGTTCCGTTCCACATAAATGGACTGCTAAACGTAAAGGTATTCCATCCAGAAGTAGGTAAAATAGTACCTGGAGCAGCATATACTTGAGTCAGTCCTGATTCGTAACCCGTAAGTGCTGCAGTTGCTGTTTGACCAATTTTTACAGTAAAGGCGGACATAGCAAATGTTACACCGATATTAGTAACATTAAATGCAACACTTGTTAATTGACCTGCATAAATATTCAATGAATTTAATTCAGCAGCAGTCATCAAATATTGAATTTTGGATCCTTCCCAGTTTCCTGAGAAAGGACTTTGACCAACCGATACATTTGTACCCGTACCAGTACCCACCTGAGCTACCCCTGGCTGAGTAGAAGTAGCGGTTAAAGTAACAGGAGAACTGCCACAAACCACTAATGGATCTTGTGTGATAGAGGGTACAGAAGGAATTGGATTCACACTTACTGTTACTGAACCTACAGTAGCACAACCTGCATTAGGACCTGCTGTAGTATCGGTTGCTGTAACTGTATATGTTGTATTAGCAGTTGGATTTACTGAATAAGAAGATCCGTTAAAACCAGATGGAGTCCAAACATAAGAGTAGTCTGGGTCATTTGTGCTTCCTACAGTTAGTGTGGTGCTTTGACCATCACAAATAGTCACATTCGAACTTACGGTGATAGCAGGCGGAGTTGTAACCGTTGCAGCAACAGCTGTACGCGCACTTTCACAACCTGTAGTCACTACCCAATTATAAAAAAAGTATTGGTAGATCAAAGTAGAACCGGGTGATGTACCGAATGAAGATCCTTGAATATTAAGAATACCGGGTAATAAGAACGGATAAGGGAAATTCGTGATATTACCTCTCCAAGTACTCGGATTCGAAGCAAATCCAATTACATAATTGGAACCAGCTGGAATATTAAAGTTCACAGGCACTGTTTGAGCAATGGTAGGAGAGCCTGAATTCACTACTGTAGTAACACCTGTATAAGAGGCTACTAAGGTTCCTGTACTACTTGTCTGTCTAACTTCAATCGTAAATGAAGTACCAAGCGTAGCACTAGGATAGATATCTATTGTAGCGATGTTAAGTGTCGTTAATGCATCAAACACCATAGAAGCACTTCCTATTGCAGCGGTCTGGAAATTTCCAACTGTGGTATATTGATCCCAAGTATTACCTCCAGGTACTGGAGTCAATCCTTGACCACCGTTCGCTGAAGCCGCAACATAGAAGTTGGTGCTTGAAGAAATAGTAGGAGTAGTAAAGGTATTTCCTGTGCCGATGGCTACACCACCTGTAGCAGCAGTATACCAATTTAACGTCGTATTTGCACTTCCTGTAGCTTGCAAGTCCACCGTACCAACACCACAACGAGAAGCACCAGTAGAACCTGTAATTACAGGCGTATCAATCGTAATTGTTTTTGTTGATGAAGGGGAGCTTGTGTGGAACCCTCCGCATGAAATAACGCATCGGAAGTCGGTTTCAACGGTAATAGAACCCGGTGCTGGAACATAAGTTGCTGAGGTTGCACCCGAAATTGGAGACCATGTATTCATTCCTGCTGGAGAACTTTCCCATTGATATGTTGCACTTGTAAATGCCGGTGTAATTCCAAATGTTGGCATTGAACCAGAATAAGTACAAACACCATTTGAAGTTGAGGTAGTAGTAAATACAATTGGGTCAATTGTAGCAGATCCTATTGATGTAGAACAAGCAGGTACAGATGCATAACGAGCCAATACTGTATAAGTACCAGGTCCAGAAGCTGGAATAGGATTATTCGTAGTCCATGAAGTTCCGCCGTCAATTGAGTACTCGTAGAAGTTATTATACTGAATTAATAAATTATCGATATAATGACCTTGATATTCGCCACCAGTTCGAGCGCAGAAAGCATGATTCCATGTCGACTTATCATCCGTTAAGTAGGATGCAGGCAATGGAGCATCGGTAACTACTTGAACTCCGTTCAACCACAATGATACTTGACCTAATGCATTTATCTTAATAGTAACGTGAGTAGTTTTTCCTAATGTAGTAGTTGCTCTCCAGGTAACATTATTGATATAAGCTATAACACCAGAGCTAGCTGGAGTTTGATTCCAAATTGGACAATTATACATTAAATAAATTCCTGCAGTATTTGCTCCATTTGTGTATGCATCAAAACCTAATTTCAATCCTGTTCCGCTACCACTTTCTGGGTTAGATTCTGTTGGGCCAACAACTTGACCTACCACAGGACTTCCTACCGTTGCAGGCAATGCAACCACATTGGAACCATAGCTATAACTAAATCCATCAGCTGGAGAACCAGAACCAGGAGTTGTAATCATATCAAAGTCGATTTGGAAATCGTCATTGGCTAATCCGGTAGTATTCGTAATTAACACACCACCGTTCTTCGAAAGTGCACTTGAAGTAAATCGCATTTGACCACCAATTAACGCAAAGTCGTTACCGGCAGAAGTCATGTTTGATGGTAATATGCCACTTGTGAAATCATCATTCAATACAGTACCAGCACCCGTTACGTTAGCTGTAATTAATCCGTTTGGATTATCACAACCTGAAATTTGAGTTGCAGAAACAGTACCCGATAGGCCCACATAATTATTAGTAACAATAGTATCACTGGCAACACAACCTGTACCAGTTTCTGTTCCGGTTACAATATAAGAGTAGAAACCAGGAATAGTTGTAGTAAAGGTTTCTACAGATCCTGTTTCCGTACCGATAACACCGCTACCGGCCATTGGGTTTGCAGACCATGATAGAGCATACACATTATTACTTCCTGTTTGTGTTACCGTAAATGTATTGGGAGTACCAACACAAGTTACTTGGTTTGCAGTAACATCAATTGGGTCGTAAGCAGTAACATTAGCTACAGCAGCCACGCGTGGGCTTTCACATACAGCAACGAATTCAGAAACATAGAATGTTGTTGTTGTAGAAATCACACCTGTGAAAGTTGTAGAAGTACCTGTCTGCAACAAATTTCCACCTGTTGGAGCATCATACCAATAGAAGAATGGTGTAGGTTCAGGTTGAATTCGAGGTTACAGAAACCGTTGGCACCGCAAATCCACATTGTGTAGAAGCTGCTGACGCCGTTGGTGCTGGGGTAATGCGATAGTGGTTTGAGCATGCAATGGACTCACGATATCACAACCACTAATATTCGCTGTAACTGTATAATCTGTATTGCTCGTAGGATTTACTGTAAGTGGATTAGTAGTACCCACAACAGACATACCATCGCTCAAGAATAAGTAATAGAAGCGGGACTGTTCGTAAAGTAAAATTGAGGGCGAAGACTATAGGTAGTAAGTTAGTAGTATTATCAGTACATTGAGAATTACCACCTGTTGAAACTGTTTTATGAGTATGAATAGTAGAAACAAAACTGGTATTATCAGCCTTACATGTTCTACTCATTGTAGCAGTACTACCTGGATTTCCATGACATATTTCAATCACTACGTTACTTACACCATCCCATACAAATGGAGTGGTGAATGTGAGCGTATTAATTCCAACAGTTGGCATAAGTGATGCATTTGTATAAACTGTTGTGAACGAAGAAGCGTCATAACTCGACATATTCGTTGCACTTGAATTTGCCATTTTCAATGAAAACTCAAGCATTGGCAATGTACCAGCCACAGTAATATCTAAGCCTAAGGATACAATATTTCCAGCTTGAATGTTTGCTGCGGTTAATTCAGATGCAAGCACTAAATGTTGCATATGCGTATTCGACCACAAGCTATAGAAGGATTTGAATACGTAGCACTCGTAGTAGCTCCGGCTCCAATTGGAGGAGATGGAGGAATCACCAAGTTAGCCGTAAGTACTACATCAGTACCCGCACAAGAAGGATTGTTATCTGAAGTAATAGATGCAGTAATTAAAGATTGTACGCTATAAACCTGAGACGTAACGTTCGCACATTGATTTGTGGTATTTAAAGCATTACAAGTCACGGCGAATGAACCACCCGTTGTACTCTTCAAGTATACAGTAGAGAAATTTCCTCCAGTATAAGGAATTGTTGCTGCAACATCTTCAAATAAATTTGTAACAGGTGACCATGTATACACATCAAAGTCTCCAACTGTAGAAGTTACACTTAATGCTTGAACTGTATTGTTACAAACTGTAGTACCTGGAGTAATAGTGAGTGCTGGCGGAGGAGTAACTGTGGCAACAACTGCAACACGTGAACCCAGACATCCTGCAGTAGTATTGATATTATAAACGAAGTAATGCAGCGTATTATCAGCACCATTAAGTAATCCACTTACAATTGTACCTACACCATTACCCATAGGCTGAGGGAATACACCCGTAGCATATCCTAATGCATTACCTGTATTAGCTACCTGAATTCGGTAACCCGTTCCAGCAGGAACTGACCAACCCAAATTAAGTGTTTGCGGGCTCGACAATCCGCCATTAACGATGGACTGAGCAGATGAAGTAAACATAACACCACCAGAAGGATTTAACAAAGTTACCGTAGCAGTTCCAGCAGCATTTGAAAATACTTGAATAGAATTAATAGTAACAGCGACATTTAAATTAAATCGAAGACCACCATTTTGAGTACTAGTAGTAGTTGTAGGTGCCGGTTGAGTAGAAATTTGATTAGAACCACCTGCTGAAGCTGGCTCTGCATAATAAGTTGTAGTTGTTGAAATAATTGGAGTTGTAAAACTTCCTGGCGCTGTAGCAACTTGACCACCAACTGCCATTGCATGAAAATAATTCATGTTAAATGCGTTGACTCCTGTTAGCACAGCTGGTAAGCTCAAAGTAACACTTGCAACTTGTTTAGATTGATTTGCTAAACTAATAGGCAAGTTCAACTCAAACATATTTGGTGTTGTACCGCATTGAATAGCTCCTGTTGGTGTTGCTCTTCCCATACCAGAGTAAGCCGGTGCAGAAACAGTAAACCAGTTTACACATGTATTCCCATTGATAACTTGGGTAGATGCATCTGTAAAAGTTACTGTAGCATCAACAAGCATAGGAGCTGTATTTACTACAGATTCATACAAGACAACTAACTTAGAATAACTAGCGGGTGTAGTTAATGTTAAAGTACCAGAACTTGGCAAGGGTGATACATATCCTGTTGATTGATTAACAATAGACATTGCATTATTAACAAGAGTTACATCGTCACCATAATCTTGGAATTCATAAACAAGTCCACTAGTTTGTGCACTTGGTGCCAATTTATTCACAGGCATGAAACAAGTAGGTAACGCATTTGCGGCAGCATATTTGTATGTATTGTCAATGAACAAATATCCAGCACCATCTACTCCGATGGTAGCATAGGTAAATCCTAAAGAAGAGTTGGTTCCTACTCCATTTGCAACGATATCATTATTATATCCAGTTACAGGGACAGGAATTGTTGGATTTGTTAATGCTACTCCTCCAGTTGGATCAGCGAACCAATTAATATCTCCACCATTATTTGCTGTAGCACTCAACGTAACCACACCCGTTCCGCAACGAGTTCCTGGTGTTGTAGAAGTCACAGTAGGATTATTCACTACAACCAATACTTCAGAGGACAAAGCTGTTGCACCACCGTTGGTACATGTAACTTCACAGATGTAATAATTATCCGCAGTGAGTGTTCCTGTAGTATAACTAGCAGTTGTTCCCCCGGTTCCAGTAGAAACATTTGTGTATGGCCCGCCAGCTACTGATGATTCTTTCCATTGTAATGTGATTCCTGGGATGTTAGAAAATCCAGTTAAAGAGACAGTAGTTGATCCTGTAATACAGATGGCACTGCCTGATACAATAGCTGTTCCACCAATTGGAGTTCCACTACAAACTAAACTTACAAATTTCCGGCATCTGCTCCAATATCAGTTGGAGTTAATCCAGCTCTGTTTGGCTATCAAAATCAACTACAACATTTGCAATTGCTTCTCCTGTACCTTCAATAATTGTTGGATTTGTTGGGTGAATATGTAAATCAACACTTGCAGCATCTCCATTTGCATTAATAAACTCTGGATCTACGGAAAAGCTATTTACATCTCCTGCAACCCAACCTGTTGTATAAACTGCAGCATCGGCAACACCATTGTATCCTAATACACCTCCTAAACCAGATACATAATAGTCATTATAGTTTAAAGTTAATGTTGTTGTATTAACTAGGTTGATTGCATAATGCTTACCACCTGTTGTAGCATTGGAACGATTGTTCACGAAGATATTATTGCGAATATCATCAACAGCTGTTCCTGTTCTTGCAAACGCAAAAGTGTTAATTGCATTTGTACCCACGTTAGCACCTCCAATATAAACACTATTGTTCCAAACATTCGCTGTTGCAGCATTCTTAGTAATACCACGAACTGTCAATGGAGAAACAATATCCAAACCTGCATCATCAATTCCTAAACGAACTATATTGTTTTTAAGAGTAATTACTCCTCCGGCAACATCCATCCCCGTTAAGAATCCTAATGAATTCGCAGTAGCTGCCGTTGAGATACTATGAATAAGGTTTCTTTCAATTACGTTAGAAGAACCTGTTGGACCCGAATAAAATAATCCTACTCCATTTATAGCACCCGTTGATGATGGATTCGTTAATCTTAATGTATGAACAATATTGTCACTTATCACTGCAGGAGCAGCCGTAGCAGCTGTAGAATTATAAGATATTCCTATAACACCACTGGTTGCACCAGAACCTGAAGTTTGCGTATTTGAACTTAAATTATAAATGGTATTTCCATCAACTGTACTAGCTCCCGTTGTAACCGCAATACCTACTAATGTAGCTGCTTGCGTTCCTGTTGCACTGTAATTTGAGTTAATATTTGCTACCGTATTATTCGTGATCGTATTTACAACTCCAGTAGTAGTACTGTTGCAGATGATACCTCTTACAGCAGCTGCTGTAGTTGATGTAGAAGAAGTAGCTACCATATTAATACTATTAGCAAGCGTTGAACTTCCTATAGTATTATTATTTACAATAATAATAGCGCCTCCTGACCCGCTATTCCATTAAATCCAGTTGCAACTGTGGTCGCACTACCTACCATATCAATACCTGAAACAATATTATTTGAGAAATTAATAGTTCCGCCAGCACCTGAACGAAGACCGATCATGGATCCACCCGTTGAAGTAGTAGTAATTGTGATAGATCCGTTTGTAGAAGGAGATCCAATTACGTTACCCGTAACCGAACCTACATTTACATTACCGTTTGCAACATTTATCCCGTAAAAATTATTTCCGGTAAATGGACCTGTAACATTAAAATTAGAGATTGAATTGTTTTGTACGCTAGAAGCAGTACCCAGACCTAATGAAAGATCCATTCCATAATAATTATACAACCCTGAACCTGTCATTGTTGTTGGCGCACCCGAATTACCCGCGGCACTACCTCCAATGAAATTATCATTAATCACATATCCACTTGCAGAAGCTAAGGAACCTGTATTTGGAGTAATCCAAAAACCACGAACGGAAGGTGTTCCTGTATATGCACGTGAAGCAGTTTGATAAACATTATTTCCAGAAACAGTCCAGTTATTATTACCGGCAGCAATATCAACAGCAGCACTTGCAGAAGCAGCTATAAAGAAGTCATACAAATTATTATTAAGTATACTACCATTATCGTTATTCGCATTTGAACCATCTGTAGAATTATTTCCAGAATAAATACAAACACCCAAGTTAGCGCCTGTGCTGTGAACATCACAGTTTGAAATTATGTTATTATCATTTCCAAATCCACCAGTCGTATTGCTGATTGCTATTGCTCCTGGAATGGCGCCTGCAGTTGTTACAGCAGTATTTGCTGCGGCGTTACCGTTAGCTGCCCTTACATCCAAATAAGTTAGCGTGTTATCCGATGATTCGTTTCTAATTAATACAGCGTTTCCAGAAGAACCAGAAGTAGTAGAAGTATTTTCTACAATTAAGAATTTATTTGAACCCACTCCACCTGGACGTCCATCAATAGTTACAAAATTTCCATTATTGATATCAATTGTGGCAGTTGTATTTGCACTTGTTATTGTTAATGGTGCTGCAACGGTTCCTTCTGGACGAATGGTTAAAGGATTAGCTGGATTTAAACATCCAATATTTCCAATAACAATTGGATACGCCTCCCCTGCCCCTGTATAGGTTGATTCAAGTTCTAATATAACTGGACCATTCATCCCGTTAAGTACTAAATCAGCCATTGCTGCAGTTAAAGTAGCATAAGTAGTCGGGATTAAATAGGTCCCCACTAAACCACTTCCGCAACTCAATGTGGTTGCATTTCCACTTAATACCGCTGAACTAGTGAAGTTATTAGCAACTATTTGATAATAATAAGTAGTACCCCCTAACAATCCAGTTTGAGGTAAAGAATAAGAAGTTCCTGTTGTAGCAACAGAAGTTGAGTTTACTACACCAACAACGGTATTAAACGGTCCACCAACATTAAGTGAACGATATACTACGAAACCGGCTTCACCCACAGAGTTATCATCCCATGTGATGTTAAAGCTATTTATGGTAGCAGTACTAGATCCGAAATTGATTGGTGCAGCTAATGCAGTAGCAACTGTTCCACTGAATTCATCAGCGCCTATATCAGGTGTAGAACCATTTCTTACATCTCCGTCAAAGTCATCACTAATTCCTGAAACTGTTACAGCACCGCTTTCAATATTTGTTGCAACCGATGCATCAATATGTAAGAAGTCGGGAGAAGAACCTACCGTACTTAAGAAAGTAGGATTTTCTGTTCCAGAATTCATATCAGCTGTAAATACACGAGCTTTATAACTCATCACCGACTGATCTGAATTGGTTCCGTCATAGAAAATTAAATTATTTGCACTTGGAGTCCCAGCATAAAACAAGTTGTTATTAGATGCAACATTATGCGAGGATATGGTTGTTGACGATCTGCGATAAGCTACTGCTAATCCCGCTCCATTCGGTGTTGAATTATTTACTAAAATATTATTCCTTAAAGTAAGGTTTGGAGTAGTAGATGCAGACAACGCACTAGATCCGAATAAAGCACCAGCACTTGTACCATTTATATTTACCGTATTATAATCCAATATTGCTGTAGTTCCACCATTAATATTTATTCCGATCAATGGATTGGCCAAATTAGACAAAGGTGAACTTATATCCCCAATATAATTATTTCGAAGAGACGTTGTGGTTCCTGCGTTAACATGCAATCCAATGGCAGAAGCACCTGTACCATTTGCTGAAATCCCATATATTTTATTTTTAGAATAATTGTTTACACCTCCCAAAGATTGATAGATTCCATAAACTATACCTGACGTTCCCGTTGTTGAAATTCCGTTCACATTATTATTGTTACAATCAAGCCCAATCGATGCAGTAGAACCAATATAAATCCCATAAATAGTTCCTGTACCTGCTAAGCCGGAAACGGTATTTCCACTAACTGAACTTCCAGCTGCTCCATACCCATTGTAGATACCATAAGATATTCCAGAACCTGCAACATTATTGGTAATAGTATTGCTATCAGTAAACATGGTTGGTGTTGTACTCGTTCTAAATTCAATTCCATAAAAAGCAGAAGAGCCAGTAAGCGTTACATTATTACAGATATTATTAGAAACTCTTTGTACACCACTTCCAACTCCAAAATTATAGTAGTATTTAAAAGTACCGCTGGCGGATGTTCTATTAATTCCCGTTCCAGTCATATTATTATTGGAAACATTAATACTTAATGACGATTGGCTATTGTAAATACAATACATAGTTCCAGTCGATGGAACCGTTAAACCACCTGTTAAGGTATTATTATTTATATTATAAGACATTGCTGTTCCAATACCATAAATCAAAGTGAATTCTCCTGTTGGTGTTCCACCTGCATAGGTAATATTTTGAAAATCATTATTACTTATACTATGATCTGCTGTATTTGAAGCAGTCGAAACATAAATTCCACGGAAAATTTTTGAAGTAGGTGCTGTTAAAGTAACACCGTTTATTGAATTGCCATTTATGTTTAATGCGGTTGTTACCGTTGCTGTAACGCTTACAATATAATTCGTTCCTGTGGCTGCACTAAAAGTAATTCCACTAAAAGTATTATTATTGATATTTAACGTTCCAATTCCGGCTAAACCACTACGAATCGGAGTAGCATCGGTGGTAGAAGTTGTAGTACCAGTAAAATTAGTAATATTATTATTGTTACAATTTACAGTTGCTGCCGCAGTATTCAGCCAAATAGCAGTTTGAGCAACTGTAGAAGATCCTGGCTTAGTAAAGCTAACTGTATTATTATTTACATTAATTGTATTGCCGGAAGCTCCACTTTGTGCCATTTCAATATCTAGACACCAATCAATGGCAGAAGTAGAAGCTCCCCCTGTGATGGTTACATTATTATTATTGAAAGTTGCACTTGCTCCAATAGAAGAAGCATTCGCAAAGATTCCTCGGTTAGTTGTTGGGTGATTTACACCTGAACCATTATTATTATTTACTGTATTATAAGAAACATTAAAATCCCACTGATCTTTTACAAAGACAGCCGAACAAGGATTGGTTGCGCCTGTTCCACCACCAAAATTGATAATCGTATTACCTGTTGCTCCAGAAGCTCCTCCAATATCATTTCCAGTATCAACCCCTGCTCCAAATGTAAAAGGAGTAGTTGCTGCGAATCCTGTTAAATGCAATACCCGCAGTTACATTTTGAATGGTGTTCGAATAAAATTTATTGAAAGAGCTTGCCCCACTTGCCGCAGTTACCGTAATACCCGTTTGCTTGCAAATGAAGTAACATTAAATACAACAATTCCAATACTTCGAAAAGCTGTCCAATGTCCAAGCTGTACTTTTGTTTCTGTTTAGTGTAATCGTACAATTTTGTATCGTATTATTTTGACTCCATCAGTTCCACTTGCTTTAAATAAGGCATAACCAAATTCCATCACGGTGGTTGCAGTAGTATTCGCAATACTTTCTGTTAAATCAATTCCATCAATAGTCACATAATCAGAACCCGACTAATGCCAACATTCCATCGGCAATTGAAGCTGGTAGCCAATGCAGTCCCAATATAAGCGGTTAAAATGGATTAGCACCCGAGTAGCAGGATCCTTTCTAAAAACTATTGGATCAGCCAAAGTACCTGTAGCAGTAATATCTAAACGACCTGCTAAGGTTTCTGTATATCCAGCAGTTACTTCAAAGGTAACACCACCAGCACCAACACCTTGGGCGTTCAAATCAGCAACAGCAGCTGTCACCGTAAGATAATCGCCAGGGATGAACTTACTTCCTGTTAATTGTGCGAAGGAAGAATGGAGCATTCCAATTGTCATGAACATGGTCATGAACAAATAGAATAACCCTTTTTTTAGTAAAGAACGTCTTAATACGTCCCATACCAAGGTTGCAAGTTGAATTGCCGCCTGTTAATGTAGAGTTTGGATTCATTTTATATTTATTTAATTTTTTTCTGTTCAATGGGAAAAGCCAATTAATTTCTCATTATGACCATTTTAATTTAACGGACATTTCATTTAAATGAGAAAATAGTCTGATTTCAAATTAAAGATTAAGATCAAAGTTTCGCTTAACTTTGTTTTTAAACTTGAATTGATACGGATAAATTTAGGACTAGTTCACAAACCTTGCAACTTTATTTTGTAAAGGCAATTTCTCTGGAACTCTACTTGTCATTTTAAAAAATCAATTTTTCATGAAATTAAGAATCAATTAAAAAAAGTTTTACAATTAAAAAACTTGAATTAATCTCCAACTTGACAAACCACTTTTCACAACTTCATTTAAATTTTACTATCCAAAATAAGCTTAACCATTGAACCATAACCTAGTAAACAAGCAGTTAAACAAAAATGAAACTGAACTAAAAAAGGAAAGCTGCCTCAAACGAGAGACAGCTTTTCCTTTTATCTAATCAATCTAAATGATACCTAATTACTAAATTCCACCTAAATGATTCTACAAAGTTACAGAGACAAATGCTGATAGGTATGACTAATTTTAGGGGTGATCGAATACCTAAATATTGGTAGATAAAATGGGTGAAAATTGAATGGAAGGGAACGAATCGAACCTCATTTCCTTGTCAATTTTTTTTTATTTAAAGGACTTGAAACCTTTCGAAAATCAATTCGTACAACAAAATCCTCAATTCGAGGCAAGGAATTTTGTACTTTCGACTATGCTTGCAAAGTACCTCTTTAAGATCAATAAAAAAATACTACCTCTGTCTGCTAATTGCTTTGCTTTCGGCACACAGCGAACAAGTATTTTCACAATACAATTTACATTTTAAATCGTATACTTCTAGCAATGGTTTACCTTCTGGCTCATTTAGTGAAATCAAGAAAAGCCCAAATGGTTACTTATGGTTACATTCCGAAAACGGAATTAGTAAATTCAATGGGTACGACTTTACAACATACTATTTCAATTCTAAAACCGACAAGTCCTTCTCTTCAACTCAAATGTTGATGAGTTTTACTGACTCCTTAGGAAATTTATTCCTTGCCTCTAAAAATGCATTGTTCTTTTTGACAATGAAACGAATGAATTTAAATATTTACTGGGATTTGAAAGTTTGAATGATTTGGTTTTCTTCGAATCAGATAAACGATTTTCCTATGCGTTAATAAATAACAATTTATACACTATACAACTAAACCCAAAACGAATTACCAAAACAGTAATTCCGGGCACTTCATTTAAAAGACATACTACTTCAAGCTTGTTATCAGAGGGGAAACTCTATTTAACAACGTCGGATCAATTTTTTCTACTTGATTTTGGCACGATGAAATTTCAACAGCAAAACTTCAAAAGTCCTATCAAACTACCCGTTCAACTTAATAAATTTAAGAAGGGCATAGTGCAGATAAGTGCTACAAATCAATTGCTAAACTATTTAGAACAAAGTAATAAATTTAATGAGCTTTCAGCCCGACCCAGTGAAACCTCTCTAATTCGAAATAATACAAATATAAAACTGGCAATAAATGGTTGTTTATATTATTTAGATCGTAGCGGATTACTTTCAAAATTAGATTTACTATCAGGAAATGTTTATAAGATCGACTTGGCAAAACTCCTAAAGCCAAAATTCAAAGAAGATATTCTATTCTATAATTTAACAAAAGGTGTTAATAATAATATATGGATCGAAAATAGTGGATCAGGGCTTATTGAAATTGATTTACAAAATTTTGAAAAAGGAATTAAAAATCATTTTTCATGAAGGAAACTCAAGTATTCCAACCAATAATTGCAATAAAATTTTAGAAGATAGTGATGGTATTATCTGGTTTCTTTCAGCAGGAAAAGGATTAATTAAAGCGGAAAAAGTAAAATCAAGTTTTACTACCATCTATCCTCGCAGCAACAATTCCAATATCGTCACATCCAATGTGCGGGCAATATGCGAATATGCTAAAAATAAAATTGCCATTGGTACATTAGACGGCACCTATTTACTGGGTCTTACTGAAAATGAAAATGCGCAATACACAATTCTAAATTCCGAATACTTTGATAACAAATCACCTATCGGCAACATAACATTAGATAGCAATGGTGAAATTTGGCTCTCCAATTGGTTAAATAGATCATTACCCATTCTAAACACATCAAAAGAAATAAAAAATTCCGTTAATAAAATAGATCCAAATAAATATGCAAGTTCCTCCTTTCGATGCTCATTAAACGACAGTAATTATATTTATTTCGGAACGTCGAATAATGCTCTTTATAAAACCAATAAAAAAAATTCAACCTCATACAATGTTCCGAGTGAAATAACATTAAAAAGAGATAAATTTTCTACCAATTTGGGAATTATTTTTTGCCTCAAAAAAATTAGTTCGGATAAAATTATCGTTGGAAGTCAAAACGGGCTCTATTTATACTCTATAAATAATGATTCATTAACCGCTTATCAAAGTAAAAAAGATCCAGACCTGAAATTTTATGATACCGACATTCGATCTTTTCTTTTACAAGATTCTTCTCTACTTTGGATTGGAACGAATGGTAATGGACTCTTCAAACTCAATTTAACCACGCTTGAAACAAAGCGTTTTACTATTGAAAACGGCTTGTCTGATAATTTCGTTTACACACTATTAGAGGATGCGCATGGTAATTTATGGATGGGTACAAATACTGGGCTTAATAAATTCGACCCAGCATCCGAGAACTTTCAATTCTTTACTGGAAAAGATGGATTAGGGTTTGATGAATTCAATACCAATGCAGCCTGTAAATTATCAAATGGGAAAATGGCCTTTGGGGGAATAAATGGACTTGTCATATTTCATCCAGATTCAATCAATTTTACTTCAAAACCATTCAATATTTATCTGACTCATTTTTATGTAAATAATGTACCTGCTAAAATTGACTCTACTTATGTTTTACATTATGATCAAAATTATTTGTCATTTCAATTTGCAGCATTATCTTTTTTTAGAAACGAAGACCTTCATTATGCATATAAAATGGTGGGCCTTGATGATGATTGGATACTTAGTGGTGATAGAAGATTTACAACCTATGCTAATTTACTACCCGGAAATTATACTTTCCAAGTTCGAACAACATATCCTAATGGACTTTGGAACGAGAAAATTTTAGAAATCTCTATTACAATTAAAAATCCATGGTACAAGGAATGGTATGCTTTTATACTTTATATTTTATTGACGTCGGTGATGGTGTATGTCATCTATTATTATCGAAAACAACAAAGATTAAAACTACAAGCTATTCGTGACAATATAGCTCGTGATTTACATGATGAAATCGGTTCCAATTTAAGTTCTATATCGATTTTTAATGAAGTAGCTAAAGAAAGTGCGGTAAGAAATGATGATAATCTTCAAGCGGTGCTCAATAAAATTGGTGAGTATACCCAAATCTCTCAAGAAGGGATGACGGATATTGTTTGGATGATCGATTCTAAAAACGACCGCTTTGAAAATATATTTATAAAAATGCGCACCCTGGCTTCAGAAACTATTGGAGTTGGTAATATTAATTTAACTATTCATTTTGATGAATCCCTTAATTCATTAAAAATTCCAATGGCGTATCGAAAAAATTTCTATTTAATTTATAAGGAAGCCATCAACAATTTATTGAAATATTCAAATTGCTCTCATGTAATCATTAATGTTAAAAAAACTGGAGAATTCATTTCTTTAGAAATTATTGATGATGGCATAGGTTTCAACCCCAATGAAACTCGAGGCAATGGACTAAAGTATATGCAAAAACGTGCTGAAGAACTCAATGGCCAACTTTCAATACACTCTATTATTGGAAAAGGAACTACCATTAAATTAAAGTTTAGTCTTTAATCACTAATTCTAGTGGTAAATTAATACTAATATAATTGTATCTTTGAGTGTATGATTAAAGTTGTAGTTTTCGATGATAATAAAGGCAGACTAGAAAGTCTTGAGTTGCTTGTAAATCAATTTAAAGACATGCGTTGCGTGGGCACCTTTGAAAATTGCACAAATATAATTGACTACGTAAAAAAACTTCAACCCGATGTTGTCTTAATGGATATCGATATGCCAGGTTTGAATGGCATTGAAGGGTTGAAATTAATTCGTAAAGAAGCACCTCAAGTTATGGTGGTGATGCAAACGGTTTTTGATGACGCGGATAAAATTTTTGAAGCTATTCGATCTGGTGCTCAAGGCTATTTTCTAAAGAAAACATCTCCTTCAAAACTAATTGAAGGAATTAGAGATGTTATGGAGGGTGGTGCACCCATGACTCCTTCTGTTGCAAAAAAAGTGTTAGATATGTTTTCAAATCAACACTCTTCGCGAAGTACTCAAGGCGTTCGATTTGATCTTACGCCACGTGAATTAGAAGTGTTAAGTTTTTTAGTTAAAGGCGCTAGCTATAAAATGATCGCTGATCAATGTGGTATCAGTTGGCATACAGTGAACTCTCATTTTAAAAAAATATATGAGAAACTACATGTACATTCAGCTGGTGAAGCCATTTCTAAAGCAATTGAGCATAAAATTTTTAATAGCTAGGTTTTAGTAATTAGGTTTTAGTAGTTAGTCGTTAATAGTTTGATGCTATTAGTCTTTTAAAGCAGAGAATCAATCTGAATTATTTTATTCTCCTCTTTTAATAAATTACATTCAGATTCAAATACACCATCATTTCAAAATGAAGTAGGCAACTAGCAATAATGTTTAATAACGTTGTTGGCTATACGCTAATTTGAATTAAGATATAAAGCCGAAAGTCCCGCAACATTGCGGGACTTTCGGCTTTTATGCTTTAATGAAACTTTTTAGAACGGATGAATCGATCCAACGAAGTTGGTGATGTTATTATCGATGATCGCTTGGTCAGTGATATCGACTACGCCATCGCCAGAAACATCTGTTGGTACGTAGCCTGATGCAAAGTTTTGGATATCATTTCCAACATAGCCCTGATCGGTAATATCCACTACTTCATCTTGTGGAGCAACGTCTCCGCTGTAGAATGCAAATACACCAGGATCCACTTCAATCATGTTTGATCCATGAGCTTGAGTTGCCGCTGTTGTAAAGTCATAGTTGGTCACACCAGAGAATGATACTGGTAAGTCGCTCCATGTTTGCACTGCGTTACGATGGAAGACAGCGATATAATAACTGTTACCAATTACACTTCCTGGTAAAGTAACCATAGCACTATCATTCGTGTTAACCACTACCGTGGCACTATGTACCATCGTAGATGGACTTAATGCATCACGTAATTCTACTACGATGGTATCTACTTCGGTTGAACTCAATCCAACTCCTGCATTTAGAAGTGCTGGGGTCATTCCACCTAAGCCATCATAGTATCCTTCGATGATTAGTTTCACATTTAATGTTGCAGTAATTGCAGTAATCACAAATGGACTTGTTGATACAGCTGTATCACATGCAATATTGATTAATTCAATAGTTCCAGTGCTTGCTCCTGCTGGTACAGTGGCACTAATTTCACCATCATTTACAATTGAGAAAGAAGCACTCATCCCATTAAAGTTAACGACATCTACACCGTTAAATCCAGTTCCAGTAATCGTAACTACCGTACCACTTGTTCCAGAAGTAGGTGTAAAATTGGAAATGACTAAATCGTTTGGCTGATTAATGCCTAAATATAATGAATCAGTACATCCATTCGGATTAGTTGCCAACACTAAGTATGTCCCAGAAGTTAAACCAGAAATATCTTGTGTGGTACTTCCATTTGACCATAAATAAGTATTATTTCCAGTAAGTGAAACTGAAGAAGTACCATCTGTGAAAGCAGGTTGCACTGTCCACACACGAGGAGTAGTATAGATCCCTGATTCATAATTAAATGAACCTGTAGCAGTGAAATGTGAGCCCGAAACACTATTAGGAGCGAAGAATGAACCCGCATTTAAATGTCCACTCGAATAACGATCATTGGTTGGTAATGTATATCCATCCAAACCACCATTCACGATAGCAGCACCCAATCCAGATCCAAAGAAAATTGCATCTACAGGAATAGTTGAAGAGTCAATAGCTACAGAAGGCACATCGAACACACCAACTGCATCTGCATTTGCACCTCCATTTCCAAGACTACCGCCAATACTTCCAAAACCATCTCCAGCGGTTGTCGTTGTATTTATGATTCTTAATTTCGTTCCAGTAGGCGACATTGAAGATCCACCAACATAGAACACTTCTCCAGTGGTAACTACCCACTACTTATTTGGAACGCATAAGATAATACTCCACCTGCTCTCCAACCTTTCGTTGTTGCAGTACCATTGTTAGCAACCACTATAGTATAAGGTGTAACACCAAAGTCAATATTTTTTGTAGCAATAAGCTCAACCCATTCAAAAGGAGCATCTGTTCCAGCAGGATCTGCAAGAAACTCTGAAATTAATAAACCTGGATTTGGTGCAGGACTGATTGGATCATTCGAAGCAGCAATATCAATAGCACCTGTTGATCCGCCGAAGCAATCCACATCTGTACTTGAATTACTGATAATGTGAAAGGCGCAGGATCGGTAAGTGTAAATATTCTGACAACCCACAACCAAAAGAATCCACGACTACTACATTATAAATTCCTGCGGGAACACCGGTAATGCTACTTGTAGTGGCTGTCGTATTCCAGAAATAACTATAAGGCATCATTCCTCCAGTTGCCGTTGCTGTTACACTTCCTGTAGAAGCACCTGTACAACCAGGATCTACTCCACTTAATGTTACTGAAAACAGGAGGATCAATCAACGTAAAGATCGATTGTCCGGCACAAGAATTATTATCAATAATAGTCACTGTATACTCCGGCTGCAAGTCCACTAATATCTTCAGTAGTGGCTCCATTGCTCCAAGTAATTGAATAAGGACTTGTTCCGCCGATTTACAGTTAAATCTATACTTCCATCCAATAGCCATTACAAGTTACATTCGTGATGAATCCGTCCCAATTATATTTCCGGTTTCAGCAACAACATAAGTTATTGTAGCTGGACAATTGCGCATCACTTACTGTCACGGTATAAGTACCAGCTATCAATCCAAAAATATCTTCTGAATTAGCACCATTACTCCATGTAATAACATAGGAGGTAAGCCACCGCTTAACTGTTATGTCTACACTTCCATCAGAAGCACCAAAGCAGGTAGCTGGACTTGAAACACCCGTAACACTAGGTGCGATGCATGCCTGGATGATAAAGAAGGTATCTACACTCATGGTAAAACAAGTAGGACTTGTATACACTTACAAAGCCGGTATCAGACCCTGGTGGAACGATAGCATCAATTTGAAAATCGCTGATAACAGTATATGAAGTTGCCTAACATCAGTAGCTCCAGTGAATCCACTTCCATTAATGGTTACCAATACTCCGGCACCACCGCTGTTGGGTACAAAATTACTGATAACAATTTGTGCTGGATCATTGATGAATTCAATTCCACCAGTGACACAACCGTTCGCATCGTCAATATTAAAGAAATAGAAATTCGCTGGTTGGTTAATTATATCTTCCGTAACATCTCCCGTTGACCAACCAAAAATATATGGTGGCGTACCTCCTGAAACTGTTAAGTCGATAGCACCATCACTGCGCCATAGCATGATGTGAGTTACTGAAGTTGTATATGTTTAAATCGTTAGGTTGATTTACAAAAATGATGCGGATGTCACTTGCATCCATTAGCATCCGTAACGGTAACCATATACGTTCCCGGCCATGATAGCATTACGATCTTCGTTGATGTCAGCATCATTCCATAAAAAGTATAGGGAGTTTGTCCGCGCCAACCGTTAAATCAATAGATCCATTATTTCCACCGAAGCAACTCACATCAAAAACGGTTGCACTCAATGTCATTGCAGTTGGCGCATTGATGACTGCAGTTAATAAAGCAGTACAACCTGTATTGGTTGTGGCGGTAACCGTATATGTACCGGCGGCTAATCCTGAAATATCTTCAGAAGTAGCTCCCGTTCGACCATAAAAAGTATTGCTACTTGTTAAATTTACTGAGGAGGTTCCATGAGATGCGGGAATAGAAGTTGCCCAAGCTCTTTGAGAAAAGCTCCACTTAAAGTATTATAACCAGCAGTCGCTAAAACATGAATATCATTTGTACCAGCATCTGGAGCAATGAAACTTGCCGTTTGCAAACGACCACCAGCATAACGATCATTTGTAGGTAATGTAAATCCATCGAGACCTCCATTCACTACTGCACCACCAGTTCCTGTTCCAAAGAAAATAGCATCCACGGGTACGGAGTTAGAATCAAGTGTTGCAACGGGAGCATTAAAGACGGCAATTCCATCTGCGTTGGTTCCTCCGTTTCCAAGAATTCCACCTGTTGTTGCCGATCCAATACCGCCATCTCCACCCGTTGTGGATACATCAATGGTACGTAACTTTAGTCCAGTTACATTCATATTAAGAACCCCTACATAAAAAACATCACCCGCGAAACAGTTCTGAAGAAATTTCGAAAGCATAGGTTCCATTTGTGGTTGCAGAGGCAACACCGCCTTGCACCCAACCTTTCGTAGTGCCGACACCGTTATTAGCTACAATAACCGTATACGGAGTAGTTGCGAAGTTGATGAATTTAGTAGCTATCAATTCCACCCATTCTTTGGAAGAATCTGTTCCAGCAGGATTTGCTAAAATTCTGAAATCAATAGACCAGGATTGGAAGTAGATGTATCATTAGAAGCAATTAAGTCAATGGATCCGCTATTCACTCCAGCGCAGGCCACATCCGTGTTCATGGATGTAAGAAAAAATACGCCTGGATTATTTAACACCCCAAAAGCATAAGTGATACAACCATTAGCATCTGTAATAGTAACACTATATAATCCGGCAGGAAGTCCACTAACATCTTCTGTTAATGCAAGTATCCCATAAATAAGTATATCCCGGAGTTTCCACCACTTACAGACAAATCAATACTTCCATCAGAAGTGCCAGGACAACCAGGATGAGTCACAACAACCGTTGGAGCCATCAACGTAGGTTCTCCAACTGTGATATAAATATCGGTACATAAAATGGCATCAGTAACAATAACTGAATACCACGCCAGCAGAAACGCCGAAACATCTTCGGTAACTGCTGTGGTGCTCCATTGAAACGTGTAAGGAGATACTCCACCGCTAACAGTGATGTCTATACTACCCCATTTGAACCGCCATTACAAGAAGGCTCTTGAACAGATGATGTAATGGTAGGAGGAAGACATCCACAAGTTTGTACAATTGCCAGCGTAGATGCAATGTCGTACAACCCAATGTTGAAATAGCTGTTGCGATAAAAACACCTGAATCGGCTGCAACAGTTGTTGCAATCGTTGGGTTTT
>JADJMG010000019.1 GCA_016709725.1 Bacteroidota bacterium
ATAAAAATTGCGACTACCGATTTTCCTATTTCATTATTTACTTTTTCTAATAAATATTAGCGATAAGGGTTTTTCTTTATTTCGAATTAATAAATACAGCGCACTTAAAAGTACTAAACATGCATAAATAAACAACTGTCCTCCGTCATCCATCACCACAATTCCAAGCGATGTTAGGTGGAAGAATATGGCTCCACTCATCAATCCGAAGGCTCCCATTGCACCCAACCAAGTTGTTTTGGGTACAAGTATCAATATGGATGCAATCAATTCTCAATTCCCGAACCTATTCTTCCCACGGGCTCCATGCCTATAGTGGAAAAAATATATACCGATTCTGGACTCGCCGAAAATTTAAAATACAAGGTTTGTAACATAATGAATGCCGCAACACCTTTCGCTATAACATCTAGGTATTTGAATTTGTTTTTCATTTTTGGTAATAATTTTATTCCAATTCTTTCGGCCTTTGCTTTTAATTCTGCTTCCATTTTATTCCACGACTTTAAAGTGTTGTTGAAATAGAAATTGTAAAATAAATAGATCTTTCCATCAATCAACTTAAATGTGCCTGGGTCCACCTCCACTTTTTCTCCCGAATTTCCCATTGCATAAGCGCACCATCCTCCGTAAGCTGGTTCATAAGTACCGGAGCCTGCTTAAATAGTTCTAAGTTTTCCTTTGATGAAAACCGATAGTTAATACCTTTATAGGAGGCAACAATTTCCTTCTTTCCTTCGATGGCTTTGTTCAACTTAATATAGGCCACAGGGTCATATCCTTGAAGGGTTATATTATTTTCAATATTAAAGTTTGCCTTTCTTTCTTGATCTGTTTGAGCTGCACTCCATGTGTACACAAAGGCTAGCAGAATAAATAAAATTGTGCTTTTCATCGTTTTTAATTCGAGTGCAAGGTCGGTAGGTAATCATTAAAAGAAAGTCGGGTTGCCGACATTAGAATGCTTTTAATTATAAAACGCTAAGAATATTTGGTTTGAAGGGTAGAAAAACCAAAAAAGTTCGTTTTTTATTTCCGTTCGTTTATTTAAAGATTAATTATTCTGCCAGGTAAATTGCATGAATAGTAGCTTCAACTACTTTAGCCACATTTGTGGACGGCTTGCCTTTAGTAAAACTTATTTTGTAATCGGCAAGAGTAATGTTCATTTTCACATTAACTGTTACTTTGCCATTCTCAACAGTATGGTTCCTTTTTCACTCACTGACTTACTTATATCTTTAATAGTGAGTTCGCCTGATGCCGTTGCAGGGTATGTGCCATCTTTAGTAAAGTTAATGTTACTCAGATTTGTAATTTTGCCTACAAACTTTGCTTTTGGAAATTTCTTTGTATTTAAAAAGTCGCCACTATTAAAATGTTTTTGCATCAGTGCTTTTTCAAATTCAAAGCTCTGCATTGGTACAGAATATACCATATCTCCTGTAGTTTGGTCAAGGTACTTACTACTTTGTAATTATTGGCAGAAATGTCTTCTAATGCTGTGTGCGAGAAGAAAACAACATGAGCATCTTTACTTACCAATTTACTTTGAATGGGTTTGAATGCTGTTGTTATAATGGCAATAAGTGCTAAGGCTACTAATGATGATTTTTTCATTTTTTTCATTTTATAATTGTTTTTGAGTTTAAGTTATTGGTTTATTATATCACATTTTTCCATGATAACATCTTCATATAAATCGAGGTCTTCATCTAATCCCGCTCCAGAGCGAATCACTCCTTTATGGTTACTGTTTGTCCTTCCTTTAAATTATCGGCGTGGCTGTTTGTTTCCTGCGTAAATGTGCAACTAACGCCTGCTTTTTCCGATACATCTTTAAGTAGAACTACTTTTTGATTTTTTTGGTCAACACTGATTGAAAATATTTTACCTTTTACAGCTAATATTTTTGACTCGCCTTCTTCCTGTAAATATTTTGCATTGGCGGAATCGGCATTTTGTAAATATTCATTTACAATGCTTGATGCGGATAAGCTAAAATCTGTTTTTGAATCCTGAACGTCGCGATGAGGCATGTTAAATAAATAATAGGCAACCCCCGATCCAATAATTACCCCAACTAAAATTATAACGCCGGCAATTTTAAATATTTTCTTCTTTTTCATCCTTTCTAATTGATAATATCAATCTGTCGTACATTTTCAGGAATCCTGACAAGAAAAGAAATTAATATTTAATAATTAATGCTGAACAAGAATTCTACCTCTGGCTTTTTCAGTAAAGCTGTCGTTGCTGATAGCAAATAAATAAAGCCCTGAAATAAGGTTGATGGCGTTGAAATCGAAAAAATCTTCTTTGGTAATAATTGTGGTTACAATTGTCCCACTTAAATTATAGAGTACAAATTGATGTTCTTCCTTTTTGTTGTTATCAAAATAGATTTTTGCATTTGTTGAAACCGGGTTGGGTCGGATTTGATAGCCTCCTGCAGCAATGTCAATTATTTCAAGGGATAAAACCTCGGAGGTTCCGTTACCTCCTAATTCGAGCCGATAACAGTTTATACTATTTTTCACAGGCTTGACATCTGTAAAATCATATTGCTTTGGAGATGAGGTGCTTCCGCAAACACCTGCAATACTACCGATTTCAACAAACGGCTTGCCGTCTGTTGAACGATAAATTTGTATTCCGTTGCAAGTGCTGCCTGATGTTATTATCCAGTTTAATAAAACCTTCCCGCTAAATATATTCACAGTAAAATTATCGAGGACTGAATTGTGTTGCGCAGATGCAAATTGAGTAATAAAAAGTAACAGTAGAATTGAATAATTTTTCTTCATGATTATTTTCATTTATTGCATAGAAGGACATTTTACATTTCCGAAGCTACAATACACACAACAGTCACCTTTATTGGGTCGCAAATTGGTTTTGCAATTTTCATTGATAAAAAAACTCGCAAGAATCTGTAGGCTTTGTTTCCACTTTTTTATGGCCACCGTTTGGACAAGTGATTATTGAGTTTAGCTCAATAAACGAGTTTGTTTCGCCTTTTCCCATTACAGTTTATTAATTATTTTCTTTTTCAATGCTTCATTTTCGATAATAGGAATATTTTCTTCGGTGTGCAAATGGGTGTGTTGAAGTAAAAACTTATCAAGTAATTTACTTTGTTTTTGATACGCTTTACATCCATCGCACATAGCCGTGTGCATGTGCAACATCATGTTTTCTTTCACAGAAAGTTTTACAACTGATTTTTTTCAATCAATTCACTTGCTTTTTTACAAGACAGCATCAGTATGCTCATTAACTTTTTCATCCTTCTACTTTTTGAACCAGTTTATTTCCAAACACTTTCTTAATTGTAACTTAGCTCTGTGAAGTATTTGCCAAAAATTGGTCGCTGTAATTTCTAATTCCTGACAAATGAGTTTGCTATTTTTTTCTTCGTAATATTTTAACTGAATTGCGGAGAGCCAATTTTTAGGCAAATTCTGCATACAATTTCCTAATGTTTTTTGAAAATCTGAATTATCTAATAAGTTTCCGGTTTCGTCGTCCCACTGCTTTGGTCTTTCTTCTGGTTTCCACCGACCATTTTCATCAAATAAATTTTCAAGAATGTCGTTGTTGACAATTACTGGCTTACGAAAATTATTACGGTAGTGGTCATTTATCTTGTTGTTGAGAATGGCAATTAACCATGTTTTTGGAGTTGCTATCGCCTTTAAATTTGTCGAAGGACTGGACTGCTGCTAAAATGTTTCTTGAACTAGGTCCTCTGCTGTTTCTTTACTTGATGACTTGTGCAAAGCCCAAGAATACATCGTGTCGGAATAATTTTCTACCCAATACTTTATTGTATTTCTTGTGTTACTATTATCAACTTCATTTTGCATGTATCAATAATATTTTATTAAAGCTGACTTTAAGTGTTTAAATGAACGGTTGATACTTTTATCTATATAATGGTATTAAAATATTTTATAAAGTTATTGATGTATTTAGCTTATTTCAATTTCACCCCTTCCATCTTCTTTACTTCTCCGCGTTCGTAAGTTGTGGTTAAAAGCAACTCTCCACTTTCGTCCCAAACTTTCCAATCACCTTCTTTTAAACCTAAACGATACTTTCTTTCTTCCTTTGGTTTTCCGCTATTAAAATAAAATTTGTGAACGCCGTTTTCTAATCCTTCAAAATATTCTCCTTCAAAAGCTTTTTACCATCCCCATAAAGTTGAATCCACATGCCATCTTGATTTCCTTCTACATAATTTCCTTCAGCAATGTATTCACCATTTTTATACTTCCACGTTCCGTCGCGCTTTCCATCTACCATATTTCCCTGAGCAATGATATTTCCTTGTTCATCAAATTCTGAACTTGCACCATTCTCTGTGCCACCTGAATAATTTTCCTCTCGCAACAATTTTGCATCTGGATAAAACCACTTCCAGTTTCCGTCAGGTTTGTTTTTTGAATAATTTCCTTGCTGCTGAATTTGTTTATTCGGATAATAAAAAATCCACATGCCATCTCTTAATCCATCTTTAAAACTACCTTCCCACTTTGTATTGCCATCTTTATAAAAATACTTCCACTTTCCTTGTTGTCTCCCTTGTGCATCTACCGTTCCGCCTTCTGCATACACTTTATCTTTTTCATAAAGTTTGCTGATGGTAATATTTCCTTCTTTGTCAAACTCTCGGTAAACGCCTTCTTTTACTCCATTGATGATATTCACAGAACTTTTTGGTCGACCGTTATTATGGTAGTCGCGTTTAATATCCAATTTTACATTCGCTAATTCATCTTGCACTAATTCTCCTTTCTTCCACACTTCCATTCTCAACACAATTCCATCTGGACTCAACCATCTGAAAACACCGTTTTTCATATCATCTTTCCAAACACCATCTTCCTTAACAACACCAGATGGATAAAATTCTTTCCAGGCTCCTTGTTTGAAACCAAACTTATCGTAACGATTTATTTTATCTTGTTTAACAAAAAATCCATTCTTATAAGTAGTGAGTGTAATGATTCTTCCGTCTTCTGAAAATTCTTTTGCAATTCCATCTTCCAAACCTCCTCTTAATAAAATTGTTTTTTCTAAATATCCTTTCTCATGATAATAATGTGCAATACTATCAGTAATACCATTCACCATCCAACGTTGAATATACACTTTACCGGTTGGAAAATAATCGTATTGCCATCCACTCTTTATATTATTACGGTAATTAATATCCGAAGTTTTTTTTCCTTCTTCATTATAAAAACTCCATAAACTATCCAGCTGTCCGTTCAAACGATTTCCTTCTGATTTAACATTCCCATTTTCATAATAAGATTTCCAGTAACCATCAGGCTGTCCGTTTTTAAAGTTACCTTCCGAACTTAATTTTCCGCTGGCATAATAGTATTTCATTGGACCATCTACTTGTCCAAATACTACTGATGATAAAAGAATGAGTAAAAAGAATATTCTATTCATAGAGAATGCTAATATACAGCTTCGCACTTTATGTCTGTAATTTAAAATGTAAAATATATTATGATTTTGATTGTATGTTTTAGATAACAACCTACGCTGTACACTTTACAATGAAAAATTAGATGCTAATGCAATATTACAGTAAATATTTTTACCTTACTATTGAAATTAAGGCTTCGCACTAATTTCTAACATTCGTTGAAGTGGTTTCAATGCATCTTCAAACAATATAGGATCAATTTGTACTTCGGGTAATTCGTGCTTCAAACATAAATATACTTTTTCAAGCGTATTTAATTTCATGTGTGGACAATCATTGCATGCACAATTATTATTTGGAGGTGCTGGAATAAATGTTTTTGATGGAGATGATTTTTCCATCTGATGTAAAATTCCGCTCTCTGTAGCAACAATAAATGTAGTAGCTGGATTTTCCTTCGTGAATTTTAAAAGTCCTGTCGTAGAGCCTATATAGTCGGCTAATTGTAAAACGGGCTCTTCGCACTCGGGATGCGCAATAAAAAGCGCTTCCGGATGTAATGCTTTCAACTTGGTAATTTTCTCCAATGAAAAAATTTCATGCACCATGCATGCTCCGTCCCACAACAATAAATCACGACCTGTTTTTTTGCAACCCAGGCTCCTAAATTTTTATCAGGAGCAAAGAGGATGGGTTTATCTTTTGGAACACTCTCCACCACTTTGATGGCATTACTGGAAGTGCAAATAATATCGGTTTGAGCTTTGATGGCTGCCGAGCAATTGATGTAACTGATCACCACATGGTTGGGATAGGATTCTCTAAATTTTCTAAACTGATCGGGTGGACAAGAGTCTGATAATGAACAACCTGCTCTAAAATCAGGCATTAAAACTTTCTTAGTTGGATTAAGCAACTTGGCTGTTTCGGCCATGAAATGAACTTCAGCAAAAACGATGATATCAGCCTGTGTTTTAGCCGCTTCCTGAGCTAAACCTAAGCTGTCTCCGATGTAGTCCGCAATATCCTGAATATCAGAATCCTGGTAGTAGTGCGCCAAGATCACCGCATTCTTCTCCTTTTTCAGTAATTTAATGGCTTCGAAAAGGTCGAGGCGTGGGTCGACCGGTTCATTCACAAACCCTTGGGTATTTACTTCGAAACGGTGTTAAAATTCGACATGAGATTTACAGGATTACTGGGGCAAAAGTACAGGGTAAAAACGGAAAAAAGGAGATTGTTATTATTTAAAAACCACTTCTAAAAATTGTCGAAAAACCATCAAGCGTTTTAATCAACAGTCTATATTATAATATATTTATTTAAATAATAATATATGTTAATAATGTACTGTTCATAATGTGTATTCCTTTTTGTTAAAAGCATTGTCGAGTTCAGTTGTTAGGCTTTATTCACAATTTTATTAGATGTATACATAGGATAAATCACTGATTAATAAGGATACCTTGTAATTACTAACAGTTGTTAATAAAGGTAGATGTTAACTAATTGTGAATAGAAATAAGTTCATTTCCGTGTATAAGAAAGTTTATAAAGACTAGGAAAAAAGTAGGCTAATTTTTGGATTAGTAATACCCCTGATTAAGCCATACAGGTTTATCATTTCCAAATAATCTTATAGAATAGATATACACAAGTTTTTGCGTTATGAACATAGGTATGAACAATTTCATTTTTCATTTATTTTTTCGGTAGCTTATAATTTTCGCTTCGAATATTGTTGAGCCTCTGGCTACTAGCTTCTGGCTTCTAGATATTTTACTGGTAACATAAAATTTTACACTTCGAAAGAGATAAGAGCTTCAAGGTGGGTTTTAGTATTTTTATTAGATGAAATGATTACCTTTTTAGGTGATTAGCCACAGGGTAAAAAAATCAAGAATTATATATAACTGCTTATAAATGTAAAAACGGACTAACTTTGTGACGATGATTTTATTGACTCCAACCCAATTCCAAGACTACGAACTAATTGACTGTGGTGACTTTGAGAAACTAGAACGCTTTGGTAAGTACATTACAATTCGTCCAGAACCACAAGCCGTTTGGAGTAAAAAACTATCGAATCAAGAATGGGATAAAAAGGCGCATGTACGCTTTGTTCCTAAGAGTAGCTCTGCAGGTACCTGGCAAAAGTTAAAGGACATGCCCGATCAGTGGAGAATACAATATGATATCAATTCAACCAGTAGTATTTTTTTTTAGATTAGGCCTAACCTCTTTTAAACATGTGGGTGTATTTCCCGAGCAAGCGGTGAACTGGGAATACATTTATGAAAACGTGAAGCGCATCGGTAAAGAAGTAGAAAAACCAAAAGTTTTAAATTTATTTGCTTACACTGGTGGATCCTCCTTAGCAGCAAAAGCAGCGGGTGCCGATATCACCCATCTCGACTCTATTAAACAAGTGGTTTCTTGGGCTAGAGAAAATATGGAGTTGAGTAAGCTTGACGATATTCGTTGGTTAGTGGAAGATGCAATGACCTACGTGAAACGTGAAGTGAAACGAGGAAAAGATACCATGGAATTATTTTAGATCCACCCGCATTTGGTCATGGCCTAATGGTGAAAATTGGAAATTGAAGAAATGATCAATGAAATGATGAAATGTGTTTCCGAGTTATTAGAACCCGAAAATTCATTTTTAGTGTTAAACACCTACTCCCTCGGATTTTCTTCACTCATCATTAAAAATTTAATAGAAGAGCATTTTGAAAAGAGAGCCGCTTCAGCCGAAATAGGCGAGATTTATTTACAGGCTACCAGTGGAGTTGTATTGCCTTTGGGCGTAGTGGCAAGGATTAAATAGGAGTTTTTTTCCTATTAAGATGGGTTTATAGGGTGTTGGAACTCTCTACCCTAATAATACGTACAATTATTTAACTCTAAAAACGTTTAACCATTACCTAAATTTCATTGTACATTTGTAATATGTCCACCGCCGAGAATAATTACCGTGAGTTGCTGGAGAAGCTGGACGCTTTCATCCGGAAGTTTTATACCAATCAGTTGATGCGTGGGGGTATTTATGCTTTTACGCTCCTGTTGGTGTTTTTATTTCTATTACCCTTCTAGAGTCGTTGGCTTGGTTTAATCCTGCAGTAAGAGCAGTTCTATTTTATTCATACCTCATTTCTACTGGGCTTGTACTCTGAAACTAGTACTTACCCCTTTGTTTAAGTTGTATAAGTTGGGTAAAACCATCAGTCACACAGAAGCAGCTAACATCATAGGACAACATTTTCAACCTATTCGTGACAAACTTTTAAATACCCTCCAACTTCATGATCAGGTGAGTCAGGAGCCCGAGCATTTGTCGTTGATTCATGCATCCATCAACCAAAAAAGTGCTGAGCTGCGCCCTATCTCATTTTCATCGGCCATCGACTTAAGGAAGAATAGAAAGTATTTGCCTTATGCTGCTTTCCCGCTCTTAGCACTCATCATTATTTGTTTGCGGCACCGAGTTTGATTACAGATCCAGCGAGCCGACTCTTGCATCACACTAAAAAATATTCGAAGCCAGCGCCGTTTCAATTTCAAGTGACCAATGAGAAATTACAAGTGGTACAATTCGACGATTTCACCATCGATGTAAAGATGAGCGGAAATGAAATTCCTCGCGATGTATATGTTGAGTAGGAAACAATACTTTCAAACTCGAAAAGAAAATTTAGATAAGCTCCATTATACATTTAGAAATGTACAGGGAAATACCAGTTTTTCGTTTAATGGCAGATGGGTTTTATTCGGACGACTATACTTTAACAGCAGTACCTAATCCAGTAGTTGGTTGATTTTTCGGTTGAACTTAATTACCCTGCGTATTTAGGACGTAAAAAGTGAAACCATCAAGAACACCGGCGACCTCTTAATTCCTGCTGGAACCCGTGCCACGTGGAACATCGGAACACAGAATACATCAGAACTTCGTATACGCTTCACCGATAGTACTTACACCTTGAAGGAGGGAGAAGAAAATAATTATTCATTAGTTCGAAAACTACTTTCTAGTAGTGGATATACCATCAGCACACGTAACGAATTTATTCAATCGAAAGACTCCGTTGCTTATGTGATCAATGTTATACCTGATCAGTATCCACAAATTGAAGTGGAAGAGCAAAGATTCCAACTCCTACCAAAGAATTTATTTCAGAGGGATGGTGATGGACGATTACGGTTTAAGTAAACTACAATTCAGGTATCGTTTTTGAAGAAAGATGGACAGGATGTGCAAGAAGAAGCAAAAGCTGCGCCACTGGATTTAATAAGGGCGTTACTCCAAGATCAGTTTTATCATTTCTGGGATTTGGCCACCATTCAATTAAATGCTGGCGATGAGATTGAGTATTATTTTGAGGTTTGGGATAATGATGGAGTTCATGGTCCAAAAAGCGCTCGCTCTACCTCTAGCGTTTTCAAAGCACCCAGTGTGCAAGAATTGGCAAAAGAGAATGAGTCGAGAAACAAATCACTCAAAGAAGATTTAAGCGAGAGTATCAAAAAAGCAAAGGATCTCCAAAAGACCTAAGCAACCCGAATAAAGATTTGTTGAACAAAAGAACCTTAGCTAAGATCGCAAGAAGGTGAGTGATATTTTGAATCAGCAAAAGAGTTGGAGCAGAAAGTGGCCGAAATTCAAAAGCAGCAAGACGAGAATGCGAAACAACAAAATGAGTTCCGTGCTCCCGATCCCGAATTAGCCCAAAAGCAAAAACAACTGGAAGAGCTGTTCGAAAAATTGATGTCGCCCGAAATGAAGAAGATGATGGAAGAGTTGGAAAAGCTAATGGCACAACTCGACAAAGAGAAACTTCAGGATATGGTGGAGAAGATGAAGTTGGATAGTAAGGATCTCGAAAAACAGCTCGATCGTACGTTGGAACTTTTCAAGCAACTGGAGTTAGAGGAGAAGATGAAAGAAACGGCCGAGAACTTAGAGAAGCTCGCCGAAGAGCAAGAGAAACTCGCCGACAAGAACGACCAGAAAGGTGCGGAAAGTGAAAAACTAAAGGAAGAGCAAAGAGAGTTGAACAAGGACTTTAAGGACATCGAAAAGAGTCTTGAAGATATTGAGAAGAAAAACGAGAACTGGTATTCACAAGAGTTGAAGGATTTTGAGAAAGAAGAAGAATCCATCAAGGAAGACATGCAAGACAGCGAACAACAACTTTCCAATGGGAAAAGAAGAACGCGAAGCAAAGTCAAAAAAAGGCGGCTGAGAAAATGAAAGACCTCAGTCAAAAAATAAAGAAGCAACACAGAAAGAAAAAGAAGAAGAGCAAAACGAGGAAGACATGCAGGCGATGCGTGCCCTTTTGGAAAACCTGTTGCGTTTTAGTTTTGACCAAGAAGGGTTGATGGAAAAATTGAAGGGTGTTGATATCAACAATCCACAATATTTGAAGATGGCCCAAGAGCAACGAAAGTTGAAGGACGACGCAGATCTTGGAAGACTCCTTGTTAGCTCTTAGTAAAAGAGTGGTGCAGATTAGTTCGCAAGTAAACGAGCAAATCACCGACATCAATGCGAATACCGAAAAAGCACTTTTGAATCTACAAGATAGAACGGTTCCACTAGCTCGAGCCAATCAGCAGTTCATTATGACAGCTGTAAATAATTTGGCGCTGATGTTGGTGAGAGTTTAGATCAGATCAGCAAGAACAGAAGGAAAGTGATGCGACTTGTGATAAACCAGGTCAAGGAAAGCCTAAGCCTGGAAAGGCAAACCGAAGCGGACCCACTGCTGGTGACGTTAAAAAATGCAGGAAAGCTGGGTCAACAGCTCAAGGAGATGAAAGAGAAGATGGAGAAAGGAAAAACCCTGGAGAAAACCAGGTGATAAGCCTGGTAGAAAACCGGAGATGGTATGGTGAGGAGTTGGCTTAAGATGGCAGCTCAACAAGAGGCCCTTCGAAATGCCATTAACCAACTTAATATGCAAGAAAATAAAGATGGGCAAGGTAAACTAGGCGATTTAAGCAAACTCGCTGAGCAGATGGAGCAAAACGAGAAAGACATTGTTAATAAGCGTATTAGCGAACTTACCATGAAACGCCAACAGGAAATTCTTACCCGACTTTTAGAATCGGAAAAAGCGGAACGCGAAAGAGAACAAGAGGAAAGAAGAGAATCCAGTGAGGCACGCGATATACATCGAACACCTCCACAGTTTACTGAGTTTATGAAAATGAAAGGCCGAGAGACAGAATTATTAAAAACCATCCCTCCGGATTCAATGGATTTAATAAGAACTTGGTAACTCATTTCCAAAACTTGCAGAACTAGTCTCCACCCCCCCTCTACTCGTTTGTCGATTAGGAAGAACAAGAGGCGGAGAATAGAAATTCAGGAATATAACCTAACACTCATCGGTTAGTAAAAACTTTTTCAATTACATTCGCACACGCAGAGAACTTTGTAGTTCGTAGTCTCAAGTACCAACAAAAACCACTTCGGTGGTTAGTGACAAAGAAATAGGCAGTTTCAGCAACAGTTTTACATGAACACAGAAAGCGGACTTCAACTATGCAAATTGCCTCACAGCCCGAGCATCAATCAGGTAAGAAAACTCATTGACGAGATTAAAGCCTGAATAATTTACATGAAGAATGTTATGTAATATCTTTGGTTGCTGTAACGAAGCTCCAAATAACGCTACTACTGGCATGGTAATAAATACGATGCTGATAAGATGGTAAACATCTCTTTG
>JADJMG010000020.1 GCA_016709725.1 Bacteroidota bacterium
CCTGGGAAGTGCCTGCAGTGAACGCTCAAAAAATATCGGAGCCTTATGATGTTGGAATTGTTTTAGGAGGAAGTATGCGCTATTACGATCAAAGTGTTGATCGTGTAGTATATTCTTCCAGCGTGGATCGACTTCTTCAAGCACTGCAATTGTATCACGATAAAAAAATTAGTAAGATTTTGCTCTCGGGTGGATCTGGTTTTGTGAATTTTCAGGATTGGAAAGAGTCGGGATTAATTGCTTCTGTTTTATTAAAAAGTGGTGTCCCCGAAAAGGATATCCTCCTCGAGAATGGGAGTCGAAATACTTATGAAAATGCAACACTTTCGAATAATATCTTAAAAGATAAAAAGTATGGAAGCCGCTTTTTGCTAATTACCTCTGCATTTCACATGCGCCGTTCACTCCTTTGTTTTGAAAAAGTAAATTTTAAAGTGGATCCCTATTCTGTCGATACTCGCTCCGCCACTTACATCAATACACTCGATAAAATCATTCAGCCCGATGCCGAATGCCTAACACAATGGGATTTGCTGTTGCATGAATGGATTGGAATTTTGATGTATAAGCTGATGGGCTATGTTTGATTCAGAATTGTAGAATTAAGAATTGCTTGCGCAGAGCTTATTCAAGAATGCAGAATTAATTGCGCTGAAATTAATTCTGAATTAAGAATGGCAAGTGCTATGTTAATTCATTATTGCTGGCGCTTTGATTTATTCATAGTCGATAGCTGTTGAGTTCAATGTTCGAAGTGCTTTCAACAATTCTGAATTCTGCATTCTGAATTCTGAATTAATGCGCAAGCCAACGCTCCGCGTCCAACGCAGCCATGCACCCAGTTCCTGCTGCGGTAACTGCTTGGCGATACACATGATCTTGCACATCTCCTGCAGCAAAAACACCTTCTGCACTTGTATACGTTGTGCCTGGCTTGGTGATGATGTACCCGTTGGCATCTAATTCTAATTGTCCTTTGAAAATTTGTGTATTAGGTTCGTGGCCGATGGCAACAAAGAATCCAGTAACATCTAACACTTTTTCTTCATGGGTGATGTTATTAATCACTTTTACGGCATTCACTCCTTTGTCACCTAAAATTTCAACCGTTTCATGATTAAATAATACTTCAATGTTGGGCGTATTTAAAACTCGATGTTGCATGGCTTTCGATGCTCGCATTTCGGATTTGCGAACTAATAAATAAACTTTTTTGCCACGCTTCGCTAAGTAAGATGCTTCCTCAGCAGCGGTATCTCCTGCACCTACGATGGCTACATCTTGCCCTTTGAAAAAGAATCCATCACAAACCGCACAAGCACTTACTCCAAATCCATTGAATTTTTTTTCAGACTCTAAACCCAACCATTTTGCGCTAGCACCTGTTGCAATGATTACGGCATCCGCTTCGATGGTGTGGTTTTCATCAATAACCACTTTCTTCGTTTTTCCACTAAAATCAACGGAGCTCGCATATCCAAAACGGATGTCGGTGCCAAAACGTTTGGCTTGCTTTTCAAAATCCATCATCATTTCCGGACCTTGAATTCCTTCTGGATAGCCTGGATAATTTTCAACTTCTGTTGTAATGGTTAATTGTCCACCTGGCTGTAAACCTTGATAAAGCAATGGTTTTAAATCGGCTCGTGCTGCGTAAATTGCTGCTGTGTAACCTGCTGGACCTGAACCTATAATGAGTAGTTGAACCTTTTCTGTTGTCATGATTTAGTCGAAATTGGAATGCAAAAATACAGGCATTCATTCGTTTTTTTGGGAATATATGATGAAAGTCTTGAGTTCTTTAAGCCTCTTTTTATTTATTGAAAAAGGAACAAGTGTAAATATTACTTTATCAGTGTATTATGTCGAAACCTTCGATTCTGATTTACGTAAACTGAAATAAGAATTTTGAAACTTTAGGTATGAAAAATGAAAAGAAAATTAGGTTAGTTGTAGCCAATAAGCAGAAAACTCGTCAAGTTCAGCGCTACATCATTGCAGGATCCGTGTTTTCTGTTTTTGGATTTTTTTGTGCGCTGATGTATTGGAATTTAGGAGTAAACTCGGATGCAAAAGCTGGAGTTGCTTATTCGTGGAATGGTTCATCGGATAGCTTATGGACCAATGCTTCAAATTGGACACCTAATGGTGTTCCTTCTAGTGCAGATGATATTACCATTCCATCAACACCGCGTATTCCTGTTTTGAATGATCATGTGACTGTGAATGGATTGAATTTATCTACAAATGCACAAATCGATTTTAATGGATTTGATGTAACGGTTGCAAATTCATTTACCTCAAATGCGGGAACTGTAGTCCAGTTGCGAGGAAAAAGTTTATCGATTAATGGAACTGCCAATCTTTATGGTGGTACCATTAATGAAAACGTCGCTGGCGGAAATGTAATCATCAATGGACCCAACACAAACTTTGGCAATAGTGCTGGCGGACCTACGATTAATTCTCCGATAAGTGCTAGTTCTGGACGAATCACATTACGAAATACAACATTTAATGGAACTACTTCTTTAACTAAAAATGATGTAGGAAATGATGCTGCTGCAGGAAACAATACCTTTAATGGAATTACAACAATTTCAAATACCAGTACATCTTATTTATTATTTGCGAATTCAACTCGAGATATTTTTAATTCCACATTAACAATTAATACCTCTAGTTCTGCATTAATTTATATGAGTTATAATGGAGTAAATACCCAGTTTAATGATCATGTAATTGTTAACTGTACAGGTACAGGAGGAATACGATTTGGTGCAAGTAATGGTACGGCTACGCTGGCAAGTGGTAAAACAATTTCTGTTGGATCGCAAGGTTTTAGCGGAGGTGGATTACAATTAAGTAAAATTACTTTTGATGGAATTGGAGATCAAGATTTTCAACTAACGGGTACGGGTATCCTAACATTAGGTCCTGCAACAACATTTAATGGGAATGTAACATCAGTAGGTCCAGGATTGTGTTTGAATGGGGCAACATTTAACGGACGATTAACGGCTGAAAGATATGGAACAGCAAGTAATTCAGGGAACGGTGGTAATGTTTTTAATGGCATAACACAAATTACAAATTCAGGAACAGGCTATGTATTATTATCAAATTCAACTCCGGATGTTTTTAATGCTGATGTAACTTTTAGTTCAACAAATTCGGGCAATATACATGTTGCATACCGAGGAACAGGAAATGCTTTTAATCAAAATGTATATGTAAATAGTACGTCTACAGGAGCAGTTCGATTTGGTTCATCAAATGGTACTTCTTTAATTGCATCGGGAAAAAATATTTTTGTCGGCATGCAGGGATTTACGAATGGAACTTTACAGCTAAGTGGAATTTCTTATGGTGATGTCACACCTAAATCTTTTGATTTGGGATCCTCTGCAACACTGATGCTCGGACCTAGTACCACTTTTGGAGGCGATGTGAACACAACCAGTGGTGGACTTTATCTTTCCGGTGCCATCTTCAATGGCAAATTAACTGCTGTTAAAACTGGAACGACTAACGATCCTGGTCTTGGAGGAAATGTATATAACGATTCAGTGAGCTTGAGAAATGAAGGAACCGGATATTTATTATTATCCAATTCTACCAATGATGTATTTAATTCTTTTGCCTCTTTTAATAGCGTGAGTTCTGGAATTATTTATGTTGCCCATCGCGGAACAAATACTGAATTTAATGATAATGTGGAAGTGAGCAGTAGTGGCAGTGGTGGTGTGCGATTTAGTACAAGTACTGGTTCATCATCATTAGCTGCTGGTAAAATCATTTCCGTCGGATCTGAAGGCTTTTCAAGTCGTAATTTAATGATTGGTAGAGTGACGCAATTAGGAAATACTACACAGAATATTAATTTATCGGGAACTGGCGTCGTTACTTTTGGTCCTGATGTGAATATAGCAGGAAAGTTAAATGTAATAGCAGGGGGTATTGCTTTGAATGGCGGAACTTTTGCTGATGATGTAGTCTTCGTAAAAAATGGGACATCCAATGAAGCCGGTTTAGGAGGATGTACTTTCAATGGAAGTTTATCGATTACGAATAATGGCACTGGATATTTTTTAAGTTCTAATTCAACTCAAGATATTTACAATGGAAAAGTTACAGCAAGAATTACAAATTCGGGAATTATTTATTTAGCACACCGAGGAATCAACACTTTGTTTAATGATAATGTGGAGTTAGTATCAGCGGGAAGTGGAAGCATTCGAATCGGTAATTCTACAGGCACATCAACGTTGGCTGATGGAAAGATAATAATGATGGATAGTACCACATTCACCAATGGATATGTTAGCATGGCAAGAATGATTTTGGGTAACAATGCACAAACTTTCACGATGGGAGCAGCAGCAACAATTAATCTCGGACCAGAATTGACGATGAATGGTAGATGGGATTTTGCTGGGGGAGGAGTTCGCTTGAATAATTGTATTTTCAATCAGGAAGTAAATTTAATCAAGACAGGAACAATGAATGACGAATCTAATGGAAACAATATATTTATGAAACCATTGAGTTTGACGAATTATAATTCTGGCTATTTGTTATTTGCGCGTACAACGAAAGATATTTTTAATGATGATGTGACTACCTTTAGCAATGGAAGTGGAATTATTCATTTAGCTTATAACGATTCTTCAACGCAGTTTAATGGAAATGTAATTGTAAATTCAACAGGTACTGGCGGCATTCGTTTTGGTGGTGGAAATGGAGTGTCTCACTTAGCAGCTGGTAAAAGTTTGTCTATTGGTACCGTCGGTTTCACGAGCGGAGAATTGAATTTGAGAAAGTTTAGACAAGTAGATAATACTCCCATAAATCTTGCCGTTTCAGCAGGGACCGGTGCAATTTATTTTAATACCGGATCCATCTTTAATGGCACGGTGAATGTAAGTTTTCCTCAATTGTATTTAAATGGAACTACTTTTAATGGACCAATTTCTTTAGAAAAAAATGGTGCGGGCAGTAATACTTCTACAGGAGGAAATGTCTATAATGGAAGTTCTACGATTATCAATAGCGGAACATCTACCATGATATTGTCGAATAGTACTTCTGACGATTTTAATGCCAATGTAATCTTTACGCAAAATGGAACGGGGTTATTATATCCAGCCTACAACGCTGCTTGTACATTTGCCGGAGACATCACTGTGAATGGAACGGCCGCTACTTTGATCATGTCGCATTCAACGAATGGAAGAGTCGTGATGGATGGAACAGGAGCACAACGTATTTCTTCATTGCCATCGATGGCATTAACGATTCGTCGCTTGGAAATGAATAATTCAAGTTCAGGACTTACCTTGCTATCACCATTGAATGTGAGCAATGCTTTAATAATGACCAATGGAGTGATCACTTCTACGGCCAGCAATAAATTATCAATTGGAACAGGTGTAACTAGCGTGACCAATGTTTCCGATTTAAGTTATGTAGATGGACCGGTAGAAAAAATTGGAAATACAGCATTTACTTTTCCCACAGGAAAAGGAGGATTGTATCGCCCTATCGGAATGACGGCTCCCGTTTCAGCTACGGATCGATTTACTGCGGATTATTTCACAGCAAACCCAAATGCATCTTATCCCATTGCCAATAAAGAAGCGTCCTTGCATGCAGTGAGTAGATGCGAATATTGGTCTGTTGTAAGAAATGCAGGAACTGCAAATGTTCGGATGGTTTTATCATGGAGAGATCCTGTGAGCTGTGGAATTACAAACATTAATGATTTGCGCGTGGCTCGTTGGGACACCACTGCCGCAGAGTGGAAGGATCTTGGAAATGGAAGTGTTACGGGGAATGCAAGTGCAGGAACCATCACTGCAAATTTAGGATCTGCTCCATACTTTGTCTTTACACTTGGCAGTAGCAGTGCCGCTAATTCTTTGCCCGTAGATTTAGTAAGTTTCTCGGCGGTGAAAGATGGAAGTGCCGTATTGTTGAAATGGGTTACAGCATCTGAAAAGAATAATGATTATTTTACAATCGAGAAAAGTCAAAACGCAAACGACTTTATTGAAGTAGAAAGAGTGAATGGTTATGGAAATTCAACAATAAGTAGAGCTTATCAATTTGTCGACGATAATCCTTTTTCAGGAGTCTCTTATTATCGTTTACGACAAACAGATTTTAATGGTGCGTTTGAATTATTTAATCCGATCATGATTAACTTTGAAGGAGAAGTAAGCGAACTCAAAACTTCAACTGTGGGACCAAACCCATTCAGCAACGAATTACATGTAAATGTATTTTCACCTTCTAGTTTGAATGGAGAATTAATTATTTATAATTCTGTGGGAAATATTTCTTATCGTCAAAGTATCTCATTAAATGAAGGATCAAATAACTTCGATATTACTATTGAAAATGATCTTCCTCCAGGAATATACTTCTTGAAAATATCTACTGCTGATAAGTCGACAGAGCCCTTTAAATTAATTCGAAAGTGAGTCGTTACTATTAGCTTAAATAATTTTATACCCTGTCTTTTTAAGATGGGTTTTTTTGTTGGTTTTATACTTCATAGATTGGTTAGTGTTTATCGTTCTGCAAAATGATAAAGCCTCTCCTCTCGCGAGGCATCGCGACCCTCTCCAAAGGAGAGGGGCAATGTAAAGTATTTGTATGTTTGGAATGCAGAAATGAGAAGGGCTATAGAATTAATATATTAGTAATTTGTCTAAAGCAAGTAATTACTAACTGTAGCCTTGTGAATTTAATTATCGAAAGCCCCTCTCCTTTGGAGAGGGGTTGGGGAGAGGCTAGGACAATAATTTGACGGTTAGCTTTACTCATATCAAATTTATTGTATGAATCATCGATGTGTATCATGTTGGGGAGAGGCTAGGACAATAATTTGACGGTTAGCTTTACTCATATCAAATTTATTGTATGAATACATCGATGTGTATCTTGTTGGGGAGAGGCTAGGACAATAATTTGACGGTTAGCTTTACTCATATCAAATTTATTTTATGAATACATCGATGTGTATCATGTTGGGGAGAGGCTAGGACAATAAATTTGACGGTTAGCTTTACTCATATCAAATTTATTTTATGAATACATCGATGTGTATCATGTTGGGGAGAGGCTAGGACAATAATTTGACGGTTAGCTTTACTCATATCAAATTTATTTTATGAATACATCGATGTGTATCATGTTGGGGAGAGGCTAGGACAATAATTTGACGGTTAGCTTTACTCATCTTAAATTTATTTTAAGAATGGAGCAATGAATACTAAATTGTAAAAATATTATTATCAAAAAAAACGGCCCATAAAGGGCCGAATGTTATTGTGAAGAACTGATTTGAATTATTTAAGTAGATCCTCTATAATTTTCTCTACGCTAATTCCTTCAGCTTCTGCTTTGAAATTTTTAACAATACGATGGCGTAAAATAGCAGGAGCTATGGCTTTTACATCTTCTATATCAGGAGAGTATTTTCCATTCAATACGGCATTGCATTTAGCACCGACTACCAAGAATTGTGAGGCCCGCGGACCTGCGCCCCAATTTAAGTATTCATTGGCTACGGGTGCAGCATAGGCTGTATTCGGACGTGTTTTTGCAGAGAGTGAAACTGCATATTGCATAACATTGTCCGGAACAGGTATGCGACGAATCAATTGTTGGAAATAACTTATTTCTTCTCCAGTTAGGATTTTACTAAGCGTAGGACTATAATTGCTCGTTGTATTTTTTACAACTAATAATTCTTCTTCTAAACTTGGATAATCTAACATCACATTAAACATGAAACGGTCTAATTGTGCTTCAGGCAATGGATAAGTTCCTTCTTGTTCGATAGGATTTTGGGTAGCGAGCACAAAGAAAGGTTTAGGTAATTCATAACGATTACCTGCTGCGGTAACAGCGCGTTCTTGCATCGCCTCTAATAAAGCAGCTTGTGTTTTAGGTGGTGTACGGTTGATCTCATCCGCTAGAATGATATTAGCAAACAAAGGACCTTTCACAAAGCGAAAATGTCTGTTCTCATCTAATATTTCGGTTCCAATAATATCACTGGGCATTAAATCAGGAGTAAACTGAATGCGATTGTAACTCAATCCCAACACCTGAGCAATGGTATTTACCAATAGCGTTTTTGCTAACCCTGGAACTCCAACCAATAAACAATGGCCATTACTGAAAATGGAAATGAGTGAATCTTTCACCACCTGATCTTGTCCGATGATTACTTTCCCAATTTCATTTCTTAATTGTTGATAGGCATCTCGTAAACCATCTACGGCTTCGACGTCTGAATTATATTTTTGATTCATATTTATTTTATAAAAATATTTATTGGGCTACCCAGTCTTTTAAGCTTGGACAGGTGCTGTAATCGTCACCAATGCGTATATACGTTATTAATTTCTTTTTGTTTCTCCATTGTTCCAACACCGTATTTTGTTTGTCGGTGAGGGCAAGTTCTTGTAAGCGTTGGTAATCGTCTTTTAAATTTAAACGATGCGGCTCCGATCTTGATTTGAGGTACAAAATTCTAAATCCTTGACCACCTTCTCTGGTAGTTGTGGAGATTGGATTTGAAAATTCACCTATTTGCATTTTGTCTAATTGAAACAGTATGACAGGATCCACCATGTCGGCTTCAAAATGCGAAGATCCAGTGGCTGGATTCACGACTAATCCTCCATTAAGCTTCGTATCCTTATCATCCGAATATTTTTCGGCAGCTTCCGAGAATTTTATTTCTCCACTTTTAAGTTTGCTTACCAAGGAATCCATCTCTGCTTGTGAACGAATGATATCCGCGTTGGTCACGTTGACAGGGATCAAAATATGTTGCACATTAATTTTTTCACCTCTTCGTTCAATCAATTGAATGATGTGAAATCCAAATTGTGTTTCTACAACAGGAGAAATATCCACTACATTTTTTAAGCGGAAGGCAGCTGCTTCAAATTCGGGAACCAAGTCGCCGCGATTAACAAATCCTAATTCACCATTTTGTTTTGCACTCTCTTTATCTTGAGAATAGAGTAGGGCTAATGTTCCAAAATCTTCTCCGGCAAGAATTCGGTTTCTCAAAGTGGTGATTTGCTCTTTCGCTTTTGCTTTTTCTTCTTCACCTACTGGAACATTTCTTAGTATTTGTGCATATTCTACCTCGGCATTGATGAGAGGTAAACTGTCTTTCGGAATATTATCAAAGAAAGCTTTTACATCCGAAGGATTCGCATTGACATTGCTGGTTACTTTACTTTGCATTTGCTGAATCAACAGTTGATCTTTAATCATCGGTCGAAACTCCTCTTTTAATTGACCAATCGATTTCCCATAATATTTCTCTAGCTTTTCTGCTGATCCAATCTGAGAAATATAATAAGCCATGTTTTGATTGATCTTTTGTTCCACCTGATCATCGGTTACCACAATACTGTCAATTGCTGATTGATGCAAAAGAAGCTTGTTGAGCAATAGTTGATCGATGATCCGACATTTTAATTCCGCTTCGCCAAGTGTAGTTTGCGTCAAGTATTGTTGATATTGCGTTTCAACATCAGAAAGCAGTATAATATGATTTCCAACCACAGCGGCAACTTTATCCACTACAATTTCATTTTGTGGTTGAGCAACAAGAGTTATGCTGCAAAGCAGTAAGCAAAAACTACTTAATCCAATTTTCAATTTCTTTCTTTTGTATTGCATCTTGATAGGCGTCTTTTTCCATTTCACGAATTAATTCCAGCTTGCGATTGTTGATGATGAGATTCCAGATGTTTTCTCTCTCGAAGGTCAACGGTGATAAGCTTTCTTTTATTTTAAATCCTTTGATATTTACAAAGAAAATATGTGTCGAATCGGGTATTTCAATGTACCTATTGTTTTTGAGGTATTGCTCCTGATCATAGGTTCTAATGGGTATTTTCTTGAGTAAATCATCAAAAAGAAGCCATTCTTCATCATTAAAATAATAGTCGGTGGCGAATTGATAACAATATTCTTCTAATTGCTTTCTGTCTTTCGCATTGGTACTTCTAAACCATCCTTTTACCTTGGGAAGCTTAGGTGCTGTTTTGGGTAGTTTGAAGTAAAGGACTTGAAGGATATTGTTTTTTAATTGGAAGTTATTTTGATTTTCATTGTAGTATTTTTCAATGTCCTCATTGCTGATGGAAGTGTCTAACTTCTGCTTGATTAACTCACTCTCATAAATATAGGTTATTAATGAATTTCTATATTCTTCGAGCTTCTTGTCCACATTTTTTCGCTCATCATCTAAATTGTCTTCCGCTCTTTTTAATACCGACTGTTGTTGAATCCAGTTTTGTACATAAGAACGAATAATGGTTAAGCTATCATTCTTGCTTACTCCTTTCGGAACTAAATTTCGAATGTCGGTAGCATAAAGGTATTTGTCATAAACACGGGCAATTACTCTTTCGCTAGCATCTGAAGTATTACTTTTTTTCTGACAAGCACTAAATGTCAAAAAGAGCAAGCAGCTGCAAATGATGATCAGCGTGCCTTGCTCTTTTTGAATGAATCTTGCTTTAGTCAACAACGATTATTTTAATACTATTTCCACATGGTTTCTAAAACTTCGTTATTCACTTTTACACTGTATTTGTCGTGTAAACTTTGTAACCATGTTTTTTCCAAGTACGTTTGATAATCGGCAGTAACAACGCCTTTTGCTTCTTCTAAGGTTTTTGGAGTAGGAGGTAAGATGGATTTTACATCTACGATATGACCCATATTGTTTTTAACAACATCAGCACTTAAGCCCGTTTTCCAACCAGCAGCTTCCACAATTTCATTTTCTCCATGACCAAATTTTCCATCACGAGTAGTGACAGCACTCGCATTCGTTTTATTAAGACCAGCTACGATTTCTGCGGCCGTTTTTTTCTTCTTCGTAAGTCCTTTGCGGAGTTCTGCAGCTACTTTTGCATCGGCACAAGTGTAGATGGTTACATCGCATCTTTCTGCCCATTTATAGTTGTTTTTATTCGCTTCATGGTATACTTCAAGGCCAGCAGTATCTTTCACCGCTTTACTCCAAACCATTTTGTCTGTTAAGTCAAAAAGTAAAATACCATCTCTGTATTCACGCATTAAATTTCGGAAGTCAGGATAGATTTTTTCTAGTCTTTCTTCTAAATAGCTAAGAACAGCATCGCCTACCCATTGATCGTACATGGAGTAACCAATGGCTTGCGGATTGTTTCCTGTTCTTTTTGTTTGGTGAGTGCTCACGTATTTTGCAAAATCTTGCTGCGTATAATTTGTCACCACACCATTTGAATCCGTCAAAGAGAAAATATTTTTTGTGAATTTATCAGCAGTTGATAAATCCCATTCTCCTTCCGTAACGCTGCTGTCGAGGCTTGCGATGAATTCATCTTTCGCTTTTGGAGTTTCTTTGTACTTATACGCTTTTTTAATTTTGGTTACCATGCTCAAACGACTTGCTTCATTTCGGCTGTCACGAGCGATTAATTGTTTTAACTCTGCTTTCTTCTCAGCAAATGGAGGAATTCCACGCTTGTCGAGTAATTGAATAATGTGAAAACCATAGGTTGTTTTGATTATTCCACTGCGGTCACCTTTATTTTTAAGAGCAAAGGCCGCTTTTTCAAATTCTGGAACCATCTTCCCTGTACCAAACCAAGGAAGTTCACCGCCTTTTTTTACAGATCCTTTGTCTTCGCTATACATCGTTACTGCAGAATCCCAAGCCATCCCATTTTTCAATGCTTGAACCACCTCGTTCATTCTGAGTTCGGATGCTTTCACTAAACTATCATTCGCATCTTTTGGAATACGAATCATGATATGAGCTGTTTGAATTTCTCCCTGTGCTGGTCGAATATCTAAAACTTTAATAATGTGATAGCCAAATCGCGTACGAACTGGCATTGAAACTGTGCCGGGCTTTGTATTGAAGGCTACCGTTTCAAATGGGTATACCATCTGCATTCCTGTAAAATATCCCAATTCCCCATTGTTTTCTTTTGCAGATGGATCTTCACTGGAATCACGTGCTACCTTGCCAAAATCAGCTCCTTTCATAATCATATCACGAATTTTCAGGATGCGATTGTAGGCAAGTACGGTATCTTTTGGAAGGGCGTCAGGGTTAACTTTTAATAAAACATGGCTAGCTTTTACGTCCTTGCCCAAACGCTCATAGGCTTCCTGAATCAGGTTTTCACTCACATCTTTATCCGTGAGGTAAGGTTGAGCCAATTGCTTGTTATAGCCTGAAAGTTCATTTTTGAAAGTCTCGCTCGTGTCCATTTTCATGGATTCAGCTTCTTTTACCTTCAATTTGTAGTTGATGTATAGGTCGAGATATTCTCTAACGGAAGTTTCTGTAAATACCGAATCCTTGTTGTTTTTGCGGAAAACTCGATCAAACTCCGATTTTGGAACATTTTCTCCAGCCACAACCATGAGGATAGGGTCGGAGGTTGCTAAAGTCGTGCTTGTTGGTTTAGAAGCATTTGCCGGAGTAGAAATTGCTTTTTTAGGTGCCGGTTTCTTGGTTTGAGCAGGGACCTGTGAAACAACAGCCACAGAGAGAAGAAGAGAGTAAAGAATTGCTTTTGTCATAATGGACTTAATTTATAGGGACGCAAATGTAATAATTCTCCCTTCTTTTCGAGACTGATTGCACATCTTTCCAATGAAAAAATGGTGAAAAACCTGCTCCCGTCCTCACAATGTTTGTAACTAAATTTTAAGAGGAGGCCTAATCGTCAAGCTTTACGAGAAGATGAAGTTGAAATCGCATCTAAATTTAACCCACCGCAAAGAGCATTAACGATAAGTTAACAATGTTTGATTATTCTAAAATGTATAAAAAAAGGACTGGCGGTCTATCTTTTTAAAAGTAAATTTTTAACTTAATTTATCTCGAATAATTAGGTGCGTCACGTACAACAGTCACATCATGTGGATGGCTTTCACGGATACCCGACGACGTTATACGTATGAACTTTGCATCCTGTAGTTTTAGTACATTTTTAGCTCCGCAATAACCCATGGATGCCTTTAATCCGCCTACCATTTGGTACACTTCATCAGCAACACCACCTTTGTACGGAACGCGACCCACGATGCCTTCTGGAACCAACTTTTTGATATCATCTTCAGCATCCTGAAAGTAGCGATCTTTTGATCCTTCTTTCATGGCTTCGATGGAGCCCATCCCTCTGTAACCCCTGTATTTTCTTCCTTCGTAAATCATCGTTTCACCTGGAGATTCCTCTGTTCCTGCGAACAATGATCCAATCATCACCGTGCTTGCTCCAGCCGCAATCGCTTTGGCAATATCACCCGTAAATCGAATTCCACCATCAGCAATGATGGGTACTCCAGTGCCTTTTAATGCTTTTGCTACTTCGTAAACCGCCCAAAATTGTGGAACGCCAACGCCTGCAATAACACGTGTTGTGCAAATTGAACCCGGACCAATTCCTACTTTAACAGCATCTGCACCTGCTTTTACAAGCGCTTTTGCAGCCTCTGGAGTAGCAATATTACCTACCACCACCTGTAATTTTGGAAAAGCTTTTTTTACTTTTTTCAAAGTATCAATCACTCCCTTCGAATGCCCATGTGCAGTATCGATAACGATGGCATCGGCGCCCGCTTTTACGAGGGCTTCAACACGATCAAGGGTATCTGCTGTAACACCAACCGCCGCGGCAACACGTAAACGTCCTAAGTCATCTTTGTTCGAATTGGGACGCGATTTAAACTTTAAAATGTCTTTGTAGGTGATTAATCCGATAAGTTTTCCACTCTTATCTACCACAGGTAATTTCTCAATTTTGTGTCGTTGAAGAATCAATTCAGCCTTTTGTAAACTGGTTGCTCCAATACTCACAATCAAATTATCCTTGGTCATCGCTTGGTTTACTTTCTTCTTCATGTCTTTTTCAAAACGAAGATCGCGATTGGTAAGAATGCCTTTTAGTTTTGAATTTTTATCGATGATGGGAATACCACCAATCTTATTGTCACGCATGACTCTTAATGCTTCACCAATGGTCCCATCCTCCAGCATAGTTAAAGGATCTTGAATCATCCCACTTTCGCTGCGTTTCACTTTTCTTACTTCAGCAGCTTGGCGATCGATGCTCATATTCTTGTGCAAAACACCAATAGCTCCTTCTTGGGCCATAGCAATAGCCATCGCCGCTTCGGTAACGGTGTCCATAGCTGCAGAAACAATAGGAACTTTGATTGGAATTTTCTTGGTAAAAAAGCTGGATGTATCTGTCTCCCTTGGCATTATCTCCGAATAGGAGGGGATTAATAAAACATCGTCGTAGGTGAGTCCTTCGCCAATAAACTTTTGATCTGTTTTCATAGGATGATCTTGGATATTGGCATGCAAAAGTAACTTTTTTTACCGATAAATTGACTATAAGTAGATGAGTTCATCAAAAATTAATTGATTTCAGAAAAGTATAAAAAAATGGAGGCCGCCCATCCCTGAGCGGCCTCACCACGCGTTGACCGGAATTTACCGTAACAAAGTTACGGATCCGCTCTTCTCAATCTCCTGACCATTGGTTCCAAAAATTCGAACGGAATACACATAGGTACCCTCAGGAGCGATTTTGCCATCATACGTACCATCCCAACCTTCGCCAGGGATACGTGTTTCATATATTCTTTGTCCCCATCGATTGAATACTACAAAGAAATAGTTCTTTGCTTCAATGTAGATGAATTCTGGCTTAAATACCGGATTTTTTCCACTAGGGGTAAATGCACTTGGAATGAATAAGTGAGGTTCTTGAATTAAACAGAAGATGTTTGAAACACTTGTATCGGTAAATCCATAGGTGTTACCACTACCTTCATAAGCCTCAATACGATAACAGAATTTACCAGAGTAATTCGGATATAAATATAAGGCCGCAACATCGTCATTGTAATCCAGAATTCCATTATTCATGGTTGCAATGGGTGTTGGACTCCATAAACCATCAACACTTCTGAACAATGAGTATTTACTCACATTGCCTAACCACTCTTCGTAGAAGTTCCATTTCAACTCATTTACTAAATTGAAATCAGGCTGTCCCGTTAACAATATTGTACGACCCAAGTTACTAATAAGAACATCATTTGAGCAAGAATCAACAGTAATCACACGATAGTAATAACTGTATTGATCGGTTCTTGCTGAGAAATCATTGAACGTAATAATTGGACTTCCAGTATATGTAATAGCACCCACGGTTGTAAATGGTCCGTTTTTATCAAATGCACGTTGTAATTTATATTTGGAAACATCTGGATTTCCAGCAGTATCCACTAAGCATTCAACGATTACTCTTCTCAAGTCAATAACGGTAGCTTTTTCAAATACGAGAAGGTTGGTAATGTCAACAAATTCGCAATTTCACAAGCCTGGTTAGAAGAAGCAGTTCTAGAAGAAGTATTTCCTTGTGCCTGTATGTAGTAACAATACTCTGAGTTGTTAGTTAATGTAACATGACTATAAGTAATATTCGATCCAGGAACAGATGCTAAGAAAGTAAATGGTCCTCCATTTTCACTTACATAGATGTTATATTGTCCAACACCATTAACCATATTAATGTACGGATTCCAACGCAAGTCGATTGCTGAACGACAGATGTCAAGTTTAGCGGTAACGAATAAGGTGTTGTGTAATGTACCAATGTTACTGATGTTTCTGCAACTATCATAAGCAGCAATACTGTAACGTTGAGATGCGAATTCTGCAGCTGGATTATTGTCTAAGAAGTAACTGGCATTAATTCCAACTACACTACCAATCGAATCCCAAGATGCTCCATTAAAATGATAGATGATGTATCCAACCACATCTCCAGATGGACTAGGCAACCAACTTACACTTACTTGTGATGGGTTGAATGGATCCAAACTAGCAGTATCTAAAGCGGAAACAGTAGGGCGAGTAATATCTCTAAATAAATCTCCATCGGTAGAAGAATTACTGATACAACCTGATAAATCTCCAGTTTGAACTCGGTAATTGATCACCGCTTCACAAACATTAATGGTGTCATTCCATGTATACGTTGGCGCTGTTGTAGTTCCAATTATATTCCAAACACCTGTTGGGTATTCTTTGTAAACATCGTAGTTCAATGTAGCAGTTGCTAATTCTGGATTATGAATCGGATTCCAAACAACAACGGCAACGCCATTATTATTAAATACATCTACTTTAATAGTACGTAAAGTATCTGAACCAGGAGACTCTTCGCCACCACATGCTGTTTTTGTAGTCATGTAATAGTAAATAGATCCTGCTTGAGCATTCGCAGTAAGATCAGAGTAGGTAAGTGTATTGTAATTGGTAATCGTAGTTACTGTAGTATAAGGTCCACCAATAGCGGATGACTTATAGATCGTGTAATTTGCAAAGCGTTGGCCTGTATCAACTGGTGCAATCCAGCTAAGAATTACATTTCCATTCGGAAGCACATTTGCACAACGTGGTGCAGGCGCATCTGGAATGGTATGGTCAACAAATATTTCACCATCTACATTGGACAATGAATTACATCCTTGTGCGTCGCCGATACTCACTCTGTAATTAATGGAATCGATACAGAGCACTAAATTTTCTTGCCATGTTGTTGCAGCTACATTCGCTACGATCGACCAGTTACCTGAACCACCTGGATTTTCTTTTTCAACTACATAGGTTCCAACAGAAGTTGGTAGAAGCGGGTTGCTCACTGCATTCCAATTCAAAGTAGCCGTAGTGGTATTTCCACCACTCACTACTAGGTATATAGTTTGCAATGTATTTCCGTTGGCAAGTCCGCCAATCGCTGATGGATCGGTTTGACCGGTACATCCTGATTTAGTTTGTAAATAATAACTCACAGAACCAGCATTTCCGTTGGCAGTTCCATCTAAATAAGTACTGATGGTATTGTTTTCAACAGAGTCAATCAAGACAAATCCAGCACCTGTATTTCTCCAAATATTGTATTGATTAAAGTCTGTCCAAGTAGCAGGAGTAGGGTTTACCCAAGTTAATTGTACTTGTCCATTTGCATTAACACTTGCACATCTTAATTCAGGATGATCGATTACATTTCCAATGTAAGTGAATACGTTATTTGCAATGTTAGAACGACTCACACAACCACTGTTATCCGTAGCACTAATTTGATGATTTAAGGTAGTGTCACAATCATTGATCGTTTGAAAGTATACCAGTTGATTTGTATCTCCGAATATCGATAATACTCCTCCGGCATTGTAAGAAGACCAAACATCGTACTGACCACTGGTTACCGAACCAGGCAAAGGAGAACTCAACGCCGACCAATTTAAGTTGGCTTGTCCTAAAGTAGGTGTCGTTGTTAAATAGATGGATCGAAGTGATGCTGATGTATTACCATTATCTACTTGACCTGTACATCCACTTTGTGATCTTACGTAATATCCGAAAGACTGTGCATTTCCATTAGCTAAAACATCGGTCCATGTAGTTTGTGCAAAATTCCCAACGGAATCATACAACACAAAACCTGCACCATTGTCTCTGTAAATTTCGTACTCATTGAAATTTACATTGGAACCTGCAGGTGTAATCCAAGTTAATTCAATTTGTCCGCTTGGTAAAACGTTTACACAACGTAAATCCGGATTGTCTACAATGTTTCCAATGTAAGTAAATTCATTCGTGTCAATATTAGAATTACTTATACATCCACTGTTGTCTGTTACCGTAATGCGATGCTGTAAAGTAGTATCACAATTATTAATCGCCTCGTTAAATGTTAATGCACTTGTTGTACCAAGAGAAGTAGTAAGAGTCCCTGCAGCATTATAACTTGACCACACTTCATATTGTCCTGAACTTGCTAAAAGCGGAAGTCCAGTCCAATTCATTGCAGCATTTCCAAGTGTTGGTACAGTAGTTAAATAAATAGAACTTAATGTTACACTCGTTGTTCCATTGTCAACTTGACCAGTACAACCACTTTGTGAACGTATATAGTAACTATACGATTGTGAATTACCATTAGCTAAAGCATCCGTCCAAGAAGTTTGTGCGAAATTGCTAACCGAATCGTAAAGTACAAAGCCAGCTCCATTGTTTCTAAAGATCTCAAATTCGTTGAAATCATCATTAGAACCAGTAGGTGTGATCCAACTTAATTGAATTTGTCCATTTGCTAACACGTTTACACAACGTAAATCTGGATTATTAACGATGTTACCAATGTATGTGTAGCTATTGGTGGTGATATTTGAATTACTCACACAACCACTATTGTCCGTTGTACTTACTTTATGATTAAGTAATGTATCGCAGTCATTGATGGTTTGGAAGTAAACTAATAAGGCAGTATCGCCAAATACACTTAATGTACTTGTTGCATTGTAGCTTGACCAAACATCATATTGTCCTGTAGTAACGGAACCAAGCAAAGGTGTTGATAAAGCAGACCAACTTAAGTTAGCACTGCCCAACACTGGAGTTGCCGTCAGGAAAATTGAACTTAATGTGGCACTTGTAGTACCGTTGTCAACTTGTCCCGTACATCCACTTTGTGAACGTACATAGTAGCTGTACGATTGAGCATTACCATTTGCAAAAGCATCTGTCCATAACGTTTGAGCAAAATTGCTAACTGAATCATAAAGCACGAAACCAGAACCATCGTTTCTAAAGATTTCGAATTCATTGAATTCATCATTAGAACCTGTTGGTGTGATCCAGCTTAATTGAATTTGTCCATTTGCTAATACGTTTACACAGCGTAAGTCAGGATTATTAACGATGTTACCAATGTAAGTATAGTTATTGGTAGTGATATTTGAATTACTCACACAACCACTATTGTCCGTTGTACTTACTTTATGATTAAGTAAAGTATCGCAGTCATTGATGGTTTGGAAGTAAACTAATAAGGCAGTATCACCAAATACACTTAATGTACTTGTTGCATTGTAGCTTGACCAAACATCATATTGTCCTGTAGTAACGGAACCAAGCAAAGGTGTTGACAATGCAGACCAACTTAAGTTAGCACTACCCAACACTGGAGTTGCCGTCAGGAAAATTGAACTTAAAGTGGCACTTGTAGTACCGTTGTCAACTTGTCCAGTACATCCACTTTGTGAACGCACATAGTAGCTGTACGATTGAGCATTACCATTTGCAAAAGCATCTGTCCATAATGTTTGAGCAAAATTGCTAACTGAATCATAAAGCACGAAACCAGAGCCATCGTTTCTAAAGATTTCGAACTCGTTGAACTCGTCATTAGAACCTGTAGGTGTGATCCAGCTTAATTGAATTTGACCATTCGCTAACACGTTTACACAGCGTAAGTCAGGATTGTTAACGATGTTTCCTATATAAGTATAAGGATTCGTAACAATATTTGATCTTGATATACATCCAATATTATCATCTACGGTAATTTGATGACTGATATTAGTATCGCAATCGTTAATAGCATGATTAAACAATAGAGTTGGAGTATTTCCAATTCCTTGTAAAGCTCCTAATGCATTATAAGTTGAAAATACATTGTACTGTCCACCAATTGCAGAGGGTAATAAAGGTGTTGATAATGCTGTCCAATTCAAATTAGCTTGACCTAATATTCCAGCTGCGGTTAAGAAAATTGAACTCATCGTATTACCGTTTGTACCCGTGGTTACCTGACCAGTACAACCACTTTGAGTTACTAAATAGTAAGAATAAGATTGAGCATTTCCATTTGCAGTTATATCTATATACGTATTCAGTGCACTATTTGACACAGAATCAATCCGTGTAAATCCAGCTCCACTATTACTCCAGATTTCATATTCATTAAAATCGGTGAAGGTGGCAGGTGAAGGATTTTCCCATGTAAGTTGAATGTTTCCATTAGGCAATACACTCACACATCTTAAACCTGGGTTCGGAATAATATTACCAATATAGGTGAAGATGTCATCAGCTGCAGAACTAATAGAAGTACAAGGGGCATTATCATCTAATTCAATTCTGTATTCATAAGGAACATTACAGGTAGTAATGGCATCCGTATAAGTTAGCGCAGCCGTTGTACCAACTTGTACATAAGCACCAATACCGGTACTTCTTCTCATTACTCGATAAGGGCCTGGGGCGCTAACTAACGATGGAGAAATCATTGCATTCCAAGTAAGTATGGCAGATCCCACAGTAGCATTGTTTACTGAGAGTAACATGGTTGCTAACGTTGCACTTGTTGTACCATTCGTTTGTAATCCATCACAACCAGACAAAGAAACTAATTGATAGTACTGAATAGCGGTATTGGCATTTGCTCCTACATGTAACCATGAAGTTGTTGCGTAATTCGTCACGGTTCCGACAAGAGCAAAAGGACCTCCAGCATTGGATGAATGATAAATTTGAACTCCAGCAAAGAAGTTGTTAGGGTCGGCAGGTGCTATCCACGAAATCTGAACATCTCCATTGGGCTGAACAGCTAAGCAACGAATATCAGGATTGACAATAATATCGCCAGGCGAAGTAAATTGATCTACTTCTTCCGATGATTTCGATAAACATGCAGACGCATCTCCAATATCAACGCGATATTGAATGGCTGTATCACAAAGTACAACAACATCTGTATAGAAAGTATCAATCGTATTACCAATCACAGCCCATGCTCCTGGAGCAATTCTTCTATTAATAATATAGGATCCAGTGCTCGTAGCAGGTAAAGGTTTGCGAATCGCATTCCAGTTCAAGCCAGCAAAACCAGGGGTGCTATTATCTAATAATAAAAGCATTGACGCTAACGTATCACTAGTAAGTACATCCGTTTCATCTAAACTTGTCGCATCACAACCTGCTGTTAGTGTTAAATAATAATAATTGATTTGATTATTAGCATTGGCTCCAACATGTGTAAATGCATTGGTCGCATAAATTGAAACACTACCAACGTTTACATAAGGCCCAGCCTGATTTAATGAGTGATAAATATTGTATTGTGAAAAATACCCAGAAGTATCTACTGATCCCACCCAACATAAAGCAACATCACCATTCGCTAATACTTCAGTAGAACGTAAGCTTGGAGCTGTTATGGTTGGAGCAGCACTTTGTAATTGAGCTCCATCTATATTTGAACGAGAAACACAATTTGCAGTGGATGTATCGACAACATGAATTCTATAATTAATAGAGTCATCACAAACTGTAATAGGATCTAAATAAGTTAGGTTCACGGTAGAGTCAATCAGAATCCAATTGCCACTTCCAGCAGGAGGTTGCTCTTTATAAATATAATATTTTTGAGTAGAGCTGGAAGGTAATGGTGTACTTAAAGGTGTCCATGTTAATGATGCATCAAAACCAACTTGAGCAACTTGTAAATGGATCGTACTGATGGTATCACTTACTAACCTTTGTTCTAAATCACAACCCGAACGTGTGGTTAAATAATACGAAACCGGACCCAAATTCGCGTCTGCAGTTAGATCACTGTAAGTAATGACAGTATCGTAATTATTAATGGTAAATCCTTTTAAGCTATCTAACAAAGTATAGGGTCCCGCAGTTCCTGTAGTAGACCGAAATACATAGAATGCTTTAAAAAATTGATTCGTATCTACCTCTCCGGTGTCTATGGGTGGTTGGAATGTTAAATTCACATTACCATTAGGAAGAACATCTGCACATCGCATGCGAGCACCTTTTACTGCAGGCGGAGCAAGAACAACGATGGTTAACGTGTTAAAGTTAACTGCCGGTGATGGACAGAAATTGTCGAATACTTTTAATACGAAATTGTATGTACTTGATAAATTCACACAACCTAAATTTTTAGGCAAGTGATTACAATCGGTAATCCAAAAAAATCGAACATCCAATTGAGACATTTGGAAGATTGGAAGTATGGGGGCTACTGTGTCAACCCAAGGTGGAATTAATACAGCGCATGGTGGAAATGGACAACCTGCAGATCCATTGGTAAAGTTGGTTCCAAATTGTAAACCAGTAGCTGCTAAATTTAAACTTTGTGGTGCACCCCCTGCAGATGCAGGTAATAAATCAAAATCAAATGCATTGAAAGAAATATCAACGGTATCACCAGCATAAACTGTATCTATAATTGCACTTAAAGGATTTCCAAAAATATCTTGTACAATAGGAGGGGTATTATAAACAGGAGGTACAGCTGTAATAATACAATTACCAATTAAGGCAATTTGAATTTCACGAAATACCTCAGCTACTTTAATTCCACATTTGTAAGCAGTTACTTTGGTTACGGTAACAAAGGCTCCAGCTGTATAGGAAGTAAATGTTACAACACCGGTATTAAAATTCATTACTGGCGCCACATTCAAAGGATTTAAAGCAGGACCTGGTAATGGACTATTGTAAGAATAGGTAGGAGCAAATGGGATATTGTTACCAGGAAATCCATTTTCTAATGGATAACCCCAGCTATAAACTAAAGAATCAAGTTCTTCGTCTATGGCATTGTGATTATAGGAAGTTTCATTACGGGTACATGTTCCTAATTGAGGTTTTTCAGCAAATTGTGGTGAGGAGTCAAAACATGGATTCGTATTTGTTGCGTTATACGGAAACATGAAAGCACGCAATGTGAAGTCATTGGTATTCGCCAAATTGGTAATTGCTCCATTTCTGCAGCAAGAATTGTAATAAAAATACCATCCGCCTACAGGAGGTACTCCAGTAATAAAGCGTGGAGCCGAGCGGTAAACGAATTCTTCTACCGCGTTGGCGTATCCTGCAGGAACAGCACAAGTGGGGCATCCTGGACCTTTTGGGGAGATGTCTGTTTGTGAGACCTGCAGACAAAGAATATTTCCACCCGGCGCATTTGAATTTAATGTAATGTTTCCTGTCTGTTGTACACCATTACAATCTCGGTATAGTTTAACGGTAAAAATAAATTTTCCAATATCGGGCCCTGATTTTACACAGTCCCACGTGATTTCTCCTCCCATGAGATGGGAAGCTTGTGTCTTATGGCTCCATCCCAATAGGACGAGCATAAGAAGGATAAGATTTTTTTCATTTTGGATTTTGGATAACGCGTGAGCATCAAATTTAGTAAAAATATCCAAACTCACAAAACCTTATTTGCCAACTATTATTTCACAGAGGTCAATGTCGTTTAAATACTGGTTAGCAACCTCCCTGAGTTTTTGTGGGGTAATTGCTTTGATTTTACCTAAGTATTCATTTAAATAATTGATTTCTAAATTATTAAGTAAGAGCATTTTTTGCTTTTCAGCCAAAGCAAAAGGTCCATCTATGCTTCGCTGGAAGGCGCCCGTAAGGTAATTTTTTACGAGTGTTAGTTCCTCATTGTTAATATCTTCTGTTCTTAATCGGTTAATTTCATGGTAGATTTCATTGACCGCAGCTTCCCGAACGTCCGCTCCAACTTCTGTGGTAATAAAAAAGTAGCCATCATCATTATTACTAACCAATCCAGAACCAATACCATAGGTATACCCTTTGTCTTCGCGGATATTCGCCATTAACCTCGATCCAAAATATCCACCTAAAATGGTATTCAATACACTAAACGCAATAAAGTCGGGGTGGTGTCGAGTAAATAATCTTCTTCCAATGCGAATGGCCGATTGTATCGCATCCTCTTTTTCAATAAACTTTTTTGCAGGTGCATATTTTTCAAGCGCAATTGATGGTAGCTCTCCATTTTTTAAACCCATCTTATCAATGGTGTCAATTATTTTATGAATGAGTTTTTCATCCGCTAATCCCGAAACAATCACCGCTTTTAATCCATTCTTGTACTTATTCTGATGATATTCTTTTAATACATCGGTATCGAGTAAATCATAGTCTTCAGGTTTTGTAACTCTGCCATAAGGATGATTTTTTCCAAACAAAGTTTCACTAAAATTAATTCGCGCTAAATAATCAACTTTAGTAAGGTTAACAGATAGTCGTTGCTTGCCTTGTTGTTTATATGTTTGAATTTCTTTAGATGGATAAAGTGGTTGCGTAATGATTTCTTGAAAATAGGGTAGGGTGTCACTCACAAATTTATTGAGCGAAAACAAACTGATACTCGACCAGTCTACACCATTCTCAGAATGCAAGTATGCTCCGTAATAGTCAAGCGCTTCTGCAATTTCACTGGAAGTATGATGTGTACTTCCTTCATCCATTAAGTCGTTAGTTGCCGTTGCCAGTAAGGACGAAGCCGCTGCAATATTTCCGGCGGCAAATATTAATTCTATTTTTACAACTTCCTGCGTGCCTTCATAAATGTTATATACCGGTATGCCATTTTTTAATTTATAGCTTTGGGGTGTGTGAAGATGAATTGCATTGGGAATTGAAATTTCTGGGGGATTAATTCGATCGAGCATTTTATTTTTTTGAGTGATATCTTAAAATGGAACAATTTTCTTTTGTGAGAATATTTTTTGCAACCTGCATAATTTGATCTGAAGTAACTCGATTGTAGTACTCCGCTTGCCTGTTACACTCGGAAGCATCACCAAGCAATTCATAATAGGCTAAGTTGAGCGCTTTGTTAGCTATTCCCATTTCTGAAAACTCTAAATACGCTTCTACTTTATGTTTTATTTTAGTGAGTTCTCGTTCGTCGATTTCAGTTTTTATTTTTTCAAGTTCTTCCCAAATGGATTTTTCAGCATCTTCCATCGTGATGGAATCCACTAATTTCCCTTCTATGAAAAACAAACTTTTATCTAAATCGCCCGACATGTAAGCATGGATCTCTGTAAAAATATTTTTTTCTTTGACGAGTTGTTGATGGAGTCGCGATGATTTTCCTCTTGATAAAAGATCGGAAAGCATATCGGTCGCATAAAAATCTTTATCAATGCGCGAACAACAATGCCAAGCCATATAAATATGTGAGTTGGGAACTTCTTTTTCTACTTCTTGAATCCTAGTTTCCGTTTGTACTGGCTCAACCGGGAGTGTTCGAGCGGGAACATCTGCCATCGGAATGGGTTCAAACCATTTTTTGCAGAGTGATTTTATTTGTTCCAAAGTACAATCGCCCGAAACACTTAAGATTGCATTGTTGGGTGCATACCATTTTTTGAAAAATCCTTTTACATCTTCTAAGGTAGCGTCTTCAATATGCGCTAATTCTTTTCCGATGGTTGCCCAGCGATAGGGATGTACTTTATAAGCTAAAGGTCGCATCAACAACCATACATCACCATAGGGTTGATTTAAATAGCGTTGTTTAAATTCTTCAATAACTACGGAGCGCTGAACTTCTAAACTCTTTTCTGAAAAAGCTAAACTTAACATACGATCACTCTCTAACCAGAATCCTGTTTCAATATTTTGAGAAGGAATGGTTAAATAGTAATTGGTGATGTCGTTATTGGTAAATGCATTGTTTTCTCCTCCTGCAATTTGTAATGGTTCGTCATAGGATGGAATGTTGATGGATCCTCCAAACATTAAATGTTCAAAGAGATGTGCAAATCCAGTTTTATCAATTTGTTCATCGCGTGCTCCCACTTTGTAGAGTATGTTTAATGCCACCAACGGTGTTGAATGATCTTCGTGTACAATGACGGTTAATCCATTGTCAAGTGTAAATTTTTCGTATGCTATCATGTTTCTTCTAATCGATTATAGTTGACACAGTCTGTTTTTTTCTTGAGTAAATTCGTTCCAAATTTCAGCAACAATTTCGGCAGCTGGTTGGATGGTATGGATGGATGATGAAACTTGTCCTATCTCTAATTCTCCTTCCTGCATATCTCCTTCAAACATGCCTTTTTTAGCTCTTGCTCTACCTAATATGTTTTTTAATTCTTCCACAGTTGCACCTCTCGCTTCTGCATCGGCTATTTGTTGGTAGAATTCATTTTTTACGAGTCGCACCGGAGTAAGTTGCTTTAATGAAAGTTGCGTATCGCCTTCCTTGGCATCCACTACTTTTTGTTTGAAATGATCATGCGCCGACGATTCATCAGAGGTGACAAAACGAGATCCAATTTGAACGCCTTCTGCACCTAAGGCAAAGCAGGCTAACATGGCTCTACCGCTTGCAATTCCGCCTGCTGCAATGAGTGGAATGGAAACGTGATCGCGTATCATCGGAATTAAGCATAGTGTAGTGGTTTCTTCTCTTCCATTATGTCCACCTGCTTCAAATCCTTCTGCAACGATGGCATCAACACCTGCTTGCACCGATTTCTCTGCAAATTTTTTGTTGGCAATTACATGTACCACTTTTATACCTTCTTTTTTTAAAGTTGAAGTCCATGTAGCGGGATTTCCTGCGGAAGTAAATACAATGGGTACTTTTTCAGAGATAATAATGTCCATATGCTCTTCAATATTCGGATAAAGCAAAGGCACATTCACTCCAAAAGGTTTCGAAGTATTTGCTTTACATTTTCGAATATGATCTCTCAAAACATCCGGATACATGGATCCCGCGCCAAGTAATCCAAGTCCGCCAGCATTACTAACGGCTGTGGCTAACCGCCAACCACTACACCAAATCATACCTGCTTGGATAATGGGATATTCAATTTCAAAAAGTTCAGTAATTCTATTTTTCATGATAAAGGATCTACAATTCTTTGGTGACTAATCCATCCCCATATTTCCAATCGCGCTTTCAATCGTGATCCAATTTCTTTGATCACAAACCATCTCGGTATTCCGCCGGGATAACCACCTGCTTCGTATCCATAGGCATTCAATTCTAATTGATCTGCCATCCACAGCGCTCTGTTTAGATGGATGTCTTGTGAAACAATAACAACAGGCTCTTTCCCATAATGGTTTTTAAAAAACATTAATGTTTCATAAGTATCTGCGCTATTGGGGTCTAAAATACAAACACTATCGGGAACTCCTTTATCCACTAATGCTTCCAATAAATCGTGTGCTTCACGGTACCAATTGTCATCTTCATAGCCGCTGAGTATCAATTTCATGTGTGGATATTGTTGCCAAAGTGATGCACTAGAATCTACTCTGCCTAAAAATGCATAATTCTGTCGACTCCCATTTGGATAATATTTCCCTGCACCCGGAACCAAAATAAAACGAATGGTATCGAGTTGCTCTTTTTTCACCATATGTTTCTCACCACAGTTGGAGAAAGAATAATAGTTTGCAAGGGCGACGATAGTAAAACCAACAGAAAGATATAGAAGGAGTTTCAATATTTTCATTGAAGGCGAAAATAGATAATATGCGAGTAATTTAGGTTGATGTGTAAAAAATTGATTCGAAATTTTATTATCGACTCAATAGTTTTAATCTTGAATTTGAATTAATCACTACATTTGACAATAAAATAAAATTAATATGAAAAAATTTGTTAAGTTAAGTTTGTTAGTGCCTTTTCTGTTGAATTTTTTCTGTGTTAATGCACAAGTAGTTTCACTCCCATATTTTAACGATTTCGAAACGGATACAACGGGGTGGTATAATGAATTGACTAATTATAATGTTAGTATGTGGGAATGGGGCACCCCAGCTTTTGGTCAAACGAACACTGCTTATTCAGGAAGTAAAGCATGGGATATTAACTTAACCACTCGATTGGATTCTACCAATAATTGTGTTTTGTACTCTCCTGTTTTTGATTGTAGCAGTTATGATAAGATTGATATTTCTTTTTATTTAAAGTTTGTTTCTTTTTTATAACGAAGAAGTTTTTTTGGATGGAAATCAGCAAGGATGGAGGGCAAACATGGTCAATATTTGATAGTTTAGGCGGAGTGAATAAAAATTGGGGAAACTTGTCATTTCTTAATTTTAATGCTTGGTCTGGTACAAGCTCGAATGGTTGGAGGATATCTAGCCAAAAAATTGTTCCTGTAAATAATTCAAATGCTGTGCAGCTTAGAATTAATTTTAAATCTATTCGACCAAAGGGAATGGGTGGAGATGGTTTCAGTTTCGATAATTTTTTGATAAAAGGATCTCCTTCAACAAATCTTGAATTTTCAGTATCAAATTTACCAACGTCAATTCTAAGAGTTGAAGGTGTTGCAAATTCAGGCTTCTTTGCAATTAATGTTAGTAATGAAGGTAAAGACACTCTTTTAGTTATAATGCTGGTTACGAACTAAATGGTGTATTGGTTTTTGATTCAATACTTGTTGATACCCTCATTCCAGGAGAGCTAAACCAATTTTACCTCCCTTATAATTATTTGATTCCATCTGGTTATTTTTCAACATGTATTTATGTTTCTACTTCGGGAGATTCAATTCCTAATGATACAGTTTGCGTAAATGGAGTTGGAATTGATTCCTTAAAACAAGTCCCCTATTTTACAGATTTTGAAAATGGTTTTTCAGGATGGTCCACACTAACTGATGGTGATTCAAAAACGAATTGGGAGTTAGGTTTGCCTCAATTCGGTCAAACAAATTCTGCGTACTCTGGTGTGAATGCATGGGATGTTAATTTGGATTCAAGCATTACAAATGGTGCGCTATGTTATTTATATTCTCCGCTATTAGATTGCAGTAATGCAAATAGAGTTAATTTTAGTTTCTATCAAAATAGGAGTTTAGTAGATGGTGCGAACCTGAGGTTTGAAATAAGTTTAGATAGTGGTATAACGTGGAAACATCAAATAGATTCCTTTGGTTTTGCTACAAATTGGTATACTTATAGTACTCGATGGTTTGACAATTCTGGGGGATGGATAAAGAGCGAGTTAAAAAATGTCTATGTTAATCAACAAACAAATGTTTTATTACGGTTTGGATTTGCTTTCACGAATGTTTTGTATGATCCAATAATAGATGGTGTAAGTATTGATGATTTTAGTATTACTCCTTCAGATAGTTTCAATATTGCAGTGTCCAGTTTTCCTGTTAATGTCATCGAGGGGTCTCCTGGGTCTTCTAGTCCTAATATAATTATGAATGTGCAAAATAGAGGTACTATTCCAATCGCAGGTATTGAAGTGGGATATATGGTGGATGGTACCGTTATATATACTCAGACCGATTCAACAATTTTGAATCCCAATGCTATTTTGAATTTTAATTTAGGTAGTTTTCCATTAAGCACAAATCATTCTAGTGTTTGTGTATTTGCTACTTTGTTAGGTGATTCTATTCAGAGTGATGATACTCTTTGTATTCCTGTATTTACTTATAATCAACCAACAGTTTCTATTCCATATTCCACCGATTTTGAATTAGTAAATTCAGATTGGAAGTTTGTTGGATTAAATACAGATGCAACAAGATGGGAGTGGGGATTGCCTAATTATGGATTAACAAATTCAACACACTCGGGCGTGAAAGCATGGGATATAAATTTGAATTCCACCTACGGACCTAACGCAAATTCTGTTTTGTATTCTCCTTATTTTAATTGTGCATCTTTAAATTTTATCGATTTGTCGTTTTGGTATAATTCAGAATTAGAATGGAATGATGATGGTGTTCGCTTGGAGGAAAGTACCGATGATGGTATTTCTTGGAGTGTTGTAGATACTAACTTATCTTTTCATTCTAGTAATTGGTATAATACCGCAATTTTAAATTCAAGTTCATTGCCTGCATGGTCCAGAAATTCAGGTTCCTGGATAAAAGCTTCTCTTATTGGAAAAAATGTAAGCGGAGTAAATCGTGTTTTATATCGCTTTATTTTTAATTCAGATCCAACTTCAAATTTTGATGGGTTTAGTTTAGATGATTTTTCAGTTCGTCAAACTCCTGTCATCAATTTAAGAAGCAATCTAATTACACCTTCAGGTCCTCTGTTAACTGTGAGTGGAATTCCGCTCCCCGATTTGAATTTACAAGTGAAAAATTTAGGAACGAGTAGTTCAGGTACTTTTGACATTGGCTATGCAATTGATGGGATTACAGTATATTCTACAACCGTCACAAATAATATTTCTCCTGGAGGGATAAGTACCTTTATCTTGCCTGGTATAGTTTGTCCGGCAATCGCTTCTTCACTTTGTGCTTTCGTTTCCAAGGTGGGTGATACAGATCTTTCAAATGATACTATTTGCATGAATCTTTACGTGCTTAATTCTCAAAACCTAAATTATGCACAATCCTTCGATACTGGTTCCATTGATTGGATACCACTTAATGCAACTGCGAATTCGTTAACGAGTTGGGAGCTGGGAACTCCAGCATATGGATCCACCACAGGTGCTTTTTCTGCTCCAAATGCATGGGATGTAAATTTGAATTCAGGATATGGTAATTCAGCCAATACCTCATTGTATACAGCTTCTTTTAGTGTTACGAATACCACCCAAAAGCATTATTTATCCTTTATGGTGAATTATAAAACTGAAGCGGGATGGGACGGATTACGAATTGAATATTCCAAGGATAATGCTACTACATGGCAAGTATTAGGTGGAGTAAATGATCCGCAAGGATTTAATTGGTATACGGATAATGCTTTAAATTCTTCTGGTTGGCCTGCGTGGGAAGGAAATTCAAATGGTTGGACAAATTGCTCTTATTATTTAAATCCTTCGCAACTTTGAAGTTCGATGATTTTTAGATTTGTTTTCACTTCAGATGCAGTTGTAAATTCTGACGGTGTAAGTGTCGATGATTTTTATTTTGGTAGCTTATATGCTAAGGATGCCGCTTTAATTGGGTTTGTTAATTCATCTGACACCGCGATGGTCGGAAATGTTCTCCCAACTCAAGTACGTATTGAAAATAGGGGTTCTCAAAATTTTAGCAACTTGAATTTAACTTATGATGTAAACGAATTGTAAACTCTACACTTATTAATGGAACCTTTTTCACCCTTTTTTCCAACAAATAGAAATATCCCAGGTGTTGTCGCCATAGGGCGTCAATAAATTAAAAAGTGTATGTTGATGATAGTTCAGATATGAATGTTTTTAACGATACCATTGTACGTAATTTCTATGGATTTACTCGAGCTTCAATACCCTATATCGAATCCTTTGAAGGACCCACTACCAATGGATGGTTTGCTACTTCATCCCTTAACGAAGTGAATTGGGAAAGAGGTGTGCCAAGTTATGGGACTACTAACAGCGCTAATAGTGGCAGTAATGTATGGGATATTGCTCTCGATACAACTTATAAAAAGTTTCAAAAAGATACACTCTACTCGCCTGTATTTAGAACGATTGGGTTAAATAATTTGCAGTTGTCTTTTGGATTAATTATAATACGCTCTTTGAACATGCAGGAGTACATCTTCAATACAAAACAAATGTTACTGGATGGCAAAATGTGGATACTCTCCTCCAATTATATCCATACGGCGGTGTAATGTTAAGCGGTAGAGCTGCTTGGACCGGATATTCTTTTGGATGGCAAGAAGTAAAATTGAATTTAACCAATTATATGCTAAATGCATATGATCTTCGCTTTCGATTTATTTTTGAAAGTGATAGTTTTACTTCTTTGGATGGATTTTCTTTGGATGACTTTAGTCTTACTGGATCAACAAGTTTGAATGCGATTTCATCTGAGAGTGAATTTCAAATTTATCCTAACCCCACAAACGACTTTCTCTATGTCAATTCTCTCTTCGAAGCTAAACAAACTGCTGAATTCAAAATTTATACCGTTGAAGGCAAAGAAGTTTTTGGGGATCGTCTCTCTTTTGAAAATGAAACTTTGATTGACGTTAGTAACTTGAAAAATGGATTGTATCTTCTTCAAATACAGTCAGAAAATGGGAGTGTTTGCTCGTATAAATTCATCAAAAACTAGAAAAGATCTTACTATTTGGCAATAAATGAATCGAAATCAAGGTTTTCATTGAAATGATTCTTCAAAGAGTTGAAATTTACAGGTTCTAGTGAGTTTTACTTCTTGAAAGTATTCAAGCAGTAATTGAAGATAAAGATTTACTTTTACACCGGTATGAAAATCATCATTCCTGTTGCCGGTATTGGTTCGAAACTTCGACCCCATACTCACACACAGCCCAAAGCCTTAGTTCCCGTTGCTGGGAAACCCATCTTGTCGCATATCGTGGACTACCTGATTGCAGGTGGATTCAATGAATTTATTTTTATTATTGGTTATTTGGGTGATAAGGTGGAAGATTATGTGAAATCAAAGTACCCTAAGTTAAAAGCTTCTTTCATCATTCAAGAACCTCGAGAAGGAACTGGACATGCCGTTTGGTTGGCCAGAGAACATGTGGAAGCCAATGACGATTTACTCATCGTGCTAGGCGATACCATCATCGATTACGACTTGGCTGAATTGGTGAAGATGCCACACTCGGCATTAGGTCTACAAAAAGTAGATGATCCCCGTCAGTTTGGTGTAGCCGATGTGGATTCTGAAGGATTCATCACTCGCTTGGAAGAAAAACCTACCATTCCAAAATCTAATTTAGCTTTAGTTGGAATTTATCGTTTTCGTGAAGCCGGGAAGTTGATGGAAGCGCTGGATCATATTGTTCGAAATAATATTCGTCATCAAGGTGAGTTCCATCTAACCTATGGTATTCAACGAATGATTACACAAGGTGAAAAAGTTACAACATTTCAAGTGGGTAGTTGGTTCGATTGCGGTAGTAAAGCCAATTTGTTAGAGACCAATGAGGTCTTGTTGAAGAAACATTCGGAAGCCATCCATCGAAAATTTAATTTCCACAATACTATCATCATTCATCCAGTTAGTATCGCTGAACATTGTGATATTTCCGATTCCATCATTGGACCCAATGTCTCGATTGGTGAACATACCATCATCCGACATTCCGTCATCAAAGATTCTATCATTGGCGCTTATGCTCACTTGGAGACCGCCATCCTTCATCAAAGTATTGTTGGCAGCGATGCCTTCCTCAAAGGCCTCAGTCAAAGCCTTAACATCGGTGATAGCACCGAAATAGATTTTAGTTAACCATATTGCCATACCCTAGGGATTAATCCCTAGGATAACAAGAACATGATCGAAAAAGACAAAGTAATATTCAAACTCATCAAAGCTGAGTTAAAACGTCAACGCCAAGGCATTGAGTTAATCGCCTCTGAAAATTTTGTTTCTAAGCAAGTCATGGAAGCCATGGGTTCTTGTTTAACTAATAAATATGCTGAAGGTCTGCCCGGAAAAAGATATTATGGCGGTTGTGAAGTAGTTGATCAAATTGAACAAATTGCAATCGATCGCGCTAAGGAATTGTTTGGTGCTGTTTGGGCCAATGTGCAACCACATTCAGGAGCACAAGCAAATGCAGCGGTGATGTTAGGTGTGTTGCAACCGGGTGATAAAATTTTGGGATTTGATTTATCTCACGGCGGACATCTTACCCACGGTTCTCCTGTAAATTTCAGTGGTAAGTTATATGTTCCTAGTTTTTATGGAGTCGAAAAATCGACTGGACTCATCGACTACAATAAGCTCGAAGCAACAGCGAAAAAAGAAAAACCAAAACTCATAATTTGTGGTGCTTCGGCCTATTCTCGCGATTGGGATTATGTTCGTTTAAGAAAGATTGCAGATAAAGTAGGTGCATTATTGTTAGCTGATATTTCACATCCTTCCGGATTGATCGCAAAAGGTTTGTTGAATGATCCGGTTCCGCATTGTCATATCATCACCACTACTACATAAAACATTGCGTGGTCTCGTGGTGGATTAATTTTGATGGGAACTGATTTTCCAAATCCAATGGGGATCAAAACTCCAAAAGGAGAAGTGAAAATGATGTCGGCGATTTTAGATGGTGCTGTATTTCCTGGTACGCAGGGTGGACCGTTAGAGCATGTTATCGCTGCAAAAGCGGTGGCATTTGGTGAAGCATTAACGGATGATTATTTGCAATACGTAGTTCAAGTTGCAAAAAATGCAAAAGCATTGGCTGCTGCTTTAAATGAGAAGGGATATCAACTTATTTCGGGTGGAACGGATAATCACATGATGTTGATTGATCTTAGAAATAAAAATATTTCGGGAAAGGAAGCGGAAAATGCTTTGGTTAGAGCCGATATTACGTTGAATAAAAACATGGTTCCTTTCGACGATAAGAGTCCATTTGTAACTTCTGGAATACGTGTAGGAACATCTTCCATCACGAGCAGAGGGATGAAGGAAAAGCATATGAAAAAAATCGTTGGATTTATGGACAAAGTGCTTATGAATAAAGACAATGAAGTGGTTATAGCAAAGGTTAAGGAAGATGTACATACCTTTATGGATGCGTTCCTCTTTATGAAAAGTTTGCGATTTATTAATTCAAGGCAATAGAAATTTGAAAACTGCGTTCTCACAAAATCTATGAATAGAAAATTACTTTTTATTGGCATTTGGTGTTTGATGAATCTTCATCAATCTGTTTATGCCCAAAGCGGAGGGAATTCGACATTCAGTTTCTTGAATTTAGTAGCTCCTGCTAGAGCTGCTGCTTTAGGTGGGAATGCAATTTCGACTCCTTCAGAAGATATTACATTATTTGCTCAAAATCCTGCTCTTCTTCGCCCTTCCATGGACCTTCATGTTTCCACTAGTTATGTGGGACATCTTGCAGGTATTAAATATGGAAATGTTTTGTTTGCCAAAGATTTTTCGAAAGTAGGAACGTTTGGTTTCAATATGCAATACATCAGTTATGGTGAGTTTGATGAGACCAATGTGAATGCAGAAAAAGTAGGTGTGTTTAAAGCAGGAGAATATGCATTCAATGTGGCATGGTCAAAAGCGCTTGATAGCAACTTGTATGTTGGAGCGAATGTGAAATATATATTGTCCAGTTTTGGAAGTAATACATCCAATGGAATAGCTACCGATGTTGCATTAAATTGGATGAATGATGAGAAATTATGGTCGGCGGCATTTGTTGTGAAGAATGTGGGAACTCAACTTAAAACTTACGAAGGTGCAGAACAAGAAAAGTTGCCGTTTGAAGTTCAAGTAGGCGTGTCTCGAAAATTGCCAAAAGCCCCTTTCCGTTTTTCGTTAATTGCTCAACAATTGCAAAAATTTGATTTGAGTTTTAAAGATCCCAATGATTCAGGTATTGATCCTCTGACGGGAGAAAGTCAGGAAAAGAAATTGTCTACTTTAAATAAATTTTCAAAGCATCTCATTTTAAACTTAGAGATCTTATTTACGCAAAATTTCAATGTGCGTTTAGGATATAATTTCTTGCGTCGCTATGAATTGCAGTTCCCCGAGAAAAAAGGAATGAGTGGATTGAGTTTAGGATTTGGATTTAAAATTAATCGTTTTCAAATTTCTTATGCTAATACTATTTTTAATCCCGCAGGAGGTAGTAACCACTTTACGGTTTCTACAAATCTGAAACGAAGTGTAATTACCGAATAAGTTTTAAGTTCAAAAGGTAATTTGAAAATTTAAACGCAACGGCGCAGCGTAAAAGCAACGAAAGCAGCGGATACTCATTAAGAAATTATTTCTTTTACCGAATAATTCTTGTCATTACAGCATAAAACTTGAAGCTTGCAGCCTGAAGCTTACAGCTAAAAATCTTTTTTCATTACTCTTCCCAATTCGCGTTTTGCTTCAGCATCTTTAAGGCTATCGCGTTTGTCGTATAACTTTTTACCTCTTGCTAGACCGAGTTCTAGTTTTGCAAAACCTCTTTCTTCAATGTATAATCGAAGAGGAATTAAAGTAACACCTTTTTCCTTTAATTTGGCTAAGATTCGTTTTAATTGATAACGATGCAACAATAGTTTGCGATCTTCTCGCGGTGTATGGTTGGTATAGCCTCCTTTTTCATACGCTGAAATATGTAAATTTTTTACCCATAATTCAGTGTTCTTAAAAACGCAATAAGCATCTACTAAATTCGCTTTTCCCTCTCGAATGGCTTTGATTTCCGTTCCCGTTAAAACAATACCCGCCTCCCAGGAATCGCTGATGAAGTAGTTGAAACTTGCTTTCCTGTTTACTATATTTACGGTGGCGGCAATCTTTGACATGAGGTGCAAAAGTACGCAATTGTTAAATGCTAAGGGGGTGATGGATATGTGAACATGGATTAACTTTTCACCGAGTCTTTTGTCACTACCAACACGGGAATATCGAGCTGATGTCGAACGGCATCAACACTAGATCCAAGAATAAAGTCCATGATTGCTTTGTGTCCATGTGCACCCATGACAAGTAAATCGGCATTTGCATTTTTTACGATTTGTGGAATGGCTTTTCTGGGATTTCCAAAGCCTAGTTCAATCTCACAGTTGTATCCATTTTCAATCATCTGTTTTTTATATTCTACCAACGTTTCTGTATCCTTTATACTTTCAAAATCGCTGGAATCACTTCCCATCCAATGTGCAATGGCACTTTCGCTGATGTGTACTAGAATATAAATGGCTTCTTTTCCTCCTTGGTTAACGGCATTTTGAAGTGCAATTCCGTCCATCGAACCAAAATCTAAAGTCACAGCAATGCGATTGTATTTTGCAGCTTCTTGTAATTTAATTTCTTGAAAACTTCCATGCGGTAAATAAATGGATTTTGGTTTCATCTTCCGGAATACGGGTGCAAACGTGATGTAAAGTAACATGATGCCAACAAAAATGCAAAGTGGAACAACGATGATCCGGAGCCAAATACTATCATCTGCATTTAACCAACCTGTTACTTCACCTAACACCAATTTTACATTTAAACTAACAATAATGATGGCACATAACCATGCTGCAATTTTTGTTTTTAAAGAGATGGTAAAGTTGCCCATTTTGCTTCTGTCACTCACAAAATGAATGAGTGGAATTACGGCAAATCCCAATTGTAAGGAAAGTATGACCTGACTAAAAATTAATAATTCAGTAGTTGCACTTTCACCTGCAATATGAATGACAAGTACAGCCGGAACAATCGCAATGAGTCGTGTGATGAGGCGGCGGATCCATGGTGCAATACGTAAATTCAAATATCCTTCCATCACAATTTGTCCTGCTAATGTTCCAGTAATGGTACTGCTTTGTCCGGCGCAAAGTAATGCAACAGCAAAGAGAATAGGGAGCAAGTTTAGACCCTAATAGGGGTTCTAATAAACGATGCGCATCCATGATATCATTTACTTCATGCATACCCACTTTATAGAAAGTACTTGCGGCAAGAATAAGAATGGCGGCATTCACAAAAAACGCTGCATTTAAGGCGATGGTACTATCGAGAATATTAAATTTAATGGCTCTAGAAATTTCTTTGTCCGTTCGATCAAATTTTCGAGTTTGTACAAGCGCCGAGTGTAAATACAAATTATGCGGCATCACCGTTGCGCCAATAATACCGATCGCAATATAGAGTGCCGTATTACTCATGGTAGTTGGAATAAATCCAGTCATCACTTCTGATATTACAGGTTGTGCAATGATCATTTGTGCCACAAAAGCCAAACCAATGGTAGCAACTAGACTGATAATAAAAACTTCCATTTTTCGAATTCCATGATTCATCAGAAAGAGTAGGAGGAAGGTGTCAAGTGCACTGATGACAACACCATACATCAAGGGTAAATCAAAAAGTAAATAGAGTCCAATGGCCATCCCTAAAACTTCTGCTAAGTCGCAAGCAGCAATGGCAATTTCGGCGAGTACGTAGAGGAAAATATTTACAAAGCCAGGAAACATTTCGCGCGATGCTTGTGCTAAATCGCGTCCTCTCACTATGCCAAGTCGAACACTTAAACTTTGTAAGAGCAAGGCCATTAAATTCGACATCAACAGTACCCATATCAGTGAGTATCCAAACTGACTTCCGCCTGCAATGTCGGTGGCCCAATTTCCTGGATCCATATAACCTACACTTACCATATATGCAGGTCCTAAAAAAGCGAGGAGTCTTCTTTTGAAACTCATGCTACTATCCACTTTTATACTTCCGTGTACTTCGGACAAGGAAGTATGTTGTTCTTTATTTTTACTCATGGCTTCTTACTAAAAGGTTTTTACTAACTTCTTTACTGATGAAGATGGATTTTTTATTGCTAAAAATGATTTGCATGCTATTGTCGAATTCATCCATCTCTACAATGGAAAATGTACTTCCGGGAATCAATCCTTTCTTTTCTAAATACTGCAGAAAGGAGGGACTGTGATCGTTAACACCACTTAATATGTACTTTCCTTTTTTGGTGATTTCAGAAAGTAAAACTTGTCCGTTAGAATGCACTTTTCCATTCGTATCTGGAATAGGATCGCCATGCGGATCGAATTTAGGAAAGCCTAAAAATGCATCTAATCTTTTTGTTAATTCATCCGAGCTAACGTGTTCCAACTCCTCTGCTAAATCATGCACTTCATCCCATTTGAATTTTAGTTTATCCATCAAAAATACTTCCCATAAACGATGACGGCGTATGATGCTTAAAGCAACTTTTTCACCTTTACGAGTGATTCTCACGCCATGGTAACGTTCGTATTCGACCATGTTTTTCTCCGAAAGTTTTTTAATCATATCGGTAACAGAAGCTGAACTGGTCGATAAAGAACCCGCAATTGCAGATGTAAGAACTGAATTTTGATTTCCAGTACTCAAATGATAAATGGCTTTCAGGTAATTTTCTTCGGTAGATGTGGTCATTTGTTAATTAAGATATTGGCAAATGTAATAAATAATTTAGACTTGTCTAAAAATATTATTTGATACCTATAATTTATTATTTATTAATCTTGCAGTATGTACAAAAGCATCATTCGACCTCTTCTTTTTCGGATGAATCCGGAAGCCGCTCACCATTTCACTTTCAAGGCGTTGAAGGTGGTTTTTCAATTCCTGGAATACAATATATTGCTAAGCAAATGTTTACCTTACTGAATAAAAGTCTGGAAAAGAAATTATGGGATTAAAATTCCCAAATCCAATCGGGTTGGCGGCTGGCTATGACAAGGACGGAAAATTATTCAAAGAGCTTTCATCCTTTGGATTTGGATTTATTGAAGTAGGAACCGTTACTCCAAAATCACAACCTGGGAATGATCAGCCACGCATGTTTCGATTACCAAAAGACAGCGGACTCATTAACCGAATGGGTTTTAATAACGAAGGCGTTCAAGTTTTAAGAAAGCGTTTAGAGAACAGACCATCCAATATTATTGTAGGTGGAAATATTGGAAAGAACAAAGCCACCGCAAACGAAGATGCATTGAGCGATTATGAAATTTGTTTTGAAGAATTATACCCTGTTGTCCATTATTTTGTAGTGAATGTAAGTTCGCTCAATACACCCGGTTTACGAGCTTTGCAAGAGCGTGAACCGTTAACGAAATTATTAAAACGCTTATCCGATCTCAATCAGCAAAAAAAACCGAAACCACTTCTTTTAAAAATTGCTCCCGATTTAACCAATGAACAGTTAGATGAAATTGTGGATATTGTAAAAACCGTAGGGCTGCAAGGTATCATCGCAACGAATACAACTATCTCCCGAGATAATTTAAAAACAGACGAAAGCATAACGAAAGAAATGGGAGGATTAAGTGGTCGACCCGTCACAAAAAGAAGCACCGAAGTGATTCGTTACATTCGCAAAATAGCAGGAAAGGATTTGGTGATTATTGGTGTTGGTGGAATTTTTAATGCCGATGACGCTAAAGAAAAATTAGAAGCTGGTGCTGATTTGCTACAAGTGTACACTGGATTTATCTATGAAGGTCCGGGCATGGTTAAGAAAATTTTATCGGGATTGCTGCATTGAGCTTCAAGCTTCAAGCTTCAAGCTTCAAGCTACAAGCTACAAAAATCTATTCTAATTAAAAAGTCAACCTATTTCAGGCTAGGTCACAACATCCAACATCTAAAATCCAACATCCAAAATCCGACCTCCAACATCCTCTGTACCTTCAACACCGACGCCACACTCATTCCATCTTTGATTTCCCCGTTCATCACCATCTCCACTAGCTCAGCGAATGGAAGTTTTCTAATTTGAAGTTGTTCGGTTTCTTCGGGTGAGCTACCTACTTCTTTCAGTCCTCTTGCTATAAAAGTATAACCAATTTCATCCGAAACGGAGTTGCTTAATTGTATCTCCATTACTTTTTCCCAATGCGTTGCTTGCAACCCAACTTCCTCTTCTAGCTCGCTTTGCTGCTTCTAAAGGATCTTCGCCTTCCAGGACAACCACCCTCTGGGACTTCCCATTCGTAGGTGTTAAGTGTATAGCGGTATTGTCCAACGATCCATGTATTATTATTTTCATCGAGCGGAATGATTGCAATAGCTCTATTTTTATAATGAACAACGCCATATATTCCAGGATTTCCTGCTGGATTGAGCACCTGGGATTCAGTAACTTTTATCCATGGATTTTCATACTTGATTTCGGAGCTTTTGGTGGTCCAAGGATTTTTCATTTTAGATGGGTAAATGGGTTCATATTATATTGATGGTAAATAATAATTTACTGCAGAAGCTGTGTTAGATCCTAATACTAATCGCGGATCTTTGGCGTTAATGCATTAGTTTCGCAAAAATGATCATTGTTTTCTTATGAATAAAATAGAACGCCTCGCTTTATTCACATCGGGTGGTGATGCTCCAGGAATGAATGCCTGTGTACGTGCTGTGGTGCGTACTGCTTTGTCGCGCGATTTACGTGTATATGGCATTTTGAGAGGATATCAAGGAATGATTGAAGATGAGTTTAAGCCACTTACTTCGCGTTCGGTGAGTAATATCATTCAGCGCGGTGGAACCATCCTTAAAACGGCTCGCAGTAAAGAGTTTATGACGGAAGCCGGCATGGATAAGGCTTATGAAAATTTAAAGAGTCATCAAATTGATGGAATCGTAGCTATTGGTGGAGATGGAACCTTCAAAGGAGCTGAAGCATTTTGTACCCGATTTCCGGACATTAAAATCATGGGGATACCGGGAACCATCGATAATGATTTGAGTGGTACCGATTATACTCTCGGTTTTGATACGGCCGTAAATACTGTCATTGAAGCAGTCGATAAAATACGTGATACCGCAGCTTCTCACGATCGTTGTTTTCTGATTGAGGTCATGGGAAGAGATTCGGGTTGCATTGCACTCTGGTCAGGATTGGCAGGAGGTGCAGAAGAAATTCTTTTACCCGAAAAGCCCACCGACTTCGATGCGTTAGTCAGCAAGCTCGAAGAAGGGAAAGGAAACAATAAGACAAGTAGCATCATTCTAGTTGCCGAAGGCGAAAAAAATGGAGGTGCTGCTGAAGTTGCCGATGAACTCAAAAAACGATTGCCGCATTATGAAACCAAGGTGACTGTATTGGGTCATGTGCAACGCGGAGGAAGTCCGAGTGCTTTTGATCGAATTTTAGGCGCTAAGCTTGGCGTATGGGCAGTAGAAGCATTACTTTCTGGAGATACCCGGAGAATGGTTGGAATACGTAACGGCGAAAAACATTTTCTTCCTTTTTCAGAAGCTTCACGTGAACAAGAACCACTCGACCTCGAATTATTAAGAATCAATAATATTTTAAGTAAATAAAATAACTGAACTTCAATTCCTATTTGCAAATTAAATACAACCCAACTCTGTATGAAAAAGCTATCTCTCCTCTTAATTTTAAATTTCATTACCTACATCGCAATCGCACAAGAGCCTTTTAAAAATAATGAAGGACTTATTATCACTCCGGAAAAAGGAGAGATGTCGATTGGATTTGATGCAGTACCTTTTTTAAGATTTGTAGGTAATTTAATTGATAGTGATAATGATTCTCCAAATTCTAATTTTACAGCGGAAAATCCGTTGACGATCACAAGCAATTACATGTTAAAAGACAATATGGCTTTTCGATCCAAAATACGATTAGGTTTGGGAGTTGTTAAAACGGATACGCTGGTTGCGCGTGTTGGAAGTACGAATCCGAATGAAACTGTTTCCAATGAGACCAAAGTGAATACAAGCAATATTACCTTAGGTGGTGGTTTGCAAAAGTGGCGTGGGAAAGGTAGAGTGCGTGGATTTTATGGTGGAGAAGTTTTGTTTAGTATAGCTACAGAAAAACCACTTTTACATACGGTAATCCACTGAGTAGCGAAAACCAAAGTACCCGAACAAAGAGTATTGAGCCCGGAAATACATTTGGATTTCATTTAAAAGGATTTATTGGCGTTGAGTATTTTTTTGCAGCGAAATCAAGTCTTAGTGCTGAATTCGGCTGGGGACCACAACTTCAAACTCGAAGTCGAAGTAAAGTGGAAACAGAGAGTTGGAATGGTGTAGGTGCCACTTCCGAATCACAAGAAGGCGGGAAGTCGAGCACCTTTCTGTTTGATAACGATAATGCGGTAGGATCTTTAAATTTGAATTTTTATTTTTAAGGTTACGTGAGTCTTGCGATACGAATCGATTACGATGGTCGAATTACGAATACGCGAAATGCGAATGAACACGATCCCGAAGCATCGGGAGCGAAATAATTTTGTGAAGGTTTTGAAATTTACATTGGTTAATGATTATCGATTTAACCGCGGCGAACGCAAAGGTTGCGCTACGGTCGCGGGGGTCGTGATTCACAATTTTCGAAGTCATAATTATTTAGCAAAGAAAAAAAACTAGAAGCTAGCAGCCAGAAGCCAGCAGCATTTCAATTGCGTTCGATAAATATTAAGTTAGAAAAATTACTTGCGTAACTACTTCTTAGAATAGTCTTCCCACTTCGTGGTTAAGTAGGCATTCGATCCATAAAACTTAAGAACCGGTAATAATTCTTCGGTGGTTTGATATCCGCTTAAGGGTTGTAAGATGGAATACTTTTCATCCATCATGACAAAGCTAGGGTAGCCCATTTTACCGTTCAATAAGGAGATGGCTAATTCATTTGATTTCATCTCGGGTTTAAAAACAAAGACTTTATCACGAAAACGAATGGTGTCCTTGGTTTCAGCATCTAGTTTCACCGCATAATAATTTTCAGAAATATAGCTGGAGATTAAACTGTCCTTAAATGTACCTGCATCCATGCGCTTGCACCATCCACACCAATCGGTATATACATCGATGAAAATTTTCTTCGGTTTCATGTCATTCAAAAAAACTGCTTTCTCAAAACTGATCCATTCAATTTTTGAAGGAACTTTTTTTACAATTTCTGTTTGTGCTGAACTGGTATGACCAAAGCTTATTGAAATGGCAGCAGCGAGGATGTATTTAGTAATATTCATAATTTAAAGTTAAGGAGATTATTTTACTTCGCCCATCAATTTACGGACAAAAGGTGAAATTGCAATTAAGACGATTCCTGTAACCAGCGCATAAATGGCTAATTGCTGGTAACCATCAGTATAAGAAATTAATTTTTCAGTAAGACTTGCATTGTCGTTTGGAGAAACCATTCCCGCTCCTAATATTCCAGCTACATACTGTCCATAAGCGCTCGCTAAAAACCACATGCCCATCATCACACCTTGTAAAGGTTGAGGAGATAATTTAGTCATGATGGAAAGACCAATAGGAGAGAGACAAAGCTCACCGAAGGTGATGATGAAATAAGCTAATGTAAATATTTCTAAACTCGTCATGCCATCCGCATCGGCAAAGAAACGAGTTGCGTAGAAAGTGTAAAAAGCTAATGCCAAGAATAAAAATCCTAATCCGAATTTTATTACAGTATTGGGTTCTTTGTTTCGTTTGCTTAACCATACCCAAAGTAATCCAAGTATTGGGGCAAAGATGATCACGAATAATGAATTGGCAGCATTGTTTACACCATTGGGATCTAATTTTACTCCAGCCACGGTGTCGTGCAAATTATTGGCTGAGAAAATGGCTAGCGATCCACCACTTTGTTCGAAGAACGCCCAAAATAATATAGAGAATATAATAAAGACTAAAGCCCCAAGTAATTTCTTTCGCTCAGCAACACTAAACTTACCCATTTCGTAAAATAAATAAATCAACGTAGCGGGTCCAATGGTGTACATGAAATAATCCGTGTATTCCGTTTTAGAAACCATTACCATGATGATGGGAATGATTGCTAATGATCCAAGATAGGTCGCATATTCCATCCACTTTTTTCCTTCAATGCCCTTGCTTCTGAAAGGAGATAACCCGATAGGACCTAAGCTTTTTGGGTGAAGATGAATGTCACTAAGGAAATAGTCATTACAATGGCTGCTAATCCAAATGCTAAATTCCACGAGTATCCATTTGCGATGGCGATGCATGCATAACCACCCAACAAGGCACCCACATTAATACCAGCATAGAAAAGAGAAAAGCCAGCATCTCGTCTACTGTCTTTGTCATGATACAAAGCACCTACCATGGTTGAAATGTTAGGCTTAAAGAAACCCGTTCCGATGATCGTAAAACTAATTCCAAGAAAGAAAAATTCATGTGGGTTGAATGCGAGAATGCATGATCCGGTAATCATCAATAAGCCGCCCCAGAAAAGAGACTTCCTAAATCCTAAATTTTATCGGCGAAGAGTCCACCAATAAATGTAAAGGCATAAACAAAAGCTTGTGTAGCTCCATATTGTAGATTAGCTACATCTTCTTTCATCAGTAATTCACTCACCATAAAAACGGTGAGCATTCCTCTCATTCCATAGAAGCAAAAGCGCTCCCACATTTCAGAGAAGAATAAATACCAGAGTTGTTTAGGATACTTCCCTTTGAAGTCTTGGATTTCGGCGAGAGTTTGCATGTTGTAATTCAGAATTTAGAATTAAGAATTCAGAATTTTTTTCTGAATTTGTTTGAATGTTATTTATTGCTTTTCAAAAAATGCAGAATTCAGACGATGAAACTGAATTCTGCATTTATAGTTTGTTATAATGGTATGAACTTACGAATTAATCAATAAATTAAAAATTACAATTCGAAGTAATGGATTCTCTTATCTCAAAGAATTCACCAATTCTGATCCCGATAGCTATCGGGACTAAATTCTGAATTATTTGACGCCGTGCATCATCTTTTTTAGCTTCGGTGTTAATGCAAACAAGACTACCGCAGCAACTCCCGTTAGCACCACAAACACCATAAAGAATTCAAATAAATTATGAATTTCGAATCCGGCGAAGAAAGGATTAGAAGCTCTAATATTATTCTTGTCAAGAAATGCCAATTGTTCAGCTGAAGGAATTATTTTTTTATCCAATACGCCTTGCAAATCGATTCCCGCCGCTTGTGCCTTTAAAAATTTATCTCCTGTAGCTGGTAGAATGGATCCTAATGTTCCCGCTAACGCATATCCTGCTGCATTCGATAAAAAGAATACTCCATACAGCAAGGAAGAGAATCGTTTGGGAGATAATTTACCAACTAATGATAAACCAATTGGCGACAAACAAAGCTCCGCACAGGTTTGAATCAAATACAATAAGATTAGCCATTTGATTGCTAACAATCCGCTGTTGCCTAAATCGCTCACATTATGTGCAATGATAAAATAACTTATTGCCATCAATGCTAATCCAAAAGATTGTTTCATGGGTGAAATAGGCTCTTTTCCTTTTGCTCTTAATTTATCCCATAACATACTAAATGGAACTGGAAACGCAACGACAAACAAACCATTGAATATTTGAACCATGGATGGAGGCATGTTCCAGCCAAAGAAATTTCGATCGGTTTGGTTATCGGCAATGAATGTGAGCGATGATCCTGCTTGTTCAAATGCTGCCCAGAAGAAGATTACAAAAAACGCTACAATGTAAATTACATAGATTCGATCTTTCTCCACTTTCGTAAGTGATGAATCTGAAATGATAAGTCCAGCAAGCGATAAGCCACTCGCATAAATTATGGAGTAAATAATGTTTTGATCAAATGCCTTAAGGAAGGTAAATGTTAAAGCAACAAATCCCAAGCAAGCAATAGTTAATGCTTTTGAAGAAAATATGGCCTTTTGTGATTCTCCTTCTTCGTAATGTGATTGGTCGTTATCTTTTGGCAAACCGCCTAATGCTTTTCCATCAGGAGAAACAACATATTTATTTTTTAAGAAATAAAACACCATGGTTCCTAATATCATCGCAATACCGGCTGCTAAGAATCCCCATTTGAAGGCGTGAATGTCGCGAATGCCATCGATATCTTTTACGTCACCAATTAATGGGCAAATCAACTGGCCCAAAAATGCGCCTAAATTGATTCCCATGTAAAAAATGGTGAAGGCAGTATCTAATTTATTTTTGTCTTGTTTTGGGTAAAGACTCCCTACCATACTGGAAATATTTGGCTTAAAGAATCCATTTCCAAAAATAATAATCCCTAAAGCTACCCATAAAAGATTATTTGCGAGATCAAGGTTTTCTCCAAAAACGGATGCGCTCGTAAATAATAATAATTGTCCGATAGCCATCATCAATCCGCCAAGCATAATACAATTCCGATTTCCAAAGAATCGGTCAGCAACGAATCCGCCAAGCATTGGTGTTAAATAGCATAATCCTAAAAAGGCTCCATAAATTAAAGAGGCACGCTCTTCACTCATCATGAGTGAGTTTACCATGTATAAGGTTAAGATGGCTCGCATCCCATAGAAATTGAAACGTTCCCACATTTCAGTTCCAAATAATACCCACAATCCCTTAGGATGCTTTTTTGCGTTGTCTACACTCATAAATTTTAATTAGGTTAGGTTAATATTTCGGCTCTAATGTAACGAAAAGATTGAATCCACAATAATATGTGGCATTTATCGATGAGATTTTTGTTTTTGTCGATGGATTTTTGGGGTTTTATAATGAAATCTAACCCTAAATGAACATGATAACTGCGTAGAATTTTTAATTTAGCATCCTAAAATCTGTAGAAATTATGTTCGATTTAATGGGAAAAATGGGCGAGCTGAAAAGAATATGGAAGCTGCCAAGGAACGATTGAATGCAATACAAGTGGTAGGGTATGCAGGCGATAAGGAGATTCAAGTGACGATGAATGGGAATCGAAAATTGATTTCAATTGATATCGCCGACCATCTTCTTTTTCCTGAAAAGAAATTGGAAGTGCAGGAACTCATTGAAGTGGCGATGAACCGTGCCTTGGATGATGCCGAAAAAGTTTTTGAGGCGGAGATGAAATCAGCTGGAAAGGGCATGCTTCCCGGCTTTTAAAAGCGATTTTTAATAATTATTTATTCTAAAATATAATCATAGCGAATCTTCGCTATCAACCCAATTTATTTATGGCAGCACTATTTCAATTTGAAAATCATCTCCATCAATTAAAAGCAGAAATTGAAGCATTTCCAAATGATGCAAGTTTATGGATGATTCCGAAAGGGGTAAGTAACTCACCGGGTAATCTGGCCCTACATCTGGCTGGAAATCTGCAGTATTTTATTGGTGCATTGTTGGGAAATACGGGTTATGTGCGCGATAGAGATCTAGAGTTTTCGCTGAAAGGTCAATCAAAAGAATATGTATTGGAGCAAATTGAAAAAGCACATACTGTGGTTCACGATACGTTATCTTCCATGACGGAAGAACAAGAAAAGGAAATTTTTCCAAGTGATTTTAAAGGAAAGATGGTGAAAGTAAATGTTGCACTTTCGCACCTACTAGCACATCTTGCCTACCACAATGGACAAATTAATTATTTGCGTCGAATGCTCTACGTGTAAATTATTCGTTAGTACAATTTAATAAAAATGAAAACAGTGCTAATTGTAAATTACACCTTGCTAATAGGGTTGTTCATTTTTTATGTAGTATACTCGTTTAAATATACTTTCATATTCAAAAAAAACACATTTTTTATCGGTAAAAAAAGAACTTTTCATTTTATAATGATTTGGTTGATTCCTTTCGTTTGGATTTTACTCCTTAAAACTCTATTCAAACCAACTCCTGGGTCACATGCTTTTATAGACAAAAAAGATCCTGAAAAATTTAAGGATAATATGGAAAGTATGGCAATAGGGATAAATAATTCTCCTTTAAGTTAAAAAAACTATCTTTTTATTAAATTTATCATCCAAGAAATATTAATTAAACAGTGCATAACACCAGCTCTGCCGATATGCCTTTATACTTTCTTTCAGATAGTTTCCGTTCTTAAATAAAATGGCAGCTTTGCAAAATTCTTGGTGGCAATTATCTGTTTAACATTTTGCAAAGCTGTAGTTAAAACATTATCATTAGTTTTTAAAAAGCACAGAGGTAAGCTGGATACCGTTAAAATAATTGATATTCGTCTCTCAAATTTAATAGGATCGGATTTCCTAAGTTGTCAATATATGAATCAGTGTAGTCTAAGATGATTCGTTTGATGGAACCTTGAATTATTTTTCCTTTTCCAACAAAGGTATGTGGTAAAGTATCGTTGGGAGTAATACAAGTAAAAGTTTGTGACGGCATAAAGAGTGAATCGAGCGCAGGATCATAAGTAAGTATCGGATCTGCCATAAAGCAATCTGATATTTTAAATATTTTAATTTGGTTGTTTACACTTACCGAAGCCGCTACTGTGGTGATCCATGTTCGGGTATTTCCGTTTGATAAATCAGTAGTAACTACATTATGAGAGCCACTTAAATAGTTTAATTTATTTCGCACATTGATGATTCGTACGACACTATCTTTTAATCCTTCCGAATCAGTTACCACATAAGAGATATAATACAATCCCACCGAATCTACATTCACGGATCCTGAAACGATTACTTGAGCCGTAATATCACCATCTTCTTCGTCTCCAGCAGTATATCCAGCATCGGTATAACTCGTGTTTAATGTTACATTAAAAGTCGGTGAGCCAATTAAAATTACTTTGGGTGGTGTGTTGATCGGTTTAGCAACATGCAACATAAACTCACGTGTGATGATTCCGCCCGAAGGAGTAACACCCTTTAAAATCATGGGAAAATAACCAGTATCTGCCGTAGCTACCGAAGTGATCGTCATCGAACTTGTTTCTCCTGGCTCTATGCTATTGTGCGAAAAAGTGATGTTGGTACCATTCCCTTGTCCGAGAACAGACAATTCAACAGATTCCGATTCTCCTCCTAAAAAATATATTTTTAGATTTAAGGAGGTACTCGATCCTAAATAAACGAGTGTATCCTTGACACCTGTAAATTTGAATTGCATACTTCCTAAGTCGTTGGCTTCCTTGCAAGCAGAAAAGCTCAAGACGAAGATCACTCCTAAAAAACAATTAATGTATTTCCTCATAATTTCATCCCTAAGTTATAGAATAGAAAGGCGAAGATATCACTTTGTTCATTAATTAATTTTCCGGTTGGTTTTCCTGAACCATGCCCTGCATCCACGTCGACTCGAATTAAAACGGGATTTTCTCCTTTATGATATTCCTGTAACTGTGCGGCAAACTTGAAGGAATGGCCTGGAACAACACGGTCGTCGTGATCAGCCGTTGTAATCATGGTTGCAGGATAATTAACTCCTGCTCGGATATTGTGCAACGGCGAATATTTATATAAAGCTTTAAATTCCTCAGCATTTTCACTGCTCCCGAAGTCGGTTGTCCATGCCCAGCCTATGGTGAATTTTTGAAATCGTAACATATCCATAACGCCAACTGCAGGCAGCGCTACTTTAAAGAGTTCGGGACGTTGCGTCATGACAGCACCAACCAATAGTCCACCATTTGAACGACCACTAATAGCTAAGCGATTCGAATTCGTGTATTTTTCTTTTATTAGATATTCCGCCGCTGCAATAAAGTCATCAAAAACATTTTGCTTTTTTCCTTTCGTTCCTGCCTCGTGCCAATCACTTCCATACTCGCCACCTCCACGTAGATTAGGCAACGCAAGTAAACCACCTTGTTCTAGAAATACTAAACGCTCAGGTTTAAATTCCGGTGTCTTACTAATATTAAATCCACCATAACCATATAATAGGGTAGGGAGGTCACCGTTAGGAACGACGCCTTTCTTATGCACTAGAAACATTGGAATTTTGGTTCCATCTTTACTCGTATAAAATACTTGTTTGGTTTCAAATTCTTCCTCTTTATAAGGAAGGATGGATTTAAATTGAACACCAAGTCGAGCGGTCTTTAAATTATATCGATAGATTGTTGAAGGAGCGGTAAAAGTGGTATAATTAAAAAACATATTACTATCCGACTGTGAAGCAGAGATCGATTCAATCGTACCAAATCCAGTTAATGGAATTTCGTAAGGTTTCAAGCCTTTCATATCAAAAACATAGAGACGACTACTAGCATCTTTCATATAATGAGTGATGATGTTTTTATAGCCTAAGGATGCTGATTTTAAAATGTCTTTTTGTTCAGCAATTAAATCCTTCCAATTCGCTTCACTTAAATTTTTTGAATCAATGGAGATAATTTTATTTCTACTTGCTTTATAATTGGTCAAAAATAAAAGTTGATCACCATGGTTACCTAAGAAGTCAAAATCATGATCAAACCCTTTTACGATAGCCGTTGGTTTAGACTGAGGATTTAGTAAATCTTGAACGTAAACCGAATTTCCAGAGGTGGATTCACTTCCAGAAATGATTAAAAATCGTTGATCTTCGCTTACCGCAGCGCTAAAATTTCTTTTTGGATGTTCTTTATCTTCCCATACTAAAATATCTTGTTCTTGATTAGTATTCAAAGAGTGATAATAAACTTTATGGAATTCGTTGATGGCATTTAAAGTTCCTTTGTTTTCATACCGACTGTAATAAAATCCATTCTGGTACCAAGCTATGGAACTAAACTTCACGCCTGAAATAATTTCGGGAAGTGATTTCAACGTTTTCACATCTTTCACTCGAATCACATTCCAATCGCTCCCCGCTTCTGAAACCTGAAAGGCTAAAAAGTTTCCGTCTGGAGAAGGTATTGTTTGTGTAATGGCAGTAGTTCCTTTTTCAGAAATTTTATTGGGATCAAAATAAGCGTACGGAACAAATTCTAAACTCTTCAAGTAAAACAAAACAGGTTGATTTTGTACTCCATCATGACGATAATAAAAATAGGATTTTCCGCACTTAAAGGGAACACTATAACTTATAATTTTCCAGAGTTGGGTCATTCGAGCTTTTAAGGTATCTCGAAAGGGTATAGTGCTCATGTATTTTTCCGTAAAGGCATTTTCCTGCACTACCCAACCTTTCGTCTCTAAAGCGTGATCATCTTCCAGCCAGCGATAAGGGTCAGCTACTTTGGTGCCATGATAATCATCCGTTTGATCTACCTTTTTAGTTTTTGGATAGTTAAGCACCTGCGCGCAGGTACTTCCCCATGAAATGAAAACTAAACTTACTGCTAAAATATAATTCTTCATTCTTTTTTTTATTCGAGTTAAGAGGATGGTAAAAGTACGTAAAAGAGAATAATTCAATGATTGAATGTTGCCTTATTAAAGTAAATTGGTGACGGAGATGACTTTTTACTGACATTAGATTGTGACTGATTATCATCGTATTTGAAAAATTATACGGGAGCATGAAACAAATGAACCCAATCCATCATTCAAATTTCAGGATTCGAATTTCCATATTTCAAAATCCAATAATGCACTATCTTCGTATTTATAAAATAAAGAAGGGTCTCAATCGTTCACAAAGGCCTATTGATATCCTATGTTTCTAAAAAGTAAGGTGATTACAACCCCCGATTTCCAAATTTACAACTCTTTTGCAGAGTTGAAAAATGATTTGCCGCCGCATCGAACTCTTTTTTTGGAAAAGGAGTATTTGCTCTCGATGGAAGAGTCGTCGCCATCCGCTTTATCATTTCGATATGTTTGTTTAAAGGAAAAAGGGGAGGTGATAGCCGCCTATTATTTTCAAGTCATTAATTTGTCGAGTAACCAGCTTGGACAAATTGTAAATTTTGAGCCTTATAGTAAAATTATTTCCGGGTCTTTCCATGCTGGTTCAAAAAATGCTTTTTGGTGTTAAAAAAGACAAGCCACATTACTTAGTGATATGTGGGAATATGTATCTCAGTGGTGATTATGGAATTTTGTTTGTAGGAAAAGATAAAGAAAGTGCTGCCATACTACTTTCTGAAGCTTTTGTTTATGTAAAAAAAGAGCTCGAGAAAACAGGGAAAGTGATGGCGGAAATCGCCAAAGATTATCCTATAGAAAGTGACATTTATGGAGCACACTTAAAGGCAAAGAAGTTCTATCCATTAGTGATGGATCCTATCATGAAAATGAATATTCGTCCGCATTGGAACTCTTTTGACGATTATATTGCGGATTTAAGTTCTAAGTACCGGCAACGATATGTGCAAGTGAAGAAGAAAATTTCTGGATGTGAAATGCGCGTTTTGACTACGGATGAGCTCATCGAAAGAAAAGAAGAAATTGATCGATTGTATTTAGCTGTGCAGAATAAAAGTCCAGTTCGCCTCGTCATGCATAATTCCGATTACTTGATTTCCCTCTCTAAACGGTTGAAATCGAAGGTGGAGTTCAAAGGTATATTGGAAAATGGGAAATTACTTGCTTTTATGGCAGGTGTTAAAGACCATCAGCATTTCGAAGCCCATCATATTGGTATTGATTATGAGTACAATAAGAGCCATTGCTTGTATCAAAATATACTATATGCTTATATCGAAATGGCTATTTTGGCCAGATCACCATACATTTCTTTTGGGCGTACTGCTTTAGAAATGAAAACTACTGTAGGAGCGGTGGTTCATACCTATCAGGCTTACATCAAGCTAAATAACACTTTATTGAATGGGATTGCTTGTCACATGCTTCCAACAGAGTATGAAATGGACTGGATTCCACGAAACCCTTTCCGTCAATAGTATTTCCCTTTTGAATTTAGGCTTTTCGTGTATGGATTAATGACATTCACAAAATTCAATTCCAAAAGTCGATCGCCCTTCGTATTTTAGTTCTTACAAAGAGATTATGACGAAGGCGAGCTACTGGTTACTATCAGGATTATTTATTTTTTCTTTTCAAGCGAAAGGGGGGATAGATGGTGTTACACACCTTCCAAAAATGATGATTCAGATCGTGGAAGGTTCAACTTCAGCGTATCCGAATCCTTTTAATGAAAATACAACCATTTTTTATTCGGCTCGTGAAGATGCCTTTGTAAAAGTGAAGTTGTACACCAATCAAGGGAAATTGATGGCGCAAATATTTGATGATTTAGTGGAGAAAGGGGCTACGTATCAGTTTGAATTAGATGGACGAAAAATGTTACCGGGTGTATATTATTACACCATTGAAACGGATAAAAAAATAATTCATCAGCGAATTGAATTAATTCGTTGAGATAAAGATGTGTTTTATGGTTTGATTGGGTGAATGGGGTCTCTGCTGAGATCCCTTTTACTTTTTAAGCACAATAGCATATTTTTAACAAAAAACGGATGTAAGATTCATTGAATTTTAGATCATCAATTTAACTGAATAATTTTATTATCCGAGACGAATTTATTATCTTTGTTCTCGATGAGCTCACGCTTAATTATTGCCATTGATGGCTACTCTTCTTGTGGGAAAAGTACGGTCGCAAAAGGCTTAGCCCGAAAATTGGGAATCCATTACATTGACTCCGGTGCAATGTACAGAGCAGTCACCCTTTATTTTCTCGAAAACAATATCCCCATTCCTGGTCCGGAAGAGTTGCATGATTATGTTTATGATTATAGTGATGTACTCCGCAAAATCAATATCTCATTTCAGTTTAATCCGGTTTCTGGATTCAGCGAAGTGTATTTGAATGGTAGGAATGTGGAAAATGAAATCCGTACCATGGAGATCAATGAGCAAGTAAGCCATGTGAGTGCCATTAAATCGGTACGCGCCCATTTAGTGAAGTTACAACGAGATTCAGCAAATGAAGGTGGATTGGTGATGGATGGACGCGATATTGGAACAACCGTTTTCCCGGATGCCGATTTAAAGATTTTTATGAAGGCGGATCCGATGGTTCGCTCCGAACGTCGGTACAAAGAACTTAAATCAAAAGGCATTGAGGTGCTTTTAGAAGATGTAATACAAAATGTGGTGGGACGTGATTATGAAGACTCGCATCGCGAAGAGTCACCCTTAAGAAAAGCTGAGGATGCTATCATTCTCGACAATACCTACTTAACCCACGACGAGCAAGTGGAATTTGTGATAGAAGCCGTACGTAAATTAGCTTTATCCAATTCCGCTTCTTCCTAAACTATTACCCTTTAATATTCGTTATAGATTGCAAGATAGAAACTCATGAACGTAGTCATTGATAGTAATTCTGGATTTTGTTTTGGTGTGGTGTATGCCATCCAAATGGCCGAAGATGAACTCGATCAGAATGGAAAGCTGTATTGCCTTGGTGATATTGTGCATAATGGTGAAGAAGTAGATCGTTTAAAAGCGAAAGGTCTTGAAATCATCGATCACGATCGACTAGCCACGCTTAAAGATTGCAAGGTGTTGATTCGTGCACATGGTGAACCTCCTTCTACGTATCAATTGGCCATAAAAAATAATATTGAATTAATTGACGCTTCTTGTCCAGTGGTTTTGAAATTGCAGTATCGTGTTAAAACCAGTTTTGAAGGTATTGTTGAAAATGGTGGACAAATTGTGATTTATGGTCAGCCTGGGCATGCGGAAGTAAACGGACTTGTTGGACAAACGGAAGGAAAAGCCATTGTGGTTTTTTCAGAAGAAGATTTAGATAAAATCAATTTTAAACTTCCCGTACATTTCTTTTCACAAACTACCAAAAGCACATTAGGTTTTGAGAAGATGGAACGCTTGATTCAAGAAAAATTTATTCTGCATAATGGATCTTTAGAAGAAGGAGATTTTGTGAGTAACGACACACTTTGTCGACAAGTATCAAATCGTGAACCACAACTCAAACGATTTTCTCAATTGCACGATGTCATCGTTTTTGTGAGCGGCAAAAAAGTTCGAATGGAAAGGCGCTGTACTCTGTTTGCAAAGCCCATAACGATGAAAGCTACTTTATTTCCAATCCAAGTGAGCTAGATGCGTCGTGGTTTGAAGGAAAATCTTCCGTTGGAATTGCCGGTGCTACATCAACTCCCATGTGGTTGATGGAAGAGGTGGCTTCTACTATTCGAAACCAAACCGTGGTTTTGAATAATTAATCTCTTAAACTTTTATTTTTTTATTAGAAAATTGAAATCAAACTATCGTTGAAAATAGTTGATAGATTGATTTCTCATTCAACTTCGATTTTTTCCCTTTAGGCGTCGTTTTCGTCCATTCGCCAAACATTTTGTTGTGTTCACCAAATTAAAAGTAAAGATTCGTTTTAGAAAGTAATCGAATCAAAAATTCCCATTCAAAGTTCGAAAAAAATCTACTCTCTGTAACGGAGAGTTCAACCCTACATACTCTATAGTGGAATATGAAAATAATCAAATTAACCTCTCAAATTAACAAACACAAAAACCAAAACACATCATGAAAAAGTACATTCCTTATGCACTGCCCCTTGTTATTATTCTCATGACAAGTTCCATTCTTAGCGATAATGGGAAAGCAGGAAAAACAAATTCACCAGGAGAATCAAATTGCACGAGTTGTCATGGAGACTTCACCGCAAACACGGGTGGTGGCTCTATTACCATAACTAATACAGGTATGACGAACTGGCAATACACTCCTGGGCAAACTTATCCGATTACAGTTACCGTTGCAAAAGCTGGAATGCCACTTTTTGGTGTAGGAGTAGAGTGTTTAACAGCATCCAACACGAATGCAGGAAATTTTGCAATTACCAATTCGGCATCAACAAGACTTTTATCAGCAACCGTAAGTGGAGTAAGTCGCGTCAATGTAACTCATCAAATGAATGGAGGATTATCAGCAAATTCAAAAGCATTCACATTTAATTGGACCGCTCCGGCAGCAGGTACAGGTACTGTGAAGTTTTACTTTTCAGGAATCGCTGCTAACAATGACGGTGGTGAAGGGGGCGATTATGTATATTTTGCGAATAAAACAGTAACTGAACTTACTTGCACACCTCCACCCACACCCGGTGCTATAGCAGGAAGTGCAAGTAATAATTGTGGAATTAGTACAAAAACTTATTCAGTAGCTGCAGTAAGTGGAGCAACCAGTTATGTTTGGAGAACTGATATTGTTGGCGCAACCATTAATGGAACAACAGGTAATGTGACAACAACTACACCCAGTATCAGCTTAACATTTCCTTCCAATTTTGCGAATGCAAACTGTACGTAAAAGCTCAAGAATGCATGTGGAGTTAGTATTGAAAAGTTAAATCCATCTCCTCCAAACCTGCCAAACCACAAGCAATTACGGGTCCTGTAAATCCTTGCACGAATAGCACCAATTTAGTTTATTCCATCTCTCCAGTTGCTCAGGCTACTTCATATTCATGGACAGTACCCAGTGGACTAACACTAGCGTCAGGTCAAGGGACTACCAGTTTACATGTTAATGCAGGAGCCGTAGCTAAAGTTTGTTCATTAAAAGTAGGGGCCACCAATGCTTGTGGAACGAGTGGTAAACAAACTTTAGTTGTCAATGTAACTTCCTGTATTCGTGAATTTGAATTCAACAACAATTCACTTCATTTCATTGATACTCCAGAAAGAATTGACATTTATAGTACAGATGGTAGATTGATTCAACAAATAAATCACCCCAACAACAAGCAAAGTTTAGCTGATTTACCCATGGGAATTTATATTGTTTCCATGCGATTCAAAGATCATCAGGTCAATGAAAAAGTATTTGTTCAACCTAATTAGATTTCATTAGGGACGCATTTCAATGCGTCCCTACATGAATTTACCTCCATTAACCGAGACCGCCCGAGCAAAAACTGAAATTTTTCAGTTTTGCTCGGGCGGCTCATCATTAAATTCAATTGCATTTTATTTATTCATTGCGGTTTCCTATTTTTGAACCAATCGCATTTCTTTGTAAAATTTTGCCACCTTTTTAGGATTAAACTGCTTAAAATCGATTACTTTTTCTAAGATCGTTTACCATATTGCATTGAATATCAACATATTTATTTATTTGCACTTTTAATAAGTTTACTTAACTTTGCAACCCTTCCGCAGGCCATTCCTGCTGGAAGTCTATTGTTTAGATGGCAACAACTACAAATACATCGGAGCACAGCTCTAAAGTAAACTTTGCAACGCCTGATCCTAACGATTTCGATTGGGATAATTCAGGTAAAGCTTTCGACTCATACAAAACAGATGAGCGCGTAAAGCTTGAAGCTTTGTATGACACAACGCTTAATGCGGTATTGGAACGTGAAATTGTTTCAGGATCAATCATTGGTCTTACAAGCAAGGAAGCGGTAATCAATATCGGCTACAAAAGTGATGGTTTAGTACCATTAACTGAATTCCGCCACATGCCTGATTTAAAAATCGGGGATACGGTTGAAGTTTATGTAGAGACAGCAGAAGACAAAAACGGTCAGCTGATCCTCTCTCATAAAAAAGCACGCGCCATGAAATCATGGGATCGTGTGAATGGATCACTCGAGAAAGATGAAATCGTAACTGGTTTTGTTAAATGCCGCACCAAAGGCGGATTGATCGTGGATGTATTCGGAATTGAAGCATTCTTACCAGGTTCACAAATTGATGTGAAGCCGATTCGTGATTACGACGTTTACGTTGGAAAAGACGATGGAGTTTAAGATTGTGAAGATCAATCAAGAGTTCAAGAACGTAGTAGTATCGCACAAGGTGTTGATCGAAAACGAACTTGAGAAGCAAAAAGTAGAAATCATGAGTAAGCTGGAGAAAGGCCAGGTACTTGAAGGAACTGTTAAGAACATTACGTCTTACGGTGTCTTCATGGACTTAGGTGGTGTTGATGGCTTATTGCATATCACAGATATTAGCTGGGGACGTATTAACCATCCAGAAGAGGTGTTGAAATTAGATGATCGTATCAATGTTGTAATCCTTGATTTCGATGAAGAGAAGAAGAGAATTGCACTTGGTTTAAAACAATTGACTGCTCAACCATGGGAGTCATTGGATCAAAACTTAAATGCGAATGATAAAGTGAAAGGTAAAGTAGTGGTATTAACGGACTACGGTGCATTCGTTGAAATCATTCCTGGAGTAGAAGGATTGATTCACGTTTCTGAAATGTCATGGTCACAACACTTACGTAGCCCACAAGATTTCTTGAAAGTGGGTGATGAAGTGGAAACAGTAGTATTAAGTATCGATCGCGATGAACATAAAATGTCATTGGGATTGAAGCAACTTACTCCTGATCCTTGGGGTGAAATTTTAACTAAATATCCTGTGTCTTCTAAGCACAAAGCGAAGGTGCGTAACTTCACTAATTTCGGGTGTTTGTTGAGTTAGAAGAAGGTGTTGATGGATTAATTCACATCAGTGATTTAAGCTGGAACAAGAAAATTAAGCATCCTGCTGAATTCACTAAAATTGGTGAAGAGTTAGAAGTAATCGTGTTGGAAGTGGATGTTGAAAATCGTCGCCTAAGTCTTGGACATAAGCAATTAGAAGATAACCCTTGGGATACTTACGAAGGTTTGTTCTCTATGAATAGTCTTCACAATGGCGTTGTTGGAAAAGTTACAGATAAAGGTGCTGCAGTAATCTTCACTACCTATGGTGTTGAAGCATTTGCTCCTTACCGTCAGTTAACGAAGGAAGATGGTACGGTTGCAAAAGAACACGAGACCTTAGATTTCAAAGTAATTGAATTCAACAAAGAGAATCGTAGAATTGTTGTATCACATACTCGTATCTTCGACGAAAAAGCACAAGAAGCGAAAAAAGCAGAGTCAGGTGAGCGTGAAAAAGAAGCAGGTACCACAGCAAAAGCTGTGAAGAAGATTAAGGATAATCAAGAGAAATCTACTCTTGGAGATATCGCATCTTTAGCTGCTCTTAAAACTTCATTGGAAGGTTCTGAAAAGAAAGACGAGAACTAAGATTCTCGTTCTATAAATTACAAAAAGGCTACCGTATGGTGGCCTTTTTGCATTTTTAATGCTCTTTGCTTTTTGTTTTTTATTAATTTTGAGCCCATGCCAACCAATAGCAAACTCATTTTCAATAAAGAGTTACTGGCTATTACTATCGATCGTCTTTGCTATCAGCTTATTGAAAACCACGATCTCTTTGCCGATACGGTGATCATCGGACTCCAGCCCCGAGGCATTATTCTTTCGAAATTGATCTTTGATCGCATTCAACACATCCAACCCAATACCCAAATTCAATACGGTGAACTGGACGTTAGCTTTTTCCGCGACGATTTTCGCCGCCGCGATCTTATCGTTCCCAGCGCGAATAAAATGAATTTCATTGTGGAGGTAGACGTGTGGTGTTGATTGATGATGTGCTCTTCACCGGTCGTACCATCCGCGCCGGACTGGATGCCCTCTTGGCTTTTGGTCGGCCTGCACGCGTTGAACTGTTGGTACTCATCAACCGAAAATTTAGTCGACAATTACCCATTGAACCTGATTACATAGGCAAATCCATAGATACCATCTCTTCCGAAAAAGTAAAAGTGAATTTGAATCCCGAAATTGAAGAAGAGGGTGTCTGGTTAATCTCTGAAGAATAATTCCATGATCGAGCAGTTAAGCGTTCAACACCTACTAGGAATAAAGGACCTCACGAAAGAGGATATAGAACTTATTTTTAGAACTGCCGATAATTTTAAAGATGTTATTAATCGCCCCATCAAGAAAGTTCCCTCTTTACGCGACATCACCATTGCCAATATCTTTTTCGAAAACTCTACTCGTACAAAGCTCAGTTTTGAGTTAGCTGAAAAACGATTGAGTGCCGATGTAGTTAACTTCTCCGCTTCGGGATCATCGGTAAGCAAAGGAGAAACTTTAGTCGATACCGTCAATAATATTTTAGCCATGAAAGTGGATATGGTCGTGATGCGCCATCCAAAGCCTGGAGCAGCGATGTTCTTGGCCCGACACATCAAGGCAAATGTGATTAATGCGGGTGATGGTACCCACGAGCATCCTACCCAAGCTTTGCTGGATGCGTTTTCGATTCGTGAAAAATTAGGTAGGGTAGAAGGACAGAAAGTGGTAATTGTGGGCGACATTCTCCATTCCCGTGTTGCTTTGAGCAATATCCTTTGTCTGCAGAAATTAGGTGCTGAAGTGATGGTTTGCGGACCGGTCACCTTGATTCCAAAATACATGAGCTCCTTAGGGGTGAAAGTGGAACACGATCTTAAGAAAGCCTTGGCTTGGTGCGATGTGGCGAACATGTTACGCATCCAGCTCGAGCGACAAGATATTCGCTATTTTCCCTCTTTAAGAGAATATTCCATGTTGTATGGATTGAATAAGCGTTTGTTAGATGGAATAGGTAAGCAATTGGTAATCATGCATCCTGGACCCATCAATCGCGGAGTAGAGATCACCAGCGACATTGCCGACAGCGAACACAGCATCATTTTGAATCAAGTTGAAAATGGGGTGGCCATCCGAATTGCCGTACTTTTCCTTTTGGCCCATATGCGAGGATTTGAACAATCCAACGTTAACAAAGGATTTTGTAAAGACTTGCATCTTCATTTTTCAAGGGCTACATTTGAAAAAAATAGATATATGCACTTTAGCCTAGATAAAACCGAAAAATACGTGGTGATTAAACTCCACGAGCAAAAGTTAAACACTTTGATTGCAGCCGAGCTGAAGTCAGAGTTGCTTTTGCTAAACACACAAGGCTTCAACAATATCATTCTCGATTTGGAAGAATCTCTCTATTGCGATTCGTCGGGTTTAAGTGCCATTTTGGTTGGAAATCGTCTATGCCGCAACTCCAGCGGATTGTTTGTGATTACGGGGTTAAGCGATACCGTTATGAAATTAGTTCAGATTTCACAGCTCGATCAAGTCTTGAATTTAGCCCTTACGGCAAACGATGCGATCGATTTTATCAATGAAACTGAAGAAGAAAGAAAAATAGAAGATAAAATTGAAAAGAATATCAAAGAATGATTTAGTATCTTTATAGCTTGAAATTAAAGTTTATGAAGAAATCTATACTCCTAATCAGTTTTATTGTTTTGAGTGCTTTCCAAATCCATGCTCAATGCGTACCCAATACTGGCAATACAACTCCTGGAATTACTCCTGATAGTGCAACCGGTTTATCGGCCGGTACGGTGGGTGTAATCTATAGTCAAGTGCTTCAAATTTTTGTTCCTGCTACTACTCCTGTGGAAATATTACCGGGTGTAGTGGTAAATGTTCCTGTAGTATCTGTTGAGCTTAATTCGTTAACGGGCTTGCCTCCTGGATTAACGTACGCTTGTAATCCTGCCAACTGTTTATTCCCAGGGAATAGCAATGGTTGCGCCGACATTAGCGGAACACCAACGGTTGCTGGAAACTATACATTAACTGCTGTTATTACTTCGATCGGTACTGTGTTTGGCCAGCCCACTACACAAGTTGATACATTAAGTTACTATGTAATTGATGTGACAGGTTCTGTTTCTTCCATCTATGAAAGTACAGGATTAGGATTTTTCATGAATCAAAATTCACCCAATCCATGCGCGGGTTTACCGACATTCGTTACGTAGTTCCTAGTCGTGGTGAAGTTGATTTTCGCTTATTCAATCTCATCGGAAAAGAAGTGTACAGAAGTTTATTAACTCCTGATCAAGGTGAAAACGAACTTCGTTTCGATACTCGTGATTTAGCTCCTGGGTGTACATGTATTCCATGACTTTCAATGGTGAAACCTTAACCAAGCGTCTCGTTATTTCTCGAAAGTAAGAATGGGGTTTGAACTCACCATACTCGGGAGCAGTTCAGCTACTCCCATTTACGATCGTCACCCAACTTCCCAACTTCTTGTATTTCGCGATCGACATTTTTTAATCGATTGTGGTGAAGGTACGCAGATGCAAATGCTGAAGTACAAGATCCGTTATCATCGCATCAGTCATATCTTCATTAGTCATTTACACGGCGATCATTATTTGGGGTTGATTGGCTTGTTGTCCACCTATCATTTACAAGGCCGCTCCACCGACTTACATCTTTTTGGTCAGCAAGATTTGATGGACATCATTGAAATGCATCTGCGAGCCTCGCAAACGATTTTAAGATACAATCTCATCTTTCATCATATCCGACATTACGCTCCTGAAATACTTTTTGAAGACGACGAAATTTATGTGCGTTCCATCGTATTAAATCACCGCATCCCCTGCACTGGTTTCGTATTCGGCGAAAAACCTCGGCCGCGTCGATTGAAAGTAGATAAACTCCAAGAGCATAACATCCCTTTCACCCAATACACGCGCATTAAGTCGGGCGATGATTTTGTGGATTCCGAAGGCAACGTCATTTCCAATCTCGAATTAACCGAAGATCCACAACCCAGCCGAACCTATGCCTTTTGTTCCGACACCTTATACAATCCCGAGTTAGCGGAAGACATCAAAAACGTCGACTTACTTTACCACGAAGCAACGTTCCTTCACGAGATGCAAGAGCGAGCAGTAGCCACTTTTCATTCCACCGCCAAAGAAGCAGCTATGGTGGCCAAAGAAGCGAATGCAGGCAAGCTTGTCATCGGACATTTCTCGGCACGCTACAAAGACATCGAACCATTGCTTGATGAAGCAAAAACCGTTTTTGAAAATACGGAGTTGGCAATAGAGGGTGAAGTCTTTAAGATTGATTGATTTCACTTCGTATATAAATCGTAAGACGCGAAATACGAATGAACACGAAATGCGAAATAACTGCGAAATAGTTTTGTGGAGGTTTTGAAATTTATCTAGTTTAATGAATATCGTTTAAACGCAGCGGAAGCAGCGGTTTCGCAACGGTCGCGAGGTCTAATTAATTTTTTTCGGAGTCAAAATTAATTAGTGAAGAAAAAAAATCTAGCAGCTAGAAGCCAGAAGCTAGCAGCTTTTCCTATCTTTCCTAAAATTTAATCTAACCTAAACCTATTAATCATGAAAATGAACTCACTTCTCAACACGGCCTTTGCGTCTGTAGTTTTATTGTTTGCAGCTTGTTCAAATCCTGCTCCCGCTCCTAAAGCGGTTGATATGGATGCTGCTAAAACTGAAATTCAAGCCATGGAAGACGCTTACTCAGCCGCTGAAGCTGCAAAAGATGCCGACGCAGTTGCAGCCTATTATAGCGCTGACGCCGTTAGTTACACGCGTAACAAAGAACCATTAGTAGGTAAGGAAGCAATCAAAAATTCCATCGCCGAAAGATTAGCGAAAGACACCACCGGAACTGTGAACGTTTATAAAGTGGTTGATCTTTATGCTGAAGGTGATTTAGCCGTAGAAATTGGCTCTTGGAATGAAAATACACCAGCAGGTGTTGAAGTGGAGCATGGGTACTACATGAGCATCTTCAAAAAAGTGGATGGAAAATATACTTGTATCCGTGATATGAATATAACGTCGAAACCATTGGCGGAGGTTGTGGTTGATTCGTTGAAGGAAAAAAAATAATTAAGGGAAATCTTCTCGGTTTGAACGAGATGATGATTTAAACGCAGCGATCGCAACGGTAACGCAACGGTCGCTGCGTAATCATCAAAAACCTCTCCAGAATCAAAGCATCGCAAATTATCGAGAACAAATCCGCGAAAATCCTTTTAATCCGTTTTATCCGCGTTCAGATGATTGAACAATAAGTTTCGAAAAGTAAGCATAAGAAATCATAAAAAATCATAATAAATCAGCGGCCCATTAAGTATAGAAATGGCGACGAATAAAAAATGGGCGATAAATAATTTACCGCCCAGGATTCTAATCAATATCTGCTAGAAATTAGAAGCGAAAATTTTCTGGCTCCCCTAAAATTCCTCTCCCTTCTAATATTTGTCTCTTTGCGTTTTCGCAAATTTGGTAGGCGTACTCTTCGCGCTTCTTGTCGATTAAGCTTTGTTGGAAATTAATGCTGTTCTCCATGCGAATAATATACTCCTGGTGTACCGCCGACATCAAATTCGCAATCTGTGAAAACTCGAATCGTTGTGCTGCTTCAATAATCGCTGCTTTCCAATCTTTATTCGATTTAATGCTAATGGCGCAGTTCGCTTGTCTCAATGTTTCCAAGGCCTCATCCAATTCCATATGCTCATCCAATTGCTGCTGGAAGCTTTCCACCGCCTTGCAATATTTCAAGAGCTTACGATCTTCGAATTGCTTTACGAAAGTTTCTACCGTATCTACATCGTAAATGCTGAGGTAGGGACGTGCATCGACTTGCTTCGCTTCCTTCGATTTTTTCATCTTGTCTAACTGACGCTGACGAGAAATAGAGCGGTAACGGTTTTCTTTGTCGCCACGTACATCTGGAAGATCTAATAACGTGGAGGTCGACATATGCTCATCATAGAAACGATACCAGGCTGGCATGTGTGAATCTTCCATATCATCGATAGAGGGAATATAATCCGCTTGATATTCGGCTTTGAAAGTTTCATAATCCTGCCAGTTATCATAACTCAAATGAGTTCCTGCTTGACCTGAACGTAGAAAGCTGACATATAATTCCATCTCCGCCTTGCTCACCGGACTGATGTACGGACAATGTTGGATGTTTGCCGAAAGCAAATGAAACTGTGAGCTATGCTCAACACCTTTCAATTTGATCAACTCCGCTCGCCACTGACATTGTAGATTGAACAATTTCTTTTGCTGAATAGCCCATAAGCCTTCCTCTGCAATCATTTTATGGCGAAAGGCCACTTGTTCCTCTTGGCTGATGTATTCTTGTCCACGAGTCATATAAAAGCTTTGCGACGAGCATAATTTCGGATGAAACTCTCCACGCTGGCCTGATTATAATTATTGAAAAACTCCTGGTAAACAGGGTTCGACTTCAACTCTTCTTCGGTTTTGTTGGCGGATGATCTCCACCTTAATTTCTTCTTCAAATTTCTCCTGAATGTGAGGAGGCATTGTTGGTATCTGCTTCATGTTATTAATTACAATTGGGTTTTTAACCCCAGAAAGCGACTTCAGGTTTTGAATATTTTGAGCAAAACATTACAAAATCCCTAAAAATTGGGACCAAATTTGACTTAAATCATGCCTTTTTCTGGCTTCGCATGCTTTCTTATGCTAATTTTAAACCATCAATACAGCTTGCCTTAAGTTTATTGATTGAATTAACCCTGGCCATTGTGTTTAATGCCAGCCCTAAGGGAAGATTATATGCTTTATATAATAAAGGTTAATACTATTTTTTAAAAGGATCCTTTTTCCAAGTTCTTATCCGTGGTATCAAATTCTTCAATATATGAAAACCTACGACGAAAAACACATCAAAAACGTAGCCCTGATTGGCGCTGCGAAAAGCGGCAAAACCACCCTTGCCGAAACCATGTTATTTGAGGCTGGTATTATTTCACGAAGAGGAACGGTAGAAGAGAAGAATACGCTCTCCGACTATCACGAGATTGAGCATACCCGCGGAAGCTCGGTGTATGCGACCCCACTACATACGGAATGGAAAGATTATAAGATTAATGTGATCGACACGCCTGGACTCGATGATTTTATAGGCGAAGTCATTTCTTCTATCCGAGTTTGCGACACTGCCGTTATTTTATTGAATGCACAAAACGGAGTGGAGATCGGCACTGAAATTATTTTTGATTACGTCGATAAATATCAGCGACCCACCATCATTGCCATCAATCAACTGGATCATGAAAAAGCTAATTTTCAAAATACATTAGAACAAGCTAAAAACTTTTTTGGTCCTGCAGTAACGGTGATGCAATATCCAATTGCCGTTGGACCTGGTTTCAATGCCATCATTGATTTGTTGAAGATGACCATGTATAAATTCCCCAAGACAGGAGGGAAGCCCGAGAAATTACCGATTCCAGATTCGGAGTTAGAAAATGCAAATAAATTGCACAACGAACTCGTTGAAAAAGCCGCGGAGAACGATGAGAAGTTGATGGAACTGTATTTTGAAAAAGGCAATTTAGATGAGGACGAGTTGCGCGATGGCATTAAAAAAGGAATGATGAATCATCAGGTGTTTCCTGTATTTTGTTTGTCGGCGAAGAACGATATGGGCAGTGGCCGTTTGATGGGTTTCATTGATAATGTAGCGCCATCGGCCGTGGATATGCCTGCTGAAGTATTGGAAGATGGATCGGAAGTAAAATGTGATCCCAAAGCACCTACCAGACTCTTTGTTTTCAAAACGCTTGTAGAACCCCATCTTGGAAAATTGTCCCTCTTCAAAGTAATGTCGGGAGAAGTGGTGCAAGGCAACGATTTTCAGAATGAAAAAACCGATACCACCGAGCGCATCGGACAACTTTTCATTTTAGATGGAAAAAACAGAATTCAAGTTGATCGACTCAAAGCCGGCGATATCGGAGCAACCTTAAAACTAAAAAACACCAATACCTCCGACACCTTAAATGCGAAAGGAGCAAAGGGCAATATCGATGAAATTCATTTCCCCGAACCCAAGTTGCGTACGGCTATTGTTATCAAAAATAAAAACGACGACGAAAAATTAATGCTGGCCTTGCATGATATTCACGCCGAAGACCAAACCATCCGTTACCGTTACGACAAAGAAATTCGACAATTGATTTTATCTACACAGGGCGATTTGCACATGAACATTGTAAAGTGGAGGTTGCAGCATCTGCATAAAATGGAAATTGATTTTGAGGCTCCGCGCATTCCCTATCGAGAAACCATTCAGAAGCCCGCTGAGGCCAACTACAAACACAAGAAACAATCGGGAGGCTCTGGACAATTTGGTGAAGTGTACATGCGCATAGAGCCGTATTTTGAAGGACTTCCCAATCCCAAAGACCTCAATGTAAAAAATACCGAGGTGCATGATTTACCCTGGGGTGGAAAGTTGGTATTTCTCAATTGCATTAGTGGCGGGGTGATCGACAATCGTTTTATGCCGAGCATCATCAAGGGCATCATGGAAAAAATGTTGGAGGGTCCACTCACGGGATCGTATGTACGCGATGTGCGTGTGGCGGTGTATGATGGCAAGATGCATGCAGTAGATTCCAACGACATCAGTTTCAAAATTGCGGGCATGATGGCCTTCAAAGAAGCTTTCCACGCAGCGCAACCACAATTATTAGAACCCATTTACGAAGTAGAAACCGAAGCACCCGAGCATGTGATGGGCGATGTCATGAGCGAGCTCCAAACGCGACGTTCCGTGATCATGGGCATGGATTCGCGCGGTGGCTACCAAATCATCAAAGCACGCACACCACTCGCCGAACTCGACAAATTCAACGCAGCACTACGCAGCATCACCCAAGGTCGCGCAAAAGTAAAATCAATTTTCGCAGAATACGCTCCCGTCCCCAATGAGATTCAGAAAAAACTAACGGAGGATTATCGGAAGATTGAGGCGGACAATCATCATTAAGGGTTGGTGTATACGGAGGATGATTTAATTGTGGCCGTTTCGGATATAGTTATTTGCAATAGTAAAATTCCAACTAAAGAAGAAGTATTACATTCATTTTAGCTTAATTTAACGCTCTGCGATGCTAAAATTGGTTTATTTATTAACTATCAGTAATATTTATTTGGAAGTGTCATACTTGTACATTTGTGCCAGATTAGTTCTTTGAAAATTTGATTTGATGTCTAAACTTCTAAGTGGAGTTCCATTGACTGTCCGATATAGGCAAACCTTAACAGGTAAACTAACAGCAACAAATCTCCTTTAACTGTATCAATACATACAAATAGGTTAGATTTATTAAGTTGTTATTAAGCTATTAATTCTAATATGCAGGAATTTTAAGAAGTGTACGAGAACATTGTCTACGCACTTAGAAATTAGATACCTAAGCTATTCATCTTACCATTATTGCATTATGCAGGACAATAATGGTGTTGTCTTAAAAAAAACAATTTAAAGGATGAGTAGATTAAAACAAAATCAAATCATTGATAATGCTATACAGTGTATTGCATCTATCACAAAGAGCCAGTGTTCTCTTTCGGAGCAAGACTTAAACGTCATGAACGAAGCATTAGAACGACTTCATTTCTTGAGAAGAAAAAAAGGTAGAACGAACAAGCAAATTCAAGATGAAATTGCAAAATTCGTTGAGCTATTAGTAAAATTCTTCACACAAGATTAAAAATGACGTTTCAAAGATGACCGTGTAAAAATCCGAACACTTCTTAAATTTTTTCAATTTCAAAATTATGGACTTAGGAAACCAAATAAAAATTATCAGAAAGCAAAAAGGGCTAACTCAAGGAGAGTTTGCTCTTTTAAATTGGTATTACTCAAACATATCTTTCACAAATTGAAGGTAACTTAAAAGAACCTAATTTTTCTAAATTAAAGGCAATTAGTGACGGTTTAGGTGTTCCACTGCCAATATTGTTTTTTTTATCAATGACGGAAGAAGATGTTAAGCCTAATAAAAGAAATGCTTTTAAAATTGTCAGTCCATCTGTAAACTCGTTAGTTAATGAATTCTTTGCAATCTAAGAATGAGTTATTTAAAAAGAAAGAATTCAGTAAGCTCTGTTTTATACTGGGATTTAAGAGAGGTGAAATCAGAAAGCTTTTAAAGCATTGACAATAATTATTATGAATGGTCAGAAGTTAAGACAGATAAACAAAACAACCCTAAAACTTATCTGGACGGAACAGTTAAAAAAAGGACTTTTAGAAATCCTTCTGTCCTCTTAAAACTTGTTCAAAAAAGAATTAAAATAAACATCATTGACAAAGTAGAACTTCCAAACAATGTTCACGGTGGTGTTAAAAAAAGAAGCAATATTACAAATGCAAAACCCCACCAAGGGAACAAATATCTTTTTGAAACTGATTTACAAGAGTTTTATCCAAACATAAATAAAAAGTAGTATATCAAACATTCTTAGAGCTTGGTTATTCTTCTCTTTTGCCTACTGGCTACTAAACTGACCACAAAAGAAAATCAATTACCACAAGGCAGTCCAGCGAGTATGGAGTATCAAATTTGGTGTTTATGAAAACTGATATTAAACTCAATCAGTTTTGTAAGGCAAACACAATAACTTTTACAAGGTATGTTGATGACTTAACATTTTCATCACAACAAGACTTTGGGGATAAAATTCAAGAAATATTAAATATTGCAATCAATGACAATTTTAAGATAAGTTGAAGAAAAACCGTTTATGATAGTAGACAGACAATTACGGAATTCAACCATTTTTGAATAAAATTGATGCCCCACAACATTTGATAGAAAGTAAAAATTGAAATTGAAACTAATGCAGAGAAAACCATACACGATATATATAGAAAGAATATTTTAAAAACTAATAACAGAAAAAAGAATTTAGCGCATAATTACTTCTTCAAGAAGTTGGCAGTTGAGAGTTTAGTCAGCATGTTTAAGACAACGACAAAATGAGCACATCGGACAAAAAAATATCAGTTCAATCACTTTTAGCTTTAAAAGAGGCATTAGCTACAATATTCTGGACGAAAAAAGATTTGTGAGAATTTATTTCTCTGACAATAGAGAATGAATTAATTGTTTCGACAATTGACTGGAATGAAAATACCAAGTTTGAAAGTGTATCTCAGTTGATAGATCGAATGGCAAAAAGACAAGATATTTATCAAAATGATCTTTTAAAATTAATCCAAGAATGTACGAATTTTGAAGATTTTAGTCATTTGAAACGGTGGGAAGATAGTGAGTTAAAAATTAAAGATGCAAAGGAGGCGGTTCAAGAATTACGTAGTCAGACTAAAGATTATTTTGAAACTATTGAGGTACTTAAAAAGGCAGAACAAGCACGCGAAAAAAATCAAACAATAATAAAGGAAAGTATTAATTACCAGCAGAAACTTGACGAATTAAAAACAAAGTTTATAGAAATAGCCATTAATGAAAATCATCAAGCTCGTGGTCATCAATTGGAAAAATTTCTGATCGAACTTTTCATTTTCTTCGACCTCGATCCAAAAAGCTCTTTTAAGATAGTTGGCGAACAAATTGACGGTGCGTTTACCTTTGACAACACCGAATATTTACTTGAAGCAAAATGGCAGAAGTCCCCTATAAATGCTCAAGATCTATATGGGTTCGCAGGAAAAATACAAGGAAAATTCAAAAGCACCTGTGGACTTTATGTTTCCCTTAGTGGTTATTCCGAAGACTCAACAAAAGTTGACGGGCCATCTATCAAAGCCCTTATTTTAATTGATGGTAGCTGCTTAATCGAAGTATTAGAAGGGCGCATTAAACTTAATGACATGCTATGTAAAACGAAGACATGCTGCGCAGACTGGCGAAATATTTTATCGTGTGACAGGGCATAATACTAACAGCCCTAACAGCACATTGGTATTTCTGCTTAGTGTATTAACTTTTTTATTGTTGCAATACAAATTGTTTCTAAAGTTGACTCACAGAAATCAATAAATTTTATCAAAATGGGACTTTTAAGTTTTATCACAGAAATATTCTCAGACACCTACACTGACGAGAATGGCTACAAACTGCTGAAAGACAGTGACAGATTAGTTTCATCGCTACATGGCGAAAGAAGGTTGACAAGCGGAGATTAAGAGATGGAGGGTCTACCGTTCATCCAAAGATCCAGACAAGCAGAACAACTCTAAGGATAATCTTTGGGTATTTAGAAATCAGAGGAGCATGACAACGCCACACAGTACGATGCCAAGCGGCACGGCAAGTTTGGGGGTTACAAAGGATTTAGGAAGAGGGAAGATGTTGGGTTTTGGGAGGTGTAAATTAAACTGTGCTATTTAATTTTATGCTCATAAGAAAATGATGGCTTTGTAATTAGATTGATTTGTATTTATAGATGTTAAAGTCATCATTTTTGCATGAGCCGCCGCCGGCAGGGCATCCATTAATTATATTTTCAATTTGAGTCGATCACCAAATATAATGGATAATTGCGAGACTGCAAGGCTCCAGTTTTGAAGTGGAGATGTCCATTTTTTACTGATGTTGCGTTGGGCCAGGTAAATGAGTTTCAATAGAGCCATATCTGAAGTGAATGCTGTTTTGTTCTTGGTTACTTTGCGCACTTGTCGGTGGAATCCTTCAATAGTATTTGTTGTATAGATCACCTTACGGATATCGCTCGTATATTTAAAGAAGGTGGATAGCTTATGCCAATTGTTGCGCCATGAATTTATTACAATTGGATATTTATTGCCCCATTTTACATCCAATGCATCAAGGTTGGTCTCAGCTAACTCTTTAGTGTCTGCCTTGTAAACAAGCTTCAAGTCCACCATAAACTCCTTTTGATTTTTACTGGCAACATATTTAAGTGAGTTACGAATTTGGTGTACGATACAACTTTGCACTTCGGCTCCTGGATAAATGCTAATAATAGCTTCTTCAAACCCTTTCAGATTGTCAATGCAAACAATAAGCATGTCCTTCACTCCGCGGTTATGTAAATCTGTTAACACACTAAGCCAAAAGTTCGCTCCTTCACTCTCTGAAACATACATGCCAAGTAACTCTTTCTTGCCTTCTGTAGTAATTCCAAGAATATTATACACCGCTTTACTTACAACTTTGCCTTCAGTCTTTACTTTATAAAACATCGCATCCATCCAGACAATGCAATATACTTCATCTAATGGCCGGCCTTGCCATTCCTTGATCTTAGGAATAACACGGTCTGTGATCTCGCTTAATGTAGTTGCTGAAATCGATGAGCCATACATTTCCTCAATATGATTGGAGATATCACGTAAGCTCATCCCAAGCCCATAGAGCCCGATGATTTTATCTTCCAGGTTATCCGCCAATATTGTTTCTCGCTTCTTTACAATCTCCGGTTCAAAGGTTCCATTGCGATCACGGGGTGTTTCAAGTTCAAAGCTCCCATCGCTGGTCTTAAGAAGCTTTTTGCTTGTGCCGTTCCGACGATTGCCATTCGATCGCTCGTCCAAGTCAAGATGTTCTGTGGCTTCTGCTTCCAATGCAGATTCTAAAAATTCTTTCAGAAGTGGCTGAAATGCACCGTCTTTACCAAGAAGGTGTTTTCCTTGTCGGAATTGTTCTAAGGCTTTTTTCTTGAGTGCCTCGTACTCATTCAATTTGTCTTTCATTTTGTGGTATTTAAAGATAAGTATTTTTACTTTTCCTTAAATAGCACAGTTCATTACAGTCTCATCAGTTATTGTATCATTAATTTTTAACTACTGATTTGCCGTTTTCAAATTCTATTTCAAAAATATACTCCAGTCTGGTTTATCTTTTGATAGTTTTCATTTTCACCAAACAAGTTTTCGTTATTTTGCGAAGTTTCCCCTCTAATGTAAATATTTTGAGAGTAATATCTTATATTTATCACTATAAATCATACAAGATATATCGAACTTATTTGAGCTGGATTGGGAAGAATTGTAATTTCTTTGGATTAATATTTCACTGCAGTAATTCCACTTTGTTGAATATAAAAATAGATGGGAATTGTCTATTATAATAAATAGAGTGCGAAAGTATGCGATGTTAGGAGATACGGAATAATCAACTCTTTCTACATTACCGAGCAAATTTAGCGACATTATCGATTGAAGTAGAAAAGAACAAAATGGTGTACATATTGATGGAATAGCCACAACCAACTCCAGTTATAAAATCAAAATTATAGGAACCTCCATTCCATGGAATATTTGCGGATGATATTGGCAGCTGTGCTTATACGAATTCTGTCCATCTTCGAGTAATTAAAAAATTTTCCTTCTGCATTTATTATCCAGTTCTAGAGTTCGTGGATTATTTTGGTCTATGGAAAAATCAATGTAATCACTCCCTATACCATTAGTTCTGAATGAATCCGGGATGGATCAGATGCAATAGCGGTCCATGGACAAAAATTTCCTATATTAATATATGTCCAATCTGAACCACCACCAAAAAGATAACTTGCGTTATTTGGACTGATGGATGATGGGCAAGATCCAGTATTTGTTAAAGTTATCGATTGACAAATCGAATTGTTAGAGCTATTTATTTCAGAAATTAATCCATCATAATTAGCAGTTGCGCAAATTTGATAAGTACCATTTGATAAGTTAGAAGGATTGTAGATTGACTCGATTCTGTGTCGGATGGATCACCTCCGCCTATGCCAGAGTTGTCATTGTCAAGTTGTGCTAAATATGATCCAGAAGCACTATTTATGGAATATTCCAAATTAACACTAACCGCAGGTCCATTAGGATCTGAAGTATGTTGCTCTACGTCGATTGATATTTGATCACCAGCGGAGAAAGACAACGAACTTAAATTTAAATTCTGTAAAGAAAAATCATGACTAGAAGTTATTTTTGGCCGATTTTTGAAAAACAAATCACTATTTATAGAATTAAATTGCATTGACTCCAATTGCTAGTATGTATTCATTGGTTTGTAATCGAACGTTGCCAGTAAACGTTGCTGTCCAGCTAATTTCCGCGTCGTTTCC
>JADJMG010000021.1 GCA_016709725.1 Bacteroidota bacterium
AATAAAACAAGTCTTCAACTTGAATTTGATGATGGGATAAATTTTTGATACTAATATAATTTCTCTAAAAGTACTCTATTTAGAAAATTCCATATCCCTAATAATGCATTTAGCATACCGGTTGAAATAATAGAGGATCCATATAAATTATTACTTGAATTATTTGGAAGTCAAACAAAATGATTCAATAAAAACAAAATTGATTAAAGGTTTTAATTACATCATACTGCCACTGTATGGGTATAAAAACAATGGTGAAAAATTCGTATTTGAAAAAAAGTGGTTTAAATCAATGGAACGCAGGAGGAAGAAAAAGAGATTTTGGTGAGGTTTATATTCCAATTCCAGTAATTATTCATCATTTTATATGGGGGAATTTTTTTCCGCCAAAAGAAAGTCAATTTAATTTAAATGTACCGACAGGTGAGTCATTTAGTGCTAAGGTATGTCAGTAAGGTTCTAAAGCTCTAATGACAAATCCTAATGATTCTTTAGAGCAATGGTTATTAAGAGGTGCTAAAACTGAAAGAAGGAGGGAAGTTAGCAACAATTGAGCGATTGAATGAACTGAATTTTGACAGTGTAATAATTAAAAAAGATAAATAAAAATGAATTTGAAATAGATATGGCTAAATTTGGCAGTTTTGAAAATTCATACAAGAATAAAATGATTTTCTTATAGATCATTAAGTTTATCAAAGCCAATAAACTTCATCGTTTTAGCTTCAGAAGAATTCTTATTTAATATAAAGATTGATTTATCTTCAAATTTATAGTTATTCAAAACACCACAAATAATTCCATTTCTAAAATCCGCTTTCAACGCACAAAATAAGAGTGGTTCTTTTGTTTTAGATTGAATTAATGGTAAGCTCCCATATAGAAAAGATACAATTCTATATTTTACATTATTAATAACTATCGATGAAAGGTCAATGTTTTTATCGTTAATTATTAAATCCCAGTCAATTAAGCTTAGTGGCGGTTTCCTTTTTCTAATATTTGTAAAGCCCTTTTTTCTTTTTTTTTTTTTTGTTGTTTTCAATAAAACTCACCCGATGCAACAACCCCGCCTTAGGCACCGCATTCGCATCAAACAATATTTCTTTCGCATTTACCTTTTTAACATAGGTAGAGTAAGGAGGTAATTCGATTGCTTGAGTGTACACTACAAAGGCGATAATACCCACCGAAACCCAAGTAGAAATTTGAACGACAAAAGAAGGAATTTTATCTGAGTAATGAAACAACCACCATGCACCAATCAAAACACTCACAAAACTAATAAAGCTCCAAGCCCTCGGTGGACCGTAGTCCCCCATCACATAGGTGATGAAGTAGGTGTGCAGCACCACCACAAATAGCCAAGCCATGAGTGCATACAAAGTTCCTTTTCCTAACGATAATTTAGTTGTATTGCTGTTGCTTGAAAAAACAGGGTAGAGTAAGGTCAACACTAAAAAGATGCGCAGCGGAGCATGAATGAAGGCAATTTTAGCACTGAAGTAGCCGCTGTGGATGAGCCAATCCATCATACTCAGATCAGGCAATGCGGCTTCGCGCTTGCTGTGTCCATCGCCCGCCAAGGCAATGCCAAAACTAACGCTTATGCCTATGAGAAAATTGATGATGTGGTTTCGGTACTCCTGCGTTCGAGCCGATTTATAGTAAAGTACACCGATTAGAATCACAAACAAACAAACCACCGCCGGCTCGGCAGCGCCACCCACATACAGCCCGAGGAAGGTGATGAGACTGTCTTGAATGAACTTATTTTGCAGTGGTTTAATGGAAATGCTAACGGCACCTAATAAAGCAATGAGGTTCCAGCCGTACATAGTGGAAGTGTTCACCCAAAACCAAGTATCGCCAATGTGAAAACTGGAAATGATAATGGCCGCCGTAAATAATCCCGATTTCAAGATGCGATCGCTAGTGGAAGTAAAAGCATTCAAGCCTTTGTTTGCTTGCAACGAGCGAAGAAACAAATCCGATACAAAGAGTAAACTCCCCAAGGTAAATAGATGATAGAGTAGGGGCGAGCTATCTTCGGTCCAAAAGCTCATCCAAGTATGCAGGAAGAAGAAAGACATCCAACGTGTATTCCAACTGTCGTAGTGATCAATAGTAGCGCCTACAATGCCGTGAGCGTGCACACCGCGAAGCATCACCAGGTCGTCGTCCATCAATACATTGTAATAAGCCAATAACCCAAACCCCAACAAGAAAAGCAGGAGAAGTAAATACTGAGGAATCCGCATTAACATAAAATCAAAAATAGTGAAATTGGTCTACAATTAATGCTGAGTAGTTGCATCTATACTTTTTTGGAACGCTGATTTTTTATGATGATTATGATTTTTTATGATAGCTGTGTCGCTATTAGCGATTTCGCGTATTCGTAAGATTAGTAATTCGTACATTCGTATTGATTCGTAATTCGTAACCCGAACGAGCGACTAAATAAAAAAGGAACCTAAAGGTTCCTTTTTTTATAATCCGACAAGGCATTAAAATTATTTTACTGAGTTCAATATCGCTTCGAAAGCTGCAGGATTATTCATCGCTAAATCGGCAAGTACCTTGCGGTTTAAGTCGACATTGCTGGCGTGAATTTTACCCATAAATTGAGAGTAACTCATTCCATGAATACGCGCTGCTGCGTTGATACGTTGGATCCATAGTCCGCGGAAGTTGCGCTTCTTGGTCTTACGATCACGGTAAGCATATTGGAGACCTTTTTCGACAGTGTTTTTGGCAACTGTCCATACGTTTTTGCGGGAACCGAAATTACCCTTGGCGAGCTTAAGAACTTTCTTTCTTCTTGCTCTAGCCGCTACGTGATTGACTGAACGTGGCATGTTGTTTTCGTTTTTTTGGCGTTAGCGTCCTGTTTTAGGAGGATCTTGAAGCTAAGTACCGGGTTAGAATTAGTTTTAGAAGTTAGTTTGATCGCTTATGCGATTCCTAACATTCTCTTTACTCTGTACGTGTCGGTTTCATGGACAGTACCAGTAGCGGTTAATGCGCGTTTTGCTTTCGTCGTCTTCTTGGTTAAGATGTGACTTTTGAAAGCATGCTTACGCTTAATTTTTCCTGTGCCTGTAAGCTTGAAACGCTTTTTTGCACTGGAGTTGGTTTTCATTTTCGGCATGACAATTATTTTATGCTTCGTTATTATTTTCCGACTCGTCAGCTATTTGCTCTGGGAAAGGAATATCAGCGCTCTTTTTAGGAGCTGCTTCAACTTGTCCTTTCTTCGCATTTGGCCGATCCGCTGCCTTCTCATCAGCAGGTCTCGTCGGTTTACTTGATTTTTTATTCGGCAATGGAGCCAGGTGTAAGAACATCCTGTTTCCTTCTAACTTGGGTAACATCTCCACCTTACCCACATCTTCCAACGCTTGAGCAAATTTTAGGAGGATGATCTCTCCACGTGCTTTGTATGCAATCGCTCTTCCTCTAAAATGTACATAGGCTTTCACCTTTGCACCTTCTTCTAGGAATTTCTGAGCATGCTTTACCTTGAAGTTGAAATCATGCTCGTCTGTATTGGGACCGAAACGAATCTCTTTCAAGATTTGCTTACTAGCCTTGGCCTTAGTTTCCTTTTCCTTTTTCTTGCGCTCGTACAGAAACTTTTGATAGTCTACAATTTTACAAACGGGTGGATCCGCTTGTGCTGCAATTTCTACCAAATCAAGACCTGCATCAGCAGCCATCTTGAGTGCTTCGTCAATAGACAAAACTTGGGGCTCACCCGTGTCACCTACTAGGCGCACATGCGTAGCTTTAATTTTGTCGTTGATGCGGTGTTCCGCTTCTCTTTTAATAGGTCCCCGACCTCTACCGAATCCGGGTTTGTAAGGAAAAGTTGCTATGTGGCCTCCTTTTATTTGTTAGTTTAATTTATATCTAAACACTCAAGAGTGCTTTTATTTCTGCTTGCATTTTGTCGACAAATTCCTGCACTAGTAAGGATCCTTGATCCCCTTTTCCATGCTGGCGTACCGATACTGAATTTTCCTGCTCTTCCTTCTCGCCGATAATCAGCATGTAAGGAATCTTTTTCATCTCGGCATCGCGAATCTTCTTGCCAATTTTTTCGTCACGGTCGTCAACGAGCCCGCGAAGATCGGAATTTATCAGGACTTGTAAAACTTTTTTTGCGTATCCGTTGAATTTATCGGAAATAGGCAAAATAGCGATCTGCTCAGGAGCTAACCAAAGGGGGAAATTACCGGCATAATGCTCAATCAGGAAGCCAATAAAGCGCTCATGGGTTCCCAGCGGCGCACGATGTATGCAGATGGGCGTCTCCATTTCGTTTTTGGCATTACGGAAAGTTAAGCCAAATCGAGCCGGTACCGCGAAGTCTACTTGATTGGTTGCCAGTGTGAACTCACGTCCAATGGCACTCCAAACTTGTACATCGATCTTCGGTCCATAGAAGGCGCCTTCATCAGCCACTTCAACATATGGGATTTTCGACTCAATCAACACATTCCTCACCATGTCTTCCGTCTCCAACCATAAAGCCGCGTTGTCCACGTACTTCTGCCCCAATTTGCTCGGCTCATGAGTAGAGAAACGCATTACGTATTTTTCAATTCCGAAAATTCGGAAGTACTTGAGGTACATATCATTAACTGCGTTGAACTCATCCGCAAATTGCTCTTTAGTGCAATAAATATGCGCATCGTTCATCTGCAGTTGGCGTACTCGCATCAACCCAAACAACTCCCCGCTTTGCTCGTAACGATAACAAGTACCGTATTCCGCTAAGCGAAGCGGCAAATCACGATAGCTCAAATTCATCTCCTTAAAAATTTTATGGTGATGCGGGCAATTCATCGCTTTCAAATAATATTTCTCCCCTTCAAACTCCATGGGCGGGTACATGCTATCAGCGTAATAGGGCAGATGTCCGCTCGTGAGGTACATACTTTCCTTCGCCAAATGCGGAGTACGAACGCGTTTGTATCCCGCTACGGCCTCGGTCTTTTTCGCCAATCGCTCCAATTCTTCAATCAACACACCACCATTGGGCAACCACAAAGGCAAGCCCGGACCCACATCATCATCGAAAGTGAAAATTTCCATTTCCTTTCCAATTTTGCGGTGATCACGCTTTTTAGCTTCTTCCACCATGGTGAGGTAAGCCTCCAACTCCGATTTTTTAGGGAACGTTATTCCGTAAATTCGGGTGAGCATGGGATTATTCGAATCGTTTTTCCAATAAGCTCCGGCAACATTGGTCAACTTAATGGCCTTGATGTGACTGGTATTGGGAATATGGGGTCCTCGACATAAATCCGTAAAATTTCCTTGGGTATAAAAAGTGATTTTACCGTCTTCGAGGTTGCTTAATAAATCGAGTTTATAAGGGTCGTTACGCTCTGTGAAATATTGAATCGCATCGGCCTTGCTCATCTCCTTGCGCACATAAGGGTTGCCTTGCTTAGCCAGCTCAGCCATCTTATCTTCAATTTTCTTCAGGTCATCCGCAGAAAAAGCAATTCCACCGAAATCCACATCGTAGTAAAAACCATTTTCTACGGGCGGACCTACCCAAAACTTCACGGTTGGATAATAAAATTCCAAGGCTTCAGCCATCAAATGCGCCGACGAATGCCACATCGTATTTTTTCCATCTGCATCGTTCCACGTCAACAAGGTCACTTGCGCATCTTGTTCAAGGGGTCGGTTCAGGTCTTGGATCTCTCCATCCACCTTCGCCGCCAATACATTTCTCGCCAATCCTTCAGAGATGGATTTGGCCACATCCATCGGCGAACTTCCTTTTGGAAATTCACGAACAGATTGATCGGGTAGCGTAATTTTGATATTCATCGTATTTTTAGAAGGGTGCAAAGGTAATCCCATTTTGCGCAATATGAAACCCCCTGCGGTAGATTTACAAAAATTTTCTTTTATTGTTAATTACTATCTCTGCTTTAAAAAGAAAAAGATCCCATAGGGATCTAACCTTATTAGGAAGATTTGGCTGAGAAGATCCCGACCCCAGCGGGGTCGCACATCATTGTCATTTTAATTCGATGATTTGGATAGTTTAATTATTTCCCAGCTACGGAAAGAAAAAAATCACATCCATATCTGAGAAGAAAAAGATCCCAGAGGGATCTAACCTTATTAGGAAGATTTGGCTGAGAAGATCCCGACCCCAACGGGGTCGCACATCATTGTCATTTTAATTCGATGATTTGGATAGTTTAATTATTTCCCAGCTACGGAAAGAAAAAATCACATCCATATCTGAGAAGAAAAAGATCCCAGAGGATCTAACCTTATTAGGAAGATTTGGCTGAGAAGATCCCGACCCCAACGGGGTCGCACATCATTGTCATTTTAATTCGATGATTTGGATTCGGCCGGGGGGGGGGGGGATAGTTTAATTATTTCCCCAGCTACGGAAAGAAAAAATCACATCCATATCTGAGAAGAAAAGATCCCATAGGGATCTAACCTTATTAGGAAGATTTGGCTGAGAAGATCCCGACCCCAACGGGGTCGCACATCATTGTGATTTTAATACGATGATTGGGATAGTTTAATTATTTCCCAGCTACGGAAAGAAAAAAATCACATCCATATCTGAGAAGAAAAAGATCCCATAGGGATCTAACCTTATTAGGAAGATTTGGCTGAGAAGATCCCGACCCCAGCGGGGTCGCACATCAAAGTTTATTCGTTTTCGATGATTTGGATTTTTTCAATTATCTCTATGCAATCGAGAAGCTTCCAAGAGGAGAATTTGATTTTAATTGCCATCGATAAAATAAAACATCTACATTTTCACATCCACCATCAATGTTCCATACGCAGGCACATGAAAGCTATCTTTTTTGGGAGATGGATTTTCGCTGGAAGAATGAATCGTCGTATATTCAAAAGAGGCGTCTTCGTGTCTCAAAATCACATCAACACCGGTTAAATTATGCATCACCAAAATTTGTTGTTGTGCATGCTTTCGGGTAAAGATGAGCACCGAGGGATCATTGCAAATTACGTTTTCAATGTTGCCTTGTGTTAGGGCAAGATGGTTTTTTCGGATAGCCAATAATATTTGGTAATGATTAAAAATCGACTGTGGATCGGATTTCTGTTGTTGGTAAGATGGGAAGGGTGAAAGGAAGATTATATTTCGACTTTTGCCAATTGCAGTTTTGGTTAGATGGTTCCCATGTCCACGGAAAAGCTTCCCGCACAAATTCATCAGGCTTCAATCCCAACATGCCCAATTCCTCTCCATAGTACATAAAAATTTCGCCGGGCAAGGAGCATAAAATACTTGCTGCCAATTTCGATTTTTGAATATTTCCATCCCATCGGCTTGCCACACGAACTTGATCATGATTACTGAGGAAGATGGAATCACAAGCGTTCTTATCCGTTTTGCTAAAATTGTTTTGAACTTCTGCAAGCCAAAAACCCAAGCAATCGTGTTTTTCTTGCAACACGGCTTGAATAATTTTTTCGGCTAAATCAAAATTAAAAGCGCTGCTCAATCCTTTTTTTAAATAAGGCTGAATGTATGTAGGCGATTGCGTAATTTCTCCAACCATAAAAATTTTATCGCCCAATGCTTTTCTCAATTCTTGCCACCATATCACATTGTCTTTCTCTCTACCGGGCGGGAAAATATGCATCGCCGCATCCAACCGTAACGCATCTACCCCTTGTTGATCCAGAATTTTGAAATGTCAATCATCGCTTGTCGCACTGCTGCATGATCAAAATTCCAATCGGGCATTCCTTTCCAAAAAAGTCCGTAATAGCATTCATCCGTTGCCCCTTTTTCGGGTACATGCCAATCGGGTAAATTCAATTTTTTTACCTCTTGCGCATCTTTCCAATTAAAGTAAGTTCGATACTTATTTTTCTTTCCCTTCAACGCTTGTATAAACCATGGGTGTTGTTCGCTGCAATGATTAAAAACCATGTCCAACATTATTTTAATGTTACGTCGATGTGCCTCCCGAATCAACAACCTAAAATCGGCCATCGTTCCGTCTTCTGGATCGATCCCGTAATAATCGATCACATCATATTTATGATACGAGGGTGCTGGATGAATGGGCGATAACCATATGCCTTCAACGCCTAATTCTTCGAGATAATCAAGGTTCTGAATGATCCCTTTTAAATCACCAATACCGTCGTTGTTGGTGTCGGCGAAGCTTCTAACGAAGATGGAGTACCAGATCATGTCGCTGTAAAAATAGTTTATTATTAAGTATTTCCTTCTAGACTCACTTAATAGAATAATTCTTCTTCCTTTGAACTTATAGCCTCTCCCCTCGCGAGGCATCGCGACCCTCTCCAGGGGAGAGGGGCGCGGAAAGTTTGGTTTATTCCTTTTATTCTTTTCTTTAAAGAACAATTAATATTAATCTATACAAAATTCTAAAAAAAATAGCCCCTCTCCCCTGGAGAGGGGTTGGGGAGAGGCTTGAATATTATGGATTGTGTAAAGCATTAATCAATCACTATAAATTTTGAAATTTTCAAAGGATGATAAATACAATGCCCCCATAAAGGTCCCTATTGATCGTTTTGGGGAGAGGCTTGAATATTATGGATTGCGAAAAGTATTATTCAATCCTTATAATTATTATATTTTAGAAGAAGTGACAAATGCTACCCAACTCTATAGGTTCCAATAGAGGATCACGATGCCTCGTGAGGGGAGAGGCTTGAATATTATGGATTGCGAAAAGTATTATTCAATCCTTATAATTATTATATTTTAGAAGAAGTGACAAATGCTACCCAACTCTATAGATCCCGAAAGATGGTCGCGAGGCATCTCGAGGGGAGAGGCTTGAATATTATTGAATTGCAAAAAGTATTAATCAATCTTTATAATTATTTTATTCGTTTTTCAAGTTTATGGATTATTAAGGCAATCTAAAAAGAGAAAAGAAGGGTTGCAAAAAAATCAATACTGCTACCATCTGGTTCAAATATGTCTTTCGTTAAATTGTAGCCTAACAAGTCGCTCTCCGATAAAGAAATCCCATTGGAACTTGCTTTGTCCAAATCGTATTGAAGGTAGGTATAACGAAAGCCAATGTTGCCACCCAACGGACCTTCTGCATTCCAAATCAAAAAATTTACCTCGGCAATACCACCAATGGCAGGCTTGTAGTAGTATTTGTTTAATGCTCCATCTGGAATTTTGGTGGTGTTAAATTTAAATTTCCCTTCCAAGCTAATGTCTACACCGCCTCCCACAAGGATTGCCATTTCATTGTTATTAAAAAAGAAAGCTCTTTTTAAAGAAGGGATATAATTCCAGTTGTTGAAATTGCCTTTTGCATTGCTTAGCGTTGGCATTAGAGATGTAAAATGGTAGTTTACTTCATTGCCTAAGATCCATTTAGCGGAGACGGAGTTAATAAAATTTATACCAATCCACATTCCTCCCCCAGCACTTATTTTTACTTTGTCATTTTTTTCTGTAACAATGCCAGTATCGAAACTGCGAAAGCCAACACCAATTGAACCGGAGAGTCCGATGGAAGAGGGGATAATTATTTTGCTTTTTTTTGCATCGTTTTGCTGACTGAACGCTTGGTTACAGTAAGCGAAATTAAATAAGACAATAATTACTATCCATTTTTTCATGTTCATGAGTATCGCAATTTACAAAGCAACTTGCATTTGTGACCATCTTCAATGATTTCTGTCATTCGGTTAGTTGATATAAAGTACATAGAAGTTGAGATTTTTTTGAGATTTGTTATTCAAATATAAAGTGATTTTCATGTCATTAAATTAAATTTAACGAGTATTAAATCTAATAATATGTTATTTTAGCCACTGATTCATCATATTAAATCATTTGATTTTGGCTGAAAAAAAGAAATACGACTTTACCTTTTTCGAGGACGTTCATGCCGTAGCCCGACTCATCCCTAAAGGAAGAGTTACTTCGTATGGAGCGATTGAAAAGTATTTGGGTGCGGCAAAATCTGCGCGTATGGTAGGTTGGGCGATGAATGCCGCGCATGGTGTCACTCCGCCCGTTCCGGCGCAACGTGTGGTAAATCGCAATGGACTCTTATCTGGCAAGCATCATTTTGGGGAAGTGGATGCCATGGAAAAAATGTTGAAGAAGGATGGTGTGGAGGTGAAAAATGATCAGGTGGTTCGGTTTAAGGAACTTTTTTGGGATCCGATGATTGAATTGGAAGTGAAGTAAAGTTGAATACATTATTTTATGTATTACCAATTTTCTTAATGTTCATTTCAAACTTCGATAATATTTTTTTTGATTATGAAACAATAAGCCATATGTAGTATTTTGAAATTTTGAATGATAAATTTTCAGTAATTCAGAAAAAATAATCAATTTTCTAGTCAATATTAATTGCGGACAACGTATTTTTATTGCTTCATTAATTGTTGGTACTTGATGATGAAGTACCTCATTCTCGAACTTAATATAAAAATTGATTGTTATGAAATCTTCTGTAAAATTACTATTGTTTGTTTTCGTGTTTGTTATTTCCAAAAGTGTTTGGTCGCAATCAACCATGAAGTGTACTACTCAACATTTCGCAAATGAGAATGTTCATTCTAAGAATCCAATTTATCCATCTCCTGCCTATCTAACTAATGTACAGTTTACGGGTGACAATTGCATCTCCCCGCAAGAAGAAGCAGCGGCCATTGCGGAAATTAAAAAGAATAGAGCTTTGTTGAGTAAAGCTGGTAAAATCAATTTGCAAACTGCTTCCGTCCCTCATCCCAATTTTATTTGGCCCGTGCGTTCGAAAACAGGATTTGTTGATTATGGATATTATACCGTCAATTTTTTAGTCGATCATAATCCATCTTACAACAATAATTTGCTCGATTACAATTGTGGAAACCGAACCTATGATTGGGCTTCTGGAAATCATAAAGGCACGGATATTATCCTTTGGCCATATGCTTGGCGTCGAATGGATGAGGGCGTCATGGAAGTGGTAGCCGCCGCACCCGGCGTCATTGTGAGTAAGATTGATGGTAATTTCGATCGAGTTGTCAGAATGCTGGAGCTGGTACCGCCAATGCAATTCATGTACAACATTCCGATGGTTCTATAGCATGGTATTGGCATTTTAAATCGGGAAGCGTAACTCCAAAAGTAGTGGGCGATTCTGTAGTAGCAGGCGAATATCTTGGAACTGCTGGAAGTTCGGGAAGTAGTAGCTGGCCTCATTTGCATTTTCAAGTGTCGGATTCAGCCATGAACTTGATTGATCCTTGGGATGGCAGTTGTAATTCAATCAATGCAGGTAACTCTTGGTGGCAAACACAGCAGCCCTATAATGTGCCAAGCGTAAATCGAATTTGTACAAAGCGTACAGAAGTTGATTACTATAGTTGTCCAACCCCTGAACTTACGCTGGAAAAAGATACTTTTAATTTGGGTGATTCATTGTGGCTGTGGCTTTATACTCGTGATTTGGCCTTGAATTCTTCTATGCAATTGAATTTATTAAATCCTGCCAATCAAAATGTTTTGAATTGGAATTTTACAGTACCTTGGGCTACTATTGCGACTTCATATGTGAGATGGTATTATGTGGTGGATCCTTGGTTTGTGCCAGGTTGGTGGACGTTTGAAGCGGTGTATAATGGGACTACATATCAGCATCAATTTTATATCACAGGCGGAACAGCAGGAATTGAAAGCAATGCGTCGAAGAGTAATTTCTTGATTTATCCGAATCCAAGCAACCATTCGATTACATTAAAGGGAATGAATTATTCTCCCGGTGATAAATTGAATATTTCTGATGCAATTGGACAGACTCTGCGAACCATCGAATTTAATATTCACGGCGAAGATCCACTTATTGAAACGAATGAATTAGTGAATGGTGTTTATTTTATTCATTTTGTTGCCGATGGTCGAGTTATTACACAAAAATTTGTAGTTCAGCACTAAAATATGAACTTCAATTAATGGGGTTTTTACTTTAAAATTATTCAATATTTCTTCCGGATTTGAATTTTCTAGACTTAGAATGCGTTAAGTTTGCAGGGATTCTATGAAAAATGTTCAGGTTTGTCTTTCGGGCGGTGGAGCGCGTGGTTTTGCTCATTTGGGTGTTGTGGAAGCCTTAAAAGAAATGGGTATTGAAATTTCCCGTTACAGTGGAACCAGCGCTGGTGCCATGGCAGGTGCTTTTTAGCTGCCGGATATGAACCCCGTGTGGTATTGGATTTGCTCGTGGAGAATAAAATTTTCAGAATGTTTCGGGGTGCTTTTAGTCGCGGAATTTTGAAGATGGATAAAGTGGAAACATTTTTCGAGCAGCATTTACCTGCTACTTTTGATGGATTCAAAATTCCCATATTCGTTGCCGTTACTGATATTTTATCGGGAAAAGTATACTACATCAACGATGGAGATGTGAAGCCTGTTATATTAGGTTCATGCTCTATTCCTGGACTTTTTAAACCCGTAAAGTATAAGCAAATGTTGTTGGTGGATGGTGGTGTACTGAATAATTTGCCCGTCGAGCCTTTGCAACATTTTAAGGATCCTATTGTTGGAGTGCATGTAAACCCAGTAGGAGAAATCACCAAAGTATCGTCAACATGGTCGGTGTTGGAACGTACTTTTCACTTGGGTGTGTTTAGTAATACCGTTTATCGTGAAGCAAAATGTGCAGTCCTTATCGAGCCCAATGAGCTGAAGAACACCAAAGTTTTTGATTATAAGAAGGCGAAGGATTTTTATACAATTGGCTATAATCAAGTGATGAGTCAGAGTCAAGAAATACTCGAAAAACTATCTAAATAGCAAGATGTCAATTGCTTGGCTATTCGGTCTCGTAAAACTATCTTTGCAGTATAATTAATAGATGCAGGAATGCAGGATGCTATGGCTCAAAATATTGAATTTAATAAAAACGAAGATCTCAATAAATTACTTTTAAGTTCTTTACAACAAAGATTGCAAGGTGTTTATGAAGGCGGCGGGAAGAAGAGTGCCGAGAAACAAAAGGAAAAAGGTAAACTTTTAGCGCGTGAGCGAATAGCTTATTTGTTAGATAAAGATGCTGCACAAATTGAAATTGGTGCTTTAGCCGCTGATGGAATGTATCAAGATGTGGGCGGATGTCCTTCTGCGGGAGTGGTAGTCGTTATCGGTTATATTTCGGGTCGGCAATGTATTGTGGTGGCCAACGATGCGACTGTTAAGGCAGGTGCATGGTTTCCTATGACCGCAAAAAAGAATTTGCGCGCACAGGAAATTGCCATGGAAAACCGTTTGCCAATCGTTTATTTGGTGGACAGTGCCGGTGTGTTTTTGCCGATGCAAGATGAAATTTTTCCCGATAAAGAACACTTCGGAAGAATTTTTAGAAATAATGCCGTGATGAGTTCCATGGGCATCATTCAAATTGCGGCCATCATGGGTTCTTGTGTTGCAGGCGGAGCCTATCTTCCTATCATGAGTGATGAAGCGATGATTGTAGACAAAACAGGCTCTGTGTTTTTGGCGGGATCGTATCTCGTGAAATCGGCCATTGGTGAAGATGTGGACAATGAAACCTTAGGAGGTGCTACTACGCAAAGTGAAATTTCAGGAGTAACGGATAATAAATTTCCCGACGACGAAAGTTGTTTGGATTATATAAAACGCGTTTTTTCAAAGTTAGGTCGCTTGCCCGATGCTGGTTTTGATAGAGCAGAAGCAGCCAATCCGAAGAAAGACGAGAAAGAAATTTTTGGCATCATTCCCGAAGCGCGCGATAAGCAATATGATATGCTCGAAATTATTCATCGCTTGGTTGACAACAGCGAATTCGATGAGTACAAAGATAAATATGGTCAAACGATTTTATGCGGCTATGCTCGTGTAGATGGATGGGCCGTGGGGATTGTGGCGAATCAACGCAAAGTAGTGAAGAGTAAAAAAGGTGAAATGCAAATCGGTGGTGTGATTTTTAGTGATAGCGCCGATAAAGCTGCGCGATTTATTATGAATTGCAATCAACGAAAAATTCCGTTGATCTTTGTGCAAGATGTAACTGGATTTATGGTAGGATCGCGCTCGGAGCAAGGCGGAATCATTAAAGACGGAGCGAAGTTAGTGAGTGCTGTTGCCAATTCAGTAGTGCCTAAATTTACCATCATCATTGGAAATTCTTTTGGTGCTGGAAATTATGCAATGTGTGGTAAAGCGTACGATCCACGATTAATTTTCGCTTGGCCGAGTGCACAAATTGCAGTGATGGGCGGAGCACAATCGGCAAAAACGATTTTGCAAATTCAAACCGCAACGTTGAAAGCAAAAGGAAAAGAATTTACCGAGGAAGAAGAGAATGCACTCTTGAAAAAAATCACCGATCGTTATAATGAACAGATGTCGGCGTATTATGCTGCATCCCGTTTATGGGTGGATGCCATCATCGATCCATTAGAAACGCGTAAGTGGATTTCCATGGGAATAGAAATGGCGAACCATGCACCCATCGAAAAGCAATTTAATGTAGGCATCATTCAAACATAATTTTTTTGTGTAGATGGATCCATCTAAAAAAAATAAAACAATAGTGCATGGCAAATATCTTTGAGTTCAATGGTTATCGTCCCGTAATTCACGAGAGTGCATTCGTGCATCCCAATGCAACGGTTACTGGAAATGTAATCATTGGTAAGAAGGTGTACATCGGTCCGGGCGCTGCTATTCGTGGCGATTGGGGCGCTATCATTATTGAAGATGGTTGCAACGTTCAAGAAAATTGTACCATACACATGTTTCCCGGCGTGACCGTTCATCTAAAGGAAGGAGCGCATATTGGTCATGGTGCCATCATTCACGGTGCTACCATTGGGAAAAATGTGCTGGTCGGAATGAATGCTGTCGTGATGGATCGAGTGATCGTAGGAGATAATTCTTTAGTAGGTGCTTTGTGTTTTATTCCCGAAGGCATGCAAATTCCCGAGCGGAAAATAGTGGTTGGAAATCCAGCCAAAATCATCAAAGACATCACCGATGAAATGATTGCTTGGAACACCAAAGGTACTCAATTGTATCAACAACTTCCAGAAGAGTTATACAAAACGCTAAAACCCTGCGAACCTTTGCGTGAAGTTCCGAAGGATCGAGTGGTGCAAGATGCGAATTACAATACCTGGAATCAGCAGAAAGAAAAAGATAGCTTGTGAGCATAAGTAAGAATCAGTATATTTATAGACGAATGAAAATATGGATCGCAGTGGTATTTGTTTTTGTGTTGAGTGTTGCCAAGGTGCAAGCACAAATTCCCGTTATCCTTCGCGTGACCGCCGCCGAGCAAGCCGATAGCATTGGTTGTAATTTTGTGCAGGAGTTATGTCGAATAACCTACGATGCCATCCTCAGTGGAAATGTAAAACTCTGGAATTCGTCGAACAAGGAATTTCACATCATCGCACAAAGTTTAAAAGAGATTGATGCTAGTGCCAATACTTCTTTTTTAAATCAAGAAGTGATTTTTATTTATGAGATGTGGAGTAATTCCAATAAGGAATTGAAGAGTACTACCAGCGGATTTTTATTTGCAAATCGAAATTCGAAGGGCGAAGACGTGGAATACGGCTATGTAGAGTATACCGACTTACAAGAGTTTTTAATGCGTGAAAGAGTAATCACCAATGCCAACGGAAATTTTAATTCCAACTTAGCAAGTTTTCTGAATTCTAAAAATTATAATTATCAGTTCTTGCAATTTGCAGGTAAGGTAATCAATAATATAACGGATTCGAAAAAAATTCGTGATGAGTATATCGGAAATCAGCGATTTAATATCAGTGCATTTACGTTGAATGAAGTGCCTCAAAAATTGGTAGTATGGACCTTAGATAAATCAACAGAAGCTCCGAGTGAGAAAGTAAATCATGGAAATGAACTGTTGACGGCAATAAACGAATATCTAAAAAACAATCAAGAGGTCTTTTTTAATTTGGGTGCCGACAAGTTGCCCAACTTTACGCAGAAAACCAAATGGAAAGTAACCAAGATTGAAGTAAATGAATTGTGGAAGCGAGTAGGAGGGGATATCCTCTATGATCCTTTAGGACTCATCATTTACATCAATGATACTCCCTTGAGTGAAATTCCGTATAAGGATTTGTTGAAGTTAGAGATAAAGGTCAATAATCTTCTCCTCATCAATTATATCCGACTCAAGGATTTCAATTACGTAATTCGTAAAATCAATCAGCAAGAGATTACACGAAGTCAGAGCTATTTGTATCAAAAGGCTTTGATTCAAAGTCCTTGGAATAAGCTGACCTATTTTGTGGAGAATTATTAGCAAGTAAAATAAGACAGATATCATCAAAATTTAGCAAGATAATGGAGGACATTAATCTTATTTTTTTAATTTCGTAACATCATTGAGGGGCTGCGTATAACCGCTCTCAATACACATAAAACCAATAAAGATGACAAAAATTAAATTTGGAACCGATGGATGGAGAGCCATCATTGCCGAAGATTTCACGGTTGAAAATGTAGCGCGTGTTGCGGAAGGAACCGCCAAGTGGTTATTGAAACAAAATGCGAAACCTAAAATTGTATTAGGTCATGATTGTCGTTTTGCAGGACAGCTTTTCTGTGAAACTGTAGCTCGTGTCATGTGTACATTGGGTGTGCAAGTAGACTTGTCCAAAATATTTGTGTCTACGCCCATGATTTCCTTAGGCGCTGTGAAGCTTAAAAAGATTTAGGAATCATCATCACGGCAAGTCATAATCCACCTTCGTATAATGGCTTTAAATTGAAAGGATCATTCGGTGGACCCTTACAACCATCTTTAGTGGCTGAAATTGAAGATTTGATACCTGAGAAATGCACTGTGAATTATGCATCCATCGACATATCAACCTTAGAAGCCAATGGTTCATTGACGTATGTTGATCTTGAGACGATGTATTGCGATCACGTAGAAGCCAACTTTGATCTTGATGCCATAAAAAAATCAGGATTGAATTTAGCTTTTGATGCGATGTATGGTTCAGGACAAAATGTGATGAAGCGCTTGATGCCTGATTTAACATTTTTGCACTGCGACTATAACCCCTCTTTCATGGGACAAGCGCCGGAGCCCATTCATAAAAACTTAACGGAGTTTTCTAATTTGATTAAGAACAGCGGAAAAATTGATTCTGGTTTAGTGACCGATGGTGACGCAGATCGTTTAGGATTTTACGATGGCAAAGGAAATTTCGTCGACTCACATCATATCATTTTATTGTTGATTCACTATCTGCATAAGTATAAAGGTTTGGGCGGTAAAGTGTGTGTAGCGTTCTCAGCAACACCTAAAGTAGAGAAGTTATGCAAACACTACGGTCTCGAAATTGAAACCGTTAAAATCGGCTTTAAATACATTGCTGAAATCATGATTCATGAAGATGTATTATTAGGCGGAGAAGAGTCGGGTGGTATTGCCATTAAAGGACATATTCCCGAGCGCGATGGTATTTGGATGGGTCTCACCATTTGGGAATTCATGGCGAAGAGTGGCAAAACATTAAATGATTTAATTGACGAAGTGTATGCCATCGTTGGAAAATTTTCATTCGAAAGAAACGACCTTCACATCAAGGAAGAAATCAAACAAAAAGTATTGGCCAATTGCAAGTCGGGCAATTATTCAAACTTCGGTAAATACAAAGTTGCCAAGGTGGAAGATCTCGACGGTTACAAATACTTTTTCGAAAACGGCGATTGGCTCATGATTCGCGCCTCGGGCACAGAGCCTGTTTTACGCACCTACGCCGAGTCAGGAACCAAGGAAGCCGCCTTCGACATTCTTAACGACGCGAAAGCAACGTTGTTGAATTAATTCAATCTCACAAAGTAAAAAAGCAACATGGTCATTGACTATGTTGCTTTTTTTAATTCTTAATTCTTAATTCTTAATTCTTAATTCTTAATTCTTAATTCTTAATTCTTAATTCTTAATTCTTAATTCTTAATTCTTAATTCTTAATTCTTAATTCTTAATTCTTAATTCTTAATTCTTAATTCTTAATTCTGATCCCGATAGCTTCGGGACTTAATTACTTCTTCTTCCTCTTCTCCCTTTTCTCCGGATCTTCATGGAAGAAATACTTAAAATCAATTCCAAAATAATCTCCACCTAACGTTGTTCTTCCTGTAGCGGCGGGAAGTTTATCAAAATCTCTTTCGGGATAATATTCAACTAAGGTTCTGTAAATGGTGCTGAGCGATCTTAAATAAACCAAACCAAAATAAAAATAACCTGATTTTGCAGTGCGGTATTCTACTCCTAAATGTCCCATCACCCCGCCATTTACTTTTTGTTTTCTCGCACTGAATTGAATAAAATAATCTTGATACGTTGTCACATCAGAAGGGAAAATATTTAAGTTAGCACCCAAGCCTGCATCCATCCAAAGTTTTTCATCTAACTGAATAAAGACTAATGCAGATAGCGGAATTTCATAACCGATGATCGAAAAATTACTTTTGCCCGTGAAGCTGGTATCCGTAATACTCATATCATAATTACGCTTGGTGTAAATAATTCCTGTTTCTAGGGAAAGTCTATTGGTAATACCATGTCGCACCAAGGCACCAAAACTAATCCCCGAGTTCTGGTTGATTTTATAAAAGATGGTGCTATCATTAAACTCATCGGCACTCGCACCCAAAAACTGATTGGGAAATCCGGGGCGGACCGTAAGTCCAAACGTGGTTACATTTTTTTGTGCATAGGACGATGTACATCCCATCAAGAAGGAACAAATAAGAATGACTGCACGGGTAATCTTCATTATTTTTTAGCGTTTCTTTTTTATTTCGTGAGTGTAAAGGTGACTTTGCCAAACATGATTTCTGTTTCTACTAATGTACAGATTCCTTTGAAGTAGCTGTAATAACTTTTTTTTCCATTCGGTAAAATTAATTCGTACCGATGTGCGCCCACTGATTTTATCGATAGCATTTCTCCAAAAGTGTCCGACCAAATCAAGTGGAGACCTACAGGTTCTTCAAAATACAGTTTGCAAATATTAAAAGTGATACCCTTATGGATAATTGTTTTTGTTTCCTTCTTCGTCGTAACACCATAGCCTGTCGAGTTTCTTCTCGTTTCGCTATTGGTTTGTACTTTTCCATTGGCCGTTTCAAAGGCATTGGATAATTGCAAAATATTTTTTTCGAAGCTGGATTCAATCTTATAAATCAAATCCATTTTAATCATTTTTTCGACTTTGATTTTACTCTCTATCAAATATTTTTCTTTCGTCCCAATCGTCTTGGTGGCATGCATATCACCCATGAGTTCATCACCCAGACGAACGCGATAATGTAAGTGCTGCGTTTGTGCAGTCCCTACAGCAGCCATCAAAAGAATAAGGAATAAAAGAGTTCGTTTCATCCTAGTAAAAAGCCGTCTCGTTATTTTGACGAGACGGCTTTTATATTTTTTGAAATTAACGGAAAATTACGCGACTTGTTGCTACACCACGATCTAAATATACTCTTACAAGATATACGCCCGCGTCTAATTGATTTCTATCTAACACGACAGAAGCTTGGTCAATTTGATCTTGGAAATAGACTTGTTTGCCCATCACATCAAACACACTCACTGAACGAATTAATTCCTTCTTGTTTGTGCTAATGGTTGTTCTTTCGCATGCTGGGTTCGGTAAGAAACTAATTCCTGATTCAGAAATTAAATTGTCGTTTAAACCAGTCGTTAAATTTAAGCAATAAACGATGCGAGGATTCATATAGCCCATAACGGTATCAATATACGCCAATGCTTTAGCTTTCGACATATCAGGATTCGTCAATAATGAATTGCTATAAGCCGCTCCACCTTGCATATTGTATGGTGCAGGTAGGAAAGATGCATAGAATACAGTAGCTGAAGAATCAAACCATTCCCAGGGACCTGCTTGTTGAGCTGGATTTGTAAAGAATGGATACAAACCTTCATATCCTTCGTTCACTGTGTTTGCATAGGTGGTTAATGCATCTGTAAATCCTGCAGAAGCAAAACAATTATTATTACCAAAATCATAAGCTAAACGAACGGCTTCACGACTTCCACCCACTTCAACAACGAAATCACCAGTGGTGGGTACAATTACATTTCCTACTCCGTATGGAGCAAAAGGATCGCCCACTACGTGAAATGCTACTGTAGGTGCATCTCCTGGTTCTGTCCAAGAAGTATCGCCTTGTGCTCCACCCATGTTAAATACAAATTGAACGTCACTTGGGTAACCAGGTGAATTGTTTGGATTGTTTAATTGTGGAATTCCACCGAATCCTTCAAAGTCTCCTAATAATGATTGGTTCACATATGGCTGACCTGCAACAAAACCATAAGTAGCATCATTTGCATTGGCTAAAAATTTAGGAAGTGCAATTTCCGCTGGATCATCTAGTGTAGAGTAAGCAAGTGCGATGTATCCACCAGTACCTACACCACCTAAAATGATATTGTTTGGATCAATTCCATAAGTATTGCCACCGGTATCTGCATTAGCTCTGAAATAACGTACGCAAGCTTTTGCATCTTGAATTCCGCGATATACGGCTTGTAACAAAGTTCCAGTACGAATATCTTGTCCGGTTGGACCTACCGCTGCTGGATTCCATCCTTGGCGATAAGACATCGAAGCTGCAACATATCCACGTTTTGCAAATTGAGTACACATAGCTACTAAGGTACTATCCGATTTAGAACCCGTAGGCTGACCATTAATTACAGGAGGAAGAAAACTACCGGTATGCATCACTATAACTAAAGGACGTTGAGTTAATGGATCGGTGGCACCAGCCGGTGTATAGACGTCCATTTTTAAATCTGATGGCGTAGGAGTGCCGGTTATTACGCTAATATTATTACCGTAAGTAATATTGGCTGCTTTGGAAGCAGCAGGGAAGATCTCCGTTACGTAACGCTGTGCACTTACTTCTAAAGTAAAGCCAGCAATAAATGTAGTTAATGCGAGAATTGTTTGTAAAGATTTTTTCATGCTTTCGGTTTTGATTGGGGTAAAGATAATTAAGATATATACTTATTCGGTGATCCGCTGCATGACTATTTTCATCTTTCTTTTCAATGATCATGTAGCAGAGCTTTACAATTAATGGAGAAAATTCATGTTTAAATTGTGATTTCATCTTCTTCGAAATTGAATTTCGAATTGAATGCATCTGAATTCACATGGAATCCGAGAAAACATAGTTTAGAAATTGAAATTATTCCTCAACTTTGCTGAATCATGAAGCGCCGCTATTTGTATTTTATTTCTCTTATGTTATTGATAAATAGCACTATATATGCGCAGTGCATCACAACTTATCCTTTCGTAGAAGATTTTGAATCCGGTCCATCGGGTTGGATCTCCGGAGTAGCGAATAGTGACTGGACATGTCGAACTCCAGCAAAAGTTCCAATTACAGTCACTGTAAGTGGGAATTCTTTTTGGATTTCGTGCGGATTGACCAATGCTACTTATAATGGTGGCGAGAAAGCCTGGATTCAGAGTCCTTGTTTTGATTTTACTTCGGTCCCCCGGCCTTATGTTCAATTTTTGATTTTTTGGGATACAGAGCGTCAGTACGATGGTGGCAATTTGCAATATTCAACGAATTCAGGAAGTTCGTGGCAAAATGTTGGATTTAATAGTAACAATCAGAATTGTAAAACGGCTAACTGGTTCAACTCACCTTCCATTACGAATCTGAATGGGTTGGCTTCACCCACTACAGGCTGGTCAGGAAGTACACTGCCAACCAATGGATCCTGTTTGGGGGGAAATGGAAGCGGGCAGTGGGTAACGGCTTCGTATTGTTTAAGTAATTTGGCAGGAGAGTCCGATGTGCTTTTTCGCTTTACATTTAGTTCCGGTACTTCTTGTAATAATTATGATGGGATAGCCATCGACAGTTTTTCGATCTCCAATCTCCCAGAGCCTACCTTGGATTTTACTTTTACTTGTGAAACAAATAATCGCGTTCGATTTGAAGCTAACGGTGGCGACTGTCCGACAACCCAAACTTGGAATTTTGGCGATCCAGCATCGGGGACGAATACATCATCAAATTTCACAGATGTACATACTTTTTCTTCTCCTGGAACGTATAATATTACTTTTACTTTGGATGAACCTTGTGTTGGTATCATTTCGTTGAATAGAACCATTATTATTCCTGATATCAGTGCCGAAATTTTTCCATTAACGTGTACTGACTCTGATGATGGTTCCATCCAACTAACGGTTTCGCCTTACCCCAATTTGCAATTGAATTGGAATACAACTCCACCTCAATCTGGACCTGCTATTTCTAATTTGCCTGTTGGAATCTATCAAGTGATTTTAAAGGCAGATTCCACATGCACGCTAACAAAGGAATATGAGGTCATAGTGAATGGTGATGGTGGGCCTAATCCAAGTTTACCTACGGATGTTATTTTTTGTAGTGGAGATGTAATTCCCTTGCAACCTGGCGAGTTTGATTCTTATTTATGGTCGACGGGAAGTACAACAAACACTTTAATGGTAACCGATACAGGTTGGTATGCAGTAACGGTCACTGATTCGACGGGCTGTACAGGAAAGGATTCAGTATTTATAAGAGAGCGTTGCTTCACAGGAATGTTTGTGCCATCTTCTTTTACTCCCAACGATGATGGTATCAATGATTTTTTAGATCGTATTCAGGAGAGGTTTTTAAATATTCGTTGAAAATATTTAATACCTATGGACAAGAATTATTCGTTTCAGATGAGCAAGAAATGGGCTGGGATGGAATGTTTGAAAGAATTTTGTCAGAATGGAATCTATATTTGGCAAATTCAATATCAGGTCCGATTTGAAAAATAGAACTTTGCGTGGAATACTCAGTTTATTTCGATAGTTGATATTTATTGCGATTCTTCTATTTTTCTTAGTAAATGAAATATGTCAGTTTTGGTAATAATGACTTGCTATTAATTTTACATCTTTTTGATTATTAATAAGATGCATTTATTTGAGATATTTCGTTAGTAAGTTTGATGCGATTTTACACATTTTAAGATGATTTGTCTTGTATATTTGTGTTCATGCTAAATCGCTTTTTAGCCTTAACAATGATGGTGGTGTTTCTAATGGGATCATTCACGAAGTCGTTATTGTTTTTAGATTATGAATTGCGTCAAGATTATTTTGCCAGTACCCTCTGTGAAAAGAAAGATGTAGTTAACAATCTTTGTCATGGAATGTGTCATTTGAAAAAGGAAATCAGAGAGCAAGACGATCGAGAAAATAAGCAAGGAAATAATCCACAAGTTAAGTCGGAAGTGAATGCGATTGCAGTTTCAATGGTTGAGATTTTAGTTCTCGATCATGTAGAAGAATTTAGATTTCCAGCTTATCTTGAATCAGAATCTGCCTTTTGTTTGATGATGGATTTACGTCCACCCATTGTTTAGTTTTAGTTTACTTTAATTATCTATACAGCACCTCAACTTTTGTCTTGCAATAGTTGGTTAACGCTATATATTATTTATTATCCAAAACAAAACAAGAAAACTTAACAATTAATAAAAATGAACAAATCAAAAATTATACTCGCAAGTTTAGCATTAGTAGCAACTAGTTTTTTATCATGTAAAGATGATAAGGACGATACTGCATCACCTGCCGCAGTTTCAGGAACCGTATCAATAGAATTGACAAATGTAGCAGGATCTGTTAATGTAGATGAAACAGGAGCTACTTCATATGTCAATAGCTCATCGGAATCTTTCACCGTAAATAAATTGAAGTATTATATTTCAAATGTAAAATTCTATAATGCCGGTGTGTTGAAATATACCATGCCTGAAAGTTATTTCTTAGTGGATGAAGCGGATCAAGCGACCACACATTTGGAAATTCCAAATGTACCTCCAGGTTCTTATACAAGTGTCCGTTATACCGTTGGTGTCGATTCTGCTCGTAATGTTAGCGGTGCTCAAACAGGTGCGTTAGATCCTGCGAATGGAATGTTTTGGACATGGTCGTCAGGCTATATTTTCTTTAAAATAGAAGGTAAATCACCCGCTTCATCTCAACCAGATAGTTCGTATGTCTATCATATCGGTGGATTTAAAGATGGAAATAATACCAATGCAACTCGTGAAGTTGAAATTGTATTTGGTGGCAGCTCACTTGTTGTAAATGGAACTCGTGAAGCAGAAATTCATGTGTTGGCTGATGTGTTGAAATTGTTTTCAACTCCAAATGCAATTAGTATCGCCGCTTTCAATACGCAAATGGCTCCCGGTGGAAATGCATTGTTGATCGCGAATAATTACGCTAATATGTTTTCTTTTGAACATATTCATAACGACCCTAACTAATAAAGTTTTATTTTGAACCTGTACTCTTCTTCGGAAGAGTACAGGTTTAATAGTCGAATAAAATGAGAAGATTTAAGTATGCTGTTGGAATATTAGGACTCACCGTAGTGTTGCTTTCTGCTTGTTCTAAAACTGAAGAAGGTGGAATGAAACCTTTTTTTTACGTCCCCGATGGTTTTCCTGATCCAGTCTATAAATTTCAAAATAATCCAGTATCTCCAGCAGGATTTGCATTGGGTAAAAAACTTTTTTATGATCCCATTTTATCACGAGACAGTACCATTGCATGCGGAAGTTGTCATCAGCAATTTGTAGCCTTTGCTCACAGTGAACATAAAGTGAGTCATGGCATCGATAATTTGTTAGGGACACGGAATTCACCCGCATTGTATAATATTGCTTGGTTTCCTAATTTTATGTGGGACGGTGGTGTAAATCATCTTGAAGTGCAACCATTAGCCCCTATCAGTAATCCGGTGGAGATGGATGAAACCATGCCTAATAATCTTGTGAAGTTAAAGAGAAGCAATAGCTATCCCGGAATGTTTAAGGCTGCTTTTGGATCCGATACCATTACCACACAAGCGATCATGCGCGCCATGGCTCAGTTCATGGGTTCCATGATTTCAGCCAATTCTAAGTATGATAAATATATAGCAGGAAAAGATATTGCAAATTTTTCGTGCCAAATGTGAGTCTTGCCATAAAGAACCGTTACTAACGGATATGTCTTTCCGAAATAATGGGCTCGACTCCTATTTTACAAAGGATCCTGGTCGAGCTTTAATATCTACGCTCACTCAAGATTCCGGTTTGTTTCGAGTACCTTCATTGCGAAATGTGGCGTTAACACATCCATATATGCACGATGGAAGATTCAATACGTTAATGGATGTAATGAACCATTATAACTCCGGTATTCAATCTAGCAGTACGTTGGATCCTTTATTGTCTACCGGTGGGATACCGCTTACACTAGCCGAGAAAAATGATTTGATTACTTTTTTAGGTACATTGACCGATTACACGTTTATACGCGACATTCGATTTAAAGAATAATTCATGCAATCATTCAGAAAATTCTTAATCGCTTTAACCCTTTTGTTGATTTGGTGGGGAAGAAGTATAGCTTGTGATGTTTGCGGAAGTTTTATTGGGATCCATCCCGGCGATAAGAAAGCCTATGTAAGTATGTTTTACCGCTACGTGAGCTTCTCAGGAAGCCATACCACAAACTCTACTTTTTTTCCTGATGGAGGTATGCGCATCGGACATACCGATCATGCTGGATCGAATGCGAATAGCAGTAAGGATTTTGAAGTTTATAGAGCAGCAGAATGGCGAGCTCGCTACTATCTTCATTCGCGAATAGAGCTTTCTGTGATTGCTCCTTATGTTTTTAATACGGCTTATGAAAATAGTAAGCGAACAAGAAATTCAGGACTCGGTGATTTGAGTACGCTCATAGGATGGCAAATGATTAATGAAGCAAGCACTGGTAAATTTAACCATCGCTTGCTGCTTGGAGCTGGCGTGAAGTGGGGCATTGGAGATGAAAACCAAAAAGTGAATAATGAAAGGTTATCGATATTGCTGCAACCCGGAACAGGAAGTAATGATGTATTGTTTTTTGCAAATTATCAATTGGGAAGAGGAAATTGGAGTTGGAATGTGTTGCCCATGTATAAAATCAATGGAAAAAATCAATTCGAAGAGCGTGTGTCAAATAGCACTACCTTTTTTTCAAGTATCAGTTATCAATGGAAGCGAAATGAAAATTTTAAAGTGATGCCTTCCATTCAAAGTTATTTTGAATCGATGAATGGAGTGGAAGTGAGTGGCGAAAAGTTAGCAGGAACCTCCATGGAAGAACTTTTTCTTGGACCTGGAGTGGATCTTTTTTATAAAAATATTGGCTTCAGTAGCTCCGGCTGGTGGAGTGTAATGCAAAATCAAAATGAGAGTATGATGACTAGCCGTATCCGTTATAGAGCAGGAATTACTTGGTACTTCAATCAAGATTCTTTTCTGTTTAATTGATTTTTTTTGATATGATGTAATGTTGTTTGATTTTGTTGGGCTCGCTATTAACAGCCGTTTGTCCATAAGTGCATCTCGACAGGATAAATTCCCTTAGAGGGAAGCCGTAGTTTTGACAAACACCCATTATGAAGAGGGTCGTAAGCTCGTCGATTATTTCTGTTGTTATTTTACTGCTGTTGGCGGGTGGATTCTTCTACTTCCAACTCAGAAAAAGTGTAAACTCTTCCATTTATGAATTGATCCCTGCTGATGTGGCCTGGATCGTCACGGTTGACCCCTCTTCGGGAGACTTACAACGATTAGCAAATAGTTCTTTTTTGTCGGAATGTGATTCAGTGGAGGTTTTGAAGGATTGGAATCGATCCCTCATCTTTATGGATTCCATCTGCACCAATAATGAAAAGTTGAAAGCTACCTTTAAGGCTTCTCCATTGCTAATAAGTGGTCATGTAACCGGTCCATCATCGTTTAGTCTGATGTATTTTGCCGAAGTAGATAATGATTTTGTAAATATTTCGGAAGAGGTCATCGCTTTGATGCTTCAAACAACAGGATCTATTCAGACTCGAGTGTATAACGGTATCGATATCCGTGAATTTAGTGGAAGGAATGGAAAACATTTCTCGTGGGCGGTCACCAAAGGCGTATTTATAGGATCATCAACCACCTTTTTGATTGAAGATGCCATCCGTCAACAAAAGAATTCAAAGCTAATTTCTCCCGCCGCTTCTATTAAAACATATTGTGAGGAACAGCCCAAGGAATTAATGGTGGCTTTGTATTACCCTGGATTTTCAAAATGGTTGAAAACACAATTTCGTGATCCTTCCGGAGTGAACTTAGCGCCTTTGGAACGCTTAGGTGATTGGTCGATCTTAAATTTAGAAATGCATTCCAATATCATTGCATTTCAAGGTCAAACTTTAGCGGTCGACTCCAGTACCTTTATTCATCTCTTCGATCATCAAACTCCAGTGGATCGAAAGCTTGTGCAAATGTTGCCGGCTAAAACTTCTGCAGCGGTAGTTTGGGGAATGAGTGATGCTACTCAAATTTTGAATACCATCAAGAAGAATCAGAAGAAATCAAAACAGCCCAGTTCATCCGCGGAGTTGATGCCCTATTTTACCAATTGGATTGGAGAAGAAGTTGCTTTAGTGGTGACGCAACCAGCAGGTACCTTGAATGACAACAACTATCTTTCGATTCTACAGGTGAAAGATGCGGCTACATGCAAACGTTCATTGGAAACGTTGGTTGATGATGGCTCCATCAAGGAAGAGTTGTATAACGGATATGCCATCCGTTATATCGATCGCAAATGGATCCTCAAAGATTTGTTTGGTTCATTATTCACTCCCGTAAGTAAGTTTTATTATACTATTATCGGTAATTATTTGATTGTTGGAAATCAAGCTTCTGTTTTACGAGCGTATATAAATGATTATAAAACGAGCAATTTATTGGTGAAGGAAGATCGTTATACTTCTTTAGCTGCGCATATTCCGCAAAAAGGAAATTTATTTTTTTATTGTTCTATTCCTCAATCTGAAAAAGTCTTTAGTAGTATTGCCGCACCAGCATGGGTGACTTGGCTGGCTAGTTATGGAGATGTGTTGAAGAATTGGAATGGACTAACTTTTTCAATAAGCAACAATAAAGGAATGTATGCTACGAGCGGTTGTTTAGGATACTTTAATAAGAACACCTTAGGGCCACAGTTAACATGGAATAATAAGTTGGATACGACAATATCGTCGGGACCATTTATGCCTGCTGGTATAAATGGATTAATCTTCGTTCAAGATGTGGCGAATCAACTTTATGCTTATGATCATACCGGAAATGTGGTGTGGAAAAAGAAAATGGAGTCGGCTATTTTAGGAGAGGTGCAAGCGGTAGATTATTATGGTCAAGGAGGCAATCAATATGTATTCAATACACATTCTTTCGTATATCTCTTCGATTCACTCGGAATGGACGTAGGCAATTATCCATACCGATTACCAGCAGAAGCGAGTGCGGGATTAAGTTTAATAGAAGGTAATGGAGTAGAAGAAGGTCGATTTTTTATTCCGTGTAAAAATTTAAGATTGTACGGATATGGTTTAAATGGAAAACCATTAACCGGATTCGGTACTGTGAAATTACCTGGTGTGGTACAGCGTTCGGTGTTGCTTCATGAAAAGATGAAGCGAATGATTTTACTTGATGAAAGTGGCATGTGTTATACCTTGGATTTTACAGGAAGTCGTTCTTTTACTGCGAAAGAGAAAATAGTTTTAACGATGAACGAAAACTTGATTCCTTCTCAGGATGAAAGCATCTTGTTTTATTTTAAAAATGAAGCTGGACAAATAAACCAAGTGAGTGGAGACGGATCTGTGAAGAGAGTTTTTGAAAACGATATCGATTCGGTGAAAGCTTTTGCTTACGGTGATTTAAATGGAGATCAAATTCCCGATTGGATCATTTCATCCACAAAAGGTCTACTCTTCAAAACAAATGACAACGTTTCCCTTTTCAAATATAATTATGCAGAGCCATTTGTTTCCTTTGAATATTTAGTTTTTGGCGAAAAAATTGTTGTCGCTGCATCCACACCTCAACGCGTGTTTTGGTTTAACCACGATGGCAGTTTAGCCGAAGGATTTCCCATTCCGGGCAAAGGCCAACCCGTCATAGCCAAAGGAGCCGGCAGCGAAAAGTACCTTCTTCTGAAAGGTGGGGATGATAATATCAGCTTGTATATTCTTCAGTAGATTTTAAAGAATTGCAAATTGGTAAATTGGTAAATTGGTAAATTGGTGAATTGGTGAATTGGAAAGTTGGTAATTTGGTTAATGAGAGAGTTCGAGTTTATATAAAAATTGGGAAATAGATTTGGCCGCGCTCTGCTTCATTGAAGACTTAAATTGCTTCAACGGTATACCATTTTATATCAATTGTAGAGCGAAGCATTAATCCATTCAGTATTCCACGTTATTCCAACTTAATGCCGAATCCTCGCAATGCTTCAACAGGATTCCATTTTGTTCCAACTGGAGCGAAACATCGCGAACTTTATACTACTATAGTCTTCAACCTTTTTCCAACTTAATATCATCCAACATCAGAGCGCAGCAATTTACCCATTTGCCAACTTGCCAACTTGCCAATTCAACCGAGACGTATCGTTAAAATAGAAAAGGCTATATCTTTCGATATAGCCTTTTCTATTTTATAAATGATTTAGTTACTCAACCGCGAAATCAACTCTGCGATTCATCGGATTCAATGAAGTAGCCATTGGCTCTTTCTCTCCTTTTGATTCAGTACTCAATCTTGATGGATCAATTCCGTATTGTTTGATCAAATGATTCATTACATTATCAGCACGACGTTGACCTAATTTGATGTTCTCATTTTCGTTTCCGCGGATATCACAATTTCCTGTGATTTTCACTTTTAATTTAGGGTTCGCTTGCAATACTCTAGCGATTACTAAAATACGATCGTTGAAGTTTGGTTTCACTGTAGCAGATCCTAAATCGAAGAATACAGAAGGTAAGAATCCTGTTCCATTCTTTCCGTTTGAACCACTAACACCATCTGCACCAAACTCACCTGGCTTCGCAATAGTAACTCCTTGGAAGTTTACTAAGGATCCAGCACCAGTACTTGGCTCTAAATCGCGACTATCAGCAACACCATCAGCATCAGTATCCATCTCTTGTCCGTTGGCATCCACTTTAGCACCTTTAGGAGTAAATGGATCCGCATCTTTACTGTCGATGATTCCGTCACCGTCTGTATCAACAGAAGTTCCATCACCATACACTTTAGATCCTTCAGCAGTACTATTGTCCTTATCGAATAAATCCGAAACACCGTCTTTATCTTTATCGCCACTTAAAATGTCGATTTTCTCTTTCATATCAGCAAGGTCGTTGTAAACAACTTCCATCGGATTCACCCATTCCATCGGTTTGTTCTTCTTTCCGAAAGTATAATTGACACCCACGGTTGCCATAATGTAATTGTCGTACTCAGAATATGTTTTTTCTGTAGCATCAACATTGTCAGTAAATGTTTTGCGATAATCTAAAGATAAACCAACGTCAAATTTGTTGATTTTGTATTTAAACCCAAGACTCACAGGGATCATTAGCTCTGTAATGTTTCCTGATTTGCGAAGTAAAATGGAATTACTTGAGTCGGAATTTACTTCAGCATCGAAGTTGAAGAATCCAATTCCAAGTGTTGCCACCATGTGGAAATTCTTATTTCTATTCAAGAAAGAAATGTTACCGAAATTATAAGTCATCTCTAAAGCACCTTCGTACATCTTACTCTCATAGTCAACGGCCCATTCTTTCGTTCCAACTCCTCCGGAACCTGGAAACTGCACACTATTGTAATTACTGTCTAAATACTCAACATCAGTTCCACCAAAACTAGAGATGATACCACGAGCTCTCAATCCGATAGAATGAGTTAACTGATTATGTACTTGTAAACCGAACGCAGGCTTAACAAATCCAGCATCTAAGAAACGACTATTGTTTTGGTCTCCTTTCAATAAATCACCAAGAAGATGACTTGCACCAAAAGAAATTCCAACAGACCAACGATCATAGTCAGATTTTTTTGGTAATCCATAATTGGAGCTGCTACTCGTTTCAGTTTGTGCTAAAGCAGTCATACTAGAAGAAAGTAGGATAATACAGAGTAAACTTTTGATTTTCATGCGCAAGCAATTTTTATTAGGATGCAAAACTAAGAAAACAAAAGTAATCTCCCTAATTTGAATCCATTAAGAATATATTTATTTAACTTTCTCAGGGGCAAATGTTTAACACTTCGGCAGGATGATCGTTTTGTAACAATTCAAGTATATACATCAGATCATTATGTTCATTTACAAAATCCAATTGGTCCGACTCAAGGATTATTACTCTTTGATTTTCAAGTGATTGAAGGTGATTTAAGTATTGTTTACTTACTTGATCAAGGTATTCGGCTGGAATACTTTTTTCGTATGACCTTCCTCTCAAATCGATATTTTGAAGGAGCAATTCGGTCTTTTTATGGAGGTATAAAATTAAGTCAGGCTTATGGAGATCTTTTGCAATGAGATCATAAAATCGATTGAATAAATCCATCTCCGCACCTTTTAAATTTACACGTGCAAAAAGCAAACTCTTCTCAAAGATATAATCGCCAATTAGTAATTGTCCTTTTTCTATGGCTTTCCGTTGTTCACTCAAGATTTGCTGAAAACGTTCAGCTAAAAATGACATCTCCAAAGGAAAAGCAAAACGTTCGGGTTGTTCGTAAAACTGTGGGAGGAAGGTGTTTTCTGCAAATTCTTCTAGGACTAATGCCGAATTGAACTTGGTAGATAATATTTTTGCAAGCGAAGTTTTTCCAGCTCCAATATTCCCTTCTATGGCAATGTATTTATAGGGCATCGATTTACTCATGATGTGGGGCTGTATATAAATTTACCTGACCAGGATCTTCGCAATGTTCAAGCATCCACTGATTGTTTTTTCCTGTGACAGGATGGATATGATCTGGAAGAATTTCACAAAGCGGAACTAAAGTAAATCGTCGAGATGCAATTCCTACATGTGGAATCATTAATTGATCGTCTTTATAAACGATGTCGTCAAAATAAAGAATATCAATATCCAATGTTCGAGGACCCCATTTCTCCTTTCTAACTCTTCCTGCACTTTGTTCGATGGTAAGTAATGTCCTTAGTAATGCAATAGGATTAAGTGCAGTTTCAATGAGAATAACTTTATTTAGAAAATCCGATTGATCTTTTTTGCCCCACGCTTCACTGGTAAAAATGGAAGAAGCACTCTTTATTTGTCCTGACCATTTCGAAATTTCATTTTCGGCAAAGGTCAAGAGCTGCAATGAATCTCCTTCATTACTACCCAAGAGTAAAACCGCTTGATGTAACATGATGCAAAGATACGTTTATATGTTTTTGTGACGGGTATCCTGTTGAAATTTTGAGAGAATTGAAAACTTCAACTGAACGAGAATGCTGACAAATAGTATTTTTTATTTATAGCGAGTAAAATTAAACTCCATACTATTGGTTTTATCCGGATTGTCCGAATTGCTGATCACCGCTTTAAGTTGGTTTTCAGAAATTCTTTTGTATGTAATAAATTTCGGAAAATCGTTTTTCTCATTGTAGAACATCCAATAGGTTGAGGTTTGTAAAATCATGTTAAAAGGAACAGGTTTATCACCATGTTGCGATTTTACAGTGGGTTCATAAATTACAGTTTGTGCATCGGCATACACGCGAAGAAATTCACTGTGTATTGAATCTTTGTTCTGTTTGATTACCCATGAATCTCCTTTCAACGTTCCATCTTCCATGATCTCCCAACGCTCAAATAAAGTGTCTTGCTTTTGTATCGTATACCAAGTTCCCTTCCAATCCTTAAGTTCAGATGGAATGGCTTGAGCATAACTATCAGTTGTACTTAAAATTACAAGAGAAAAGAAGATTAATAGGATGACGAGGGATGGATGTGATTTCATTGTTCTAAATTTGCCAGTATAAAGATATGGAAAGTCTTTCATTGATCACCTTCATCGAAGCTGCTGCCGTTATGGTGAGCTCAGTATCAGGTATGATAAAAGCTTCTGAGAAAAAGATGGACCTGGTAGGAGCCTACAGCTTAGCTTTGCTCGTATGTTTTGGTGGAGGTACCTTGCGCGATATATTACTAGATCGCCGACCTTTTTTCTGGGTGGAGAATGAAATTTATCTTTTTATTGTGCTCCTTGTTACCATCGCCTTTGTTTACATTCCTTTTATACATAATCTCACAAAAGTATTGCACCGGCGCACCAATACCGTAGAGGCCATTGGCCTAGGCTTGTTCAGTATTTCGGGATTATTCGCTGCATTAAACTTGGGAATGCCGCTTTTTTCTTCTTCCTTGATGGGTGTAATCACCGGTGTTGCAGGAGGTGTATTTAGAGATATTGTAATCAATGAAATTCCAGTCATCTTTAAATTCAAAGGCGGACTTTATGCCGTTGCTTCTTTTATTGGATGTTGGATTTGTATCTTCTTCGTTTTTTTCTTTGATACACCCTTTCTCGGATTTATTATTGGTACCGTTTCCATCGTAGCCATCCGATTAACATCCGTGTATTTCGGACTGAAACTTCCAAAACCTTTGTGGGTTTCTGAGGAGGAGGAGTGACTTAATGCGCAATATTTTCAACACTGGAGGCACTGGAGGTCACAAGAGATCACTTGAGATCACTTGAGATCACTTGAGATAACTTGTGAACACGAAGTCTTTTGTTTTGACTTAAATAGATCTGCGTTAATCCGATTTATCCTTTTTATCCGTGTTCGATTTTTCCGCAATCATGTTTCTTGCTTCTCGTTTGCACTTTACTTCTAGCATTATTTACGAAACAAACATACGAGGACACTAAAGTTTAGAAGTTTTATCTAGTGTACTTTAGTAACATTCGTGTCTTTAATGCTAAAAACACACAATGTTGGATTTGGATTAGTCATATTTATTAGAGAACACAAGAGTACACAAAGATTTCTTTAGTTCACTCTTGTGACCTTCGTGTCTTTAGTGTTTTTAAAAAAAGCACTAAGTTGGATTTAGTTTAATAGTTACTAAAGATTCTTCACAAGATGATTCGTCATCATTGTATAAAGATGCAATCTAGTTGTTCCACCGCGAATACTGTGATTTTTGTTGGGGTAAATGAATAAATCAAATTGTTTATTCGCTTTCACAAGAGCCGTCACAAAATCCATGCTGTTTTGCATATGCACATTATCATCCGTTGATCCATGTACCAACAATAATTTTCCTTTTAAATCTTTTGCATAGTTGATGGGTGAATTATCATCGTACCCTTTAGCATTTTCTTGCGGTGTTTGCAAGTATCGCTCTGTGTAAATACTATCATAAAATCTCCAATTGGTAGGAGGAGCTACAGCTATTCCTGCTTTGAATATTCCATTTCCTTTGGTCATGAGTAAGGATGTCATGTATCCTCCAAAACTCCATCCCCATACACCCAAACGATCTCCGTCTACATACGACTTCCTTTTCATGAATTGAGCCGCACTTATCTGATCTTGCACTTCTAGATTACCCATGTCTTTGTAAATGCAATTAGCAAATTCTAATCCTCTGCCTGGTGTTCCTCTATTGTCAAAACTAACTACAATGTATCCTTTTTGGGCAAGCAGTTGATGCCACATGTAGTTGGGGCCATCCCAATCGTTGGTTACTGTTTGTACACCCGGTCCACCATACACATGCATCAGCAATGGATACTTTTTGTTTGCATCAAAATTAGGAGGTGTAATCATCCAACCATACAAACGAGTTCCATCTTGCGTTGTGAAACTTAGTGTGTCAATTTTACCGAGACGAAAAGTTGCGAGTGTTTGTCTCAAATTTTTATTGTCTTCTAAAGTTCTCAATAACTTCCCATCGTTTTGATTCAATGTGCAGGTAAAAGGTGTGTCGAAACTAGAGTAAGTGTCGGCGAAATATTTTAAGCCGGAGCTAAATTCTGCTTTGTGAATACCAGCAACGGATGTCAAGGCTTTTTTCTTTCCACTGAGGGTGATGGAATAAATATGTCGTTCTAGTGGACTTCTTTCCGCGCTTTGATAATAGAACGTGCTCGACTTCTCATCGAATCCGAAATATTGAGTGACATCAAAATTACCGGACGTCACTTGTTTTAGCATTTTCCCATCAATGCCATATAAATAAATATGATTATACCCGCTTCGCGTAGAGGTCCAGATAAATCGCTTTCCATCTTTTAAGAAAGTTAAATCATCCGTGATTTCAATAAACGATTTATTTTGTTCATTCAACACTATACTGCTCTTACCAGTAGAAACTGAATAAAGAACTAACTCCACTTGATTTTGATGTCGAGTGGTTCTTTGGAAACTTAACACATCCCCATTTTGGGTCCATTTCATTCTTGGAATGTATTCCCAATCGGCATCCGTTTTAAAAATTTCAGTCGCTTTATTACTTGTCAAATTATAATTGTATAAGGCGACAATGGAATTTTTTTCACCCGCTTTTGGATATTTATAAAGTTCTTCCTTCGGATAAAGTTCGCCGTACGTAGTCAGATTAAATTCTTTTACATCACTCTCGTTAAATTGATAGTAAGCAATATTATTTCCATCTGCTGACCATCCAAAGGCCACATCCATTGAAAATTCTTCTTCGTAAACCCAATCGGTTGCACCATTAATTATTTTGTTTTTTATGCCATCGGTTGTAATTGCTTTTTCAACTTTCGAATTCGTATCCCATACGTAAAGATTATTATCACGAACATAAGCTAACTTACTTCCGTCAGGTGAAAAAGTACCATACATTGATTTTCCATGGTTGGTTACTTTAAAGAGTTTGTTATTGTCTCTATCAAAAAGATAATAATCTTCTTTTGTAGAATGTCGATAGATGGATTCTGAATTAACACTTAACAATATTTTTCTTTCGTCATCACTGAATAAATACGATCCAAATTCTAATGCTTCCTTGAAAGCGAAAAGTTGAGCGGGACGCAAAATCGTATCTACTGCTTTTCCAGTGCTAAAACTATATTGGATAATGTATTTTTCTTTTCCTATCGTTTCGGTGCTCGTATAAAAATCATCATTTCTCATTGAATTAAATCCACCGATCGTTCTTGCAAAAAGTTTGGAGCTTCCATAAATATCCTCAACTTGAAGCATTTCATCTTGAGCATTTATGGATAAGAAGGGAAGATGGGCGAGTAAAAGTATTGAAACAATGGTTTTTATGTGACTTTGCATAGAATTCATATTTGTTCCTCAAACTTACGAAAAATATAAATTATTCAATTTGATTAGGGAGCTAAATCATATCTTTGTTTTATGAAAAACATACTATTCAATTGCCGCTTCTGCTTAGTCTTCGCGATGACTTTGTTTTTATCATTGAATGCTTTCTCTCAAGGACCCAGTGGATATATAAAGTACAATATGTCCTATGCTGAATCAAATATGACAAAGGAAGAATTATCCATGATGCCAGAAGAGACTGAGATGTGGTTCAAGGAAGATCTTGTAAAGCTAAGAATGCCAATGGGAATGGGGATGCAAAGCGATGTGTTGATATTGAAGGATAAAGTGGTTTTATTGATGGATTTGATGGGTAATAAATTGGCCATGGAGACCACGAAAACGGAGGTGGAAAATGAAAATACAGCCTCTAAAAAAGCAGTTGTAAAGTTGATTGCTGGTGAGACAAAGAATATAGCGGGCTATGAATGCAAAAAAGCAATCCTTAGTACTCCAGGCGAAAAGGATATGATTGTATGGTATTCGGATAAGATTAAATCAAATTGATCCTGGTATTTTCAAATGTCTGAAATTAAAGGCTTCCCTCTTGAATTTTCTAATGAAAACAGGAGAGATAAGTGTGAGAATGACTGCAAAAGAAGTAAGAATGGAGAGTGTAGATGATGCCGTGTTTACCGTTTCTTCAGACTATAAAGTGATGACACAAGAAGATATGATGAAGATGATGGGTGGACAAGTTAAATAAATTTGCAAATTATTTGAAATTCTAGTATTTTTGCCCCGAATAACCCCCTGTTTTCGGTTTTTATGAATGAATATTTAATTTTAAGTGTAATTATGACCTTGTGCTTCTTTTCACTCGGTTTGAAGTTGAACAAAAGTGCCAGCTCGATGGAGGGTGTCTTAGGTTATAAGACCAAAGCTTCAAAGCGCAACGAAGACACTTGGTTCGAAAGTAATATTTATGCAGGAAAGTGTTTGATGGTATTAGCAAGTTTAATTTTGCTGTTGCTTGTGATCACCGAGATTTATTTTTCTACAACCTCATCAGCGCATAAGATGTTGTATATTTTGAGTGGATTTGTTTTGACTTCCTTGACGATAATCTATGTCCTTACCGAACGTCATTTAAAGAAGGTGTTTTTTAGAGATGGAAAGCGTCGGCCTAAGTTTTAATTGAATCACTTACTCTAATTTATTGCTGTTCAAATTTAGATTCGTTATTTTCGCCATGCTTGTTTAATAAAATATAGGTATGCGAAATAA
>JADJMG010000022.1 GCA_016709725.1 Bacteroidota bacterium
TCCTAATATTATTAGCCATTTGTAGTAGATTTATCTTCCTCATAGTTTTTATCATCTTTGTTGTAAGAATAGGTTCTCATAGAGAAAAAAAACATACCCCAGCCTATAGCTATTAAAATTATACTTACTATCATAGTCTTTTCTTCTATTCTGATCAAATGTTTTAAAGATCAGTAAATATATTATTTTAATAAACCCCAAATAACCTAAATTCATAGGGATTAGCTACATTTTATCATAGAATAAAGCGCCAAATCTATTGGCATCCGCTCGCTCCATTCTCTCCTCCCATTCCTCGTATCTCTTAGCTCTTTTTGTGATTTTGCCTGCATAGGTGTAAGTCCCTCTCATCTCCTCCATCCTCTCCAATTTTCTATGGCAATGCCAAAAGCGGTCATTCCAGTTGCTACAAAGTTGAGATTCGTAGTAGATGCGGTGGCGGTAAGCTCCAAAGCTCTTGTAATAAGTCGATCCGTAGCACTTGTATAAAGTCCTGCAAGGCATATTGGTTTCAGGACAAATAAGGTAGTAGATGTAGCCCTTTCCCAATATTGCTCATTGCTTCTCCATGTAGATAAAATCATCTATCATCCTTTTTCTCGGTGGAGGTTTGTATCCATCGATAACGTAGGATCATGTAGGGTGTGTCATTCATGTAGTTTTACTATGATTGTGACGCTAAAGTCAGCATTGTAACGCAAAACCGCCTCCACGATCTTTCCCTCCTTCACCATGCCTATGAGTTGCAATTTTTTTAGTTCAATACGATATGCGCCTTTTGTTGTGATTGCGCCTGTGGATGGTTTTCCCATTTCTTAAGTTCTAACCTTACTAAAGATGTGCTGAGGAAGAATTGTTACCCAAATACGCTACTAAAAAAGTGCACAATCGGATGGTCTAATATTATTGGGTGTTTTTAAGCTATTATTGATGCCTCCGATATATCGTATTGACTATTATCCAATGGAGTTATTTTCTTTACATTGGCTTTATATTGCCTTGAAATGGGCTTTTTTATCATCCTTAGTCAATATGCTTTCAGGTATCTGTTTAATCTTTTCCTTCCAACTTATCAAAATCGAAATGATGAATCAACCCCAATTCTTTAATAACTATTAATTGAATGTTTGAGCATGATAAATCCTTTTTATTTTTGGTGTTTGAATAAGTCCAGTTTCATAATCTTTTATAAGTATCGATTAAATCAATATTAAGTTGAGATATAAACTCAGGCTTTAAAATATCGTCAACTGTCAATTGACTTTTAAAGTAAGCATGAGGGTTGAGAATCTTTTTCGAATCTTAAAAGATTGTTAACATCTGCCAATCCACTTTGCAATAAAATAGTGCTTCTTACTGCGGCGGGTATATTTGCTTTATTCTTTTAGTAGCATCATACATCCTAACCAATTGTACTTTCGGCTTTTTAAAATACTTTCCTTCCTTTTCCTCCCATGTTTTATGCCCATTGATTGAAAGATGATTTTTAATGATTGACTCTGGACTTTGATCTAGTTTAACCAGTGCAACGAATGTTCAAATTCAACTAGTTTCATTTTAAAATATCGATTTTCAATAAGTCAGATAGATAGTCAATTGCATTGCTAAATTGGAATATGGAAAAGACAAATTATGACCATTCCAAAAATCCCATATTCCCTTCAATTGTCATTTCACCTGTAGATTCATTCAAGATAAGTTTAATTTGTTTATGATTTTCCAAATCAAATATGTTGTCTTTACTACTTCGCCTCTATTATAGGTAGAGTATTTCACCACCTTAGACAAATCAGGTGTCCCAGTTACAACATCGCATATCTTTACGAAGTCATTCATGTTGTGGACGTCATTCCTTAAGTAAGAGTCTTACTTTGGATTGATTTTACAACAGTTTACGATTCTTTAAAATGGGGTTTCTTTCCCATTCTTATAACCTGCTCAAGTTCATCCACGAAAAAGTACCTTATTTCCTACTTTATAGCTCGGTAGTTTCCCTGACCTGATAATACATACACTCGGGACTTAGAAAGCCCCATCATTTCAGACGCTTTTGCTATTCCAATCGTTTTGCGCTCGGGTGTTGTCGCTTGATTTACGCCCCTCTGCATGAATCAATTCAAGTTTAGTGATGCGCTGATCCATCTCAAGCAGATTAATAAAGTCAGCGAGGTTTTCAATAGGAATCGACACACGATTGGCATCGATTTCCAAAGATTTAAGATTTAACATGATTTTTACGCTGAGTGACTGGAGGAGGGTCACCACTGTTTTTTAATACTACTCCATTAGGCTCATCGTATTGGCTTTCGCCCTGTACTGTATTGGCTTTCGCCCTGCAATAGTATTTTGCAACTAATAATAAAGGTTGCACAAAAATTCAACGTAAAACTACTTATTTTAGACTTTAGTAGCAATATATTTTATTAACACTTATTGTAATTGATTAGATTTGAAGCCAATAAAACAATTTGGAAAAATGGAAAATATTGACGAGATTTTTAAAGAAAGCAACTTCAATTTCCAAAATTAATGGATACGATCAGTCTGTAGATTTCTTACTTGAATATTTAATGATTCACGAAGAGATAGAAAGCATTAGGTTGATATCAAAAATTCGAGTGTATTTTAAGAAATGTAGTCAAGAGATTAAAAACAAATCCTTAGAAAAATCACATTTTGCTTAGAGAATTACAATGGCAATATTTATTTAAAATCTGATCTAGCCTCTGAACTTTCTGCAATACATGAATTAAATGGAGATATAAACAATGCTATAAACTACAATAGGTATATGCAAAGTCATTAGTACATCCTGAGGATTCAAGCTATTTGTATAAACACGCATTGTTGCATGAAAAATGCGCACCACTTTTGTTGCAATGGGATTTATCGAAAGAAAAGTCTTCTATTTTGTTCCTTCACGATTTACTAGTAAGTCACTTATTTAAAGTTTGCTGGGAAATGTGTGTTGTCGTTGTCTTTGATGAATACCATAAAAGCCAACTCAAAAACAAGTAAAACACGTGGAGTGGAAATTAGACTGAACGAACTAAGAGCAATTTACGTTCCTCCATTTCCTTTCGATAATAAAAATGCGATTAATTGTTTTATGGAATTAGCTCCGACCAAAAATATCAATATAGCTTCTTAGATTTCATTTCAATTATGCTTGATAAAATTCCAAGTCTATATTTAGTAGAGCGCGAAAAGTTTAATCATTCTAATGTTGGTGTTGACATTGTTCACGATTACACCAATGAGTTTATATCTGCTTTATGATCAAAAATGCAAGTCCAGTGGCTACACTTGTAAACCATATGTAAACCGAGTGTCTATTAAAAACAAAAAACCAACCTAAAAGGCTGGTTTTCATTTGTCGGGGTGGCAGGATTCGAACCTGCGACCTCCTGCTCCCAAAGCAGGCGCGATAACCGGGCTACGCTACACCCCGAAAAGTTGAAATTAAAAGGCCGAAATTGATCTAGGATTTTTTCCGGAGGTGCAAAGATATATTAATTTGAACTAATTCGACCTTTAACTGAAAAATTCCAATAAATTTGCAGTCCCAATTAAAAAGGATCCCGTAGCTCAATTGGATAGAGCATCTGCCTTCTAAGCAGACGGTCAGGCGTTCGAATCGCCTCGGGATCACATTAATGGCGAAGGTAACTCAAAGAGTTACCTTTTTTTGTTTCTTCAAATCAGAAGTGGAAATTTACAATGTCGGTCAGGCATTCGTCGCGAAGCTTCGCGACGCCTCGGGATCACATTAATGGCGAAGGTAACTCAAAGAGTTACCTTTTTTTGTTTCTTCAAATCAGAAGTGGAAATTTACAATGTCGGTCAGGCATTCGTCGCGAAGCTTCGCGACGCCTCGGGATCACATTTATGATGAAGGTAACTCAAAGAGTTACCTTTTTTTGTTTCTTCAAATCAGAAGTGGAAATTTACAATGTCGGTCAGGCATTCGTCGCGAAGCTTCGCGACGCCTCGGGATCACATTTATGATGAAGGTAACTCAAAGAGTTACCTTTTTGTTCTTCAAATCTGAAGTGGAAATTTACAATGTCGGTCAGGCATTCGTCGCGATGCTTCGCGACGCCTCGGGATCACATTAATGGCGAAGGTAACTCAAAGAGTTACCTTTTTTTGTTTTCTCAAATTCTAAGCAGGTCAGGCGATCGTCGCGACGCCTCGGGATCACATTAATGGCGAAGGTAACTCAAAGAGTTACCTTTTTTTGTTTCTTCAAATCTGAAGTGGAAATTTACAATGTCGGTCAGGCATTCGTCGCGATGCTTCGCGACGCCTCGGGATCACATTAATGGCGAAGGTAACTCAAAGAGTTACCTTTTTTTGTGTCCTGCTGTGAATACGATGGGAATCGTCGCGAAGCTTCTCAATAATCCAAATGAAAAGGGGAGTTTTTTAGCTCCCCTTTCACCTAAGAATAAATAAATAAACAATTACAAATACGACTTAAGTAACTTATTTCTCGAGTTGTGTTTAAGTCGACGCAATCCACTCCCCTTTTATTTGTCGAACTCTTTCACGAGTTAATCCGAGCTCTAAACCGATTTCATCCAGCGACATAGAAACTCTAAATCCTATTCCAAAGAATAGACGCAGTACTTCCGATTCGCGTTTTGACAAGGTATTTAAGGATCGGTTGATATCTGCAGATAATGACTCATCAATAAGTAAAGAGTCCGTGCTTGGAATTTCTTCATTCACCATCACATCTAACAAAGTATTGCTTTCATCGCTATTGTCGAAGGGTGCGTCCATTGAAATTGGTCGAACTGATCCTCTAATTGCATCTCTAATTTGATTATAGCTAATGTCAACCGCCTCAGAGATTTCTTCTGCACTAGGGTCACGACCATACTTCTGCTCTAATTTTGCAAGGGCTTTTTTCACTTTATTCATGGCCCCAATCTGATTAAGAGGAAGACGAACCATCCTACTCTGTTCAGCAATAGCTTGCAAAATACTTTGACGAATCCACCAAACCGCATAGGATATAAACTTAAATCCCTTGGTTTCGTCGAAACGTTGTGCAGCTTTAATGAGTCCTAAGTTGCCTTCATTTATTAAATCAGGAAGACTCATTCCTTGGTTTTGATACTGTTTTGCTACGGAAACTACAAATCTTAAATTCGCTCTTGTTAATTTATCCAGGGCATCATGGTCACCATTTCGAATTTTTTGAGCTAGAACAACTTCTTCTTGTGGAGTTACCATGCCTTCTTTACCAATGTCTTGCAAATATTTTTCCAAAGATGCACTTTCTCGATTGGTAATACTTTGTGTAATTTTTAGCTGTCTCATTTTGTTTTGGGTTGGTGTGTGATTCTGTGTTTATCAAATTTTATGCCACGTACTCTATCAACGACCATGACATTCAGTTTATTAACCCAACCAATTGATATATTCACAAAAAGTTGGTAACCAGATGTATGTTGAAACACATTATTAATGGATTTCGTGTCTAAACCCTAAGTATATAACGTATGAGAATCCAGAATAATTTAAGCTAAAGAGCTGAAAATTGTATAAATGACATTACTATTACATTATAAACACACTTTTGAGCTACTCAGAAGTAGGAGAATAAAATCAGCTCAGTCAAATTCAATCTCTATGATTTAAGGTTACCCTATTTTAATTAACGATTACAATCAATAATTCCTTAAAAACGACGTTACTAGTTCTTAAAAATTTATTTTTGCAACTGATATGAACTTACCTAAAACTCAATTAGTACTCACCTTTCTACTTTTATTCTTTCTCCCTGGAATTAGTAATGGCCAAAATACCTCCTCGCAAGATAAGTCTCTCATTCAATTTTCCGGAGTGGTAGTAAGCGCAGATTCATTACAACCCATCCCTTTTACGAATGTGATTATCCGAAATGCACGACGAGGAACCATCACAGACTTTTATGGATTCTTTTCTTTCGTTGCCATGAAAGGAGATACCATCGATTTTCAGTATGTAGGATTTAAGACCTCCTCTTACCTCATTCCTGATTCATTGGATGAGCAACATTATTCAATCATTCAGGTTCTCGTTCGTGATACTATCAACCTCAAAGAAGCGGTAGTTTATCCATGGCCCACAAAAGAAGAATTTAAACGCGCTTTTATTGCATTAAAATTATCGGATGATGATTTGAAGCGTGCACAACGCAATTTTGAATTAGCTTCATTAAAAGAAGTTCAAGCCCAAGTTCTGTATGATGGTGGATTGAATTATCAAATGGCATTACAACAACGACAAACTCAACTCTATTCACAAGGACAATTTCCTTCAATTACTTTATTGAATCCGCTCGCTTGGGCTGCATTTATTCAGTCTTGGAAAGATGGTGCTTATTAGAAAAAAAAGAATAATTGTGAAATCGTCTCGCCCTCCTATTCCTATTCGTTTTCGCATTCCTGTTTAGTGCAACTTCACTTTTGCACAAGATGCAACCGTTCATGGTGTCGTGCGTGATTCTGTTGGTAAACCACTTGAAGCCGTTTCAATTTCAATTAACGGAGAACCTGGAGGAGCCATCAGTGACCAAAAAGGAAAATATGAAATTAAAGATTGCCCCCTTATCGTGATATTACAATCATCTTTTCAGTATTTAGGATTTACGACGGAAAAGTTCAGTTGCGATTGAAACCC
>JADJMG010000023.1 GCA_016709725.1 Bacteroidota bacterium
CAGTGTGTTTAACTTTAAATCTCATCCCATCTTTTACTTTTACTGATCCGCCCGGAGATAAAATTCCTGTAGGTTTATTACCATGCCCTCTTTCATAGGTTACAGAATATGTTCTTTCTGGATGTTGTGGAAAATCAGGAAATGCAAGTGTTACCACTTCGTTATATGTTATTTCATCTTTTTCTACTTCATGAGGTTCTCCATTTACGGCAATTGTTACCTCTTTTTTTTCTTTAGTATTTGACATTTTATTATTTATTTAAGTGTTATATTATTTTTGTTTTAAAATTAAGTGAGTAATGCCTCACTTAACAATTTAGCCAACTACTTTTTGCTATATCTGCAATACTAATAAGTAAAAGCATTGTAAAAGCTCCAAAATGCAATTAAATCAGCATTTTTCCTTTTGCACGTATGCAATTATCATTATGGCAAAGACTGACTTCATTCCTATTTTGTAAATATTTACTCATATAAATATGTTTATAGATTAAGCTTATTTCCTTTCACATCACGACCGAAAGAATTAGCCGACCGAATTAAATAAATCATTTATTCGGATTACTTCTCTTACGAGGCTTTACAGGAACCGTTTTAGGTCCTGGTTTAAGAGCATCAGAATATTTTCTTGGAATTGGAGATGGTGTTGACCTATTAGGAGGTTTACCGATACGGTTTTTGCCATAACTTATTTATTTTAAACGTTAATATTATTTCACGTTACAAATAAACTATGACTTGACGCATCCCACATGCGTCATTAAAAAAAAGTAAAATTTTTTTTTTATCACATTGATGTATAGCGACTTAAAGCTTTAGAAAAGATGATTGAATTATATTAATTAAACTCTCTGGTGAAATTATTTTTGCTTGCTCACCATAACTTCTAATTTTTGAATAAAAACTCATATGACGGAATTACTTTAACTTGGATTTTAAATTCATTTCATCATCTACAATAATTTGCTGAGTTGAATGGATAGGTAATGTTCTAAGATAATTTCCTTGTTCTTGGGTAAAAGAAATAATCACATCTATAGGTTCTTCTTTAGGAACTGTAATTCCAAAGGAGTATTTAAAATGTTCTTCTGAATTAAACTCAATCGGCTCAAAAATATGCTCTGTAACAATAAGTGATACTATTCTATCTAGTGCAAGCGTCATAAAGCTATCATATTTATCATTTTTTCCTACAATGTACCACATCTGTTTGTCCTCTTTCAAAAGTACTGGTTTAAATTCGTGCGTTTTAATTTATCCCGATCAAACCTTTGATATTCTACAATTATTTTCTTTCGATGATGGATGGATTGTAGAATGTCAGGAATTAATTCTACACCTTCTATTGGTTCATGTTTTTCTGTTTCAAGCAATGTTTTAGCTTCAAACAACTGCTTGAGATTTTCCGAAATATTTGCACTATCGATTACTTTTCTGATTGCTTCAGACATTTCTTGAAAAAAGTGGATATTCACTATACTGATTCATGGTTTTAGCATAAAAAAGTAAGGCGGTTATCTCTCCGTCTTCTAATTCCAAAAGAGTAAATATTTCTTTTTGTATACCTTCTGAATACCATTTTTTCGTCTTAGGGTCGGACTTTATATTTAATTCTCTTCCAAATATTGTCGGATCATCTCTTAAATCTTGTAAATCTTTCTGTATTGTTCTGTACTTGGCATCAATACCACTATTGATACATGCTTGATGAATATCTTTTGAAGAGTGTATTCCAGATCTTCTAAGCACTTTTAATATGGCTCTATATCTTGGTATTGCTTGCTGGTTTTGTGCCATAAGTTTGCTTAATTTATTAACTCTCTAAAATGCTCATAAATCATAACCATCGCTAAAGTATCTAACTCACAGTATTTCAGCAACGCACTTGTTAGCTCATCAATTTCAGATTGCTCCATGTCTGTATATTGCAGTTTGCCGTAAGCGGTTAATGCTGCTCCACCATTGGCTATATCTTCTATTTCGGATAAAGTATTTTCTATTTCATCTTCACTCCAACCGTCAAAAAGGGATGGTAGCATTTTATACGGACTTTTTTACAATATTATTTTCAATTTCTAACCAAACATGATTTTCCGAGAAATTTTTACTGGATACATTTATTTGATTAAGAGGTTTTGAATATTTTTCCTGAAGAAATTTACTTGAATTTAATGAAGCTGGTAAAACTGCTTTTATGGAATTAGAACCTTTGGTTGAAGGGTTGTAATAATATCGTTTTTCAACATCCCATAAATCAATCATATCTCGAGCACCGCGCCACTTAACAACACTATCTGATTTAGAATGAGAAATATTATGTATAAATTGTATTAACTCCTCTTTGTCATCTTGATCTGAATCAAGTAATTGGGCATATATTGCATTAAGTATTGTATTTTCGTGATTTGAATATTTAAAGATAGTTCCATTTTCTTTTTCTAAAGCTACTTTTAAAGCTCGCACAAACTCAAAATTTGGAAATATCCCTACTTTATTATTGATATATTGGTTAGCGTGTTCAATTTACCATTTTCATAATAAATATGATGAGAAAACTGAAACGCTATTTGCTCATAAGGTTTTAAACCTTTATTAAAAGGTAAAGCGACAGCACTTGTTTCAAAATCTATGAAATGTAAAAGGAAATGCCCATTTATCCATTTCTTCTTTCAACCTTTCCGTGTCAACATATACTTCATCATCATTGTTGACTTTTTTTCTATTTGAAGCCATTGCCTATGTGAAGTAGTTAATTTCTCTACTTCAACTTTTAACCCTATACTATCTTTGGTTAGTTCCTCTTTAAAATAAATTCCTTCTTCAAATAATATATTCCCTTTAGAAAAGAAATAAACATCAAATATATTGGGTTTCAAAAAATCACTCTCAGTCCAGTTATGTTGCTTAGTAAAAACACTCTTTAAATCCTGATTTTAACTCACTATCTTCACTTTTAAACTCACAGGATTTACAAGCACTAAAAGAAGTTTTCCAATTAGCGTATTCATCTTTTTGATAAAATTCTTTAAATTGATTAATAGATTCAATAAATGTAAGGCTTTCATGGTATTTGTATTTGTTTACTTCAATATCAGCAACAATTTGTGTAACATTCTTTCTTCCTAGAACTGAATCGCCAGTTTCCTCAATAGAACTTACCTTTTTTTAAAATACCTGTTCTATTTTCTCCTTTACTCGATTCTAAAAAGTTGGTTTAACCCATTTATACTTGCTTTCTTAGATTTATCAGCCATCATTATATATGATTGTATTTGCCATTCAGGAAAACATAATTGTATAACATATTTTTGAAAAGCTATGTCAAAAAGATAAGGTTTCCAGCTACTAACCATTCTCTCCCTTTTCCCTATAAAGAGATACTCATCATCAGGAGTAAATGATTTTGCTTTGACTTCTATTAATTCTATATTATTCCCTGTTTTTACTAGAATATCTGTTCTAATAAACAAGCCATCTATTAAAAATGCTGCCTCATAAATAATTACATTTTCCTGCTTTAAGAGTTCTTGTGTTTGTTCAAATAAAAGTTGGTAATCCCAATCATTTCCTTCGATTAAAACACCATTTGGAAAATGCATTCTAGCCAATTCTTCTACTTGAAAACCACCTTCTGCCAATGCTTTAAAAAAAGTGTCAGATACCTTCATATCTGCATAGTCTTTTTCTTTGTATAATAAAGTTTGTTCGGGCATTCAAGACCAAGCTTAAATCTAGATTTTGTAAGTACTTTCATTGTTTAGCATTTAATTTTTTTAACTCGCGTCATGATGTAATTATTCAAGCCGAGATCTGATTTTATTAATTGTTTCATGTTTAATAAATGTGAATGCCAATCGCACCACAATTAGGCATAACGTTCCGCAGATTTGCGATGGGCGGGATTTTCACCACAAATGTTTATTCGAAGATATAAACTTTTTGTAACCACAAAACTATATTCGGAGCACGAAACCCCGCCTATTGCAAATGTGCTGTTACCTGCTGCCAAAGCAGTACTCCTTTTCATATCTGCTCCCATAATTCGGATAAACTGACCTCAATTGGTCGCTGGTTGTCATAGTAGACATTAACTACGCCCAGGAAGGACGGATTAATGATTTTTGTTAATCCACTTTCGATATCTCGATAAACTTCTTCTCGGAAGTCCAAGTCGAAGCCCCAAAAATTCGTGATGTTAAAAACATTGTGAAGGGGAATGATGTTCGAAGAACTTTCCAATTGTCCCTGATAGTTGTTTGTTTTAATAATTGACCCGCTGTATATATTGGTGATATCCACATGTGACTTTTCCATGTTGACTCGTCTGGGAATTTTTGCTGTAGTTGTTGTACAGTATGAGTGTATAAAAGTAAATGGGAGTAGGGGGCTCTCGATAAGATGTGATCAAGTTGTGAGAGGCTTACAGATTCAAAGTTTCCAGAATTGAAATCTCGTTTGGCCTCAATATGTGCTACACCTTTTAAAGTTTCACCACTTGAGAATTGAATATTAACTAAGAGTGCAATATCTCCGTAGTTTGTTTCTTGTTTTCCTCTATTCTTAAATGAACGCCAGTCAACAATTTTTGACCAGTCTTGGAAATGAATTGTCTTGCGGCTAAACAATTCTCTCAATTGTTTCATAAGTAGAAACGAAATATGATTTTCGTCCCACTCATATGGATACGAACTATTGCAGATGTCTGTGAAAATTGTTTCAAGTTTATTTACTGTCTGTCTCATTTATGCATTGTTGGTTGATGTTTGCTATATCGCCATAGGATTGCAGGTAGTGGTTTAGGGTATGTGCAGTTGGGTAATTGACCAACTGTTCGTCCAGAAATGAAGCTAAATTTATAACTAAAAGCTGGATTTAAGAAATACTGTTCAACAGTATTAAGTCCGCCGAAACTATGGCTTGGATATGCACTACCGATGATTGCTTCAACGTCTAGCCCCAATTGCACAAGACCTTTTGTTGTGCGTTCGTTCATTCGTCTTTTAAAGCGTAAGCAAAAAAGTAGCCCTTTGGTAAAACTTGTATTGATTTTCTTCTGCTATCATTTTCATCAACTACTGTTGTAACAAGCCCCAATTTCTCTAACCCTTTTATTGCAGTTTTAAATGTGTTTATATTTGGAAAATCCAATTTTTCAAAGTCGCTAAACGAAATGGTCTCATCGTTTTTATCTATGTCTAATAACTTGGAGAACAATTCAAATTCGTTTGGTTTTATCGTTAATTCAATATCTTTCCTATAACTAGATGATTTTTTAGTTAACCAATCTAGAAAAACTTCATCCTTGTCGTTCTTTTCAACAGGTTCTTTATATCCGTCGGAAATCCAAAAGCAATATTCGCCAGCATATTTCAGAGTGCTTCGTATATTTTCATTTTAGAATTTCATATAAAATCGAAAATGCAGTATGTGAAATTGGTAAGTAACTACTTGCATTCATCCGATACTTCTGTATTCGTTTATTAAAAAGTTCTTCTAAATATTTTGGATTTATTCCCTTTATAATTATTGGGTCGTGTAAATAACCTTCGAGTCTTGGCGAAGCTAATATGCCTGTTACAATACCAAAGGAACCGCAAATGACCCATTTAATTCCGTGAATACTAAAAAGTGTGTCACGAAGATTTTCAACTATTTTTCTTGCCTCTGAAGATGTTTTTAATAATTCTAAATTGTCAATTACGCATACAATACCGCCATCATTGTTTCTAAATATTAACTTGAGCCAAGTTCTAACAATTTGCTCAATTCCAGTTTGTTCAAATCCCGAAGTCTCATTTAATTGTATATTTTTTGCACCTCCAATTCCAAAACTAAAAAGTCCAACCGAAGCTGAGTAATCTGTATTTTGCGGATTGTGAAGCCAATTATCTACTTCGTTTAGATTGTTAGGGAGTTGGATTTTTAAATTTTAAAACTCTCTTTATTTTGAATGATAGTTTGTGCAATTGATAGAAAACTTTTTCTCTAAAATTATCAGTATTAGTACCTTTCTCAAATTGAAAGATATTATTACAACCAAAGAAAAGAGGGTTTGGTTCTTCAAAGTTTTTCTTATCCTTATTTTCAATATATTTCAACAAGGCACGGTATACTCCAACATTAATTATACTCGTTTTTCCAATACCAACATTTCCTTCAATTGTTACGATTCGGTTTCCGTTATAAAGCCTTTTCAAAAATCTTTCAATATCAACTTCTCTTCCAACAATTAAATCGTTGCCTACATCATCAGCGGGCAAAGCTGTTATTTCAAAAGGATCTTTTTTGAATTTCCAACTAGTGTAGATGTCCATACATTGCTTAGTTTTAAGTATAAGTGAATAGAACTTCTAATTTTAAGTGAGATGCCGATTGATTGACCTCCAACATACGATTACTTCAGGTTCATCTCCTAAATCCTCAATTATGGTTTAGGTTTTACAGATGCTTCATATCCCAAATATACTTTTTAAACCAAGCAAACAACCAAAAAACCCCACCAAAAAGTTTTCACTAAGTACAAGTACGTACTCAATCCCCGCCATCGACGAAAAGCAATTAAATATTAAATAATAGGTATTGTTGAAAGCTTAAGCTTTTAAGAATAAAAGCGCTTAAAGCTTAATCTCTTCCCCTGCGTATTAAAAAATGAAATTCCATTATATGGTAGGAGGATGGGTTCAATTCTTACCCAGCTTTATATTTCTTGCGCCCTTTTCATTGAATGATTTGAATTTCCAAAATTAGTTTTAAAAAGTAGGGGACGTTCCAAGTCTTTGCGTTGTTAGGCATTTGGAACCGTAAAATGTCGTTCAGCATTAAACTTGATACGAAGCACAAATGTTCATTTAACCACTGAGCCTTCTATTTCTTAACTCCCTTGTTACCGGATGCCCTACTCGCCTTTTCAAAGAAACGTCCCTTAATATTTGCTGTCAGAATTGTTTTATAAAATTTTCGTAACTTCCTTTACTGTTTTTTAATGCTGCTTCGATTTGTGCAAATGAAACACTTAACTTATACATGCTCTTTTGTCTTTCTACCTCAATAAGAATTTTATGTCTTAACAAGTCTGGGAGGATTTCCTGAAAAAGAGGTTTGCGTTTGGCCCTAATCTCATTTTAAAAATAGCTTCACTAATAGGTGTGTTAGAACGCACATATCGTCTTAACGCTTTTTCTGTCAATTCTATCTTCTCATCATCTATAACTTCAATTGAAATTAATTCAGGTTCATTATTTGTTCTTTTAATTTCAATTCCTTTTCCTTTTAGGAATAGTTCAATAGAGTATTTTTCATAATAGCCCTTTTCTTTCGCACTATCATAAACTGTTGAAATTTCGCAGTCAATTAATTTAACAGAATAAAAGGAAGTATTGTGATTCATTTCTAATCGGTCAAATTGGCAGCGAATAAAGTTGCAGTTCGAAATTTTAGAAGATGCTAGTGAGGTGTTTTGAAAATGGCATTCCTCGAAAGTTATCTTATTTAGTTCAATAGCAAGTAATGAATTAGTTGGCAATTCGTAATTCTTAATATTGATGTTAGGTATTTCCTCGTTGCTTAGAATACGTATTACAATATTTCCAGCATTTTCTTTAACATAAGAGAATTGATTTTCTCCTTTCACAATTAAATCAAGTTTTAATATTAAGTCTTCGTAGCTTTTGGTTTGTGATTCAATTCTTGTAACAACTGAATCACTCGCCTGAAATGGTAAAGGAGATTTTTTTAAAAGGGACTTGGCATCTTGAATTTTGTTTTTTAGAATATTGTTTCCAATGGCTATTCCCAAAAAGAACTCATAAAATTCTTCATGGTCAAAACCGTAGCTAGAATTGTTGGGATCTGTTCTTACAATTAGGGCATGTTGCTTTAATCTTTCCTTAATTTGGCGGCTTGTTTGAATATCAAATCCATTTTTGTTCAGCAAACATTTCAGAAATTAAATCGAGTATGGAATCCTTCAAACTTTCAGCGCTATTAACCCACATTTCTTCTGCAAGAAGCGAAAGTAGTTCATAGTGTTGTTCAACTGTAAGAATTGGTTTGAACGTTTCGCCAGATGAATCAATCCATTTATAATTTGCTTCTCTTTCAATAATTACATTTACAAACGCGGGGAAATAATTTTTTACTGACTCTAACTTAGAAACTAACTCACGGACGTCACCAATACTCATGAAGACATCAATAAGTTGTTTAACCAAAACTTGTCGAGTAAGAATGGGATGTGATTTATCATTCAATTTTTCACTTACTAAATCATAAATCTCCTCAGAATTTTTGATTGATTTATTATTACAGTATTCAATGAACTGCTCTTTATTCCATCGTTCAATTTTCAGACGTGCAAACGAAACAGAAACAGAACTATTAATTGTATCAAGGAATTTGCTTGTGAACTGAAACTTTTATATTCAAAATAAGCTTTTCGTGCTGCAATCAAAATGGACTCTGAAGATTGAAGTTTGTTAATTAGACCGCCAGTTGCTGTAAGGGCTTCTGTAGTTGAACTCTGCATAAACATTTCTTCAAAGCCGTCAAACGCAGGTACAATAAATCCTAGACGAACAAGTTCAATAAACGAATCATAATAGAGGTAACGGAAACGAAGATTGTTAACAATTGAAGCGATTACTATATCGTCAAATCTTAAGAATGGTCTTCCTCCTAAGGAATAGGCAATAAAAAGCCAGTCTGACTTTTCTCTTTAAAATTTTTCGCTTGTTGATTCGCTAATTGGTTTATTAAAGTAGTTTTCCTTCACCAGCGTCAGAGGTTAGATAAACTATGCTAGATGTTCCTGCAATTTTTCTGCTCAGAATTTCTACTAGCTTATTTGTTGTTTGAGAAACATCTTGTTCATTCTCTAAGGGGTCGAATTCTAATTCATCAATCAGCTTTCCACAAGGATTTACAAATGATTTGTCATTTGGAATGTAGTCAATGATTCTGTCCGCTAATTGGCAAGCAAGCTATTCGATTGCGAATCCAATTTGTTGCACTGTCTTCATAATCGTTCTCTTGTACGAACAAAACACCATCCTTATTTATGATTCTTGCTTGAATAAGTTCACTTCGGATTTCCGTGAGTAAAGTACCCTTTTTCAAACTCAAGGTCGGTTGGTTTATCAGCGAATGATGTTATTATTCTTTTAAAGTCTCCAATATTCATAGCTGTAAATTTAAAGTTGTTTTTGAATGTAGTTTGAAAGAGTTGTCCGAGTATAAGAACTAGGCGTAGTGCGACTTCGAGTATGAAGTTGAATAACTTTTTCCCGTTGACTAATGTTGTTTTTATTCCTGGCCAAAAGTCATCATCAGAAGAAACGACCCCAAGATTAGCTGGTTGATTTGATGAAAATATCGTCAGATGTTAGCATAGTGTCAACTAATTTTGTTCTCCTCTATAAAACACATCTTCAGGTTTAACCGTATTACAAACACCACATTTATTGTTTTGTAGAAAATGATGAGTTGCAACTATTGGGCATGAAGAGTTAGAGCAGCCACAGGAAGTAGTTGGGTTATGTGCTTTTAATCCCCAAGGCATTCCTCTTGGACGAAAAGTGCTGAATAAGTGATTTGTCGGGTCTGCAAGAATACTATATGCCATTTCACATTTGATAATAACGCTAGTCGAATTGTCTGAAAGCATTGCGGTGTTTGGGAAATTTGCAGAAATTTCTGCGCTTAACGCTTGTGCTTTGTGAGTAAAGTTGTTGTTTAAATACCAGCCCCCATAAAGTCTAATTGTTATGCGATGATTGCTATCAACTTCCATAGAGTCGATTTTTGAAACAATTCTGTTCACAACATGTACAGCACCGAGTCGTAAAATTGAGGTTTCAATATTGTCGTAGTCCACAAGAATTATCATATTCTGCCTTTCATTTTATGTCTGTCTAATCAAGTTAGCACTGGCGAACAAGTGTTGCCGGTAACAGTTTATTAATGGATATTTATTGTGCGAATGCTCACCCCAGAATAGAGTCATTATGCACATTTCTTTCTCAAATATACCTTTTTAACCAAAACAAACAACCATATGGCGCCACCAAAAAGTTCTCACTAAGTACAAATACGTACTCGCTCCCTTGCCTTCGGCGAATAGCAATTAAATATCAAGAAATAGGTATTGTAGAAAGCCTAAGCTTCCAAGCAAAAAAGTGCTTAAAGCTTTATCTCTTCCCCTTGCTTATTCAAAAAATGGAATTCCATTAAATGGTAGTAGGAGATGGGTTCAATCTTCACCCAGCTTTTACATTTCTTGCGCCATTTCCATTGGAAAGATTTGAATTTCCAAAAATCGTTTTTCAAAAAGGCAGCTACGAAAGGATGCGTTTGTAAGGGTAAGCTTCTATCATTTTGCTATTTTCATTTTCTATATAAAATATTGCTAGCGTTTTACAGCTGCATGAAGTTGGCGATCTCTATGAACTAAACTCTCTAACACCATTGAACTTCATACGAAGTACAAAAGTTAATTTAACCACTTAGCCGCCAAGTACTTGTAGGAGTTGTTATATAAAAGTGCTATTTTGTTAATTGCAATAATTTTTGTCAAATTGTACTATAAGAGTCCCTTTGGTATCATTAGTAATTGTCTGTTGTTCATCTTCTTCATCAAATTTAACAGTAATTGTATTTGATTTGTTATCCATATCAGGATTTAATAGCTTTAATATTTCTTCTTTAGATTTTGTAATTTTATTAAAAGTTGGTCTGCAAATCAAGCAACGATCGGCTTCGATTATTGGTAGGTCTTTGTTGAATATTAGTCCTTCGTCACGTTGACCAAGTATAATTCCACGAGTATAATTAAATTCCTTTCCAATTTTGAACCAATGTAGTAGCATAAATATTTCATTATAGTCTTGATGGTCTATTTCGTTATTTTGAATTGTTCTGATGAATTTTATAAATACAACACCATCTTGACCTGAACCTTTAGCCCTTGTATTGATCTCTCCATAATACGTTTCATTCTCATTATAAGCATTTTTCCTGTTTAGAATAATAGTTCCGTTAGACAAAATATTGATTTCGGCTTTTTCATAGTCATTTGGCTTATTTACAACTTTGTAATAAAGGTTGTAAAGACCTGTTCTATTACTTTTCTTATCAGTATCAATTTTCAAATCTTTATATTTAAGGTTAAGCCAGCTTCTTATTTTTTCTGTGCTATTGACAATCTCACCATCAGCTGTAAAGAGTGATTGCATGATAACTTTGTGCTTTCTTAGTAAGTAAATAGATTGGATTGTTTTCAACCTGTTTAATAAATTCCTTATTTATTTCAATTGGATTTAAATCGTTTTCTTCATGTGGCTTAAGCTCTAATATCCCTATTTTACTAACTCTATTCTTATAGTGCTCAGAAAAATATGTAATATGCAAAAGCAGTATGTCCTCGGGTTTATCTTTTTCGTCTCTTCTAATCTTACCTGACATTATTATCGGGTCAACAAAATCGTTTTTTACAAGATCTTTTCCAAAAATGAATACAACATTATTAGCTGTTTCATTTGATCCAGATTTGTCAAAAGTACAAATACCTGAATAAATATCTGTTTTAATTTCTCTATTATTAGATGAATAAGTTTTGGTAGTTAAAGTTAAATTAAAACAACCGTCTCTTTGATTTTCTATTTTAATATTCCATTGTGATAAATAGTGGTTTTCGTTTTGGCTCTGTCTGTAATTGTATATAGAGAGTGTGTAATTATTCTATATTGTTTTCCTTCTAAAAACAATTTATTCTTTTCTTTGTTTAAGTCTGTACATGAAATTGTATTCAAATAGCTTCCAGCATGATCAAAAGATCGGTTCAGTTTTTCACTCTCTTCCCAAATTAAATCAAAATGCTCTTTCCATTTATTTGCTAATCCGAGTTTATTGTCAGCAAAACCTTTTGCTTTAATATAATAATTATCTTCAGCAGTAGTGCCATTTATATAATTTCCCTGATACCAAATGTTGTCATAGCTTAATAATGGGAAACTTATAAAATTGTTGAAATATCTTATTTCAATTTGATCATTAAAAGTTGATTTTATTTTTTCCAATTCAGTTATGGTTTCTCTTAATTTTTCAAGTCTCTGATTAGGATTAATGTTTCCCTAGGTTAGCACTATTATTTCTTAACCAAAGCTCAAATTGCATATTATAATTGTCTGGGTCTGGGATAAGAATTAGTAAATTACATTTTAGCATTTTAACTAAATTGCGAATCTGTCCCTCAATAAATTGCTTTCTATTGTTTGTTGGCCTTAAATCATCAATATAAGTACAATAAACACGAACTGTTCTATCAATATTTTCCTGGTTGAATTATTGCTAAAATGATCAATAGCATAAGTTAAAAAATCAGCAAATTTCATTGATTTTTTACAACCAATAATGCCTGCATCATAAACTACTTCATGGCCTTTATTAATTTCTTCTTCTAGAGTTTTATTAAATTCAGGAATTAAATCGTTTTTCAATGATTCACTAAGTGTGTTTTTTAAATTAGGAATTAAATGTTCAATTATTTCCTTAATAAAAGGAACTTGTAAATGCAAAATGAAAAATTAATTCAATTGTTCCTAATGGAATTAGGACATATCCAAGATGTTTTGTCCATTCATGATATGGTTCAATTAGATTAGAAGATAAAAGCAATAACCCAATTCCTGAAATTGTAATTCCTAAAGAAATGCTTATTACCCACCTATTTAATTTATTTTTGTTAGAGTTCATCTTAAAGAATATTCGGCTTTTCTTATTTTAAAGAATCAAGTTGTCTTAATTGGTAATTGCCCAATCATGCTGCATAACATTCCAGGGCTTTGCGCTTGGGTGGGACACGGAGTGTGATTTCTGTTTATTTGAGATATTAAAATTACCAATTAAATTCTATGTGACAAAATGGCCGTTTGACGCAACCCCGTGTTATAGACAGTGGTATTTGTCCAGCGTGCTTTCAAGCCATTTTCGTTGTTGAGTTGTCGTATTATTGCCTCGTGCGGTGGCTTGTACTGTTTCTGAATTTGCCGGCTTTGTCATAGTTGCTGTTCAAGCCTGTAAAATTTGTTTTCATAAAATGCTTTTCTGATTCTGAAAATGTTTCTCCAACTTTCAATTCCTCTATCCGCTAATTTTCCGTCTGCTAAACCTTCTTGTGAAATTGGATCGTAATAAATGTTTGCAACGGGAATTGCTATTTTAAACATTCCATCAAAATTTCCTTCGCTTCTTCTGTTACATTTAGAATTTCATAGACAATCTTCTTTTGGTCAGCTGGAAATTGAAAGTAACCAATTGGAAAAAGGTTAATATGTAAATTGTCTCCCTTTGATTTGTCTTTGATTTTACTTTCCTCCCTGTCTATTTTTATCATCTCGTCTCTAGCATCTTCGTACGCTTTTTTCTTTGCATCTGCTTCTCCAAATATTTTGTCCATCCAAATTTGGAATTGTTGATGAGTTGTCCCGTTGTTCTTCAATATTTTCAATTTCTCTCTCTGCTCTGCTATATCAAATGTCTCAATAATTGTTTGAAGGTCATTCATTATATTGTTTGCTTCTTCACTTCTGTTTAGATAATGTAAAATCTCATATTTGGTAGCTAAAGCAGCAACAGTATTATGTATGGGTCCGATATGATAAAAGTAGTTGTGCGTTTTTGTAATTCGTTCCAACATTCTTTCAAACATTGCGTGATTGTCAGGCATTTCAGGTTTGGGAATTCCAGGCAATTCCTGAACTATAAAAACCATGTCCGTGTAAACTTCAAATTCATATGAAACTTTTACCTCGTTTATTATGGCATTGTAATAAGCAAAATAGTTTTTGCTCTCTCTTGCTTCTGTCTTTAACGTTTGCACATTTTTATACCAATTCTCATTTGCTGTAATGAATCTTAATACAGCATCATTTCTCAATTTCAAATTCGGCCCAATTTCTTCTTCAAGAGAATTTATCATTGAAACACTTTTTACATAGTCCATGTTGTTTTTATCAATTCACATTTTGCATTTAGTTTAATGCTTTGATTTGCTTTCGGGTTGTTGATTATGCTGTTAATTTCAGCAACATAGTTTTCGTATCTGTCTTTTGAATTGCTGTTTAAGGAATCAATATAATCTCGCTTTGCTTTTTCCAATCTGATATAAAACCCAACATTGTCTGCATTCTCCAATAGTTGCATTTTCTTTTCATATTCTTCATCAGTGATTAAGCCTATCGAATATTTCACGCTTGTTTCAAAAAAGAGAAGATGATTTTTCAAATCTTCTGTCAACTCTGTTTTAAGATTTATCGCAGTTCTAAAAAATGAAAGTGCATCGATTAGGTTTCCACTGTAATAATTGGCAATTCCTAAAACAAGATTGTATTTGGAGGTAGACGCTAAATTGCCTGAACCTTTCTTGTGTAAGTAGATAACTTCTTTCCATTTTCCTTCATTGATAATTTCAAGTCCAATACCTTCAATCAATCTTCTTATCTCCTTGTCATCAGTTATATTGAAATCAATATCAATTATAATTTTGTCACCTGTGTTTACTGAAACTGCTTGACCTGCTGCTTTCTCGTTTATTGTTCTTTGAAATTTACCTTTCTTCATTGTCAATTGATACATTTCTTCCAAAGCACTTGCATCAAGTTGTTTGGAGAATCGTAGAACATGACTTGGTTGTGCATTCCAGTTGTGATCCTTTTCATATAGTGCTTTAGCAAATGCGTTTATGCTTTCAAAGTAGAATTTATTCGTTCCTTTGAAATACAAAACATAAAACGCTGGCATCGGATTATTGAGAAGGTAGTTTATGTTTCCTGTAGCAAGCTGTAAGCTGATACTTCCGTCTTTGTTAGCTTCCTTACTGTCAGTTGCTTTTAACTGGATGGCAAAATGAAAGTTCGTAAATCTGTTTTTATTTTTGAGTTCAATTTGAAAATCAATACCCTTGTCTCGTTCTTGCTCTGAACGAATTACAAACTTGGTAACATCAAAGAGTGGTTTGAAAATATTCTCGGAAACAATAGAAAGCTCTTCATTAGAATTAGCCAACGGCAAATTCATTTCATCAAATATTTTGTCTTCAATCATTTCTCTTTTTACTAAATGGTTTGTCTTTGTTTTTCTATTTAAATTTTGATCGGTCCGTCGTCTATAGAACGATCGTCCTGCCTTAGTATAAACTATTTTTTGTTTTAAATTCCTTGAGTAAAGCTTCACTCATAGCATAGGCTTAACGCATCTTTCCCTTTCCCAAATATACCTTTTAAACCAACCAAACACCCATCAATCCCCACCAAAAGTTCCCACTAAATTACAAGTACGTACTAATCCCCACCCGTCGAAGAATAGCAATTTAAATATCAAGAAATAGGTATTGTAGAAAGCCTAAACTTCCAAGAAAAAAAAGCGCTTAAAGCTTTATCTCTTCCCCTTGCTTATTCAAAAAATGGAATTCCATTAAATGGTAGCTGGAGATGGGTTCAATCTTCACCCAGCTTTTATATTTCTTGCGCCACTTCCATTGGAAAGATTTGAATTTCCAAAAATCTTTATTTAAAAAGGCAGCTACGAAAGGATGCGTTTGTAAGGTTAACCCTTTTTCGTTTTGCTCTTCGCAGAGGTAACGTAAGTTGTTTTCAATGTCGTCGATTAAAAGGAGGGATGCTTTAATTTCTCCCGTTCCATCGCAAGCCGGACATTTCTCCGCCGTGATGATATCGGTAACGGGTCGTACACGCTCACGGGTGATTTGTACGAGACAGAATTTGGTGGGCGGTAAAATGGTGTGTCGCGCGCGATCCTGCTTCATCTCCGCTTGCAAGGTGTCGAAAAGCGTTTTGCGATTCACCGTATTTTTCATGTCGATGAAATCAATGACGATGATTCCACCCATATCGCGCATCCTAAATTGACGGGCAATTTCTTTTGCCGCCATTAAGTTTGTTTGCAGCGCATTGTTTTCTTGTGAGTCGGATGCGCCTTTGTTTCGGCCGCCACTATTCGCATTGAGTAAATCTCTTAAAATGGTGGAAGCACGATCAATTTCACCCAGCAATTTTGCAGGTGGTGTAGCCGATTTTAATTGTTCATGCAAAGCCGTCCACTTCGAAGTTAAATCTTGCACATCTCGGTCGAGGTCGGCAACTTTTTTTCCTTCAGCCACGGTGCGAACAATGATTCCGAAGTTGCGTGGCTTAATACTCGTCGCTAAACGCTTTAGTCGAAGGCGCTCGGCACTGCTTTTAATTTTTTGAGATACGGAAACCACATCTGAAAAGGGAACCAGCACCACACATCGCCCGGCAAAAGAAAGTTCGGCGGTGATACGCGGACCTTTGCTGCTGATGGGTTCCTTGGCCACCTGCACCATGATGTTTAGGTTGGTGTTTACTACTTGTCCGATTTTGCCGGCTTTGTGGATGTCGGCTTCCAATTCGAAGTTATTCAACAAGCCATCGGTTTGTGTACCGGCTTGTGTATTCTTCATGTACTTGATGAGGGATTGTACCTGGGTACCTAAATCGAGGTAATGGAGAAAAGCATCTTTTTCATAGCCGATATCTACAAAAGCGGCGTTGAGTGAAGGCATAAGTTTCTTCACGCGGCCCAAGTAGACGTCACCAACAGAAACGCCTTTTCTTTTTTTTCTGTATTTAACTCTACGAGCTGCTTGTCTTCAACAAGGGCAATTTGCACCTCGGAAGTCGACGAATCAATAATGAGTTCGCTGTTCAAATCTTGAAGCCTAATAATTTTGCATGTGGAGGATTACAAAATTCCTTAAATCAATATAGTCCACTGACTACTTGTATAAAAAATAGCAAATATGAGCAGCCATTCCGTATAATTTTATGCAGAATGGCTACTCTTAGCCTAAAATGGCTTATTTCTTCTTCTTATGACGATTTTTTCTTAGACGCTTCTTACGTTTGTGGGTCGCCATTTTATGACGTTTGCGCTTTTTACCTGATGGCATAACTTAAATTTTTTAAATGTTTTTAACTATTTTCTTTTTCAAGAAGCTTTCTTCTTGAGTGCTTGAACCATTTTAATGACATCGGATACATCATACTTCGCATTCTTGATGAACGTTTCGTACGACTGAATGGCCGCTGCCGTATCTCCTTTTTGAAGATGAACTTGACCGAGGTAAAAGTTCATTTCACTTCTTTGAGGATTTATTTCCAGTACTTTTTGGAATCGTTCGATCGCTTTGTCAAGTTGCCCTGATTTCACCGATAGCATTCCCAAATTGTATTGGGCCATTTCATGATTGGGATCGGCAGCTACTACATCACGTAATAACATAATCCCTTTCATAGGCTCCGAAGTTCCATCGGCATAACAGGCACCAAGGTCTGTTTTTGCATTCAGGTTGTTCGGATTTAATTCTAAAACCTTTTGATAGTTGGTGATGGCTTTACCAACTAATAACGACTGAATCATACTGTCATTGGCCATTCGAAAAGAATCAAAATAGCGATAAGCTGCATCAAGGTATGATGTTTCACTCTTTACTATTTGTGCTTTTCGCTCAAACCAAATGGCGGAAGCAGCCGGTATTCCGTTTTTATCCCAGATTTTGCCGATACTATCTAATAAGGCAGTATCTTGATTATTTGCTTGGGCGGATGCTTTCTCAATGATCTCAAGCTGTTGAAGAGCGTTGGTGTCGAGAGAAGCTTTTGCCGATCGCAATAAGGCTTCCGGGTTGAATTCGTCCTCTGTACTTTCAGTGCGGCCTTCGGTTCTGCTCCTTTCTTGTTTAACTGAGAGGGCGCAAAATAAAGAGCTGCCGAAAGTAGAATTGTGCCGGCAATGAGGATGATCCTCAGTTGTGCACTTTTCATTCAGGATTATTCAGCGGTTGTGGTTTTAGTCTTATGTGCAGATTTCACACGCTCAGTGAAAGTTTTCGCTGGCTTGAAAGCTGGGATATAATGTTCCGGAATAATGATTGTAGCATTTTTCGTGATGATACGTCCCGTTTTCTTTGCACGCTTCTTCACGATAAAACTACCGAATCCACGTAAATAAACGTTTTCGTTATTGATCAGCGAGTTGCGAACCACTTTCATCATGGATTCAACGGTTTGCTGAACTGCTACCTTTTCGATCCCAGTCTTTGTGGAGATCTCGTTTACTAATTCTGCTTTTGTCATCTTTACTATTGATTATAAATTCCTTTTAAGGGCTGCAAAGATATGCTTTCTTGCTGAAATACAAAATATTACTTCCTATTTTTGCCCTAATTATTTAATATGGATCAGGAATTTTCTAAGAATTTGAGGCAATGGTACCGAAAAAACGGTCGAAAATTGCCGTGGAGAAGCACAAAAGAAGCCTATAAAATATGGCTTTCGGAAATCATTCTTCAGCAAACACGTGTAAATCAAGGACTTCCGTATTACGAGAAATTTCTTGAAAATTTCCCATTTATCGAACAGCTTGCATCTGCCTCTGAAGACCAAATTTTAAGGCTTTGGCAAGGATTGGGGTATTATTCAAGAGCCCGAAATCTTCATGCTGCTGCTAAACAAGTGCTAAGGGATTTTAATGGGGAGTTCCCGCCCGACTTCGAAAAGCTTCGATCGATTAAAGGAATTGGTGATTATACCGCTTCGGCCATAGCCAGTTTTGCATTCGATTTACCACATCCTGTGGTGGATGGAAATGTCTACCGTTTTTTATCTCGCTTCTTTGGAATGGATATCCCCATCGACTCATCTCAAGGAAAAAAAGCATTTAATGAGCTTGCTCTTGAATTGATGGATGCGCAACATGCGGCCGAACATAATCAAGCCATGATGGAGATTGGATCGCTAGTCTGTAAGCCCATCTCCCCCAATTGTGATGAATGCCCATTCTCGATGGCTTGTCATGCTTATCTATATAATAAGGTGTCGGATTACCCTGTGAAAGGGAAGAAGCAGCCCTCTAAAAAAAGGTACTTTCATTATTTTCTGGTTACGGATGGAATCTCCACCTACATCAAGCGAAGAAATGAAAAAGATATCTGGCAAGGCTTGTTTGAACTTCCGTTAGTGGAGCTTTTTGAACTCTCTGATTTTCCACCGGCCCTTCCAGAAATGGCGAAAATCCATCAACCTACAGTGAGCAAGCAGCCCATCAAAAGAAAGCATATTTTATCCCATCAAGAGTTACATGCCTGCTTTTGGAAAGTAAATATTGTAAAATGTTTGCCTCCTAAAGATGGGTTTTTAAGAGTGAAATTAAGCGATCTTTCCACCTTTGGTTTTCCGCAACTTATTGTGAATTATTTTGAGCAAGAAGGTCTTTGAAAGAAGGATTAGCTAAACGATTATTACGATTTCTGCATCGAATAACGGTCTGCCCTGATGCGTAATCGCCTTTTTATACCAATTATATATATAAATTGTCCACTTAATTAAGTGTAAGAGGATACATTTATCGAGCAAGAAATATTAATACATTGCTATTTTGTTCGGGAGAGCGCGGAGGTCGTCCACGCAATCCCGATGCTTCGACGAATCGATTTTTGCTGCCCTCGAGAGCCCAATGTCATTAAGTTAAGGAATTTTGACCCAGAATGGGTCCTATGTTTATAGAAAAAATGGTTCGTTGTTGTTCGACCCCATCGGGGTCGTATGTTTTTCGGTCTTTATTTTACTATAAACATGTGATGCCTTCAGCATCTTGATGCTTAACTTAATGACATTGCTCGAGAGCCTCAGGCAGCAAAACAGATAAAGAAAAGAAATCAGATTTAGGAATTATAGTTGTAAAACTCCGCTCTCACAATGCTTCTCGCTCTGATAAAGGCGTGCTTTCTTTGGTTACTTTCTTTTCACGTAAAAGAAAGTAACAAGTAAATCAGAACTATAATTTGAATTAAAAAACTATAATTTATCTTGCAGAATAGGGCCTAGCCTGATGCGTAATCACCTTTTAGGTGATTTCTGCATCAATTCGATAATAGAATTTTCTATTATCGAATAAGGGGCTGCCCTGATGCGTAATCACCTTTTAGGTGATTTCTGCATCAATTCGATAATAAATTTTCTATTATCGAATAAGGGCTAACTTTGACCTAAGCATTACTCGAAAAGTCTTATCCCGTTAAACTAAAATCTATCTCTTATGTCTGGCGTAAACAAAGTATTTCTGATTGGTAATTTAGGTAAGGATCCCGAGTTTCGTCACATGGAAGGCGGAATTATGGTAGCAAAGTTTCCATTAGCCACCACGGAGTACTTTAAGAATAAAGACGGGAATCGTCAGGATCAAACGGAATGGCATAATATCGTTTTATGGCGCGGATTAGCAGAGGCAGCCGAGAAGTTACACCTGCGAAAAGGGCATATGGTTTTTATTGAAGGTAAATTGCGAACGCGTAGTTGGGAGAAAGATGGTATCAAGCGTTATGCGACTGAAATCATAGCAGAAAATATGACCATGTTAAGTAAACGCGACGCACAAAACGGTCTCGAATGACGTAGGAACCACCGATCCAACCCACCACACACGGATTTAGGCGGAGATCTTCCGTTTTAAGAATTCAGAATTCAGAATTCAGAATGCAGAATGCAGAATTCAGAATTCAGTCGCGAGGCTTCGCGATCAGAATACTTATAGCGAAGCTTCGCGACTCGATTCACAATTCACATCCCGATAGCTATCGGAACACAATTCTTAATTCTTAATTCTGAATTCTGAATTAAAATCACCCATCTTTGCATCTCCATGAAAATAAAAATCCTAATCGTATTCATAGTGTGTAATGTGTTAATTTCTTCCTGCGGCGAAGAAGAAACGCATCCAAAGCCTCGCGGATTTTTTAGAATTGATTTGCCTGAGCGTACTTATGAAATGTTTAATCCAGAAGGATGTCCATATAAATTCGAAATTCCGGATTATGCTATTCCCATTAAGGATACGAATTCCCTTTCAGAACCTTGCTGGTATTATTTGATCATGCCTACCTTAAATGCGCAACTGTATTTAACCTACAAACCCTTGCATGGTGATGTAGATAAGTATTTAGACGATACTCATACTCTGGTTTATAAACACACAGCACGAGCAAGTTCTATTGATGAACAAGTAATTCAGTTTAAACCAGGAGTGAGTGGCGTGATCTATACTCTCGGTGGAGATGCCGCATCCGCAACGCAATTTTTTGTGACCGATAGCGTCAATCATTTTTTAAGAGGAGCGATCTATTTCAACGTCCTCCCCAATGCCGATTCATTGGCGCCCGTTCAAAATTATTTGCGAGAGGATGTCATTCATTTATTGAAATCGTTGGAATGGAAATAATCTCCCCACAACGTGGGGTTTAAACCCCGTTGTGGAACCCCACGTTGGGAAATATACCCATCCACCACCTCCAGCAAAGCCGCAGGCTGCTCCGCATGTACCCAATGTCCCGAATTTTTAATTTCGGCCAATTCAGCATTCGGAAACCATTTTAAAATTTCATTCATGCGATACGGATCAATGTAATTTGATTTTTCTCCTCTCACGAAAAGGATGGGAGTAGAAATAATTTTTGAAGGCCATGTTTCTTCGCCTATCAATTCAATGTGTTGATTGAGCACTTGTAAATTAAATCGCCACGCTAATTGATCCGGTTCTGCCCAATATAAATTTTAAGTAAGAAGAAAGGGTTCCTTGGTCTTTGATGTTTTCCGCTAATGCTCTTTCAGCATCTTTGCGCGTTCGGATTACAGTTAAGTCGATCACCAGTAATGCATCTAAAATTTCACGATGATGTATAGGATAAAACCAAGGCGCAATATCGATGACTACCGCTTTATTTATTTTATCAGCGTGCGCGTTTAAAAGTTTCAATACTACTTTTCCGCCCATGCTATGCCCAATAATGTCTACTTTACTCAAGTTTAATTCTTGAAGCAATTCCACGATGTCATCTGCCATGAGTTGGTAAGAATGTGCTGAATCGTGCGGCGATTGTCCATGGTTTCTAAGGTCTACAATAATCACCTTGTGATTTTTTTCAGCAAGTTGACGACCAAAGCTTTGTAAATTATCACTCATGCCAAATAATCCATGTAGAAGGAGAACTGGATTTCCTTCACCAATAATTCTATAATGTAGTTTCATTTTATGTTCGATTAAGGGCTAGAATGATATACTTTTGCAGCCATGAATATTTCGATTCGCAAAGGTACGAAAGACGACATGCCATCCGTGCATGGATTGATTTATGAATTGGCGGTGGGTGAGAAAGCTCCTAACGAAGTAACGAATACCGTGGAGGATATGTTGGTGGATGGATTTGGAGATCAACCTATCTTTTTGCCTTGTCGCCGAAGTGGATGATAAAATTGTTGGAACCGCTATTTATCACTTGAAATATTCTACCTGGAAAGGTCGAGGTGTTTATTTAGATGATATTGTAGTGACGGAAAGTATGCGTGGAAAGAAAATTGGCAGTAAACTTTTTGATGCGGTAATGAAAGATGCACAAAGGTTAAATGCAAAGCAATTGCATTGGCAAGTGTTGGATTGGAATGAACCCGCTATCCAGTTTTATAAAAAGTACAATGCGAATATGGATGGAGAATGGATTAATTGCAAATTGACCCAACAACAGATTAATAATTTTTAATGATTGAATCAGCTATTAAGAAATGAAAATATTTAAATTTGGAGGAGCATCGGTAAAGGATGCTGAGTCAGTAAAAATGTAGCTGCCATTATTCGACTTTCCTGGCGAACCCTTGGTGGTCGTTATATCTGCCATGGGAAAAACCACCAATGGATTGGAGAAAGTAGTAAAGGCTTATTGCAATAAGACGGGCGAAGCCACTTCGTTCTTGCAAGAAGTAAGAGCCTATCACGATACGATTCTTGAAAATTTATTTCCTGATTCTAATGCACCAGTTTATGGTAAAGTAAATAATTTTTTGTAGAGATTGATTGGGTATTAGAAGAGGAACCACGCTCTTTTGATTTTGTGTATGATCAGATTGTTTCTGTCGGGAGTTAATTTCAACAACGATTGTACAATCTTATTTGGATGAACAAGGAATAGCCAGTAAGTGGTTAGATGTTCGTGATTGTATTCATACCGATAATACCTACCGTGAAGGGAAAGTAGATTGGGTGGAAAGTGAGAAGCGAGTGAAACAAATTATTCCATCGTTAATCAATGATCGTAATCCCATTGTAGTAACACAAGGATTTATTGGTGCGACCAGCGAAAATTTCACCACCACATTAGTCGTGAGGATCTGACTATCCGCAGCAATTCTCGCGCATTGTTGGATGGAGAATCGGTAACCATTTGGAAAGATGTGCCTGGAGTGCTTAACGCCGATCCAAAATATTTTAACGATGCGCAAAAGTTGGACCAATTGAGTTATCATGATGCCATTGAATTGGCATACTATGGCGCTTCGGTAATTCATCCGAAAACCATTAAGCCACTCGAGAATAAATATTCCGCTCTACGTAAAGTCGTTTTTTGCAACCACAAGGAAAGGAACCGTTGTCGGAAAAGATTTAACAACAAAGCCGCAAGTACCTTCATTTATTTTTAAGAGTGATCAAGTGTTAGTTTCGTTAGCCGCAAAAGGATTTCGCATTCATAGCCTAAGATAACTTAAGTTCCATTTTTGCAACGTTTGCAGCCTGTGGAGTGAAGAGATGAATT
>JADJMG010000024.1 GCA_016709725.1 Bacteroidota bacterium
ATTGCTTGTATAAACGAAGGTTTGTAATGAGCAAACAGCTACACCCATCTTAAAGAAGTTTCCAATAGGCAACCCATAAAATTCATTTACTCGAATTAAATTTAAATTTCGAATCGCAATGTCCACCACCATAAATAAAGTTTGAAAGCTAAGTATCGAATATTAAAATTTAGAAACAGGAACACTTGTCAATGGATTTCAAAAATATATAATTTTCGGTTGGAATCCTATCCACGATCGGAATCCATCCTCCACATGCATTCCATGTAATGCCATGAAAAGGTAAAGGTGGCTAGTGTGCTTTGCTTTGGCTTTCATTTGTCAGTCAGTTGTCACGATTGCTTTACAGTAGATTAATGACTTGTCTTCAGGTAAGATCTACATGCCATCAGACCTCATTTCAGCCAAACCCTCGTTCGATTTCAAAATAGAAGAGGCCATGACATTCCTCTCTCATGATGAAGTGAATAACATTACAATAAGCAGCTTTATTTCTCTAGTGAAATGAAAAAACAATCGCATCCCGCCACCTAAAATATACTAGTAATTGGTATTATATCTACCGAGTCTAATTCCTTACTATTTTTCATCCAAATTATTTAGCCTTTGGAGCGAAAACACCCCTGACATAAAAAATGATTTGATTGTTTTGCAAGTGGCAAGGGACAATTATTTTTTTCTTTGCTTAACGTTGCTCTCTATCCATTTTCGGAAGGAACGTCAAGCATTCGATGCTCATTATTTATTCGAAATCATCGATCGAAAATTTTTCTATGTTGCCCATCAACGCCCCATCGGCATCGTATCACAAATATTACCACTGATTGGCGTTTGGCTCCATCTCCCCTTGAAAGCCATAGCTATTTTATATAGCCTCGGAGATATCATTTGGTATTATCTGCTTTTTCTTCTGATGGCGTATAAACTCGAAACGCGGCGTGGCATTATTTGCTTATTATTGATTCTCTCGCTCACCATACGCTATAGTTTTTTCTGCCCGGTAACCGAATTGCTACAAGGATTAGCATTACTTCCCGTTTGGTTGTCATTGCTGGGACGCTCGTTTCGTTTTCGTTTTCCGATATTAATCAGTCTGATGGCGCTTATCATTTTTCGCATCCCTTACTCTTCTACCCTTTCGCGTTTACGTTTGCTTGGTGGTCGTTGATGAGAGCGGAAGGAGCGAAATCCATCAACAGTGAAAAAGCCGCCTCCAAAAATTCTATGGCCTGCGTTAGTTATCCTCGTCGCTTTAAAGTTTTTCTTATTGGATAGCTACGACCACGATAAAACATTCTATCCTGTGGTCTACAACGATTATGGATTTTTGAAATCACTTTCTTTTGAAACTGTTTTTGATTTGATGAAAGTGATTGCAGCCAACTACACGATTACCACTTTACTCTTCGTCGTTACCGTTGCTATTTATGCCATGCAAAGAAGAATAAAATCCAGTATACTACTCATCGTTTTTGTTCTGGGTTTTTAATCATCATTGCGGCCACCCATCGCTTTGGAGGTCTTAGTAATTATTCGGAACGCATGCTATTGCCATTCCATTTATGATTGCCATGGCCGCTGCTGGAATTATTTCATTGTCTCGTGTGTTCGTTCCCAAACTGATGGCCTTCGTTGGTCTCTCCCTCGTATTGCTTTTGCACCTGGATGTACTCCGCATCACCGCAAAGCCATACTCCTTACGCGTTGAACAAATAGGAATCGTTAACAAACATGTCGAGGAAGATTGGAATTCAGAAAGCCATTGTAGATGAAACTTTATTGGATCAAAATTCTTTTGCCATGAGTGGATGGAGTTATCCTATTGAAACGCTGTGGATCTCCGCATTAAAAGGCTCTGATTCCTGCGTAAGCGTAATCCTCCTGCATGAACACGTGGAACGAATCGCCCAACAAAAACATGCTGTTCGAGCTAACGAGTGGGTAAAGTGGACAGAAGTGATTTTACCACTCTCGGAACTAAACGAAACCTATTTCAAACTTCCTTCGGAAAGTTATTTATCATTAAACGATGCGGGTACTTCGTATCTAGATACCGTTAGACTTCAAATTCAATCCACTTCCAAAATAAATCCGCAGAACTACGTGATTGCCTTCGAGCTTTTGCTAGGCAACAACAAAGCCTTATTTAGTTCGGACAGTACCTATTTGAGTTTACATTTATTCCCAACGGACCACAAATTCGATTAACCGTTCCCTATACACTTGTTGATGGTGGAATTTTATGGATGGAAGTTCCGATGGAAGGATTAGAAAACGATGATCAATTGGAAGTTTTTCTGCAACAAGGACAAAAAACATTGGCGCGTGAAAAAATTAAGTTTGCGCATGGTCAATTTAGTTTCGTAAAACCGTGATCTGCTAAAAAATGTGCGGAGGTTTGTCACATTTCTCTATATAAACATTAAAAACTAATGCTTGATTTTAATATTCGACTTTGCATTCAGTTTATTCCCAGAAACATTTTCATATAAAAGTCGATACTTAGTATATAAAGAATCGCTTTGTTCTATTTCATCAAGATACATTTTTGTTCCTGTTAAACGGAATTCAAAGCGACTGTCCGCCTCTAAAATTCCATCGGCTACAAGCTGTGAAATGATGGCATTCATCGTCTCCTTATTTTTTATTTTATCGATTTCATTCCGATTAGACTTTTTGTCCGACAATTTATCTGATTCAATCTTCATCATTTTTCCTTTCTCTATAATTGATGAGTATTGATCATAATTGGGGATCGATAACTTTACCATCTATTTTCAATTGTTCAACTTCCTCCTTAACAATCATTTCAACATACTTTCCTTCCTCCTCAAAATGAACAGCGGCATCTCCTTGAAAATAAAAACTTTCGTTTTTAACAATTTCCTCTCTACTACTTACTTTAGTATTTATCTCGGACCCATTATCCTTTTCCCTGTTAGGGCCTTCATCAGCGTTTATATTATAGGAGTTAGAATCCTCTTGGATTTCAACAGGAGAAATCAATGGCTTCTCATTAGTCGTAGGTAATGCTCTTTTCCGTCCTTTTAGCGTTGGTTGGTACGCTTTGGGGATTATTCTGATCCATTAAATAGATCGTCAAGGTGGATATTGAAATAGCAACCATGATATACCAAAATTTTTTTCGACTTCCAACTTGATCCACTACCTTGCGAAATGGGGACGTTTGCAATTACATGACCGATTTCTTCAACTGAAATAATTGGAGTTTCCTTTTTGGCTAACTCAAAATAGCTGTCCAGTTCTTCGTCTGATTTACTTTCTCTTGCATGTTTAAGTACGAGGGTTTGAAATTAACACTTTATCGGAGTCGAGCAGTATCCTCTTTAGTAACTCTCTTCCTCTTGCAATTCTTGATTTTCACCGCTTAAACTGCCACCTTGGAATTTACAAATTTCCTCTTGAGAAAATCCTTCTATTTCAAATAATATAATTGCTTCTCTGGTAGGCAGCGAAAGTCGACTTAACGCTTTGTATAATTCTTTAACTTCGAACGATTGGGCGGTATTTATCTCATTTGATGGCAGCTGTCAAAATATCTTCGTCATATTCCAAATTGCGTTTTTGCTTTTATGTAAATCAGTAATAAGCCGACTTGCCGTTTTGAATAAATAATAGATAAATGACTCTTTTTTTCTATTGTATCAAATTTTTCACTCACCGCAATAGCGTATCACTTAATAATGCTCTTTTACATCATCTTTATTGTATACTGCAGCCTGCACATACCTCGTTAGTCGAGCGGCGATTGCTCGTATAATCTCATAAACTCTACCTGCTTTGAGACTAAAGCATTTGCTCATAATCTGGCCATCGTTATTACAGTAAGATACATTTGTCTAAAAAAGTTGCACGAAATAAAAATTTATTTATCTACAAATTAACAGGTTTTTATCATATTTGGACAATTAATAATGTATGTTTAGAACGGCCTTCCTTTATTTCTTTCTGCTTGGGATTAACATTAAAGTATATTCTCAAAATATAGAATTCGAAAAGAAAATTTTCCTGGTCGTGAAAACCATCTTTATGAAGCTGTGAAGGCACTAAACAAGGGCAAAACTTCTTTTAAAGGAAGAAGTAAACTATTTGCAAGCAAAAGAAAGTTTTGAGGAAGCCTATAGTTTTAATCCTTCCAATGCTTTACTTTGTTTTAATCTCGGTCTTTGTTTGCTTGAATTGGATGAGAAAGAAAAGCATGAGCTTTCTTTTAAGAGCAAAGGAATTAGATCCTCAATTAAAAGATGATTTATACTATTATTTAGGTAAAGGTTATCAATTACATTCCCATTGGGATAATGCTCTTGTTTGTTACAATAAGCAACAACTTTCATTGTCCAAAAACGAAAAAGAAAAAATCGGTTTGATTGAGAAAAGAAAACTAGAATGTTACAATGGTATCGAATTGAGTAAAAATATAAATAATGTTAAAATTCAAAATCTTGGGAATACGATCAACACTATATTTGAAGAATACACTCCCTACATAACAGCTGATGAGGAGAAATTGTATTTCACTTCACGAAGCAACACTGGCGATTCTAAATACCTTAGGACTTCAGATGAATCCAATGAAGATATCTTCGTTTCAACCAAAACTAATCAAGTATGGGGACCCGCTATTAATGCCGGCTCAAAAGTAAATACCTCTTCACATGATGCTGTTTGCGGCATTTTTCCAGATAGTCATACATTAATTGTATTTAAAGGTGATATTAATAGAGGAGACCTGTTTTATGTGAATTATGAAAATGGAATATGGGGTGATTTAGTCTCCCTTTGGACCAACAATTAATACAGAGGATCATGAATCATCCGCTTCCTTACATCTGATGGTAAAAATTATATTTTTGTGACAAACCTGGGGGAATTGAGTAGAGATATTTATGTTAGTAATTTTAATGTTTCAACAAACTCATGGGATGTTGCGATAAATTTAGGTCCTGAGATAAACACAATTTATGATGAAGAAGGAGTATTTCTTCATCAGATAATAAAACACTTTTTGCTTCTAATGGTCCGTTATCAATTGGAGGGTATGATATCCTAAAAAGTGAACTTCAAAATGATCATTGGACAAAACCTATAAATCTTGGCATTCCAATAAATACTCCCGGTGATGATGTTTTTGTATCGGTGTCGGGTAATGGAAAAAATATTTACTTCTCATCAAACCGAGCAGAGGGATTTGGTAGTAAGGATCTTTATTTAGCAATGTCTGAAGAGGGTGTCCTTTCTCCAAATATGTTTTTATTAACAGGAGAAATTACATCTGAGGCTTCGGGTAATCCTATTAATGCCACTATTGATTTAATTGATTTAACAACCAACCAAAAAATCGGCAGATTTAATAATGACCAAGAAACAGGCAAGTACGTAATACCGCTTCCTGGAGGTAAAAGTTATGGAACGGTTACTTATGCAGATGGTTACATTTTGAATCTGAAAATATAGACGTAAGCGACACCGCAAATTTCAAGGAAGTAAAACGGAATCAAAAATTGAAAAAAATTGAGAACAACTCTTCTGGAAATTTAAAAAACATCTTTTTTGAAACAGGAAAAGCGAATCTCTTAAAAACTTCTGAAAATGAATTAGACAATGTAGCCACATTTCTTTTACTCAATCCGAAAGTTAAAATTGAGATTTATGGACACACCGATAATTCCGGAGATCCCAGTAGTAATTTAATTTTATCTCAGCAAAGATGCGAGGAAGTATTTAAAGAGTTAATAAAAAGAGAAGTCCCCGCCTCACGATTATCATACAAAGGATTAGGTGAAACCGCTCCTCTTTCCAGTAATGCAACGGCTGAAGGCCGTAAACAGAATAGAAGAATTGAATTCCGAATAGTAATTCTCTAGTCATTCTAGTTATTCACTTTTTTTATTTTAGTATATCTGCAACTTTTCAAGCGGGCTCACCTCTTATAGAGATAGCACCTTGTTTTATGAACCTGAAACAATTAATGTTAATCCTCGCAGTCTATCTAATTGCTTACGAAAATCATATGCATCAATTTCGATTGATTCAGTAATTACGACCACTAGTAGCTGCTCGAATAATGGGGTTGCAACAGTTTATGCAAGCAGCATTCCGGCAGGGACATTACTTTATGCCATTACTTCGGGTCCTATACTTGCTCCTATTCAAAATAGCAATATTTTTTCTTCTCTTTATCCTGGGATTTATAATCTACAGTATATGATATAAACTTTGATAGTTTGGATTATCCGTTTCAGATAGATGGGAGCTACCAACTTCCTGATTTTACAACAATAGGGATTGATCCAACTTGTCCCGGTTTTACTGACGGAAGTATAAATGTCTTGGTAGATTCAACAAAAGGATTGTCTCCTTATACTTATGAGATAATTTCTCCTATTGTTGTTTCATCCCAACTTTCAAGTTTCTTCTCAAACCTAAGCAGTAACACCTATTTTGTTAGAGTAACGGATGATTGTGGAAATTATCAAACTCGAACGGAAATACTGTTTAATACAGGAACCGAACTTGGCATCAACACCTTTATAATTCCTGTTGTTTCAAAATTGGTTGGCGATACATTTCGGGTTTCAACAAGTTTATACCTTTTAAAAGAAAAATGGAATCAGCCTATTACTGTTACTTTCACAATACAACCTCGGGTACAATCACAAAACAGGCGAATCTCACGGTAATTGATACCATAAATAGCAATCCTGGTTTGTTTGAAGTAACGAGATACTCTCGCAGGATTAACATACGGCGACTACCTCAACATTCAATTCAGTGATGTTTGCGGTATAACGGTTTCTCTTTATTAACACAATCTCTCCTTTCGAATTTGAATTAGTATATAATGCTACTACAGTAAATTGTGTATCTACATTTAGTGCCTATGCTGAATTAAAACACTTTCCTAATTACCCTTACGATTACACTTATCCCATGATACCCCTTTCATTTATTATGACCGACGCTACAACAGGACTACTTGTCGATTCAGGTAGTTGTACTTTTCCTTATTGTAGTATAAATTTGATTGCACAGATTCCTGGAAATTCATATAATCTAACCATCACAGATGGCTGTGGGGGATGTTTTGGCAAAGAAACTAATAGTGTGGCCAACTGCAGGAGCACCACTCGTTAACGCATACCATAACCTTGGATGTTTGGATTCTACGGCTTCATTAACATTTGAATGTTTAGGATTTCAATCTCACCCTGGATTACGATTCTATCAGTCCATCAAATGCAGGTAACTAAACCTTTCTATGCTTATATTGAATCCTTAATTTATCCACAAACATTCTTTGGTACAGCATCTCCAAATGTCATGTATTTGAAGGATTTTCCAAAAGGATTATATTCGTTTCAAGTACAGGACTCCTGCGGAAAATATTGTTCCTGGGACTTTTCTAGTAGAAGATTATATGGTTTCTAATCTTAGTTTTTCTTGGTACGTTAAACCTAGTTGCTTAAATAATAATACTCTCTATTACAATTTCAAGAAGGATCCGGAGCAGCTGTCTATGCGTCATTAACTGATCTAGCAACAAATCAAGTAGTAGCAGTTCCTCCTTTGAATTATTTTTTAGACTCAATAACTACTTTGCCCGTTGGGAACTACGCATTAGAAATTTATTACTTAAATCGTATGGGTAGTGGTCAACATTTTGATGGTGGCTTAGTCACCAGTGGAATCTCATGTTGGGTTTTACATGATACCATTAGGATCGCGCCTTATACTAACAATTTTTTTATTACAAATAGCACGATCTATTGTAACGGAGATTATTATGTTTACCTTGAAGTTGATTCAACAAGAGTGTTCCTCCATACCGTTTTGCAATTATA
>JADJMG010000025.1 GCA_016709725.1 Bacteroidota bacterium
CTTGCTTCAAGACTCTCTCGACAATTTAAAAATGACTTGAATTGAATTAGAAAGTGCTGTACAACCTGATGGTGCAGTACCTCTTATTTTATAATAACCAGCTTGTGTTGCTGTGAAAAATTGACTGTTCTGACCATTGATATCATTATTATTTCTTATCCATTGCCAGGCTGTAGTTGTGCCATTTGTCGCACCTAAAACCACATTGCCACCTGCGCAGAATGTAGTTGGCCCGAAGGCTAGAATAACCGGCTTATATTGTGTTGGCTTAACAGCCGAACTGGTTTTTGTACAACCATTAGTTCCAGTAACCTGTACCTTATAATTGCCTGTTGTCTTTGCCTTATATATATTGGACAATTGTGGCAGTTAATGGCGTGTTTGATTTATACCATTGATATGTGTAACCTGGATTTAAAAGGACTGATAATATTAAACTATCCCCACTACAAACTTCCTGCTGCCCACTCGGTGTTACAGATGCGTTTGGAAGAGCCTTACCAGTTAAATTTAATTGATTTGAAGATTGTCTTGAACACCCTCCATCATCCGTATAAACACAGGTATAGGTTCCACTAGAACTGGGCACAAACCATTGATTATACGGGTTAAATATGGCTACACCATTTTTATACCATTCAAAAGTGTTCGGATAACACAAGTACCACGTAAAACTGAAACTGATGTAGTTAATATCGGCCTTGAAACAAAATGAAGTTTGGCCATTAATTGTTGAAATATCCTGTTGGAGCAGAAATCCTAAGTGGATCAGATACCTGTAAACTTATTAATACCGGGTTTGTAGTGCGTAAACGCATTTTATACCCAAGCGAGTACTTAATATTTGCAGGTATCTGACAAGTTATTGCACCAGTAATATTCGTTGTTGAAGCAGCACCTATTACTGTGGGTACACCGAAATTACCAAGTGAATCCGAAAGTTCTACAAAAATTATATTGCCGGAATTAAAGACTCCGTTATAATACTCATACTTTACAGGAAACTATTTCCTCCCGGACATTGGCGTGTAAAACCCAATTGCCTGTATAGATGCCATTCGGAGTCCATACAGGATCAATAAAATTGAAATTAGATTTATTGACAGCTGAAAAACGGCCTAAGATATATCCACTGTAATTCAAATTAATACTGGCATAAATAATCCACGGTTTGCAATTTGTATGTTTAATTGGATCCGACCAATCTACCGTAGTCAAGATCTTACCTGTATTATCACTTACAATGAAATTTGCATCTGCATTAAATATTGTATCAGAAGTAATATACAAACCTGAAGTATCGGATTGGATTAGCATTACTGTATCTTCATCATTACTATTTGCTGAAGCAGAAGATAAAGTCCACAATTTGTTTCCGGTACGTAGCTATTGATACTCCCGTTAATTGAGGATTTAGCCAGGATATAACAGCACTCTTAACTTTCCCGCTTCCCATATTTCCTGTAAAAAACACATCACCATTGGAGGCTAATGTCAAACTAAGTGGTTCCCGATGTTTATACTACTCAATACAGATCCATTACTTTTTGAAACACGGTATAAAGTACTATTATTGCAACTACTAATTGATTTCCATTTACATCAACCCTTATTGGCGTTGATGGCAACTTGCCATTGAATAGCTCCAGCGGTAGAATACCTGTAAGGAATCGTCAGTTGTTAGAAAATATTACCGGTCCCATCAACATCATTTTTACATTATTATAAAAACCTTGTAGTCCAGTAAACCATAACATTTGACCAGTGGAATCCAATTTAACCAAAACCCAATTATAGCCTGCTGAATTATTGATTGTGTTGGGGCCAAATGTTATACCAGATGAATACAAATTCGAAACAAAATAAATATTAGAATTATCATCAACACCTACACTTGGAACAGAATTACCAGAAGAAGTCCCATTGATCACATAATAAAAATTTTGATTACCTAAGGAATCAAACTTTAGTAATCTGACCAGCAACACATGCGAGACAATAATTGCCACTTCCTCCAATTATTGTATTGCCTCGCGAATCAACTTTCATTTCATATGGATAGAATCCGCGATGTGCTCCAAGCACTGATCTGGCCCAATCAAATTGGCCTGCATAAGCTAAATTAATAAACAGGTTGAATAGAAATGCTGTGCAAATAAATAGTTTTGTCTTCATAGTAAATAGTTTAAACTTTTGTAACAAGTGACAAGTATACAATACTAACTTAACAAGTTAGAACATTTAGAAATAAGAGGTGATTTTAGCATTTCGCTGAATTAAAATGACAATGGTTAATAGATTCAAATATTTGATATGATAGTTGATGGCGAAAAGTATAAATATTTTTAAAAATTGCAAATAAAACAGGTGATTATTGTCAACTATAAATAAGACAAAAGAAGAATAGATGTTTAAACATTTAATTAAAAATGAAACCCAATAATTAAAAGCCCAATTGTTCCCCAATCCAATTTCGTAAGTTTCAGTATTAGCAGAAGGATCAAATGAAACTGGGTTGCGGTAAATATTGAAAGTAGTAAAATTGATTCTTGGCTCGGTTAAATCGATAAAACGTTTGGTAAGAAAACAAGAAGCACCAATGAAAAGCCCTGCTCCTACTTTGTAAATAATATTGGGTTGAAAATTTCTTTAGAATAACTGCCAAAAATATCAAAACCAAAATATACTTTATATGTATTTGACTTTATAATTGATTGTCATGCCCCAAGGCTAAATCACAATATTTGCCCTTATCTTTATCATCAGAAATTGAAAAATTTAATGCTGTCCGAATTCTAGCTTAGGTTTAAGGTTCGTCGATAATATATTGAATAAGATTGAACATCTTTTTTTAAGGTGAGTACTGGTTATATCAACGTCAACTTCATTTTTGAAAAGTTTGAATCGGGATTAGCAATAATTTGAGCTTTAGTCGCTATACCCGAAAATATAAAAAAAGGAAATTAACAAAAACTTTCTCATAAGGATCCTAATACGGTGAAAGCAACGCCTTTATATCACTTATCAGCGGTGAATAATAGATGGAAGTATTTTCAAAGTACCATCCTTATAAAAGACAAACAACTCATTCCCATTTCCGGGGTTTGCAAATCGGAGATCTCAATTTTATATTTTGATAGAACACCTCTATTAATTGTACTGTTCAACTGCGTTGATGATGGATTACTAAACGAATAATAACTGTGAGCATCATGAACCACTAACTAATAAATCTCCCTTTGTGACATCAAAAAATGACATTATTAAGATCTTGACTTACATCGAACTGTTCAAAATCATTATTGGCGAATGATGCTCTTACATTAAAAATAGCTTCACAACCCGTTAAAGATTGTAGGTTGCCTGTTGCAATAAATTGTGTTGGTGTAAGTTGCGTCACAGTAAAATGGTAATTAAAAGAGCACAATACATATCAACCAATAAATTCTGTGGACTCGAAAGCCAGTAGGGTTGTATGATCCTTGTATTGCTAGACTAAAAATTAAATTTTGATTCTTATGAAGTATACAGTTCACATTAGTTGGAAGAAATACTGAATCGTTATTGATGAAATATAAATAATCAGTATATTGCGTTAGTTGCATCGACAATCATTTGTGCTTTGTGTAGGTGATGATGGAAAATTAATTACAATTTGGTTTATGAGTGGCGTTTTGTTCCAAGTTTTGCGTGCTTTGGTTCCACGTATAGGTACCATATGATTGCGAAAATTCAATTTCCATGGAGTATATACAGAAGTAAAATCAACCAGATTATCGAGCTTATCCTTAAAGTTTCCATCCAAATTTTATTAACAGCAGTGCCATTACTCAAACCTGTAAAGCCATAAAAAGTATTCGCAAGGTCCCTGAATGTAAAGTAGTCATACATTGCGAAATATCTATCATTGAGTTCGACAAAAAATATTTTGTCTTGTGCTACTGTAGTCGTTTGAGATACCACTGGAGGCAGTATCAGACGATTTTTTACATCCAATATTAAATAAAACTAGAAACAAAACAAATGCCAAATACTGATAAACTAATTTATACCTTTTCATTTTCAAGTTTAGTTTAAAACAAAAGTAATAATTTTTAAATTGAAATTCCAGAAGTACTAAAAATCGGTGTTTAGTACGAAATTTTAGTTTTAGTTGTTTCAGAAGTATTCTAAATCAATCCCTTCCAATTAAATATTCTCTTCTTGTAAGCACTCTCTCCGAAATCCGGACAATCTAAATGTAGAGAAAAAACTCTAACTTTTAATTGTCTATATGAAAAAAAGGCGGTTCACAGAATTTCAAATCATCACCATGCTCAAGGAGTATGAGAGTAGTAAGAAAGTCTCAGACATTGCCCGTGAACATAGGATTAGCACAGCAACATTCTTCTATTGGAAAAGCAAGTACGGCGGGCTTGAAGTAAACGAGTTAAAACGTTTACGTGAGCTTGAGGAAGAAAATAGCCGTCTGAAGAAGACGTATGCAGATGTCAACTTTACCAATCTGATCTTAAAAGATGTCATAACAAAAAGGCTGGTGCACTGCAAGCAAAGGAATTCGTAAAGACAGCGGTGGCGGAATACAAATAGACCGTTCACAGGGCCTGTAAAGCATTGGGAATACATAGCAGTGTTTACTATTATACGTCAAAAGAGATGACCAACCTGTTATTACTGCCCCAATTTTGTAATCTCACAAACCATCTTCTCCTCGTTTGACTCATAATGATTGATTTCTGAAGCTTAAATTAATAAAAATGAACTATAAACTTCTATTAGAAGTATAATTTGCTCTATGATTAATTGTTGAATTGGTTACCCTAACGCAGAAATTAGCTCTGGTTCATATAATTCAATTTTCTCATATTGATCATCAAAATATTTATGCATTCTTGTAAAATCATTATAAATTTATATGATTCACAACAAACGATTAGCTTAAATTTAGCTGCAAAGCCTAAATCTATATCTTTAGTGAGCTTCGACAAACGATGATTATGAAAAAAATACTATATGATTAATTGTTACTTGATTTTTGGCCGAGTATTTATATATGGCTTTGTGAAATACTGAATCTTTGTTTTTCAAAATCTCACGAACTATTTTAGAATAACCGAAGGTAATAACGTAGAAATTTATCCTCTCGCTACTTTTCATCGTTTCAAATAACCAATGTCCAATTGATTTATATCCTCCATTGTTCTCCGTTAAAAGTATATTACCCCAACATTTGATTCTAGCCAATTCTAAGTACCACTTAAAAAAACCAAGCAGTTTGTTAAGTTCATCGAAATCAGATCTTTTGAAATTAAAATCTTCTTTATTCAAATTCTCCTATAAAATCAAGGTCTCCAAACACGCTTTTATTAACAGAAG
>JADJMG010000026.1 GCA_016709725.1 Bacteroidota bacterium
TTGGGATCACTTATTCATCATTTCCGACTTCAAATTGGATTGTGAGTCTCCATTTGGGATGCCCGACTGTGGATTTTAACGCATGTTCGCCCTGATCCACCCACCCACCGGGAAAGAATATTGGGCTTCGTCATTATGGATCCATCTTTGAATCCATGACGTTGGGGCTCCTCTCGATGGAAGATTCTCCCGAGAAGCAACAGGTCGTAGAAACGATAGCCAATTTTATAAAAATGAGCCACCCAACTTGGAATCGTGACTCGGTAGAAGATGAGGTAATTCGTGAACAATTGAATACTTTTCTTGGTGGACAACTTGGTCTACGTGACGACATTGCGTTAACGACACGTTTTATAGATTTTACGGGAAGCACCGCAAGAACGGCTCTCGTAACCAAAATCAGAAAAACGTACCATACAACAACAATAAGTGGAAATAGTCGCAGCAACTCCCCCGGTGAAACAATGAGGCATTACTGGATAAAGTTTTGAAATTACAGGAGGCATTAAGCTCAGTGGTACCATCGACTGGCTATGAGCAAAAACGAAGCTTTACAAATTCTTTGTGCTAAATTCTTCTTACCCCTGAAACCCGTATCATTGAAAACGTTCCTTGGAAATTAGGGATGCTATTAACCTCATCGAATTATTAAGAAAGATGGGGCAACCAGGAGGGAACGTCTAGCTCCAAATAATTTATTCTTTAACGCGAGTAATATCAATCTGGATCATCTCGAAAAACAAAGGTAGAGTTTGCGAAATTAGGCTCCAGGACTTCGTGGATCCATCATGATTATTACCCTGGGTTGGCGTTTGCTCGTAGCTTCGATTCCTCGTCCGAGGAGGATACAAAATCATTGGGGACGTCGATCGGATACGCATTTCATTGGGTTCCAAAATCTAAAAGCAACCAACTTTGATAGCAACGAAAATTTCTAACCCGTCGACGCACAACATTTGGAAAGGGCACCTACATTGTTATTGGATAAAGCATCAGCAATCGGCACTGCAAAATATTGTATTGGCTGCCGTGATGGCAAGAGGGAATTACCTCCATTTACAACGTAGCGCAGCGAACTCTTATCGCGGCAGCTTTGGCAAGATGCTCAATCAAATGCGCAAAACTTTGAGGATCAAAACCGAATCTTACTTACGATAGAAGGCGTAAAAACTTTGAAAGGAACTTCGTCAACGCTGTATCCTTCCTGATATGATTGAGGTGGGCTCATTCATCGGCTTAGCAGCGATGTGGACAGTGAGCTTGGGGATTCAATAAATGCAGGATTAGCACATCTCGGCATAATTCAAGTACAGATCCAAACGATTAGGAATCAAAATGGAATTGGGAGGAGATGGATATTTTATGTCCCAAGCTCGGTAAAAATGTAAGGAGACTGATACTTTCATTGATGGATCCAGATTCCCACCACAGCCCCGTGGATTTGGCTTGGTTTGGACTTCCACTCCCGACTTACCCAGTGTTATTTTGGTGACCTTGATCCAAGTGAGCGGAACCATCTTACTGCATCAAAAATGTTTGAGGAGTGGATTATTCTCCGTCGATAAATTAATTGGATATGGGGTACAAATTATTTGCAGTGATCCGCATCGATTGACCGTGATTGGATTAGCCAGAAAACATCCGCCGAAAGGAATTCAAACGACATCGCCTGGATATACGGGCAGTATAGCTTTGTTGACAGTCTAAATAATTAAAATACCAAAAGTATAACTCATAACATTGGGAATAAACAGGACAGAGTGAGCTGAGTCCAATTTCCAGGACGAAAGGCTGAATGTCTGGGGAGCACAGAGATCCCGAGAATCGAAACTGGCGAACTGCGGATCGGTGTTAGCAGATCAGGGAGCCGTGGCGCTCGTAAAGCCAGCCAGTTTGAAGCCAGCCAGTTTTTCGTAGTTTGCGCGTAGCTAGAAGTTAGAAGCTAGTGGGGTCAGGAAGCTGAAGCTTGTAGCTTGTAGTCATAGAAGGCTAATAAAAGTTGCTAAAACTAAAATTAGAATCTTAAATTTATACCAACTATAATTATTAATTTCCCTTTACTCAAGTCTTGGCATTATTTTACTTAGAGCAGGATTCTCAAAAACATTATCCTAAACCATATGAAAAATTAGCAACTGCATTAGGAATCAGTGGGTTGTTTCTAATTTTCCAAATTTACTTTATGTTCAGTTCAATAAGAATCCGCAAGCCAATATTACGGGTGTATCAGTGTGGTGGGCAACAAAGCCATCTCCCTGCAGTATTTACGAGTCCAGAAGGAAAACAATCGCGCTTAGTTCTTTAAAAGGGGTAAAATGGTTCTTTGGGATTTCGGGGTAAGCCAGTGAGGTTCTGTCGTATGGAAATTCCACACGTAGTAGCTGCTTATCAGCAAGTACAAAGACCAGCATCCTATGAATCTGGTGCTACTACTGTCTATCGTTTCGACTTTGTAAACAGCGTGTTGCTTGATGAAAGCCTACCGCAAATATCGATCTCTGAATTTATCAACCACGTAAGTGATTTAGGCAGACAGCAGTCAAAAGGTGCAGCGATGTACGGTGTGAACTCCCCACTCTTGCCAGCTTTTTAATTGACGGAAATGGCGTCATTAAAGTGAAATGCCAGACTACGTTTTGCAAGTTTAGAATCAAGCTTGATTCCCACTTAGCCAAATCAATCCAAAACAAGCTACTCCTTTATTTATTTTATTAGTCCATTCTAATCAATTTAAGAAGCCCCTGCAATTGGGCTTTTTTTATGGAAAATCTGTTTTCGATATGCTTCCTCTGGATAGGTTTGTGAAAGTGAACCTAGGCAGTAGAGCTGGGCTGAGGCCTGGTAGTCAACAAAAAGCTCCTTCGACAGGCTCCTTCGATAAGTCCCCTTCGACAGGCTCGGTGAACCCAGGGAGCAGGGCTGGCTGAGGTTCACATCGACAAGCTTCAGTGTTGCTCCGGAAGCCAACTTTTACTCACAACTCTAGATAAATCATTGGGCTTGACAAACTTGTCCATAGATTAATCGGATGGCAGTATTTTGAACTGTTGAGAAACCATGGTAAATTCATTCATTATTTTATTCAAGAAAGAGTCGGGAGGAGCTAAGAAAAGGAAATAAAGCCAGAGAATATTGAAAACCTGGTTAACAAAGAAATATTATGCTCGTCAGAAGTAGAAGCGGCTGAGCAAAAGCCAATTGAGGAAGATCCTTTAGCGAAGCTGCGAGAAAGAGATTGCAGAATTAAAGATCATCATTTACGCCAATATGCCGATTTCGAGAATCCGCAACGCTGATCGATGAAGGGAATTGTGGAGAGCGATTAAGTCGTGGCTGGGTCTCGACAGCGCGACTTCTCTATTACCCGCAGGCCTGATGGATTTTGATTGAGCGTTGAAATCAATGACTTCGGATGTGGATGCATCCAACCGTGAAGGGACGGTTTTAATTCAACAAAAGTTAATGGCCACGCTTGAGCAAATTTTTTGATTAAAGCCTGGCGGAATCCATCGGAAAGAATTTGATGTGGAAATCGTACGAAGCTATTACAAAGATTCCTACGGAAGATGAAAACATGAAAGATAAAGTGACCGATGAAGTAGAGAAGGCCAGCTGGTTAAACGAAAAAGTGTCTAAGTTACGCAAAAGTTGTCGTTGGTTGTTAAACCCATCAACAAAAAATAGAATTTAGATTCAAAAATACGAATTAATTTTTAAATAAAAATCATCCAAGGTACTAAAAAGTCATTTATTGCATGTCAAAGAGAGATTAATATGAAGTATTTAGGAGTTGCCAAAGGCGCTACAGAGGCTGAAAACAAAAAGCCGTATCGTCAGATGGCTTTGAAATTCCATCCCGATAAATCTCCATTGGATAAACTCATCGGAAGATAAATCGAAGGAAGCATTTGAAGCTTGTGAAGTGTTAAGTAACCCTGGAGAAAACAACACGCCATGATCAATCTTGGACATGGTGGTTTGGGCGTGGAAATGGTGATACGGTGGACAGAGTACGAACATGGAAGTATATCTTCAGTCAGTTCTGGGAGATATTTCGGAGGCGGAAATCCTTTTGAAAGTTTCTTTTGGCGGTTATGGCGGCGGACAAGGTCGAGGGTGGGAAGAAGAATCCGTGAATCTATGAACGAATCTTGTTGAATAAAAGCTAAAACTCACGCTCTCGTGAAGAAATTGCAAAAGGCGCTGAGAAAATAAAAGTAATAAATATATCCCTGTCAAACCTGCGGCGGATCGGGTGCACAAGCTGGCACCAATGCATTTTCTACTTGTAACACGTGTAAGGGCAGCGGACAAACTTCGCAGAGTAACGAACAGCTTTTAGGACAGATGCAAACCATCACTACTTGTCCTACCTGTCACGGAGAAGGACAAACCATTGCCAGCAAATGCAAAGGATGTACAGGTTCGGGTGTTCAGCAAGGCGAAGAAATTATTAGTATTAATATTCCGGCAGGTGTTTCGGAAGGCATGCAATTATCGTTATGCAAAAGGAGATTTATTAGTGAACATCAACGTTTGGACACCGCAACAACTCAGCACCGAAGAAAAGAAAACGTTAGAAAAACTCCGCGACGCCGAAAACTTCAAACCCAATCCAGGAAAAGGAGATAAGAGCTTTTTTGAGAGGATGAAGGAGTATTTTCATTAAGTTGTTGGATTTTAGATTTTAGATGTTGGATGCTTCGCCCAGCAATTGAAAAGCAGTGAAATATTGCAAGGTTAGATGTTATGACTTAGCCTGAAATAGGCTATGCTCTCCGCTCTCGAACTCCGAACTCCGCTCTCCGAACTCCCACTCCACCTCCCCATTCTTCGAATCGTTGTCCAATCAATTGAAACAATTTTTCGTTATGCGGTTGGTAGTAATCGAGTAACTTACGGCGAAGGGTATCCGACATTTTATCGTATTCACCGCCTGCATTAAACACTTTAAATTCTTCAGGTGCCCAAGGATTGGGTCCAACAAAATTTACGACTTCTTTAAAATAAGGTGCAGGATTTTCATAAAATTTTTCGCTCTGAATGACCATAATTTGATCTTTAGGAAAATGCTGACACTTCAATTTTCCAATTGTTCAGCGTAACAACCTCTACGGATGTATGAAAAAATATTTATGTTCGAAGCTAGAATAACTTGGATCATGGCGAAGGCGTTCTTCGTGACCAAAGATGCGCTCATCTTCGAGACGGATCGCTTCTTCAAAATCGGTGAGTGGCTCAATACCTAATCGCACTTGATTGTTAAAACTAGAGATCGCACGATCCCAGGATTACGAAGCATGCAGATCATCTTTACGTTTGGTAGCAATGCCTTTACTCGCTGAGGAGATAAGGATGCGCTAAATAATATGGTGATGACTCACCCGTAATACAATGTTGAGACAGCTCACGTTCTCTGCTTTCTAACTTTTTGTTGCGTCGTGAAATGCGAACGATACCAATTCTCTCCTTTATGAAAATAGTAATCGAAGTAATGAACTTCCTTTGAAACAGGAAAAAACGGCGGGGTGCAGTATTAAATAATTATACGGTGAAGTAGTGCCGCATTTTGCCCCAATAATTAAATACTCAGGTAAAATACGATTCGCACCGCTCCACAGTCGAAGTTTTTCCTCTCCTTTATAAAGGATTTGGTCAAGAAAGGAAGTCTTTTTTTTCGCTGACATTTCTAATTATTAAATCGTTTTAAGCGTTTAATTTTATCGAATTAATCTGACTAAAACTAAATTATTTTTACTCTCCATTAATCGCGCACCCAATTTTTATCCACAGAACTAATCAAGGAATAAACAACAGAATCATGAAACCTTCCTTTCGCAAAAAAATCATCTTTAAAATAACCTTCTCGAACGAAATGATTTCGTTCCAAGATATTCAAAGAAGGTTGATTTAGGGGTGAAACATGTGCTTCGATCGAATGCAATTTCAGATGATCAAATCCGTAATCAATGGATGCTTTCAGAGCCTCTGTCATCATTCCTTTTCCTTGGAAATCGGTATGCAATAAATATCCAATTTCTCCTCGGTAATGTTCCTTCATCAGCCTCCAGATGCCGATATGTCCAATCACTTTTTCTGGAACATGCTTTCACAAATTACCCATGAAATTCCTTCGTTTTGATTGACCATATCTTCAATCTTTTAATAAAATCAAAAGCTTCTGCTTTTTCTGTGATGAGTGGACGCAAAGAATTCTTATTGATGATGGGATCCGATCTTAAAATAAAAATTTCTTCGATATCATCAACATGAATACGACGCATTAAGAGTCGTTCGGTTTCAATGACTGGGAAAGGATTAAAATTAGGAGGAGCATAATTGTTTGGTGCAAGATCAATTCAAGGTTTGAGATTCTTGATCTACCGAACAAAAGTATTGAATCTAATCTTTCCATCCATTCAAGTATACGTTATCACGATAGCTCGGATTCTATTAATCTTCAAATCGCAAAGCCTAGCCATGCTTCTTTCAAACAATAAATTTCACTACCTTTGAGTTCAATATCGCAACGTGAAAAAATAGTTCTCCAAAGTCATTTCGATCATTTTGAAATCTTGCTGAATTACCGACAGCAGATCAACTGTTGATGGTAGAAGCACAGAAAGCAGCGGACGATGCTTATGCTCCTTACTCCAAAATTTCATGTGGGTGCTGCGGTCATGTTAGAGAATGGTGTGGTGGTGAGAGGAAGCAATCAAGAAAATGCAGCGTACCCCAGCGGATTATGTGCCGAACGCGTTGCACTTTTTGCTGCCGGTGCTCAGCATCCCGGAATAAAAATTATTGCGATTGCAATTTCAGCGTATCCCGAAGGCAAAAAACAACTTTCGGTGCCCATTAGTCCGTGTGGAAATTGCCGACAAGTCATGTCAGAATATGAACTGCGTTATGATCATAAAATTCGAGTGATCATGGAAGGTGGCAATGGAACTTTTATCGCTTCTGAGAACGTTGTGCAGTTCCTTCCTTATGTTTTTAGTGGGAGTGTATTGAAGAAAAACTAATATTTCAGGTCGTGTTTTTAATTGTAGCTTGTAGGTAATCATTTATTAATCACCCATCAAGGCGAGTCTACTAATTTAACTATCAAATAATTACAGTATTATTCGTTGAATCAATCTGCGACCATTTCAATTATTTAAAAGTGGAAATAACATGGCTTTCGCCTATTTTTGTAGCTATGGAAACAGTGACTAAGTCGAAGAAGAAGAAAACTACTTACGCAAAAGAGCAATATGTTCAGTGGTACGAAAGCATGCAATTGATGCGTCGTTTTGAAGAGCGTGCTGGACAATTGTATGGTATGCAAAAGATCAAAGGATTTTGCCATCTATATATAGGTCAGGAAGCCGTAGTTGCCGGTGCGATGAGTGTTTTGAAACCCGAAGATTCCATGATCACGGCTTATCGCGATCATGCGCATGCCATTGCGAAAGGAATTACTCCTCGTGCTGTGATGGCGGAGTTATATGGAAAGATCACAGGTTGTTCGAAAGGAAAAGGTGGATCGATTCATATGTTTTCGAAAGAACAACGATTTTTGGAGGACATGGAATTGTAGGTGCACAAATTCCACTAGGTGCAGGAATTGCATTTGCTGAAAAATATAATAACACAGGAAATTTATGTGTTTGTTATTTTGGAGATGGTGCGGTGCGTCAAGGTGCATTGCACGAAGCATTCAACATGGCGATGCTTTGGGAATTACCTGTGATCTTCGTAGTAGAAAACAATGCGTATGCGATGGGAACTTCTGTTGAAAGAACATCGAACGTACACGACTTACATAAAATCGGATTGGCGTATGATATGCCATCTTTTGCAGTAGATGGAATGGATGTAGAGGCCGTGCACGAAGCGATGGAGAGTGCAGCAAAACATGCAAGAACGAAAGGTCCAGTTTACTTAGAGATGAAAACGTATCGTTACCGCGGACATTCGATGAGTGATCCTGCCAAATACCGTACGAAGGAAGAAGTAGAAAGTTATAAAGCACAAGATCCGGTTGAAATTGTAAAAGAAATTTTAATCAGCAATAAAATGCTCACAGAAGCAGATATTGAAAAGATCAACGAGCGCATCAACGAAGTAGTAGAAGATAGCGTTACTTTCGCAGAATCATCCCCGTATCCAGATCCGAGTGAATTGTTTAAGGATGTTTATGTGCAGGAGGATTATCCGTATATCACGGAATAATTCAGAATTAAGAATTCAGAATGCAGAATTAAGAATGCAGAATTAAGAATGCAGAATTATTATGAATTTCTAATCATGACATTATTCCTTCACCAATAAAAGATAAATTTAATAAGAAATAGAAATTAGCAGAGAAGATTAAGTATTGAATTCCAATTCTGAATTCTTAATTCTGCATTCTGAATTAAAAAAAGATGGCTGAAATTGTAAGAATGCCCAAGATGTCGGACACCATGACCGAAGGCGTATTAGTGAAATGGCATAAGAAAGTAGGTGATACTGTAAAGAGCGGTGAGCTTGTTGCAGAAGTGGAGACAGACAAAGCCACGATGGAATTTGAATCGTACCAAGCCGGCACACTTTTATACCTTGGTGTTGAAGAAGGAAAAGCAATTCCGGTAGATGGAATTTTAGCAATCATGGGGAAACCCGGAGAAGATTTTAAAGATCTTTTAGCATCCGCACAGAAAGAAGACGCAGCAAAAGCAGCACCTGCAGCCGCTGCACCTGCTGAGCCCGTAGCCGCAGCAAAACCTGCAGCGCAAGTAAGTGCAAGCACTGTAGCTGCACCTCCTACTCCAACGATTTCAGCTCCTAAAGTGCAAGAAATTGTTCACTCTGCAAATGGCGATGAGCGTTTAAAAGTATCTCCATTAGCAAAACGATTAGCCACTGAAAAAGGCATTGACCTTGGCATGTTGAAAGGATCAGGCGAACACGGTCGAATTGTAAAACGCGATATCGATTGGTTCAAACCGGGAAGCTTTGTTCAAGGATCTACTTTGTCGGCGAAAGCAGTTACCAAAGAAAGTTTTGAAGAAGTAACGGTGACGCAGATGAGAAAAACTATTGCGCGTCGTTTAGCTGAAAGCAAATTTACAGCGCCTCACTTCTACCTTACCATGGACATTGACATGGACGAAGTAGTTCGTGCTCGTGAAAGTATTAATCAAGTTACTCAAGTTAAAATATCGTTCAACGATTTTGTGGTGAAAGCCGTTGCTACATCACTTCGTGAACATCCCGCAGTGAATTCAGCGTGGTTGGGCGATCGCATTCGTTACAATCATCATATTCATATTGGTGTTGCAGTAGCTGTGGAAGATGGTCTTTTAGTACCCGTTGTACGCTTTGCCGATAGCAAGTCGTTAAGTCAAATTGCAGTTGAAGTAAAAGAATTTGCAAAAAGAGCCAAAGACAAAAAATTACAACCGCAAGACTGGGAAGGCAATACATTTACCATTTCCAATTTAGGAATGTTCAATATTGAATCCTTTACAGCGATTATTAATCCGCCCGATGCACGTATCCTCGCTATTGGTGCCATCAAACAAATTCCAGTGGTGAAAAATGGAATGGTACAACCTGGCAACGTCATGAAAGTAACGTTGAGTTGCGATCACCGTGTTGTAGATGGTGTAGTGGGATCTAAATTCTTAAACACTTTCAAAGCACTTTTAGAGAATCCGATTGTAATGTTGGGGCAGGGGAATATTTAATTCAGAATGCAGAATTCAGTCGCGAGGCTTCGCGATCAGAATTGCTGCGCTCTGTAGACAAGCCTGCCTGCTGCAGGCAGATTCGTATCGGATAGCGATTAGTTATCGGCCATTAATAAACTACAATGAAAATTAGATTTACATGCATTTTTATACTTTTTGCATTTGTTTCCTATAGTCAATCCAAGGAACTTGATACAACCTTATATAATTATGTTTTAAAATCACCAAGAACTCATAACTTTAATCGGTTAGCTGATTTCCTAGTTAAAGATTCTCAAAATGAGAAGGAAACAGTAGAAAAGATTTACTATTGGATTTGTCAAAACATTGGGTATGATTATGCTTTGTCAAGAAAATTCAAAAGTAGCACGGAGCAACTTTCAGTTAAAAATATATTAAAAAATAAAAAGACAATTTGTTCAGGATATTCTAACTTATTTAAGAGCTTTTGTGATTATGCGAAAATTGAATGTGTAATTATTTCAGGAAAATCAAAACAATTTGGAGGGAAAATTGCAAAGCATGCATGGAATGCGGTGAACATCCATAATAAATGGTATTTAATTGACAATACATGGGGAGCTGGGTATCTTACCAAAGGTGGAAACTTTGAAAGGCAGTTGGAAATGGAATATTTATTTACAAACCCAAACGATTTTATCATTGAACATTTTCCAAATGATTCCACATTTCAGTTACTTGAAAAACCTATAACTAATAATGATTTTGAAAGTAGCTCTTTTGAAATTCTAAGAGAGAAAAAGTTTAAAGATATTTTAGATTAGATTCTTGCTTAAGAATTAAGCTTAATCTAAGCAAATTAATGGTAGCTAACAACCGCTTGGTCGCAATTTAATTTAACAATAGTTTTCTGGTTACCAAACTTCCCTTCTCACCCATTTCTACAGTGAAAGAACTAAATAATTGCAAATTAGGTTATGGTAAACATTTGTTTCATTCATTGCGATTATTTAGTTTTACCTTCTGTGGCTCGCCCACATTGCAAAATCAAACTAAACCATGCCTGAAACGTTTGCGTGAGTTTATTATGTAATCTAAAAACATATAAATTCTTCTATGTGAAAAATATTCTGAACTTTATTACTGTTTTGACATCATTCTTTTTATTAAATTCATGTGCAAACTATACAATTCCAATGGATAGTTTTAAACAACAATTCGCTGGAATTGATTCAACAACATTGGAACAAGTAAAAGTGAGAGGTCCAATGGGTGAATCCTTTGAATATCCTGCCAATCCAATTAAGATAATTCATTGTCTTGATAAAAAGGGTCAAGAGATTAAATTAGAAAATAAGCCATCCATTGAAATAAGATTTACCCACGGACAAGAAAACAAAAGAACTATTTTTTATTTTGACAGAGTTATAATCAGTGATAGTAATGTAGTTGGAGTTCAATCAAGGTTTATTTCTGCAATTGGAAAAAGTATTCCATTGCATGATATAACAAAAATTGAAGTCCAAGATGGGAAGAAGGATTTCAAATATGTGTCACAGAAATAAAACTACCACCAATTCGGATCTGCAACCTGTTAGCGCTAAATCTCCAAAATAAACTCCTTACTTCATTTGATTTTATATAGCATATTTTACATTTCGTTTTAAGTATCAGACGAACTACTTTAAACTTATATAAACGATTTGAATGACAAATAGAAAATTAACATTAAAGCAAATGATTAAGAAATATTTGGTTTTGATTTGTTTGGTAATTTCTGTCATTTTAATTGTTATAGCAGCCTCAGTTTATCCAGGCGGATCATTGCTTGACAAAAATTCCATAGGGTTTGACTGGTCAAAAAATTACATTAGCAATTTGTTCGCAGCAAAAGCAATAAATGATTCTGAAAACCCTAGCAGGATTTGGGCAACTATTGGAATGGCTTTTCACTCGATTGGTTATGGAATTTTTTTTATCAATATGTCAAAAAAGATCTCTTCAATACAATGGGCTAAAATTTTAAAATTTATTGGCGTTACCAACATTATATTTATTTTCTTAATTGCAACACCTTTGCATGACTTGGGAGTAATATCGATCATTTTAACATTGATTGGATTATTTACTATTACTGTATTAATCTTCAAGTCAAAACTTCATTTGCTTAAATTCTGCTGTATTATTTGCTTATTAACTTATTACTGTTTCTTTACCGTTTTTGGTTTAGGTTATTTGGGTTTGTCCGTCATTATGCAGAAAGTATATATTATAAGCTCCATGCTATTAGTTTTAGGACTAGAGTATTTTACCAAATATGATGACTATAATCGAATTAAATCAGGAGATTAAAATACATAAGCAACGAAACAATAACATCGGCATGGTAAAATGGCGGTCCAAGTGCTTTCTAAAAACAGTTGTAAAAAGTTAAAACATTTGTGGTTTCTAAGTTGAAAATTGCTAATTTTCCGCCACATTCACCAAGAAGAATCGTTAGCGGTCATTGAAGAGAGAAACAAAATAAAAAAAAAATAAACAATCAAATAATAAATATATGAAATTTTCAAAACTAGTGCCCAGTGTGTTCTATATCGACATTTCCGACGGACTAAAATTGTTTGTTGATTGTCTGCAATTTTCGATTGAACACGAAGATTTAAAAACTTCTCAACCTTATTGTGTTTTAGTAAAAGACGGAATAAGGATTATGGTTTTTCAAGACGAGACATTAGCCAAAGAACATTATCCTGAGCTAAGGATTGAAACGGATAATATTGAAGAAGTGTATGCAAAGGTATCGGCTTCTCATCCTCATTTACTGCACCCAAATCTCAATAAAGTTACACCCAGACCTTGGGGTGCCAAAGAATTTGCTATTGGTGATAAGCAAGTTGGTATACGATTCCAGCAATGGTAAACACCTATTAAAATGTACAAAACAACGATGTAATTTTAAGTTCTGCAAAAATAATTACAAACCTGCCTTCAGCAAGTTAGCCTGTTTACTACATGTCAGTTTGTAATCAATAGAAATTAGTTAGGTAAAATTAAAAACCGATGAATAGAATAATCGCAACATTTTTAGTTTATTTCTACTTTTCCAAAATAATCATTGCTCAAAATATATTGATAGAAGGAGTAATAAAAGATTCGGAACAAAAAGAAGCACTGCCCTATGCAAATATTTTTTTACAGGAAAGTTATTCTGGGACTATAAGTAATCTAAACGGGCAATTTAGAATCATTATTCCAGAAGAAAAAAGAAGTGACAGTTTAGTAGTATCATATATAGGATACAAAACACAAACTTTTAGTATATCAAAAATTAAAAAACATTTGGAAGTGTTTTTAGAAAAAGACCTACACTCCCTTAATGAAGTGATAATTACTGAATATACAGCAGAATCTATTGTTAAACAAGCCATAGAAAAAATTTCAAGTAATTACTATTCTAAACCTTATAAACTCACCGGTTTTTATAGAGTTACATCCAAAAAAGACAATAGTTACATCCATTTATCTGAAGCTGTTTTTGAAATTTTTCAATCTAAAATTGACAAGCATACACAACAATTTAAGTTGGAAAAGATGCGCGCTATAAAAGATGAAAAAGCATCAAAAGGCATTGAATTAGGACTTAGGCCAAACGGACTCTATGAGTTTGACATTGTGAATAATGTAGATGATTTAGAATTACTAAACAAAAATGGGCTTAAACTGCATACATTTAAATTAGAAGATTCGGAGTTTGTTAACGGGAAAGAACTCTACAAAATTTCATTTGACCAAAAGATTATTAAAAAATCTGGATATAAAGGTTATATGCTAATTGATAAAGAAACATTTGCCTTTGTTTATTTTAATATTCAACTAAGTCCAATAGGTGTTGCTTACTACAAATTTGGAGATGCGTCAACACGAGCATTAATGAAAATAGTAGGAATAAATATTGATATGAGTAGAAACAATTATCAAATCCAGTACAAAAGATTTGGTGACAAGTACTATTTAAACAATGTTGGTAACGATGCAACACTAACTTTTAAAAGTGATAGAGAACACTACAATTTTCAAGCTGATACAAGAGTAGATTATTTGATAACAAAAATTGAAACAGAAAATGTTAGGCAATTCACAAATGAAGAAACATTAGGACAAGGCAAATTTATTGAACAACAAAACTCAATTTATGATGCTGATTTTTGGAAAAACTATAACATCATGCTACCCACAAGTGATTTTAATGAAATTGCATCAAAGTTAGAAGCCAATAACAGAGCCAATAATATAAAAAATGAAATTGAAGAACAGTTAAACAAGTTGCCAAAAGATAAATCAATTAGAGTTGATTCGATCTTAAGATTTTATAATAATAAAAACCTGTTTAATGGTACTATTCTGATTGCTTCTGAAGAAAAAATAATACTTGAAAAAAAGTTACAACAATGCCATTACAGAAAATAAACTGAACTCACAATTCAGAATAGGTTCATTAAGTAAGACTTTTACTTCAATGATAATTGCCCAACTTGTACATGAAAATAAATTAAATTATGGAGATACCATTAGTAAATATTTACCAAATTATTCCAACGGAAAGGTTACAATTAGTCAGCTATTAAGCCATCAATCAGGCATTCCAAATTTCTTAGCCAACGATGCCTATTTGTCAAAAATTTTAACTGGTAAATATACGCTTGAAGAAATTGTGACTATGTTTTGTAGTGATACTTTAGAATTTGAATCTGGAAGTAAATTTGAGTATTCCAACTCGAATTATGTGATATTGAGTTTAATTTCCGAAAAAATTATTGGTAAAGATTACAGTGAAATTTTGAGCCAAAATATCTTCAAACCGCTAAATATGGAGGATACTTATTATGGAGAAATTAAAGAGAGAGAAAATCTTGTGACCGCTTTTTTGTATGGTAAACCAGAGCCCATATATGATGCACAAAATGTGGGTGGAGCTGGCGGAATTACTTCTACAGCTTCTGACCTATTAAAGTGGAGCAATGCCCTAGATAGTGAACAAATTCTTCCTCAATCAAAAATTGAATATTTACTTACCCCACAGGCTGAATACAATGATTGGGATGCCTATTATGGATACGGATGGATGATAGACAGATATATGTTCTCTGCGTCAAAAAAACACAAAATAAATTATCATCCAGGCACTGATTTTGGATTCTATTCAATGTTCGTAAAACAACCTGATTTAGGAATTACAATTATAATGTTGAATAATACAGGAGATTTCCCAAGATTTGAAATGACAGAGCTAATCTTAAACGAGCTGAATAAATGACTTTAGCAAACAAAACCTTCCCATAAGTGGCAGTTTAGTGGTTAAATCAAGCTTTGTGCTTCTATCAAAGTTTGTGTTTGGTTGACAGTGAAGTGCATCGAGCCAGAAGCCTTAGGACGCCACCTTAGAGAAGCTACAAAATGATAGCAATCAGTTATCAGAAATTTTATGAAACATCTTACCTTTTTCAATAAAACGCAATAAAAGCGTTTAAGCGATTCTAAAAAAATACAACAGAAAATCCTTTAAATAAAACCAAATTCATTACTCTATACACTAAAAACATCTTCTAATTCATTCGACAATGAATTTAATATCGTTGAATAATCAGGAACCGCTTCACCGATTACATTAACAAGATGCTTTTGTGTTTGATTCCCTTCCGTAAGGGAAATAATATCCATCCATAATTGAGTCGCCTGTAGTTGAAGTTTAGCAAATAAGAAATTTTGTTTCATCAGAACCATATTGCGACGTGAATCTATCGTATTGAAGAAGTAGTTTGCAGCATCTCCATTTGGGTCGTTTCGATATGCTTAATTCGATCAATGACCGAATTCAACAGGGCTTCAAGTTCTTGATTGCGTATAATGAGTTGTTCGTTTTCATTCGCAAGTTCTTGTACTGCTTTCACCAATGGAACTACAAATTCGGCATAACGTACAGCATACGTATCGTTGGCATTCTGGGGTTTTTTGTACTCCACTAAAATCATATCCGGTCTTATACGCTGCATCCTCTACTTCCTGAGCGATGAAGCCGGTGTAACGAACTTGCGCCTTTTCTCCGAATTCATGATTGGCCGATAATATAGAATCTTTGTTTTTTTCTGTCAATACATGACATAAATAAGAAGGAATGTCGAGGTTGTATGAAACAGGTCTCAATGCTAAAATAAATGGTAACCCGGGAATATTCTCCTGAACATTCCTCTTAAATCGCCCATCAGATAACACACTCCAGTTAACTGCTCCACCAATGGCTGTAACAAATGCATTCCCAATTTTCACTTGATTGCTTGCCGTTACTACAGCATTATAACCAAGAGCTGTAGCATTTGAAAAACTATTTAAACTAGCATCTGCTAAAGCACCTAAGAAAGTACAATTCGAATATGAAGTTTGCAGCATAGCTGCTTGAAAGCCAACAGCGAGGTTGTTACTTCCAGAACTATTCCGCAACGAGTATGAGCCCATGGAGGTGTTATTGGAACCTGTTGCATTTACAAATCCAGAATAGGCTCCAAAACCGCAATTATACTTTTCACCAAAGGCTGCATTGGATGTCCCATTATTATTACTGAAAAGTGAAGAATAACCAAAGGCGCTATTAAGAGTTCCGGTGCTATTAAGTTTCAGCGACCAATTCCCGTACCCGCAATTGAAACCTCCTGTATTATTCAACAACGATTCATATCCATAGGCACAATTAAAGGTGCCGGCAGAAGCTGTTGAGAACATAGCATGATACCCGAAGACTTGATTATAGCTTCCTGTAGTCGCAGTAGTTAATGCTCCAGTGCCAACAGCTGTTGATTGAACACTACTTATTGCATTTTGCATGGCATATGATCCGATGGCTGTATTCGAATATGAATTCGAAGCATTCTGAAGCGCAAATGATCCAAGAGCGGTATTGAACTCACCATCCGTGTTCGACAAACCACTTTTAAAACCGATATACACATTATCAAAACCTGCACTGTTATTATTCAAACCTGATTGAAATCCGAGAAAAACATTACGACCCGTAGAAGGTCCATCTATGTTGTCTATATAACCACTCCGCTGATTATTAATTTTGAATTGGATGGGTTGATTGTCGGTAGTACCAATAAAATTTGCGGGACCATTTCCTGCATTCCCACTTAAACCCCAAGCATTCACAGCTCCTCCTACCGATTGCCATACGACACCATCGAAATACATAAACTTAGCACCTGTCAGATCATAAACAAGCAAACCAACGGCGGGTGCAACGATGGCAACTCGCTGCGCTGAGGTCAAACGAGGAATCAAAATTCCCTTTATCGGTGGAAACCATATCACATATTGCAGAGGCATGCGGTGTGGGATTGTTAATTCCGATGTTTTGCGCAATTAGCTCCAAAGAAGAAAGAAGAAGGACTAAAACGAAGAAGTAACATTTTCTCATGGCATAGTTGGATTTACTAATGACAAAAATACGATGCCAAAAATGATGAAGGAATACTACTTAAGTGGTATAAAGAAATGATCAAGATGATTTCCCGTACACTTTGTTAATCGCTTCCGTTCGCGAGTTCACCTGCAGCTTTCATAAATATTGTACACATGTTTTCGCACTGTTTCTACACCGATCTCCTTTCTACTTGCTATTTCTTTATACATTAACCCTTGTGCCAACAAATCCAATATTTCTTTTTCACGGGGAGTAAGTAATTCGTTATGGATGGTCGCCTTTTGTTTAGAGGCAAACGAATCTACAACCATTCGAGCGATAGAAACACTCATCGGAGATCCTCCCTGACTAATTTCACGGATAGCAGTAAGGAGTTTATCGCCTGCATTATTTTTAAGTAAATAACCCGTAGCTCCATTACAAAGCGCCTGAAAAATATATTTGGGATTTTCAAAAACCGTACATACTAAAAACTGCACATTCGGATTTATTGGTTTAGCAATTCCAATACATTCTATTCCATTTTTTCCGACCATATTAATATCCATTAACACCACATCACATGAATAATTTTCCCATGATTTCAGAAAACTATCGCCATTAGAAAAAGCTTTTTACGACAACCATATCATTTTCATCTGATATGATTCCTTCCATCATTTCGAGAATTTCCTTTATCGTCTTCTACCAGAATGATACGTATTTTTTCATAAAAAAAACAGCTAATGATTATATAGTTAAATTACCATGAGCAATGATACGACAACCTTTACCGCGAGAAGTTTGAATCTCGCAAATATTCCCATGTTGCGACATACGCTGCATATTAAGTAGTCCATTCCCGAAACGGTGGTCTTCCGTATTCATTTCCAAACCCTTTTCCATCATCAGAAATTTCCAAATTGAAACGATTATTATCGATAGAGAACTTTATAAATACATTCTTAGCTTCTGAATACTTCAAGATATTATGAAGAGCTTCTTTCATCACAAGAAATATTCCTTTGATTTCAGGATGAACTTACATTGGCCTTCGCATTTGGAAAATCGAAAACATACTTGATATCGCTATTTTCTAAAAGCTGATTCCGGCAGTAGATTTCATATAATCATTACAAATTCCACATTATCATTTCCTGGATGAATCGCCCATACTATTTCGCTGAGCGAAGTACTCACCCTTTGAATACTCCATCACTTTTCCAAGCGCATCCGATACGGAAGAATCGGTTGTTTTTTTTCGTGTGATATCACTCAACAAAGTGATCTTGGTTAGGCCACTTCCTATGTCATCGTGTATATCACGGGCAATTCGAACTCTTACCTGGTGTGCTTCGCGTTGCTTTTCGGTAATCCATTTGTGCTCGAGTCAGTGCTTGTGCTTTACTTAGATTTACATCTGTTGAATATCATTAAAGGCAGAGTCAATCGTTTTGAGCGCATCTTCTGAAGCACCTTCCGCAGCCAAAATCAAGCTTAAATATTTATGAATATTATAATCATCTTCCTTTACGTCCGATTGTCTGGCTAATTCCATTGCCTCCGTAAGGAGCTGTTTTGCCTTCAACAATTCGTCGGTCTTTTTAAGTAAATAATAGCCTGATAAGTATTGTAAGTCATGATATGCTCTGGAAAACCAAGTGCATGTACTCCTTTCTTTAGAAAGCTCCAGATATTTTCGTGCAGAATCAAATTCATGGAAGTAAACAATATCTCGATAATATCGAGGGTGGCACCACTTAATAATGGCAAATATCCTGTCTCTTCATAAAGATTGTATACTTTTTTCTTCCAATAATAGGAGCTATCCTAATCTACTTTCATCAAAAAATACGATCCATAGATTGCTCACGCACCACCAATAGCATTTTTATTGTCGGTATTTTTTAGAATGGAATAGGCTTCCTTGTGCATAAGCAAACGCTTTATCGTAATCTTCTAGCTCACGGTGACAAGAAGCTGCGTACGACAACGCCGTTCCCGTTTCTTTTGATGTTATTTAGTCCATTTGCTTTACTTAGATACTTATGAAAGAATTTGTTTGGCTGATATAATCATCCTTATCAAAATATGAAATGCCAATGTTCTTATAAAAAATCATTTCATATTTATTCAGAATCTTTAGTTTGTCTTTATCTTCTGTGGTCTTCTTGAGTTGAATCACTGTATTTAGACCCAAATCAGCGTACTTTCGCATGGAGTCTGATTCTCCCAATTGATAGAATTCAGCACAGACATACCAGAGATCGACAAGATATAAAGCGCCTTTTCATGAAATTTACTTTGTAGAAGAAAAGCATGAACACGTGCTATGTGGACTATCCACTTTTCCATCTGCGCCGCAAGGAAGTTGGATGAAACACAAAGCAGAAGTAACCTGAATAGAATGGAATTATTTTTCAAACCAGAATCCTTTCTGTGAATAGACATAACTGTTAGAAATAGTAACACCTTTTCGCATATGATTTAAGGCGATGAATTAAAAGTAGAAAATAATTAATGATTCTGCCTAAAAATTACTAAATTTAAGGACGGTATTATTTTTTAGTGGGTGAGTATTACTTATTTCCCGTCTATGATGACTTCCAAGAGATAGGACCCTTCCTGAAATGCTTCTTCTGAAACAGAAAAAGACGCAAGTCCTGCATAGACATTCAGAAGTTTTCTGCATTATCTTCTTCCCGGTTAAATCATAAATAATATATTGAATTGACCATCCTTCTCAAAACTAAAAATTAACAATTTCAGAGGCAGGATCTCGGAAAACACGTATTGTTTTTTGATTGCCCTGAAGATTGCATGGCAAATGTTTTTTGAGAACGTAAATTGACCGTCGAAGTCAACCTGTTTCAAACGATAATAAGGGATCTCGTAAGGTGTGTATTCATCTATAAAAGCATAATTGAGAAATGCTGAGGAGTTTCCAGCACCATCACGAATTCCAACGTCTATAAAATCATAGCCGTTGTTGCTGCGCTTCACAACAAAATAGTCATTGCTGGTTTCAGTGAGCGTGGACCATTCACATTTAACATGACGATTACTCGTTAGTTTTGCATCAAATGAAAGAAGCAATACAGGTAATGGCGTAGCATTCATTGCGAGTGCCCACATGATTTTCCCAGCAAGTATTCCGGGCGATAAAGGCAAGACACCGGGTACAAAAAAACTTGTTGCATGGTTGGATTGGTTTGTCCTACCGAAGGCAATGTGCAACCTGAATTTAAAGTATTCCAAGGCTGCGTCTCATATTCGTATCTCTAGTTTGCAGCATTCTCACTGGGTGCAAATTCCAAATGGTAGCTACTGAGGCCAGTATGCTCAATATGCCAGAACCGATCAACGGTATTCGGCACTATTATCCGTTCCAGTTGTATTGTTTTACATGATTGATTGGGGCGGAGAAAAATGGAAACGGTGTATTATTGGGTAGTATTTGATACGTTGAAACCCGTAATTTTGAACCTACTTGAAATCCTGTTGAGGAAGAAGTAAAGCTGAATGAAACATCTTCACCCGCATTATTTCCGAAAGGAATTGGTATGCAGGTTAGCTCCAACATTAACCCACCAAACTTTTGCAGCATTAGATGGATCTTTCACTCAGAATAAACCCTGTGCAGGCCGTATTCCACCAGGAACCGGATTATAAACAGAGAGCATATTGGATTTCAACGAGAAGATAGTTATTGGGTTCAATACGTTGTATGGAGAAGAAGTTCCACCAACACCTGTATTAACATTCATAATTTTAGTTCCATTTTGCATGGTTAGGTGATAAAAAGTTGTAGAAAAAGCTCCTAAAATTTGTTGAATATTTCCATTCAATAGCACTTCACCTTTACTATTGTTGAAGAGATTTATTCTCGGGCGTTTTTGATCCAGTTTCCAGTAAGTGAAATAGTACCCGAGTTCTCCACTGTAGAAGATCCCGTAAATACAACATCGCCCTTTACCGTTAATGTTGCTCCGGGAAGAAAATGTCACACAGCATTACTGCTCACCATTAATTGCGCAAAATGATTGATAATCAAAGAATATTACCACAGAAATGCAACAAACCACCTTTTCATCTCACAAATTAGATTAGACCACAGTACTATAAAATACTACTTTAGTGGAAGCAAGATCATGTGATGTGTTTAAACAGCAATTTGAAATTGCAATTTAAAATGACCATGAAGCTCCTTGCTATTTAACAATTTGAGAACTTGACTACCTTGAATTAATTTCAACCCATCAAAAATGTTCTACTCCTTACTTTAGGAAAAGCCAAATTAAGTATGAAGCAATTTTCCAAGCAATCACCATTTACCTTATTGATGGCGCTCAATCAAATTCTAAAACTGAAAACGCAAAGCAAAACCAAGAACAATAAACAAAGAAAATTAAAAAAATTCATAAGGCTCAGGAATCACTTTTCACACTCAGAAAACAATTCAACATTAATAGCAGAAAATTTGTATCTTCGAATTGCTGATGAATATCCTGTTCATTACTAAACTTCAACGATAAGAATTTAAACCAACTTATTTTAGGTAGTCCAGCCTGCTGCAGAAGAATATATAGCTTTGCAATACGTTAGGAGTAATTGCAAAGCGACCGCAAACAATCTGAAACAATTTGGATAATTTATAAATTTAAAAATGAAAGATATTAAAGACAACTTTCAGATATTGGTTTTAATGACTGTGATAAATTTTGTAGTACTATGGAATTACATTTCAAACAATAAGACTTACATGGAATCGGTTATTTCCATTTTCTATGTTTCCATTCTGGACTTTTTCTACAAAAAGAAACCCTGCGAAACGAAATTAAGTAAAAGAACCTAAAAAAAAGAATTAATCCATAGCCATCTTTTTTTGCGGTTGTAGGTATGCTTTTTTCTGACATTAAATTTTATGCTGAGCAATACAATTCCCGATAAATTAATTACAAGAATTCCGATAGGATTAGGTAGTACTTTATATTTGCGATGCCACTTGGTATTTTTATTTATTTATTGATAAAACGATATAAGTTAATGCGACTTGGTTTAATCCACTCAACCATTAATAAGCATACTACTTGGTCTAATTATTTGGGGATTAATCCCGGTCTTTTTGCATATTTCTTTAACAAGGAAGGAATACTTTGGGCAAGAGCCTTATGAAGAACTTGAGGGATCATGGTATCGTAGTTCATGTGTAATTGGTGCAGCGTTGCTTCGAAGAATTTAGTCGATGAAATTCAATCAAGATTTGAGAGAGTATTTAAGACAAATGAATAAATATTTTATTCGCAACTACCATATGGGCTTTTATGCATTTTCCTGTGACATATTTTAACGGGACTGAATTATCTGGGACATTGGTATATTGCATTCAAATAATTCCAATTGGCTTTATTTGGGGTTATTTGACACAAAGAACAAAATCTATTGTTCCTTCGACAATAGCTCACGGAATTAATCTATGGGATTTAAAAATGGTTGACAGAAAAGCAACAAACTGCTAACAGTCGTTTGGCAAAAACGGTATTCTACTTTAGTCGAAATTAATGATTAGATAATTAGTATCTTCGATTTACAAGATTATCCCGCCCATCGCAAATCTGCAAATCGTTATTAATTATTATCCTGCTAGCTGCTGGCAAGTTTTTATAAGATAGCTAATATTTAATTGCAACTTTAAGAGTGAACCGTACTTACAACTAACAGATAGAAAAAAAATGATAGACATACTTGCAAAAATGGACCATTATAGTTTTCGGACTTTTCTTTATTTGGTGTTGGACTTTAACAAAGGACTAAACCCAAAAAGCAAACGCCATTTTACGTAAAGCAGGAAGTACAAATTTTGATCAATTATGCAGAAATTAAGTAATCAGAATAATTTCAAAGTATGGGACTTATTTTAGCAGCAGTCATACCCGAAATATCCAGACATATTCAAAATATTTGGTTGGTTTATGTTACTTACCTCTTTGGTTTTGTATTTTGTTCCTCGACATCTTCATCATAAATTTTCAGTGTGCGGCTTTCGAAATTTTAAACTATCCTATTTTCTTTCAATTAATTTCGCCTTTCTCCTTTTTAATTGGAACTTTATTAATTTATAGCGTAATTTAAAATGAAAGCTACCAAATTATTTACAGATTTTTTAACAGTGAAAAAAGTAGGTGGATCTTCAGTTTTAATTGTTTGTACATTAGTTTCACTAGCACTTGCCAACTCAAATTTTGGAACTGATTACCTCGATTTTTTTCAAACCAATTTTGCAGGAATTTCAGTAGAACATTGGATAAATGACGGACTAATGTCTATTTTCTTTTGCTCATTGGTTTAGAGTTAGAGAGAGAAATTTATCAAGGGAACTTTCAAATATTAAAGACGCTTTATTGCCCATTTTGGGAGCATTGGGTGGAATGTTTGAACCCAGCAAGTATTTTTTTATTATTCAATTCTGGAACTGCAACCCAATCAGGTGCAGGAATTCCAATGGCGACAGACATTGCTTTTGCGTTGGGGATCTTATCATTGTTAGCAAACAGAGTGCCGACTTCATTAAAAGTATTCTTAACTCTAATAGCTGCTATTGACGATTTGGGAGCAATTATAATTATTGCCATTTTCATACCAAAACATTATTTTGACAAACCTATTTATCGCATTAGGTATTTTCGCTTAGTTTTTGGTATTCAATAGAACGAAAGGAGAAGTCTAATCTCTTTATTTAATCGGCGGAGTTGCCATGTGGTATTTTATGCTTCACTCAGGAGTTCACGCTACCATTACTGGAGTTTTATTGGCTTTTGCAATTCCATTTAGAAACGGAGACGAAAAACGACTTTATATTTTTGCAACATAATTTACACAAACCCTGCATTTATCATTTTACCAATATTTGCATTAGCCAACACAGCCATAATTTTAATGGCAACATTGTACAAACATTGACAGAAAACAATATTTAGGAATTTGTTAGGACTCATTGTAGGCAAACCCCCTCCCACCCCCTTACTATCATTTTTGGCAGTAACTTTTGGACTTCCGGTAAACTGCCGACAGACCTAAATTGGAAATCAATTTTTGGAGTAGGATCTTTTAGCAGGTATAGGATTTTAATGATGTCCATATTTGTTACCCTATTGGCTTTTGACAACGAAACAATAATTAACAATTCTAAAATAGCGATCTTAATTTCTTCATTTACAGCAGGAATTTCAGGCTTTCTAACTTTGAGATTAAC
>JADJMG010000027.1 GCA_016709725.1 Bacteroidota bacterium
GCAGTTTCAAGAGCAATTAAGAAACAGCATTACACAAAATGCACAGAGCTATCGCGAATTAAATGCATCCGTTATAACAACAGTTAGCGAAGGACAGCAGGTATGGAGTAACGTCAGAAGTGGTTGCCAATCATAACCACTGCCATTCGTTAACGATGATGTACTTTGAAGTCCTACGACATTATGCTATTTATCAAGAACTTTCAAGTAGAAGAATGCTTGTTTATTCCTTTACTAATGACAGAATTCAGCAGGGAGAATATTTATAAATGGCGAGATGTACTTGCGAAGCATTTATTACCGATGCCATCGGAAACTTATTTGCAACCATTTATAGCTATTAAATTAGGCAGACAGCATCCCTTATTGAGGGCATTTGATGCTATTGAACGAATTAAAACAGATTACAGAGATGTTGATTTTCCAGAAGGAGCCTATGATGAAGAAGTAATCAATTTTATTAGCGGCACATTAACACTACATACAAATTTACCTCGACCAAAATCTAAATATGACAGAATTAAAAGCTGGCCTATAGAAAAGAAAACTAACTGGTCATGGCCGGGAGCATTAATAGGCGGCATATTGGCAGGGCCTTTAGGGTTTATTGCGGGCGGATTTTTAAATGCAGATGGAAGCTTAAAATCAGAAGCGGTTCCAATAGTGGACGAATATATTTCTGTAGATGCAAATTTTGCAAGTGTGCCTCCAGCACAATGTATCCGAATCAGAAAAATAGATACTAATTTCTTTGAGGAGGGCGGTTTTGATAAAGCACAATGGACTGCGTATGCAAAGTTGCTGGGCAAGGACGTAATAGAAATGCTGAACTATTATTTTAAGGACTGATTAATTTCTGAATGGGACAACATTTATAAAAATGATATTGCACCATTGGTATTTGAAAGAATATGCAATAGCATTGGCATAATGAACAGTAATCATATCGACTTTACAGCACTCGATATTTCTGCTGAGACAAAATATAAAGGGGGTGATGTCATTGTAAAACTTAACTTAAGAGGAAATGGGTCGAGCTTAAAGAGAAATGAAATAACCCAACTAAAACTTTACTTTGAGAATCCGGCTTTTTATCGAATGACCTGGTAACTTTATTTGTAAGAAATTTAACTATTCACTACTCCACTCCTCATTACAACGGGGTACTTTTTAGCGGGTATGTTGGAGATGATTTGGTAGATGGCAGCTTATTGAATGCTCCAGAAAACGCTAATGAAAAACGAAATCCTGTATGTCGTCAAACCGAAGTGCACCAATTTGCATTTAATTTAAGGTGATACTTTTATCAAATGTAATTAATTTTTCTTTGTTATACAGCATTCTTCTTTTTTTCATAGTATTTACTTTCGTTTTCCTACGTTGTGCTAAGATTTTCTCTGCCTGACCATTATATACTGAAGCCGGAGTTAGATTATTGAGAGCTTCGTGGTAACGTAGATTGTTGTAATAGTAAATGAATTTTTCCAAGGCTCGTTTCAACTCTTCCGGCGAGTAATAGTTGTCTAGTTTGATTGTATTTTTCATTGTACGATGGTACCGTTCAATTTTTCCTTGGGTTTGCGGATGGCCGGGTCTTCCGTGAATGGGCTTTATTTTCTTCTCTTCTAGATATTTTTTTAGTTCGTGGGAGATATAACAGGATCCGTTGTCAGATAATAGTTTAGGCCGCCTGTTTTTAGGTGTTCCGGTGTAAGCAAGGGCCTTTTCCACTGTGATCATTACATCTGGAGCCGTCATTCCCTCGCAGAGATCCCAGGCCAATATAGTACGACTATAGTCATCGAGTACCGTGCTCAGATAATACCATCCCCATCCAACAATCTTGAAGTAGGTAAAATCCGTTTGCCACATTTCATTTGTTCGGGTGGTTTTATCCTTGAAAGAATCCGAAGCGCTTAAGGTCATGTATGCGGGAGCTGTTATCAGACCGCGCGCCTTGAGGATTCTGTACACGCTACTTTCAGAGATGAAACGTTTGTAATTATCAGTTATATGAGCCGCCAGTTCCCTGCAAGAGTATTGCGGCAAATCAAGTGCTGCGTGTACCACATCTTCCTTGTGTTCATCCGGAATTTGATTCCAAACACGCTGTTGTACTCTCTCGCAAACCTCAAGTCCTTCATAGCCTTTCTCTCTGTAGCGTTTGTACCAATTATAGAATGTTCGTTTAGGTATGCCCAGTTCTTTTAACGTTCTGTTTACACCCAGGTCGGAGTCTTCAATGAGTTTGATAATCTCCATCTTTTCGTCTTTAGTGAACCGCATATACTTCTTCCACCTTATGCGTAACCACTCAAGTTTTTTTTAAGCACTTTATTTTGGAGGTATAATTCTGCCAGCTCTTGCTTGAGATGAACGTTCTCATCTTTTAGACCCTTCACTTCATCTGTGTTGGCTTCGCGCACGGTATCACCTGAAAGTCGTTTCTTTCCTGCTTCCATAAAGTCCTTACTCCACTTGAAGTATAGGTTCTGATGAATAGAGTACTTTCGACAGATGGAAGCGATACTTTCTTCTCCTCGTAGACCTTCCAGTACTATCTTTATCTTCTCTTCCGAGGAGAAGAGTCTGCGCGTTCTACGTTTAATCTCTTTAACTAACTCAGTAGCTGATTGCTTAGGTTTAGGTTTTGGGCCTGGTTTCATCTTTTAGTGGTTTTAAATTAAACTCTTGGTTATTCATAAATACCACCTTAAATTTACATCATGTTTGGTAAACTTTATGCTGACGATCTACAATACTCCGGCTGACGAAGATTATTTTGTTTCCAGGTTAGCGACAAACGGTAACGTTAAATTTACAACGGCTGATTGCAGCTCAGGCCCATCTACTTTACAAGCTTCAAACGGCTCCTCTTATTTATGGTCAACTGGGGCTACTACAGGAAACATCACAGTATCACCTACAGTAGCCACAACTTATACAGTAACTGTGACAAGCGGTAGCTGTTCACGCAGCATTCCTGCAACGGTTCATCCCAGTTATGTTGCAAATGCCGGACTGGACAAGGATGTATTGTGTCCGGGTCCGCCTAATTGTTCAACAATCGGAACAGTATTACCGGGCAATCCTACTTATACCTGGACTCCATCCACCGGATTAAGTTGTACTTCTTGTGCTCAACCGAGCACCTGCTATCCAACAACCTATACCCTAACAGTTAAATATCCCTCTTGTCCGTCCACCACAGATCAAGTATTAACTTACACAGGTGTGGCATGCAGGGTGGCGAATAATGGATCTGATCTCAATTCAGAAATTAGTATTTTCCCTAATCCTAATCATGGAGTGTTTACAATTTCGGGCACGTCTATAAATACACCACTAATCATATACGATTCTTATGGCCGACAGATTAAAAAAGTAATTACAAAAGACGAAAATTTTACTATTGATATTTCAGACCAGCCGAAAGGCCTGTATTTAATCAGTGATGGAAACTCACTCAGGAGTAGGATTATTGTTAACTAAATCATTAATCAAATTAAAGATTTATCAATTTTTAAAAAGCGTTGTTTACAAAAGCAACGCTTTTTAATTTATTCTTATTACACCATGATAAATGTTATTGTGTAAATTGAATTCTACGTATCATGATAAATTAGTTATTGTTAAATAAATTGGTTGATTTATAAAACAGGACAGTCTATGTACTATATCACCGTGAATTGTAATCTCCAAAACGCCAATTAGTATTGGTGTTTTGGAGATTTTATGTTTTACTTATCATAAGAGCTGAAGCGCTGAAAAGGCAGCAGTATAGCGAGCATGGTTGTGGCTAGTTTCAACAAAAACACCAAAACACCGAGCATCTACGAACTAACCGAAAGAGAACAGGAGGTGCTTAAATACCTTTCCGAAGGGTACCGTTACAAAGACATCGCGAACAAACTTTTCATCAGTATTACTACTGTTCGTTCGCATATCTACAATATATACGAAAAACTACACGTACACAACCGCACTGAAGCGGTAAACAAATTCAAAGGAAATCATTAATTTTCCTTTTCGCAAATTCATACTTTCATCCTATTGTATATAAAAGGGCAATGCCCAAACTTTGTTACCGTTAACACGCAAAAGCCGAAAAGCGGTAAAGAAAATAGGCAATCAAATTAAACTATAATCATATGAAGAGCAATCTAAAAATTTCATCGCTGGTTTTATTTCTTATAGCTCTAATGAATGAACATAATAAAAAGAAAAAAAACAAGTTGAATTACTTGAATCCTTGATACATGAATCACTTCACCGTATTGAAAATTGAAGGTGATTACTATGATTACATTAATTTATTAATAGGGCGGTAGCCGAAAAGCCATTTTAGAGTAGGCATAAAATTTTAGTTCAATCATTATGCGACAAAAACTATTTATTTTAATCTTATCATTCGGATTACTATTTTGCAGTAATGTACATGCAATTTGTCCGTCAAGTCTCAGCATGTCATCCGCAACCTCTGCTACACCTTGTGTTCAAGAAACATTCACTTTCACTTTTGCACCTCAAGTTTCTAATATTGCATTTTATGTGGAAGATACATATCTTGATATTGTTCCAATTTCTTCCGGCAACATCCTAATCTCATTCGATCTCACAGAAAACAAATTCAAATTTGAAGTTGGTTCGATATCTGTATCAACAATCACTTTCAATGCCTTTATTAAATGTGACGCAATACCACTATCATTACCTCACCCATTTACCATCAACATCGACGTATTTGATGATGATGGCACAACACCATGCGGACCGTTTTCAATTCCGTTTTCTTATCCTTATATAGTATTCCATACGAATTCTATTAACAATATCGGGCATGTTAATTCTGTTCTTCAATCCAACTCTCTTAATCTTAGTGCCAAAAGAGGCGATGTATTTGATAGAACATTCGTATATAAAAATACAAGTCCTTCAGCAAATGCCAGTATTGATATTCAATTTACTGATTTATTCTCCATTCCAAATGCTATCGATATAACTACCATTGAGGTAATACAATCAGGTAGCTCTGCAATAACAATAGTTCCCACTCAGTTAATGAATGGAATGGACAATATCGGGATTGAGTTTAATCTAAGTATTACTAATTTATCTTCATTGGATGAAATCCAAATTAAAGAAATAGGTACAATTGAAGAATGTCCGATTAGCTCAAGTGGTAATGCTTTTGAATCAGAAATCAACTTCGAATATGGATGCTCAGCGAGTAATAATTTCTGTCGGTCTGCAGGAACTCTAGAGCCAACGATAGTACGGAGTGAAGAAGAACCTAAATTGCAAGTGTATCGTGTTTTCCCCTGTGACAACCCAAACAATTTGCCGGACGAAAATACCTGCGAAAATGGTGTTACCGAATGGCTGTACGTAATTAAAAATACCGGCAATGCACCTGCTTATGATGTAGATGTAAGATTACATAAAGGTATCCTTGCCTCCTATACATACATTATAAATAGCCCTACCGACCATACAGATTTAATTCTTCAGCAAGGAAAGTCGCTTACAGCTTCAGGAGAACCAGGAGATGCATCCAATCACCCTGCATGTTCAATAGACGAATTAATAACCCATTATCCTCAACCGTCAACAGCACCACACTGTTTGAGCTCAAACCAAGATGCCATATTTGAAGCCGAATTTAATATTCCTGAGTTAGCGGCCAACGAAGAATATACCTTGCGTTTCAAGACGCTTAATTGCTGCGCTGATGACGCCAATTTTAATGCATTTAAATCATTCAACACTTGGCTATTATTTGTTGATGGAGAAATGACTGTGGTGTAGCAAAAAAAGGCTATGAACAATGCGTAAGTACATGTGCAGGAGTCTGTGACGGAAGTCAAACATTGAGAACTTGGAATGATGGCAATAATTACGCTGGTAACATCAGTGGGACAAGTTTTGGTGCTCGAACGGATCACAACTCCTCCTTTTCAAAATTGCTTTGAAAGTCACGATGTGTTTATAGATAATATAGACTTTGAAGACCTAGTATTTTTAAAAAATTCGCATTCTTCTTCTTTTAATCTCAACACCAAGTTCAAAGTAGAATTTGAGTGCCCCACAGGAGGTCTTTGTATAAATGACGATATGTTGCAACATATAAGAATTTCGAAAGGTGGTCTTGATTGGCATCCTGCACCCGGATCCATCACCCATGGAATAGGAATTAATACGGCGCTAGGTGCTAATGCTTGTGCAATTGATGGATACAACCTGGTTACAATGGAATTTAATTTGTCAGATTGTCCCGGAATTACCTCTACCACTGCTTTAGACTATAAAGAATTTCTTAACTATTGGATAGGTTCCAATTTTATTTTTAACCTTACAGCATATTGCCCTTCTCCAAATATTTCAGAATACTCCGTTAAATTTTATTACCAGGCAGGTTGTGTTCAAGGTCCAGGTTCTCCCAGTTGCTGGATTCCAATAGCAGAAACCGGACAGAATATAACGGTACATTGTCCGGGATGCGTAACTCCTGGTATTATTGTCACCGAAAGTGAACTGCTCCGAAATTCACTTGGATTTCCAGATGGCGACGATAACCAAATTGCCGATAATACAACTTCAAAAATTGATCCGGCGAATCCAAGTCAATACCCTCAATTCGGATTTTTAAAAAGAAGCAGAGCAATAACCGGAGATATTCTTGAAAGTAATGTCGAAGCCTATTTTCAGGAAGGAGATAACACACATGGAGGAATTAAATACAATGACCTTATTCAAAATCATTTCGGAGGAAATTATTTTCAAGATTTATATTTAGAGCAAAACATTGATTACAGTTCTTCAAATGATCTTGATTTCGATTTACTTGATATTTCCATTAATATTTTTGATCACGATCAAAATCTATATTTAAATGGATCAATGACTCCTCTGACGATACCCGTTGGAAGTCTGCCACCAGGATTCTTAGTTCGTGATCAAGAACAATTTTTCTTTCATATTACCATTGCGAATATTCAGAATTGGTTTTCCAACACAACTTATCAATTTGCTGTTGATGATATATTTCAAATTAAAGCAACTTATAGAATTTGTGGAAATCTACTCCGGAAATAGAAGAGAAGATGCTATAGTCACTTCATCGATGTATTTAAGTAGTGATCCTAATGTACAACATCATTCTTATACGAACAGCATAGTTCCTACTTTTGGAGGATGGTGGAGCGATCCATATAATCCACATACTACACCACCCCAATCATTACTCTATATCTGCGAACCTTCAGGAACCACCTACTATCCATATCCTGTAAATTTCTATCGTGTTCAAACTTGGTTTGATAATGATTTTCCTACGGGAAATAATTCCCTATTTAAAAAGTGTAGCAAAGGCGTAAACTTGAGAGGTGGAGTAAATATAGGAGGCGGAGCAATTAGATATAACAATATTTTCCCTTTTGAATATAACGATCCGGTTACCACATTTAATTTTGCAACTTTTACAATACCTGACATTGCAGGATATAGAATTGATGCAATAAGTACTAAGTCTACGATTGTCAGATATGAAACCTCTGAGTTTAGCATTTTTAAATTACAATTATACTTCCAAGAGAACATTACCAAATCCATTGACGCCACCTGTAAACTTGACGTATGATAGAATACAAGCAGCAACACCGAACGTTCTACCTGATAATAGTCCGTTAATAAGTGGTGACGAATCTTTAGAAGCAGTTATCGCATATTCCATTTCCCCCATTTGTTCAGGAACTATTCCAGTCTCAGCTCCCATCTTGAATGGTAATACACAAATTAATTTTGCAAATGTGAATCAGGGAACTACCTGTTCATATTCGATACCAAATCTTCCTCCCTATCTAAAGTTGTATAATCCGCCTAGTCCAACAAATCCAAACTTCTTGAGGCCAAACCCTCAACTTTCAATTTCAGTATTAGGTTCCACTCAAAACGCAATGAGTAATACAGTGTCTTGGATAGTAAGTTTACAAAATGCAAGTACTGATGTTGCTGAGTTAGCTTACATAAGACTTAACAATTCTCCACATATACAATTCACCATGGTGGAAAGTTGTCAAAACAATAATTGTTCAGGAACATTAAATCAAATTAGCATCTCTAGCAACGGCTATTACAATTTGGGAAATATTAAAAATGATGGAGCACATTTCTACAAAATTACCGGAACATTTAACCCGTGTGTAATCCCTTACGATGCGAATTTTGAAGAAATTATTCCATTTGAATGGGGATATTTTTGCTCTCTATCAAATTTGAATGCAGCACCACCAACACCATGCATTACTAATGTTGCAGAACTACGTGTTAAACAAGCTAGAGCTGAATTAAACAATTATACAACCGGTATTAACAACCCTACTTCCTATAATTCTTGTGGTAATTACAATTTTACATCTTCCGTTCAGTCCTCAAACAATGGTGAAGTTTACGACTTCGATTTTGAGATTATTCTGTTTCCATTCATGGTATTGCAAAGTAACTGGTCAGTTGAAATCATTCAAAACAATATTACAACAGCTACATACACCAATTCGAATAATCCGCACAATTTATCCTTCATTCAAATTTCAGGTACTAATAATTGGGCAATGGATTTAAGTGCTTTGAATAATGAATTAGGAGCGAGCGCAAGCAACGGACTTTCATTAGGCAATCGTATTAACGTTACCTATGGTGTTGAATTAAAATGTGGTTATACTGGCCAATATCCTTCCACTTTATTTAATGGCATAAGTTTCTGTGGTGAATCCTTATCCACTAACTATCCAACCTATGGCTGGACGTATAATACTGATGGTTGCAACCCTGCATGTAACAACCCATGTGCACATGCACCTTATGGAACACCTGTAATTAATGGTAATCCAGGACATTCATGTGTTGGATCTTGTTACATATTAACATCGCCCCAACTTCCATGCGCTACTTTATACAATTGGACAGAGCTTAACAACATCAACAATCCAAGTTTGACCTTTGTCACCTTTACAGAATTTGGGAATCCAACAAATACCGGAAGAGCTATAACTACTACCTCCAATCAAGTACTGTATGTGTTCAACAACTTCCACCTGCAACTATTTCTGGTTACAGAGTCTATCTAAGTCAAGGTAACACGTATGGCAATACTAATTTAACAAGCATTTGGATTCGAGGTATACTTGCAGGTCCACTATTTACTGCAGGGCCAAAGGTTGTTTGTCCAGATGGTGTGTCATCTTGTACATACTCAGTACAAAATTCCGTTGGAGCCGAAATTTATGAATGGTCTGCTCCAGTAAATTCTATTATTAGTGCGAATGGTATTTCAGTAACTGCTCCAGCAACTTTGATTACTTCTTCAACAAGTGTTGATATTATTTTCCCAACTTCCTTCATTAATAATGGTTCAGTCTCCGTTTCTGCTGGATATCTTAATTGTGCATATCGATCGCCCGTATGGGATGTTCCTGGGGTAGCAGTAACAATTACCGGTCAAGGAACTTCAAATCCAAGTATAACTTTTCCGAGCAACTTCGGAACTGCGCATGTACAAGTAAGCGCTCACGATTGTCCTGCAGTTAATTTCGCAAATCTAACAGGTTGTCACTCGAGCGGTTCGGTAATTGAATGTTTACAAGTAAAATCCGCACCTACAATTCAAGGAAATATCAGTGGTCCTACAAACCCATGCGTTTCACAAACTTCTGTTAATTACTCTATAGTAAGTCAATGTAATACTGTTGCAACTTACGATTGGATAGTTATTCCTTCTAGTATGGGCACCGTTGTTAGTGGTCAAGGCACTGAGAATTGTAATGGCACCTTAGTCAAGCTGGCAATTGCTTCTGAAAGTAAAGCAACTAACAGTTGGAAATACAAACAAAAAACATATTCCGTTACAGTAGGGAATTGCAGAATTTCAGACTCCAATGAAAATAAATCTTTGTCGAATATTCAAATTTATCCTAATCCTAACGATGGTACTTTTAATGTCACCAATTGTGATGCGAATTGCCAATTGGAAATTTACAACAGTCTAGGTTTCAGAGTTGGGTACACGTTGGTGAAAAGTTCCGAAACAGTCAAAACTTAAAAGTAATAGTAATAGCCAAGGATTATTTATAATTAAGATAACTAATTCGGAGGAAACTTCATTTATAGATTTGAAATTATTAGGTGATCCATTAATTTCTGAAATAAAAATGGCTGCAAGAAATTACAGCCATTTTTTATTAAATCAAGTCGGAGATGAATAGTTGTTAATGTTCCATTGTAAACGTTCACCCTACTTAGAATGCAACATCACTCTTTCCACATAAATCACCGGCACCTTATTCGCTATCATCATCTCATTATCGAGCAATAGCTATCAGGTGTAAAGAACGAAAACAATAACTAACTTTTCGAAAAATGGATACTTTAATCATCCACCAAAAGCCCATAAATCTAATTCACAATCATCTAAAATGATCCTTTACTAACCTTTTAAACCGGATAAATACTTAAAATAATAAATTGTCATTTTTAAAACAATATCAGCATACAACTGTTTTGTTAGATAATTCAAATAAAACTAATACATATGTTTCAAAAAAATTTACAATTGCAGATAAGCTTCTTTCTGGCTGCGATACTATCATTAATATTTTCGAAATACTCTACTTCCAGGGCCAAGGAAGATGGAACATTCATTCCAGTTTATGGTGCCTTCTATCTTGGCGTTTGGGATCTACATAAAAACTAATTAACAGGACTAAAATGATTGATCTCATCCCCTATTTTGCAGGGTTAATTACCTTGTTATTCGAGCTGGTTTCACCTGGCATTAAGAGAAGCGCAAAATTAAACCTGATTATTACTGATTAAACTTTGGAACCAAGTCTAAAGTAGAGGAAGATAAAAAAAGGCTAAATTTTCAAAAAAATTGTCAATCGTAGTTTGAATAAACTAATGGTTGTATTTGTTGTTTATGCTAACAAACAAGAGATAATCATGTAAGCACTATTTAATCATCGGGGCACTGAAGCGGTATTGGTAAGAATTAGCCAAGCAGCTTAGCGATGAAGGAAAACAAGTAATAGGAACCTATCATAAAAACGAACCTGCGAACGAAATTCCAAGTATTCAGTTTCATCATTTAAATGTGCTGGAAGAAGAGCTCAACCTCGATTTTTTACCTGAAGAGTTGGCAGGATTTGTCTATTGCCCTGGCAGTATAAATCTCAAACCCTTTGAGAGAATAAAACCTGTGGATTTTGAATTAGATTTTAAACTGCAAGTGAGCGGTGCCATTAAAATCCTACAATTAGTTTTACCGAGACTAAAAAATCAGCCAATGCATCCATTGTTCTATTTCTACAGTGGCGGTACAACTAGGCTTACCGTTTCACTCGCAAGTATCCACTTCCAAGGCGCCAATGAAGGACTTACCAAAGCACTCGCGGCAGAATATGCTCCTACCATTCGAGTAAATTGTATTGCACCTTCGCTATCCGATACTCCCCTCGCATCTTTATTAAACACTGAGCCCAAAAAGAAGCGAATGCAATTCGTCATCCACTTAAAAGAATTGGCAACCCTGAGGACATCGCCAATATGGCTTTGTTTTACTTTCCGAAAAGTCAAGCTGGATCACAGAGCACGTTGATGGTGGCATGTCATCACTAAAAGGATAATCAAAACGCGATAAAAATCTCATCCACATGTCCGAAAATAATTCCCAGTTATCCGGGATTATGCTACGAACAGAATCATTGAAATTGCTGGGAAGATAGGAACTCTCTTTGAAGCCATTAAGTTCCAATTTGGTTTTTCAGAGGCCCATGGTAACCGCCTTGATGAGAAATGAATTAAAACGAAACAGTTTTTTAATTTATGGAGAAAAGAGTAAATAGTGGTGTCAGCAAGAAGCACGAAAAAAAATGCGAGACTTGAATATAACTCGTTTTAAATGAACCGACAAAATTACATTTTCATTGAATAAAATAAGTAAGCGCTAAATAGAACCACAATTTCCCACAGTCCATAAATCACTAATACAAAAAAATGAACAGATTGATCCAGTTTTACAGAGAAAAAATTGATGAAGTAACCTGAGATTAGATAGATAATAATGCAGTGGACTACATCCATCATTCTTTGCTTTCTGGAAAAGAGTTGAAAAGTCATAATCCTACAACAAGAACATAAATGATTATTCGAAAACAAGAAATAGAGCAATTAGAAAAGCGCTACCGAACAACATTCATAAATTCATTGGCTGGTTTCGTCAAGCTGTTTTAGTGGGCACAAAGTCTATAGATGGCAGTACAAATTTGGCCATATTTGGAATTCCCCTCCTTCATTTAGGAGCAAGCCCGGCCTTGTTTGGTTTAATTAGCAGACCAGACACTGTACAACGAGACACTTTGCAAAATATAATCAAGACAAAGAATACACTTTAAATTTTTATCAAGGCAAAACAAAAAGCACATCAAACATCTGCTCGATATGACATTGGCATTTCTGAATTTTGAAAAGCGGGTTTCGATGAACTCTATCTTCCAGGTTGTCATGCGCCTTTTTGTAAAAGATGCGTTGTAAAAATTGCCATGAAATTAGAGGAATGTATTCCCATCACTTTAAATGATACCATCCTTATTATCGGAAGTGTTATGCAAATTGAGTTAGATGATAAAATGTTAAGTGAAGATGGATTTGTAAACTTAACATCATCCGAGGTTTTAATTAGTCAAGGTTTAGACGCTTACTTCACTTCACAAGAAATAGGTCGTTTGCCCTATGCAAAACCTTAAGTGCAAAACTGAATCATTCGTCAAGTCCAAGTGAAAAATATTAAAAAGAATTTTACCACAGCGAATCTGTAGCGTATGCAACCGACCATTTACCTGGAGAAAAAAATGGGGAAAAAAGTATAGGAGCAGGTTAAATACCGCAGTGACCATTGTAGAATGAATAAAATCAAGAAACAAAAAATATAGGCATCTTATTTCCGCATCAACTTTTTTGAAAAAGAATATTCTGTTAACAACTTGCAGTACTATATTTATCTCGTTGAAGGAATCACCCTTTTAGGCAATACCATTTTCATAAGCGGAAGCTTGCTTTTTTCACAGAGCGAGTATGAAATTTTACGAACTGTATTTGCAATCAAAAAAATGGAAGTCGTATATATTGAGGCGATGGACGATTTAGCTTTGATATAAGAAACACTCTACCCTATTTGAAAGCTAAGGCAATACTACTTTTGAATACATAGACACCACTGATTTTGCGGCCTTGAGCAACGATTAAACATTACATCAAAAGGTACGGTATAGAGAAAATAAAAATCAACACCTCTATTTATAAATTCATCGGAAGAAATTATTGAATATTTTTCTGATAAGAAAAAAATGTTTCCAAACGGATTTCTACAAACATCACGCAAAACTAGAAATATTCTGTTAGAAAAAGTAAAAGCGCACTATTGGCGGAAAATTGACTTTTGATGACGAGAATCGTTTAAAATATCCAAAAGGAAAAATCCACCCAAACTTTTTTTTGTAAGGAAACCCGACACTTCCACCACAGAGGCCATTGAATATGACAATTAAAGCACTTTCTCCTAGGTAACTACGGATGGTTAAACAATGGATTTTATTTATCCAACTAATTTTGTTGACAGTAAAACCTGGCTGCAAACCTTTTAAAGAAGATTTTCAAAAAGGTTTAGTCTACAAGATGCTGTTGTTTCAAAAGAAAATTTCCATCTCTCACCAGGGGTTTTAACACCCATGTTAAATGTGGGTCTGCTTACACCTCAATTTATAATTGATGAAGCCTTGCATTACGCATCCAATCATCAAGTAACACTTAACTCCTTGCAAGGTTTTATTGGCAGATTATGGGATGGCGAGAATTTTTCCAAAAACGGTTATGGAAATAAAAGGTTCGGGAGGCGCGAACAAAGAACTATTGGAATTTGCACTTGAAAATACCTCCTGCATTCTGGACTGGCACCACGGGAACTGAGCCCATCAGTGCACCATAAAAAAGTTTAAAAACTGGATATTTTTCACCATATAGAAAAGGTTAATGGTGCTGGGCAAACTTTATGCTTTTATGCGAATTTGATCCTGATGAAGTACTTATATCGTTGGTTTATGGAACTATTCATAGATTCTGATTACTTGGGAGATACCCAACATTTAGCATGAGTGGTTGCTGATGGTGGACCCATGGCTACCAAACCCTATATAAGCGGAATAATTACTTCAAGAAATGAGTGACTATAAAAGGGAGATTAGGGAACCTGCTTTAGGATGGATTATTTTGGAGATTTTATGCATACACACGAAATTTCTCTACAAAATCCAGACTAGAATGTTTTGCGGACATATTTGATAAAATGCCTCTAGAAAAAAAAAAAAAATCACATTTAGATAGCTTCCAAATTTCTTGAATCCTTTAGAAACTTACCAATAATTCGAACACAATATACCTGGAGTTGGTATCAACAAATCTGATTGGGCTAAAAAAAAACTTTCCTTTCAATTTATTGCTTTGACTCATCTACAAGGATCATTCGGAACAATCAATTGAAGAAAGATAATTTTTAATGGAAATCAACCTAAAAATAATTTCTGTCTGATTTCACCATCTTCACTTAAAATAACATATACAATTGTGAGCCAATCCATCTAAAGAAATAATCATTTCATTAGTTCCTGCCGCCATCATCATTGATCTTACTTGCTTTCCTTCTAATGAATAGATTGTATTAAACTGGCGGCTTTAGTAGTTTTGATTCAATTTGCTAATTTTGTTTGCTGGTTAGCAGGATTAGGAGAGCAAGGAAAACTAGATTATTCCCCGCCAGATCATCAATCCTAACACCAACCGTAATATTTACACCAAAAGATACTTAGCCCGACAAGCCAACCCGTTAATCGACATGAACAATGTATGCCTGTTAGCTTCGTAAAACACTTGATTAGGATTTCTGCAAAGTACAGTTGAACCATCACCAAATCCCACAACCAACTTGTTGCCGACCTGGAAAGAGGAATCTGAAAATGCAACAGAATTTCCAATTACTGAAAACAAAATTGGAAATAACAAATGTGCTTAACTTCACAACAGTATCGATAGTAGAGATACAGTGTGAATTACGCAAAACTCTGATATCATAAAAGTAATAATAATATGTTGCAGACCTTAGTAGAAGAGGAACTATTAATGGTCATGAAATTAGGTACTGTACTCCAGGATAACTTGCACCAGAATTATTACGACCTAAATTGGAAGTGTTTGTACCGAAATTATAATCACCGTAGCTGGCACCATCAGATCCAACGAACTCTTGTATTCCATCCACTCAGTTCACCGTAACAGAGTCTACGCTCCTACCTACTGGCGCAACACAACCTTACTGGCGTTTACACCACTGGCGGTATATCTTTCGTGGCCCGCACCATTGGCATCTACCCAAGCAGAGCATTTTCTAAACCTTTATTAGCTGTGAAATTTATGCACCATGAAAACCAGATGCATTATATCTCTCTTACCCAAAACTTCGGATTTAGAGGGCCAACAAATCAATCGGAGTGCCTACTAAATTCTCCCACATAAAATGTTTACCGGAGAAGTTACGTTTGGTACCGTGAACGAAGTGTTCCACATTAACATATTGTTAAGTGTTTCTCCATTGTGCTACACGGTTCAACCGTACTTATAAATGCAGTATCACCCGCACAAACGCACATCTGTTCGTAATAGGGTTTGGTAGATTAATACTTGTTACGTGATGAAATCACTCTCAGTGTATTCGTAACAAAGAACCGTACATTGTAAACACCACTTGATGTAATGTATGAGCTGGATTTTGCAACGTTGACGGTATCGTCACCAAACTTCCAGCCAAGATTGAGGAACATTCAAACTACTGTCCGTAAACCAATATTAGCGCAGGTGAAAAGCTTACTTGCCGTAAAGGCAGCCAGCGGTGCTGTTATAGTTTGACAAAAAGGTGAATATCAAATGCTTCCGTTTGATCGAACGACTCAAAGAACTTCCTTTGACTTTGCACTGTAACCAAACCTCTAAGCCCTGCAAATATACCCAAATAAGACACTTGTGAATTCCACCGTATAGGAGTTTGGTCTGCAAGTATAATTTCATCGCGTCCATCGATCATTCCTGGTTCACACGGTTGCACTCTTAACCTCTTTTCGATGACCAATTTCATCTGCAATATTATTACCACCTGTTCCACTGTAAAATCTCAGGATCAGAGTGCCACCATATTGATCAATGAGCGCCCATGTTAATCCCAAAGTGGGCGAAAATAAAACCAACACCAGCGGTTCTGAAAACTGGGACCAGTGTTATTTGAAGGCCAGCAGGTATAATTGTTATTAATAGCAAAGTTTGCAGGTATACGCAGGCGTATTCCGTTATTGCTGTAGGGCTCATCAACGCAAAAGTACCCACACCTACGAACATTCTACCTTGGTCTCCGGATTCTAACGTCATCATCAAAACCAAACCAATCACCCTATCCTTCACCACTTTGCTCAAGCATTGTTCCAAACAATTAGAGCTGAAGCCGGCTCTCCCGTTAGTCTTGGTTGATATCCCGAGTCCGTACCATGTGCAATGATAACGTTATCAAACTTCATCCCTTTCATTTCCGACGTTCCACTCACCATCACCGATAGAACCAGATACCAAGACTAAAAGATTTTGGGAGTTATAAGGTTTCATCTGCTTGCAAAATCATTATTGACGGAATCGCCCGGTTACCGTTGCACTGGCGCCGGCCTACTTGAATAGGAGCCCAGTTTTTCATACCGTTAACAATAATCACAACTAGGCACTTTCATTTTGCGCAGCTTTCTGTTTTGATGTGTAGGTATGCGTCCCTCTCATCAATGGCTTATAATTTTATTCTTGCAAGTTGTGCATCATTAACAATGGATCAACCATCGGTTATTGGCACTGCATTATCTTCGAGTAAAACAACGTCTAGTTGTAATCAAAACAACGCGTGCTTGCAACTAAAATCCGACATCTGTAGTAAGTTAATCAAGCAACACCGGTGATTATCTTCTTGGAGGAAACCACTTCCGCTGTTGGGCTGTTCACAAACACATTTGATTCTGATTCGAGCCATCGGCTGGTACAAAGTCTGCAATGTATTATTGGTTCTCCACCATCTTACGTTTGCGCAAACGTTCCATCCGCGATTCCATTTACCATTCCGCAATTATTAACTCCGGAAAATTTCCGCCTACTTCATTTCAAATCCATGTTGATACCAAACACGTGTATCGCGCTATTCATGTAAAACAAATTTGTAATTGCTGGATTGATAAGTAGTGTACTTGATCTATCGTAAGGAAATTAAAATGTTAATGCGGGTCCACCAGTCTGTTGTGCTTACAGAAGATCGTCGTCATCCCATCTTCATACGCAAAATACATTATTTTCGAGTGATGGTGCATATCAGGATGCAACGATACCACTCGGTACGATGCCAACCTTAAGTGGCGAAGAAAGAGGGTCGGTTGGATCCACGGCAGTCGATGGCGCACCATGACTAGACTCTCCCCACTGGTACCGAGAAACCGTGTGACTGACCCGACCGGCTGTGCTTGTTCCGAACTATTTTGACGGTACAACCTGGTATCATACGACGTAATTGCAAGGGTCATTGTGTGTGATCAAACTACTCGGTCAAACCCAACTGATTTTTTGGAACTTAACTTTCCTGTCTCAGCACCGATTTCCAAAGTTGACCAGCCTGACGTAGGTGGATCTAATGTATAAATGGATAAATCCCAAGGCCAATCTGATTTCTTCTTCGAAACGGCATAGCACATTGACTAAACTGAACATCTTCTTTCGAAATAATAATACCATCCGCAAATAAAAAACAACTCGTTTTACTCATAGACTTAATTCTACTTTAGTTTTAGGACTCCACCTGTTAAGCAACATTGCTTTAGCCGTATGAGCTTCACTGGGTTTCAAAATTGATTACTATTTTAATTAGAGAGCTCAAACTTGAAACTAAATCCATTGCTCGGACAAATTAACCTGACCATCTTTTATTGTAAATTAGTGATATCATTCATCAATGGAATTCCTCAAGGTACTGTTGAATAAAGGTAAAACGATGAGTCACTCCGGATTGTTTGGAACGACTTTGATCAATGATTGTCCAATCAAAAAATCTTTGGGCCAATCCTAACTCCCTGAAATTACTAATTAAACAATTATCAATCAATTTCTTAAAGATTATCTTGAGCAGAAATAGAAGTCCCCATCAATAATAGTAGGACTAGTCTAATGGAAAATAAAGCATTTCTGAACGGTGTGGTTTTAGAGGTATAGATTTTGAATAATAACTTAAGAATAATGATTGATGCTAAATTAAGATAAAAGAATAAAGTTTATAATTTGACTCAAACACGCCCATATGTTGCTGTCTCGAACATCTTCATGATTAAGTCCCCATCTTAAAAGATACCAATTTTTGTAGCATTCTGAGGCAAAATTTCTCTAAAAAGCTCACGGTTGAATACTGTAGAGAGAACAAATCAGTAATCCACTAAACTTCTCAATAAAATAAGATTAAACTATTTTTTGCAAAAAGCAGCACTTTGATTAAAATTAAACTGAAAAGAAAAGGTCTACTTATCCTCCTCTGTTCCTAAGCATCAACCTGAACATTTAAGCTCAAGTACCTTCTTATGTCCCCATTCTCTGGTTTATGGGCTGATGGGGCTTTTCTAGTAATGCAAATGATGACAGTGGAAATGGTAACAACTCTACCTGACGTGAGCCACAGTAACATCTGATTTGATTGGTACTGCAAATTCAGCTTATCAACTCAATGGTACTTCACAACATTTAGTGAATAATAACTTATCGCATTTATTCTCAGAAGCAGGAAGCTTTTCGGCTTCTGTCTAAATTAATAAAACAAGTACTGCAACTGGTTCTGCCATCATGAGCGGACTATCGAGAGGTTCATTTATAAGGGATGGTTCAAGGAAATGCCACTGACATGATGTTGAGTACAAACAAACAAGGTTCAGCCCCTGGTAATAAGCAACTACAACCATTTACACTCAGCAATTGAGACCATTATGTTGGTGCTTATACCACCAACTCCCTGACATTCTACAAAAATGGTATATTGATGGCTTCCAACACCCATATCAACACAGGAGTCCTTCCAAACGCAACCCTCACATGCTGGAAGAGTGCAAGTGGAAACCATTTGGCTGGCGAAGAGTGATATTGGCATTTCGAATCGCGCTTTAACTCTCAAGAAATTCTGGATTTATACAATGTCCAAATGTAGCTGAAGTTACGTTCCAACCATTGAGTCAGAATTTACATATAGGTAACAGTCACATCACGCCACGTAAGCACCGGCGCTACATATCAGTGGCAGCGATTAGTGGGCACCACCCATCTAAACAATGTTAATGGCTGACGTTAGCAAGCAACTACAAAGTGCCGTTGCCGAAATATCGGTGACCATGGCAAATCACAATTCTCATTCCGCTGTAGAGTTTCCATGGGAGCTTGTTTCTGATATTTCAGTTTCTGCAACGCCCACTGTAGTGGACAACCACAACTCCACCAGTAAACCAGCAGTAAACATTAACTGCAATGGAAAGAAACACTGCAAGGTCAAATGATCTGGGAGAACTAATCAACGGCAGAATGATAATGGTAGCGGATCTACGAACACCACTAACGGATGACAATACAATGGAGCAACCAACGACACATTAACCAATACAGTTACCAACAATGGGTAAAAGACAATGAGCAATCCTGATGCATCATTAATTCTGGTTCATGCAATGAGGCTTCCAAGACTGGAATTCTTTTCATCACACTAACAATGCAGGTATTTAAGAAAAGATAGCTATTAACTTATTTAGTTTGAATCCGAATCCAGCTAATTAAACATTAAATATCAAGTCACAACAAAATTAATTAGATCTGATTATTAAATTTTATAATCTCCTTGGAAAAGCAGTTTGAAAGGAACGATCACTGGTGCTTACATGAACATTAACACCTTCAACTCCACGCTGGAAATATTTAACTTGCCACGAGCGACAAAATGCATAGTTTGAAATATTAAAAATAAGTTTGCCGTTGTAAACATTGATATTTTTCAATCAGACTAAATGATCCAACATTATTTTGAATGGTCCAGCTTAAATAAAATTCTGCATTCTTAATCTCAATTTAATTTTTATCTCCGATAGCAATTTGGACTGAATTTACTTGAACATCGCCACTAACTTTTTAGATCTCAATTAATCTTATAGCAACCTTGAAATTGATGAAACTATAAATATCGTTTAGTCTCGGATTTCCTCTACGTGACGTTCGGGACCCGGAAAACCATCGGTTCGCTAAAGCAGGTGAGATCGACTGATGTCCTTTGCGATTTCTGGTTTCTACAGGATCAGCCGGCAAAGTGTTGACCGATTTGTCTGTGTGTAGCGTATGCTTTAGTTAGTATCATCCAAATAATCCGTGAAGAAATAATGTCATCCAAACTCTCAAGAAAGTGTAATGCTTTTATTTAAGCGGTAACGAAATCCAGTGACGACGGGAATAACAACATGCCATGGACTATACATTTTCTTCGATTTATTGGTTTCATCACTACACGCCTTGTCCTCCGTTCCCCAGTCTAATCAAATCAGTTTCATAGCCACCATCCTTTTCGGGATAACATTTCCTTGTCCAGTCGATTGGGCTTGACTCACGAACTGTAGTTTAACACCCGAAAAATGTTTATTATCGATAACAACATTATGCCCTAATGACAAATCTGGTTTAGATTGACCGTTAGTAGACACCAACTCAAGTATATGTAAAAATGCGCTATTTCTGCTTTGTTTATGTAACGGCAATCGTCCATTCTGGTAGTAGGTGTAACTTAGATGCGAAGAAAACTCCTTACGAGATCATTTCTTAAAGCCTAATCCTCGTCCAATAATTTCAAAATTCAGAATCCGACTCTGCCCGCAACAGCACTTTCTTGGTTTCGTCGTAATTGAATGTCGTTGTGCCAACTTAATCTGGCTTCCTAATAGGGTCTGTATTTCATTTCAGATACTCTAGAGGGAGGAATAAAGTTTCTAACGGTGATGGCTTAAGTACCTGGAATCTATTGAACCTTCTGGAAAGAATTCTCATTGCGTAAATTACCAAAAAATAATTGGTAGTCTCCAGCAGCAATCCAATATCGAGTATCATAACTGTAGCAGTTAAATCAAACAACCTTGAAAGAGTACATAGTTTTCTGGGTGGTATTCGTTTTCCCCAAGTTGATTTTTATTAAGATCACTCTATAAAGAAGAAGATTACTTAATTTAACAGGCTGCTGATTGCAAGGTTAATGTTTAAACACTTTATAGCTTTAATAAGCTTTCTTTCATTCCATTCGGCAGGTTTCGTCCATATTGTGAAAAGAGAATGACTTTAATGTAGAAGAAAATGAAATCCAACCTAATACAAAGAATTGCTCAATATAAAATCCAAAAAAAAAGAATGCAAACGTATGTTCTTATATCAAATGAATAGCCAACCATTCTATGCAGTCAAAACCTCTACCAACCGCATTTCTATATACCTATTCTTATTCTTCTCACCATCGGTATTGCTTATATCAAAACTTTTCCATCATGATTAGTTAACGACGAGCCGATGGCGGTAATCCCATTGTTGACAACTGCAATTTTAGCAAACACCGATTATGGCACCACACCGATGCGCTTGGATACTTTACTTTGACGGGAGTTTCGTCGGGAAACGAGTGTTTTGGAATTAATTTTCCTAGGTTAAGAAAAATTGGAGAAGAAATTTTGCTTTGCTTCAATCAGGAAATCAGCGTGGATTTCATTAAAACCTTCTTCCATCAATCTCACAGAATTCAACCGTTAGCCCGAACAACCCCATTTCACAAAGGAATCCATAACCGAAATTCACAAACTTTACGATCTCAAAATTCCGTGCATTAGGATTTATTGCACCCGTGCCAGGGACTCTCATTGCACAAACATGGTAGTGGAGGAAAAGAACAAACTTTTCTACGTGGCTTTGATAGTGACCATGGAACGGACTTCAATATTTGTTGATGGAAATGCCTGTAAACAGAGGAAATACACGCACATGGTCGTATGTTATGCTGATTTGAACTTTGTAATTCCTGAAATTGCTGACTGATTAAAAGTTTATGAAGCGATTCCTCTTATATTAACCAGCGCTTTGAGATTTTGCAATTCTCCAATTGGAGAATTTTTAATGGGAATCCACTGATCAAAGGTAGTGAAAGCGGAACTTGGAAATGTTTGAGTTACACTTATCGTGTTCTTGGCATGTTCAACCTTTTTGAGAAGCTTAGTACTTCCTTTTCTTCATGAAAAGAAAATTTATATGTCGTTAATAAATATAAGCCTTTCTAATGCCTATTTTCACCAAAAACAAAGATTTAATTCCGTTACAATATTTTTTGTAAATATTCCCATGGGCAAGCTTAAACATTAAAAACTATCTCAAACTTTCTCTGCATCAACATCTTTTGCAGTATGGGATGTTTCAGCTTCTGTTCAGTGAACGCCTTTCTCGTTAAAGCTGGAATTATTAACCGCTTTGGTATAGCATTGAATTCTTGAAGGTGGTGAAACAAATCGGAACAAATGTCACCTGCTATACTTTGGCTACGACAATTCACAACAACGCCATCGTAAAAACCAATTCTACCTGTGGACTACTACTTTAATCTTTATTCAAATTTCTCCTTCTTCCTCACCATCTTGTTCAGGTGATGGAATAAACCAAACCGACCAGCGAAACATTCCTTTCGCAAAGAAAGGGGCACTTATCAAAAGATTATTCTCATTTCGGATAAATGATTGCATGTATAAGATTTAGTAATGGCACCTTCGCAACGACCTGGGCAAAAATATTTCTACCAAAGCGTGCCGAGAAAAGAACAGTGCTTGACAGTCAGATCGTTCTCAGAAAAGTGTATCAAACAAACACTTAACCTGTATCTTGATTTCGTTAAATTTGACATCTGCAAGCGTTTTCTCAATCAATGGGAACAAGATTGGATTTCAGCTTCCAATTCAATTTTACTGATGACAATGTAGACAGTTTGTCGGGGAACGCAAATCCATCGAAGCCGTGCTAGTCCCTGAAGTTGAACCTCTATTACAAAAGCAATAATCAGATCTTACTCTTCTTAAATCAGAATTGATTTCATTCCCAATGATGTGCAACAAGCAATAAATCGAATTTAATAATGGGGCTCTACCAAAGGCGTATGGGAAGTGAATTTATAGCACTCAATTAGGAAAACGAAATTTTAGTGAATGCGGCTTATAGTTGTACTTAAAAGCGAAAATCTGTTTGTAGCAGGCGATGAGGCAAATATGAAGAAACCAATAATCCAACTGCCAACGAATAGGAACCATTGATCTAAGCATTCGCAGTATCAAATCTCCATTTAATTACATTATTTGTTGATGTTGATTTCCAAACACAACCACTGAAGACTTGTTGGAGCTCTGGAGGTGGAGAAAGGCTCCTGACTCCTGGCTTGGCAACCCTGGCTCAATGCTGCCATGGGAGTGACTCAACATGTTGCCAAGAGCAGGCAGGTTCAATGCTTAGCGTACGTTATCATCGCTTTATTGACTCCACGCACTGCAAACGAAACCAAGAGTGTTACAGCGAAAGGATCTTTACTCTTAGATGCAGCTCAAGCCAAGCAAACTTTCTAAAGTTGAATCTCCTACTAAGTGGAAAATCTATTAAACAGCGTTTGGAATCGAGCTTAACAATTTGACACTCGAAAGTCGTTTATTTAACGAAACGGGATCCTGTATCCGAACCCCGCCAGGATACGCCAGAAACACCCTTCTTTTGAAAGCAAGTATTGCTTTTATGTAACTTCTAATAAAATGCAATGGTGCTCTACTTAATTCTCTGCTTTTACAGAACAGTAAATGCCTTCTTGATTTCTTTCTTTTATTCCATCGATATGGAAATATCACAACAGTGCAATATAAATTCTTATTTTTTGTTGTAATGTGTGTGCTTTCGTCCGATAAAACCATCTGCAGATCCATTGTCCCGCGTTACCAAGTAGTTCTTGCTCGTGGTTAATTTTCGATAGGAATCCAAACTCGTTATAGACTGATAGAGCCACCATGTATCCAGGTTTGGGGTGGTGCATAAGAGAGAATTCATTATTATCGTGGCAGCTGCCACGGTCGCGAGTAGGCCAGTTCGCAGAGTGAGCTGGAAACCATCCGGATCCATTTCGTTACCGTCGTCAGGCATAATATTGATAAATTCTTCGGTTTTATGTGCGTCGCATGGCCATTATTATTTGCTGCGCCATGCCAATTGTATAATGCTGATTGGAAACATTTTCTGCGCGGAGAAAATTAGCTCTCCAAAAAGAAACTCCCTCTTGATCGCTCAAATGAAAAAGAACCATCCTCCTAACAGAAAGCGTTCCGTAATTCTTGCAAAGCCGAAATTCATCAGCACAATAACTTCTTCATCACTGTAGATGTGGAATGAGCAAGGTATCAACAATCGATGATCTCCCAAATTTCTTTATAAAAGGATGCCATTGCAGTATGGTATTGAAGGGCTACTCGCAAATTGCTTACGCAAAAGCAAATCTTGGTCACATCGAAAATTCAAATCACATCCTTAGCAATTCTATCAGATTAGATCTGTATGGTATACCTAAATTCTTAGATAGATCGATGGTTTTAGAACTCCCATGACGTAAATCTCAGCAAAATCGCAACCTCCTTCCGTATGTGGATTAAATAAATACCTATTTGATGATCACATCCCTTTAGCAAACGAATCACAGAATGCGAAACCTCAGTCGATCCCCATCTTCAACAATTCCCTGCACAATCTCGCAATGAATGATCATAATTGCACCGGAATACACTTGTCCTTTGCATTGCTAGTTGACTTAATTGGAAACAAAACACCGGGTTGATCCTTGCGAAGAAAATGAAATGGTGGGCGGTTGTCCTAAATTTTGATTCATCGAAACAACTCAAATTTAATGCATGGAATGGATTCAGAAATTCATCAGAATCCAACTTCAAGTGCAATTTATCAATGTATGGAAAAGTATAAACAGGCCACATAGAAAAATTGTGTCTTGATACACTCCCTTGATCGAATTTTCCTTTCGGGAGTATCTTCAGATGGATCTTGCACTCAGGCCCCAAAGTGGTCCCACTCGCTCCACAAATCCACTAAAATCCTCCCTGTTGTCCCACCGTTGAAATCCAAGGACCCCTGCACACATCCACCAGATCCCCCTTCGTCTTGGTTTAAAACCCAATGCATCCCGCTTCACCAGAACTGGATCCTCCCTCATCGTTCCAACTTGTCGCGCTTCCCAATCCGCGTTTTCCGACTGATAATTGCATTGCAATGCTGTGCAACACTCGTTGAAACTGGGAGAGCATCTATACTGCCGAACGTCGGCATCTAATTAATCGCGGCGGTCGGGGATCAATGGTCTTACAGCGGGTGTTAAATGTCAATAATTTTTGACTTCTCTGGATTATAGATTTCTCAAAACACTCAAAAGGAGGTAAAAGTAAAGGATCAGTAGGATTTGACATTATTCCGTCATCATTCCATCTGGAAATCAATGGGAATATTTAGACTAAAAAGGGTCCAATGCAGTGTCCGGAATATACGTTCTGATTTATCCACTCACACCCACTATTCCTAAATGATATATACTCCCATCTAAAAAGCAGCATTAAATTTCAAACAAGCATATGCTTTACCTTCCATTGAATCTTTATGGATGGATATTGGAAAACTGATTCCATCTGTACAGGTGTGCTAACGCTCAGTATAAATGCAGATGAACTGTCAATTATTTCGTCCATTGAATTTTATATCACTATCCGATTCAATTTTTGCCCATGTTATTTGAAGGAGGAAATGAAAAAGCCCATTGAAAGTTTCCTATACACACATCATCGAAAAAAATCTCTAGTCGTGAATTTTGGTCAGCCGTATAAATTGTTTCAAGATACCAAAGACAA
>JADJMG010000028.1 GCA_016709725.1 Bacteroidota bacterium
AAAAGAGATTGATATGACCCGCCACCTACAGAATTCCATTACTTTGGCGGGGAGGTCGCTGAAGCAGGAATTTAAGGAAAACAGAACAATCAACTGGGGGGGACAGCATGAAATAGCATATACCTTATTGCAACAACTCCATCTTAATGCGACCGAATATGCGTACAGCAACAATTTGCCTTCTCAAGGAAAGAGCAAGGGTGTACCTTAACTCGACTCAGGATTTGGACTGGAAAGAGGGCGACGAACAGCTGGTTTATCTTTATTCAGAGAAAAAATGTTTGCCATATACCACAGCTTTCATCAAATAGTACAGCTATATTAAACGGAAAATCCTTCCTTCAAAAACTTTATCAAGGATTTTTAGATCTCTAAAAAAGATAAATTCATTCATCCCAACTATCTTTGTCCTTCATGAATACAGATATCAATTATAAAAATTGCTTCCGATAAGACACGTTGTTCGTTTTTGACGTGGATGGGGTTATGACCGATGGAAGTTTACTAATTCACCGGATGGCACCATGTATCGCACCATGAATATTAAAGATGGGTATGCGATGCAATTAGCGATTAAAAAGGATATCAAATTTTTCGTCATCAGCGGGAGTACACCTGAGGGTGTAAAAAACGATTGGAAAGATTGGGATTAACAGAAATTCACATTGGCATCGAAAACAAACTCGATAAACTAAATGGATTATTAGCTAAACACAAATTTCAAATTTTTCGGATTGCCTTTATATAGGCGACGACTTGCCTGACTTAAGTATTAAAAAAATGTGCATTGAGCTTGTCGAGCGACGCTGTTTATCAAAAAAAACGAATGTCAATTTGTATCCACTTTTCAGGTGGAAAAGGATGTTGTTCATTATAGAGCAGGTTTACAACTAAATGGTGATTGGGAATAAATTTATAATTAATTAAAAAATGCAAAAGTACTTTCAGCTACTTCGCTGGCCCAATCTATTGATGATTGCATTATTGCAATACTTGTAGGCATGCATTGATAGGTCCCCATCCTACTTTTGAAGACAAAGGATTATTGCTGACTGAATTCGAATTCTTCATCTTAGTAATTTCCTGTGTACTTATTGCGCGGTGGCTATATTATTAATGATGTGAAGACTTAGAAATAGATGCGATAAACAAGCCGAGAAAACTAATTGAAAATCAAATTTCGAAAGACACAGCGATCAACCTATATACAGCACTCACCTTTTTAGGAGTATTGGGTGGATTCTTTCTAAGTTATGTAAAGGGATCATGCTTACATCGGCATCATTCATTTAATAACCGCTGGGATGCTCTACTTCTACTCTACCTCCTATAAAGTGTATTCCTTTTTAGGCAACCTCATTATCTCCTTACTCTCGGCTTTAGTTGTCATCATTAGTTATTATTCCAGAACCCTTTGCCAAAGACAATCCAACAGTGATGTTGATGATCGCCCTGTATGCATTCTTCTCCTTCATTACCACGTTCATCAGTGAAATCGTAAAGGATATCGAAGATTTAGAGGAGACAAACAACAAGGTTACAATACACTTGCCAGTAGTTTAGGTGTTAAAAGGCCAAATGGTTGCATTATTTTAACCTTTTTAATTGTCAGCTTACTACTCTATGCCCAATTTTTAGTCGACAATGGGAAAGTTTAGTCCCATTCCTTTATATATGCATATTCATTGATATTCCTTTCTTAGTCTTGCTTAGGAAGTTATACAAATCTGAAAACAAATCTGATTTTAAAAGCCAGTTTTTGGATAAAATTGATTATGTTTACGAATTATTTCACTTCTTATATTTAATTTTAGCTTCTAATTTAGTTGATTTATGGATCCCCTACTAAACAAATTCGAAGGCACGAGAATCATTCTCGGGACCAATTCACCAAGAAGAATTGAACTATTCAAACAACTTGGTTTACCTTGAAGTCATTAAAAGAAATTGACGAAAGTTATCCGATCAATTCAGGAGAGAAGACATTGCTATGTTTTTAGCACGAAAATCTTTAGCTTTCAAAAGGGAGGTTGCGGACGGTGGTATTGTAATTACAGCAGATACCATTGTTGCTTTGGATGAACTCATCATTGGCAAACCAAAAAACCTTACTGAGGCTGAACAAACGTTGAGATTGATGTCAGGTAGAAAGCATTCAGTGATTGCAGGTGTTGCTATTATGTCGGCTAAAAAATCGGAATCATTCTTTGTAAAACCGAAGTTTCCTTCAAGACGCTGCGTTCAAACGAAATTGAATATTATTTAGCCACTGAAAATCCTTTAGACAAAGCGGGAGCTTATGGTATTCAAGACTGGATAGGGCTTATTGGTATTGAATACATATTGCCTTACTACAATGTAGTTGGATTACCAACCAAGGAACTTTACGAAAACCTGCTTCGTTTCTAGTCTATGCAAGGCATTTCTTCAAATGCACATTGCAATTGTGCTTTGGGGATTTACTGCAATTTTAGGAAAAGCCATTCAACTCGACGAGGGATTACTCGTTTGGTATCGCATGTTATTAAGTGCCGTAGCTATGGGGATTTTCTTAGTACTGAAAAATAAATTTGAAAAAATTTCATGGAAGCAATTGGGACATCTAAGTCTCATCGGACTTATCATTACACTACATTGGATTACCTTCTATTGGAGCCATTAAAGCTTCCAATGTTTCTGTTGCAATTGTATGCTTTTCAGAGCCTTTCACTCTTCACTGCGATCTTGGATCCTTTGAGTAAGAAAACGTCCAAAAAAATAGAATTACTCCTAAGCATGATTGCAATGTTGGGAATCTATTATATCTTTTCCGTACAACAACTGTATTACAAAGGAATCATCTTATCGTTGATCAGTGCATTCTTGGCCGCGGTCTTTTCCATCATGAATAAAAACATTAGTAATAAAATCAATCCAGGCACCATCACATTTTACGAATTGGGAACAGGGTTTTCCTTGTTTACTTGTTTGGTTTTCGATTAACAACAGTAGCTTCCAGCTTCCATCCACATTGGATTTTATTTATTTAATAATTCTTGGTGTAATTTGTACCACTTTTGCATTCACGATATCACTTTACGCTTTACAAAAATTGATACCTTCACGATGAATCTCAGTTTAAAATCTGGAACCCATCTACAGTATCATTTTAGCCATCATCATTTTTAAAGAACATGAACTTTTTGGGGATCCAATTTTACATAGGAAGTTTAATAATTTTCTCCTCTATTGTAGTACATGGGATTTGTTGATGAAGGAAAGGCGGAGACGTTAGATGTTGGATGTTGGATGTTGGATGTTATGACCTAGCTTGAAATAGGTTGACTTTTTAGTTAGAGTTTATTTAATGTTGGATGTTGGATGCATAGCCCTGCAATTTGAAACGTAGTGGAATATTGCAGGGTTGAATGTTGGATAGCTAAAATCTAAAGTCTAACCACCCTCAATTCACTTTCCGTCCCTTCGCAACTTTTTCGTTGATGCGGAGTTTGCAAATGCTTTCATTTTGAACATCAAAACACATTGTCCACTGCCTTGATTTGAATAAAATGTTTGTCCACCATAATTGACTTCACCTTTATCGTTATTCCATTTTAAAGCTCTCAATGAATAATATCCATTTCGATTATTTTCACTGCTAAAAACCAAGCTTTTCTCAGCTCCTTCTTCAAAAGCCACCTTTAACGTTTTATTATCAGCCACCACATCGACAGCACCCGGTGTATTAGCTTTTCAAAGATTGTTCCAATTGTAGATGGAGGGAGTAAAGATCAAGTACGAAGATGATCATTCAATGAAATAAAAAGGGTCACTCATAGAGCAACCCTTTTCTAACAATAAATACAAGCTTATTGAATTACCAAACGCTGCATGCCAAGAGATTTACCATCTTGATTTAAGCGAACGATATAAATTCCTTTTTGCAAGGTGAAGATTATTTACTTGGATCATTCAATCCATCTGCAATTTCTGTATTCACAAATTGTGCAGCATTTTCCCATCAATTGTCATCACATCAACAGTAACATCGCTATTCGATTTAGAAATGAACTGAATATTGAATTGATCTGCCGCTGGATTTGGAGAAACTGAAAGTTGAGCTTCATTGGTATTTTCATTGATTCCTGTCACTTCAACACCTACTCTTAAAGATACACTCACATCACTTTGAAACACCATATTACCATAATTTTTCAGAAACACGTAAACCAATCACATAAGGAGCAGTACGAGCTTGCATTGAATTTGGCGACCAAGATACAGTTGCAGTGGCGCTACTTGCACCGTTCACCACAGATAACATTGCAGGATTCGAAGCTAAGCTAAACGCTTCACCTCTTCCTGCCAAAGTCAACCCTTGATTGTCTTGATCGAAAATGGAAACAGTCATAGAGAAGGCAGCATTAGGAGCGATGGTGTATGTTTTACCGTTGAATGGAGCTGAATTAGAGCTTATCATTAATACAGCTGGAACATTCAAACTCTGAACAACGATCAACTGCATATCACGAGTAATTTCACCAATTTGAAGTCCGTTACGATACTCTTTAACACGAACCGATACTTGGAAATGACCAAGCAAATTAGGTAAGAAAGTAATTTCACCTGTTAATGGATCCATATTAAAAGGAACCAAAGAATCAGAAGATGGCAATACATAGCCAGCTACCGGAACTCCATTACTTGATAAAGGAACATCTAATGACCAAGCGATAGAATCACCGTCAAAATCGAATGGAAGCGGCTTGTAATAGCAAGGAACATTTTCCTGAGCCATTACTATGGGAGGATTTAAGAATACAGGTGTAGAATTCGTAGAATCAATTAATACGATACTATAAAAATGATGAGATTCTGAAGCAGGGCTAGACATGTTCAAAATAGCAGCATTTCGGCAACACTCTTCATACGAGATATACCATGTTCCTGCATTTGGGAAAGTAACAATCGAATCATAAACATACTCTTCAACTCCAGGAACCAATACAGTAACCAATGAATCGTAGTGGATGGGTACGATAAAACTAGTTCCTGATACTGAATCTACGAAGCTGATTGAAGCTACTTGAGCAATGGGAATACCCGTCATATCGCGATACGCCGTATAGACGACACGATAATCCATTCCGCTTACATGTTCAACGGTAATCTGGCCTCCCATCATATGAGAAGCACTGGCGTAATTCGTTAGACCTAGTCCAAGAATTAGAGAGAGTAATAATTTTTTCATTGCGCGTGGTTAATAGTGAATACCAAAGTAAGTAAAATTAAAAGAGAGTAACAAGGAATCTATTAGCAAAATCCAAGTATTTATTGGAATAATAACTTGTTTAGCTATCAATAAAGCGTTTCTAGTTAATTGCCTAAATCTTAATCAAGTATAATAAGCTTATTTCAGGCTAAAGCATTTCAAAAAAAATGGGAATGAAAAAAATTACTCATTTCAGAAAATTTATTAATATTTTTATAAACTATAACCACGCTATCCAACAATTATGAAACATCCCAAATTAATATTTTGCGCACTCTTATTTTTCATTGCATCAAAATGCTATTCACAAATAAGCACCTTCCCTTATCTAGAATATTTCATATCGACCCCTAATGGATGGACCACTACAACCATCAGCGGTACTGCATGGGAGTTAGGTGTTCCTACCGCATCTGGTTCATTTGGGTCTTATAGTCAACCACTTTGTTGGGGTACCGATTTAGATTCGGGTTACAGAGCAAATAGTTTTTCCTATTTGACATCTCCTAAATTTTATGTCAGCTCGTTAACGAATCCTTATTTTTCATTTTATCAATTTCGATACATGGCTTCTGGATTGGACGGAATGCATATTGAATATTCCACTGACGATATTGCTTGGAGCATGCTAGGCGCTTATAATTTTCCGTTTGCAAGCAACTGGTACAATACAACGAGTTTATTTTCTACTGGATTACCAGCATTCACAGGAAGTTCTACCACATGGGTTCAATCCGGTATTGACCTTTCTTACTTCGGTACACTTGATAGTATTCGCTTTCGATTTGTTTTTCGAAGCAATATCAATTTCGGAAGTGCTCAACCTGGAATATTTATTGATGATATTAGTGTTCAAGAACTACCTACTCCTCCTATTGATGCTGGAATATGGGGAATAACTTCCCCTTTGCAAGTTGTAAATAGTAATGTTTCATATCCTATAACATTCAACATTTCTAATAATTCAAGTGTAACTTTAGACACCATCTATTGTCATTATAGTGTTAACGGAGTTCCTTCACCCACCGTAGCACTTGGCGTAATGATCCAGCCCTTTCAAAGCGGATCCTACACCATAGGAAATTATTCTTTCCCGACTGGAACTTATAATTTATGTGGGTATGTGACAGCAACGAATGATGCGAATCCAAATAATGAATCCTTTTGTATGGATGTTTCTGCAGTGCCTATTGAAGCAATACCTTACTCAAATGATTTCGAAAGTGGAAATGGTAATTGGGCTCAAACATCGTGGGATACACTTACACAATGGGAACACGGCACACCAAACTTTGGTTTAACAGTAGGTGCACATTCTGGAAACAATTGTTGGGACATCAATTTAAATACTGGATATTCTGGTCCTTCAAACACGATTCTATATTCTCCCATGTTTACCTTAGCAGGGAACGGTAAATCAACTTTCGTTTTGGCTAAATCATAATTCAGAAACTGGCTGGGATGGAACGCGTTTAGAATACTCTTTTTTGTTTTCACCAGTGATGCTGCTGTTAATACAGACGGAATTAGCATGGATGATTTTGTGATAGAACCAATTCCTGATTACGAAGTTGAATTAATTTCGATAACTACTCCAACTAATGCCTATGCGATTGGAGCGAGCACAGACCCCATAGGCAAAATAATTTTGCTAAATGACGTCGATACGACGAATACAGCTTGTAAGAATCTAATTGGTATTACTACGTATGTACCCACCTGGGCAGATAATTTTGACTTGGGCAATAACGGATGGTATAACGAAAATGTAAGTGGTGTAAATGCCAATTGGGAATTGGGACAACCTAACTATGGTGCTACAAGCTCATCGTATAGTCAACCGAATTCGTGGGATGTAAATTTACTAACTCCTTATGCCGATGATGCAAACTGCCGATTATACACTCCTTACTTTGATTTAAGCGGAGCAGTACACCCTAAACTTGAATTTTGGCAAAACCGAAATTCTGAAACCGGATGGGATGGTTTACGAATTGAATACCAAAGCGGCAGTGATCCAAACTGGTATGTGCTGGGTGTAGTAAATGATTCAAACGCTCAAAATTGGTATACAGATCCAGCACTTAATTCATCGAATTTACCTGGCTGGGAAGGAAATTCAGGTGGATGGATAAAGTGCATCTATAATCTAGATTCTGTTAATCTAGGAAACATTGTACAGTTTAGATATGTATTTACATCTGATCCATCTGTCGTTACGGATGGTGTCTCTATTGATAATTTATGGTCAGTACGATTTATACAAATGATGCTTCATTAAATTCATTTGTGAGAGCCGATTCTCATTGTAATTCAAGGCACTTCAACGAATGTAAGAAGTAATGTTAAAAACAATGGATCACTCCCATTAAGTGGTCCAATTAATAAATACGTTCTAAATGGAGGCCCCCCTATTTCGTACGCATGGACTGGAAATCTTCTTACCGGTTCTTCTTTACTAGTTTCTTTAGCTCCATTCATTCCTAATCCTGGAAACAATACCATTACCGCCTTATAGAATGGGCCTCCGACCTCTATCATTTTAATGATACAATTTCAGTGTCCGATGTTTGGATTAGTTTCATCAGGACTTCCTTACTTTACCGATTTTGAAAGTGTTAAGGAGGATGGTTACCCAATCAAGCAACTTAACAAATTGGGAATTTGGACTACCAGATTGGGTGCACTTTCAAATTCAGCACATTCTGGAATTAATTGTTGGGATATTAACTTAACTACCCCTAGCCTAGTTTAGCTTGAATGCACAACTCACCTCCCCTATTTTGACCTTTCGCCCTTTAACAATGCCATCACCATTCAGTTTTGGTTAAATTATTCATCTGAGAGTGGCGCAGATGGAATCCGTGTTGGTGCACAAATAATGGTACCATCTGGCAACGATTGGACAGCACGGGCGATCCAGCTGGAACAAACTGGTACCAATTCGGTTTTAGCACAAAGCCATGAAGGTTGGAGCCGGAATTAGCGGCGGCTGGCAATCGTGTTCTTATGTTTATAATAGTCCTACAAAACCGGTGCTTTCAAATCGTTTCCGATTCATTAGTAGAATTTCAATGTGGTGGATCTCGGAACTGCATCGACGACATCTCCATCAGAGGTAACCTCGGTAGAAAATCAATGAAAATGCTAACGTCATCGTCTATCCGAATCCATCAAATGAGAACTTTATATTCTCGTCTTGGATAATGCATCACCGCTTCAACAAATTGGTGCGCAGTATCGATGGGAAAGTGATTTACACACAAGACCAAACCATCATCCAGAGCAGATAAAAATTTCCACAGCTTCCTTAAGCGGAGGAATATATTTTATTAGGTCTAGTGAATGAAAACGGCGATCGAAGTTTCAAGCGAATTGTTGTACAGCATTGATTCAAAAAATTAATCAATGATCGGTAACTTTTGATTACTCTGGTTCGTTCACTTTATTTCGAAATTTAACCCGCCCTCCGTGAATGAAATTTCGCAAATACTGATCGTTACAGTGTCGATATTGCTTTTGTTCAGGGCTTCTTAGAAAGCACTTAATTCATGTGGACTTATTTTTTCTCGATTAAATTGAAAAAAGTTCGATGATCTCGTCAGGTTTGAGATCGAACGCTATTTTTAGTTTCAAAAATTAAATTATTATCAATTCTTTTTCAGCGATCATCTGCACTCTTCCTTTTACCTGTTTCAAAATAATAGGTCCGTTGAGAAGGTAGCTTTTATTTGATCAGTGATTCCAATATACAAAGGATCATCTTTTCCTTTTAAGCCAATCACTCACATGGGATCTTTTCGCAATAAAATGTCCCAACCCCAAAAATTTCGATCATCAGGGAGGCATCGATTTAGATCCAATGTATATCGGATTCTTCTTTGAGTATCGTTGTTTGTCATTGAATCGGTTCTAATTACATTTTTTTTCAAATCATTTTATTCGCCATCAAACCAAATCGAAAATTAGCTAAAAAAAGAAATTGATTCCCCTTTACTACTTAAAATCACAAACTTTTATTAACCAAAATTTAATTGAATGTCCAAACTTCTTTTCGAAAAATCTAAGCGTTCACCTATAACTTCAACAACCATTCATTATGCGATCCTTTCATCCAAAGGCAAGTGGCACTCATTTTATTTATGCTTATTAAGTTTAAGTCTTTGGTTTTAAGAATTGAGTGTAACCGGACAATTGAATTTCACCTGCGAAGTATGGAATTTGTTTCTAGCCTACATTCCTTTTGGCATTAAGCATGATGGAATTAAAAGAAAGACATTGATCAATGGCAATTTTGGGTGATTGCACCGATGTGGCTTCTATTTTTCCAAATGCACTCCCCATCCTCCCTGACTTATTCCACCTTCATAAAATAGCTGGAATGCCAGAATAGTTTGACTTATTACTCATTCTCCCGTTTTGCCATTTTCAGGATTATTGCTTGGACTTTATTCGCTGAGAAGCATGCATAAAATCGTGGAGAAACTTCATTCCAAAATGGTGGGAACTTCTTTGTAATTAGCTCTATTATGCACGGGAAGCTTTGGAGTTTACTTGGGACGTTTTGAGCATTACAATGGCTGGGATATCTTTAGGTACCTTTGTCTTTGGACATTGCTAAATCGAATTTTATATCCAACAGATCATCCGAGCACATGGGGATTAACCATGGATTAAGTTGCTTATTGGCAATTCTCTGTTTATTTACTGGAAGTAATTCCGTTCAGAAAAGGAT
>JADJMG010000029.1 GCA_016709725.1 Bacteroidota bacterium
TAATAAATGCTGGGTCAATATTTAAACTATTTAAATCATAAACACCGCCATTTGCTGTTTGCCAATCCAATAATGTAGTAAATTCAGTTCCGGCATATGAACCTATGCTGTCAGAACCCGGAGTATTCACATAAATATTATTGTAATTACTTTTTATATGTGTACCAGCTGTATTAAAGAATATTCCAAATCTAGTATCTGTTCCACTGCGTGTAATTGATATGTTATTATTATAATACTGTATAGAATCCGCAACTGTAGTTTGTAGATACCATAAGTGGTTCCACTTGCTGCCGCTGCATTGTCAAAAGAAATAGTATTATGCCATGCCCACATGTGATTACCACCCGTGTTATAAATACCGTAATGAATACCTGTTCCGTGGAAATTGTAAACTAAATTATTGATCAGTTTATTTTCTGTTCCCAATAATGCATCTCCAGCTACATAAATTCCGTAAGCTGTAGATGAAGAAGTTCCCCCTACAAAAAGGTCATGAATTCGATTGCCAATTACTTGGGCTCCGATTGTGTTTGTAGTGAGGTACACGCCATACATAGTAGTAAATGTTGTTCTTGACAAATGTCTAATTTCATTCCCTATAAATTCAGTACCTGTATTACCTAGACTATAAATTCCATATAAATAATGATCAACAATTGTATTGTTCAAAATACGGTTACCACTTATAAATGGATCAGCTGATGTTCCAACAACTGTAATACCATAATAACCATTGTTAATGGTATTGCCACTGATTTCATTTCCACTTCCTGTGTTACCTGCTGTAGTTGCAGAAGTTAAAGCTGCACTCATAACAATACCTGCAAAATTGGTAGTTGTTAAGTTTGCGGTTGTAGTGACTACATTGTTTGTTATTTTATTTGAGTCGGCTTGAGATAGAATATGAACTCCATATCCATAAGTTCCACCAGAGGCATTAATAGTTAAACTATCAATACTGATATGGTCTGCACCGCTCAATGTTATAACTGCTCTTTGGTTGGTATTGGCACTAGCAAAAGCCAATGTTTCCATATTACCATTAAAAGAAATTGTATTGGTTGCAGAAGCTCCACCAATTTCAGGAATAAGAATCTGTTCGTTGTAGGGTCCACTTCCTGGAAAGACATCAAAAACAACAGGTCCGTTAACAGAAGAGCAAATCAACTGATTTACGGCATCTGTGAAACTTTGAAAATTAGTACCACCCGTTACGACAGCAGAGTTGATCGTATAATTACCTGCCATTGCAGGACAAATATTTTGAATCGTTGTAGTATCGTTTGCCTGATTATCATCTAATACACCATTCACCAAGCTAACATAGGCTCTTAAACTAGCATTTCCTGTTAAATTGTATGGAGTGGTGAATGAAAATTGTTGATTGTTGCCTGCAGTAAGTGTTAAAGAACCAAAAGTTTCAGTAACGGTACTCACACCATCTGTATACGAAAGTTCTAAACTGTTTATTGTAGCTGTTTGTGCATTAGTTATTTCAACAGTTACTGTCTGATTTCCTGAGCCAACTGGCGGCATGGGTGATACCCAAGTAATCCCAGCATCTGTACCGAGCGGAGTCCACGTAAGCCCCTGCATCAGGTGCTGCTAATGTACGAGGGTTACCTAAAAAATCATCTGCAACACCAACATTTGCACCACTCGAGTTTACACCTGAATTGGTTGGTGTAAAATCTCCTGAGAGTGGAGCGGTAAAAATAGGATCCAAGCTTAAACTAGATGCATCATAGGCACCGCCATTAGCGGTTTGCCAATTAGCCAAGGTAGTAAAAGGTAACGTAGTATAAATACCAATACTATCACTTCCTCCCGAATTTAAATAAATATCATTGTTGTTACAAGAAATATAAGTCCCTGCTGTAATAAATCCCAATCCATATCTTAAACCAGTACCAGCACGGGTAATGTTTATAATATTGTTTTTAATATCAACATTAGTTACTGCTCCTGTCTGATAAATACCGTATGTGGCACCTGAGGTTGCATTGATATCATCAAAAGAAATGGTATTATGAAAAGCCTGCATATAATCACCAGTAGAATTATATATTCCGTATTGTGTTCCGTTTCCTTTAAAATCATAAATGATATTATTATATAATTTATTCTCAGTTCCCGGTAATCCATCTCCTAAAACATAAATTCCATATGTCGTAGAAGTGGAAGCTGGTGTACCTATTAGTAAATTGTAAATTCTGTTTTTTGAAATCAATACATTACTGCAACTGGTAGTAAGATAAATTCCATAACAAGAAGTAGTACTTGATCTAGTATAGTGATAAATAGTATTTCCACTAAACTCTGTATTTTCATTATAAATCGCATAAATACCATATAAGTATTGATCAATAATAGTGTTATTGATCACTCTGTTATTACTTGCAAAAGGTCCTGCAGATAATCCAGCAAGTGCAAAACTATAATAGCCGTTATTAATGGTATTCCCTTGAAATAAATTACCATCTCCATTATCTCCTGATGTAGTTGCGGCTGTGGCCGAACCACTCATCACAATTCCAGCAAAGTTTGATGAAGTGCTGTTTGCTAATGCTGTAATCTGACAATTTGAAATTACATTGCTGTCTGCACTATTCGTCAGACGAATTCCCCAACCATAGGTTCCAGCAAAAACATCAATAACGAAGTTGTCGATAGTTACATGATCTGCACCATTCAACAGAATTCCCTCTCTTGAATTGGTGTTTGCACTGGCAGATACAAGTGATACCCCATTTCCATTAAAGGTAATTGTATTCGTTACAGATGTACCTCCAATTTCAGGAATGATGACCTGTTCATTATAAGGACCACTTCCTGGTGCTACATCAAATACAATAGGACCCGCGATACCACATTGAATGGCAAGTATCGCATCGGCAAATGTTTGATAATTTCCACCTCCTGTAGGGTTAGCACTATTGATAGTATAGGTTCCTCCTGAAATAACAAAGCTACATCGCTAAACACTGCAGCAGATGTGTCAGAAGTTAATCCGCAGGTTACTTTGCAACGCCAATAAGCTGAAGCATTAACGACAGCATTGTAAGTGGAACTAGTTAAAACACCACTTTCAGCAGTCCACGGACCACTGATTTGTTGGTCCAATTACCCACTCATAGGTTTGACCCAATCCAACACTATTTCCAGTAGGTTGAAGCCAACCATAGTTCCAGGACAAACAGGTGTAAGTGGTAATATTTCCGCAGTTCCTGGTGTTGGAGGATCAATACATCCAGATAAAGAAAACGGAGTAAATGTCCAAACATCATTATCTGCAATAGATGTACCATTGGTTGGTGAACCATGGGTAATACTAGGAGAAGCGGCATCTTGCACGGCGAAAGAACCGTTATATTGTACTCCAACAGAAGTTGTACCTAAAGCACTTGCATTATATTGGTCAACCACATAAATTTTATTACTTGTTTCCTCTAATACAGCGGACATATAAACGAATGATACCGTTGGATTACCCATTTCAAAGGAGAAATATCTCACCCATAACTGCCTATTTGGAGCAGTTCCAAACGTTTTATAATATACTTGATCACCTGAACCCGTGGGAGGAGTGTTTGTAAAATCGTCCCACATCATCGCAATACTTAAGTCAGGCAAACCTGATGCTGGTAATGCAGTATTCGCACCAGGAAGGCTAACTGCACCCGTAGTAAAAGTCAATACTCCACCTTGACTCACCTTAAATGAGGTAACAGCTGTACCAAAAAAGTTGAAAGCAAAGGGTATGGTTACGTTTGAAGACCATTGATCCGCATTGATTGCTCCAACTGTTCCAGTAATTGACGTCCATCCGGCTGTCAAAGCATCTGTTTCAGTATTAATACTCCCTGGATTTCCAGAATTTGCAGCAAAAGTCATATTGTAACTTTCAGATTGCGACAATACACTTTCATTTATTCCCAAGAAAAATATCAAGAGAAATAACACTCTCAACATTTTTAGAGGACCGATATTAAAACGGGTTCTAGCTGTGTAAAAATTGGCATTCGTTTTATTGTTGTTTTATTAGTTTTCAATAGGCCAATTTTTCCTTCATTACAATTCTCACTCAACAATAAATAGATTAAATCCCCCTAAATATAGGGATAAATCAAGAATGCAATTTGCGGAATATTTTAGACTTTACAAACAAAAAAAGCGTCTTTTAGTCCCTTTCGTCTAAAAAAAGGGTAAACCACTAGATATTAAAGGCTAACCAAGAAAAAAAGAGGGCAGTTTATATGTATAAACTGCCCTCTTTGTCAATATTTGAAGAAATTACTACTACGGATGGATCGATCCAACGAAGTTTGAGATGTTATTATCCACAATCGCTTGATCGGTGATGTCCACTACGCCATCGCCAGAAACATCCGTTGGAACATAGCCTGCCACAAAATTTTGGATATCATTTCCAACATTTCCCTGATCGGTAATATCCACTACTTCATCTTGTGGAGCAACATCTCCGCTGTAGAAGGCAAATACACCAGGATCTACTTCAATCATGTTTGATCCATGAGCTTGTGATGCCGCTGTTGTAAAGTCATAGTTGGTCACACTAGAGAATGATACTGGCAAGTCACTCCATGTTTGTACTGCGTTACGATGGAAGACCGCGATAAAATAACTGTTACCAACGACACTTCCTGGTAAAGTAACCATAGCACTATCATTCGTGTTAATCACTACAGTAACACTATGTACCATTGTAGATGGACTTAACGCATCACGTAATTCTACTACGATGGTATCTACTTCGGTTGAACTCAATCCAACTCCTGCATTTAAAAGTGCGGCTTGCATTCCACCCACGCCATCATAGTATCCTTCGATGATTAGTTTCACATTTAATGTTGCGGTAGTTGCAGTAATCACAAATGGACTTGTTGATACAGCTGTATCACATGCAATATTGATTAATTCAATAGTTCCAGTGCTTGCTCCTGCAGGTACAGTGGCACTAATTTCACCATCGTTTACAATTGAGAAAGAAGCACTCATCCCATTAAAGTTAACGATATCTACACCGTTAAATCCAGTTCCAGTAATCGTAACTACCGTACCACTTGTTCCAGAAGTAGGCGTAAAATTGGAAATGATTAAATCGTTAGGCTGATTAATGAATACATATAATGAATCAGTACATCCATTCGGATTCGTTGCCAACACTAAGTATGTCCCTGAAGTTAATCCAGTAACATCTTGTGTTGTACTTCCATTTGACCATAAATAAGTGTTGTTTCCAGTAAGTGAAACTGAAGAAGTACCATCTGTGAAAGCAGGTTGCACTGTCCAAACACGAGGAGTGGTATAGATTCCCGATTCATAATTAAACGAACCTGTAGCAGTGAAATGTGAACCCGAAACACTATTAGGAGCGAAGAATGAACCTGCATTTAAATGTCCACTCGAATAACGATCATTGGTTGGTAATGTATATCCATCCAAACCACCATTCACGATAGCAGAACCCAAACCAGTTCCAAAGAAAATTGCATCTACAGGAATAGTTGAAGAGTCAATAGCTGCTGAAGGCACATCGAACACTCCAACAGCATCTGCATTTGCCCCTCCGTTTCCAAGACTTCCGCCAATACTACCAAAACCATCTCCTGCAGTTGTCGTTGTATTTATGATTCTTAATTTCGTTCCAGCAGGCGCCATTGAAGATCCACCTATATAGAACACTTCTCCAGTTGTAACTACCCCACTACTTATTTGGAACGCATAAGATAAGACTCCACCTGCTCTCCAACCTTTCGTTGTTGCTGTACCATTGTTAGCAACCACTATAGTATAAGGTGTAACACCAAAGTCAATATTTTTTGTAGCAATTAGCTCAACCCATTCAAAAGGGGCATCGGCACCTGCTGGATCAGCCAGAAATTCTGAAATTAATAACCCAGGATTTGATGCAGGACTGATTGGATCATTCGAAGCTGCAATATCAATAGCACCTGTAGATCCGCCAAAGCAATCCACATCCGTACTTGAATTTACTGATAATGTGAAAGGCGCAGGATCGGTAAGCGTAAAATACTCTGACAACCCACAACCAAACGAATCTACTACAACCACATTATATATTCCCGCAGGTACTCCAGAAATACTACTTGTTGTTGCAGTCGTATTCCAGAAATAGCTATAGGGCGCCATTCCTCCTGTGGCAAATGCCGAAACACTGCCAGTAGCAGTTCCAGCACAACTTGGATCCACTCCACTTAATATTACATCAAAAATGGGAGGATCAATCAAGGTAAACATCGATTGTCCAGCGCATGAATTATTATCAATAATAGTCACTGTATACACTCCGGCTGCAAGTCCGCTAATATCTTCGGTAAGGGCACCATTACTCCATGTAATAGAATATGGACTTGTTCCTCCCGATACGGTTAAATCAATACTTCCATCTAGGTAACCGTTACAAGTTACATTGGTGATGAATCCAGCCCCAATAATATTTCCTGGTTCAGCAACAACAAAAGTTATTGTAGCAGGACAATTAGCCGCATCACTTACTGTCACGGTATAAGAACCAGCTATCAATCCAAAAATATCTTCTGAATTTGAACCATTACTCCATGTTATAGTATAGGGAGGTAAGCCACCGCTAACTGTAATGTCTACACTTCCATCAGAAGCCCCGAAACAGGTAGCTGGACTTGAAACACCCGAAACACTAGGTGCGACGCATGCAGCTGGATTATAAAAGAAGGTATCTACACTCATGGTAAAACAAGTAGGACTTGTATATACACTTACAAAGCCGGTATCAGACCCTGGTGGAACGATAGCATCAATTTGAAAATCGCTGACAACAGTATATGAAGTTGCAGAAACTCCATCAAACTTAACATCAGTAGCTCCAGTGAATCCACTTCCATTAATGGTTACCAATACTCCGGCACCACCGCTATTGGGTACAAAATTACTAATAACAATTTGTGCTGGATCATTGATGAATTCAATTCCACCGGTAACACAACCGTTCGCATCATCAATATTAAAGAAATAGAAATTCGCTGGTTGGTTAATTACATCTTCCGTAACATCTCCCGTTGACCAACCAAAAATATATGGTGGCGTACCTCCAGAAACTGTTAAGTCGATAGCACCATCACTAGCGCCATAGCATGATGTATGAGTAACCGAAGTTGTATATGTTAAATCGTTGGGTTGATTTACAACAAATGATGCGGTGTCATAGCATCCATTAGCATCAGTAACGGTAACCATATACGTTCCGGCCATGATGGCATTACGATCTTCGTTGATGTCAGCATCATTCCATAAGAATGTATAGGGAATTTGTCCGCCAGTAACCGTTAAATCAATAGATCCATTACTTCCGCCGAAGCAACTCACATCAAAAACGGTTGAACTCAATGTCATTGCTGTTGGCGCATTGATGACCGCAGTTAATGAAGCAGTACAACCTGTATTGGTAGTAGCGGTAACCGTATATGTACCGGCAGCTAATCCTGAAATATCTTCAGAAGTGGCTCCGTTCGACCATAAATAAGTATTGCTGCTTGTTAAATTAACTGAGGAGGTTCCATAAGATGCGGGTATAGAAGTTGCCCAAACTCTTTGAGCATAAGCCCCACTTAAAGTATTATAACCACCAGTCGCCTTAACATGAATATCATTTGTACCAGCATCTGGAGCAATGAAACTTGCCGTTTGCAAACGACCACCAGCATAACGATCATTAGTAGGTAATGTAAATCCATCGAGACCTCCATTCACTAGCACCACCCGTTCCTGTTCCAAAGAAAATAGCATCCACAGGTACGGAATTAGAATCAAGTGTAGAAACAGGAGCATTAAAGACAGCAATACCATCTGCATTGGTTCCTCCGTTTCCAAGAATTCCGCCTGTTGTTGCGGATCCAATACCACCATCACCACCCGTTGTGGATACATCAATGGTGCGTAACTTTAATCCAGTTACATTCATATTAGAACCCCCTACATAAAAAACATCACCAGCAGAAACAGTACCTGAAGAAATTTCGAAAGCATAGGTTCCATTTGTGGTTGCAGAGGCAACACCGCCTTGCACCCAACCTTTCGTAGTGCCGCCACCGTTATTAGCTACAATAACCGTATACGGAGTAGTTGCGAAGTTGATGAATTTAGTGGCTATCAATTCTACCCATTCTTTGGAAGAATCTGTTCCAGCAGGATTTGCTAAAAATTCTGAAATCAATAGTCCAGGATTGGAGTTATTAGATGTATCATTAGAAGCAATTAAGTCGATGGATCCGCTATTAACTCCAGCGCATGCCACATCCGTATTAATAGATGAAAGCGAAAATACACCCGGATTATTGAGAACACCAAAAGCATAAGTGATACAACCATTAGCATCTGTAATAGTAACACTATATAATCCGGCAGGAAGTCCACTAACATCTTCTGTTAATGCACCAGTATCCCATAAATAAGTATAACCCGGAGTTCCACCACTTACAGACAAATCAATACTTCCATCAGAAGTGCCAGGACAACCAGGATGAGTAACAACAACCGTAGGAGCCATCAAAGTGGGTTCTCCAACTGTGATATAAAAAGTATCGGTACATAAAATGGCATCAGTAACAATAACTGAATACACGCCAGCAGAAACGCCAGAAACATCTTCGGTAATTGCTGTGGTACTCCATTGAAACGTGTAAGGAGATACTCCACCGCTAACGGTGATGTCTATACTACCATTTGAACCGCCATTACAAGAAGGCTCTTGAACAGATGATGTAATGGTAGGAGGAAGACATCCACAAGTTTGTACAATTGCCAACGTAGATGCAGTATCCGTACAACCCAATGTTGAAATAGCTGTTGCGATAAAAACACCTGAATCGGCTGCAACAGTTGTTGCAATCGTTGGGTTTTGATTTGAATTTGAAAATCCATTAGGCCCTGTCCAACTATAAGTAGAACCACCATTAGAGAAAAGTTGTAGAGATAATCCAGCGCAAACAGGACCGTTATTCGATGCAACTGCAACTACCTTATCAATTGTTAAATTTGAACCATTATTATTGCTGATACCAACAGGATCACTACTTACCACACGAATTCGATATCCGCTTCCAGAGGCAGTTCCTGCAGGAATTATTGCCGAAACACTTCCAACACTTGAAGTAGTTGACAAAGTTCCAATACTTACCGGAGAAGCAAAACTTCCTGTTGAAGAACTTAATTCAACTGTTAAAATATTTCCTGGATTAAATGTACCTCCATAAGTGTATGGAACATTTACTACAGTGCCACTATCATCGCTGATGCAAAATGGTGAGCCACTAATTGGATTTGTATTAAATGGAACTCCAACCGTTGCATTTAACTGAATATTATCAAGGCGATTATTTCCCGTGGTTGCAGTAGCACCCGTTCCAGAGAAACGTAAATAAGCATTTGCAGCTCCATCTAATCCGGTTGTTGTTGGTAATGTAATTGTTCCAAAGGCAGCTGGTACTGTAGTAACTGTATTTAATGGTGTCCAGGTAGTTCCATTTGTACTATACTCCCAAATTTGATTTGTAAATCCTGTAGTTGATCTTTGAGAAGCATAACTTACCGTCAGATTAATATAACCTGTCATACTAAAACTAAAAATCGCGAATTTACCATTTGATGCTTGCGCTAATCCTCCAACAAGAGCAAGTGAACTTGCTCCGGAAGTAACGACTGAAAATCCTGGTCCTGCATTTACAGCGGTTCCAGCAAAACTATTTAATTCCGTATTTGTACTTCCAGTAACAGGGACAAACCAACTGCTTGAATTGTTTGTTCCATCAAAGTAAATTGTTCCACTCCCAAAATTTGCATTGTACACTTTTGGAGTTGCTGGAGATACAGCTGCTGCAGTTCCACCTGTAGTTGTTGTTTGAAAATCCCAGCCAGCAATTAATGTTTGCGCATTAACTTTAGAACTGACACCCATTAAAAACAATAGGAAGAAGATCGTCCCAATGAATGCAAATTTTGATTTAGTAATAATTGGTTTCATATGTAGGTTGTTTATTTCGCTTTTGAACTCGGTATTTTTTAATGTGTTTTTACCCTAAAATAAGGCTTAGCAAGGTACTATTTCTTCAAATGCAAAACAAGGATTTAGAAGCGAATAAAAGTTGATTTGAATACTAATAAAAGTTAATGTTTAGAATTTTACATTCCTTGTAAACGGACATTTAAGTTCAAAAGATTACCGTCTTTTGCTCAGTTGATTAGGATGATTTACCATCAAATCTCCAATTTTACCTTAAATCAATCTTCTTTCTTAGATAATTTAAAATGAGAACTTTCTAGTAATAATCATCGTATAAAGTGTTGATATTGGAATATATCTCCATTATTCAGGGTAAAGAACAGAGAATCATTAACTAAAATGCATAAAATCATTAGAAAATAGATGGATCACAAAGAAAATATTATAATTTCGAAGCCTGAGTCCAACATAGCTCCCCTAAACCAATTACTTTATATGACAACCCCTACACCGGAAAAAGACCAGGATTCAAAGAAGGTCATCGTCATCATTGTTATAACTATTTTGCTAGGTGTCAATGCCTTACTGCTTTGGCAGTTCTTTGATAAGAAGACGCATTTGGAGCAAGTGAGCCGTGAATTGGACACAACTATGGCTGAAAAGGAGAGTTTATCGGCTGAATTGCAAAGGGTAAAAACAGAGTACGAAAAGCTAAATCAAGAAAATGCGAGCCTTCAAAATCAACTTTCTGCTAAGGATGAAGAAATTCAGCTTAAAGATTGCTCAGATTCAAAAGCTCATCAACACCGGCGACGCGGCTCAATTGAAAAGGCAAAGGAAGAATTGAATTCTTTGCGTTTATTGAACCAGAATTTCATCGCTCAAATAGATTCATTGAATACTTCTAACAAAATTCTAAGCGAACAAAACTTTTCACTGAATCAAAATTTATCTTCAGCAAATACAAAGGTTTCTTCGTTAACCCAAGAGAATTCAGTACTATCGAATAAAGTAGCCATAGCATCTGTTTTAAAAACTACCAACCTAAAAGCTTTAGGTGTTCGTTACAAAAATAGCGGTAAAGAAACTGAGACAAATCGTTCAAAAAGCACCGACCGTATTAAGACTTGTTTTACCATCATGGAAAACTTGGTGGTGGAAAAAGGTCCTAAAGATATTTTTGTGAGAGTAATAAGTCCAGACGGCGCTGTGATGTCTACAACCAGTGAAACTTTCATCTTTAACGGACAAGCTACACTTTATACTACGAAGGAATCAATCATGTACGAAAATCGCAATACAGAACTTTGTGTGTATTGGGAAAAAGGAAATACATACAATCCTGGAAATACACAATCGAATTGTATTGTGAAAGCAATCAGATTGGAGTTGTATCGTTGGAGCTAAAGTAGGTTAGAGTGGGAGATGGGAGATGGGAGATGGGAGATTCTTGATGGTTGATGGTTGATGACGTTAGGTACTAGATAAAAGAAATCAGAATCGAGTCGCGAGCTTCGCGACCAGAAGCTAGAAGCTAAGAAACTAAAATAAGCTCTTACTTGCGCGCCAGTGTGGATCATTTTAGTGCCGGCAGGTTTTCGTCCGTCGTAAGTTAAGCTGAGTTGCAAACCTGAACCTAAGTTTCTTTGAATGCTAACTCCCCAGGTTAAGTTTTGTCCTTCTTTTAATCCTTCCAACATCTCAAAAGCTATTGACGTATTGGCATCACCGTTATATCCGATGCTCACTAAATTAAACTTAGCATTGATCAATCCTTTCTTAACAGAATTGTATCGCCACTCTAAACCAAAATCATTAAGACTCGCTCGCTCATTTAAACCTTCAATAGCAACGTTTCTTTTTCTTTATATCGATACGATAATGTAAATCGATAAGTGCTTCCCGGCTGGAAACTAAGTTGTGTATTGTTTTCATTTCCGTCAATGTTGAAATTTCGACTCACATACGCATCCGCATTACTCGACTTATTACTCACTTCCACTTTTTGTTGCAACCCTAACCATGTGGTCATGTTCCATCGAATGGTCATCGAGTAAGCTTCTTGTGCTCGCGTTTCTAAACCACTTGCCAACAATTGACGCGTTTGTTGATCTTGCCAACTTACATCAGCTGCGAATTTTGAGCTGGAACGATCAAAGAATAAACTGTGACGACTGTTCGATTGTGTGCTTAACAAAACAGTGTCTGCAATACTTCGAGGAAAAGGATTCCATGCATCAATTCCACCACTTGCAGTTATGCGATTATCAAATCGAACGGAAGATAAGATGCTGAATTTTGTCCAGAAAGGTTTTTTTCTGATTGGTGAACAAAGCCGCGGGATTAAAATTCACAACCGCATTAAACTGATTGAAAAAAACTTTTACATATTCATCGGTCGTTGAAAAGATGCGAATATAATTTGCTTGATCACTAAAGACTGCAATTTCAAATTCGTTGAGTTGCGGTACACCATCACCGTTATAGTCGTTCCAGGAATAGGATCCGGTTCCCGGTGTCACTTCAATAAAGGAATACAATCGACGAGGCTCTCTCCCTGTTCCGCCCTCGTAAAAAGAGCTTAAATTCAAAGCACCTTTCCATGCATTAAGCGAATAATCGAGTCGACCCGTTGCACTTTATTCTGGATTCACCTGCGTGTACAAGGTATCAATCACTTTCAAATTCCGATAATTCACTAAAAATGCAATGCGTTGATTCGTGTTTTATTCCATCCAATTCCGAAATGAGCCATATCAGCAGTAGTGGCATGCACGAAAGTATTTCCTTTAATGCCATCATCTTCTCTTCTGGTGAATCCACTTTGACACTTAACTTGACGGTATCGGGACGAGTAAAATACATCTGCAATACGGAAAATGAAAAGAGCTTGCCGATAATGAATCTTTCCTGCGAGTAACTGCTCATTACGTTCTTGTTCGAAGCGGATACCCGGAATCCAAGAACCGAATGAGCGAGTAATTTCATCGCGATGCCTCAAAAATGTAGATTCAAAAACGGGACCATCACTACTGAGCAAACTTGCATCCCATTTGGCAGTCCATTTTCCGGGATGTACATTTCCGTTTAACGTATGCATGAGTCCACGATATGAATTTCCACGAAATAAAGAACGGAAGCCGTATTTCATATCACCAGTTTTGGCTGACTCAATCCTACTTGCACATTCGATAATAATTCTTTGTCGAAAGTTAACAACGTTCCCGTATTCCAGTCGCGCGCAAACTCTACGGAACGATACACCTCCACAGGGCGAAAATTTTTCATCGTTCATTTCAGTTTGTAGCGACGCGATAAAATCAGCCATCGGTTTTGTTTTTATTTAATGCTTGACGATGATCCAGAAAAATTTAGCGGCGGCACCATCATCATTCCTTTTTGTCTTTGTTGAAAATCGATTGATGTCATCTTTACTCGCTGCCAATTCAACACCCATCCTCGTATTCTTTGTAAATGCATAATTAATGTAACCTGTTGCCATTTGACGTTGCTTAGGTGACACCAATAAAGTTTTAGGAGCATACGATCCTTGCGAAACACCATTCACCGGAGCTACCCATTGATAAATTCGACCGTTTGCAACACCATCCACAGCGATATAATCTCCATTACCCGCTCCAACATTACTAAACGAAACTGGTAATGGGCACTATCAGGATTAGATGTGTAGAGATAAACTCCGGGATACAGAATCGAATTTACGGTGGTGTCTATCCGAGCATACAAGGTTTCGTTCACATTAAAAGCAACACTATCGCCGCTGGTGGAAAATGCCAATTGCAAACTATCACCAGCAGCTGCCAAGATGGCTTTGTCTTCTGGAGTTAAATCTTGCTGCAAAGGTTGGTTCTTGCTGTCTTGCTCCGAGTATAAATTTATACCTGCTTGCATCTTCTCGCTTTTCACGGCAGTAAACCCGGTCAACAAGGTTCTTGCATAATTCCGATCGGCGTATTGAAATTCAATAACGATACGCATGTCTTTGTTGATGAGTTCTTGAAGTTGCTGCGTATTCCCATCCGCTTGTACTGGAATATTTTCATCGGTGATGGCTGCTAAGATTTCGATGTTACCTGCGATCTTTCCTGCAATTTGTAAATTCAAACTCGAGTTCACTACGGCATCTTGATTATTGCCAATGCTAATACCGCGGGAAATGGAACCACTTCGAGTGAGTCCTTCCAAACCAAACAAGGAGGAGTTTTTTTTCAGATGGGCGTTCGGTTAAAAAATATCACCTGCCTTGGCATCCTTTTTATCCAAACACGTCGGTCGCGCAAATAACGAGGCTTAGAAAAAGACATGGGATACACTCGAAATACCATCGAAAGAGAATCCATGCTACCTAATGAATCCACATGGGAACTCTTCCAAAAAAACTTGGAGCCGAAATCATCTAAAAAATAATCGCTGGAAGGAATGATGCTATCCCCTTTCATTAATACAAATGAACCAGGGATAACACTCAAGGAATCAAGGATGATGGTATCTTTTGACGCCATCAATTTTAAGGTTCATAAATTAGTTAACTCTTGCGCATAACCCATCTGCCCGAAAAACAGGAACCCCACAACAAGACATAAATACCCTAATTTATTCCAATCGCTTAAAAATACGTAGCTCAAGGTGAATGATAGTAACGGTTAATCAGTAATTTTCAGTCTATGGATTGTGGAAAGTCTCAGTAGTACAGCGTTTCACGCAGACTACTGGATTTCACCCATTCGATTGTTTCTCGCAGACTGCATCGCTTTCGCGTAGCTCAGCGGAGCAAAGCCGGTTTCACCGTCGCTATCGTTCACGCAGACTACCGGGGTTCACCTTTATATCGCTTCACGCAGACTACATAAGTTTCACCCTTTCTATCGTTACGCTGACTACATGGCTTTGCTACGCCTACATCACTTTTGCGTAGCTCAGCGGAGTAAACAGGGTTAACTCTCCTTATAGGTTGAATGTAATAATACATGTAGCGAACTAATACCAAAAAATGATTTGGATTCGATTATATTTCCAATAGGTATTACATTCGCAGTCTACATTTATGGCAACAAAGAAAATCATCACCTACAACGTAAACGGGATCCGGGCAGCGCTTAACAAGGGTTGGCTCGACTGGATTAAGACCGTAAATCCCGGATATTGTTCTGTTACAAGAGATCAAAGCAGAGCCGGGGCAACTGGATGTATCCATTTTTGGAGAACGAAGGCTATCATCATTATTGGCATTCAGCGGGAAAAGAAGGGATATAGCGGAGTAGCTCTTTTGAGCAAACGGAACCGGATCATGTCGAATATGGATCAGGAAACGCGGATATTGACAAAGAAGGAAGAATCATTCGTGCAGATTACGGAAAAACTTCAGTGATGAGTGTCTATGTACCCAGCGGATCAGTGGTGATGCGAGACAGGATTACAAAATGGAATGGCTGGCTTGGTTCAATAATTATATTCAGATTCTTAGAAGAAAAAATCACAACTCATTATTGGTGGCGATATCAATATTTGTCATAAAGCCATCGACATTCACAATCCCATCAGCAATGCCAAATCATCTGGATTCTTACCGGAAGAGCGGCATGGATGGAAGAATTTTTCAATACCGGATTCATTGATTCCTTTCGACATTTTAATCAAGATCCACATCATTATACTTGGTGGACTTTGGAGCTAATGCAAGAGCAAAAACATGGGCTGGAGAATTGATTATTTAATGGCCACTCAAAATCTAGAAAAGCATTGAAGCGTTGTGTTATTTACCAGAAGCAAAGCATTCGGATCATTGTCCGGTGTTGTTGGAGGTAGAGATGTAAGTTCTAATAAAATTGATCGAAGTCTATTAAGTACGTTTCGAAAAAGATTTTTCAAGCTGCAAGCCTCAGGCTGCAGAAAGTTTTTATTCAATAAAAATAATTACATTGACACTCTCAAATACTATTTGAAAAGTACATTAATCCAATCCAATTATAATGATCTGAAATATCCATTCCTATTTGTGCTTTTCGGATCAAATTGAAATATATTTTTATTGTAACTTAAATCTTTAGCAAATGTAACAGCAAATTTTTCAGGGTTTACAACCAAATTCAGAGAACCAATAACAGAAGCACCAAAAATTCTTGGCGATGTTATAGTACTATCCTTATAATATAATATTGTTCTTTCTGTGTAAGGGAAGCTTATGGTAAAATTTACTAACTTTCTTTTTATGATGCACTTTTTAATAAACATCTTCGTTCCAATTGAAACAATGGTTTCTTCTTCATCCCTGCTAAAAATTCAAAAAAGTAGGATAATGCAAAGTAAGTTTAGAATATGTTCCAAAATAATTTAACGAATATTTTTTTATTCATTGGCCTCACTTCTACATTTATTAAGTGGTGATCACTATTAAATGGCAAACTAAGGTGAAAGTCCGATATATGGATTCATACTCGTTTTAAAGTGTCAGTTTGAGCTTCACCAATTCAATCCTAAAAGAATAGCATTAACCATGTACAAAAAATCCGAAAAGCCTAGGTCTATTGAAATAAGTAGGCATATTGTTTTGCATAATATCTATTGCAAGGGAAATATCACTTTCAGATAGCTAATAAATAATGAATACTTCCGCGAATCGATTTCTTTATTGCAAATTTTTTATCCCTTTAATCCGCCTAAAATACACCTCATCTTCCTTGCTATAAAGAAACTGTGGTCTTTGTTCTTTTCAAAAAATGATAGTTTCAGTTCGGAGGAAAATTCAAATTTCTCTTTAATATTATCCGTTACAGGAGACAAGGTTAGTTTTATCCACTACTGGAGATATCCATCTTATGAAATAGTAAGTGCAGTGGAGATTTTGTTCCTTCCACATACGTTTAAACTTGAGTAGCACCTACATTGGAGGAAATCCAAGTATACCGTTACATCTCGCCTTCTCCGCGCGGTTTTCTTTTCGATCTTGTAGGGCTATCATCAGGGTTTAGAAACAATATAATCGTAATCACTAGAACTCTTCGACTCCCCCTTTTTCCAAGCAGTTTATCGTCGATTTTAGTTTTACCATCATCGATGGCCGCTTCAGATAGTAAGGGCGTCCCATAAACAACAAGCTAAACAAGGAGCATTAGGTGAGGGAAAGAACTTTTCATGATATAGAGTTTGGGAACAAAGTTATAGTTGGATTCTAGATAATATTCATTACTAATTTAAAATTGTGGCTGCACGGGATGGAAGCTGCTAGCTGCTAAGCTGCCTAGATTTTTGTATAGTCCCAGATCAAAGCTTGCCCGCAGAGGTTGCGATATTATCGGCTTTTAATGTGTCCACGCCGGATTAAATCATCTTCATTGCGAGCTTCGCGACTACCAGATGAAAGCAGAATCAAAACAGTCCCTCAGCAACGGTAAATAGCAATCATTTTCATCTCCGTGGCTTCGCGATCAAGTTAAACCTTTCTCAAATCAATTCAATCCACTAGATTTGATAAAAATAATAGAAGAACCATTTACGGGGCAACTAAAAACCTTAGCCGGACAAACCGTCGTTTACGGACTCAGTAGTATACTGGTAGGTTACTCATTTAAGCTACATTTGGTACCGATTTACACGCGTATTTTATTGCCGGCGGAGTACCGGTATCGTTTCTGAGTTTATGCCTACATCACTTTCTTGATGGTCATATTGGCGTTGGGATTAAACAGCCTTCTTTCATTCGTGAAGTAAAAAACATAAGCAAGACAATGTCTTCCCGGTATTTTTTAATTCATGTTGATGTGTTGTACGGGATTCACCATCACCATTCTACTACTTCTCTTTCCATTCCATAGCCACTTTTTATAGGATATCCAGACAATGCTGAATATGATACGGTGGTTTGCGTTGATTATAGCCTTTGACACATTAACCATTTTGCCTCTACTCTCGACTTCGACACAAAACAAACCATTTCGTTTTGCCTGATAAAATTGGTTGGGGATTTTCTTGAACATCACATTAAATGTTTTATTCCTTTTAATCCTCCCCAAATATTTTCCAGGACTCGTAGATCCGACTACCTCGGTATCGGCTGTGTTGTTTAGCCAACTTAGCGGCAAGTGGAATTACGTTGGTATTACTTTTTCCCGGTTGAGATCGATGAAATTCGACATCGACAAAGCCCTCATTCAAGGAAATGCTCGTTTATGGATTCCCTTTCTGGCACGATTGCCGGATTTGGGAATAATTAATGGGATAACCAGTTGGACCGTCCATCTAAAATACTTAATTACCGTACAAATCCATTACGATGCAACAGTTGGGTATTTACGGCGCCTGCTACAAGTTAGTATTTTACATTGACGTAGTTTGTACAAACATTTCTTATACGCGGCCGACCTTTTTTATTTTTCGTAACAACACAAAGAAAAGAGTCAAAAATTATTTACTAACAATGAATAGATTTCTTGTGTTAATGGGATGAATTATCTTTTTACGGTGTGATGTACCACTTGAATGTCATGGAAACATTTCATGGGTGAAAATTACTTCGAAGGATTAAAAAGGTTGTTCCGGTTTTGTTATTAGCTCCCTAATTTATTTTTAGGCGTTATTTGAACATGAGCCTTTGGTATAAGCTCAGCGGTAATACACGTTACGGAGCTTAGTTGTCTATTATTGAACACTCATCACCATCATGTTTAATCTGTAGTTAATTCCGATCATGGGATATGGGATCGGCATGGGCCGCTTCATTTGTTATGTTTCCGTGATGTTATTATCGTATTGGAAAGGACAAAAAGTTTTTCCAATTCCCTATGAAACCGGAAAATAATTTTCTGTTAATTAGTTCTTTTATTTTTGGCAAGAGTTTGAATTGTTGAAATCAATTTTAGAACTTAGTTTAGCAACTTGGGATGGATTTTAGGAGAGGTTTTGCTACTTGTTTATTTGCAGCCATGTAGAGAATGTTAGGAGGGCAGGGAAAGGATTTCCTTTAGAGATGAGGGTTGGATATTTGGATATTAGATGTTAGATGTTAGACGTTAGACGATAGACGTTATGACTTAGCCTGAAATAGGTTGACTTTTTAGTTAGATTGGTTAATTTTTTGCTTTAGATAAAAACTCATAAAATAACTACACAGAGAAACGGAGGATCGGAGAAACACTCCAGAAATACTACTACATAAAATTCATCTTCTGATAGAATAAATATAATACATTAGTATTCAGAATACTATTTAACCTTTCATTACCAAAAGCACTCAGTGAACCTCAGTGTATTCCGTGACTCTGTAGTGAAAATAAAGATTTTCAAATAATTGTAGTTTTGTTCAATCGTAAAATCTAACATCAACCTCAATATCTAATATCTTTTCGAAATGCAATATCTCGCAGCACAATTACGGAAGAAAATTTTTGAAATCGAAGCCCACTAGCAAACCGGTGTTGGTTGATTTTATGCACGACGTGGTGTGGGCCTTGCAAATATTTAGATGAAATTTTGGTAGATTTAGATGCGTCTGGGGAGAAAAAGCGGAGATCGCTTAAAGTTAGATGTAGATGAGCAAAACTGCTACACTATGGAATACACAGCGTTCCTACCTTGATGATTTTTAAAGATGGGGAGTTAAAATGGAGAATGGCTGGATTCAAATTAGTTTCTACGATTGGAAATGGATATTTGCACTTCGTTTAAAATAAAATTCAAGAACCCAGAATTAATTATTTATTGAACTCGTTTCGCAAATTCCCATAATCCATTCCCAAAGTGTCATTTTACTTGCTAATTCTCAATAAGTTTGAAAGGGAATTTCATCCATCTTTTAAATCATAAACAACTTTTTACCCCATATCAAATTTCGTTTGCAATGTTTAGGATACTCCTCCAACCAATTTAACAAAACTGGATTAGCATAAATTCCCATGTGATACACTAACACAATTTTTTCTGGACGATATTCAGAAAAGGTAAAGGCATTTTTGGATCGCAGTGATATCGCTTAATATAAAGGGAATGCGGAACCACATATCCGATCGTTCCATAAGGTCCATTTCTTCCTTAAATCCTTTCGGAAGATTTTGAGAATCACCTTTCGGGTTATCAATAGCGGTCATCCGTTCCTCAGGGGAGTTCATCGGGTAATCGGAAGCGGTTTTGGCTTTAGGTTGCATCTTGGGTACGAATGACTTGAGATTTCACGATTTACGGATCGATCACAGATTTTGAATTACCAATCATGAAAACGCGAAAGCGCGGTTGTAGATCCTGAAAATCATAACATACAAAATTGACCCATATGCAGATAATTCAGACTTTCGGGAATTAGTTTCCGCTCTCTTACTCTTTATCCACACTGTCGCTCCGCTCTCTCGCTGTTTCTCGCTCCAGACTCCAGTGTTAGGATCGAGGCCCTCAGCCAACAATCGAGCCTCAGCCAACAATTGACGGCTCACACATTCTTGCTCGCTCTGATCTCCGCTCTCTCCCGATAGCTATCGGGACTCTTTCTCGCTCTGCTTTTCGCTCTTTCTCTATCTCGCTCTGCTTAATGTTTCCCTGAGCCTGCCGAAGGGAAAATATAAGGAATAGCGGGAAGTTTCACCCCTTTCTATATTACGGCACCAGCAGTACAAGACCTAAAGGTCTAGACTGCTGGGCTAATAGCTCGAGGACTCTTCTAAATCAGGGGTGATTTTTAATAAGGTTTCCTGAAATTTTCAATTGCTGCCTGGGGCTCGAGGGGCAATAAAAAACTAAAGGAAGTAAGCGAAATGCTTCTTCCCTTTCTATGTTGCCAACAATACAAGACCTAAAGGAGTCTAGACTACTGCCGGGCTAACTAGGCTCGAAGGACTCTTCTAGATCAAGGTGATTTTTAATAAGAGTTTCACTGGAATTTTCGATTGCTGCCACCAAGGGCTCTCAGGGGGCGGCAAAAAATAAGGTGGCGAAGTGCTTCTTACCCCTTTCTATATTGACCCCAGCAGTACAGAATAAAAGGTTCTAGACTGCTGGGCTGACTGGACTCGAGGACTCTTCTGAATCAAGGGTGATTTTTAATAAGAGTTTCCTGAAATTTTCGATTGCCACCCGAGGCTCTCGAGGGCAAAGAAAAATAAAGTAGCGAAATGCTTCTTCCTTTCTATGTTGACCGACCAGGGCTCGAACCTGGACTTTTCTGAATCAAAATCAGATGTGTTGCCAGTTACACCATCGGTCAATCCGTACTTGGCGCTGCAAATTTAGAAATTTCTACTTTTAAAAAGAGAAATTTTGGATTAACCGTTAACGATTACCTTCAGTTTGGTGCCCGGTTTCAGGGTGGCGTTACGTAAGTTGTTGATATCCTTAATCATTTCAACAGTAACACCTTCGTAACGTTTGGCAATATTCCATAAAGTATCACCAGGTTGAACTACGTGATAGATGAATTTTGGCTTGAGGGAGGCACTTTCGTCCTGTGAAGACTGGTCATTTCCGGCTTGTGCGGTGGTTACCTGGGCACCGGAATCCTTTCCGGAAACCTGTTCGGCTGTGAGACTGGTGGTATCCTTGGAATTCGTGTCTTTGCGGGCAACATTGTTCTCAGCCCGGCTACTTTCACCGGTACCTTGGTCTTTACATACGCATAAACGCTTAACCGCTGGCCACTACGTAATGTACTTGACTTTAAACGGTTGAGCTTTTTCACTTCCGCAACGGTCATGTCGTACCTTTTGGCAACCACTCCGAGATTTTCACCCCGACGTACCGTATGGGATTTTTTGACCCTTTTGGTAACTGTTTCATATTTAACTGTACCTCCATCTGCTGAAGCAGTTACAGCAGATTCTCTCTCATCATCGCGGTCGCGGTAACGGCTGTGTACAGGAGCTACCGGACGTGCAGGAGGAATGGAAGCTGTGAAAATATCGTCCTGACTGGCGAGGTATTGGGCCATTTTATTGGTGGGCAATCTCAACACATAATTATCACCTACATCAGGAATTACTCCACGCTTGTAGATTGGATTCAGGTAGGAGATCACATCTACCGGCAAATCGAGTGTACGGGCAAGTACATTGAAATTCACCGGACGATCAACAGTAACCGTGTCAACCTCGAAGTAAGAATAGGCCGGAGAAATCGGATAGAGATTATGCTCGCGGGAATAATTCATCACATAAGTAACGGCGATGAAGGCAGGAACATATCCGCGTGTTTCAGCCGGTAAATAAGGCATGAGTTCCCAGAAGTTGGTTTTCCCGCCCGAACGCTTGATAGCACGATTCACATTGCCGGCTCCGCAATTGTAAGCTGCAATTACCAGCAACCAGTCGCCGTAAATATGGTACATATCCTTGAAGTACTGGCAGGCTGCATGCGTTGCTTTCACAGGGTCACGACGATCATCCGTATAACTGGTCACCTTGAGATCATAGATGATGCCGGTGGTGTACATGAACTGCCATAAACCGGTAGCACCTACTCGTGAAACGGCGATTGGATTCAACGCTGACTCTACAATAGAAAGATACTTGAACTCCAGTGGCAATCCCTCTTGATCGAGAATCTGCTCGAATAAAGGGAAATACAAATTCGATAATCCCATTGCGCGTTGTGTGAGTCCGCGTTTGCGGTTGGCATAGAGATCAATGAATCCTTTTACATGCTCATTGTACGAAAGCGGAATCGGTGAGTGAATGGCATTGATGCGCTCGGTATATTCCTGATCCGAAAAACGTGGAACAGAACCCGGAACAACGGCATTCGGGTCGAAGCAATTTGCATCCAGCTGGTTGTAGCGCACAACGTGTGTAAGCGTTACCAGACTGTCTAACATCGCGATAATCGGATCATAGGTTTCTTCTACTCCTGTTCCGGCAGGGGTAATCTCCCGGTTATCCTGGGCATTTACTGATTGAAAACCGGCAAGTATTAGTCCGAGTATGGCTATGAAGGGGAATATGCGAGTTGATTTCATTCTTGCTTTGCTGGGTCTTAGATGTATGAAGGGTACATACATGTTTAAGATCGGTTAAAACTAATTGAAAGTCAGGGTAGTTTTCCTTGAATCTTTCATGACTTTTAAAGGCTTCCATCTTGATAACTCGTTGATTTACGAGCAGGATGGCCCTTTAACAGAGTCGTTTTCCCGGAATGAGCAGAATTAGACGGATTTTCTTACCCATAAACAATAAAATGCCGATAGGGCCGATTTTTGCCCGGGATCGACAAAGTTAAAAAGTTAGGGTGAATTGAGGTGAAAGTTGGGTGAAGATATCTTTATTCGACTTTCATAATTACGCCTTTCGCCTTGAGTGTTTTCAGAGCATAAGGAACCATACTGAAAACCACGCCCATTCCTACCAAAACATTTAAAAGCAGGAGGCTGGATATGTTTCTGAGAACCAATGCAGTAAGGATGAAGCCGATATTTACCAGGTACAAAGTCAGGGCTGCCTCACGGTGAGTAAGTCCCAGATCAAGCAGTTGATGGTGGATATGGTTGCGGTCGGCCTGGAAGGGAGATTTTCCATTCATCAGGCGAATGATGAAGATGCGCAAGGTATCAGCCAATGGAATGATCAGAATCGCAATGGCCATGGCAGGACTGGATCTGAAAGGGAAAGGGTAGGGAAGAGGGAAGCTCATCTCCACGAAATTGATGCAAAGGATAGAGAGGATCAACCCAACAATCAACGAACCGGTATCTCCCATGAAGATATTGGCAGGAGAGAAGTTGTATACTAAAAAGCCTAACAATGAGCTGAATAAGGAGAATGCGAGGATGCATAAACCAATCTCCCCATAGTTATAGAACCATAATCCGAAGGTGAAGGAAGCAATGGCACCGATACCTCCGGCCAGACCGTCAATACCATCGATCAGGTTATAGGCATTGATGATGGTAAGGATCGTGAAGATGGTTACTACTACACTTAACCAGTAAGGGATATCATACATCCCAAGGATACCATAAAGACTGGTTACACGGATATCAGCAAAGAAAACCAGGATCAGAGAGGCAAATAACTGTCCGTAAAGCTTTTTATGAGCTGTCAACTCTACAATATCATCCTTGATGCCGATAAAGAACATAACGATGATAGAGGCGATAATGTATTGAATAGAGCTACTTTCCAGACCGGTTGTCCAAAAGGTATACGAGAAGACTACTCCGGCAAAAATAGCGAGACCACCAAGGGTAGGGATGCTGGAAGCGTGTGCTTTACGTTCGGTGGGTTCATCAAATAGATTCTTGATCACAGACACCCGAATGATCGATGGGATCGCCATAAAGGTGATGATGAAAGCAGTAATACAAGCAAGTGTGATGTTTAACATAGAAAGACTTTGTCCCAATTTAATTTTAAAAGCGATTCTCTAATAATAATTATGGTGAACGTTCCCGTTTACTAAGGGAAGGATAATTATAGAGATGCTAATAACTTAATATTAGAAGGCAGTTATTTTTTCTTGCAAAGCTCCCGCATACGATCGTTATCTGTCAAGTAAAGCAGTCATTCGAAATAGGGGATTTTTATCTTGTTTTTAGAAATCATGGGTATCTATTGAACAAATTCGTCCTAAATCCACCTTGTTACTAAGATGGTATTATCCGTCTTATTGGGCTGAACAGCGCTACGAGAGGCTTAAATTCAAAAATAAATTCATTCGATTGGTTGGATTTATTAGGAAGCTAATATTCAAACTGGCCACACATCAATTTTGTCTTAGACCCTGACCTACTTCATTTTTGAAACTCTTGTTGATAGGTTACATAGGAAAGAAAAACATTTTGTCCCCAATTTGTACCTGAGGTATCGTATCCGATTTCTGCATAACTGACTTTTGCATCAAAATTCCATCGCCCCGTATAACATGCTATTCAACCATTTCCCAAAAATTACTTTCTAAAGGATGCGCCCGCGTGCACTTTGGTGGCTATAACTACCCATCACATCACGATGCTGGTAAGTGTACGGTCTAACATAGTTCCGCTCTCCTTGCAAATACAAGGATTTTAGGGTTAAGACGTCCATGCTTTTAAATCCAGCTTGGATCCCATGTTTGTTCGCCCGCAACCGTTTCCAGACTTCACATTGTCGAATAAAACTCATCCAGCACTAATTTGTGCGTACATTGAATTTTTGCTGTTGGTTTATGCTAAATTTTTAATCCACATTAGAACATTATCAAGGTGAACCAATACTAAACTCACGCAGGGCGTAAAAATAAATGGTTAGATATTTAAAATCAAATCCACGGGTGTTGGTGGTGTCAGCATGCCAAATTACCCGGATTTCGAACAGGCTACCGTTAATCGTTTCCAAT
>JADJMG010000030.1 GCA_016709725.1 Bacteroidota bacterium
ACAACCATTCGCATCGTCAATATTAAAGAAATAGAAAGAAGCAGGTTGGTTGATGACATCTTCCGTTACATCACCCGGCGACCAACCAAAACATCAGGGCGGCGTACCACCCGAAACTGTTAAGTCAATGGCACCATCGCTGGCACCTTATAACAAGATGGATGAGTTACCAGTCGTATAGTTAAATCATCTGGGCTGATTTACAAGAAATGATGCAGTATCAGAACATCCATTTGCATCCGTGCGACGACAACACTATAACTTTCCGGCCATGATGAAATTGCGATCTTCGTCGATGTCAAATCGTCTCATAAAAAGTATAGGGAGTTGGTCCGCCACTCACCAGTAAGGTCAATCGATCCATTATTTCCACCAAAGCAACCTTCACATCAAACACAGTTGCACTCAATGTCATTGAAGATGGCGCATTGATGACTGCAGTTAATGAAGCGGTACAACCCGGTATTGGTTGTAGCGGTAACTGTATATGTACCGGCAGCCAATCCTGAAATATCTTCTGAAGTAGCTCCGTTCGACCATAAAAAGTATTGCTGCTTGTTAAATTAACCGAGGAGGTTCCATGAGATGCGGGAATAGAAGTGGCCCAAGCTCTTTGAGAATAAGCTCCACTTAAAGTATTACATCCCGATTAGCGCCTTAACATGAATATCATTTGTCCCAGCATCTGGACGCAATGAAACTTGCAGTTTTGCAAACGACCTCCTGAATAGCGACATTGGTTAGGTAATGTAAATCCATCTAGACCTCCATTCACTACTGCACCACCAGTTGCTGTTCCAAAGAAAATAGCATCCACGGGTACGGAATTAGAATCAAGTGTTGCAACGGGAGCATTAAATACTGCAATACCATCTGCATTGGTTCCACCGTTTCCAAGAATTCCGCCTGTTGTTGCGGATCCAATACCACCATCACCACCCGTTGTTGAAACATCAATGGTACGTAACTTTAATCCTGTTACCACCATATTTGAACCACCTACATAAAAAACATCACCAGCAGAAACAGTACCTGAAGAAATTTCGAAAGCATAGGTTCCATTTGTGGTTGCAGAGGCAACACCGCCTTGCACCCAACCTTTCGTAGTGCCGCCACCGTTATTAGCTACAACAACCGTATATACGGAGTAGTTGCGAAGTTGATGAATTTAGTAGCTATCAATTCTACCCATTCTTTGGATGAATCTGTTCCAGCTGGGTTAGCTAAAAATTCTGAAATCAATAATCCTGGATTGGAGGTATTAGATGTATCATTAGAAGCAATTAAATCAATGGATCCGCTATTCCTCCAGCGCAGGCCACATCCGTGTTAATAGATGAAAGGAAAATACACCCGGATTATTTAGAACACCAAAAGCATAAGTGATAACCATTAGCATCTGTAATAGTAACACTATATAATCCCGCAGGAAGACCACTAACATCTTCTGTTAATGCGCCATTATCCCATAGATATGTATAACCCGGAGTTCCACCACTTACAGACAAATCAATACTTCCATCAGAAGTACCAGGACAACCAGGATTTGTAACGATGACTGTAGGAGACATCAAAGTGGGCTCTCCAACTGTGATATAAAAAGTATCGGTACATAAAATGGCATCAGTAACAATAACTGAATACACGCCAGCAGAAACGCCAGAAACATCTTCGGTAACTGCTGTGGTGCTCCATTGAAACGTATAAGGAGATACTCCACCATTAACGGTGATGTCTATACTACCATTTGAACCGCCATTACAAGAAGGCTCTTGAACAGATGATGTAATGGTAGGAGGAAGACATCCACAAGTTTGTACAATTGCCAATGTAGATGCAGTATCCGTACAACCCAATGTTGAAATAGCTGTAGCGATAAAAACACCTGAATCGGCTGCAACAGTTAGGTTGCAATCGTTGATTTTGATTTACATTTGAAAATCCATTTGGGCCTGTCCAACTATAAGTAGAACCACCATTAGAGAAAAGTTGTAGAGATAATCCAGCGCATACAGGACCGTTATTCGATGCAACTGCAACTACTTTATCAATGGTTAAATTGTACCATTATTATTACTGATTCCAACAGGATCACTACTTACCACACGAATTCGATATCCGTTTCCAGAGGCGGTTCCTGCAGGAATTATTGCCGAAATGCTTCCAACACTTGAAGTAGTTGACAAAGTTCCAATACTTACTGGAGATGCAAAACTTCCGGTTGAAGAACTTAATTCAGCCGTTAAAATATTTCCTGGATTAAATGTTCCTCCATAAGTGTATGGAACATTTACCACAGTGCCACTATCATCGCTGATGCAAAATGGTGAGCCACTAATTGGTCTGTATTAAATGGAACACCAACCGTTGCATTTAACTGAATATTATCAAGGCGATTATTTCCCGTGGTTGCAGTAGCACCCGTTCCAGAGAAACGTAAATAAGCATTTGCAGCTCCATCTAATCCGGTTGTTGTTGGTAATGTAATTGTTCCAAAGGCAGCTGGCACTGTAGTAATCGTAGTTAATGGAGTCCAGGTAGTACCATTTGTACTATACTCCCAAATTTGAGTTGTAAATCCTGTAGCCTGATCTTTTGTAGCATAACTTACCGTCAGATTAATATAGCCTGTCATACTAAAAGTAAAAACAGCGAATTTGCCATTTGCTGCTTGAGCTAATCCTCCAACAAGAGCAAGTGAACTTGCTCCGGAAGTAACGACTGAAAATCCTGGTCCTGCATTTACAGCGGTTCCAGCAAAACTATTTAATTCAGTATTTGAACTTCCAGTAACGGGGACAAACCAACTGCTTGAATTGTTTGTTCCATCAAAGTAAATTGTTCCGCTTCCAAAATTTGCATTGTACACTTTTGGAGTTGCTGGAGACAAGCTGCTGCAGTTCCACCTGTAGTTGTTGTTTGAAAATCCCAGCCAGCAATTAATGTTTGCGCATTAACTTTAGAACTGACACCCATTAAAAACAATAGGAAGAAGATCGTCCCAATGAATGCAAATTTTGATTTAGTAATGATTGGTTTCATATGTAGGTTGTTTATTTCGCTTTTGAACTCGGTATTTTTTAATGTGTCTTTACCCTAAAATAAGGCTTAGCAAGGTACTATTTCTTCAAATGCAAAACAAGGATTTAGAAGCGAATAAAAGTTGATTTGAATACTAATAAAAAGTTAATGTTTAGAATTTTACATTCCCTTGTAAAACGGACATTTAAGTTCAAAAGATTACCGTCTTTTGCTCAGTTGATTAGGACGATTTGCACCTTCAAATCTCCAATTTTACCTTAAATCAATCTTCTTTTCTTAGATAATTTAAAATGAGAACTTTCTAGTAATAATCATCGTATAAAGTCTCGATATGGGAATAGATTTCCATAATTCACAGTAAAGAACAGAGATTCATTAACTAAAATGCATAAAATCATTAGAAAATAGATGGATCACAAAGAAAATATTATAATTTCGAAGCCTGAGTCCAACATAGCCCCTAAACCAATTACCCTATTATGACAACCCCTACACCGGAAAAAGACCAGGATTCAAAGAAGGTCATCGTCATCATTGTTATAACTATTTTGCTAGGTGTCAATGCCTTACTGCTTTGGCAATTCTTTGATAAGAAGACGCATTTGGAGCAAGTGAGCCGTGAATTGGACACAACCATGGCTGAAAAGGAGAGTTTATCGGCTGAATTGCAAAGGGTGAAAACAGAGTACGAAAAGCTAAATCAGGAAAATGCGAGCCTTCAAAACCAACTTTCTGCTAAGGATGAAGAAATTCGCTTAAAGATTGCTCAGATTCAAAAGCTCATCAACACCGGCGACGCGGCTCAATTGAAAAAGGCCAAGGAGGAACTGAATTCTTTGCGTTTATTGAACCAGAATTTCATCGCGCAAATTGATTCATTGAATACCTCAAACAAAATACTTAGCGAACAGAATTTTCACTGAATCAAAATTTATCTTCAGCAAATACAAAGGTTTCTTCGTTAACCCAAGAGAATTCAGTACTATCGAATAAAGTAGCCATAGCATCTGTTTTAAAAACTACCAACCTAAAAGCATTAGGTGTTCGTTACAAAAATAGCGGTAAAGAAACTGAGACAAATCGTTCAAAAAGCACCGACCGTATTAAGACTTGTTTTACCATCATGGAAAACTTGGTGGTGGAAAAAGGTCCTAAAGATATTTTTGTACGGGTGATTAGTCCCGATGGAGCGGTGATGTCTACAACCAGTGAGACTTTCATCTATAACGGTCAAGCTACACTTTACACTACGAAGGAATCGATCATGTACGAAAATCGCAATACAGAACTTTGTGTGTATTGGGAAAAGGAAATACATACAATCCTGGAAAATACACAATCGAATTGTATTGTGAAAGCAATCAGATTGGAGTTGTGTCGTTGGAATTAAAGTAGTTGGATGCTTGATCTTCGATGCTCGATGCTCGATGATCGATGTTCGATGTTAGGTACTAGATAAAAGAAGAATCGAGTCGCAGGGCTAGAAACTAGAAACTAGAAACTAAAAATAAGCTCTTACTTGCGCGCCGCCGGTGTGGATCATTTTAGTGCCGGCAGGTTTTCGTCCGTCGTAAGTTAAGCTGAGTTGCAAACCTGAACCTAAGTTTCTTTGAATGCTAACTCCCCAGGTTAAGTTTTGTCCTTCTTTTAATCCTTCCAGCATCTCAAAAGCTATTGACGTATTGGCATCACCGTTATATCCGATGCTCACTAAATTAAACTTAGCATTGATCAATCCTTTCTTAACAGAATTGTATCGCCACTCTAAACCAAAATCGTTAAGACTCGCTCTTTCATTTAAACCTTCAATAGCAACGTTTTCTTTTCTTTATATCGATACGATAATGTAAATCGATAAGTGCTTCCCGGCTGGAAACTTAGTTGTGTATTGTTTTCATTTCCATCAATGTTGAAATTTCGACTCACATACGCATCCGCATTACTCGACTTATTACTCACTTCCACTTTTTGTTGCAACCCTAACCATGTGGTCATGTTCCATCGAATGGTCATCGAGTAAGCTTCTTGTGCTCGCGTTTCTAAACCACTTGCCAACAATTGACGCGTTTGTTGATCTTGCCAACTTACATCAGCTGCGAATTTTGAGCTGGAACGATCAAAGAATAAACTGTGACGACTGTTCGATTGTGTGCTTAACAAAACAGTGTCTGCAATACTTCGAGGAAAAGGATTCCAGGCATCTATTCCACCGCTGGCCGTTATGCGATTATCAAATCGAACCGATGATAAGATGCTGAATTTTGTCCAGAAAGGTTTTTTCTGATTCGTGAACAAAGCCGCGGGATTAAAATTCACCACCGCATTAAACTGATTGAAAAAAACTTTTACATATTCATCGGTCGTGGAAAAGATGCGAATATAATTTGCTTGATCACTAAAGACTGCAATTTCAAATTCGTTGAGTTGCGGTACACCATCACCGTTATAGTCGTTCCAGGAATAGGATCCGGTTCCCGGTGTCACTTCAATAAAGGAATACAATCGACGAGGTTCTCTCCTGTTCCGCCCTCGTAAAAAGAGCTTAAATTCAAAGCACCTTTCCATGCATTAAGCGAATAATCGAGTCGACCCGTTCCACTTTCTTCTGGATTCACCTGCGTGTACAAGGTATCAATCACTTTCAAATTCCGATAATTCACTAAAAATGCAATGCGTTGATTTGTATTTTTATTCCATCCAATTCCGAAATGAGCCATATCAGCAGTAGTGGCATGCACGAAAGTATTTCCTTTAATGCCATCATCTTCTCTTCTGGTGAATCCGCCTTTGACACTTAACTTGACGGTATCGGGACGAGTAAAAAATACATCTGCAATACGGAAATGAAAAGAGCTTGCCGATAATGAATCTTTTCCTGCGAGTAACTGCTCATTACGTTCTTGTTCGAAGCGGATACCCGGAATCCAAGAACCGAATGAGCGAGTAATTTCATCGCGATGCCTCAAAAATGTAGATTCAAAAACGGGCCCATCACTACTGAGCAAACTTGCATCCCATTTGGCAGTCCATTTTCCGGGATGTACATTTCCGTTTAACGTATGCATGAGTCCACGATATGAATTTCCACGAAATAAAGAACGGAAGCCGTATTTCATATCACCCGTTTTGGCTTGACTCAATCCTACTTGCACATTCGATAATAATTCTTTGTCGAAAGTTAACAAGGTTCCCGTATTCCAATCGCGTGCAAACTCTACGGAACGATACACCTCCACAGGGCGAAATTTTTCATCGTTCATTTCAGTTTGTAGCGACGCGATAAAATCCCAGCCATCGGCTTTGTTTTTATTTAATGCTTGACGATGATCCAGAAAAAATTTAGCGGCGGCACCATCATCATTCCTTTTGTCTTTTGTTGAAAATCGATTGATGTCATCTTTACTCGCTGCCAATTCAACACCCATCCTCGTATTCTTTGTAAATGCATAATTAATGTAACCTGTTGCCATTTGACGTTGCTTAGGTGACACCAATAAAGTTTTAGGAGCATACGATCCTTGCGAAACACCATTCACCGGAGCTACCCATTGATAAATTCGACCGTTTGCAATACCATCCACAGCGATATAATCTCCATTACCTGCTCCAACATTACTAAACGAAACTCGGTAATGGGCACTATCTGGATTAGATGTGTAGAGATAAACTCCGGGATACAGAATCGAATTTACGGTGGTGTCTATCCGAGCATACAAGGTTTCGTTCACATTAAAAGCAACACTATCGCCGCTGGTGGAAAATGCCAATTGCAAACTATCACCAGCAGCTGCCAAGATGGCTTTGTCTTCTGGAGTTAAATCTTGCTGCAAAGGTTGGTTCTTGCTGTCTTGCTCCGAGTATAAATTTATACCTGCTTGTAACTTTTCGCTTTTCACGGCAGTAAATCCGGTCAACAACGTTCTTGCGTAATTTCGATCGGCGTATTGAAATTCAATAACGATACGCATGTCTTTGTTGATGAGTCGGCGCGTGGTGAAGGTCACTTCCGCTGTATTATAATCGATCACATAATCGCGATCTTGACCACGATCCAATTTTTGTCCATCAATAAAAACGCGTTCCGAATTCGACATTACTACAATGAAGAGTTCATTTTCGGCACCACGCAATCGGTAAGGACCTTGGTTGGATTCGATGCCATTGATAACATTCCGAGCAAACTTTCCGCGCGATACAGCAGCACCAATTCCACCTGACATTAGCAATGTAGATTTTCCTTCCCGCTCCAAGGCTTCCGAATAAGAATAAATTCCACCTTGTGCCTTTTTGAAATACCGCAAAAATATCCATCTGGATTTTTCACATCATAATCTCCTGCGATGAGTTTATGCTTATCATTGTTTAGCTGGATAAATACGCGATCGAACTCTTGAAGCTGCTGCGTATTTCCATCTGCCTGTACTGGAATATTTTCATCGGTGATGGCTGCTAGGATTTCGATGTTCCCTGCGATCTTTCCTGCAATTTGTAAATTCAAACTCGAGTTCACCACGGCATCTTGATTATTACCAATGCTGATGCCGCGGGAAATGGAACCACTTCGAGTGAGACCTTCTAGACCAAACAAGGAAGGAGTTTTTTTCAGATGGGCGCTCCGTTAAAAAAATATCACCGGCTTTGGCGTCCTTCTTATCCAATACACGTCGGTCGCGGAGATAACGAGGCTTGGAAAAAGACAATGGATACACTCGAAATACCATCGAGAGAGAATCCATGCTCCTAATGAATCACCAAGGATCCCTTCCAAAAAAATTTGGAGGCGAACTCATCTAAAAAATAATCGCTAGAAGGAACAATGCTTTCTCCTTTCATTAACACGAATGAACCAGGGATAACACTCAAGGAATCAAGGATGATGGTATCTTTTGACACCATCAATTTTAGGGTGCGTAAATTAGTTAACTCTTGCCCATAACCCATCTGCCCGAAAAACAGGAGCACCCAAAAGAAGACCTAAATACCCTAATTTATTCAATCGCTTAAAAATACGTAGCTCAGGTGAATGATAGTAACGGTTAATCAGTAATTTTCAGTCTATGGATTGTGTAAAAGTCTCCAGTAGTACAGCGTTTCACGCAGACTACTGGATTTCACCCATTCGATTGTTACTCGCAGACTACATCGCTTTCGCGTAGCTTCAGCGGAGCAAAGCCGGGTTTCACCCGTGCTATCGTTTCACGCAGACTACCGGGTTTCACCCTTTATATCGCTTCACGCAGACTACATAGTTTCACCCTTTCTATCGTTACACGCTGACTACATAGCTTTAGCTACGCCTACATCACTTTTGCGTAGCTCAGCGGAGTAAAGCAGGGTTTCACTCTCCTTATAGGTTGAATGTAATAATACATGTAGCGAACTAATACCAAAAAATGATTTGGATTCGATTATATTTCCAATAGGTATTACATTCGCAGTCTACATTTATGGCAACAAAGAAAATCATCACCTACAACGTAAACGGTATCCGGGCAGCGCTTAACAAGGGTTGGCTCGACTGGACCAAGACCGTAAATCCGGATATTGTATTGTTACAAGAGATCAAAGCAGAGCCGGGGCAACTTGATGTATCCATTTTCGAGAACGAAGGCTATCATCATTATTGGCATTCAGCGGAAAAGAAGGGATATAGCGGAGTAGCTCTTTTGAGCAAAACGGAACCGGATCATGTCGAATAGGATCTGGCAATGCGGATATTGACAAAGAAGGAGGAATCATTCGTGCAGATTACGGAAAACTTCAGTGATGAGTGTCTATGTACCCAGCGGATCGAGTGGTGATGCGAGACAAGATTACAAAATGGAATGGCTGGCTTGGTTCAATAATTATATTCAGATTCTTAGAAAGAAAAAATCACAACTCATTATTGGAGGCGATATCAATATTTGTCATAAAGCCATCGACATTCACAATCCCATCAGCAATGCCAAATCATCTGGATTCTTACCGGAAGAGCGAGCATGGATGGAAGAATTTTTCAATACCGGATTCATTGATTCCTTTCGACATTTTAATCAAGATCCACATCATTATACTTGGTGGACTTTTCGAGCTAATGCAAGAGCAAAAAACATGGGCTGGAGAATTGATTATTTAATGGCCACTCAAAATCTAGAAAAAGCATTGAAGCGTTGTGTTATTTTACCAGAAGCAAAGCATTCGGATCATTGTCCGGTGTTGTTGGAGGTAGAGATGTAGGTTCTAATAAAATTGATCGAAGTCTATTAAGTACGTTTCGAAAAAGATTTTTCAAGCTGCAAGCCTCAAGCTGCAAGAAAGTTTTTATTCAATAAAAATAAATTACATTGACACTCTCAAATACTATTTGAAAAAGTACATTAATCCAATCCAATTATATGATCTGAAATATCCATTCCTATTTGTGCTTTTCGGATCAAATTGAAATATATTTTTATTGTAACTTAAATCTTTAGCAAATGTAACAGCAAATTTTTTATGAAGGTTTACAACCAAATTCAGAGAACCAATAACAGAAGCACCAAAAATTCTTGGCGATGTTATAGTACTATCCTTATAATATAATATTGTTCTTTCTGTGTAAGGGGAAAGCTTCGCGGTAAAATTTATACTAACTTTTCTTTTTATGATGCACTTTTTAATAAACATCTTCGAAATTCCAATTGAAACAATGGTTTCTTCTTCATACCTGCTAAAAATTCCAAAAAAAAGTAGGATAATGCAAAGTAAGTTTAGAATATGTTCCAAAATAATTTAACGAATATTTTTATTCATTGGCCTCACTTCTACATTTATTAAGTGGTGATCACTATTAAATGGCAAACTAGGTGAAAGTCCGATATATGGATTCATACTCGTTTTAAAAGTGTCAGTTTGAGCTTCGCAATTCAATCCTAAAAAGAATAGCATTAACCATGTAGCAATAAATCCGAAAAGCCTAGGTCTATTGAAATAAGTAGGCATACTGTTTGCATAATATCTATTGCAAGGGAAATATCACTTTCAGATAGCTAATAAATAATGAATACTTCCGCGAATCGATTTCTTTATTGCAAATTTTTTATCCCTTTAATCCGCCCTAAAATACACCTCATCTTCCTTGCTATAAAAGAAACTGTGGTCTTTGTTCTTTTCAAAAAATGATTTCAGTTCGGAGGAAGATTCAAATTTCTCTTTAATATTATCCGTTACGGGAGACAAGGTTAGTTTTGCTCCACTACTGGAGATATCCATCTTATAGAAATAGTAAGTGCGAGTGGAGTTTTGTTCTTCCCATACATTTAAAAACTTAGTGGCACCTACATTAGAGAGAAATCCAAAATATACGGTTACATCGCCTTCTCCGCGCGGTTTCTTTTCTATCTTATAGGTGCTATCATCGAGTTTAGAAACAATATAATCGTAATCACTAGAACTCTTCGACTCCCACTTTCCAAGCAATTTATCGTCGATTTTAGTTTTACCATCATCGATGGCTACTTCAGATCCATAAGGGCATCCCATAAACAGCAAGCTAAACAGGAGCATTAGGTAAGGAAAGAACTTTTTCATGATATAGAGTTTGAAACAAAGTTAATTGGATTTCTGAATAATATTCATTGCTCATTTAAAAATTGTGCTTCGGAATGGAAAGCTGCTAGCTGCTAGCTGCTAGATTTTTGCTGGTCCAGATCAAACTTGTCCCGCAGAATTGCAATATTATCCAACTTTTAATGTGTCACTGCCAGATTAAATCATCTTCATTGCGAGGCTTCGCGCCTACCAGATGAAAGCAGAATCAAAACAGTCCCTCAGCACTGGTAAATCAAATCATTTTCATCGCGAGGCTTCGCGATCAAATTAAACCTTTCTCAAATCAATTCAATCCACTAGCTTTGCTAAAAATAACCAAGAACCATTTGTGGGGCAACTAAAAACCTTAGCCGGACAAACCGTCGTTTACGGACTCAGTAGTATTGTGGGTAGGTTACTCAATTATTTATTGGTACCGATTTACACGCGTATTTTTGTGCCGGCGGAGTACGGTATCGTTTCTGAGTTTTATGCCTACATCACTTTCTTGATGGTCATATTGGCGTTGGGATTAGAAACAGCCTTCTTTCATTTCGTAAATAAAAAACATAAGCAAGACAATGTCTTTGGCAATGCACAATTCATGTTGATGTGCAGTACGGGATTCATCACCATTCTACTACTTCTCTTTTCACATTCCATAGCCACTTTTTTAGGATATCCAGATCATGCTGAATATGTGCAGTGGTTTGCGTTGATCATGGCTTTTGACACCTTGACGATGTTGCCTTTCGCGCGACTTCGACAACAGAACAAACCTTTTCGTTTTGCCATGATAAAATTGGTGGGGATTTTCATGAACATCGCATTGAATGTTTTGTTCCTTTTAATCCTCCCCAAATATTTTCCAGGACTTGTAGATCCTACTATCGGTATCGGCTATGTGTTTTTAGCCAACTTAGCGGCGAGTGGAATTACGTTGGTATTACTTTTTCCCGAGTTGAGATCGATGAAATTCGACATCGACAAAGCCCTCATTCGAGAAATGCTCATTTATGGATTTCCCATTTTGATTGCCGGTTTTGCGGGAATGATTAATGAAACGTTGGACCGTGCCATTCTAAAATATTTAATTACGGACAAATCCATTGCGATGCAACAGCTGGGTATTTACAGCGCCTGTTATAAGCTGAGTATTTTAATGACGTTGTTTGTACAAACATTTCGATACGCCGCCGACCCTTTTTATTTTTCGCAACAACACAAAGAAAACAGTCGAAAATTATTTGCCAATGTGATGAATTATTTTGTGTTAGTGGGATGCATTATCTTTTTAGGTGTGATGTACTACTTAGATATCGTGAAACATTTCATTGGTGAAAATTACTTCGAAGGATTAAAGGTTGTTCCGGTTTTATTAGCCGCAAATTTATTTTTAGGCATTTATTTGAACATGAGCATTTGGTATAAGCTCAGTGGTAATACACGTTACGGAGCTTGGCTTTCTATTATTGGAGCACTCATCACCATCGTGTTTAATCTGTGGTTAATTCCGATCATGGGATATATGGGATCGGCATGGGCCACTTTCATTTGTTATGTTTCCATGATGTTATTATCGTATTGGAAAGGACAAAAAGTTTTTCCTATTCCTTATGAAACGGGAAAAATTATTTTTCTTTTAATAAGTTCATTTGTTTTTTGGCAAGGTTTTGAATTGTTGAAATCGAATTTAGAACTTAGTTTAGCAACGGGATGGATTTTAGGAGGAGTTTTGCTACTTGTTTATTTTGCAGCCATGTGGAGAATGTTGGGAGGGCGGGGAAAGTTTTCTTTGTTGAGATGAGGTTGGATGTTGGATGTTAGATGTTAGATGTTAGACGTTAGACGATAGACGTTATGACTTAGCCTGAAATAGGTTGACTTTTTAGTTAGATTGGTTAAAATTTTTTGCTTTAGATAAAAACTCATAAAATAACCACAGAGAAACGGAGGATCGGAGAAGCACTGAGAAATACTACTACATAAAATTCATCTTCTGATAGAATAAATATAATGAATTGTATTCAGAATACTATTTAACTTTTCATTACCAAAAGCACTCAGTGAACCTCAGTGTATTCCGTGACTCTGTGGTGAAAAATAAAGTTTTCAAATAATTGTGATTTTGTTCAATCGTAAAAAATCTAACATCCAACAACTAATATCTAATATCTTTGCGAAATGCAATATCTCGCAGCACAATTAACGGAAGAAGATTTTTTGAAATCGTTGCCCACTGGCAAACCGGTGTTGGTTGATTTTTATGCGACGTGGTGTGAGCCTTGCAAATATTTAGATGAAATTTTGGTAGATTTAGAAGTGCGTCTGGGAGAAAAAGCGGAGATCGTAAAATTAGATGTAGATGAACAAAAAGAACTTGCTACGCACTATGGAATACGCAGCGTTCCTACCTTGATGATTTTTAAAGATGGGGAGTTAAAATGGAGAATGGCTGGATTCAAATTAGTGCACGAATTGGAAATGGATGTTTTGCACTTCGTTTAAAAATAAAATTTAAGAACCCTGAATTAATTATTTATTGAACTTCGTTTCATAAATCGCAATCCATTCCTTCGGTGTCATTTTACTTGCTAATTCTCCAATAAGTTTGAAAGGAATTTCATCCATCTTTTTAAATCGCAAACAACTTTTTCCCATATCGAGTTTAGTCTTGCAATGCTTAGGATATTCCTCCAAAAACCAATTTAAAATTTTCGGATTCGCATAAATTCCCATGTGATACACTGCCACAAAATTTTTCTGTGAAGCGATATTCATAAAAGGTAAAGGCATTTTTGGATCGCAGTGATATCCCTTATTATAAAGAGAATGCGGAACCACATATCCGATCATTCCATAATTCATTTCTTCCTTAAATCCTTTCGGAAGATTTTTGAGAATCACCTTGCGGAGTTTATCAATAGCGATCATGCGTTCCTCAGGGAGTTCATCGAGGTAATCGGAAACGGTTTTGGCTTTAGATTGCATCTTGGATACGAATGACTTGAGGTTACGAATTACGAATCGATACGAATTTACGAATTACGAATCATACGAAAACGCGAAAGCGCGGTTGTAGATCCTGAAAATTATAACATGCAAAAATTGACCATATGCGAATAATTCGAACTTTCGAGAATAATTTCCGCTCTCATACTCTTTATCACACTGTCGCTCCGCTCTCTCACTGTTTCTCGCTCTGAGCTCCGGTGTTGGGATCGAGAGCCTCAGCCAACAATCGAGAGCCTCAGCCAACAATTGACGTAGCTCCCACATTCTTGCTCGCTCTGATCTCCGCTCTCTCCCGATAGCTATCGGGACTCTTTCTCGCTCTGCTTTTCGCTCTTTCTCTATCTCGCTCTGCTTAATGTTTCCTGAGCCTGCCGAAGGGAAAAAAATAAAGGGAAGTAGCGAAATGCTTCTTCCCTTTCTATGTTGACCCCAGCAGTACAAGACCTAAAGGTCTAGACTGCTGGGCTAACTGGGCTCGAGGACTCTTCTGAATCAAGGGTGATTTTTTAATAAGAGTTTCCTGAAATTTTCGATTGCTGCCTGAGGCTCTCGAGGGCAGCAAAAAAATAAAGGGAAGTAGCGAAATGCTTCTTCCCTTTCTATGTTGACCCCAGCAGTACAAGACCTAAAGGTCTAGACTGCTGGGCTGACTGGGCTCGAGGACTCTTCTGAATAAAGGGTGATTTTTTTAATAAGAGTTTCCTAAATTTTCGATTGCTGCCTGAGGCTCTCGAGGGCAGCAAAAAAATAAAGGGAAGTAGCGAAATGCTTCTTCCCTTTCTATGTTGACCCCAGCAGTACAAGACCTAAAGGTCTAGACTGCTGGGCTGACTGGGCTCGAGGACTCTTCTGAATCAAGGGTGATTTTTTAATAAGAGTTTCCTGAAATTTTCGATTGCTGCCTGAGGCTCTCGAGGGCAGCAAAAAAATAAAGGGAAGTAGCGAAATGCTTCTTCCCTTTCTATGTTGACCGACCAGGGCTCGAACCTGGACTCTTCTGAATCAAAATCAGACGTGTTGCCAGTTACACCATCGGTCAATCCTAACTTGGCGGTGCAAATTTATAAAATTCTCTCTTTCTAAAAAGAGAAAAGATTGGATTAACCGTTAACTAGCACTTTTAATTTTGTACCTGGCTTAATATTGGTGTTCGAGAGATTATTAATATCCTTAATCATCTCAACAGTAAGACCTTCGTATCGTTTTGCAATATTCCAAAGTGTATCGCCAGGTTGAACAATATAGTATTTGAAAGCTGGTTTTGGAGAATTTTTTACTTCTGCAGTTTCATGTGTGACCTTTTGACTGTCGTTTAAAGCTTCAGTTTGCTCTTCCGCTTCAGTTTTTTGAACCGTATCTGCCTTATGAGTATCTTCCTTTTTAGCGGTTAATTCATCATTAGAAACTGCGTTTACTGGAACTTTCGTTTTAACCCAATTGTAAACTGTGAATCGCGGACCAGAACGCACCGAGTTTGAACGTAACTTGTTCATCTTTTTCACTTGAGCCACCGTCATATCATACTTTGAAGCAATTCTTCCTAAACTTTCACCTCGACGAACAGTATGCGTTTTCTTCACTCGCTTAGTTTGAGTATCATAAGTAGCAACTTCATCACCCTCCTCATCCACTTGACTCGCTCTGTTCTTATAACTGTTCATCACTGGTCGAGCAGCAGGCAATGAAGCGGCATAAATACTTTCCTGACTCAACATATAAATCGCCATCTTATTGGTTGGCAGACGCAGCACATAATTTCCACCAACATCTGGAATTAATCCACGCTTGTAAATTGGGTTTAAATATGAAATCACATCTACCGGTAAATCCAGTGTTGCGGCTAACGTTTTAAAATTGATGGGTTGATTTACAATCACTGTATCCACTTCAAAATAAGAATAAGCAGGACTAACAGGATATAAATTGTGTTCACGCGCATGTTCCATCACATAGGTGATTGCAATAAAAGCAGGAACATAATTCTTCGTTTCATTGGGCAGGTAATTCATAATATCCCAAAAATTGGTTTTACCACCTGAACGCTTAATGGCTTTATTCACATTTCCTGCTCCACAGTTATAAGCTGCAATCACCAGTAACCAGTCGCCATAAATGTTATACATATCTTTGAAATATTGACATGCTGCATGGGTAGATTTGATGGGATCACGACGCTCATCAGTATAAGAATTTACTTTCAGATTGTATTGTAAACCGGTATTGTACATGAACTGCCAAATACCTGTAGCACCCACTCGAGAAACCGCAATTGGATTCAGTGCTGATTCAACAATCGACAAATATTTAAACTCTAAAGGCAATCCTTCACGGTCAAGTGCTTCTTCAAATATTGGAAAATAGAGATTCGATAATCCCATCACTCGTTGAGTTAAGCCACGCTTTTTCACAGCGTACATGTCGATGAATCCTTTTACATGTGAGTTATAAGAAAGCGGGATGGGCGAATGAATAGCCGCCATTCTTTGTTCGTAAACTTCGGTTGAAAATTGAGGAATCTCACCAGGAATGATTGCGCTAGGATCGAAGCAATTTGCTTCTAACTGATTGTACCTTACTACATTATTAATTGTAACCAGACTATCTAATAACGAGGAAATGGGATCGTATTCTTCTTCAACAAAGGAAGATACATTGGTAATTTCTCTGGGTGCTTGAGCGAATACGCTTGAGAACATCAAGGTATGGGCTAAAGCAAGAAGGCCTAATTTCTATGTTATCTTCATCAATGGGATATTCTATCATTTAAACGGAATAATTCCATTTAAGATATGGTAAATCTATGGGTAATGATAATTAATATTCTCCATAAAGCACATTAGTTATAATTACGATTGTATTGATAACTTGCTAATTAATGCATCAAAACAATATAATTTTACTAATTCCTACTCTGTGGAGAACCGATTTTCAAAACTTCTTACAAGATTTCATCCTAGGATGAAATAGCAGAATTTTTGCCTCGGAAGGCAAATTTAAAAAAAATGGGTGAATTGTAGTGAAAGTTGGGTGAAGAGATGGATCTAATCGACCATCGAAACTCTACTCTTCGACCTTAGCACTTTTACCAAGTAAGGAGAAACTGCGAACAAAGCACCTAAAAATGTAAGCACCGTTAAGAGCATAAGGCTAGATATATTCCTTAAAACCAACGCTATAAGAATAAAGGAGATGTTCACTAAGTATAAAGTAAGCGCTGCTTCACGATGTGTTAATCCTAAATCCAACAATTGATGATGGATGTGATTACGATCCGCAGCAAAAGGAGAGCGACCATTCATCAGGCGGATACAAAAAATTCGAAGGGTATCTGCTAAAGGGATCATTAAAATCGCAACGGCCATGGCTGGACTAGATCTGAAAGGAAAGGCATAAGGCAATGAGTCGAAACTCATCTCCACGAAGTTGACACAAAGAATAGATAAAATCAATCCTACCACTAACGAACCGGTATCCCCCATAAAAATATTAGCTGGTGAGAAATTGTAAACTAAGAATGCTAAGAGAGAACTAAACAACGAAAATGCCAAGATACAGAGTGCGATTTGATTATAATTATAAAACCATAAACCAAATGTAAAGGCGGCAATGGCACCAATTCCTCCTGCTAAACCATCAATACCATCAATTAAATTATAGGCATTGATGATGGTAATCATGGTCACGATAGTTACAAATACACTTAACCAATAGGGTATTTGATAGATTCCACCGACCCCATATAAGCTGGTAATTCGCATATCTGCAAAAAAGACAATGATCAGGGACGCAAACAACTGTCCATATAGTTTTTTATGAGCTGTTAGTTCAACAATATCATCCTTAATCCCTATAAAAAACATGACGATAATGGCTGCAATGATATACTGTGTAGAGAATGTTTCTAGTCCTGCGGACCATAGAGTATAAGAGAAAACAACACCAGCAAAAATGGCTAATCCTCCAAGAGTAGGAATACTGGAAGAATGCTTTTTTCTTTCGGTTGGTTCATCAAACAAATTTTTAATTACAGAAACGCGAATAATAGATGGAATCGCCAAAAGGTGATGAGAAAGGCAGAGATGCATGCAAAGGTCAAGTTTAACATAGAAAGATTTTGTCCCAATTTAATTTTAAAAGCGATTCTCTAATAATAATTATGGTGAACGTTCCCGTTTACTAAGGGAAGGATAATTATAGAGATGCTAACAACTATTATTAGGGGTGATTATTTTCTTGCAAAGCTATAACATACGATCGTTATCTGTCAAGTAAAAGAGTCATCGAAATAGGGGATTTTTGGCTTCTTTTTAAAAATCGTAGTATCTATTGAACAAATTCGTCCTAAATCCACCTTGTACTAAGATGGTATTATCCGTCTTATTGGGCTGAACGGCGCTACGAGAGGCTAAATTCAAAAATAAATTCATTCGATTGGTTGGATTTAATAGGAAGCTAATATTCAAACTAGCCCACATCAATTTTGTCTTAAGACCCTGACCTACTTCATTTTGAAACTCTTGTTGATAGGTTACATAGGAAAGAAAAACATTTTGTCCCCAATTTGTACCTGAGGTATCGTATCCGATTTCTGCATAACTGACTTTTGCATCAAAATTCCATCGCTTATACGTATAACGTGCTATTCCAACCATTTCCCAAAAATTAGCACCTAATGGATGCGCCAGTGCTGCACGATGGTGGCTATAACTACCCATCACATCACGATGCTGATAAGTATATGGTCTAACATAGTTTAGCTCTCCTTGCAAATACAAGGATTTTACGCCAAACACATCCATGCTTTTAAATCCAGCTTGGATCCCTTGTTTATTCGCCCACCAACCGTTTCCAGACTTCACATTGTCGAATAAAAACTCATCCAGCATAATTTGTGCGTACATTGAATTTTTGCTGTTGAGTTTATACTTCAAATTTAATCCCATTAGAACATTATCGGGTGAACCAATGCTAAACTCCACAGGGCGTAAGAAAATAAATGGATTTAGATAACCAAAATCAAATCCACGGGAATTGTTATTGGTGTCAGCATGCCAAATTACGGATTCGAACAGGCCTACCGTTAATCGTTTTCCAATATCCACATCAAGATAATGCATCGATGCGTACTTACTTTCAAAAGGATAAGAATCGTTTTGGTCGATGCGATCTAAGTTGCGCAATTGCATGAATAGATTTACATATCTAATTTTCCAAAAGTCAGTTATGATTTTAAAGTAGGGATAATGAAATGCATTATCGGAAAGCAATAAGGAGCGATAACCATCACCGATGAAGTGACGATCTTGTCCAAATTCAAATGTAAAATGCTTGTTGAGTTGAAAGTTGATGGTACCTGTTGAAAAAGCATAATCAAATGCATCCGTATCAAATTTCTTTACGCGACCTTGGCCTGGAACGACTCTACTTTTTCGTGCTGCAGAATCAAGATACATGGGAAATAAACTTTGGTTCTCATAAAAAGTTGCATTGAAACCAAATCTTTTTCCAATAGAACCATTCACCCAAACACCTCTTGTATTCGTGTGAAAATTACGGTTGTTTTCTTGATCTTGCCCTCCTGCAAATTCAAAAACAGGATCTAAGTACAATCGAAAATCTTCTTCCTCTACTTGCAATAAATGTTCTGTAAATAATTTTCTACCGATCCACCTCTGGTTAAACTTACGATCCGATCGTACGTTGTATCGGATCAAAGAATCGTATGCTTTACCATTGTCGATTTCTTCCAAGTCAGCTTCTTCCGATGCGCTCATCGAAGCACGAACGACATCACTTCTTAAATAAGGTTTAAAAGAAGTATGCACACCATTGCCAACACGATTGAGATCCCTCACAAAGGATTGTTCTACTTCATTGCTGAGAGGGATAAATGCCGATTGTGCATTTCCGTCAAAAATAGCTTGACAAAAGATAACGGTAAAGAGTATACGAAGTTTTTTCATAATCATTAATTATTACCAAATATTTTTCCTTTGAACCAAATGCGTGATGTCCCATCTGGTAAATCGTACTTCAAGGTATTTCCATTGAGTTGATATCCTGTGATAACTTCCATGGATACCTCCCACGATTTTCCTTCTGTGAAGATATGTAAACGATTATTGATATCCATCCAAGCGATATTGTTTTCACTCATCTGATAACTTTGCGGAAGGAACTCATCTAAAATAAATCGTTGTCCATCTAACATTAATTGAAACTTATTATTAAAAAGAAAACGACTGAACGATCGCGTACTTTGTAAAAATCAGGAATGTATGATTCCACTTTGAGTAATTTCCCATTGGTAAATACTTTAAAGGAATTATCAGCGGCTATGTAAGCCACAACATCAACTCCCGATTGATACGATTGTGGGAACAATTGTTCAAGCACCAAAATTTTCTTATTGTAAAAAACTTTTAGGTAGTTATATAACCCATCTACATAAGCCACTAAATTTCCACCAGGATCAAATGACTCGGGAGCTACATTATCCAAATCATACACTTGATTATCCAAATATGCTCTGAAAAATCCAGTATTATTTACAGATCCAACTGTATTTTCTCCCACTTGATACTCTTGCAATTCCCCTACCAAAGTCATTTCTAAATCGTGCACTTTACCATCTTTATACACTCGCAAAATATCTACATTCAAATCACGAAACGCAATGAGACTATCACTCACTTTCATGTCCTGCAAAAAAAAAGTGAGTTGCGTAGTTTCTCCATTCTGAAAAACATTGAGCAACTGATCGCGCTGATAAAACAAAAAACTTTGTGTGACATTGTACGTTGTTGCCGTCATATCACCCAACTTAAATTTTTGACCTTTATAATAGGCTATCAAATCATTTGCGCTATTCGCATATCCAACGATTGAACCATTGGCTTTATAAGAACGAACAGCTTGTTGTTCGAGTTGACGAGGAACGCCATTCTCGAAAACAAAAAGAAAGTTTCTGAAATCCGAATAGCTTTGAACAAAGTTAGGAACCTCATCTCCAGCCGGTGCAGTGAAAGAGCAACAGCAAAGCACGACGAGAATTCTCTTAATGTGTTTCAAGTAATTTTAATATTTCATCCAACTTTGGTGTCAGGATCACTTCAATGCGTCGATTTTTCTTACGGCCATCGGAAGAATTCGTTTTATCAATTGGCATAAATTCACCTCTTCCACCTGCAGTGAGTCGGAGCGGATTTACTTTACTATTTGCTAAAACAATTTTCACAACAGACGTTGCTCGCATCACGCTCAAGTCCCAATTGTCTTTTATTTCACCAGCGCCTTTCATGGGAACATTATCGGTGTGTCCTTCAATTTGAATATTAATATCTGGATTCTTCTCCAATACTTTACCAAGGTCGCTCAATGCCTCCACACCTTTCGGATCAACTACAGTGCTACCTGATGCAAAAAGCAAACGCTCTTCCATCATCACATATACTTTTCCATTTTTCATTTCAACGGTGAGACCTTTGTCTTTATAACCCAAGAGCGCATTTGCTACGGAGTTACGCAAAGCCTTCACGGCAGAATCTTTACTTGCTAAAATTTGTTCCAACTCAGCCAAGCGGCGATTTTTGATGGTAAGATCATCAGACAACATCGACAAAGAATCTTCTTTTAACTTCAACATTTTAGCTTTGATGCTAAGTTCATCTTCCTTCTTCTGCAAATTCTCTTGTGTTTTCTGAAGATCGCGAATAAGCTGCTTAGTGGCTTCTGAATTTGAAGCGGAAGCTGGACCATCCTTCAATAAAGTTTGATAAGCGGTGTTGATGCGGTCATAGTTTCCTTGCAAGGTACGCAATTCACTTCCTTTTGCTCCTGTATCAGCCTGTAAGATATTGATGCGATTTTTCAGGTCTTCAATCATGGCCGAAAGTTCGCCCTGCTTTGTCGTTAAGTTCAGATTAGAAGCTTTCAATTCTTCGTTTTCCTTGTCGCAGGCCGATTTTTTCGCTTTCAATTCATTGTGTAATCGTGCAGGAACACAGGAAACGACCGTAAAGGCCACCAAGAGAAGCAATGGGATTATTTTCTTCATGTTTAACATTGAATGCCCTAAATTAGGTAGAGAAGGGCGATGTCAGAAAAGAATTTGATGTAATATTCAACACAATTCTGTTGAAACCCAAGGGGTCGAAATACGCTAATAAAGGATGTTCTCCGTTCTCTTAGTATCATCGAGAAACGCGAAAGGGGAAAGATAAGGGGCTTGACAGTAGCTGCTTATCGATGAAGAAGAGTGGAGGCGGTCATTAAATTACGGCTAGAAAATTGTAGTGAATTAACTAAATTAAAATTGAACTAATCAAACTCGTACCAAACTCACATCGATTATGGAACAAAGATTAAGCGACAATTGGATTACAACGAATCACATTGACTTCGAGTATAAGAAATACATTTTATTGGCTTACCTACAACATGTGAATGATAGTTTTGAAGAAACCAAATTATATCCTGCACTCAGTGAACTGGTAAAACACTACCGAAACTTAGTGGCATTAAGAGATCAAAAAATAGTTTGTACAACAGCTTTCCCGAAAAATTAAATTCCGCCGATCTACAAAATTTCAAGTTGGTCTATGAAAAGTTAAGTACCGATGATCGCTTGATGACAGAACTTGAGTCGATCATCAATTTTAGCATACCTCAATTTGAACAACATTTGGCAGAGGGAAAAAAGATTTATGATTTCATTGAATCAAAACTCAATATTTATCCGATTGGCATTGTTCCCTTGCATACAGATGCCGGTTATTTGCTATTAAAAAATGGGGATAAAAACGAAACGGTGGTCTTCGAATATCAAATTACAATTTTCGATCAGCCTACAGAACGTTACCGCGCGATTGGAGTGCAATATGTAAATTCCTTTGAGAAGACATTGCGCAACACCTATGAAAACATCAAAAGCGATTTATTGCGCTACAATAAAAATTTACCAAATCCTGCAACTTATGTGATTGAGTCGGAGTTAACCTTACCTTTTGAAGACACGTTGTTACCTTTGGCAAAACGTACACTTGTAAAGTATTTGCATTAACCCAGATGTAGAAATCGTAAAAACGATTACACCCAGATGTAGAAATCGTAAAAACGATTACACATCTGGGCTAGGCCGAAGAAATTAAAAATACGATTACACATCTGGGCTAGGCCTTTCGTAAAACAAAAATTCCTGTAAGCGATATAGATGGAATCTCTTCTCGATGTACTGATTTTACATGCGCTAACATCGGTCCTTTTAACGACCATTGATACAGCTCTTCCACATTTGAAGCTATGCCATGTACTTCGATGAGCACATCTCCATTAGGTAAATTTTGTACAAATCCTGAAAGTCCTAATTTATTTGCTACATCGCTAGCAGACTGACGAAAAAAAACACCTTGCACTTTTCCACTAACGGTTAGGCGTATACTTAAAACCGAGTCCATCTGAAAAAAATAATTACTTGCCTGTGAATGCTGCTTTACGTTTATTCATAAATGCGTTGGTACCTTCCTTAAAATCTTCGGTAGTAAAACAAGCACCAAAGCGCGCGATCTCTACTTCATATCCATTCTCAGTTTTTGAATAATGTGCATTCACGGAACGAACAATTTCGGCAACAGCAAGAGGGGCTTGCGCTAAAATTTTATTCAAAATCTCCTTGCATTTTTCCATCAGTTGATCGGCAGGAACCACATAATTCGCTAAGCCGAGTCGGTGAGCTTCCTGCGCATCCAAAATATCAGCAGTCATCAACAATTCCATGGCCTTTGCTTTTCCGATGAGTTGAGGTAAGCGTTGTGTTCCACCGTATCCTGGTATTAAACCGAGCTTCACTTCGGGCTGACCGAACTTCGCATTTTCGGCAGCAACACGCATATGACATGCCATAGCTAACTCACATCCTCCACCGAGTGCAAATCCGTTTACAGCAGCAATGACGGGCTTCGAACAATTCTCAACGCTATCAAAAACATCGTGACCGTGTTTACTCAATGCCATTCCTTGCTCCAAATTAAAAGAGGAAAATTCACTGATATCAGCACCTGCAATAAATGCTTTTGTTCCTGCACCGGTAAGAATAATTCCACGTACTTGATCATCTTTTTGTGCGGTTGCAAATGCAACACCCACTTCAGCAATCGTATCTTTATTCAGTGCATTTAATTTATCAGGACGGTTGATGGTAATTGTACAAATTGAATTTTCAACGGTGTACAGAATATTGGTATAAGACATGATATTATTTTTTATTGATAGCCCATCTAAAGGAAAAAAGAAAAAAGCGAATTAAATTTTCTTCAATCTTTTTACTTCTTCGGTCATGTAATTAATGATTGTTGTTGTTTCAGTTCCGGGTGCAAAAAGTTTTCCGCAACCCATTTCTTCCAGCTTCTTCATATCCTCTTCGGGAATAATAATGCGTGGGAAGACGGTCATGTGGGCACCACTCAAAATACTAACACCGATGGCATCCACATCTTCCTGAATTGCGGCGTTCACCACCATTTCGGGAGTTTGTCGTAAACCTGTGTAGATCACCTCCATACCAGCGTCGCGAAGGAAAGAGGCAATCACCTTAGCACCACGGTCGTGGCCATCGAGACCCACCTTAGCAATTAGAACACGAATTGGACGTAGCATGATGCGAAAATAAGGAATTTTTAGATGGGAGAATCGGAGAGTCGGAGATGGGAGTGTTCCCTGAGCTTGTCGCGTGGGAGATGGGAGTTTCGATAGCTATTGGGAGGTAAATTGGCTGTGGCGAAGCGTCTCGATGGCGATCGCGAAGCTAGGATGAAGTGGTCACAAGAAAATTTTTAAAACAATAAAAAACTTCTTGATTCCAACCAAGGGAAGGAAGATTTAAGTAACTCGTGTTATAAAAATTCCTTCGCATTTGCCATGGAAAATTCCATAAATATTCGTCCCTATAAATTAATCCTTATATAAGAAGCCCTTTCGGTCTTATTATTCATGTCACGCTAAAAAAATTTACTTCTAAACAGGTGTTAAAAAATCACTTGATAATATTCACTTCAGACCAAGTAAGTCCTTGATCATTGAATACTTGTTCTTCCGGTTTCTTTTTTACAGAAAATCGTTTCGTCAATTCTACTGGTGAAGGAGCGGAAGTTTTCAATTTATTCACTGCTAAAACGCCTTCTATATCAAAACTTGAATTATCATTTTTAGAAAACATTCGCTTCTTCTCGACTTGAATATTCATTTTAAATTGAATAGCATTTGGATACCATCGATCATTGACCTTTTGAAAACTGATTGAACTTTTGAATGTCGGGTTTTTTACACCAATTCCCATTAAAAACAAAACCGGACGAGCCAGTGTTGGAATAGCATAACTGCCTTTTGATTCAATTTTTACAATGGCATTAGAAGCAATATCCAAATAAATAAAACCTTCTTCTCTAACGTGATCCACTTTCCCTTTTGATTGATACTGAATCACCATCAATGCTACATCGTTGTAGCTTGAAGATTTCGCAAATGAATAAGTATAGTTTTTAAATTCATTGCTATCGAGAAAATTTTCCGGATCCTTAAAGATATCCGACATCTTAAGTAGATTCTCTGGGCCGCCAAAAATTTCACCTATTTTAAGACTGTCTTTGTCGTTGTTTTTACCATCCTTTTTTAGTGGCTTTCCTTTTTTAAGCGATTTCTCCGCTCTCTTTTTATCCTTTGCTTCATCTTTCAACCGTTCCTTTTTCATAAACGCCAACTCCTGTAGATCGTTCGCTTTACGGAACAGCAATAACTGATGTTGATTTTTTAGCGTGTCCTGAAAATTTGGATAATAGGTTTTAAAAACACCTTCATGTGACCGAAGGAAGTTTCCATTTCAGAAAGGTCACTAACAACTCATCTTCCTGTAGCGTATCGGGCAAATGCAATTCAAACTGTCCTGACTCATTCGTCGTTGTACCGATTAGGCTTTTCTTAAGAGTCACTGTAGCGAAAGGAACCGGCTCTCCATTTGACGCATCACTTACCGTTCCGTAAAGCACCTCTCCCTTTTGAGCCATTCCCGCTGAGCAGAACAGCAATGCCAACAACAGCAGCATAAACTGTAACGAGCAAAAATATTTTTGTCTATTCATGGTAACTACTGGAGAAACATGCGGTATAGGTTAAAAAGATTTCAACCTAAACCATGTATTTGAATGCAAACTAAATTAATTATTATCAACTGAAACAGGTGATACGAGTAGATTCAGGTTTAGACCAGCGTTATATCAAACTGCACCAAATCTACAAACTGTTGAACGCGGGATTCAACATCATCATCATTCAAACTTACGATACGCTCGAGTCCGAATTTTTCTACGCAGTAAGATGCCATTGCTGAACCGTAAATAACTGCACGTTTCATTGATTCGAAAGAAACAGAGTTTGTACTAGCAAGGTGTCCAATAAATCCACCAGCAAACGTGTCACCCGCTCCAGTTGGATCAAAAACTTCTTCTAACGGTAATGCAGGTGCGAAAAACACTTGGTTCTCGTGGAATAATAAAGCACCGTGTTCGCCTTTCTTAATGATTAAATATTTTGGACCCATCGTTAATACTTTACGTGCGGCTTTAACAAGAGAATACTCTCCAGTTAATTGACGTGCTTCAGCATCATTGATCGTAAGCACATCTACCATAGCAATTGTTTTGATCAAATCATTCATTGCAATTTCCATCCAAAAATTCATGGTATCCATCACAATCAACTTAGGACGATTCTTCATTCGCTGAATCACCGACATTTGAATACTCGGCATTAAATTTCCAAGCATTAAATATTCACAATCTTGATATGCTTCTGGAATGACAGGGTCGAAATTACTAAGCACATTTAATTGGGTATCGAGCGTGTCACGAGTATTCATGTCTTCATGATATTTACCAGCCCAAAAAAAAGTTTTCTCGCCTTGTTTAATTTGGAGACCATCGGTATTGATGCCACGTTTTTGCATCATCGTGATGGCATCTTGTGGAAAATCTTCACCCACCACAGAAACCAAGTTGATTTTCTTTTGGAAGAAGGAAGCAGCCATCGAAGCATAAGTTGCCGCACCGCCAATAATTTTATCTGTTTTTCCGAAGGGGGTTTCAATAGCGTCAAATGCGACAGTACCAATAACTAGAAGACTCATGCTTTGTATGTTTAATTTTTAGAATAAGATATTCTGCGAAAATACGGGTTAAAGCGCTAACGTCCTTGTAAAAAGGGAGAAATTACAAATATGCTTATATTTGTTTTTCAATAATTTACGGTATAATTTGTTTATATTTTAACAATTTACATGACTAAATAAAGAAACCATCTAACCCTAATAGAGATCATTCATCGAAAAAGTCAAGCTTAAGGTCGATTGAGATCAAAAGCCTTGAAATAAAGCCTTCATAAATTAATAATAGAAATATTAAATCACTTTAATAGATAAAAGGATTGAATAGCAGCAAATTAATAAAGCGTAGAACTTTGTGAATTAACAACTGATGTATTATTTTTGCAACCCCGTAATGAAAACAACGTTTAGTTGGCCATTACAACGTTCTTCACCTAATGCCCTATACAAGTGTTTTAGTCTCGTCATATCTGACGAGATGGCTTGAGCCGGAAAATGTGGTCCTCTCCCTGTAAAACAGAGAGAGGATTATTCCTCCTTAGCTCAGCTGGTTAGAGCACATGACTGTTAATCATGGGGTCCCTGGTTCGAGCCCAGGAGGGGGAGCGGAGAAGCAGAGAGGAAAGTGTGCTTTGCACAACTTTCCTCACGCTTCTCCGCCAAGCAGTGTGAAATGAGCTTTTGCGAGTTTCTCTACTGCTTGGCGGGATATAACCCAGTAGCAGAGCCTTCGGCACGCTACTGGGTTATTTTATTTAATTTTGGCCTTGAATCGACCTTCATTTTTCATTGAGGTTAAAAAATATTTTAAATGGAACATCCAAAGTTTGCTGTCTATGTATTGTACAGTTTAAATGATCTCCAGTTTTATATTGGATTTACAACCGATTTCAACCGAAGAATGGGTGAGCATAAAGAGGGACGCTCTAAAAGTACTGCATCAAGAAGACCATTTAAAGTGGTATTGGTTGAGTATTATTATTCAAAAAAGGACGCAATGAGAAGAGAACTTTATTTCAAAACGTCTGCTGGCAGGAGAATATTAAGATTAATGCTCAGTGAAAGTTTGAGTGAAATAAATGATGAATTACGTACTCATTAATTTTTTTTTGAATGGTAACCTCTAAAAGTTAATAGCGAGTTGGTGAATAATAAACTAAAAGCAACTAATACGTTGGATATAGCCATGATCCCCAGAAAATGTAGATTCAGCATAACGTAGTTACACTTTATTAATAAAATCCTTTGCTATTTCAATACTTTTTGTACCTTGGGTCTATTAATCTAAAAACCCAAATCAAATGAAAAAAACAAAATTACTTTGTGGCTTAGCTGTGCTATTTACAGTGGCGACACAGCAGGTGAATGCCCAGTCATGGAATTTAAATGGGAATGCAGGAACAGCTGCTACTAATTTCATTGGTACTACTGATGCAAAGACATTAAAAATTAAAACGAATAATGTTACTCGAATGGTAGTAACCAGTAATGGTAAAATTGGAATAGGAAATGCAGGTCCTGTGTCTAGATTAGATATTATAGGATCTACTACCGCTACTGACCCTGTTGTTTCAATTTTAGGAAAATATGCAGGCTCAGCAGATGTGATTGGATTAAATGTAAGTTCAGTTACCAGCGATACCGGTGGTATAGGTTTAGTTGCAAATGGCAATTTCATTGGCGTAAATGGTTTCGGAAATGGTATCGGTGTGGAAGGTGACGGAAATATTGGTGTTCTAGGTTTTAGTTCGTATGCACCAGGTGCACTCGTTGATCCTACTGGCACATGGGGACAATCAATCGGTGGAAACATTGGTAATGGAGTTTTTGGTATTTCACAATCAGCAACACAAAATATATCTATTTGGGGTATTGCTACGGATACATCTACTGCAACATCTCCTGTTGACTTTGCCGGATATTTCCAAGGAAATGTACTTGCTTGGAGATATTATACTCCTTCTGATGCACGTTTAAAAAGTAATGTTCAACCGTTAGGATCTGTATTAAGTAAACTGAATAAATTAGAAACAGCTACTTATAATTTCCGTACATCAGAATATCCTAACTTGTATTTACCATCTGATTTACAAACTGGATTTATGGCTGCTAATTTACAAGAGCAGTTTCCTAATTTAGTTCAAGATGTAACATTGCCTGAAAAAATTCATCCTAAAACAGGTGTGTTGATCAGTCAATCGGCTTCCATTAAAGTGGTAAATTACATGGGAATGATTCCAGTATTAACTGCTGCCATTCAAGAGCAACAAGCGCAAATTGAAACAAAAGATGCAACCATTGAAACATTAAAATCTCAATTAACTGCACTTGAAAGTAAAGTGGCGGCTATCGAAGCGGCACTTAACAATGGTTCTTCTGCTGAGCGTTTAAGCAATCCAACAAGTGCTACTTTAGAGCAAAATTCTCCTAACCCATTTAATCAATCAACTACAATCAAGTATTTTTTACCTGAAAATTCAAAAAATGCTCGTTTAACAGTTACTTCCGTTACAGGAGTTGTTGTGAGTGATTATGTGTTGAAAGGAAAAGGCAATGGACAGGTTACATTAAATGCGAATGAATTTGCAGCAGGAAACTATACGTATTCATTGATCATTGATGGAAATGTTGTTTCTTCAAAATCATTGATGCTTACAAAATAAAATAATTCAATTAAACGAAAAAGCCTGATGAAATTTCATCAGGCTTTTTTATTCATTAAGAAATGCTAAGAAAATATAAGTTAAGCATCCTTTTATAATCACACTTTATTTAAAATTGATCACCATAATTCCATCTTAACAAAAGAAAAAATTAAGAAGATTTCCTAACAAATTTTGTAAGAATAATAATGGATTGTCCTTCAATCTTTCCTTCTATTTGCTCTGAATTTTCGGATACAATCTTAATATTCTTTACTACTGTACCAATCTTTGCATTGATCTGTGATCCCTTTACATCAAGAGATTTGATAAGTGTCACTGAATCGCCACTACGTAACAGTACACCGTTACTGTCGCGATGCATATCGTCAGCATCCGATTCTAAATGATCACCCGTTGCTTTAGCCCATTCTAAATTATCATCTTCAAGATACATTTGATCAATAAGATCTGCAGCCCAAGTTTCATTCTTTAAGCGGTTCAGCATGCGCCAAGACACTACCTGAACAGGTGCTACATCACTCCACATACTTTCGCGCAAGCAAGACCAATGTGAAGTATTAAGTTCTTCCTTTTTTTCTAACTGATCTAAACATGTTTTGCAAATGAAAATGGTAGCATCTCCATAGGATTCTCCTTGCGGCGGAACATTATAAATGGAAAGACTATCCGTTGCTTTGCATAGTTCGCAGGAATTGTCACTCCTTTCTTTCAATATTTCTATTGTACTCATCTAATTTTTTTATTTGAGCACAATAGTAGCTAAATAAGAGCTATTTTGATCTTCAATCGTTCTAATGGATTGAATTCCAAGTATGGATTTCTAAAAATCAAGACTAAAAATCAACTTCCTTAAATTCAAATAATCAATTTCTGCTCTGCAAATAGAAAAAAGAACCTATCTTTAATTAATCTACATTCACATTTATCGAATCATCTTGTAGAAACTTCGCTATTTTCACAAAAAAAAATAGGACCGAACAGGGTCGCACCACCATGAATTTTACCGACTTCGGTTTCACAACAGAACTTCAAAATGGCCTCGACGCCATGGGCTTCAATAAGCCAACACCCATCCAAGAGATGGCTATTCCTATTATACAGGAGGGGCACGACTTAATTGCGTGTGCACAAACGGGTACAGGAAAAACAGCAGCATATGTACTTCCCATCTTAGACAGAATTGCTCGATCCGATCATAGCCATCTCAACACATTAATCATAGCCCCTACACGAGAATTAGCTCAGCAAATTGATCAACAAATAGAGGGCTTTAGTTATTTTTTACAAGTAAGTTCTATTCCTATTTATGGTGGTGGAGATGGGATGATCTGGGAACAGCAAAAACGTGCATTACGTGAAGGTGCCGATATTATCATTGCTACTCCTGGTCGACTACTTTCGATGATGGCTTCTGATGATGTGAACTTTGAGTATTTGCAACATCTGATTTTAGATGAAGCAGATCGTATGCTCGATATGGGTTTTTACGACGACATCTTGCGCATCATTAAAATGCTTCCTGCTAAACATCAAACCTTACTTTTCTCGGCAACCATGCCTCAGAAAATTCAAACGATTGCAAGCAAAATATTAAAGCATCCAAAACAAATAAGTTTAGCAACATCACAACCTGCTGAAAAAATTCATCAGGAATTTTATTTTGTCAACATGGATCAAAAACTTCCCATGACCATTGACATTTTAAAAAATCCAGCATACGAATCCATCATCATTTTTTCTTCTTCCAAAGAAAATACTAAAAAGTTAAATACTGATTTAAAAAAAGCAGGTGTAAAAGCTTCTGCTTTTCACTCTGACTTAGAACAAAAAGAACGCGAAGAATTAATGCGAAATTTTAAAAGCAGGAACATTCGAGTGTTGGTAGGTACTGATGTATTATCGCGAGGAATTGATGTAGAAGGGGTGAGTTTAGTCATCAATTACGACGCTCCGCATGACCCAGAAGATTATATACACCGTATAGGCAGAACTGCACGAGCAGAAGAATCGGGAGTCGCTATTACCTTAATCACTCAAAATGATTTTCAACGATTTCAACGTATTGAAAAATTAATTGGTAAAACACTTTTGCCATCTCCATTACCAGAACATATTGGCGTGTCGCCTGTTTTTAATTCAACAACAAGAAGCAAAAGACCACAACGGAAACCGGCATCAAAAGGAAATGGTTCAACTTCGAATAATCGGAAACCGAATGGGTGATATGTTTATTGATCCTAAACATTTGTGCCCTTAACTAAATTAAAACATGTTCTTACTTAATATTTTTTGATATTATAAGAAGTTTTTTTCACTTGATTTATAATCAGAATTTTAAAAAATATGACCTTTGTTATAATCAATTGAATTTTTAAGTATTTCACATTATATATTTTATATACTGATTTACAATACAATACAGTTAAATATTGATATTATTGAATAATCGTTATTGAAAGAATATTCGATTTTTAGAATATAATCCGATTCAAATCGTTTGTATCTTTGAGTTAACACTTAATCCCATTCCTCTTTGAATTTTAAACCTATTTATCTTTTTAGCGTTTAAAAATTCGTAGACCTCAAATATGCTATTCATCATTCAACTCTTCGTATATGTTCAATCATTTCTTTTCGGAGGAGATGGAAGTGTCGCATTCATGAATGAACCATCAAAGTCGAATGAAATTAGAAGCGAAGCAGAATTAATTTTTGAACCGATAAGTAATTGTATCGATCGTACAGCATTTATGAAAGCGTACGCAGGTGTTCAGAAATGGAATCCATGTGCAGAGATGATTGCCATTGCCGATTTTTCTAAACCATCCGATCAACAACGTTTTTACATCATTGATTTAACCACTAAAGAAATCGTTTTACAAACATGGGTGGCACACGGAAAAAATTCGGGTGACAATTTTGTTACACAATTTTCAAATAAAATGTCGTCGCACATGAGTAGCAAAGGATTTTATCTGATTGAAGAATCTTTTGAATCACCGAAACACGGTACATCCTTAGCGTTAGATGGACTTGAAAAAGGAATTAATGACAAAGCAAGAGAACGTGAAATCATTATGCATGCAGCCGATTATGTAAGTGAGGAGTTCATCGAAGACAATGGTCGCTGTGGAAGAAGTTATGGGTGTCCTGCCCTTTCCAAGGATGATATGAAAAAAGCACTTCAACTCTTGAAGCCGGGGAGTTTACTTTATATTCACAGTTAATCTTTTTTGTTTCTTGAAGATGGATGCCAAAAAAGAAAATAAGAAAGAAAAGGAATTTCGCATTTTTAGTTCCTTTGAAGAAGCAGAAGAATATGAAGCTACTTTTAATGCCTCTTTAACAGGTGTTCAGCACTTACAAAATGTAACTGCATTTTTGATGGAGCGATATAAAGAAGAATTGAGCAGACCTAACAAGAACGAATTGTATTTTGATTTAAATGACAAAGAGAAATAAATCATTTTCGTTCTATTAAACCAGCAATTTCAATATTTCTTTCAACTCCATTTCATCAGCAATAAATTTACCATTCCGTAAATTTTCATCTAAAATTCCTGCTGTATGAATCTCCGTCGGCTGACAAACATTGATTAAATTTTGAAGATGCGTAGAGCGAATTCCTCCCCCCGGAAGAATTGTCATTTCTCCCTTCACATAATCCATCATTTCTTTGAGGCGCCCTTTACCTACCTCCGCAGTTTTTCCATCTCCAGAAGTAAGAACACGAGCACAGCCATATTTTAATAAAATATCGAGACCTAATTTCCAATCGCGAACTTGATCAAAGGCACGATGAAATGTAAAGGGTAAAGGTTGACATTCTGTTGTAAATATTTCAAGTTGATTTTCATTTATTGTTTGATCTTCGGTCATAAATCCACTCACAAATCCATCGGCACCCAACGTTTTAAACGTTTCTACACTTTGCAACATTTTTTCAAACTCATCATCAGAATAAACAAAGGAACCAGGTCGAGGTCGAATCATTACAAAAATATCTTTGTGAAATAATTTACGAGCTTCGCTAAAAAAATTCAAGGATGGAGTGATACCTCCACTGCTATAATCTTCACACAACTCAAGTCGATTCACACCTGATGATACTGCTATGTGTACAGATTCAATATTGAATGTAGCAAGTTATAGAAGCATCTACTTTTTATATTGGAATTATTTAGCCAGGATGATATAGGGGAACGCAGATAAAGCGGATGAATAGGATTAGCGTGGATTTACTTCTTCAATAAAAAGTCAGCGGATTTGACAACATCAATTCCGTCTCCAAGTCGGTAAGCATATGTAAATCCTTCATTCAAAGCAAAAGCACCTATCTCGCCGCTCTTATTTACTGCGATGAATCCAATTTGCATATCGTTCAAATTATTCTTACGCAATTTATACATTCGTTCCACTGCTATTTGACAAGCTTCCCTTGGAGATTTTCCATAGCGCATCGCTTCAACAACAGTATGCGAACCACAAATACGAATTACTTCTTCCCCAACACCGGTAGCGGTTGCTGCTCCTATTTCATTATCTACAAATAATCCGGCTCCAATGATCGGAGAGTCGCCTACCCTTCCTTTCATTTTAAATGCCATTCCACTTGTTGAACATGCTCCTGATAAATTTCCATTCACATCCATGGCAAGCATTCCAATGGTATCATGATTATCGATAGAACCGGGCGCACGTTTCTGTTTCATATGCTTCATGGTATCCATCGGATTGTACATACTTGTTTTCAACCACTCTTTCCAAAACTTCTCTGAACTAGCCGTTAATAAATTTTCCTTTTTAAATCCTTGCTGGATTGCAAATTCAAAAGCACCCTTTCCCGCTAAAATCACATGCGGCGTTTTCTCCATTACCAATCGTGCCACTGAAATAGGATGCATGATGTTTTCGATGCACATAACCGATCCATTTCCGCCCAACTCATCCATGATGCATGCATCCAACGTTACATTGCCATCTCTGTCTGGCAATCCTCCATATCCAACGCTGGTATCATCAGGATCTGCTTCAACAACCATAACACCTTTCTCTACAGCGTCAAGTGCGCGACCTGATTTAGATAATATTTCCCATGCAGCTTTATTTGCTTTCACATTAGGTGCCCAAGTAGAAATGACCAAGGGTAACTTTACTTCTAGATTAGATTTTGCATTTAATTGTTGCGCCAATAAAATAGCGCCAGTCGATAATACAGAGTGACGAAGGAATTTTCTGCGATTGATCATTATTTGTTGTTCGATTATGAAGACAAAAAGAAAGGTTCAAATTTATCTATTATTTTTAAAACAAAAGTTTACATCTTGTCACTAAATCTGGTGATTTTGAAAAGTTGATGGCCATATATTCCGTAATCGAATAAATGAGACTTTCAGTTGATCTACTTCAATATAGAAATTTCAGAGTCTCATTTACTCAATTACCAATTGCTTTGTAATGACACCACTAGCGTGTTGCAATTGTACAAAATAGGTACTAGCACTTAAATCACTTAGTGCGAGGGAAACGATTTCTTCATTTTCTAACAGTAGGGAATATCCGCAAATTCGTCCAGTGAGATCCGTAATACGAATGTCTTTACTGTAAATTGGTTTAGGTTGGATCAATTACTTGACCTCAATCTCATCACAAAAAATATATGCGTCAAATCCAGCCCCTTGATGCCACTTAGGTAGCACACCATAATTTTTTGCTTTCACTCGAACGAATTTTGCTTTAACGGGAGGGAATTTAGCCGTGAGTATTTGAGTATTTACTACCATATTAGTATCTGGAACTTGATTCACAACCTCTGCTATCTCCTTCCATGATTTTCCATCAATCGAAACTTCTACATTCATTTTAGTGGGCATTAAAATCCAAGAGCGACTGTCTTGTAAAAAACCAACATTTACGCTAGAAATTTTTTGTTCTTTCCCCATTTGAATTTCGACATCCATATCTTGGGATTGGTATCCGTGCCAATCCCCTTTTCTCCAGTTCTCTGTTCCATGAATTCCATCAATCATGGAAATGGGTCCTTCAGCTGAATATTGCTTACCAGGTGTACTATGCAACACTACATTCCAATTATTTGGCAGTTTAAAAAGGAAGCTTGCGTAACACCACTCTTTCCTTCCTGATCACCACATTGAGCATAGAGTGTTGTGCTTTCATAAATGTAAAATGGTTTGCGGTAATATTCGCCCATCATCATGAGACCGGGATTGTATCCATACAACATCATCGCCCCATCTAATGAAACAATATTAACGAGTAAACTATCCTTAAATATTCTACCTTCTGATTTAATTAAAGGCGCTCTATAAAAATAGGGTGAATTCATGGTTCCTCTTTTTTCAGGTGCACTACCTCGTGAAACTTCGGGCGCTTCACTCATCTCAAATACAATTTCCTTTGATTTTACAAAATCATCATGGGTGATTAAATTACTCGTTTGCTCCACTCCATCCACTTTCATACTTCGTATATACACTGACGTTAGTGAGTTTCCCTTCGCTAGGATGCGAATACGATTTCCGTTTTCTAAATTTACATGTACCGAATCAAACAATGGACTTCCCACTGCATAGTAAGGGCTTCCGGGCGTTACCGGATAAAATCCCATGGCGCTCCATACAAACCACGCCGACATTTGCCCGCAGTCTTCATTGCCCGGTAATCCTTCTGGACCTTTATTATAAAGACTGTCCATGATGGTGCGAACTAATTTTTGTGTTTTATGTGGCTTCCCAATATAATCATACAAATATCCCATGTGATGACTGGGTTCATTTCCATGTGCATATTGTCCAATCAATCCTGTAATATCTGCTTGAGTACGACCGGTAGTTTCGCTATTGGCAGAAAATAATCCATCTAGCTTTGCCTCTGCTTGTTGATCGCCGCCCATCATGAATATAAGTCCGGGAATATCTTGTGGAACAAAAAATGAATACTGCCATGAATTTGCTTCTGTATAATGATTATTCACTTCACGCGGATCGAAATTGGGTATGAAATCACCGTTACGACGAGGGCGCATAAAGCCAGTAGTGGGATCAAAAACATTACGGTATGATGCAGCGCGACGCAAATACGATTGTTGTTCTACACCTTTACCAAGCATTCGAGCTACTTCTGAAATACACCAATCGTCGTAAGCATACTCTAATGTTTTAGACACTGACTCGTGTTCATCTTCTACAGCAAGATAACCATGTTCCATGTACTTTGGCAAACCTAGATGATCCCAAGTAGCACTTTTCTTCATGGCTTCATAAGCATAGGCTGTATCAAAGTTGCTCACTCCTTTTACCAATGCATCTGCAATTAAAGAAACGCTATGATACCCGATCATACAATCCGTTTCATTAGCGCCTAATTCCCATACAGGTAGTCGACCACCCAATTGATATTGATTGAGGAGTGACTTTATATAATCCAAACTTCTACTTCGATCAATGAGATTATACAAAGGATGAGCGGCTCTAAATGTATCCCACAAACTAAAAACGGTATAATGCGTAAATCCATCACCGTTATGAACGGTATTATCACGTCCACGATAACGACCATCCACATCCGAAATAATATTTGGGACAATCATCGTGTGATATAAGGACGTATAAAAATTAGTTTTATCTCTTTCCGACTTTCCAAAAACGACAATTTTAGAAAGTTCCTTGTTCCACATCGCCTTTGCATCTGTCTTTACTTTTTCAAAATTCCAATCTGGAATTTCTGATTCTCGATTCTTACGAGCTCCTTCTGCATCTGCGGTAGAGATTCCTACTTTTACTAAAAGTGTATTACTCTTATCTGAAGCATTACTCTCAAAATGAATGGCGGCACATAATTCATCGTGATCAATTGTTCTTCCCAAAATCATTTTCTCAACAAAGCCTTTCAACGAAACAGCACTAATGGGCTTCGAAAATTCAATCGAGAAAAAAACATATTGATCTTTTGCCCAAGCTTCACTTCGACGATATCCTTCCAATACGTGATCGTTCACATAAGTCAATTCTGAACGCAATGTTTTATCGCGATGTTGCAAATCAAGAATTACAAATTGGTTTTCTGAACTTGGAAAAACGTATTTATGAAAACCAGCTCGGAGACTTGATGTTAACTCTACTTTAATATTTTCGTCAGCCAACTGTACCTCATAAAATCCAGGAGAAGCTTTTTCCGAAGCATGACTATACTTTGATCCATATTCTGTTGGAACAAAAGAAGGTGTCCCTTGGCCAGGCATCAATAAAATATCGCCATAGTCGGAACAACCGGTACCACTCAAATGAGTGTGCGTAAATCCGTAGATGAGAGTATCCGCATAATAATATCCCGCACATCCTTCCCAACTTCCATCACGTCGAGTGTCGGGGCTCAGTTGTACCATTCCATGAGGTAAAGTAGCACCAGGGTAAGTGTGTCCGACGCCTCCGGTACCGGTAGTGGGATCGACATATTTGGATAAATCCTGAGCGTAACTAGGAGAAAAGAAGAAGAATAAATTAAGAAGGATAAGAAGTTTTTTTGAATGCATAAATCAAAAATAATCAAAATATCGCATCTACCATAAAATTAAATGAAATGGCTGAATCAGTGCTAAAAGCAACGTTCATCTTCAATCAAAACAGGTAAATATCACTTCAAATTATTCCAGCACTTCCATTTGATTTTATCTGCAGGACCAGTGAAATTGATCAGTTTCCTTTCGTTGGGCATCAGATGAATTCCATTATCATCGAATGTACATTTTCCTTCTTCATCGTAAAAATACAAGCCATATGTAAATACATTAGAGGTAACGATCAAACTGGTATTATCGATCATCTCTACCTTGAGCTTAGCTGGATGAAAATCTATTTGATTCGGCCGATTACGAAAGAGGAAATCTCGAAAGATTACATTGAAATGAAAATTATCGAGGACTTCTGAAACAATCACAATATGGTTTGTATCCAAATTTCTCATTTGATGCTTTGGAAAAAAAATACAATCCGTGATTACCGTATCGGGATTTAGTATTAAATAACGCTCATCAATCGAGATGGGTTCAGTCAGTGTATCCGTTCGAATATAATACAATCTTACTGTGATAGAAATTGGCTCTTGCCCGTCATAATGCAAATAAGTTGACAATCCTCTGTCAGTTTCAGAAGTCGTGACAAACAGTTTGTCGAAATTATGTTCAACCGTAGAATAAATTAATTTAGGCTGGAGGTTTTTCGAAAGACTACTCCACGACACTGCGGGCCAGCAATCATTTAACTGCCAAAATAAAGTACCTCTACAAATTGGAAAAGCGCTGCGATGTGCTTTGGTAGCAATGTCCATTCCGTAGGCTTGTTGTAACTGTGAGAGGTAAGCATAATCATCTATGGAAGTTGGAACTTTAAAATAACGTTTCAAGTATTCATTGATGGTTTCAAATCCTTTTGGATGCTTTTGATGATTTAAAAATGCAGGTGATGAAAAATCCACCCTAGAAATACTTGATCGATACGAACTCACATCCGCCATCGACTGAAATCCATATTCACTCATAAATCGTCCTGTTTTCTTTCGGTACACCTCAAAATCCTCCATGCCCCACCATACACCCCAATAATGACTATCACCCGACAACATACTTTCCTTTCGTCCCCAACCAATAGATGGTGAAGATGACCAATACTTGCAAGTCGAATGAATTGAATCTACAACAGCAGGCAAAATGGATTGAAATACATTTTTATAATCATTCCAAATTTTTGCTGAATCAGCGGATGAATAACTAAATTGTTTTTGCCAACCCCAATTATGCCACCCCTCGTCGCTTTCGTTATTTCCACACCATAAAACAATACAAGGATGGGATGACAAACGCTCCACTTGTTGAATGGCCTCTGTTCGTACATTGGATGCAAATGCGGTATCACCTGGAATCATACTACATGCAAACATAAAATCTTGCCAAACCATGATTCCATATTGATCACAATAATCATAAAATGAATCTGGCAAATACACTCCTCCTCCCCAAACACGCAGCATGTTCATTCCTGCATCCTTTGCTTTTAAAACTAAAGACTTGTATTCATCATCACTTACATTTGGCAAAAACACATCCGGCGGAACCATATTAGCACCTCGAACAAATACATCTTTTCCATTGACCCGAAATCCAAACTCACTACCAATAACATCTTTATTTGTTATTAAATCCACTGTGCGAAATCCAGTTTTACAGGTAACCTGATTCAACGAATCTTCTTCCAATCGACAAACGATTTCATAGATGGGTTGTTCTCCTTTTCCATTAATTTGCCACCGTTGAGCCTTTGGGAAAACAAAGGGAATATTTATCGTTTGTTCACCTTGTCGAATATTTACTTCATGAATCAACTTCACCTCTGTACCGATGATATTCAAGGTTAGATACGTTTTCTTCTGAAGTGTAGCATTAATTTTAACGAAAGCTTGTCCACTAACGGTATCGCCTATACTCATTTTGGATAACACGCGAATGGTGTTCAACTTCACTTCGCTGTCTGCTACTAAATTTACTGCTTTCCAGATTCCACAAGTTAATAGTTCAGGCGCAAAATCCCATCCATAATGAAATTGCGCTTTGCGTGTGAAGCTACGCAATCCTTCTGGTAATGTGTAATTCAACTTCTGTGCTGCAATCCTTGCTTCCGCTTCTGGCGATTTGAATTTCACCAAAAGTGTATTCTTCTTCTTTAGAATTGCTTTCACATTCACTTTCCAAGAACGAAACATATTGTCGGCTCTTAAAATCAATGAATCGTTTAAATAAACATCCGCATACGTATCAAGACCTTCAAAATTCAAATGTACTTGTGGTTTTCCTAAGATGGATTCATCGCAAGCAAATTTACATTGATAATCCCAATTCGCTTCTCCTACCCATTGTGCTTTTTTTTCGTTATCGTCGAAGAAAGGATCTTTAATAATTTTGTTACGAAGTAAGTCGGTATGAACTACTCCAGGCACATGTGCAGGGAGCCATTTCTTGGATGTAGATTGTTTGAATGTCCAGTTGGAAAGAGGGGTAACTTGACAAAAAGAAGTATAACTAAGGACACACAATAAACAGAGAATATGAGGTATGAATTTTGAACGAGAAGGAATCATATACAAATATATAATCTATTTGAGGAAATAATTAATTTACTCTAATATATAAAAAAATTACCTCTATAAAAATCTAGGTTTAATAAAATTCCCATGTTTTAAACCTGCCTGCAGCAGGCAGGCGCAACGTTAGCCACGGAAAGCAGCGCCGCAGCGATAATTTGCCAAATCGTAATCTCAAAGCCTTGCGCGACATTAATTCACCTACTTTTTAATACACTAAAATTTCCGAAACAAAAAGCCATCCAGCTTGTCCGGCGCCGGCGGTGCCTTCGGGGTTTAGGCCGATGGAATTGAAGCGGAGATGAATATTTTTCATTTCCTTATTTACAGGAATTGAAATACGATTAATGGCTTCGGTGGTTGTTGTTTTTTGAGATTCAAACTGCAAATCAGTTTCTCCATAACTTATACTTGCGGGAGCATGAATCCAACTTACCGGATCATGCAAATAAACGACAACGATGCTATCCACTTTTTGCAATTTGACAAAGTCGATTTGTACTTCTGGACTTTTTCCGATCCAACCAATCCAATGTTTGCCTGTCCATGGAAAAGCTCCGGTGATTCCATCTACCAAAGTGATAGGTGGATTCGCGTAACTTTTATTGCCAGGAGTAATGAGCTTTATTTTAGCTCCCGATACTTTAGAAAACTCAAATGGATACTTAACGATGGTTTCATGTTGATTGTAATTACTTCGCACCAATAACTTGCCAGTGGAATTAATTGTAAGTGGCTTTCGATAATTCGAAAATTCAGTAACTCCTTTACCATCTTCCCATGCAGTTTGAATGGATTGAGGAACTTTAGAATCTAATGATAATTTTAAAGCAGGAACTTCTTCTCCTCCACCAATCTTTAAAGAAGGCAGATGCCATGTATTTGAATAGTTCACACGAAAAGAATCCAAGAGGTGTTGATTTTTCAATACTCTTTTATAAAAACTTTTCTCCTCATGCCAAACAGTATCTGTCCATAAAACTTCCGAGAGAGCGCACAATCTTGGCAGGAGCATATATTCTACTTGCTTTTCATCGTACATATATTCGGTCCATAAATTAGCTTGTGCACCTAAAATAAACTTCTGTTCCTCTTTCGTTAACGAATCGGGAATGGGTCGATACGAATACACTTTTTCCAAGGTGGTGTATCCTCCAAAAGCTAAAGGCTCTGTTGCTCTCTCCCCTTGGTAGTGATCAAAATAACAATGAGTGCCGGGTGTCATAATGGCGTAATGTCCAGTTCGCGCAGCAGTTTTTCCACCATCAATTCCTCTCCAACTCATAACGGTGGCGTTAGGAGCGAGACCGCCTTCTAATATTTCATCCCATCCAATAATATGTCGACCTTTACTATTAAGAAATTTTTCGATTCGCTGTATAAAATAACTTTGCAACTCCTCCTCATTTTGCAAATTATTTTCAAAACGTGTATTCAAACATTTAGGGCACTTACTCCATCTTTCCTTTGGACATTCATCTCCACCAATGTGAATATACTTGGAAGGAAATAACTCTAGCACTTCGGAAAGCACATCTTCCAGAAAATAAAAAGTAGAATCATTCACACAAAACACATCATCAAATCCTCCCCAAGCTCTTCCTACTTCATGCACATTTCCCAAGCAAGAATATTCGGGATAAGCCGCTAATGCAGTGAGGGAATGGTCAGGCATTTCAATTTCAGGAATGATTGTAATTTGACGCTGCGATGCATAATTTACCACTTCACGAATATCATTCTGTGTATAGAATCCACCGTAAGGGATCGAGTCGAATTGTTGATTTCGGTAAGGACCAATCATACTTCCACTCCTCCACGCACCTACGTCAGTGAGGCGTGGATACTTTAGAATTTGAATTCGCCATCCTTGATCATCAGTTAAGTGCCAATGAAAAGTATTCATCTTGTAAAGAGCTATAAGATCAATGTATCTTTTTACAAACTCCTTCGATAAAAAATGGCGAGATACATCCAAATGCACACCCCGATAACTAAACTGAGGTTGATCATAAATAGTTAGACATGGAATTTTATTTTTATTCTCAAGCGATTGATAAGCTAATTGTAGTAAGGTACTTGTTCCTCTGATAAGTCCGGCCGCTCCACCTTCCAATACCACATACTTTCTTTTCACTTTCAGTATGTACTTTTCAGAAGAATCGTTTATCAATGAGAATGCGATATAACGATCCTTACTCATTACAGAAGAGACAATAGGTAGTTCAAATCCATTCGTTTGCTTCAGCCAAGAATTAAAAAGTTCAGCCGTTTGTAAAGCAAGGGTCCCATTCGCTAAAATTTTTGTTTGAGGAGAAATCGTAAACTTTCCAGGAGCTGAAGAAATCTTATTGGGAAGTGGGATTAAAGATATTTTCTGAGCAACAGCACATGTAGAAAAAAGCAAAATCAGAATGAACGCATTTATGATATTAATCTTCATTTTTGAGAATACTTTAATAAGTCCAATAAAATAGACAATCCTTTATATAATTATTTTGAAATTAACGTACGCATCAACTTCACATCAATGAGGCGCAATTGCTTTATCGTAATGAATTCCTTGTGCGGCTAATATATTTCTCACCTTCCAGCCATAATATGCTAAATACACAAAACAAAGAATGCCTACAATATAACTTGCTTGGATACCGAGGAGATGATCGGAAGCGAGCCAGCCTTGTAAGAAACTTACAAATCCTCCACCCATAATCATCATAATTAAAAAACTGGAACCTTCGTTTGTATGTTTTCCCAACCCCGCAATGGCAAGCGTGAAAATACAAGGCCATAGTGTTGAACAAAACAATCCAACGCTGATGAATGCATAAACGCTGATTAACCCATCTGCAAAAATACCAATTAACAAAGCGGCAATTCCACAACAAGAAAATAACAATAATTGCCTAGCAGGATTCCCTTTACTTAGAATATCCGCAATGATGATCAGAACAATTACAAATGCATAAACATAAAATGGAGTAAGATCATTATTCGCAACGCGATTCGCAAATAGGAAAACACCAAATGCAGCATAAGGTAAAATAAAATTCAAAAATGTTCTTACATTTCTTTTTAAATCAAAGGCACCTACAGCACCGGTCCAACGACCTATCATCAAACTCGCCCAAAACAAAGAAACGTAGGGGGCAATTTCACTTGTGGGTGTTTGCAAATGAACGCGCATAAACTCTGGAAGAATAGAAGCTGTTGAAACTTCAACTCCTACATATAAAAAAATAGCTATCATACCCATCCACAATTGCGGATATGAAAGTGCAGACTTATACGACACCTTGCTGGTTGATGCAGATTCAACAACATTATCTTCGTGATGAATTTGACTCGGCAAAGAAGAAAATTTGAAGATGATTGCTACCACGACAAAAGCTACACCTAAAATTAAATAAGGAGTTTTCACTGCTGCAAGTGAGTCCAAATGCTCGCCTGCTTTTAGCGAGCCGAAAATGGCGAAGCTTACAATAAGAGGCCCGATGGTAGTTCCTATATTATTAATTCCCCCTGCTAAACTTAAACGCTGTGCGCCTTTTTTGGGATTACCAATGGTTATGGCTAAAGGATTGGCTGCAGTTTGTTGTAATGAAAACCCAAGCCCAACAATAAAGAGTCCGGAAATCATCAACCCAAACGAAGCAGAATCCGCAGCTGGGAAAAACAATAAAGTACCCAATGCTGAAATCACAAGTCCGAGTGCGATACCATTTTTATAACCGATTCTATTTAAGATATCCCCGCCACTAGCTTTCGATGCAAAATAATAAATAAGTGATCCAATAGTATAGGCAACATAAAATGCAAATGAAATCATTTGACTTTGCCACTGCTCCAGATTTAACTTTTCTTTAAATACAGGAATAAGAATGTCATTGCTGGCTGCAACGAAGCCCCAAAAAAAGAAGACGGAGATGAGGATGGGAAGAGAAGTACGAGAGTTAGATTGGTTGACCATAGATAGATGTGGGTGAAGATAAAATAAAATTAATAGGACCTGAAGTGCAAAATTCAAATTGTACACACAGCCATTCTTTAATTATAGAACTTCAAAACTTACCTCAAAAAGGCGCCACGATTATTGTAAAATATTGATTGAAGGCATCCTAAAACAACCCGCTTTATGAAGATTAAGTCTGCTACTTCTAAACTTCACGATGAGTTAGTTGTTATATAATAGGGTTTTCAGCCATTTTATCGACTGCTTATCATAATTGTTTTAATAGTAAAAAGTCTACCATTATAAATATGTACTTGATTGCTAGGATTTGTTAACACTTAATTTGCGGTTAAAAACACTGTGTATAGGTGAGAGTCAATCGAATACAAAGAACCAACAATCAATTGTAAATACATTCTGACCACCATCAAATTTTATAAATAGGATAAGCGTAATTTTGTAGAACGAAATAAAATCAATTAAAACTTTAAACAATGAATAAAATTTTAGTAGGCATACTTGCCATCAGCTTCATGACAACTGGTTGTGTGAGCAGAAAAAAGTACAACAAACAAAGTGCGATGTATGAGACCTTAAAAAAGGATTGTGGGGTTATCGAAAGTAATCTTCAGAAGTGTTTAGATGAAAGCGGAAGAAATGCTGCAGAGAATACTCGCTTAACGCAAGAGTTAGCTGACTTGAAAGCCAATAGTACAACCATGTTGCAACAATTGAGCAATATGTCGGTGATCAATTCTACACAATCAGAGAGCATCCGTAAATCTTTAGAAAATATTAATTCAAAAGATTCATACATTAAAGATTTGCAAACCGCCATGGCCCATAAAGATTCTTTAAATATGGCATTGGTATTAAATCTGAAAGGAGCATTAAAGGATGTGAATGACGAAGATGTTACTATCAACGTAGAAGGAAGTGCTGTATTCATCAGCATCTCTGATAAAATGTTATTTAGCAGCGGAAGTTATAATATCACGGCGCGTGCTAAAACAGTTCTTGGTAAAGTAGCTGAAGTAATTAAAGCACAACCTGAAGTTCAGTTTATGGTAGAAGGACATACTGATAACAAAGCCATTTCAGCAGGTGCAATTAAAGACAACTGGGATTTAAGTGTGATGCGTGCGACTTCGGTGGTTCGCGTACTACAGAAAAATTATGGTGTTGATCCTTCTAGAATGATTGCGGCAGGTCGAAGTGAGTATGTTCCGGTGACCAGCAATGCTGACACAAATGGTCGTTCATTAAACCGCAGAACACGCATTGTGATTTTACCACAACTGGATCAGTTTTTCAAAATGTTGGAACCGAAATAAAAAACAAAATTTCAACAATAAATAATAACAAAACAACAAATTACAACAAAGCCTAAGGTTTAAACCTTAGGCTTTGTTGTTTAAATAAAATTTAAATATCAAATTTTTATTGAATCAATTTTCCATTTAAACGCAGAACGCCAACTTCCGAAATTTTGGCTTGAAAACGGGCAAGTGCCAATCGTGAAACGGCTTCCTGATAATATCGTTGTGCTTCCAAAATTTCCAGTGATGTGCTTAAGCCCAGTTTTAATCGTTCCAACTCAATCATCAAATTTTCTTCTGCCATCAACTTACTTTCTTCTTCCAACTTTAACAATTCTTTACTCCGAATAAAATCTCTCCATTGCTTTCGTTCTTCCTCTAGTCTTAGCAACCTCGCTTCCGATAGATTTTGTTCAGATAATTTTAATCCGAGTCGAGCATGCTGAACGGCATTACCACTTCTAAATCCGTCAAACAAAGCCCAACGAAAATTGAAGCCAAACCCAGGTCCTTTGTTTTGATTTTTCAATAAAAATCCGGCTTCATTCTCTGTGCGATTGAAACTATAATCGGCCACAAAAGCCAGAGTTGGCCATAATGCACCCTTGCTTTCCTTCAACCAATGCATAGAAGTTTGTTGCTGTTGGTTAGCCAATTTAATTCGGAGATCATTATTCTGGGCTTCTTTTTCGAGTGTAATATCAGAAATCACGATACTATCTGGAGTTGTAAAATAGAGGGAAGGATCTCTTCCTAATAAGATATTCAAATTTTCCCTTTGCTCCTCCAATGCAGAAAGTCGGGTTAGTTGTTGCGCTAAATGAAGATGCTTTTCCAATTTGGCTTGTAGAAGAGCGGGCTTATTTCCATTTCCGGTTTCGAGTCGCAACTCTGCAAATGTTACACGGATGCTATCCACTTGCAATAATGCTTCTACGGCTTTCAGATTTTCTTCTTCCACTCTTACCATAAAATAAGCAGCTATCACCTGCTGCACCGTAATTTCCATTTGGAGTTTTAAAGAGAGACGAGCTTCTTCCGACAAACTACTTAAACGACCCTTTCTAGCAAACATGGCGAGTCCATCGAAAAGCGTCCATTGAAAACCAACACTTGCATTATATAACGTTGAGGCAGCCCCGTCATTTTCTATAGTACGACCATCCGACAATGATTGCTCTAACGAGAGATTTGTTTTTTGCATCCCTGCATCTAAAACAACTTGTGGCAACAATCCAGCTTCACCAACTGTATTCAAATTATTAGCTTGTTGTTCTAGAATGGAAGCCGCTTGCACATCGTAGTTCTTCTCCAAAGCGAATCGAATCGCATCTTGTAAGAGAAGCGATTCTTGACCATAGCCAATGCTACATAACAAAAGCATGGGCAACCAGACTATCGATCTTCTTAGTATAGTTGGCTTTAGATTACACATCTTTAGAAACAGATTCATGTTTAACAGGATCCTTTTTTCGACTCAAATAGGTGTACATGGCAGGAATCACATACAAGGTTAACATCAGTGAGAAAAAAAGACCTCCAATAATAACAACACCCAAGGGGATTCGACTTCGGGCTCCTGCACCCAGCGCCAATGCAATGGGCAAAGCACCTAACATCGTCGCCAAACTTGTCATCAAAATGGGGCGCAAACGCAGAGCCGCTGCTTCCATGATGGCTTCCATTTTACTCTTTCCACTTTCACGAAGTTGATTGGCGAATTCAACAATCATAATTCCATTCTTGGTTACTAAGCCAATCAACATAATCATCCCAATTTGACTGAAAATATTTAGCGTAAGATTAAAGTACCACAAAGAAAACAATGCACCTCCTAAAGCGAGTGGAACTGTAATCATAATAATAAATGGATCGATGAAACTTTCGAATTGGGCGGCAAGAATTAAATAAATTAACAATAGAGCAAGTAAGAACGCGTACAAAGCATTCGAAGAACTTTCTGCAAAATCGCGGCTTGCACCAGTAAGTTGAGTACTAAAACTATCATCCAATAATTCAGTAGCTATATTATTCATTTCCTGAACTCCATCACCAATGGTACTTCCTGGAGCGAGTCCTGCAGAAATAGTTGCAGATTTGAAACGATTATAATGATACAACTGAGGTGGGCTACTTTGCTCTTCCAACTTCACTACATTATCTAACTGCACCAATTCACCTTTACTATTCCGTAAATAAATCATTCGTAAATCCGTTGGTTCGTCACGATTACTTCGATCAAACTGTCCGATTACTTGATACTGTTTTCCATCTCTTTGAAAATACGCAAACCGTTGCCCGCTAAAAGCGAGTTGCAATGTTTGTGCTACATCACGCACTGAAAGACCTAATGTTCTTGCCTTCTCCCGATCGATACTCACTTCCAATTCAGGTCTATTAAATTTCAAATCCACATCGCTACCTTGAAAAACAGGATTCTCGTTCACAGCTTTCAAAAATTTAGGTACCATCGTCTTTAGTTTCTCAAAATTGGAAGTTTGGATTACAAACTGAACGGGAAGCCCACGTGGACCACCTCCAGCTGAAATTGTTTGCTCTTGTATTACAAAAGTTCGTGCAGCGGGAAAGTCTTTCGTAATCCGTGTCACCTGATCTACAATTTGCTGCTGTGAACGTTCTCGCTCGGAAGGTTCATTTAAGAAGATTCGACCAAATCCTGTATTGACGGCTCCTGATCCTGCAAATCCAGGAGCAGTAACGGTGAGGCATACCCGACGTTCGGGAACAGAGTCCATCACCACATCTGAAACAGAAGAGAGAAAGCGATCTGTATATTCAAACGAAGCCCCTTCAGGCGCTTTTACTAAAAGACGAAACCAGCTTCTATCTTCGAGGGGAGCTACTTCTGTTTGCAGTAAGCTCCCAAAGAAAAAAATCATTCCGGTTACCAATGCTAACAATCCCCATGCTCGTCCACGCTTACGCATAAATCCTCTCAGCGATCGTTCATAGGTTTCATCCAATTTACGAAAAAAGGGTTCGCTCCAATCATAAAACTTACTATGTCCCTTTTTCTTGCGAATCATGTGCGCATTCAACATGGGTGTAAGAGATAAACTTACAAACGCTGAAATGAGCACGGCGCCCGACAATACTATACCAAACTCTCGGAAAAGTCGACCCACAAAACCTTCCATAAAAATTACGGGGAGAAAAACTGCAGCAAGTGTGATCGATGTTGAGATGACAACGAAGAAAATTTCAGCGGAACCTTTGTGAGCTGCTTCCACTGGATTCATTCCCTTCTCTACTTTCTTAAAAATATTTTCAGTGACAACAATACCATCATCCACTACTAATCCGGTGGCTAAAACTATCGCTAACAAGGTTAATACGTTTATAGAATAGCCCATTAAATACATGATAAAAAATGCGCCGATGAGAGAAACAGGAATATCAATAAGCGGTCGAAAAGCGATAAGCCAATCTCTAAAAAATAAGAAAATAATAAGTACCACTAATATAATGGCTATTAAAAGCGTCTCCTCAACTTCCTTTACCGAGTTACGAATAAAACGAGTATTATCCATCGCAATATTCAACTTAATGTCGGAGGGCACATCCTTTTTTATTTGCTCCAATCGCTTATAAAACTCATCAGCAATTTCAATATAATTCGCACCGGGTTGAGGAATAATAGCGCATGCCACCATGGGAACACCATTATTCTTTAACATGGTTTCTTCGTTTTCTGGTCCTAAGGTAGCATACCCAACATCCTTCAAGCGCACAATATTATCGCCATCATTCTTAAGAATTAAATTATTAAATTCTTCTTCACTGCTGAGTCGACCCATGGTTTTCACTGTCAACTCGCTGTTATTCCCAGCAATTTTTCCTCCGGGTAGATCCACATTTTCCTTCTCCAATGCATCGCGTATATCCAGCGGCGTTAGTCCAAAGGCGGCTAACTTCACAGGATCCATCCACAGCCGCATCGCATACCTCTTTTGTCCCCAAATTTGGATAGCACTCACTCCAGGAATTGTTTGTAAACGTTCACCGATAACATTCTCGCCATAATCACTTAACTCCAACACATTTCTTGTATCACTTTGAACCGTTAATGAAATGATCGCATCAGAATTTGCATCACTTTTTGTTACGGTGGGTAATCCATCAATATCTTGAGGTAAGTTTCGAACGGCTTGTGATACTTTGTCTCGAACATCATTTGCAGCAGCTTCGAGTTCCATATCAAGATCAAACTCAACAGTGATGACGCTACTCCCTAAATTACTTGCGGAAGAAATGGTTCTGATTCCAGCGATTCCATTAATTGCTTTTTCTAAGGGCTCTGTAATTTGTGATTCGATTACATCGGCATTGGCACCAGCATATCCAGTACGAACAGTAATGACTGGAGGATCAATTGAAGGATACTCTCGTACACCTAAAAAACCAAAACCGATGGCACCGAACAAAATAATTAAAAGCGACATTACGATCGCTAATACGGGACGGTTAATACTGAGTGAAGGTAAATTCATTAAAAAAGATTAATTTCGGATTTTAACTTCACTTCCTGGGCGAAGCTGCAATAAACCGGTTGTTATTATTGTATCACCTGCTTGCAATCCATGAAGAATTTGCAACGCTGAATCATTTCTTACACCTGTTTGAACACTAACAGTGTCGGCTTTACCCGAACGGACCACATAAACTTGTTTGCCTTTTAAAATAGGAACGATGGCTTGTGAAGGAACCAGTAAAGCTGTAGTTGTAAATAAGGATAAAGTAACACGTGCAAAAGAACCTGGCCAAACTTGACCTTTTGTATCATCACAATAAGCGCGTATTTGAACGCTTCTGCTTCCAGCATCTACCGTGGGTTCCATCGCATAAACGCGCGCGAGAAATTTCGCATCTACTCCGTTCAAACTATATTGAACGGTATCACCAACCTTTACTCTTCCTAAATAAAATTCAGGAATACTAAACTCTAGCTTTAAGGGATTCAGTTTTTGAATCGAAATAATTTCTTGTTGACTATTCACAAACGCGCCTTCACTCACTTTTCTTAATCCTAACACACCATCGAAAGGAGCATAAATTTCAGTTTTATCAATCTGTGCAGAAATTACATTTCTTTCTGCTTTTAACTCTTCCACTCCTGTTTCCAACACATCAAATTCTTCACGACTGATTCCTTGAATGTTGAGAAGCTTTTTGTTTCTATCTAATTTCTGTTCTGCTAATTTTATTGAAGCATTCAGCTTTTGTTGGTGAGCTCTTAATTCAGCATCATTAATTTTAACAAGCAAAGTTCCCTTTTTGACATTACTTCCCTCTTTCAAATTCAACGAAGTGATTCTTCCTGAAACTTCGGCCACTAGATTCACTTCTTCGTTAGCTAATATTGTTCCTGTACTTTGTATGACTTCATTAAATGTCTGAGGTTGAATCACCGCAACATCAACCAACACGGGAGCCCCTTTTGCTGCTCCTCCACTCCCACTATTTGTAGCAGAAGGAAACAAAAAGTATTTTAATACAAAAAGCATAGCAACAATTACTAATATAACGACTGGTGTTTTTATTCGCATAAACTAAAATAAATAAACTTTGGAGGTAATTATAGCAACGGGAAACCCAACAATAAATTTTGCAAATTGGTGAAATTAAACTTCAACTATTTGCACTGATCTGGAAGGCAGTTGTTAAGATGTAGCATTACTCGATTTTAACTAAATCGAAAATCTTCCTGCTACCATATCCCAATTCACTACATTCCACCAATTTGTTATATAATCAACGCGTTTGTTTTGATACTTCAAATAATAGGCATGTTCCCAAACATCCAAACAAAGTATAGGGTTACCTTTCACCTCTGCAAGATCCATGATGGGATTATCTTGATTTGGAGTTGAACAAATTTGCAACTTTCCTTCGCTATTTTTAATCAACCAAGCCCATCCACTACCAAAGCGATTTTTCGCTTCATTGGCAAACAGCTCTTTAAACTTTTCAAAACTCTCAAATGAAGCATTGATCGCTTCCAATAATTTACCTTTCGGTACACCACCACCGTTAGGCTTCATGATCGTCCAAAACATAGAATGGTTCCAATGACCGCCTGCATTATTGCGAACTCCTTGTGGAAACTTTGATACCATCTTTAAAATATTCTCCAAATTCGGATCATGAATATGCATGTCGGAGCAGAGTTTATTTAAATTATCGACATACCCTTGATGATGCTTTGAATAATGAATCTCCATCGTCATGGCATCAATATGTGGTTCTAGGGCTTTAAAATCATAAAGTATTGGAGGTAATTTGAAATTTGGATCTCCATGGGGAGTAGCAAATATTCCTGTGTTTGCAGCCACTACACCTGCTGTAGTCAGAGCGCTTACTTTGATGAATTCGCGTCGCGAAAATGAATTTTCCATATTTTCAATTTTTAAATTATTGTTCACTTAAATAAATAAGCACTTCATTTTTATCTACTACTTTGCCCTTGGTAACGGCCACCTTTTTAACGGTTGCATCTACGGTTGCTTTTAATGCATTCTCCATTTTCATCGCTTCCAGAATCACTAAGGTATCACCTTTTTTAACAAGATCCCCTTCTTTCACAGGTATATTCACGACCAAGCCAGGCATGGGTGCTTTTAAATCACCTACTCGCAGACTGGAAGAAGCATCCATCCCTAATTCTTTTAACAAATCATCGTAACGATCACGCATTTGAATGTGGAGCACTTTTCCATTTAGACGAATAACATGTTTTTTCTCTTTAAGATTGGAGCTAATCACTTCCACATTATAGGAAACTCCATTACTTAAAAGATGGTAGGATCCAGGATGCAACCTCTTTAAATCAAAAACTTTTTTAGTTCCGTTGACTAGTAAATCCGTACCATTTTGTTCTACCTTTAATTCGGTGGAACCATTAATTACCACTTTTGTCATGAAACAAAGTTAAAACAAGCAAGTGAATTAATAATCAAACAAGCTATCGTTAATAAAATATCACCTAATTTAGAAAAAGATCGTGATCAACACCTACTTTCGTTAAAGATGTCATATGCTCGTCGAGTCCTCGTAATTAGCCTTTTAGCTCTTCTGAGCTTGGTCTCTGGACTGTCTATTCAGTGGTGGCAGGAATATCGAGCAGTTCAGCATAAAGAATTGGTCAGCATGGCTGAATCTCGTTTTTCTACCCTTGCAAAAGGTCTTGAAATGAATTTAAATGCCCTTGCGCCAAAACTCGAAGGCATCCGGTTTAATGAAAGATCCTTTTCCAATGCTTTGCAACATCTTAAACTTACCGAAAACACTTGCGTTTTGGTTTTTGAAGGTGGGAGACTAAAATATTGGTCAGACAACAAAGCATTGCCAGATACTTTTAATATTATCAATTATGAAGATGATCGAGTTTATCTTTTAGGAAATGGATATTACTATTTCAAAAGTAAAACAGTAGCTAACCGAAAATTAATTGCGCTTTTGTTGATAAAGCATCAATATTCACTGCAAAATAAATATCTTGATAATGTTTTTCATCCTGCACTTTCCTTATATAAGGATGTGACTATAAGTTTAAACTCGTCTACTGAAGGATTTAGTTTTAAGGGACCCAATCAAAAAGAATTGTTCAAACTTATCTTTACAGATAACAGTGAAAATAATGATTGCCCCTTTTACATTTCGATGTTGTATGGATTATGCATACTTTTCCTAAGTCTACTTGCCTTTGATGCCTTGCGCAGACTTGGCAATAAAAGATCAGTGCCGGGCGTCATTCTGTTGTTGTTTATTGTGGGGCTTAGGATCATGATGTCATGGACACAATGGCCTAAAGAAATTTTTGAAAGTGAACTTTTCAGTTCGAAATATTATGCAAGTGGATTTCTATTTAACTCGCTTGGGGATCTCTTGTTAACGGTGGTCACCCTCGCTTATATTTTCATATTTGCTTACACCTGGCTTATTCAAAGCAGGAAAGTGGAATCTAACTTTAAAAGTAAAATGCTCATTGTTTTGATTTTTTACTTTACATTTATTTTTTCGGTCTTAATCAATTATTTGCTGAGTGGATTAATCATCAACTCTCAAATTTCATTTGACATTAACAATATTTTCCAACTAACTGTTTTCACCGCCGTGGGAATGATCGTGATTGGAATCTTATTGAGTACATTCTACATACTATGCGATGGGAGTGTATTAATCATTCGAAAAACTAAGCTATCACTTTCCTCTGTTGCTATTCTGTTTTTGGTTTCACAAGGATTATTTTTAATTTCATTATTATTATTAAGAAACAATAATTTATTCACCGATTATGGTGTAAGTGCTTTTCTTTTAGCCAACATCTTGATTATTTTTATTGGATACATTCGAAGTACGGAGATGCGATTATTCTCGTTTTCGAGAACAGTATTAGTCATATTGGTGTTTTCGGTTTACACTGCTCAGATTATTTATTCATTCAATGAAACAAGAGAAAAAGAAAAACGACAACTCCTAGCTGCTAAATTGGAGAATGAGCAAGATATTGTTGCTGAATTTTTGCTTCAACAAATTGAAACAAGAATTCGAAATGATCGTGAATTAATTCGAATGCTCACTTTACCTCCACAAGTGATTATTAATTCACCAGAAATTTTTGAAAATTTGAGTCGACACCTTACAAAACAATATTTTAATGGTTACTTAGGACGATACGAAGCGAGTTTCAAATTCTTTAATGCACAAGATTTACCTTTGAATCGTGCTGGTGATCCATCGTGGAACATCGACAAAATAAAACGTATTAATTTAACAGAAGGTCGACCCACTGCAAGTCCTCATTTTGCCTATTTCCGCGATGAAAACGGAAGAGCGCAATACGTCGGAATCATTCAGCCAGGAGGAAATGATTCACCAGTAGGTACCTTAATTGTAGAATTGAATGCACGATCTACTCAAGAAGAAATTGGACTTCCTGAATTATTACTTAGCAATAAAGTAGGGAATTCGCGTGACATCAACAAATATGCATATGCTCGTTATCAGAACGGGAAACTAGTAAGTCAGTCTGGTGAATACAATTATTATCTCACCGACGCTCCCTACGTACAATACTTCAGAAATTTAGAAGGAATGCGCTTTGTTTCCTTTGATGGAAAGCAACATTTGTTTTATAAATATGGTAAAAATTTAATTATCATTAGTTCGCCACTTCAAGGATTATGGGTTTGGGTAACTTTGTTCTCATATCTTTTCACTTTCTTCAGTTTTAGTTTTTTAGTTCTTAGTATTGCCATCCGTTTTCTTCGACAAGGATTTGATTTACAATTCAACTTCAACAGTCGAATTCAATTAACCATTACGATGATTGTTGCTGGAACTCTTTTATTAATTGGAGCAGCCACGGTAACTTACATTGTAAAAAACTATGAAGAAGCGCAAACAAAACGCATACGTGAAAAACTTCATAACCTACGTGTCTTAGTAGAAAGTGAAATTGGCAATCGAGAATTAATGGGAAACATGCTTAGTGATGATTTGCAATATCTTTTCACACGATTGGCGAATACATTAAAAACAGATTTCAATTTTTACAGCAATGATGGTCGATTGTATTATTCGTCGCAACGAAGCATATACGATCAGAATATTATGGCTCCTTTAATGAATCGTACGGCTTTAATTAGTTTAACTACGAATCAAAAAGCGCTATTTATACAGAGTGAAAACATAAGTAATTTAAAATATACTGCTGCTTATGAACAAGTGAGTAACATCAACAACAAACAAATTGGATTCATTAGCATTCCTTATTTTGATCGAGATACAGAATTAAAGCGAGATATATCTGGATTCTTAGTTGCGTTAATTAATTTATACGTACTCCTATTTAGTCTATCCATTTTAATTGCGTTCTTCATTTCCAATCGAATTACACAGCCTTTACGAATTATTCAAGAGAGCTTAAGTCGTACTAAATTAGGAACGGTGAGTGAACCCATCATTTGGAAAACGAAAGATGAAATTGGTGCATTGATTGATGAATATAATCGAATGCTGGAGCAAATTCAAAAAAGTGCTCAGCTTCTTGCAAAATCAGAAAGAGAAAGTGCGTGGAGGGAAATGGCGAAACAAGTAGCGCATGAAATTAAGAATCCACTTACTCCCATGAAATTAGGTGTTCAACATTTGATGCGCGCTATTGATGACAACCATCCTAACAAAGATGAATTGGTAAGAAAGATAAGTATCACGATGATCGAACAGATTGATACCCTATCAAACATTGCAACTGAATTTAGTCATTTTGCAAAATTGCCAAAGCCTGAATATACAACCGTGGAATTAATCAGTGTGATCAATCACAGTTGCGATTTGTACAATGAAGATGAACACGCTAAAATTGTTTTTGAGAATTCATCAGAATCTTTAGAAGTGATTGCTGATAAAGATCAACTCATTCGAATTTTTGGAAACCTGATAAAAAATGCGATTCAGTCTATTCCATACGATAGAGAAGGAAAAATAATTATTTCATTGCAACAAGAGTCAGATGCGGTAATCATCTGTGTACAAGATAACGGTATGGGTATACCCAAAGACAGATTGAACAAAATATTTGTACCTAACTTCACTACAAAGTCGAGTGGAGCTGGACTTGGCTTAGCCATGGTAAAAGAAATGGTAGTGGGGATGGGTGGACAAGTTTGGTTTGAAACGCAACCAAATGTGGGTACATCCTTCTATCTGAAATTACGTTTAAGAAAGACGAGTTGAAACAATTTGCGACGCATCCTTAACCTCTCAACTTATCCAAAAGCAAATTGAGTTGCTTTAATTCCGCTTCTGAAATATCTTTAAATTCATTCTTCCAAACTTTCATACTTACATCAATACGTTCGAGGATCGCTAATCCTTCTTGTGTAATCCAGATATCAACTTGTCGGCGACTGTGTCCACAGACTTCGCGTTTCACCAAATTTTTTGACGCAACTTTTCGACCAAACGAGTTGCGTTCGAATTTTTATCAATCATTCGGTCAGAAATATCACCTAGTCGAAGAGCATTTGGAAAAGAGCCACGTAATATTCTTAGCACATTAAACTGTTGGGGTGAAATTCCGAAAGGCTTCAAACGTTGGATATTCTTTACATCAAGCCAGCTGGCCGTAAAAAGAACATTAATAACAACTTTCTGATGCTCGTCTTCAAATTTAGATTGTAAAATTTCATCTTCTATTCTTCCCATCTTGCAAAGATACAAATACAATTGTTGTTGGTACAACTATTTAGCGGCTATTAAATTAGCTAATTTGCTTGATTTGAAATCACTAAATACTTGAATAATAAAATTTTATGGGTTTTCAGTAGATACATAAATAATTTGTGTGAAAAGGAATATTCTTTCCAACCTTAAAATCAGCTCGCAAAAAAGACATGGTAAAACTAAATTTAAATAGGTGAAACCTATCTTTTTACTAAAATTTCTTAATATTCACTTTTCGTTTTTTCTCTATGATGTAGAAATTATAATTAAAGTTTTCTACTCCTTTTAAGGTTAACTCAGCATTGTTTTTCAATACAGCAAAACCGCCCCCGATTAATGTCTCGTCAAGGGTGAGCATGTACTCGCCAGGTGGTAAATAAAGCATGTATTGACCTTCGCCATCGGTAATCCCGTGAAAGGTTCTACCTGTAGAATCTACCGCTGTAACGAGTATACGCGACAAATCGGGCTTTTCTTCCACATTGCTATATCTCGCTTTCTGTAAAACCACACTCCCATTCAATTTGATACCTTTTACGAAAGGGAGGTTCACTTCACTCTGAATATCGACAAGCAAAGAATCTTCGAGCAGCGGATACCAACCTTTAAGGTCAATCAATGACATCGCTTTCATAGAATATTTTCCACCACTCAAATTTTTAATTTCAGCAGTACCATTCTCATTGGTGATTACTTCGTCGTTTCCAATGCGTACCACTACATTACTTATGGGTAATTCATTCTTATCCTTGATCCTATTTCCATTTACATCTAAAAATGCTGTGAAAGTTACATTAGCAAAATGCTTCTTAGAATACCTAGCTGGAATTGGAATACCCAAATCCTTTCTTATACCCGCATTAAGGAAAAAATTATGAGTCACAACTCGATCCACTTGCTCGTCGTTGAAGATGGGAGTATTCTGATACGCATTTTCTACTCGACTACTATTAAAGGAATATCCTGCTGACAATTTGAATCGCCATCTATTGCGGGTATAATAGTATCCTTCTGGAAATATTCCCAATGTATGCCGATTATACTGATTCATGTAAGTGTAGGAAGCATTTGATTGAAATACAAAACTTCGATTTCTAGGTTGCCATTGCTTCCCTAGTGATAGAAATAATGATTGAGGATACTTAAATGTATTTCGAACAGCCTCCGGACTATTTATAAATTGAGGTCCATAAAAATAACGACCATTAAATGAAATCGTTTTATACTGTGCAACGGCTGAAAACTGCATAGTAAAATAAGCCGGAATTTCTTTATAATCTGGTAAAGTATTATACCCCCCCGTAAATGATGTTCCGAAGCGAGTACGACCATTTATAGAAGCTTTACTATAATCAAAACTAACTCCTCGATACACAAGATTCAAGTTATTCAACTTAGTAATATTATAAAATATACCCGGCATGACACGCGAGCCTCTCGCATTTAAATTAAAAAACAATTGGTTATAATTAACGCGATTCTCAACTGTAATACCGCTTTGATTATAAAGAGTGTATTGCTTATAAGTATTTAATGTATTTTGAAGTATATAGGTCACCTTTTTATTCGCTACGAATGTACTGCGATGAAAATAATTTGAGCTCGGCAATCGACTTGCACTATATTCATTACTAAACACAGAACCACGTAAGTTTGAATGCAGTCGATTTTTTAGAAAACTACCCGAATAACCACCAAAATAGCTAAATCCTGTTTTGGTTCCTGCAATACCTTCATATTGATTTCTGCTAACTGCAAAACCGAAATTAATTTGATGGCCACGAACAATACGTATGGAATTACTCATGTTTGCAAATGTACCCGTGCGATTATTATCAGCAAACTTACTTTGTCCAGCTTGTATTGTAGTTGTACCAATATTCTTCAATTGGTAACGAAGGAATCCACCATAAGCATTGGCATTCCCAGACTGCTCTCTATAACTATTATTTACATAATAACCACCCACACGTAATGATGGTCTAATAAAATAGGAAGCACTCACTCCGCGACCACTAATTGGCAAAAGACTTAATCCACCAGAAATATTTCCAACCTGAATATCTCCCTTTCTATGAACATATGCTGCTCGATAAAAAACATCATTTGTAAGTTGGTTGTTGTATCGATAGGATGTTAAATTAAATAAAGTTTGATAACTAAGCATCGCTTCATTTGAAAATTTAGTTGTACCGCGCAAATCCATACGCATGACAGGTTGAATCCCGAGAATATTATAGACATTCGCATCCACCGTTAAAGGAATAACATCTGACCCATAAGCATTCACTGTTTTCACATCTGAGAGACTTACAAAATCCATACGACGATAACCAGAATACAAGTTCCCTTCTAGGTTATTAGATAGCTGCGATTGGAAGAAAACTGTATTTCGCACTTCTTCGGATGCTGCTGTTGGCGAATAATTTTCGATATCTATTCGACGATCATCATTGAATGTATTTCGCAATGTGGCTGTATATTGAAGCGAAGTATCTTCCATTGGATCCAACTGGAGTTCTTGATAATTTTTCTGCCCAATACTTGGTTGTTCTTCTTGGATATCGATCTTTGTACCCAATTGTTTTTTTGACAAAAGCAGATCTACTTTTTCATTTCCTTCATTATTAACTTTGATAGAAAACGGGATAACGGAATCGGATACAGGAAAATAAATTTTGTTACCTTGATCGCTAACTAAAGTCCCTCACTTAAAAGTTCCTGGTCCTCGCTTATTAGCAAGGCTTGAATGTTTACAGAATTTCCTTGTTTATTATTCACTCCCGGCACTAATCGAACTGGAATAGCCAACGAATCGTGTGCTTCCAATTCAAAATATTTTCCTTCCAGACCAATACTCTTCCATGAAGCAGGTACTACGATCTCAAGGGTAAAAGAAATTTTTCATCTTTATTATTTACAACGATTAATGCATTGGATATAAAACGTTCCTTTGAATTGAGCTCTAAACTTTCTGTTCGAAACGCTGCAACCACATCCGAAAAAAGATTTATCGATGCTGTTGGAGATTTAGATTTTACAGAATCAATTTCCGATGAAACAAGATTTGTTTGTGCGTAACCTGACGTTGACAAAATAACTGTCAACAGTAAAATTGCGCCCAAAAATTTAAGGCACTTTAAAACCGGATTCGATATGTTATTCAATACCATCATCACGGTTGTTCTACTAGACAAAAATGAAGATTCACTTGATAAACACCAGAAGAAAAATTTAACCCAGGTACAATACGATAATCGATCATAAAAGTAAATTCCGAAGGGTTGGTTAAATAGGTGCCGGCACTATTTACATTTGTCGTACATCCGCCAGCAGAAGTAAGGGCAACATCATTGATTATGTCGATGAAAGAACCATTTACAGCTGCAAAATTTTGATAGATGTTATTATTTATTGGGGTGCCACAACCATTATATACTTTAAACCCGAGCAAATCGAGGGTTGGAGGATTAGATCCTGCGCCATATGTATTAATGGTTTCCCATTCATCCAGCGGTGTTCCTCCACTAGGATTGTTTTCTATGTATACCCTCAAAGCCCACTTGCATGATGCATTATTAGGAACTACTTTCAAACGAAGAGTAGTGACGCCGCTAAAAGTTATTCCTGAACGATATCTCGAAAAATCATCAAAAACGAAATCAACATTTCCAGCACTGGATTGCATCAACTCACTCACTGGAACGCCTTGACAATTGGCTGTTGATGGCGCACCACATTGACCAAACACTTCATTACTGGCTATAAGCACAGCGACGAAGATGTAAATTGCTTTGGCAAGCAAAAATAATGGTTTGGTTTTCATGTTGGTTTTGGTTGGTAATAAAGGGGAGATTGTGGTTAAGTAATCTCCCCCCTTTAAGCGGATTATTGATTCTCGATCAATACATACTTCACATTCATGGTGTATACACCTGGTTGCGCATAAGATCCCGCTCCATTCGCTGATTCTATATCAAGCGCATTTGGAGGCGTTGCATTATCAGCAGCTGTTGGGAAGATAGCAGGTAAACCTGGAACGATTCGGTAATCGATCACATAATAGAAAATTGAGTTAGTAGCACTACCTTGAGTAAGGTATGATCCACCTGGAGCAAAATCAGAAGTTCCACTATGACCTTGAATGTACTTTTCAGTTACACCAGGCAATACGTAAGGTGTTGCAGAAGCATAAACGTTATTCTCTCCAGGAACATAAGGTGCAGCTGCTAATGCAGAACTGTAATCACTACGGAACCCAATAGCAGAACCAGCATTTACATTTGCCTCACTTTGGTGAAGTTCGAGTAATTGCAATGGCAACTGGTCAATGGCATTCGGATCTGTACCCGTACCATACTCCATTTGCTCATCCCAGTAGGTTCCATCATTCGATGTCCCAACCGCATATAAATCCCACGCTACAGTAGAATTTACCTTTAAAATGGTTGCACCATACTTAGTGATACCACCATAATAATCACCTAACTTGTCAAAAACGAAATCTACCTGATCAGGCGTACTCATTTCTAACTGAAGGATCGGTTGTAGATCCATCGTTAAGGTTACATTTTTTTCATCCTGCAGTTGTCCGAAGGAAGTGCCGGCAATGCCTAGCATACCTGCTACCATTACTGCTTTAAAAGTTAATTTTTTCATTGTTTTACTTTTTTTGTTTGATTAGTTTGGAATTATTAATAATTTAATTTATATTAAATTCGATTTCTGCAGCGGTTACTTGGTCCGGATTATTCGTATCAATGACTCCAACAGCAGAATATTTTCCCGGCTTCATTTCATTCGATAAATCATAATAAAATACACGACCGAATCCTGGCAAAATGGTAAATTTCTGCGCCTTTAACTTGTATTGTTCGCCCGATTCGAGATTCGTAATTTCCACATAGGAAGTGCAAAAACCAATACCTTCTCCCAAATTAGATGCACTTAGTTTTAATTGGCGATGTTGTGTCGAATCATTAAAGACAAAATTTTCAATTTCAATTTTCTCTAGCTGGTGGTCCGTTGGATTTTGATAAATGTAAACTCCAAATCCAACCGATGGTGTAATACCCAATGCCACTGTATTGGCCGTTCCATTTACATTAAGTGGAGCTCGCTTATTTACTTCATCAAGCATTAATACTGTCCAAGCCGCATGGTTAGATTCTGCCCCGTCAGGAACATTCACGGTCACTACAACTTTTTGAGTGGTGCCTGGTTCCAATTCAAAATAACTTGGAGTCATTGAAGCCCATGATGACAATCCAAATTTTTGACTTCCGTTCGCTTGTCCAATTGGCTTTCCATTTACACCCATCACAAAATCTGAAAAATTAGCTTGAAAAATATATTTTTTCTTGGTGTCGTTTTTAATTTTTACTTCCATGGACTTACTTTTCCCTGGCGACAAATTAAAATGCAACGTAGATGGCGAGACAGAAAGACCGGTGAAGTCTTTGGAGATATCAACTGTTTTTGAAGTATTTTCAACTTGAGTCGGCTCATTTGCTTTCGTTGATTCTTGAGCCATAGAAATTGAAGGAGACAAGCTAACCAGTAATCCAATGGCTAGACTTAATTTTAATAATTTAATGGTTTTCATGTTTTAGGTGGTTTTTGACATGTATACTGATCGAAAAAAAAGAAAGTTTCATGTTAACAATTAAATAAAATCAGTGAATTGCTAAATACTGTTTATCAGTCACTTAACAGAAATTAAACTCATTTTGATTTGATAAATTTCGCTTAAAGAGACCTCTAAAAACTTGAATTGACGGGTTATTAAATTTTGTATTTCCCTTTTTCCGAAGAGTTTTACTTAGTTAAGTTCATCACAAAAAGATCAAGGATAAAATCCTCCCTTTAAAATAAAACACTTTCAACCGTATTTTTAAACACAATGAAGCGAACTGAAAAGCAGGTTTCTCTGATTCTTCAACAGAAAGTTCACCACCTAATTTTTGAAATAAAGAAGTGGCTTGCAATATATATTTCAGGGAACTTTTATACAACAAAGTTCCTAAGTAATTCTAGATTATCTAGCTTAATTGACTACAATCAACTTATTGAATTCGCGAGTTCCAATTCTAGTCTTTAATATATATGTTCCAGCATTTAGTTTATCACTAAAAGAAACATCAATTAAATCATCGCTTGATAGCAATGTAGTTCTTTTTTCAAGAATAACGCGACCTAATTCATCATAGATTGCAATTGATACATCTTCAGAATCAATTATAAAGTTTTCTTGGTTTGAAAGTGCGATAGACAATGAATAACCACTAAATGGATTTGGATACACGATGATATCATTCTTTACCTCGTTTTCTGATTCAAAACTCACTTTTTTTAATTCACTATACTTATAGCTACCATCAAAATCAGTTTGTTTAAGTCTATAGTAGGAAATTTTCGTCAATGGCTTTTCATCTATCCAAAAATAATTGAGCGAACTATTGCTATTACCAGCACCTTTTACTTTTCCTATATTACTGAAATTAATTCCATCGGAGGTTCTTTCGATTTCAAAAAATCGTTGTTTTTCTGATAATGTTGTCCAATCTAATTTGACATTCGAATTTAAAACGACTGCATCCAATAGTAAGGGGCGCCCCCCCCCCCCCCCCCCCCCCCCCCCCCCCCCCCCCCCCCCTCCCCCCCCCCCCCCCTCCCCCCTCCCCCCCCCCCCTCCCCCCCCCCCCCCCCCCCCTTCCCCCCCCCTCCTCCCCCCCCCCCCCCCCCCCCCCCCCCCCCCCCCCCCCCCCCCCCCCCCCCCCCCCCCCCCCCCCCCCCCCCCCGCCCCCCCCCCCCCCCCCCCCCCCCCCCCCCGCCCCCCCCCCCCCGGTTTCGGGGGGTTTTCCCCCCCCCCCCCCCCCCCCCCCCCCCTCCCCCCCCTCCGCTCCACCGCCCCCCCCGGGCTGGCGCGGCCCGGGCCCGCCGCCCCCCCCCGCCCGCCCCCCCCCCCCCCCGCGGGGTGGGGGCCCCCCCCCCCCCCTCTCCCCCCCCCCCCCCCCCTTGCCCCCCCGCCCCCCCCTCCCCCCCCCCCCCCCCCGCCCCGCAAGCGCGCTTCCCCCCTCCCCCCTTTGGGCCCCCGGGCCGGCCCCCCCCCCCCCCCCCCCCTGGCCCCGCGGGCCCGCCGGGCCCCGCCGGGCGGGGGCCCCTTAAAGGGCCCCTTTTAGGGGGACCCGGGGGATACCCTTCGCGGGGGGGTTATGGTCCCCGGGGGGGGGCCCCATCCCTTCCCCCCCCCCCCCCCCCCCCCGCCCCCCCCCCGGCCCCGCGCCGCCGCCCCGCCGGGGGGCGGAATATATTCCCGCCCGGGGGGGCAGCCCCCGGGGGGGGAAACACGGGGGAAATTAAACCCCCGGCCCCCCCCCCGCCCCGGCCGCCCCCGGGGGGGGAGCGGCCCCCCCCCCTTTTAAAAAAAAACACCCCGCCCCCCGGCGGGGGGGGCAAACCCTAAAATTCGGCCCCCCCACCTGCGGGGCCGCCGGGGGGGGCGGAGAAGGCGGCCCCCCGCGGGCGGCCCCGGGGAAGAACCGGGGGACTCCCGCCCCCCCCCCGGGGGGCCCCCCCCCCCCATTTTTCTAAATTCCTTTTTTTTTTTTCCCACCCCGGGGGGGGCCCCCCCCCCGCCCCCGCCGGCGGGAAAATTACCCGCCGGCGGCGGGTTTCCTCCCCCTATTTCTAAAAAAGAAACACCCCCCCCCCCCCCGCCGTTTTCTGGGGGTCCCCCCCCCCCCCCCCCGCGGCTCCCTTGTTTTTTTTTCCCCCCTTTTTCCTTTCCCCCCGCCCCCGCCGCGTGGGAGGACCCGGGCGCCCGGGGCGGGGGGAGGGGGGGGGGGGGGGGTTTTGTGGGGGGGGGGGGGGGGGGCCCCGGCCCCCCCCCCCCCCCCTTGGGGAAAATTTTTTTAGGGGAAGGGGAAGAATTTTTTTTCCCGGGGGGGGGGAGGAAATTAGTTTGGGGGCACCCCCGGGGGGGGAGGAATAATTTTTTTCTATTATTTTGATTTTGGGTTTTTTTTTAAAAAAATATACAACTACCGGGGGGTGGGGAAAACCGGGAAAGGTAAGAGAAAAAAAATAGGGGGGGGGAAATTTTTTTTTTTCCCACCCCTTTTTTTTTTTTTCCGGGGGGAAAATTTTGGGACAACCACCGCCGGTGAGTGTTGGGACCAGTTAAAGTTCCGGTTACACTAAAAGCACCACCGTTTATATCGATGTGAAGATCATCTCCATCATCCGAATTGCTAACTGTAAAACTTGCATTTCCACCAACGTTTAGTATCGCTGAATTATTCATTACCAAATCAAATCGACTACTATTTCCATTCGTGTTTCCGACCGTTACTGTAAAATTTCCTGTAACATCAAGACGACCTGCATCTTCAATTTGAATCTCATTGCCCGCACTCTGATTATTCTGGGCTCTATTAAGGCTATAACTTAAATTACCAGTAACATTCATTCGTCCGGTATTTCTTATGTATAATCTCAGATTTTCATTTTGGTTATTAGAGGTGGTTCGAACAAAAACCGCGTTCCCATTTACTTGTAAAGTTCCTTGAGCTACTTCAATATCAATATCATCTCCCAGATTATTATCATTTACAGTAAAGGTATTGCACCTTAAAGTGATTCCAGATGTATTTAACAACAGCTTCGTATCATTACCGGTATTATTGGATTGAGTAACCACAATTGATCCAATGGCATTTACCGGACTTGCTGTTACAGTAATGGTGTAACCACTTATGAGTACAACATCCCCTGCACCTGTACCAGGTGTTGTTGCTGCTGCTGCACCGCCATATGCAGTAGTTGACCATGTAGCTGTACTATTCCAATTGCCACTTGCTCTTGAATAGTAAATTGCGGCATTGACAAAACTAGTACTACTAAAAATTAATGCCAAAACAATTTTAATTGATGTTTTTAGATGGATTTGATTCATAATAATTAGTCAACAATAAGCCTGCAAATAATATTCTTTAAGTACAGTACTCTATTTGTTGTTGTTTTAATAATTTGAATTGACTGTTATAGATTAATTTTCGGAAACATTATCTGTTTACCAACCTATTGAACATTATATAACGGCTTTTCGTTTAGATTCTGTTGATAGAACATAAACAAATGCAAGAAAATTTAAAATTGTTTTCATTTTTAGCTCTATATCTACATTAAATAAACCTTCACTTGTTTAAATAATAATTCATTCTAGCAATATAACTCACTGATCTACAAATTACATTATTGATAATTAATATTATAACAACTTGAAATATTATTTCCATTTATTGAGGAAAGTAGTATCTTATCAATGTAAGAAAATCACAAAAAAGGTTGCATACGAGAATAAAAAAAGAGGAATCAATCAATTTTAAACTAACATTACAAAACAATAGTAATATTAACTGAGAACGGATATTTTTCCAATTCATCTTAATTGTGTTTTTCCTCTATTTTATTTCTGATATTAGCTATTGAAATTAAGGAATTTGACATTTTCAAATTAAAAGCTAAAAAAGAAAAATGGTTTTATGTCATCCTATTCGTTACCTTATCAAAACTCGTTCCACTTCCTTGCCTACTTCTAATAATGCATTTTTTTCAATGGATAAAAGTTCATAAAAAGCCTTTTATTTAGTTCTTAGCTTCATAACTGGATGAGACATTACCAAAACAGTCATACTTACTTCAAAATCAACTGCTGAAAAATTTAGGTTTGTGAATTTGTTAAAAAGAGGAACAAACCCTTATTGATTCAGTGTAGAGGTGCTAATAAAAATACTAATAATTTTTATAATGGCTACCTTTGGTTCGATCGCTTACTTTAATGAAGGTGAAAACTTTTCAAACATCTCATCCATTTTACATAAGGTCTCCATTTAACTAATCGTCGAAAAACCTAAGATTTGCTTTCAAATAATTCAGATACGAACCACCAAATAAATTAACATGAACCAAGAGTGGATACAAATTCCACAATGGAATTCTATTTTCCCATTGGGGTTGAAGTGGAAATACTTCTTGATATGATGCATAAAATGACTCGTCAAATCCCCCAAAAAGTTTTGTCATGGCTATATCAGCTTCACGTGAAAAATAGGAAACGGCAGGATCTATTAAAACAACATTGCCGTCTTCTCCAACGATAAAATTTCCATTCCATAAATCACCGTGAATTAATGACGAAGGTTCATTTGGTAAAAGTGATTCCATTTTCAAAAAAAGAGCGTCGAATTTAATTCTTAATTCCTTGGTGATCGTTTTATGAGCCATGGCTAAATCCAATTGAGGAAGCAAACGTTGATTAATAAAAAAATCGGTTGCTGTAAGTTCTTTGTTATTGTTCTGAGGGATTCGACCCATATAATTATTATGATCAAGTCCGAAATATGAAGCTGTATGTTGATGAAGATGCGCCAAACGAACTCCAAAATTTTCAAAGAAATTAGTATTCCTTTTTGTTGATGGAATATAATTAAGAATTAAAACTTGATGCGTTTCCAACTCACAAACTCCAATGACATCAGCGCAAGAAATTGTTTTTGTTTCAGACAAAATCTCTAGTCCTTTTGCTTCTACCAAAAACATTTTAGGATACTTAGAAGATGAATTCAACTTCATCACAAATTGACCTTCGCTGCATTCCACTTTAAAAATAGGATTAATACTTCCTCCGATCAATGGAGTTACTGAAGAAACGTTGGGGCATTCGAAAAAGAGCGATTCCCAAGCCAAACGGAAAGCATCAGCAGGGTTCATCATAACTTTATCTAGTGAAGATCAATTTCATCCAAAGATAAGATTTATACCAACTTCTAGAATATGTAAATTCGTGACTATATGCCGGAATTCAAAGGAAACATACGTAGTAAACTTCCAAAAGCGGGGACGACTATCTTTAGTATCATGTCGGGGCTTGCCAACGAGGTGGGAGCTATTAATTTAAGTCAGGGTTTTCCTGGATTTCCTGTTTCAGAAAAACTCATTTCATTGTATCATGATGCACTAAAAGCTGGGCACAATCAATATGCACCGATGCCTGGCATTTTCACTTTACGTGAATGCATTGCTGAAAAGATGGAAGATTTATATTCGTGCATTTACGATCCTGAAACCGAAATCACGATTACGGCGGGTGGAACCCAAGCACTGTATACTGCAATAAGTGCCTTGATACATGAAGGCGATGAGGTGATTGTTTTGGAACCTTCTTACGATAGTTATGTTCCAGCGATCTTACTTGCAGGAGGAATTCCGGTACACATTCCTCTTCAGCCACCGAATTATTTCATTCCTTGGGAAGAAATTAAAAAACTCATCACTCAAAAAACGAGGATGATTATTATTAATACGCCGCAAAATCCCACCGGGACCATACTAACGGCGAAGGATATGCTACAACTTGAAAAAATTACAGACGGGACCGATATCATTATTTTAAGTGATGAAGTTTATGAGCATATTATCTTCGACGGATACGAACATCAAAGTGTTGCACGTTATCCAAAATTAGCATCGCGAAGTATGATCGTTTATTCTTTTGGGAAAACTTTTCATGCTACAGGATGGAAGGTAGGCTATTGTTTAGGTCCGGCTCATCTCATGAAAGAATTTAGAAAAGTACATCAGTTCACTGTTTTCTCTGTGAACACGGCACTACAACATGCACTTACCGCCTACATGTTGAATAAAGAAAATTACATGGGACTGAGCGAATTTTATCAGGAAAAAAGAGATTATTTTCAGAAATTAATGAAGGGCAGTAAATTTAAAATCTTACCATGTTTAGGATCCTACTTTCAATTGCTCGACTATTCATCCATCAGCAAAGAAAAAGATACGGAGTATGCCATACGTCTAACAAAAGAGATCGGAGTGGCTTCCATTCCAGTATCTGTATTTTATTCGGTGCCTCATGACTATCATTTATTGCGTTTTTGTTTCGCGAAAGAAAATGAACAATTGGAGAAAGCAGCAGAGCGATTGCTAAGTATCTAAAAATTTGCTCTCGAATTTTTAAAAGATGTTGGTGGTTAGATGTTAGACTTTAGTCCCGAAAGCTATCGGGATTGGATATTAGAGGCCTTGGTTGATGGTTAGATTTTAGTTGTTGGATTTTAGTTTCTGGATGGAAATAGATAGCTGTCAGACCCCACAGTTTTGGGAGACACGTGTTGGAATCTCGTCGAAACTTCGCGATTGACTTCTGAAATTTTACGGGACAAGTGTTGAATCCAAAACTTTTGGACAGTTGACCAAAAAAGATAATTCTCATCTTTAAAAAGATTTCAGAGCATTTCTATACATTTCGTACATTCGTAAAGTCATTTACATATAATTATTCATATTATGCCAAAAAATCTCAGTATAACCCTCGTGCAACCGAATATAAAATGGGAATCACCCATTGATAATTTCAAATTACTAAACAAGCAGCTTTCTAAAATGGAAAAGGGAGAGAGCGATCTACTTGTTCTTCCTGAAATGTTCAGTATGGGATTTAGCATGAATGCAAAAAATTAGCGGAAGAGATGGAAGGTCCAGCGATGCAATGGATGTTTGAAACTGCACAAGGATTAAAAGCAGCTATTTGTGGATCCATCATGATCAAAGAAGAGGGGAAATTTTACAATCGATTTATTTGGATGGAACCTGATGGACATTATGATCACTACGATAAAAGACATCTTTTCCGAATGGGAAAGGAAGAAAAAACATATACTGGAAGTACGGAAGGTATCGTGATCGAATATAAAGGCTGGGGATTTTGTCCGATGGTATGTTATGATTTACGTTTCCCTGTATGGAGTAGAAACAGAATTATTGGAAAAGGCGCGAAAGCAAAATACGATTATGATGTTTTACTTTATGTGGCCAATTGGCCTGCTGTGCGCACTTATGCTTGGCAGCAATTATTAATTGCAAGAGCCATCGAAAACCAATGCTATGTAGGAGGTGTGAATCGTATTGGGGAAGATGGAAACAAAATAAAATACTGTGGCGACTCCGGATTGTATAATCCATTAGGCGAACCCATCAGCAATTTAAAATCGAATAAAGCAGGACTTCAAACCATCGAACTCAACTGGAAAGCTTTGCAGGACATCCGTAAAAAATTCCCGGTATTATTGGATGCAGATACGTTTGAGGTCGACACTCGTGTTTAAATTATACACTGCAGATGAATTTTAAATAATCCATCTGTAGTTGAAACGATTTACATAATTAGAATAGCAAACCTTCCATTTCTATTTCACCCCATACTCCGAAAGCAACCAAGCTAAAGAAGCCATCGCTGCAGCGCCTAATTCCAGTTCGCGTTTATTCACTTTATCGAACGTATCGGTTGCTGCATGATGCAAATCGAAATAGCGTTGTGAGTCGGGCATAAAGCCGATGAGTAATGTTCCTTGATCGTGCAAGTGATTAATATCGGCACCACCATAGCCTTTTCTCCAATCGAATAATAAATAAGGTTCAAACATTTTTTTCCACGACATTGCTTTTAAAATCATCAAGGAATCTCCTTTAAAAGAAAATCCACGCGGAGAAAATCCACCCGCATCGCTTTCAATGGCTGCAATTGTTTTCCGTTTATCGCTCTTTGCTGATTGAGCATATTTCTCGCCTCCCTTTCCGCCGTTCTCTTCATTCATAAATGCAACAAAACGAATGGTGCGTTTAGGTTTTACATTTAGAGATTTTAAGATATGCAACACTTCCATGGCTTGCACAACGCCAGCTCCATCGTCATGTGCACCATCGCCCAAATCCCAAGCATCTAAATGTCCGCCAATCAAAATTACTTCCTTTGGAAATTCCGTTCCTACAATTTCACCAATCACATTATGTGATAAAGTATCGGGTAAAGTTTGTGGAGACATAATAAAACCAAATTGCGCCTTTTTATCTTTCTTAAGAATACCACTCAGACGTTCTGCGCCCAATGTACTTATTGCACAAGCTGGAATTTTATCAATTAATTCATCATATCCCATAGCACCTGCATGTGGATTATTATCCATTGCCATGGTCATTGAACGAACCACTACACCTTTAGCTCCTAAGGCAGCGGCTTTGGATGCAGTGCTGTATCGAAACTTAGCTGCTTCACCATAGGCTTCAAATGTATTGACGTAAGTAGGCTTCATCGGGTGATTCATAAAAACAATCTTGCCGCGGATCAATTCACTTCCCAAATTTTCCATCTCTTCCCAATTGGATACTTCCACCACTTCTGCAATTAACCCCTCTTTAGGAGTGGCGATGCTGCTACCCAACGCACAAATTGAAACTGCTGTTTTCTGCGTATTGCTAATGATCCATGCTTGCTCCTTAGGACCGCGCACCCAATGCGGAACCATCACTTCTTGCAAAGAAACATCATCAACATTAAGCTTTGTTAATTCCATCTGCACATAGTTTACAGCTTCTGCTGCCTGAGACGAACCACTTAATCGACCTCCTATACGATTACTTAAAAAGTCAAGCCAATTATAACACTTACTATTGGTTAAAGCTTCGTCATAAATTTTACGAATCATGATCGAGTCACTTTGCTGTGCATGACAGTGGATCGAAGCCAATACTAGAAAGATAATGAGAGATTTTTTTTGCATCAAATTTTCCAACTTGAAATTATATCCAAATCGTAAATGCAAAAGTAATGGTTTGGAAATATTAAGCTTTTGCTGCTTGTTGATATAATCTGCCACCTAAGCGACCATAAATATTAGCTAAGGTAGACATGCACAATGAATTCATAGTCAACATACCTAGGCACATTGCAACTATCAGGAATATATTGATGTCCATTTGAGGGAACAACAATGCAACTGCTACGAATAATAAATTAAATCCGGTGATAATCAACGTGGTCATTCGCTTTCCAAAACCTTGTCCAAGAATCATATGGTGAACATGATTGCGATCAGGATGAAAAGGAGAATAACCGGTTAACACTCTTATAACCGATACTCGTAAGACATCATAAGCTGGAACAAACAATGCAGCAATAATCACAATGGGAGATAATGCAGGAATGCTAGTAACATCATGTGAATAATGTTGCATAAGCGCAATGGCTTGTATGGCTAATAGAAATCCTAAGACTAAGGAGCCAGTATCCCCCATGAATATTTTTGCGGGATGGAAATTATAAAATAAAAATCCGAATACCGCACCACACACAGACATAGACAAAAGTGTCATACTCACATCGCCTACTTGATAAAATAAAAATCCAAAGATTAAACTTGTTACCAAAGTAATACTTCCAGCTAACCCATCCAGTCCATCTATTAAATTTAATGCATTGGTAATTGCAATAATGAAGAAAATCGTTGCACCGTAAGAAATAACTAAAGGCAAATCGCCTACCAAAAAAAGTCCAAAACCACTTTCAATTCTAAATCCAGCTGCAATTACTAAGATCGAAACAACAAATTGAAATATTACCTTTTTCAATGGAGACAACTCTATTAAATCGTCGAAAAAACCGGTTAAAAATAACAGGAACATCGCACCATAAATAATATTAAAATTGTAAGAACTTGAATTTTGTACAAAAATTAATGAACTAAGAAATATCCCTGCGAAAATAGAAATTCCACCCATCGTTGGAATATTACTACGATGTTGTTTGCGATCATCTGTTTGCTCATACAAATTCCATTTGGCGCATACTTTAATCCAACAAGGGATCAATATAGCAGTGGTGCACATTGCTATTCCAATGCAAAACATTATCTTGAAAGAATCAGATATTATCATGAATTAATGATTTTTCTTTCTTATTACGTGAATTTCAACTCTACGGTTATGCTTTTTATCTTCTTCTGTCGAATTATTTTTTAAGGGCTTTGATTCACCATAAGCAATTGTTTGAATTTTTTCTGCAGGCATTCCCTTTTTCAGAATAATGTCACGTACGGCATCAGCACGAGTTTGTGACAAATTCATAGTAGCTTGACCACTTCCCTCATCATAGGTATGTCCGGCGATGACAATAATCAAATCAGCATCCCAATAAACCGAGTCGAATGCAGGCTCAATAACATCCAATTTGTAAATTCCATGAACATTTGAACTGAAAGATTTAAATTCAATAATTCCAAAATGGGAAGATGATTGTAATGCTGAATCCAAAAATACATCTGCATGAATAGGTTCAGCAGTTGTTGCAGTTGGTACTATCGTTGTCGTTTCAGGATTTTCCATGGGTACTCCCGCTGACTTAGCCTTTGGAGTTGATACAATTTCAGATTTCTTCACTACTACATCTGGCATTGTAATGGCTTTTTTAGGCATTTTCTTAGTAGGAGTATTTTCAGGCTCTACACTTGATGGAATTCCACCAGTAACTTTTGCTTTGGTTTTATAAACTTGTAGTGCACTAACCTTTAAAGGAACAGAGGTTGGAGTAGATTTTACCTTCATTGGACTTAACAACTCTTTCTCTCGCTCTTCCAATGGTAAAGTAGAAATAGATTTTTTATCTCCTGCTTTTGGTTGCACTATGGGCAACGAAACATTAATTCGATTTGGATTAGCCTTATAAGTTGCTGTTTCAACTTCAGGCAATTCATGACCTTCAAGCGGTAATACATTTACAAGCTTGGCATTTTCCCTGACTTTTTAGGTGAGAGAATAACAGCTGGTATAGACAATTTCTGTGTACTCTTTAGATTCGCTTTTGTCACTTCTAACTTCTCATTCGGAGTAATGACTTTTGCAGATGGGTTATTCGTTTTCGATGTAGTATTAGAAGGCACGGTTGAAACGGGTGGTTTAACATTAACCACCGTTTTCGATGTTGGTTTCGATGTGGATGGCTTCGTAGTATCTACTGATTTCGGAGTAGAAGAACTCGGTTTTTTATCTGGCACCGTTTTTTCCTGCGTTTTAGGAGCTGCTGCACTCGTTGCAGCAGAAGGCTTTGGTCCAGATGTTGGAACCGAAGATTTCGCTTTCGTTGTTGACGGCTTAGCTTTTGGAGCTGATTTCTTGTCTTTCTCTTTCTTTTTGGAAGGTTCCTTCTTTTCCTTCGCTTTGGGTATATACGTTAACGTGAGTTCAAATGCACCAGGACCGCCCGTTACACCCGAAAGATTTACATCGTAACTCATTCCTAACATAAAATTATTCCATTGATAACCGGCATACAATGCAGCTGCATCCTTATTCCGAAATAACAAACCTCCTTCTACATTATCACGACCATCTAAAGGAAGTTTTACCAATACTCCCCTATTAACTCTTTTGAAAATTGTTGTTGTGCAAATAATAACATTGGTGTAATGGTAATTGCTTCACTTAATACAATTCCAACTCCAGCATTTGCAGTCAATTTTCTTGGAATAAAATTATTCTCTTCAATAAAACTTTCTTTGGGTTGATTTATATGCTGCATAGAAATACCCGCATAAGGATAAAACTTCTCTTTTCCAGGATGACCATAGGTCCAAAGCAATCCCCCTCCGAAATCTGGACGCGTCAACTTCGTATAGGAGAAGGTTTCTGATGTCGGATTTGTTGGATTGGCTCCTTGATCAGGAGTATATTGATCATCAAAAGTCATTTTTGATGGATCAAAACTTTTTTGGATCAAACCTACTTGAAGTCCTGAAGCAATTATATTTTTTCCAAAAGCAAAGCGATACGATATTTGACCGTTTAAAAATAACTGTCGAATTCCAGCATCTCCCGATGAATTATTTACAAGGTTCGCTCCTAAGCCCACTTTACTCACTTGCTTATCAAAAAATAGTCCTTGTGTTTTAAATGGACTCATCACACTCGACCACTGATTGCGATACAACATAGTTAATCGAATATGTTCTACTCCATGTCCGGCAGCAGCTGGATTATACCAAGAAGGAATTCGGTGCGCTTGCGTATAATGTGGATCTTGCGCGCTCGCTTTCAATCCTGTTATACAACAAGTAATTAAAAGAAGATATGTAAAAATATTCTTCATTTTATCACGGTTACAGGACCTGTCATTTCTTGTTTATTTAAATTTTCATCCAGAATAACAATGCGATAAACATAGGTTCCATTCATCACAGTTTTTCCATTCACAGTACCATCCCACTGTGGTAAAGAAGCATCTGTGGAATATAATAATGTGCCCCACTGATCATAAATTTTCATTGCCTCCAATGTAAATTGCTCACCACGCACTCTGAAAATATCATTCTTTCCATCCCCATTGGGTGTAAAGGTGGTAGGAATAAAAGCAGGATTATTAGCTCCTGCTGCGACCTTCTTTATTAACGTATCCGAACATCCTAAGAAATTTTCAATGACAAGGATTACATCGTACGTTCCAGCGACAGGATATGTATACATTGGATCGGGAAGATGGGAAACGTTTCCTTGAATAGTAGTATCTCCAAAGATCCAAGTGATAAAATCTGGATTCAATGTAGTACACGTGAAATTAACATTGTATTGCCCACCTGATGCAACAGAAGAATAAGTAAAACTAGCCACGGGTAACGCTTTAACTACAACATCAACATCCAATCGTGCCGACTCGCAGCCAAATGAATTCACTCCTTCAACATAATAAGTTGTCGTAGTTGTAAGTGGTGGTGAAGTAAAACTCAATCCTGTTGAAAGAAGTGAACCTCCCGTTAGTGCATTGTACCATTTATAAGTTACGCCACTTACAAACGGTATGTTCAACGTAATTGCAGATCCTTTACAAACAGAAGTGTCATTTACATTTGGTACATCGGGAGTAGGGAATACGGTAACACGAATAGAATCAGAAAACATCCAAGTATTATTTTGCCACACTCCTACATGATACCAGCCATCATCGTATGCGCTATATTGTTGTGCATTGGACCCTGCTAAAGGAAGCCCATTGTAGTACCATTGATTTCCTGTTGGGAAGATAGATTGAAGTTGAACAAAATTACCATCACAAAAACTAGTTGCCCCTTGAGCAGTAAGAATGGTTGAGGATGAAATCACAGTAACATTTGCTGCAGTTGAAGTAGCTGTACATCCATTTGATGATGTTCCAACAACCGTATAGTTGCCTGTGGCATTAACATAAATACTGCTGCTTGTACTTCCATTGGACCATACATAAGTAGAACTTCCACTCGCTTGCAACAAAACCGAATCACCTTGAAAAAGAATAACTGTTCCGTTGGGAGAAATGACAGGCGTACTTACTGAATAAGTAGCAATTGTTTGAACTAATGATGTTGCTGTACAACCACCAACACCCGTAACTGTTACTGAATATGAACCTGGCCCAGCAGAAATACTTTGTGTAGTTGCTCCTGTTGACCATTGGTATGAAATAGCAGGAGAAGAAGTCAACGTAGTACTTTGATTTGGACAAATGGTGTCGGCTGCTGCTGTAATGGTTGCTACTGGATTACTTTGAACAGTCACTACAAAAGGCACAGAGATCCCTCTACAACCTGCTGCATTTGTTACACTCACTTGGTAAGATCCTGCAGCATTCACAACAATAGTGTTGGATGTAGCTCCTGTAGACCAAACATAATTTGATCCTGATGGTGCCATTAGGGTTAAGGCGGCACCGTTACACACCGCAGTTCCATTACTGCTTGTTATGGCTGGAACGAAGGGCGGAAGAATCGTAATTGAAATATTTGTAGAGATGGCAGTAGCACCCGTTCCATCAATCGCGGTCGCAAATAAAGTATGTGTACTGGCCGATAAACCAGAAACTGTAATTGTGCTAGTTGATGAACTTCCAACGATGACGGCATTTTCCATCAACTTATAATTAGTTAGGTTAGATGGGCTGATTTGAAAAACGATTGAATCACCAAAACATCTCGTTGTTGCACCTACCACTGAAAGAGATAGCGTAGTTGAAGAAACATTTGTAATTTTTCTCAATAACTGATTTTTGTTATCACCAACATAGACACCTTGATCAATCGTATTAAAACAAACACCCGTTGGATTATTAAATCGAGCCAAAGCCGCATTGCCATTAACATCGCCGATGCTTCCCGCTGATCCGGCGTAGGTACTTACAACACCAGCAGCATTCAGCTTTCTAATGGTATGATTCAACACATCAGCAATAAATACATTACCCACGCCATCGGTACAAATACCTGCAGGAAACTTAAACTGAGCACTCAAAGCAGGACCGTCTAAGCTCCCGGGCACACTACTGCCTGCAACCGTAGTAACGACACCCAGTGAACTCATTTTTCGAATGATATTGTTCCATTCATCAGCGATAAGGATATCACCTGTTGAAGTCATGCACAATCCGTAAGGGTGATTAAACGTGGCGGTTGCACCGGTGCCATCATTCATACCAGACACAAACACTGTACCTGCTATGGTGGACACTTGACCGTTTTCAATTTTTCGTATAGTATGGGTGTTATAGTCGGAAACATAAATAGTATTACCATTAGAAGTTACCGCGATACCAGCAGGAAAACCAAAGCGCGCCAAAGGCGCTGCACCATTGGTTGTTCCAAATACTCCAGAACCAGCTATCGTTGTAACCGTTCCACCGCTATCAATTTTCCGGATTTTATAATTCTTTGTATCTACTACATAAACATTTCCAATGGCATCGCATGCGATTCCCCATGGCTCATTAAATGTAGAAGAGAGTGCAGGTCCATCAGTACCACCAATAACTCCTGTTCCAGCATAAGTACTCACGACTCCCGATGTATTCACCTTTCGAATTCTGTGATTGAGTCGATCGGCAATAAAGACATTTCCATTGACATCACTTGCAACGGCATGAGGTTCATTAAATCGAGCAATCGGTCCGGCTCCATCTCCAAACCCAGATGCTCCCACACTTCCTGCTACTGTAGTAACTTGTTGTGCTTGCAAGCAAGAACACAACAACCACCCCAAAACAAGTAAGCGATACTTCATCATGCTACAGCTGATTTAGTACTTTTAGTTTTTAAATTAATCGGTTGTACGGATTGATTTGAAATGTTGAACGACAACTCTGCTACTGCATTTGACTCCCCTTTAAATGCAGAGTAATACAAAGAAGCAATACGTTGCCAAGCATACTTCTGCAATCCATAAGGCTGTAATTCTAGACCCATTTGCGAAACATCTGTTTGTGCGAAAAAGGATAATTGTTTTAAAAGCTCTTCAGCATTGCTGAAATAGCGTGCACGATGATTTGTTGTTTCACGATTGTAATCGATACCATAACTGAGAATGGGTAACCCCAAGCACATGGCTTCCACTAAACTTGGATTCGTTCCCCCTGCACTATGTCCATGAACATAAAATTTCGCGTTCGATCGAATCGAATTGAGTTGGTCTTGATCATAGATCGGATCCAACAAATGAATATTTGCATAGTTAGAAAATTTTGCTTTTAAATCCATTCCGTACTTACCATGATTCCACAGTCCCACCATTACTAATGTTTGCTCAGGGGCTCTGCTGAATGCATCCAAAATCATATGAATATTATTCTCTGGTTCAATTCGACTTACATTAAAAGCATATGATTTCTTTAAAAAAGGAAATTGTTCCAAATGATAGTTTGTTAACGGCTGTTTGCTTACATGATCTCCACCATATTCAATTAACCAAGCATCTGTACGATGATAACAATTATGGACATACTGCTGGATCACTTTATTGTCGGTGATGACTACATCTGCAAAACGAACGGCCATCTTCTCGCTAAATCCAAGTACCTTTTTCGCAATCCAATTCCATTTGGGACGCTTCCATTCTTGCCCATCAATGTTTATTAAAATCTTTTTACGGGTGAACAATTTTAAGACAGGAAAAAGCATGGCGCCTGAAATACCCAGCGCTAAAACGACATCCGCATGACGAATCGCATGCAAAATCGAAATCATATCGTAAATGATGCTTTGATACCCGTTCGCATTTAGCGGGAGGTAAACTAATTTAGCTCCATTAAAAACAGATAGACGTTTTGGAGATTTATCAAAATATTTTCCACTGCAATACACTGTAAAATCCACTTCTGGGCCTAACTGATCCACCAAATGGTGTGCTAAAGTTTCAAATCCGCCATAACGGGCAGGCAATCCAGTTGTACCAATTACAGCAACACGTAATTTCGACTTCATATTTCTTTGAGTTCTTCTTATAAATTCGACAATAAATTAGTTCAATTCTGATGATTGAATTTCCTTTCTTGTACGATAGCTTACAGAGGAAGGTTCTTTCAAATTAGAACTGATTTACGCCTGTAGATGACTTTAGTTCCGATATTCTCAAACAAGTCCTAAAAAACGTTGATTTGTAAACATACGTTTATCAATACGTTGTAAAAGGTTACATTACGGAGAAAATAAAATTAAAATTAAAAATCTAATTTCTTACACCATTATTACAAGAATCAAAAACATTTATCAGTGTATTCTTAAATGTGTCTGACCCAAATCGCTTAGCAGTCTCACGAGCTCCGGAAGATAATTGCTGCAAAAATTCCGGATTTAAAGATAAAAAAGACAATCTGAAATCGAGTGTTGCTTCATCATGTACATCAATTTGAAAACCATTCTTTGTTTCTTCCACCAATTCTGTTGGTCCACCTTGAGTAGGTGCAATTACAGGTACACCATAACTCATGGCCTCCAAAAGTGTCATACCAAAAGTTTCAATACATTGCTTTGGGTCCGTTAAATTTACGACAAGATTGGCTCTCGAATAAAAAGAATCCAAATCCTTTTGCACAGAAAACACAGTTAAATTTAAAGGAGTTTTATTTGATGAGAAATGATTATTTACTTCCTCCATCGAGGTATTAAGCACCAACTCAAAATTTAAATTGGGATGTCGTTCTGCTAGTTTAACAAACTGCGGAACTCCTTTATATTCTTTAAACGAACACACCATCAGCACGGTAAACTTCCCGTTATTGGTGGGCAAATACTCATTCTTTGCAGCTCGATCTACAAAACCCTCCGGTAATACATTGTGTAATACGCATGCGTTTACTTTTCCAATCTTTTCCTTTTGATACAAATAATTTGAAACATAAAAGATAGTATCTGCTGTGAAAGATGCCACCCATCTTAAAAAGAATTTTAGCGGAGCTGGTTTAATATAACTTTCATGCACATGATAAATGGTTTGCTTCTTCATACAAAATGCAGCCAATGCTGCTCCAAAAGGCAATAAGGTGTTTACATAAAATATCACATCCTCCTTTCGATATTTCATCAACTGAAAGAATAAAAATACCTGACTATAAGTGAATGCCATCAAACGCATGATTACATTTGAATAAAACTGATATGGAAAATAATTTTTTTGTGCCTCAACCTGATCCAAAAACCCAGATCTTCCTTCACTTGTATGAATAACGATTGGATGTCCTGAAGCTTTCAAGGCGTTTAATGCTTGCGAGAAAACCAACGGACTTCCACTGAAATCATTCAGCAGGTGAACGGCTACTATTTTACTTTTCGTCGTTTTCACTTAACTCGCTTTACGAGATAAATCACTATAAACATCCTTCAACTGGTTTCCTTTCAAATTCCAATTAAATTTTTCTTGAAACATTTTCCTCGCACCCAAGCTTAATGAATCATATAATACTACATCATCTTTTAATAATCGCAAGGCTTCTGCGAACTTGGTTACGCTGGTATTATATCGATTGTAGGGAACTCTAATACCGCAATCATTTGATACAAACTCACCAGGTCCTTCGTTTTGGAAACATACCACAGGAAGTCCGTAGGAGAGTGCTTCGGCTACTACCATCCCAGCTCCTTCATGACTTGGAAATAAAAACACATCCGATTTCTTATACAACTTTTTATAATCACTTCTATGCAGCCATGCAATGAATGTTACCTGCTCATATACTTCCATTTCCTTAGCCAAATTTTGTAAATACCTTTTATAGGGTCCATCGCCAACTAAAACCAATTTTGTTTTTTTCTGTTCTGCGAATGAAAGTTGATGATAAAATCGTGCAAAAGCTCTAATTGTAATATCAAATCCTTTCAAAGGTACAAATCGTCCAGCAGAAAGAATCGTGAAATCGGAATTTCTCTTCGTTTCAATACTCTCTGTTGGATCTTCTGTACTCACACTGGGCATATAAAATATTTTATCCTTTGGTAAATCTAACACTTGCTCTACTCCTGAGTTCATGGTGAGCACTCGATCAGCATGACTTACTGTTTGACGAAGCAAAGGATCCATCTTCCAAAAATATTTTTTAATCATCCACTTTACTTCCTCCATCATATACGCTTTCCAGCCATAGACATGCAACACATAATCTTTTGGGATGCGAGGATGATGACCAATTGGCCCCAAACAAAAGGCTTATCCAGTTTCCAAAGACTGGAGGGTGTCCAATCATTATGAAAATTCAAATTATGAACAATATCAAATTTATATTTATTCTTGTTTACAAAGCGAGGCAGAAAAAATTGCCAGAGGTAATAGTACAACATAGCTCCTCGGCCTCCTTTCTTCCAAAAACGAGCCCAGTAAGGTAAATCATAATAAGCGAATTCAATATTAGAATAATCTAAACTAGAATTTTCACTCATATACTTTTCAATATCCGATCTCGTATTTTCGCGTGTAACTGCAATCACTTTATTGAATCGTGCAATTTGCAAAATAAAATTCCATCCCATACCATCTTCCGAACCATGGTACGGATTGACTGCATATGCACTTACCAAAACAGTTTGTTTTTGATTTTTAATCATTTTTTATTCCTTTATTTTATGCAGACACTCGCTGTACTGAGATGTTAGTCTCTTCAACATTCCTACTTCTTATCACTCTTGCGGGCACACCACCTATTACGGCATTATCAGGCATATCCTTATTGATAACAGCACCTGCTGCAATCACACAATTATTTCCAATTTTAACACCATCCAGAATAGTTACCTTAGCTCCAATCCAACAATTTTTCCCAATGGAAATACCTTTTCGTTGTGTTCCTTGTAAACGAATCAATTCCTGATTATCTAGGAAACGATGATTTTCGGGATGACAACTTAAATAAGGCCCAATGATACAATCATCTCCAATACTTAAACCGCCAGCACCACCAAGATGTGCGTATTCGCCAATTCCAACATTTTTACCAATCGTTATAAATTTGCCACTATCATTAAGAGAAAAAGAGACTTTTAGAAATGAATAACTTCCGATCCAAGAATAATCTCCGATCGACAAGCCGTTTTTTCCCCATGCAGTAATTTGCACTCCATCTCCAATCTGCACAGCTTTACCAAAATATGCCGAACGTTGTCCACGAATACGAACTCCGCTTCCCATAAATAACATTAACTCTCTTTTACAAAAGATAAATTTCCAAGAACGCATCCACGCAATAAGTTTATCGAATGCAAACGAGAATAACACTTCATTACTCAAGGATGGATCCAAGCTAAATTTAGCATTTTTCTTTGTGCCGATATGTAAAATAATTTTTCGTAACATGCTACATTTTCCAGAATGTAGTTTGACAAACAAACAATCCCATAGGTGCAAAACCACTAAATTTATGCATTTCCTTTCCCTTCATCAAATCAGCTCCTACCCAATTAACAGGATTGTCTGAATTATCAAGTATCATCCATCCTCCTTTTTTCACCTTCGACATTAACACCTCCATACAATCGTTGCGACGTGTAAAATCATTCATGCAGTCGACTAATACAAAATCTAAACTTTGATCTGGAATTAATGCCATATCTGCTAGGGCCGATGGACCTTGCATCACTTTAATATTAAAATTCTTTTCGTGGAAACGTAGTGGATTCTCGCGAACAGTTTTCTGAACAAATCCGGCCCACTCAGCACTATGCTCATAAGTAGTAACATGGGTACCTTTTCTAAAAACCATAAACTTGAATTTCCACCTCCCGCTTCAACAACTTTCATTCCTGGTCGAACAATAGTTTCCAAAAATCGAATGGCATCCATTACAATAAACGGAACTGGCTCTTCCAAGATAGGTGAACGTCGAGATTGCATCCATGTTTTGAAAATGTAGGGTAAACGAAGAACGCTATAAACACTTGGAGAATTTCCTTCATAATCCGTGAAACGCAAAGAAGCTTTCAAAGCTTCTTTGTGCCCATCGTCACATGTCCATTCAAGTGTAGTGCGACCTAAGAGTTGGTCGATAACCGGAGTTTTATAAGAAGCAGTAATATTATGCTTCACCGGTGGAGTATTTTGATTACGTTTCATGATCTATTATATATTGTGATTAAATTAAATGGTTAAATAAATACACTCTTTCATTACACGATGAAAAGTTTCCTCTTTACTGACATTATTCAACATCAAATAGTTCTTTTGTTTTCCTCCACTACTTAACTCAGTAAACAAGTTCCGATAATCGGAAGTCAATTCTTTAATAGTCACAGTGTCCAACTCTTGTTTTCTATTTCTGATTACCTCAGGATCTGCATAGAGAAATACATTTAACTCTGGTTTAAAAATAAAATAGTATCCCCATTTCATAAACTTCCTTGACAAAACGATATTAGATCTCTTGGAGTCTATAATAAAATCAAAATAATATCGGTCATATAAAACAGTATATCCTCTAAGCGTGTATTTAAAATAAATGTAGAATTGTCCAAAAATATAGTCAGTATAATAATACATAAATCGTAAGAATGAACTTAATGCACTTGAATTCTTTCCCTGACGTGGAAGATGTTCTCGAGTTTTTTCCTCTGCTTTTGCTTTTCCATGTCGTATACTGCTTAGTATGGGCAATAAAGATGGACGGTGTCGTAAAACCACAGTTCGTTGGCGAAACTTACTCTTCAACATTTCATTGACTTCATCAAGAATGGTTGATTTTCCGGCTCCATCTACACCACTAAAAGTAATCACGATACCTCGATGACTGATCGCATCCTTTAATACTTCGACCAAATAGCGCCATTTATTAATTGCAAAACGAATGCCTCTATTCACAGATAGATTCTCGATTCGCAATCGAATTTTCTTAGAATGACGAGAATGCAAGGAGTACAAATCCTCTAAAACATTAATATTTACTCCATAACTTGAAGTCATGTGAATAAATATACCTAATCTTTCCTCGGTACTGAATGAAGAAAAATAATCTCTATATTTTTGAGGGACTACTGCATCATTCAACAAATAGAATAGTAAGATATACTCGAAACTATAGGCATGTGATGCCACCTTTAATCCTGAATCTAAGATATTGATATCATCTAATACCATCTTAGCATCCAGGTACATCATGCCCTTTCGATCGAAGCGATGTAAAAAATCAATTTCCAAATATGATCCATCTTCAAATAATAAGCACGTGAACGTAGCAAATGATTTTTTATGGAATTGAATCCGATCTATATTCTTTCCTCTCTCAACAATCCCTAAGATTTTCCCTAAATCTATTTTAGAAACTAAAAGATCTACATCTGAATTTTCTGGAATTTCATTGATAGACGGATGGACAAATTTCAACAAGGCGTAGCGGTAAGGCTTCATCTCCTTGAAAAAATATTCTAAAAAATATCGTCTTTGATTCATGATTATTTTGAATTCACTTTTACCGTTGTCAAACAATCTTCAATAGCCAAGATCCAAGCATCCATCATCCATTCACTTTGCATGAGTGGCTCCTTTTCATTCAAGTATTGACGCAAATAAAAACTTACATTGAACAACAAATAAAGTGCATGATGCAATTGTACATTTATTCTATATTTTTGAATCATGTGCATCACGATTGGTTGTATCAACCAAATGTTAATGTTCACTTTTACTTCCTTATATGATTTTTGCTGTTGTAAAACGACCGATTGGTAACTAAAATGAAACAAATCGAATAACATCGGAATACCATTTCTCGCCATTTCCCAATCATAAACATATAACCGTTGATCGTCGCAATACATATTCCATGGAGTAAAGTCGCCATGTGACACAGAAACAGGGATAGACTCACCCAAAGAAATAGTAGAATAAAGTTGTTTCAGTCCTTTAACTAACGTATCAATTTTACGTCGGTCTAAGTTATTCTTATACTCTAATTCATTAAACAAATAATGTACATTTCCATTGATCACATTCCACGACTCTGTATCCGTGATGGCTCTTCGGTCATGGCTAAGTGCGTATAGTTCTCCAATAGCGCTGGCATGAATGGCTGCGATTCTATCTGCTGAAATTGTAATGGCAGGCTTAACGTTAGAGAGTCGAGCATGACCATTTATATGCTTAGAGATCTTCGGTAGACTCAACGATGTAAAATCAAACTTATTTAAGGACTTCACCATATCACTTTCATTTTTAACTAGTTTTTCAGCAGTTTCAGTTAATGGTATTTTTATAAATGCACATGAACCATCTTGACTTTGTACATCTACAACTACCTTTCGTGTTGCACCTCTTGTACCTGTGAAAAAAGAACATGTTTCATGCGCTTCAATCCCATATTTAGCTTTTACTTCATCCACTAATAATTGTTGCATTTCAAATCGACCAGAAGAAAGTAAATTACCTTGACCCAACTTCCAGACAATACGACTTACCGAAACATAAATTTTTGACTTAATAGAATTCGAATTATACAAAGACAAGTGCATTGCTTCTTTACAATTCGAATTATAAAACCATCGTATCGTACCATCGGCGTTATTAATAAAATCAAAAGAAGTGCTTTTGTCATCTTGTGCATTAGACAAAAAACAGGAAAATGAATGTTGTGATATGTCAATCACAAAATTCAAACTATTCTCATCTGGTTGAAAATTACCAGTAGATTCTTCTACATTTTCATCCACTCTCTCGAAGGGATCAATAATGATCATCTCCAAACCTGGAGCGAATAAATCACGCAATAGATTGAGATCGGTGATTGAAAGTTTTGAATTTTTCATAGCGGCTGACTCTTATACGCTGCCGATGAACAAGAGGTTCTACTGCCACTGTAAAAACTAGAAATAAATAAAAGATAATTCCATAGTTAGTTTCTCCAAAAATTCCGAACTCGGTAAACGAATTAACTATAAGGGGAATTAAAATGAGACCTATTGATTGTTTTAAAGCTTTATCAGCCACTTTGCTTGCAAAAACCAAAAAAACAGACAATTGAATCAAAACAAGCAAAAGCCCACCCATTCCAAGTCCGAGTAACACTTGCAAAAAGGTATTATGCGTCATCGCACCAGCATACGCATTTAAGGAATCGAATTTATCCGCATAATCAATACGCATATATCCAAATCCCAGCCAGGGTTCCTTGGGGAAATTATAGGTCAATAGGTCCTGCCAAAATGGAATTCGACCGGTGAGGGTAAATAATTCTGTGACTTGCCCTTGCTTCACAAAGAAAGAGATACCAGCAATTGGTACTAAAGCAATCGCACCTATAATAATTGCTAGCTTGCTAACTTTATTTCCATATAAAATTGCATAAACAATTAAAACCAATAACAGTCCAATTAATGATGACCGAGACCCTGTCAAAATTAATTGATAAGTAAGTAGGAGCATAGAAAGCAGAACACTGATTCGCAATTTTCCGTGATGAAAAAGAATGGGAAGATAGCAGCTTATTCCAATAACGAATAACATTCCCAACTCATTTGGATTGATAATAAATCCACCTAAACGACTCACACTTCCACCATGAGTTAAACGATAGAATTTATCTGGATCGAGAAATATCCCTAGAATAAATCCTAATGAAACCATTAAAACAGCCGGTGCAATAATTTTATGCAGTTCGAAGTAATTGTTAGGATCGCTTTGCTTATACGAGTAAAGAACACTCATAAACATCCAGGCAAAAATAAATCCTTCAAAATCCATTATCCATTGTAAAGCACTAGCTTGAAATGAACTTGTCCAAAAAAGCGAAGCTAAGCCTAACAACAAATACAATCCATAGAGCACCCAAGGAGTGACTTGCAAAAACTTACTTTTCTTTGAATTAGACTTCCTACTTTGAAAAAATAAAATCACTGATAATAGTAAAGTAATTACGACACGTAAACTCGCTTTAGTTACTTGAACGATCACAATGCTATCGGTAAGTACAAAATAAGAAACTATTCTTAATGCCAATAATAAAATCAGAAAGCGTTGAAGACGTTTTGCTGATGAGGAAGAAAGTAAATTTTCTTCTTTCATACCTGAACAGCTGGTGTTTCAAAATCGTACAATTCTAGCAATTTCTTCGTGACGGCAAACCATGAAAATTCCACTTTTACCATCTCCTTGGCATGCTTTCCGAACTCTAAATATTCAGATGATTGATACGTTTTTAAAAAACTAAACATTGCATTTTCGATACTTTTACTATTACTTTGACGGATGTGAAAACCTGCATTATATTTTTCCACTTCCGATCCAACATTTGTTGCGGTACTCACGATAAGTGCTTTACCTAATGCACCTGCTTCAAGAACCGCGGTGGGCGAACCTTCTGAACGAGATGGGTGACAAAAAACATCCATATTTGCAATTCGATTTAGTTTATCTTTTCCATAACGCGCACCCATAAATTGCACGCGCGATTCAATATAATATTCTTTACACAATGCTTCGAGTTGGGGTCGATCGGGCCCATCACCTATCAGCCATAATTCACCTTCACCACCCTTCTTGCAATAACCTGCAAATCCTTCCAATAAAAAGTCGAGGCCTTTGTAATATGTATCCAATCGACCACAAAATCCAAATATTGGCACATTTCTATTTTTCATCGTTGTAAATTCAAAAGCTAACTCTTCAAAATCTTGTCCATTAGGTATTACCACTTTATTGCTCAAGCGGATAATAGTTCCCAAATGATCGAACTCACTTTGTCCTAACAACTGAATGGCTTTGGCATGACGTAAGATAGATTTCTCATATCTACTGATGTAAATTTTTTTAATCCACTTATTTTTCTCTAATGCAATTTTATTGAAAGCACCATGCGGAGTGTACACATATTCAAAATTCATGTCCCTCAGCAGTCGAGTTAACTTATAAAAATCAGTGATGAATCCGCCGTGAATATGAAAAATGGTATCCTTCTTTTCCTGTGAAACCGCAAACATCATTTTGGGATCTAAGTCTCGATAGATGGGTTGAGATCTAAATAAACGAGTAGGAAATGGTCGAGGATAAACAGCTTCTGTTGGAGTTTTCGTAATTCCCCAAATTTCTACCGGCACCTGATTAGAATGCAAATTCAAAGCAAGCTGATGCGCAACTTTATTTACCCCATTCATACGATTAGGATTTGCCTTACCAAGTACTACATGAATCACTTTCATAGTTGACTCATTTTACGTGTAAGATGCGTGTAAGGTTTCGAAAGAAAAGAATAAAACATGCCAAAAGCGAGACAATAAATTGACTACTCAAATGATAACTTTACCACCTCCTTTCGCAAACTATAATAATAGAGGACGAGTGTAATAAGTTAGGTGATGACCAAACCAATTAACACACCATTTAAACCAAATGTCCTAATGATGGGATAAGCAGTTAAAATACTAAAAATACTAGTTGCAATAAATGAAATAAAAATAAGTCGAGTGTTTTCTAGCGTACGAATTGCGTATCGCATAGGATAACCAATAAAGATAATTACATACAATGCGCAAAAGCCGATCAGTAGATGTTGATAGGCTACAAATTCGGTTCCATAAAAAAATAAAATGATTTGCTTACTAAAGATCGCCAGCGTTGTCAACAATGTTAAAGTAACAGCTCCCATTTGTAAAGCAAACTTCCATAAGTAACGAAACATCTCTTCGTTTCCGCCATTACGTTGATGTTGAGATGCGCGAACGGGAATTATATTCTCCATGGCCAAAAATAGCACATGGGTTATTCCTACAATATTTTGAGCCATCCGAGTAACCCCTACGGCTACTGGTCCAAGAATAGCGCCTGCCGCTATGATAAATAGATTTCCACTAAACCATTGTAGCAGTGCCGTTACTGTTAGCCATTTACTAAAATCCCAATGTTCGAGAATTGTTGCTTTGATAACTTTTGGTTTAAAACGTAGCTGATCTAAAGACCACAGACCAACGAGCGAAGCATACAAAAAGAAAACGGCCGTTAATAATAAAATGAACTGTGCATCCATCGAACGAACATAATGAATAGTAAACGAAGCAAGGAGCACTCCTCCATAAGCGATAGCATCAATCAATAAAGCTTTATAAGGTTTACCAATTACAAAAAAGTATCGACGAAAAAAATCTTGAAGCAGAAAAGCAAAAACTGCTAACGGAAATGCAAGTATAATACTTTGTACTTTCCATTGATCAAGCACATAACTCATTACAATAACAACGAGGAAAGATAGTAATCCCATCAATGCGGCAAAAATAAGTTGCTTAAATACGAGTGCTTGTAAATAATCAGATTGAGCAGTACTTACTTTCTTTCCGCTCAAGGTTTGCATAGGCGCAATAATAAAAGGTTGATTGATACTGCTAGCAATCATGACTCCTAACCAAGCAATGCTATAGATACCAAAACCTTCCAGTCCTAAATATCGTGCAAGCACTACACTTGATAAAAAATTAAGTCCGCTTACCAATGCTTGATCGGCATAAATCACAGCGGTCTCACTTTTAATAAGCTGCTTCGGCAAACCTAAACTAATTTGGAAGCTCATAAATTACCAAATGAACAAATTTGAAAGTTGAGCCTTATAAGATCGTCCATTTATCGATTTAACTTTTGCAGGCTTACTAAATCCCGTATGATTTCTTTTCTCCTTCATCGCATTCAATACATAATACACTTCCTGAAGTCGATATTCTTCCTTCACCATTTCTGCGTTTTCGACTAATTCGTTTTTCCCGCTTTCTGCACGCACAACGTACAAATTTAAATCGCTCCACTTCATAAATGGAATGGCTTCAATGTATTCACCTACTTCAGGAGTATCAATAATGACTGCATCATATTGAGTTCGCAACTCAGAAATAATATCTTTCGTGCGATTCGTTGCAATCAAATGTTCCACCATATCTTCTGTTTCACCAGATGTAATAACATCAAGATTGGGTATAGATGTTATTTGAATAGCATCTTGCAAAGAACATTGCTGCGTATATATGTCTTTCATTCCACATCCATTGCGGACATCAAAGTTAGATGCAACTTTAGGATCATAAGAATTTAAATCTAATAGAATTACCTTCTTATCCTGTGCAGCTAACGTTCGTGCTAATTGAGTGGCCACAAAAGATTTTCCTTCCCCTTTACGTGTACTCGTCACGGTTATCACCATCGAACTTTGACTGGATTGATTCATAAAAATGCGGGCTGTTAATGTATTGAATGCCTTATAGGAACTCTCATTCACTTTAAACTTCTGAATTTGTCCAATTACAGGGATTGATGAATCAACCATTAAATCTTCAGGAGTATTCACTGATGGTAAAGTATAATGACGGAAATAAGCGAGCATCACACCCAAAATCAAACCGAGCATTAAGGCTAAACCCCATACAACATTTTTCCTCGGCATCACCGCCATTTCAGGAATCAAAGCAGTTTCTAGAATTCGATTAAAAGAAACATTTACTTGTTGCGTTATGATAGCTTCCGTACGTTTTTCAATTAAAAAATTGTAAACTTTTTCAAACAAATAATAATTTCTATTTAACTCTTGTAACGTGCTTTCCTTTTCTGGCATCCCAATAAAGGAGGCGCGTTGATCGTCGATGGCTGCATAAAGATCATCTTCCTTCGATAACAATTTTCGACGTGTATTATTTACACTTTCTATTAAGTATGCTTTTTGTTGTGTGATTTCTGCATCAATATTTTTTACTCGATCGTTTTCAGCAGTGTATTTCTTTATCAACTCCTCACGCTCGCGGATCTTCGCATTATGCTTAGCTACACTTTCCGTAAAAAGTTGATCGATTACCGTTCCATATTCAGGTCCAGAGAACTTAACTTCACGATTTTTTCGTAAATAGTCGCTCATATTCTCCAACACATTCAACTGCATACTCACGTCAAGCTTTTGCAATGTAAGCTCACCCAAAGTCTTATACGTCGCATCTGTTTCTTGTGCGATATTGACAATTTGATTCTGTATGCGATACGTTTTGATTGCATCACGGGCATCATCCAGCTCTTTACCGACAATAGCGATTTGTTGATTGATAAAATCAACTGTACTACTTGCTAAACTTTTCTTATCTTCAATTCCTTGATCAATGTAAGCAGTAGAAATGGCATTCACCATTTTTGATGCTTTCTCGGGAATCGCATGTGTATAGTAAAGCTTAACAATATTTACCTCCGCATCAGCTGCTTTAACAAGGTATTGATTATTCATCAACTTCGATGTTAATGCATCTCTTGAATAAACAATAAACGACCAATTTTCTTGTTTTAATTGTGGATGATAACGTAATTGCTCTTCATCCTTTTTTACAGTAATACAAACACCACCATCGCAAATTTGAGTTCCAAAAACTCCTTGCTTTTCAACAGTATTTCCTAAGCGTTCATAACGAATTGAAAACTTATTTCCATCTATAAATTTTAAATTACAATTCAACGTATTAAAACTGCTATCTGTAATGGAATAATCCACTAAGAATGGTGCAGTATGATAAACTTCCTCTTGCTTTAATTCTCCTTGACGATAATACTCAACATGAAAATCCAAACGATCAAGTGCCTTTTCAAAAAGCGAACGCGATTTTAGTACTTCTACTTCCGTTTGCACTTTCGGATTTGATTTAAAAACATCAAAGTCACGATACAAATTACTACCTGACATTCCGTCTTGCGCATCTTCAATACGTAGTGTAGCCGACGCTTGATATTGCGATGTCGCGATAGAAAGGTAACGGGTAGCCGCAATTCCTGACAGTAGAATGCAAATAACAATGAGATACCATCTCTTTTGGAGCGGGTATAACATTGATTGAAGTGACCCAGGTGTTCGCATATTATTTACTTACGGATACGTTATATACTAGAGCTAATGCAGTGAGCAAACTCGCTAATGGAATCAGTTTTGACGCGAAACGATCGAAAGATTTATTTCGTCCAGGTGCTACATAAATTACATCTCGTGCTGTTACCATCACTTCGTTGCTAGCTGCTTTTGTGAGATCTACTCTTATCGTTTCAATCCCACGAATGATTTTAATATCGGTTGTTTTAGCATAATCTGTAAATCCATTCGCTTTACCGATCATATCCACCAAACGAACAGATCCGTATGGAAAACATAATTTCCCGGACTTTGTACTTCACCGAGGACAGTTACTTGATTACTTAACAAACGTAAATTCAAAATAGGTTTTTGAATAAACTGACTATACAATGTCACAAGCTTTTCTTCTGCTTTCAACATAGTTAAGCCTTCCAATTTTACTTTTCCGATTTGGGGTAAATTCGCATCACCACTTTCATCAATCTGCAACCACTTCCCTGATTCTTCGGGAATACTATAAACACTATGAACAGATCCCACACTTAATTCATCATGCCCCCAAACACTAAGAGAAATCTTATCACCAGGTGATAAAACTTTCTCGGATATTTCTGTAGCAGATCCTTTCGACGTTTTAGTCGCATTAGTTTGGTACAAGGCGTACTTATTGCAGGAGCTGATGAACAAAAGGATGATTAATCCAGACATTCTCATCACGGCAATTTTGAGTAAAAAATTTGAATTTAATTTCATGGTAGGTTGGTTAGAGGCTTCAACACAGAACAACAGCACATGCGTAATTAAACTCAATTTCTCTCCAAAAGGTTACAATACTTGAAGATTCCTCGCAGCAAGCAAAAAAATCTTCTAAAAAAATAATATAGTTAAAACATTGATTTAATGAATATTAGATAAAATTTAAATGGCAAGACACCTAAAATACGATCAGAAATATGAAAGGTTACCTTAAAATCGAATTAGATTTACACTTATCATTACAACCGGATCCTCTACTATAAATGTTTTTAAAGCACAATTTTGAGATAAATTCATCGATTAGGTGATTCGACTCTTTCCTTTTTTAACAATTCAGGCAGGATAAACACATCGAATATATTACTAATGGGCCACTAAAAACGTTAATTTCGCTCCACAACATGGAGATCAAAATCATCAACAAAAGCCATCACCCCTTACCAGCATATGAAACTATTGCCTCTGCAGGGATGGATTTGAAGGCTCATTTAGTCGAAGCCATTTCAATTCAACCTTCTGATACTGTGATCATTCCAACTGGGCTTTTCATGGAATTACCGATTGGATTTGAAGCGCAAATACGCCCTAGAAGTGGATTAGCAGCGAAAAATGGTATTACCGTTTTAAACAGTCCTGGGACTATAGATGCCGACTACAGGGGTGAAATTAAAGTGATTTTAATAAATCATGGAAAAAAGGAATTCATTATTAATGATGGGGAGCGCATTGCACAGATGGTCATTGCAAAACATGAAAGAGTGATTTGGAAAGAATCAAAACAATTGGAAGAAAGTGAACGAGGAGCTGGTGGGTTTGGTTCAACAGGAAAATAAAGTCTAAGATTACAATAATTCAAAATTAATTTTTCATTTAAAAATAAAAAATTCTTCAAATTAAAATTAAAAAAATTCTATGAGAATCATCGTTCCAATGGCGGGTATGGGCAAGAGAATGCGTCCGCATACACTGACTACACCAAAGCCAGTAATTCCAGTAGCGGGAAAACCAATCGTTCAACATTTGATGGAAGATATTATTCGCATGTGTAATCAGAAAGTAGAAGAGATTGCATTTGTTGTAGGACATTTTGGTGAAGAAGCGGAAAAGAATTTAATTAAAATTGCTGAAGATTTAGGGGCAAAAGGAAGCATCCATTATCAAGATGTTCCGCTTGGTACGGCTCATGCGATTCTTTGTGCTGAGTCAGCATTAAAAGGTCCTGTGGTTGTCGCTTTTGCAGATACACTTTTTAGCGCTGACTTTAAAATGGATCCTAATTGTGATGGTGTTATCTGGGTAAAACAAATTGAAGATCCACGTCAGTTTGGTGTTGTGAAAACTACTGGGGATGCAACGATCACTGATTTTGTGGAGAAGCCGCAAGAATATGTTTCGGACTTGGCCATCATTGGAATTTACTATTTGAAAGATGGAGAATATCTCCGCAGCGAACTTCAGTATTTAATTGATAACGACATTAAGGACAAAGGTGAATTTCAATTGACCAATGCGCTGGAAAATATGAAAGCACAAGGAAAAATATTGAAAGCTGGCAAGGTAGATGAATGGCTCGATTGTGGAAATAAAGATGCAACCGTGTATACTAACTTACGAGTGTTGGAGATGAAATATCCGAATAATCATATTGCAACTTCGGCTAAAATCAATAATAGCGTAATCATTCCACCTTGTTTCATTGGTGATGATGTAATCATTGAATCTTCCGTAGTAGGTCCTCATGTAAGCATTGGAAAAAACTCGAAAGTGACCAATAGCATCCTAAAAAACAGCATTGTGAGAGACCATGCTCAGTTAAAAGAAGCAGGAATTGACAATTCATTGATAGGAAATTACGTTCATTATCACGGCCAATTAAAAGACCTAAGCATTGGCGATTATAGTACTGAATCTTAATCATGAAACTACACCGACTTTTTTACATCCTACCTTTAAGCGTTACGCTTTTAATTCATGCATGCAGTCCTGCCAAAAAAAGCACGAGTGCTGCATCGGCTCCTTCCAGCAAAAGTAAAAGCGAATTGACCGAACAACAACGGATCACGCTCACTTATACTTTTTTTGATGCACAAAAAAGAAAAAGCAAGTGGAAACATTCAAGCAGCAGCAGATTTGTTTGCACAATGCATTCGTCTAGATCCAAAAAATCATGCAGCCATGTTTGAATTGGCGGCAATCTATAATCAAAAAGGAAAAATTAATGATGCACTTTTCTTTATCAAGACCGCAGCAGAATTAAATCCGGATAATGAATGGTACGCCATGCTGCTTGCCGATACCTATGAGAAATCTGGGAAATACAGCAATGCTATTGAAATTTATCAGCAGCTTCATCGTAAAAATCCAGAACGCATTGAATACCTATTCAACGAATCGGATGCCTTATTGATGCAAGGGAAACTATTAGAAGCCATCAAAATTTACGATAAGATAGAAGAGAAGTTAGGTGTATCAAGAGACTTATCCATTCAAAAGCAACGCATGTACTTGAAGTTAGGAAAAGTGACTGAAGCTGCTAATGAGTTAGAGAAATTGATCAAATCAGAACCAGAGAATTTAGATAATTATTCATTGTTAGTTGAACTCTGGCAAGTAAATAATCAACCTGACAAAGCAAAAGAGACCATTCAGCGCATGCAGCAAATTGATCCTGAAAATCCGAGTATTGCATTGGCCTTGGCTGAACAATATCGTAGCGAAGGAAAAAAGGCAGAGTCGTTTGAGCAATTGAAAAAAGCATTTTCATCCAATCAACTTGCAAGTGAAGTTAAGATTAGAATTTTAACTAGCTATTTACCGCTTGTTGAAACAAGTCCAGAAATGATGGATCAATCGTTAGAGTTAAGTAAACGATTAAGTCAAACTCATCCTGGAGAAGCGAATCCTCAATCTGTATACGGAGATTTTTTATCCGTCAACAAACAATATCCTGAAGCAAGGGATCAATACCGAATCAGCTTGAATCTAGATAAAAAAAATCTTCGAGCATGGCAGCAGCTTTTAATTCTTGAATCGGAGCTAAAAGATTTTAATACCATGGAAGAAGAATCAGAAGAAGCCTTGGGTCTCTTTCCCGATCAAAGCTTTTTGTATTTGTTTAATGGCATAGCCAAAATTCAAAATAAGAAGTACGAGGACGCGGCTAAAACATTAGTGAGTGGTAGCAAATTAGTAGTGGACAATGATCAAGAGCAAATCGATTTCTATTCTAACTTGGGTGATGTTTATGATAAATTAAAAAAGTTTGAAGATTCTGACAAATATTACCAGAAAGCGCTAAACATAGATGGTAGTAACGTTTATGTATTAAACAACTGGGCTTACTATTTATCCCTTCGAAACGAACAATTGGAAAAAGCAGCTGAGATGTCGAAGCGATCCAATGAAATTAGTCCAAACAATGCAAACTTTTTAGATACGTATGCTTGGGTGCTTTATAAACAAGGTAAATACAGTGAAGCACTTACTTGGTTAGAAAAAGCAAAACAAAATTCAAGTGAAGTGAGTGGAACCGTGCTGGAGCATTATGGCGATATTTTATTTAAACTTGGACGAGCGAGTGAAGCCATTGAATATTGGCAGAAAGCGAAAAAGGCAGGTGACCATTCTGAGTTATTAGATAAAAAATTGAGTGATAAAAAGCTGTATGATTAGGCATCATCTTCCCTTTCTGGCTGGTTTGATGATTTTAGCAATGACCATTCCATCTTGTAAGTCAAGACAAAAATCTTTGAACGTACAACCTGGCGCTATTGTGCCCATGGAAAATGAATCTGTTCAGGTTCTGATGGGACGATTAGATTCATGTTCCTTTAATGCAGAATGGGTCAGTGGTAAAGCAAGTGTCAAAACAAATCAAGAGGGTAACGAAACTTCATTCAATATTACGTTGCGCGCAAAGAAAGACAGTATTATTTGGATTTCTATTTCTCCACTATTAGGCATTGAAGTGGCGCGTGTAATGATTACACCTGACTCGGTAATGATGCTAGATCGCATTCACAATAAATATCAAGTAAATACATTTGAAACGATAAACAAATTGCTTCAACTCAAGGTAAACTTTGAGATTGTTCAAGCGCTGTTATATGGGAATTTTTTCGCTTACAAGAAAAATGAAAATCGCTTTAACTCGGTTTATCTCGAAGAAAAATTTTATGTTTTAAGCTCTCTCAATAAAAAGAAATTGAAACGATCTTTAGAAGAGGGCGATTTGACAAAGCCCGTTATTCAAGATGTATTTATCAATGACACCTTTTATCGCATCTTTAAAATGTCGGTTCTCGACCAAAGAATAAACAAAAGTCTATTGACAGAATATGAAGATTTCCGACAAACCGATGCTGGACAATTTCCATTTAAGTCGAAGACTAAAGTAAAAGCAGAAAAAGAACTTGAGATCTTTATCGATTTCGGAAAACTTAAAGTTGGCGAAATCCAAGAATTCCCATTCAATATCCCCTCGAACTTTGAACGTAGTCGCTAAGAAATATTTTAGTTTAGTTGTATTCTTCCTCATGGTAATTGGAAGCAGTTCTTCCTATGCTCAAAACAAAAAAGAACTAGAAAACAAAAAAGCAAAAATTCAAAAAGAAATTGATTTTACAAGTAAGCAATTAAAGATTGTAGAAAAAAATAAAAATAGTACAGCGGAGCAATTAGCTACACTTCGAAAGAAAATACAACTTAGGGAAGCATTAATAGGCACCATCAACTCCGAAATTTCTTCTTTAGGAGGAGCCATCGCTTCCACTACAAAAGAAATAGGTGGATTAGAAACAGAATTGCAGAAATTAAAAAGAGAATATGCTGTGATGATTCGCAACGCTTATTTAACACGCAATAATTATCAGCTCCTCATGTTCATCTTTGCTTCTGAAAATTTCAATCAGGCTTACAAAAGAATGAAATACCTTCAACAGTATGGAGTATATCGTAGGACGCAAGCCGCTCAAATTTTAGGCACACAAGAACAGCTAACTGGAAAGAAGCAGGAACTGGAGCAAAAGAAAAATGAAAAAACAAGTTTGCGGAATACAGAACAAAAACAAAAGTCAACATTAGAAAAAGAAAAGAAGGATCAGGATAAACTTTTAGTCAAACTAACTGATCGTGAGAAAAAATTAAAAAAAGATTTGGCGGAAAAGCAAGCGGCAAAGAAAAAACTTGATCGTGCCATTGAAAACGTCATTAAAAAGAAATTGAAGCTGCTCGAAAAAAGGCAGTTGCGGCAGGAAAAAAGAACATCACCAACAACAATGTATTTACACTAACTCCGGAAGCGGCCAAATTATCGAATAGCTTTTCAGGCAACAAAGGATTGCTTCCTTGGCCTGTGAATGAAGGAACCATCTCTAGCATGTTTGGAGAACATCCTCACAAAGAATTGAAAGGAATTATGGTAAAGAATAATGGCATCGATATTCAGAGTGGCAGAGGGGCAACGGCAAGAAGTATTTTTGAAGGAACCGTAAGCGGCGTAATTACTATACCAGGAGCTGGAAAAGCAGTTATTATTCGACATGGTGATTACCTAAGCGTATATTCCAATTTAGAAACTGTTTCGGTAAATACCGGTGATAAAGTAAAAACAAAACAATCAATAGGAACATTGGGCGAAGGAGAGGGTTCCAAAGGAGAAATCCATTTAGAGATTTGGAAAAACTCGTCAAAGTTAGATCCGAAGTATTGGTTAGCTAAAAAATAATTTTTTCGTACTTACACTAACCCTTGGTTGATTGCTTTTGCAACCGCTTCAGTCATGCTCACAACATGCAACTTCTCATAAATATTTTTCATGTGGGAACGCACCGTTTCATAACTAATATGACAATGGTCGGCAATCATCTTATAGCTCATTCCTGTTACTAAACAACCTAAGACTTCCTTTTCACGATTTGACAAATTATAATTGGGAATTTCTTTTGCTACGGTAGGTGGTGGTTGTTGTAAAAATCCAAGCACTTTACGAGCTACCGTTGGACTCATCGGTGAGCCTCCTTGATATACCTCTACGATAGATTCAAGAATACGTGCAGGAAGTGTGTTCTTCAAAATGTAACCGGAGGCTCCTGCACAAATTGCAGCAAACACCTTATCATCATCTTCAAAAGATGTTTGCATTAAGACATTTAGTTTTGGAAATAATTTTTTTATTGTTTTCAATCCTTCGATACCACTTACATGAGGCATCTCAATATCCATCATGACCACGTCGGGTTCACAGGAATCAATCTTCGCTTTAATATCCACACAATCAACAAATGCACCTACTAAAGAAAATCCAGGTGCATCTTCAATTAATGATGACATGGATTCCAAGAATAAATTATTATCATCAAAAACTGCTACACGAATCGACATAAATTCTATTTATTTATTTCTCTAAACTACGAAATACATTTGAATAAATCTCTTAATTAAGTTTAAACCATTAAATTGCTATCAACTGTATGTAGGATAGTCAACAATCACAATTTAATCGAAAAATAGGATACATCTAATCAAAAAACCCGTTTTCTTACATCAAAAAATAAATAGCATAAAAGGCAAGGGCATGTATGAAATATCGATTTGCTGAGCAAAGTTTTAACTCCAGAATTCAACATCCCCCGCTAGGCTTTTCCCTCAATTTGACTTTATTTCAAATTTCTTCCATTTCTAAAAATGAATCAATCATTTCAATTTCAACTATTTAACCTTATTCACGCAATAGTTTTCATGGAACCCGCTAAAAAAAATACTACCTTTGCCTTGTAAAATTCTAAAAATGAATCTGACTATACTTATTGGATTTCTAGGAGGCATGGGTGCTCCAGAAATAATATTACTTCTCGTAGTAGTGCTACTCTTTTTTGGTGGAAAGAGAATTCCTGAACTTGCTAAAGGATTAGGTAAAGGAATAAAGGAATTTAAGGATGCATCGAAAGGAACTGCGGAAGAAGGAACAAAAAAAATAAGTGATAAAGATTAATTCTTCATTATTTAATAAAAATTAGAAAGGGAGTCCAGATGGGCTCCCTTTTATTTGTCATACAAATTCTTTTTATTTCACAGGGTAACAAATTTCAGTTAACCATTTAGTAGAATCTTTTTCGGTCATAGGATCCGTTACATATTTTTCCCATGGGGCGCCGATCACTTCTAAATTATTTGTTTTGATGTATGTTTCTGCTGCTTCGTGTCCTGCAGGAGTTCCTTCATAAGGACCCATATAAGAAACCACTAACATATTGCCGCCAGCATATTTTCCAAGCTGAATATTTCCTTCTTTTTTAGCAGTTTTGTTTATTGGAATACATGCATCCATTTCCCAATTAGTTTCAGACTCGGAATAATAAATTGCGAAAGGTGCACCTGCTTGCTCCAATTTTTGAGTTTGCATTACACCCATCAATGTACCATAATGCATTCCCAGTTTTTGTCCAATGGTTGCTAAACTTGCTGTATCGTGAATAAAAATATACTCAGATGCTGGCATCACTTTCACTTCCATTTTAAAAGTGGGAGCTACAGCCACCGGATTTTTTTCGGCAGCTTCGCTCAAGGCTTTCAGCCCACTATCAAATGTATCTTCCATCATACCGACACCCATTTTCCAAAATAAGCGCATGAAAGGATTAGCTCCTACTTCGCTGTCAAAATACCAGGTTACATTAGTTTCTTCTCCATCTTTTTCGAAACGAAATCCACTGTTTGCATCTTTTTCTCCTTCAAAATTAAGTAACGTAACAATTGATTCGTTTTCCTTTACATCCGACAACGTCACTTTTCCCACGCCGGTCTTATCACCTACCCACGAGTAGCTGGCTCCATTACCAGATGGAATATCATTATAAGTAATTTTCATTTCAGGATCCATTGCTTTCCAAGGACTCCAATTTTCCCAATTCTTTAAGACGTTCACTTGATTAAAAATGGAAGCGGTAGGTGCTTTCATCGTCATGCTTCTTTCAATGTGCAAGGAAGATGGCATCATCCAACCAATGATGGCAAGCACCACAATTAAGATGGTAAGTACAAGTAAAATTTTCTTTAGAATCTTCATGAGTTTAATTTTTTGATGAAGTGTAAAACTAATAAAATTGATTGAATCAAAAAACGGGTTGCATGAATCTATCTTCATTTATACAGCATCCGGAACCTTTCCTTCTGAAACAAAAAAAGAGTTTCAACGAAATAAAACATATTGTAAATCAGCAGATAATGCTAAATGAAACTGGATTTCATTACTTTCGTGCCATGCAGAAAATTACCGTACTTGGCGGAGGTAGCTGGGCAACAGCTTTAGTAAAGATTTTAAGTAATGGTGCTGATGAAATTCAGTGGTGGGTACGCAATCCGGAAACCGTTACTTTTATTCAGCAGTATCAACACAATCCAAATTATTTAAGTGATGTTACTTTAGATTTAAACAAAGTAAAACCAACGAGCAATCTTAAAGAAGCAATAAAATCGTCTACAATTATTTTGCTTGCGGTACCTTCTGCATTTTTGAAAACAACATTAGAAAACATTACAGAAGAAGATTTTTTTGATAAGATCGTCTTTTCTGCCATTAAAGGAATTGTCCCTGAACACAATTTAATTGTTGGAGATTTTATGCAACAATATTTTAAAGTTCCAATCCATCGTATGGGAGTTATTACTGGTCCTTGCCATGCAGAAGAAGTTGCGCTTGAGAAATTAAGTTACTTAACCGTTGCTTGTCCCGATATTTCTACCACGAATACCATGGCGAATCTACTAACGTGTAGGTATATACGAACTATCGTTTCAGATGATATTTTTGGTACAGAATACGCCGCCGTTTTAAAAAATATTATGGCTATCGCTAGTGGAATTTGTCATGGACTTGGCTATGGTGATAATTTTCAAGCTGTATTAATTTCCAATGCCATTCGGGAAATAAAAAGATTTGTGGATGCAGTTCATCCCATCAAAAGAGATATTAACGATAGTGCTTACTTAGGTGATCTCTTAGTTACCTCCTATTCTCAATTTAGTCGCAACCGCACTTTTGGATCTATGATTGGAAAAGGATATTCTGTAAAAAGTGCACAACTTGAAATGAATATGATTGCAGAAGGTTATTATGCCATCGCATGTATTCATTCCATTAATCAAAAAACAGCGGTTGATTTACCCATTTGTAATGCGGTTTACAACATCATTCATGAAAAAAAATCGGCCAAAGAAGAGATGAAATTGCTAAGTGAGAAACTGACTTAATCAGATTCTTATCTCCTTTTAGTGGTTTACACTTGGATGAAAGGAGATTTTAGTTGGATTTTTCTGAGGCTAAAGACTGCTAAAAAAATATATTACCTCCCATTCGTTCCTTTACTCTTCTATATTTTTTCTACTTATATTTTCCTTGATCCTCCCTATCGACGAGTCCTTTTCAAATAGCACTTCCTTTAGATTTGACAATTCGGACTCAAAAAATTTCATTTTTATAACTTCAAATTGCAGGAAAAAGTAGATTAATTTTGATCCAATTAATATTAATTAATTATTAATCAATAAGATGCACCGAAATAGGTGAAGCGATTAAATTTGGTGGGTCAGAAAATCAACTCTTTTACTAGTCGTTAGACTTATAATTATCACACCCTTTCAAAAGCAGATTATTCTTTAAGAAAAATTAGTTTCCCATTAGCTTAGCTTCAAGTTCAATTGATTTGCCCGCTGGTTTGATATTTTCACCCATAAATTTATAAGATTGACAATAAATAGTTGGAGACTTTTCAATATATTTACGGTTGTAGAACATAGTACCACCAAAACGATCTTATTAGCATGTGTATAATTATTAATTTAATTATGCCGTCTTGCATTTATTATCAACCGAAATGATAAGGAACCTCCTTTATTTATTTATTCTATTTTTTCTTTCGATGGATACATCGGCCCAAACTCATTTGATGGGTAATGGAAACATTAGTACATGTAGTGGTACATTTTACGATAGTGGGGGAAGTGGGGGGAACTATGCGAACAATGAAAATTTTACGATGACTATTTGTTCTTCTGTACCAGGAAATTGCGTTCGTTTAAATTTTACATTTTTGACTTAGAAAATACATTTGATGAAATGACCATTTATAATGGTCCAACAACAGCATCCCCACTCGTTGGTGTTTTTACCGGTAATGTAAGTCCAGGATTGGTAACAGGAAGTTCAGGATGTTTAACAATTGTATTTACTTCAGATGGCCTTGTACGTGCTCCAGGTTGGGAAGCATTAGTTTCCTGTGTAATTTGCAGTACTCCTGGATGCGCTACCACGTGTAACGGTGGTGCAGCTCCGTCAAATGATGCATGTTCTGGCGCCATTAATATTGGTGCAATTCCCGCTCCTTCTCCTTGCCCAGGTGGAATTGGTGCGCTTTCAAGTTTAAACACCACAAATCTTTGTGCGAATCCAGAATTCCCATATACGTCACTGTTAGGTTGTCAGCCAGCAGGAAATATGTCAACACCTGCAGCTGATGTATGGTATCGTTTTACAATTACAGGGCCTAGCTTAAATATCTCTCTTTCGGGAGGACTCATTACTCCTAACGTTGGATTGTATGAGGGAAATAGTTGTGCAGGTTTAATTCCAAGAGGGTGTGCAATTGGTGCCGCCGGAAATCTTAATGCAACCTTTTCAGGTCTTGCATCTGGGTCTTATTATTTACAAGTAAGTGGAGGCAATGTAGCTGATCAATGTAACTTTAATCTTACGCTACAAAATAATTATGATTGTGCAGGATGTGTTATTCAGAGTAATTTAACTGCTGTTCCTCCTCCCGTAAATGGGATGTATCCCGCTGGTCAAACTGTAAATTTTTGTTATACAATTTCAGATTACAATCAAACTTCGGCAAACTGGTTACATGGAATTGTTCCTACACTTGGACCTGGATGGGACATGAGTACATTCACTCCGGTCTCTGCCACCAATTGTTCAGGTGCTGGAACATGGAATTGGTATAGTACCAATGTAACGAGTTCGGCTACAGGTAACGTTACTGGCCCTGGCTATTATTACGAATCGAATTTAGGAAATGCAGGAGGCGTTGCTGATGGAAATCCTGGAAATAATTTTGGCGACAACAATGGTGCTGGAATTTGCGACTGGACATTTTGTTTTTCCGTTCAAACCATTCCCATAGGATCCTGTGTACCCGGAACAAGTTTAAATATTAATATCGATACTTATGGTGATGGAGAAAGTGGATCCTGGACATCGGTAGCGTGTACACAAGACCCAATCACTAATTTTTTGCAACTCTAAATTGTTGTCAAGCACCTACTGTTGTTACAACGGATCCATTGTGTCCAGGTCAAAATACCGGAATAGCAGTAGCGACGGGAATGGGAGCAAGTCCGTGGGATTATGTTTGGACAAACAGCGCAGGTACTGTTTTACTAACGCAAAATAATGTTGCAGGCACAAGCACATTGAATAGTTTAGCACCCGGAAGTTACACGGTAAGCGTTACCGATAATAATGGCTGTACATCTGGAGCAGCTTTTACAATTACTGCAGCACCTGCATTTTCAGCAGTGATGAATACAACAAATCTAACTTGTAATAACAGCAACAATGGTACTGCCAGTTTAGTGATTAATGGTGGAACTCCTGGTTATACTTATGCATGGTCGCCTGCAGGAACGGGGGCAAATCCAATCGCGCTAGCTGCAAATAATTACACGGTGACTATTACAGATGCGAATGGCTGTACAACACTTGCCAATGGCACTATTACACAACCTGCAATTATCGTTGCTTCTACCGTCACAAAAACAAATGTTGATTGCAACGGTGGTCAAAATGGAAGTATCACCGTTACTACTGCTGGCGGAACACCAGGATACACCTATTCTTGGTCAACCGGTGCAGCGGGCCCAACTATTTCTTCATTAACCGCAGGCGCATATACTGTAACGGTAACGGATAGCCGAGGTTGTACTGGATTTATGACAGTAGGTATTTCTCAACCCACACCCATTGTTTTAGCTATGTCCTCTACTGCGGCTAGTTGTGGAACCAATAATGGAACTGCTTCTGTTGCTGCATTAGGAGGTACACCTGGATATACGTATGCATGGTCTCCATCAGGGGGCACAACTTCTTTTGCTTCAGGATTAGCTGCAGGGGGTTACAATGTAACCGTAACGGATAACGCAGGATGTACGATGTTAGGTAACGCTGTCGTGTCAAATTCTAGCGGACCCACAACTACTATCGCTTCTAGTGTAAATGTAACATGTTTTGGAGGCAACAACGGAAGTGCCACCGCGAATGTAGTTGGAGGTGCTGCACCTATCGTTTACAACTGGACACCCAGTGGTGGTAGTGGAATTTCTGCTTCAGGATTATCAGCTGGGAACTACACAGTAACGGCAACCGACGGAGCAGGATGTACCTCTGCTGCAAGTGTTGTAATTTCTTCACCGCTACAACTTACGGCTACTATTTCAAATTCAGTTCCAGTTTCATGCAGTTATGAAAATGATGGGTCACTAAGTGTATCGGGTAACGGTGGAACACCTGCATATAGTTACGTATGGAGTGGAGGATCAGTTAACGCTACAGATAATAATTTATTACCCGGAACCTACACTGTAACTATTACCGACATTGCTGGATGTACTGCTTCAACTAGTGGAACAGTGACCGCTCCAACATTATTACAAATAAATATTTCTTCTAATACACCGGTAAGTTGTAATTTAGGTAATGATGGTTCAACCACCGTAACTGCCGTTGGCGGTACTGCTGGATACACTTATCTGTGGTCGAATGGAACAGTAGGTGCTACAAATAGTGGCTTAACTGCTGGAACCTATACAGTGACTGCAACAGATGCGAATGGTTGCATTGCAACACAATCAGTTGTTCTTTCTCAATCCACAGCGCTCAATGTTGTTCCTTCATCAACAGGCACAACATGTGGAAGTGCCAACGGAACAACTTCTGTAGTCGTAAATGGAGGCACTCCTGGTTATTCGTATAGCTGGAGTCCCAGTGGTGGTACAAACAGTTCTGCAACTGGATTAAATGCTGGAAATTATTCTGTACTAGTAACCGATGCAAATGGATGTACATCGATCGGAAATATAAGTGTACCCAGTGCAAACGGTCCCGTACTAAATGTTTTAAGCAGTAACAATATTACATGTCCTGGAGGAAACGATGGTGATATCAGTATTAATGTAGCAGGTGGTGCAATCCCTTATTCTTATTCATGGTCGAATGGAGGTGTAGGAACTTCCATCAGTTCGTTGTCGGCTGGAATATACACATTGACAGTGACCGATAACAACAGTTGCAGTTCATCGATCATCGTTAATTTAACAGAGCCTAATGGTTTTACATTTGTAGATGTGTCGAACACGGCGCATTGCGGACAAGCAGATGGAGATTTATCAATCACTGCAAGTGGTGGAACATCTCCTTATACTTATTCTTGGTCGAATGGAGTTTCAGGCAGTAATCAAATTACTAATGTAGTGAGTGGAACGTATACGGTTACCGTTAGCGATGTTAATGGATGTACTGCGGTTTCAAGTGGTGTCATTGCTGATGCACCTGCTCCAACGATTACTTTAAACAATAGTTTTGACGCCTCTTGTTTTGGCGGTGCCGATGGACGCATTCGTGTGAACGTGGCAGGAGGTATTCCTCCTTATAATTTACTTTGGTCCAACGGAACTGTTGGATCGTTGAATAGTAATATTGCAGCGGGAACTTATACCGTTACGGTCACAGACGCAGTAGGATGTACTGCTACTTTTCAATCGAGCATATCAGAACCGACAGCAATTAATTTAGTTCCGAGCAGCACGCTAGCAACATGTGGAAGTTCAAATGGAAGTGCTTCTGTAGTAGCTAATGGCGGAACTGGTGGGTATGCTTATGCATGGTCGCCCATTGGTGGAAATGCAGCTGCTGCAGCTAACTTAGGTGCTGGATCCTATACTGTAGTTGTTACCGATGCAAATGGATGTACTGAACAAATGAACGTAAATGTGGGTAGTTCTAATGGACCCTCAGCAGTAGTGCTTTTGCAAACGGATATAAGTTGTAACGGTGGAAATGATGGTGCTCTCACTATTTCAGTAAATGGTGGAGCTGTTCCCTATGTCTATGCATGGTCGGCAAGTGGTAGTGGAACTTCGGGAGTTGGATTAACCGCTGGAATTTATTCGGTGACCGTGACCGATGACAATGGTTGTTCTTCGATGGTTTCTGCAACCATTAATGAACCTACAGCGCTGAGTACCGTTCCTAATTCGTACACTTCCCATTGCGGACAAGCCGACGGAGGTGCTGATATTTTAGTGAATGGCGGGACTCCGATTTATGCTTACAATTGGTCAACAGGTACATCTGTAAATAATACATTGAGTAATGTTTCTGCGGGTTCGTATACGGTTCTCGTTAGTGATGCGAATGGTTGTACGTTTGCCACTACTGTAAATATTCCTGACCAAGTAGGGCCTGTTGTAAATATTGCTACGAGCAACCAAGTAACTTGCAATGGCGGTAACGATGGAAGTGTAAGTGTTGGAATTGTTGGCGGAAATAATCCATTCAACTATGTTTGGTCGAATGGTGCCAGCTCGGCAGCGAATTCAAATTTAACGGCTGGAAATTACACCGTAACTATTACCGATGCTTTCGGATGTACATCAACGTTAGTAGCTAACATCACTGAACCAGCAATCATTCCGTTAGCTTTTGTAAATACCATTTCAACTTGTGGAAGTAACAACGGATCATCTACCGTTACTCCCAACGGAGGTACTGCTCCTTATAGCTATAGTTGGAGCAATGGTTCTGTGTCTTCTATTGCGAATGCACTTTCAGCAGGAGTATATACGGTGACCGTGACCGATGCACAAGGATGTTCTGTTTCCGACAACACGATCATCAACAGTGCCGGCGGACCTACTTTATTATCCGGTGGACAAACGGATGTAAGTTGTGCAGGCGGAGCAGATGGAACTGCTTCCGTTTTAGTTACAGCAGGAAATGGTCCATTTACTTTTGATTGGCTTCCTTCTGGAGGTATTACCGCGAATGCTACTGGATTGTCAGCAGGAAATTATAAAGTAAGTGTGACTGACATAAACGGTTGTAGCACGACTTTAAATTATAATATTTTAGAACCACTTCCACTTATTGTAAATAATTTAACAACGCCTGTAACTTGTAACGGAGGCAATGATGGTACTGCAAATATCGATGCTCAAGATGGTACAGCGCCTTATGTTTATGATTGGAATCCGGGCGGAATATCCACAGCAAACCGAATTAATTTATCAGCCGGAAATTATGATGTGACGGTAACAGATGCAAAAGGATGTACCGAACAAACTCAGGCCGTTGTTGCAGAACCACAAGCCATTTCTGGAGTTCCAGCAGTAGTGGATGCTGATTGTTTTGGTGGCAATACAGGAAGTGCTTCTATTGTGGCGACAGGTGGTCTGTCACCATATACTTTTTATGGAATACTGGTGCATCCACTTCACAAATTACAAATTTAATTGCAGGATCTTATACCGTTACTATTTCCGATAATAATGGTTGCCCTCATCCAACTACTATTGTTGTTGGAGAAGCATCTATCATTAATGTAAATACTCTTGTGACAGATGCCAGTTGTGGAAATGCCAATGGCACAGCACAAGTAAATGCAAATGGTGGAACAGGTGCTTTCGGATTTCAATGGTCGACTGGAGCGGCTACAACAACTATAAATGGATTAACTGCGGGGGCCTATACCGTTATTGCTACAGATGCGAATGGATGTACAGCAACCACCATTGCTGCCGTTGCTAATTTAGGTGGACCTGCATTAAGTGTACTTTCTACAAATGATATTTCTTGTAATGGTGGTGCTGATGGAGACGCTGAAGTAACCGTAAATTCTGGCAATGGTCCTTACACGTATTCATGGATTCCATCTGGAGGAAATGCAGCGCAAGCTACTGGACTTACTGCTGGTGCTTATGCTGTGAACGTGACGGATGCGAATGGTTGCGTCACCAGTATTAATGTAAATCTTACCGAACCTACTGCCATCCAACTTGCTTTATCGGTGACACCTGAAACTTGCGGAAATGCAAATGGTACAAGTACAGTTCTTGCAAATGGCGGAACAGGAGCTTATAGTTATGTGTGGTCCAATGGAGATCTTACTTCCAATGCCACTTCACTCTCTGCAGGAAATTATTCTGTAATTGTAACTGACATCAATGGATGTACTGAACAAGGAAATATATTAATAACTACCCCTTCTACTTTAACGACGAACGGAAATTCAACTCCCGCAACTTGCTTCAATGGAAACGATGGAAGTGCTACTGTTAATACGAACGGCGGAACTGCTCCTTTTAATTATGCTTGGAGTAATGGTGCAAATACAGCAACAGCCAACAACTTGACTTCAAGTTCGTATACGGTAACCGTTAGTGATGTGAATGGATGTACTGCTGTTGAAGTCATCAATGTAGGTCAAGCTTCAGCCATCAACTTAGTAACGAATACAAGTCCTGCTACGTGTGGTGCTTCGAATGGTGATGCGTCTGTGCTTGGTAATGAGGAACAGGTGAGTTAACATATGCATGGTCTACCGGTCAAGCAGGATTAAGTATTAATACTCTTGCGGCGGGTTCTTATACAGTCACTGCAACGGATGCGAGTGGATGTACCGTAAGTACTACAGCAGCAGTTGCTAATTTAGGCGGACCTACAGTTGCCATTTTAAACACAAATGATGTAAGTTGCTTTTCTGGTAATAATGGAAATGCAGAAGTGGTAACGAATGCAGGAAATGGACCCTTCACTTATCAATGGCTTCCATCGGGTGGAAATACAACACAAGCAACAGGATTAGTTGCCGGAAATTATACAGCAGTTGTTACCGATGTAAATGGATGTGTAACGAACACTCCGATTCAGATTAATGAACCTACCGCGTTACAATTGCAATTGAATACACAACAAGCAACATGCGGATTGGCAAACGGAACAGCCACAGCAGTAGTTGCAGGAGGAACCGGTGCTTATAGTTATAATTGGTCAAATGGAGCTTCTGGTTCCAATGTAATAAATTCCTTGATGAGTGGAAATTATTCTGTAACCATCACCGATGCGAATGGATGTACCACATCTAATTCAACAACTATTAGTAATGCAGGCGGTGCTACGTTAGCGGTGACCAATGTTACTCCTGCTTCTTGCAATGGATATTCAAATGGAAGTGCGAGTATTATTATTGTAGGCGGAAATGGACCATTTAATTATAACTGGTTACCCTCAGGAGGAAACTCAGCATCAGCATCGGGATTAGCAGCTGGCAATTATACATTATCCGTGACAGATGCGAATGGTTGTGTGACGCAACAGGTCGTGGTAATTTTAGAACCTACTCCATTAGCAAGCATTCCAACTACAACTCCTACACAATGTAACGCATCTAACGGTAGCGCACAAGTGCAAATAACGGGAGGAACAGGTGCATACACATACAATTGGAACAACGGACAAAATACAAATACAGCTACAGGTCTTACTACTGGCAATTATACAGTAACCGTAAGCGATGCAAATGGCTGTACGCTTTCATCAACATTAGCCGTAAATGGTCTTCCCGGGCCAAGTATCGATAACGTTACAACATCCAACGCTTTGTGTTTTGGTGAAGCGAACGGTAGCGCACAGGCGCAAGTAAGTAGTGGAAGTGCTCCGTACAATTACACTTGGTCTAATGGAAGTAATACCCCAACTGCAAATGGATTAAATGCTGGAAATTATGCAGTGACTGTCACCGATAATTTTGGATGTACCGATGCAGATGTATTCACGATTCAAGAACCTCAAGTTCTCAGTGCAACTACTCAGCCCATACAAATGGTAAGTTGCTTTGGTGGGAACGATGGTAGTGCAAATACCAATGCTTTAGGTGGAACAAGTCCTTACTCTTATTCATGGTCAACGGGTGCGAATACTCTTGCGGCAACTAATTTAGTTGCCGGAACGTATAGCGTTATCATCACTGACCAACATGGTTGCACCGAAGTGCAGAGTACAACCATTACCGAGCCTACCCTTTTAGGATTAACACAAAGTTCCACTACCATGGTTTCTTGCTTCGGCGGATCCAATGGGGCTGCAATTTACGCTGCCAACGGTGGAACTTCCCCTTATCAATATTTATGGTCGAATGGAATTACAACTTCGAACAATACGAATTTAACTGCTGGTAATTATACCATTGTGTTAACGGATGCGAATGGTTGTACTTCTACCAGCACAGCAACTATTACACAACCTACATTGCTCGCATTTAATCCATCAGTTATTACAGATGTAAATTGCTTCAATGGAAACGACGGACAAGCTACAGTAAGTTCTAACGGTGGTGTATCTCCGTATACTTACCAATGGTCCAATGGAAGTGCGAATGCTACGTTACAAAATTTAATTGCTGGAAATTATTCAGTCACCGTTACCGATGCGAATGGATGTACTTCCAACCAAACCATTCAAGTTGCACAACCTACTGCAATTGCTATACAACCTACTGTAAGTGGAATTCCATGTTTTGGCATGAGCAATGCATCCATCAACATCGCTACCAGTGGCGGTGTTGGACCTTACGTCTATAACTGGAGTAATGGTTCGAGTTCAAATGTAATTTCAACTTTACCGCAAGGCATTTATACAGTACAAATTTTAGATGCGCATTTATGTGCATTCGATACTACGTTTACTATTATTGAACCTACTGCTTTACAAGCCAGCGTAAATCAACCGGACACAATTTGTATCGGTCAATCTACCAGCTTAGTTGCTACGGTGAGTGGTGGAACTGCAGGCTATAACTATTTATGGAACACAAACAATACAGCAAGTAACATCACTGTAAATCCAAGTGTAAATAATTTGTATTCCGTTTTAGTAACCGATGCGAATGGATGTACTGAAACCGTTTCTAATATTCCTGTGTTAGTATTCCCGGCCCTTTCCATCAGCATGACCGTTACTGAAGATTCCATTTGCGAAGGAGAAAGTACTTCCTTAGCTGCCATTGCTGCGGGTGGTAACGGTGGTCCTTATTCGTATACATGGAATGCTATTGGAACCAATGTTAACGGATTTAATTCAAGTCCTGACTCCACTTTTGTTTATTCCGTAAGTTTAAGTGATGGTTGTACCGTTTTAGAACCTAGCACACAACAATTGGTTATTGTTCATCCATTGCCTATTGTAAACTTCACTCCTATTGATCAAAAAAGGATGTAATCCAGTAACGGTGAATTTCGCTTCAACCAGTATCACAACAAACGGTGCTAACTATGCCTGGAATTTTGGAGATGGTTTTGATGGTAACGGAAAAAATATTTCGCATACCTATGTAGAAGACGGTACTTACGATGTGAGTTTATTTGTCACTGATATTTATGGATGTGAAAGTCAGTTAACGCAGAATAATATCATTACAGTTTGGCCATTACCAACAGCATTCTACACCAGCGAACCACAAGAGGTAAGTATTTTACATCCCACCGTTCAATTCTTAAACGGAAGCGATGGAGCAGTTACATCACATTGGGATTTTGGAGATAATACCATCGGCACAAATGATTGGTCACCTGAACATACGTATGGTGATACTGGTCGCTATGTGGTAGAGCTCATCGTTATCAGCAACGAAGGCTGTGTAGATACATTCTACAATGAAATTATTGTAAAAGGAGAAACCACTTTCTATATACCCAATGCTTTTAGTCCAAACAACGATGGTTACAATGAATTCTTCACTGGCTACGGTATCGGAATCACAAGCGCTGATTTTAAAGTTTTTGATCGCTGGGGTAAGTTGATGTTTGAATCGAATGACTTAAGCAAAGGCTGGGACGGCACTTATCAAAATAGTGGCGATGTTTGTGCCGAAGGTGTATACGTTTATTTGTTTAAAGTGTACAACGGACAGCCGGTACCGTTAGAGTTTACAGGGAAAGTTTCGTTGGTACGTTAAATTTAGTTCTTTTGGGATTTATTGGTTGGTAAGTTAATTACGCTTCGCAATAAGGTTTATCAAGCTGCTGGCTTCTAGCCTCTAACTGCTAGATTAATTGACCAATACCACAAATTAATTTTAGCAATTTCTATTCGATACTTTTATTATCGAGGCTTAAAATATTTTGGTTTACTTCCCGAACCCCAGAGGGGTTCCATATTATTAGCGAAGCGAATAAAAAAATAACAACCCAACCCCAGAGGGGTTGAACAGCGTCGCCGAACATCGGCGTTTGTTCCCGAATGGTTGTGTGACCCCGCTGGGGTCAGGATAAAAAATAATGCATATCGTTTCTAATAAGGTTTGACCCCTCTGGGGTCATGCAATAATTTTATTAAATAAACAATTGAAAATGACAACAACTATTTGTCTACCAAAATCACGAGCGAAAAACAACATCATAGATAAACTCAATTCGAAAAACTACAATATCTCCGTAACATGTTTTTTAATATTAGACGAAATTTTTAGGATCGGTAAATCATTCGTGTCTTTCCCGAACGGATCTTCAATCTCTTCCGCAATCAATTCCAAACTGGCTAGGACGTAAAAAATAAAAACCACCACTGGAATCACTAAGTAACCCAACGTAAACACAAAGCCAAACGGTAATGTCATCACGAAAAAGAAAATGAACTTTTTAATGAACGCATTGTAAGAATAAGGAATGGGCGTGTTTTTAATTCGTTCGCAGGCTCCGCAAATGTCGGTGAAGGATTGCAATTCGGAATTAATAATAATAAATTGCTCCCCAGTAATTTTACCAGATCTATACAAATTGTTAGTTCTTTGAAACAACAAACTGGCTACTTGATTGGGTTTATGCTTATGATGATCAATCTCCAAATCGAAACCTTCAAACAACATCAAACTCACTTCTTCATTCATTAAATGATTGGCAAGTACCTCTGAATAGGTTGGAATCAATTTTCTGAAATACTTGCGATCATCTTCATCACTCAAATACGCGTTTAATTTAATTGCCAAATTTCTGCTATTATTCACTAATGCACCCCACAATTTCCTACCCTCCCACCAACGATCATAAGCAGTATTCGTTCGATAAGCCAACATCAATGAAAGCACGAATCCAACCGTAGTGTGCATAATCGTGAGATTTTTGACATGGCTATTTTCAGACAATTTCCAAAATTCAATTTCCAAATACGCGATAAGTAATGAATATGTAGCTATCAAAATCATCATCGGAATTAACTTCCTGAAAGTATCTGCTTTGTGAAATCGGAAAATGAACGTAAGCCAGTCTTTTGGGTTGTAATGTGTCATTCTCTAATCGTTTTATTTTTGATTGAATATTCGCAAAATTACAATATTGTTTTAATCAAAAGAATTTTATTTAGGTTGTTTCGCAGAAATTTTCTGGGTGAATAGTGGTTAAAGTACGTTGTTGAAATAAGCTGCTAGCTGCTAGCTTCTGGCTGCTAGTTTTTCATTCGAGGAAAGTAATAATTACATTGATCAAACTTTTTCTTTACACTATTTACAATTAAGAACACAAAAATTCACAAAAGATAAATCTATTAGCACATTACCAAGTCCTGCACCAAGAATTCAACAGCTAGAAGCACAAGAGCTAGTAGCCAGAAGCTAGCAGCTAGCAGCTTAAACAATATCCGAAGTGAATTTAATAGGTGAGAAAATCTCAATCCGAAGTAACCATCACAATTTCAAAAAACGATATACGCTTCTAGCAACAACGAGCAAGATGACTATGGAAACTAAAATCAGCATTTTGAAATTACCCGTGGGTTGCATCCAGATTTTCACACCTGCTAGGATTGCGATAAAGCCTACACCTAAATGATAATATCGGTTAGAGAAGAAATTTTTCATTATTTTCCAAAAGTAAACAATAGTCCCGTATGAAAGGACCTGCCCGGCATGGGTCGCCAAGCGATGGTTTGGTAATTTTCACTGTAAAGGTTTTTGATTCCTGCAGATAATGTGAATTGGGTTGATTTGATATGATGCGACCAAGCAAGATGGATTTCTGCAAATTCAAACGGATCCAAAAAATGCGAATGATCAACGGTTGTATATCGATAGCCCGTATAATTATGATGATAACGTAACTCTAACTTTTTGTACGCTACGCTCCATTGAGAACGATATTGCAATTCAGGCGTATAAATTAATTGCTTTCCAATGGCCGACATGTAAGAAGGATCAGAGGCTGTGATGACCGATGAAACAATATTAGTATTTACGTTTCCAGAAAAAGACCAAGAAGCCATTTGATATTTTAAGCTTACGTCACCTTCGAATCCTTTGTTTTCTAAGGCATGAATATTTTGTGCTGAATAAATTCCATTCGCTCCTGGCAACCAAACAATAGCTTCGTTGAGTTGTGCAAAAAAGATTCCTGCCGAAATCCCAAATGATACTTTATCGAAATTTTGATTCCATGCTAATCCAAAAGAAGAAGAAAATCCACTTTCTGGTTTCAAACTTTTGTTACCTCCGGGCACCCAAAATCGATCATTTAAAGTAGGAACGCGATACACTTTGGAAATATCTGCACGAGCAGAAAGTGAAGCTAAGAATTGATAACGCATACTTAATGCTGGCAAAAATGGAATTGCTTTCCCATCAAAATAACCTTGTCGAATTGCACCATTCACATACCATTTTCGCCCTTCCCAAATTAATTTTGCTCCCAATGAAATTTGTTGCTGATCAACAAGCTTCGGATAACTTGGTGCTTTTGCTTGTCCATCGTACCAAGCGATTTGAGACATTACCTTCAATTGACGCGTAATGATAAATCCTAATTCCACTTCCGATTGAAAATTTATTGCTCTACTGAATTCGTTGAGATGGGCTGCAGGATCCACATAACGAATCTCCTCTTGATTAAATCCACCACGTACATTCCAAAACCATTTTTGCTTTAAGACCGACCAATTCATTGCTATGCGAAAGGAATGATCATCTTGTGCTTGTGCACTTGATTGAGCTACACTCAATGCAGGAATTTCTCGCTCACTCTTTAAAAACCATCCATGCACATCCACATGATTGCTTGAGGTACCGTAACTTAAATCTTGTGTGATTCCAACTTGATTTACTTCGGCATGCGTTTGGGTTTTTCTTAACCCTTCTGGATTTTTGAATTCGAAATCATTCTTTGACTGTTGATGGTAAAACTTTGTTTTAGAAATTAATTTTCCTGTTGAGCCTTCCAACGCAATTCCATTTTGCATCTGCCCAAAACTACCGTACGTTGAAAACAATTTAACTTCCCTTCTCTTTCTAAAATCGAGATGTGCATCCATAAAAATGGCACCACCCACACCACCGCTTCCTACCAAAGGACCATTTCCTCCTGCTTGCACTTTAACATCTTCCAACAAAAACATCGGTAATAAAGAAAAGTCATACAAACCGAGCATGGGTGAGTTTAACGAAATCCCATTCCACAATACAGCGGAATGCGCTGCTCCAGTACCTCTAATACTTACCGTTGATAAACTTCCTGAACCATACGATTTCACAAACAATGCCGACTCACGGTTAAGTCTATCCGCCAATGTAGTTGCATTTAATTTACTGAGCGTTGATGTGTCGATAGATTGCATCGACATTGAAACATCCGAAAAATCGAAACGATGCGATTGAATATCTACTGCCCTCAACCATACACTCGAATCTTGCTGAGCACTAGCTGAGGTGGAAAACCAGAATAGAAATAAAACGAGAATGCGCATGATGCTTAATGTGGAAGAAATGAAAACAGTCTAACGAAAGATTCGCACGATGCTATTTCCCAATCTCTCTCCGAAGATGTTGAAACTAATTCACCAGGCAGGTCTTCTGACTTACGATACTTGCAATTGCCTTCCCATTTTATTAAAACAGTGACTTATTTTTGCAAGGGATTAACCTCTCGTTTACAGCAGCGGGACTGTTACCGATTTACACGGTATTCCCTTTTCATTCTTCCGAAGAAGAAACCTCATGAGGTTACAAAATTAGTTAAAAGCAAGGATCGATAGAAACAGGGGATGTTTATTCCTCTTGATTTAAAAACTTGCTTGATAATCAAAGATTTAATAGGCCTTTTCTTTAAGTTTCAACCTTAGAAAGATGATAAAAAACGAAAGACTGCAACTCGTTTGCTACTATTAACTTAGTACTTTCGTCACGTGGAAATAGCACAACTCTTAAACGGCATCAAAGCGGGCGACCGACGTAGCATTGCACGTGCTATCACTTGGGTAGAGAATGATCAACTCGACTATGAATCCTTATTGCACAGTTTGCAATTTTCTAAAAAACTCCAGTGATTGGAATTACAGGTCCACCGGGAGCTGGGAAAAGCACTTTAATCAATGCGCTCATCAAACTCATTTGTTCCAAAACTAACGTTGATGGACATCCGAATACGGTTGGAGTTATTGCCGTTGATCCGTCCTCTCCATTTACACATGGTAGTTTATTAGGTGATCGTTTGCGCATGCAGGAGCATTTTACTAACCCACAAGTATTTATTCGCTCAATAGCTACTCGTGGTGCTTTGGGGGATTGTCGGCAAAGACGCTTGAAATATGCGATGTATTACGTGCTTCTACTTTTGATTATATCTTCATTGAAACGGTTGGTGTAGGACAAAGTGAAGTAGAAATAATAGGATTGGCGGATACGGTAGTCGTCACATTAGTTCCTGAGGCGGGAGACGAAATTCAAGCTTTGAAATCGGGCATTATGGAGATTGGCGATATTTTCGTTGTCAATAAAATGGACAGAGCGGGAGCAGATCTCTTTGCTGCGGGCATCATCAAAACTTTACATGAGCGTCCAGCACAGGGTGAATGGGTGATTCCTGTTTTAAAAACCAATGCGAGTGCCTATGAAGGAATCGAAGAGCTGTTGGAATCCATCCATGCACATTCCAAAACAGCTACTGCGAATCATCGACTCAGTTTAATTGCTGAAAGAGCTTATCGGCTTATTCAGCATGGGAGGATGAAAGATGTGAATGTAAAGGAATTGAAAGCTCAATTAGAATCTGTTTTTGAAGAGAAGGATTTTAATTTGTATCAATTCGTGAAAAAAATAATTTAATGTCACTTTATTGATTCACGTATATTAATAATTCAATTAAAACGCAACGGTCGCAGCGTTTGAGCAGCGAACCTGCCTGCCAGCAAGCAGGCGCAACGAAAGTCATACAAGCAATTTTTTACTTCTTTTTACTTGATATTTTTTTAATATGGGTTTTAATGTCAAAGAAATTCTTTCCTAAATCTGGTTGATTATCGCCAATAAGAAATCCTAATGGAGCGAGTTTTTCAATTCTATCGAAAACAACTTTACAGATGGCTATTAACGGTATTGAAAGAAACATTCCTGAGAAACCCCAGAATGCGCCGCCTATTAAAACTACAATAATAGAAACAAGTGCATTTACTTTAACTTTACGTGCTACTATTGTTGGAACGAAAAAATTATTATCTATAAACTGCACCACCATATACAAAGCAAAAACCCACACTGCATCAAAAGGAGTATCAGTAGCTATAGCGAGCAACATGGGTATTGTAATGGCGATCAATCCTCCAATATAAGGGATGATATTTAATAATGCTCCAATGATTCCAATCAATATTGCATACTCTATTCCTATAATTAATAATCCCACTGAATTTAAAGTGGCTACTAATGCAGCCTCTAATAATAGTCCAACCAAATAGCTTTGAATAAGAGACTTTGATTCCAACAAAACCTCTCCAACAACTTCATGCTGCTCTGGGTGAAAAAGTTTAGAAATAAATTCAAGAAGCAATGGCTTGTAATATAAAATCATAAATACATACACGGGCAACAAAAATATCAAAACAAAAACTCCTCCTAATGTCCCTAGTGTTTGCCCGATTACAGCAGAACTATTGTCCATGCTCTCTCCCTTCGTATTATTGATCCATTCATTAATATTTGCTGTACTCACATTAAATGTTCGAGAGATCCAAAGAATCATATCATTGAAGAGCGCCAATAAATTTTTCTTGAATTCAGGCAATGATTCACTAAACATCGTTGCTTGATTTATTATAAAATAGGTTAGCGCACCTAATAATAATATGGCTAAGGTTAATGCAAGTAAAATAGCAAAAACCCTATTCACCTTCACTTTGCAAAGGTAATTTACGAAAGGGTTAAGCAAGATGGCAATAATAGTTGCGAAAACCAGAGGAACAATAATATCTTGCCCAACAGATAGAATATAAAAGAAGGCAACTATGCCTATCAATATAATAGAAAACTTTGAATAGGAGAATTCACTCTTTACTTTATCCATAATACAAATTAGTTATAACAATAAATACATCAATACTTAATTAATCTCTGCCTGAGGTTTTAACACTTTAATTGTATATTCATTAGGTCGTATATTTTTTCCATGAGTTCGAGTATATCCTTTAGTGAATTCGGCTCCAAAGTAAAGTATGAAAGCAGAATAATACACCCACACCATAATTAAAATTACTGATCCGGCTGCACCATAAGCTGTAACAACATTCGAATTACCAAGATAAGCTCCAATGGCAAACTTTCCAATCATAAATAAAAAAGCAGTGAATGCGGCTCCTACTAAACAATCAAAAAATGCAATTCTTCCATCGGGTAATATTTTAAAGATAATGAGGAATAAAAGTGTTATGATTACAAAAAGTACAAATAGATTAGACGCATAAAACAAATAAAAAGTATCAATGGGAATGACATTCGTTAAACGACTATACATTACATCCATCACTGAATTAACAATTAATCCAACCATCAAAATAAATCCCAATGATCCAATCATCGAAAAAGACATCAAACGATTCTTTACAAATTTAATAAGTCCACGTTTTGGTTTAGCTTGAATACCCCAGATATAGTTTATCGAATCCTGCATTTCTGAAAACACACCCGATGCTCCGATGAGCAATGTAATTACGCCAATGATGGTAGCAAAAGTATTATCCTTAGAAAGTTTAACGTTTTTAACTACCTCTTGAATTTGAATTGCCGCATCAGCTCCGACTAATCCTTTAATTTGTCCATAGAGTTCACCACTCACAGCTTCTGCACCGTAAAAAAATCCACATAAGCTAATTATAATAATTAAAAGAGGTGGCAATGAAAAAACGGTATAATAGGATAGCGCTGCACTCAATTTAATAGCATTATCCTCTATAAACTCATTCGCTGTTTCCTTAAACAGAAATTTAATTTTTTTAATTACATCTTTTGCCATCACTTTAATTTCATTTATACTAATCCTACCTACTCATCTACCTATATTCCTGCACATACGGTTTATTTACTTCAAAATTTCTAAATCCAAAGTCACCCGTTTTAATCGAATTAATTTTAAATACATTATATTGATCACCTGGAATCAATGGATAAAATGCAACAGAGAACTGAAAGGTATTAAACACTAAATTATCGTTTTTAATTAATAATCCCAATCCAATTTGCGAATAAAGTCGACTATTTTTAAAGTCAGACTTTTCATTCGCCAACATTCCTATCGAATAAATCAAATAAGGTCCAAAACGAAATCCAAGTAGATCCCATGGGGCATAAGTTTGTGTTTGAAATTTCACCAATATACGTTTTGTTCCAGAGATTTCACCATCGAATCCATCAATTCCAACACCATCATTAATTGTCAAGCTATCGGTTAAAAAACGATTTAAACCGATGGTGATTTGTGGTTTAATAAATTGTCTGATTTTCCACTTTCCAACTTCTAATAATTCTGTGAAAAAAATAAAACTCATTGAAGCAATTCCTTGCTCTAAACTTGAATTACGAACAAAAGTACCATACTCAAAATTTGCACTTAGATAACCCCATGAATAATAATTACCCATTGATATACGTGACCCTAAATACACACGACCTAAATTATCCCTTATTTGATAGCCACCTGTAAGCGCATAGACCTTTCCAATGGGCACATCTTCGGTTACCCCAAAAGTAAATACAAATTTATCTTGGATATATTTTCTTGTATTAATAGCAATACTGCCTAAGTAAAACAATTCATCTACATAAGCTCTTGAAGTGTCAATAACATCAGGAGGTTTTTGAATATAATGAGTTCGAGAAAATCGTACAGCAGAAATAAAATTAGTAGTACGATTGGTTTCAGAATTTCCCTTAAATATTTGCATAGAATGACCCATCCAGTAATCCTGTGCATTCAACTTGTAATTTTGCTTAACATAAACTGAATCATTAATCAAGAAAGAATCTTTTCTTAATTGTTGAGTAAAGATTACACCTGATGCCCAACGTGCGAAAGGTGAGTAGAATGGGCGATCCACTTGAACACTCTTCGTGAAGTTTCTAAATTCATCCGTTCCATAACGTAATGTTGAACTTACATAAGAATTACGAATACTAGGAATATAATAACTCGCATTGTATGCATCTTCTCCTCTTGTATGATACCATGAATATGAATTTTTAAACTCGTGACCTACGCCCAGCAAATTCCGCTCATTCAACTGTAAAGTGGCTCGCGAATCAGAAGCTGAAAATCTTGGCGTAATACTCCATCGATCCAATGATCGAATATAGATATCAACGGAGTCTGAATTCTTAGAAACGGAACTTACAAAAAATAATACATCGCGTATGTACCCTTGACTCCGCACCAATCTTTCCGACTCTTTCACTAACAACGAATCGAAAACATCATTTTCACGAATAATCAAAAGATTACGAATGGTGATTCGTTGTGACTTAACATGCAATCCATTTCCGAATTTGGATAATTTATTTTGCGAAACAAAAATGGTATCTGCAACTTTATATCCAAATGGATCTAGCGTTTCAATGCTAATATTTCTAATAATTTTACCTTCATAATTACTGTAGGGCTTCTGAACCGACTTTTTCTTGCTTTTCTTCTTTACTACTTTCTTTGGTAAATCCGATGTAACGGGTCGGAAAATGATTCGGTAAATGAATCTGGTAAACTTACTTTTTCTTGAATATTTATGAATATCCTTGTAAAATTCTGTAGAATCCGTAGCAGGCTTTGCTTCTTGTGCCCACACATCTCCCATTGTATAAAAAGTGAATAAAACTAATATTATCAATTGACGGAACATGGAAGTTTATCATTTCGCAATACCAGATAAGAACTCTACTATATGCATATTAAACTCATCAGGCTTTTCAAGGTTTGACATGTGACCAGCATTTTCAATAATTTTAAGTTGAGAATTCGGAATAGTATCATGTAAAAATTCAGCCTGTTCAACAGGTGTAACGATATCTTGCTCGCCACAAATAATAAGTGTAGGAACTTCTATTTGCGAAATAGAAGAACATAAATCCTGTCGTTCGGCCAATACACTTAAAGTAGCTGTCACTGCTTCCGCTCGAGTGGAGAGAATGGTTCTCTTTATTTTTTCTACAACATCACCTTTTGTTTTTTTGGTTTCATCTGAAAAAATATTTGCAATAAATCCCAAAGCAAAATCATTTATTTTTCCCGCTACAATTTGTGAAATTGCTTTCTTTCTCTTCTCCTTAGCTCCAAAAGAATCTGCAATACATTGTGTATCGCTTAGTATGATAGCATCGAATCTTTGAGGATATCTTATAATGGCATTTAATAAAATATATCCTCCCATCGACAATCCACATACAATAGCCTTTTTTATTTCCAACCCATCCATAAACTTTACTAAATCATCAGCAAATAAATTAATGCTTCCTTGAGCACTTCCAATAGTTGATTTACCAAAACCACGAATATCGTATGCTATCACGCGATAGTTCTTACCAAACAAATCAAGTTGTGGTTGCCACATTAATTTATCAAAAGGAAATCCATGAATGAATATTATGGGAATTTCTCCCTTGCCGCAATCATCATAACAGACCTTAATATCATTCACATCTATAAATAGATTGCTTCCTCTAGATTTTAAATTTTTCATATTCTCAAAATTATACAATTCTACTTAGTTCCCTTCCTTTTTTGTTCTTCAAGTTTTTTATTTTCCTCTTCCTGCTTCTTTTTTTCTGCCGCCCTCTTCTTCTTATTAAAATACCCTTTCAACAAAATATTATGCTTAGCCGCCTCCATATTCTCATCTAATCCTTTACTACTCTTTTTAAGATTTGCCATCGTCTGATTCAGGTTTTCTGCAATGGTTGAATCTTGAATTAGCTTTCCAAGAGTTCCTTCTCCACTATTCACTTTAACCATTATCTCGGCAAACTCTTGCGAAATTACTTCAGCATTTTCTGCCGTTACTTGCAAACTTGCCATGATTGCATCTGTCTCCACGGGCTCTGTAGAATAAAGATGTTGACCTTCCTTTGCTAGTGGAGAACTGGAGTTACCTTGAGTTATAACAACGAGTTTATCTCCAATCAACCCTTCTGAACCAATTGTAACTTCACAATCAGATTTAATAAATTTTTTAACATCACTCTTAATTAACATATCTACTCGAACCGTAGAATCATTAATTATTGTAATGTTGTCCACTGTACCTACATTAATACCCGTGAAGCGTACATTATTACCTACTTGCAAGCCGCTAACATTATAAAATGTTGTGTTGAGCTTGAACACAGGATCAAAAAGATTCTTTTGCTTTCCAATGATAAAAATAGCACCAATGAAAAGCGCTAATCCACCTGCTATGAACATTCCCAACCGAACTTTATACTTTTCTGAGTGCGTATCCATTTATTTATAAATATTACTATTATAATTTAAATCTCTATTTATTTAACTAATTTACAAAAACCTTCCTTAGGTCTTGTGTCAATTTTATTTAAAGAAAGAAGACACTTTTGGATCTGTTGAATTCTCGAACTCTTCAGTTTTTCCCTCCAAATAAACTTCTCCTTCTGCTAACATAATGATACGATCCGCTGTCTTAATTGCACATTTAATATCATGTGTAATGATGATCGATGCGGTTTTATACTTCTTCTGAACATCCAGAATAAGTGAGCTTATCTCATCTGATGTAACAGGATCTAGTCCAGTAGTGGGCTCATCATACAACATGATAATCGGATCCACCACAATAGTTCTCGCCAAACTTATCCTTTTTCGCATTCCTCCTGAAAGTTGAGATGGCATCTTATGCAATGCATCTGCCAAACCCACATTTTCCAATACTTCCTCTATTTTTTGATCTCTTTCTTGTTGAGTAAGATTCTTTTTGATTCGCTTTAATGGGAACTCTAAATTTTGTTTAACGGTCATCGAATCATACAATGCTCCGCTCTGAAATAGAAATCCAATTTTCTCTCGCATCTTACTCAGCTCCTTTTTGCTTAAGGTTAACACGTCTTTTCCGAGCACGTTTATCGTTCCATCATCAGAACTCAATAAACTTACAATACATTTAATTAAAACAGACTTTCCAGTTCCCGACTTCCCTAACACCACTAAATTTTCATTATCAAAAAGTTTCAAACTCAAATCTTTAAGCACCTCTTGTGTTCCGAAAGATTTTTTCAGATTATTTATTTCAATTACAGTTTTGACCTGTGCTTCCATTTAGTACTAATCTAGTTTTATTTAAAACTTATTTACTCAAATTAACATATCCGTAATTTGAACTGCGATCACATCTACAACAATTACCAATAACGATGACATTACCACCGCTGAATTTGCAGCAAGACCTACACTTTCTGTTCCACGTCCTGCATTATATCCTTTATAACATCCTACTAAACCAATCACGGCACCAAACAAAAATGATTTTATCACTGCAGGTAAAAAATCAATAAACTCTACCTGACTAAATGCTTGAGAAAAAACAAAACAAAAGTTACATCTCCTTTAAGATTTACCCCTGCCCAGCTTCCTAAAATACCTAACGCATCTGCGTATAAAATCAACAATGGAATCATCAGTGTTGCTGCTAATACTCGAGTTACAATTAAAAAACGAATGGGATTAGTAGATGAAACTTCCATGGCATCGATTTGCTCTGTAACTTTCATGGATCCTAATTCTGCCCCTATTCCTGAACCAATCTTTCCGGCGCAGATCAAAGCTGTTATCACAGGCCCCATTTCCCTAATCAAGGAAATTGTAACCATTCCAGGCAACATCGTTACGGCACCAAAATCAACAAGTACAGGTCGAGATTGAATAGTTAGTACCAAACCCATGATTGCCCCAGTTATTGAAACCAATGGGAGTGACTTTAATCCCATCTGAAAACACTGATTAAAAAATTCCCTGAATTCAAAATCTCGAGAAAACGTCTCCTTAAATATATTTACAATAAATAAAAACACCTCCGACAAATTTGTAAAAAAACGATTTGCATTATTCTTTTGACTAATGCTTTTCTCAGTTAGCTTGATAGATTGCTTTGTGGTAAACTCCTTTACTCCAATCGCCGAATTAAATTTTCTCATCATATCTTTAATCTAGCAATTCATTCATCATTTTAGAATTAACGCGCATAAATCTACCTATATTGCTATAAAATGTTGTACTTCCGACACTCCTTCTGGGTAAAATTAATTACAAGACTTAGTGGAACCAACTACTAAAAGTTGCTTCTATAAGTCTACTGTGAAAATGAATTAATAAGTACATTTTCATAGCATAAAGAAAGGTATCGAGGAGCCCAAAAATGTTACATAATTTTAGGAATAACTTACATTATTCACACATTTTTAAAATCGAGAAATTTATTTATTTAACAATTTAACTATATAAATAGGAATAATAATTCATTAATTATATTCATTTCTAACTTGCTTAATTTTATTCAGCTAAAAAACTATAATAATTCCTTATTCTTCAGACGCACAGTCTTATATTTTCGTCGTGGCGATTCATTATTCAGCTGGTTCATATCATTATATGCATTCAAAAGTGATTTAGGTAATTCCCCTTTATATTCAATTTTGTAGAATGAAAATCCATTATAGGGGATTACAGTATTTGCTTGAGCTATTTTTAATCTGCTTTCTACATTCTCTTTCTTAAAATAATTTATAAAAGTGTTCTTTCTTTTTTCATTTAGATTTTTATACTCGGAATCCACAATCGAGGAACTAATATATGAACTACACTTCTCTTGAATTGTAAACATCATAGAGTCTTTTAACACTTTATTCAAATGTTTGACAAATTGATCATCTTTAACAGACATTTTATCAATATTTTCAAAATCAGATTCACTTAATGACTGTTCATTCATTTTATTTGTCATTAAATAATACTTCTTCTTCGCTTCAAAGAATAAAATATATTCCTTCTCCTTTAATGAATAAACCTGTGGAACAATTGAAATGGAAGCATTGGGTGTCTTTTCTAAAAATTCAGCCATACGTTCAACAAATTTTTCCTGCTTACTATTGAGCGTACTGTTCCTCATATCCCAAGTTAGTGTAAGTGATTTTTCGATTTCAATCTCAGTATTTTTTACTTGCATTCGATAAGTCGTTGTTGCTGGCTTTACAAATATATTCTTGAGTACATCCACGATGACATCTCGCAAATGAAATTTGGGATCATTCAAATTTCCAGAAATAGGAACTTCGTAGTCGATAACATTTCCACGCTCACGAACAAATGCCATAATTAACCTCATGGGCAACCACTTCACCTCTTTATTTCTAATTCTTTCGGTGATTCGAGGATCTACTATGATCAGATGGTTGTCACTTTTAATATCAGCATTCCGAACTCGCCACGAACCCTCTAACTCAACACTCCCCTATCGAAAGGAAATGAAGTTTGAGAAATGATATAGGGATTAAACATCGTTACTGGAATATTTTGCAAATGGTAATTAAGATCAAAATCACTACTGTCTTTCGGGTTAATACTTAAATAAACAGATCCACTTCCGTATGGTTTTATTCCAGTAAGCAATTTTACATGTACCCTTATATTATCCTTATCTATTGAATCAGCAAGAATTGTTAACGGTGACATCCCAATTGAAAATTTCTCTGCGGTAGAGAAATCATTGTATTTTATATTACCATCATAAATAGCAAACTTATTTACTCTATAATGACTTCTAAAAAAATTCTTTGATAACTCTCTGATATAATCCGCAATTTCAATGATCAAATTAAACTGTGCTTCTGAATTATCCGCTTCTTTTAAATTCGATCCATTTTGCCCGAAAATAGTTTGAAGGTTATCTAAAGAGTCATACTTCTCATATTTAAAAAATGGCTTTGTAAGTGAGATGGAATCATAATGGAATTTTTTTAGTTTTGGACTAATTACATTAATTGCGATAGCCAATTTCTCGAAAGAAGCATAGTCATCATTTGGATTTTTTCCAAAATGAAAATCTGAAATAACAATACTCCCTGAAGTAGTAACATTTTCTACTTTTTCGAAGGTACCAGACGATTTCAAATCAGCATCAAGAAATGCAGAGAAGGTTCCATAATTTGTTAAATCCTTTAGGTACTGCTCAATTATATTTAAATCAAACTTGGTAACTACAACTGACATTTTATAGTCTTTGTTACTCGTATTTATCGCAAAGTCTCCTTGCATTCGACCTGAGCCCATTCCAGATTCAAAAGAAAATTCAGTGGCAATAGTATCCGAATTCCATCTAATTCCAGGACTGTGAATATTCACGTTCTGAACAAAGTAATTAATCGGAATCAATTTATCTCGAAAATAAACTTTCCCTTCTTTCAAATTAATATCAAGCACATTAAATTGAACCGGAGCTTTCGTAGTATCACGAGGTCCCTTCGGTGTAAATTTTTCTATTAGATCGCTAAAGTTTAATATTTTTTTCTCTTGTATAATTGAAAATCGCGGTTGGTCTAAATCCAATTGTGTGATCTCATAGGTTTTAGAAAACAATTTATGCATGGATACATTTAAACTCATTCCTTCTGCAGAAAAGAAAATACTATCACTCTCACTTTCGAGCATTTTAATATCACTAAAATGCACATAACCTGTAAATGGGTTTACATAAGCTCTGCTCATTTCAATTTGACGACCTGTAAATTGAACATCGTATTTTTCAATAAAATACTTAGTAATTGGAGAAATAAATATAATTACGAGAATAGGAATACAAACTAAAACTAAGGCTAGGATGAGCAGCGTTTTTCTTAACTTTTTATTTTCTCTAAAATACTGCTTAATGTGAAAGGCCATATGTAAATTTCATTTATTTCAATACACTTGTTATCATTTGATCTGGTAAGTTTCACTATTATATCATAACAAATACTACTTGCCAAAAATCACTTTTTCACTTAGTAAATCCATGAAATATGTATTGCATTTTCTACCTCTCTTGAATATGAAACAAGGTTACCCTTGTAAATAATTTTTGCACATTAAAAAATTCAAGGTTGCAAACTATCTTTACTTAACCACCAAGATTCCTACAGATTCAATTCCGACAATACTCTTTGTCCCATTAATTTATTCAATAGATAGCAAAAGTATATGAGGATTAGTTGTATAGCCTTACACAATTATGTAATTATGTTACATAATTCATATATTCTGAACAGAAAGTTTTGGGCAGCAAGAAAATCTCAAGAGCATCGCTAACGCTAAAAGCAATTCAAGATCACGACAATAAGTATCAAAAAATGAAGGTATAACTAATCCACTAAAACTAATACCCACTGTTATGAACACTCTTGACAGCTCTACCGCTCGGATCATTCATATTTTGAAATGCAGGATCCCATGCCAAGGCTTCGGGTGTACTACACGCTACGGACTTCACCGAGGGAACACAAGCTGCAGCCGTATCGCTTGGGAAATGTTCTGAAAAAATACTTCGGTAATGGTACTCTTCTTTCGACATGGGTGGGTGTACTGGAAAACGGAATTTTGCTTTCGCTAATTCATCGTCAGTAATTTTCTCATTCGCCACTTTTTTCAACGTGTCAATCCATCCGTAGCCTACACCATCACTAAACTGTTCTTTTTGTCTCCATGCGATAGTTTCAGGTAATAGATCTTCAAAAGCTTTTCTTAAAATAAATTTTTCCATCTTCCCATCTTTCGCCATTTTGTCTTCCGGATTTAATCGCATCGCTACATCCATAAATTCTTTGTCGAGGAAAGGAACGCGTCCTTCAACACCCCAAGCTGCTAACGATTTGTTTGCTCTCAAGCAATCGTACAAATGCAACTTGCCTAACTTACGAACGGTTTCTTCGTGGAAGGCTTGTGCACTGGGGGCTTTATGAAAATAGAGGTAACCACCAAAAATTTCATCCGCGCCTTCCCCTGATAATACCATTTTTATTCCCATCGACTTAATTACTCTTCCTAAAAGATACATAGGTGTTGATGCGCGAATGGTAGTAACATCATATGTTTCTAAATGATAAATTACATCACGAATAGCATCCAATCCTTCTTGAATGGTGAAATGTATTTCATGATGAATGGAGCCGATATGATCCGCTACTTTTTGTGCAGCAGCTAAATCGGGCGAGCCTTCTAATCCTACAGCGAAAGAATGCAATTGTGGATACCACGCCATTTGTGTATCCTTACTTTCAATTCGCTTAGCAGCATATTTTTTTGTGATGGCGGAGATGATGGATGAATCCAATCCGCCTGACAATAACACACCGTAAGGCACATCGCACATGAGTTGACGATGCACGGCTTGTTCCAATGCTAATTTCAACGCATCGATATTACTTGTATTATTTTTTACATTTTCGTAATCATTCCATTCACGTTGATACCATTTTACTGGTGTGGTACCTTCTTCACTGTATAAATAATGTCCGGGTAAAAATTCTTCAATGCGATTACAAATTGTTTCTAATGCTTTCAACTCGGAAGCAACATAAAAATGCCCGAACTTATCCCATCCCATATACAACGGAATTATGCCCATATGATCTCTCGCGATGAGGTACCTATTTTTTTCTTCATCGTATAATGCAAAAGCAAAAATGCCGTTTAGCTCTTCAATAAAATTTGGTCCCTTTTCACGATACAAAGCGATGATCACTTCACAATCGGAAGCCGTTAAAAATTTATAGTTTGGAAAACCAGCACGCAACTCCATGTGATTATAGATTTCACCATTCACTGCGAGAACAATTTTTTTATCTTCACTATACAAAGGTTGTTTCCCACTCGATGGATCCACAATAGCTAAACGTTCATGAGCCATGATCACGTGGTCGTTGCTATACATGCCCGACCAATCGGGACCACGATGACGAATTTTTTTTGCCATCTCCAAAACTTGAGGACGCAATTCGGTGCTGTTGTTCTTGATATCAAATACTGCTACGATGCCACACATACGATTTTGCTTATCTTATAAATTACGGGTGCAAAGGTAGGGAATTGGCAAATTGGCAAGTTGGTAAATTGGTAAATCAAATGGGAAATTGGGTTAATCCGAATAGTCGTGAATGATATTTAATTTAATTTAATAATTTCATTTCATACTACTTTTCATCTTGAAATGAACAAATTCGCTGCGCACTTTGCTTACCGCTGCTGACGCTGCGTTTAAACTGAGTTTTCATGATAGTTAGTAAAACTTAGCATCGCTATAAACATCACTTTCGAAATATATAAAAATCTTATATTTTTACGGAAAACATACTACTATGCAAAGCTTTCAATCCATCCTCGACTCTGTAAAAGAATTTCACGAAACTTTTGGACTCGATTACCACGAGCAACCGGAAGTGCAAATCACTGATAAAATCATTGAACTTCGTCATCGTTTGATGGCTGAAGAGAACGATGAATATTTAGAAGCAGCGAAAGACAAAGACATCACATTAATTGCGGATGCTTTAGGCGACAAACTTTACATACTTTGCGGTACCATTATCGCGCATGGATTACAACATAAAATTGTTGATGTGTTTAATGAAATTCATCGGAGCAATATGAGTAAGCTCGATGAAAATGGACAACCTTTGTACCGTGAAGACGGGAAAATCATGAAGAGTAATTTGTATTTCTTACCCGATATAAAAGCGATATTGAATAATTGATTGGGTTGGCTTCGACAAGCTGGCTTCGACAAACTCAGCCACCCTCGTTTTATTTATCCGCTGCCCGAGGGAACTCGCGGGCAGCATATTGGCTGGCTTCGACAGGCTGGCTTCGACAAGCTCAGCCACCCTCGTTTTATTTATCCGCTGCCCGAGGGTACTCGCGGGCAGCATATTGGTTGGCTTCAACAGGCTGGCTTCGACAGGCTCAGCCACCCTCGCCACGACTTCAAGGCTTCGCTAACTCCCAGTCTCCTACTCTCCCCTCTCCCACTCTCCCATCTCCTACTCTCCGATCTTCTACTCTCCCATCTCCTTCCCGATAGCTATCGGGACTCCTACATTCCCATTTTAAATTTTACTCTTTCCACATCTTTTCGGTACTCCTCCACCGTTAGATCCGAGAGTGAATATAAAATTGCTTTGGTATAATACTCAATGGCGTCTTCCCACTTGGCTTGACGTTCGTATAGCTTTCCAAAAAGTCCATAAATTTTGTCCTTATCGATTCCAGGAACTTCTAAGGCCTTATTTAAAACCGCTACCGATTCTGTTGCTTTATCCATTCGCAAGAGCAATTCTCCGTAATCGTAATATAGATCAGGATAAGATGCTGCGTGGCGCATCCCAATTTTGAACGCTTCTTCAGCTGATTGAAAGTCCTTTAGGTTCAGCATCAATATCTTACCGTACATTGCTTGCGCCCTCCCGTGCTCAGGTTGACGAGCCAACAAAACCAGCAACTCGCTCAATGCTTCGCCAGTCTGGCCTTTATCCAGATACTGTTGAATTACAATAAGTTGCTGTGAATTTGTGTCTGCCATTGGGGAACGGACTGACTTGGTCCAATTACTCGGGTATAAATTTCGGTCGATCTAAGGGAAATTGAGTGAATAGATGGTAAAGAATAGTTGCTTATTGGTGAAAAAAAGTATTAGGAGGGTGAAATTGGATCCCGCAGTTCTCCGGGACAAGTGTTAGTTGCGAAGCTTCGCGATTGTGGGGAATAGAGGTTAGAGATGCTGAATGAAGGTTAATATAAATACGTCCTAAACTAATTTTTAGATGTTGACTCTTGATTACTAGATGCTCGCTTATTGGTAAGCTGGTTTATCACCGCTGTTTGTTGACTACTTAAACTGGCTACTAGCAAACTTTATTTTAGTTCTAAAGGGCAAAATGAAAATAGAAAAAAACAGATTAGTTAACACAAAAGAAAAAACGAACTACTAACATCAAAATCTTTTAGTGGATTAAAAATTTCATTTCAATCAGTTTGTTAAGAACCATTGAATTTACTTGACCAACTCCAAAGAAAAACAGAATTTAGAAAAGCGAAGAAAGTGACTCCCGCTTGCGTTTCGAGCGTATCCTCGTTGAAGAAGGATCCCATTGCGATGATGAGAAAAGCGATGTAAATATAATTTTGTTGTTGGAAAGCAAATCGGACAGCAAAAAGCAATACGAAAATAAAAAATAGTAATCCTGGCCAACCAAAAGCAACACCAAAACTTAAATATTGATTATGTGCTCGCAGCCTCCACTCCTTTGCCAAGTTGGAATTCATCTCATCATACATTTCTTGAAAAGCATTGGGAACATCACCCGTGCCCACGCCCGTAATCGGATACTTTTGAATAATTTTTTTTGAAGCTTTCCAATATTCTAATCGTTGCGCTAATGAATGTCCATTAGCGTCATTGCTGAAATGATAATTTCGATATTCTGATGCTAATTCCTTAAGACGATATTGAATACTACTCCTTCCAGATACCGATTCGGGAGTTGGAAAACCTCTTTCAATAAGCTGTACATCTTCTTCTGAAAGTTGCTGAATGCCTACAGCATCTTTCGTCAAATTTTTAAATGTAAGGTAACGCATCAACGTTACTAATTGCATGTGTCCTTGCTGATCGAGATCCCATACCCTTTGTGTGCTACGCGCCATCCAAGCAGTGTCGATTTCGTACTCGTTATACTGTCTCCAAACTAATCGACCTTCTTCCACATCCTGCCTCGACCAATCATTTTGATAAGCATTTCCACGCGCAGTAACTTTCAATTTATGATTGGCTTCATCTTCGTAGGATTGAATGGACTTAACAAAAATAGTATCGTAACTTTTCCATCCTGCAAAAAGTATCATCAACAAAAAAACACTGGATGCAATTTTAACACCTCTATTTTTATTCTTGATACCAAAATAAACAATGGCTACCGTGAACAAAATAGCGAGCAATAATAATCCCGTGATGGATTGCAATAAAATCAAAAAATAAAGACACCATAAAATTAAAATTCCATACCCTATTTTTACAATGGTTGAATTCGCTTCCTTGGTATAATACAAACCCATTACGATACACACATCAATCAAAAGACTTAGTCGAATATGAGAGATGAAAACACTTAAGTCGCGGAAGTCGCGCACTTCATTTCCTGTCCAGCCGTGGTAAGTTGTCCAACCAGTGATCGTAGACACCAAGACTCCTAAAAAAAGAAAATGAAATAAAATACGGACCTGCTTCATCGTTAGCCTCGGTCCAGCGGCGATGAGTAAAGGCATGAGTAAGAGCGGAAGCTTTACAGTGATATCCTTCATCGCATACTTGAAATCTGTCGTATTCCACAATCCCATTATATGCATCAAAAACAATCCTACTAATAACCAAAAAATAGTTTGCTTGGTTGCGAATTGCAAACGGGATTTTAAATTTCCGGCGAGCAACCATCCGCCTGCCATGGTAAATTGTCCTAAGCTCATTCCTAAATTCCATAGAGGCATTGAAAACGCAGTTAAGATCACACCGAAAAAAAAGATAGCGGCGCCTATTCTATGAACTATTTTCAATTCGGAATTCATAGATTGATCGCTACTTTTCTAAACTAAGAATGGGCATGCTGTATAATTATACTATGATCAAAAGGAAATTAAATTGGATAAGGAATGTACTTATTCATTAAGGCTTATACGATCGACTCAACATCGATTGATACACTTGTGGTGCTTTCAATGCTTTGATGGCAGAGAGAATATCGGGATCGTCGTTGAAGCTTGCTTCGATACGACCATTTTGATAGTAGTAACGAGAAACAATTTCATTTTCCAAAAGCAATTTTACTTCTTGTTTATTTAAGCGAAGATCCGTTGCCTTATCATGAGCTAATACTTTTTCCACAGACTCATACTCTGCTTTAATATGTTCGAAGTATTTTTCCTTTTCTGCTTTTTCTTTTAATTCCTTCAGCATGATTTCACTCTCTGTAGTGTATTCATACTCCTTGCTGCTTTGCCATTTAATAAAATTTTCAAATTCTTCATCGGTTATGATAAAGCTTCTAGCATCACCAATGGCGGGATGCGAAATTTTAAACTCCGTTGCGTAATCAAACAAAATATAATTATTGATTAATGATCTGGATATGCTGCTAATCGTTGGTGTTTCGGTTGCAAAATCAGGAGAAATTCCTCCACCATCAAATACTTTTCGTCCCATCTTCGTTTTAAATTCAGAGATCAAAGAATCGGGAACTTTGCCAACACTACCATCGGGATTGCGATGTGTATAGTCGAGTGCTTGAATACATCTACCACTCGGAATATAATATTTAGCCGTCGTAATTTTCAATTGCGAATTGTAAGTGAGAGGTCGTGTTGTTTGCACCAATCCTTTTCCAAAAGTGCGTTGTCCAATGATTACAGCACGATCTAAATCTTGCAAAGCACCACTTACAATTTCAGCGGCTGAAGCAGAACCACTGCTCACTAAAACAACAAGCGGCGTTTTAGTATCTACAGATGGATTTAATGAACGATAAACTTTATCCCACTCTTTCACTTTTCCTTTTGTACTTACTACTTCTTGACCTTTGTCGACAAAGACATTGACAATATTTACGGCTTCATTTAACAATCCACCTGGATTCCCGCGTAAATCCAAAATCAACCCTTTTACTTTTTGCTTATTCACTAAATCTTCTACTGCATGTTTCACTTCTTGTCCGGCATAATCGGTAAAACTACCGAGGCGAATGTACCCGTACTGATCTTCTGTTACACCGTAGTACGGAACATTTTTGATTGTAATTTCTTCTCGCATCAATTTCAAAGCAACCAATTCAGCAGAACCTTTTCGTTCAACTTTTATGGAGATGGGCGTATTCGGTTGCCCTTTTAACATTTTCGAAATCTCGTCGTACTTTTTTCCTTTCACCGCTTTATCATCAATGGCCCGAATGATATCGCCTGCTTGCAACCCTGATTTTTGTGCAGGAAAACCTTCGTACGGATCGGTGATGATCACATCTTCTCCACGCTGACCAATCAATGCACCAATTCCACCGTACTGTCCAGTAGTAATAAAACGATAATCTTCTGCATCATCTTCAGGTATAAATTGTGTGTATGGATCCAAGCTTTCGAGCATGGAGTTGATGCATTCCTCCACCAACAATTTCGGATCGGTGGGATCAACATAATACACCGTGAGTTCACGAAGTACGGTTGTGAAAATATCGAGGTTGCGACTTAGCTCGAAGAAATTATCGTTTGCACTTTTAAATGAATACAAACCCATCCCCACAACAAGAGCAAGAATGTACATTCGGAAGCGACGGAAATTTTTAGAAATTTTTTCTTTCATAATTAATATTAGGGAACGGGATCATAACCATGTCCACCCCAAGGGTTACAAGATAGAATTCTTTTAATGGCGAGCCATCCGCCTTTGAAGGGACCATATTTCTTGATGGCATCTGCGCCATATTCCGAACAGGTAGGAGTATAACGACAGGCAGGTCCTAAATGTGGTGAAATTGCATTTTTATAAAAAGCAATCAAGGCAAGAAATAATTTACTTAGTATTTTTTTCACGGTCTTGAATAATCTGCTTCAAAAGTAGGATTATTTTCTCTTGAGTAACGGTATAATCGAGGGGTGTATTGCACCGAGAAATGAACAATATGGCCAAGCCTATTTTCTTTTGATGGCAGTATTGGATGAGATCATGTTTATTGATTCGATATGCCTCTCGCATAAGGCGCTTCATTCGGTTGCGGTCGTGGGCGAACTTCATCGCTCTTTTCGGAGCGGAGACAGCTACTTTAACTGGGAAATCATCTGCATATGGCTGAGCCATAAAAAGCAAACGAACAGGACCTCCATGTATTACTTTCCCCTCAGTGAAAAGTGCATCCAATATTTTCCTGCTCTTTAACTTTTCGTTAAACGAGTAAGAATTTGACGGAAGAGGGAATGAAGACATCATGACCGGGCACGGCAATGGGTTAATGATTAGAAGAGGGCCAGGTTAGGCCAGGGTTGCTCGATTGATTTGAGCGATGGTTATTTATTCTTTTTCAAGTAGTTCTCTATGCTCATCGTCATGGATGGGGCTTCGGGAACGGGTGCTTGAATATCGAGACGAAGGTTTGCCTCCACAACGGCTTGGGATGTTTGCGATCCGAAAGCAGCAATGAGGGTTGTGTTTTGCTTAAAGTCGGGGAAGTTTTTGAAGAGAGAAGTGACTCCTGCCGGACTAAAGAACACCAACATATCATACTTCACATCTGCCAAATCACTGAGATCGGAACAAACAGTACGGTAGATGGTTGACTTGGTGAACATAATACCATGAGCATTTAAGGCATCTGCTATTTCTTCCTTAGCGATATCGGAGCAAGGCAATAAAAATCTTTCTTTCTTATGCTTCTTTAATACTTCCAACAAGTCATTAATATTTTGCTTGCCGCTAAAAATTTTGCGCTTGCGGAAAGTGATGTACTTCTGCAAATAAAATGCGGTTGACTCAGAGATACAAAAATACTTAAGCTCCTCCATATTCGTAATACGCATTTCATTGCATATACGAAAGAAGTGATCGGCCGCGTGGCGGCTAGTCAAGATAACAGCGGTGTGGTCGGGAATGTTTATTCTGTCCTTGCGAAAATCTTTAGCAGCAATTCCCTCTACATGAATAAAGGGTCTGAAATCGATTTTCAGGTTGTACTTTTTCGCTAGATCGTAATAAGGAGACTTCTCTGACTCTGGCTTCGGCTGTGTAACTAGTATGGATTTTACTTTCAAGGGTCTTTGATAAATGGGGTAATTTCCAAACTTCATTCGTCTTCACCCTACATCCCAGTCATTTTCCAAATGATCAGAAGAGGGGCGATTTCGAATGTGCAAAGGTACAAAAACAAATAAAATAGAGAGAAGCCCGGAATACCAATCCAAATCCCAATAGCTCTAACTAATCGATATGCGAAAAGAAGTGTTATAATACCCACCGCAATTAATAGAATCCAGTACCGGTATTGGAGGGGTCCATAAGCTAGTAATATATTGATTGGCAATAACAAAAGTCCAATCATCATGATCATCAAGAAGACATTAAAAATGTACAAAGCAACTGGTTTTTCTAGATCAAAAACGGTACTTAAGAACCTTAAGAGAACCATTTTTACCGAATAGGCCACAGCAACGGAAAGGGATAAAAAGACGAATCGGATGAGTCCGCCTTGTAAAACGCCCATATCCCAATCCAAAAAAATACTTATTTGATACAGGAATAAGCCCATCAACATATAAGAGATTATGGATAAAATGAGGGAGGCTCGTTGCAACAAAACACTCTCATCTCGCACAATTTGATTAGTGGTGGTAAGGTTATAAAATGCGGTGAAAAGCTGTCGGAAGATGCGATAATAGAAGAATCGAAACCAAGTGAATAGCGCGACTAAAACGATTAAAGAAATGGTAAACCAATCGCCAACTTCATTGGTTAGTGGCTGGGCGCTGGGGTGTTGGGGCCGCAGTAAATGGCCTTGAAAAATGCGAGGGCCCTGCAGCGATTTAGAAATCTGAACCACGGAATCTTCCCGTGTTGGGGGGTTGGAATCTTCTTCATCTTGAAAGCGAAAAACATTTTTAACAGGAGCAGCGCCAGAATCTACGGTTAACCCACCCGTCACCGAATGAGTGAGATGAGTTGCTGTATCCTGCTCTGTTTTAATTTCCTTCATCACATCAAATAATGCACAAACTTAAAAATTATACCGAAGCTACATATAAAATAGTAGCCTCAAATTGGTATTATGCATGACCATGGACATCGATAAGCGTACAAGTAAGAAATTATTATTTATGTTGATGGGCTTTTCCTGATCATCAACCCATCTACAAAAAGAAAATTACTTCTTTACATAAGGAATAAAATCGCATTCGATATTTACACGAATCACTTCGGCGATATTTGTAGTCACCACTTTTGGAATTCTGATTTTATAATCAGCCAAGGTAATATCAAAAGCGACTACCAAATTAATTTTGTCGCCAGTAATTTTAAGGTGCCTTTTTCAGTTGTCTCTTTCGTCACACCATGCAAATCAAAAGTTCCGGTTGCGGTAACCGTTAAAACAGTATCACGCGACCAATCGATCGTTTCATTAATTACTCCTTTGAATGAAGCTTTTGGGTACTTTTCTGACTCCACATACTTTTCATTAAAATGTTCTTCCATGAGCGATTTGTCAAACTTGAATGTGCGCAAGGGAATATTAAATAGAATTTTGTTAGAACCCGTTGTCAATACAGATGTCAAACTTTGCGATTTTGCCTCTATGTTTTCTAAGGGCGTCGCGCTAAAAAAATAGGCCATTCCTCCAGTTGCTAAAAATACTTTTTGAGCGCTAACGGATGAGGCTATACTAATAAAGAGAAGGGTAACTAAAATATATTTTATTGGGCTATTCATAAATCAAATTTCATATAATGAATTCTTTTTTTGTGTCTGAGGATTGCAATATTACTGCTTCGTCTTCAAACTTCGCAGTACACGTACTGCTTCGATCATTAATTACGCAGTACTAAGTACTGCTTCGATCATTAATTACGCAGTACTAAGTACTGCTTCGATCATTAACTACGCTATACTTAGTACTGCTTCGATCATTAACTTCGCAGTACACGTACTGCTTCGATCATTAATTACGCATTAGTAATTTATAAAGATACTACCCTAATCATTGGATGTCAAACTTGTCCATAAAAATTCATGCTATATCCATCCTCGTAATTGATACCATGCTAATCCCATCAATTCACGATAACAGATAACCTGATAACGCAAGTGATTCCAGAACTGGTATCTCAACTGCACACTTCCCCCTACATCGGGGAGAGGAATATTATTTCCGCCCAAATTACTATCCTTATAATCAAGATCTACAGGACCGGTGGCATTCCATGTAGGTATACCACCTAAGTATTTAAATCCTAATTTTTCAAAGGTGAGAATGGATCTTCGCATATGCTCGGGAGAGGTAATAAGAACACAACGTTGTTTCTCGGCACCAGGAAAAATACGCATAACTTCCATGCCTTCTTCTCTCGTATTTTTTCCCTTAATTTCTAAAATGATTTTCGTGCTATCCACACCGCGGATCATCAAATCTTTTCGGATACCCCAAGCATCACTGAATTCAGGACGGATACATGCAGCGGCAGGTTGGGTGATCACTACTGTTGCAGATGGATTTTTCCTCCATGTTTCAGCGGCATACCAAGAGCGAATTAATGAGTATTCACCGGGATATCCAGCGCCACCCATGATAATAATGCATTGTGGTTTAAAATGGAATTCGCTCTTACTCGTTCCCAACCAATGATACAAGTAATAGGGACCTGTGGTGAATGCAAAAAGTACCACCAAGATTAAAAAACTAGAAAAACTGATAAAAAGGATTTTACCACATCGCATTAATTTCTGTTTCCAATTTTTCATTCGTACAAAAGTATAAGAATTGTTTGAAGCTTCTACAAAATACATAGAGAATATGGAGAAGTTCTCGATCCAGCACAAACGTTTGTCGATAAAACAGATTCGTTGACACAAGAATTACCATTTTTAAATGAGATCCATTACCTTCGCATCATTATGCACAAACTACTCATTATTGCATTCGCACTTATAAGTTTGGCTTCTTGCCAATCTAATTCATCAAAATCTAAAGAAGAAAATATGTCCAGAAAAGATGCTCATTCCTTTGCACGTCCGCTAGAAGCGGTGGTACGAAACTTAGACCTAGATCTGCAAGTTGATTTTGATGCAAAGCAATTGCGCGGCACAGCAACATTACAAATTGAAAATTTACAAAAAGTAAATCAGTTGCATTTAGATACAAGAGATTTAAAAATTGATAGTATTACTCTAGATGACGGAACTTCTGCCCAATATGAATTGATGCCTGCTGTTCCCTTTTTAGGAAGTGAATTAATTGTTCATATTAAACCGAATACCAAAAAAGTAAAAATAGCATACGCTACAAGTCCGACGGCGGCGGCATTACAATGGCTCACACCTCAACAAACGGCAGGTGGCAAACAACCCTTTCTGTTTACACAAAGTCAAGCAATCTTAGCTCGCACTTGGATCCCGTTACAGGATTCTCCAGGCATTCGTTTCACCTATCAAGCAAAAATTTCTTGTCCCCCAGGATTGATGGCATTGATGAGTGCAGAGAACGATACGGTTTTACATCCAGATGGTATTTACAATTTCAATATGCCGCAAGCCATTCCTTCATATCTCATGGCGTTATCCGTAGGCGATTTAAGTTTTCATGCTTACGACAAACGAAGTGGAATTTTTGCAGAGCCTGTAACGCTCGATAAAGCCGTTTATGAATTTGTAGATTTACCGAAGATGGTTAATGCTGCAGAAGAATTATACGGACCCTATGCGTGGGGACGTTACGATGTATTGGTATTACCTCCAAGTTTTCCTTTCGGAGGAATGGAAAATCCGCGCATCACCTTTGCTACGCCAACTATCATTGCAGGCGATCGTTCGTTAGTTGCATTAATAGCGCATGAACTTGCGCATAGCTGGAGCGGGAACTTAGTAACCAATGCAACATGGAACGACTTCTGGTTAAACGAAGGTTTCACCGTTTACTTTGAATCGCGTATCATGGAAAAATTATACGGGAAAGATTTTGAAGACATGGCAACCGTACTTGCTGAAGGGGAATTAAGAAAAACTGTAAAAGAAATTGGACCCGACAATCCGGATTCGCATTTGTATTTGAACCTAGCTGGAAGAGATCCGGATGATGGAATGAGTGATATCGCTTATGAGAAAGGAAGATTCTTTTTACTCAATATTGAATTGGCGGTAGGTCGTGAACGTTGGGATAATTTCTTAAAACAATATTTTGCTGAGCATGCCTTTCAAAGTATTACAACGGAAGAATTTTTAGATTACTTGGAGAAAAATTTAATTCAGGGAGATGGTAAACTTCGCAATACGAAAATCAGAGATAATATTTGGGTGTATGGTCCGGGCTTGCCTGATAACTTCCCGAAGGTACATTCCGTAGAATTACAAAAAGTAGATGCCATAGTGAAAGCTTTTGAAGAAGGAAAGAAAATTGAAAATCCACAGGGATGGACAACACATCATTGGGTTTACTTCTTACGAGCATTACCTGACAGCTTATCATTGGAAAAAATGAAACTTTTAGACGATCAATTTCAGTTTACAAACAGTGGTAACAGTGAAATCTTATGTCAATGGTTAGAGATTTGCATTCGCAGCAACTATACGACTGCCGATGCCTCCTTAGAAAAATTCCTAACGTCGGTGGGGCGCCGAAAATTCTTGAAGCCTTTGTATTCGGCATTGGCTGAAACAGTAGAAGGAAAAAAGAAAGCGCAAACAATCTATGCAAAAGCTCGTCCTGGTTATCACAGTGTTGCTACGGGTACGATTGATGAGATGTTACGTTAAGCAACCGAATAAATTTAGATAAAGAGATCACTCATAAGGTGGTCTCTTTTGCTTTTAACATTGGTCTGTTAACAAAAGGGAGCGAATAAAATGAAAAGGCGAATAAATCCATTTACATTCGTAAAAGTAATTCACGACTTCTTAGCGAAAATTTATTACATCCTGCATTTGGTTTTTGGCCGGGACAACGAAACCCTTCGGAACGGCAAACAAATAAAGCAACATGTATATCGTCGCAACATCAAAATACCCTTCCCACTTTCTGTAAAGTTTGCGTCCTGAATTCATCACAGATGTAATTCATTTTTACAGTGAAAAACAACTAACCAATCGAGAATTGGCATTAATAGAAGTTTTAACACCCCAATTAAAAAACTAGTACAGGGTAGAAAAAATCAGGCGTATAAGAATAAGAGTATTTTCTTACTAGAGCTTAGCCCTGTCATCTTCGTAAAATCGAAAACATATAACCAATTAAAGGGGCGTAGCCCTATAATCTTCGTAAAATCGAAAACAGATAATCAATCAACGGGGCGTAGCCCTGACATAAGAAAACCATGGCAAACACCTACACACAATTATACATACAATTTACTTTCTCGGTAAAAGGCAGAGCAAATCTTATTAACGAATCCTTTCGAGATAAATTGGAAAAATTCATGTGTGGCATCATTAACAACCATAAATGCAAAACATTTGCTATTTATTGCAATCCCGACCATACACATATCTTTGTTGGTATGCATCCAACCATTTCGCCTTCAAAATTGATGGAGCAGGTAAAATCAGGATCTTCAGGATGGTTGAACGAAAAAAAATATATACTCGGAAAATTTGCTTGGCAAGATGGATTTGGTGCATTTACATATTCCAAGTCGCATATTGACAATGTCGTGAAATATATTTTGAATCAATCTGCACATCATAAAAAACAAACATTTAAAGAAGAATATTTACAGATTCTTGAAAAATTTGATATTGAATATGACCTAAAATACTTATTTGAATGGTATGATTAGGAAATATATCAGGGCTACGCCCCTTCTTTTCTTTTCATTTTTTTCTACGAAGATAGCAGGGCTACGCCCCTTCTTTTATTTTCATTTTTGTTTTATGAAGATTGAGGGCTACGCCCCTTCTTTTCTTTTCATTTTTCTACGAAGATAGCAGGGCTACGCCCCTTCTTTTATTTTCATTTTTGTTTTATGAAGATTGACGGGCTACGCCCCTTCTTTTCTTTTCATTTTTGTTTTACGAAGATTGACGGGCTACGCCCCTTCTTTTCTTTTCATTTTGTTTTACGAAGATTGACGGGCTACGCCCCTTCTTTTCTTTTCATTCTTTTCTACGAAGATAGCAGGGCTACGCCCCTTTTTATCTTTTCATTTTTGTTTTACGAAAATTGACGGGCTACGCCCCTTTTTATCTTTTTCATTTTTGTTTTACGAAGATTGACGGACTGCGCCTTATTGTAAATGAAATGGTTTTGTTTGAATTTTTCACAGAAACAAAATGACATAATAAGAAATGATTATATTGCTCATGCGATCTCTTTTGCTTTTAACATTGACGTGTTAACAAATGGGAGCGAATAAAATGAAAAGGCGAATAAATCCATTTACATTCGTAAAAGTAATTCACGACTTCTTAGCGAAAATTTATTACATCCTGCATTTGGTTTTTGGCCGGGACAACGAAACCCTTCGGAACGGCAAACAAATAAAGCAACATGTATATCGTCGCAACATCAAAATACCCTTCCCACTTTCTTTAAGGTAACGTCCTGAATTCTTCAAGGATGTAATTCCGATTCTATTTCATTTAAAAATCTGCTACACACGTGGCCTGAAATACTATTGACAGAAAAAAACTCATATGCTTCACCGTTATCTACTCTTCAGTATGCTCTTAACATTTCATGGGCTTTCGGTTATGGCGAATACAGATTCAGTATTAACAAAAAAAATGATTGTGCGCGCAGATCTCAGCAGCAGTTATACCAGTGAGAAAACTTGGTGGAATGGTACACAAAGTTTCGTATTACTTAAAGCATATGGTGAAGTTCGCTTTCGAAAAACGTTAGCATCAGGCTGGAGTTGCGATCATTTTGTACAAACGCAATTAGGCTATACAAGCTTCATTGATTCCACTTGGATAAAAAGTACCGATGCTTTTAAAATTCATTTGCGATGGATGGAAAAAAAATCGAAAAAAATGACACATACTTACTTCTTCCAAATGCAATCACAATGGATGAATACATGGCAACAAACCGCAGAGCAAAAAAATTGGAGAGGTGGATTTATGAATCCTGCTGCATTCACACTTGGCTATAGTTTCACTTTTGACTTTCTAGAAAACAGTAATTTGCTCATAGCGCCAGCAACTTTGCAAGTAAACATACAACCAGAACAAAGCACATCCCTCGCATTTAAAGAGCGACCATTGCTAAAATCAAAACACAGTCACATCTACTCACGATACGGGTTCAGTGCATTTTTAAACATGGATGAGTACTTCTACAAAGATTTTATTTTATTACAACATCGTTCTCAATTTTTTCAGTACAAGCAGGAAGTGTTACTGGGGATCTTCTATGAATACAGGAAATGACGCGTCAACAACCAACCTTTTCAACACCATTTTATTCAACGCTTTCAACGTCATTGGTTTTTCTCCAACTCCTTTTCTGAAGATCTCCAGGCCTGCTTTAAAATAAAAATATGCACTCATTTTGTGGATACCGATAGACAATTCAATATTCATATCCGACTCTAAATGCTCCTTTTAAAGCTGATCTATCATATTATACCATCTTAACCCGTATATTTGTTATTGGTAACAAAAATGAATTCATTCACCATCTCACAACTCGAACAATTCTCGGGAATTAAAGCCCATACTATTCGTATTTGGGAGAAAAGGTACAATGCACTTCGCCCGAATCGATCATTAGGAAATACCCGGAACTACGATGGGCATCAATTAAAGCGACTTTTAAATATTGCCAGTTTAATTGAAGGAGAGTCACAGGTTAGTAAGTTTTGTTTGTTAAGTGATGAAGAGCTAGCCATAAAAGTAATCGAGAAATTTGAACGATCAAATTCTGATGAAACCGATGCTTCAAATTATATTTTGCAATTAACGGCTGCTGGAATTAACTATGATGCTAATACTTTTGACCTCATTTACAAGCATGCGGCCAAGCGATTTGATATTATTACACTTTACAAACTCGTAATTATTCCACTCTTAAATAGAGTAGGAATTTTATGGGCAGGTGAACGTATTCCACCCAGTCAAGAACACTTCATCAGTAATTTAATTCTCCAGAAAATTCATGCGGCTACGAATGCATTACCTCCTCGAAAAAAATCTGATGAAACTTGGACACTATGCTTACCCGAAGGTGAATTTCATGAAATCGGACTTCTGTTTTCACATTTCATGCTTTGCCAGGCGGGCAAAAATTCCATTTACTTGGGCTGTAACCTTCCTTTCGATGCTTTAATATCTACCGTTCAGGAGGTCCAAGCCACACATATTTTAGTTTTCTTTATCCATTATGATCAACCCGAAAAGGTTCAAGAATATATCAATTCATTGATTTTCAAGTTCAAGGGTTGCAAAATTTTAGTTTCAGGGAATGTTCGACTCATTTCTAAACTAAATCTTGACGAAAAAGTAGATTGGATTAAAACGGTAGATGATTTTATTTTAAAACTTTAGAGTTAATAAGTTGTTTATATTTTTGAACAAATATATAAACAACGAATGTCTATTGTTTCAGTTATTGGTGCTGGATTTTCTGGAATTAGTGCTGCTACCTATTTAGCCTCAGCAGGTTATCAGGTTCACGTATTTGAAAAGAACAATGTTCCGGGAGGCAGGGCTCGACAGCTCGTGACCGAATCGGGCTATACATTTGATATGGGACCAAGCTGGTATTGGATGCCTGATGTATTTGAAAGATATTTTGGCGATTTTGGATATTCCGTTTCAGATTTTTATTCACTAAAAAGATTAGATCCGTCTTTTGATGTAGTTTTTGGAAAAAACGATACGACCCATATCCCTGACCGTTATACTTCACTTCGATCACTTTTCGAAGAGATTGAACCAGGTAGTGCAAAACGTCTCGATCAATTTATGGAAGAGGCAGAATACAAATACAAAACGGGAATGGAAAGTTTGGTTTACAAACCTGGAATATCAATCAGCGAATTTGCTGACCTTGAATTAATGAAAGGCGTTTTTCGTTTGCAAGTATTTTCCTCTTTTAGTAAACATATTCGAAATTATTTTACCCATCCGAAGCTTATTGCCCCTATGGAATTTCCCATTCTTTTTCTAGGTGCTCTTCCAGAAAACACACCAGCACTATATAGCCTGATGAATTATGCTGGACTCAAACTAGGAACGCATTATCCCGAAGGTGGATTTGGTAGTGTTGTGAAGGCAATGGTTGATTTGGCGAAAATGAAGGGTGTCACCTTTCATTACAATGCCAATGTAGAAAAAATAGAAATTAAACACAACGAAGCTAATGCTCTTCTTGTAGATGGAAAATTATTTCCTTGTGATGCCATTGTAGCCGCGGCCGATTATCATCATGTAGAGACGAAATTGTTGCCATCAAAATATAGAAATTATACTGAAGAATATTGGTCGAAGAAAACTTTTGCTCCCTCCAGTCTAATCTTTTACTTAGGCTTCAACAAAAAGATACCATCCTTACAACACCATACTTTATTCTTCGATGAAGATTTAACTCTTCACAGTAAAGAAATATACACGGATCCACAATGGCCAACCAAACCATTATTCTATGCCTGCTGTGCTTCTCGATCTGATGAAACCATCGTTCCTAATGGACATGAAAGCATTTTCTTCTTATGCCCATTGCACCTGGATTAATAGATACTGAAGAAATGAGAGATAAATACTTTCAGGTGATCATGAAAAGATTAAATGAACAATGCGGTGAAGATTTAATTCCTTACATTGATTACAAGAAAAGCTATTGTGTAAATGATTTTATTGAAGATTACAATTCATACAAAGGAAATGCATATGGATTAGCAAACACCCTTCGACAAACCGCAATTCTTAAACCTAAAATCAGAAACAAACATCTCCACAATTTATTTTATGCTGGACAACTCACCGTTCCCGGTCCTGGAGTACCCCCATCTATAATCTCAGGAAAAATTGCTGCACAACAAGTCCTCCAACAATTATCCAAAAAAGAAAAATATGAAAGCATCTTTTGATAAAGTTTCTATTGCTTGTAGCAAGCTAACGACCCGAGAGTACAGTACGAGCTTTTCTCTCGGCATCTACTTTCTAAATCACAAAATGCGCGATCCCATTTATGCCATTTACGGCTTTGTGCGATTTGCTGATGAGATTGTAGACAGTTTCGAAGGTTATAACAAGACGTATTTGCTCAAAAAGTTCAAGCAAGATACTTATGAGGCCATCGAAAATAAAATTTCATTGAATCCGATTCTCAATGCATTTCAGCAGAGCGTTCATGATAATAATATCAGTCTAGAATTAATTGATACCTTTTTAAAAAGCATGGAGATGGACTTAGAAAAAGTACATTATACCCAAGAAAATTACGAGCAATATATTCTAGGTTCTGCAGAAGTGGTAGGCTTGATGTGTTTACATGTTTTTACTACTGGGGATTTAAAAATGTATGAAGAATTAAAACCTTATGCCATGCGACTAGGTTCCGCATTTCAGAAAGTAAATTTTTTAAGAGACCTAAAAGATGATTACTTCCTACTTGGGAGAAGTTACTTTCCCAACATTGATTTATCACAATTCAATAACGAATCCAAGAAACAAATAGAGCAAGAAATAGAAGATGATTTCAAGTATGCACTTATCGGTATAAGAAAACTTCCTCCTGCTGCAAAAGGAGGAGTATACTTAGCATACGTCTATTACACTTCGCTCTTCAAAAAAATAAAATCAGTGCCCGCAGAAAAAGTTTTTACGGAAAGAATACGAATCAGCAATCCCTACAAAATAGGTCTTATGATTAATAGCTTATTTCAAACTAAACTAAACGCCATCTGAAATAAAAAATGAAAGACTATCAATTCCAAGAAAAGCAGTTTTTACCCATCCCGATAGAAAAGGCATGGGAATTTTTCTCATCTGCAAATAACTTATCCAAAATTACACCCCCCAATTTAAAATTCATCATTCTTACGGATACCGGTAACCGTGAGATTTTTAATGGTCAAAAAATAAAGTATACAGTAAGTCCATTATTAGGGATACCCATGAACTGGTTAACGGAGATTGATCATGTAGAAACGAAAGTTACATTTACAGACAAACAATTACAAGGCCCCTATAAAAAATGGGAGCATACTCATACCTTTGTACCCGTGAAGAATGGCACCATGATGTACGACACGATCCATTATCAACTCCCATTTTCCTACCTCGGAAAACTGGCACATTGGCTATTTGTTAGAAAACAAATAGAAAATATTTTTAATTACCGAAAAGAAATGCTTGAAATTATATTCGAAAAAAACTAACATGGAAAAAGTACTCATCACACTTACCGCATATTTAAGTATGGAATTCATGGCTTGGTTTACGCATAAATACATTATGCATGGTTGGCTTTGGATTTTGCACAAAGATCATCACCATAAAGAATCGAGTGGATTCTTTGAGCACAATGATTTCTTCTTTCTTATTTTTGCATTACCTGGCATTGCAGGGCTTTACTTTGGGATGATAGAAAATTTTAATTCCTACTTTTGGATTGGTCTAGGCATTACACTCTATGGATTTACTTATTTCTTTGTTCATGATATTCTTATCCATCAACGTTTTAAGTTTTTACGAAACATTGAAAACAAATACTTCAAAGCCATACGTCGTGCCCACAAAATGCATCATAAGCATATTCACAAAGAACATGGTGAATGTTTTGGGATGCTATGGGTTCCCCTGAAATATTTTAAGAATTCGAAATAGACAACCGCGGAATGAAATCCCTTTATCTCTACGTAAATCTTTTTACGGTTCTAGTTCCCTTTATTTTCTCTTTTCACAAAAAGTTGAAGTTTTATCTTCACTTTTCCTCCTTTTTTAAAGCAAGTATTTTAATAGCGGTACCTTTTATTTTATGGGATGGTTACTTCACTTCATTGGGTGTTTGGGGATTTAATGAAAATTATATTTCGGGAATTAAAATTTTACACTTACCTATTGAAGAAGTACTTTTTTTCGTTTGTATTCCATTTTCTTGCGTCTTTACTTATCATTGCTTGCAACTATTTTTTAATTTGAAGTGGGCAGAAAGAATTGAACAATACATCATTTCTGTTCTCATCTTGTTCCTATTTGTCACTGGATTTATTTACTTTTCACATCTGTACACATCCGTTACATTTATCAGTTTAGCAATACTATTATTACTTCTTAAATTTTATTTCCAAGTAAAATGGCTTAGCTCGTTCTTGAGTGTTTATGTTGTTCTTTTGATTCCCTTTTCCATAGTAAACGGAATTTTAACAGGAACAGGGTTAGATTCTCCGGTAGTTTGGTACAATGAATCCCACATCATAGGGCTCCGACTCATGACCATTCCGGTTGAAGATGTGTTTTATGGATTGGAGCTTCTCCTCTTAAATGTATTTTTCTATCATCGATTTTTAGATGAAAAGACTAAAAAAGGAACTAAATAAGCTTTTTTCTTTATGCTTTTAGTTATTGTTTATCAATTCATTTAAGATCTTCAAACACCCTAAAGAACCTAATTTAGCAAACGAAAAAACGGTGTTTTTGCTAACCCTTTAAGCCAAAAAGGTCTTTCTACAATATAAATTCCCATTTTTGTAGTGAGCGGGAAATCAATGCTCATAAAAGATAGTGGTTGTGAAACACTTCTATTCGTACTTCGTATATATTTGCCCTTATAAATCTTGAGAATATGTTAATGAATGAACTAGTTGCCGCATTTACACAGCACGTACGTGAGGCCATGGAAATTGGAAGTAATGCAACACTTAGCAAAGCGACGCATCCTATACATAATGTGCTAGTCACAGGCTTAGGTGGTTCTGGAATTGGCGGAAGTATTGTTGCGCAAGTAACTGATAAAGCATTACGCGTTCCGCTTTTGGTGAATAAAGATTATTTCATTCCAGCGTTTGTTGATCAGCATACCTTGGTTATCGTATCTTCTTACTCTGGAAATACAGAAGAAACATTACAAGCAATGGAAGCGGCTATCGAAAAAGGTGCTAAAATTTGTTGTGTTACTTCTGGCGGAAAGATTGGAGCAATAGCCAAAGAAAAAGGTTTAGATGTGGTTAACATCCCTGGTGGAATGCCTCCACGTGCTTGTTTTGGATATTCATTTACACAACTTCCATACATTCTCGGATTTCATGGATTGATAGATGATTCTTATCGTAAAGATTTAAGCGATGCCGTTCAACTTTTAGATAAAGAAGAAGAAAATATTAAAAATGAATCAAAAGCGATTGCACAACAATTGGTAGGAAAACTTCCAATTATTTATTGTGAGGCGCGTTATGAAGGAGTAGCCGTTCGCTTCCGTCAGCAAATTAATGAAAACAGTAAAATGCTTTGTTGGCATAATGTGTTACCCGAGATGAATCATAACGAATTAGTAGGTTGGACCGAACCACATCCGGAAGCTGTTGTTTTAATGTTCCGTTGTGAAGATGATTATTTCCGTTCACAAAAGCGAATGGAGATTTCTGGCGACGTAGTAAAGCGCAATAATGCAACGCTCATCGAGATGAAAGCAAAAGGGGCTACGCAGTTACAACGTTCTTTGTATTTGTTACATATGGGCGATTGGATTAGCTGGTACATTGCTGAAATTAAAAACATCGATGCTACGGAAGTTAATGTTATCGACTTCTTGAAAAACGCATTGTCAAAAATGTAATTGATGAGAATTTCATTTGCAATTCTGATTGGGATCGCATTTGCATCGTGCACAAATCCACTTTCTGAAAACGGACATACTTCGTGTTCGGATTCTATTGTAGCATCAAAAGTTCCTGAAGCTACTCCTGTTTCTGATTCTTCTTCCTCGCATTTTTCCATGCATACTTTTAAAAATGCAGATGGGTTGGAAGGCTATGGTTTTGATATTTATCAAAAAGGTGCGATGATGATTCATCAAAATTCAATTCCTGCTATTCAAGGGAACAAAGGATTTAGCACGGAAGAAGATGCGAAAGCGGTTGGAGCATTGATGTTGTATCGTGTTTCGAATGGCATTATGCCCCCTTCCATCAGTATTGAAGATTTAGATAGTTTGGGAGTGAAGTATTCGCTTTAGTTTCCATTTTACGAGAGGAATTTGCTTTTTCAACCTAGAGGTCACAAGAGGTCACTAAGAGACACTAGAGTTCATTAGAGACTAAAATCAGATAAGAGTTCATTGTTTAAAAAACAAAAACCCAAGTGAACTCTTGTGACCTCTTGTGTCTTTAGTGATAAAACTGAATTTCTATATCACGAAAAATACTAACTGAAGATTACTCTTCTTTCTTAAAATGAATTTGTACAATTTTTGCTTTTGCCGTTCCGATTACGGCGGTTAGTTCATCCAACTTGGCTTCCTTAATTCTTTTTACGGATCGGAAATGCTTTAATAAAATTTCGGTTGTTGCTTCACCAATCCCTTTAATTTCGCTAAGCTCGGTTTTGATAACTCCTTTACTTCTTTTATTGCGGTGATGGGTAATTCCAAAACGATGTACTTCATCACGCAATTGCTGAATGATTTTTAACGTCTCGCTTTTCTTATCTAAGTACAAGGGCACTGAATCTCCCGGAAAATAAATTTCTTCCAATTTCTTTGCAATTCCGATGATACTAATTTTTCCACGCAACTCTAATCTTTCTAAACTGGTGAGGGCAGCCGATAATTGGCCCTTACCGCCATCAATAACGATGAGTTGTGGAATGGGTTGATTTTCTTCCTTCATGCGTTTGTAGCGGCGATAAATTACCTCTTCCATACTCGCAAAATCATCAGGACCAACTACCGTTTTAATATTATAATGACGGTAATCGGCTTTGGAAGGTCGACCGTTTTTGAAGACGCTCATGGCTGCGACGGCATAGTCCCCTTGGAAATTTGAATTATCGAAGCACTCTATATGATAAGGCTTTTCGGATAAGCGCAATTCTTTCTGCATCACCGTCATTAAACGCTCAATGCGATGTTCGGGATTGAGTTTATCTGCTTGCTCCATCTTATCTTTCATAAAATAGCGCACATTCTTTTCGCTGAGGTCGAGCAGCTTTTTCTTATCACCAATTTTAGGAACAATAAACTGCACACCGGGAATTTCCAACTCGGGTTCGAAAGGAACTACTATTTCTTTCGCGTCTCCTTCATAACGTTGACGCAGTTCCGCAATGGCGAGGCTCAATAATTCTGCGGGCGACTCATCCAGTTTCTTTTTCAATTCTAAGGTGAAACTTTGCACAATGGCACCACTCATCACCTTCATGTAATTCACAAAAGCAGAATTCATCTCATCAACATAAGAATACACATCGATGTTATGAATAGTAGGATGTACAATCACACTTCGTCCTTTGTACTTCTCCAAAATTTCAATTTTCTCCTTACACAATTGAGCGTCTTCAAATTCATGCATCACGGCATGCTCCTTCATTTGATCTTCTACATGACGGATTACATTGTTGATGTTTCCTTTCAGAATATCTTTAATGCCTGCGATGGATAAATCGTACTCGTCCTTCGATTGCAAACTTTCGCAAGGACCTAAACAATTTCCCACGTGATACTCCAAACACACTCGAAATTTTTTCTTTTCGATATTCTCCTTCGACAAAACTAAATTGCAAGTTCTTAGTTTAAACAATTTATTGATGAGATCCAACATGGTTTGAATCATCGTAACGGATGCATATGGTCCAAAATAGGTACTTCCATCACTAATTTTTCGACGAGAATAAAATACTCGTGGAAAATCTTCTTTCTTGATAACAATCCATGGATACGTTTTATCATCCTTCAAGCTTACATTGTAGCGAGGTTGATATTTTTTGATGAGATTATTCTCGAGTAACAAAGCGTCGTACTCGGTTTCAACAAGAATCGTCTTTATATCTACAATTTGTCGCACCATCATACTGATGCGCGTACTGTTATGATTTTTATTAAAATAACTGCTAACTCGTCGCTTTAAATTCTTAGCTTTTCCAATATACAAAATCCCCATATCCTCGTTATAAAACTGATATACTCCAGGGGTATCAGGTAACGATGAAACAATTTGTTTAATATGGATATTATCGGTCGCCAATTAATTTTTAATAATTTCTTGATAAATGTTCAATGTCTTTTGCGCGGTTGCTTGAAAAGAAAATTCTTGCACCTTACTTTTTGCATTGCTAATAATTTTCGTTCTTAATTCGTGATCAGCGAGTACCTTTTGTACAGCCCTTGTTAATCCACTAACATCACCCACCTCCACCAACAAACCCGTAACTCCATCGCTCACCAATTCTGGAATTCCTCCGGCGCGTGTTGCCACTACTGGAATTTCAGCCGCAAAAGCTTCTAATACTATGGTGCCTAATCCTTCTGTTTTAGAGGTGATTAAAAACACATCCAGTGACTTCATCACTTTCGTAACATCCTTTCTGAATCCAAGAAGATGAATTCGCGAAGACAAATTATTTTCATCAATAAACTTATCAATCAAACTTTTCTCATCGCCTGTACCTGCAATAATAAAGTGCACGAATGGATTTGCATGAATTACTTCCTTGGCTACTTTTAAAAAAGTTGGAAAATCTTTATGATCGGCAAGGGCACTTAAATTACCTATAAGAATTGTTTCTTGAGAGAGATTCAATTCATCTTTCAGCAAATTACCTTCCAATGAAAAATTATAATTTGTTGTATTAATTCCTGAATGCACCACAGTGAGTTTTTTCTTATCATTCATCGAGGGTGCTGTAATATTCAAAATCATTTCTGAAACACAAATTATTTTTTTGATGGATGCATGATTATATTTCCATTTTGAAAACAAATTGGACGATACCGCAAAATCAACTCGTCGACTCACCACGATTGGTACCATATTACTAAACACAGCTGCCGACAAAACAGCTGCGCTATGTGCATGCGAATCGTGTGTATGAACTACATCAAACTTTTGTTCATTACAAATTTTTGCAATTTTCTTTGCCAGACTCAAATCCAAAAGTCCACGAGATTTAAAATTAATTACGGTAACTCCATCTTCCTTCAACCGAGTAGAGAGTTCGGAATGGAGTGGTGTTAATACACTCACCTCCACTTTCATCTCCTTCAATGCACGAGCAAGATATGCGGCTTGCTGCTCACCACCTCGCCAGCTCATGGGTGTGGAGACATGCAACACCTTCATATTGTTTTTCCTTTTTGAAGATAATACAAGCGTAAATACTTTAGAAAAACAGCATGTGCACTATTCTTTGCAATAATATATCCAGTAAGTCCATCACGAAAACCCGACCAAACAATATAATTTTTTAAAAAACGTGCAAGGGGTTTATAAATAATTTTGGCAATACTCGAGCTCATTCCTTTATCATACATGGCTTTGGCGCCGATGGTACTGAAACGATCAATCTGTTTGATGTGATCGGAAATGGTGTTGTAGGAATAATGCAACAGATCCCCCTGTAATAACGCGGGTTTCCCTTCAAACAAATCAAAATGATCGTGCGGATTAACGCCACCCCATGTTCCTTTTCCTTTTTGATAAAGTCTCAATTTCCGATCGGGGTACCAACCACTATGCCTCACCCAATGTCCACAAAAGTTAGTGAGGCGATTCATCAAATAACCTGAAGCACCAGGATTGGCAAGTGCTTGCTGAATACTTGACTTCAATTCCGGCGAAAGTGCTTCGTCAGCATCCAAAGAGAGCACCCATTCGGAAGAAGCTTGATTCATTGCGAAATTCTTTTGCTCGATGTATCCCAAAAAAGCTTGATGCATCACTTTTGCATTTCTACCTCTACAGATCTCTACGGTATGATCCGTTGATCCAGAATCCACTACAATAATTTCATCGGCAATACCTTCCACACTTTGCAAGCAGCGAAGGATATTTAGTTCTTCATTAAAGGTGATAATGACAACGGATAATGTGGGCATAGCAAGAATAGGCTACAAAGTAACGTTTTTTTTGGCAAACCGATATCCTGCTAGAAAAAAGTGACTGGTCATAGAAATTAACGCTATGATTCTACCTAGGAAAATTTGCTTTTCAAAAACTTAAAATCTACTTCATTTTCAATCTTTACTTAGCATTAAAAAGCCTCCCCGTAGCAAAAGCTACAAGGAGGCGATCCGCATTCCGGTCAACGCGGATTATTGCTGAATTGAAAATCGCGAATTAATTTGTTCTTCAGCAGTTTTTATACGGATCAAATACATTCCGGACTCCAAAGCAGATAGGTCGAAGCGCATTTGTGATACGCCTGAGGGATGTTCCTGTACTCTGCTTTGGATCAGTTGTCCTTGAATGCTTAAGATCTCAATGGTAATGGGTGCGGGTTTTGATAATTCGAATTGAATATTAATTGTTCCTTGAGAAGGATTTGGGAAGAGATTAAATGAAGATGCATTCATGGTTTCATCAATACCGGAAGCTAACCGTAACGCATATACGCTATCACAAATGGTGATGGAATTACCAAAATTATCATACGCCGTTAAACATACCGTATACCATCCTGTTGCATTGTATTGATGAGTAATCGGACCGGCTCCAGCACCTGTTGTACTGTCACCAAAATTCCAAACATACTGCCAACCTGGACATGTATTTCCGATAAAGAAATAAACGTTTCCATTTCCAAAAGTGGTATCTGGTACGGCATATAGCTGAGGAATACAATTAACCCCTGATCCAATGACTACCGAATCACAATAAGAATCTTGACAATTATTTCCTAGAATGGTTAAGCACACGAGGTAAGTTCCAGGCACTGTATAAACATGCGAAGGGGATGTTGAAGTTGAGCTAGTACCATCACCAAACGACCAAATGCTATTGGTAAAAGCACCTTGCGATTGATTCGTAAAACTAACTGCATTGGTTACTGTGTCGATTGAATACGTGTAGTAAGCTTGGCATCCTGCAGCATTAGGAACATAAATAGAATCACACCATGTATCAGCACAATTATTCAAACTATCGATTACAGTTAAGCAGACATTATACCATCCACCTGTAGAATAATAATGATTAGGATACATCGCATTACTTACAAATCCATCTCCAAAATTCCAGTGATAATAATAATTAGGATTACTTATTGGAAAGTAGTAGTAGGTTCCAAGGCTATCAAAATATTGGAATTGCGCATTACAATTTCCAATCACATTTCCTGCTATGATGGTATCGCAGTAAGTAGCGCTGCAACCTGCGGAAGAATCCACAACAGTTAAACAAGCAATATACATTCCGCTCTGTGCATAAGTATGCGTTGGATTCACACTTGTTGAGGAAGATCCATCTCCAAAATTCCAATAATAATTCGTTGGATTTCCTTGGGATTGATTCGTAAATGAAACTACATTATTCGCTCCTGCACTAAAAGTAAAGTAAGGCTGGCAAATGCCAGTGGGTCCGGGAATAAATACTTGCTGACAAGTTGAATCAAAACATCCGTTATTGGTTGTGATATACAAACAAACGTTATAGAATCCTGCAGCAGCAAAAGTATGCGTTACATTTTGACCTGATGCCGTGGTCCCATCAGAAAAATACCAAGCCCAAGAATTAACAGTACCACCCGTTGAGCTTCCTGAGAAAATACCATTATAATTTGAAGTTTGATAAGAAATGATTGCACTACATTGATTGAATGCTGGAACTTGAATGGTGTTACAAACAGAATCAATACAGCCATTAAATGTTTGAATGATTAAACAAACAGTATAATTTCCTGCAGCACTATAATTATGAATTGGATTACTTCCGGTACCTGTACTACCATCTCCAAAGCTCCAAGAGTAATTTGCGACACTTCCAATTCCAGTGTTATATCCATTAAAGTAACTTGTTCCATTCGAAACTTGATAAAGAAACCCAGCGGAACATCCTGTAGGCGGAAGGTTCGATACAGAATCGCAAAAACTCATAAAGCAATTTATTGATGAATCGATTACTGTTAAACATGCCAAAAATGTTCCTTGTGTAGCATACTGATGAACTGGATAACTTTGAGTAGACGAATTACCATCTCCAAAACTCCAGTAATAATAATAATTAGGATTATAAACAGTAGGGAAAAACCAAGTGAAGCCAGCGCTGTCGACTGCAGTAAATGAAGCATCGCAATTTCCAGTTCCTTGAAAAACGACGGTTTGACAATACGTATCGAAACAGGAAGTAGCGCTATCCAATACAGTTAAGCAAACTGTATAAACACCAGGTTGTGCAAATTGATGCCAAGGACTAATTAATGTTGAATTCGTACCATCACCAAAATTCCAATATACTTGAGTATATGGTCCCGTTGAATTATTTAAAAACTGAATGAGATTTCCTTGATAGGTGGTAGTGAAGCTCGCATGACAGGTTGCGGTGGTATTAATAAACAATGTATCACAGAATGTAGACTGACAACCATTCAAGCTATCCCATACTGTTAAACAAACACCATAAATTCCAGGTGCATACGTATGTGTTACGTTTGATGAACTTGCCGTGCTTCCATCACCTAAGTACCAAGATAGCGCTGAATAATTTCCGCTACTGGTATTTACAAATGAGACAGTAGTTGTTCCTGCTTGTTGATTAAAAACAAAATTCGCCTGACATTGTGCCGAAGCGGTTTGACTAAAGACTAATAAAAAGAAAGAAATAATTAGGGTAAGCTTTTTCATTGGTACTGGTTGTTGGGGTTGAACTATGAATCAAAAGTACTTTTTGACTTTCGAAGCCAAAAGTTGATTTTCTCAAATAATTACGCATTCAGATGATAATATTTAAGATTCAGATCTATAAAGCAACTTTGTATAACATTCACAATATCAATAATTAAGGAAATATAATCACGTTAAATATGCATTCTTACCCAATTTCCATAGTCAATGATCACCCCATCTCCTTCATAATTCTTACGTGTCCAATCTGAAAATGCCTTCATTTTATCCATCAATTTAACATCCTTCTTGACTTCAGCGACATTTAGCATTCGTTTTAGGATCTCAAGGATCTCTCTTTCGGCGTAGTGATCTTCGTCGGCGATAAGTTTTTTATACTCCTTATTGAGTCGATTCATCTTATACTCGAGTACATCCATTTGTTGCAACTCATATCGATTAAGTAATTCGCCAATCGAAATTTTCAAACGCAAAGAGGCATCTGCGCTTTTAAATCCATCTAACATAGAAAGCTTACCAAAATGTTTAATAGCCACTTTATAATTTGTTTGATCAAAATGCAAAACGGCTAAATTCAAATACACAAACCATAAATAATAAGCATTCGATTTAATACGCGACTGATCTTTTAAATCTTCCAAGATTGTGATGGCCTGTACGGGATCTAAAACCGAATAATTTATTACGAGTGCATTATAAAAAAAGAAAAAATATTTATCAAAATGCAATTGATTAAATTCATCCATGGCCACCTTCAACTTTTCTGCCCAAAGCAAACTTTCTTTTAGTTTATCAGTTTTAAATAATGTATTCACGATATACGTTAACATCTGCAACTTCGTATCATGATTAGAACGATTAAAGAGTCCATCTTTCTCAAATTCCTTAAAGGTGGAGAGCAGGTATTGTTCGAGAGGTTTATACTCGTGTCGTTGTAACAAAACTTGACTAACGGCTCGGTAGATACGAAAACGTAGCTGTGGACTATTTTTTAAATCACGGTCTTTGATAAAATCGTCCGTTGTTTTCTTTAAAAGGTCAAGAAATGGATTACGATCTGGCGCAAAATTTTGCGTTGTTTTCAATCGATACGTTACCACCGCCAACAAGTCATCGATAGCACGAATGTCTTCCAATCGTTGACGATTTTCCTTTCTTTTGTCGATGAATTTTTGTGGGTCAACTTGTAATGACTCATGTGAAAGTCGAATGTACTCTCCAAAAACAATATCCAGCAATTCATAATTCTCAATCGACTCAGCGCTTCGTTCACAACGGCGTAAATAATAACGCGCTTCTTCCAATAAATTTTTGCTAAAAAAAAACTTATACAAAGCGAGCATATGACAAGCGTGGACAAAGGCATCATCCTCATAATGCAACACCGACAATGATTTATTTAGATCGCTCAGCAATCGATTCTTTAAGCGATACCACGCATTCTTTGAATCAGAAGGATAAAGTTTTTGCATGAATGCTTCCTCTTTGTCCTCGTCGTTCTTCCTTAAAAAGTCGAAAAGCTGGATGTCTTTCCGTTCAAACGACTGCTGTGTACGGCTAGCAAAGAGCTTAAAATACCTTACTTGCTCCTTATTGAGCGACTTTACTAAACGGGGAAGATGGTCCATTTCAATGCGATTTGAACGCGTAAGATATAAAAAAAATATGTTTTACGGTACCAAGTCGGTTCCGTAGCTTTGATTTAATAAATAACCCGAACTCTAAAAATGCAACGCATCCTTAAGATTTGCTTCTTTCTTCTCCTTCTAAATGCAGGAGTTGTCTCTGGACAGGCGCATTTGCGGGTAAATACTATTATCAATTGGCCCGATACGGTCTATAATGGACAGATTTTGCCACTTGGTGCTACGGTAGAAAACATAGGCACTGCGGCTTACACAGGTCCACTCCAGATAATACTTCGTACCGATAGCAATGTTTTCTCCTACATCTATTATAATCAAACTACGATATTCACCATCAATCCGGGAGATACGCTTAGTTTTTTCCCTCCTGGGGATACTTATTTGATGGATCAGTTTTCCGACCGGGAAACAATGTAGTAGTGGTATGGCCGCACAGCTCACAAGCCTTGACTGTTGATACCGCCACCTTCACAACTTTCTTTATAAACAATCAATCGGTTGGTATCGATGACCCGACGAAAATCCCTGGTTTGAGTGTTTATCCCAATCCTGCGAATGAATTTGCTCAAATATGGAGTCCAGAAATTCAGCTTGAAAGCGTAAGAATTATAAACAGTCTGGGGCAGGAAATCAGAAATGAAAACGCAGGTTACACCTTCAAAATGAACCTTAGTTTAAGCGATTTGCCAGCTGGATTCTATTTATTAGAAATTATTGGAAGCGGGATTCACCGATCGACCATCCGCTTAATGAAACAAGATTAGCTTTTCCGATTAGATTAGTAAGATTAGACTTTTCCGCTTTGTACATAAAGCCGTAGCAATCCCACACAGAGATATGTTACGGCTTTATTTTATTCCCTATTTATAGGGATATTTCTTAATAATTCGGTTTAACATTTAATATCCTTATTCATGTTTTTACTTTTACAAATAAATCTACATCATAAATCATGAATCCAAGACTTTCAGGTATTATCTTATTACTATCCGTATTAATTCCATGTGTAACAACAGCACAATGGTCAACAGCCAACTTATCGTCAGGGCGGTACTTATTAGCTGCAGGAGCAACAGGAAACACTGCTATAATAGCTGGTGGAATTGGACAAATTTCCATTCCACCTGGGGTTTCTGATATCTATAATGCCACTGCAAATACATGGACAGGGAATACTCTATCTGTTGGAAGAACTTGGTTAAGCGGTGCAGGTGCAGGCGATAAAATTGCCTTTGCTGGAGGAGCCAATGATTGGATCTTTGCAATCTATGATCAAGTTGATATTTATAATACCACGACTTCACTATGGTCTATTTATAACTTATCTGCACCACGCTACAAGTTAGCTGCTGCGGGCACAAATAATCGAATTATATTTGCTGGAGGAGTGGATGATGGGCAGGGAATTGTTTCCAATAAAGCAGAAATTTTTAATACTCTTACTTCTTCGTGGTTTGTTTCCACCATTTCGGTTGCGCGCTTTAATTTGTGTGGTGCTGCAACCGATTCGATTGCCATTTTGCTGGAGGAGAAGATCTTTTAGGTAACGTAAAAAACACAGTCGATATATTAAACACCAATACCTATACCTGGACAACCGCCACATTATCTCAAGCTCGAAAAAATAGCGGAGCTTGTTCTGCCGGGGGGAAAATCTTTATTGCTGGTGGTATCGATTCATTAGGACAGGCAAGTAAGCGAGTAGACATTTACGACCTAAGCACTGGAACATGGAGCATTGATTCACTTTCTCAAGCAAGAACATTTTTAAGTGCTGCAGGAGTTGGCACAAAAGCAATTTTTGCAGGTGGATCAGATGCAAACACATCTGTATCCTCTAAACGTGTCGATATTTACGACGCCGTTAGTGGAACTTGGACTATTGATTCATTAGCCACTGCTCGAACATTTGCCGCAGCAACTTCAGTCAACAATAAATTTATTATTGGAGGGGGAACCACTTTACCGTTCAACATATTAACCAGTATAGAAATGTACACCGTTAGCTCGGTAGGTTTAGAAGAAAACAATACAACTACAGATGAAATTACGGTATATCCTAATCCTGCACAAGATTTAATTTCCTTTGAAATAAATTCCAATGAAAATAATAATTCAATTGAAATCTACAATTCTCTTGGACAAATTCAATGGAGTCAAGTAGCAAAACAAGGAATGAATACTGTTTCTATTGTTTCATGGCCTCGTGGGATTTATATTTTGAGAAATGGAAATAGGCAACAGCGATTTGTTAAGAATTGATGTTAGATGTTGGATGTTAGATTTAGTCGGTAAATCTTTGCGCTTGCCTCCTTGGGGAGGACTTCGCGTCCCGATAGCTATCGGGATTGCGCCTTTGCGAGAAACTATAACGAAGTGAAAACTGTCGAAGAGAAAAGCATTATTCGAATGCGACTAAATTATTGTAAGCCTATTGTTCAAGCCTCTCCCTAGCCCTCTCCAGAGGAGAGGGAATTATAAAATTAAATTTATAAGTTTAATTTGGAATTAACCATAGAAATCTTTGCGAGAAACTTTTCCTTCATTGGTTTTCGTGGCTTTGGTAAGAAAAAAATTGACTTACTTTTCCTCGTAAATATTAAATACTTTCTTTACGACAGTCACAATCGTAGTAGCTAACAGTGCACCACTAAACGCTAATGCAATATCTTTTTGCGCATCCCAAATATCACCCTGTGTTCCTAGGTAGGCATCTCCTTGTGCTTTGAAAAAAACATCGGCCACCGCCCATTCTATTAATTCGTAAAGTCCACTGATGGATAATGTAATTTCAATGGGCAGCACCCACGACACCCATTTCGGAAAACTCAGCCAGCGCAAAAACATTTCACGCATGGGATAAGCCAATAAAAATCCGAAACTAAAATGCACGATACGATCATAATGATTTCTGGAAGAATGAAAATAATCTTGCAACCAATAACCCAAAGGATTTTCGGCATAGGTATACTTTGATCCATAAACATGCAGGCATAAGTAAATACAAAAAAGCAAATAACTCACATCACTAAACTGATACTTTTTATAGGAGATTATTAAAAAAGGAAGAAATACAAAGACCAATACATTTTCCAATATCCAATTATTTAGATCACTGGTGCCAACCAAGGTACTGGTCCAAATGGCTAAGAAGATTACGAGAAATCCTTGTAACCAATAATTCGATTTAAAGGGAGTGCGGGTCTTGGAGATGGCGATGGTGAAGGGCATGGTTTAATTAAGAATTAAGTCCCGATAGCTATCGGGATAAGAATTAAGAATTAGGTCTCAATAACGAAGAAGTAATAGAACTAGAGCTTTTAAATAAAAATGTAATTAATAATTCAACGCATACAACAACAGCTCTTCCTTTGAAGACTCATAGATAAATTTCTTTTCGAAAGTTAATCCGAGTTTTTCAAGTAAATGAATAGAGGCCGTATTTGTTTCTAAGGTGATGCCAAGTATTCTTTTAAGATGAAATTCTGTTTTGCAATAATCTAATACAGCACTCGCCGACTCATATCCATATCCTTTTCCTTCGTATTGAGGTAAAAAAGCGAAACCAATATCTGGACTTTCAAAATCTGCACGTTTAATTACACCGCACATTCCAATGGGTAAATTGGAATCTCTTAATCCTACCCAATACAATCCAAAACCATTGTCGTCGTAACTTTTTAACGGACCTTTTTTCAAATACGATTTTGCGTCATCCAAATTCTTCACGCCACGATCGCCAATAAATTTCAACCAAGTCGGTGTATTCACCAACTCCAAAATAAAAGCAGAATCAGAAACAGATAGTTCACGAATAAGTAATCGCTCGGTAATGGTGATGATCATTTCACAAAGCTATAAAATCAAAATGAAATACTTTGGTTCTACATGGATTTACATTTGTTCATTATTCCGCCTTCAGCAATTTTGCTGAAAAGACCGACCCATCTTTCTGAATGCCACGAATAAAATAATACCCAGCTTCTTGATCTGCCAAACTAATCTTTGTCCCATTTTTAGCTTGACAGGCATGTATAACTTGACCTTGCGCGTTAAAAATTGCTAATTCCATCATTTCGTTCGAGATGCAAGAAATAGTAAAAGCATCTTGAACTACTGTTGGATAAATCACGATTTCGCTTTGTTGATTCAATTCCTCCACTGCGGTACTTAAACAAATCAAATTAACCGTAGGTGTTACCGTTCCAAAAGGTGTGGTAATGGTACTTAAAAGTCCAACAGCACCTGTATACTGCGAATGTGTGGTCTGAGATTGCGCAGATTGACTTTGTGTGGTAAGCGCATAATTAACAGAATTACAAACACTATTTCCGGCTGAATCCAATTTCACAACAAAGAAATGTTGATTGTTCCATGGACCAATGTTTCCTGACAAGATATAACCGCCATCAGATGTATTAGTCATGGAATTAAATTTAGCACTTATTGCAGAATTCGGTTTAAAACTATGACACCAAATTAAACTTCCAACATTATTTAACTTTAGCAAAATCGGAATATAATTTCCTGAATTAAAATCATAAGCATTCCCAGCAACAAGAAAATCATTATTGGCATCTTGAATGACTTTTACTGGCAAAACATCTTTACCACTTACTTTAAATGAATTTCCTCCGACATAATTTGTAAGAGTGCTATCGATGATAGCAAACGACAACGTACTTCCTGTTGGAGCTCCATAATTGGCAACTGAAACACAAACATATTCTCCACTTTGCGCCTTTGCAATATCGGTTGAATAAATACCAATACTATTAGGATAATGTTTGACAATGACACCATTTGTATCGACAATAGTAATCGCATTTGTCAAATTCGAAATTGCGATTTCATTATTTCCTAAATAACGGCCTTTATAATTCGGACTTGCAAATTGATTTGTCACCAAATATCCTCCACTTACAACAGCACCTAATTCATCCAACGTAAATACTGAAGGTTTTGCGCTGCCCCCAAGTGCAATCGTTCCTGTGACTGTATATCGACCAGGTGAAACTTCAAAAGCACTATTGCCATAATCATTTCCGGCGGTACCATACACTTTATGAAAAACAGTGTTCAACGCAGAATCCAATTTTACTACCAAGCAATCGTAATTATTAGAATTTACGAATGATCCTCCGGTTAAAAAATATCCGCCATCCGAAGTTTGACAAATAGAATAAAAGAAATCACTTGTTGTTGAAGCAAAACTTTTACTTTGTAATAATACACCTGTTGGTGAAACAATAGAGATAACTGGATCATAATTTGCACCACCTACAAGTGTAGATCCTACGACTACATAATTCCCCTGTGTATTTTGAATTGCATCGCGAGCGTCATCTCCAGCTGACAAATAAAATTCGAGTTGAAATGTATTTTGCTGTGCTGAAGCGGAATCTATCGGCATCAATCCCATGAGCAAGGTCAGAATAAGGAGGCAAGTATTTTTCATAATCAAATATATAATATTTGATAGAATTAGAGATATACATGCTGAGAAAAAAATCCCTAATATATGGGGTGATTTTATACTTTAGAGCTAGCAATTAATTTTTCATAAAAAAACATTGAAGCATCATACAAAGGAATTAAACGATTCTCCAACTCCACATTTTTAGCAACATAGGGTTGAAAGCCGTTGCTGTTATGTACATTTTTATACCAATACTTTGCCCAAATCCCATCTTCGGGTCGAGCACCCTTTTCCCAACTTAACATCTCATTATAAAATGGAATGCCAGTATTTTTACATAATTTCCGTAATTCTTGTTCTGGATCTTTTAGGATGGTATTCGAGTCGATTACTAAAACATCGGCACCCATCTCCTGCAACAAATTGAGCAGATTTACTTGCGTTTCAAATCCAATATCAATCATACTCGGATTCTCAATCTCCTTAGCAAAGGAGGGAATAACTTCCGCGGGATCTCGAGTTAATATCACATTGTATACAGAACGCATAAATGATGTTTTGAGATTTAACAAATGATGGCACATGTTTTTAAAAAACACCACTTCTTTTGAGTGGTTACCCATCATCATTTGAATCACTTTCTCTCCATCCGTTTCCATGGAAGCTAAAACTTCATCGGCACCAGGATGATACTCCTTAGCTTTGGTGTTTTTTAGATAATGTCCGTATAAAGGTTCATCAAAAACTAGCGTATCGGGACGTTGGGCAAAAGAATACATCAATGCAGTGGAAATATTTCGTGGTCCCGACCACAAACAAATTCTTTTGCAATTATCGCTCGACATAAAATTAAATACCCTTTGCTTTCTTCACTTCTTCCTTCACTAGTTCCGCATACCAAGTGATTAACTTTGCTGTCATTTTCCCTGGCAGTCCGTTACCTATTACTCGTCCATCAATTTTAACTACAGGAGTAAGTCCTCCGAAAGTACCTGTAGCAAAGGCTTCGTCTGCACTATAGACATCGAATAAAGAAAAATCTTTTTGATGACACTGTACACCATTCTTCTGGCAAATACGAATTACATTTTCTCTGGTAATTCCATTCATACAATACTTGCCGGTGGAAGTCCAGACTTCATTCCCGCGTACAATAAAAAAATTCGTTGCATTACAAGTAGAAACGAATCCATTTATATCTAACATTAACGCTTCATCGGCTCCTGCTTCCAAGGCTTGAATGAGTGCTTGCACTTCGTGTAATTTACTATGACAATTTAATCGAGGATCCAAATAATCTGGTGAGCCTCTACGAATGGTACTCGTGAACAATGTTATTCCTTTTTGCGCAACTTCTGTGGAAGCTATTTTATGTTCAGCGATGATAACAATATTGGGTCCGCTGATGGTAAGTCGGGGATCTTGCGATGGCGTTTTTTTGAAACCACGTGTTATCATCACTCGCACATGCACTTTATCGGTCATCTGATTTGCCTCGAGCGTACGTTGAATTTTTGCTTTCAAATCTGCTTTCGTCATTTTCAAATCGAGTCCGACACTTGCGGCTGCGTTCCATAAACGATCAAGATGTTGGTCTATAAAAACCAATACACCATCGTACAATCGTATTGCTTCCCAGATTCCATCTCCCACTAAATAGCCACTATCAAAAACCGAAATTTTAGCATCTGCACGCGGAAACAATTCATCGTTGATGGATATTAAAATAGAATCATTTCGCGAATCGTGTTCTGCGGTATGGGTACCTGTTAGCATATACTAAAATCAGCAAGAAATTTTATCGACACGCAATTGATGACGACCGCCTTCAAAAGCGACAGACACAAACGCTTGCACCATTTCTCGAGCTACATCGTCACTCACAAATCGAGCAGGAATACACAATATGTTTGCATTATTATGTTGGCGTGCTAAAGAAGCAATTTCAGGTGTCCAACACAAAGCAGCACGTATGCCCGCATGTTTATTCGCCGTCATACAAACACCATTTGCACTTCCGCAAAGCAATATACCGCGCCCTTCTGACTCCTCTTCCACAGCCGATGCCACAGCATGTGCATAGTCAGGGTAATCGGTACTCGCGGAACTGTTGGTTCCATGATCGGTAAAACTATGTCCTAGGGAAACTAAATATTCCTTCACAACTTCTTTCATGTCATATCCGGCATGATCGGATCCTATGTGGAAATTCATTATCGATTTTATGTTTTAGATACTAATTACTCAACTACAACTTTCTCCGAATTAAAATAAGTTCCTTGCTGAACATCTAACAAATAGAGTCCTTTCGAAAATGAACTAATATCAATTTTCACTTTTAATTCTTCGGAATATTTATACTCTTGACTCCAAACAATTTTTCCTTGCACATCTCTTAACTTCATTTGAAGCGGAGCATTTTCTTTCATTTTCAATTCAACATTTAATTGTTGCGTTGCAGGATTTGGATAGATGGATGCTATCACATCTTCTTGCTGTGCATTAATAATTCCTGTTGTTGTTCCCGTTTCAAAAGTAAAGCGAGTAGAAAAATATCCAGCGGTAGTTCCATTATAACTACGCACTCTCCAATAGTAACGTGTATTGGGATTTAATGCAGGAATTTGTTGCGTTGTGTTTGTTAATCCTGATTGATTAAATACTGTACTTGCTCCACTAAACGTAATGGCGGTGGCTACTTGTAATTGATAATTATCTGCGTTGGCAATCGGTAACCAATCAAACACCGGATTTAAAAATGTATTTGTTGCAGAATCCACCGGTGTAACTAACGTCACCGCTCCCGTAAGTGTGGTAAATTTCCAAACATTTGAATAGACGCTTTCGTGTCCACCATTTGTTGATTTCACTCTCCAGAAATACGTTGCCGAACCTGGAAGTGTTGTTGCACTCACTGAATTTGTTCCTGCAGTTTTTTCGAGCGCGATCGTGGTGAATAATGAATCGGTAGAAAACTGAATAGTGTACATCACGGCACTGGGTACGGCTGTCCAACTAAAAAATTGAGAATTATTTATGTTCACTGAATTATCCGCAGGTGCATTTAATGAAGGCGCTGCAGGAACCGAATCATTCACTCCAATATAGGTAACAAACATCGAAATGTTTTGTAGTGGGATATCATTTACATCACGCGGAGACAATACTATCGTGTCTACCACCGACATTCCAGTAGTTACTTTTCCATATACCGTGTAGTTCCCATCTAAAAAAGTAGCAGGCGCTACACAAATATAAAATTGAGAAGTAGCACTGTTAGGATCAGTGTCTCTGGCAGCACCTAAGATTCCGCGAAGATGTCGCACGGTATTAAATTCAGCATTCACTGTTGGCTGCCATGGCTGTCCTTGTCCCCAAGTGCTCATAGGGCCACTGATTGTATTTGGGTCACCACCTTGGATTACAAATCCAGGTACAACACGGTGAAAAGCGGTACTGTCAAAAAACTGGGTGCTCACCAAACTATCAAACATATGCACATGGTTGGGTGCGATGAGTGGAAATAGTTCTACATTAAATGTACCTAACAAGGTTGTATCACGGTAAGTGACAATTTGATAAATAGGTTTATCGATTCCTTGAGATACTAGATCAGAAGCTGATAAGCAAAAAAGTAGGCAGAGCGAGAGTAAGTATTTTTTCATGTTCTAAAAGTACTAAAATTTGAATAAAGGTCAGGATGATAAACAAATGTTTAACCTTATCGCTTGATTTCATCCATTTTATTTGAACTCAACTATTTTAGAACACGGATGACACGGATAAATCGGATATTCGCGGATTTGCTTTAACGAACTTTAAAGTTTAAGTCAAGTAATTCAAAACAAATATTATCAATTCTGTAAGAATCGAGTTTACATGATTCAAAGAGAGACAATTTGAAGGATTCCTCATTGTAGCTAAAGTAATTTTCAAATTGATTCCCATTCAAATCGCGAGGCTTCGCAATCAAATTTAAAATCACAATCCCTTCTTAAAATCGGTCCAGCTCATTTTTTTGTAGATGTCATCTCCATAATAAGTAAGAATTTCGGAGAGGACTCTTGGCTCAAGGAAAAATGGGATCGCGTCAATGATTTGATCTTGTTCATCCAAGATGGCGAGACTTGGCAATACAAAATTATTTTTTGTGAATTTTAATGTGAGCGGATGAAAGGGGAATTTATCTTGAGGCAATTTTTGATACAAGCTATCATTCCAAAACAATGGTTTTTTTAATTCAGGATTGAAATCAACCAAATCGAATTTCTCGAGTGGTTTTATTAAAAGTGAATCTGTGAAAACACCGCGTTGCATCACTTGACAAGAATTACACCAGTAGGTATGCATAAAAACTAATTTCTTCTTTGATCCTTTATAATTTCCATCAAAAACATTTTCTGGAAACAGCCAATTCAATCTTAATAATTTTGAACTTACCGTTGAATCACGAAAGGCGGTATTAAAGGCTGCCGTAAAATCCTCCAAGGATGTATTACGATATACATTTTCTAACGTAAACACGAGTATGGGTTCTATCTTCTCTCGGTCAAGATAACCAGGTGCTAATAATTTTATTTGAAATTCATTTTTCTTGGGATCAAATCCATTCAAAAAAAGTGTGCTTGGGTACATTAACTTTCCTTGTAATAACTCAACGGCCAAAGGATGTGGGGTTTTGGGAGCCGCAGAAGTTGGTTTGTATTCCTTTCCTTGAAAAATAACCGTATCTTTTCCTTCTGCATCAAACTTCACCGAATAAAAATTCTGATTCAAATAGAAGGCAATGGATGAATCTGAATAGGTGGTTGCCATCATGCGTTTGCACCAGCCACACCAGTCGGTGTAAAAATCAAGCAAGATCGGTTTGGGCTGTTTTTTTACTGCTTCCTGTGCTTCTTGTAAGGTCATCCACCTCACTAGACTCGTTTCTTTTTTTTGAGCCGATACCTGCGGGGTGAAATATAAGAATGAAATAAGAAGTAGAAGTTTCGCTTTGGTCATGTCTTAAACTATATTTTACAAAGATATAAAGTGCAAAATGAACTAATCCTATAAAATGCATGAAATAAATAGAATTGGGAATAAAAAGAGATTGGAACATTAAAATTCCTTGCCTATCCCCTCGCGATGCTTCGCGACCCCTCTCCAATGGAGAGGGGAGTTTAAATATTCTATTTTCTAATAAAGATTTGAGGGAATAAATAAAATCGATTTCAATGTTATTCCAAGCCTCTCCCCCTGCCCCTCTCCAATGGAGAAGGGAGTTAAAGAAATTATTTTGTGAAAGGCATTCTAGGTAAATAGATAAATATTCTGCATTCTTATTCTCCCCTCTCCCCTTATTCCCCTCTCCATGGGAGAGGGGAGAATAAGAAATTATTTTGCGAAAGGCATTCTGCCAGGTGTATAAGGAGCTTTTAACTGATCGAGTGTGTTTTCGAGACCTTGCATATCGGCACCAATGGATTTTAAATCTGCAATCACTTGTTTCAATTCCTTTTCTGCGATGGCAAATGATTTACGAAAAGTACCTGTAGGAGCCGTAGTCGTATTCCACATTCCATATTCAACAACTCCAATTCGGTCGTTGATTGAAGGAGCCGTTTCGAACTCACGTTTAGCGAGTGATCCATCGCCGAATAGTTTTAAGTTGATCGCATTCAATCGAACTTGAATATCATTCAAACTTTTCACAAGCGCCGGAGTAGTGCTTGGGGTTTCTATTAACGCTTGTTTTATGAACTTCAATTTATTTCCAATTTCATTTCTATATTCATTTGTTCCACCTAATACTCTGCGCAATTCCGAAACCTCTTTACAGAAATCGTCATACGCTTTTTTATCGGTAGCAGTAAATGTATTTAAGTTTAAACTACGTAAGGAGAAAGGCTGCGCAGGAACTAATTCCGTGGTAATACCATCCTCCACTTTACTGAGCGTGACTGTATAATTTCCGGGCAAGGCCAATGGTCCCACTGGATTTTGATCCCATGGATTGTTAGGATCCGGCTTGTAAAAATTAATAGGGTTCGAAGCAGCATATCGCAAATCCCAATTAAGGCGCTTTAATCCTTTCTTAGGTGCAGTCTTTAAATTTCGTATAGGCGTACCGTTAGCATCCTTAATGATGAAAAGTAAATAGGGTTCTGTTTGATTATCTTCCAAACGAATGGAATCGGCAGATGGATAATAAACAGGTTCTCCTTTTTAATTTTTCCTTTCTCTATCTCTTGTCTCTTCTCTTTTATTGTTTTGATATCTTCTTTCAAATAATAAGTAAACACCGTTCCTTGCTTTGGATTTTCACAAGCATAAAAACCTTCTCCTAAAAATCCTTTTAATGGGAACCCATGCTCTTGATATTCGATAAACTGAACGCCTTCTTTAATAGGATAAATTAAAGCCATTTGATCTAAATCTTCTACTTTCATTTTACGCAAAGGGGAATAATCATCTAAAATATAAAATCCTCTACCAAAAGTAGCAAGCACCAAATCACTTTCGCGCTCTTGAATTTCCATATCACGAACGGCTACAGTAGGTAGGCCACCTTTCATCTGCACCCAACGATTGCCACCATTTATACTACAATAAACACCGAATTCTGTTCCAACAAATAGCAAGTTTTTATTGATTGGATCTTCCACCATGCAATAAGTACTTCCTCTTTCAGGCAAGTTGTTGGAGATGGAAGACCAGGTGCGTCCACCATCAACACTTTTATAAATATACGGGGTGAAATCACCATAACGATGATGATTGAACGTTGCATAGAATACATTTTTATCATGACGTGATGCCACAATTTGATTTACATAGGTTCGATCGGGTACACCGGGGAACGATTCTATCTTCGACCAATTTTTTCCACCATCCGTGGTCACTTGAATGAGTCCATCATCCGTTCCTACTACCAAATGATTTTCATCGAAGGGAGATTCAGCAATTGAAACAAGTTGTCCGTAAATATCGGTCGACTGATTTTTTGCCACAGCATCCATACTCCACACTTTTCCCATCACGGGTAATTTATTTCGATCAATTTGACGTGACAAATCGCCACTGATCGCAATCCAATTTTCTCCGCGATCGTCGGTACGGAATAATTTATTGGCTCCAAAATAGAGTCGGGTATTCGTATGTTTTGAAATGATGATGGGTGCGTCCCAATTCCATCGAAGTCCTGGTTCATTTTCACCTTCGACGGGTTTAATATCGAGGGCTTCTCCGCTTTTTTTATCGTAACGTACTAGACCGCCGTATTGAGATTCAGAATAAACAATATTCGGATCCTTTGGATCTACCACGGTTTCAAATCCATCTCCACCAGTAGTAATTACCCAATCCATGTTATGAATTCCGTTTGCGCTTTTTGTTCTGGAAGGTCCTCCTAATGTATTATTATCTTGCGTACCTCCGTAAACGTTATAAAATGGAGTTGCATTATCTACTGCTACTTTATAAAACTGAGTGATGGGTAAATTGGATTTAAATTCCCAGTTCAATGCATAATCAAATGTCTCATATAATCCGCCATCACAACCTGCTAATAAGTGATTGGTGTTTTTTGGATTTATCCAAAGCGCGTGATTATCGACATGCTTATATTTTTCACCGAGGGTTTTAAAAGTTTTACCCCCATCGGTAGAAACGGTGATGAAAAAATCCATTGAGAAAATTTTATCGACATCTTTCGGATCACAAAATATTTCTACGTAGTAATTTCCACTGGTATTTAAATCACCACGTCGCTCCCAACTAGCGCCGCGATCGGTAGAACGATAGGTTCCACCTTTCTTATCACTGGCCTCCACCATACAATACAACACATCGGGATTAACGGGTGATACGCCCATTCCAATTCTTCCTAAATCAGTATCGGGTAAGCCCTTATTAATTTTATTCCAAGTAGCACCTGCGTCGGTACTTTTGTATATTCCTGATTCTGGTCCGCCGCTGATGTATGTGAATCCTTGACGACGACGTTGATGTGCGGTTGCATACAAAACATTATTATTTCTTGGATCCATGTGAATTTCGTTACAGCCTGTATGTTCACTCACTGATAAAATATTCTTCCATGTCTTCCCTCCATCTGTCGTTTTATAAATACCACGATCACCGCCAGCACTCCACAAGGGTCCGTAGGCTGCAACATAAACAACCTCCGAATTCGTGGGATCCACTACAATCATTCCGGTATGTTCAGAATTTTTCAGACCCATATTCTTCCAACTCTTTCCACCATCTTCCGATTTATAAACTCCATCGCCATAAGCGACGCTACGTTGATTATTATTTTCGCCAGTTCCTACCCAAACAACATTTGAGTTATTGGGATCGATGGTCACACATCCAATCGAATAAGAACCTTCTTTATCAAAAACGGGTGTGTAGGTGATACCAGCATTCGTTGTTTTCCATACTCCACCCGAAGCTGCGGCCACATAATACTCATTGATATTATTGGGATTCACTTCAACATCGGAAACACGACCACTCGTGACAGCAGGACCGATCGAACGGAAAGTAAATCCGCTAAGGACGCCTGAATTAAACACGGTATCTTTCGAAGCTGCTGTTCCTGCACTTTTCTTCTGTGAGAAGGATGGCATGACCACCAACAATAGTAGCCCTAATACAATAATTCTTTTAAACATGATTTTGATATATTAATCGATTAATAGTTTACCATTTACTTTATCGTTTCACTTATAGATATGCAGATTTCACATCAAAAGCAACTAAGCTAAACGAAGAAAAGATATAGGGCTAAATTAATATTTTGAGGCATACAAAAAAGCTTCAACCGACAGGAAGTATAAAATCATCGACCAATAATAACAATGCAGGGTTTACTTTAAATAACCCTCTATCATTTTAATCATTTCCTGAAGCGTTTCCTCGTCATTTTGACGCATGGGAAATCCTTCTGTGGTCATTAAGATCTCATTTTTTTCATTGATCAGAACGGAGGTAGGATACGAGTTAACACCAAATTTAGATGAGATCGTATAGCATTTTGGACTCATCCCCGTACTCCCATCTTCTGGACATTCGGGAACAATGGGATAGCGAATAGATTCCGTACGATATCTTTTGGCTACTGCATTTCCAGAAACAGAATCAATGCTATTAAACAAAATTAATTGAGACGGTGTATGCGGTGCAATGGCTAAAATTTGAAACTTAGTGCCTTTAAAATGATCATTTAACTTGTTGAGAACAGGAATTTCCTTCATGCAGGGACCACATCCAATATAAAAAAAGCTAATGAACGTTATCTTATTTTTGAAGTATGTACTATCAATCATTTTGTCATCGATTGATTTTCCAGTAAAAATTGGCATCTTAAAAACAGATTGTCCATTTACTGATCCGAAGAACATCGTAAACAAAACAAAATAAATTAAACGTTTATACATTATAGACAACTGCATCATTTGCTTTTTCATTTAATAAATCTTCCCGATAAAGTTCTCCATGCTAGAAATCCACTGATTGAAACTAAGATTGCTCCCATCATAAATGCTGCACCTGGAAAATAAACGAGACCATTCTTTCTAGTAAAAAAAGCAAATAGATTAGTCATCAAAGGTGGGCCAATAATAGAAGTCACGCTGATTAAGCTGGTGAGAGCTCCTTGTAGTTCGCCCTGTTCATTTGCGGGCACTTGATTAGAAATTATTCCTTGAAGTGATGGCCCAGCAATTCCACCTAAGCAATATGGAATCAAGAAAACGAACATCATCCATCCTTGATTGCTAAAAGCAAACAAGGATAAACCGACAGTGTACATCATCATTCCTACATACACGGATCGGTTTGGACCGAGTCGAGGATTAATAACACGAATTAATCCACCCTGTACGATGGCAACACAGAGTCCAGCCATTCCTAAAGAATAACCTACCATGGCTTTACTCCAACTAAATCGCTCAATGGTAAAAAATGTCCACGTGCTTTGCACGGCATGAGCGGCGATATAAACTAATACTAACGAAGCTACCAATCCCAAAATAACTGGATAGCGTCCTAAATGTTTTAAGGAGCCGATGGGGTTTGCTCTTTTCCATTCAAATTTTCTTCTGTTCTCAACGCTCAATGATTCGGGCAACACAAAATAACCATACACCCAATTTAAAAACGTCAATCCAGCGGCGGCGAAGAAGGGAATGCGAGAACCAAACTCACCCAAAACACCACCGATTACTGGGCCCACAATAAATCCTATTCCAAAGGCCATGCCCACAATACCAAAATTCTGCGCACGTTTTTCGGGAGTACTGATATCTGCTATATAAGCTGTAGCGGTGGTAATACTTGCGCCACAAATACCTGCTAATAGTCTTCCAACAAATAACCAACCAATGGTGGGAGCGAAAGCAAGAAACAGATAATCCAATCCAAAACCAAAAAGAGAAATCAATAAAATGGGTCTTCTGCCGTAACGATCACTTAGTCCACCTAAGATTGGAGAAAACAAAAATTGCATGATGGCATAAGCAAACATCATCCAACCTCCATACTTAGAAGCATCGCTAATGGTGCCGCCTGTTAATTCTTGGATGAGTGCTGGTAATACTGGTAAAATAATTCCCAGTCCAATAATATCCACCAGCATGGTCACAAAAATAAAAGGGAGTGCTGGTTTATTGCTTTTCATTTATTCGGGTATTCAACTAAAGAGTATTATTTATAAAAATGAAAAACTAAGATTTATAAGTTAAAACTTCCTAAAACAAAGACAGCATAAAAACAATTTGTCTTTATGCTGTCTTTCTTATGAATAGAAATTAATTTTTCTTCATCACTATTTTCATAGTAAGAAATTCTTTACCGGCAGGCGGTGTATTATACATTTCCATGATCATTTCGCTATCACTAGTCTGAGTAATAATTTCACGAACCTTTGTCATTTTCCCTGTGACAAAATCAGGCATTTCTCCAACAAAGGCAATACCTTTTGTTTTAGGATCCATCGTTCCTGTAGTATACAATAATCCAGTACTCATATTATCAACCCAAGAAGAATAATATTTTTTAGCTGCATTATCAAATGCAACTAACCCAATTCCATGAAACGGCATTCCTGCAAATTCCCCGACGTGGGTAGATTGTTGATAGCGTCCTTCCAAAATCATTTCAATTTGAACTTTTGCAGAGCTTAACATGGGTTCAGCACCTTCATGAGACCATATAGTAATTTCTTCAGACCAGTTTCCTGATTGGTTATTTAACATTTCATGTTCTTGGCCTGGAGTCATGTATGCCATCCATTTCGCATTCATTTCGTCGCTATTCATTTCACCAGCTTCATTTTTCACTTCCTTAGGTGTTGATAGCTCATTAGACTTCGTAGCTTTTTCTTTCGGAGTCTTAGCTTTCGCGGGTGCTGCCTTTTCTGGTACCGCCTTTTCAGGAGCTGACTTCTTGCGTTTGGGAATAAGAATTAAATCCCAAACTCATCAATAGACAAAGTTATTATTTTTTTTCATGGTAGTTAATATATTTTCCAATACAAATGTACAAAAAAGATTCGAATTCAATTAGTCTATTCAAACTCTAGATACTTAGAAGAAAGTTTCGCTGGAGCTACAAAGCAATAAGCGCTAGTCAGTATGTCTTTAAACATATCTTTCCTAATTTTTTTCAAACTAATTAATGTCCATCCCTGCTTTCCCCATGCATTGGGTACGGGGTATATCACCTCTTTTTTAAATGAACAGAACACATCTTGATCAACCGGAGATAATCGAACACAAGCACGATTGTGTTCAAGATTCAGCGTTGCAAAAATTTTTCCTTTTACACGAAATGATGTTTTATCAAAATGAGGTTCTTCCGAAGTTTCTTCAAAAGAAAGCGCCAATTTTCTTACTTCGTCTTTGCTAATCATTCAATAAAAGTATGCTTTACTTTGCAGAAATCAAAACGGGTCCTGTATTATTAGTCACAGGTGGAATTGATTGAAGATATCGGTAAATTGCTTTAAGTTCTAAGTCAGACAAATTCAAAAATTGACCCCACGGCATCATACTTTCTTTAATTATCTTTCCTTTTCTAAAACGTTGAATGAATTCCTGCTCTGTCCAATTCGCTAATCTTCCTGTGGTAGGATCGGTAGTAATATTTGGTGAAACGAGTATTAATTCTGGATTTGTTTCACAAGGCATCTTAAATCCTCCTGCATAGAAAGGGCCCACATATTTTCCTGTTTTCATATCTCTATCGGTATGACAGCCTCTGCAATTTGCAACCGATTGTGCTAAATATTTTCCATATTCAATAGATGAATCTGGTTTCACCACTACTTGAATTTCTTCACTTGGTCCAACTGGAGTAATTACAAATGCTTTTAAAATATTTCCAAGCAGTTTCCATTCAGATCTTGGAACTTCATTCTTTACGGGATCAACAGTTCGTAAGTAAGAAATAATTGCTGTTAAATCCGAATCACTTAAATTTTGAAACGGCATGAACTCAAGTAAAGCACGGCCATCATACCCTACCATATGACGCAAGGAGCGTGCAAGGACACTATCTGGCCAACTACCAATTCCTGTTTCTTTATCGGAAGTAATGTTAGGTGTAATAATTTTCGCTGGCGGGATATCAAAAATATGTCCACCTGACAACGGAACAATTTCGCCTTGTTCTATTGCATCCACCATCTCCACCGGGGCATGACAATAGGCACAGTGTGCGGCACCATATACCAATGCTTTACCACGTTGAATGACTAAGCTATCCTGTACGGCATGAATTTGGGGATAAGGAGCATCGAAAGTTCGATCCTTTTTCACGAACACTACAGCGGCTAATACAACGACAAATAGCAGCAGAAAAAGACCAATCCATTTAAAGATTTTTAGGATAATAATCATTATGAATAGTTTTACATATTACATCCGAAATTTAAAATAAATACTCGGAGGTGTCAATCCATAAACAATCATCATCCAATCATTTCTTGAAATTATCCTCTAATTACAGCATGATTTCCGCTCTATTTTCTAAACGAAGCTTTTCTTCCAGCTGCATTTCGTGATGGCGCTGAGGGAGCAGGTTTGCGAGATCCTTGACGATTTTTTGCAGCTAATGCAGGATCGGGTGCGAGTAATACTCCATCTTGTAAAAATTTATGTTTGCGAATAATTTCCAATTCTTCGCCGTATTTTTTTATCAGTTCTTTTTCGACATCTCCATCATCATAGCCTCGGAAGCTAACGGAAACCCCTTCTCTACCGGCCCGACCTGTACGACCAATTCGATGCACATACGTTTCTCCATCAGCAGGCATATCAAAATTGATTACTAAATCCAATTCTTTTACATCAATTCCACGAGAAGCCAAATCGGTTGCCACTAAAATTTTTAAGCTGTGTGCTTTAAAAGATTGCAATGCTTTCTCTCGTTGATTTTGCGATTTATCGCCATGAATAGCTTGTGCAGGATGACCTTCTTTCGTTAACACTTTGGATAAGCGATCGGCGCCTCTTTTTGTTCTTGTAAAAATTAATGCTTGCTCGGCAGGTTCTTTCTCCAACACATCCAACAATAAATGTTGACGTTGATCGCGGTTCACATAATACATGCGTTGACGAATTTTAGGAAGATTATTTTCATCAGCTACAATTTGAACTCTAACGGGATCGGACATGTGCTTTTCTGCCATTGTGCGAATATCAGCGGGCATGGTAGCACTGAATAATAATGTTTGACGTTTCTTTGGAAGCAATCCAAGAATTTTATTTAAGTCTCGAGCAAAGCCCATATCAAGCATACGATCACACTCATCCAACACCAACACATCTACTTCACCCAATCGCAAATGACCCTGATTGTACAAGTCGATTAATCGACCAGGCGTCGCAATTACGATTGCGGGATGACGTCTTAATTCTTGTTCTTGATTTCTTTGACCTACTCCGCCATAGATGAGCGCCATCCTAAATGGCAATGATTTTCCATAAGCACTGAAGTTATCGTAGATCTGAATTGCTAGTTCACGAGTAGGGGCTAACACTAAAACTTTAATTCCTTTTGGAGGTGTTGATTTTCCCAAAATATGTAAGATGGGCAATGCGAAAGCAGCGGTTTTTCCGGTTCCTGTTTGTGCTAAAGAAAGCACATCTCTGCCTGCCATTACCGCCGGAATGGTTTGTTCTTGAACGGGGGTAGGCTCGCGGTACCCTTTTTCATGTAATGCTTCTAAAATTTGAGGAAGCAATTTTAAGTCACTAAATTTCATAATTAATTAATACCCATACGTTTAAAACCATGAAATTCGATCATGATTGCGGATGAGTGGCCTTAGGGCAATTTCTATTAAAACCGGGAGGGTTTGCGTGTGTGAAGAAATCTCTTGCATCAACGATAGAAACCACGCTTCTGATGGCACAAAGATACGGAATATTGAGGGCAGATGCAACCCGCTTGCTTTTTGTCATTCAATACGGCAACACATGAAACCTTTTACATGCTTGATCGTAGAATAAAACTTCAATAAAAACACATTGGTCGTGAGAAAATCCCGGTATAAATTACGAGTTAGCACAAAGCAAAAAATAACTTATCGTAAAGTTATAGTATCAATAAGCATGGCTGCCATTGCAGGGGCTTGCTTCTTTGTGTTTAACAATTTAGGTACATCCGAAAACGCAAAAGCGAATCCTGGAAAAGATGGTGCTAAGACCATCTCTGTGTCGAATACCATTGTGAATGAATTCACCAGTCTTACTTCCAATGCATCTGCAGGATCAACTACTATTGCAGTAAGCTCATCTTCAATGAATGCGAATAGTCGCTTTTCAGGTTCACTTTCAGCTGGTGATTTAATTTTAATTATTCAAATGCAAGGAGCGAGCATTTCTACATCGGATAATAGTTCTTATGGTAATATAAATAACTATAATCATTGCGGAAAATATGAATATGCGAAAGTTTCGTCTGTACCCAATAGCACTTCGATTATTCTTGCCAATAGTTTAGTAAATAGTTATTCGTCGTCAGGAAAAGTTCAAGTAGTGCGTGTTCCAAGATATACCGATTTAACCATTAATTCAGGTGCAAGTATTACTACCGATGCATGGGATGGTACGATGGGTGGAATTGTTGCTGTTGAAGTGGTAAATAATGTTATTTTAAATGGATCCATCAACGTAAATTACAAAGGTTTTCGTGGAGGTAGCATAGAACAAAATTCCGTTTTACCAGGGAACATTACCACAAGAAGAACTACCGACTCAAACAACGGCGCAGAAAAAGGAGAAAGTATTGCTGGTCCTGCTTCCTCATTAAACAACGGACGATATGGAAGAGGCGCTCCTGCGAATGGAGGTGGAGGTGGTAATGCACATAATGCAGCTGGGGGTGGTGGATCCAACTCAGGTGTTACTACTGGCTATACAGGAACGGGAAATCCTGATATCTCTGTGGCAAGTTGGATCACAGCATGGAATCTCGAATCTGCTGGATTTGCATTAACAACATCTCCGGGAGGAGGAAGAGGAGGATATACCTATTCACAAAATGCAGCGAACCCTATTACTAAAGGTCCAGGACATACAGATTGGGGTGGCGATAACAGAAACAATGTTGGTGGATTTGGTGGTCGGCCCTTAGACTATAGCACTGGAAGAATTTTCATGGGCGGTGGTGGTGGTGCCGGTGATTCCAATAACAACACCGCGCAACCCGCAGGTAACGGAGGCGGAATTGTTTTTCTCCTCGTGAAAGGAAATGTGAGTGGTACAGGAACCATCTATGCCAATGGCGAAACGCCTGCAAGAACACAAGGTCCCAACGGACGTGATGGATCAAGCGGAGGTGGAGGTGGAGGTACCGTTCTTATCTATCATTTAGTGGGTAGCACGAGTGGAATTAGCATTGAAGCAGCCGCAGGGCAAGGAGGAAGTCAAAATCTAACTTCAACATCTGAAGCTGAAGGTGCTGGTGGTGGTGGTGGTGGTGGTTATGTTGCCATCACAAATTTACCTCCTATTACTATTTCAGTTGCTGGTGGAGTAAATGGAACATCCAACTCATCATCCGTGTCTGCATTCACACCCAATGGCGCTACCAGTGGAGCACCAGGATTAATTGTCTCACTACCTTTATCGTTTAATCCTTATAGTGCTGGAAGTAGTCCTTTGCCGGTAGTATTAAAATCATTTGCAGTAGAAGAGAATAATGAAAAAGCGCTTTTACTTTGGGAAACAGCTTCTGAGATTAACAATGATTATTTTGTGCTTGAAAGAAGTTGGGATGGAATCGACTTTGAATTTCTTGGACAATTAAAAGGATCGGGTACTACTACGATGCCACACAAATATTCCTTCACAGATGATGCTCCACTTTTAGGTACAAGCTACTATCGATTAACACAAGTAGACTTTGATGGCGAGCAAGAAATCTTTGCTCCACGTCCGTTTAATTATTCTTTAGATGGCACCGAAATGAAACTGCTGCAATATGGACCGAATCCTTTTATAGATGAGCTCTCCTTATTAATTCAATTTCCAAATAACACGCAACTTCGAGCGGAATTATTTACGATTGATGGGAAAAAAGTTTGGGAAACGGAGCAAGATGCCACGACAGGCAGAGCGTCCTATACTTTAAATCCAGATGTACGTGCATCTGGAGTGTACCATTTGCGATTGAGTAATTCGGAAAGAAAGACTTTATTGTTGAAGTTGGTGAAGAGGTAGAGGTTGGATGTTGGCGGGTTGGTTGAATTGGAAATTGGTTTCTCGATCGATAATAAGATTTAAATCTAATCCGATAACTATCGCAAAACATCTATAAAATCTAATTTCTCACTACTCTACTACTCCAAACGCTTTTGCCTTTACTTACTATGATAATATAAATTCCTTTTTCGGTAAGTGATAAATCAAGTTGAAGGGGTTGTTCTTTTTGCTTTTGGATGGAAAGTGCATTGATTAATTTTCCATCTATGCTGTACAAACTCACGGCATACTTTCCACTTTCTGCTCCAGGCATTTCAATGTTTACTCGATCATTTGTTGGATTTGGATAAATGAATAAAGTATTTGACGAGGCATTATTAGATTCAACAATTCCTGTAGTACCCACCACGATTACTTCTGCCATTGGAGTAATTACGGGAGGATTATTATCAAAATAAATTTTGGCTTCGTTCGCTATTACTGTACCTACATTCAAATTCGATTGTGGTGTTACTTTAAAAATGATATAACCTTTGCTATTAATGGGATCAACAGATGTGGGTGGAAGATTAATTCCATTAAAAGTAAACTCCAACTCCCGCGGGTAAATGATTTGAGTTGTATATGCATGACTCGCTGCTAAAATTTCGATAGAGTTTAATTTTACTTCCGCAGGTAAAATATCGGTAAGGCGCACCGTTAGTGCGTTGGCATTGCCCGTATTTTCAAATTCGATTCGATAGGTTAGCGGTTGACCAGAAAGAATGGCTGATTGTGGAACTGTTCCATTCGGGAAAACCGTTTTGATGTTGGGGTCAAAGGAATTAATTACATCTACCCATCCACTTGCTAAATTATTAGATGGATTCACATCTGTGCCGGGAGAGGCAGTAACGTTTGCATCAAAATAAACGGAGTCACCAATTACTAATCCACTATCGGCAACCACCCAGACCGTTACCTTAAAAGATTGCAACAAATCAATGGATGGTATACTCCAAGAAACCAAATTTCCTACCGATGATGTGGGTGTTACACTTGCAGAATCAAAAGTTACTGTGCTAGGAAGATTTAACACCAAATTGCCCGCTGCTAAATCACTACCCGAATTTTTTACGTTCATCATTAAACTCGTTCTTACTTGAGGCCGAACTGGATTGACTGACATACTCAATTCTAATTCCGTTGTTCCAGGAATAGGATAAACTGCAAAATTATTTCCTGATGCTGTACTTCCTGCTATCGTAAAATTGTAATTGTAATTTGCTGGACTCACACTAAACCATGAAGGAAGTGGACTCATATTTACACTATGGGGACCATTTGCAATATACATGGAATAGTCTCCATTCACATCAGAAACATTAAAAGAATATTGAGGGGTAGATTGAATGAAAGCATTTTTTATACCATAATCCAATCCGTTTTTTAAACTATCATTATTCAAATCCATAAAAACATTGCCTGAGATTTGATTAGGCGTATAAATTCCGGGCATGGAATACAGTGTCATATCTCTCATTGTAGATCCTATAAAAATACCATTCCGATATTCGGAAGCTAAGACAACCATTATTCCAACTTGAACAAAGTTAGGAGTGAAATAAGCAATGCCCGTAGATGAATCAAAGAAGTGAGGTGTGCTTGACAACATAAAATTGGTTGGAGAATATGGCGCCCCATAAGAATAACTTATGGCTCCATTAGCCGTAGGTTCTCGAGCTGGAATTAAACTATAGACTATGCTGTCACCATCTATATCCGTTGCATAATTAGCATATACTGCAGGTTGGGTTACACAAAAATAAGGAATATTGATTGGAGCAAACTCAGGTAAACTATTAGTAGGGAAATTCAAATTGTCCAATATTGCTTCGCAAAAGAAATTGCCACTTGAAGAAGTGAATATTGGAATATTCCGACAACAATCCGTCCACCAAAAATGCCAAACTGCGCTGGCATAAGGCAATACTACCGTTCCTGTGAACTCAAGAACCTCTAACCCATATCCGTTGATACAAAGCAAGGGAGTTGCGGTAGCACAAGTAAAAGAGGGTAGATCTTGCTGATTAACTAAAGTTAGTCCTACATTATAGGTAGTGGCTTGCGGTATTGGTCCATCATTATAGGTTACACTTATAGAGCTTGGACCCGGCACACCAGCACAATCTCTATAAATTTTAACTTTTACTAGATAAGTATTTGGTGTGCCTAAATATTGCAAAGAGATTGATGTACCAGCAATATGCGAGGCTTGAACATTCATCGAAAAGAAGAATGTCATTACAGCTAGGATGAGTTTTCTCATGGGGTTGGATGGTTTAGTCAACGGTGTAACCATAAAGATGCGAAAAAACTCGAAAAGGTTGCATGAGGGGGTTGGATGTTGGAAGTTAGTTGTTAGTTGTTAGATGTTAGATGCTTTTCCCGTTGTCTTATTACTATCCTCCGATTAAAGATTTATAGCTACTGGCTGCAAGCTGTTGGCTTCTATGCCTCTCGATTGTCTCAAGCTGCAAGCCTCAAGCTGCAAGAAAAAAATTCTTTAGAGATTAATTTAACCTCGGATACGAAGGAGCTATAGGCTTCTAGCTTTTGACTAAAAAATCAACATCTAATGTCTAACCACTAAAGTCTACCCAAACTCCACCGTAGCTACCCCGAAACGTTTTAGGGTGCGGACATGCGACATGAAAGCATCGGAAAAATATTTGTTCTCCATGTAGGTAATGCCAAACTCCTTTGCTGTTTGGCGAACGATAGGTGCTAAATTTGGATAATGAACATGACAAATTTTTGGGAAAAGATGATGTTCTACCTGGAAATTAAGTCCGCCCACATAATAGCTGAGTAATTTATTGTGCGTTGCAAAGTTTACAGTAGTTTCTAGTTGATGCACTGCCCATGAGTTTTCAATGGTACCATTTTCTGTAGGTACTGGATGTGATGTTCCCTCTACTGTATGCGCTAATTGAAAGATGACAGTGAGAACAAGTCCAGCCACAAAATGCATCAACAAGAACCCTGCAATCCAAATGGGCCAGGATACATTAAACACAAAGATGGGGATGAAAACTAAATATGCGAAATAGAATATTTTAGTAAGTGTAATTCGAAACAACATTCCGCGCGCTTCACTTTTGCTCAATGGACTTACTCCATTTTTCATATAACGTCGGAACTGAAGAAAATCTTTTGCTGTCGCCCAGTACAGGGTGAGGATTCCATAAAACAAAAACGCATAAAATACTTGGTACTGTTGAATTCCTTTAGACTTTGTATGCGGAGACATTCTCAAAATTAATTTGTCGTCAATGTCTTCATCGTACTTTGAAATGTTTGTGTACGTATGATGTAAAATATTGTGTTGAAGTTTCCAATTAAAAATAGATCCACCCAATAAAACTAATGAATAGCCCATCAATTTATTAACGGTATCATTATTCGAATAAGCACCATGATTCGCATCGTGCATCACACTCATTCCAATTCCAGCCAAAGCAAGACCCATGACGAACCAGCCAACCATCTGCAATCCAACTGGCATGTTCACTAATGACATCACGACAAGCGGACCTAAAAACAAAGTCAATAACAAAATACTTTTAAAGATCATTTGTGCATTAGCGTGTTTCGAAATATTATTTTCAATAAAATAATTATCGACACGATTTCGAAGTACTTTAAAGAATTCTTTCTGATCCTCTCCTGCGAATTTTATATTTCCTTTTACCTTGCTCAAGACTTTTTCAATTTGCCCCAAAGATACATTTTAAAAGCATCACAACCCTGGGCAAGCTCAGGTTAAAAAGGCGCGAAGACGCAAAGCCATTCGGTCGCTTTTGTACTCGCTATTTTTTCTCGCAACCCTCGGCAAGCTCAGGTTAAAAAGGCGCGAAGACGCAAAGCCAATCGGTCGCTTTTGTTCTCGCTATTATTTCTCACAACCCTCGGCAAGCTCAGGTTAAAAAGGCGCGAAGACGTAAAGCCATTTGGTCGCTTTTGTACTCGCTATTATTTCTCGCAACCCTCGGCAAGCTCAGGTTAAAAAGGCGCGAGAAGCCATTCGGTCGCTTTTGTACTCGCATTTTTGCAACCCTCGGCAAGCTCAGGTTAAAAAGGCGCGAAGACGCAAAGCCATTCGGTCGCTTTTGTACTCGCTAGTTTTTCTCAAAAAGGCGCTAAGGCTACGCTTCTCAATCCCGCAGCGCCGTCGGCAAACCTTTGGCGGCCGATGGATAGCTATCGGGACACAAAGAGATTTCATTAAATACTATTCATTTAAAAAAAATTAAAAAAGGTGGAAAAACCGTTAACCGATTCTTCCACCTTTTTCAATTTTATGTGATGCAGATTAACGAGTTATCACTACTTTTTGAACTCGCTTCTCCTCTCCAGCTTGCAATGAAACATAATAAACTCCTTGTGAAAGAGTACTCACATCCATCACTGATTTTTCCATTATTTGGGAAGCAACAATATCTTGAGAAATTAAAACTTGCCCGAGCATATTCAATAATTGCAAGCGTGCTTGTCCGTAAACTGGCAGAGAAAATTCTGCTGTAAGTAAATCATGAGCAGGATTTGGAAACACTTTCAATGTGCCTTCTCCATTTTGAATTTCAGGAACTGGAAGTGTAAAGTTCACAGTAAACTGCTGATAAATATTATCACCGAAATCAGGATTAAAGGTTTTAATAATAGCTCCTGTATATCCATTTTTAATGCGCATGTATCCCGTACCTTGTCCGGTGTTAGCCCACCAGCTTAATCCATCGTCACCTATATCTACCAATCTAAAAGTATAACAATCAAGAGGGAGATTAACCGTGTCCAGGTAAGTTGTATTAGCGAGTAAGCCCAATTTATTTAAGACATTAGTTCCCGTACCATCCTTCAATGTATATTGTGAATGCGAACCGTTATTATTTGTTCTTAATTCAAAAACTAATTTATCGGGATATACTACAGGATAATTAAAAGTACTCACGATGGTATCATTCAATCCATACTGATCGGCGCTTCCATTCGGATTACTTACAATAGCAATAAACTGATTCGTGTTTGAACTTAACCAATTGGGTTGTGTTAATGTTACTTCAGTCGAAGTCAAAGAAGCTAAGGTACCTGTCCAATTATAAGTTGACATTACGCCTCCTACTCTGCCATAAGTTATCGTTAACGAAGTTAGTGTTGTTGCTCCGGTATTCTTAATCGCCACGATGGGTTGATTACAGATTGGATTAAATCTTTCATATTCTACACGATTGGTAGGATTTTTTATATACGCTAATGCTGCATCCAAATTAAAACTCATCGTATCATAACTCACCAATTGATTATTGATTCGATAATTGGAAGTCCCATAGTTGGTAGCTGGTGGCAAACTATAATCGATATTGATTAATTGTCCTGGAGAAACTTGAGTAGTAATTTCAAAATCCTTAGTATCTACTACACCTCCTGGACACCAACCAGCACGATCATAAACCCAAGTTCCGCCTTGTGGGTAGATGGGATTGTCAGCACATTCTTTCCAAACTACTCGTGATAAATTAGTAACACTATTTAGTGTGATGGTATGGTTTCGCTGAATAAATTCTCCTTCTTGTCCATGGCCACTAATGGCAGAACGTATTTTAAACATATAAGCATTTGGCGATAATTGCAAGTTGCGCGGTTCAAAAATAGTATTGTTTAAAATGGCAGCAGAGCCAGCGTCTTTCCAAACACCGTTCGGCCAAATTTGTTGCATAGAACGAACTTTTCGCGCGGGTGTACCTTCATAAAATACAAAAGTAATATCATTATCTTCCTGATAATTTCCCGCTGCCATGGCCATGAATTTTCTTCCTTTTAAGATGGGCGCATAATCCGTAACATCAAATTCCCATGTCTTACCTGTAAGTCCATTCATGTCTAAACCTTTGCCATAAGGCGTTATAAAATTAATTAACTCTACAGCCATGGGACGCTTATCATAATAACCAATTTGACTTATGTTTAAAGTATTGGTTGCTGTAACAGGAAATGAATCGAGTTTTACTCCCATCTCATCAAACAAATAGGTATATCCACCTGCAGCCCAATAAAAATTAGTATCAATAGGGGCTAGTGAATTATTGACCACTGTGTAATGAATTACAGTATTCGTAGCAATAGATGCTGAATCCAAAACAGGGATGGTTTGGGTGGAGGTAGTATACACCCCTTTCACAAAAGTGGTGTTGGGTCGATCATTGGAAACTAAGAAATTTCGGAACAACTCTTTTCCACCACGATTTCTCCACGTCATCGAAAACATAGTTGCATCATTTCCAGCGGCGGATGCATCGTTAATTACATTTCCTGTTCCTTCATCAAATTTATAATAGGCTTGCAAATTTGCATAACTGGGATGGCTTACCGTAATACTGTTATACATCAAATTTTGCACAGCAGCTAAATCTAATTCTGTATTCCACATACTAAATTCATCCATGTAACCATAATACACGTAGTTATTAACGACAGAACGCGCGAAGTTCATGCGATCGATGTTGATGGCTTTCGTTTTCAAATTTCCAGTATGCCATAATGCACCATTCAAATAAATATTCATGATGCCGGTGGTTGCATTTTTAGTAAACGTCCAGAAATTCCATTGCCCTTCTGTTTCCGCTGTTGTGGCTGCCTTGTTGATGCGATCATAGCCTGTACCATCGTTACCACAGTCCCAATAAATACTTCCATCACTCCATGGCAAATGAATATTTAGTTGTCGAGTGTTGGTAGCATCCAATGCTTCTAACGCACTTGTATTTGCTGGTAAACGACTTGGATTTCCATAACACCAAAACGCTAATGAAATTTGATTACTAATGTTTGCGCCAACTGTATTTGGCAAGGTAATGCCTGCTGTACCGCCATCAATTTCCAAATAACTATCCGATTGGTTGCTGGTCATTGCAGAAGAAAAAGCCGTTGTATTTCCATTCACATCATTGGCTGTTCCCGCAATTGCATTGGAATAACTGAACTCCACAATTAAATTAGAAATACCATCCCAGTTAAACGGAGTATAAAAATTAAAGCGATGGAGTCCTGAAGCAGCGAATGTTGAATTTAAAAAATAAACTTCTGTAAATCCACTCAACTCTGGACTGTTTGCATTTAATACTGTTTGTGAAGTTGATTTAATTTTGATACGTAAATTATCTACTGAAGATCCCAAAGAAGAAATGTCTAAACCTAATCCAGTAATATTACCTGAAGTAAGTCCGGCAGAAGTTAATTCAGCCGCCGTCCATAAGTACTGCGTTTTTGCAATACTCCCTGAAGAAAAAGGATGTGATAACGCAAGAGAGCCGCTTCCACTTTGCGATAGTGTTTCGCTAATTGTTGACAAATAGGTTACATCTTGCTGAGTATACTGTGTGTAATTATATTGGGGAGTAGTTGTGTACGGAAAGGAGCTTCCCGTCCAGTTGCTGATGTAATAATCATTTGAAGATTGAAACAATGAGTCGGTTTGCGTGGAGTCAATCAAATAGGTATAACAATTATAATCCCACTCGCCGCAACCTTGGTTGGGTTGAGATTGTGTTGAAATCAAACCATTTTTACAACGCATGCTATACAGCATAATAATTTTCTCATAAGTCTTGGTGGAGTCCGATGGAAACTCGAACATGCCCGAACGCATGGTGGTATCAAATCTAAAAGTTCTTACTATGGTGGTGTCGCCAGAAAATAAATCGATGGCTTGAGTTGATACATGCAGCGTAGACATTATGGCAATACTAACAGCCAAAAGGACGGTGAATAGAGTACTTTTTTTATTCATGAGATTGTGAAGTTTTATCTAGGTAAAGATAAAAGGAAAGGGTGAATCGACGAAATAAAAATCAGCAAGAAATCGCTACTTTAATATCCCCTAAAACCAACACAGAAAATTCACTTGCTCAACGTTTTGAAGAAAATTTTCAACGGTGTATCCCTAATTTGTATCCCTAACTTTTATAGGTATAAAAATCTCTTCTTCTGAATCTGGATCGTCCTTTTTATACTTCTCACCCATCCATGCAAAATGTGGGCGAAGCTCTAATTCAAAGCCGGAAGCAGGTAACCATTCGTTGAATATTTGATTGTAAAAAGCGAAGGCATCACGTGTCAACCCTTTAAAAACAAAGATGGCATACAGGCCTTCTGGGATCAACAATTTCTCCATTCCCTCGGGGATAACATCAACATTTTCAACTTCAATAGCTGCCCATTTTTCAAATTCATTTTGGGGATTAAACTGTCTAAAATAACTGAGTCCATCATAAACTTCTAAAGAAAAAAGAAATGAATTTTTAGCATTTACAATTTCCTTTTTCCGAGGCATAAATGATTGCCAAAGAAGGTGCGTTTCATTTTTAGATAGGCTCATCCTTCTGCGCATCCCCACTACTAATTTCGCAGGAAGATTCTCGATTCTAGGTGTAAGTTTCATTTTTCTTTTGATGGATTTTACAAATTGAATACTTGATCATACAACATAAAAAAGAGGTCAACTAAATAAATAATTGACCTCTTTCTTCTCTATTTGAATAAATTGAATATTTATTTTCTAAACACTTTAAATAATGTTTGCTGTTGCTTTTCATTGATGATAAGCAATTGATAACTACCAGTGGAAAAACGACTGATGTCGAAATCGTATTCTTTCGTAGTACTAATCAATTCTTCGGCGATCATTCTTCCCGACAAGTCCATCAACTGCAAGCGGTAATTATAATTTCCGTTGGCAATGCGGATATGGATGGTTGAATTCGATGCTGTCGGAAAAACTTGAATTTCTGTTCCTGCAGAAGGATCACTTAATCCAACGGTAGTCACGGCTCTACATCCTGAAGTATCATAACATCCACTTTGCAAAACAATCACAGCATAACTTCCAACAGCTGTTGCTGTAAATGATTTATTGGTTGCCCCTGGGATGGGTGCAAAGCCATTATTACAATCGAGCCATTGATAGGAGATGCCCGTATGATTTGCAGTTAACACAGCACCATTTTGAGTAACGGAAGTGTCCACTAATAAATTTGAAAGTGTAAGTTGGATGATAGAATCACAACCAAAAACTGATTGCAAAGTATCATAATAAACACCACCCGCAGTTAAAATTGTTCCATTCCAATTATAGGGTACATCAGGGCATTTAAATTGAGTACTTGATGTAATTAAAGCCGCTCCATCCACAAAATTGGAATTAGTCCCGGTGAGTGCCATTCCGCCAAAAACTCCATTTATATTTCCAGCTCCGTCAATTAATGAAGCTTGACTCGTATTATTACCATTCGCTATACCTTGATTGAATTTATAATAAAGTTGCAATCCGTTTGCTGTTGCGGTATCAATTCCATTGATGTGCATGCACGTAAGTTCGGCAGGTTGCAATGCTCTATTCCATAGACTTACTTCATCAATCTTTCCCTGCAAATAATAATGGGTTACTTGATACAATAAATCACCTATATAAAAATCTTCGGTGGCTAATGTAATAAAATCACTTGCTGCTGTAGAATCCGCAATCACACCGTTTTTATATAAACGAATAAAAGAGCCATCATAGGTGAAAGCAAGGTGGGTCCATGTATTTAGCGTTTAAATTAGGAAATGTAGGAGCTGGATTAGTAGGATAAACCCAAGCAGTAAGCGTTAAAGCTGCGGAGCCTGCAATTAGAGAGGAGGCTCCAGGAACGATTACATTATCGTTGATTCCATCGAAGGCTAATGCATTATTTTGCGCCTGAATATTAGAGTAGAATAGCGCAGTAAGTAAACATACTATTCCATAGAATTTTTTCATATGATGATTTATTAATTGAATGGTAAAAATAGATTATTTTCATATCAATTCCACGAAAAACATATCACTACTATAAGGGATTAAAAAAAACCAACCTATATAATGAAACTTACTTACTGAATAAAACGGTAAATGGACTATTGGACTACCACTTTTCCAGTATGGAATAGCTGTCTATTATAAATTTTCACCAAATAAATTCCTTTTGATACCATTCCCAAATCAAGATTGGATTTGAGATTGGAGATTGAAGATTTGGAAATCAATTCCCCTTGCATGTTATAAATTTCTAGGCTGGTTGGACTTGATAAGTCGAAGCCACTCATCTCAATTTGAAATTTACCACTCGTAGGATTTGGGGAAATCAATACACTCGCTTTCTTATCATCAATTTCTTTTACAGGAGTAAAGGTGTTGCAATTTAGTGGAAGTGGAAAAGGACATTGGCCTGGGGTTCCAAATTGATCCCAGTAACACCAATTATCAATCCCAAGATACTCTACCGAGCAATCGGAATTCACTTTAAACTTCCAATTTCGATAAGCATCGCATCCATCGAAACAGTCGGCATATTCAAAATAAAAATCATAAAATCTTGTGTTGCCTGAAGTAGTGTATGTAATTTTCCCAGCAACACCCACATAACTATTTTGCTCAACCATTAATACTCCGGGCACCATTTCAAGGCTATCCATGAGTGCGTAAATATTCCATGATGAATCCACTGATAACACGGCATAGTTGCCAATGGTCCAATTATAAAACTGGTTGATTGATAAGTTATACTTGGAAAGTAAAGTGTCCATCTGTGGATCACCTGTAATCGTCACTAAATTTTGCCATGCATTTGTCCATGAATAAGTAGTATCTACTTTAACAAGAAAACCATCATAACCACCAAAACCATCAAACGGATTTAAATTATGTACACAATACAAATTAAAAACAGAATCTCTTTCAGGTAATGAGGTAGCGTTAAAAATAGCAGCCAATCCCTCTGCAATGGTATCGATATGTGCTTGCGGTATTCTTACTAAAATGGTATCGGGACTTTGCAGTTGAAAAAGTCGCAACGCCGCTAATTGAGCGATGTCTCTTTTATATTCTTGCGCCAACAAAGGTGGAATCACACAACTTGATTGAGTTTGTGCTAGGCTACCATAAAAGACAGAAACTAACATCATTAAAATAAGTCCTTTTTTCATTACGTAATTTATAAATTGCTAAACTTTAAAATTCATTTTACTTGAATCTCAATAAAAGATGAACCTCTCCTTAAAGTGATAAGTGTCTGGATCAATATTCTTTTTATAAAACTCAAGGAATCATATACAACAAACCAACGCTTATTCCATGGCGTTGATAACGCTGTTTTTCCTTTGCCCCGGCTTCCATTTTTGTAATTGAATATTGAGAAGAAGGTCGCAACAAGAGTCGACATCGGGTATTCAGTAAATAACTAATTTCAATCCCCGCTCTTGCATTCAACGTAAATAGGTGCTTATTATATTTCTTGATGGAGGTATATCCACTCTCATCTTCCTTCAAATAATAACCTGACGATTGCACCACTACCCCCGGAGCAATTCCTGCAGCGACACCCAGACCCCAACGTTTTAATCGAACTTGATATAGCACTTCTAAAGGCAACTCCACAACATACCAACGATTGATGCCATTTGCATTTCGGATACTCGAATTATAATGTGTTCCGTTCAATGTATCGGTAACGGTTACCTTCACGCTATCCAATACCACGTGATTCGTAGTATTTAAAAATAACATTCCCCAGATATAGGCGCTATCGGTATCGGTCACAATGTAATTATTCGGCTGCCAAACTTCTTGTTGATTATAATACTCTCCATTCGCATATGGCGAATATTTTACTTGTTCTCCAATCACAGAAAATTCAAATCCGCCACGGAAATCCCAATTACGAACTGATTTTGATAATTGCAATCCACCAAAAGGAAGTATGGTGGGCAATTCCTCTTTCTCACGGCGAAGCAGATACGAAGAATTCGATTTTCCACTTAATTCCTTTTGTACTCCGTTAATACCACCGTAAACGAGAACATCCCATTTGGCTTTCTTTTTTGTTTCTAAAGATGGACGATTGTCAGGAAGCAAATAAATTTCTTCTTTCTCTTTTCCCTTCCACTTTAACATGGGCATGGATGCTATGAAGTCAGCATCAGAAAAATTCAATCCAGATTGTGCGATCGGCGAATTCTCGGTTGAAACATTTAATTCTTTATCCTCCCCATTTGCATTTTGTACTGTTGGTATTGTACTCTCTTGTTCCGATGGTACATTCGCTTGGGAAGAAGAATTTACTTCGGCACGAACCACTTGTTGTGTAGGATTCGTCATACTACGATTCACTTTCGTTGGTGAAACCGGAACAATTTCATTCGTGTTGGCTACGGTTTTATCCTGGTGTAAGATGGGTGAATGCGTTTCTAATGGCGTTTGTGTGTTATTAGTCTTTACTTTATTCTCGTTAGATGGTACTACGGTTTCAGTTTCATTTGTTGTTTCATTTCTTTTTACAATCGAGGAATTATTTTCCTTTTCAGTTTTAGTAGGAACATTATTCTCCAAATAATTTTCTTTTCTTGAGTTCACTAAAAACACACTTACCAATCCAAGAATGACTACTCCCAACCATACAACGGCTCTTCGACGACGTTTCGCCGTATAGTGTTGTTCCAAAAGCTTCTCTGCTTCCGGCCAATATTGTTCTGGATCCATTTGATCCATTTTCGATTCTTTCATTGCATTTGTGGTTTATTCCATTCAGCAGATTTTTTCACTTCGGTCAGCATCTCTTGTAATTTTTTTCGCGCTTTAAAGAGATGTGCTTTTGAAGTTCCGGTACTGATGCCAAGCATATTGGCGATTTCATCGTGTTTAAATCCATCTACTGCATACAGATTAAACACAGTTTTACACATGGGCGGAAGTTGTTCGATGGCCTGTTGAATTTCTTCCTTGTCATATTTTAAATCCACATCACTTTGTAATGGATGGATGTCTTCAGGCATTTCTTCACGCAAGCTGATCAGATCCTGATAACGTTTTTGCTTTCTGAACTCATCAATAATATAATTAACACTTACTTTTCGCATCCATTGTTCATAAGGTACATGCTGATGTTTTTTAAGATAATCAGTCATGTTGACGATCAGTCGAAAAAATATCATATTTAAAGCAGACATTCGATCGTCCTTATTAATATAATATCGATTACAAATTGAGTACATAATCGGAAAGCACATCACGTACAAATCGTGATGTGCTTTCCGGTCATCGCGCCGGCATTGCTCTAGTAGCTCAGGTGCAGGACGCATGGTGAGGCCTTTTCAGGCAGTGGGAATTACTGCTTAACAAAAGGTTTTGCTTCCATGCTTCCATTCGCATTCTGAACTTGAAGGAGATAGAATCCGGGTGACAATGTAGCGACCTCAATGGAGTTAACATCACGCGTCAGACTTCCATTCAATACGGTACGCCCATCTACCGAAACTACTTTATAAGACAGCTCATTGCTTACTTCTGCCGACCATTTTACGGTCAAAGTACTCTGTGCAGGATTAGGGAATAGCTGTGCATTGGTAGGTGTTACATCATCAATACCACTTGTAACCGTTGCAGGAGAATAAATATTCAATACAAATCCTGAACTTGAACTACGGTATATAATATTTCCTAAAGAGTCTACATGAAGTGTGTCACAATACGTATCTGAACATCCAAAGAAATCAGAAACCGTTAAACAAACTATATACATTCCGGTGCTAGCATATTGATGACTTGGATAAGCACCACTTACTAACGGTGATCCATCACCGAAATCCCAACTAAAATTCAAATTCGTACCATTACTTAAGTTTACTCCCACTAAATTGAAAGGACTCAGTTGAGTGAACACAAAAAAGGCATTACATCCAATAGGGTTATTGATGGTAGTATCAATCACAATAGAATCGCAATAAGTAGATGTACATCCAAATGTGCTAACCACTAAACAAACCACATAAGTTCCAGGAGCACTGTACTGATGATTTGGGAATTGCAAGGTACTTGAATTTCCATCTCCAAAACTCCAAGCATAATTAATTGGATTTGGTAGTGGCGGAACATTAGGAGGATTCACGGTAGATTGATCGATGAAATATGCATTTAATCCAAGACTTACTGATACGAAATTCGCTTGACAAAATGGATTACTACCACTTATATTCACAGGTTGACAAGTAACACAAACAATGGCGCCTTGAAAACCAATACTCAAACAAGCATTATAACTTCCTGGAGCAGTATATACATGGGTTACTGTTTGTCCTGTAATTACTGGTGAACCATCACCAAAGTCCCAGTAATAAACACTTCCTGCTGGAGCACTGGCCGCAGTAAAAACAGTAGGTGAACCAAATGTTCCACCACCGCTATAGGTAAAGCTACAATTAGAGCCAGTACCTACCACAACAGAATCACAGTAAGTACAAACCGTTAATCCGGTAACAAAATCTATTTCATTCATGCAAACTGTGTAAACACCGGGCGCATTATATGTATGTGAAGAAAATTGTCCTGTGCCTGAAGTACCATCTCCATACGTCCAGTTAATAATATTATTTACAAACACACCCCAAGCATTAAAATACATTTGAGATGAATTTACACTATCAGGAAAAGCAGCGAAACTACAACTCGGAGGTGTAAGCGTTACCGTAATATTTTGACAGGTTACACAAGTATCAAGTAAGGTATAAGAAGTCATACAAACGGTATAAGTTCCCGAAGCTGAATATGTATGTGAAACACTAGGTCCAGCTCCAATAGTACCATCACCAAAATCCCATATAAGATTTGGATTTACACCTGCTGATCCAACAAAATTATAAGTACCCGGTGCTGTTACTGGATTTGGTTGGCCGTAAGATATGCTACATGTAGATCCTGCTTGCGTAGAAACATTCGTGGTTGCTGAACAAATCACATTTCCACTACTATCTAATTCCGTCATGGTAACGGTGTAATTACCTACCCCATTATAAGGATGAGTAACGGTTTGTCCATTACCCGAAGTACCATCTCCAAAACTCCATATCACATTAGAATTAGGATTGGACCCATTAGCTGTAAAAGCAAATGAAGTTCCCGTTTGTGTGTAGGAAATCGTGCAAGAACTAATAAGAGTTGTATCACAATATGTACAAACAGGACCCGTCATAGAATCAATAATGCTCATACAAATAATATACATTCCAGGATTTGCATAAACATGAGTGATAGGAACATCACCAGCATGGATAACTGTTCCATCATCAAAATTCCATTGAACATAATACTGTGGTGTTACCATACCGACTGGTGGCGTAACAATCACCGTATTATTTGCTAAAGTATTCACGCTCCAAATACAATTTTGGGCTTGGGCACCGATGCTAAGGAACAATGCCAGAAGAAGGGAGTAAACTAATTTCATTTTATTGGTTTTTGTGTTCAATTAGGGATCACGAATGCCATCCTCTTTTGGTTTACTTGAATTTGAATTAAATTTAAATTTCGGAAATTTTCCTTAATAAATGACAAAAAAAGGGGCTTTTTATTGAAAAAAGCCCCTTTTTATATGATCATTTCTTGATTAAGCGATTCCCCATTGGCAAATAATGCCACCCATGATGGTCATGCAAACGGTCCAGAATCCTACATTAATTAATATATACTTCGTACTTTTTCTTTCATACAATGCATTGGTTCCAATTAATGGTAACGCTAAAAATATTCCCGCAATAATACCATGAAAGGCACCATGCTTAAAGGTTCGAAAGTTATTTCCATACGTTTCCATTGACGTTTGAAACCACTGTGCGGCAGCAGAAGTGGTATCGCCAGGCTTCATATCATCAGCTACCAATGAAAACAAACTCATTTGATGGATTACCATAGGCATCATGCTAAATGCCAACAACAATGAGAATATAAAAGACACAATAAAAATTTTCGCCATGGGCGGATTCTTTTTTTTGTCTTCGGTGATTTCGGCAGCAGCCATCCAAGCGGTTCCAAATACTTTTGGATGGTACCAAATGAAACCCATTACCATTGGAACTAATGCAGCCAATAGAATTACTAAGAAGTTAATTTCCATGATTTTTTTTATTTTTTAAGATGGGTGAAAAATAGTTTTAATCTACCAATTAAACAAATACCACTTCGGTCTAGGCCTTCGTGTTATGCAGTCTTGCGCCTGTATTGCCCTTCGCAGTGCGCAGTCCAATGTCATTAAGTTAAGAATCAAGATGCCGAAGGCATCACATGTTTATAGAATAAAGGAACGCAAAAACATACGACCCCATCGGGGTCGAACAACAACAAACTACATTTTTCTATAAACATTGGACCCATTCTGGGTCTAAATCTCTTTACTTAATTTCAATGGTACGCAGTCTTGCTTAGGTTTTGATATTGGTTGAACACCAAACTGCATCGTTTATGTATATACAGCACACAAATTGTGTTGATTTGAGTCTATAAATGCTTTTTTCAACGAAATGAAACTTAATCGAATAGCTTTCGTAAAATCCCGCAAAAAATAACTTGTGATGAAATCAAGTAAGCCACTTAAAACCAATACCCCAAGTCAACGCACAAACCTTACTACTAGGTTGAGCCAAAAACAAAAAATTATTGTCGGGACTGTGATCTCTACAATGGCAATTGTACTTATTGTTCTCGTTTATCAAACTTTCCAAAGCACCAAAGCAAATGCTGCGGTGAATGGTGATTTTCGTTCAAAGAACAATGGAAATTGGAATTCCAATGCGACCTGGGAATCGTACAACGGTACTGCATGGGTGAATGCGGGTAGTACGCCTACTTCAGCACAGAATGTAATCACCATTCGTAATGGACATACCGTTACTGTTTCTGCCAATGTAAATGTAGACCAAGTTGTTATTGAAGCGGGTGGGGTTGTTACTGTGAATAATGGCAGAACGGTTACTATTAATAATGGAACTGGCACCGACTTTATAAATGGAGGAACTATTAACAATTCAGGTACTATAAATTTAAGTGCCAGCGCTACATTAAATCATGAGGCGAATGGTCTATATAATCATTCACAAAATGGTGGAAGCATTCCGACCGCTACGTGGAATGAAAATGCTACCTGTGAAATAAGAGGAACAACGAGTACTGCACCTACTAATCTTGGACAAAATTTTGGAAACTTTAAATGGAACGCAACTAGCCAAAGTAGCAATTTAGGTCTCAACACGAATATGACTATCCAAAAAGATTTTAATATTCTAAGTACGGGATCCAGGTATTTAGGACTCACGACGAATAGTAAATCACGAACGATGACTGTAGGTGGAAACATCAATCAATCGGGCGGTGATTTTAGAGGAACCAATAGTTCGGGTGGTGGAACCATCACCGTTACTGGAAATGTAAATCTGTCGAGTTCATGGTTCACTGTTTCGAGTGGATCGGGAGCTTGCAACATGACCATAAATGGTGATTTAAATATTTCGGGCGGTGTGTTTTGGTCGAACGAAGATGCAACCAACAATTCAATTACAATTAGCGGAAATTATACGCAAACGGATGGAGTTTTTATTGGTACCGATTGGACGGCGGCAACTACCATTAATATTGCTGGCGATATCGCAATTAGCGGAAACGTGGGTACGAGTTATTGCATTTTAACAAGCGGTTCGGGTATGTGTACCTTTAACGTAGATGGCAATGCAAGCATCACTGGTGGAAATCTACTATTAACGGAAGATGCCAACGAAGGCATTTTAAACATCAAGAATAACTTTACTTATACAGGTGGTTACATTTGGGAGAATTCTACCACTAACGCTTGTCAAATTAATTTTAACGGTACAAGCATACAACCATGCAACGTGACTGCAAATACCTTTAACAACGTTAACTACACTGTTAAAACGGGTGCTACTTTACAAATGGAAAATGAGCCTAGTTATTTAAATGGCGATGGCATCTTCACTTTAGAAGCAGGAGCAAAGTTGGGAATAAAATCTATCGATGGAATTACTTCGAGTGGAGCCACTGGGCATATTCAAACTGCTACTCGCAATTTTAGCACAGGAGCCGATTATGAATATAATGGAATCTCTTTGCAGTCTACCGGTAGTGGCTTACCGTCATCCGTGAGAAACTTAACTATTAACAATGGATCCCACATCATCCTTACCAATTCAGTAAATGCCGAAAACCAACTTAACCTATTGGTTGGAAATGTTACTACAGGAAGTAATTCCATCACATTAGGAACAAGTGATGTTTCTACGGGAACATTGTCACGCACATCGGGACATATCATTGGATCGCTACGCAGATGGGTACCCAGTGCCGTTACTACAGGCATCATTTTTCCCGTAGGGACACCAACTTCATTTAATGGTATCATCATGGACTTCAACACCCCTCCAAATGGCGGCATCATCACATCTTCCTTCACAACAGGATTTCCTGGTGTATATGGATTGCCAATTACAGATGCAGGCGATGTGTGTTCTACCATTGGTTCAGGCTGGTGGACACTGAGTGGAAGCAATGGCTTTAGCGGTGGAGAATACAATATCTCAACTACAGCAGAAGGATTCACTGGAATTTCTGATTACACCAAACTTCACTTATTCAGAAGAGATGATGACGCCAATGTGTGGACAGCCGAAGGAACGCATGTAGCTGCTACTGGAAATTCAACAACACCAATAGCAAATCGAAGTGCTTTCACCTCCTTAGGACAATTCGGGATTACATCTACCAGTATAAATCCATTGCCGGTTGAAATAGTTGCCTTTGATGTGATGCCGTACAATTCATCTGCAAAAATTACGTGGACCACAGCGAGTGAGAAAAACAGTGATTACTTTGTGGTTGAAAGATCGAAAGACAATAAAAACTTTGAAGAAATTCAAAAAGTAACTGCCGCCGGAAACAGCAGCAATCCTCGCAACTATGAAGTGATGGATCGCAATCCACTGATGGGTACCAGTTACTATCGCTTAACACAAACTGATTTTGATGGAAAGCAGGAAACTTTTGACCCCAAGCCATTCAACAATTCCACATCAAATACTGGAATAAAAATATGACGGCTAGTCCGAATCCGTTTGAAACAGATCTTCAATTAAAGTTTGAATCCGATATGACGGGTATGTTACCCATGACCATCACGATGACCAATGGACAACTTATTTACAATGGAAATTTAAGCGTGAAACAAGGTAAAAATAGCATATCACTTCCTTTAGCAGATCAACTTAAATCGGGATCGTATATTGTAACCATGGGCGAAGGGACTTCGAAGATTAGTACCCGAATCATTAAAAAATAATAAATAAAATATTACGTAACAGCCTAGGGTTTAAACCCTAGGCTGTTACGTTTAAACCCTAGGCTGTTGCGGTTTAAACCCTAGGCTGTTGCGTTTAAACCCTAGGCTTTTTCGGGTTTAAAAAATGACAAACATCAACGGAATTACCCATTCTGTATCCGTAACTTTATATGCCTTTATCTGTTAAATAGGATTATAAATCTATGATAATTCGTAACGTCTCCACTTCCTTGATGGCCGCAATGGTGGCTGTCTTTTTGGTGATGGGTGTACATTTTCAATTTCAAAAAAAACATCCCTCTCAAAATAAAATTCCGAAACGCGATCGCATGGATTTAGCGATGCAATATGAATTTGATATTACACGAGATCCCGCTACATTAAAAGTTCCGAGAGAAAGATTATGGGCCGCTTTACGCTATGCTGAACAGCTTCGCGCGTCTTCACAAACCAATAAAGTTGCCGGTGCATTAAGTATCAATTGGCAGGAAAGAGGTCCGTCGAATGTGGGTGGAAGAACACGTGCTATCCTCATCGATAAAAATGACGTAACTGGAAAAACTGTTTTTGCGGCAAGTGTTGGTGGTGGTTTATGGAAGACTACCGATATCAATCAAACTCTTCCTACATGGACACCTGTCAACGATTTATTTTCCAGTTTAGCCATTGCCAGTATTTGTCAAAATCCCCTCTCACCGAACACCATTTATTTTGGTACAGGAGAAGGATGGTTTAATGCCGATGCAATTTATGGTGATGGAATTTGGAAAAGCAACGATGGTGGAAACACATTTACTCAATTAGCTTCTACTGCTAACAACGCAAATTTTAGGTATGTAAATCAGATGGTGGTTCATCCAACTACTGGTGATGTATATGCAGCGACCACTGGAGGATTATATCGATCACAAAATGGAGGTACTACTTGGACGGAAGTGTTAGGCGCTGCCAACGGATGTACTGTAGACTTCATTGCCGACGTTGAAATTGCAGCTGACAATGCTGTGGTTGCCGCTACGGGAAATGTATTTAGTGCAGCCGATGGGGTGTATCGATCTACTAACGGTAATGCAGGTACGTATACCAAACTAAACACAGGAGCCAATGGATTCCCTACTGCGAATTTCGGCAGAGTTGAAATTGCTTTAGCGCCAAACAATAGTGCAGTGCTTTATGCATTGACCATGGCAACAAGCTATGGAATTGGCGGTATTTATAAATCGACAAACACAGGAAGCACTTGGACCGCTTGCACCTTACCTACAGATGCAGATCCGGGAATAGGAGCCGAATTTACACGCGGACAAGCCTGGTATGATTTAACGGCTGCTGTAGATCCTAACAATTCAAACACGTTAATTGTGGGAGGTGTTGATTTATTCAAGAGCACTAATGCTGGAACGAACTGGACACAAATTTCACATTGGTACGGCGGATTTGGTTACCAAGAAGTGCATGCCGATCAACACGCCATTGTTTATAGACCTGGATCGAGTTCAGAAGTTTATTTTGGAAATGATGGAGGAATTTCGAAATCATCCAACGGAGGAACGACCATCGATTTTAAATCTAATAATTATAACGTCACTCAATTTTATGCATGTGCTATGCATCCCACTTTAGGCTCCAATCAATTTATGGCGGGGGCTCAAGATAATGGTACGCAACAATACAGCGTACCTGGAATGAATAATACGATTGAAGTTACAGGAGGTGACGGGGCGTTTTGCCATATTGATCAAAGTGATCCGCAGTATCAATTTTCGTCCTACGTATACAACAATATTTACCGGAGCAACGATGGAGGAAATTCATTTGCATCCATTCGAAATAGTAATACCGGTTCGTTTATCAATCCAAGTGATTATGATAACGTGAATAATGTTTTCTACGCTACCTACAGTAATGGACAATACACACGATTATTAACTGCATTAACCAGTACTACTTTTAATAATATTACCATTGCCGCTTTCAATAGTGGAAGAGTTACTTCTGTTCGCGTTTCACCTACCACCAATCATCGTGTTTTCTTTGGATTGAATAACGGAAGAATTGTGCGTGTTGATAATGCGAATACAGCAACGCCTACCGGAACTCATATTAATTCAGGATCTGGAATGCCTACTGCCTCCACGGTATCGTGTATTGAAGTTGAGAGTGATGATGATAGTCATTTAATAGTAACGTATAGTAATTACGGTGTAAACAGTGTGTGGGAAACCAAGAATGGTGGAACCACGTGGACTTCGGTAGAAGGAAATTTACCAGATATGCCGATACGTTGGGCGTTGTTTAATCCAACAGATAGTTCACAAGTTTTGCTTGCTACAGAAGTGGGTGTTTGGAGCACTGATGCACTTTCAGGAGGAACTACGAATTGGGGTCCATCCATCAGTGGTTTAGCCAATGTACGCACCGACATGTTACAAATTAGAAGTTCAGACAATATGATGATTGCGGCAACTCATGGTCGCGGTTTATTTTCAAGCGACACTTTCTCTCCTGCGCGTGCTGATTTTGTAGCTGATAAATTTGTAGTGTACACTGGAAAGCCCGTTAACTATACTGACGGTTCGGTGAAGAGTACTACTTGGAATTGGAATTTTGGAGATGGGTTTACCGACAATACTAAAAATCCAACACACACTTATACTACACCGGGAGTTTATACCGTAACCTTAAATATCAACGGTGGCGGCGGAAGCTTAAGCAAAACGCAAGCAGCCTATATTACGGTTCTGCCTAACCGTGGCACGCCCTACAATTTAGTAGGTGGAGGAAATTTCGAATCCAATCCTAATGACTTTGCCGGAATATTTAACGGTGGAACCAAATGGGAAAGAGGGAATAGTGGTGTTGCTGGAAAGAATGGTGTACGCAGCGGAAGTGCGAGTTGGGTAACAAATTTAACCGGTAATTATTCCGACAACGCGAATTGCATTCTGTATTGTCCAAATTATAATTTCTCTGCCCCTGGAACTTACACACTTCAATTCTACAAAAAAAATAGTTTTGAAATTGGATACGATGGATTGCGGGTAGAATACTCCACAAACAAAGGTGATAGCTGGACTTTATTAGGAACAACAGGGGCCAACTGGTACGACTTCGCCAACGGTGCAGGCGGTACCGCTTTCCCAGCAGGGGAGGCTTTCTTCAACTCCACTGCAGCGAGTTTTACTTTAGCATCCAGAGATGTAAGTTTCTTAGCGGGCAATGCTAACGTCGCTTTCCGTCTTGTTTTCAAATCGGATTTTACGGTATCCACGGCAGGAGTATCTGTTGATGACTTTGAGATCTTTGGTCCAAACAATTCACCACTGCCAGTTACATTAGGATCCTTCATGGGTAAAGCCTTTGAATATTACAATCGTTTAGATTGGGTTACACTCTCCGAATTAAATAACGATGGCTTCTACGTAGAGCGATCGTCAGAAGGGAAAACCTTTGAAGATTTAGGATTTGTTCGAGGAAAAGGGAATAGCACCTCGGCAAACAATTATACTTTCAAAGACGAAAATCCATTGATGCAATTAATTTCCTATTACCGTTTACGTCAAGTAGATTTTAACGGAAAAGAAAATTACACCAAAGTAATTGCTCTCAAGCGCGGTGAATTATTTAATAGTCCTACTGTATTTCCTTCTCCCTTCAAAGATCAACTTAACGTTTTATTTGAAGCATCGGGAAAACACAAACTTGTAATTTCTCTTTATAATTTAAAAGGACAACTTCTCTACCATCAAGATGACTACTGCGAAGGAAATGTTTTTGTCATTCCGATGGGTGACTTACAACTTGCAGATGGGGTTTATGTTTTAAAGGTGGAAGATAATGGTTCGATAAGTAGTACGCGGGTGGTGAAGAAATGACGCGAAATGCGAATGAACACGAAATGCGAAAGTGCGAAGGATACGAATTACGAATCGATACGAATGTACGAATTACGAATACGCTAATTCGCTAATACGCGAAATTCGAATTAACACGAAATGCGAAAGTGCGAAGGATACGAATTACGAATCGATACGAATGTACGAATTACGAATACGCGAATACGCGAATACGCAAAATTCGAATAAAAACCCGCTGCTAACGTTGCTTAACGCTGCTTCGTTGCGTTTAGAAATCCGTATTAAGTGATCGTTATTTCTTCCACTTCGAAGTGCCTTTACCGTATTTGTTTTTGGATTTAGGGTTGCCTGATTTTGAAGAGGAGCCGGAAGAAGATCTGCTGGAAGATTTAGACGAACCGCCACCATGGAATTTTGAGAAGTTACCTCCTCCACCCGACTTGCTCAATTTTACTGAATTATAATCTTCAGCCAATACAAAATCAATTTGCTTTTTCATGAGGTCGGCCGACTTCAAACGTACTTTTAACAAATCGCCTAGTTGATATACTTTTTTAGAACGATGTCCTACTAAACAATATTGATCTTCGTTAAGTTCGTAAAAATCATCTACCAAATCACGCACACGAATTAGTCCTTCGCATTTACTGTCTACAATTTCTACATACAATCCCCACTCGGTAACGCCAGAAATCATTCCATTAAATATTTCATCCTTTCGATCGAGCAGATACTGTACTTGCTTAAACTTGATAGAGGCACGTTCGGCTTCGGATGCTTTAATTTCCATGTCGGTGCTGTGCTTACAGGCCACTTCCAAATCGTTAGCTGCCATCGGTTTTCCTCCTGCTAAATAATGTGCCAACAAGCGATGCACCATCACATCGGGATAGCGACGAATGGGAGAAGTGAAGTGGGTGTAGTAATCGAATGCTAATCCATAATGTCCAATATTATTTGTAGTGTACACCGCTTTGGACATCGTGCGAATCGCCAATTGTTCAATTACGTTTTGTTCCTTCTTTCCTTTCACATCTTTCATTAATTTATTTAATGAATGTGCAATTTCTCGGTCGGTATTGGTATTCATCTTATACCCAAACTTAGAAGCGAAATTGGCAAATGTTTCCATCTTATCACTTACGGGAGTGTCGTGAATTCGGTAGACAAAGGGATACTCTTTTCCTTCTTTAATTGACAGTTTTTTTCCGATGTACTCGGCTACGCGACGATTGGCTAAGAGCATAAACTCTTCAATCAATTTATTACTGTCCTTATTTTCTTTAAGAAAAACATCGACGGGATGAGCGCGTTCATCTAACCGAAACTTCACCTCCACTCGATCAAAAGAAATGGCGCCACTGGTGAATCTATTTTTACGTAAAATTTTTGCTAACTCTTGTAATGGAAGAATATATTCTTTCATGTCGCCTTCTTTCGTTTCAATGACATCTTGTGCTTCTTCATAAGAGAAGCGACGTTGAGAATGGATGACAGTACGACCAAACCATTCTTCCAACACTTTTGCATCCTTGTCAATTTCAAACACGGCTGAAAAGCATAATTTATCTTCACCTGGGCGCAAGGAGCAAACGTTATTACTCAACTTTTCGGGAAGCATGGGAATTACACGATCTACTAAATAGATGGACGTAGCACGATCGTAGGCTTCTTCTTCCAAGGATGAGCTGGGTGTTACATAATGTGAAACATCGGCGATATGAATTCCCACTTCCAAGTTTCCGTTTTTCAATGTTTGAACAGAAAGTGCATCGTCAAAATCCTTTGCATCTACTGGATCGATTGTAAAGGTGGGCACCTTTCTAAAATCGCGACGTTTTTTTATTTCGGCTGCCGAAATCTTAAATGGTATTTTCTCCGCTTCTGCTTCTACGGCTGCTGGAAACTCGAGTGGGAAACCATACTCGACCAAAATGGCATCCATCTCAACGTTATTCTCACCGGGAGCACCTAATACACGAATTATTTCTCCTTGCGGATTCTTAGCATCTTCAGGCCATTCGGTAATGCGTGCTACTGCTTTTTCTCCGTGAACTGCACCATTTAATGCATGTAATGGAATAAATATTTCAACATTATTCTTAGCAGAGTCGCCGCTCAAAAATGCAAACTTTCCTGACACTTGCACCGTACCGACAAATTCAGCACGTGCGCGTTCCAACACTTCAATCACTTCTCCTTCCTGACGTTTACCGGGACGTGTTGCGAACAAATTAATTTTTACCAGATCCCCTTTCATTGCGTTCTTGGTATTATTACGATCTACCACCACATCTTCCTCAAACTCGTCACACTTCACATAGGCGTTACCGTTAGATACGATATCGATTCGTCCTTCTGCAAAATGCGACTGAGGCCAAAGCTTATACTTATAACGATCTACTTCTTGCAACACTTGATCCTGCGCCATTCCTTCGAGTATCGCAATACATGCCGCCTTTAGTTGAGCGGAATCCAGCAACTCCAATAGTTCTTTTGACTCCTCGTACAAGGGTTCCTGTTCAAGTTTCCGAATAGCCTGTTTATAATTGAGTGCTTTATAAGGGTACTCCTTAAAAACTGTTAGCAAAAGTTTTTTCAGTAGTGCGCCATGATCGGGAGATTCTTTCTTCTTTGCCATAATGGCACGAAGGTAAGTCGTAATTAAGGCAAAACCGATAACCGCTTTGTAAAGTAATTGACAACAAAAATGCTAAAATGTTACTTCCCAAATTTAAAATGAATCCATTAGCCCTTCACGATAAAAATAGCCTCTCCCAATTGTCCATTTACAGGTGGGTTGAATTTTGTAATGGCAACGGTGCAGGTAGATACATTTATAAACTGAATCTTCAATCTTTTCAAAATACGGGCGGCCACATGCTCAATCAACGCACTGGGTATGGCCATTTCTTCACGTACAATAGCATGCACGAGAACATAATCTACCGCATCTTCCAATTGATCCGAATTCATAGCGGCGGTAAAGTCGGCTTCAAAACTCACATCCACCGAAAAACGACCACCTATCTTTGATTCTTGTTTTAAACATCCATGGTAAGCATGAACAACGATATTTCGGATATGGAGAAATTGCATACTGCGAAAATAGAAAGAAGAAAAACATAAAAGTTATCGTTAGTACAACTAGAAGCATCAAAAAGACAACATTGCATGAAAAAAGGCTATCTAATTGGCAAAAAGGGTGTTGATTATTGAAGAGTCAATACTTTTTCAATTCAATTATCCAAATTTGGGTTATCCATAGTGTATTGTTCATATCCTACCCTATTATTTTGAGATACGGAGACTAAATTCCAATACATTTGCTGGATAAAATTTAGAACTACCCTTATGAAAAAATTTCTACTACTTCCATTGTTGATTCTATTCTACAATGTTTCGAGTGCTCAAGTTGTCTTCTTAGAGACATTTGACAATATTGACGGAGCCACCGCTGGTGGGCCTGGAACCTATGCCTTTCCTACAGGCTGGTTTTTACGTAACGTGGATAACCTTACCCCGAATGCGGCTGTATCCTATGTAACTGATAGTTGGACTCGTCGTGAAGACTTCGCTAATAACGTAGCAGACTCATGTGCCTTTAGTACTTCTTGGTATACTCCAGCTGGAACTTCAGATGACTGGATGTGGACTCCAGCGATTGCTTCATTACCTGCTAACAGTGAACTTACTTGGAATGCAGTAACCTATGATGCAGCTTATCCTGATGGATATGAAGTTCGAATCATGACTGCTGGCCCTCCAACGGGTGGTGCAGGTGTTATCGGAAATCAAATTTCAAGTTCTACGGTTTTATTCACGACCGTTGCTGAAAACACTACATGGACTGCTCACACCGTTTCACTAAGTGCTTATGCAGGTCAAACGGTTTATATCGGATTCAGAAATAATTCAACTGATAAATTTATTTTATTAATTGATGATGTAAAAGTAGAAGGATTATCTGCTTTTGATGCGGGTGTAGCTACTGTACCTGCTTGGTCAGAATATACTATCATTCCAGAAAGCCAACAACCTTCGTTTACTTTAGCGGCAGAAATTGAGAATAATGGATCTTCAGCTGTAACTGGTGTTGTACTTAATGGAGAGGTTTTAAACAGCACTTTAACATCTGTATTTAATTCCAACAGTCTTCCTCTAGCCTCCTTGGCGGGTGGAGCAAGTTCTACATTAACTGCTGCTAACGTATTTACCCCAACTGCACAAGATACATACAGTGTATTTTATAGCGTATCCATTAATGAAGCGGATGCAAATCCATTGAACGACACACTTTCTGGTGGAACTGTTGTAATAAGTGACACCATCATGGCAAGAGATAATAATACCATTACTGGTACATTAGGAATTGGAGCTGGAGTTAATGGTTATCTTGGTAATCAATACGACATTAGCCAACCTACTCAGCTTAGTTCTATTTCTATCTTTTTAAATAATCAACTTGCAACAAGTTCTGTTGGAGTTGCGGTATTTAATATGGCTGCTGGTGTTCCAACTACTTTACTTTATGCTTCTCCAACATTGGTGTTACCTACTGATACTGGTGGATGGCTTACATTTGAAGTAGCAGGCGCTCCTTTAAATTTAACTGCAGGAACTTATTTAGTTGCGGCAGTTGAAACGGATTCTACGCTTTCACTTGGGATAACAACAAGTGTTTTCACACCTGGAACTGTTTGGGTTGACTGGATTGGAAATCCAAATGGAACATGGTCTAATGTAGAAAGTTTTGGTCCTAATTTCGCAAGAACTTTCCTAATTAGAGCTAATTTACAAGGTGCATGTACTACATTGCCAACAGTAACTGCAAGTGCAACTAATGATACTATTTGCGCTGGAGATCCTGTAACGTTAACATATGGTGGTAATGCGACAACCTATACTTGGAGTAATGGTGTTACAAATGGTGTTCCATTTATCCCAACAGCTACACAAACTTATACGGTAACAGGTACGGATGCTAGCGGTTGTGTTAACACAGATAGTATTGAAGTCGTTGTTAAATCTTGTGTTGGATTGGAAGACATCTTAGGCAATGAAATTTTATCAGTTTATCCTAACCCATCAACAGGTATTTTCCAAATGCAAGTGAAGAAAGACATTCAAGTATCTATTTATACTATGGATGGACGTATGATTCAAAACCACCGTTTAAATCCAGGAAGTCAACTTCTCAATTTGGAGAATGAGTCAAGTGGAATTTACATGATGCAAATCAACACGACGGATGGTCAATACCGCATGAAGTTAATTAAAGAATAATTTTAATAATAAATTTAGCCCCGGTTATCAAATAGCCGGGGCTTCTTGTATCTATGAAAAAACGAATCTCTTCTCTGCTATTTCTTCTTATCATTACCTGGGGTGCATCTGCTCAAACCATGGGGTTATTGCAAGCCGACAGTACTAACGTTGACGGGTATGTGCTTTTTATGCCCAACTCCTATACCAAAACTTACTTGATCGATAAATGCGGCCGAAAGATCAATGAATGGCCTGCTACTTATCGGCCGGGAAACTCAGTGTATTTACTGGAAGATGGGACTTTATTACGTACAGGTAATGTGATGAATCCTGCTTTCAGTGCAGGAGGAAGCGGTGGATACATAGAAAAAGTAAGTTGGACGGGACAGTTATTATGGTCGTACGAAGTGTCTGATGCCAATCGTTTACAACATCATGATGTTTATCCGATGCCCAATGGAAACGTACTTGTTTTACTCTTTGAAAAGAAAACATTAGCCGAAGCATTTGATGCAGGACTTGACTCCATTTTTCCAGGGACGGAGTTCTTCACCGAGAAAATTATTGAATTACAACCTATCGGTCTAGATTCTGCAATTACCGTTTGGGAGTGGAGTGTATGGGATCATTTAATACAACAACATAATGCTTCGAAATCAAATTTTGGTGTTGTGCAATCGCATCCTGAATTAGTTCACATCAACTATAACATCACCAGCACAAATTCGAATGCTGATTGGATTCACCTCAATGCAGTAACCTACCATCCGGCACTCGATCAAATCATGCTTTGCTCTCGATTTTTCAGCGAATTCTGGATCATTGATCACAGTACTACTACTGCAACCGCAGCAGGACATGTTGGTGGAACCTACGGAAAGGGCGGTGATCTTTTTGTATCGTTGGGGAAACCCACGCACCTATCAACGAGGAACCACAGCGGATCAAAAGTTATATGGTCCTCACTCTGCACATTGGATACCGGATAGTTTAAAAGATGGTGGTGCGGTGATGGTCTTCAATAATGGTACAGGACGTCCAGGAGGAAATTACTCTACCGTAGAAGTAATTCATCTACCTCAAGACAGTACAGGATTTTATTCTCAAGACACCCTAAATGCATTTGGGCCTTTAGTCGCGAACTGGACATATACTGATCCCGTTCCATCTTCTTTATTTAGCATGAACATTAGCAATGCACAACGATTACCCGATGGACATACTTTAATTTGCGAAGGTTCATCTGGAAGTTTTATCGAAATTGACAGCATTGGAAATAAAGTTTGGAACTATAAAAATCCAGTCAATCAAAACGGACCTGCCACTCAAGGAAATAATATTTTCTTCAATCAGGTATTTAGAAGTCTATACTATGCTCCGGATTATCCTGCGTTTCAAATCCATCCTCCTATTGCTGGTTCCCCTATTGAATTAAATCCAATTCCATCTCCTTGTACCATGAATACAGGAATAGAAAACTTACCATTTGCGAAACTTCAATTATTTCCGAATCCATCAACCGGACAAATTAATTTAACAGGAGAACACCTTAAACCTTCTAATCAAATTTCGATATATAGTATAGATGGGCAACTTATTTACCAGCGTAAATTAGAAAATTCGGAACAAAAAATAACGATAAACACATCTCTTCCAAACGGAATCTATTGCTTAAAATACTTTGACGAAAAACAAGTTCAAACCTTTAAATTCATCATTCAAAAATAGTGAATAGTGAAAGGAATGTTGATGAGCTTAGTATAATCCGCCGTTACTTCCTAAGAATTAAATTTACATTGCTCAGTCGATGTAAAATCAATCGGATGGACAGAAGATAACATTAGTTTTTTATAAACTTAGTACCTGGTTTATTTTGTAACCCAATAAAATAAATTCCCGACTGAAGGAACTCCAAATCGATTTGCATTTTGTTTTCTGCAGTATTCACCTGATGAACGATTCTTCCTGAAATATCTGTCACCGTTATATTTTTTATTCCTTGAGACTTCATTTCTATTGATAAAATTGATTCCATTGGATTCGGAAAAATTTTAATGTCTTCGAGTTCCTCTAATTCATTAATGCCAACTACATTCGAACGCAAATCGAAATAAAGGCCGGGGATGCCGCTATTTGATTCCAGCCAAAGTACACCTACATCCCCACCCTGAGTTGCTATTGATGGATATGTTGTTTCATTGATACAATCTGTGACAAAGTCGTTAAAGATTTCAGGAGCTGAAAATAGATTTGGTGATACTGAACTTGCCGTTCTGTAATTCATTCTTTTAAACAATCCAGCACTATCGGTATAATAAACCAATTTAATTCCATTGCCTGTCAAGTCAGCATAATGCATTGCATCAAAGCAAGACGCATTCACGTTTGCACTACCGGCTAAAGTAATTACGTTGCCATAACTTGTTCCTCCATCCGTGCTAAGTCTATATTTAATATTATTTAATCCTGCGCCTTCTCTAAAAATCAGCCAAACCGTATTTCCACTTTTAACAGAGGCAAATTGTTGATGACTAATTCCAGCAGGAATCACATCTTGAAATGTACTCGCTGTAAGTTGACCAGCTGCCGTTTCGTTATAGATGGCAGCTCGCACCACTGCGGTTGTTGAATTTGCATTATAATAATTAAGAATAATACGAGTTCCCTCCATGTAAAGGCGAGGGTGTGTACTCGAAGAGCTAACCAACGAAGTGCTTCCCGTCCAGGTAAAGCCTCCATTTATAGAAGAGTATCGATTCATTGCATTTGTACCCACATTATCACAAAACAAATAAACTGAATTACTATTAGGAGAGGCGACAACGTCATAGTCGTCTACGTACATCAATGTAAAAGGTGTGACAATGTTAGATGCCAGGCTATAAAAGAAAATGGCGGTATCGACTTGATAAGCGCAATAAACGGAATCGGAACCAGTAATTATTAATTTAGACTTGATCACATTTTGCCCCATGGCTGGATTTGAGTGTAATGTCCAAGTTACGCCCATATCAGTGGATTGAAAGAAATTAATTCCGCCCACTCCTGATTGGCCTACTGGCACGCTACAATAAAGCATTCCAGAATTTGTTTTCACCAAGGAAGTTTTGCCGCTTGGGTAAGAAGGAATTTCTACATCTGGCCCCCAAGAGAAAGCAGTGAAGGAATACAAGATTGCAATGAATGAAAGTACAATTTTTTTCATGATATGATGATTTTAACATTCAAATATAATATTAAAAAACTTTATATAAACAAAATTAGAAGTGAATTTTGATGTTAAATTGTAAAATTTTCTGTTAGAACCTTAAATATCCCTTCACAACTCATGAATCACACTAAATATGTTAGACGTTTTTTCAAATGATTTTTAAGATATAACATGATGAACAATAATTACCATTCAAACTTAAATACGCCAACTTATAATTTGTTACATTCTTTTGCATGAAGAGAAAGAAGATATTTTCTCTAATTGTTTGCAAACATTTGTAGTCGACTAAAAATGTTTATAAAACGGCTTCGTTATTTCTCTTTCGGAGATTTGCAACGATTGGAAATACACAACCAATCATGGTGAAATTCCAACTCTAAAATATTGGTCATGAAATGGAGAGCAGAAATAATTGAATATAAGAATGAGAGTCGAATTGCAATCTACTTCGAAAGCAATAAAGTTTGGAATGATCGTATTAGAAAATTAAAAGGAGCTAGATGGAGTTCTTCGAAGAAATGCTGGCATCTGCCCGATCACGTTGAAAATCGCAAAAGATTCCATTTGAATTTTGCGAATCAGATAAAAAATTAATCCCATTCATCAACAAAAAAAAGAACAATTTTCTCGTTGGCTACAATCCAAGCGATACAGTAAAAATACGATTAAAACTTACTGTGATGCATTAATTGTTTTTTTAAGATATTTTGAAAACAAGGAAATAGGATCCATAACGAATGAAGATGTTATTCACTTTAACAACGATTACATTCTCAAAAATAAATACTCTTCGTCCTATCAAAACCAAGTGGTGAATGCTATAAAATTATTTTTTAAAGAAATTGAATCCACGGTAATAAAAATTGAAGAAATACATCGTCCCAAAAAGGAGCACAAATTACCAAACGTATTAAGCAAGGAAGAGGTGAAAAAACTTCTGAAGCAAACTAAAAACCTAAAGCACAAAGCTATGTTAAGCTTAATTTATAGTTGCGGCTTACGTAGGAGTGAGCTTTTAGCTTTAAAGCCAGAGCATATTGACAGCAAAAGATGTGTATTATTAATAAGGAATGCTAAAGGAAGAAAAGATCGTATCACTCCTCTTCCACAGATGATGATAGAAATGCTGCGAACCTATTATTTACAGTATCGCCCAAAACTCTATCTATTTGAAGGTCAGATAAAAGGCGAATCATATAGCGAAAGGAGTTTAAACTTAGTTTTCAATAATGCGCTTTTAAGAGGAAACATCAAGCGACCGGCTACTTTACATAGCCTACGACATAGTTATGCAACACATTTACTAGAAGCTGGAACTGATCTACGTTATATTCAAGAATTATTAGGTCATAATAGCAGCAGAACCACTGAAATATACACCCATGTTAGCACTAAAAATATAAGTGCAATTATTAGCCCAATCGAAGGGATGGATTTATGATAAATACCATGGATTTATTTAGCCAAGATTTCTTGAATCTGCACATTCTAGTTAATTTAAAAAAGAGTGCTTTAAAAAAGCTGGTATTAAATTGGATTTTAGTTGTCTAATTAGTTAACTTTGTCATGGGTACAGAAAGACAGATCATCGCCTACAAGCAGTACTTTCTAAATTTCTACAAGAAAATGCCCAAGGACGTTCAATCCAAACTTGAATGGACTTTACAATTAATTAAAGTAATGAAAAATATACCTGAAAAATAGTTAAAGCACAGAGAAGGGACAAAAGGAATCTACGAAATAAGGGGTGAGGTAGCAGGAAATATTTATCGAATATTTTCATTTTTTGACAAAGGAAATTTAGTGATATTAGGAAATGCATTTCAAAAGAAGAGTCAAAAGACACCTAAATCAGAAATTGAACGAACAATTAAAATAAGAGAGGAATATTATCATGAAAAAGAATACATCTAAAAAAATTACCACATTAGACGAAATCATTGACTCTAAGTATGGAAAGAAAGGTGCTAAAGCTCGCGATAAATGGGAGCAAGATTTTGAAGCCTTTCATTTAGGTGTTTTACTTGAAGAGGCCAGGCTTAAATTAGGCATGACACAAGAGGAGCTTGCTGAAAAATGCGGCACCAACAAATCATACATTTCAAGAATTGAAAATAATGCTTCAGATATTCGTCTTTCAACCTTAATGAAAATTATACAGCAAGGTTTGGGAGGTCATTTAAAACTTACTTTAGAATTTTAGGTACAAAGTCAATCCAATTCCTCTAAACTCGAATTCTAATTATCGGGAAAATGAACCACTTCCTTTTTACATTGGGACATTCATCAAATTTTGGGAAATTGCAAAAAAATCACTAGTTTTGAATTAGCATAAAAAACAAGGAAATAACAAAACTAAAATTTAGTTAACATTTATTTAGGTCTTTATAACAATTTGAGTCCTGAAAAAAATTAGAATTAATTACTCAACTTTCTAAATCTCTAAAGAGTTCTAAAAATCGTTCCAGTAAAACAAGGCCCTAAGTGTGGCTTTTGATGATAAAAACAACAAGTATGTTAATTTCCTTAACCTGCTTCAACCCGACGAAATACTAGGGATTGGAGAAAGTTAGGGAGGAGAACCTACTTATATAAATAAGTTA
>JADJMG010000031.1 GCA_016709725.1 Bacteroidota bacterium
TCTCGACAAAGAACAATTTAACGCCCTCATCGAAACCTACATCTTCAGCGGTCAAACTCCGTTACGAGATGAAGTACTAAATTGCTTAGGCAATAGACCAAGTATTTTGCAAGCAAAGGAAATAGGGGAGAGGATAATCAATAAAATGAAAGAATATGTAGAAGTGTTTGTGACGGGGATGGTGGCTTAATATTTTTTAAATTTTCTGATCTGTATACAATTGCATAAAATTATGTCGTTATAGAAAAGTAATTTGAATTAATTCCTCCAACCATCCACCCAATGCCCACTCCCCCAAACCCCACCAACAAATTCTCCCTAAAAACCCTCCTCGTTTTCTCCCCGCTAATCATTTTATACCTCCTGGTTTTATTCGGGTTTTTCATAAGGGAAAATATACCGTTTCAATACCATTATTTATTTCCTGTACTGTTCATAGTAATTTTTGTGTGGTTTCTATTTAGGGTGTCGACCATGACAGGGGTTCTCAAAATGGAAGGTTTTTTCGCAGTTGGATTTTTCATTGTTAATGTGCTTCTTTTGTATTTCAATTCATCCATAAAAAGAGAGTATGAGATTAAAAGTTATGTGGAGAAAAATGAGAAAGAATTATTGGCATTGTTGGATCATTTTCAAAATAGAGGCGCGGATAGCAAATTGCTTGCGAAGACAAATGAAATGAATATTACTTTATTTGATTCTAGTAACGGAAATTATGATTTCAGATTGTATAAGTTCTTAGGCTATGGATACGGTCTTACTTATTCCGATAGTGTTAATTTGGAAGCTCCCAAACTAGCACCTAATAAAAGTCCAATCATCAAATGGATCAAGGTGAAGGCCCATTGGTATTATTATTCGTACTTTGATTAGAGGTAGTGAAAAATACATTTTTAAGATGCTGGATGATTGCTGGAACTTATGCTTTGCAAACTAACTCACGGAAAGCTTAAATCCTGTTCCATAAATATTTTGTATTTCTAGATTGGGGTCGCTCTTCAATAGTTTTCTCAAACGGGTGATGAATACATCCATGCTCTTGGCAATAAAATAATCATCGCTCCCCCAAACCTTATTCATCAAATAGTTTCGGTGAATGAGCTCATTCTCTTTTTCGCAAAATATTTTTAATAGTTCCGTCTCTTTAACGGATAACGTTTTTTCTGTTTGATCAGGAAATTTAAGCTTTCGTTCCGTATAGTAGAAAACATATTTTCCGATATGAAAAATATCTACTTTGCTTTGAGGACCCCTTGTATTTGTTCTTTTAAGTATTGCATTCATGCGGAGAATCAATTCCATAATACTAAAGGGCTTGGTAATATAATCATCGCATCCTATTTCAAATCCTTTTATTTTATCGAGTTCCATGGAACGTGATGTGAGAAAAATAATTGGAATATTTTCCCTGAGTACGCGCATCTCTTTTGCCAACGTAAATCCATCTTTATGTGGAAGCATTACATCTAGAATGCATAACTGGAAAAGTTCTTGATTGAACATACGGATTCCCTTCTTTCCGTCTGTACATACGGATACCAAAAACCCTTTCGATTCAAGATTTTCTTTCAACAAGTAGCCAAGATTTTCATCATCTTCTACAATCAAGATCTTAGGCGAGGTATGGGTTAGGTTGCTCATTGATTAAATGGAAGATAAATTTGAAATTCACTGCCCGAGTTTTCCTGGCTCTTCACCACAATTTTTCCCTTATGTGAATCAACAATTGTTTTTACGTACACGAGTCCCAGTCCAAAACCTTTAACAGTATGGGTATCCGTGTCGTTTGCACGGTAAAATTTTTCAAATATTCTTTTCTGTGCTTCCTTTGAAATTCCCTCGCCGTTATCAATCACACTGAAGATAATACCATGATGGGTATTTTCAGTTCTGAATTGGAGTCGCAAGCCATTCGAAGAGTACTTAATGGAATTATCTATAAGATTACAGATGATATTTATGAGATGCGTTTCATCGGCTTCAATGACAGGCTGAGCAGCGTTGAAAACAAACTCCACTGAAGCCTTCCGCGTTTCTAATACAGGCTCAAAGGGGGAGACTGCTTTTTGGATCACATTATGCACATCCAATTTCTCAAACGACAAATGAATTTTCTCTTTTTCAAGTCGCGCTATCTGCAGAATCTTTTCAATGTTTTCTCGCAGCCGTTCTGTTTCTTGTCCAAGTATTCTATACAATTTTGCATTCGGTTCTTTTTCTCCCAAGCTTTTTTCTGCCAAGTTTTCTAATGCTATTGAAATATTGGCGAGCGGAGTTTTAAATTCATGCGTCATGTTATTAATAAAATCATTTTTTAGCTCGGATAATTTCCGTTGTCTGTAAATGATGCGTATGAAAAGATAAAAGCCAATCAGAAGAATTAAAATAACCAAGAAAGAAATAATCAACTGGGTGCGAATGCCTGCGAAAAGCACCCCTTGATAATCGTTGAAATACATGACCAAATCGTAGGGTTGACTGAAATATTTGTCTTTGGTTAATCGCACACGCAACGGGCTTTTCAACAGCGTTTTATCATGGGCACCTTCCGTACGGAAATGGAGTTGGTTATTGTCGCTTCGGATATACCCAAAATGAAATTCATCGTAAATAGAAAAGCTGTGAAGTTCATCTCGAAGTATGCTATCAAACACAGGGGTCGTATATCTTACAGCGATGGGCTCATTGCTAGCAAATTTTTCGCGGAAATTTTTTATGTTCACATCATCCACTACATTACTCATGAAAGGAACACTAATCGTATCATCAAAAAAATATTCGAGTTTTGCCACCAATTCAAGATTCAACGCTGAACGGAAACTTACATCTGAAAAGCGGAAAGGCATCCGATCATTGGCGTTTGCAAAATACAATGGAATTGTATCGATGGCCATTGAATCCCGAATGAACTCTCCTTTTGCATCGAACTTTTGTCTGATAATGTAAAAGCCTTCCTTAGGGTTAATACGGACTTTTGAAAAGAGTTCCACACATCCAATATGGTCGTTGGCTGTTTCAACCGCTTTTCTCATGGCTGCGTTTGCTTTCGAATGAAACGTTTTCTCACTCATGCGGTAAGATGAATACGCCCAGAAAAGCTGCACAGCAATTAATGAAAGTAGTGCAAAGGATACGAATGCAATAATAAGTTTTATCCTGCGAAATTCCATGCTTCAAATTTCATCAATTATATCTGACTTCACAAGATTTAAGAATCTTTTAAGGATTGTTAAGGATTCGCTAAGAATAGTTTTGTCCCCCTATAATTAATTTTGAGGCAGTGGAAACATCTACCCATCTTCAATACAAATAAGTAAATGGATGGGATTTATCTTGGCTAAAAAGGTGCATCATCAATTGAAAAAATAAAGACTTAACATGTATACTAAAATGAAATTGGAAACTAAAAACGTATTGATGGGTGGAATGTGGTGCATAGAAATTGGAATACGCATAGTGATGGCTATTAAAAGATTTATGTTACGTAAAAATTTATACATAAATGAAAAAGGGTATTTCGAAAATAGCATGAGCACGTCCTGCATAAAATATTCATTACTTATCTTACTGATAAGTGTAAGTCCTGTAGTATTGTCGCAAGTAAACTATTGTTTGCCTCAACACGGTAGCCAATACCTGGGATCCATCATTAACTCGGTTGTGCTTGATTCGATTTCTAACACGGGAACAACGTTTCCGCAAACTCCGGAAGGTTACTCGGATTATACAAACCTGCAAACGACATTACTAACAGGCTCCACCTATGTACTTACGGTAACGACTGGAACGGGTTTTCCGCACAATTTTGCAGCATGGATCGACTATGATCACGATGGAGAATTCAATGTAGGGGAACGCATCGGACTAAAAATGTTGTCAGGTTTAACTGCTGCCACTTGGACTTTCACGGTTCCATCCAACGCACTTGACGGAGCAACACGATTAAGGGTACGCGCCCTGCTTGAACCTTTTGGTCCCTGGCAGCTTTCTCATCATCCCTGTATTCCGGCGACAGAAGGTGAAGCGGAAGATTACACGGTTGTTATCACAGGTGGATCTACGGTGGATGTCGCACCAACATTACTTGTTCACCCGGTGTCAAGCGTTGGGCTAGGCGTGGAGCCAATAACTGTACGTTTAGCTAATCGCGGAAACAGCTCTGTAAACAATGCAACCGTGCAATATCATTTAAACGGTGTGCTACAAGCCACAGAGACAATAACACAGGTCATTCCTGCCAATGCCAGTATCGACCATACATTCGTGAGCACTGTTGATTTGAGCACCTTCAATTGTCATGACTTAACATTTACAGTTTTAGCAACCGGTGATCAAAACGGAACCAACGATACACTTTCCGAGCGTTCGTGCGGATTAAAGCCGATAATAGGCTATGATGTATATTATCTACATAGCAACCAATTCCAACCTATCGAAACCTACTCCTCAGGTACAACGAATGAAACCACTTTGAACACAGTCTTTGGGATTGGAAACTGGAACTTGCGTTATTTTGAAACATTGGATTTGGATAGTGTATTTAGCGACAGCACGTGCACCATCTTCATTGATGGAAGTTACCTGGATATTGATCCACTGGAAAGTTTTCTCGCATTACATAGGAAGCGTATCGAAGATTGGGTGGCAGCAGGCGGTCGCTTGTTCTTGAATTCATCTCCTGATTCACAAAACTTCGGTGATCTTCTGGAAATGGAATGGGGCTTTGGAGGTGTGCAGATGGTGCAAGGTTATTCGGTGAGTTATGGAGTACCAGTAGTAGGACATCCCTTGCATAACGGACCTAATCAGCCTAACGGCACGGAATGGTCTGGGTTCTATTATGCAAATTCGGTACTCTATGGTGATGGGTTAATACCGATAGCTGTTGACAACAATGATGAGTGGTTTAATGGCCCTGAACTAAACCTCCCTCTGTTAGCCGAAAAGACTTGGGGCAACGGGCTCGTATTGTTCGGGACTATCGGTGCCAGTGATCAGATGAGTCCTGGTTGGGAACCGATGAATCATCGTGCAAATATTCTGGAATATATTTGGCAGTGTAATACTTCTGTAGGGCATGGTGAATTGGAAAATGCGAATAAAAATTTTCTTTATCCAAACCCGACCAATGGTATTGTCAATATTTTGTCTCATGGTGAACCATTACTGGATGTACGTTTCTTCGATTTAGAGGGACGCTGTGTGCGCCATGAATCAAACGACCGCTCAGGTTTAGTAAATTTAAATTCGCTGCCTGACGGTTTCTTTATGGTTCATGTCCGTACAGCATCTGGTGTGCAAATACATCGTTTAATAGTACAGCATTAGAAATAAGGAATAAATAAAAAAAACTTCTCAAGTTTCGACCCGTCGTAGTCACAACATCAAATGGATAAAAGTGAAAGAGCATTGGTATTATTATTCGTACTTTGAATAGACAGTAGTGTAAATCTTTTTTAAAGAGTTTTAATGATCAGGAATGGTGGCAATTTGAGTGAACGAACCCTTGTCGAATTGTCGTTGGTTAAAAATAATAGAGTGTTTTAAAACTAGGCTCAAGGCAGAAGGTATCAAATTGACTAAAAATTATAGTAACTGAAAATGCAGTCGACGGCAGCTGAATTCCAAAAACTTATAGATATCTCAAGGGCATTTTCAAAATCCCCAAGAAAATTAAAAGATATTAAAGATATTTTTCATCCGTGATCCGACCCTGTAAGGGTCGCATATTTATAGAAGCAAAATCCACCATTCATTAACCCGTTTGCATCGCACATCATTTCCATCATTACATTGGATAAGAGAATAATTATTTTTCATTCGTAATCCGACCCCAGAGGGGTTGCGTATTTATGGCGTCGCACATCATTTCCATCATTACATTGTATAAGAGAATAATTATTTTTCATTCGTAATCCGACCCCAGAGGGGTTGCGTATTTATGGCGTCGCACATCATTTCCATCATTACATTGTATAAGAGAATAATTATTTTTCAATCGTAATCCGACCCCAGAGGGGTTGCGTATTTATGGCGTCGCACATCATTTCCATCATTACATTGTATAAGAGAATAATTATTTTTCTTTCGTAATCCGACCCCAGAGGGGTTGCGTATTTATGGCGTCGCACATCATTTCCATCATTACATTGTATAAGAGAATAATTATTTTTCAATCGTAATCCGACCCCAGAGGGGTCGAATCTTAATAGAAACAAAATCCACCGCCCTGGCCCGACCCCAGCGGGGTCGCACATCCTTTCCATCATTATTAATGATAATTGTAATCCCAAAAGATGTCAAATATCATTTCTACTATTAACTAGCTTGATTTATTTCGTTGCTTTCTAAATTGATCATGAAATTCATTTCCAAACACAATTTTCTCTTTTAAAAATCTCAATAATCACCACTTCAACACAATAGATAATTTTTATTTTTATTCCTTGTTTAGAATCATTCTAAATAATACTTTTGTCCCGTTCAATTGAACAATTGATTATTAAACACTATAAATCAACATGTTAAGATTTATCCCCATCACTGCTATATTATTCCTTACATCATTTTCGGCCGCTTATGCTCAAAAAACGGATACCTCAAAAGTGATCAATCTCAACGAAGTAATCATTAAACAGGAGCAGGCTTTGGGTGGCGTGGAGCAGATGCCCCAGGTAAAAGACAATGTGATTTATGCGGGAAAGAAATCAACCGTGATCCACATGGATAAAATAAATGCCGACCTCAGCACAAACAATTCGCGTCAGGTGTTTGGAAAAGTTCCGGGTATGAGCATTTGGGAAAACGATGGTTCCGGTATTCAGACAAGTGTTGCCACGCGCGGATTAAGTCCTAACCGTTCTTGGGAATTTAATGTGCGTCAAAACGGCTACGATATTTGTTCGGAGGTTTTTGGTTATCCAGAATCGTACTATACGCCGCCGATGGAAGCATTAAGTAAAATTGAAGTGGTGCGCGGTGCTGCCTCTTTGCAGTATGGTTCGCAGTTTGGCGGCTTACTTAATTATCAAATTAAAAAAGGAAATCCCAACAAGCCCATCTCTTTTGAAACGCAACAAACTGTTGGCTCTTACGGATTATTCAATACCTACAATGCATTGGGTGGAACCTATAAAAAGTTTTCTTATTATGGATTTTTGCATCATCGCACAGCAGATGGATGGCGTAACAACAGCGAGTACAGTGTGTACACCGGATATTTTTCTGCAAACTATCAGCTTACAAAAAAAATAAATATCGGTGCCGAGTATACGCGCATGGATTATAAAAGTCAGCAGCCGGGCGGATTAACCGACGCTCAATACAAAGAGAATCATCGTCAATCGTTCCGTGAGCGAAACTGGTTCAGCACGCCTTGGAATGTGGCATCGCTCACGATAAAGTATGAAATTTCTCCGTCGGTATCGCTGCACATTAAATCATTTGCCACAGTGGCAGAACGTAACAGTGTTGGCTATACGAAAACCATCACCACACTTGATTCCATCAACCCGAACACGCTGCAATATAATCCGCGCCAAGTAGATCGAGATAACTACAAAAACTATGGCGCTGAAGCACGCATTTCTGTTCGCTATAAATTGGCAGGAAAAGAAAATGTTTTTGCAGGCGGTGTGAGAGTCTACAGTGGCAACACAGAAAGAAATCAACTTGGAGTAGGTAGTACAGGAAGTGATTTTGATTTAACACTCAGTGATCCAACGTACGGTCGCGCACTTGAATTTGGTACTACGAACCATGCAGTCTTCGCTGAAAATATTTTTCAAATCGGAAAGCGATTGAAAGTAGTGCCCGGCATCCGTTTCGAATACATTGAAAATAAGATGGAGGGTTATATTAATACCAGCCAGACAGGTTCTGTTAATCCCGACAAAAGAACGCGTGAGTTGATACTTTATGGTATCGGTAGCGAATTACTCATCACTGAGAAAACAAATCTTTATGCCAACTATTCTTTAGGATATCGTCCGGTCACTTTTTCGGAGCTTACTCCATCAGCCACTACCGACATCATCGATCCTAATTTAAAAGATGCGAGCGGATTCAATGCCGACTTCGGCTACAGAGGTAGTGTTGGAAGTTTCTTAAACTTTGATGTAGGCGTATTTTATTTGAATTACGATAATCGCATCGGAACCATCACACAAAATGGCGCAGCGTTTAGAACCAACATTGGTACGTCGGTGAGTCAAGGAATCGAATCGTTTATTGAAATTGATGTTTTAAAAGCATTTACTGCAAATTCAAAAGTAGGTAGTCTCAGTATTTTTGCATCCAATTCATTTATCGATGCGAAGTATACGAAGTGGAATAATCCAGCCATTGCAAACGATGTTGCAAAATCCATAGAAGATAAGAGTGTGGAAAATGCTCCTCAATACATTCACCGTTTTGGTTCGACGTATTACTACAAAGGATTTTCAGCAACGTTTCAGTTGAGCAGTGTAGGAGATGTATTTACAGATGCAGTAAATACCGAGTTGCCCAACGCAGCGGGTACGATTGGAAAACTTTCAGGCTACCAAGTGATGGATGCTTCTTGTACGTACAATTTTTTGGAGCAATACAATGTGAAAGTGGGTGTTAATAATATTGCCAACGAAAAGTATGCAACACGCAGAGCTGGTGGCTATCCCGGACCTGGCATTATGCCCGGCAATGGAAGAACTGCATTTGTGAGTATAGGCGCATCGTTTTAGTGTTTTTTTGCTGCCCTAGAGAGCCTCAGGCAGCAATACAGAGGGAGAAACAGAGCGAAGAGCGGACATATCTAAATTTCATTCAATAATTGCATTGCATCGATCCATCTTTTCTATTTTTATAATCTTATTCAACCCATCTTTTGTCGGATTCAGCATGCATTTAAATGCATTTGAATAGTTCCTTTAGAACAATTTTTAAATCTAATTTTCCACCATGATAGTCGAAAGAGGATAATTACACTCAATTTCTCTTAAATCAGAAAAGAAATTATTTTCTTCAGCAATCATCTGTCGAAATGATAATCATCAGTTAAAATAACATTCCTACTCTCGAAATTTGTACTTGAAAATTAAATATACTATGAAAACAAAATTGATTCTTACATTGCTATTGTGCACTTCCTTGGTGCAAGCTCAAGTTAACGTTGATTGGTTTAACTTTCCAGGAGGTGTTTCCTTGGCGATGGATTCGGCAAACAATGTATATACTGCCAATTGGGATTATAATGCAGCAGGTGATATTACATTAACGAAAAGAAATGCCGCAGGAAACATTTTGTGGGATGCTAGTTACAGCAACACCGACAACACGCGTCATGAAGTAGCTACTTGGGTTGAAACCGATCATGACGGAAATATTTTAGTATCCGGAACCATTCGTTCTGGATTTTCAAATCCCGTAAATGCGGCCAGCGTATTGATGAAATTCAATGGCGCAGGCACATTGTTGTGGCGTGTAGTGTACGAAAATAATTTTGATGGATCATCCACCAGAAAATGTTTGATCGATGCGAATAATAATATTTATGTGTTAGGTATTGGCACGGGATCCAATGGTCAAGTTACTAAAGTGAAAAAATTTGATGCTAACGGCGGGACTGTTTGGAATTATTTTGATGCATTAGGGCTAGGTACACCTGTCACTTTCAAGTTTACAGGAGACAATAATATTGTCATTATACATCGTAGTGTCACTGGTATTTTAAACGGGTATTCTAAAATTAGTTTGAGTGGAAATAAAATTTGGACTTTGGCGGGGATGGCTAGTACTTCACTAGGCGACGCTGCAGGCGATGCATTTGGAAATACCTACATCGTGAATGGTACACCCAGTCAACTAAGAAAGCTTTCACCCAATGGCGCACTCATCTGGTCACAGCCAAATCCTTTTAACGGAAATAAAGTGGAAGTAGGTACTGATAATAATCCAGTGGTGGGAGGTTATCCTGCCGTTAATTATGGCGTGGTGATCGCGAAATATAATTCCGCTGGAAATTTCTTATGGCAACACCTCGATGCTGATGGTCCGGGATTAGCCTTGCTAGCACTTGCTCCCATGCGACTCGATGCATCTAACGCTGCGTACATTGCAGGAAGCACAATGTCTTCGATGGGTTTATGCAAAGTGAATAGCGACGGTACTTCGGCATGGGCTGCTACTACTTCGAGCGGATATCCCGTTTGGTTTGCATTTGGTACAGACAATAATGTATATGTTACAGGTGGAACCACTGCGCGATTTGTGCAAGTGCCTCCTGTCATTACTTGCAATGCGCCCATCAATTTATCAGTCACAAACATCACAGGTTCCTCTGCAAAATTGAAATGGACGGGTATTCCCAATATTATTCGTTACACACTTTATTATAAAAAGTCGACTGATTCTACTTGGACAAAAGTAAATCCTGCTAAATCCAAAACCAGTTGGATTGTAAATAATCTGGTTTGCAATGCCACTTATAAATGGAAAATCAGAACCGTTTGTGATACAGTAGGCGTCAACACAATTTCGACATTTTCACCGGTGCAAACTTTCACCACGGGCGTATGTAGAATGGGTGATCAAGAGCTAGAATCTCAAAACAATGTTGTCATTTATCCCAATCCGGTTAATGATATAACTACTGTTTCCTTTGATGCGGATGGAGCGAGTGATGTTTCAATTTTGTTTTTTGATGCGATGGGCCGAGAGGTAAATAGTAGCATCCTACAAAATATTTCAGAAGGACGAAATGAAATTCCGCTGGATTTATCAGCTTTAAAAAGTGGTATTTATTTCTGCAGAATTTCTGTTGATGGTTCGACTGAGTTTATTAGAATTATTAAAAATTAAAAATAAATGAAAAAAATAAATATTTTACTTGCTGTATGTGTGTTCATCGCAACATCAGCTTCGGCACAGTGGAGTATCGATTCATTATCTTCAGCCTATAGTGGATTAGCCGTTACGCAGAATGGAAGCAAGGTCATCTTTGCTTCTTCAACAAAATTTGAGTTGTATGATTTTGCAACTAATACGTGGTCTACAAAAAATATGCTTCCAGCCGAGACCCAACGTAATAGCAGCTACCATCAATGGAGTGAGTTATTTTGGTGGCGGCGGTTTCATAAATGTTTCTTCCTATAATTTTTTCAAGAATGTAGACATCTATCGTGAAGCGACTAATACGTGGTCAACGTCCTCACTTTCTACAGCTCGTATTGTAGGTGGTATTGCAGCAGTTGGTAATAAAGTGCTTTTTGCGGGTGGGCGTCAAATTTTGAACTATTCGAATCGTGTTGACCTATTTGATGTCACTACGGGAATACGTACTACGCACAATCTATCACAAGGTAGAAGTGGGATGGCGGTAGCCGTTGTGGGCAGCAAAGTAATTTTTGCTGGAGGTGAATGCGGCAGTATTCCGAATGGTATTTATACGGAAAGTAATAAAGTAGATATTTATGATGATGCAACAGGTTTGTGGAGCACTGCATTACTTTCAATGAAAAGGCAACGAATTGCAGTGGCGGTTGTAGGAACTAAAGTTTTATTTGCGGGCGGACTTGCTCCCTCTGGTAATTCTAAGCGCATTGATATTTATGATGCGAGTACCAATACCTGGAGTACAATGAATATGTCGCAAGGCAAGTACGGTATTGCTGCAGCAACCGTTGGCAATAAAGTGTATTTTGCTGGTGGTGCAATTGGCTCAAGTGGTACGTTGTCTAATCGAGTTGAGATTTATGATGCAACAACGAATTCTTTAAGTTATGTGACACTTTCTTCACCGCGTATGTACATGGCTGTTGCGCAAACATCGCAGCATTTGCTTTTTGCAGGTGGAATCGTTACGTGGGGAAATGTAGGAACTGATAGAGTAGAAGTGTTAGATATTGCAACCAATACTTGGTCGGTTGAGTATTTGTCACGCCCTCGCATGAATTTGGCAACGGCTTCTTACGGCGGCACAGCAATGTTCGCGGGTGGAGCTGAAGTGTTGAGTAGTTATCCTCAATACTCGATCCTTTCGAAACGCGTTGATTTCAGAACAGATGTTGTATTAAGAGATCCACTAACGGTTGAATCGAGTTTAAATGCAACAGCCGAAACATTTACTGTTTATCCTAATCCTGCTTCTGATCAAATCACCATTTCATCGAGCGATGAATTTGAGGAGATCCGAATTTATCATGTAAGTGGAAAATTGATTTATAAATCCGACCTCTCTTGGTCACGTGAATTCGTTTTAGGCACTTCAACCTTTCCTGCAGGAGCGTATATAGTAAGTACTCTTAAAAATAATAATGTGGTTGCGAGTAAACGGATGTTCGTCATCCATTAACAAGCCTAAAAAGTTATTTTAAGCGCGCTTGGTGTGGTCATGATGTGAATTAGTTTTTTATTTAAATTTACATTTCTAACTGCATTTAGTTTAAGAAATGAGATCAACTATTGAAGCGTATCATGCATCCCTTCCAAAAGGGGAGCAGGAGATATGTATCACCTTAGAGGGCATCATCAATCAATACTTACCGAAGGCAGAAAGCAAAATTTGGCATGCACATCCCGTTTGGTTCTTGGATGAAAATCCTGTGGTGGGTTATAGTAAATTGAAAGGCGGAATACGTTTACTTTTTTGGAGTGGAGTTAGTTTTGAAGACGATAAATTAAAACCAGGTTCCGGCAAATTCAAAGACGCTTCGATACTTTATACCTCCGTCGATGAAATCAAGTTAAAAGACCTGAAATCGTGGCTCCGCAAAGCCAAAGAAATTCAGTGGGACTACAAAAATGTAGTCAAGCGTAAAGGTGTTTTGATTCGATTAAAATAATTTAGACCCAGATAGGGTCGAATTTTTATAGCAAAGATTCCAATACATAGTTTACCGACCCGTAGGGGTCGTACAATATTGCCATGATTACAAAGGATAATAAAATAAATATTTTTCATTTGTAATCCGACCCCAAAGGGGTCGCATCTTAATAGAATAAATATTTTTCATTCGTAATCCGACCTCAGCGGGGTCGCATCTTAATAGAGGGTCGCCCATCATTTCCATCATTCCAATGGATTGAATAATTTATTTTCACCGTAATCCGACCCCAGCGGGGTCGCATCTTAATAGAATAAATTTTTTTCACCCGTAATCCGACCCCGTAGGGGTCGCATCTTAATAGAGGGTCGCACATCATTTCCATCATTTCAATGGATTGAATAATTTATTTCCACCCGTAATCCGACCCCGCAGGGGTCGCATCTTAATAGAGGGTCGCACATCATTTCCATCATACCAATGGATTGAATAATTTATTTTTCACCCGTAATCCGACCCAAGAGGGGTCGCATCTTAATAGAGGGATCGCACATCATTTCCATCTATAGGGATGTTAAAAAATCCATTCGAAGCAAAATAATTTAATTGAATGAGCGTACTTTTAATTCGCAGAGCAATTTAATTCAATCAATAGATCATCGTTCATTCGATACCCGACCCCGATGGGGTCGCACATTATTTCCATCAATACAAATGATTTGGCAAGAATTAATTTCCATTCGTAATCCGACCCCAGCGGGGTCGCATCTTAATAGAATAAATATTTTTCATTCGTAACCGACCCAGGGGGTCGCATCTAATAGAAAATAATCCACATACCCAACCTCATTTCCAAACAGCGGTTAAAATTTCTCTCTAAATAATCGATCTCGCAAATTATTGCCAAATTGGTATCCAAAAAAATCCGCATTAACATAACTATGCTAATGCGGATATGGGTTTTGTTGTTTAATTCTGTTGTATAATCGTTTTTACGATTTCTACATGTGGGCTCAGCCACGTTTGGTAATCGTTTTTACGATTTCTCGTCAGGGCTCAGCCTCGTTTGGTAATCGTATTTACGATTTCTCATTCGGGGCTATTTCACACGCTCTACGTACTCTCCAGTGCGCGTATCAACCTTCACTCTGTCGGTATCATTCACGAAGAGGGGAACGTTCACTACAGCGCCATTTTCAAGCGTTGCAGGCTTTAAGGTGTTGGTTGCAGTGTCGCCTTTTAATCCAGGCTCGCAATAGGAGATCGCTAACTCAACGAAGGTGGGTGGTTCAGCTAAAATCACTTCATCCGCTTCGAATGAAACTTTTACTTCCATGCCTTCTTTTAAAAACTTAAAAGAGTTTCCGAATAATTCTTGTGGAACGGGAACTTGCTCATACGTTTCATGGTCCATACAGATCAGATTTTCACCGTCGCTGTAAAGGTATTCCATGGTTTTATAATCCACTCTTGCAATTTCAACTTCTTCACCTGAGCGAAAACGATTTTCAAGTGTTTTGCCAGTTTTAAGATTACGCATTTTACCTTGATAGAAGGCGCGTAAGTTACCGGGTGTGCGATGTTGCCATTCTACTACTTGACAGAGTTCACCGTTGAAACGTAAAACTGTGCCTACTGATACATCTCCTGTATTTGCCATACGAAGTAAATTTTATGTTTGTTGATTTGAAATTACTTTTAACAAAGAAGGCAGAGAACTCCTCTGCCTTCTTCATTTTAATTTATCATCGATTACCCTTCAACAACGTCGAAGTTTAACTTCGCACGAATGTCGCGAAGAATGATAATTTCAGCAGTGTAAGTGCCGGTTTGTTTAATGTGATCTGTTGGCATTACTACGTTCTTCTTGTCGATTTCATAACCCATGTTTTTGAGTTTATCTACAATTTGTTGTGAAGTAATGGAACCGAATAGTTTTCCGTTTTCACCCACCTTAGCACCAATAGAAAGTGTAACACTTGCTAATGCGGCAGCTAATTTATCAGCATCCATGCGGAGCTTGGCTTATTTTAAAAGATCAGTTACATACGGCATCAAGCTCAGGTGACGTGCACGCTTTACAGCTTGACCCACTTTACGTTGGAACTTCAAAGAAGTACCGGTAAGGCGGCGGGGAAGTAATTTCCCTTGCTCATTTACGAATTTAGTTAAAAATGTAGCATCCTTGTAGTCAATGTACTTGATGCCCATTTTCTTGAAACGGCAGTATTTCTTTTTGTTTACCTCCACTGCCGGTGGATTTAGAAAGCGGATGTTTCCGCTAGCGTTTGAATGTGTCGACATGTTTAGGTTTTTTAAGATACTGCTTCTTCTTGTTTCTTTTGGGTTGCGTTTTTACGTTTTCTCTCGTTGTAACCAACAGCATGCTTGTCTAGAGCAATGGTAAGAAAACGCATAATACGCTCATCCCGTTTGTACTCAACTTCCAACTTAGCTACTAACGTAGGTTCAGCTTGGAACTCAAATAAAAAGTAGAACCCTGTGTTCTTCTTTTGAATCGGGTAAGCCAGTTTGCGTAATCCCCAATTGTTCTCATGAACAATTATGGCACCGCTGTCGGTGAGGAATTTACGATGTTTAGCAACCGCTTCATCAACTTGCTCCTGCAGTAATACCGGAGTAAGGACGATTACGGTTTCATAATTTTTTTTCATTATAACTGGTTTTTTTCCTTTTTTAAGGACTGCAAAGATACTAAATTCAGTTACTTGAGCAACCTTTTTCTCTAGTTAATGGTTGTTTTTGGAAATCAAGTTCGTCTTATTCTATAATTTATTGGTTTCTAGATGTTTTGGCTTTTAAGCTTCTGGTTTCTTGCTTCAAGCTGAACCCTGAGCTAAGTCGATGGGGCCTAGCTTTTAGCTTCAATGAATAGAGAATTTTATGAAAATAACATAAATGTCGAGTAGAAAGATTAAAAAATGACCTTTATTTTTTGATTGTCAATTTTAGAAGAAAAGTGTTGACTGGCTTTGATCAAAATCATAGATTTGGTTATCAAATTTAGCCATGCTAAGGGGGAATAGTTAAAAATGAATCATCGAAAATCTCTTATAGGTTGTAAAGAGGTTGGGAAGTAATTGTTCTTAATGGAGAGTATATTTCAGTAGTTTTTAACCGTAGTATTGGTTTGACTCTTGAATTTCTAATTATAAAATTGTTTAAATTATAATTCAGTTGCATGAGTGTTACAAGTTTTAAATGTCATACCTAAAACCTAATATTTTATGAAAACCAAAAATCAAATTGCTTATTTCAAACCGATTCTATCTTTTATACAAAAAATATTATTGTATTTATTTTGATAGGTGCAATAAGTATAAAGTCAAATGCACAATCGTTCACCCGTACAACTTTTAATGATCTTTATATTCCAATTTCTATAGTAGGAGGAGCCATTGAATCTACAGCTACAGGAGATAACGCGAATCAAACCAATATACCAATAGGATTTAATTTTGGTTATGGTGATTCTGTTTTTGTGATTTGGTTTGATGCCATTGCACCAGCTACCAACGTAGGCAATGCAAATTTGGTCACTACTGGAGCACCTAATCAAAGCCTAGCTCCTTGGTTTAATAATTTGATTGATGATGCCACATCTTCTATTCTTTACCAGACAGAAGGAACTCCAGGCAGTCAAAATTTACGATTCAATTTACAAATTATCCAACGTTTACAGGCACTCCAGGTAGTAATGTGAGAATGAATTGTCAGGTGATAATTTATGAAACAACAAATGTTATTGAATTTAAGTATGGTATTTTAAATGTGATTGGAGCCCAAACAACAAGCGGTGGAGCCATGATTGGCATGGAGTGGGGGACAGGTGGCAGTGGAAAATTCATCGATGCCATTACGGGTTCTTCCATTTTAAGTCATCGCATGCTAAGTCCATTAAGTGGGTGGCCAACTTATCATTTTAGATTTACTCCAGGAGCTCCAACACCCGTTGCAACTGGATCCTATAATGTGGGCGTGGGTCAAACTTACCCAAGTTTAACATTGGCTGTTGCAGATGTGAATCACAGAGGGATTTCAGGATCCGTAACTTTAAATTTAACCGATCTACAATACGATACCTCAGCTTTAAATGGAAGTAATATTTTCCAATTTTCGTAGCAACTCCCAATGGTAGTGAAACGAATAGGTTAACAATTGTTAAGAGCGGCGATCAGCCACCTTGGCTTATAAGGGGATCAAGTGTATCTGCTTCAGGAGCAGGATTTGGAACCGGTGTAGGTACAGCTGCCATCGGACATGCCAGTGAGCCGTTACTGGGTGTTTGTGCTTCATATACTACCATAAGGAATCTCAATCTAATTTCGCACGGAGCTCCTCAAACTGTTGAAATCGGACTTGCTGTATTTGAATTATCTGGTGACAAAGGTTCTCAGAATAATTATTTCGATAAGATATCTGTAAACTTAAATAGGGCTCACGGCAATGATGTTTTGGAGTTGCTTCTTTCAACACTGCTACCGCTGGGGATTTGCGGAACTAATTCTTATAATACCTATTGTGATTTAAATATAAAAGATTGTAATGTTGGTATTAGTATATCAGCTCCGAATAATGCAACAGGTCCGGCCGATGAAGGAAATAAAATAATATCATCTTCCTGTAATACCTTCAATTACATTGGTGATCCTAACACTCCGAATGATATCATCGGAGGCGGAAGTTATGGCGTTTCAATAGCTGGTCAAAATGAATTTGTGGTTCGCAATTGTGTCATTCAGAATATTACAGGTACTAGTTCACTTGGGGATGTAGATGGTATTGTTGTTGTAAGCTCATATGGGGCAAATGAAATCAGCAATAACATCATTCGAAATTTGCGTCGTAGCAGTACTACTTTACAATCGAATCATTGGGTTTCAGGAATCAGGATTAACTGGAATAACCAAACCATGACGTACAAAATTTTTAACAACAGTATTAGCAATTTATTTACATCTTATACAGGTGTGCCAACTACAATTTCAGCTATCATTGGAATTTATTATCAAGATAGTGGCGCTGGTAATGTGACCTCTGAAATTTTTAATAATAGTATTAGTTTAAATGGTAGCACTTTCCCAAATGCATCATCTACATGTTTGTCAATTATAAATACAGGATTGAATTTTAGTATTAAAAACAATGTTTTTGCAAATTTTACTTCGGCTCAGACTGGTGTGGCTTTTCACAGTTGTTTTTACACGAATACAACAAATAGATATGGAAATGCTTTGTCTTTGTCAGATTACAATAACTATTATTTAGCAGATACTACAAATGGTACTTTGTTCCGTGCTACCACTGTGAATCATCCTAGTTTAGCATCTTGGCAAGCTGCGATGACTTTAAATCCAAATTCTGATTTAAATTCACAGGTTGGAAATCCAGGTTTTGTAAATAATAATACCGATTTACACGGAACTTTATCTTCAACTTCTTTAGATGGAATGGGTACAACGCCTCCAGGCTTTGCAGGATTGGATATCGATTGTGAACCTCGAAATTTTCCATATGATATTGGATTTGATGACTTCACAAATAATGCGATTCGACTTGATCTTAATGTTTTATTAGAGGGATTTTATAGTGGAGCAGGTGTTATGACTCCTGTTTTAAACAATAATGGGGAGGATGTCAGCACTGCCATTTCTGATACAATCACCGTTGAACTTAGAAACACAAGTACTCCCTATTCATCTGTGGCTACTAAATCGGTATTGCTTAAAACCGATGGTAAAGCAGTTGTTTATTTACCACTTGCGATAGATGGCGGAAGTTATTACATCGTTATAAAAACGAGAAATAGCATTGAAACTTGGAGTAAATTGCCAGTTACTTTTGGTAGTTTAACTTCATATGACTTCAATTAAAATTTGCTTTTTTAAACGCAGCGATCGCTGCGGTTTCGTTGCGACCGCTGCGTTTAAATGGGTAAAGTTTTACATACGAATAATTCAAAACCACCCTGCAAATAAATTAGCTACTCATACCGTAAGGCTTCAATTGGATCTAAATTCGAAGCCTTTATCGCCGGATAAATCCCCGCCACTAATCCTACCAAAAAGCAAACACTGAAACCTAATGCGATCCAATCCCACGGAATGATGAAAGCTCCTCCCACGGCCATGGAAATTAAGTTTCCGATAAGAACGCCCAATATAACGCCTGTAATTCCGCCTAACTGACAAATAACAATAGCCTCGGTTAAAAATTGCTTGCGGATATTATTACGTGTAGCACCTAATGATTTCCGGATTCCAATTTCTCTTGTTCTTTCTGTAACACTCACTAGCATAATATTCATCAAACCAATGGATGCGCCTAAGAGCGTAATGATACCTATAATGGTGGCCGAAAAAGTTACCGTGCTCATCGATTCAATGACCATTCCTGCTAGACTATCACTCTGCGTAACTTCAAAACTATTATCCTCGCCGATTCGGTCTTTGCGCACATTTCGCATCATGCTGGTCGCTTCTCCAGTGGCAGGTTCTAAGTCGGTAATCTGCTTAAGTTTTACCGTGATGGAGTAGGTGGAGTTCTCTGAACCGTAATCTAGTTTTGCATTGGAAAGTGGTATCAAACAAACTTTATCACCACCAAATCCCATACTGGATCCCTTTTCGCCGAGTGTTCCCACCACTCTGTATTTGGCCGGACCAACACTCACAATTTTGTCGATGGGATTCGTCTTTTTAAAAAGTTTGTCGACCAATTCTTTTCCCAATAAACAAACATGCAATCCCTCCTCTAAATCATGTTGCGTTAAGTTTCTTCCCGAGGCCAACGTATATCCAGAAACATCGAGGTAGTTGGGATCCACTCCCATCACGGTGATGTTAGGGTTCGACTTAGTATTTTCAAACTTAATGACCCCAATTTGATCCGCCATGGTGGAAACCGATACTTGAGACGGATATTTGAAGCGTTCAGAAAACTCAAGTGCCTGATAATAAGTAATTTTAGGGTGTCTTTTGGCTCTCTTGGACTTGCCACCCATGTGGATATTCATTCCCGAATTGCGGATGGTGAAGGAGTTGGAGCCCATGCTTGAAAAACTACTGCTGATGGATCCTTTCAGCGCATCAATAGAAGTTAAAATGCCTACTAATGCCATAATTCCAAATGCTATGATGAGGATCGTTAAAACGGTTCTCAGCATTTGACCACGAATAGCGGAAATAGCTACTCGAATATTTTCCCTCGTTGTCATGGGCCAAATGTAGAGATGTTCTGTTTATTTTATGAATTTTATGGCGGAACTGATTAAAATCTTTCATAAAATGCAATAAATAGTATCTAAAAGCCGTATCATTGCGTATAGAAAAATATAATCCAAAGATAAATATGAAAAAATTCCTTCTTGCAGCCGCTTTTGTGACCGTATGTTCATTTAGCTCTGCCCTTGCACAAACTGCAGTTCAAACTGAAAAAGCAGCCGTTGCAACTGATGTTCAACAAAGCGAAATAGCAAAAGAAAAGCCTGCTGCTAAAGCTGCTTCTTGCTGCTCTAAAAAATCAAAAGATGCAAAAGCTTGCTCAGATAAAGAAGCAAAATCAGCTGCTGGAAAATCTTCTTGCTGCCAAAAAGGTGGACACACTGATGCAAAAGCAGAAGATAAAGATCATGCTAATCACAAGCATTAATCGTTAATCAAAATATTTAAAAGCCTCCTAATTGGAGGCTTTTTTGTTTCATTAATCTTTGACAAGAAGAGCAACAAATATCGATACATTTGAAATTTCCCACATTCTTCTAAGCTTTTTTTTCTCGCAAAGGCGCGAAGCCGCAAAGGCTGTGCTACATTAATCCCGATAGCTATCGGGACGCTAAGGCTGCGCTATGCTAAGTTTTATCATGTTGGCGCAATAATCTCGGAAGGAAATAATATCATAAAGATTACAACTTTCAGCTAATTCTTAATTCTTAATTCTGCATTCTGAATTACCCTACATAATCCAGCAACTCCATCAAACTCCGAATCGTAATCACCGGCGCGTTGTGTTTTTCTTTTCCATGCGGTGCAAAATGTACCGCCGTCATTCCCGCATTTAAGGCTCCGTAGACATCAGTTTGATAAGTATCACCAATCATCATACAGTCTTCCATCTTTTTAGCTCCTGAATGTTGCATGGCATGATGAAAAATTTTAGGATCCGGTTTGTGTACACCCACTTCTTCAGAGACAAATACGGTGTCAAAATATTTTATTAATCCCGATGAATTCATCTTCACATGTTGTGCTTCTTTGAATCCATTAGTAATAATGTTCAACGAAAATTTAGAGTGGAGTGCATCTAACAATTCAACCGTTCCTGGAATTAAATATTGTTTGTGCGGTGTTCGCATCACAAATGCATCGGCAAGGGAATTAGCAATCGCATCGTCATGAATATCGAAATCTTGCAAGGTGTGTACAAAGCGATGAAGTCGAACTGCATCTTTGCCCACTTTGTTGTCCGAATACAATCCCCACAATCGCTCATTGTGCTGTTTGTATTGGATGTGAAAAGTGTCGAAGTCGGGAACGCCTTTTTGTGTGAGATTTAATTCTTCAAAGATCTCACTCAAACTTTCTTCGGCATTGCGATCGGTATCCCACAAGGTATGGTCTAAATCGAAGTAGAGGTGACTGTATTTTTGGCTCATGGAATAACTTGCTCTTGTAAATCTTTTATACTGGCTACATGTAGTAATTCAAATACCGTTATCATGGCCACCGACCAAAAAAGGATGGAAAAAAACATGTACAGTAGAATTTTCTTTTTTCTTGCTTCTAAACTATTGGCGATAATGGTTCCGATGGGAATGGAAAGGAAGATGGGCGTGACGATGGCAATGCCCATGAGTCCATACTTTTTCCAAATTTGAACGATGCGTCGATTTTTCTTGGTGAATACTTTTCGCTTTACATCATTGTCAATATACTCGTAATTCACAATGAAATTTCCTTCTAAATCCACTTTTGGCTTTGAAAAAAATTCTTGGTTTTTGTCGCCATCTTCTGAATTTTCTAAAAAGCCAATGTTCTAATTTAAAAAAAGGTTTGGAGAGATACGAAAACACAACCACTCCTAACATTCCACCAATAATGCAGTAAACTACCGATTCGAGAAGCGTGAATTCATGTTGCTTATTGTAATACGCAAAGGCGGGACCCGCTAAGAATTTAACGCTGCTTAAAAGTATGACTTGAACGATTTTCCAGAACTCGATCATTTATTGTTATTCCTTCTTGGCTATCTCTATAAACTAATTTGAAAAGTGTTTTCTTAATCTTACTCTTTCTCGCCGTATGCCAAATCCCCAGCGTCACCTAAACCAGGAACAATATAAGCTTGTGCGGTCAACTCGTCATCAACCACACCTACCCAAATATCTACTTCAGCAGGCATATTTTTTTTCAAATATTCTACACCTTGTGTACTCGCCACAGCGGCCACAATATGCGTATGCTTGGGTTTTCCTTTTTCAGCAATAGCGCGATAGGTGGTCACCATCGATGATCCAGTAGCAAGCATGGGATCGGCGAGAATGAGAATACGATTTACGATGGGTGGACTACTGATATAATCTAAATGAATATCGAAGGATCCATCTTTATGATGTTTTCTATAGGCAGAAATAAATGCATTGTCGGCATGGTCAAAATAATTTAAGATGCCTTGATGTAATGGTAATCCCGCTCTTAAAATGGTTCCAACAATGGGTTGCTCCGACATTAATGAAACATTAGCAATACCCAAAGGCGTAACCACTTCCACCATGTGATACGGAAGTTTTTTAGAAATTTCTAATGCTGCAATTTCTCCAATGCGCTCTAAATTTCTTCGAAAGCGCATACGATCTTTTTGCACTTCAACATTTCTGAGTTCAGAAATAAATTGGTTGATGATGGAATTTCCTTCGCTTAATAAATGAACCATAATTTTAGATGTATAAACCTCCGTTTATGTGAATAATTTGTCCTGTGGTAAATGCGGCTTCTTCACTGCATAAATACAACGTTGCCGCGGCTAATTCGTCAGCATGCCCTAATCGAGATGCAGGTGTAGCACTTTTAATTTTTTCTTGTTGAGGTTCGTCTACCGAGTGAATCATACCTGCGTCGAAATATCCAGGCGCAATGCAGTTCACCGTAATGTTGAAGTGTGCTAATTCGACGGCTTGTGCGCGTGTGAGACCTTCCAGCGCTGCCTTGGATGCGGCGTACGCTGAAGTGCCCGCTAAAGGTCGATGGGCAACGACAGACGAAATATAAATGATGCGTCCTGTTTCATAAGTGCGCATCTGTGGAATGCAATGTTTACTGAGCATCCACGCCGCTGTTGTATTTACATTGAATACTTCTTGCCAGCTTTCTAAACTTTGTTTCCAACTTAATCCACTAAATGGTATGCCTGCATTGTTGACAAGTACTTCTACAGAACCCATGTTGCTGCGGATGGTATTCATCATGTTGATGACATCTTCTTCATTTCTTAAATCAGCTTGAAATAGTTGATGATGGTTTTTTTCACCACCTAGATCTTTTAGCAATGCACTGGCTCCTTCACCCTTTTGAAAGTAATGCAACGCGAGTCGATAGCCTGCTTTGGCCATTTTTTTGGCTAATGCAGAACCAAGTCCTCCGGTTGATCCTGAAATTAATGCAATCCTCGACATAGTTAACGCTTTAACCAACGCAGCGCCTTGGGCAGCCGGTTGATCTGAAGTCGTAAATATACACAATCATCGCTTCCGAAACTTTGGAAAAATTGGGCGATGTTTTTCACCGATGAGCCTCCGAAATCTAAATCAATATCTTGTGAAGTATTTTCACGAATAAATTGATCGAAAAGAAAATGCATGGCTCCTTGTTTTCTTCCTTCCGGACTCGAAAATCCTTTTAAATATAAATAGCGATTTCCTGTTTTGATGAAAAAGGCAGCCGCTAGAATTGCTTTTTGAGGATCCTGAACCGCCCAGCAGGTGCCAATGGCATTGATAGACGATGCCTGCATGAGCTTCAACAAGGTTTGGTAATCGGAATCATTAAATTTTTCGGCGGCAATTTTCTGGTGTTCTTTAAAAGAATCGACTAAAAGTTCAGGTGCAAAGTTTTTCTGGATATGCAAATTTTTCTTTTCAGCCTTTTTTAAATTGCGTACTAAATTTTCATTGTACCCTTTTCGAATTTCTTGATGAGAATTCCGAAGTGAAAGTTTCTGGTAAAACTTAGACTCCGATTTTGTATCCGCAGGAATCTCGTGATGATTTTCGTGCAGACAAAAGTCGAGGTACTTGAATTCTTCCGGAATAGCGTTTAAGAATTCGATGCGCTTGTTTTCTGTTATTTCACTTTTGGAGATCACCCCATAATGTCGAATAAAAAAGGCTTGATGGATGTATTCAATCCCCAATTTGTTTTTATATGCAAATGGAAAAACGGTTTCGTAATTTCCTTCTACCAAGGCGCCCCATTGCTCGCAACAAGTATCTAAATACCAAGTAAAATAAAAAGCTTGCCCATCTTTACTCTGTGCGATGCATTCATCCCATTTGTAAACATCGATTTCCTTGCGTTTTAAAAATCGAATCATATGAATTGCTTTTTTTGATCGCGGAAAGTGGTGAATTGATTTTCTGATTTTTTATCGATGATAAATTGCTCGAGTGCTTTTAATCCATAACGACTCAACGCCTTGGGATGACCTATCACCACCATCTCTTCTTTCTTTGCTCGGTGGTGTTGTCTAAATGCTCTCCACAATAGGCTCGCATTGTATCCATCTACCGAAACCGTGTTATGTGTCCAGTGACTTAAAATTTTTAGACGTTGTCCCGGTGCAGCAACCGGAATTCCATCACCCAAGGGTTTGTGCTGGTATGGATTTAGTCGGCCCAATAAAAATAATCTCCAGTAAAAAAGTGGGGAGTTGTGAATGGAACTGATAGGGATTTCTGTAAAATCTCCTTCGGGAACTTCGATATTGGGATTGTCCGAAAATTTCCATTTGCTTTTTAAAGGTGCTCCTCTAAAATCGTATTTGTATAATTCCGATTCGTAATGTCCATTCGCAAATACGCTGCTATCAACACGAATTCCGTTTTCATACAAAGCATTCTTTATTCGTGGAAACGGTTGTATGCACCAACCACCAGCACGAAAGGCATAAATTTCGTTGGGGCCTGTGAATGCTTCGAGTCGGGATTTGTATCGTTGACAAATGGATTTAATTTCGGCATTCGAAAAATCATCCAATTTATACCGATCTACTTTACATACCCATTGATTGCCGTCATAATAACTATCTTCCCAATGCGGATGAATATGCAATTGTAAATCGTGACCTGTTTTCCAAAGAGTTTCAAGTTGAGTGCAAAGTGCAGCATGATCTTTTTGTAGTGATGGATGTTTTATCATTTCCGATTCCATCTTCAACAGAAAACCGATGTCAACAAATTGACAAAGTTTCACGTCGTGCTTGTCGGCCATCTCCGTCAACATTCGAGTGGGTTCGAGAATGCATTTTTCTACCGTCCCGGGTCGATCCCCAAAGTAAATCTCATAATCAAAGGTGAGGTAAATTTGCATCAAGCCAATTGGTTTTTGTCGCCGTAAGGAGTATACATCGTTACACCGTAGTCGTGATAATATTTTAACATGACCGCTAACATTTTTTCAGCATTGAGAAGCAATGTGTTTGCCTCTGCCACTTTTCCTTTGGTGAGCACATTTTCTTTTTCAAAAATAGGAACTAAGGCATCACAATTTCTTTTTGCTGAATAGATAGGATTGTGCACTTTAGTTTGGACGTTGTGAATATGTCCCGCTACATCTTTCAGTTGCACATCAAATAGTTGATCGTCGTAAACAGGATATTTAAAGTCGACCGCATCTTCTAAGGTATGTAAACTGGTGCCGGCGCCATTTAAAGTAGTGCCCAGCATTAATATCTTTCCTTTCTTTTCAGCTAATTTCCGAAAGGGCGATTCTTGATCGTAAGGTGTTATTCTTCCCAGATGCGTTGCCGTTAGGTACTCCGCTAATGGACCAAAAGCACAAACGGGATCGGTAGGATGTAAACTTCTTTTCACTCCTTTCATCTTTCTAAATTCTTCGGTGATGATACCCATCGCAGAAGGAGTATTTAATACATCAAAAAGGGGATTTGCATTCAAGTAATCTTTATTCCTTCCTTTAGCTGGAAAAGAAGGCATAAGTAAAGTTCCGGCCGGACCAATGGTTTCGATTAGCGCTTGAATAACGGCATTTGGACCGCCATGCACAAAGCCAATCTTACTTAAACTACTATGTACCAACAGCACATCTCCCTCAGCAATTCCAATTTTTTTAAAGTCTGAAATTAAATCTTCTTTTGTAAAACCACCATTCTTTTGTTGCTGAACAAGCTTTTGGTTTCTGAAAGATTTCTTGATCCGCTTTGCCATTTCAAGCGACCACTCGGGACTATTCTTTAGCAAAACATGAATCAATTTATTTTTCATGCGCATGCGATTTGATTGGAATATCTTTTACTGCATAGGCAACAATCTGCTCGTAAACATCTCTCCAGCCTTCCCATTCTTCTTTGTCGTTCACACTTTGATTATGCCACAACGTAACGAAGGTTCCATTAACGGCTTTAACTTCATCAATCAATCCTTTCGCTCGCAGTACCGATTCTTGCGGATTCAATTTCATGTAATCTTTCATCGTTCCATCCATCAGCATAAACGGAACTAAACTCAATTTGGTACTTACATCTAAATCCAAATCATAAAAGTTAAAAGGCGTGCAAATGCTCGCTCGAAATCCAATTTCCGAAGCATAACCCATGGAATAATCTTCTGTAATGTCATTCTCCAAAAGGTTGCGAAACGTTTCAGGAAAAGTCACCTTTAAATAATGTTGTCGGCTTTTGATGACTTGACGTTTGAGAACTTTATTTAATCTTTTTATTTCTTTTCGAAGTTGATCTCTGTTGGAATTACTGTTGTAGGAGGGATGCACGCCCACCTCAGCATAATCGGCAATACTCTTGATGAGGGTCTGAAAAAGTCGGCTGCCTTCTAAAGGAATATTCTTATCGAATTCACCATAGTCGCCCACCAGAAAAAAGTATATCGTTTTCAGATTGTACTTTTTACTAATTTCCAATTGCCATTCGTAGGTATCATAAGGATCTTTCTCCCATCCAAAGAGTACACTGAAGCGCTCAACAATCTTTCTAAAATTAAATTTAAACAAAGAAAGTGCAAAAGCACCAACATGTCGGACAATCCCTTTTTCATGATAAGCATAGGCGCTATCGATATCGAAAGTAGAGATATAACGGTAGTGCGTATCCTTAAATTGAAGTTCAGGATAATATTGATGCAAGATTTGTTTTAACTCCTGCGCATAAATATTTACCAAGGGCTTATTCAAGAAATTTTTCTGATAAGCCAAGCTTTGCTGTGGACTAAATCGCATGTGATCGTCCTTGATATGCGGCAAATACTCTTCGTACCGACTTACGAGGTAAAAGCTTGCTGCGAATAAGTCGAAAGGGATAATATATTTTGGATGCGTTCCAAAAAATGCTGGAATACCTTTCCATTCAAATACATTGATTTGTTGATCTTCAATTCCTTTTTCAAATAAAAGGCGGGAGGCAAAGAAAAAAGGTTCGTCGGCCAATTGATGATCGCAATAACTCAACTTTGGACCAACATGACTCCGAAACACATCCGCCTTATCGGTGAATGTTATTTCCAATCCCAACAAATTTCGAAGCATAAGGTCGAAGATGTATCGGAGTCGGGACGACTTCTTTGCTGTATAAACTAATAATTCGTGGGCCATGTAAGGATTGAATGAAGATAGGAAATATTGCTCAGATCAAACTTCAAATATTTCCTTCATCTGCAAAACTATAAAAACTAGCACCTGCAATGATAATATGATCAAGAATTGAGATCTCGAGCAGTTTTCCGCCATCTTTTAATTTCTTGGTCAACTGCATGTCACTTTCGCTGGGCTTCGGATTCGAGCTGGGATGGTTATGGCTGAGAATGATGCCCGAAGCACGCGCTTGAAGAGCCTCGTGAAAAATTATTTTCGGGTCGACCAACGTGGCGCTCACTCCGCCCTTGCTTACGGGACGAATTTCAATGATGGAATTGGCTCTGTTTAACAAGATGATCCAAAATTCTTCGTGCGGAAGATCGCGGAGTAGGGGGTTGAGCAAGTTAACAGCGTCGAGGCTGCAGGTGATTTTTTCTTTGCGTCGTGCTTCTGCAAATCGGCTTCTTCGTCCTAATTCTAAGGCGGCTACAATCGATATCGCTTTCACGGGACCGATTCCTTTTATTCGCGATAGTTGTTGATATCCTGATCGACCCATCTCCATTAAATCGTTATTGCAAGCGGAGAGCAGGAGTCGAGCCAAATCGAGCGCCGTTTGCTTCTTCGTACCATTGCGCAGGACGATGGCGATGAGTTCTGCGTCGGTTAGTGTTGATGAACCCGACTGTTGAAGTTTTTCTCTCGGTCGTTCGGCGGGCGACCATCCCTTTATACTTACTGATGTCATAAAATAGTTTTTGGGAAATGGTTTGAAAAATTCCCGCTGCAAAGTAATAAAATAAAAACGCCTTCCAGGGTATGGAAGGCGTTTGCAGTCGTTTAAATACGACTATATATTATGCCATAGCATTTACATGCTTCTGGATGCTCGACTTTAAATTCGCCGCTTTATTCTTATGAATAACATTTTTCTTAGCAAGACGATCTAATTGAGCGCTTACTTCAGGAAGCAATTCAACAGCTCTGCTTTTTTCCTTCGTTGTGCGAAGTTCCTTAAGCAAGTTTCTTGTTGTTTTAGCTTGATAGCGATTTCTTACTCTCTTTGAGTCGTTAGAACGGATTCGCTTTTGGGCTGATTTGTGATTTGCCATCTGAATTCAATATTTAGTAATCGTTTTTTTCAAATAATGCTCTCTATTTTACGGAGAGCGGTATGCTTGGTAGCCCGTACGGGAATCGAACCCGTGTTTCCTCCGTGAAAGGGAGATGTCCTAGACCCCTAGACGAACGGGCCATAGGGGGTGTTTCTTACGAAACGGAGCGCAAAATTAGCGTAATATTTTAAATAGGCAAGCCCAAAACAAAAATAATCTGATCAGATTTCACGATTTAGGTCAAATTGCTCTAAATAATCAGCAACACGACGGATAAATGAGCCCCCTAAACTACCATCTACCACCCTATGGTCATAGCTCATACTCAGGAACATCATGTGTCTGATCCCAATAGCATCTCCTTGCGGAGTCTCTATCACAGCTGGCTTCTTTTTAATTGCTCCAACGGCCATGATGGCTACTTGAGGTTGGTTAATAATGGGCGTTCCCATCACGTTTCCAAAGCTTCCTACGTTGGTTAAAGTGTACGTACCGCCTTGAATTTCATCTGGTTGAAGCTTATTTTGACGAGCTCTGTTTGCTAAATCGTTCACCGCCTTGGTTATTCCTATCAAATTGAGGCGATCGGCATTTTTAATTACCGGAACAATCAAATTTCCGCTTGGAAGTGCCGTAGCCATTCCAATGTTGATGTTTTTCTTGATAATAATTTTCGTGCCTTCCACGCTAACATTAATCATTGGAAAATCCTTTATGGCTTTTGCGATGGCTTCAATGAAAATCGGTGTGTAGGTAATTTTTTCGTTTTCTCTTTTCTCAAAAGATTTCTTGATGCGCTCTCTCCACATCACCAAATTGGTCACGTCCGCTTCTACATACGATGTAACGTGTGGTGAGGTGTGCTTACTCATCACCATGTGATCGGCGATTAATTTACGCATGCGATCCATCTCCACAATTTCCACATCTCCAGAGAGAGAAGTGCTTGGCTTTTGTCCGTTGGTAGGAGCTGGAGCAGCGCTAACCGTAGCCGGTGCAGCAACTGGAGCAGCAACAGGCATTGGAGCAGGAGCGCCACCTTTTTTCTTCAGATCAACAAAACCTAAAATATCATTCTTCGTGACTCTTCCTTCGGCACCGGTGCCTGGAATAGTATCTAATTCACCTTGGGAAATTCCTTCGGTGCTTGCAATAGTTCTTACTAAAGGAGAATAAAATCGAACTCCATTGCTTTGTATCGTTGTTGCCACGGGAGCAGGAGCAGCAGCCACTACCGGAGCAGCGGCCATTACCGGAGCAGCGACTGGCGCTGGTGCCGGACTTTCTACTTTTGCAGATCCATTCGAACTTGGGCTTGGAGCAGATCCATCGGTCGAAATAATGGCGATCACAGTTCCCACTTGAACCACATCTCCATCATTAAAAAGTTTCTTCACAAGAATTCCTGCCGAAGTGGAAGGTACCTCAGAATCAACCTTATCGGTAGCAATTTCTAACAAGGTTTCATCGGCTTCCACCATTTCACCTTCATTCTTCAGCCAACGTATGATAGTTGCTTCGTGTACACTTTCGCCCATTTTGGGCATTTTAAGTTCTTCCTGCGCCATAATTTTAATAGGTATTCGGGTTTTACTGGAAATCGCACAAATTTAAGCAATATTACCCTCCATCGGCCTAATTTTACGTTTCAGTAAACAATTAAAATTTTTATACAATAGGATTAATGACAAATCGTCATTACCCTTGCAATGTCAACTTATCCATCTCATTCAATACCTATGACCCAACAGGACGAAACCATCCAGCATGCGGTGCAACAGTATCGTAAGCGCTTGTTTGATTTCATCCGATCGCGGGTTAAAGAAAGTGCCGATGCCGAAGATATTCTACAAGATGTTTTCTTTGAACTGACTTCTACGTATCGCGTTTTACAACCTGTAGAACAAATGGCTGCCTGGCTTTTTCGGGTGGCGCGCAACAAAATCACCGACCGCTATAGAAAGCATAAACCCGTTTTGTATGATGATTTATACAAAGGCTATAATGACGAAGGCGAAAATTCGTCCTTCATCGAAGAATTGCTGGGTGCCGGTGAAGATCCCGGATTTTTATCCACCGACAATGAACTTATTCGCGAAGCCTTATTAAAAGCTTTGGCTGAACTTCCTGCAGAGCAAAGAGAAGTTTTTGTTCGACACGAATTAGAACAAGAAAGTTTCAAAGAAATTTCTGACGATATTGGTGTTCCAATAAATACTTTATTATCGAGGAAGCATTATGCGGTGAAGTTTTTAAGAAAACGACTTACTTCGCTGTACAAAGAACTATTTGATGATTCCATTGAACAAAATAAAAGATAAGAATTATGAAAATGAAAGGTGTACTTAAAATAATTCTGGGCGTTGCTCTTCTTGTAGCCGTAGTTGGATTCTTAGTTCAATTTCTGTGGAATCATCTGATGCCCGAACTTTTTAATCTGCCGTTTATCAGCATTTGGCAAGCGTTAGGGCTTTTACTTTTATCTAAAATTTTATTTAGTGGTGGCGGACATTTCAAAAACAAATGGAAAGGCGCGTGGTCCGAAAATATGCGAAGCAAACTTGAATCCATGAGTCCCGAAGAAAAGAACGTTGCCGCATGCAGTGGGAGAAAAGATGCGGGAAATGGAAGGATTCGTGTAATTCATATTGCTTTTTGGTTAATTAATATTTTTTTTGGCCGCAGATTTTTTATGATTTATTATGATTAATTAAGATAAATAAAAAACCGATCGTACATCATAGTAGATCGGTTTTTTTATGGTTTGTTGAATTATTATTTTGAAATAGAAATGATTAGTAACACATTTTCAAATTTTCAAATTAAAAAATTTTCAAATTATTCTTTCTTATCCTCCACCGCTCCTTCACTCTTCGTCTTCTCTTCATTTCTTCTCTCTTCCATTTTTGCTTTCACTTTCTCTTTACGCTCTTCTTTTATCGCAATGTATTTCTCCATTTGCTCTGAATTTAAAATGCCCTTCAGTGCAGCTTCAAAATCATCACCCGCTTTTTTCTTTGTATCTTTTGTACTTCTTTCCTTTTCAATTTTAAGGGCTGCTTCTTTAACTTGGCTGTACTGTTCTTCTGATAAAACTAATTGGTTCTTGAGATGGGTAGCTCTGCGTTCGGCACGTTGCTCGATAGTTGGAGGAGCTTTTCTTTCTTGCTGTGCCTGTGCTGGAAGTGATACAGATAATGTAGCAAAGGCAATGAGGATGCAAATTAATTTTTCATGGCTATTATTGTTTTTTATGATTTGTTGTGTTGAGATGTGCTTTTTGAAAGATGGTTTAACGGTACTTGCTTTTTCTTTTTATGGAGGATTTGCTTCTACTTAATTTAATGATCTGTGAAAATCATTCCATCAAAGGTAACGAATCGATTAATATGATGTATAAAGATCATTTACTGTGGCTATTCGTAGTATGTACTTTATTATGTCGGAGCATTTCTTTTAGACTCAATTTTACAATTTCGCCCATGTTTTTACATTTTAGATAGGCTGGATTTTTATAATGCGCACTGAGTTCTTCCTTGAGTTGATTCTTTTTTTCAACGGTACTGATGGTATCATGACTCATGCAATCGAGCAGGTCTTTCAACATCCTTTTTCCCGCTTTAATGCGTTTTGCAATCAATGTGCGTTCTTCAATTTGATATTGACGCATCGTTTCTGGAGTCATCAACTGCATGGCTAATTCAACATAAGCATTGTTTTCTTTGAAGAATTGTGGCATGTACAAGGTTTTCTTTCCTTCAAAACTTTGTTGATCAAAGTCGATGGCTCTTATTCGATAATGCGTCTCTTCAAAATCGGGAGTCATGTCAATTACGAAGTTATAAGAACGCATATCGCCCAACAAACGAAGAAAGCAGCGTTCGTTGAACTTAACAAACTCTTTTGCGATCCGAATAGTATTGATCTCTTTTTTCTTCATCTGATCTTTAATAAAAAGATCACCCGGAATTCCAGCAATATGCTCTTCAATCAGTGTATTTCCACTTACCAAATAACTGATTCGATTGGGAGATAAAATATGCTCTAGTTCAAGTCCGTAAATACGCGAAGCATCCGCCTTCTTGATATAGAAATAATCAAAGTTATCATTCAATGTATTTACAATGCGAACTCGAAAAGGTTGGGAGTTTCCAAAAGTACAGTAGTCGATTCGTTCGGCAAAAAGGTGTTCTATGACCGACAAATCTCCTCCTGTTTTTAATTGTGCATACATTCCAGTAAGTGCAGAATTTAAAGCAGTATTTTCGGAAGGTGAAAAATAAACCGTCTCCCATAACGTATCTTTTCCTTTTTTATCATAATAAGGAAAGGAACTTGTAAATCGCAATAAATCATTGTACTCCATATCGGCCGAAAACTTACGTCCATATCCTTTTAAATACTTGCGTAGCTCGGAGTTGATGGGGTAGTTGGGTTTTTTCTTTGAAATATTGTCCTCTTGCATAGGTATTGACGAAGGTAATAAATTAACGTTTAGTAGGGAAGTTTAAACGCAACGGTCGCAACGTTAACGCAACGGCAGCAGCGAAAAAAATCCGTGATAATCCGATTTATCTGTGTCATCTGTGTTCAAAATTGAATTAATCATAAAAAATCATAATAAATCTTAAAAAATCTGCGGCATAAAAAAGTATAGTTCTAATTCGATTTAGGTCTTTCGGATCAAACTAACTCCATCCCGCAACGGCAACATCGTAACCGTAACTCGTGGATCACTTTTTACTTTTTCATTAAATTGGTGTAAACATTTCGTATCAAAATCTTGATCTGCTTCAGGTTTTAAAATGTGACCACTCCACAGTACATTATCGGCAATGATAATTCCACCACTTCTCATTTTGTCGATGACTAAGTCAAAATATTTGCTGTATGAGGGTTTGTCGGCGTCGATAAATACTAAATCGAATTCGAAATTAAGAGTTGGAATAATTTGCAAAGCATCCCCAACTCGTGCTTCTATATTTTTTTCGTACTTGCTTTTTTTAAAGAAGCTGGATGAAAATGATTCGAGTTCGTCATTGATATCAATGGTGATGAGTTTACCATTTTCAGCCAATCCTTCACATAAACACAGAGCAGAATATCCCGTGTAGGTTCCAATTTCTAAAATGTTTGTTGGTCGAAGCATCTGACTCATCATTGCCAAAAAACGACCTTGTAAATGCCCACTCAGCATGCGTGGATTTAATACTTTTGCGTAAGTATCGCGATTGAGTTGTTGCAGTAATTCAGACTCAGGATTGGTATGCGACTCGCAGTAGTGGAGTATTTCGGGGAGATGAATTCCATTTTTTAGATTTAGCTTTAATGTTATTTCACTTTAAACGCTGCGGACGCAACGTTTTCGCCGCGAACGCTGCGTTTAAAAATCCGCCAATTATTTCGATTCCAATCTACCAAGTCCGGCCTTCGCTTTTTGGTCGATGCTATTTTGATAATCGTGATCTCGGAGCGCAAGTGTTTTTTTGTAGAATTCTTCCGCTTTTTCTTTGTTGCCTTCGTTTTCGAAGAGTTGGGCTAGGTGTAATGCTGCGCTGGCTGAGAAGTAAAACTTTTGATTGAGTCCGTTTTTGTAGGTTGTTTCATAAAGCTGTTTTGCTTTATCATTTCTTTTCATCTTGTCGAAGATGCGTGCGAGACGATATGTATTCCAGCTGTGGTTTGATGCCTTGAAAATGGTTTAACGATTTTCCGGCAAGCTCGTTTAGCGCTCTAGAATAGTAACCACCATCAAAAAGAAGTCGGGCTTTTAGGAGTAAAGGTGTGGTGATTCTTTGGTAGTTGCTTCCTTAATAGCTGCTTTGTCTTCGTCCGTTAGTTCTTCGGTCTTGCGATGAGGTGTGCAACGAGCAATGAGTTTTTGTATCCAGTTTTCGTCTCCTTGTAGTAGATGGATCCAAGCAATTTTTTGTCGGGCCGACATCACATAAGTACTGCCTTTGTACGACTGTAAGTAGGTATTAAAAAGGGCTTCGGCGCTAAAGTCCATATTGTATAAACGTGCATTCCCTTCCATGAAATGAAGGTAGTGTAACGGTTGTTTCTTAACCACTTTTCTGCTTTCTGATAATAATTTGATCACACTATCATTCTCCGCTGAAGCAAAATGAAAGATGCTTTTAGAAAAGAGAAGCAAAGGTTTGTGCTCTATATCTTTTACTGGATAAAATCTTTTTCGAATGAGTTCATTGTCTTTGTCTTTTCCTAAATTTAGCTCGAGGAATGTTAGAACCATAATGGTTTCATCGCGCATGTAAGCATATTCTTCTTGTTTATAGGTCGATGCTAAGAGTTTTTTTAATTCACTTAATCCTTGTTGCACAGTTCCGTTTAATCCAATGAGATTTACAACCCATTGATAGTTTTTCGGGATGGTTCCAATGGCAGCATGGATGATACCTAATCCTCGTAAGTTGGGCGAAAAATTGGGGTAAGTCTTTTGATTATCTTCCAATAACTTAAAAGCTTTGCGAATATCGTAGGCAGCACCAAAAAACTCTTCTTTTCTTGCTCTTGCGATGGCTAGCTGAATATACATTTCGGCTATGCATAACCGTTGGTAAGGCGATTTTCCTTTGTGCTTCTTTAAAATTTCAATTCGTTGCTCGTTGCGTAACTTAATTCCATCTAAGGCTACTTCATCTTCATCCACAAACGATTTTATTAAATCCATCTGACTTTCAATATAAAGACATAATAAATTTTCAGGATGTTCTCTTTTTTCTTTTAAGATGTAATTGTCGGCGGCTTCAAAATCAAGGGCAATCACCGCTTCGTACCCCTTGAGGCAGTTTTGGGTCCACACATAATCGGCTTTCAAGTGACTCGAACACATCAGCATAAGAATCATGAAAAAAAGCCTGTTTTTAATATTAAATAACATGGTTGCGAAGATCATAAATTCAACTGAATTGTGGTCGTTGTTGGCCACTTATCTGTCCTTTTCATTTTATTTTATGTGATTTTTATTTTGAATGGAGAACCTTTTGAAGCTTATTATTTTTTAGGGTGTATACCAATAAATTACTAGAGATTAAATGGAACTCAATTGCACTTGAGAATTTTTAATTCACAATAGCCCCTCTCCCCTGGAGAGGGTCGCGATGCTTCGCGAGGGGAGAGGCTATATCTTTAATGTGGCTGTAATCTGTTTTCATTTCGAGATATAAGTACTCATTAATTAAATTTTAATCTAATATCGAAGCCTGGCGACAAACATACGAGGTATTATTTTAGATTAATTTATTCGATTATTGCTTTTTATATATTATTTTCACTGCATAATTGGATAGACTATGCAACTAATACTCGCTGACGATCAGTACCGTGATCATTTATTACCCTTTGTTTTTACTCGACCTGTGGGTGACTTGCGCTGTGGAATTTTAACCACAAGAAGTAAATGGGAATTGCTGTTGGGTATTCCCAAAGGAACTTCGGGATCGTTAACTCAATTTTATCTTTCTGGCCGATATCCATTAGCCAGTGGAACCGAATGTTTGGTAATCAATGGAGCATTGCTTCCCGATGATGGAATTTTGAGAATGGTGCAGTCGTTGAAAGTTGGACAACAAATTTTGTATAAGGATCGTGTGATTGCTGCCGGTGTGCATCGCGATCAATTGGTGGGCATGGAAAGTCTAAAAGTGTTTAAGAATTTTGAAACCATAGAATATACCGGTGAATTGAATTTGATTCAGCATCCGTGGGATTTGTTTACATTGAATGACGCAGCCATCCGATCCGATTTTATCTTGCTTACCAAGGGAAGGAAGTCGGCAGTGATCTCGGGTAGCAATCAAACTTTTCAACCTTCCGATATATTTTTAGAGCCTGGTGCTAAAGTGGAATGCGCCATCTTAAATGCTTCCACCGGACCCATCTACATCGGAAAAGATGCAGAAATTATGGAAGGCAGTATGGTGCGCGGACCGTTTTCATTAGGTGAGCAAGGTGTGTTGAAGATGGGCACAAAGGTGTATGGTGCCACTACCATTGGTCCGGGATCCAAAGTGGGAGGAGAGATCAGTAATTCGGTGGTGTATGGAAATAGCAATAAAGCACACGATGGATTCTTAGGAAATTCGGTGATCGGAGAATGGTGTAATATTGGCGCCGATTCGAATAATTCAAATTTGAAGAATAATTATTCGGAAGTAAAAGTTTGGAATTATGTAGCTAACGATTTCAAAGGAACTGGATTGCAATTTTGTGGATTGTTTATGGGCGATCACAGTAAATGCAGCATCAATACCATGTTTAATACGGGTACAGTCATTGGTGTTTCTGCAAATATTTTTGGTGCTGGATTTCCTCCTAAGATGGTACCCTCTTTCAGTTGGGGCTCCGATCATGCTTCAGAAATGTTTGTGATTGATAAGGCGATACAATTGGCAGAAAAAGTGATGATGCGTAGAAATATAGTCATGACAGATGCGGATAAAAATATTTTGAGTCATTTGTATTTGATGCAATTACATCCAACTGCTGAAGATTAATTTTTTTTCTTTAGTTGGAAGTATGGTTTGAAAGTAGATTATTCAAGTGGATAGACTTCCTGACAGTAATCTACCATCTTTAAAAGAAATTCGAGTAAAAAGAAACATGAATTCCCATTGGCATAATGATTGAAATAGGGTGGATTTTGCTAATTTTCCCTTAATACTGCCAAACTGACATAAATTTACAAAATGAAATCACAATTCGATAATAATGAACTGCCTATTGGTCAGATGCCCATCAGCGACGATGAGCCTGAATTGATACCTCTGTTGACCAATGAGGACGAAGAACAGATGAATAATGAGCAGATGCCGGAAATTGTTTCGGTGCTGCCTTTAAGAAATACCGTACTCTTTCCTGGTGTTGTAATTCCAATTACAGTAGGTCGCGATAAATCCATCAAACTCATTAAAGATGCTTATGCTAGTGATCGCATCATTGGTGTGGTATCGCAAAAAGATGTGAGCATCGAAGATCCGAAGTTGTCGGATTTAAATAACATCGGAACCATCGCACAAATTTTGCGCATGTTGCGTATGCCTGATGGAAATACGACCGTGATCATTCAAGGAAAACGTCGTTTTAAAATTGGCGATATCGTACAAGATGAACCCTATTTGAAAGCAAAAGTGGAAGCTTTTTCTGATGTACCCAATATTCAGAAAGATGAAGAGTTTAATGCCATTGTTGATTCATTGAAAGATATCTCCATGGCGATCATTGAGCAATCGCCAAACATTCCATCGGAAGCAAGTTTTGCAATTCGCAATATTGAGAGTCCGTCATTCCTCATCAACTTCATTTCTTCCAACATGAATGCTGATGTGGAAAAGAAGCAAATGCTTTTAGAGATGAACGATTTGAAAGATCGTGCTACACGTGTACTCGAGCATCTTACCAAGGAATTGCAAATGCTGGAGTTGAAAAATCAAATTCAGAGCAAAGTAAAAACAGATCTTGATAAGCAACAACGCGAATATTTTTTAAATCAACAGTTAAAAACAATTCAGGAAGAGCTAGGCGGAAATACCCCCGACAAAGAAATTTCGGAGATGCGCGAACGTGCGAAGTTGAAGAAATGGAATAAGTCGGTGGAAGAAGTTTTTAATAAGGAGATGGATCGATTGAATCGTATCAATCCCGCCGCTGCCGAATATTCGGTGACGATGAATTACCTCGAGTTATTACTCGAGCTTCCATGGGAGGAACATACCACGGATGTTTACGACTTAAAACGCGCAGAGAAAATATTAAATCGCGATCATTACGGTTTAGAAAAAGTAAAGAATCGTATTCTCGAATATTTAGCGGTGATCAAGTTGAAGAAAGATATGAAGTCGCCCATCATGTGTTTGGTTGGTCCTCCTGGAGTTGGAAAAACGTCCTTGGGAAAATCGGTGGCCGAAGCCTTGGGAAGAAAATATGTGCGCATGTCCTTGGGTGGAATGCGTGATGAAGCGGAAATTCGCGGCCATCGTAAAACGTATATCGGCGCTATGCCCGGACGCATCATTCAAAATTTGAAGAAAGCGAAATCAAACAATCCCGTTTTTATTTTAGATGAGATAGACAAGTTAACAAACGATTTTCACGGCGATCCTTCCTCTGCATTGTTGGAGGTGTTGGATCCTGAACAAAACACAACGTTCTATGATAACTACGTGGAGATTGAATACGACTTAAGTAAAGTATTATTCATCGCTACAGCCAATTCGATGAATTCGATTCAGCCTGCATTGTTAGATCGATTAGAGATCATCAATATCAGCGGCTATACCATCGAGGAGAAAGTGCATATTGCACAAAAACATTTAGTAACAAAACAACTCGAAGCACATGGATTAAAGGATGGACAATTAACCATTCCGCAACCCATGTTGAAATTAATTATTGAGCAGTATACTTGGGAGAGTGGAGTACGTACACTTGAAAAATGCATTGCATCCGTAGTTCGTTCCATTGCCAAGATGGTAGCTATGGATGAAAATGCACCCTCCAAAGTAACGGAGACGCATGTACGAAAAGCATTGGGCGCACCACGTTTTATTCTCGATAAATTAATCAATAATGAAACCGCTGGAGTCGTTACCGGCTTAGGATGGAGTCCAAATGGAGGAAGTGTATTATTCATCGAATCATCCATCAGCAAGGGAAGTGGCAAGTTAGCGCTTACCGGGAACTTAGGAGATGTGATGAAAGAATCAGCAGTGATTGCATTGGCTTATTTAAAAGCGCACGCCGAAGAATTCGGAATTAAGTCAAGTTACTTTGATGAATGGGATATTCATATGCACGTTCCAGAAGGCGCCATTCCGAAAGATGGTCCGTCGGCTGGAATCACCATGCTCACTTCATTAGCCTCATTGTTTACACAACGCCGAGTAAAAAATAAATTAGCAATGACGGGCGAAATCACCTTACGCGGAAAAGTATTACCCGTTGGTGGCATCAAAGAAAAAATACTTGCAGCAAAACGCGCCGGAATCAAAGAAATCATTCTTTGTGTCGACAACGAAAAAGATATTTTAGATATCAAGAAAGATTACTTGAAAGACCTCACCTTCCATTACGTAGAAAATATGTCGGAAGTATTGGAAGTAGCCCTTACCTCACAAAAAGTTAAAAATGCAATTGTGATGAATGGGAATGGAAGGGATGCAGATGTGAAATCGACAAAGAAGGAAATGGTAAGGAAGTAAATTATTTACCATTTATAGTAAATGCGTAGTTTATCCTTGGAAATAGTATAAGCTCGCCATTTATGGCGAGCTTATGAGATACCTCCTTTACACTGAGCCGACATTCGATAAAATTGGATATCATCCAATTTTATCGAATGTCGGCTTATTAAGTAATTGGGTTCCCTATACGTCGCCATAAATGGCGACGTTACAAGTTGTCTTTTGGCTATCCAACTCTCTACGACTTGTTTCTCTTTATTTAAATTCAATTAGCATTTATACGCAATACTTCCGAACTAAATCTCGCTTAAAACAGGTGCCTAAAACACTTCTTAAAATACTTTTCGCACGAAACCATTATATTTACAGAACCAACCCGTCTCTATGCTTCGAATATTATTTATTTTCATATTAACGACAACATCCCTTTCCGCTCAATTCACTGACCGTTATTGGGCATTTGGAGATAGTGCCGGGATTGACTTTAAAAATTTGACAAGCCCGCAGTCTGCAAATAGTATTCTTCGCGTAAGAGGTACTTGTGCCAGTATTTGCGATAGTGCAGGAGATTTATTGTTTTATACTGGTTCGCCTAATTGGATTGAATGGTTGAATCCTTTTGGTCCTGTAAAATTTGGAACCGTCGTTAACAAGAATCATTCAACCATGGAAAATGGAGATACTCTCATTGGGGTTCTTTGGTATCAGGAAATGGCAATAGTCCCAGATCCCGGCAATAGTAATCTTTTTTATGTTTTTACAGCCGGAGTTACATCTTATCATGGATTTTACTATTCGGTTGTTGATATGAGTTATAATGGTGGACTTGGCAAAGTAATTCAAAAAAACGTTCAGCTTCGCAATGATACTATTACAGATTGTGTTGCTGTTGTGAGACATGGTAATGGTAGAGATTGGTGGGTGTTAATTCGCAGTTGGAAAAATGTACCAACAAAGGATATTACTGCTTATTTAATTGATCCAAATGGAGTAACCGCAATGCCAACGCAATACATTGGTGCGAACGTTACTAATGCAAGTGCATATCGCTTAAAGTTCAACAAACAGGGTAATCATTTGTATAATGCTTGTCAGGTAGGTGCTGTAGAACGATACAATTTTAATCGTTGTACAGGAATCCTGTCTAATAGAATTGTTTATTCTAGTCCAAACGGTCCAATTACAGGATATTGGGATTTTGAAATATCACCTGATGAATCTAGATTCTATGCAGTTCGAAATATGCAAGGCCCTTTGCAAAATACTACTTATTTAATGCAATTTGATCTTGATCCTGCAACATTTATTTCTGGAGCACAAGTAATGGCTACATATGTTGACCCCGATAGGGGTGGCGCACTCAAATTAGGACCAGATGGAAAAATCTATTTCAGTATCAAATATGTTGATAACGATACTTGTTTTGATTATCTCTATTGTAATGGAACTACTAATTTGACAAATACTACATTGTCTGTTATTAATCAACCTGACAGCATTTATCCATCATGTGACTACCAGCCATTCAGTTTCTACCTTGGTGGTCATAAAGCGTATTATGGCCTTCCTAACAATCCAAATTACGAATTGGATACTTTACACGGTAGTCCATGCGATACATTAACAGCAGTCGGATTAAATGATATAGTTCCTCAATTAAATAAACTTAAATTGTACTATGACAAAACATGGCAAACAGTTTTTGTGAATGCAGAAAGGCTCCAAGGAAGAAATGCAACTTTAGAGTTTTATAATATCAGCGGTCAGCTAATTGAGCGAATTTCATCTGAAACCGATGGGAGTTATTTCACAATAAGTAGTTCTTTTTCCTCTCAACCTGGTGGGTTGTACATCGTGAGACTAAGTACGGAGAAGGAAGTGCTTACAGGAAAATTTGTGAAGTGGTGAATGATAATTCTGTCGCCATATATTTTGGTAATAGGGTACGCGTCAATATTGTGCTTAATTGCAGTGATCTTTCACTGCGAAAAAAACGTTAGGCTATAAATCTTCTGGTTTAATTTTTACTATTTTGTTGTCTCTCATAACAACAAGCACGGAGTTTTTATATTTTTTTTAGGCAATCAATCTTTCATACGATATTTCAAGACCCTTCAAAATTTTGTCATGGAGTTCATTTTGCTTTTCTATAGTTGTCATAGTTTTTTTTGCATTTAGTAATTAACTTATCACCAATGTCCATTCACAATTCACCCTTGAAGTATTTCCACTCCCCAGAAGTACGTCGTTTCACTTTGACTTCTGGGTCCCGTTCCAGCTGTAGGGCGAAGCCTCGTGACACCTTTTCAAAGGGGGGGAAATTCTGAATTCTTAATTCTTCATTCTGAATTAAGAATTCAGCATCCATCACATCCACCCTTATTATCATCGCTAACCGATCCCCTTATCTTTCTAAAAAGAAATACACAGGCTACTAAGACTAAGACAATTACAAAAACCTCTTGCATAGCGCAAAAGTAAGGCTTTCAAGGTCAAAAAGCCTACATTTGCATCAATATTTATAGCATGTTAATGACCGAACATTCACTTCACTTCCGTCGCGAGAATCTATCGGATGAAGTACTTATCGATTTATATAAAGCCCTCTTAAAACCTCGCATGATTGAGGAAAAAATGCTCGTTTTGCTGCGTCAAGGGAAATTGGCAAAATGGTTTAGTGGCATCGGACAAGAAGCGATTTCTGTAGGGTTAGCCATGGCGCTTCACCGCGAAGAATATATTTTACCCATGCACCGAAATTTGGGTGTGTTTACCGTTCGCGGAATTCCGTTGAATCGTTTGTTTTCGCAATTCACAGGTAAGCCGGTGGATTCACAAAAGGGCGAGATCGTTCGTTCCACATGGGAACACAAGAATTTCATATTGTGGGAATGATTTCGCATTTGGGTCCGCAGATGGGCGTTGCCGATGGAGTTGCCTTGGGAAATTTGTTGAAGAAGAATCCTCATGTTACCGCAGTGTTCACCGGCGACGGAGCATCGAGTGAAGGCGATTTTCATGAGAGTATCAATGTGGCTGCTGTATGGGATCTGCCTGTAATTTTTGTGATTGAAAATAATGGTTACACGGTCTCAGTACGCCCAGTTCGAACAGTTTCGTTGCAAACAATTTATTGATAAAGCCATCGGTTACGGAATTGAAGGTGTGCAAGTAGATGGAAATAATATTTTAGAAGTGTACAACACCGTGAATGAATTGGCAGCATCGATGCGCGAGCGTCCGCGCCCGATTATTTTGGAGTGTATGACATTTCGAATGCGTGGACATGAAGAAGCTTCCGGTACCAAATATGTTCCGCAAGAACTTTTTGAAATGTGGGGAAAGAAAGATCCCATCAAAAACTATGAAGAATATTTATTGAACGAAGGAGTGATTGATACTGATTTTGTGGATCGTATTCGAGCAGGCATCAAAGAAGAAATTGAAAAAGGATTATCCATCGCATTCGCAGAAAAAGAAATTGAACCCGATGACGCTCGTGAATTGAATGATCGTTTTGCGCCTTATGATGCAAAACCCATTCTTGCAACATCAGAAAATAAATCGGAGAAAAGATTTTTGGATGCTATTTCAGATGGGATGAAGCAAGGGATGGAGCGTCATCCTAATTTAGTGATCATGGGTCAGGATATTGCAGAGTACGGTGGTGCATTTAAAGCTACTGCTGGCTTTGTAGAGCAGTTTGGAAAGATGAGAGTACGTAATACTCCATTGTGTGAATCGGCGATTTTGGGTGCAGGACTCGGGTTGAGTATTAACGGTTGTAAATCGATTATCGAAATGCAATTTTCGGATTTTGTGACGTGCGGATTTAATCAGATTGTAAATAATTTAGCGAAAACACATTATCGTTGGGGACAAGCTGCCGATGTTGTGGTGCGTATGCCAACCGGTGCAGGAGTGGGAGCAGGACCTTTTCATAGTCAGTCGACCGAAGCTTGGTTCTTCCATGTTCCCGGATTAAAAATTGTTTATCCCGCATTTCCTGAAGATGCGAAAGGTCTCATGGCTTCAGCTATTGAAGATCCAAATCCTGTGATGTACTTCGAGCATAAAGCACTTTATAGAAGTATTACAGCGAACATTCCCGATGATTATTACACTACTGAAATTGGCAAGGCCAACTTAATTCGTAAAGGCGACGATTTAACCATCGTTACTTACGGTCTCGGCGTGCATTGGGCGATGGAAATACTAGATCAGCATCCAGAAATATCAGCAGATTTAATTGATTTGAGAACGTTGTTACCTTGGGATGAAGAAACAGTTTTGAAATCGGTGAAGAAAAATTCAAAAGTATTGGTGATGCACGAAGATTCCATCACCGGCGGAATAGGAGCGGAGATAACGTCACGCATATCCGAAACTTGTTTTGCAGTGTTGGATGCAGCACCCGTACGTATTGGTGCATTGGATACACCCGTACCAATGTCTAGTGCTTTAGAGTGGAATTATTTGCCGAAGAAGCGTTTTGAAGAGGCCCTGCTAAAGCTTGCGGCTTACTAACCACAGGCGGCATCAATTGAATGAGTTTGTCGAGCATCTTCTTGTTCTCGGAATTCAAAGCAGCATCCCGTAAAAAATGTTTTTCTTTCTCGGTAAGATGCCAGCTGAGTGAAACACGATCTTCCGTCTCAGGCATTTGAAAAATGACTACATCCATTGGCACATTCACAATGTCTTTTGCATATTGTAAATAACGATCGAAATTATAATCTTGCATGATGATGAAATTACCAGAGACGTTTCTCATGGGTGCCATCAACTTTTCGACAATCGTTTTAACACTGTTGTTTTCTACTTTTAAATGTTTGTGTGTATCTCTGATTTGTAAGAATACAACGCCTGATGTGTTTGCGTCAATCCAATCTTTAAAAGAAAATAAAAATTGAATGGAATTCATCACACCATAATTATCACGTATGCCAGCATCCATCACTTCAATAGCGGGTTCACTGGGTAAAGAAACTGCCGGCATCACATACGGAAAGGCGGAGTTCATGCGAAGCGCACTCGTCAACCTTATATTTTCGGCATTTTGATCTTTAAAAAATCGACTAAACTCCACACCGTTGGCAACGGGTTGAATTCCACTTTTGAAAGAACCGTTTTCTTGCAACAAATAACTGACAGGTTGCGCTGCTATGTGTAATGCTCTTCCATCATTGATTATCGTTGGACTAATCACCACCATCGGGATGCGAGCTTCTTTTTCTGGCTTCTCATAATCACGCAGGCGTTTGTCGAGAATTCCTTTTGTGTTTTCATTCAACTGGCCTTCCCAAGCCCAAGCCCGGTCTTTTACATAATGATATTGCCCATCGGTAAACTGTTGATTATTTAAAAAGATATCAGCTACCGTCGCACTAAAGATCATCGAGTTGAGCATATCCTTACCTATGTTTTGCAAAAAGCGGTTTTGAATATTATCATCGGCTTTCATCAAAGTATCATAGTGATTTAAGAAAAGCTCGCGGTAGTAACATAAACTAATCATCCCTCCCGAAGATCCAGTTGCAAAAGCAGTGTGGTGCATTAAATTTCCTTGGTAAACGCTATCGATCATCTGCAATGTACGAAAGCTGAAAACGCAGGAACGAAGTCCGCCACCGCTTACATTTAATAAAACTAACTTTGGTTTTTCAACGCCTTGTTCTGTCCAGCGTAGCTTCCACTTGTCGAGAATCTCTTTTGTGTTTTTTAGGTCGTGTGCCAATAGACTGTCATTCACTTGTTCTTCCAATGACTCTCGGTTATAAGAAACTAATTTTTTAGTGTAATCTAGACCGTAGGCTTTATTCCTTGGATTCAACACTTCAAATTGTGAGAAGAAGTTGATGACAAGAAAGAGAATGATGAGCGCTGAATTAGCCCATGATCGTAGCCAATATCTAAAGACACCACTCAACATTAAAAACATAGTGATCAATAATAAAATACTTGCTCCTGCTGGAATTCTAAAAATGGAATAGTCGCGAAATAACCCGAGTAGAATAAAGATAATAAAAACGATAATTTCAATTACGGCTGCATTCACATGATTCTGACGAAATACTCGTTCGAGCATATAGCGTTTGTAATGTCGAACATCACGTACTAATTTTAATTTAACGGGAAAGGTGAGGTAGGTGTCGACTCTCCAGCTATTTTTTCTCTGAACACCAATTAATGGTTTTAAAATTTTTGTACTGGTATCGGCGTTTTCAACGCCAAACAGTTTGTAGATGTCTTTATTGGTCACCATGAAATACCTCAATGTAGCCAAAAAGACAATGAGAATTCCGAGTAAGAACATGGAAATTTGAATCGCAACTGTACTAACAGGTAGCAATTGATAATTCAATTGGAAGCGAGCGATGCAGATGCAATACACCAACACGAAGCTTCCTGGAATAATAAAATTGTTATGACAATATTTTACAAACGTTTTCGATAATGTCGCGAGAAAGGGGAATCGAAAACTGTTTAAGATGAAACTAGAAATATTAAATGCCATGATGAACGCACCCGTACTTAATCCCATGATGAAGAAAGATCGTTTTCCAACTAAGCCCATGTATTCTGGATCGAGGAAGAGGTAGGGAATTCCAAAACGTGAGGCGAGCGATTGCGTAACAAAACCAAATAGCAAGAGCCAATACAAGATCATCATCTGATTTTTTTTAAAATGCATGATGACCAGTTGTACTGGAAAACTAAATAAAATCCGCGAAGCTAATTTGTGAAGATTCATTACTTACTATAGCTAACGAATTTATACGGGAATACAGTATAAAAGTTAGCTTGAATAATAAGTTTTTCCCATCTACTTGTTAACGAAGTAGGAGAGGTAGGCCCAAACAAAGGGGACACTCAGGAATAAAGCATCAAAACGATCGAGCAATCCTCCATGTCCTGGCAGTATATTTCCAGAGTCTTTCACTCCTAAACTGCGCTTTAAAAGGGATTCGCAGAGGTCGCCTAAAATACCTGTAACCACAATGATGAAAGCAATGATCAACCATGAAATGAGATCAATTTGATTTTGGTAAAGACTCAGTAAATAGGCAATTCCTAACGTACTCAACCCTCCTCCAATGACTCCTTCCCACGATTTTTTTGGAGAAATGCGCTCAAAGAGTCGGTGTTTGCCCATCAAATTTCCAAATACATAAGCAAAGGAATCACTACTCCATACCAAGAAAAAGTATCCCAGAAGAATTCCTCGGTCATATTCACCACCTTGAACCGAAATGGAACTTAACAACGCAAAAGGAATAATGACATACAAATTTCCGAGTAAGGTATATCCAATGTTCCCAAACGGATGTTTCTTTTTACGATATAATTCCGCTATGAAAATGAGTACACTCAATGGTGCCAAGAAAACTAATAATTTTTGATGTTCAATGGAAAAGGAAGCATGCGAGATAAATATATAAGTGAAAGCCCCCAATAGCAATCCCATCATTTTGTTGGGTTGGTTTTCTGTGTTCGAGACTAACGTATAGAATTCATTCAAACTAATGAGAGCTGCTAATAAAAAAAGTAGTTGAAATGAAAGTGGACCGTACCAAATGGAAGCAATAACACCACCTGTAAAAATGGATCCTGTGATCAGTCTTTGCCAAAGATTACTCATAATAAATCATTTTCGGTGAGAATAAGTTTAGCTCTGTCTACTAGATCTGCAGATACATAAAGTTCAATTTCTCCAAATATATACGATGAATCTTTTTTATTGATTTTGTAAGCAGGTATCTCGTGTTCTTCTAACAAAGAAATAGCTGCGGCAATTTCAAGTGGCTTGGTGCTGGTATAAATTAATAGGAAGTCCACTTCTTCATTCCCCATCGTCGCGATCGTTGATTAGGAATAAATATAATTGTCGCGGACCATGTGCACCAATCACCAATTTACCATCAATGTCGGCTGTTCTGCTAGGACCTGTCACTATACTTAACGCGGATGGCATCTTCGCATATTTATGTCGCAGACATACCAAGGCATCTTTCATATCCACAGTTAGCTGACTTGCTTTGGCCAGTACAACGTGAAAAGGGGCGTAAGCGGGAATGGTTCTGCTTTGTTCTTTTGAGGAGAAAACGATGCTGCCGGTTCTTGCAATTAGACATTCGCAAGTGCTTATTCCAACATCTATATTTAATTTGCCTTCTAAAATTAATTCATGGGGAAGTTCGCATTCGGTCAGTAAATTACTGATGCCGTCTTCCACACAATAGATGTTTTTCCATTTGTGAATCATGCCCAGACTCACCAAATTTTCCATGAACTCCAGTTCGCTGTCGATCAAGAAAAATTTTACACCTGCCGCTTCTGCTTTTTCTGCGAAGATCAATAAGGGATCTTCGTCAGTAATGTGATAGATGGGTGCGTCGAGAGAAAGTTGAGGATATGGGTTGTCCGTCTTCGATAAGATCGAAGCTCTAATTTTCTTGAGTACTTTCTCTCTGTTGGTACTTTCGTCCACACATCAACGTTATCGATGGCTTATGCCGGAGAATTTTCTTGAGATGGTGTTTCTTCAGCTTTAATAGCGATCACTTCTTCCACAGGAACATTCACTAATTTTTCGTTCTCTTCTTTGTCCCATGTTCTTTTTCCAAAAACACGCTCTAAATCTTCTTTATAGATCACTTCTTTTTCCAATAAGGTCGCCGCTAAAATATCGAGCTTCGATTTATTGTTTTGAAGTAACTCAAGTGTTTTTGTATACGCGTGGTCAATCAATTTCTTTACTTCAAAATCGATTAACTCCGCTGTCTTTTCGCTATATGGTTTTGTGAAATTATAATCAGCGTTACCGGATGAATCATAATAACTGATATTTCCCAACGCATCATTTAAACCAAATACCGTTACTGTTGCATACGCTTGCTTGGTAATTTTTTCCAAGTCGCTTAAAGCACCTGTCGAGATCGTTCCAAATTTCACTTGTTCTGCAGCGCGACCACCCAAGGCAGCACATATTTCATCTAAAATTTGTTCGCGTGTTGTAATCTGTCTTTCCTCTGGTAAGTACCATGCAGCGCCCAAAGAATTTCCTCTAGGAACGATGGTAACTTTGATTAATGGTGCTGTATGCTCCAATAACCAACTCACCGCAGCATGTCCTGACTCATGATAAGCAATTACATTTTTTTCATGCGTGGAGATGATTTTATTTTTCTTTTCTAATCCACCCACAATACGATCCACAGCATCTAAGAAATCTTGATGTCCAATGGCCGTTTTGTTTCTTCTAGCTGCAATCAAAGCGGCTTCATTACACAAATTGGCTAAGTCAGCACCAGAGAATCCTGGAGTTTGTTTTGCCAAGAAATCTAAGTCAACCGTGTTGTCTAATTTCAATGGCTTCGCATGCACTTTGAAAATTTCTTTTCTTCCATTTAAGTCAGGAAGCTCCACATAAATCTGTCTATCGAATCGTCCTGGACGAAGTAATGCTCTATCTAAAATATCAGCACGGTTCGTTGCTGCTAAGATGATGACACCAGAATTACTTCCAAATCCATCCATCTCTGTCAACAGCTGATTCAAGGTACTCTCACGCTCATCATTAGCAGAGAAAGAAGGTTGTTTGCCACGGGCACGACCAATAGCATCAATCTCATCAATGAAAATAATACTGGGTGCTTTTTCTTTTGCTTGACGGAATAAATCACGTACACGACTTGCACCAACACCCACAAACATCTCCACGAAATCGGAACCTGATAATGAGAAGAAAGGAACTTGTGCTTCTCCAGCCACTGCTTTTGCTAAAAGAGTTTTACCTGTTCCCGGAGGACCTACAAGCAATGCACCTCTAGGAATTTTTCCACCGAGCTGAGTATATTTTTTTGGAGTTTTTAGGAAATCTACTGTTTCCATTACCTCAATTTTCGCTTCTTCTAATCCTGCTACATCATTGAAAGTAACTTTCACATGTAAGTCTTTGTCGAATAGCGTTGCTTTTGATTTTCCAATATTGAAAATCTGACTTCCGCCACCGCCATTACCCATTCTACGAATGATAAACATGTAAATCACAATCAACAAAAAGAAAGGAAGAATCCATGATAACAAATCCCAATAACCTCTGTCGTTATTATTGTATACAATATTTACGTGTTGGTCGAGAGGTAATTCTTTTTGAACTTCATCTAAGTCCTTCTTAAAACTTCCAACATCACCAATGGTAAATGCATAGTGAGGACCTTCATTCACACCATTACCAAATGCTTTTTTGCTGACACCTTTAAATGCAGGATCCGCAAGCTTTGTTTTCTTGATGTATACTTGAACAATTTCCTTATTCACCACAACGATGCGGTCAATATCTCCTTGTTTCACCCAAGCCGAAAACTGCGACCAAGTTGCCTCCTTGGGGTGATTACCCCAATCAAACAAATTGATCCCAATTAACATCAGGAGGATTATTCCATAAATCCAATAAAAATTAAAGTTGAAGCGTGGTTGTTTTTGCTTCTGGAAACTGTTGAAAGGCTTTTTCTTTTCTTCCGGTTGACTTTGCTCAGACATTTTTTTTCGTTCTCTTCTTAAGTGCTAAGGTCTATAGTAAACGCTTAACGATTCAATTGTTATCTGTAATTCTTATTATTTCCGCATCCGCCCAAAGACGTTCAATTCCGTAATAATCTCTTTGTTCGGGTTGGAAGATATGAACTACTACGCTTATATAGTCGATTAACACCCATAGCGCATTTTTAACTCCTTCAATATGTTCGGGATTTTCCCCGCATTCTATTAATACTGTTTCTTCTACTGATCTTGCGATTCCTTCTACTTGAGTGGATGAATCACCTTGACACACAATGAAAAAATCAGAAACGACCCCGCCAATGTTTCTAAGGTCCATCACTACTATTTCTTTTGCTTTTCGATCTTGTAAACCTTTTATGACACCATTCACTAAAACGTCGTCAATGACTTCAGGTTTCCTATTTCTTGCAGCAGCACTTTTTACCATTCGGATCTATTAGAGTATTTTTGCAAAATTACTCATTTTTAACCCCGAAATGAATTTAATCGTACTCTCTTCTGTTGATTCTACTAACAATTATTTACAGACTTTGTTTGATAATAATTCGCTCGATGAGGGCACGGTCGTTATTAGCTTGGAGCAAACGAAGGGTCGTGGTCAGAGAGGAAATTCATGGCAGAGTCTTCCTGGAGACGGTCTTTACGCTTCAATATTGTTTTTGCCCCCAAATTTTTCTGTTGAAAACCAATATTACTTGAATAAGGCAATAGCCTGCGGAACAGCAAGGTATATCGCTTCTAAGGTCAGTGATGATGTGAAGATTAAGTGGCCAAACGATATATTAATGGGTGATAAAAAAGTAGCTGGAATTCTCATCGAGAACAGTATTCGAGGCAGTTTCCTGAGCACTTGTATTGCTGGAATAGGGATTAATTTGAATCAATTGCATTTTGATTTTAATTACGGGACTCCTGGTACTTCCTTGAGAATATCTAGCAATAATAGATATGATCCAGAATTGGAGATTACTAAGCTATTTGATGAGATATGGTCTGATTATCAGCTACTTTTGAAAGGAAAATATGATTTGATCGCTTCAGATTACCAAAAGTTACTTTATAAAGCAGGAGAGGAAAGTAGGTTTATATCGGATCAAGAATTTTCCAAAGGAATTTTAGTTGAGGTTGATAAGGAAGGAGCTGCCATTATTGAGGTAGATGGTAAGCGACTGCGATGTATTCATCCTCAAACTCGAATGATTGTGAAGTAAAGAAAGAGTTGAATTAAGCAGTATGCATACTTTGATACTTGCGCACCAATAAATTTAAAAATTAGCCAACGGCTTTTCCGCCATCATTTTTAAGAATGGATTTAAATCGGCATCAAAAATAATTGTAATTCAGAGGTGCCATCATTACAATCTGCAATTTTGCAGATGAGCTTTAAATCGAAAGGAGCTTTTTCATGCTTCGCCATCACTACCTCTGTAAAAGGAGTTTTGCTCTCGTATTTAAGTCCCAGTGTAGCCATCCCTTTGATGGTAAATTTGCAAGTTTCACCAGTTACTGTAAATCCTTCTACCTGCTCCGGCATTAGATTTCCAATATTATTGAAGTCGCCAAGGAAATTATAAATTTCTTCGGCTTTCTGATTTACAATCACTTTTTCACTTTCTATTCTGGTCATCTCTTTGCAGTGTTTAATGCTAAAATATTTTCAATAAATATTAACCGTTTGCCTTCCAAATTTCCGGTTTCTTTCTCCACGATTCCAATAAGGGAAGTTCTTCTTTACGCACATACCCTGTAGCGATGGCTTGTTTAATTAAAACATCATAATTACTTAATGAATACCATGGACAAGCAGCTTTTCTAAAATTCTCGTTCGCACTTTCAAATCCGTAAGTAAAAATAGAGACTAAACCTTTCACTAGAACATTATTCTTCCTTAATTCCTCTACTGCTTTTAGACTACTTCCTCCAGTAGAAATCAAATCTTCAATCACTACGGCTGATTGGTTAGGCTGCACTTCACCTTCGATGGTATTTTGTCGGCCGTGTTCCTTTGGATTGGGACGAATATAAACGAAAGGTAATCCCATCGCTTCGGCAACTAAGGCCCCTGGAGCGATGGCAGCGGTGGCTACTCCAGCAATAATATCTGGTCGTCCGAACTTGCTTTCAATCAACTTTACGAGCTCTTGTCGGATGAAAGTCCTTACCCGAGGATAGGAGAGAGCCACTCGGTTGTCGCAGTAAATGGGTGATTTCCAGCCAGAAGCCCAAGTAAACGGCTGATCAGGCTGCAATTTAATCGCTTTGATTTGAAGCAGGAATTCGGCTACTTTTGATGCGGTATCATCCATGAACCACAAACCTAATGGATTCATGTGAAACAACCAATCTTTTAAACCCTAAGCAACCCAAAACATGTATCAGGTTTATATTAATGAGCGACTTTTAAAATTTGTGGGAACTTACGATCCCATCGGCAATGCCGAAATAGTGATCAAATTGAAGGGCACTGAACCCAAAGACCATCTCAGAGTTTTAGTCAAGGCATTTGAGGAAAATCCACAAACGGAAAGTTTAGTTATTCAATCGGAGAACATCGACGAAACTTGGAAAAAATTCACTTCACTTTATACCATTTTAAAAGCAGCCGGTGGAGTGGTCATCAATTCCCAAACCAATAAACTGCTGATGATTTTCCGAAATGGTAAATGGGATTTGCCTAAAGGAAAAATTGAAGCCGGCGAAGAAGCCGATGTGGCTGCTGTGCGCGAAGTGTATGAAGAATGTGGCATTGGTGAACTAAAACTATCCAAGCAAATAAAAACGAGTTTCCATACGTACCCATACAAGGAAACAGTCATCCTTAAAAAAACGTATTGGTTTTTGATGAGTAGCACTGACATCAGCACACCGGTTCCTCAATTGGAGGAGGGAATTGTTGAAGCAAGATGGATGGACAAAGCTGAAGTAAAAAAAGCCTTAAAGAATGCATACTCCTCCATTGTAGAATTATTGAACGAGCAAATTTTAGAAACGGAGTATAGACCGTTAGGGTAATTCAGAATGTAGAATTCAGAATTCAGAATTGGGTGATTGAATTTTGGATAGAAATTTTAGTTAAAGTAGAGGAAATTAAATGTTAGCTGACTGGTGTGGTTGTTGAATGCAGTGATAAATAAATTATTGACCTATTGCATAGCAACCGGTGGATTATAAACGGTCTTTTTGTAAAATTCTAAATTTTGTACCTCGACACGAAAAATTGTGGCAAGAATTTTAAGTGAGGATTATTCGACTTTTGACTATTGCAATTGGGTTTTCAGAATTAGCAATCGCTATTTGGTTTGAGTAATATAAGACCTCATGAATGGCACACGGATTTTTGCGCGCTGGGATCTGTTTCGTAGTGGTATATTTCAAGGAGTTTTTCTTAAAAAACCCCCTAAAAAGCAATTTTTTTCTAAAAATACCTTGGCGTTGAAGCTTTTTGAGAGTTCACTTGTTTTGACGTTTGCAGTTTCAAAGGAACAAATTCAATCCCTTCTTCCTTCCTGTTTGCAACTTGATACATTTGATGATAAGTGGGCTTGGGTTCACAGTATGGGACTTTTGTGGTGTGCCACAAATAGTGCAGGAAAGTTTGGTGGTTTGATAAAATTTCAGTAATCATAAATGATGAAGAAGTAGCATTACCCGAACTTTCTCCATTTAGAGATTGGAAGGAAGCAAGAAGGTATGCCGGACCGTTGCCCTTTACATTCACTTATGACCAAAGGACTAAACAAGTATTAAAAAGAGGGGGGAAAGAAAAAACCGGGGGCCCCCCCCAGTAAAAGTGGTCCATCGTCTGTGCCCCTAACCCTGTCTGCAGCTGTAGTTACCAAACGAAGTGTTTCTTGTTATGTCTTTGTTTTTGCAACTGTTTATTTCTTATGCGCTTTGCATTTTTTTAATTTTAGTTTCCTTATTGGTTTCGCATTATATTTATGATATTTCTGGACTTTACAAACTAAACTGGGTTGTTCAAAACAACACAGTGAAAAAAATTCTAAATATAAATGCAGGTTTCGATGAGACAAGTCATTTACTTCAATCTAAATTCCATAAAGCAGAACTTTTAGCACTTGATTTTTATAATCCTGAAAAACATACTGAAGTTTCAATAAAGCGGGCAAGAAAATCTTATCCGCCTTATCCAAAAACTAAACAAATCGAAACATCAAGAACAGGACTGTCCGAGAATTCAGCAGATATAATCTTTGTGATTTTAGCGGCTCACGAAATTCGAGATACAATGGAGAGAATAGAATTTTAAAGAGTTAAGAGAGTAATTAATCCACGGACAAATTTATGTAACTGAACACTTGCGAGACTTGCCAAATTTTATGGCATACACTCTTGGCTTTTTCCATTTTCATTCAAAATCATCTTGGCTTAAAACTTTCAAAGATGCTAACCTAAAAATAAGAAATGAAATAAAACTTACACACTAGGTCTTCCAAAGTATTTTAACTGGGACAAGGAGCTAAAGCATTTGAGTTTAATCAACCGACAAATGATGACTGTTCAGACATTTTTTTTTGTTTGTGGGCCCCCTCCGGGGTTGCTTTGTTTTACATCTTCATATGAATTAGTTGAAACTTCGCTTGGAAAAAGAGTATGCTTTGGACTTGGAATGTTTTGGACTATTCGTCTCTTCATTCAGTTCTTTGGCTATTCGAAAGACTTATGGAAAGGAAAGACTTTTGAAACAACAATTCACATTTTGTTTTCTGTAATTTGGACTTATCTGAGTGTCGTATTTATTTGGTCTGCAATGAATTGAGCACGAATAGTTGTTGATTTCTTTTTGTAAAATTATAGTTTAATGGTTTTAGAATATAATAGATTCCAACCTCGTAGATTCGTTTTAATGGATAGTGATATTGTGATCTTTTCAATTTGTGATAGATCGATGCTTTAACGCATAGGAAAAAAGCATCTCTATTTAAATAATACTCCATTGTGCTTTCAAATTTTTGTTATAAATTGCAATGACAAATTATAATTCCTATGAAATTTCCATTTCAGTTTATTTTAATTGGTGTCATATTATGCTTTGCTTTCAATGCTCAAGCACAAGTTCCTGGTTGCACCGATCCACAAGCTAATAATTATAATGCATCGGCTTCGATCAATAATGGTTCCTGTACTTATAACGCTACTAGTCTACCTTTAACCGATAAAACAAACCTTCCAACACCGTTGCTCAATGAAAGTTCAGGCTTGACTTTTTTAGATGGTAAATTATGGTCATTTAGTGATTCAGGTAATCCAAATGATATTTATCGAATCGATACCGTAACCAATACAATTTTTCAAACAGTGGATGTCAGCAACGCAACAAACGTGGATTGGGAAGATATGGCCTCCAATAATGATTATTTGTTTGTAGGAGATTTTGGAAATAATAATGGTAACCGTCAAGATTTAAAAATTTATCGCATTAATAAATCGGCACTCACACCAACCACAACTTCAGTAACTGCATCCATCATTAATTTTTCCTTTTCCGATCAAACATCGTTTGTTTCCAATCCAACCAATCATAATTTCGATTGTGAAGCAATGATTTTTTTGAACGACTCCATTCATCTTTTTAGCAAGAACTGGGTCGACTTTCAAACAAAACATTATGTATTACCCAATAGTCCAGGAACGCATGTAGCACAGTTGCGCGAAACATTTAACACTGGATTCTTAGTCACTAGTGCATCGGTCCAACAATATGGAGTAATCTCATTGATTGGATATCTGAGAACGGGAGCGAAACCGGTTTCACTCTATATGCTTTATGATTACAAAAACAATTTGTTTTTTAATGGTAACAAGAGAAAGTTTGATCTCTCCACACAAAATGTTTACGGGCAAGTAGAAGGGGTAGCGTTTTTTAATAATTCATTGGCCTTTGTTTCAAATGAACTTTATACTACTGGAGCCAATGTCCCTGCTAAATTAAGAACATTTAATCTCGCAAGTTATTTGCCAGGCGCATTTTTATTTCCAAAACCCACCGCAAATTTTATCGTGAGCAGTGCATCCATCTGTGAAAATGCAACGGTAACATTCACCGATCAAAGTGTTAATTCGCCATCTTCTTGGCAATGGAGTTTTCCAGGCGGAATTCCATCTACATCCACCTTGCAAAATCCGCAAGTGCAATATTCAACTGCTGGAGTTTATCACGTTACATTAATCGCATCGAATGCTGCGGGTAATGATACAATTGTTAAAACAAATTTTATAGTTGTTAATGGTTCGCCTGCTACTCCAACATCTATTACCGGATCAAACATCACTTGTGTGAGTACACAAAACAATTTGTATTCTGTAGATACTATTGTAGATGCCACGTCCTATACATGGTCAGTACCTGCAGGTGCAATCATTTCGTCAGGACAGGGAACAAATGTAGTTTCCATAGAGTTTTCTAATAGTGCTATAAGCGGTGATATTTGTGTACTGGTTTCAAATAGTTGTGGAAGTAGTGCTGATGTATGCATGGCCATCACTGTATTCAATAGTATTCCCGCAAAGCCGTTAAGCATTACGGGTAATACATTGCCTTGTGCAGGGGGGTCGGGAATGGTTTACGCCTGCCCGATCGTTGCGAATGCATTAAGTTATCAGTGGATCGTTCCATCCACAGCAACCATAATTAGCGGACAAGTAACAAACACAATTACAGTCGACTTCCTTTCAAATTTTACATCGGGTTCTGTAAAAGTAGCCGCAGTAAATTGTTTAGGTAGCAGTTTGTTTAAATCATTAAGCGTTCGTGGAAAGCCATCAACTCCTGCTTTAATTTCTGGACTTTCCGAAGAAGTTTGTGCCGGATCAACAAATGTTGCTTACTCAATAGCACCCGTGGTAGGTGCAACTAGCTACAACTGGACATTGCCTGCAAATACAACATTAGTAAGCGGACAAGGTACTTCAACGATCACATTAAATTTCGATGCATTATTTAAAACAGGTGCACTAAAAGTTTCTGCTAGTAATGCATGCGGTACAAGTGGATTAAAATCGTTAACGATTCGCAGTACTCCCAAAATGCCTGATATAATTTCTGGGGCTGCATCGGTTTGTGCAAATCAAGTGGGAGTGGCGTATTCAATTCCAACAGTGGTGGGTGCATCAAGTTATACTTGGAAGACGCCAACAGGAGCAATCATTACGGGTCAAACTACTCCTTCAATTTTGGTGAATTATGGAGTAGTAGGAGGAAGTGTAAAGGTCAAAGCAAACAATACTTGTGGTAGTAGTGCTTTTCGTACTTTGACTGTTGCAATGACATGCCGTGATTTTTCAGCACAGCAAAAAAGTGAATGGGATGTTACCATTTATCCAAATCCATCAAGTTCAGCATTTACGCTGGATTTGAATGCTGCAAACAGTTCCGAAGTGGTTTTAGTCATTTCTGATCTTTCAGGAAGGGTAGTGGAAAGAATTGAAAATAAGAATACGAGGAATCAGTTTCAATTTGGAGAAGAACTGACTTCCGGTGTTTATTTTGTCGAGGTAGGAGATGGTTATCAAAGGAAAACTTTTAAGATTATCAAGCAATTGTAGTTTCCTCTCCTTTTGTGAAGGAAGATCAAAATTTCATGGGTTGAATTGTATGCTTCGAGTAAAATTATTTGTTGATATTCTTTTTTAGTAATTTATTCCTACCTTTATACTTCTGATTCCGTAATTGTGTGTGTTTGAGGGAATGTATATTTCGTTTTGAAAACAGATTTCATAGTTTTGAAAATGGACGGAATTTCAGATGTGATAAAATTGATTTGAACATGTTAAGGATTTTATTATTGCTACTTATCAAATGTTAAATTAAATGCATACTGTTTAATGCATTTAGTTATTTCTGTAATTACAGTAATAAAAGTTTAATAAAAGGCGTAACCGAAAAGCCATACGAGTAGGACAAACCATAAAACAAATTATTATGAAAAGAAAATTTTTACTTTCGTTTGCGAGTATCTTTATTAGTTTAACTGGATTTAGTACAGTTTGGACAGTAAGTAATGCTGGATCTACATTTTCTCCTCCCACCATCACCATTCAACTTGGTGACACCGTGACCTTTGTCATAGCGGGTAGTCATGATGCAAGAGAAGTGAGCCAAAGCACTTGGAATGCTAATAGTAGTACTGCTCTTCCTGGTGGTTTTCAAGTTCCATTTGGAGGTGGAAGTTTGATGCCAGCTCAGTTACCTGTGGGTACTCATTTTTATGTGTGTACCAATCATGTGGGTGGTGGAATGAAAGGAACTATAATTGTTCAAAATACAACTGGTGTTGTAGAGAATACATCTCAAGCAACTATTTCTGTTTCTCCAAATCCATCTCAAGGAAAGTTTCAAATGATTGTCTCTTCCAATGCGCCATTAGTAAACGGAAGGGTTGAGGTTTATGATGTAACAGGAAAGAGTATTTATCAGTCAGAATCATTGAGCAAAAAATTCGATATTGATTTGACGAATCAGGCTAAAGGTACTTATTTCGTTAAGTTTTATAATAGCGAAACTACATTGACGAAGAAAATTATTTTAGAATAATCCAATACTGAAATTTAATATTCCACCCATAAAGGCAGTCTGAAAGGATTTGCTTTTATGGGTTGTTTGTTTATGTATATTTCAGATTGAAATTGATGATTTATTTTACTCAATTGTCAAATGCAAATTTTTCTTTATACTTTCGCTAAACTTATGACGCTCGATTATATTCAAGATATTAACGAATACGGTGATGATCTCGTTCGACTTTTCGATTTTGATAAGTTGGAAGCTATTTTATTTCGAGATGCTATTCAGGACTCAATCATTTTGAAGAATGAAGAATTGGATGTTTCCACATTGGCGTTTATTCAAGCGCGAAATTGTAATTTAATATTAGTAATAGGAGCGGAGGATGAAGGAATTTTTTCAAACCGCGAACTAAATTTCATTTGTAGTCTGACCAAGGAGAGTTATCAAAAAATGATTTCTTTATTGGAACCCTTCTGCATCAAAGAAACCAAAGGCTACCAATACCTTTACGACCTCGACTCGCCCACCGATTTTCTTTTTTCTCCGGCTGGAACTTGGTAATTGAATTCGTTATCAATCTGCCAACCTTTTGTGCACTCAAGTGAACTTTACTGCCTCTAGTGTTAAAATATACATTTTTCAAAGACTATACACTTTCTATTACTGTAAAATAGTTCGAAAAAGTCGTTCCATACTAACTTCTCATTCTATTTAAATTTTAGAAGGTAAAATGATTGAAATTGGAACGCAGATGACGCGGATTAATTTGATCCCGCTATTTAGCGGGACAGGTTTACACGGATTTTTTTCGAAAATCAAGAAATTTCTCTTGTAGCTTGAAGCTTGTAGCTAAATGAAATAAGCGAAGTAAAATTTATATTTGATTAAAAAAAATCCAATGTCCAATGTCCAAAGTCTAATGTCCGTTTACAGGATGCGCTTAATCAATCTCAAATTGTGCGTGTACTTCTTCAAATCCAAATTAAAAATTCCATGATGATCAATATTATCCACCCTCACTTGTCCAGAAGCATGAATAATTCTGCTTTTGGAAGTTAGTATTCCTACATGCGTAATTTTTCCTTCTTCATTATCGAAAAAAGCTAAATCACCGACTTGTGTTTCATCTAACAAATGCACCGCTTGTCCTTGCTCAGCTTGCATCCAAGCATCGCGTTTAAGTGTGATTCCCGAAAGTTTATAAGCCATTTGAGTCAGACCACTGCAGTCGATGCCAAAGGGACTTCTTCCGCCCCAGTGATAAGGAGCATTGAGATACATATATGCATTTTCAACAACCAGTTTTCCGGTTGTCATGGAATCAATCTGACGCGCATTCCCTTCAAAGCTATACGTTGTATTTCCAATTCTGCAATTACCATCACGGAACCACGGAAGTCTACTACCTAATAAAATGGAAGTGATGCTTTGGTGGTTGATTAATATCTGAACAAGGTCATAACTTAAAAATGCTTTGTTCTTTTGAAGCTCGTTAAATTCACTGAGCTCTAAAGGATATTGTTGCGACTTTAGAATCCAGCCTTCATAATCATCAAAGCTTTGATGGATCTTGATCCATTCATTCACTTGTTCCAATACCGTAAACGTTTCGCCAAAAAGAAGCTGCGATATTTCTTCACTTCGGTGAGAAGGCTCCGCCCGAAGTGAAATTAAATTAAGAGAACAAATACCGTAGCTCATGATGATGTTTCACTTATACTGCAAAAACAGTAAAATGTTTTATTACATGCGTTCAATAACGATTGCCGATGCTCCGCCGCCGCCATTACAAATACCGGCAGCACCTATTTTACCATTGTTTTGTTGTAAAACACTCAGCAAGGTTACAATGATTCTAGCGCCCGAACAACCTAGAGGATGTCCGATAGAAACTGCTCCACCATTTACATTTACTTTGGTAGGATCTAATTTCATGGTATTATTATTTGCAATCGCAACTACTGAAAATGCTTCATTGATTTCAAAATAATCCACATCCGTCATTTTGATTCCCGCTTTTTCCACAGCTAAAGGCAATGCTTTTGAAGGCGTAGTGGTAAACCATTCAGGAGCTTGTTGCGCATCTGCAAATGCACGAATTTTTGCTAGTGGTTTTATACCTAACGCTTCTGCTTTTTCTTTACTCATCAATACGACAGCAGCAGCACCATCATTTAAGGTACTTGCATTAGCAGCCGTTACACTTCCATCTTTCACAAACACGGGACGCAAGGAAGGAATTTTATTAAAATCTACTTTTTGTATTCTTCGTCTTCGTTGATCAACAAAGCTTCTTTTCCTTTTTGAGGAATGCTTACTGGCGCAATTTCATCTTTAAATAAACCTTTCGCCCAAGCAGCTTGTGAACGTTTGTAAGATTCAATAGCATAAGCATCTTGCTCCTCACGACTTATGTTACACTCTGTAGCACAAAGTTCAGCCGCATTTCCCATATGGTAATCTTTGTACACATCCCATAATCCATCTTTCACCAAACCATCAATCATTTGAGCATGACCTAAACGATAACCGTTACGTGCTTTGTCCAAATAATAAGGTACAGCACTCATGTTTTCCATTCCACCAGCTACCACAATATCGTTGTCGCCAAGCATAATGCTTTGCGCTCCCAACATGATCGCTTTCATTCCCGATGCACAAACTTTATTTATCGTAGTGCCGGGAACGTTAGTAGGAATTCCAGCGAAAATGGAAGCTTGTGTTGCAGGCGCTTGTCCTACGTTGGCTTGCAATACATTTCCCATTAAAACTTCATTCACTTGCTCAGGTTTTACTCCTGCTCTTTCTAAAGCTGCCTTGATAACAGTTGCTCCAAGTTGTGTGGCTGGAACTCCAGCTAATACGCCGCCAAAACTTCCGATGGGAGTACGAGCAGCAGAAACAATATATACTTCTTTCATAATTCTATTTTAAGAGTGCAAAATTAGTTAAAAGAATGAAGGTGTTTTTGTTTCAAAAAGTTGAAGTTGTAAATAGTTGTATATTAGTTAAGTATAAAGCTTTGTTGGACGAGAAATTCATCAAAAGCGGTATTGGATTAAATTATTGAATACTCGCAATGAAGGAATTATTGAACTTAGACCATCAAAGAAATGCCTAGAAGTACCCGCAAAAATAGTATCTAGTCGGATCACCTATATTACTGAAGTTTACAAAATATTCTGATTAGCTGGATTAATAGATTAATACTTTCGATGTAACTTTATTTTCATTTCCAGAAATTCGAATGAAGTAATATCCTTTTGCAAATTGATCGGCGTTAATGATGACATTGTTACCCGTAAAATCGCTGTGATGAATAAATCTTCCCGTAGCATCTGTAATATCGATGTTGTAGTTTTCGTTATTGCATTCATAACAGAAGACCATCAATTGTTGATCAGATCCATTGTAAGTGTACCCAATTCCAGATTTTTTATTCGGTTGTATTGCAATAATATTTGAATAGGTATAACTTCCGTTAAAGTCGGTTTGTTTTAATCGATAATAATTAAGTTCTTTACCAGGCAACAGGTCTTTAAATTGATACTGTTTTAAGATTGTAGAATTACCAGCCCCATCAACTATGCCAATATTTTCGAATTGTGTCCCGCTCAATGATTTTTCAATCGTAAAGTAGTCGTTGTTTATTTCAGAGGAAGTCGACCATTCAAGTAAGTTGTAGTTGTTCATAGCTACACCATTAAATGAAATTAATTCGATCGGCAATGAATTTCCTAAAACAACAAAGGTCCCTGAATCTTTACATCCGTTTGCATCAATAATTCTTACCAAATAAGTTCCTGGAGGTTTGCAAGGAAATTTATTGCTGGGTTGATAAGGATCTAAATTTAGGTTGTATTGAAAACCTGGGAATCCACCAGTTTGTGCAACTATAATCGTATCGCCACAAATGGATTGAGTAGAAGTTACAGAGATGGCAGGACCTAGTACTTTACCTACAGTAACATTAGTGGTGTTCGTACAGTTTTTTGTATCTTTTATGGTGATGGTATAGGGGCCTGGTGCAAGTCCTGTAAATACCGGACTATTCTGATATACAACTCCATTTTTACTGTATTGTAAGGCTCCCGTTCCACCATTTCCAACAGCTGTAATAGTTCCATCATTTGCGAAGCATGAAGATAGGGTAGAGGTAGAGGTTATCGTAGGTGCAGCCAAATTTATGACAGTAGCATTTGTAGTTCGTGTACACAAGTTTGCATCTCTTACAGTAAGCGTATAATTTCCTGCAGCTAATAAGTTAAATGAAGTAGAAGCTTGAAATGTAGTTCCATTAATACTGTATTGTAATGGTGCAATTCCACCTGTTGCAGCAGCTAGAATAATTCCATTGCTGTTTCCACAACTGGAGTTGGTGATCGTTGCACTCAACGTTTGGGGTACGTTTGGTGCTGTGACTAATATACTTTTAGTATGTATGCATCCATTATTATCTTTTGCATAAATGGTGTAATGACCCGCGGCTAAACTTGTGAAAATATTGCTAGCTTGGTAAGTTGTGCCATTTAATGAATATTGATAAGGCGAACTTCCTCCTGTTACCGTTGAGGTGATTGTCCCGTTTGAATTTAAACATGTAGCCGGAGTGAATGCTAATGTTTGTACTGGTGCCAACAAATTACCAACGGAAATCCCTGTTGTATTTAAACAGCCATTCACATCTTTAATGGTAATGGTATAAAATCCAGCTGTGAGTCCAGTGAATTGATTGGAACTTTGATACGTGGTGCCATTTATACTATATTGATAAGGCGCAACCCCACTCGCTCCGTTGGCAATGATGGCTCCATTGCTGTTGTTGCAAGATGCAGAAATGGTAAAGGCTGTAACAGTAGGGGCAGGTACTGCTAAAACACTTACGGTTGTGTTCGTGATGCATGCACCTGCATCGGCTGTTTTAACAGTATATGAACCTGGTGCAAGACCAGTAAATACATTGCTGCTTTGAAATACTGTTCCGTTAATACTGTATTGAAGCGGCGCTGTTACTCCACTTGCATTTACAGTGATGGTTCCATTTCCATTTCCACAGGCTGAAGCAGTACTTACTGCGGTCGCTATTGGAGCTCCTGTATTCGTTACATTAACTATGATTGAATTTGTGCAACCCGAGGCATCTTTAACAGTCACGGTATGTGCTCCTGCAGCGAGTCCTGTAAATACACTTGAAGGTTGGAACGCACCTCCATCGATACTGTAATTAAGTAAACCTGTTCCTCCAGATCCAACAGCACTAATAGTACCATTGCTTAATCCGCAGGATCCACTTGTTTGTGACGCTGCAATAGATGGGCCGTTTGTTGAAGGAACAATTATAGTTTGTGTAGTGATACATCCGCCAGGAATAATGGGAGGACCAATATCAAAACTTTCGTCATCAGCCATTAGTAAAGTATATGTTCCCGGAGCTAACCCAGTAAATGTATACGTAGGATCAAAGGTTATCCAAGGTCCTCCCATCCCCGTTATGCTCGCATGATAAGGCGTTTTTGGACCAACCCCCGTTAATTGAATGGCTCCAGTCGTTCCATTGCATGTAGTCCCAGTAACCACTGCAGTTGCCGTTGAATTCACTCCTATACCAATTGTACCCATGATTGTATAAGTGCAACCTGCTGCATTTTTTGCAGTGACATAGTATGTACCAGGATTAAGATTTAAAAACAATTGTGTTTGATTGGGAACAAAAGGTCCGAAGTTTAAACTGTAAGTACATCCACCACAGGTGGCTCCATTTACTTTTGGGTTAGTAATTTTCCCCAGACTTGTATTGCATGGATACGCATCATCAAATCGAATGGTAAATGTGTTTATTGCTGTTCCTGCTGCTATATTGGTAATGGTAACCGTTGTCGTGCTAATGCAATTTATACCATTTTTCACATATACCGTATAGGTTCCTGGAGCAAGATTGATGAAGTATTTACTGGCTTGATACGTTGAACCATTTATACTGTATTGTAAGGGCGCACTACCTCCGGTGCCTGTTGCAATGATGGCTCCATTATTGGCGCCGCAAGATGCATCTAAAACCGTTGCAGTAATTGTTGGCCCTTGTGAAATTGTAATCGTTGTAGTAGCGGTAACAATACATGCATTTGCATCTTTTACATACACAGTATACGTGCCACCTGCAAGACCAGTAAATACTCCGGATGCTTGATAAATAGAACCATTGATGCTGTATTGCAAAGGTGCAATTCCGCCATTGCCAGTAACCGAAATGCTTCCATTACTTGCAAAGCATGCACTAGAAGTGTTAGCTACATTAATACTCAACCCCGAAACGTTGTTAATTGTTGTATTGCTCGTTGCTGTACATCCATTTGCATCTTTAATAATTACAGAGTAAGAACCCACTCCAAGTCCAGCGAAAGTATTTCCTGCTTGATAAGTAATTCCATTATCGATACTATATGTGTACGGAATCGTACCACTTGATCCGGTTGCAGTTATTACGCCATTCGTTTGATTACATCCTGCTGGAGTTGTGGTTGTTGAGATGATAGGTCCTGCCAAAGCTGTTACAACAACAATATTTGCTCCCATACAACCTGCGACATCTCTAACATAAAGTGTATAACTGTTTGGTGCAAGTCCTGTGAATAAAGTGCTAGCCTGAAAATTAATTCCATTAATGCTGTATTGTAATGCCCCAGTTCCTCCACTCCCTGCTGCTGTTATCGTTCCGGTATTGGAAGCACATGATGATGGTGCTGTACTTCCAGTCACTGTGGGACCTCCTGTTGAGGTGATATTGGAAGCAGCAGTAGTGATGCAGTTGTTGGCGTCCTTCACGTACACAGTATAACTTCCTGCAACAAGACCGGTAAACATGTTTGCTGCTTGATACGTAGTACCGTTAATACTATAAAGTAGTGGCGGAACTCCGCCAGTTGAATTTGCAGTGATACTTCCGTTGGCATTGTTGCATGATGCAGTAACTGATGTTACTGTTAATGTAGGACCGGCAGAATTAGCAATAGTGGTACTGGCCGTACTTAAGCATCCATTTGCATCCTGAATGGTAACCGTGTATGCTCCTGCGAGAAGTCCAGTAAAAATGTTTCCCGATTGATACGTACTTGCATTTAAACTGTATTGTAGCGGAGCTGCACCACCCGATGCGACAACGGTAATACTTCCATTGTTGCTGTTGCAAAAGGTAGCAGCAGGAATTGCTGTTGCTGTGGGTCCAGGACTGTTTGCGATAACTACGGATGCAACATTTATACATCCTGTCGCATCTTTAATGGTTAAGGTGTAGTTGCCAGCTGCAACTCCTGGGAATAAATTTCCAGTTTGAAATGTGGATCCGTTTATACTATAAGTTAACGGTGCGACGCCACCTCCTCCAATTGCTGTAATGGATCCAGTACTACTACCACAAATTGCATCTGTTTTCGTAAATGCAACGGTAGGACCATCTATGTTAATGATGTTTATGGCAAGAGTATTACTACAGTTGTTAGCATCTTTTACGGTGATGGTATAGAGTCCTGCTGACAGTGCAGTAAATGAATTAGAAGCTTGGAAAGTCACACCGTCTTTACTGTAAGTGTATGGAGTAGCTCCGCCACTAGCAACAATGGTTATCGAACCATTACTTGATCCACAATTGGTATTTGCTACAGTAGGAACAATTAACGGACCAGGCAATGTAAAGTTTGTAGTAGTAACTATTCCACTACAAGCTTGGTTAATAGTTGCCCGTATAGTGTAATTAATATTTGGATTTAAGCCGGTAAATATTCCGTTGGTATTAGATGTAATTTGAGTCAGTCCATTGTACAGTACATAAGTTACTGTTGCACCAACAGGAGGTGTAGGGGTTAGCGTGCTAGTTGCACTTAATGTACCACAACTGGAAGTTACATTTAATGTAAATGAAGCTGAGGAACAACCATAAGAGGTAAGATCAAATGAACCTACAAATCCTTTTCCAGAGGCATAAAGAATTTTTTGAGTTTCATAATACGCTAAATCATAAACTGCACTTGTACTAAATCCTGGAATGAGAATATCAGGCTTTGAGGCATCATCAAAAGTAGAACCATTGAAAAAATATACTTTGATGGTTCCATTCGGAAATCCTACAAAAATATTATTGCATTCATCAGCAATGATACCACCACTCATTAATGCAACATTGGTTCCAATCGTGAGTGGTGTACCAACTGCTGCACCTGAAGCTTTGTTTATTGCTTTTAAATTTTTACCATCCCAATAAAAAAGATACGAGGAGTTAATGGCAAAGACATTGCTTGAGTTGTCAATTTCTGGTCCTACTAAATACGGACGATTTGCAATTTCCTGAATAGTGGTAAATCCAGATGGAACATTCCAAGCCACACTAGCTCCACTGTAGGGAGTATTGTTTTTATAAATTTTATTTGATAAATAGGGTGTTCCATAAAGAGAACCGTAAATCGTATATAGAGAATTAGTAGCTGGATCGATAATGACATCTGAAATATCCTGCGCCCATCCTCCAGTACCATATGCAATTCCAGTTACGTTTATGGAACTTATGGTGGTAGCAGGGGGAGTAATTATTCCGAAATTAATATTAGAATTGGTGCCACCACCTGCGATTAATAGTTGCCCCGTTCCTCCGTTACAACTCCAGTACATTTTCCAGTTTTCTAAAAAACTACCATTAGCAGTTGAAATATAATTGTCATATACTCCCGTCGTGTTAATTCGAATCACGCGATGGCCTCCCGATGGAGCAAAGCCCTGACCTAGATAAATATGTCCAGTATTTTTATCAACTACCCAACCTCCGTAATAAGTTCCAAAGGTCCATGCAGGAATGGTCATCGATCCACTGAATGTCCAGAGTAATGTTCCAGTTGGATCGTATTTTGCAAGTTTGTAACTCGAACCATTTCCACCGCCCGTTACATAAACATTTCCGGCGTAGTCATAATCAACATCTTTTGCAATTCCTGCGTTGACACCAGTACCTGTTAAGTTTGATGTGCCTGACACAAAAGGGTCAATAATAATTCCACGTGTTTTATCGTAAGTTGATGGAAGCTTAAAACGCACAATGTTTTTTGAGATTTCAAAGGATGAAAGTAAAGGTGACATTGTTTTTGCTGTAGCAGAAATTTCATCTCCATAGTAAGACACCGGAATGGATTCAATCGTTTTGCCTGCGGAAGATTTAAGTACTAAGTTTCCATTGTTGTCAATGCGAAGTTTTTTTATATCTCCACCGACTAATATTTTTACTTTTTGAAGATCTGCATTTGGTTTTACAAGTAAACTGTATTCATAACCTTCACTCTTTCCTTCAATAAAATTATAAACAAGATCGATACCCTGGTATAGATTCTTATAAGTTATTTTAGTAAAAGCCTTGGCTTTCCCCTCCGATAATCCATACGTATGATAATGACTTGCGCTTTGATCAACTAAAATTTCAACATTTGAATTTGCATCAACCCAGGTGAGTGTGATGGCTTTGTCAATGATGTCTAACTCCTCAAGTTCTTCTTCTTTTTTCTTGCTTTTTTTCCCTTTTTGCTTATTAGCATGTTCTTCAATCTCTATCTCTGTAAGCGTAGGACCTGCAAGTTTTCGATGTAAATAAATAATTCCCTTTTCAGTGAATAATACAGGAATGCCAAAACCTTCATAGGCATATAAAATTTTACCCATCTCTGGATGATCTTTATGATACTCGCCAAATTGCCCGATGTTTTCAATAAAGTGTTTGTTGATTCCATATAAATCAGAATTTTCTCCTTGCAAATATGGAGTGGGAACAATACTTGATTGATTTGATGTTTGAGCAAAAAGTAATGAATGGAAAAAAAATATTCCAATAATTAATATGCTATTTTTTTTATTGAATGGTTGAATGATATGGCGCATAGTAAATGAAATCGGAATACAAAGTTTATACTTTTATAATAAAACTTAGAATGAGTTTTATCATATCAATTTATTAATTTGTACTTTTTTCAAACTTATTAATCTATAATTTGACACGAATATATCACCTGTATTAGATGATGTCTATTTTATTTCTATAGATAGGGAGATTGAGGTTTTGAGTGAGTATAAACCAAACTTGAATTGGATTTGAAATTTTGCTATTTCAAAGTTGTATTGGTTTAAATAATTTCAATACACTATTTTATTTTTTTTGAGGTATTCTCATAATTTGGTATGTTCATCTTTTTTAGATTAAATTCATCATAAAATATACAATTTGATGAGTACTATTCTTCTTTTCAACTCTATTCTTAAGTGAGTTGAGGTTCTTTTATATAATAGATGTTTCTAATTTTTGGTTGGATTTTCGAATCTGTTGATAGGTGACTACTTAATGAAGTTTTAAGGTTGATCCGTTCTTTTACTTTTTACTATTCTGATGGATTCTACCCAAATTCCATCGATTTCATTCAATTATTTGCCCATATTCAATAATTCTGTATAATCTAGCTCTTCTAAATGCTCATTGAAAGACCTTTTTTCTTCATTTTCAAAATACTATTTCACTGATTTCCAGTTAACGAACGCTGATTTTTCGTATCTTCGCGCCATGAATACCTTCCAAGACTTGGGCTTAGACGCTCGATTGGTGAAAAGCGTTGAAGCACTGGGCTTTGTGACGCCTACCCCCATACAATTACAAGCAATTCCTGCCCTTCTAGAGGGTGGACGTGATCTCGTTGGATTAGCGCAAACCGGAACAGGCAAGACTGCCGCCTTCGGACTTCCTCTTTTGCAATTGATTGATCTTACAAAAAATTATCCTCAAGCATTAATCCTTGCTCCAACTCGTGAGCTCTGTATGCAGATTTACAATGACCTTCAAAATTTCTCGACAGAAATGAGAGGTTTTGAATCGGTGCCCGTTTATGGCGGTGCTAGTATTATGGACCAAATGCGCAAAATCAAGCGTGGTGTGCATGTGGTAGTGGCAACTCCAGGTCGACTTATTGATTTGTTAAAGCGTAAAGCATTGGACCTTGGAAAAGTTAAAATTTTAGTGTTAGACGAAGCCGATGAAATGTTAAACATGGGCTTTAAAGAAGATATCGATTATATTTTGGAGAATACTCCTGATGAGCGAAATACTTGGTTGTTCTCAGCAACTATGCCACGTGAAGTGAGCAATATTGCTAAAAATTACATGGATAATCCTTTTGAAATTACCACTGAATCGCGTCTGAAAGGAAATGAAAATATTGAGCATTGCTATGCCATGGTAAAAGCGCGTGATCGTTACGCTGCACTTAAGCGTTTTGTAGATGCTAATGTTGAAATTTTTGGAATTATTTTTTGTCGTACTCGCATGGAAACGCAAGAAGTTGCAGAGCATTTAATGCGTGATGGCTATAACGCCGACTCATTACATGGAGACTTGAGTCAAGTTCAACGCGATAAAGTAATGAGTCGCTATCGTGATCGTAGTTTGCAATTGTTAGTAGCAACGGATGTCGCTGCTCGTGGTATCGATGTGCAAGATGTAACACACGTAATTCACTATAACCTTCCGGATGAATTGGAAAATTACATGCATCGTAGTGGTCGTACCGCACGTGCTGGTAAAACAGGAATGTCGTTAGCCATCGTGCATACAAAAGACATGGGTCGTATTCGTCAAATCGAAAGATCAACGGGTCGTACTTTTAAGCAATTGCAAGTTCCCAATGCCATGGAGGTTTGTGAAAAGCAATTGATGAAGTTGGTGAAGAAAATTCACGATGTGAAAGTGAATGAAAAAGAAATCGAACCTTATTTGGCATCTATTTATGAAGAGTTTAAAGAGTTGGATCGTGATGCGTTAATTCATCGCTTGGTGTCGATTGAGTTTAATCGCTTCCTTGAATATTATAAGAATGCGCCAGATCTTAATGCTGATGTACGTGGTGTTAGAGGTGAGCGTGGAGAAAGCGGTGGCGGTCGTGCTTATGGGGATGCGCATAATCGGATGTTCGTTAGCATCGGTTCTAAAGATGGATTAGATAAAGGTAAATTATTGCGATTTATTTGTGATACTACTGGTGAGAAGGGTGCCATCTTTGGTCGTATCGATGTGCAAGGGGTGTATTCTTTTGTGGATGTGGAGCCCGATCGTATAGCAGCTGTAATGGCTGGATTGAATGGTGCGATGTATGAAGATCGTAAAGTTCGAACAGAGTTAAGCGAAAGCAAGGCAGGAAGTAACGGTGGAAGAAGTAGTCGTAGCAGTGATAGTCGCGGTGGCGGACGTAGCAGCGGTGGACGTGGTGGTGAAAGCCGTGGTCGCAGTGGTGGTGAGGGCAGAAATTTCGGAGGTGATAGAGGCCGTGGCGGAGAAGGAAGAAGCTACGGTGGTGATAGAAGTCGTGGCGATGGTGGAAGAGAACGTTCAACTGAACGCAAGCGTGAAATGTCGACTGAAGGAAGTGGAGAACGTTCATTTGGACGCGACCCTTGGAAGGACGACAAGCCAGCAAGAAAAAGTAGTAGCAGCGAAGGAAAAAAGAGAAAGCAGGATCGGAAGGTTCAGCAAGAAAGGATAAATATAAATCACGCTGGTAATTTTATGGAGTGTTGATTAATTGAAAATTAATTCAAAAGACAATAAATAGAAAATACATATTCAATCTATGCACGAGAGTATTCTGATTATTGATTTTGGTTCACAGTTCACCCAATTGATAGCACGACGCGTTCGAGAGTTGAATGTGTATTGCGAAATTCATCCCTATAATCACCTTCCCGAAATGCATAAAGGGATCAAAGGAATTATTTTGAGTGGTGGACCTGCATCCGTGCGTGAAGAGAATGCACCTACTGTTGATACAAAGTCTTTGCGTGGTCGTTTTCCAGTGTTAGGAGTTTGTTATGGCGCACAGTTAATGGCGTTGCAAGGCGGCGGGAAAGTGAAGGCTTCCAATACGCGTGAGTATGGGCGTGCTCAGCTCACCGTACAGCAGAGTGGAGATGTGTTTTTGGAAGATGTGAAAGATGAATCTCAAGTGTGGATGTCGCATTCCGATTCTATTACCGATGTGCCCGAAGATTTTAAAATTATAGCAAGTACGCATGATGTGAAAGTGGCTGCTTATCATATTCAAGGGGAAAGTACCTACGGACTCCAATTTCATCCAGAAGTAGTGCACAGTGCGGAAGGTAAAAATTTACTGAAGAATTTTATTTATAAAGTATGCGGTTGTAAAGGCGACTGGACACCGGGTTCCTTCATTGATGAGACCGTAGAAAGTTTGAAAAAGCAACTTGGAGATGATCAAGTAATACTCGGATTAAGTGGTGGTGTGGATTCTGGTGTGGCTGCCATGTTGTTGCATAAAGCCATTGGTAAGAATTTACATTGTGTATTTGTGAATAATGGTTTGCTGCGTAAGAATGAATATGAGCAAGTGTTGGATACGTATCAGCATTTCGGTTTGAATATTCATGGCGTGGATGCGAGTGAGGAATTTTATAAAGAGTTAGCAGGGGTAAGCGATCCCGAAGCCAAGAGAAAGGTAATCGGTCGCGTTTTTATTGAGGTGTTTGATGCAAAGGCGCACGAGATAAAAGATGTAAAGTGGTTGGCGCAAGGAACTATTTATCCCGACGTGATTGAATCAGTATCGGTGAAAGGTCCTTCAGCTACAATTAAATCACATCATAACGTAGGTGGCTTACCGGAAAAGAGGAAAATGAAAGTGGTGGAGCCGCTGCGAAGTTTATTTAAAGATGAAGTGCGCTTGGTGGGTACTGCTTTAGGAATGCCTCCCGATTTATTGAATCGTCATCCGTTCCCAGGTCCGGGATTAGGCATTCGAATTTTAGGCGATGTGACCAAGGAGAAAGTAAGAATCATTCAAGAAGTAGATGCAATTTATATAGATGGATTGAAGCGCGACGGATTGTATGATCAAGTGTGGCAAGCGGGTTCTATCTTTTTACCCATTAACTCAGTAGGAGTGATGGGCGATGAACGAACCTATGAGCATGTAGTAGCATTGCGTGCTGTGAGTTCTACCGATGGTATGACAGCGGATTGGTGTCATTTACCTTATGAGTTTCTAGGAAAAATCTCCAATGAAATTATTAATAAAGTGAAAGGTGTGAATCGTGTGGTGTATGATATTAGTTCAAAACCTCCTGCTACCATCGAATGGGAATAAATTTAACGAAAGCGAATGGATTTATCTTTTCACTGTGCATTTTATTGCTCAGCGCTTGTGGTACATCAAAAAAGACGACAGCACCGCCTGCAAAACCTGTAGTCGTTGCTCCAGTTGATGAACCCAAGGAACTTAGTAAAGATACGCTAACCAAAAAAGATCCATCGGTACAAACCATAACGATTGCACTTTTACTAACGTTGAAGTTAGAGGAACATTTTGCTAACGACACCGCACCCGATACAAATCCATTAATTCTTCAAGAAGCTTTAGCCTCATTGAATTTTTATGAAGGCGCTTTAATAGCATCCGATACATTGTCATCGACATCCAAGAAAGTTAATTTTAAAATCATCGATACGGGTGACGATTCTTTAGCTACCGTCACAAAATTGAATACGACCAATATGGATGGCGTAGATGCTGTGGTTTCTTTTTGCCATCAAATTATTCTAGCTTATTAACTCGAATTTCAAATCGTTGGGCAAAACCTTTGTATTTATTTGCTGCTAGTAATACGACGATTTTAGAAAAAAATAAATGGATTCGTTTAGTGAATCCAAGTAATTACACCCAAATTACACAAGCAGCAACTTACATAGCCTCCAAACATAAGGATGATAAAATTTTTGCACTCTATAGAGATCAGAAAGGTGAAAATTTAATTTCCACATTGTTTGCAGATATGATCGATAGCTTGCAAGGGCAGAAGGGAACTTGCGTCAGAATGAATTATAAGAGCGATAGCTTTGCTGTATTAAAACCTAAATTTTCAAAGACTAAAATGAATGTTCTTATCATTCCTACTTCAGATGAATCGTTCTTGTCGTCAATCTTGAATAAATTGAACGATGAAAAAGCAGAGTATCAATTTTCGTTGATGGGCATGCCGGCTTGGGAAAATTTCAATTCTATCGATCCCGATTTGATGAGGAAGCTGGGAGCATCTTTTTTTACCGGAATGTATATCGATCCAAAAAGTCCTGAGGCAACTCAATTTCGAAAAAAATTTATTTTGGAATATCACGCAAATCCCACGCTTGCAGCCTATATGGGCTACGACGTAGTAAATTGTATTTGGGAAGAAAGTGAAAACACAAAGAGGGATCGTGAAATTCGTTTCCGCTCTTTATTAAATTCAGGAAAAGAAATAATATTAGCTCCCGTTTGTGAGTCGTGTGGCTTTGAATCCAAATCCATCAATCTTTTGAAGTACGGTGAGTACGAGTTGGTGCTGGTAAAATAAATAAAATATTTTCGATTTAACGCCTCTGCGCCTTTGCTTTGCGAGATTTGCGAGATTTTTTTAACACTAGAGAAACGAAGATCACAAAAGTGCACTAAAGACTAACTATAGTGTTCTTAGTGTCCTCAAGTGTCTCTAGTGCCTGCCTGCTGCAGGCAGGTTGAAATTTGACAATCATTAATTCAACTTAGATTTTAATCCAAAGATTAATTTCCTAAGACTCCAAATAAATTTCTACCAATCCTTCCGGAAGGTCTACATGAAACTCTTTGGCTTCACGATCAATCTTGATTAATAGATCAGGATGTAATGGAAATAAAACTTTCTTTTCTTGATAATCAAACTCAATAACAGGTTGAATTGTTCGATCGAAGATGGAGCAAATAGGACCTAGCGCCCCAAGCGTTTTATCCACCACCGTAAAACCCATCACTTCGTGAAAATAAAATTTCTTCCCTTTTAATTTTGGTAATGATGATAGGGGTAAATACAATTGAAATTTCAAATAATTCTCAGCCGTCGTCATATCTTCTATTCCTTCCAGATGCAAATAGGCTGATCTTTCTTTTTCCTTGATGGAAATTTTTTTCACATTGTATTCTTTTAGCACCTCGTCAATTTCAAGGTAAACAACTTTCAACGACTTATAACGGTCGGGGCTATCCGATTCTAGCGCAACAATAAAATCACCTTTCACACCATGCGTTCGAACGATGTAGCCAAAATGGAAATAGTCAGGATAAGAATTAATATTCATAGTATAGTGGACTAAAATATAAAAAGGCTGCCACAAAGAAGCGACAGCCTTTTTTTATGTGAAATAAATTTATGCTTCTGCTGGAGCTTCTCCCTCTTCTGCTGGAGCTGCTTCTTCATCGTTGCTAGCTTGAGATGAAGATGCTGCTGCAGTGGCGGCTGCCATTGCTTCTGCTTCTTTTTGTCTCTTCTCTAAACGAGAACCTAATGTTTTTGCTTTGTTGCTAGCAAGACTTGCTTTTTTAGCGTCAATCTTGTTCGACTTCTCTTGCATCCAGAGGTCAAATTTAGCATCGGCTTGCTCTTGAGTAAGCTTGCCTTTCGCAACTCCTTTGTTCAAGTGTACACGGTATAAAACACCTTTGTAACTTAGGATAGCGCGGGTCGTGTCAGTCGGCTGAGCACCTTTCATCATCCAATCCGTTGCACGCTCGGAATCAATCTCGATTGTTGCAGGATTTGAAATTGGATTGTAAGATCCAATTCTCTCGATGAAACGTCCATCTCTCGGAGCACGACCATCCGCCACCACAATATGGAAATAAGGTTTGCCCTTCTTTCCATGACGTTGTAATCTAATTTTTGTTGGCATATTATTATTTGGTTTTTTTAATCCCCCAACACTCTCCGCATGAAGGGGGCGCAAAGATGCGAAAAAAAACAGCTCAGCCCAAATTTAACTTAGCATAATTTACCCTGTAAATTCACATAAAATTAAGATTTTGGCTAAGCTAGTCCTGATGTGTAATTGTTTTTCACGATTTCTACATCAAATTCTGCAATAGATTTTTCAATTGCAGAATGTGGACTCACACAAGCATATAGACTACTATTTAACTGAATTTCAGTGATTTGAAATTTTAATAGACACAGGAGACAGCATAAAATCAGGAATTTTATGGTCTAATCGGTAAACGGGGTATCGCAAATGGCTGGGCTCATACCATTTTGAACGCTCAAAAATCCAACTATACATTGCCCAAGAACTGGACGAAAAAGTAGAATCATTGGCTTTTTTAATTTCGAATTCGGCCTTTAAGCTGGGATTCTCTTTTAAAATCTCGCCAGCTACATCGTCCCACAAATAATCGGAAAACCATTCTTTCTGTTGCAAAATACCATCAAAGAAATTCCAAGCAAAAAAGGCATCCACAGCATGTGGTTCTAAGGTTTCAATAATGTATCGATTACTCGACTGATTACAATAAATTAAATAGTCGCCTTTAAAAAATGGAATGAGTTGTGTGTCGCTTTTTAAAGTTACTTGGTTGTGTAAATAATGTCCCTCGTAAGCCGTTTTACCTGTGTTGTAATTCTTGATATAATATACGGCTACTTTTAAGTTCGTATCGCGCTTCAATTGTTGCATTTCAATGTTGTTGAGTTGTAATCGCTCAATCACTTCATGCCATGCTTGCGGAATGAGATAAGCAACTGGCTTCTGTACATTCAATACACTTTTATAAGTGTTGTAATAGGCTACATTCTTCGCATAAGGTTGTTGTTGATCAAAAGATAGAATATCGCGTTGAGTGACCGCACTTTTTTTAATGATGGATTTATAACCTAAAAAATAAAGACTATCCACATCACTTGAATCTAATTTCCATTGCAATGCAAATTCTTTTTGCTCGTTCGCCGTTAATGCATTTGCTTTTTTTCGAGCTTCTCGCATTTCTGTTCCATGATCGCCACATAGTCGAACTGCAATTTTTAAAAATTGGTAAGTACTTTCAGTACGTTGAGCAAAGGGTTTCAACATATGCGTTTCTGTTACGAATGGAAAAGCATTGTAAAGAGCACTGTAACCAGATGCAAAGCGTGGTGATTCTAAAAATCCGGTCATTCCTTTATCTGGACTCTCCCCCCAAACATTGACGTAAGGAGTCATCGGGAATCCGCTTTTCTCCATTTCTTTATAAAGATAAGGAAGCACTTTTTCTTGCATCACTTTACTCACTGTTGGATGCAATTTATCTTTTTGTGAATCGATGAGCGTCATCACATATTGATAATCGGCCCCATCACTAACATGGGTGTCAATAAATACATCAGGATCCCAGTCTCTATAAATTTTGGTGAAAGCCTTCGCATTCTCCGAATCGCATTTAATAAAATCGCGATTTAAATCGAGGTGACGCGCATTTCCTCTAAATCCAACCACTTCCGGACCATTTTGTCCCGAACGAAAGAAATGCGAAGTATCTAAGGCTCCATCTACATTATAGATGGGTATTAAGCAAAAGATAACATTTTTAGGAAGTGGAGTGTATCCGTTTAATAGCTCTTTCGATAATTGCAAACTGGCTTTGATCCCATCAGGCTCACCAGGGTGAATGCCATTGTTGATGAATAAAATGGTATAGCCCAACTTTTTTAAGGAGTCGGGATTAAATATTTTTTCGGGACTTATAATAAATAAATGAATCGGCTTTCCTCCATCGCTCTTTCCATATTCTATGAGATGGGCCTGACTATATTTTTGAGATAAAATATCATATTCATGAATGATTTCTGCATAGGAAACAGGACTATGGATGTCCGTTTTTACTCTGATGTTTTTGTGCTGGGCAGAGAGAGAATAAACGCTCAAGATGAAACTCAGAAGGAAGGCTGTTTTTTTCATTTGACACAAAGATGTAAGAAAAATCTCGTTTTTGCTAAATCATGCTCTCCAACCCGTCATATCATTGTAATGTATTCAAAGCGAAAACAAATTAAAAAATAACTAAATAATCAAACAATGTTGCCTATGGTCCAATAGAATGTATCTTATGTAAAATTGAGAAAGGGCTCTTCTTGTGTGAAGGGCCTTTTCTTTATTTTCGTCTCAATAATTTCATTTGGCAAATTTTTATTTGCCTATTCCTGTTTCTATAGAAATTGAATTAAGTATTTGGTTTTGAAAGGTAAATTTATTTTCAAAAAAACACTTTATTGAATGTTGGTAAGTTTCAAGTGCTCAGGTAGAATCATTTAAGGATTTAGTCCGAAAATGAAGTCAAAATAGTCGTGTAGCTTTTTAATTTTGTAGACCAGTTATGACTAAGTTTTCCCACCTACACGTACATACCCAATTCTCACTGCTCGACGGAGCAGCCGACATCTCTACGCTTTATAAAAAAGCAGTCGACGATAATATGCCCGCACTGGCCATCACCGACCATGGAAATATGTTTGGGGCTTTTAAGTTTGTGGCTGAAGCTTCTAAGTATAATACTAAGGAAAATCCAAATACCATCAAGCCCATTGTAGGATGTGAGTTTTACATGGTGGAAGATCGACACAAGCGTCAATTTACGCGTGAAGAACGAGATGTGCGCTATCATCAATTGATGTTGGCAAAGAATGCAGAAGGATATAGTAACTTAATTAAATTATGTTCTCTTGGATTTGTGGATGGATTGTATGGGAAGTATCCACGCATCGACAAGGAATTATTATTGCAATACCATAAAGGACTTATTGCTACCACATGTTGTTTAGGTGCCATCGTTCCTAAATTAATTATAAAAAAAGGGGAAGCAGAAGCAGAGGTTGAATTCAAATGGTGGCTAGATCTTTTTGGTGAGGATTATTATATCGAATTGCAACGTCACGATATTCCCGAACAAGCCATCGTGAATGAAGTGCTGATTGGTTTCGCAAAAAAGTATAATGTAAAGATGATTGCTTCTAACGATTCACATTATGTGAATCAAGAAGATTTTAATGCGCATGATATTTTGCTTTGCATCAATACCGGTGAAAAACATAGCACAACCACCCTGAAGGATTTTTCAGAAGATGAATCTTCTATGCGTGGAAAACGTTTCGCTTTTTATAACGATCAGTTTTATTTTAAGTCGACAAATGAAATGAAGGAACTTTTCAGTGATGTTCCCGAAGCGATTGATAATACGAATGAGATTGTAGATAAAGTAGAAGTTTTACGTCTCAAACAAGATATTCTTCTTCCCAATTTCCAAGTACCGGTTGAGTTTAAAACGCAGGATGAGTACTTACATCATTTAACGTATACAGGTGCGCTTAATCGTTACGGACAATTAGATGCAGAAATTGAAGAACGATTGAACTTCGAATTGTTTACGATTAAGACGATGGGCTTTGCCGGTTACTTTTTGATTGTAGCTGATTTCATTAAAGCTGGAAGAGACATCGGAGTATTTATTGGCCCAGGTCGTGGATCCGCTGCAGGTTCTGCTGTGGCTTATTGCATTGGCATCACGAATATAGATCCCATCAAATACAAATTACTGTTCGAGCGTTTCTTAAATCCCGATCGTAAAAGTATGCCCGATATCGATACAGATTTTGATGACGAAGGTCGTCAGAAAGTGATCGATTATGTGGTAGATAAGTATGGAAAAAATCAAGTCGCACAAATTATTACCTATGGTACGATGGCGGCGAAGATGAGTATCAAAGACGTGGCACGTGTCATGGATCTCCCTTTGCCCGATGCAAATTTGCTCGCTAAGTTAATTCCTGAGCGCCCAGGTATTGAATTGAAGCGTGTAATGAATGCTCCGTTGGATGGTGCTAAAAGTTTAAAAGAAAAAGAAGGATTAAATCCAGAAGAGCTGGATCAAGTAAAACAATTGAGAACGATTTTAGGAGGAAAAGACCTTCGCGCTCAAGTGTTGAAAGAAGCACTTATCCTCGAAGGATCTGTTCGTAATACTGGAATTCACGCAGCGGGAATTATCATCGCTCCGATGGACCTTAAAGAAATTATTCCGGTAGCAACATCAAAGGAAACTGAACTTTTAATTACCCAGTTTGATGGTCGCGTCATTGAAGATGCTGGTGTGATCAAGATGGATTTTCTGGGATTGAAAACATTGACCATCATTCGCGATGCTTTACGTTTAATTAAGGAAAATCACAATGTCGAAATCGACATTGATAAAATTCCGTTGGATGATGCGAAGACGTTTGAGTTGTATCAAGGAGGTGAAACCAACGGAACGTTCCAATTCGAGTCGGTTGGAATGCAGAAGCATTTGAAAGATCTCAAGCCCGATAAGCTGGAAGATTTGATTGCAATGAATGCCTTGTTCCGTCCAGGACCCATGGCCTACATTCCCGATTTTATTAATCGGAAACATGGTCGCAGTCCGGTGGAGTATGATTTGGATGCAATGCAGGAATTCCTCGAAGAAACATATGGAATTACCGTGTATCAAGAGCAGGTGATGTTGTTGTCGCAAAAGCTGGCCAACTTCACTAAAGGACAAGCCGACACCCTGCGAAAAGCTATGGGTAAAAAGCAATTGGATGTCCTGAATAAAATGCGCGATCAATTCATGGATGGATGTAAATCCAATGGTCATGAGGTGAAGAAGTGTGAAAAAATTTGGAGCGATTGGGAAGCTTTTGCCGCGTATGCATTTAATAAATCACATAGTACTTGTTATGCTTTCGTAGCTTATCAAACAGGATACTTAAAAGCACATTATCCGGCAGAGTACATGTCGTCGGTGTTGACGCATAACTTAAGTAACCTCGAAAAAGTGACTTTCTTTATGGAAGAATGTCGCCGAATGGGTGTTCCTGTGTTAGGTCCTGATATCAATGAGTCGTCGTATAATTTTAGTGTGAATAAAGCCGGACAAATTCGTTTTGGGTTGGGTGCCGTAAAAGGAGTAGGGGAGAACGCGGTTGCAGCCTTAGTAGAAGAACGTAGTACCAATGGGTTTTTTACATCCATCTTTGATCTTACTTCTCGAGTATCTGGAAAAAATGTAAGTAAAAACTGTCTCGAAAGTTTAGCGATGTCAGGTGCTTTAGATACGTTTACGGAAGTGCATCGTGCACAATATTTCCATGTCGATCCTAAAGATGGTATGACGGGGATGGAAAAAGCTGTACGCTTTGGAAATTCAATGTCGAATCAAGTGAATAGTCAACAGCAAAGTTTGTTTGGCGACATGATGGAGGAAGATGTGACCATTCCCAATTTTGCAAAATGCCCGGAGTGGAATAAGTTGGAGGCACTTGGAAAAGAAAAAGATGTAATCGGATTTTATATTTCAGGTCATCCACTAGATGATTACAAATTCGAAATGAAGAAATTTTGTTCGCATCAAATCGATCGTTTAATTGGATTAGATAGTTTAAAAGTTTTACGCGGGAAGGATATCACCTTTGCTGGTATTGTCACTTCGGTAAACCATCGTATGACAAAAACGGGAAAACCATTTTGCATCTTTTCAATCGAAGATTTAAGCGGCAATATGGAAATTGCATTGTTTGGTGAAGAGTATGGAAAGATCAAGCAATTCTTAGAGCCCGAAAGCTTGTTGCATATCCGCGCTCGTGTACAAAATCGTTTTAAAAAAGAAGATGATTTTGAAATAAAGCCTTACTCTGTGAATTACCTTACCGATATTGGCGATAAATTATCTAAAGAGTTAGTAGTTCCGATTAAGCTTTCCGATTTAAATGGGAGCTTGGGGCAAAAAATAGGAGACCTTTTACAACAACATCAAGGGGGAACCACCGTTCGAGTTAAGGTTCATGACGACGAAAAATACTGGAATCTTCCCTTCCTTTGCAAAGGACTAAAAGTGAGAGTAAATAATACCTTAGTGGAAGAATTGACTCGTTTGACCAAGTGTGATGTTACAATAGGGTGACAGAATGGCAGATAATATTGATAGGAATAATAATTGATAAGACAAGGATTCAAAAAATAAAAAATTATGGCATTAGAATTAACAGATCAAAACTTTGACGAATTAGTTTTGAAATCAGACAAACCCGTATTAGTAGATTTTTGGGCAGAATGGTGTGGACCATGCAGAATGGTTGGACCATTTGTTGAAGAATTAGCGAAAGAATACGAAGGCAAAGCAGTAGTTGGTAAAGTGAATGTAGATCACAACCCTAATATTTCAATGCAATTTGGAATTCGTAATATTCCAGCTCTTCTATTTTTCAAAGGTGGGCAAGTGGTAGATAAGCAAGTAGGCGCAGCTCCTAAGTCTGTTTTAGCAGGTAAATTAGACGCGCAAATGTAATTTCTCTGATAGGGCAATTAGTAAATGCAACAGAATAGTGTTTACTTCGTTTAATCCTGATGTAGAAATCGAGACTATCGATTCTTCATCAGGATTAAACATTACAGGTCATCATTATTTCAACTATGGCATTAACTCCTAAAGAATACAACCAGTTTACCCACCTAGAGCTCATTGCTCGTCAGGTGGTTGAGGGCTTTATAACAGGTCTTCATAAAAGTCCTTTTCATGGTTTTTCGGTGGAGTTTGCAGAGCATAGAATTTACAATACGGGAGAACCTACCCGGCACATTGACTGGAAGCTATACGGGAAAACCGATAAGCTTTTCACCAAGCGTTACGAAGAAGAAACCAATTTGCGATGTCAACTCATCGTTGATAATTCGGCTTCCATGCATTATCCAGAATTCGATAAGAAGAATCCGAATGTGTTAAATAAAATAACTTTTTCCGCACATTGTGCTGCCTCTATTATTCAACTGCTCAAGATGCAGCGAGATGCTAGTGGACTCAGTATTTTTTCAGATAGAGTAGAGTTAAATACACATGCTCGTAGTAGTTCGGTACATCATAAATTGTTGCTTCATAAATTAGAAGAAGCCATTGCATCGAAGGGAAGTTCTTCTACTGCTTTAGCGGAAGCCATCCATCAAATTGCAGAGAACATTCATAAGCGATCGCTGGTAATCATCTTCAGTGATATGTTTGAAAGTGCAAGTGATCCTAAAGATTTGTTTAGTGCTTTACAACATTTGCGTTATAATAAACACGAAGTGATTTTATTTCATGTAACGGATCAACGATTAGAACTCGATTTTTCATTCGAGAATCGACCTTATCAATTTGTGGATATTGAAACCGGACAAGAAGTGAAAGTACATGCCGCCCAAGTGCGTGAAGCGTATTTAAAAAACATGAGCGCCTATAAAAAGGAGTTGATGTTAAAGTGCGCACAGTATCGCATCGATTTCGTTGAGGCCGATGTAAACAAGGGCTATAAGCAAGTCTTGATGCCCTATTTAATGAAGCGTGGTAAAATGAATTAGTCGCGAGACTTCGCGATTGCTCGCTCTCCATAGCTTTAGCGAAGGAGAGTTCCCATCTCCCCTCGACAAACTCCCCTCGACAAACTCCCCTCGACAAACTCAGGCAACTCAGGGAGCACACCGCTCTCCGCTCTCCGCTCTCCCCCAGAAGTACTTCGCTACGCTGCGACTTCGGGGCTTCGCATTTCCGCTCTCCGCTCTCCGATTCTCCCATTCTCATTGAATTCCCGTAGCTTTGTTCCTTCTTTATGGTAGCCCTCCTCAATCTATATAAACAAAGTTTTTCCAATTTGCAGCGGAATATTTGGGTGCTATCATTAGCTATGTTCGTCAATAGAAGTGGTTCGATGGTGCTTTTATTTACCTCGCTGTATATGACCAACGAATTACATTTCTCCATCGGTGATGCAGGGGTGGTGATGAGTTTGTATGGTATAGGTAGTGTTTTAGGAAGTTATTTAGGAGGATGGTTAACCGATCGATATAGTTATTTTAATATCATGATTGGCGCCTTGCTGTCTAGCGGATTTATCTTGTTTTTATTATTGATGATACATTCCATGATTGGAATTGCAATTATCATTTTTATGTATGCCTTAACAGCCGATTTATTTCGACCCGCGAATTCTAAAGCAATTGCCGTTTATAGCGATGCGAAGAATAGAACACGATCTGTTTCCTTGGTTCGACTTGCCGTGAATTTAGGATTTACTGTAGGTCCTGCCGTAGGTGGATTTGTGGTACTCTATCTTGGTTATAAATGGCTATTTGTGATTGATGCAGTAACCACCATTGCTGCGGCAGCATTATTGTATTTTTATTTGCCTCGTAAACATGTTGAAATTGTACCCAACAATCCAGCAATATTGAATGACAAAAGCACGTCGGCTTATCGTGATTTAACTTATTTGGTCTTTATATTTTTAGTTGCACTTTATGGTACTTGTTTCTTTCAAATATTTGCAAGTATCCCACAGTACTTTAGTAAAGTATGCAAATATGACGAAGGCACTATAGGACTCTTATTGGCTTTGAACGGTTTCTTAGTGGTTTTAATTGAGATGCCACTGATGATGAAATTGGAAGGAAAATCCCATATTTTTCCATTTATCCGATTAGGTACCTTATTGCTTCTAGTTTCGTATTTAATTTTGGTTTTTGGAAAGGGAATGATGATTTGGGCTATTACCTATACGGTTATTATCACCTTGTCAGAAATATTTGCCATGCCCTTTATGATGAACTTTGCTTTGTCGAGGCCGCCCGTTGAAAGACAAGGACAATACTCTGCTTTGTATTCAATTTCGTTTGGTATTTCAAACATTGCCGCTCCATTAATTGGACTTGGAATCGCCAATTCATTTGGCTTCGATATGATGTTTGCTACCTTAGTTTTGATGAGTCTGCTCACTTTTATTGGCTTTACGATGATGGGCAAATCAGAATTGAAGCAAATGAAGTAATTGCTGTATCGTTATCAACCTCAATATTAATTAGTCTAATTTTTATTTTGATATTAGTTTCACGTATGCATCGATCTTAAATAAATTAATTGATTTTCAGTATTTTATATTCGTTAATGGTAAGTCTTGTACATACTACTTGCCTTAAGTAATGTTTTCAGTAAATTAGTAAATTATTAATGTTAATTTAACACAACTCAATCCAAAACGAACTTGAAAAAACTACTTACCTTTAGTTTAGTGCTCTTATTTGCTCTACAAACGTATGATGCAAAGAGCCAATTAGTCATCAATGAATATTCCACTTCAAATCTTACACAGTTTGTTGACGACCATTCTGATTATGGTGATTGGGTTGAAATTTTTAATACAACTCCAGCAATAGTTTCTTTATCAGGTTATCACCTGAGCGATGACAAAAACAATTTATTAAAATATACTTTTCCAGCATCAGCAGTTATTGGTTCTAACGGATATTTGAGAGTATGGTGTAGTGGAAGAAATACAAACACGACTACTAATTATCACACCAATTTTAAACTTACACAATCCAAAACGAATAAGGAAAATATTGTGCTTTCAGATCCATCAGGTGTCATCCTTGATAGTTTATCACTTGCGAAAACACAATTAGGGCATTCTTATGGTCGTTCTACAGACGGTTCTCCGTTGTGGGGCATATTTACAACACCAACTCCAAACTCCTCTAATAATACATCAACCCCATATGCACGTTATGCCGATAAGCCCGATTATTCTGTTGCTGCTGGATTTTATTCTGCTCCTTTTACTGCATTAATTACACATACTGAGCCTGGAGGAACCGTAAGATATACTACGGATGGTACAGTTCCTACAATTACTTCTCCTATTTATACAGCGGGCGTTACGATATCGGCAACTTCCGTTTTGAAAGCAATGACGTGGAGTCCGGATCCTGTAATTTTACCAAGTTTTGTAGAGTATAAAACTTATTTTATGAATGTGAATCATACATTGCCTGTAATTTCCATTTCTGCAACTCAGTTAACTACATTGGCTAATGGAACTGGAACATTAGAGCCCAAAGGTACTTTTGAATATTTTGATACTGCTGGAGTGCGAAAGGCAGATACATACGGTGAATTTAATCGTCATGGACAAGATTCATGGGTATTAAGTCAGCGAAGCTTAGATTTTGTTTCACGTGATGAAATGGGTTACAACCATAGTATCGAAGAGAAACTATTCCATTGGTCAACAAGAGATAGTTATCAAAGAATTATTTTACGTGCTGCCGGTGATGATAACTATCCTGCTGATCATCGCAACGCAAATATTGGAAGTGCTCATATTCGCGATGCTTACATTCATATGTTAGCCCTTAAAGGCGGAATGAAGTTAGATGTACGGAATTCGGAAAAAGTAATTGTGTATTTGAATAATGCTTATTGGGGTGTTTATGATATTCGTGATAATCCCGATGATCATGATTATACAGAATACGCTTATGGTCAAGATAAATACCATTTAGAATATATCGAAACATGGGGAAATACGTGGGCTCAGTATGGCGGACAAACAGCATTGAATAATTGGAACTCACTTTATAATTATATCATGACAAATAGTATGGCGAATGCTTCAAATTATAATACAGTAATTAATCAGTATGATGCAGAAAGCTTAGTAGATTATGTTTTTGTGAACGGTGCAACCGTTTGTTCCGATTGGTTAAATTATAATACAGGTTGGTGGAGAGGTACAGATACAACAGGTACTCACAGACGTTGGGGTTATATTTTATGGGATAACGATGCTACGTTCGGACACTATATTAATTATACAGGTATACCCAATAGAAATTTTAATGCAGCTCCTTGTGATGTTGAAGGCTTGAACGGGAATTCTGATCCTGAAGGACATATTCAAGTGTTAAATCGTTTAAGACAAAATCCTGATTTCAATCAATGGTATATTTCGAGAATGGTGGATTTATGGAATACTGTATTTAGTTGTGATAATATGTTAACACAGTTGGACAGTGTCGTAAATAAATTAGATCCAGAAATGGCTATGCATGCAACACGATGGAATGGTACTTATGCTGAGTGGTTATTGAATGTAGATACCATTCGTACGTTCATCACAAATCGTTGTAATTGGATGTCTAATGGATTTAATAATTGCTATGGATTAAATGGTCCATACGATATAACATTAAATGCTGATCCAGTAGGAGCAGGAACCATTCAGCTAAATACACTCTTGCATACAGACCTCCCTTGGACAGGAAAATACTTTGGGGGAATGGATAATATTTTACAAGCCAATGCAAACACACCCTATCAATTTGTGAATTGGACTTCGAATGCGCAAGTCTTTAATCCCAATGATAGCACAGCCATTGCCCGAGTGAATTTTACTTCGAGTGACTCCATCGTTGCACATTTCTCCTTCGCTACTCCAGTTTTCGAGATCACATCCGATGTACCTGTCGCGAATGTTTATCCAACCATTGTTTCGGATCTAACTACGCTTGATTTTAGCTTACCTAAGGTGGAAAATGTAAGTATAGAATTGTACAATATCACCGGACAAAAAATGGCAACTTTAGCAAACAAAGGGCAAATGGCGGCTGGTTTCCATACCATGAATTTATCAATGGTTTCTAACGGTATGAAAGATGGAATTTATTTACTTCGATTCGTTGCAGGAAATACTCAGAAAACATTTAAGTTGATATTTACAGGAAAATAAAAATTGGTGCTTATAGCTTTCTCCAATCGGAAACGAGTGGAGAAAGCTGTACTGCAGGAATAGTTCCAGTCTGCAATAAAAAACTTCCAATCAACTCTTCTTTTTCAGATGTCGAAATCTGAATGCGATAAAGTCCAGGCGCTAAGAAAATATTATTTTTTCCATTCACAATTCGAATCAATGAATTTTTTGGATTGTCCATCTCCTTCGAATCATCGTTTTCACCCATTAATTTCCAAGAAGGTTCCGACTTATCATTTAAAAGCTCATTTCTTGTCTCGAGTCCATCTGCTTTGCTGATCCTGACCAAAGAATTAAATCCCTTGTTTTTATTTTTAGAATTATAATAATCTTCGGTAGCAAGATGGCCCTTGTTCGGACTTGTTAATTCTGGAACAGGAGACAAAACACGAAAGCCTGCTTCCGTTAAAGTGTCTTCAATAAAGAAGTAAAGGGTATAAAATTCCTTTCCGTTTTCTTTTACCACAAAAGCATTTCCGGGGTCAATACACTCGAAATAGCTCAGCGAGGCATCATACGGGTTTCGATTCACTTGTTCTCCATAAACTCGTTTATTAGTTTCAGATCCGAAAAGCGATAAACGCTGCGCATTTGAGTGGGAAGAGCAAAGAAACAGAAAGAGGAGTGGGAGGAAAGATGATTTCATATGACTAAATTAAAGAAAACAATTAATTAAAGACATTTTTTGAAATGAATCTAAATATTCGATTTTACTTTGTTTTTCATTTGCTTGCAACGCAAGAATACAAAGAGGATAAGACCGGTCTATCTTACTAGTTAGTAATAGTTTCGAACAAAATTACAACTTGACAATTTTTTTGGTGATTTTGTTGCCATGATGATCAGTAAAGCTGATAAAATAAAGGCCTGCATCCATCCCTTTAAGTGATATAATTGTTGATTCTTTCTCATTAACAACTCTGCTAAATTTCACCTTTCCCAGAGCATCCATAATCATATAATAACGTAAACTTCCGTCAGAGAGACTAACAGTAATTTCATTGAATGCCGGATTCGGGAAAACTCGGATAGTTTCAATTCCATTTTCCTCTAATCCCACTGATGATATAGTGGTAACGTTATACTTAGAAGTCACAACCGAGAAATCAGGATAGGTATATGCCAATTGATACAGGCCGGTAGCAGTCACCGGCAAATACATTTGGGTTGCATTTGGAATTTTCACGTGGTCTTTGTACCATTCAATTATTGATGGCGAAGACGTAGAAGGCTGTGGAGATGAAAATAATGTATCATTCATCAACATTAGAGAAGGATTTCCCGGCATTGCATTTTTATATAATACCAAAGAATTGCTGTTATAAAAAGCAATGTCTTTAAAACCACTGCCGGATAAATCGGCCAATTCAGATTTATTGCTTCCTTCATCAAGCATTAAATACAACTCTTGAGTGGTATAATCAGGTTTAAGAACATAGGGATAAGCTTTTGTAACAGAAAAAGATGTTCCGTTGCACACGAAATCATCAATCGAATCATTATTAAAATCAGCAACCGATAAAGAATAAGAACTAAATGAAAGAGTAGGATTGCAGTTGTAGGTCCAAGTAGAAGCATTAGAATCATTACACATAAAATAAATCGCTTGTGTTCCAATTCCAGAAGAGGAAATCATATCAACAATGCTATCAGCATTAAGATGCATTGGTGCACAATAAACAGAAGATGGACCGAAGCTATAAGGCGTTTTTACAGGGAAATTTCCTGCGCCATCACCAAATAAAATAGTAACCCGTTGACCTAAGGCATTATCATGTGATATACTAACATCTTTATGACCATCGTTATTAAAATCGGCTACCTCAGGATCGGCGCCATACACACCTATTGTTGCAGCACTTTGAGTAATCGTTGCATTTGAAAAAGTTCCATTCCCTGAAACATCACCATAAATCATATTATAAACAACAGGTGATGTACTCAACATAAAAGCATCATCTATACCATCTTCGTTAAAATCGGCAATTGAAAGCTGAACCAAATGATGCGCTATATAATAACCAACAGCAGGAGCAAAATTTCGATTTCCTAAATTAAGATAAACGTAAACTGAATCATACAAATTACTCGATACCATCAAATCAGGTAAAGAATCAGCATTAAACTTTCCTGATTTCACTTCTTTAAACTGAACGGCTCCGGCATAATCTTTCACTTCACTAAGTCCGCAATAATTTCCATACGCTATACTCAAAGCTCCGGAGGTAGAATTAGAAACAGAAACAATATCATCATATCCATCTTGATCGATATCTGCATGACAAATATATTTCGGAATACCATTTAAAGGAATGAAATTGTCATTCACAAATCGGAATTGGCCTAAGCAAACATTTACATTATGATTATTGGAATTATAAATATCATCCATTCCATCTCCATTAATATCACAAGCTAAAACTTGCCCTAGTAAAGATGATAACTTCGCATTCGGCTCATATACCAAAGAGGTTCCGTTTCCTCTATAAAAGCGCTGCGTATTATTGTTTAATTCAACAACCACATCATCTTTGTATCCATCTGAATCAAAATCGCCAACACAAAAACTATTTATCAGATTTGTCATTTGAATTTTTGTGCTATTCGACAAATTAGATGGATTAATTTCTCCGAAGAAAAGAGCACTGTCACTTATAAAATAAATTTCTAATGCGCTATCAGTATCCGATTGAACAACCATTTGATCGTAGACGAGAGGGATTGGATACGGGGGTGGAATTGTGAGTCCTGCCACCGGCACAGAATCAATAATTCCGTTTTGATTGTATTGAACCATTCCATAAGATGTTATAACATCATCCCATCCATCCTGATTAATATCTGCAATGCTTTTAGGTCCGTAAAAAACATATGCATCAAGTATAGAATAATCAACAGTAGAAAGCGTAAAAGTACCATTTGCATTTCCATAGGCTACATACGTGCTCATCGAAGTTCCTATTGCAAAACTATTTAAACTAGTTGCAATCATATCATCAAATCCATCATGATTTAAATCGCCGGTAGCCATCATTTTATAATATAGTGCCAGATTGTAAAATGGAATTGCGGTATAAACGGGTAAAGCAAAATTGCCTAATCCATCACCTGGATAAACTGCAACTTTATCTCCTGCACATACAACCAAATCAAAATGATTGTCACCGGTAATATCAGCTACAGTAATAGCTGGTATTTGTGCCAATGACAGGTCTAAAATAATTACAAGCGTGTCTTTTAACATACCGCTACATGTCCCAAATCGAACACTCATCTCAACTTGTTGAAAGGAAAAATATCCTATTGCAACAACATCCTCAAACCCATCCTCGTTAAAGTCACCGAAACCAATCGACTTAGAAATATTGCCATAAGTATAAGGGCGCGGATTAGTAGTTTCAGCATAAAACTGTTTAAAGGAACTACCTTGTCCATACAATGAAATTGTTAACGCAAAACACGCAACAAAAACTAATAAATACTTTTTGCCCTTTTTCATAGGCGACTATTTATAACAAAAGTACTTTAAAAAAACAAATAATTTCTAACATGAATAAGTTTCCAGGGGATACCTTTATAAGTGTATTTTTCAGAACCAGAAATGTGCCTTTTTAAACGTTCTTCCAGGTTGGAAGTTTGGCCTTTATAAAAACTGCCGGTACTAATTGAATAAAGAATATAAACGTAATACATCTTAAAACATTTTTAAATGTAAATGGGTTGCCTTTCGACAACCCATTTTTACTTTCTGGTCTCGTCGAGTCCACAGACGTGACGAGAGACGGGACTCGATCTCGTTCTCAAACGAGACGAGATGACAGGCATGTATTCTAAGTTAATGTATTTTTTGAATAATTTTTAATGAGGAAAAGAATGGATTTTCTATTTAACTTCTTGATTGCTTTCTCTCTTAAGAGAGCTTCAGATTTAGATGAAACCATTTCTAAGAACACCAATTCCCAAGGTCCTCTACTTGCAGTAAATCTGGAGAGTCCGTTGTTATGTTCAAAAAGTCTTTTTTCAGGATGCTGAGTAATTCCTTTGTAATAGATATTCAGTCGAAGACTAAATATGATGTAAACGTAATACATGATAAAACATATTTAAATGTAAATGGGTTGCCTTTCGACAACCCATTTTTACTTTCTGGTCTCGTCGAGTCCACAGACGTGACGAGAGACGGGACTCGATCTCGTTCTCAAACGAGACGAGATGACAGGCATGTATTCTACGATAATGTATTTTTTGAATAATTTTTAATGAGGAAAAGAATGGATTTTCTATTTAACTTCTTGATTGCTTTCTCTCTTAAGAGAGCTTCAGATTTAGATGAAACCATTTCTAAGAACACCAATTCCCAAGGTCCTCTACTTGCAGTAAATCTGGAGAGTCCGTTGTTATGTTCAAAAAGTCTTTTTTCAGGATGCTGAGTAATTCCTTTGTAATAGATATTCAGTCGAAGACTAAATATGATGTAAACGTAATACATGATAAAACATATTTAAATGTAAATGGGTTGCCTCTCGACAACCCATTTTTACTTTCTGGTCTCGTCTCGTCTTTGAACGAGACGAGAGACGGGACTCGATCTCGTTCTCAAACGAGACGAGATGACAGGCATGTATTCTAAGTTAATGTATTTTTTGAATAATTTTTAATGAGGAAAAGAATGGATTTTCTATTTAACTTCTTGATTGCTTTCTCTCTTAAGAGAGCTTCAGATTTAGATGAAACCATTTCTAAGAACACCAATTCCCAAGGTCCTCTACTTGCAGTAAATCTGGAGAGTCCGTTGTTATGTTCAAAAAGTCTTTTTCAGGATGCTGAGTAATTCCTTTGTAATAGATATTCAGTCGAAGACTAAATATGATGTAAACGTAATACATGATAAAACATATTTAAATGTAAATGGGTTGCCTCTCGACAACCCATTTTTACTTTCTGGCGGTCCGGACGGGACTCGAACCCGCGACCCCATGCGTGACAGGCATGTATTCTAACCAGCTGAACTACCGAACCGTTTCGCAACGTTATATTGTATTTCGTATAACGGAAATACCACTCTGTTGGTTTCCCTTAACAGAAAACTCCTGTTGAAGGGCTGCAAAGATAAGTCAAATTGTATTCTTGACAAATAATTCTATCTTTTTTACTTAATGCGTCAATTATCAAATACTTGTAGTTTGATTTAGTCGATTAAAATTCGATTATGTTATGTTTAGGTTAACTATTTTCGTAGAATAACGTATTATTCTCTCTTTCCAACCTATGAATATTGTTAATTTAACGTTTGACCGAATCAAGGAAAACTATAAAGCCTATTTCGTTGCTTTATTGATTCCTTCCATCATCCTCTTCATCACCTATAAAGTAGGTCGAATGCTGGGTATCGATTTAGGTGATCTCACTCGCGATCCAAATACCATCCTAAAAGGTCATACTTATACGGGAATGATTTCCAACGCGGGAATTTTCTTTTGGAGCGCTTCAGCCACCATCTGCTTTTTTACTGCCGCTTTTTTGCATCGGTTAAATGGCCCTCGGGGACAGTTTTTGTTGATGCTCTTTGCAGGTCTGCTATCATTTGTTTTGGGCTTTGATGATGTGTTTCAAATGCATGAAAAAATGTTTAGCGACATTCGATATATTCCGGAGCAATTGTTCTTCTTGGCTTACTTTATATGTATTGTCTTTATTGTAATCGTTTGTTTTAAAACTTTTTTACAAACCGATTTCGTGCTTTGGTCACTTGCTTTGTTTATGTTTGCGATGTCACTGATAGTCGATCGAGAGATAATCAAAGCCGATTCAGATCATGCGTTTTGGGAAGATAGTTGTAAATTCACAGGCATTGTACTCTGGTCGGCCTATTATTTAAGAACCTCGATGTCTTTCATCGTACAACAAATTCAACAAGTTAGAAAATAAGAAGAATGAAGTCGAATAGTAAAATAGGAGATCCGAATGAAACGCATTTATTTCAAATGAAAAGAGAAATGAGTTTCGGTTCTATTTTGAAGCAGATTTTAACCAAGCATGGACTTTTGCTGATCTTCAATAATTTTTGGATGACCTTAAAAAGTAATTTTAAGAATATATTTAAAATCGTTTTTTTATTTACAGCCTTTCTTTTCTTAGTCTTAGTTGTTGCAGTTAAGTCAGGGATTGAACCCTCCGATTTGTCAAGAGATTATAGCGGAGTTTATCATTTAGAACCTTATGTTGGCATGTTAAGTTCGTTGGGGATTTTTATTTGGTGCGCCTCCGTAACTTTATGCTGGTTTTCTTGGTATTTTTTACGAATGAGAAACCCAAATTCTGGTCGAAAAAATTTCTTCTTTGTAAGCGGACTTATCACGGCCATCATTGCCATTGATGATTTGTTTCAGTTTCATGAAGTCATCGTCCCCGATTATCTTGGAATACCTGAAGTTAGCTTCTATATTGCTTATACGATTATATTAATTGTATTTAATATTAAATATATAAACACATTAATGAATAAGTATTTTAGTATTCTGATTACATCTTATTTCTTTTTAGCCATATCCATCGTTTTCGATGTGTTTTTTGAGGAGACAGTAGCCTTTGGAACTTATATAGAAGACGGATTGAAGTTTATGGGAATTGCCCTTTGGTCTGCTTATTTCTTCAAAACAATTTTGGTAGAGTTGAGTGGTGCCATCGCAGAGGAATCATAGTTTTTTGCCTCCTTTTTCAGGATTTTTTCGTGGAAACTAATGACTTCATGTTTAGTTCATAAGAAAAGGTTTGTTTTGCATTGTACTCTTGAAACAGTAGGAGTATAGTTCATTCCCACTTCATGTAAAAGAATGAACTTTGTTTTCCGTTACACGTTAAAAGTTGAACTTATTAAAATATGAAAAAAATCTTCTTATTCTGTATTTACTTCGTTGCAGCAGGCCTTTTTTAGCCCATGCACAAGATGCTAAAACGGCTACTTCTACAGCTGAAATTACATTTGAAAAAGAATTATACGATTATGGAACCATTGACTACGCCAGCGATGGTAGTTATGCTTTTAAGTTCACAAATACTGGAAAAGATCCATTAGTAATAACGAATGCTACGGGTTCATGTGGATGCACCGTTCCAAAGTGGCCTAAGGAACCCATCTTAAAAGGTCAATCAGCATATATCAACGTAACCTACGATACCAAACGTCCAGGTCCTTTTACTAAAACAGTAACTATTAACTCCAACGCAAAATCCGCCTCAAAAGTAATTACCATTAAAGGCGTAGTAAGATCCCAAGAACAAACCGACGATCAAATGCCGCTTAAAAAGGATAACGGATTGTCACCCTTAGAAAATCATTCGAAATAATTAATAAACTAATAAACTAAACAATTCATTATGAAAAAATCAATCATTCTCGCCACTTGTGGAATGTTATTCGCAGCTACAATGGTAAACGCTCAAACGGATAAAGCGATGAGCAAATCAGCAACTCCAGCAGCTACCCAAGTGGCTTCTCCTGCTGAAAACAAAAATGCGGCTGAAATGACTTTCGGTAACGAAGAATTCAATTTCGGAACTATTAAACAAGGTGAGTCTGTAACGCATGAATTTACTTTTTCAAATGATGGTAAAGATGATTTGATCATCACAAATGCTCAAGGATCTTGCGGCTGTACTGTTCCACTTTACCCAAAAGAGCCAATTAAGAAAGGTGCTACAGGTGTAATCAAGGTTACTTTTAATTCTGCAGGTAAAATGGGTATGCAAGACAAAACTGTTACTATTACTTCTAACGCAAAAAACAGTCCTCGTATCCTTCATTTAAAGGGAACTGTTGAAGCACCTGCTGCTCAACCAGCAAATGCTACTCCAGCGAAGTAATTCTATCAACAAAAAAGTTTAATTTTGTAATCCCGGCCCGTTTGGCCGGGATTAATATTTTAATACCATGCCAAAAATATCTGATAAAGGGCTTAAAATGCCCCCAAGCCCAATTCGTAAATTAGTGCCGTTTGCAGAGAAAGCCAAGAAAAGAGGAATTCATATCTTTCATTTGAATATAGGCCAACCTGATATTCATACGCCTCAGGTCATGATGGACGCTATTCATAAGATTGATTTAAAAGTAATTGAATATAGTCACTCGGCTGGTATTGAGTCTTATAGAAAAAAATTAGTTGGCTATTACGAAAAGTTTGATATTAACCTCAGTTGGGAAGATATTATCATTACAACCGGTGGATCGGAAGCCATCGAAATTGGAATGATGGCCTGTCTAAATGCAGGTGATGAAATTATCGTCCCCGAACCTTATTATGCGAATTATAACGGATTCAGCACGCAAGCAGATGTTATTGTAAAGCCTATTCCTTCCAGTATAAAATCTGGATTTGCACTGCCGCCAATCGAAGAATTCGAGAAAGCGATAACCCCTAAAACAAAAGCGATTTTAATTTGTAATCCAAGCAATCCAACGGGCTACTTGTATACAAAGGAAGAGTTGGAAATTCTTCGTAAAATTGTTTTGAAACATGATTTATACCTTTTCTCTGATGAAGTGTATCGCGAGTTTTGTTACGATGGTCGCGAGTATGTATCCTCAATGCATTTGGATGGATTGGATCAACATGTCGTTTTAATGGACAGTGTTTCGAAAAGATATAGTGCCTGTGGAGTTCGTATTGGTGCATTAATCTCAAAAAATAAGGAAGTAATGGCCGCCGCTTTGCGATTTGCTCAAGCTCGCTTGAGTCCACCAACTTTAGGGCAGATAGCAGCCGAAGCCGCCATCGATACTCCTGAAACTTATTTTGAAGAAGTACATAAGGAGTATATTTCTCGCCGTGATTTCGTTGTGGATTCGCTGAATAAAATGGAAGGTGTGTTTTGCCCAAAACCAAGTGGTGCCTTTTATTGTATGGCCGAATTACCAGTTGATGATGCAGACAAATTTTGCCAATGGCTCTTGGAATCATTTGAATTCAATAACCAAACTGTTATGCTAGCCCCGGCAAGCGGATTTTATTCGGTTCCAGAGCTCGGAAAACATCAAGTTAGAATAGCATATGTGTTGAATCAGGAATCATTGAAGAATGCAATGACCTGCTTGGAAGAAGCATTAAAAGTGTATCCAGGAAGAACGATCTAAGAGTGTTCTTGCTTTTTTTAATGAAATCATCGTAGCTAAATTCATTATACGAGAGAAAAAAAGCAATCGTGTTGTGTTAAAAGTTTCTCCTGCAAGAGGAAATGCAATTTTTATTATTCTAAGTGTTTGCTAAGGTGCCTTTTAGATGGTTTTATTTTCAATATTGAAATGTTAATATTTATAAATAGAACGCTCCTTTTAGCGACTACCCATCCAATAGATTTGTGTGTTTAGCAACGATCCATTGAAGATGCCAGCCTTAGAAATAGAGTTAATTAGTCAAATTGTTTTAGTAATATTAGGAGGTGCGACTATCGTGCAACTTTTTTATTTTCTGATGGGAATGTCGGGTCCCTCATTTTACAAAAAATCTGAACAGAAAGGCGCTCCATTTACTGCCCCTGTATCCGTCGTTATTTGCGCTCGTAACGAGTTAAAGAATTTACGTAGTTTCCTTTCTTCTGTTCTCGACCAAGATTATCCTGAATATCAAGTTGTGGTTGTAAACGATTGTTCGTGGGATGAGTCGGCCAACTTCTTGGAGGAGATGGAAGATGCTTATCCGAATTTGAAAGTAATCACGTTAAAGGAACAGGAGAAGTATCAGCATGGAAAGAAGTTCGCGCTCACTTTAGGTATCAAAGGAGCTTCCTATGAGCATCTTTTGTTGACGGATGCCGACTGTAAGCCCGCTTCAAGGAATTGGATCCGTGCCATGGTTCAAGGCTTTTCTAAAGAGAAAGAAATGGTGATTTCTTATGGAGCCTATAATAATGAGCCCGGATTACTTAGTAAATGGATTCGTTTCGATACGGTGATGAATGCAATGCTGTACCTTAGTCGTGCGTTAAAGGGGAAAGCCTATATGGGAGTTGGACGAAACTTGGCTTATACCAAATCGCTCTTCTTTAAAAATAAAGGTTTCGCTAAACATTACCATATTATGTCAGGCGACGACGACCTCTTTGTGAACGAAACATCGAATCAAAGCAATACTTCAGTCATACTAAATCCGGATGCATTTACCTATTCAAAGCCAAAAACAAGCTTATATACCTGGATTTGGCAGAAAAAACGTCATATGAGCACCGGTAAGCATTATAAAAGTAGCGACCGCGGATTCGTGGGTGGTTACTTCTTTAGCTTGTTTTTGTTCTGGTTTACTGTAATTCTTGCATTTATATTGAAACTTAATTGGCAACTCATCGTAGGAATTATCGCAATACGTCTTATGACTCAAATGATAGTTTGTTGGAAAGGGTTTAAAGCATTAGGTGAGAAAGACCTGGTGTTTTTTCTTCCTGCTTTTGATATCATCACTGCTTTCTCGTATCCCATCTTAGCTGTTTCTAATCTCTTCATCAAAACCAAATCCTGGAAATAATGGCTGTTACATCTACCCTTCAACCTGCAAAAAAGAAAAGCAGTAGTAAATCAACAAATGCTTCAACCGAGGAAATTGTAAAGCCCCTTGTAGAAGTAGCAGATAGTGAAATTCAGCATTTATCTGATAAAGCCATCAAAGATTATAAGATCGTGCGCCGCGCTGTCGATCATGGTGACCAAAAAGCCTATGCTGAGTTAATGTCTCGCTACAAAGATTCTATCTATTATATGCTCCTCAAAATGGTGAATAACCGTGATGATGCCGAGGATTTGACGATTGAAGCTTTTGGAAAAGCATTTAGAAATATTAAACAATACACTCCCGATTATGCTTTCAGTACTTGGTTGTTTAAAATTGCTACGAATAACTGTATCGATTTCATTCGTAAGAAGAGAAAATTGATGTTGTCTATCGATCGTGGTTTTGAAAACGAAGATGGACAAGATATCACCCTTGAAATTAAATCGGATGGACCAAGTCCCGACGATGTGATGATGAAGAAGCAAAAAGTTTTGATGATGAAGGATGTGGTCGAAAAATTAAAGCCACGTTACCGTCGCTTGGTAGAATTACGTTACTATCAAGAACTATCCTACGAAGAAATTGCGGATGAGTTAAAGCTTCCTTTAGGAACTGTAAAAGCCCAATTGTTCCGCGCACGCGAATTTTTATACCAAATCATGAAAAACTCTGAGTACGTAAATCATTAAAACTGGATTTATCATAGATAACTAAATTACCTTTGCCCCATGTCAGAAAACATGGGGCTTTCTTTTGCTTATCAAAATTACCTGCCAAAAATAACTCCCGGGCAAGTAGAACTCTTGGTTCGATTTAAGGAGATATTCTTAGATTGGAATAGTCGTATTAACTTGATTTCGAGAAAGGATACGGAGTTATTTGAAGTAAAACATGTCCTTCATTCACTTTCAATTTCGAGGTTTATACGATTTAATCCAGGCGCCAGAGTCTTGGACTTGGGAACCGGTGGAGGCTTTCCTGGCATTCCACTGGCTATCCTTTTTCCGGAAGTGAAGTTCATCTTAGTGGATTCCATCGAAAAGAAAATGAAAGTAGTAGCCGATATCGTCGAGCAACTTCAATTGAAAAATGTTGCTGTTAAAAGAGGAAGAGTGGAGGAGATGGATTTGGAGGTTGATTATGTTTTGAGTAGAGCTGTTGCGCCTATGAACGACCTAATTCACTGGACAAAAGATAAATTAATTGAAGGTCAAGTGGGATCTTTGCCCAATGGTTGGGTAATTTTGAAAGGAGGTGACTTGTCTGAAGAATTGGGCTTCTATCGAAAAATGGTTGAGATTCAAAAGATTAGCGATTATTGGGAAGATGAATTCTTTGAAACTAAGCTCATTGTTTATTTAGCAAGACAAATTCTCTGAAAAATTAAAAATCTTTTTGAGTAAAAGACATTTTTTCTATCTTTGCGCTCCCTTTGGGGGTAATTAATAGATCGATATGAAAAGGACATTCCAACCCTCGCTACGTAAACGTAGAAATAAACATGGCTTCCGTAAGCGCATGAGTTCAGCTAATGGTCGTAGGGTTTTAACAGCACGTAGAAAGAAAGGACGTAAAAAATTAACGGTATCTGACGAACGTAGTTGGAGAAAATAATTTCTTACTGAAGAAAATAGTGAAGGCAGCCCATCGGTTGCCTTTTTTTATTTTCTTTAATTGATGTTTATTGGTTCAATTAATTTCTGAAATTTGGTACATTTGATTTTATGTCGATAAATAAGCATGTTTTTTTAAAAAAGCTGTGAATAAAATTTAGTGTAGACTTTGCGTCTTCGCGCCTTTGCGAGAAAAATTGGCAAAGCGCAGCCCATATTTGTCGGAGATAAAAAACAGTATATGAGCGAGAATTTGTTAAGTCAAATCGTTTAATTTAAAAATTTAATTCTAAAAGCTATTTGGTTTAAAATCAGACATTGCCTAGGAGGGCGTGAGAATAATTTTTTCAATTTGTGTATGTAGCGACAGCAAGTCGTGTCCACAGGCTAATTCATGCAAATTGATTTTGTAATTAAATTTTTCAAGAAATAGATCAGCCGATTTAGGAGTGATAATCGCATCGTATTTACCAATAAAAAACTCCACTCTAATTTTCTTTGCGTGAAAATAATGGTTCATCAGTTTGGGATGAATTTCATAGTTTCTCAGGGTAAGCCAACTGTGATAAATGCGATATCGTTTTTCGATTTCATCGGTGTTGCTCATGAAGAAAAGTTTGACTTTTTCTGAGATGATTTTCATGAAACGTAACGCGCGAATAATGTTATGTAAACTTTCTGGTGACTTCACCAATTTCAATCCTAATCTTCTTCCTAAATAAGTTTTCGCAATAAAATTTCTAATGGCATTGTTTTTCATTCCATCAGGTGCCAACACAAATAATTCATGAATTCGATGTGGAATTTTATGAACTAAGCCCATTACCGTCTTTCCGCCTTGGCTATATCCCATCAATGAACAGCGCACTTTTTTCTTTTCCCAAAGCAACTTCTCCACCATGTTTGAAAGAACGGCAGGCGTAAAGGCGGGGAGTCTCTTTTTTACAGATACAGAATGTGGGCCGTGGTATAGGAAATCGAACGCGATGAGGGTGTATCTCTGTCCCAAAGCCTTCTCAAACCGATGAAAACCGTCTGAAATCCTTCCAAAGCCATGAAAGCAAAGCAAGAGCTCATCTCCACTTCCATATGATTTATAGGGTAGTGTGAAATCACCATCCGTTAAAAAGGAATATTCAGCATCAGACATGACGACAAAGGTACATTCAATCAACTTATCTTAACTTTTCAACAACACTCTGCTGTGACCTTCCATTTTCTTAATTTTGTATTCTAAAATCGTGATGTACTTGATGCAACCATCAGCCTGCCATGATCCATTAGTTTTTTTACACGCTAGTCGATTGTTTTCTTTCATTAACTCGTCTTCATTGACTTCGCCATTTTTTACATTTTCATCCATCCATCAACCATTCATCTCTTCATTTAACGACACAAAAATCTAACACATGCCTCGCGATCATTCAATTAAGTCAGTACTCATTATCGGAAGTGGTCCCATCATCATCGGACAAGCATGTGAATTTGATTATGCTGGAAGTCAGGCTTCCCGCTCTATGAAGGAAGAAGGCATCGAAGTGATTCTTATTAATTCGAATCCTGCTACTATCATGACAGATAAGGTGACGGCTGATCACATCTACCTAAAGCCTTTGACGAAGAAGTCGATCATTGAAATTTTAGAAAAGCATAAAATTGATGCAGTGCTGCCCACCATGGGTGGACAAACGGCCTTGAATCTTTGCATCGATTGCCAAAAAGCCGGAATTTGGGATAAGTACAACACAAGAATTATCGGAGTAGATATTGATGCCATCAAGACAAAGGAAATTGCTCAAGAAATTGGATTTCCATTGGTCATTCGCCCTTCATTTACCTTAGGTGGAACGGGTGGAGGATTTGTTTTTGAAAAGGAAGCTTTTGATGAAGCCTTGAATAATGGATTGCATGCAAGTCCGATTCATGAAGTGCTAGTAGAGCAAAGTATTTTAGGATGGAAAGAATACGAATTAGAATTGCTTCGCGATAATGTTGGAAATGTAATCATCATTTGTTCCATCGAAAATTTTGATCCGATGGGAATCCATACAGGAGATTCAATCACTGTAGCGCCAGCAATGACCTTGAGCGATCGATGTTATCAAAATATGCGCGATCTAGCCATCAAATGCATGAATGGCATTGGACAGTTTGCAGGAGGATGTAATATTCAGTTTTCTGTCAACCCAAATGATGAAAATGAAATTATCGTCATTGAAATTAATCCTCGTGTTTCACGTTCATCGGCATTAGCATCAAAAGCAACGGGATATCCTATTGCGAAAATTGCAGCTAAACTAGCCATGGGTTATAACTTGGATGAGTTGCAAAATCAAATTACAAAATCTACTTCTGCGTTTTTTGAGCCTACCATCGATTATGTAATTGTTAAAGTGCCAAGATGGAATTTTGATAAATTTAAAGGAGCCGATCGCCATTTAGGTTTGCAAATGAAGTCAGTGGGTGAAGCAATGGGTATTGGAAGAAGTTTTCAGGAAGCCTTGCAAAAAGCTTGTCAGTCCCTCGAGATAAAACGAAATGGATTGGGTGCTGATGGAAAAGAATTAACGAATCAAGAGCAAATTTTAGATAGTTTAAAGAATCCAAGTTGGAATCGTTTGTTTCATATTTATGATGCGTTTAAGATGGGAATACCGTTTAAAACCATTCAGAAATTAACGCAAATTGATGCATGGTTCTTGAATCAAATTGAAGAATTAGTAGAATTAGAAAAGGAAATTCAAAAGTATACACTGGATACCTTGTCTCGTGATTTGATGATGGAGGCAAAGCAAAAAGGGTATGCCGATCGACAAATTGCACATTTGCTTCGCTGCTTGGAAAGTCAAGTGCATGCGAAGCGAAAGGAGATGAATATTCACCGCGTATATAAATTAGTTGATACCTGCGCTGCCGAGTTTGAAGCGAAGACACCCTATTACTATTCCACTTTTGAAACAGAAAATGAATCCATCGTCTCCGACAAAAAGAAAATTATTATTTTAGGTTCAGGTCCCAATCGTATCGGACAAGGAATCGAATTCGATTACAGCTGTGTGCATGGTGTGTTAGCAGCGAAAGAATGTGGTTACGAAACCATCATGATTAATTGTAATCCAGAAACGGTTTCTACCGATTTTGATATAGCCGATAAACTTTATTTTGAACCGGTATTTTGGGAGCATATTTACGACATCATCCAACACGAAAAACCGGTGGGAGTAATTGTTCAGTTAGGTGGACAAACGGCCTTGAAGTTAGCTGAGAAATTAGATAAGTACGGAATTCAAATTATTGGAACGAGTTACAAATCCCTGGACTTAGCCGAAGATCGTGGATCGTTTTCAAATCTATTGAGAGAGTTGAAAATTCCGTATCCTAAGTTTGGTGTCATTGAAGATGCCTATCAGGCTGTGGAGTTGTCGAAAGATTTAGGTTTCCCTTTGTTAGTTCGTCCTTCGTATGTGCTAGGTGGCCAAGGAATGAAAATTGTGATCAACGAACAAGAACTAGAAACGCATGTGGTAAATATTTTGAAGGACATTCCCGGAAACAAAGTATTATTAGATCATTTCTTGGATCGTGCCATTGAAGCCGAATCGGATGCTATTTGTGATGGTGAAGATGCCTATATCATCGGAATCATGGAGCATATTGAACCTGCAGGAATTCATTCGGGCGATAGCAATGCTGTATTGCCACCCTTTGATTTAAGCGATCATGTGATCAAACAAATTGAAGATATTACCAAGAAAATCGCCTTAGCCATGAAAGTGAAAGGGTTGATCAATATTCAGTTTGCTGTCAAAGATGAAGTAGTTTATGTGATTGAAGCAAATCCAAGAGCCTCTCGTACCGTTCCATTTATTGCAAAAGCCTATGACGAGCCCTATGTGAATTATGCGACCAAGCTAATGCTCGGAGACAAGAAATTGAGTGATTTTACGTTTAATCCCAAGAAAGGTGGTTACGCAATTAAGTTGCCCGTTTTTTCATTCGACAAATTCAAAGATGTAAATAAAGAGTTGGGTCCTGAGATGAAATCCACAGGTGAAGCCATTTATTTTATTGATGATTTGCAAGATGAGGTATTCACGAAATTATACGACGAAAGAAACTTATATTTATCGCGATAAAATACAGAACGGCGATGCACGTCTTTAAATTATTGAATTAAAATGTCCGACTTCTTGTTTATACTACTAATCATTTTTATAATCTTTGGTGTCTTCCGACGCTATATCTTTTTTTTCTTGATGACGGCTTTATCGAAGAAAGTGTTCAAGGAAATGAATAAGATGCAAGAGCGCCAATCTGGATTTAACCAGCAGCAAAACCCTCAGCAACCTACTCCAAAAGAACAGGTAAAAAGTAAGTCCAACAAAGGCGTTTCCGACGATCATGGGGAGTATGTGGATTTTGAAGAAGTGAAGGATTGATAGAAGTTTTTAAAGCCCCTCGCCTCTGGAGAGGGGTAGGGGGAGAGGCTAAAACTTTTATGTGGTAATAATTTGTTTTCATTTCAAGCAATAATTAGAGGTCACAAAAGGTCACAAAAGGTCACATAAGTTCACATAAGATTCTTTCATTGGTTTTTGGTAATAATTTTGACTGTAAATCTCAACTATTTCACAAACGTCTTTAAGCCATTCTGAATTCTGAATTCTGAATTCTGAATTCTCAAGTGCACTTTAGTGATCTCTAGTGCCTTTAGTGTTGAAAAAAATCTCCTTTTTAGTTTGATTTTTATAATCCATCAAAGTCAATGAAAAGAAGGCTTTTTTCTAGAATTTTACCTTTATCCTATTGGATTTTTATCTCATTTTAACCCAATTGAGTTAAATCTATTTTAAAGAGGCAGCCGAAAAGCAATTATCTAAATTAATCTCACTATTTTCATCCTCTTAAATTAGAATTAGGTCCTATGAAACCATCCTTGCTGAAGCAGTTACAACCTCATTTAATTGCTATTGGAATCTTTCTCTTAATATCATTCATCTATTTTAGTCCGGCACTTTCCGGGAAAGCTTTAGAGCAACATGACGTCGCACAATGGACAGGGATGCAAAAGGAAATCGCTGACTATAGAGCTGAAAATCCCGATGAGCCTTTATGGACCGGTTCCATGTTTAGTGGAATGCCAGCCTATCAAATTTCAGTATTATATCCCTCTAATTTGATCCAATATGTAAATAAATTGATGTGGTTGTGGATGCCGAATCCAATCAATTTGTTATTTCTAGCCATGCTTGGATTCTATTTATTGATGATTTCCTTTAAAGCCGATTTTCGAATAGCCATCGCTGGTGCATTTGCTTATGCATTTTGTTCGTTTTATTTTGTTTCTATCCAAGCAGGACATAATACAAAAGTACATGCCATTGCTTTGATCCCGCTCATCTTTGCAGGTGTATTGATGGCTTATCGAGGTAAGTGGTTATTGGGAGCAGCCATTACAGCGTTAGGATTGTCGTTGCAGGTCTATGCAAATCACTTGCAAATTACTTATTATGTAGCCATCACGATCGCATTATTAGTAATTGCTGAATTCGTTCGCGCTCTTCAGGAAAAGCAAATTGCAAATTTCATGAAAGCGAGTTTGGTACTTGCGTTGGCAGCGGTATTAGCCATTTTACCGAATATCACTAATTTGTTATTGACTTATGAATATGGGAATTATTCTACGCGTGGACCTTCTGAATTAACCGAGAAAAAAATTAGTACGGGTCTTGATAAGGACTATGCTTTAGGATGGAGTTATGGTCAATTGGAATCCATGACACTTTTAATTCCAGACTTTGCAGGTGGTTCCTCTGCCTATAAACTCGATAATAAATCGGAATCCTATAAAGCTGTTTCTGCAAATGCTGGTGATGCACAAGCCCGTTCATTCTCTCAGCAAGCACCTTTATATTGGGGCGATCAACCCATGACATCGGGACCTGTTTACAGTGGAGCCATTGCCTTTTTCTTATTTGTGCTTTCCATGTTTTTATTGAAAGGAACACAACGCATATGGATTGCGTCATCGTTTTTATTGTTCTTGATGTTATCGTGGGGAAAAAACTTTTTACCGCTTACCGATATTTTCTTTGATCACGTTCCTGGGTATAATAAATTCAGATCCGTGGCGATGGCTTTAACCATTGCTTCATTTATGATCCCATTAGGTGGAATGTTAGGATTGATGCGATTTGTATCTGGCGAAGTAGATAAAGCGAAATTGAAGAAAAATTTATTGTATTCGTTTTACATCTGTGGAGGTTTAACTTTATTATTTGCATTGCTTCCTGGCCTGTTTTGTGATTTTCAAGGACAAAGTGATGAGCAATTAAAACAATACGATTGGTTGTTGGCAGCCTTACGTCAAGATCGTGAGTCTGCTTTAACATCGGATGCATTTAGATCCTTCTTCTTTATTTTGCTTTCGTTTGGAGTGATGTATATGTGGTTGATGGATAAACTCAAGATTGCTGTATTGTTGCCGGTCATTGCAGTGTTGATTCTTGCCGATATGTGGACCGTAGACAAACGTTATTTGAACGACAGTCATTTTACATCAAAAACCAAAGCGGAGCAACCTTTTGATATGACTCCTGCCGATGAGCAGATTATGCAAGATAAGGGCTACTATCGTGTTATGAATACTTCTGTAAGTACATTCAATGATGCAAGCACTTCTTATTTTCACCGTTCTATTGGAGGATATCACGGAGCGAAATTGAAGCGTTATCAAGAGTTAATTGAAAACCAAATCAGCAAAGGAAATATGAATGTGTTAAATATGTTGAACGCAAAATATTTTATTGTTCGTAATCCCGAAAATCAATCGCCCATGGTGCAAATGAATCCGGGTGCATTAGGTGCTGCATGGGTCGTGAGTGATTGGAAAGTGGTTCCTAATTCGGATGCAGAGATTAAAGCGTTAGATAGTTTGGATACTAGGACCTCTGCAGTAATTGACCAACGATACACTGCGGATATTAAGAATGCACAAAAAGGTGTAGATTCTACTGCAAGGGTAACTTTAATTCCTAAGAATGGAAAAGTGGCTCCCAATTATCTCGAGTATGAAGTAACTGGAAGTAAAAATAATTTAGTTGTGTTTTCTGAAATACATTATCCAATTGGTTGGGATGCTTATTTGGATGGGAAATTAGTTCCACATGTTCGAGCAAACTATGTGTTAAGAGCCATGGAAATTCCTGCAGGAAAACATAAAGTTGAATTTAAGTTTGAGCCCGCTGCCTACAAGAATGGAGAAAATATTTCCTTAGCGAGTTCAATACTTTTATTGCTCTTATTCGCTACGGCCTCTTATGTTGAATTGAAAAAGAGAGGGTAGACATTAATGAATTTGAAAAAAGTGCTCGTGATCACCTACTACTGGCCGCCAAGCGGTGGAGCAGGGGTGCAACGTTCACTTAAGTTTGTGAAGTATCTTTCAAAAATGGGATTTTCACCCATTGTGTTAACTGTGGATGAAGCAAAAGCAAGTTATCCGTTGAATGATCAGTCTTTATTGAAAGAAGTTCCGAAGAACGTAAAGGTAGTGCGTACAAATTCTTTCGAACCTCTTAATATTTTGTCGTCGATCATTGGAAAGAAGAATGTACCCTATGGTGGATTTGCAAACGCGAATAAAGAATCCAAAAAGCAAAAGTTTTTGAGATGGGTTCGAGGCAATTTTTTTATTCCAGATGCACGTGTCGGCTGGACAAAGTATGCTGTGAATGAAGCAAGAAAAATTATTAAGGAAGAAAATATAGATTGTGTTTATATTTCGAGTCCGCCGCATTCTTCTCAATTAATCGGTTTGAAGCTGAAACAAGAATTTCCTGCCGTGCGTTGGGTGGCAGATTTACGTGATCCCTGGACTGATATTTATTACTACAAAGATTTATTGCACGGGGCTAGAGCCAAGAAGAAAGATCTGCAATTCGAAAAGCGGGTGTTGGAAGAAGCGGATGCTATTTTAGTAGTTAGTGAACCCATCAAGTATTCGTTTTTAAAGAAATCAGTTTTAATTATTCCCGATAAAATTCAGGTGTTGCCCAATGGGTATGATGAAAGTGACTTCAAAGGTGGGGTGGTAACGTCTACAGATGAATTTACAATTACCTATGTAGGTACGATGGCAGATTCATATCATCCTGAAATATTTTTTAATGTACTTAAAAAAGTAGTGACTCAATATTCAGATCGAAAAATTCGTTTTAAGTTTATTGGTGATGCACCCTGGCCTCTCAAGAAAATGGTAGATGAGTTAGGACTTGGGGCTTATTGTGAATGGGGTGGACATATTAGCCATGATGAGGCGGTCTATGAAATGCAAAAAGCCAACGCATTGCTTTTAATTATTCCTGATACGGTAGGAGCCAATGGGATTTTAACAGGTAAGTTATTTGAATATTTAGGTTCAAAAAGATTAATCGTTGGTATTGGACCCAAGCATGGCGACGCCGCCACTATTTTGCGCGAGTGTAATGCTGGTGAAATGTTTGAGCGTAGTGAAGAAAATATACTGTTCGAGTGGCTGTGTGAGAAGATTGATTTATGGAAGAGTGGAAAGGAATATGCTTTGTCAAATGATTCCATCAAAAATTATACACGAGAAACACTGGCTAAAAGATTAGCAGTATTACTGGATTCAAAATAAAAAAATAATATGTGCGGCATAGCAGGTTTTATTGATGGTAAATTATCCAAAGAGGAGCAAGATCCACTTTTGGAAAAAATGCTACAGTCGATTGCTCATCGCGGTCCCGATGCTCGCGGAAAATATTTTGACGGTGCCGTAGGTTTAGGGCATAATCGTTTATCCATTATCGATTTGAGTGTGGATGGAAATCAGCCCATGCTCAGAGGGCGTAATTCGATTGTTTACAATGGCGAAGTTTATAACTATAAAGAAATTCGAAAAACTTTAGAAGCTATTGGAGTTGTGTTCAAATCCAATTCGGATACGGAAGTTATTTTAGCAGCCTATGAAAATTATGGAGTCGATTGTGTACAACATTTTGTTGGGATGTGGTCGTTTGCTATTTGGGATGAAGAGAAGCAATTGTTATTTTGCTCGAGAGATCGTTTTGGAATCAAGCCTTTCTTTTATTTAAATCAAGGCGATCGATTTTATTTTGGGTCGGAGTATAAGGCTTTATATCCTTCATCTTTATTTTCATCAGCAATCAACGAAGCACAAGTAGCACGTGGGTTGCAGTTGGGATGGAATACCTGGAACGATGAAACTTATTATCATTCCATTCATGCATTGCCTGCTGGATGTAATTTAATTTTCAAAGTAGGAAAGAATATGGAGTTGGTTCGCTATTGGGATATCGATACCCAAAAGCGAAGTAATTTAACTTGGGAAGAGTCGAAGGAGAAGTTTAGAGATTTGTTTTTAGAAAGTGTGAATCTGCACATGCGCAGTGATGTAGAAGTAGGAGGTTGTTTAAGTGGGGGATTGGATAGTTCTGCTATTGCTTCGGTAATTGGAAAAGAGTACTCAAATTCAAAGTTCAAAACTTTTACTGTTTACTACGAAGGTAAAAATGAAGTAGACGAACGTCCTTGGGTGACTGAAGTATTGAAAAAGTATCCTCAATTAGATCCCTATTATTTTACACCCACCGATGACGACATTCGGAATTCTTTCGAAAGAGCCATTTGGCATGCGGATGTACCCTTAGCGGGATCTTCGCCCATCTCGCAATACTTTGTCATGCAATTAGCGGCTTCTAAAGGAATAAAAGTGCTTTTAGATGGTCAAGGTTCAGATGAAATGTTGGGTGGTTATATGCATTCTCTAATCCGTCTTATTGGAGGGGATATAGGAAGTGGTAAAGTCGGATCGGCCATTCAGCAATTAAATGCGCATGCCACGATGCAGGATTATTCTTTAGGACAGAAGTCGAATTTATTTTTGAAAAGTTTGTTGGCAGGATTTCAAAGTGAACAAGCTTTGTATGAATTAGAATATAAAAGATATTATCCATTTTTATCGAAGAGCAATGAAATTCCATTTCAGCTTAAAGAAAATAGCGGGTCGCGATTAAATCAGTTCTTATATCAACTCACTTTCGCCAGTAGTTTACCAACGTTATTGCAGTTTGAAGACCGTAACTCCATGGCATTTTCCATTGAATCGAGGGTGCCCTTTCTCGACCATCGATTGGTGGAGTTTGCCTTTAGTTTACCGGACGAAGCCAAGATTCACAATGGCGTTACTAAACGTGTTTTGCGTGAATCCATGCGCGATTTGATGCCCCAAGCGATCACCGATCGCAAAGACAAAAAAGGATTCGTGACACCGGGTGAAGTAAAGTGGTTGCGTGGTCCCTTGTCATTCCTCCTCGATCAAAATTTCAAAGAGCTCGATTTTTTACAATACCATAAAGTAAACAGTCTAATCGACGATTTTAAGCGCGGAAATAACAAAAACGCAAACTTAGTTTGGCGACTGGTAGTTTTACGGTGGTGGATGGGGAAAGGTCGGAGTTGAGGATTCTTTATAAACTAGAAAGTAATTTTTCAAATTGTTTTTTCCTGTTTGAAATTGGAAACCGCTCAGAAATTAATGTGCGCTGGCGAAAAGTATCTCTTTTAGTTTCGTTTAACAAAGTATTAATTAATTCAATTAATTTTTCTTTGTTTCTTGTTGAAAGTGTTTTTATTTCGTTTCCTGTAATCTCTCGCAACGAAAATACATCAGAAACTACAGGTGTACATCCACATAACATCGCTTCACATAATGCATTCGGAAATCCTTCTGCCATCGATAACTGCATATAGTATTCATAAGTATTAAACAAAACTGCTAATTCATGATGTGGAATAGGAGGGAGAACAATGATATTATCTGATTGAATATTTAATTGAATATGAGATGGTACTCCAGCAATGGTAAATGTGCATTCTGGAAGATGAGGAGCAACTTCTAAAATCAAATCAATGCCTTTAAGCTGAACTTGAAAAGGATATTCGAATGCACCCGATAGTGTGATGAAGCTGTTTTTCTTTCTTTCTAAATTGAGTAAAGGCCATTGCTCCGGATCATAGCCGTTTGTTCTTACAGTGTGTGGAGTTTTTAAATGAGGAATAAATGCTTTTATACCTTGAGCTGATGGTTCGTTAGCATCGTAATGATAATCACAATACCACAATGATTCATGTTTAGGTAAAATGATGACAAAGTTGATATGACCATTTCGTAAATGTTTTTAATATGGGTTTGTTGAAATAACCATAGCCAATACCTGGAAAGGAAACACAGTCTGTACCTCCAGAAATAATAACCGATTTTTTACCTGTTAGTCTTGCAAAGAGAGCAGGTAATAATGCATGGTAACCTGAAAACTGTACAATGAACACATCTGTCTTCCATCCTGAAGTAAGAAGGAATAAAAGTTGACTTAAAAATGAGATTGGTAATTGTAATTTACTCTTTATTTTAAATTCATAATTTTCCAACTGGCCAATTTCAGAAAAATGGCCGAATCTTTTTATAAAAGATGAATAGCTGAGATAAGAATGAATGATTTTCATGGCCGTTCGTTAATCGGCTTTGGTTTTCTTTGCTACGACGATCATTCCAGCACAAAGCAATTCGGTTTTTGGAAGCTTGAAAAGTTGGTCGTCAATTTTTCGTCCAATAAGCTCAATCATTTGAAAACACTTTAAGATTACCTTTTTGATGCTTTTAAATTTCACTTTTTGATGATCAATTTCATCCATCGTAACACCAAATGAAATGGGATTCAATAAATCACTTTTTACAATAGTGAATCCTGCGTTTTCAATATGTTTTTGAATATTTTTAAGGGTCATCACTTTATGGATGTCAAACACTGGTTTGTTCATCCATCTTTGTAACCAGCCAGTAATTCCAGTTAAATTTGGAATCGTAGTTATCAAGAGTCCATCTTCCTTTAGAAATTCTCCAATATGCTTTAATACATCTTCGGTATTATTGAAATGTTCAACAACACCAAAAGAACAGACTACATCAAATTGATTTTTTAATTCAACGGGTGGATTAAATAAATCTCCATAGTATATATTTCCTGTGATCCTATCTCTGAAAATATTTTTTGTTTGCTTGCAGCCAAATTCCGAATAATCAATTCCTGAAACATTAAATTGAAATTGTTTGGCAAAATAGGATAGCCATATTGAATTACCGCAACCAATCTCAATTAACTTTTTATCAGAATTAGTTGGATTGAAAAGTTGTAAATAGAATTCATGAAATTGTCGAGCAGCGAAAGTAGAATTGTTTTTTACTTCAACTTTTATTTCATCCGGTAAGGATGATTCAGCCAAAAATTCGACCAATACTCTTCACTGGCTTTATCTTTAGTAATTGTGTCCATTCTGTTTCTTACACCTCGCTTCAACTCCATTTCCACCTTCGTTAATCCAAATGTCTTTAGCTCCTAATTGTTCCAAAGTATTTTTTATTTGAGCAGGTGTTCTTAAGTGTTTGTAATAGTCAGTGAGCGAATCGTAGGTGTCGAGTTTGCTAATTTCTTTATGAAAGTTATAGTCTTTGTCAGGGAAAAGATAGATGAAATGAATGAGTGGAGATACTCTGTGAAGCATCCATTGTAAAACATTATTGTCTTTTAATTTCAGTGTAGAGGAAAGAAAAATTCACGAGTTTGTCAACTATTTTTATTGATTTCTCAGGTTTTAATTTGCGAAGCCATTCTCTATAAAGTGGTGTTAATGTTGAGTAGTATCCGATTCTCCATTTATAATGATCTATAACAAGAATACCTCCTGTCTTAACTTTAGACCAAAGTGCAGCTATTGTTTTTTCTGGGTCAGGTGTATGTTGAATAACGCCTAAGCAAAATACAATTTCAAATGAATTGTCTGGGAATGGTAAATCATAAACACTTGCTTGAGCTACTTTATAATTAGACTTTTGCCCAATATTTTCAAGGTTGGCTTCTACAGCAACACTTAAATCAACGGCATGTACATTTGCACCACTATTTACCAATAATTCAGTAAACCTTCCAGCTCCACATCCAACTTCTAAGAGGGTTTTATTTTTTAACTCGGAGAGGGGATACCCTAAGCACCTTTCAACACGATCTTTTGTAACAGGTAGTCCAACTTCGCTGTCTAATTGTGTTTTAGTGAAGGTTTTCCATTGAAGACCAAAGGCCGAAGCATAATTATTTGATTCTACGAATCGTGGAATTTCATGTATTATTGGGAACTTTTCGCCTTCCTCGCTTAATAGAAAACCTTGATTTTCAGTTAATGCTGATTTTGTTTTGGGGATATGTAATCTATCATGCAGCCTAGGGCAAATCTGAGCGTGAAATTACCATATTTTTCAAAGCTAATACCAATCAGGACACTTGATTTTATAGATTTGCACAGATGTGTGGATTTGCTGGATTTATTGAACCCTCAAAAAGGAGTGGATTGGATGTGCGGAAGGCTATGTCAGATAGTCTTTTGCATAGAGGTCCCGATGATGCAGGGAGTGACCTTATCGACCATCCATTGGCATCTGTAGGTTTGGGATTTAGACGACTTGCAATTATTGATTTATCTATTGCTGGACATCAGCCTATGGCTCTTCCTGACCATTCGGTTTATATCATGTTGAATGGTGAAATCTATAATTATAAAGAAGTTCGAATAGAACTTGAAAATCTAGGTTGTAAGTTTAATTCGAATTCAGATACAGAGGTTGTTTTGTTAGCATACAAGACATGGGGAATTAAAATGATCGATCGCTTAATTGGAATGTTTGCCATTCTAATTCTAGATACATTAAGCGATTGTGTTTTTTTAATTCGTGATCGTGCAGGTGTTAAACCCCTTTTTTGGTATAAGAATGAAGATGGAGAGATTTTGTTTGCTTCAGAATTAAAGGCGTTTCATGAACATCCACGTTTTAAGAAAGAGTTGAATCATGATGCACTTTCGCTCTTTTTAATGAATGGAAGTATTCCCGCTCCTTACACTATTTTTAAAAATGCTTTTAAAGTTGAGCCTGGAAATTGGGTTAAAGTGAATTTAAAATCCATGAAAGTGGATACCACAGAATATTGGAATGCTTTTGATGCATATAACAAACCAGTCTTAGATATTAGTTTTCAAGAAGCTAAATTGGAAACGGAAAAATTGATGCAATCTGCTTTCAATTATAGAATGGTTGCTGATGTTCCTGTTGGCGTTTTCTTGAGTGGTGGTTATGACAGTACAGGCTGTAACTGCATTACTAAGGAATTCGGTGGCTAATTTGAATACCTACACGATTGGATTTAGTGATGAAGCATTTGATGAATCTAAACATGCCAAGAAAGTTGCAGAACATTTGGGAACGAATCATCATGAATATACATGTGATATTAAAGATGCAACTACTATTATTCCTGAGTTGCCTTTTATTTGTCGACGAGCCCTTTGGTGACCTCATCAGCCATTCCAACTATTTTAGTGAGTAGTATTGCAAGAGAACATGTAACGGTGGCTTTATCTGCAGATGCAGGTGATGAGTTATTTGCGGGTTATCCGCGCCATAAGAAATCATTAAACTATTTAAATAAATTTAATGCTTTACCTCAAATTGTAAAATCAACATCAGGTATTCCTATTAAAATTCTTAGTTCTGTTTTTAATTCATCGATTGGTAAAGCGGATCGCGTAAGTAAACTTTCTGGAGTAATTAATTCGAATGGAGTAATGGCTGCTTTTAACGCAATTAATAAGACATACATGGAAAGCGAAGTTTCTCGCTTGTTAAACCAGAATTTTGTTGTTCCTAAAACAATTTTTGATGACGATTCTAAACTGATTAAAACAGTAACCACGCTAAGTAAAATATTGGCCGTAGAGTATCGAACGTATTTAACTGATGATATACTTCAAAAGGTTGATCGCGCAACGATGTCAATAAGTTTGGAGGCCGCGAACCATTTCTTGATCATCGATTATTGGAATTTGTAGCTAGATTGCCCAGATGATTTTAAATTGAAAAATGGAGTTTCTAAGTTTATTTAAAAGAAATTGTTCATGACTATGTACCCAAGGAGATAATGGATCGCCCTAAGATGGGATTTGGAATTCCTGTAGATCAATGGATGCGCAATGAATTGAACGATCTTTTCGAAGAAGTAATGTCTTTGGAAAAAATTAAAAATCAAGGTGTATTTAATGTTGATGAAAATCGTAAATTAAAGAAAGCTTTTTTGAAAAATGAAATAACTGATGTGTATCGAATTTGGTATGTAGTTATATTTCAATTGTGGTATAATAAGTGGATGTCTTAACTAAATACAATTTTATGTCTTTAAATGAAGTTATTGAGTGGAATGGATATTTAATTTATCGTGTAAGTGAGAAGCATATTGACTCATTGATCGAGATTTCTAAAAGCGCTTTTTCAATTGCTCCAGAAAAGTCTTATTATCTCAATAAAATGCAACGAGTGAATTTGGTGAACCCTATTTAGGCTTTATTGCCTTTGATATTCATGGCGAACCAGCAGCTTTTTATGGGGTTTATGCTTGTCAAGTGATAAAGAATGGTGTTGTAGTTAATGTAGCTCAGTCTGGAGATACAATGACACACAAAAATCATGGAGGTAAGGGTTTGTTTACAAAGTTGGCAAGCTTAACATATGAGCTTTGCAAAACTTATAATATAGCTTTTGTTTTTGGCTTCCCCAATTATAATTCATACCCAGGATTTGTAAAAGGAAATTAAATTGGATCTGTCGGATACTTTGAATGAATATAGGATTAAAAGTAAGTACAGTACCTTTGATGAAATTAGCAAAGAAGATTTCTTTGTTTAATTCATTTTATAGTTTTTATTTTAAACTTGTTTGCAAGTTGTATAACTCTAAATTGATTGAATTCAAAAGTTCTGTGTTGGACAAAGATGTTGGAGGAATTCATCGTCCCCTGTCTTTTGTTAAATATAAAAGTTTGGTTGGTGGCAGTAAAATTATTTCTATTGCAGGAGTAAATGTTTGGGTCAAAGCTGATGGATTTTTGCTAATTGGAGAAATTCAGTATAATGAAAACCTTGATTTTTCCAATGTAATAAAATTGATAAAGCGTTTTGCTTTTTTTGTCGGTGCCGACGTTTTATTGTTTCAAGCGGTACCTAAAACTATATTAGATGAATTGTTTTCATCTTCCTTTACGCCGGATAAAGCGTTTCCTTATGGTTATTGTCAGCTTGATACTTCTATTGATCCACTCCAATATAAATTTGTAATGGCCGATTTGGATACATTTTAACTTCGTGTGTATTAAAATCCTTGTTTTTGAAAAGCGAGACAAATATTAGTTATGACAGATTCGGCAGTTGTAGTATTGCTAATGCTATAGCGATTAAGAATACTATTATCATTTTTATCACTTTCTGCATCGATAGTTTACAGCAAATAAATTAGTGTATCCAGCTTCCTTTGACACCATTTTTACATTTTCATTGTATGCTCCATCTGGAAATGCGATTGTTTTAATCTTCTTTCCTAATATATTTTCAATTTTAGATTTTGAGTCTTTCAATTCAAGTTCAACATCGTCTTTGTTAATTTGGTCTAAGTTGGGATGGGTTACTGTGTGCGAACCAAAGGATATTATTCCGCTTTGTTGCATTTTTATAATTTGATCGCTGCTTAAAATTTTCCAATACTTCTCATCAATATTATCCATTGACTTGTCTCCAATAATGCTTAAATATTTTTCAAGAATTTCATTCTTTTTATGAGTAGATTGGGTCTTTAAATATTTCTTTAAGCTATTATGTAATATTTCTTTTTGAGAATTTATACCTAGCTCTGTACAAAGCTTGCCGATTTTATCTCTATGTTTCTCATTATTGAATAAGGAGCTCGTGTTGTCAATTAAATCATACCAAGTCGGGTTTTTGCTGTCAATTAGTGAAGAAATGAGAAAAATGGTTGCAGGCGTATTATATTTTTTAAGCAACGGAAATGCAAACTTGAAATTGTTTTCATAGCCATCATCAAATGTAAGGAGAATGGATTTTTTATTTGAAGTTTTATTGTTTAAATAATTATATAGAAACTCATCTTGTGGTAGGATATTGAAATTTTTACTCAGAAATTTTATTTGATGTTCAAATTGTTCCGCATCCATGTGGTTAATGGAATAATTGAAATCAACTTTATCTATAACACCATGATAATTTAAAATAAGAAATTGATGTTTTGAAAAATTCGCGATTGATTTCGAAAATTCCAGCTTTAACTAAATTAGGATAAAAGTGTCTTCTGGCAAGAAGTTTAATTAATGAAGCCATTTGATGATTACTTATTTACCTTAACAAAGTGATCGTACTCGTTTTGGAAGAACTTTTGTTTTTCGCTACAATTACATAAACTCCTTGTGGCAAATCCTGTCCATTATGTTTTCCATTCCATGGATTCGTGATGTCATCCGATTTGTGGACAAGTGTACCCCATCGATTATAAATTAAGATGGTGATTTTATCGCATGTAATATTTTCAAGTTGATAAAAATCGTTCACTTGATCTCCATTTGGTGTAAATGAATTTGGAAGGTAAAGGTTTTCAAGACTAGAGATATTGCTGAAGTCGACTTGGAAATCTAATGTGTCAGAGCATACCGTAAATGGATTGATAATTACTTGAACCATGAAGTTATTTGAAATTTCATACTGATGTGCAGGCGACAGAACATACGATGAAGTGCCATCACCAAAATTCCAAAGAACCGGATCCGTTGGAGTAGTGGTTAAACTAAAATTGCACGAAGATCACAACTGTCTAATGAGCTAAATATAGAATAAGTATTCGGTGGTGAATAAACTAGAGTCTGAGTGATACTGTCTTTGCAAAATCCATTATCGACTACTAAAGTCAGTAAATACTGGCCACTGGTTGAATAGGTATGCATGGGATTTATTAGGTTTGAACTGTTGCCATCCCCAAAATTCCATTGGTAAGTCCACGAAGGATCTTGAACTGGATTTACACTCAACTCCCCATCACAAGCTAATGTATAAGTAGTGGATGCATTCGGATCTCCAGGAAGTGTAATGGTTGTTGTCGTAGTATCAGAGCAAAATAAGTTGGTGTTAATTAACGTGATTGTATAGTTGCCAGATGAATTATAATAACCGGAAGTTATATTATTAGTAGAAGTGGATCCATTACCTAAATTCCAAGCTACACTTGTTGAAAGATTCAAAGATTCAAATTGAACTGAATCTCTACATGTATTCATCGTATAATTTATTTGTGCCAATGGCATCGTATCCACCTGAATGTTTAACGTAGTAGTATCATTACATAATCCGTTAAATGCGATCATTGAAATGGTAAAATTACCCGTGTTTTGATATTGATAATAATTGGGGTTGTTGTTGCTAATGTTTCCATCTCCCCAAGTCCAAGAATAATTTGTAGCGTTTTGACTTTGATTGGAAATGGTGATTCCTTGGTTGCAATCCGAAGTAGTAGTAAAAGTAGCAACGGTGGAAGGTGAAACTGTAATGGATTGTTGAATGGTATCACTACAACCACCATTCTGTGCAATAAGTGAAATGGTATAAGAGCCAGGTTGTGGATAAGTATAAGAGGTTAAATTGCTCGCGCTTTGTTGTCCATTCCCAAAATTCCATGTGTAATTGGAAGCGTTAATTGAATTATTTGTAAGAGAAATTTGTTGATTGCAAGAGGCTGTAGCAACAAATGAAGATGATACAATGGGGTCAATGGTGACATTGGTAACGATGGTGTCGTTACATGTTGAAGTAGCAAGTATCAGGCTGACCACATAGTTGCCAGGAGCAGAATAAGTATAAGTTGAAACGGGACCTGTAGTTTGATTTCCATTTCCCCAATCCCAAAGTATGGATGTTGCTGTGGTCGAGAAATTGGAGATATCTAAATTTAAATTACAACCAGGAGTGATATTTGTGGAAGTAATTATTCCAGGTGGTATGATGACTTGTTGTGTTACTGTATCGCTGCAAGAACCATTTGACGCAATTAAACTAACATTATAAGTTCCAGGTGTTGGATAAGTGTAGCTGGTAATATTTCCAGAACCCGTTTGACCATTTCCCCAATTCCAAATATAATTAGTCGCGTTTGTACTTTGATTGGTTAGATTAACAGAATTGGAACAATCGGTTGTGAAAGTAAAATTAGAAACTGTCGGATTTGAAATAGTAATGGTTTGAGTGCTTGTGTCTGCGCAAATACCGTTTGATGTTATTAATGTAATAGTATAATTTCCTGGAGATGGATAAGTATAAGTTGTTTGTGCCCCAGTGGTTGATTGTCCGTTCCCCCAATTCCAATTATAATTGATTGCATTTAGACTTTGATTATTGATTGAAATAGTATTTGAGCAATTTAAAGTATTTGCCGTAAATTGAGAGGATACTGTGTTATTTATCGTAACACTTTGAGTTAAAGTATCTGGACATTGTCCATTACTTACGATCAGGCTCACGTTATATGTACCTCCGGAAGCATAAGAATGAGTTGGATTTTGGCTTGTCGAAGTAGCGCCATCTCCAAAATTCCATAGATAAGAGGTTGCGCCAATGGTTTGGTTTGTCAAAGAAATATTTAAACCGCAACCTTGATTGTTGATAGTAAATAGGGGTGATGGTGATTCAATGAGCATGTATGTTTGATTGGTTAACTGCCCTAATCCACCCCATCTTCCAGTTGTTATATATCCTCTTGCGCCGAAACTAAATCCAACACTATAACTTGTACCTAAACCTGGAAATGTTATAGGTAGAAGAGTCCATGTGTTTAAAACATCATTGTATTCATAAATATCCGTATAAGAGTTGGTTGAGTTATTGTTTCCCAAACCAAAGAAGCCTTTGCCACTAAAAGTAAAACCTACTGCAGAATTACGATTAGGTCCGGGCACATTTGGAATTGCAGACCAAGAATTAGTTGCAGGATTGTAGCAAGACATGTCATTGAAAATCGTACCGCTATTTTGTCCTGTTCCAACGTAAGCTTTTCCATTAAGGACAAAACCGCGAATTCCATCTCGTGCTGTTCCGGTCTTGAGGCTACTTGTACCCAGCTATTCGTAGCTTGAGAATATTTATATTGTTCGTTGTAATAATTGCCAGAACGCCATCCACCTACAACGTATCCATCATTATTAATTGAATATGCATATAGGTCTTGTCGACCTGTTGTCGGAAAGGCAGCTTTTGGAGTCCAAGTATTTGTTACAGGATCATATTCGTTTAAGCTAGATGGAAAAAGTGAACCACTTGTTCCTAATGTGAAATATCCTTTACTGCCGATACTGAACCCGTGACCAGCCCAAATCAACCCTCCATTGTAATTTGCTTTTTGTGTCCAAATGTTGGTTAATGTATCATACTCCCAAAAATCATTTGTTCCCGCAGACCCAGTATAACCACAACCAACATAACCCTTCCCATTTAAATTAAAACCCATTGATGCATAGCGATTAAATGAACCCACATTTGCTTTTGGACCCAACAATAGTTAGCCATTGCATTAGATTTCAATAAAATAAATAAAATAAATAAAATTATTTTCATAAAACTGAAAGTTTCTTAAACAAATATAAATTTAATTTCGAAATATAAACATTATCCACTTTTATAGTGAGACAAAAACATATACTTTGCAAAATATGGGAGTAATCAAACGTCAAGGCATAAAGAATACCATAGCTACCTATATTGGTTTCGTGGTAGGCTTTGTAAACCTGATTATTATCCAGCCAAATTTCCTAACCAAAGAGGAGCTAGGCCTTACACGAGTTCTGTATTCATTCGCTCTGCTGGTGGCCATGTTTGTGCCGCTTGGAATTGGTAATGCCACAACACGCTTCTTCCCTCGTTTTAAAAATCTAGAGAATCGCCACCATGGATTTTTTGGATTTATGTTGCTCTTTCCCTTGCTTGGGTTTCTTTTAGCTGCCCTCGTGCTGTATCTGTCCAAAGATTTTATCATGGGTCGATATGCCGCCGAATCACCCTTGTTTAATGAGTTCTTTTATTATGTTTTTCCACTAACGTTTTTTGTTTCGATTATTTCTGTGTTGAGTATCTATTGCTCGTCTAATTTTAAAAGTACCATTCCCACTTATCTCAACGATATTGTAGTGCGCTTTATGGCTATTGCCGTGGTGAGTTTGTATTATCTAAAATGGTTTACCCTCGATCAGTTCATTATGGCTTTTGTGGCGATCTATGGAATTCAAATGATTGGTTTGCTAGTTTATATTTTTCAATTCGATCGACCCGGATTTAAAATTGATTGGCCCTATTTTAGGAAGCAAAATTTTGTGCAGTTAATTCGCTATGGACTGTTGCTTTGGTTTGCTTCCGTAGCTTCCATCGGATTGAAATTTTTCGACGCCATCATGATTGGACAATATATGCCCTTAGCCTTTGTGGGAATTTATACCGTGGCCGCTTTTATCCCAACTATTATCGAAGCACCACTAAATGCTTTCGATCGTATTGCCGCATCCAAAATCGCTTTTGCTTGGAAAGAAAATAATCGAGAGGAAATCAATTCGATTTATCAAAAATCAAGTTTGTATATGTTTATGATTGGAGGTTTTCTTTTTCTGAATGTGAATATCAATATTTACGATTTATTTACTTTTTTACCAGAAGGATACGATCAAGGAGCACCCATTGTCATTATTTTAAGTTTGGCAAGTCTTTACAATATGGCGACAGGTTTAAATGCAGCTATCTTGTTCAATTCTGATAAGTATAAGTTGGGCGCAGTATTTTTAATTTCGTTGGCCGTGATTGTATTGGCTTTGCAAATTATTTTAATTCCTTGGCTAGGAATGGTTGGAGCTGCTACCGCAACCGCATTGGCTTCTTTTATTTATAATAGTCTCTTGTTTTGGTATGTTAAAAAGCATTTCAATTTGCAACCATTTGAAAAAGAAAACAAAATATTACTCTTTTTAATTATTGTGCTTTTCGCAGTTGGATTTTTACTTCCTTCTACGGGCTACCCAATTATTAATATTATTTACAAAGGAATTATAATTTCAAGTATTTATATTGCATTCGTTTATTTGAAAAATTTGACACCTGAAGCTTTTGATTGGTTGAAAAGAAAAAAATAGAGGAAATTTTAATTTATATTTCTTTTAAAAGTTTCTCACATTTACTTTTATTGTTTTTGTCGTCGACACTCTTTACTTGAATTTGTGTTGCTTTAATCAACCAGTTTTTTGCATTCTGTACATCATCTTCTTCGTCGCGTGCAAGATATGACTGAGCCAACTCATAATAGTGTATTGCATTTAATGGTTCTAAGAGAATGGCTCGCTCAAAATTCTTGATGGACTCGTCATACGTTCCTCCGGGCAATGCTCCAAAGATGGCTTTAACCATGGTCCTTTCGAATATATTAAACCCCGCAATTTCTCGATGCCATCTTCCTAAAATATGATAGGCTCCTGCCGTCTTAGGATCAAGTTTAATCGTGAGTTCCGCCTCTGATTTAATCAATTTTGCATTATCGATTTTGGTCTTATTGCTCGCAAATTCAGTCATTCTACCCAACGAAACTGCATATGCATAATGTGCTTTTGCATTTTGAGGATGTTGTGTGATTGCTTTCTTTCCTAAGTAAGCTGCTTTTTTATACCACTCCTGTTTTGCACTTTCTGATTTTTGTTCAGCGCCCAAGATGGAGTGAATGTATGATGTTCTCCATAAATATTCAATGTTGGATGAATCTCCTTTCAAGAGTTCTTTGAAAATAACAAGGGCATCATTCCATTTTTTTTCTTGCTGTAATTTTTCACCTTGATGGAATTTTTGCAATTCGGTTTTTCCTTCTTGTGACCAAGAGGTTCCAACTATGAATGTAAAGAAAAACAATAGAAGTACTTTATGCATTTTTGATTTCGATATTTTCAATTTTCGATATTTTTTTCAAATCGATGGTCGTTGTTCCATCATCACTTTTAGTGGTCATGGGTAAAAATTTTGCGCCCCATTTAAGTTCATTCCAAAAATAAGAATTACGATCGTAAATCTGTTGTGCATAAGTATCATCAATAGCTTTTAAACTAATCATAAATTCTACATCAAGTTCTTTGAAATCTTTTTCGGTCAAGTTTCGCAGCGGACTTTCTTCGTTGATGGGATGAACAAGTGTCCATGAAAGTGCAAGAAAACTAATTTTTGTTATTTCTAATTTCAAGTTTGCAAATTTTCGTTGACTCACGCCATTCACATTTTGATTATATGAAAATAATACGAGCGCTTCCACTTCAATTAATTGATTTCTTCTTGCATTGGCTACTCTAAACATGAGTGCGGTTGGAGTACCAATAGAATAGGTAGGATGACTGTAGGGTGCGATAATAATATTTTCACTATACAAAAGTTTTGCCGTTGGTCTGGAAAATCTCCCATATAATAATCCCGTGGCTAATGCAAATCCTAGTAATCCCATCATGGATTCTATTCCAGCTATGGAACTTGCAAATAATCCAGTTGGATTTAATCTTCCATACCCAACGGTGGTAAGTGATTGTGAACTGAAGAAAAATATTTCTGTGAATTTTTCAAGTTCAGAGTTGTACATCATCCCAGCAATGGCATCGGGACATAAGAAATAGTAGATTAGAGAAAAGAATAAGTTGAGAAAAAAATAAAATACAAATACGACGAAAATGAATTTTGTCCAAGTTATAGTAATGAGTGAATGGTAAACGTTTACAACATTGAATCGAGGCTCTCCAATACGTTTAATGTTGGCAGTGCCATCTTTGTTTAAGATTCGTTGCCCAGATCCATTACTGGTATTGCCAAATCCGAATTCAGAAACTGGACTTTGATTTAATATTTGACTTAGTTTTTTCAATCGTAACTCGCTTAGCTTTTTATAATGAAAGAGATGGGCTAGAAGAGAAATAACAATTCAAAACGTAAATTAGTTTATCGTGTTTCAGAGATTATTAATCGTATGACTCAAAGCGGATAGCTTTTTTATCGTATCCTAAAATATCAAGTCTTTGACGCGCTTCTTTTAGCATATCTGCCCATCCGCAAATGTAAAAATATGCTGGGCGCTGATCACTAAATATTTCTTCGTAAATACTATGTACGTATCCTGACTTTCCTTTCCATCCTTCATTTTCACGTGATAGAACCGGAATAAATTGGAAGCTCGGATATTCAGCAGCTAAATCTTCTAACTCTTTGCGATAAAGAATATCTTTCTCCCAACGATTACCAAATATTAAGTACAAATTTTTATGTGGAATATTATTTTTTAAGATATGTACTATCTGTGAACGCAATGGAGCAACACCCGTCCCCGTTCCAATAAAACATATGTCACGATCAATAGGATCAGGTAATTGGAATTTACCTAATACTTTTGAAATTTTTAATTGCGTACCTACATCGTACCTTTCCCAAAGGAGTGGCGTGCCCAATCCTTTTTCGTTTAGAACAATGCACAATTCAAAAATATTATCCTGAGATGGAGCCGATGCAATGGAATAACTGCGATTTGTATATTTTGAATCGAGCGGTAAATCCAACATAATGAATTGGCCAGCTTTGAAGGAAAAAGGTATTTCATCTGGAACTTTAATGAAAAATCGTTTAACTTTTTCTGTCTCGTCTATGATGTCTACGATCGATGCGTCTTGATAAATATAAGCCATGTATATCTTGTATTTTGATAAAATTAGGGCTTATTGAATTAAACCCAAAAAAAACCATTTGTAATTCAGCGAATTGATAAAGTATTTTCCAGTTTTCTCAAATTAAGATATGGATATTCAATTCTTTATGTCGTTGCTAGAAGTTATTATTTCTTCTCAACGGGTTGAGTTTTTTCTCCCGAATTTTAACTTTATATCACTATTTACGCGGGTGAAACTGTAAGATGGCTGAACGTAAATAGTCTTTATCTAGATGGGTGTATATCTCCGTAGTGGTAATACTGCTATGACCGAGCATTTCTTGTACCGCTCTTAAATCGGCCCCGCCTTCAATTAAATGTGTGGCAAACGAATGTCGAAAGGTGTGCGGACTTATAGTAGTTCTGATTCCAGCTCGCGCAGCTAAATCTTTGATGATCATAAATACCATCACTCGACTTAATTTTCGTCCTCTTCGATTTAAGAAAATATAATCTTCATGCCCTTTTTGTATGGGTAAATGATTTCGAATTCCTTCCGTGTACAATCCAATTTGTTTTATTGCTGAATCTCCCATGGGAATAATTCTCTCTTTGTTACCCTTACCCGTAACTTTTACAAAACCATCATTGAAATAGCTTTGACTTAATTTTAGTCCGATAAGTTCCGAGACACGCAAACCGCAAGAATATAAAGTTTCGAGCATGGCTTTGTTTCGCTGTCCTTCAGGTAAACTTAAGTCGATTGCGTTTAACAATATATTTATTTCTTCTACAGTAAGAAAATCGGGGAGTTTTTTACCGATGCTTGGTCCTTCTATTAATTCGGTGGGATCATCTTGCAAAACATTTTCCATCAACAAGTATTTGTAAAACGCTTTTACTCCGGATAACACCCTAGCTTGTGTTCGCGCCATCATGCCTAAATCACTCACCCATCGAAGAAATTCCTGGAGATGTTCATGCTTGATTTGTTCGGGCGAATAGTTGTATTGCCTAAAATCGAGGAATTGTACTAGTTTTTCAATGTCATGCTCATAAGCTTCAACCGTATTGGAGGATAGCGAACGCTCCAATTGCGAATAACTTCTAAATCCTTTTATGTAGGGTGTCCAAGCGTGCATGACTGTACGAAGATAATTAATGATTCATATTTTTTGTAAATTTGTACATGATGCGCATAGATATTATTAACGGTCCTAATTTGAATTTGTTGGGTATTCGCGAACCTGAAGTGTATGGTGTGAAGACATTTGAAGAATATTTTTCTAGTTTAAAGGTTCTTTTTTCAGAGATCGACTTGCATTATTTTCAAAGTAATCTAGAAGGGGAGATCATCAATCGTTTGCATGAAATAGGTTTTTCATCGGATGGAATTATTTTGAATGCGGCTGGTTATACACACACGTCAGTAGCAATTGCCGATGCCGTTGCTGCAATTCGAACACCAGTTATAGAATTGCATATCTCTAATGTTTTTGCGAGAGAAGAATTTCGTCATCAAAGTTTAATGGCAAGTAAATGTGTTGGACTCATTGGCGGACTCGGTTTAAAAGGGTATGAATTAGCGATTCAATATTTTATAGATTCAAATAAGAATAGTTAATAATGTTGGTTCACCATCATATTGCACATTCCGTATTGATGGTTCGACCTGCGAAATTTAGTTTTAATCCTGAAACTTCGAGCAGTAATTCTTTTCAAAATAAATTGGAAGTGGAAAAGGTGTCTGACATAGCTTTAGAGGAGTTTGATGGCGTAGTAGATCAATTGAGAAATGAAGGAATTGAAGTTATCGTTTCTCAGTCGGATGATTTATTGGCTCCTGATTGTATTTTTCCAAACAATTGTTTTAGTACGCATGAGAAGAATAAATTATTCATTTACCCAATGATGGCCGCTAATCGGCAGCGAGAAAGAAACGGGAATATGCTCGTTGATTTGAAGAATAATTTTGAAGTAGATGAAATTCATGATTTAAGTAAATATGAAAAACAGTTTTTATTCTTGGAAGGAACAGGAAGTATCGTATTCGATCATCTCCAAAAAATCGCATATGCCATTCGCAGTCCTAGAACGAATGAAGTAGTACTGCAAGAGGTTTGTTTCGCTTTAAACTATACTCCATTTTTATTTACTTGTATCGATGTGCATCAACAACCGATTTATCATACCAATGTGATCATGAATATGGGTTTGGGTTATGTCATGTATTATGAAGATGGAATTATTGATCCAATAGAAAAAGATAAGCTTCTGCATAGTTTCAAAAATGGCAACTTGGAAGCAATTTCAATTACCTGGAACCAAGTTCTTCATTTTTGCGGGAACATGCTTCAACTGCAAAATAAGGAAGGGAAATTATTTACAGTTTGTTCGTCATCTGCCTATCAGAACCTCACACTTGAACAGAAAGGATTGATTTCTAAACGATCCAACTTTCTGGTTGTTGACATCCGAATGATTGAAAAAATTGGAGGAGGTGGCATTCGTTGCATGCTGGCTGAAGTATTTTTGAAGCCAAGAAGAGTGAAGCATGTTGACGGATTCCCTGAAAGGACTTAAAGTAATTGAATTGGCCACCGTTTTGGCGGGTCCGGCCGTAGGAATGTTTTTTGCCGAGTTAGGTGCTGAAGTCATTAAAATAGAAAATAAAAGGACGGGTGGTGATCCAACACGTGGTTGGAAATCCATTCATGAATCGAAGGATGATCCTGCATCTGCTTATTATCATTGTGTGAATTGGAATAAGGAAATTGTTTTTCTTGATTTAGCAGAGTCATCCGATCGCTCACATCTTTCCGCATTTTTGCAAAGCGCAGATGTACTCATCGTCAATTTTAAAGAAGGCGATGCAGAAAAGTTCGATTTAAAAAGTTCGGTACTGCTTGAACGTTATCCATCATTAATCATTGGTGAAATTCACGGGTTTGATGCTGAAGATCGTGTAGCTTATGATGCCGTTTTACAGGCTGAATCTGGAATGATGTCAATCAACGGAAATCCAGGTGACGATCCATTGAAACTTCCTTTAGCGTTCATTGATATTTTGGCTGCGCACCAACTCAAAGAAGGAGTTCTTTTAGCTTTATGGAAAAGGGAAAAATCTGGAAGCGGAGCTATAGTCTCTACTTCGTTGTATCAAGCTGCATTGGCATCCTTAATAAATCAGTCCAGTGCTTACCTTAATACGAACGTAGTGCCGTCGCAGCTAGGCTCCTTGCATCCTAATATTGCGCCTTATGGTGAAAAGGTAATGAGCAAAGACCATCAACCTATTTTGTTAGCAGTGGGTACAGATGGGCAGTTTCGAAATTTATGTAAAGTGTTGGAAAGTCAATCTCTCGCCAAGGACAATAAATTTTTGACCAATTCGGATCGTGTTAAAAATAGAATTGATTTGCAATCTGATTTAACAACGTTATTTAGCAAACATGATGCTTCTGTAATTTTATCAAAGTTGCACCAAGCTAAAGTTCCAGCTGCTAAAATTAGAAAGTTAGATGAGGTATTAAATGATTCTTTGGCAAAAGAAATGGTGTTGGAGCAAGTGGAGCCCAACGGAAAAATAAGTAAGCGAATGGCGACAGTGGCCTTTAAAATAGCGAGTATATGATGACGATGAATAAATTAAAATTTGCAGATCCCTATCATGAAAATAGGATAGAGGATTATTTTTTGTTTAGATGGAAATTGCTGCGCAAGCCATGGAACCAACCGAAAGGAACAGAGCGCGATGATCAGGAAGAAAATAGTTTGCAAAGAATGATCATTGATGAGGATGGAAATATCATTGGCTGTGGACGTTTGCATCTCAACTCTCCACATGAAGCTCAAATTCGATATATGGCAGTCGATACCGGACAACGTGGAAAAGGAATAGGAAAAATGATGATGGAAGAGTTGCAAAGCTTGGCAATTAGCGCAGGAGTAAAAACCATCGTCTTGCAAGCTCGTGAAAATGCATTGGAATTTTATATCGCCTGTGGTTACACGAAAGTGAAAGAAACTTTTTTACTTTACAACGATATCCAACATTATTTGATGATCAAGAAAATTTAGATTTATAAAGAATCATGCGTATCGATATCATCACCGTGCATCCCGAATTACTGGAAAGTCCTTTTCAGCATTCTATCTTGAAGCGTGCTCAGGAAAAAGGATTGGTGCAAGTGAATTTAATTAATTTAAGAGATTATGCTTTAACCAAGCACCGTAATACCGATGATTACGCTTTTGGAGGTGGGGCAGGAATGGTGATGATGATTGAACCCATTGCGCTTTGTATTGAAACTTTAAAAAGCAAAAATGATTACGAAGAAGTAATTTATATGAGTCCCGATGGAACGCTGCTGGATCAACCATTAGCGAATCAATTATCGCTTTCTGGAAATATGATTATCCTGTGTGGACATTATAAAGGAGTTGATGAGCGAGTACGTGAACATTTTATTACTCGGGAAATAAGCATTGGAGATTATGTTCTCTCTGGCGGAGAATTGGGTGCCGCGGTGCTTTGCGATACTGTAATTCGTTTAATTCCAGGTGTGTTGAATGATGAAACTTCGGCGCTTTCAGATTCATTTCAAGATGATTTAATTGCGCCTCCAGTGTATACGCGTCCTGCCGAATTTAGAGGATGGAAAGTACCTGATATTTTATTGTCAGGACATGAAAAGAATATTGAGCAGTGGAAATATGAAAAATCGCTTCAACGAACCAAGGAACGTAGACCACATTTGCTAGATAAGAAAATTAATTTTGAACGCTTGACGTTTCCCCTTGACTAAGCTTGATTTCTCTTAGTCGCTCTCGGCTTTTAATCTTTTTGTTTCTTGTTGTGTAAAAGAAGAAACTTAATAGAATCACAAAGTAAGAACAAAAGAAAATGGAGGCGGAGTAATTCCATTCTCCAATAAACTCTTCAATGATAACATTCATCAAAAGAGAAAGTAAGGCGAGACCAACAAAAACAAAGCTCACTTGACTATCGCTTAAGCCCAATAAAGCTAAGCTGTGCGTTGTATGATCTTTTCCACCAACAAATGGGGATCGGCCTGCAGATAGTCTATTGACAACAACCACGGTAGTGTCTAAAATAGGAAGTATAAATGTCATAATCGTACCGGCTAATAATTTTCCGGTTGCAGGTGCTTCTGAAGAGTAGGGGTCATTCCAGAAATATATAATTCCCATCGTGGCTAAAAAAACACCTAGGAATTGACTTCCAGTATCACCCATATACATTTTTGATGGGTGCCAATTGAAGCGTAAGAATGCAATCAAAGAAGCTAAAACACCGATCAACACCAATAAATGCATATTAACGATATCGTCATTATGAATAATAATATAAATGGTGTTTAGTATTATTCCTATGGAAACAATGGAGGTGATTCCATCCATATTGTCAAGCATATTGATGGAATTCATGATACCGACTACCCAAAATAGAGTGACAATATAATTCAATATATCACTAGAGAAAATATGAATACTAATTCCAGTACTTATTAAAATAAGACCAGAAAGAAGTTGAACTCCAAATTTCAGCCATGGTTTTGTGTTGTAAGCATCGTCGGCTAATCCAATCAAAAATCCAGTACCACTGGATAAGAGTAGTCCAACAAATCCGAGTTGATAAGCATCTTGTGCCGGTTCAAACAAAATAGAATAACTGGCCAATGAAAGAAGGAACATAATATAAAAGGTAATTCCTCCAATACTTGGCTTTGACATAGCGCCCCAACGAATTATAGTACCGTCTAAATTATTTCGAATACCAAGAGTTTTGAAGAATCGTAAAAACAAGGCGTTAATCATTAAAGAAAAAGTAACCGCAATTATTAGAAACAGCGTGTACAGAATGAAACTACTATGTTGAAGAAACTGTTCAGTCATTGGGCGTCATGATTTCAAATCTTGATTCTAATTCTTGGAAAGATGGCAGTTCCATATCTTTTTCAGAGACGATGGGTGTAGCGTCGCAACCCCAGTCAATAGACAGATCTTCATCATTCCACAAAATACCACTTTCTGATTCCTTATGATAAACGTTTGTGCATTTGTACAGAAAAATAGTATCTTCTTCCAAAGATAAGAAACCATGTGCGAATCCCGGCGGAATCCAAAAGATAAAGTTGTTGAATGCACTCAATTCGACCCGTAAGTGTTGTCCAAACGTGGGTGAATTTTTTCGGATGTCAACAGCTACATCATACACACTACCTTTTAAAACCCGTACCAGTTTGCCTTGGTCGAATGGCGGATGCTGAAAGTGTAAGCCCCGTAAAACATTCTTATGACTGCTCGATTGATTATCTTGAACGAACTTTTTTTGAAGCCCTAATGAATGAAAAACTTCTTCATTATAAGATTCAAAAAAATATCCTCGATCATCATAAAAAATTTTGGGTTTGAATAAAAGAGGTCCTTCAATATTAAATCGTGTCACTTCCATTTATTAATCGCTTTTCTTTTTAAATACAGAGGTTACCTTATTCCATAAAGTTTTAGGTTCTTCATCTTCTTCGTAATAACCATATCCATAACTGTATCCATAGCCGTAACCATATCCATAACTATATCCATAGCCGTAACCATATTTTAGTTTCGACATTTCTACACCATTCAAAATTACACTCATGTTTTTCACTTTGTTATCAGTGATCAGTTTATTGATTTGAGCAATAAACATTTTTCTGGAATAGTTAGCTCTTAATATGTAGAGTGGGTAGTCAGCAATTTGCATAATTGGAATACCATCACTCACAATTCCAACAGGGGGTAAGTCAATAATGATTATGTCATAAATACCCTTTAAGTATTCGAGCAAAACTTCCATCTTAGGGTTAATGATTAACTCTGCAGGGTTAGGAGGAATCGGACCCGCCGTTATGAAGTCCAGATTGTGAAGTGAGCTTTTCGTAATGCAGTTTTCAGGTAAATCTTTTCCGATTAATAAAGTACTAATACCATGATTATTCTCCACGTTAAAACCTAAGTGAATTTTAGGCTTTCTCATATCTAAGTCAAGAATAACAACCTTGAGACCCGAGAAAGCAATAACACCGGCTAAATTAATTGCATTAAATGTTTTTCCCTCTCCTGAAATGGTAGAAGTTAAAGCGATTATTTTTGCTCCTTCATCATTTGAAATAAATTGTAAGTTGGTTCGAATAGATCGAAATGCTTCAGAAATAACTGATTTAGGATTTTTATCTACTAGCAATTGAGAAATCGGAATTTCTCTTTTGTACTTAGGAACAATTCCAAGCATTGCAGCATCGGTATATTGACTAACTTCTTCTAATGAGTTAATTTCATTGTAAAGCAAGTATCTCGTAATAATTAAAATGAATCCTGCCAGAAAACCAAAGATTAAACATGCACTTATTATAAGTGGTTTATTAGGCGATACCGGCGGGCTGTTCGCAAAATCACCTTGTAAAATAATATGTTGAGGGACATAGCCCGCACGTGTTATCGAAAATTCTGCTTTTTTCTCAAGTAGGAGTGAGTAGAATTTTTCGTTGATGGTAAATAAACGTGTGAGTCGACCAAATTCAGCTTGTTGCTGAGGAATGATTCCAAATTTGCTTTCTATTTTTGTATTTCTTGAAGCTTACTATCTTTTTTGCTTTATAACTTAATCCTTCATTAACAAGCATTCTGTTTAGTAGCAATTGTTGATTTTCAAGTTGAACTTGAACTGACTTGTACAATTCACTTTTTTCAGTTGCTTGAAGTCTTATTTGATCGCGCTGATCTAATAAAACTCTTAATTTGTCTAATTGAGCTAAAATAATGTTGTTGTCTGACCTCCCAGATAAACTCAAGAGAAATTTACTTACATCGGGAGATCCTTGAAGCTCCTTTCTGATACTAGCATATAAGTTAATTTCATGTTCATAGGCATAAATTTCAGTTTGTAACTCCTGAAGTTGATGCATGATGATCCCAGCGGACATCTCAGGATTTAAAATTTTGTTTTCTTTCTTAAATCGTTCAAGGGAATTCTCCGAGTTGCTTAGTTCAATATCAATACTGGCAATAGTGTTGTCAATAAAATCAAGAATTTTATCAGCAACTTCTGAGTTTTTTTCTAAATCATATTTGTTAAATTCAATGGCAATTCCATTAACAATATCAGAAGCTTTTTGCTGAGTTTTATCTTTAAGCTTAATTTGTACAGTTTGTGCATCCACATTAAGTGGTGTGATGACAATGGATTTTGAAATTCGACTGGTTAATTCAGGAATACTATTGATTACAAAATAAAAGGCGTCCTTGTTCAGATCTTGTTGTAGAAGTGAAATGGTTTTGTAATCATAAATTGTAATTTTCATGTCGGCTTCAGGGAAACTAAGCCATTCATCCGTTTTAAAAGGTCCTTTCGTGTGCGTGCTATTGCTGTTGTAATTAAGGTTAAAAGAATTGGAAGATAGAAAATCAATATTAATTGGTTTGCCAATTAAGGAACTGTCTTTCATTCTCAATTCAACGGTGAAGGGCGACATTTTATATAACTCAAAAGTTAAAATTTCCCCTTTGGAATAATAACTAATTTGAAAAGGTAGCTTACTAACTACACGTTCTAAAATTACTCGAGAACGCATTAATTCTATACTCGAGGCAAGCTTGTTGTTTTGGTCGGTGAACGTTTTAAATTGTTTTGAGTTAATGACGTTACTAGCATTGTCTTGCTCAGATAACTGTATAACTGCAGTAGATTCATAAACTGGTGCCGTGTACCTTAAAATTAAAAGGGCTATCAGGATCGCCATTAAAATGAAAAAAGTAAACCATAGCAAATTCTTTCTTGCTATGGTTACGAGAAGTTTAAAATCAAAATCTTCGTTAATCGGCGATATTTTCTTTTTTGCCATTCTTTGCTCTTAGCTCTTTAAGGGTTTCTTAAACCATCAGCAATTTGATATACTAATGCTAAACTGGTAATGATCCCAATAATAGGAGCAAGTTGAGAGAGTAATTCTTGAGAAACTCTTGGTACTGGTTCTACATAAATAATATCATTCGCCTGAAGTAAGAGATTACTCTGACTCATTCCTTCAATGGTTGATAAGTCAATCAACATCACTTTTGGATTTCTTAAATCACCACGAATTAATTTAATCTTATATGATTTTCCTGTATTCGTTAATCCTCCAGCCAAGGCAAGAGCCTCAATTAAATTCATGTTCTCATTATCAAGATTTACAGTTCTACCCATACCTCCAGTTCCTGGGAATACCATTACCCTCCTGTTTATTACTTTTATCATAACAAAGGGCTTATTGTAAAAAGTAGCATATTCTTGTTCTAATGATTTTTCAGCTTCTCTAACGGTTAGACCAGCAATTTTAATTTTCCCGACGATGGGTAATTTAATTTGGCCATCAGGTTCTACTAAAAATTGCGTTTGAGCATTCCCTTGTCCACTAACACTTTGAAATCCACCTGAGATAGAGGCTGCCGAAGTGGTCATGTCAATTAACTTAAAACCATCATTAGTATAAACGCTAAATCCTAGAATGTCGTTGGGCGTAATTCGATATTCAATATTGCCAATGGTTTGATCATTCGAATATTCATAGTTCTTTGGAACTTTGAACATGACACTCGGATTAATTTGGCAAGAACTGATAATAAATAGAATAGATAGTGCTGGTATTAGCTTTTTCATAAAATCAAGTATCATTTTGATTGGTTGCAAAAGTAAGTATTTTTTGTCGCTAATTGAGAGAAGTCCTAATTCTTCAAAAGGGTAGCGTATAATTCGGAAATATCTTTACATAAGCGATTTTCATGAAATCGAGAAAGGACGTAGGATGGTCCATTTAAGCCCATTTTCATTCTTAACTTTTCATCCGAAATAAGTTGATTTAAAGCATTTGAGAATCCAATTGGATCACCACTTTCCACTAATAATGCCGTTTCTCCTTTTAAAACAATATTTGCAATTCCCCCTACATCAGTGGCTACTATTGGTTTGCCAGCAGCCTGTGCTTCGATCAAGCTAGCAGGTGTACCTTCGTTTAGTGAGCTGATTGCCAATATGTCTATACCATTCATCGCAATATCTATTTCATGAATCCATGAGGTGAAAACAAGAGAGGCATCTGAATTTTTATTTTCTGGAGTTGAAATGGATAAGTCTAAAGTTTTGCAAAATTCTTGTAGCTCAGCCATTTGTTCTCCATCTCCAATGATGAATGCTATCGTTTTATCTCCACTTTTTGATGGGTAATTGAAAAAGCTTTAATAAACAATTTCAAGTTTTTGATAGGCACCAACCTTCCTATAATTCCGATGGCAATTTGGTGGGGTTGAATGGAATATTGATCCCTGAATTGTGCTCTTTTTACTTCTTTATTTTCTTGAAATGGAACCAAGTCATAACCTAATTCAACTAAATGAATCTTTTTACAAGAACTAATTTTATATACTTCGCAAAGCTCCTTTTTTTGGTTTTCACTTATAGCAATGATACCACTGCTCAGCCAAGCTAAGCCTCGCTCCAGGTTTATAAAAAAGGATGTTTTTAATTTTCCAAAATAACTGTGAAAAACATGGCCATGAAATGTATGGACGATCACTTTTACTCCAGCTCTCTTTGCAGCCAGTCGACCGATAAGCCCAGCCTTCGCAGCATGAGTATGAACAACATCAGGTTTAAATTCACGAATGATTTTTAGTAAATGCTTATAAGCTTTGTAATCAGAACGTAAATTAATCTCTCTATGCATATCAGGAAGATACACCGGCTCAAGTCCTAGTTTATGAACCATGAATTCAGAACTTTCTTCGCTATCATCCTTCATGCCAGCTACAATCATGGTCTCATATTCAGGTCGTAAATGAGCTGCAATAGTGGCTGCATTATAGGTTATTCCTCCTAAATTCAGTCTGTTAACGATTTGTAGTACCTTGGTCACCCTTCAAAAGTAAGCCTTAGGTCTTTGGAAATAAAATATTCTTGAAATATCATTTTGCATTATCATGAATTAGATTTGATTTTTTTTTGAATTGGAAAAATGAATCTCTTGTACTTAAATGAAATCGTTTACTTTTGCCACCTATGTTTTCCCTGATCCTCAAGGAAATTAACAGCTTCTTGAACTCCCTAATTGGGTATATCGTTCTCGTTGTATTCCTTTTAACGATGGGATTGTTTCTGTGGATATTCCCAGATTCATCCTTTAATATTTTAAGTGCCGGTTATGCGAATTTGGATTCGCTATTTGTAATTACACCGTGGATGTATTTGTTGTTAATACCAGCGATCACGATGCGACTTTTTTCTGAAGAGAAAAAATCAGGAACTATTGAACTGTTACTTACTCGCCCATTGACGGAAATGCAATTGGTGAGCGCAAAGTTTTTTGCAGGTGTAATCCTTGTTTTGTTTTCTTTACTTCCAACGATCATTTATTATTTTACTATTCATTCAATTAGTTTGCCTGTTGGTAATGTAGATTCAGGTGCCATCTTGGGTTCGTATATTGGATTGTTGTTGCTTGGAGCCAGCTTCGTGGCCATTGGAATTTTTTCATCTTCCTTGGCCGATAATCAAGTGGTCGCTTTTATCATTGGTTTTTTCTTTGTTTGATTTGCCTGAAAGGTTTTGAATCGATTTCAGCCATTTTGGAATCGGAAAAGCTTCGACGCTGGTTTTTAGTTTAAGTTTTAATGCGCATTATTTGAGTTTGAGTAGAGGGGTGATCGATACGAGAGATTTGGTTTTCTTTTTTTCGGCCATTCTTTGTTTTCTTTTCATGACGCGAATGGTTATTGAAAGTAGAAAATGGTGATGGGAGCAACGGAAATGAAATCGAATAAAAGGAAAAGCCCAAAAGGTCAAGCCATCATGCAATTGATTTTGCTGTTGGGGATAATCGTGTTGACGAATATTGTTTCTTCTTTTGTTTTTACTCGTGTTGATTTAACTGATGATAATCGATTTACATTGTCGGATAACAGTAAAAAACTAGTTTCTCAACTGAAAGATGTAGTTTATGTCCGAGTATATTTGGAAGGAGATTTCTCTCCTGGATTTTCTCGTCTGCAGCAGAGTACTCGTGAAATTTTAGATGAACTAAGTATCTATTCAAATGGAAATCTTCAGTTTGAATTTATTGATCCATCTGCCAATCCTGATGAAAAGGAACGCAATAAATTTTATGCTCAGCTTTATCAAAAAGGAATTCAACCAACCACTGTAGAGGAAAGAACGAACGAAGGCACAAAACGAACTTATATTTTCCCAGGTGCATTGGTGAGTTATGCGAATGTAGAAATGAGTATAACCTTGTTGAAGAATCAAAATGGTTTTCCACCGGAGTTAATTTTGAATAATTCGATACAAAACCTTGAATACGAAATTTGTAATGTGATTCGGAAAGTAACGGATCCCATGCAGCCAACCATAGCATTTTTAGAAGGGCAAGGTGAGTTGGATACTACGGATGTTAATGATATTGCGACCGCACTAAAAGCTTCCTATGAATTGAAAAGAGTGCGAATAGATGGAAAGTTAAATGCGTTGAAAGATTATCAAGCGGTGGTGATTGCTAAGCCAGATAGCGCATTTAGCGAAAAAGATAAGTTTGTGATTGACCAATATGTAATGCACGGCGGGAAATTGATTTTTTTGCTAGATCCCATTCAAGCATCCATGGATAGTTTGGAAAGACGTGGTGAAATTTTAGCACCTGCCCGCGACTTAAAATTAGACGATATGTTGTTTCGTTATGGAGCGCGTGTGAATTATGATTTGGTTCAAGATTTATTGTCTTCTTTAATTCCAGTAGTAACTGGGATGGTGGGTTCTCAACCGAAACAACAATTGTTACCGTGGTACTTTTTTCCATTGATGAATCCTACTTCTAAACATCCCATCGTCAATAATTTGAATTCTATAAAGGGTCAGTTCGTTTCGAGTATTGATCCCATCGAAGCTACAGGAATTAAACATACCGTTCTGTTAACTACCTCTCAATATAGTCGAATTTTACCTGCACCAGTGCGCGTGAGTTTAGGTATCATGCAATTTAAACCTGATCCAAAAATGTTCCCTCAAAAGGATGTTCCGGTGGCTGTGATGATGGAAGGAAGTTTTACATCATTGTTTAAAAATAGGATTCCACCAGCAATTGCTGAAAGTAAGGAAATAGATTTTAAGGATTCAAGCGTTCAAACAAAAGTAGTCGTGATCTCTGACGGTGATCTCATTCGAAATGATATAGTGAAAGGGTCTCCAGTCGCACTTGGATTCGACCGCTATACAAACACAACCTATGGAAATAAATCATTCTTTTTAAATATTATGGATTATTTCTGCGATGACTCTGGGTTGATGTCAGTGGAAGTAAAGAATTTCGTTTAAGGATGATTGATCCTGCAGTTTTAGAGGCAGACACCACCGTATTAAAATGGTTCAATGTAACTTTACCTATTATCCTTTTACTGGTTTTCGGATTAATAAAATTTTATTTGCGTTTACGTCGTTATACTTAGTGCTATGAAAAAAAATAAATCAGTCTTAATTGTGTTTGTGTTGTTAGCTGCTGTTGCATCAGGACTTTGGTATTTTGAATCAAATAAATCTATTAAGGGAGAGTTGAAAGATTTTGCAGTCGCTGATACCAGCCGCATTGATAAGATTTTTTTAGCTGATAAAGATGGACGAGCCGTAACTTTAGTGCGTGCAGCACCTAATCGTTGGATGGTAAATGGTAAATTTTTAGCTCGTGAAGATGGGATTCAAAATCTTTTAGCAACCATCAAGAATGTCGAAGTTCGTAGTCCAGTTGGAAAAAATCTTTATAATAATACCATGAAGTTGATGGCGTCAAAATCGGTAAAGATTGAGATCTATTCAAAGGGTGAAAATATTAAAACGTATTATGTTGGACATCCCACGATGGATAATTTGGGGACTTTTATGTATCTAGAAGGAAGCTCTGTTCCATTCATTACTTTTATTCCTGGATTTAATGGATTTCTATCAACACGTTATTTTGCTTCTGAACCAGAGTGGAGAGATAAATCAATTTTTCGCTTTGATCCGCGACGCATTGTTGAAGTAGAGGTGAACGATAGAGCTCGACCCATTCGCGCTTTTAGTTTAACACGTTTAGCAGATACAACTTACTCCGTGAAGAAGTTGATGGATGGCCAAAGTATTAATCCTTTGGATATGAATAAAGTAAGAAAGTTTTTGAGTGCTTTTTCAGAAACTTATTTTGAGAGAATTGATAATGATATCAAACAAGCTTCGAAAGATTCCATTTTTAAAATTGGTCCATTTGGCATAGTAAAAGTGAAATTGGACAATGGTGGGGAGAAAAGTTTAGTTTGCTACCGAAAACCAGTTACTCCAGGATCTCGGTTACAAATCGATCATGAAGGTGAAGATTTGCCCTTTGATTTGGATAAGTTTTATGCAGTCATGTCAGATGATACCTCTCTCTTGGTTTGTCAATATTTCCATTTTGACAGAATCCTTAAAGATCCACGCAATTTTTTACCTGGAAAAGATGTAGTTCCAGAACAGCAACGTTTTGAATAGCAATTTTTTTGCTTTTTGTTAATAAAGTGAGTCCTGTACTAGCCATGTAGAACGGCTGCATCAACTATATTTGCTCATTCCTTTGCGTTAAAGGAGTTTAAGATAGAATATTACCTATGAAATTTATAGTAAACGCTGATACCTTATTGAAGCAATTGCAGCTCATTAGTGGAGCTCTTCAGAACAGCACTCCATTACCCATCCTTGAAAATTTTCTTTTCGAATTAAGTCCGGATAGCCTCAAAGCATCGGCATCTGATTTGGAAACGACGATGACAACCATCATTTCCGTGCAAAGGAAGGAAAGTGGAAAAGTAGCTGTACCAGCTAAAATTTTATTGGATACATTGAAAACATTCGGTGCAGAACCATTGAATTTCAAAATTCAAAAAGACTCTTTCCATATTGAAATTAGTTCCGATAAAGGAAAGTATAAGCTGAGCGGATTGAATGGAGAGGACTTTCCAAAGTTGCCCGCAATCGATAAACCCAATACCATTGAAATGCCTTCTGATGTTTTGTTAGCGGCAATCAATCATACTTTGTTTGCTACGGGAAATGATGAGTTGCGTCCAGTAATGACCGGAGTGTTTTGTCAGTTCAGTAAAGAAGGATCCATCTTTGTTGCTACGGATGCGCATCGTTTAGTGCGTTATCGTCGTAATGATATTCGCTCTGCAAAGGAGAGTTCTTTTATTATGCCTAAAAAACCATTAGCGCTTTTAAAAGCATCTATGGTGGGAACAACAACGCAAGTAAAAATCGATTATAATGAAGCTAACGCATTTTTCACATTCGATAATGTGAGTTTGATCTGTCGATTGATTGATGGTCGATATCCAAACTATGAAGCCGTAATTCCATTGGATAATCCAAATAAGATGGAAGTGGATCGCTTGAGTTTTTAAATGCAATTCGTCGTGTAAGTATTTTCTCTAACAAAACTACACATCAAGTAAAATTCCGAATAGCTGGTAGTCAAGTAGAAATTTCTGCAGAAGATGTGGATTATGGTAACGATGCCGATGAGCGTTTGAGCTGTAGCTACGAGGGAAAAGATATTGAAATCGCTTTCAATGCTCGTTTTATTCAGGACATGCTCAGTAATATTGATTCAGGTAATGTGTTGTTGGAACTTTCTCTTCCTAACCGCGCTGGATTACTTTCTTCACCCAAAGCAGAGTCAGATCCCAATGAGGATTTGTTGATGTTGGTGATGCCGGTGATGGTGAATTAAGAATGCAGAATTAAGAATTCAGAATTGAATTGTTAGTAGGTTAGTCTGTTATTATCTTTCGATTATTTTTACATGCTTTTTGTCTTTCTGATGTAATTATCTTAGTTTGGATTAGTCATTTGATTTTTACTTTGATAATTCTGAATATTTAGAAATAGATCAATTAGTCTGAAGATTAGAGGATCTGCAATCTCTATTCGAAAGTTATTGGGCTTTTTATGCGTATCTAATACATACAGGATCCTAAATAGTAACCATTGTCCACTTGCATAAACTTAATTCCTTAATTCTTAATTCTTAATTCTTAATTCTTAATTCTGAATTTCCTATTTGGAATGAAATTTTTAACTCTCCTAGCATATTTTACGAAGAGTTGGATAAAATTGTAGTCTTTCGTACCTTCGCATGAATGTCAGAGCCGAAACAACCTCTCCTAAAAGCCGATACCAGCGAAGAGCCTATAGTACTTGACCCCGAAGCCGAAAAGAAGGAAATTCTTAAACGCTATCGGGCGATTTTGCGCGCTTGTAAAGCAACGATGGATAAGGGCGATCGGAAGATGATTCGAAAAGCTTTCGATCTATCACTCGAAGCGCATAAAGACATGCGTCGTAAAAGTGGAGAACCTTATATTTTCCATCCCATTGCTGTGGCTATGATTATGGCTGAAGAGATTGGATTGGGTGGAGTTTCTATTGTTTGTGCGTTGTTGCATGATGTAGTGGAAGACACACAATACACATTAGAAGATATTGAAAAACTTTTTGATAAGAAGGTAGCTGGAATCGTTGATGGATTAACGAAAATTTCAGGAGTTTTTGATCATACTTCTTCTTTACAAGCAGAGAATTTCAGGAAGATGTTACTCACGTTGAGTGACGATGTGCGCGTAATTTTAATTAAGATAGCAGATCGTTTGCATAACATGAGAACGCTAGGTTCCATGCCGAAAGATAAACAGTTGAAGATCGCTTCTGAAACCGCTTATCTCTACGCACCATTAGCGCATCGTCTCGGACTTTATTCCATCAAAACGGAGTTGGATGATCTCTCTTTGAAATATACCGAGCCTGAAGTTTTTAAATCGATTGCACTCAAGTTACAAGAGAGTAAAAAGGAAAGAGAAAAATTTATTCTTGATTTCACAAAACCCATCAAGGCAGAACTTGATAAGGAAGGGTACAAATACGAGATCAAAGGTCGGCCTAAGTCCATCAATTCCATTTGGACAAAAATGAAAAAGCAAGAAGTAAGCTTTGAAGAAGTTTATGATTTGTTTGCCATTCGCATCATCATCGATTCACCGCTTGAAACAGAAAAGGCAGATAGCTGGAAAGTGTATTCCATTGTTACTGATCATTTCACGCCGAATCCCGATCGCCTTCGTGATTGGATCAGCACACCGAAAGCAAATGGTTATGAAAGTTTGCATACTACCGTGATGAGCAAGGAGGGAAAGTGGGTGGAAGTACAAATTCGTACTCGACGCATGGATGAAATTGCTGAGAAAGGATATGCCGCACATTGGAAATATAAAGAGAAAACAACAGAGAGCGCTTTAGATGAATGGATCTCTCGCATTCGTGAATTACTGGAAAGTCCTGAATCGAATGCATTGGATTTCATTGACGATTTTAAGTTGAATTTATTTGCTGATGAGATTTTTGTATTTACTCCAAAAGGTGAAATTAAAACATTGCCAGTAGGAAGTACCGCGCTCGATTTTGCATTTGAGATCCATTCCGACATTGGTGAAAAATGCATCGGTGCTAAAATAAATCACAGACTCGTTCCGCTGAGTTATAAGTTAAACAGTGGTGATCAAATTGAAATTTTAACATCTGCTAAACAACATCCTAAAGATGATTGGTTGGCGAATGTAGTTACAGCAAAAGCGAAGTCTAAGATCAAAGCTGCTTTAAAAGAAGAAAGAAGAAAATTAGCAGAAGATGGAAAGAAGTTTTCGAGCGAAAGTTGAAGAGCTTGAAGATGCATAACAAGCACTACAATGTGAATGAGCTTTTGATTTTTTATAAAGTTTCTAATCTCACCGATTTCTATCACCGCATTGGACTCGGCGCTATCGATCTGAAAAATCTACGCGATTTCTTCGAGAATAAAGAACCTGCTACTACCAAAGTTCCAGCGCAAACGGATAAGCAAAAGTTCGATGATTTAGTTAAAGGCATTCGTGGAAACAGCGACATGCTTGTGATAGGAGAGGGAATTGATAAAATTGATTATAAATTATCACCTTGCTGTAATCCAATTCCTGGTGATGAAGTATTTGGATTTATTACCATCAATGAAGGAATAAAAATTCATCGAACGAATTGTCCAAATGCAATTCAACTCATGTCGAATTATGCGTATCGCATTGTGAAAGCGCGCTGGTTCGGACAACAACAAATTGCTTTCCTAGTGGGAATTAAAATCACAGGAATGGACGATAGAGGTGTAGTAAGCAATATTTCGAAAGTGATCTCGTCTGAGTTAAACATCAATATGCGTTCAATTAATATTGAAAGCACCGACGGATTGTTTGAAGGAATCATCATGCTCTTTGTTCACGATACAGAACATCTTAAAACATTAATGAAAAAATTGGCAAAGGTTCCTGGAATTTTAGCCGTAACCCGAATTGATACTACGAAATGAGTAAGTCGACTAAAGCCGCATCCATTCAAGATGAAATTTTTGAGAAGGTGCAAAAAGTATTTACCGATTACCTCGAACGCGAAGGATTAAGAAAAACGCCTGAACGTTTTACGATTTTGCGTGAAATCTATTCCATGGATGAGCATTTCGATATTGATTCTCTTTTCTTGCAAATGAAAGCGAAAAAATTTGTAGTGAGTCGAGCAACTTTATACAATACTATCGACCATCTTTTAGTTTGTGATTTGGTGACAAAGCATCAGTTCGGTAAAAACCTAGCACTCTTCGAAAAGTCGTATACTTACAAGCAAACGACCATCTTATCTGCCTCGATTGCGATAAAGTTTTGGAGTTTTGCGACCCGCGTATTCAACAAATTCAGACCATGATGGGGATATACTTGATTTTCAAGTGACTCACCATAGTTTAAATCTGTTTGGAAAGTGTAGAAAGCTTTTAGAGAATAAGAATTGTGAGCATCAAACAAAGAAAAAACAGATAACTTTGACCTGATTTTTAACAAAACAAAAAATGGACTTCGAATATAAAATCACTGACAAAGTATCCTACTCGCTCATCAGCCTGAAAGGAAACCTGATTGAAAAGAATCAGGCGAATGAATTAATGGACGATATCAATCATATCTCCGAAAAAGATGGGTCGAATTTCATCATCAATCTTTCCGATTTTAAATACATGAATAGCACAGGTCTAAATGTTTTGCTCGGTATTTTGGCAAAAGCACGTAAATCGGGTGGCGAAGCAGTGATCTGTACCGTTCCTGAAAAAATTAAAACACTCTTGGTAATTACCAAGTTGATAAATGTGTTTTCTGTTGTCGACAATGAAGAGTTGGCAGTGAAAGCATTGAATAATTAATGTTTATTAAACGTTGGTGTGCTTCATGTGGAAGTAATCACCTTTTATTATTAGTACTATGAAAGCGGATGTATTGCTAGGCCTTCAATGGGGCGACGAGGGTAAAGGAAAAGTGGTGGATGTGCTCACTCCACGATATGATGTTATAGCAAGATTTCAAGGCGGACCTAATGCAGGTCACACGTTGGAATTTGAAGGAATAAAGCATGTATTGCACACCATTCCATCAGGAATATTTCATTCAACAAAAGCGAATGTGATCGGTAATGGTGTGGTGATTGATCCTGTCGTTTTTAAAAAGGAAATCGATGCATTGTTGAATTTAGGAGTGGATGTGAAGAAGAACTTATTCATCTCTCGTAAGGCTCATCTAATTCTACCAACGCATCGTTTGCTAGATGCTGCATCAGAAGCATCAAAGGGTAGTTCGAAAATCGGATCTACTTTAAAAGGAATTGGTCCAACCTACATGGATAAAACTGGTAGAAACGGTTTGCGTATTGGTGATTTGGAACACGCCGATTTTAAAACTTTGTATGCAACGTTAGTCGCTAAACACAAGGAGTTATTAGGTCATTATAATTATGAATATAATTTAAGTGATTTAGAGCCTGCATTTTTTGAAGGGGTGGAAGCGATCAAACAATTAACGTTGATTGATAGTGAATATGTACTCAATAATTATTTGGCAAATAACAAAGCCATCTTAGCGGAAGGTGCACAGGGATCATTGCTTGATATTGATTTCGGTTCGTATCCTTTTGTTACTTCTTCACACACAGTAACTGCTGGAACTTGCATAGGTCTTGGATTAGCTCCTGGCAAAATAGGTGAGGTGTACGGAATCTTTAAAGCGTATTGTACACGTGTAGGTAGCGGACCGTTTCCAACAGAGCTGGAAGATGCGACTGGAGAAACGTTGCGTAAGAATGGTAATGAATTTGGTTCTACTACAGGTCGTCCACGTCGTTGTGGATGGTTGGATTTGCCAGCATTGAAATATGCCATCATGTTGAATGGTGTTACGCAATTGATCATGATGAAGTCGGATGTGTTGAGTGGCTTTGATGCTATTAAAGTATGTACACACTACAAATACAAAGGGAAAAAAATTGAACATGTTCCTTATGATGTAGTCAACGAAAAAATTGAGCCTATCTACGAAGAGCTTTCAGGTTGGAAGGAAGACTTGATGAAGGTAAGTGATTTCGATCAATTACCTGCTGCCTTGATGCAATATGTAGATTATATCGAGCAAGCTACTGGACTTCCGATCACTATTATTTCGGTGGGTCCAGATCGTAAACAAACGTTGATGCGTAAAGAAGTTGCATTTTAATTTGTAACTAAATTTGATTTGTTTTTTTTGATGGATGTATTCAATAGATGAGAGCTATCGCAAAAATAAATTTCAAATCGAATAGATAATTTCTTCTTACCCTATTGAATAATTCTTCTGACATGATGAAAAAAAATAATTTACTGCTTCGAACAAATGGCAGTAAACTATTTATGTTTTTGCTGCTTTTTGGATGGAATATTGATTCGTCTTTTGCACAGCAAGCGAAGCAAATTGAAATTGTTCAGGCCGGTAGTTTAGAAGGTGTAAAAATCGATGGCATCGAAGTATGCAGATTAGTGGGCGATGTTATTTTCAAGCAAGAAAATACTTATATGTATTGTGACAGTGCTTTGTTTTACGAGAGCACAAATAGTATTGATGCGTATGGTACGATTCGTATTGAAGGTCCAAGCGCAAAATTGTACGGCGACTTTGTGCATTATGATGGAAATACCAAAAATGCCGATGTGTCGGGTAAAGTAGTTCGTATGACGGATGGGAAGATGGAATTAACCACAACGGCTATGCAATACGATACGGAGAACGATGTTGGGAACTATCAAGTAGGAGGGAAGGTGGTAGATAAGGACAATGTGCTCACCAGTAAAAAGGGATACTATTATTCGAAAGATCGCATGGTGTTTTTCAAAGACAGTGTGGTACTTACAAATCCTAAGTACAAGATGTTTAGTGATACCTTGAAATATCATACACCATCGTCTACAACCTATTTCTTTGGTCCTTCACATATTTACAGTACGGGAACCGATAGCGCACATATTTACTGCGAGAATGGATGGTACAATACTAAAACCGAGAAGTCTAGATTCAGCAAAAATGCCTATATTGAATCGAAGGAAAACAGATTGAGTGGTGATAGTATATTATATGATCGTATTGAGAAAATTGGAATCGCATATAATAATGTACAGCTTGTCGATACCAACCAAAAAGTAATCATCAGTGGTGATTATGCATGGCTCAATGAAATTACAGGAATCTCATTCGTCACTGGAAATGGTTTACTCACCAAAGCTTTTGATGTTGATTCTCTTTACATGCATGCCGATACACTTTATGCGAAGCAAGATACCGCTACCGAGCAAAAAACATACTTCGCCTACCATCATGTTCGCATTTTTAAAACGGATTTGCAAGGGCAATGCGATTCTTTAGTTTACAGTTCTGTTGATTCAACGATTTGGTTTTATACGAATCCTATTTTATGGAGTAATAACAACCAACTTACGGCCGATAAAATCTCCTTGTTGTTAGTGGGGAATGAAATCAAGAGAATGAATTTATATTCGAATTCATTTATTGCAGGCCTCGAAGATTCCTTGCGATTCAATCAAATTAAAGGGCGAGAAATGATTGGCTATTTTGTGGATAATAAGTTAAGCACAATAGATGTGACTGGAAATGGTCAATCCATTTATTATATCCGCAACAAAAAGCAACAAATTACAGGAGTCAATCAAGCCGATTGTAGTAATATGCTTATTCGCATCAAGGAAAATAAAGTCAGTAAAATTTCACTCATCAATAAAGCCGATGCCACCCTTTTTCCAGTCAAAGAAACCGATCCCGCTCAGATGCGACTTAAAGATTTTAAATGGAAAGGTCTCCTCAGTGTGTTTTACCCCCAAAAAACAAAAACAAAAAAAAAAACAAAAACCATTAAGATTTTAAATGGAAAGGTCATCTGCAACCCTTAACAAAAGCCGATGTGTTTTTGTGGATTGGGGAAGAGTAAAGGGGAACACGGATGACGCAGATGAATCGGATTTTCACGGATTTGCTTAGTCGCGGATTTTTATAATTTCTAGATTAGTAAAATTATACCGCTGCTGCCGTTGCTAAAACGTTGCGAACGCTGCGTTTAAATTGGAATTAATTTTAACAGTGTATTTAGTATTAAAGCAATCTAACATCTAGCATCGAACATCGAACATCGAACATCGAACATCGAACATCGAGAATCATCCTCCGCCAAAAACCTTCTTCAAAATTTCAGTAATTCTCGCTTGAGGATCTTTCCTAATTTTCAATTCTTCTCCCGCTACCATAATGAACAATCCTTCAATTGCTTTTTCAGTGACAAAATCATCTAAATTAGGATTTACTTTTTTTACCAGTGGAACTTTATTGTAAGTGCTAAAAAGCGGATTCCAATACTTCGTCACATTTACTTTTTTCATGGAAGCGGCAATGATGGGTCTGAATTCTTTTACAAGTTGAGCCGTGGTGGCTCGGCGTAAATATTGGGTGGCTTCATCGTCCTTTCCTTTTAAAATGGTGAGTCCATCGTTGATGGTCATGGACGTAATGGCTGCCATAAAAATAGGAGCAGCTTTTTTTGCTGCATCTTCAGCGGCTCTGTTCAATTGTTTTTCAAATGCAGCAACTTGCTTTTTCATGCCCATTCTTTCAAGTGTGGTTTTCATGTCACGTGCGTAACTGGGGAATGGAATACGTATCAAATTATTTTTATAAAACCCATCTACCCGAGAAACTTGTGAACTTGCATTTTTAGTGCCTACGTTTAATGCTTCTTTGAGTCCGGCTGTGATGTCAGCGTTGGAAAGACCATTTCCTAAATTACCATTAACCGCATTGTTTACCGAATTAAGTACGTTGTTGACATTAATTTGGCTTTTGCAAGATACGCTCGAGATCATTAAAATGAGCAGAAGGATTTTTTTCATAAGTATAAATTTTTTTGTCGCCACGATTCAAATATACTGCCAATTGATTAATAATGAAATTTCAAGTCATGTTCTCTTCATGTTTTAACTTGAATTGGTTGGTATTCTACTGAAGTTTATATCGATAAATATTCATTTCAAGATGACTACATTGTTTACTTTTGCCATAAATAATTTTAGTGTAATTAAGATGTCAACAGTAAGAGCAGAAATTATTACAATAGGGGACGAGATTCTCATCGGACAAATTGTTGATACCAATTCGGCATGGATGGGAAAGCAGTTGAGTGATATTGGAATTCAAGTACATCAAATCACTTCAGTATCCGATTCGCGCGAACATATTTTGACTGCGCTCAAAGAAGCTTCTCAGCGCGCTTCCGTCGTATTAATTACGGGTGGCTTAGGTCCAACCAAGGACGATGTGACTAAGGTAACACTTGGTGAATATTTCAATGCGCCCATGGTATTCAATGAGGATGTTTTTTTAGACGTAGAGCGCTTATTCAAAATGAGAGGGCGGGAGGTATCGGCCGTCAACCGAAAGCAAGCAGAAATAGTTTCCAATTGTACTCCGCTGCGCAATGAAGTAGGCACGGCTCCTGGAATGTGGTTCGATGAGAATAATGTGATTTATGTGTCGATGCCCGGTGTACCGCATGAGATGAAACATTTGATGTCGAAGCATGTTCTTTCCCGACTCAAAGCTCGATATAAAACACCATTTATTTTGCATCGTTCTATTCTCACACAGGGAATAGGAGAGAGTGTGCTTTCGGAGTTGATCGAAGAGTTTGAAAATAATTTGCCCAAACACATTAAGCTTGCTTATTTACCGGGCGCCGGCATGGTGCGTTTGCGTTTGAGTGCTACTGGAGTAAATGAAGCTGGAATCAGGGCGGAGATGGATCAACTCGTAAGCGACTTAGATCATCGAGTGGCTGATTTTCGATTTGGTTTTGATGAGGAGACTATCCAAGAAGTGTTAGGAAAATTGCTGACTGATAAAAAACTTACTATTTCGACTGCCGAAAGTTGCACCGGTGGTTATATCGCCCATCAACTTACTTCCGTGCCTGGATCTTCGTCTTGGTACATGGGTTCTACCGTTACTTATTCATACCAAAGCAAGACCGAGATTTTGGGAATTTCCGAAACTTTGATGTTGGAACATGGTGCCGTGAGTGAAGAAGTAGTGACCGCCATGGTTGAAAATGTAAAACGCATCATGAAAACGGATTGTGCCGTGGCCACTTCCGGCATCGCAGGACCTGGAGGTGGAACGCCCGATAAGCCCGTCGGAACGGTGTGGATTGGCATCGCTTTGCCTGGAAAAGTATTTGCAAAGAAAGTTTTATTAGGAGATAATCGACTAAGAACCATACAAGTAGCTTCCGAAACGGCTTTAAATATGTTGAGAAAAGCAATTATTGCTTCCGACTTGTAATCCTTATAAATTTATGTATCTTTGCACTCCCAATACGAATAGTCATGTCAAAAATTTGCGATCTTACAGGAAAACACTCCATCTCAGGAAACAACGTTAGTCACTCTAATGCGAAAACTCGTCGTAAGTTCCATCCGAACTTGCACACAAAGCGTTTCTTTATGCCAGAAACTGGTGAGTGGATCACATTAAAAGTGAGTACATCAGCTTTAAAAACAATCGATAAGATCGGTATTACTGAAGCCATCACTCGTGCCATTGTAAAAGGCGGATTGTAAAAATCCATCAAAGATACCTTCCGGTAAACTGTATCGTGCTAAATTTGAAGCATGAGATATAGTTTACCGGTTTTCTTTTTCCTGCTATTGAGCTTCGGAGCTCTAGCCCAATGGGACGATACCGATCGTCTTTCAAAAGAGTTCCATCAGCAAAAAAGAGATGCATTAAGAGTGCTGATGCCTGAAAAATCTGCTGCTGTATTTTTTGCAAATCCCGTTCGAAACAGAAACAACGATGTCGATTTTCAGTTCAGTCAAAATCCAAATTTTTATTACCTCACTGGATATTTAGAGCCCAATGCAGCGCTCATCATTTTAAAAGAGCCACGCGTTTTTGATGGCGTTTCTACCAATGAAATATTATTTGTGCAAGATCGAAATCCAACCAGTGAAATTTGGACTGGCAAACGATTAGGTGTAGATGGAGCCAAGCAAATGTTAGGTTTTAAAAGTGTTTACAAAGGCATCGACCTACGCGAATTTGGTTTGAATTGGAGCTCCTTAAATGAAGTGATGGTTTTGTATCCAAGTCTACCTAATCGTTCACCATTATCTAATGCTGAGTTAGGCGATTTAGTAGATTATTTTCAAGATGCAACAATGAAATCGAAAGTAGTAGTCAATGAATCGGGATTAAAACCCATGATGAATTCATTACGTGAAATAAAAACCAAGGAAGAAATTGGATTGATGCAAACCGCGATGGACATTACCATCGATGGATTTAAAGCGATGATCAAACAACTCGAGCCGGGTATGAGTGAGTACGAAGCACAAGCCATCATTGAATATTATTCAAAAAAAGGCGGATCCGAATACATGGGCTATCCTTCCATTTGCGGCGGAGGAAGTAATGCATGTGTATTGCATTATACCTATAATCGAAAAAGTTTAGAAGCAAAAGATATGTTCTTGGTGGATATGGGCGCAGAGTATCACGGGTACACAGCGGATATTACTCGGACAATTCCTGTTGATGGAAATTTTTCAACGGAAGAAAAAGCAATTTATAATTTAGTGTTGCAAGCTCAAAATGCGGGCATCGAAAAATGCAGAAAGGGAAATGATTTCAGAGCAGGACACAATGCGGCTTATGCTGTTATTGCAAAAGGCTTAATCGATTTAGGTATCATCAAAAAAGAATCAGAAGCGAAAAATTATTTCATGCATGGCACCTCGCATTATCTAGGATTAGATGTGCACGATGCAGGAACTTACCAATCCTTACTTCCCGGCGTAGTGATGACCGTCGAACCCGGCATTTATATCAACCAAGGCAGTAATTGCGATCCAAAATGGTGGGGCATCGGTGTGCGCATCGAAGACGATATTCTCGTTACCGATACCGATCCTGTGATCATGACTATCAGTCTTCCAAGGAGCATTGAGGAGTTGGAGAAGATGATGGCCGAGTAATTAACCCGCAGTGCTGCGGGGCAAGTTTGAAAATGTGGCGATTTGAAAATGAGTTAAATTTCTCGTTTTTATAAAAATCTCAGATTAAACACAACGTTAGCAGCGTTTAGCAACGTTAGCAAAGGGAGCAAATCCGTGTTTATCCGAAAAATCCGTGTCATCCGCGTTCTTAATTATTATTTTTTTAGCTCGAAAAAGTTATCATAAAAAATCATCGCGAGGCTTCGCGATCATAATAAATCAGTGGCCCATCAAAATATAGATGTACCGATACACCTCATTAATTACTATAAGTATAATATAATCAATATTTTATAAGCACTTAACATAAATTCCTCTGAATCCTTTGTATTTTGGGTATAATCGTAGTATCTTTGCCGACCCAAATTACGGGTAATAATACATTAAACCATGGCTAAGAAAGGTAACCGCGTTCAGGTGATTATGGAGTGTACAGAGCATAAAAACTCTGGTAAACCAGGCACCAGTCGTTACATCACCACCAAGAACAAGAAGAACACAACTGAGCGTTTAGAATTGAAAAAATTCAATCCTATCCTCAAGAAAATGACGCTTCATAAAGAAATTAAATAATCGGCCTCCCGCCCAATATAAAATAACATGGCTAAGAAAGTAGTTGCTACACTGAAAACCGGTAAAGGCAAAGAATTCTCGAAAGTGATCAAAATGGTGAAATCACCAGTGACTGGATCTTACTCTTTTAAAGAAGAGATCGTTCACAATGACCATATTAAAGATTTCTTGAAAGATAAGTAATATTCTGACAATCAACCAGATCAGACAGCTTCTTTCCATCGAAAGAGGCTGTTTTTATTAGTACCAAAAGCAAATAAAATGGGATTATTCGGATTCTTCAATAAAGAGAAAAAGGAGTCGCTCGATAAGGGACTCGAGAAAACCCGTGAGAGTTTTTTTTCAAAGATCACCAAGACCCTCATTGGGAAGACCAGCATCGACGATGAAGTACTCGATAATTTAGAAGAGATTTTAGTGACGAGTGATGTGGGTGTTGAAACCACCCTCAAAATTGTAAAGCGTATTCAAGATCGTGTGGCGCGAGATAAATATTCAGGCACCAGTGAATTGAATCGCCTGTTGAAAGAGGAGATCGTTGGATTGATGTCGGAAAATACCGCCGGCAGCAAAGTCGATTTTAATTTATTGGACGAGCTTCCTGCTAAACCGTACGTAATTATGGTGGTGGGCGTGAATGGAGTTGGAAAAACAACGACTATTGGAAAGTTAGCTTACGCTTTTAAGAAAGCCGGTAAGTCAGTAGTGCTTGGCGCTGCCGATACATTTCGTGCTGCGGCCGTTGATCAATTGATCATTTGGGCGAAGCGTGTGGATGTGCCTATCGTGAGTCAAGGCATGGGTGCAGATCCAGCCTCGGTGGCTTTTGATGCGGTTTCTTCCGCACATGCACAAGGTGCTGATGTTTGTATCATCGATACTGCAGGTCGTCTTCATAATAAAATCAATTTAATGAACGAACTTTCGAAAATTAAACGCGTGATGCAAAAGGTAGTTCCTGATGCGCCGCATGAAATTTTACTCGTTCTCGATGCTTCTACCGGACAAAATGCTTTTGAACAAGCCAAGCAATTTGTTGCTGCCACCGATGTGAATGCACTCGCTTTAACAAAGTTGGATGGTACAGCAAAAGGTGGAGTGGTGATTGGTGTGTCGGATCAGTTTAGTATTCCGGTGAAGTATATTGGAGTAGGAGAGAAAATGGAAGACTTACAGTTATTCGATAAAAAGGAATTTGTAAATTCATTGTTTGAATCTCAAATCTAAAATGAAAAGAAATATTCTAATTGTATTCTGTTTTGTTTTGCTTGCGCAGATGGGCGTGGCGCAGTCCTGGCAAATTATCATCAAGGATAATATGGCGAAGATGAATATGGAACAAGCCTATCGAATTACAAACGATAGTTTGATCATCACAGGTAAATCGGATTATGGTCGCTCTAATGTAGATTATTTAAAGCGCGCACTAACTCCGAAAGAACAAAAGCTCATCTCAGGAATATTAAAATCTTTTCCGGCGGATAGTTTAAAACCTGAGTATTTTGATGGTTATGCAAACTTTCAACAAATCGACGATGAGAATTATCCGCGTTCAATTGAATTGTCGATTGAGCACAAAGGTAAAACCATTTCTTCTCGCTCTACAAATGCTTGGGTGCGATTGCAAGTTCAATTTTTCGATTTGATAAATCCAATTTTCCCTCCTGAAGTTCAAATTACACTCGATAAATCTAAATTTAACGTGTTCTATTAATCGTGAAGACCAAAACCCTCAAGCAAAATAAAGTTAATGTAGTAACATTAGGTTGCTCTAAAAACCTGGTGGACTCTGAAGTCTTGATGGGTCAGTTGCGAGCCAACGATTTTGATGTGACGCATGAAAGTTCAAAGAATGATGCATCCATTGTGATCATCAATACCTGCGGATTTATAGATAATGCGAAACAAGAATCCATCGAAACGATTTTGCATTATGCCAAGCAAAAAGGAAATCACCAATGTAGATGCGTACTTTGGCACTCGTGATTTACCCTTGTTGTTAAAAACACTAGGTGCCGATTACAAACACGAATTGATTGGAGAACGTTTATTAACGACTCCTCGTCATTTTGCATACTTAAAAATTTCGGAAGGTTGCGATCGTCCTTGTTCGTTTTGTGCGATACCGTTGATGCGTGGTAAACATATTTCTCGTCCGATGGAAGAGTTGGTTGCCGAAGCAAAAACGTTGGCCAAGAATGGTACGAAAGAATTATTATTGATTGCACAGGATTCTACCTATTACGGCTTAGATATTTATAAGGATCGAAAGTTAGCTGAGTTACTCAAAGCATTGAGTGAAGTGGAAGGCATCGAATGGATTCGCTTGCATTATGCTTTTCCAAGTGGTTTTCCAGAAGATGTGTTGGATGTAATGCGTGAGACTGAAAATATTTGCAATTACATCGACATTCCTTTGCAGCATATTTCCGATAATATGTTGAAGTCGATGCGTCGTGGTACTACCGAAGCAAAAACATATGAATTGATTGATATGTTCAGAACGAAAGTTCCTGGCATTGCATTACGTACAACCTTGATCGCTGGTTATCCCGGCGAAACCGAAGAAGATCATCAAGCGATGTTACGTTTTGTAGAAAAAGCTCGATTCGATCGCTTAGGTATTTTCACCTATTCGCATGAAGAGAATACACATGCTTACGGTTTGGAAGATGATGTTCCCGATGAAGTAAAACAAGAGCGTGCCGAAGCGGTGATGGCAGTACAACAAGGAATTTCTGAGGATATTAATAGTTTGAAAGTCGGACAAACCTTTAAAGTATTATTTGATCGCAAAGAAGGCGATTATTTTGTGGGTAGAACGGAGTTTGATTCACCTGAAGTGGATAATGAAGTGTTAGTCGCCGCGAAAGATACTTATGTTCGTATTGGTGATTTTGCTCATGTAAAAATTACTTCTACTGCAGCTTTTGATTTATACGGAGAGATTGTCAATAAATAAAACGCTATGAAAGTACTTCAGCTTCCATTATCCGAAATCGGTTTTTATAGCAAGCTGATGTTGGATTATACAGAAGGTCATCCTGATCTAGTTCCATTTTATAAATACATACCACATTTAAATTCTTTTCCAGATGTGATTGAAAATAGAAATCAATTTCCATTTCATCGCGTAGAACTGTTTTCTGAATTAACTACACAACATGCTAACTATTTTGAAAAATTTCCATTGGTAAAAGCGAATGTTGATTCTATAGCGAATGCAAATACATACACTGTCACTACAGGCCACCAACTTTGTATTGCTGGCGGCCCCGCGTACTTTATTTATAAAATTATTTCCACCATTAAGTTAGCTCAGGAATTAAAGGCTAAGTATTCTCAATACAATTTTGTTCCCGTGTATTGGATGGCAACCGAAGATCATGATATTGAGGAAATCAATCATATACGTGTGTATGGAAAGAAGTTGATTTGGGAAACTAAAGAGCAAGGTGCTAGCGGAAGATTGAAAACAGATTCTACATCTAAATTTTTAGAAGAGTTGATAGACTTGTTCAAGAACGAAGCGTATGGAAATGAAGTTGCCGCTTTATTAAACGAAGCTTATACTAACCATTCAACTTTAGCAGAAGCCACTCGATCATTTGTATTGAGTTTATTTGGTGATCAAGGATTGGTTGTCATTGATGCAGATTCGGCTCCATTAAAGAAATTATTTAGTTCCGTCATTCGTGATGAACTGGATGAACAAGCATCCTCATCCATCGTTGAAAAAACAAGTGCTCGATTAGAAAAGAATTACAAAATTCAAGTGAATCCAAGGGAGATCAACTTGTTTTATTTGGAAGATCAGTTGAGAGCTCGTATTGTAAAGGACGATCATCAAAATTATAAAGTACTGCAAACGGATTTAAAATTTAGTCGTGAGTTTATTCACGATTTGGTCGACAAACAAGTGGAACGATTTAGTCCAAATGTTATTATGCGGCCCTTGTATCAAGAAAAAATTCTTCCCAATTTGGCGTACATCGGGGGACCTGGAGAATTGGCGTATTGGTTGCAGCTAAAAGATTTGTTTGATCACTACTCGGTGAGTTATCCAGTTTTAGTGCCGCGTAACAACGCAGTAATTGTTCCTTCTAAAGCATTAGATAAATTTACAAAGCTTGGATTTTCTGAAAAAGATTTATTTAGAAATTTCGATGATCTCGTTCGTGAATGGTTAGCGACGCAAGAGGAAATAGCTCCTGGAATTGAGGATGCAAAGGAAAAGTTGAAAAGCATCTATACTGATCTCGAGAAATTATTTTTGGTAGCAGATCCAACTTTAGCACCCAGCGTTCAAGCAGAAATGCAAAAGGTGAGTAATGGGTTGGATAATTTAGGGAAGAAAGGACAAGCAGCCTTAAAACGAAAACATGAGGTGGCTTTGAATCAGATTCAATCGGTACTGGATAAAGTAAATCCGAATCAAACACCACAAGAGCGTTATGATAATTTTCTGGGATTTTATGTGAAAAGTGGATCTGAAATGATTACTGAATTGATTAATCAATTTCAGCCTTTCGATTATAAGATGACAATGATTATTGATTGATTTCTAAATTGAAAAATGTAGGCAAGATGGCATCAAAGGAAGTATTTCTAGAAACGGTTCAAAAAGGTTACACTTTCAAAGGTGGAACAATTCCCCTAGGCGCAGCCGTTTTTAATGGAGAAGTGTTGAAGGAAGCATTAGTGAATATTCCTTTGTCAACGTTAAATCGTCACGGACTTATTGCCGGGGCAACGGGTACAGGAAAAACGAAGACCTTGCAAAGTATTGCGGAGGGACTAGCATCGAATGGAGTTTCGGTGATGATGATGGATGTGAAGGGCGACTTGAGTGGAATGGCGATGCCAGGAAATCCACATCCTAAAATTGATGAGCGGCAAGAGAAGTTGGGTATTACCTGGAAGCCACAAGCATTTCCTTGTGAGTTGATGAGTTTGTCGAATGAAAAAGGAGTTAGACTCCGTGCTACCGTTTCGGAATTTGGTCCCGTATTGTTTTCTAAAATTTTAGGATTGAATGATACCCAGTCGGGAGTGGTTTCATTGGTATTTAAATATTCTGATGATCGCTCCTTGCCCTTATTGGATTTAAAAGATTTTAAAAAAGTACTTCAGTATTGCACCAACGAAGGGAAGGAGGAAATTAAAAAAGAGTATGGAGCCATCAGCACAGCTTCGGCTTCGACCATCTTACGGAAAATTATTGAAGTGGAAGAGCAGGGAGCCGATCTGTTTTTTGGAGAAACTTCCTTTGATGTAAATGATTTACTTCGACTTGATGATAACGGTAAAGGCTATGTGCATATCGTTCGATTGGTAGATATTCAAGATAAGCCAAAATTGTTTAGTACTTTTATGTTATGTCTGTTGGCTGAAATTTATCAATCCTTTCCAGAGGAAGGAGATTTGGAGCAACCAAAATTGGTTTTGTTTATAGATGAAGCCCATCTCATTTTTAAAGAGGCCAGTGACGCGTTGATGGATCAATTGGAGAGTATCATTAAATTGATTCGTTCGAAGGGTGTTGGTATTATATTTTGTACGCAAAGTCCGGTGGATGTTCCGGCAGCCATCTTAGGTCAACTTGGATTAAAAGTTCAACATGCATTACGTGCTTTTACCGCTGCCGATCGTAAAGCCATAAAGTTAGTGGCTGAAAATTATCCGATCACGGAGTTTTATGATGTTGATTCATTAATTACTGAATTAGGAATTGGAGAAGCGATGATAACATGTTTATCTGAAAAAGGTACTCCAAGTCCGCTGGTGCACACTTATTTATCGGCTCCCCAATCACGCATGGATATATTGACTCCATCTGAACAAGAGGACTTGCTTGGGCAACCAGCTATGGTGAAAAAGTACAAGCAGGTTGTAGATCGAGAAAGTGCTTACGAAATGCTTCAGCAAAAGATAAGTCCATCGGAAGAAGAAGACGATTCCAAAAAGAAGGCAAGTTCATCTAAAAAGAGGAAAAGTCGGTGATTGGAGAAGCAATTGATAGTACCGTGGGTCGACAAGTTGCCCGCACTTTGGCCCGTGAAGTGACCCGTGGATTATTAGGTGTTTTAGGCATTGGAACCTCAAAAAGAGGCAAAAAGTCTTGGTTTTAGGGACCTCTTAAAAGTGTGAATGTATTGATTTTGTTGGTGAACAGGTGGTTAGCATAGGCGAACGGCTTATTTCTGGCGGTTTTCTCGTTCGGAAGTCGAATCTTCCCGTTCAGCAGTTGAATCGCTTAGTTCAGTGAGTTTTGATAGGAATAGCTAGCGTTGAATTTAACTTTGTTTGACCAAAACAATTACCCATGTTAAAGAGAGAAGAGAAAAAGCAGATGATACTGAACGCAGCGACTGAGTGTTTTTCAAAGAATGGATATGACAAAACAACACTTGATGAGATTGGCCATAAAGTGAGTCTAAATAAGGCAACCCTGTATTATTATTACAGCAGTAAAGATGATTTGTTTTGTGATGTAATTTATGCAGAAGCACACCGCTTTCGTGAATTGGTTCGAGTAGGAATTACTGAAAAAAGAGGAATTGAAAATAAGATTGTCTTTTTACTTTTTGAACGTACTAAGTTTTATCAGCATTTAAGTTTACTACACGATATTATTGTTGAGCAGGGTAGAAAGATAGAGCCCATTTTTATTTCACTCAGAGATAGTATTTATAAAGAAGAGCGAAATTTATTAGTTGCTATTATTAAAGAAGCCATGGATCAAGGCGAGATTCGTTATTCAGATGCGAATCGTGTAGCTGATGTTTTTCTTAAGATGGCGAATAGCATGGCTGTTGAAAGTAATCAAGCAGTTATGATGAATGATGACAAGGGATTTGACTCCTCGAATGATCCTATTTTAGATGATATTCGATTTACTACCCGACTGATCGTTTCTGGTATTAGTGCACGCGCTTAGCTTAACATTCTGTTGTGAATAAAGCGTTTGCCTTTTTATAATTAGTGCAAGTGGATAGACTATTTTCATACCTGAAGTATGAAGAGTTACCACTTTAAATCCGGTTCTAGTAAATTAGTTATTTATCAATTGTTGTTGCGTGTTTTTTCAAATGTAAATAGCAAGAATAAATTGTACGGTACACTCGCCCAAAATGGGAGTGGAAAATTCAATGATATTAATTCGAAGGTATTAAATAGCCTAAAGGATTTAGGTATATCGCATATTTGGTATACTGGAATTTTAGAGCATTCTTCGCTCTCAGCTTACAAGGAAAACGGAATTCTTGCTGATGATCCGCATGTAGTAAAAGGTCGCGCAGGTTCACCTTATGCCATTCGAGATTATTATGATGTGGATGCTGATTTATCAGTCGATGTAGTGAATCGGATGGCAGAATTTGAGCAGATGATTCAACGTACGCATGAATGCGGATTGAAAGCGATTATCGATTTTGTTCCCAATCATGTGGCGCGATCTTATCATTCTGATATGAATCCTGGACGCAAAAGTGATTTTGGTGTGGATGATGATACGCAAAAATTGTTCGCTCCGCAAAATGATTTTTTGTATTTGCAAAATGAAACATTTCAATTTCCTTCCGACTATATTCCTCTTGATGGGGGAACATTGCCTCGAGGATATAAAAAATTTGTTGAATCACCTGCTAAAGTGACTGGCAACGATGTGTACTCTTCACATCCTTCTTCCAACGATTGGTTTGAAACCATTAAAATTAACTTTGGTGTAGACCCAAATCCACCGCATCATTGTTTCTTTGATCCCATTCCTTCTTCATGGATAAAATTACTCGACATACTGCTTTATTGGTGCGAGAAGGATGTAGATGGATTTCGATGTGATATGGCGGAGATGGTTCCCGCAGAATTTTGGGAGTGGATTATTCCCTGCGTAAAAACGCATTATCCCAAGGTGATTTTTATTGCCGAAATATATAAGCCAGAATTGTATGAACATTATTTGGATAAAGGATATTTTGATTTTCTCTATGATAAAGTAAGTTTATATGATACCTTGGGTGGAATCATTCGCGGATATCATTCGGCAGACGATATTTCGAATTGTATTCGAAGTGTCGAGAAATATTCGGAGCGAATGCTTTCATTTATGGAGAATCACGATGAGGAAAGAATTGCTTCTCGTTTTTTTGCTTCTAATCCATTTGCGGGAATACCTACTATGGTAATTTCAGCGTGCATCTCAAAAGGCCCTGTCATGATTTATTTTGGACAAGAAGTTGGAGAGTCGGCTACCGATGTTGTTGGATTTGCAGGCGATCGAGGACGTACTTCTATTTTCGATTATTGCTCAGCACCTGAATTGCAGAAATGGTTTAATAAAGGTAAGTGTGATGGGGCTCTACTTTCTCCCGAACAAAAAACTTTGCGAGATACCTATTCATTGCTGTTGAATTTTGTGTCAAAAAGTGATGCCATTCATCACGGTGGATTATACGATTTGCAATATGCAAACCGTCATCACCAAAGTGAAGGGTTTGATGAGAAATTCCATTTTGCATTCTTAAGACATAGTAAGGAAGAAAAATTATTGGTGGTCGTTAATTTTAATAAGGATACCGAGTATGAAACGTATATCAGGATCCCAGCCGATGCTCTTGTTTGTATGGGCATGGATGTAAAGAAAAAGTTTAACTTTACAAGTGTGTTGGGAAGTGCGGTGTTAGGGAGTCATACAGCCGATGAACTTTATGAGGAAGGAAATCGTTTTTCGGGATTGAAATTAAAGTTAGTACCGAATAGTGCTTACATCATTTGTATACATTAAAAATAATTTATATGCCGAAGCAAGGAACTAAGAATCCTTTTAATATGGTCGTTTTAGTAGCGGCTTTAGGGTATTTTGTAGATATCTACGATCTGCAATTGTTTAATGTGGTGAGTAAAGATAGCTTACGAGGTATTGGAATTTTAGATCCCGTGGTAATCGATCGTTATGATTATTTATTATTTCTCTGGCAGATGTGCGGTATGTTGATTGGTGGATTACTCTGGGGAATTTTAGGCGATCAAAAAGGTAGAATGTCGGTTTTGTTTGGATCGATTTTAATTTATTCGTTAGCGAATGTAGCGAATGCTTTTGTTGTCGATTTAACACAATACAGCATCGTACGATTTATTGCTGGCGTAGGATTGGCAGGTGAATTGGGAGCAGCCATCACGTTAGTTTCAGAAATTATGCATCGAGAGAGTCGAGGTTATGGAACATTAATCGTGGTTACGATGGGAGCACTTGGCGCGGTGGCAGCTGCGTTAATTAGCAATAATCCCTTTGTGATTTTTGGATTGCAACCTTGGCAGATGGCTTATATCATTGGAGGTGTACTTGGACTCGTTTTGCTATTGTTGAGAGTGAGTACATATGAGTCGGGGATGTTTGAACACATGAAGCATAATAATCAAATCAAGAAAGGAAATTTCTTGATGTTGTTTACGAACCGTGAACGTTTCAAAAAGTATTTGGCTTGCATCTTAGTCGGACTTCCCGTTTGGTTTTGCATCGGGATCTTAATAAAATTCTCCGATAAATTTGCCGCCCTCGTAGAGGTTGTTGGTGAAGTAAAAGTAGGTTATGCCATTATGTATGCATATTTGGGATTGTCGGTTGGTGATTTAATTAGTGGATTATTAAGTCAACTGTTGAAGAGTAGAAAGAAAGTAGTGGTCGCTTATTTGTTATTCACTATTGTTCTTGTCTTTGTATTTCTTTTTGCAAAAGGATTGCCTGCCAATTCATATTATTTCCTTTGTTTCTTGATGGGATGTGCTACTGGTTATTGGGCGCTCTTTGTAACCATAGCTTCCGAGCAATTTGGAACCAATATTCGTGCTACAGTAACGACCACGGTTCCAAACTTTGTACGAGGCGCAGTGGTTCCCATTATTCTTGGATTTAAAACTTTAGAAATGAGCATAGGTGCTGTCAATGGCGCCTTAGTAGTTGGTGGGATTTGTATCTCACTCGCAATGTTGGCAATATTTAGTTTAAAAGAGACGTTTTCTAAAGACCTTGATTATATCGAAATATCATGAAGAAAACGACATTAGTTATTGGTGCTTCAACAAATCCTTCGCGCTATTCTTTTCTGGCCATAAATCGATTGAGAGAACATGGACATCCTGTTTTTGCCATGGGATTAAAAACAGGTAAAGTAGGAGATGTAGACATTTTTACAGAACATAAATTTTTATCGGATATCCATACCGTTACTTTGTACGTAGGACCAAGTCATCAAGAAAATATTCGTGATTATGTGATTAGTCTGGAACCTAAAAGAGTAATTTTTAATCCCGGAACGGAAGATCTTCTTTTTCAATCCATGTTAAAAAATGCCGGAATTCCATTTGAAGAAGCTTGTACTTTAGTCATGCTAGGAACGGGTCAATATTAGCTGTTTACAGTAAATATATCCAATATCTAAAATCTGCCATCGGCAAGCTCAGGCAGCACTTCCTTCTCCCTCGCGAAACTTCGCGATCCGAACTCCGTCGCGAAGCTTCGCGATCCGAACTCCGTCGCGAAGCTTCGCGATCCGATCTCCGATCTCCCATCTAAAATCTCAGCGTAAACTCCGTTCCTACATTCGGCGTGGACTCAACAATGATTTCAATTTTGTGAAATCCTGCAATGGTTTTAACGAGCGGTAAGCCTAAGCCATATCCATCTGCTTTATTTTTATTGAGTCGTTTGAATCGATCAAAAATTCCGTTTATATCTGTTTTGTCAATTCCAATTCCACTGTCCTTAATTTCAATTTGAAATCTACCGTCTTTGACATGAGTATAAATATCGATATTTCCACCGTCTTTGTTATACTTGATGGCATTGTTGATCAAATTCGTTATCATGGTAAAGAGTAAAGTGCGATTGCAGTGGGTGATGTTATAATCGTCGTAAAAGTATTTATGCAGCGTGATGTTCTTTTCTGTTAATCGTTCTTCAATCTCTTCAAGCACCTCGTCCATCAATTCAATGGCGCCAATGGCATCTTGCTTGAGGTATTGATCGTTTTCAATTTTTGAAATTAATAAAAGAGCTTTTATAATTCTACTCATTCGATTCAAGGTGCGCTGTGAATCAGAAAGTTTGATGAGTAACTCATCCGATAAATTTCCTTCGTTAATGATGTTCTCCAGCCGATTTTGAATGATGCTGATGGGTGTTTGCAACTCGTGAGACACATTGCTGATAAACTCTTTTTCGATTTGAAAGGAGTCTTTCAATTTATGCATCATTTCATTGATTCGATTGTCGAGCTGGTTAAATTCAGCCGTTGAACTTGGAATGGGTGTAAAATTGAAATAGGCAGGCGACGGCACAGGAAGAAGTTTGGTGCTGATGATGCTATTCAATGGTTTTAATAGTAATCGAGCAAAGGCAAGATCAATGAATAGGGAGATCAAAATCACCCCTAACATCATGACCAATAGAAAGCGCTGAATAATAGATTTTAATTCGTCGATGGTGCTGATGCCTTCACCAATATTCAGTTCGTACATTTGGTTGTCGTATAAAAAGGGCCGACTAATAATTCGATGTTGTAATTTTTCTCCCTCAATGCTCCAAGTCTCATTTCTAATTTGAGTCCCATTGTTCATTTTTAAAGGATCCGTGATGGGGTAGATGGCAACAAATTCTTCTTTTAAGATATTGTAACTTTCAAAACTACAATCTTGTTCACGAACGATGTCGGCTATACTTCCTCTTTTTACAGTTAGTAAGATTCGTTCACTTCTTGCGACTAATCTTTTGTCGATATGTTCATAGACGATTCTTTCTACCAAAATTGGCAACAACGTCATAAAAGCTAAAATGATGAGCGCTTTGGAAACTGCATTGTAAAGCGCAAACTTGACCTGTATGGTCATTGACTTTTTAGGACGGTGTTGTAGAGCAGTCAAATGCTTATGCGTTTACACGATAGCCTACACCACGTACAGTTTCAAACCAATCAACGCTGGATTGTGCTGATAATTTTTTACGTAAATTTTTTACGTGTACATCAATGTAGTTCGATTCGTAATCATCTTCTAAAACATCACCCCAAATGTGTTCGGTGAGTTGAATGCGTGTCAATACTCTGTTTTTATGTAATGCTAAGTAATGCAATAAATCAAATTCTTTTTTGGTGAGATTGATGCTATTGCCATGGCAATGAACCGTGCGATTTTGAATATCTATATCAAAATCATGAATACTCATTACATTGGATTTAAGTCCGTGCTTGCGACGTAAAATGGCTTGCATACGACTGTGTAGTTCGGCTAAAGAAAATGGTTTAGCAATGTAATCATCGGCACCTAAATCGAGACCTGTGATTTTATCTTCTACTTCACTGCGTGCGGTGAGCACAATGAACGCACTTTCTATTCCAGCCTTTTTCGACTCTCTCAATAAATCCAAACCATCCATATCAGGCAAACCTAAATCGAGTAGGACGAAATCATAAGAGTTGGCGTGGATTTTATCCGATGCGCTTTTTCCGTTAAAAGCAACATCACAATTTAAATTTTGTCGGGAAAGATAAATTTCCATCTCGTGCGACAAGGAGCGTTCATCTTCTACAATTAGTACGTTCATAACCGAATAAATTTTTTTGGATTCCTTTACTCTCTGTACATTAACGCTACAAAGATAGGAAACGCAAATGTAAATGAGCTATATGAAGTTTTGAGGAGTTATTGCGTGACTTTCTATAAATCAACCTGATAGCACTCGTCAATTGCTTCTAAAACGACATGGCATGCCACTAATAATTCCGCTTCTGTAATCGTGAGCGGGGGACAAATTCGAAGTCGGTTTGCAGCAAAGAGGAACCAATCAGTAATTATACCTTTTTTAATGCAAGCCGCAATCACTCGTTGTGCAAATTCATCCGTTTCAAAAACGAGTGCCAACAACATCCCTTTTCCTCTGATGGATTGTATGGCAGGATGTACTAATGTTTTTCTGACGATGGATTCTAATTTTGGAATGCGCTCTTCTGTTTTTAATGATTGAATAATATCAAAGGTGGCCAAGGAAGCGGCACAACAAACAGAATTTCCTCCAAAGGTGGTGATATGACCTAATACAGGTTGGTCACTTAATGCATCCATTATTTTTTTGCTGCTCATAAAAGCACCGATAGGCATTCCTCCGCCCATTCCTTTTGCAACAACTAAAATATCGGGAATGATATTCACTCCTTGCGCAGCAAAGAAAGTTCCGGTGCGTCCAAACCCTGTTTGAATTTCATCTACAACTAGCAATGCACCTACTTCGGTACAGCGCAACCGTAAGTCTTGTAAAAATGTTGGATCTACTACTTCGGCTCCTGCTTCTCCTCGAACAATTTCAACAAACACAGCCGCGGTATCCGCGTCGATCTTTACTAGTTCTTGATGATTGCCTGATGTAAGATGAAATACTTCTGGTAAGAGTGGATGAAAAGGCACACTGAAATATTCATTGCTCATTAAACTCAATGCTCCATTGGTAGAACCATGATACGCATCTTTAAAAGAAAATATTTTTTTTCTTTCCGTATATCGTCGCTCTAATTTAATAGCACCTTCAATGGCTTCTGTGCCGCTGTTGGTGAAGTAAACACTATCGATAGACGGCATTACGCTTGCTAATTTTGCCGCTAACTTTACTTGTGGTGATTGAATATACTCTCCATACACCATCAAGTGCATGTATTTTTCGAGTTGTTCATGAATGGCTTCAATCACTTTGGGGTGACGATGTCCAACATTGCTGACGGAGATTCCACTGATTAAGTCGAGCCATTTCTCACCATTAGATCCATACAAATAAAGCCCTTCTGCTTTTTCAATTTCTAATCCAAGTGGAGATGGACTTGTTTGTGCAACATGTCGCAAGAAAAGTTGTCGCACACTTTGCTGACTCATGACAATGAACTTAACGCTTCCTCAATAGCACGAATCTTTGCTTCGGCATCGGATTTCTTCTTTTGCTCTGCTGCTAATATTTCAGGCTTCGCGTTACTTACAAATCGTTCGTTATTCAACTTCGCCATTACAGATTTCAAAAATCCATGCGTATAGGTTAAGTCGTCATTTAACTTTTTACGTTCAGCATCTTTGTCGATGTTTTCACTCATCGGAATAAAGCATTCAAGGTCGCGAATCACAAATGGGAAAGTATTTTCAGGTTTTTCGTTTACCGATTTAATTTCAGATAAATTGCCAAGCTTCATAATCGCATCTCCAAAAATTTTCAATGCCGATGTAGATCCATTCGAACGAATGCTTAATGCTAAAGCTTCCTTCGGACTCAATCCTTTGCTCTGACGGAAATTTCTAATTTCTCCGATGAGTTCCGCAGCAATAGGAAATGCTTTTAATATCTCTTCGTTTGCCACATCTATTTTGGGCCATGATGCAATGATGATATCATCCCCATCTTTTCTTTCCTTTAATAAATGCCAAATTTCTTCAGAAATAAACGGCATAAAAGGATGGACGATTATAATTAATTTTTCAAAGAGAGCAATAGTAGAATTGAGGGTTGCTGTATCAATGGCCTGTTGGTAACCTGGCTTGATTAATTCTAAATACCAAGCACAAAAATCATCCCATACTAACTTGTAAGTACTCATCAGCGCATCTGAGATACGAAGTTTTTCGTAATGATCATTGATCTCAACTAGACATTCGTTAATGCGTGCTTCGAGCCATGTGATCGCTACTTTGTTTACTTCGGGTTGGGGAATAGACGCATCTACTTCCCATCCTTTCACCAATCGGAACGCATTCCAAATTTTATTACTGAAGTTTCTTCCTTGTTCGCACAAGCCTTCATCAAACAGTAAGTCGTTCCCCGCAGGAGAAGAAAGCAACATACCTACGCGCACACCATCAGCACCAAACTTCTTGATCAAATCCAATGGATCCGGTGAATTGCCTAGGGATTTACTCATCTTCCGGCCTTGCTTATCGCGAACAATTCCGGTGAGATAAACATTATTAAAAGGCTTTTTGCCTCTGTATTCATAACCTGCCATGATCATTCTAGCAATCCAGAAAAACAAAATTTCAGGTGCAGAAACTAAATCGTTAGTAGGGTAGTAGTAGTTGATGTCTTTGTTGTTGGGATCCTTAAATCCATCAAAAACAGAAATTGGCCAAAGCCAAGAGCTGAACCATGTATCCAATACATCTTCGTCTTGACGGATATCCTTCGCCGTTATTGAATCATTGTCAGATTGGAATAATTCTAGTGCTTCTTCAGCAGTTTTCGCAACTAAAAAATTCCCCTGGTTATCATACCAAGCTGGAATTCGTTGTCCCCACCACAGCTGACGAGAGATGCACCAATCATGTACATTTTCCATCCAGTGACGATAGGTATTTACAAATTTTTCAGGATACAATTTCACTTCGCCATCCATCACGGCATCGAGTGCTGGTTTCGAAAATTCTTTCATCTTCACAAACCATTGCAGACTCAAGCGTGGTTCAATCACCGCGTCGGTTCGTTCACTGTACCCCACTTTATTGGTGTAATCTTCCACTTTCACCACCAAGCCCATCTCCGCCAAATCCTTAACAATTTTTTTGCGAACTACAAATCGATCTTCACCAATATAAAATCCAGCCTGAGCACTCATCGTACCATCAGCATTCAACGTATCGATTACTTCGAGGTTGTGTTTTTTTCCTAAATTGTAGTCATTGATGTCGTGTGCTGGAGTCACTTTTAATGCGCCTGTTCCGAATTCAATTAATATATAATCGTCAAAAATTATAGGCACTTTACGATTCACCATTGGGATGATCGCAAATTTTCCTTTCAGATGAGCGTAACGCGGATCATCAGGATGTACGCACACAGCAGTATCACCTAAAATAGTTTCTGGTCGAACGGTAGCAATGGTGATGGTCGATTTTTCATCAATTTTTTTCTGTACCGCAGCTTTGTCATTCGCATCAAAAACTTCATCGCTGTCTACAATCACATATTGCACATACGTCAATTTCGATTGTACTTCCTTATGAATTACTTCTTCATCGCTAACGGCAGTGAGTCCGGCAGGATCCCAATTCACCATGCGCATACCACGGTAGATGTATCCTTTTTTATACAAATCGATAAATACATCGATCACCGCTTCACTCATATCATCCTCCATCGTGAATCGAGTACGATCCCAATCACATGAGGCGCCTAACTTTTTTAACTGATCTAAAATTATTCCACCGTACTTCTCTTTCCACTCCCAAGCATATTTTAAAAAATCTTCACGACTCAAATCGGATTTCTTAATTCCTTTCTCGCGCAACATCTGTACAACCTTCGCTTCCGTTGCAATGGAGGCGTGATCGGTTCCGGGCACCCAACAGGCATTCTTTCCAAGCATGCGAGCACGACGAATCATCACATCTTGCAAGGTGTTATTTAGCATATGACCCATGTGCAAAACACCGGTCACATTGGGAGGAGGAATTACAATGGTATAGGGTTCGCGCTCATCGGGTACAGAGCGAAAATAGCCCTTCTGCATCCAGTAGGCGTACCATTTATTTTCGGCAATCTCAGATTGAAATGTCTTTGGAATTTCCATGCTAAATACTAATCTCTTAATTTAATAGGGTGCAAAGATATAAAACACGTTGGGGTGCAATGCTTCAAAAGGATCGATTATTCGGATAATTCGGTTATTTTTGGACCTGATCCTATGAAGATAAACCTAACTGCTCGCATATTTATTGGCATGCTACTCGGTATTCTGGTTGGTTATATATACCGCGAGATGTACCCCGATCCTGCTGATTTTAACAAGTTTGCCGATAATATTCAGATCCTGAGCGATATATTTTTGCGCTTAATTAAGATGATTATTGCCCCCTTGGTATTCAGTACCTTGGTGTATGGAATTGCGAAAGTGGGCGATTTTAAGAGTGTGGGACGTATCGGAATCAAGACCCTACTTTATTTCCAAGGGGCTACCATTTTGGCTTTAAGCTTAGGGTTAGTGTTGGTAAATATTTTCAAGCCCGGATTAGTAATGAATTTACCACTTCCCGCAGAGGAATTGAGTGAAGGACTAAGCAAAGGAGCTCCTTCATTCCGTGAATTCATTACCCATGTGATCCCAAAAAGTGTGATTGAGGCCATGGCCAATAATGAGATTTTACCCATCGTTGTTTTCTCTATTTTCTTTGGGATTGGAACCGCTGCCATGGGCGATAAGGCGAAGTCGATTGTGAATGCCATGGACGCTTTAGGCCATGTCATGTTTAAGGTTACTAATTATGTAATGTTGTTTGCGCCATTTGGTGTTTTTGGTGCCATAGCCGCTGTTGTTGCTAAGCAAGGACTTGGAATTATTGGCGGATATATTTATTTGATTGCTTGTTTTTATTTTGGATTGCTCTTTTTCGCATTTGTCATTTTAGGAGCCATCTGCTTCTTCTTAAAAATTCCATTCATCAAACTATTAAAAGAAATTCGCGAACCCATTTTATTGGCCTTCTCTACAGCATCTTCCGAGTCGGCATTTCCAAAAACAGTAGAAGCCTTGGAAAAGTATGGTTGTAGTACTCGAATTATTTCCTTTGTACTACCTTAGGTTATTCGTTTAATTTAGATGGATCCATCATGTACATGACATTCGCCACAGTATTTATTGCACAGGCTTACGGAATTGACATGACCATTTCGCAAGAGATCACCATGATGTTGATGTTATTGGTTACGAGCAAAGGAATGGCCGGAGTGCCCAGAGCTAGCTTGGTGGTGATCGCCGGAATGTTGAGTGCGTTTAATATTCCCGAAGCTGGTTTGTTGTTGCTTCTTGGAATTGATCAGCTACTCGACATGGGCAGAAGTGCTACGAACGTTGTTGGAAATGCTGTAGCTACGGCAGTGGTTTGTAAGTGGGAAGGGGAGCTTATAATGGCATGATAAGGACGCGATCCCGATAGCTATCGGGAGCGAATAAACACGAAATGCGAAATCAGGCGTCGCGAGGCTTCGCGATTCGAATAAAACCAAATTCAAAATATTAACCATGATTAAAGTGGAAGTTCGAATATTAGAGGTGCCTTCTCTTAATACGCGATCACTATTTTACCAACTTGCCAATCTGCCAATTTACCAATTAAAATTTTATTCGGAGCCAGACATTTAGTCGCAAGAATAATTTTACTTACGAGTCAAGAGATAATTATGATTGCCTAAAATTTCCTGGCCTTTATTGTCTAGTTTTTTCAAGATGGAATCGCCGATTACTTTGTAGAAAAGAGGGGGTGCTTCTTTTGCAGCGGAAAGTTGTAGTACCGTTGAAAGGCTATCAGGGGCTGTCATTCTGATAAAAGTGCCCGAGCGAAGGAAAACAGAATCGGGATTATTTTTTCCCATATACGTCTCCGTTAGGAAATAACTGAGACTATCGTCGTTGATGACAAGATTGGTTTTAATGCCCATACAGTCGGCGCAAGGAAAGATTCCTTCAAACGTAAATTCTGCTGTGGAAGGAGTGAGTCCGTCAAAAAAATCAGTTTCTACCGTGTCAACCGTGATGGTTGCATTTTGAGTGTTTCGAGTACATGCACTATTTTGAAGTAAGCCGACGATGGCTATACTCCATATCCATTTTTTCATTCTTGATAGATTTGTTAGAGCAAAATACAAAAAAAAATTCACCCTGCAATTTTATTTTATTCGGTGTAGGTAATTTTTACAGTTCCACTGTTGATGGTTTTGTTTAAACCGAGTGGATTTTTTAAAGTACCACTAAAATTGGCTTCAAGCACGTTGGTGCTTGTGTTGTTTGATAAAATTACGAGCGTAGCTGGATTTCCATTGGTGCTTTCCCATGCCATTCCGAGTTGATCGGTATGTAATATGTGATTAGAATCTGTCGTCATGGCGTAGGTACCGGGCATTACATTATCTAATTCCATCGTGAAGGTTTCTCCCGTTAGAGCGATTCCATTAATTGTCATCGCACTTCCTTGGTCACCGAACAAGCTTGCATTTGCACATGTTTGAGTCCCACCTGAAGTCCACTTTAAATGACCATTTGGTAATTCGCAGTTGTCAGTTAGGACTGAAGGAAGCAATTCTTTTGCTTTTCGCAAGCGGTAATTATTGAAAAGAAAAGGGTGGTAATATAAATTGCTTTTTTCATGGGTAATAGAGGTTTATTTCTTTTTAAAGAAGTCTTTCGCTGCGTCTTTCACTTTTTGCTCAGCTTCTTTTTTTAGTCTTTCTTTTTCTGCTTTTACTTTTTCTTCCGCTTCTTTTTTCAGTCTTTCTTTTTCAGCGTTCACCTTCGCTTCTGCTTCTTTTTTCAATCGATCTGCTTCTTCCTTCGCTTTGTTTTCTAACTCTTCTTTTTTCTGATTGATTTCTTCTTTTACTTTATCTTTTACTGAGTTGATGAGATTTCCTGCAGTTTCTTTTAAATCGGTGCTCACTGTAGGTTTAGTTACTGTTCCACCCATCTTTAAATTCAACTTAACATTTTCAGCCATGCTAAGGTTAGCACCTTTTGAATTGGCACTGGAGATGAGTCCTCCAATAGCACTACTGGCGGCTCCTGGTAATTTAGAAGTAGGAATATTCATCGCCAACGTATAATCGATGGTTTGATCGAAGCCTGTACTTCCTTGAACTGTTGTAGGTATTCCTACTAAATTTACATCAAAAGGTTTCACTTGAGCCCTGCCATTTTCGATGGAATAACTAAAGTTTACATCTTGTACATTAAGTTGCTTGAATTGTTCGAGTTTGAGTGTTTCAGCTACTTTTAATAATGGACCAAAACTATTGATGACAACAGCGTCCGTACTTAATTTTCCAGATCCCGTCATGGTATTTAAATTGGGTTCCATGTGTTCATTCAACTTGCCGTTGATATTAAGTGATGTAGAATATTTACCTGTTGCATATTGGGCTATAGGAGCCATTTTCTTCACCGACTCAAAAGCCAATGCAGTTTGTTGAATATCGAATCCTTTGATGTCCATATCAAAAGACATGTTGGCCGATTTGCGCTCGGGAGTAGCATAAGTTCCACTCATCTTCATGGCTCCTGAAAGAGTATTGAAGCTTAGGTTTTCCATGTTAATGGCTTGATTACGAATTACCACTTTTCCATTTACATTATCTAAAATTAAATTATCGTATAGTAATTTCGTGATGGCTAAGTTCGCAGTGAAATCTAAATTACCTGGAACTTCAATTAATGCCATGGGTGTAGTATCGGCAGGGGCAGAAGTCGTTTCTGCCGTGCTGTTTCCATTCAATGCAACTAAATCTAATAGACGACTGTTCACATTTAAATTTCCCTTTAACGTTTCTTTTTTGATAAGGTAGGCTAGTAAATTGTCGAGTCGACCATCTGCATGCACATCACTTTTTCCAAGCATGGCATCAAAATTATTGAGTTCCACAAATTGCGGATTGAAAGTAAGTTTTACTTCTCTCAAATCATAACCTTGCTTGTTCTCCTTCGTGCTATAGTTGAAGTTATTCAATTGAATTAATCCATCAGCCTGAAAATCTTGATAGCGCTCTTGTTCAATAGCCGACATTCTTCCATTGATATTCACATTGGCTTTTAAGGTTCCTTTCATTGAAGTACCTTCTTCCAAAGGAACCACTTTGCTGATGTTTGCAAAGTTGATATCTCCTTTAATACTTCCTTTAATATCGGCATCACTCACCGGTGTGCGAACACTAAGTTTTGCATCGAAAGGTTGGTTGCCAAGTTCCACATGTAATTGTTGTAAGTCGATGATGGTATGATCAGGAACACCATCTGCATTGTTTACATTCAAATTCAATTGAACATTATTTACGGCTACTGGAAGCGAAGGATATTGGAAATTTCCATTCTGCACTTTTAAATTTAAACCAAAGCCAGGCATTTGTTTTTCATTGTACGTACCTTTTACAAATGCTTTTAAAGTTAATGTTCCCGACGATTTCAAATCTTTAAATCCCTCTCTGTAAACTCCGGGAACCATCGATAAGAAATTTTTGAATTCGTTTTTACGTGCATCGAATTTAATATCCATTTTGATATCATCAGTGGGCATAGCCACCCATCCATCTACACCTAAAACAAGTTCGTTTATAGCAATTTCATTTTCTTTGAATGTGAATTTCATATTCGGCATGTCCATGTCCAAATCCACTTTCAATCCAGTTTTAGCACGATGTAAATATTTCACACCACCAAACCATAAATCAGCACTGGCAATATCAGTTTGCGTGCTCAACACAAATAAATCTTGTGTAAAATCACCTTTGCCGGTATGATTTAAATCTTCCATGAGCATATTGAAATCCATGGAAGCATCTTCATAAGAAACCATTCCATCGCTGATGCTGTACGAACGCAAAGCCACCTTGAATTTGGAAGGTTCACTACTTGCTTCTGTTTTTGAACTATCTTCCTTAGCAATATCCCAATTCGCTTTCCCATCTTTTAAAACGATGAGATGTATGCGTGGCTCTTTCAATTGCACCGATTTAATATCAATTTGTCCACCACCAATCACACTCATGATGTCAATGGTGAGTGAAAGTTGTTTCATGCCAGCCAACGTATCGCCCTCAAATGGACTTTGGTTCACTACACTCAAATTGTTGAGCTCAATGCTGAGGTTAGGAAAACTGCTAAAAATGGTAAGATCGTAACTAGCGAAATCAACTTTTGCATTGAGGCTTTTGTTGATTTCCTCTTTAACCATGATTTCAATTTTGCCTTTGTAAACGATGGGTAGGATGAAGGCAGCTAATAATAGCAAAACGATAAATGATCCAAGTCCAATAAGTATTTTCTTTAACATAAAGTGGTGTGTTTATTCTACAACGCAAAAATCGGTAGAAATTATGCAGATTCATGCATAATAATAAATGTTTTTGAGAATGGTTTTTAACAATGTTAATCTTCCATTCGGGCCATTTTATTTCGAAGCCAATGGTCGGCTAAAACGATGGCACACATAGCTTCCACAATGGGAACCGCACGGGGTAAAACACAGGGATCATGTCGGCCTTTTCCTTCTAAAATTACGGATTTTCCCTCTTTGTCAACGGTTTGTTGGGCTTTCATAATGGTGGAAACCGCCTTAAAAGCAACATTGAAAACCAAATCAGCGCCATTGCTAATCCCTCCTTGCACCCCGCCGCTGTGGTTAGTAATGGTTTTAAAGCGGGGGTGACCTTTGCGATCAATCTCAGCAGAAAAGGCATCATTGAATTCACTTCCTTTCAGTTTGGTGCCTTCAAATCCACTACCAATTTCAAACCCTTTCGCTGCATTGATGCTCATCATGGCTGCAGCTAAATCGGCTTGCAATTTATTAAAAACAGGCTCGCCTAATCCAGAAGGGACTTTTTTTGCTACACAAGTGATGACACCGCCTACGGTATCGCCAGCATCTCTAATATTTTCAATGAGCGCAATCATTTTATCCGCGGTCTCTTTTTCTGGACAACGCACGATGTTCTCTTCTGTCTTTTCTAAATCGAGTTGTGTGTAGGGTAGCGTAACATGAATATCAGCGACACTACTCACATACCCAGAAATTTGAATATCGTGATGCGCCAATAAAAGTTTTGCGACAGCACCCGCCATTACACGAGCGGCCGTTTCACGTGCCGATGATCGTCCGCCCCCACGATGATCGCGGAAACCATATTTCTGATCGTATGTAAAATCAGCATGACCGGGTCGCCAGTTTTCTTTTACATGTTCATAATCTTCTGAGCGTTGATCTTTGTTTTTGATAAATAAAGCAATGGGAGCACCTGTACTTTTGTTTTGAAAAACACCACTGAGAATTTCTACGATATCGGCTTCGTTACGGGGAGATGTGATTTCACTTTGTCCGGGCCTTCTACGGTTTAATTCACTTTGGATGAACTCCAAATCAATTTCCAATCCTGCAGGACATCCATCAATCACCACGCCAATCCCAACACCGTGTGATTCACCAAAAGTACTGATGCGAAATGCTTGTCCGAATGAATTGCCTGCCATGGTGTAAAATTAGTCAATAATAGGATTTGATTTTACTTTTTATAGAGCATTACAAAATCATTCATGAAATAATTATTGCCAATATCAAAATCCTTTACTTCTTCTATGGTAAATCCTTTCTTGAAGTAAAAATTGATGGCTTTCAGATTGGTTCTATTAACAGTTAACCGAATAGTTTTTAGATAAGGAAGAGCATTAAAGACTGAATCAAAAAAGAAGTGACCCAATCCTTTGCGGTGATGTTGCGTATCGATGTAAAATTTATGCAAAAAATAGTTTCCTTCTCCGGTTTGACTAATGGACAAATATCCAAGATCTGCATGCTCATCCGATAAAATAAAAAAGCGATTTCCATCGGTTATCTGTTGTTGTAAAGCTGCTTCACTGTACATTTTTTCCAGCATATACTCAATTTGATCCATGGAGATAATGCTCGGGTAATGGTCCATCCATATTTTGCGGGCTAAGGCATTGATGATGGGAATTTCAGTAGGTTGAGCTTCGCGTACTTGCATGCAGTAAAAATAGTCGATTCATAGCTTGCAGCTCCTTTTATTTTGATTACCTCCTTGTTTTCAATGCTAAAAATCCATCTTCCCACCCAAAATAGCATCCAAAGAAACCGTAATTTTGCACCATGAATTTATTTACCGCTGAGGGGATATCGAAAGCCTTTAATGAGAAGCCATTATTTAGTAAAATTGATATTTCCTTATCGGAAGGACAAAAAATGGCGCTTATTGCTGCCAATGGAAGTGGCAAAACCACGTTGATGAAAATTATTGCGGGGAAGGAAGTCGCCGATGAAGGTATCATTTCATTTCGAAAAGATTTACGAGTTGGCTATTTAGAGCAAGATCCGCAATTTCCACCAAATGCTTCGGTAATGGATTGCATCTTTGAACCTGGACATCCTGTACTGCATGCCATTGGTGAATATGAGCAGATTATCAACAGTGGAGAGGACATTGACCCTGGGAAGTTACAGATCGTCATGGATACCATCGATTCACTCAACGGCTGGGATTATGAAGCGCGTGCAGCAGAAGTATTGGGTAAATTAGGAATTCATCAACTCGACAAAGAAACTAAGTTGATGTCGGGCGGACAAAAAAAGAGGATGGCTTTAGCACGATTACTCATCGATGATCACGATGTATTATTACTCGATGAGCCCACCAACCATCTCGATCTCGACATGATTGAATGGTTAGAGCAATACATTAAGCGATTGAATAAATCCATCATCTTAATTTCCCATGATCGATATTTCTTAGATAATGTGTGTAATGTCATTGTTGAATTAGACGATAGCAATGTATATACCTACAATGGAAATTATGCGTATTACATGGAGAAGAAAGATGAGCGTGAAGAGCAAACGAAATCAACGGTCGATAAAGCACGTAATTTATATAAGCGGGAATTAGAGTGGATGCGTCGCCAACCAAAAGCGCGAACAACGAAATCCAAATCGAGGCAAGATTCATTTTACGATACCGAAAAAAGTAGCTAAAGGAAAACGAGCAGATGATAAATTGCAAATGACCATGCAGATGAATCGACTCGGAAGTAAGATTCTGGAGTTGGAAAATGTTTGCAAAAGTTATGATGGAAAAGTTTTGCTAAAAGATTTTAGTTATACCTTCATTAAAGGGGAGAAAATTGGAATCATTGGTCGCAATGGAGCTGGAAAATCTACCTTGCTCAACATGATTATGGAACTTGCCAAACCGGATAAAGGCAGAGTGAAAACAGGAGAGACGGTTGTGTTTGGTTATTATTCCCAGCAAGGCATGAACTTGCCAGAGGATAAGCGTGTGATCGATGTGGCAAAGGACATTGCCGAATATGTAGAAACTGGAAATGGAAATTATATTGGAGTTTCTCAGTTCTTAAATCATTTCTTATTTACAGGAGCCAAGCAACATGTTTACGTTTCTAAGTTGAGTGGGGGCGAGAAGAAGCGTTTGTATTTAATGACCATCCTTCTTAAGAATCCAAACTTCTTAATTCTGGATGAGCCCACCAATGATTTAGATATTGTCACCTTAAATATTTTAGAAGAATTTTTAGAAGGATACAAAGGCTGCCTATTAATGGTAACCCATGACCGTTACTTCATGGATCGTTTAGTAGATCACGTTTTTGTTTTTGATGGAGATGGTGAAATAAAAGATATTCACGGAAACTATACTGAGTACCGTAGCATCATTGAAGAAACGCCATTAAAAAAATCGGATCGCAAACCTACTTTACCAGCTGTAGCAGTGGTTGAAGCGCCCGCTAAGAAAAAAGTAAAATTAAGTTTCAAAGAACAAAAAGAACTCGAATCCCTCGAGCAAGAAATCGCGCTTTTAGAAAAGAAAAAGGAGATGCTTCTCAATAAAATGAATACAGTTCTACCTGTTGATGAAATTCAAAAATGTTCCATCGATTTTCAAGATACGGAGAAAAAGTTGGATGCGAAGTCGATGCGATGGTTGGAGTTATCGGAAAAGGATTAGTAGTGCATTAAAGTTTTAGAGCATTTCTATTTTGATGGACCTGCTTTGGAATGCAGCAAGCCAGATTTATTATGATGATTAAGATTTTTTATGATTCTTTGTGTCCGCTGCGTAAACGTTGCGCCCACTGCGTTTAAATAGGAATTTGAATAGGAGGTGAAGTTTGATTTTCAGATCAACTCAAACAACTTCCGCCCCATTTCACATCCATACTTTTTCCCTTCATAAAACTCCACCCATTGCACACCTTTCACCGCATTGGTTAAAATGATTTCATCGGCATCTAAAACATCGTTGGGATGGATTTTTTCTTCTTTGCATTCAATTCCAAACTGCTTTGCCAATTGCATAAAATACATTCTAAAAACACCATTGATGCATCCTTCAGAAAGTGGGGGAGTAATGAGCATCTTGTTTTTTACAATGAAGAAATTACTGCTTAAAGCTTCAATAATATTTCCGGAAGTGTTCATCACCAATACCTCGTCCCATTTTTGTTGTCGGCAATAAATTCCTGCCATCACATAGAACTGACTGCTGAGCGATTTTAAACAAGAATAAGGTCCTGCCGCCTTGGTTTGTTGGTTGTAAATCCCTGCTTTTAACCCTTGGGTTGGAAAAACATATGGACCATCTAACGGAGTGCAAGTGATGAGGTAGGATGTCGTATTGTTTTCAGGTGTATAAGCTCCTGTACTTTCTCTAAAGATATTTAATCGCACTCGGCTGAAGTCAGTGATGTGATTCGACTCCACCAAATCTAAAATCATTGTGTTTAAGTCGGACGAGGAGGGAAAATGACTTGCATCCATCTGTAAAAGTTCGATGTTTCCTAGCAGACGATCGTAATGTAAATTAAAACGAAGTATTTTTCCATGTTCAAAACGCATCGACTCAAAAAATCCATCTCCATAAAGAAATCCACGGTTGTGAATGAGTAGATTTAATTCTGTTTCTGGAATTAGTTTTCCATTGTAAACGACATTGGCAATTTTATACATCTTACATTCCATTCATTAATTGATCGTAGAAGAAGAAAATTAAGTCGGGCTTTAGGGCAATGGTGTAAAGCACACCAAAGATAGCACCCCAGAAATGCGCATCGTGATTAATGCCCGTTGCGTTTTCACTTTTCGAGAGTTTATACTCTGCAAATAGATACAATGGACCTAAAATTATTCCAGGCACTCCAATAATTCCAAAGAAATAAATTTTACTCCAAGGTTGAAAAATTATCGCAGCAAAGATGATCGCTGACACACCACCTGAGGCTCCCAAGGAATTGTACCAGTGGTTGTCTTTGTTTTTAACCAGTGAAGGACCATTAGCTACGAGTATAGCTCCTAAATACAAAACAATAAAGTAGAGCATTCCTTTCTCTTCAAAAATCACATTGTAGTAATTTTCTACTGCCATACCGAATCCGTAAAAAGCAAAGAGGTTAAAGAACAAATGCATGAAATCGGCGTGGATGAATCCCGAGGTGAGCATGCGCCACCATTGGTTGCGATGATGAACTAAGTAGGGATTTAATATCCACTTTCTTTTTAATTCTTCATTGGAGAAAGCAATGAGCGACATTATTACCGTAGCTCCTAGGAAGATCATTGTTAGACTCATTTGGTAAAGATAGTACCAATGGGCGGAACTGACAATTTTGATTTTTCGCTTCAACTATGATTTAATGGAACGCTGATGACGCGGATGATTATGATTTTCACGGATTTGATTTTTCATAGATTTAAATACTTGCTTCGATTTGTACACTGTGATCTCTGTGAAATCTCTGTGGCCTTTGTGCCTGCCTGCCGGCAGGCAGGGTTAAATATGATATTTATGAAAACCATGATTATTAATCGGGTATTTAAATTGATTATTTTTTGATTAATTTAATTGTCACAACTGCTTGATATTCAGCTACTCCTGGAGTTAAACATTTGTATTCGTTTAAAACCAAGTAGGCTTTTTTAGTTGTTGATTTTTGCAGGAAATGAAACCATCGAAAAGAAGTATAATTTTCGGTAGCAGCTGGACATTGTTCAAGAAAATGCCAGTGCTTCGTTTCTTGATTCCTTTTGTTTTTGGAATGCTCATTGCGGAGTATTTTAAATGGAGTGATTTTCCGTTGGTGGTTTTTGGTGTGTTATTTTGTTAGGTGTTGGTATGTTTTTTACACTAAAGACAAGGTTTGCAAAGCGTCATTACTTTGGAGTTTTTTTGCAGGTATTTTTGTTGTTGGCAGGTTATGAACTTTGTTTTTTATCGATGGAGCGTTTATGGGCATCGCATTTTGAACATGAAACGAAGAAGGAAAAATATTTAGTGGAATTGGTTTCAGGCGCACAAGAAAAACCAAAATCTTTCAAGTTTAAAGCAGAAGTAAAAGCAATTTTTAATGGGAAGAATTGGAAAAATGCAACTGGGAAAATTACATTGTATTTATCGAAGAAAAATTATAAAGACTCCTTGCTTTTCGGCAATCAAATTATTTTTACGGATACACCCGAAGAGATTTTGTTGGAGAAAGATAAATCCTACACTGCATTGAGTCATCACCGACAAGTTTTTTATCGAATGTTTGTTCGACAATATTCAAAAATAAATGTTGAGAAACATAAATTTTCACTTTTTGGTTTAGCCATAGCTTGTCGTAAATGGGTGGCTTCGGTGTTGATGCAGCAATTTAATTATACCAAAGAAGCTGCCATTGCGGTTGCATTGATTGTAGGTGACGAAATTCCTATCGATCAAGAACTCAGCACGGCTTATGCGGCAACTGGAACCTTGCACGTGTTGGCGGTGTCGGGAATGCATGTTGGATTGATTTATTTTTTACTTGGATTTTTACTGAAGCCTTTATTGAAAACGAAGTATGGAAAACATCTCTATTATCCACTGGTGATTTTATTGGTTTGGGCTTACGCGATGATTGCGGGCGCGGCACCTTCCATTGTGCGTGCAGCAACTATGTGTACTTTTCATATGTTGGCAACATGGTTGGATAAAAAGAATGAAGGAATAGGAGCCTTGGGTGCTTCTTTGTTTTTTATTCTGATGGTAAATCCGTTTAATCTTTATGAACCGGGATTGCAACTTTCATTTTTCGCGGTGTTAGGAATTATTTGGCTGCAACGTCCCATCTTAAAAATATGGATTCCCAAAAATAAGTGGATATTTAAAATGTGGGAATTGTCGAGTGTTTCTATTGCCGCGCAAATTATGACGATGCCGGTTTCCCTCTTATACTTCGGACAATTTCCAAATTACTTTTTGATAGCAAATCTGATCGTGATCCCTATCACGACGATTACAATATACACCTGCATTGTTCAATTGCTTTGTACTGCAGTGCCGATAGTCTTGCCATATATCGTTTTGTTCAACCAAAGTATGTTGTCATTCTCCAATTATTTGGTGATGCATATGCAGCATCTTCCAGGAGCGGTGAGTACATGGAAAGTGGGTATAGGTGAGATGATCTTTTTGTATGCTTACATACTCGTCATCATTCAATGGTGTCAATCTAAAAAATTTAATTTTATATTGCAGTTATTGAGTTTGATGGTTTTATTTTCTTCGCTTAAACTATTTCAGATAATTTGAAAAAATTATTAGGTCGAACACCTTTCTCTGTCATCTTTAAATCACAACATTCGTGATGAGGATCGTGTTCAAAAAATAATATAAAATCTTTCTCTTGTGCTTCCTTAATAAATGCCGCTTTTTCGTTCATGCTAATGAGTGGACGCGTATCATAAGCCATGATAAAAGGAATAGGCAGATGAGCCGCGGAAGGGAGAAGATCTGCTACAAACACAATGGTTCTACCTTTGTATTGAATATGAGGTAACATCATTCCATCTGTATGACCGTTCATGTATTTTACTTTTACATTAGGGAAAAGATCGGCGCCATCATTTGTAAATTTTAATTGTCCACTTTCTTGAATAGGCAAGATATTTTCCTTCAAGAAACTTGCTTTTTCACGCGCATTGGGTTCAGTGGCCCATTTCCAATGATTCTCATTCGACCAGAACGTAGCCTTCGAAAAATTCGATTCAAATCCATTTCCGTCCTTTGTTCTACGAACACTTCCGCCGCAATGATCGAAGTGGAGATGGGTTAAGAATACATCGGTAATATCATCTAACCCAAATCCAAGTGCACGAATCGATTTCTCCAAGGTGTCATCACCATGCAAATAATAATGGCCAAAGAATTTTTCATCTTGCTTATTTCCGATGCCATTGTCGACTAAAATTAATTTATTCCCATCTTCAATCAGCAAACAACGCATCGCCCACGTACACATATTATTTTCGTCGGGTGGATTCAATTTCTGCCACATTGTTTTCGGAACCACACCAAACATGGCGCCTCCATCTAACTTAAAAAATCCAGTGTTGATCGTATGTAATTTCATAGTGAGTTTGTGTATGTAAAGCCCAAATTTAATCATTCTTTACGAGATGGTTTAGAGTTGAATGGATCGATTAACCCCATTAACTTTTATGTTATTAAATTCGTTTAAAGTCTCAAAAACCATCTTCCTACTTTCCTATTTTTGAATACCATGAAAGTACACTTCATTGCCATTGGCGGCGCAGCGATGCATAATATGGCGTTGGCCTTACAACATAAAAATTATCAAATCACGGGTTCCGACGATGAAATTAACGAACCTTCCCGTTCGCGTTTGCAAAAGGCCGGACTCCTTCCATCTGAAATGGGTTGGTTTCCGGAAAAGATCACGGCCGATTTAGATGCTGTGATATTGGGAATGCATGCACGTGCTGAGAATCCTGAATTACTTAGAGCGAAGGAATTGGGAGTGAAAGTGTATTCTTATCCTGAGTATTTATACGAGCAATCGAAAAACAAAAAGCGCTTGGTAATCGGAGGGAGTCATGGGAAGACCAGCATTACGGCTATGGTACTGCATGTTTTTCAAGAAGCAGGTTTAGACTTCGACTACATGGTGGGCTCACAGCTAGCAGGATTTGAGCGTATGGTGCGATTATCAGAGGAAGCACCCATCATCGTTTTAGAAGGCGACGAATATTTATCCTCGCCCATCGATCGCCGACCTAAATTCCATCTCTACAAAGCCGATGTAGCTTTACTGAGTGGTATTGCATGGGATCACATCAATGTATTTCCCACCTTCGAAAATTATGTGGAGCAATTTCAAATTTATGTAGATCAAATTCCTGCTGATGGAGCTTTAATTTACTGCAACGACGATAAAGAAGTACGAGGAGTTTGTGAGAAAGCGGCTCAAGTAAAATCTCGATATCCTTATACTATTCCTGCACATCATATCGACAATGGCATCACCATTTTAGAAACGAAATTTGGAAATATAGGTTTAGAAATATTTGGTGATCATAATTTATTAAATCTCGAAGGCGCTCGATTGATGTGCAATCAAGTAGGAGTAGGAGATGAATTGTTTTACAAATCCATTGCAACATTTAAAGGTGCAGCGCGTCGATTGGAATTAATTGGAAATAGTGACAAGGTGAGAGTGTATAAAGATTTTGCACATTCTCCCTCTAAACTCATGGCGACCACCAAAGCCGTGAAGCAACAATTTCAAAACCGAAAAGTAATTGCTTGTATGGAGTTGCATACGTTCTCCTCTTTGAATGCCGAATTTTTAGATCACTACAAAGATTCCATGAACGAAGCCGATATTGCCATTGTGTATTACAATCCGCAAACCATCGCCCATAAAAAATTAGAACCCATCACCCACGACCAAGTGAAGAAAGCATTCGCTCGCGAAGATTTAATAGTAATGAGTGATTCTGCGGAATTAAAAAACTACCTCAAGAATTTCCCTTTTCAAAATGATGTATTGCTCTTGATGAGCTCTGGAACATTCGATGGATTGGATTTGGAGAGTCTTATTCGCAGTTGATTTTCGTTGAGTAGTAATCGTAGCACGTTATTTAAAGTTTCTCTCAGCCTGGCTTCTAGCTTCTAGCCACTAGTTTTACACCTATATAATAACTAATCAGATAATTATTTGGTTCAAAAACTTTACGTTGAAATTTGAAATTTTTGTAGCTTAATGATTGACTTTTAAACGCAATGTTCGCAACGTTTTCGCGGCGGTCGCGGTGGTTCAATAATATTTTTTAGAGCTAAAATTAATTCACTTCGAAAAAAAACTAGCAGCTAGCAGCTTATTTTACCCGAAGTATAATTTTTATTAAACCTGAAATTTCTATACGAAGACTAATTATTCATAGAGATCAAAAACTCTTCATTCGATTTCGTTCCTCTCATTCTATCAAGCATAAACTCCATTGCTTCTAACGGATTCATATCTGCTAAATGATTTCTTAGGATCCACATCTTTTGTAGAGTTTCTCTGTCGAGTAATAAATCGTCGCGACGCGTACTGGATGCAACCAAATCAATAGCCGGATAAATTCGCTTGTTCGATAATTTACGATCTAACTGCAATTCCATATTTCCTGTTCCTTTGAATTCTTCAAAGATCACCTCGTCCATTTTCGATCCGGTTTCTGTTAATGCAGTAGCTAAAATAGTTAATGATCCTCCTTTTTCTACTTTACGTGCCGCACCAAAGAATCGTTTTGGCTTTTGCAGTGCATTTGCTTCCACACCACCCGATAATACTTTACCCGATGCAGGAGCCACGGTATTGTATGCACGCGCTAAACGTGTGATAGAATCAAGAAGAATGCATACATCGTGTCCACATTCAACTAAACGTTTTGCTTTTTCTAAAACAATATTCGCAATGCGTACGTGACGATCGGCTGGCTCATCAAATGTGGATGAAACAACTTCTGCTTTCACACTACGTGCCATATCAGTAACCTCTTCAGGACGCTCATCAATCAATAAGATGATTAAGTACACTTCCGGATGATTCATCGCAATGGCATTCGCAACTTCCTTTAACAAAACGGTTTTACCCGTTTTCGGTTGTGCAACGATCAATCCACGCTGACCTTTACCAATGGGAGTAAATAAATCCATGGTGCGGGTGCTGTAGTTCGACATTCCAGAAATTAAATTCAGCTTTTCATGTGCGAATAGGGGAGTCAAGAAATCGAAAGGAACGCGATCACGAACAATTTCTGGTGAGAGTCCATTGATTTGTTCTACTCGAACTAAAGGAAAATATTTTTCACCTTCTTTTGGTGCGCGAACCACACAGTTTACCGTATCGCCGGGTTTTAAACCGTATTGTTTTATTTGAATTTGTGTTACTTGAATATCGTCGGGTGAAGGCAAGTAATTATAATCGGAAGAGCGTAAAAATCCCATTCCTTCAGGCATAATTTCCAAAACACCTTCCGCAATAATTTTATTGCCAAAATCGTAAGCGGGTTCTATTGGTGTCGATCCAGTTCGACGTTCACGAATTGGGAAATCTCTTGCGGGCGGGGGCGTTACACTTTCCCTTTGAAAGCTTGGTTTGGGTTCGGAAATTCTTTCTGTTTGAAATCCGCTCATGGAAGGCATTGGTTCATCCGCTACTTCTTGAGTCTTAAATTCTGCCTGAGGCTTCCTTACCCTTTCAGCGCTAACTGAATGAGGCTGGTAAACGACTGCGCTGGCTTCCGCATCATCTTCATTTCGAACAGGTATAACTCGTTGACGCTTAGGTCGGCCATTAGCGTTATCGTCATTTTCAGTTGAAGTTTTAGGAGCTGGAGCGGGCTTTGCTTTTTTAACTTCGGGAGCTTCTTCTGCTTTCGCAGTTTGCTTTTCTTCAGTTTTGGCAGCTGGCTTTTCCTTCGATTTAGCAGTAGCGCGAGGTTTTTTCGCAGATTCCACTTTCTCGGGAGCTTCAATTCCTAAAGTCTCTAAATTGATTTCGGGATTGAGGGCTTGGTGATCGAGGATTTTGTAAATTAAGTCTTGCTTTTTTAATTGATCAAAACTTTCGATGCTCATCTTCTTCGCAATATCTTTCAATTCCGGTAAGAGTTTTTCATTCAGTTGAATGATGTCAAACATTTAATAATATTTTTAATTATGATAACAATCAGTAAATCCTGAAGGAATCAGGTCATTGTTGAATTTAAGGGGGGATTTTTTTGAAGAGGGCCCGTATGGCCTACTGCTAAACGTATAAAAACTGCATTTATCTGCAATTACTCTGCAATGATATAACTATTACGTGAAAACTGCAAATAATGTTTTAATAAATTTCAAATTTGTTATAAACAGGGGGTATTCCGAATTATACTTTAACATTATTGACCCTTAGATTGATAGGAACGAAGTTTTTATAAGAGGCAATCCTGATGTGTAATCGTTTTTCACGATTTCTACATCAATTATGCAATAGATTTTTCTATTGCATAATATTGGATTACGCATCTTTGTAGTTCTAAATAGGTACCCCATGATTCAACGTATTCAAAGTTTTTATCTCTTCTTAGTTGCCGTAGCTGGCGTCTTCATGTTCAATTATCCTTTTGTAAGCTTGGTACCAGACACTACAGGTGCCGATCCTTCCATTTATTATGTATCTTCTTTAAAGATTGAGGTATTGTTAAACGGTGCTTCATCCGTTTTTATGCGACTATGGCCCATGGTAATTTTGAATACAATAATTATTGCATTTGCATTGTTTGTTATTTTCCAATATAAAAATCGTAAAACACAAATTATGTATACTTACTTTTTGCTTTTTCTTTTGATGGGTGAAATTGGCTTGATTATTTTTGATGTGAATACATTAAATAATGCAGTGGGGGCAGGACATTCGATTTCCTATACTAAAACGAATCATGGTTCGTGGCATGAAAACCATAGATTCCAGCCGCGCCTGGATTCATGTGTAGGAGTGGGGGAGATGTGTTTCGTGAAATGTTTAAGATGTGACTGTGTCCACAAATAAATAAACGAGGTAGATACTGCGAAATTAATTTTTTTGCTAACGGAATGTAATTTCCAGGTTTACCTGCGATGTGCAATATTAAAACCGGTAAGCCTTCACACGAAAAAAATAGATGTTCGGGAAAACTTAAACGCACTTGGGCGTCGTCGATGTTTCCATGTACTGCTTTAAATGGTTTTAATTTTTGAATGGTATCTGCTACCTTGATAGCCCCAATGTCACCCGCATGCCAAACTTCATCCGCTGCTTTTACATGTTTTAAGATGGACTCGTCGATGTGACTATGCGTATCCGAAATCAATAAAATCTTTTTCATGATCGCTGTTTGATAAAAGAGGAGAGAACCTTGAATTTAAATTTTTTCAACTTGATCTGTAGCAACCCAGCCTACATTGCCATTCGCAATTTTTATTTTTTCCAGCCTGGAGTTTCCTCAGTCACTTCAACTTTTGTTCCTTGGTGGAGCATAAATAAGTTGGTGCTCTTTTCATCAGGTGAACTTTTAATGTAAGCACTAGCTTCCATTACAATGGCTCCGTGGTTGCCATAAATAAGTTGATGTGATGCCATCGAAACATAATAGCAAACACCTGAAAGTATTAATAAGTTAATGCTTGCTAAGAATGTGTTTCTCTTGGAACTAACGGTTTTCGCAAATAAATAGGCAATGTCAGTAGCAAACGCGAGCCATAAAATACCAATGGAGAGCACACTCCATACACCAGTAGGAAGTATATTCAAAAAGGATTGCCACCAACGTTGGTAAAACAATAACGGAATGGGTTCAATTTTATCGACGGTATTGGAGTAAGCAATTCTTAAATTGTAATTGATGTCTTCGTCGTCGGGGTTTAGCGTTTTCGCTCTTTCATAATTTAAAATAGCAGCCGCAATATTTCCTTGTTTGAAGTGACTATTCCCTAAGTTATAATAAACTAAATAATTTGTTTTGTTTTCTTTTAAGATGGAATCATAGAGCACAATACTTTGCTCATATTGTTTTCCTCGGTATAATTCATTGGCTTTTTTAAAAAGTAATGGTGACGAAGAAGCATGAATGAAGCTATTTCCAGTAAGGAAGAAAAGAACTATTGAATACTTAAAGATTAAATTTTTTCATGCTTTCACCCCTCCTTCAATGGCAGAAATTACTTTTTCAGAACTTGCATATACCGAAGCTGCAGAAATTCCACCTCCTATTCCTTCGTATCGAGCCATTTCGCAATCGTCGATGTTTTTGAGATATTGTCGAATTAAATCTGGACTCACTTTTTGTTCTTCTAATAATGAAGCAGCTCTTTCCTTGCTCATCTCTGAAAGTGGTAATAAAAATTTATCTCCAATGTAACCCATCAAGGCTTTGTGGATTTCTTCCATCACCTGTGCATCTTGTTTGCTTTCTAGTAATTTTCTAGCTACAGTTAATCGTTTGCGTGCAACACTTGTTGCATTTTTTTTCTTGAGAAGAGCCGTGTTACCAGCCAATTTAGTTTGTTGCTGTTGCCAAAAGAAAATTCCTCCGAATAGAATGAATGGACATAAACTTAACGTGATGAAAAGTGGTGATCCATAGAAACTATTAAGTCCTTGATTGAAATCGGGCTCCTGGATTTTGATGTAGCGTATATCATTTCCAATCATTCGAAATTCACTTTTTTCTGTTGGACCCGAGGAAACACTTGCGGAATTTCCACTGCCTTTCCCTACTTGAATGGTGTAAGGTCCTGCCGTTTTACTAATGTATTGCTTCTTGCTTAAGTCGAAGTATGAAAAAGTAAAGGCTGGAATTTCATATTCTCCTTCGTGACGTGGAATAATTAAGTACTCAATACTCTTGCTGCCATTTACTCCTGATGTGGATGCCTTAAAGTTATCTGAAACTTTTGGATCGTAACTTTCTAAATCATCTGGAAATTCTATTGTGGGAAAATCAGCCAATTTCAAGTTTCCATTTCCTGAAATTTTTAATTTTAAACTGATGGCTTCATTCGCCTTGGTCTTGTTTTTATCGAGCTTTGCTTCGAAGTTAAGTTGTCCTACTGCTCCACTAAATCCTGCAGGAGGATTGCCGGGTAAATCAGTTACTCTAATTTTGATGGGATCACTTTTGAAAGCGTACTTAATATCTTTTACTCCACCCATCCCAAAGAAAGGGTCATTGAAAATACTGAAAGGATCATTACTTCGCTGTGCATTGACTTTCACACGTGCAATGCACTCAATTTCCATAGGCTGTACCGTTAGTAAGCCTGTTTGCTGAGGAAAGAGCACTAGCTTTTTTATTTCCCAAACTGTATATCGTTGTCCGTCGATCACTTCGGTGTTACGCTCTAAAGCCTGTGGAAGTTGAATGTCTTGATTCCAAAAACCATCATAATTTGGCATTTTGGGAATTGCAAAATCAACCAAGGTAACATTACTGTATAATTTAAAAGTTAACAAGGCTCCTTCGCCTTTCATTAAGGTGCTTTTGCTTAAGATGGCTTTTGCAAAAATATTTTTATCACTTAAAATACTTTCTTCTTCGTTTCCTTTTTTCTGCTGTTGTGGGGCCCCTTTAACCACGGTAACTTGTACTACATTCGAGGCTATTCTTTTTCCTTCGGCTTCAATGCTGGCAGGACCAATTTTATAATTCCCAACATTTCGCGCTTGTAAATAATAGGTGAAACTGATCGACTGCGAAAATTGTCCGTTGATGTATTGCATATTCGAGCTTTGATTGGGTCCCGACAAAATATTGAATTCACGAAGGTCGGGCCCTTGAAAAGATCTTCCAGCTCCGTTAAAGGTATATGTGATTTGAAGTTGCTCGTTTAATCCGATGGTCGATTTATTAGCAGTGGCAGCGAGGAATGGCGTTTGTGCTAATACAGGTTGCAGCGACAATACAAAAAAACTAAAAAGACAAACCAGTAATTTTATTTCTTTCTTCAAGATGAAATTCATATTCATAGGTCCTGCGGAATGCGGTACAAATTAAACGTTTCTAAAATGAAATTTCGTTGAATTTAACGGTTCCTTAACAGCTTTCTTTTTTACTCTAAATAAACAGCTTCTTTTCCTTTACTAAAATCAACACGAATGTGATCTTGTAAGGTGGTGCTCAGGGTAATTCCTACAAAGTCGGCTTCAACCGGATATCTTTTGTGGTCTCTGTCAACGAGTAAAACGGTTCTTATTTTTCGCATATCTGCTTCCAGAAAGGGTCGCAAACTATACATCAATGTTTTGCCTGAATTGAGAACATCGTCCACTACAATAACCGTTTGGTCTTTCAACACTTCCTTTTCTTGCAACGGACTCATTTTTTATTTTGATGGGATTTTCTTTATCAACCTCAATCTTTATCAATTTCACAGGGATGGGGCATATCTTCTTCAATGCATCGCAAAGTCTTTCTGCAAATAAAAATCCGCTTTTTGCAATACCAGCAATCAGAAGCTCGCTTTGGTTGAAGTTGTCTTCATACACTTGAAAGGCCAAACGATCAATGCGCTGCTGAATTTGTTTGCTATTGAGAAGGAGGGTCGAATTACGAGGCATACTCTTATTTTTCGTTTTCGTTGGATTCAACAATTTCGTTTTCCCATCTTCCTGCTCCGGCATAACGATTTTTGTAATAGGTTTCGTCTAAATTACTGATAATTACTCCGTTGGATGTGCTTGAATGTACAAATTTATTATCTCCAAGATATAAACCAACGTGAGAAATTCTTCTTCTACTTGTTTTAAAAAAAACTAAGTCCCCCTCTTTAATATCTTCTCGCTTGATATGAGTAAGTTTTTCGTACATCTCTGCCGAATTTCTTGCTCCAATTTTCTTTCCATATACATGGTTAAATAAAACAGTAACAAAACCCGAGCAATCAACACCTTTCTCACAATTGCCGGCATATTGATATGGAGTTCCCAGCCAACTGGAGATGGTATCATATAACATGATGTTTGCATCTGAATTAAGTTGAAAACCAACTTCTTGCGCTAAATACTCTTTTTTGTATTGAATTAAAAAGCTCTCTCCAGTATCGCTAGCTGTGAATAGTTCCTGAGCAAAAGTGCTTGGAGCTATTAAGCTAAGTAGTAGGAGGAGTTTTTTCATGTTTTGCAAAAATAGTCAATCTAAATTATAGTTTAGAAGCTATGAAAAACAGCTCTTTCCCACTTCTTGGGAGATGGAGTTGTGGCAGCTCTCTAGTTTTTCGAATCGTAAGAAAGGATAGAATGTGATTTCGTATTCAGATTTACTCCCTCCAAAGGGCGGACCCTCTGTTTCAAATTGACAGTCGAATAGTAATCCAGCTAATTTTCCCTCTGCTGAAAGAAGTTGATGCATCTGTTCAACATATTTCTTTCTTAAGATGGGATCAATGGCACAAAAGAAAGTTTGTTCAATGATTAAATCATAACTTCCTAGATGCGTAAAAAAATCCTGATGAATGAGATGCTGTTTTGGAAAGTCAGGATTATTCTTTTGGAAATGGATGAGCGGACTTTCTGCAAAGTCAAGTAAAAATACGTTCTTAAATCCGTTGGAATGAAGGTAAGCAGCTTCGTAAGCATTACCGCATCCTGGAATTAATATTTTTAAATTTTTATTGTCAATCGAATTGAAAAATTCCATCAGCGGGGTGGAGACCTCTCCAATGTCCCAACCCGTTTCCCTTTTTTGATAGCGTGATTCCCAATAAGAATCGTTTAATTTTTTTTCCATTGTTTTTTTTACTTTGGATCAATTACGTATAGCGATTTTGGCTGCAAAACAACATTGATTTTTTTTATGGGTTCACAAGCTTCTCCATCTATATGTAAATGAATTTCTCGATCGGATGTAGCCGTGAACTGTTTGCATTTAAAGGATTGTAAGTAGTCAGCATCTTTAAGTTTTCCAGTGAACAAACGATAAAACATGCTGGGTAATTGTAATGGGGATGGTTTTCTTACCATGACCACATCCATCCATCCATCTGCTAACTGTGCTGTTGGGGCTATAATAGCAGCATTTCCAAATTGTGAAGCATTTGCAATCACCAACATGTGGGCATTTGAAAAATGGGGTTTTGGAAGTCCTTCTAATTCGAAATGGATAGGAGGATAACTAGCATATTCTCTTAAAGCGATTTTAGTATAGTTTGACAATCCTCGCTTGCCTTCTTTGTTAAATTTCCAAGCTACAAAACCATCAAACCCAAACCCCGAAACGTTTACACCAAAACGATTATTGATAAGTAAGGTATCAATTTTTTCAATTTTAGATTCTGCGATTTGCTGTAAACATTTTTTAATTTGCATGGAATAACCCAAGTGCCTCGCCAATCCATTTCCCGATCCAATGGGAATTATTCCAAGTGCAGTATTACTATGCACAAGTTGTGATGCTACTTCATTTACCGTTCCATCACCACCAGCGGCTATCACAACATCTACTTTTTCTTGAACGGCTTTTGCTGCTATTTCTGCTGCGTGGCCACCACGTTTGGTGTATTGAATTTGGACTTTAAAATGTGCATTCATTCCTGAATCACCCAGCAATAGTTCAACCTTTTTAGCAATACCTTTTCCTGCTATTGGATTTAAAATAATGAGCATCGACTTCATGGCTGTAAAATTTGATTGTGTATGAGTCCGTAGTGATATTGTTGAAGAATCGATCGTAAAAAAACAGAAGAAGTATCGATTTTTACATTGTTTGAGTTTATTAAATTATTCACCAGCAGCGAATCACTTCGTAAATAATAGTGAGTCGTATTTAATCCATCAAATAGCAATATGCTCGAATCAGTAATAAATTCCCATGTTTGATTGCTGTAGTTGATCGACCATCCACGATTACTTGCAAATAAATCTCTTCCGAATGCCGTATATTTTCCACTGAAGTTTAATAGGTCAAGGGCACTTGGTAAAATATCTGTTTGTTGAGCGATTTCAGAATGAATTGTTGAATGCGCATTTTGTGGATCGAAAAAAAGCAGCGGAATATGATAAGCCCCTAAACGGTTATAGGTGTAAGGAATCGTTGCAGATCCACTATGATCTGAGGTGATGATGAACAGCGTATTCTCATACCATTTTTGCTTTTTTGCAAGTTCAAAAAATGTTTGGAGTGATGCATCAGCATATGCCATTCCTTGTTGGGCGGGTGTGAGTCCATTCGGAATTTTGCTTTTGTAATCAGATGGAATCGTGTAAGGATGATGAGACGAAATGGAGAAGAATGCGCTGTGAAAAGGAGGAGTAAATCCATTTATTTTACGTACCATAAATGAAAAAAATCGATCATCGAATATTCCCCAATGTCCATCATAATCTTCGCTCGGACCATCGTATTCTTTCTTTCCAAAATAATTTGAATAGCCTGCCAATTTTGTAAAGTTGTCGAATCCCATCGTACCATTATTACCACCATGAAAGAAGGCAGAAGTATATCCATAGGGTTGAAGAATACTTGCCAGACTATTTATGTTAGACACGTTATAAGCCGAATTAATGAACGATTGGTCCATCAAAGAAGGCATGGAAGATAAAACTGCAGGTATCCCCTCAATCGATCGCTTTGCATTGGCAAAACAGTTTGGCCATGAATCGCTTACTTTCATTAGCGAATCCAAGAATGGAGTCACGGTTTTTTTCGGGATGGTAGAATGAAATGTACTCATAGGAAAAACTTTCCATGATGATCAATACAACATTTTTTTTATTAAATAGACTATCTGAAGAAACTTGTTGATGGATGTTAAAAATATTTTTTGCTTCATCCATTGGAATAAAAGTAGGTTCTTTTAAAAGTTGATCGTCGCGTGATTTAAAGAGGGTATAAGGTGTATTTAACACTAAAGGAATAGAGTTAGATGGAACCATTTTCGCAGCAGCTTGGATCGACAATGGTTTCAACTGCATGCCGCCTCTAATGTATCAATATAATTAAAAAGTAATGCTAATGCATTCAAAGAAATAATCAATATAGAAATGAATTTTTGATAGCCTGATGAAAAAGAAAATTTTGATGGATAAACATGCATTAAAAGGACTGGTAAATTCAGAATGCAAATAGTAGTTATATCATATCTTAATCCTGCTAAAAAGATGGCGAGATAATTAGATGAAACTGTTGATGGATTTGTGAATCCAAAAATAATACGACTAACTTGAAACAGCAGAATTAACAAAAGCAGCCTTTTGAAAAGCAATTGATAGTGAATCCAACGATGTAAAGGCATGTGCAAATTTACGAAGGTTTTTTGATTTGAATTTCCTGAGAGGAGGGAATAAAAAAAGGCTGCTAAATACATTAGCAGCCTTTTTTTATCAAATTATTGAATTATTGTCTAGTGTAATAAGCTTTACCATTAGAAGTACCAGAAACAGTATTATTCACGTCAGTATAGTCAATTCTAAATCCATTAACAGTAACAACACCTGTTCCTGAAAATGTATGACTATCTCCATTCGAAACAGTTACTGTTTGGCTGCCCATTGTAATTGTTCCGTTACCGTTAATTGTAGAAGTTACTATAGCATTTGTTGAGTCGGCATGTGTAATTTGCAAATAAGCTATAAGTATTTACATCACTTCCAGAAGCAGTAAGTGTTTGAGTGTAACTGAAAACTGGAGGTACAAATATTCCTGAAGTAGTGAAAACGCTATCAACTACGTTATACGTTTTTGCTAATGCACCATTAGTAGCAAATACTACCACTTCACGAATAGCATCAGCTGGGTTACCTGCAGCATCTGAAACTGAATAATAAACATTGTAAGTTCCAGCTAAACCATTTTCTCTTTCTGCTGCATCTACATTGATAGAACTAGAGATGTCTCCATCTTCTTTATCATCAGCGGTAGCTCCTGGCTCAGAATAAGTTTGAAGCATTTCAAGTTGAAATGGATTACTGCCTTTTAAGCTAATTATCGGAGCCTCAGTGTCATCCTTACTGCATCCAATAATAAATAGAGAAGAAACAGCAACTAAAGCTGCAAGTGCAATTGATTTTTTCATGATTTGTTTAGATTTCTTTTTATTTAACGGCAAAAGTAAAGAAAAAAGAAGTCTTTGTTCAAAATATTTTGTTTGTAAAGTTTAGAATTGAATACATTTGTGCCATCAAACTAAAAAACAAACCATGAAAAAGTTCGCTTATCTATTAGGAACAGTGGCTATTAGCCTTGTTGTATCTTGCGGTCCTAGCGCAGAAGAAAAGGCTGCTGCCGAGAAACATATTGCAGATTCAATTGCTGCTGTGGAAGAAGCCCGTATTCAAGACAGTTTAATGATGGTTGAAACGGCTCGTCAAGATAGCTTAACTGCTGTTGCTCAAGCTGCTGCCGATTCATTGAAGAACCTAGCAATTGCTGATTCTATTGCTGCTGCTCAGAAAAAAGCGAATGCTCCGAAGCCAAAGCCAAAGAAAACTCAAGAGCAAATTAAAATTGAGAAAGAAATCAAAGAAGTAAAAGACGCAACTCGCGGTCGCGGATAATATTCAATCTATAACCTAATAACCCTAAAACCATTAAACCATGTCTAAATCTCTTGTATTATTAACATTTATTGGCTTATTCTTCGTAGTAGCTTGTGGACCAAGTGCTGAAGAAAAACAAGCTGAAGAAATGCGCTACAATGATTCAGTGAACGCAGCAGAAGGGCTTTAATAGCTGCTGAAGAAGCTGCAGTTCTTGCTGCTCAAGCGGATTCTGCGATGTTAGCAGATACAACCGTGAAAGCGGATACAATTGTAAAGTAAAAATTTTAACCTGATTGTAATCGCATTTCACGATTTCAACTCGGATTTAAATAATTTGAAAGGAGGCTTCAGTAATGGGTCTCCTTTTATTTGCTGTAAATGGTAATGAGATTAAACTTTATTTCAATACAGTTATTTTGTAGGTTCCATTCATTTTGGAAACTATAATGATTTTTTAATTTAAGGAATTATTGTATGCTTATTTTGCAATTAAATCAAAATGGCAATTGATAAAATTGGTATTCGATGAAATAGGATCACCATTGTCGGCTCTGTAAAAAGTGGAGTAATTAGCAGCAATTAAAAGTTCAATTAATTCTTTCGCACTGCTTTTGTTTTCTTTTAAGCTATTGTCATTGACTTCAATAAATAAAACAGGTTTAGACTTAAGAGTTTCTCTTGCTCCTGATAAAACAGCGTATTCATAACCTTCAACATCAATTTTAATAAAATCAACTTTCTTGATTTCTTTTTTTAAAGTACATCATCCAAAACATCAACTTTAATTATTTTGTAAGGGAAAGTTAGCTTCTTCTGAATATCCGATTCATTCCTGGATTATGTTCATCGACTTCGTAAAGCTTTAATGACGCTTGTTGAGTCCTAAACCTAAGTTGATGAGTTCGATATTATGAAAGGTATTTAGCTCGATGTTTTCTACCGCTTTTTCAAACGTTACGGGATGAGGTTCAAAAGATAGAATTTTTGCTATTGGATTAATGCTAGCATAGTAAAGTGCGGAAGTTCCAATATTTCCTCCAATATCTAATATGACTTTTGCGCTCTTTAGTTGTGGAAGAATAGAATCATAGCTTGGCTTTTCTAAATTGAAAGAGAAAGAATGATCTACGACGTTGCTAATATCTAATAGATAATTGATCCCATTTCGATTCACTTTTTTGTACTTTCCTTTCGGATAAAGATAGTTAGGAGGCACCAATTTTCGGATGATCCGTGAATCGGATTGTTGGGTGAGAAGAAGTAGCAAATTTGAAAAGGGTTTGATTTTGAAAATAAGTCTGAATAAGTTCAAGACTTTTGTTTTCGCGGATAACTTCAATTGATACTTCGACATGTCTTTGAATTCGATTTCAAAGATATGTAATTTTAGATTGATGCTTACCTAGAGAATATGTCCTGCTAAGTTGGCAAGTGGACTTCGTTCTCCTTTTTCAAGTGTAATATGACTGTACAGTGCTTGATTTTGCATTTTGTCAATCAAAGTACTTAACCCATTACTGTGAGAGTCGAGATAAGGCGTATCAATTTGAAAGATATCTCCTGTAAAGATAATTTTAGTTCCTTCACCAGCTCGTGTGATAATGGTTTTTACTTCGTGTGGAGTAAGGTTCTGTGCTTCGTCAATAATAAAACAAATATTACTTAAGCTACGTCCACGAATATAAGCTAGGGGAGTGATGTGCAATTTTTCACGCTCCACCATTTCATTGATTTTGTGATATTCTTTGTCTGTCTCCTTGTATAAACTTTGAATAAATTTAAGTTATCCCAAAGGGGTTCCATGTAAGGATTAATTTTTGATTTGATATCTCCAGGTAAAAAAACCAATGTCTTTATTGCTGAGTGGTACGATCGGTCGTGCCAAATAAATTTGACGATACTTGCTTTTTGTTCGAGAGCAGAAGCTAAAGCGAGCAACGTTTTTCCAGTTCCTGCAATTCCCATCACGGTAGATAACAACACATTTGGGTTAAGGATGGAATATTGTCGCAAAAGCTTGTTCCGCATTTCGAGGACGTATGCCTGCAACAGGCTCTTTATGGATGCGCTCAATACGATCAGTAGTTGATTGAACCAAGCAAGTGCAGAAGCGGTTTCTTCTTTACTTCGCAAAATAAAGTAATGATTCATTACTGGCTTTTCCTTTACCACATCTTTCCATGCACACCAACCATCTTGATATAGTTTATCGATTACTTTTTTACTTACATTTTCTATGGCCGATTTTCCAGTGTAGAGATCTTGTACATCTTTTACTTTCCCTGTTTCGTAATCTTCAGAAGCTAAGTTAAGCGACCTTGCTTTTAAACGAAGATTGATATCCTTACTGATAAGTGTAACAACTCGGTTAGGATATGCTTCCTGCAAACTTAAGGCGGAATTAATAATATGATGATCGGCTTTCTCTCCAAAAACGATATTGGCATCTATCGTATTATTTCGCTCATTCATCAGTACTTTAAACTTTCCCTTGGTAGGCCCATTTAACGGAATCCAATCTTGTAAAGAAAAACTGGCAGATAACTTATCAATGGATCGTATGAATTCTCTTGCTTCGAAATTAATAACATCGTTCCCTTTTTAAATCGATCTATTTCTTCAAGTACAGTAATGGGAATGGCTACATCGTGTTCCTTACAATTAAAGAATGCATTATGATCAAAAAGGATGGCTGATGTATCCAGCACGAAGATTTTTCTCTCTGCCGATTTTGTTTTTGCTGAAGCTCTAGGCATATAGTATGGGTTTACTCCGAATTTAACGGAGAAAAGAACCGTACGTCAATTGAAATTTCAAAAGTTAATCTACAGGTTAATGTTAATAAGTAAAAGAAAATTATCGTTTGATAAAAAATCTAAAGAGTTGATCGAATAAAGATTAGTGGTCTGATAAATAAATAGGAATTTAAAACCATCCGCTCTTAAAAGCATATTTGATTAAGGCTACTACATTCTTAGCGCCAGTTTTAGTAATTAGGATTTTCGGTACGAGTTAACTGTATCTTCACTGATACGTATTCTTCCTGCAATTTCTAATGAAATATATTCTTCAATTATTAGATTGATAACATGCTTTTCTCGATCATGTGATTCTTCAAATTTTACCGTATTTAGCTTTGTCATAAATTCGGAAGATCGCTACTACATTTTTTGACTCATGTCAGTGAAACATTTGACATGTCAATATTTAATTTGAAGATTCTTATTTCGTTCCAGCAAGGCAATCCCGATAGCTCTTAGGAGGTGAATTGGTTTTGTTATGGCAAATTGGATTTTTCGAGAGCGAATATGAAGGAAAATGGCTTAAGAGGTGTCCTAGTAGTGATTCCTTCAAATGCTCATTTTTATTTGCAACTTTTGATGTATTTAACTTAATTTAAACATTGATTCTTGATTTTTTCCCGTTATGCCTTCAGATTTACTAAATTTGCTGAGCTTAACTAAAACGTGATTCATTTCCTATCCCCAATATACCTTTATGGGCTCTCCTTGCTCATCATTCCCATCGTCATTCATTTATTTAATTTTAGAAGGTATAAGAGAGTCCCTTTTTTACCCAATGTCAGATTCCTTCCAGGAGTTAAAAGAAGAAACGACCAAAATAAGCAGACTCAAGCATCTGCCCGTACTTTTACTACAAGATTACTACTATCACTTTTATTGTCCTTGCTTTTTTTGCTCAACCCATCATTCCGGTGGGGATTCAATCGGCTCAAAATCTTTCTAATCCGGTAAGGTTTATATCGACAATTCATTTAGTATGGATGCGATTAGTAGTCAGGGTGCGCTGCTGGAAGTGGCAAACAAAAAAGCTACCGAAATTGCGAATTCATATCCTGCCACAACACGCTTCCAATTACTGACCAATGATTTCGATGCATATCGTCAACGACTCATTTCAAAGGAGGATTTTAGATGAGTTGAATCGAGTAAAGTTTTCTGCGCAACCTCGATTTCTAACCGATGTGCTCCTCCGGCAGAAGGGGAAGTGGCAACCGCTGGTTCTGCTGCCGGATTAACATCATACCTCATTTCCGATTTTCAGAAATCGACGAGTGATTTTGAAAGTACAACCTGATTCTTCGATGACCGTGAAGATGGTTGTCTTGCCCTTGCAACCTACTGCTAATTTATATGTAGATTCATGTTGGCTGAGCTCGCCCATCGTTCAATTGGGTCAAGCTCTTGAGTTTACATTAAGTATTCAGAATAGTAGTGATAAGGATGCTGAAAATGTTCCCGTTCGATTGATGCTAAATGGAACGCAAAAGGCTGTGACTAGTCTAAATATTCCTGCGGGTCAAAAATTGGAAACGACTTTTAGCTTCACGGCTTCCGAATCGGGATGGCAAAAAGCGGCCATAAAAATTGCAGATCATCCGCTGAATTTCGATGATGATTATTATTTCTCTTTCGAAGTGAAGGAAAAACTTCGTGTGTTGTCCATCAGTGAAAATACTTCTCCCTATTTAGAAGCATTGTTTAGTAAGGATCCATTTTTTGAGTTTGTAAAGTCAAATGCTAACGGTGTCGACTATGCTAATTTCAGAAATCAAGATTTAATTAGTCTTGCAGGGTCTTCGTCAAATATCATCTGGTTTAAGTGAAGAATTGAAAAAGTATTTGGAAGCCGGTGGATCCATCTGCCTTTTCCCTGATTCATTATCGGACCTTAATAACTTTAATTTGTTTTTGAATTCGGTGAATGCAGATGCGTTTACGGGAATTAATGAAAACAGCGATAAAGTGAGTGAAGTCGATTTACAACATGCTTTGTTTAAAGATGTTTTTGATAATAAACCGAAAGAAGGTCGGATCGATTTCCCAGCCGTCACTAAACATTTTGATCAATCGGTGAATAGCAAAAGTGTAAGACAAGTATTGATGAAGTTGCAAGGAGGAGGTTCTTTTCTTTCTTTATATCCCAACGGAAAAGGTCAACTGTATGTGTTTTCGGTTCCGATGGAACCCGGATTTAGTAATCTTGCTCGACATGCTATTTTCGTTCCTGTACTATATCGAATGGCAATTCTAACAGCGAAGCCTTTGTCTTTTTCAAATACTATTGGTAGTAATGATGCGATCCTGCTCAATGCTGCTCCTCCTTCGGGAGATGAAGCATTTCATCTGATCAATAAAGCTACGAATACCGATATCATTCCTTCTGCAAGAGCCATTGCATCGGGGTTGATGGTTGATATGGGCAATCAAGTTCAGGTAGCTGGACAGTATGATTTGATGAAAGGAAATCAATTAGTGACTGCACTATCCTTTAATTATGATCGCAAAGAATCAGAAATGATTTTTTATGATGAGTCCATGATTCAAGAAAAAATTGAAACATTAAAGTTGGAGAATTAGTCTTACTTTAATGCATCAACTCCCGATCTTAAGAAAACATTATTGGATTTGAATAATGGAATTTCCCTCTGGAAATATGCCATCTTCTCCGCCTTAGTTTGCTTGCTATTGGAAATACTACTCATTCGATTCTGGAAAACAGCATGAACATACTCATCAAAAACGTACAAGTAAATGATCCGGCTTCGGCACATCATGGAAAAGTGTTAGATGTATACATTCAAGACGGGAAGTATCATTCCATTGGTAAATCTTTAAAGGAAGGGAAAGGCGATCAAGTTGTTGATGGAACCGATTGTATTCTTTCTCCAGGATGGTTTGATATGCGTGTTTCATTCAAAGAGCCCGGTGATGAGCAAAAGGAAACGATTCGCAGTGGACAAGATGCAGCAGCAGCAGGTGGATTTACAGGTGTTCTTTTAATGCCATCTACACATCCACCTTTACAAACCAATGCCGATATTTCATTTGTAAAACGACAAGCCGCCAATCATTTGGTGGATGTTATTCCCGCAGGAGTATTGACGGATAAACGCGAAGGTAAAGAATTGTCGGGGATGTACGATATGCAACTCGCTGGTGCAAGAGCTTTCACAGATGATAAGCGATCCATCAACAACAGCGGTGTGATGCTACGTGCTATTCAATATGCTGCAAACATCGGAGCAAGTGTAATTGCTTATACCGATGATCCAGGATTAACTGATAAGTTACAAGCCAATGAAAGTCCTGCCACCACAGTGTTAGGCTTTAAAGGGATGCCATCCATTGCTGAAGAAATATCGGTGCAACGTAATTTAAGTTTAGTGGCCTACTCCGGACATCCCCTTCACTTGAGTGGAATCAGCACGAAGGAAGCGGTTGAAATTATTCGCGAAGCCAAGAAGAAAAAACTTCCCGTTACTGCGGAAGTATATGTTTACCATTTAGCGTTGGAAGATGGTACACTCGAAACATTTGATAGTCTATACAAAGTGAAACCACCTTTACGCAGTGCCGATGATTTAAAAGCTTTGCAAAAAGCAGTAATCGACGGAACCATCGATGTGGTTTGTTCCGACCATTGTCCGGAAGATCCCGAATCGAAAGACGTAGAATTTGATTACGCTGCTTTTGGAATGATTGGATTAGAAAGTTTTTATGGTGTGCTTAACACTTCACTAAAAGGTAAACTAACAGAAGATCGATTGTATCAATTGTTGGTAAAATCACCACGCGAAATTTTAAAGATGGACATTCCATCCATCCAAGAAAAGAAGTAGCCAATTTCACTCTGTATCATCCCAAAAAGAATGGACATTTGAGAAGTCCAACTTAAAATCGCTTTCTGCTAATACTCCTTTTTTAGGAAAGAAATTGATTGGGAAAGTTTTGATGGTAGGGAATAATGAGCAAGTAAAGCGCTCGAGTTGATATAGTTTTTAAATCGGTTTTATTGTTAAGCGAAAATTCCATCGGATTTATTGTCAAAATGGAATATTGAAAGTAATTAAATACCTGAGAATAGTTTTTACAATAATGATCTTTAATTTTATCATCAACCCCAGCGGGGTTCAACCTTATTAGCTAAGCGAAAAAAAACACAACCCAACTCCAGCGGGGTTGCACCTCGACTTTTGTTCCCGCGCGTTTGTATGACCCCGAAAAAAGGGTCACGATAAAAAATACATTACGTTTCAATTGAGGTTTGACCTCTATGGAATCAAGTCAAATATATTATCAATCTCACCCTATTTTATAACAAGTTTCCCAAATGATTTCCTTCCTGATGGAGAAATTACATTGTAAAAATAAATTCCACTTGTTAATTTATTTCCATTAATTCGAATGGTTTTGTTCTTTGTAGTTTTCTTGTAGGAGCATTCTTCCTTCCACATCAAGATACTGAGTTTGATGGTCCCACTTCATTTGAATTTAAATACGAGAAGGGTAGTAGTGGAGAAAGGATTTGGATAAGCATAGGAGTAGAAGGTGACATCAGATTCATTTTCGTGAATGGTCAAAATCCAGTGATGGTATTCACCGTTGAATTGGTTAGGATGGGAAGGTTGTAATCAAAGTAAATGGCCGCTGAATTCGATATTACAGTATTGATTGGCAATCCAAGTTGTGGCTGAATTTCAAATGACACATATGCATGACTGTTAGGTTCGTCGATATTGCTATCAGGTAAAGTATTTGATCGAATCGAAATTCAAGTACGTTTCCATTACGAATATTTGTAATAAGCGTATGACTGGCGCTAATAAAATGAAAAGTGCTCATGTCTAATAAAGGACTTATTGTATCTCGAATGATAACCGTAAATGCTGTATCCGTTCCTGTATTTTGGAAATTAATTTGATACTTCAATAGATCTTGGTGACCTATGTTTCCAGACGGCTCAACCGTTTTATTGTTTGGATCGAATGATGCTTGCACAAGTGGTTTACATTCTACAAAATTGTTTGTAGGAACTGTATCGCCAACAACAGGCAATACATTTGCTGTGCTATTAAGTATCGTTCCGGCCAATACCGTATTGCTCAATTCTGTGTTTAAAAGAAATGTATTCGATTCTCCAGGTTTTAAATTGGAATAGGCAAATGTTAACGTGTTTCCATTAATACTTTGTGGCGTTGTTCCTGACAAATAAAGTTAAATTATTATCAAGCGTGATGGTTACTGTATTCGAAAGTGTATCGGTTCCAATATTTTCACCACTAAAAAATAATTGGGGCGAGAACCTGGTCGATGGACATTTGCATTTAACTCTACACTAACGTCAGTAATTCCAGAAAGAATGTTGACACCGAAATTAAGCGAGTCAATGGTTAATCCCATTGGTGTTACAATTTTTGGAGAAGGACTAGAGGTAATTATCAATAAGGTTGCGGATAAAGTTGAATGGTGTAAGTAAGGTATTGCTAAAATAATTGTAACGATAAGTGCCGGAAGTATCGGTATTCACGACAATAGCGTTTGGATCTACTTTAAGCGATTGATTTTGTAAAAATGGCTCGTTCGCTTGCCGTGTTCCATTGTTGTTTTTATCCCAATAGACTTTTCCACTTAATCGTCCCGACATCAAAACACTATTGAGTGGTAAACGAAAACATCCATAAGCATATCCATTTAAATAAATATAATTTGGATCATGTGTAAATTCTTTGGGTTCAGTGCAATTACCCAAACTATCTAGTTTAAGTCCTGCATTAATTTGTGACCAAACAGTATTATTGATTGAGCACATATAAACTCCTCGGTTAAAAGTTGGGTTTGAAAAGAAATATAAAGTGTCAATAATTTGAATTTCTCCTGGTAAGTTGTTGGATGGATTAACTCCCGTGTTTAATAGATTCCATGTAGCGCCCGAATCATACGACCTGTAAATTTTACTGTAGTTAAAGCAAGTATAAATACTATCTTGAACAATGGAGAAATCAACGACACGTCTTTCAATAACCGAGAGGGAGCTACTGAGAGACGTCCAGCTTAATCCAGAATCTGGCGACATCAACAATCCACTTGGACTTCCTGCAAAAAGTTTGTTTTGATGCCATTGTAATTTAGAAATGGTTAAGGTCGTGAAACCACTATTGGCAGCAATCCAAGTTAAACCACTATCAATCGATTTATAAACTCCGTTATTTGTAGTTGCTAAATAGAGTTCCGTGTTTCCTTTGATGAAATCATTGGGACTATAGGTGCCTGTTGGTAAGCCATTGGTTACTTTATTCCAATTATTTCCATTGTCAACACTTTTGTAAAGTCCAGAATCTGTTCCAGCGAAATAAGTACTGCCTTGACTTTTAATAAAACGACTTACACTTCCTTTCGATGCAAATCCTGTTCCTATGGGATTCCAACTGTCACCTTGATTAGAAGACCTTAGTAAAGGTGCCATTGTTTTGATCGGACGTATATAAAAAATTATCGTTTTCATTGAAATAGTATTTCCCCAAGAAAGAGTTTGAAGTAAGTCCATTATTTCTTTCTGTGAAAAGAAGCTTCCTTGATTCTGCGATAAATAAAATTTAAAAGAGCCTGCCCATAAATCTCCGTTGTTTTCATGAATAAATCCATATCCATTTACATTAATTTGAACAGGAGGGGGAAGGTTCATAACAGACCAAGTTATTCCATCAGTGGATTGATAAATTCCAGCGCTAGAACTTATCAAAATGGTATTACCAATAGTGATAATGTTGTTTATTGTAAATGGAGGAATTCCAGGTATTGTACCATTTGAAAAATTAGTACCTCCATTGGTGGAATAGCGAAACGGATTCGATGTATTGGGTAACGCACCCACCCAGGTGTTATTTATTTTTCCAAGATAAACTTTGTTGTTCACTCCTGGACTCAGTCCAGTAACCGCAGTGAATGATGCTCCATTATTGATCGAAATGGTAGTATTGGTAGAGTTGTTGATGAGGATCGTGTCACCATCCTGGATCATGTCATTCACATATTGATTAGAAAAAATAATTGCCCTGATTTACCATCATCCGATGAGCGAAAAATTCTATTGTTGAATCCGCCTATACAACAGTATATATAGTTTGGTGTGGAATATAATTTATAATAAGGAATGGTAGGAGTAACACCTGTTTTCCCTCCAACTGGTATTTCAGTTCCCGCTTTTTCCCAAGTAGCACCAAAATCATTTGAAACATATAATCCACTGTAATAACAGGCCGCAAATATTTTATTCCCTTTTACAGCTAAGCCATTGATGGTGTTTTCAGGAAGTCCATGTACTTCTTTCCAGTTTAACCCATTGTCTGAAGTTCTAAAGAGGCCCGTTGGTGTAGCAGCAAATAAATAGGGCGCTTGAAAAGCCATTGAATTTACTCCCCCGTAATTAGGTCCAAGGGTTCTTTCCCATTGGGCAAATGCTGTAGAACAGAAGAAAATTAAGATTACAATTATATAGTTCGATTTCAACTTTGTTTTCATGGTTTGAATATGTATTAAGCAAATAGTGGTTAATTACAAAACTTAAAAATAGTAAGTTTAATCCAATAATGACTTTAATAAAATAATAAGATGAGGAAATGGTAAAAGATTTATGTACGGTTTTACTTTGTTGTTAATGATGTGTTTACTGAGCTAAAAACACTTTGTCGTCGTTTTGTAAAGGAATAAATATGCTTGTATTCTGAAATAATGATGTGGTACTTAATATGAAGAACGTCTGAGTCGAATTTTTGACCTTCCAGAAATATCTAGACCATCTACCAAATTATTTTTATCTATAAAAATGGAGGGGAGTAAGGAGTTTCCTTTTTTCAAAATTGCAATCTTCCAAACTCCATTTCATTAAAAAGAGAAAAATCAATTAAAATCCTGCTGCAATTTTTAATTACAACAGGATTTTTTAGTCTCTAATTTTTAATGTTTTACAATGAATTTGCCTCTTGAAGTTTGAATTCCTTGGGTAAATTGATACGTGTAAATTCCATTGTTTAATTGGGTTACATCGAGGTTCAAACTATTTTCGCCAATGTTAACGTTCCGAGTTTAATTCACGAACAGGATTTCCCATAAAATCATAAACTTGCAATTTAGCGATGTCGTTTTCTTTAGAAGTAACATTGAATGTGACTTGTTCCGAAACTGGATTAGGGAAAACAAAAATTAAAACCGGTGTTGAAAATGTAAGAGTTGCTGACCAAGGTCCCAAAACAACGGTGTTGGGTGAAGGATTACAATTTGATCGAACCTTACATTCATATAGTGAACCCGGCGTTAAGTTTGGAATAGCTATGTTTGTTAATGGTGTTGAAATAACAATCCAGGTTGAGTCGGGAGCACCCGGAGAAGTATTTCTATAAACTATCTGATAGTTGGATGCCCCGACAGCCGGACTCCATACAGCGTATGCGGTAGTAGCAAAAATATTCCCCACCGATAATCCTTGTGGAGCCGGACAAGTGGTAGGAGCTAAAGTAGTAAATGTTCGTGCTGCTGACCAAGGGCTTTTTACTGAAACGCCACTGGAATCAATACAAATACTTCTCACCTGCCAGGTATAAATACTACCTGAAACTAATCCGCTTATCGTTTTGAATTAGTATTACTTGATTTAAATAGCCAGGTAGAGCTTGTGTTTAATTTATAACGAATACGAAACAAGGAAGCTCCTGTTAAATTCCAGCTAAGTAAAGCAGATGTGTTGGTGATATTAGATTCTGTAACTGCTATAAGCACATGCAACCAACTGAGTTGGGTAATGTAGAAAAGAAAATAGAAGTGCTATACGGGCTTACTGATGTGTTCGGAGTATTGGAACAGTTTGATTGAACCTGCCACTCGTAGGTACTGGATGGTAATAAATTGCTAAGCTGACGGGTAGTATTAGGTCCTGCTAAAACGGTCCAGATAGCAGTATTCACAATGCGGTATCTTACATTATAAGAAAGGCTATTTGCAGCTGGTTGCCAACTTAACAATGCGCTGGTGGTCGCAATGTTCGTAGTTGATAGTCCAATGGGAGTAAGGCAGTTGCTAGCAGCAGGTTGGGTTGTAAATAAAACAATATTCGAAGGGGTACTTATAGAAACCGTACCATTTGGATTTACACAAGATTGGGAAACTTGAAATTCATAGGGAGTTGCCGGAGTAAGATTCGACAAGGGATAGAAAGGTCCGATGCCCACAATATTCACCCATGGACTTCCTGCCGGTATTAGCTTTCTATAGATTAAATTAAAACTTGGAGCGAGACTTCCACCAGGTATTGTCCAGGTTAACATGGCAGAAGTGGAAGTAATGTTGGAGGCTGGATCTGCAATTGGTGTCTGACAATTTGTTTGAGCTGAGGCGTTGGCGAAGGGTAGGAGACACATTAAAATCAACGTGATTTTAATGACCGATTAAAGCCTTTTTCATTTTGTTTTGGGTTAATTGGGTTGTGTTTGAACTACAATGTAGCGTTAAAATTCAGGATAAAAATTGGATGTTTCAATACTAATAAATGGAAACTTTAAAAAAAATGAAAAATTCCTATCATTCCAACTTACATAAGCTGGCATTCCCTTAAAGTTTGGTGAGATTGAAACTCAATGGTAACTAAAAATGGTATAGATTTGCACTTCTTTAAACGCATTCAGAATTAAGGGGAATTAGCTCATCCCGATAGCTATCGGGAGGCTAGAGCGTCTCGACTTGTTGGGAAGGTCAATGGTTCAGTATCATTGCTCAAATAAATTAATGGGGAATTAGCTCAGTTGGCTAGAGCGTTTGCATGGCATGCAAGAGGTCATCAGTTCGACTCCGATATTCTCACTGATAATCAACATTTAGATAGATTGTTTTTAAGTTTTTTAGTTTAGTGAAACATTAGTGAAACAATTTTTAATCCATTTGTATGGTTTATAGTAGAAACTATTAATTTTGGTGGTGATTAAATAAGTCTGTCGTGGGTAAAGGCAAAGAATAAACGATGTCTACGTCAATTGTAATCGTTTTAATAATCTTATTATTTGGATGGTTTTGGAATTCTGAGACAAGTGAAAAAACAATCAAGAAAATACTGATGGTAAACAACCAATATTGAACATGAAAAACTAAAAGAAATTCAATCATTAGAAGAAAAAATTGAATACTGTCACGAGAATGAGGGAGCTCCTTAGTAAAAATCAAAGTTCTTTTTATTTGCTAGAATAGTTGTTGGGGGATTTAATTTTTGTTACTATTTATTTATACAAAAAATATAATATCGATAACTATAGCTGTTAATCAAACTTTGCTTTTATATTCATTTTTTGCATTTATTACTTATGGAACCTTGGAAAATTTTAGTAGTAATATAAAAAGTAAAGTTGTGTATTTCTTGCATCAAAACAATTTTTATTTTCAGATTGATTTAGAAAATTTAGTGTTAAGAAGGGAGAGTGTTTTAAAAAAAATCACCATGCTAGAAAATAATTTAAAGGAAATAAAATCAACGAATTATCAAAGGGAACTTGATAGTTAATTTCCATTTCCGAGGAGTGTAAATTAACTGTGCTATTTAATTTTGCTCAAGATGATGGCTTTATAATTAGATTGATTTGTATTTATAATATAAAGTCATCATTTTGCATGAGCCGCCGCCGGCACATCCTCAATTTTTTCAATTTGGTCGATCACCAATATATGGATAATTGCGAGACTCCGGCTGTTTTGATGGAGTGTCCATTTTTACTGATGTGCGTTGGGCCATGAGTTTCGGCCTATCTGAGTGATGCTGTTTTGTTCTTGGTTACTTTGCGCCTTGTCGGTGGAATCCCAATAGTATTTGTATAGATCACCTTGATATCGCTCGTATATTTAAAAATTACATACCGGTAGTTGCGCCATGAATTTGTTACAATTGGATATTTGTTACCCCATTTACATCCAATGCATCAAGGTTGGTCTAAGCTAACTCTTTAGTGTCTGCCTTGTAAACAAGCTTCAAGTCCACCATAACTCCTTTTGATTTTTACTGGCACTATTTAAGTGAGTTACAATTTGTGTACGATACAACTTTGCCTTCGGCTCCTGGATAAGTCTAATAATAACTTCTTCAAACCCTTTCAGATTTCATCAACAACTACTGTCAACTTGTATTTTAATCTAACACAAAAGTTCGCTCCTTCACTCTCTAAACATACACGTAACTCTTTCTTGCCTTCTTAAGTAATTCCAAGATATACCTTCAACTTTTCCCTCAGTCTTTCTTCATAAAACATCGCATCCATCCAACATACAATACCCTTCATCTAATGGCCGGCCTTGCCTTCCTTGATCTTAGAATACCGGTCTGTGATCTGCTGTAGTTGTGGGTGGTCCATTTGTTTGTTGCTCCTGTTCTAAAAATTCTTTAGGCTGATGCACCGGCTTTACTGAAGGTGTTTCCTTTCGTGGCTTTTTCTTGAGTGCCTCATGCTCATTCAATTTGTCTTTCATTTGTGGTATTTAAAGATAAGTATTTTGCATAGCCGGTTAATTCTTTTAAATTTAAATTTATTGTTTTAAATTTAAAATTGACAGATTGGTTGTGTTTTAATTCTTTAAATAATTTATAGAATTCTTTAAATTCTCCTAAGTACAACCATTTACTTTCGTCCTGATCATTCAATATCTTTTCAAACTCTGTCCATTCTGAGAATATTGATAAGACAGCTTTGCTTACTACAAAATTATCCAAGTCTGACTGTTCCCTTCTTATCATAAATAATAGAAATCCATTTAAATCTTTTTCCAAAATGAAATTCTTTATAATAGTAACAGCCTCAATAGATATTTCCTCTCGTCGATTAGATGTTCCATTTTCAATTCTTTCTGATATTATAAGTTTTGCATCATGGAATAATGGCCAAATTCCATTGTTAAACTCTGTGCTAGTTTCACAATATCTTTGAATATATCCAATTACTAGACTTTGTAATTCATTTTCCTTTAATACAAAATTATAATTACTCTTCTTTATATGACTAATTAATGCGGCTTCAAAATAAAATGGGAACTGAGCATTTTCAAAAAGTGATTTTATAAAGTTGGAAGGTCACTTAAAAGGAGGGCTATTGCTATATTTGGATTCAAATAATAATATCTTGCTAATTAGATCCTCAAAATCATAGCCAATAATATGTTCGGAATTATAATTGCGAATGAGCGATTTGGAATTTGCAAAATGAAAAATTGCTTGAATAATCTTTTCGAAATCTAGTTGATTGTCAAAGTCCTTTATTCTAAGGAATATGTCTCTAACTTCTAATTCTAGATTTCTTTGAACCCACTCGTTAATCTTACTAGTAAAACCACTTAAATCTAATTCTCTTGCTTTGCTAAATTCAATTTCAGAAAGTCTATCATTTAAAAGATAATATGAAAAATATCTTTCGAACTTACTAGGATAAACAACTGATAAATGAGTTCTGTCATTGAATCGATAAGTTCTGCCAATGGCGAAAATATTATCTATTAAAGCATAAACCTTTTCGATTTCATGGCTTGGAATAGCAAGTGACTCATAATTTTTCTTTAAATAATTTTCAAGTACTGTTTCTTGCATTTTAGTGATAATTGAAAAGGTTTCTTTTCTAGCCTCACTATTGATTTCAATCAATTCATATTTTGCAAAGTTGGAATTATTTCTTACTGTGCTTTTAAGAAATACATGGGTTTTTTATAGAGCAACTCGTATACAGTTGGATATTTTATTCGGAGCATCTCCAGCTTTAGTAAGTCAAGAAAATCGACCTCGCCTAAAAGTGAATTTAAGTTTAGTAATAATGAATTTGATAACCTAGTGACATCCCTCATTGATTCGAGCCAGATACCTAAAAAATTGAATTTGTGGTTGACAAACTTAAAATACTAGATTCTATTTCTTTGTGAAATTTTAGTGGAAATACTTCCTTCAATTTCTCAACTAATTTAGTTTTTAGTACGATTTTTTTTAATATGGCAAGGTCACTTCAATTTGAAAAATCTTTTCCAAATATTGATACTCTGAATATGAAGAGTGCATTTTCAAAGCATTTACGACATAAGCTCGGTCATAACTAACAATAAAATAAGTGTTGTGGAAATTCGCGGTATTTCTTATTAGTCTTATTACTTCAACTATTTCATCTTTATCAAGTCGATCCAAATCATCAATGTAAACTATTATTTTATTATCTATTTTATTAAGAGATATGTTGATTTCGTCATATAGTTTGTTTAATGAGTCATCACCAAATAAAGTATTGATAGAAGTTAGTATAGCTTGAGTAGTTTTATTGTCATTTAATTTAACTAATTTTTTTGAATATGAAGCTAAAAGTCTCGAAAGGGAAGAGTGGAATGGTCTAATTCCTTCTTGAAGTGTATCAAAAAAGTCTTGAATAATTGCATTAGGTGAATTACTATTCCAAGGATTAAAATTTATTTCCACTAAATCTTCTTTTTTCAATTTGCTTTTTAACAGATTAATAAATGAAGTTTTACCTGAGCCCCACGCACCATTAATGCCTATTGCAAAGATTTAGTAAAATTACTTTCATTTATTTTTGAAGCTAACAAATTTGCATAAGTACTATATCCAAGTTCATCTTCATTGGCTCCTAAAACAGGTTCATCACTGAAGAATCCGATTTTAGTTTCATGTCTTTTTTTCTTTCTAAAAATTAAGGGTAGAGAATTTAAGGCTGAAATAATAAATATTGAGTCAAAATACATAAAGTGCGGACAACACGAAAATGCAGTAAAAATCCATTCATCGTCATAAAATCTATATACAAAATATATAACACTTGATATATATAGTATAATAATTATATTGATAGAGGGGATGTAATTCCTCATTCTTTTATGTTGAAAATCAGCGTTGCTATGATTAGAATTAGAAAAATTGAGTCATTGTACAAGTTTGATTTTACAAAGCTCAATCCATAGCGTACGATTGTTTCTGTTAGAATTTTTCTAAAGCTTCGTTAAAAATTATAAAAGCAAAAGTCAAGAATATTAGAACTATTTTTTTTTTCAAATAAAAATTTGTAGATTGAATCGTTTAATTTCATATATTTATTTTGAGTTGATGAACATTATGGTTTAGGCATTGATTTCATCATGAAATAGTATTAATTGTTAATGGTAGAAAATTTCCTTGTCGTTTTCTGCTAGATTTTCGCCTATGTTACAATCAATATTTACGTAATATATTCTATCTGTAAACCTAACTTGTTTGTGCTCTCCGGGTTTTCTTTCTAAAAGTTTTTTGATTACTTCTTCTGGAATTTTCCCATGAAGCTGATTCAATATTTCAATATCAAAATCAAATGTGACTACGAATTCGTCATTGTGTAATGTCAAACCAGTAGAAGTTGTGAACATTAGATCTTCCAATTGAGTAATGTGATCAATTGGTGTTTTAGGGAAGATTAAACTTTTAAACGAATCGAAGCCTAATCTTTTTAAATGTAATCCTAAATCTTTGGCTAAATGAAAAGGATTACTACTCAATACATTTTCGGGAGCTAAACACTTTTTCAATGTATCCCAATTAATTGGCAAAGCTGTCAACGGAATGTGAATCATTGGCTTTACTTCTTCTATATTATACAATACAAATTCTAAACCGTTACACAATGCATAATACTTAACCCTAACTTCACTGTGTATTGCATAAGAATATGCTTGCTCTGTATGATTTGAATTTGTTATTTTTTCTAATGGTGATTTTGCGTCAAGAATCCATGCTGGCTTACCATTTACTTCAAATAAGTAATCGGGAATTATATGAATTGGTTTACGTTGACTTCCAATAGAAACAAATGGATGTAATAATTTTCGACTACGTATAATTTGATTTGGTAAGTTAGCAGTATATCCCAGTCCTTTTATAATTGGAACAATAATCTCTTCCCTAACTGAATCTTCTTTAAATTCAGGTTGAAGCAATAAGTCAAAATTAAATCCCTCTAATACATTGTATAATTTTTCTGAATTCATAGGAATTAGTAATTCTTACCAAATAAAATTTGAAAGAGTCTTTATATATTAGTTGTTAGTTAAGTAAAAATCGCATCGACTTTAATTAGCAAATAAAAATACCAATAAAATGCATGAAAAAGAGAATAAAGCTCTTTAAATTTTGAATAGGACGATTAATGAAATAATACACTAAAGTTAATATATTATGTTGTTTTCCTCTTGAATAGCTAATCTTATACTGAAAAGAGAGAGCAAGAAAAACATATCTAAAAACCAACGAAAAAGCCATTGAAAAACATCTAAAAGCGATCTTTTATAATTCATATATAATTGATTATAAAATATTTGGTATAGACAAAGGTGTAATTTTCAAAAATACGGATAATTGAAATATTTCATTAGTCGATTCTAGTTGTTTTAATTCGAAAATTTAACCTCAATTTATAAAGCACATTGGAAAATTTAAAAAAGTAATTGTTAGATAAGGACACACCGAGGGTATACAAGGTACTCCCCTCGGTGTGCCTTGTTTCCGAACGGCATACCGTTCGGGGGAAACTCTGGATCGGGTTCCCCGATGCTGAAGTATTAAAATAAAGGGGCTTTTCAGCCCCTTTAACATCGGTTCAACCCGATTTCAAGGCAGGTTTCCAATCGCACCTTGAAACTTCTTTAAATGCACTTATTTAGTTTGCTAAATTATTTCCAAACTATGTTTGTTATAACAGTAAAATCTTTACCAGACTTTTTAAATTTATGTCTTTTCAACTTCTTTTTATTTGCCTGAACTCTTGTAATATTTGCAATGCGAACTCGCTTTCTCAAAATATCCCAGTCAGCAACTTCTTTCAGTAAATATTTGGTGCAATAATTAGACGCCCCTTTATCAGGTTGGTAACTTTCTAATCTAATTCTTTGCCACTTGTTTCACTTTTGCCACCAGTTACTTTTTGCCAAAGCTGAATTATCAAATCATAGGGACAATGCTCAGGAACATTAATAAGTGCATGAGTATGAAAACCATCCTTCAGCTTTATACTTTTCAGCAACCCAAAACAAAGTACATTTACAGTACTTTGTTATTTCGAAATGAAATCTTTCCATTACTCGACGTGCTGATTTCAATGTCAATTCATAGCCAGTTGTACATGTTGCAAAAATATGTCCATTCCATTTCTCCAAGAAATTTAGAATAGTGATCTCGAGTGTTTTCTTTTTCATCTTTCACTGATCCATTTATCCAATTCAACTCTATTGAAAATAATATTTTTGCCTGGTTTATGAAATGGAATACGTCCATTTCTTGTATATGTATAGCGTATGAAATGATAAATTCAAGTATTCGGCTGCTTCGAATAGTCAAATTTTTCTTTTTCGCTTTCATTCCCTTTTAAAACATGTTTTAAAAGTTCTTCTGAAAACAGTCTTTCTAATTAGACCTTCCAGTTCTTCTTTTGGTATCTGAACTAAGTTTAAACTCATCTTGCATTGATTTTCCTGTAAAAAAACATCAATATTCAGCGTGTGAATGTCATTCATGTCATGACATACGAAAACACTTAAAATCAACTAGTAAAATTTTAAATTAATCCAAGTTTTAAGCTCAAAAAATTATACATCTTAGATTTCTCTGTTGTGTTGTAATCATTCATTCTTTGAAAAGTCCGAAGATTCCTATCCACATTTAAAAGCAATTTGCTTATGAGCATAAAAGTTTTAAAATCATTTTTGTACTCAATCTTCAATAAATTTTTATCAGTCAAATATTTGAACAACGCAACTACTTCAATTCCTGATTGACGATCTAAAGTCCTCCATTCCATTCTACCCTCTGAATTTACTAGATAGTTATTTTCGATTAATCCTTCTTTAACTTGCTCTGCTTTTAACTTATCTATGAATAAATCTGAAAATTGTAAAAGATTTTGATCCTCAAAAACTACTTTGTGATTAATCCGATCATTGAAAATTAAGTCATCTAATTTAAATATTAGTTTCTTAAATACTTCTCTATACTTTTCGTTATCTTCTTTAGAATAAAACCTAATTTCGAATTCATACTTCATGAAATAAAGAACTTTTAATCGAATAACTGGATTAGGGTACCAAGTTAAAACTGCATCCAACTCAGATAAGTCCGTGCCAAAACACTCTCGAACCAATTTAAACTCTTCCCAAGTGAATAATTTGTATTTAGTCACAATAATTACACAAAAAGGGTATTCTACCCCTTCATAATTAAAATAAGAATATTCTTTATCCATAATTTACAAATCACAAAAAGCTTGATCAAGTTGTTTATTTTCAAATTGTTTTAAATAGGTTTCTGTAATCAATTCTCCTTTATGCCCTAGTGCTTGACTTATTAAGGATAATGATTTTCCCTGATGATAAGAAATCGTTGCAAAAGAATGACGTGCTGCATAGGTGGTGAATTTTTCAGGAATTCAAGTTCTTCTGAAATTTCCCTAAACAAGTATTAACGTATTTTAAAACTTTTCACTCTTCTATTTAATATCTGAATTGGAGTTTTTATGAATATCGATTTTTAAAATTGGGAAAATATAATCTTCATTCGAAGGCATGCTTTCAATATACTTATCAAAATAATTTTAGCTTTCGGAATCAACTCTAATACAAAGGTGTCTTTTGTTTTGTTCGAGTGTAGCTGAGTTGATTATTTTAATGTTTTTAAGCTTTAGCAAAATTAAATCATTGAAATTTATTCCTCTGCAATAATAACTAACTAGGAATATGTCTTTAGCTAAGTCTGTGAATGATCCATATTTCGTTTCATGTTTTTCAATAGCTCTTATTTGATCCAATGTTAACGCTCTCTTTTTTGTTTTCTCCTTTCTATATTTTGGAAATGTAATGGAAGAAAAAGGATCAACTTCTTTCGAAATTAATTCATATTTCTTAGCTTCATTAATTAACGTTTTGAATGTTCTTAAATAATTAAATACACTATTAAGCATATTCCCCTTTGCTTAACAACCAAGATTCATAGGTTAATAAATAGGTGGGTGTTAAGTCATGAAATTCTAAATCTTCACCTTCTCTAAATGATTTGAATTGATTGTATGCAGATTTAAATACACTCGCAGTTCCAATATTACCTTTGAGATTTTTTACGCTGAATATGTTCTTCCAAAAACTCAAAAACTGTTGTCTTATTTATTTTTCCTTAGGAATTAAATGTTCAGCTAGTTCTTTTATAGTAAATGGCTTTTCAGCTTTCTTATAATCTAGTAGAACTTCGAAGGCATTACTTTTAATTTTTTCACAATAAGAGCGCAAATCATAAAAAGCTCTTGCACTCTTCTTAGGCGACTCTTTGACAGAATCCCAATCCTCTGGACGAATCCAGTATTTAAGTGCTATTTCCTTTTTTAAACGATCCTTAACAACTCTTAATGTCAACTGACAACTGCCATCAGTACGAACTTGATCCTTTCTTAAAACTAGTTTAATTGTAGCCATAGTGAAACATTAGTGAAACATTTATACCTAATAACCCTTTTATATACGAAGATCAAAGGTAATAATATTTTACAATACATTGAACTACTAATAAATACATACAAACAGCTAAGATCAACTAGTAAAATAATACTTCATGGCATGCAAGAGGTCATCGGTTCGACTCCGATATTCTCCACTACTTATTAATATAACCAACACCTACTCCAGATTTTTCTGGAGTATTAATTTTATAAAATATGTTTTATGTATATATCATTTATTCAATATCAATTGACCAATATTATATTGGATATAAAGCAAACCTTATTGATAGGTTGTATCGTCACTGCAATTCAGGAAGTAAAGCAACGAAAAAGGTAAAGGATTGGTAGCTTCTATATTCGAAAGAATTTAAGTCAAGAAAACTTGCCGTTCAAGCTGAAATGAAAATTAAGGCGATGAAAAGCAGAGAGCATATTTCACAATTAATTCAATCTAAACCAAGATAAACTAATTTGTAAAGGCTCGATTCCCTATTTGAAAAAGGATAATCGTTTCGTTTAGATGCTTCGCGATCGATATTATCCATGCTTATTATCAATATTTTAATGATGCAATTTGTAATATGTTTTTGTTTAGTGAAATGTAAAAGAAACATATGCTATTTGACCACATTTTTTTTTCAATTGTTCAATTTCATTTATTGGGTTTATTCTCTATTTTTATGGTGAGCGGTAAAAGTCAATCGCGATAATAACAATTCAGTGGCAACCTCTCTCAAATAGCGAGACAAAGCTGAAATGTTTGGTAAGTAAAATCTTATAAAATTAATAATATGAAAACAACAAAATTCTTCTTAATTCTTATGCTATTTGCTTTCATTCAAAGCAATGTAAAAGCACAGTATAATCAAATTTGGAACAATGTCTCTATGCCTTCTGCGGGTTCAGGAAATTATACTGTTTTAGGTGTACAAAATACCGATACCGACCCGGGAAAAGAAATTGTAATGTTAAGTTGGGCTGGAGGAATCTATAGTATTTTTATAGTGGATGGACAAAATGGGAATTTGGATGGCCAAATAACCAACTTTACAGGCATTTCTTTGCCTTCATTAACTGATGTTGACGGTAATGGAAATATGAGATTTTGTTTCTGGGAAATATGGGTTCTAATTACAGTTGGTATCTATATGGATTAAATGGAACTACAATAGTGAATGAGCTTGATGGTAATAAAATACAAGCCTCAAATTATCCTAATCCGTTTAATCAAACAACAACAATTAAATATAATGTTCCAGAGAATGCCACATTAGTCAACATAATAATATTTGATGCTAATGGGAATGTATTAAAAACTCTAGTAAATGAAACTAAAAGTGTTGGCGATTATGAGATTGTGTTTAACGGACTTGACTTATCAAATGGTGTGTATTTCTATCAAGTAAATATTGGTAATGTTGTAGGTACTAAAAAAATGATTAAAATGGAATAATTCAGTACTTTTCATGTAGCTAAAAATATTTTTCAGAATGTTAAAAAAACTTAGTTGTTTAACACAAAAGACAAAATTTTCACCTTAAACAATAAATGTATGGCAAAAAACTTTGACGACTTATGCAGGACGTGACGTAATAGATTTTATAAACGCATAGGTTGAAAACTATGAGAAAAAAAACAATATGCGACTAATTGTTCTGTTGCAAGAGTAGTCGGATGCTGAACCTAAAATGTGAGGGCTAAGCATTAATGACTTTGGTACTATCATTGCAAATAGGCAAGGGGATACGAAGAAGATGTATCTGTTCTTGACTTTTCAGTAAGAAAAACTGTTTATTGTAAATTGCAACCGATAATTTCGATAACAACGGGTATTGTTTCTAAATCTGTTCAACATGCTTTTTAAAATTATCTAAAATCGCTTGCCATCCGTCGCGCTGCATTTCTTCTGGATTTTCATTTCAGGTTCAAAGGATTCAGGTGACGAATACTTTGTGATCGGCAACTTCAAAGGTGATTTGTACATTTCTTCCGTCTTCGAGGTTGTACTCGATGTATTCATTCTCTTTAATATTTATATACTCACCAATTAAATCGAAACTAAAACTGCCGTCTTTTGCTGCCATTGGAATTGTACTTTTCTTTCCTACCTGTAAATCATTTTCTGCCTTGGGTGCATGCCAATCATCCGAAGTAGAAATACCATAGTGTAAGTATGCTGAGGAGAATTTAAGCCTTCCAAACTTTTCAATAAGACATTGCAGCAGTACTCACCCGTGATCATTTTTTCCATAGGTAATATTAATTTTTTTGTATGATGAATTTTTTTACGTCGAGGTTTTTCCGGTTTGATTCTGGCAAATACATCCCGTGGGGGAAATCAAGTTGATACTCCTGTCTTTTACCATTCCATCTTCCTTCATAGAACTTGTCTGCCTTTAATATCATAAATATCTAAATTCGCAGCGTGTTGGATGGCTGAGACTGATCGAAAAATTTCCTTGGTTTAAACTAGGATGTTAATTCATTTCGAGAAGGAGTAAGCGTAGGAAGTGTTCACACTCCTGTAAACGAACTCAAATCCGGGCCTATATTCCCAGACCGAAAG
>JADJMG010000032.1 GCA_016709725.1 Bacteroidota bacterium
AACACCATGGGCTGATACCATTGCATTACTTGGTGGGACTAATTACTATGTTTTGCTGAATGGTTTCAGCAGTGCTATTGGTGATTATTCCCTCGCTGGCAGAATGCACTTACTACGGGCATCAACGAAATCAATACGAAAGATTTCTCAGTATATCAGAATCCAGTTTCTGATGCAATCACAATTAAGAACAGTTCTGTTGCACAGAAACATCAATGTTGAAATTCTTAACAGGGTGGGTCAGGTAGTATTCAAAGAACGAAATGAACAATTTGGTATCTTCAAATATTGATCCGCAGTCGTTAGCAAAAGGAGTTTACTTTATTCGTTTCATCAGTAACGAAGGTATCGCTACTAAGACTGGTTAAGCAGCCAATACTTGGGAAGAACTCTCTTCCATTTTACTCAAATAAAAAACGGCTGCTTCATAGAAGTAGCCGTTTTTAATACAATTTGTTATGGCTGTGATTCGACGAGAAAAGCTTTCTGTGTTTGTTTGAACTTTGACGAAATAAAACCTGCTTTTTTTCCTGTAAGATTAATATTAAAAGTAGTAGAATTCTCACGATCGATTATTTACATGCTCTGCTAAATTTCCAATGTATCATAAACTGGAAATCGATGGCTCTTCCGTTATTAATTTACTAAATTAGGATGCAATACACCATCCGTTGGCATTGGATACAACGAAAATGATTTCTTTTGGTTTGTGAAGTTCTTAGATCGCTAAAATTATTTTGAGAGCGATGGAAGGCGATATAGTCAGCGCTAAAAAGCTGGAGAGAATGGTAGAGAGTAAAATATTTTCGAGCCTGAGGTTTTAGATACCATGTACGTTACAAATAGCTTCACATTGCTATTATTAGAATAAATTCATAGTGGGCTGTGTATATACCTAAGGTGGCGAAGCTTTTCACGATATCAAGCAGTTATTCAATATTTCTGGGAGATGGGCTCCTTCTGTGGTCCACTTTCCCAGCACATAATCCGATTGACGGCCTTTCGCGAAATCACTTCCGATTCCGAATCGAAGTCGAGCAAACTGGTCGGTTTGAAGACATTCGATATTTGATGTCCATTATATGACCTGCGGCTGCAGGAAGGCTTCGGCAAAGTGAACCAAGAACAATAAGGCCAGGTCATCAGATACAATTAACAGGTTTTAGCGAGATTTTTAATGAAGTGACCCAATGCCTTACAGCTTCTCCACTTAAATTCATAAAAATTAGTTGGTTTATCAAAAACAGTGACCTTCGCTATGACGGGCTGACCAACCATACTTTTTATCGTTTTAAAAGTAGCTCCAAGAGAGAATGTGCAGCAGCCTCTTACGTCAAAACCAATATTATGGCGCGACCGGATATATTCCAAACCAATGTTTCCTAATCCAACGTAAGATATTCAAGACTGCACCTTTGTTCAAACACCGAAAGGAACCTTGGTATGGAGGTTCCTAGGATGGTTATCGATTATTATTTCTTGTCGTAGTAGTCTCTGCAGCAGCTACATTACGAGTAGTGCGTACCGCAATTACTTCATTCGATGGTGAATCTAAAACTCAACACCTTTCGACTTAAGATCACGAACACGAATAGTACCACCAATTTTAAGTGGGGTAATATCCAATTCAATAAAATCACGAAGTTGCTTAGGCAAAGCTTTCACTTTCAAGCGACGCACTTTGGTCACTAGTTTTCCACCTTGTTTAACACCTTCAGAAGCACCGGTAACTAGTAGGAACATTGATTACTAACTGGGTTATTATCATTAATTTCCAAAAAGAAGTCAACGTGTTGAATGATGTCATTAACTGGGTGAAATTGAATATCTTGCATAACACAAGAATAATCTTTTCCATCAACCATTACTTTCACGATATACACGTTTGGAGTATAAATGATCCTTTGAACTGAGCCAAAGACGAATGAACAGGTTCCTCCACCGTAAAGTACACATGGCACTTGTTCATCGATACGAAGTGCTTTTAGTGATTGTTTGGTCAAGTCAGACCTTTTTAAACCTTGAATTTCAATCGTTTTCATTGCTAATAATTGTATTATGCTCCTTTTACAAAAAGTGAACTAATAGACTCACTTTGAGTACACTCTTTGAATAGCTTTTGCGAATAATGCTGCTGTTGGTAATTGTTTAATTTTGAGTACTTGGTTTTACGAGAGGAATAATGTCACAAACTACCAGTTCGGTAAGGTGTGAATCGGCAATTCGCTCATAAGCTTTTCCCGCTCAGGACAGGATGCGTACAGAATGCCCGAACGCTTGCTTTTGTGATCGATAAGCATGCTTGCTGCTTTGGACTAACATTCCGCCGATGTCCACGATATCATCAACGAGGATACAATGGTGACCCGACTTTATCACCAGTGCACGTCACTTCAATTTCCGTTCGCTTACGTTTACGGTGTTTATCGATTACTGACATATCGGCGCTGAAGTGTGAGGCATAAGAACGAGCTCTGTATTACACCGCCCTTATCAGGAACACAAATATGTATTCGGAAGATTCAAACTCTTAATATACGGAACGAAGATGGCAGAAGCGTCCATGCTGATCAGCAGGAACATCAAAAAAGCCTTGAATTTGTGGAGCATGAAGATCCATGGTCATAATTCAAGTTACTCCTGCAGCAACCAATGAGGTTGTTTTCTTAGAAGCAATGGCCACTTTGGCTTGTCTTTAAGATCGCTACGTGCATATCCAAAATAAGGGATAACAGCAGTAATATAATGAGCTGAAGCTCTTTTGCCATCGATGAGAGGAGCAGACAAAACAAATTATCGGTAGAAGAGAAAGTACTTTGAATGATAAAAACATCCCATCCACGAACACTTTCATCAAATGAAGGAAAAGGAATTCACCATCACTAAATCGAGCTACTTTCCCATCACCCAGCGAAACCGTAACAGTCCGCGATTTGCTCCGCAAGATATTTTGATGAAGTACCTGAGAATATTTTTACTTGCCTAGCCATGGTTTTCCTTCTTATAAAGCTGCAAAGAAACGCTAAAATTATGCGCGTTTATCAAAATGAATTTAACAAATAGATTATTTGAAAAATGAAGAGTTTTATACTTTTGCTTACTGATTGTCGAAAAAGGTGTATTTTGCCTCCGGTTCAAGCAGCAGAATCGTAAGTTCTTAGATTTCTGAGATTTTCCTTTTTCAAATTATAAATTGCCCGGATGGCGGAATTGGTAGGCGCGCTGGTCTCAAACACCTGTGCCTTCACTGGCATGCCGGTTCGACTCCGGCTCCCGGGTACGTAGATGGAGTAAGGTTTAGTTCAATGTAAACCCCTTACATTTTTAGCCTATTATGAGTAAAGGGGTGATATTCGCCCTTCTTACTTTAACACTACTTGAACAATTGACCGAAGATTGTATTTTGAGCATCAACATTGATTTTGTATTATTTTCCTAATTTTAAACCAATGAAAAGGCTACTAATTATTTCATCTTCATTTTGCTGGCTGTACTGAAACACCAGAAGAGAAAGCAATTGTTGTTTTTAAATCAAAATATCAATTATTGTTTCTGATCAAACTAACTTTGAGATAATATCTTTTAATATAGTTGATACGGTACAACTTAGCTTCAAGAAACTAATGAATACAAAGTCCATTGGGAGGAGCGTATTTCGAAAAGAATCATTGGCGCTGGAAGTTTCTAAGGGAAGTACTAGAAACTGTTAAAAAATTGATGACTATTTTGGAATCGAATAAAATAGCAACTTCATAATTACGAAATTGATAAAAGATATTTTGAAGAGGTCAAGAAGATTTAAAAGCAATAGAGCTTTATGAACAGAATCCCGAAATTCAAATCAAAGCACATATCGACTATAAAATAAAAAATTTTAGTAGGTGAATTAATAGAAGCGCAAAGCCTACTTATATTTTAATCTACCTATGACAAAATAATTAAAATTGAACCAATCGGAAGTTGTAAAGTCTTGATAGGAAGTTAACACCCCATTTTCAAAGTAAAGATAAAGCCTATCGTAAACACTATAAACCCATTGTTCATGTACGCCCCACCGCCCAATAGTTCGATTTTGTTTAGCTGGCATGCAGAAATAAGTGCCATATCATCTGTCATTTTCTAATAATATTCACCTTTACGAAGTCTTTCATAAGTAGTTTTCCCATACTTCCAATATAAAACCTTTCTCTAGTTCATCAGCCTCGCCCTTTGTTTTTTACTCTTTCCTTTTCCGATGCTAAATCCACCCCCTTTGTCGCTCTTCATTTTTAGTTTCACAGAGTTTATAATAGCACTATCTTTTCAACCCAAAGTTCATTCATATAGCCAAAAATCGTGTCGACTTTAACACCAAAGTATCCATCTATATAATCCAATACACTAATTTGCCTCCTAGTTTTAACTTCAAAAATTTGAGTGCCCAATGGATTCGGTTGATCTTTCAACTTAGCTAAATCTGTACAATAAGTATTAATGCCACCTTGCTTAACAACATCAATACTTCTTCCTAATTTGATTGATGCGATGGATAACACAATATAAGCGATGGAATCTTTTAACAAGATTGTTTTTGCTTCTAGTTCTACTTTTCTTTTCCAAAGCATCATTTTTACTGATGTCTTGACATTTTGCATCAATAGAAAACAAGAATAATTGATAAAAAGATGCTTCATGTCCATTCCCCTTATTGAAATTTTAACTAATTAATTCAAATTTGTCAAATAGCATAGAATTTAACTTTCGGCCTCATTTGGCTTTGTATTGGCAATGAAATCTTTCTTTTGCACCTCCATAATCAGGCTTTCAAACTGGCCTAAGATTTCGCAGGTAATTTGGTTGATAAAAGTTTGGTTTATGGTAGTTCCATTGATCTGTACAAATGGGATGAGGCGGAATGCACTGAATCCGTGGAGGCCGATGCTGTCAGATCATCCCGGTTGCTTCCGTAAAGTAGCGCAGCAGCTTTTTGCTTATTGCCCCGATGCGCCTGCATTATTCAAATGAACTTAATGGGTCCCATTTCAATAAATTGGCGGGATTCCTGATGATACTTTGCTGCTGACTATCCGCATGGCAATCTAGATGCTGCTGGATGGTATTGCAAGGAAAGTCCGGTTTTGTTAGATAGAGCTGTCTTTGTTGGAAATATTCCGGAATCCCGGATGCTGTCTTCAATGCCGAGAAAATTTTATTTGGCGTTTGAATCCCATATTTGATTCTTAGCATCATCGGGCGAAACATGATAATACTTCAATGCAATGGCCTCATAATTCTGAAAATTGGATTCGGACAACTCTTTACTTGCGATATGATAGAGCATATCAATTCTTTTGGCTGGCCAATTTTTTATATCATCCATCGTGATCTTCTTTTTACGGATTAGCTTTTCAACTAATGCCCTATCATTTATCCAGCAGCGACAACCCTGCGGAAATTTTCTTTTCTTCTTTTCTCATGTTTTTTAACTTTAATGCGCCATCAAATTTATTTGATGTGAACTTCTATCTTCCATTTTTATTGAAACCTTTACTGAAACCTTTATTAGAAATATTATTTAAGCTGCTGTAATTGGTAGATTGATTTAGTCAATAGCTGGATGCATTCCTGACTAACATTGTGCTGATCGCGGTAGTTTTTGCAGCCTAAAATTGTGATTGTTTCTTATTTAAGCTGCTGTAATGATTTTAGCATAAGCATTGACTAAAATGTTTAGCTTCTTCAATGCTTTCAACTTTTGACTTTTCTCTTATTAGCTTCGGCCATTACTGCTAATTCATTCCGGGTAATCTTGTTGGATGGCGATACACAACCCGCGCATTTGGTGCGAATAAATTACAACATTCCAACATGGCTGTAAAATCATCTAGCAATTTATCAAAATGGTAACGATTAGAATACTTCTTAAAAACTTCACGGGTTTTCCGTAGATTTTCCGGAATAGTTTTGATGCTTCAGTATCCCAGCATCCACCCATGGTATATGCTGTTTATTGGTTTTAGCATTAGGCATTCTTTCCTATGATGGATTTAATGGCTGTAAATGCTGCGGGTGGATTGAGCTCGTATTCGATCTTCGGATGATCCCGAAAGTTGAACAAGTGGCTTTTATTGGCCATTGGCATGAGTTCATTTGCCTTTATCATCTTATCAATCTCTTTGGCGTGATTCAAGGACTAGCTATTGCCATGTTTAGGATTCGTTTTAAATTCAGAAATTCGCGCGCCTGATATTACGATAAAATTCTATTGCCAACTCCTTTAACTTCGGTTTAGCTTGCAAAGGCCTCCAGCAGTTCGACAATTTCATCATCTGCTTCAATTCGGCCGCCGCTAAAAAATTCATCATTCTTTCCGATGGTTTTACTTTTAAAGATTTTATTTCCTTTTGCAATCCGGAATAATCGCGACTAACAACAATAAATTGGCATTTCGGAAAGCGCGCTGTGTCTACCATCGAATAACTCAAATTACATGAAAACCTATAGATTCCGAAGGTAAATATTGAATTTATAGCTTTTTCCTTGTCAGTCAATAAATCCCGCATTAAAAATAAAGGGAATTGCAGAAGTACCTTTCCTTTTGTTTCTTCATGGCTGATGGATTTATACAACAATGCCACAACTTTATTATTTTTGTTCATGTCATTCAGTAGATGGATGTCATTCCGCGAAGCCCCTTCCCTTATGGTCAGGGCTTTTTTCAATTAAGTCATTAATGATCTGCTGAAATGTTTAATAACCCTTTCACCCCGTATAGATCGCCCACCAATGATTTCCCGCCATTCATCCACCCAGCTTCAAAGGTAAAAGTAAAATCCTGAGTGACCTTACCCGTCCCCTGTTCCAATGATGGCAGGCGCGTGGATAGGGGTGCAAAGATGGTACTATGAATTGACCCCTTCCCATTTTGTATGAACTGATTCTTCATTTATCGCCTAAATGTTGCTTTCATTTGTCCGGCGCTTCTGTTTCGGCTTCCCTTTTATCGGGGCAAATTCGAGAAGGCGTGATGCAAATGCGCTTAGGTAATATCCCGGAATCGCCTTCTTTAAAATAGTAGCTTGGTGTTTAGTTCGGGCTTTAGCTGGTAGGTCATTGATAAGATGGATTTTTCTTGCATAGCCCCCGTTATTTTACGTTAGGAACCAGTGTTGCTTTCTAGAAGTGCATTAATGTCCTCCAGCTTTAAACTCGTCTTCGATCCCAACTGACTAAAAAGGAACTACCCTTTATCCCGCCAATTTTAAAATGTCTTTGGGCTGACTCCCAATAAGATCAGGAACCTTCTTACTTTCTATCCATGTTTCCCGGAATTGATCTTGGTGCTTCTTCTGAAGCATAGTTTTGATTTCTGCAACATCATTTTGTAAGATGCTCAGTTCTTCAAGTGTGATTAAATTGCTTTCTTAAGTTGAATTGTTGATTATGTTGTTGGATGTAAAACAACAAATAGAAGCCAACTGAAAATAGAACCCTTTGCTATGAAAAATGAAGCTAAGGTTCTATTTTAAATCTAACAATTCAACTTTTCTTCGAAGTAAACTTTAAGCAACTTTTTAACTGATGCTTTAACAAAGACTTCATTGCCCGTAAAGAAATCTGCTTTATCAAAGAAAATCATAAATAATTTTCCTATAAATTGGGTCATTACTCATTTTTTTCTTATTGAATGTTTGAATACAAAATTAAACTTGAAAAATTTTTTGAGTACTCTCTAGCCATGTGCCTTCTCCATCCCAATCTTCCCCAGACTTTTCTTTTTTTCCCTTTGAATTAATTTTACTAAGATTTGGCTGTGACTAAACTCCTTGTTTCTCTTCTTTGATTAACAACCTACAGAGATATATTCTAATTGAACATAACTTGTTGATTTAAATGAGTACTTTATTGAAACATTTATCATAAATAACTACTTCTTTTAAACCTATTTCTAATGCAGATTGCAATAAAGAATCGTAATCTAAATTCTTTTAATTTTCAAATATTCAATATTTGATCCAATAGACTTAACACTACCTAGTGCCTTAATAAGATTATGAAGCTGTAAGCCAAGCCCCCAAATTCCTGATAATATTTTAAAGTCTGCCTCTTAAGAGTATCTTTTACTTTATTAAATAAAGCTTCATTATTAATTTCATTTCATTTTCTAAAGTTAGAATAACCTAAAATTTCCTTCAGTAACTCAGCTTGCGGGTTGATAATCATTACTCATGAAAATCCCCAATTTGTTGAACCAAAATTTTCAGCATTGCATCATCAACCGCCTTACTTTACTCATTGTCTTGATGTAGCCTTTTCAGTAGTATTATAATTTCTTATGCCCTAAAATGGTTTGTAATGTCTTCGGATTAATTTCCTGATTAATTTCACTATTTGTGCGAAGGAATGCCGGGCAATATGGAAGCTCAGAGGCTTCGTCGTCTCCGCCATCAATGCTAAAACCTTCAGAGGTGTTTATTCAGCATCGCACTTCCGGCTGGCTATCTTATCAAAAATCATTTTCCTGCCGCTTCCTTATCCTTATCATAGTCGATAAATGATGGAAAGCTTGTTATCCAATAATCCAAAAATGAAATCAGTAGTGCGGGGCTGGCCAACTTTTTTATAATGCTTCAATATTTCTAATGCCTCCGGTATTAATGGAACCGATTTTCCAAAAGATCATCATCCTTAGTCTTCGCCATTACATAGCTGAGATGTCCGTTATCAATGTTATTCCATCACATTGTGATCAAATCCCCCCGCCCGCACACACCTCCCAATAGAATGAAAACGAAAACAATTCAGCGCATTCCGCTGTAGTGTACCCGGCTCAAGCTCAATGCTTTCCGAGTCTTTGAATTTCCTCTAGTGTTAATTTCTGCTTATGGGTAACTACCCTGCTTTACTTTGAATTTTATAAAGGGAATCATCAATACTAATCAAATCTTCTGCAATAGCTTGGTTGAAAGTAGCTTTGAAATTCTTAAAATGCTCCATAGATGGTATTTTTGTAGGTCCTTTTTTAAATTCGGCAATCCTTTAGAAAGGAAAACATTTATCATATCAAATGGTAATGGCTTTCCTTCACCATTAAATTCGGTTAACTTGTTTAATAACTGATTATTATCTTTTACCGATCGGTAACTTCCAGCAGCTTGAAATCTTGGAAATAAACCTTTCTTAGAAAGGCAAGTAATCAGCAGAAGTAACGCCTTTTTATAGGAATGAACAATGTTTTCCTTACTTGGGAACTTGCTTCTTCTTCTGAGGTTTCTATAATTTAGCTAATCGAGCTCTAGCTGTACTTGGCGAGTTCATCATTCTGCTTCTTAACAGAGCCTGACCGCCGCGTATCCGGTATTTTCAGGATTTTCTTTCGGATTAAAATCAGATGAAGCTGCTGATAGTAATTCCGGTTTTCAAGCTTTTATGCCTGCGGTCTTGTATTACGGATATAGATGTCGAAGGTTCCATCCTTCGGCGCGGGGCCCTATTATTAACCCATAGGTTGAAATTTGTACTCATAGTTTGCTGTCATTTCCCAGCATCAAAAAATGTGAAAATTGATTTTACTTTAACATTTACTTTAACAAATTTTGCTTTTTTACTTACTTTTAATTTCCAAACAAAAGCTCTTTTATTATTGAAATATCAATATTAAGAATGGGAAAAGGAGGTATCTGCAAGTAATTGATTCCCAATTATTGTATTCCGGCTCAGGTACAAAACAGAGGGAGAAACAGTGCCGGAGCATGTTATTCGCACTATTTTTCTTCACTCTCGCTCTCATTTCTAAGAAGATTTCTATTTCTACGAAATCTCCGACTATATCGTAAAACGTAGTATAATAGCGCGAGAGCGCTGGTTGTCGCACTGTTTCTTCGCTCGCTCTAAAGGATAATTCCAATTCTGCGAAATCTCCATTGTAACGTAAAATTTCATTTTTCACTACCTATAAATAGTAATTCTATAAACCCTTTTTCTAAAACTATAATAATATGTTCGACTTTCAAAAACTTGAAGTTTACAAAAAAGCAAAACTATTTCATTTAACATGTAAAGATGTAATTCTAACACGTCCGCTTGATCAATATGTCAAAGACCAATTAGGAAGGGCTTCTTTTAGCGTACCGCTAAACATTGCAGAAGGTTCTGGTAAATTTTCAAGAGCCGACAGAAGAAACTATTTCACTACTTCTCGGGCATCAGCTATGGAATGTGTTGCTATTGCAGATATTTTAGCTGAAACAGGTGTATTAAATAAAATGAATTTGAAGATATAATACTTCAAGCAGATGAAATTTCAAGGATGCTTTATGCGATGATAAAGAATTTATCATAAAAAGAAGATTCTCTTGGTTGAATTTTTTTGTTTACGATGGTAAAATCAAATATTCTTTATTTGATTTTATTTATTGTTCGATTTTAATTATCGCGCCACCATAAAATTGGATTTCATCCAATTTTATGGTGGCGCGATAAGGTTTAGAGGGTAATTCTTTAAGGGCGCATTGAAATGCGCCTTATCTTATATGTTTTATCTCTTTGAAAATCTAAAAAAGGATTCTTAAATAAGGTTAGAATGCCGTTAATGCAATTGGTATCAAAACAAATTCCATTTTATCTACAAAATGCAACTATCGATTCACAACAAACTTCGCCTTGTAACTTTGGTTGCCTACTTGTGCATCGATAAAATAAATTCCATTTTCAAACTCTGATAATGATATGATTTGCTCGGATGCATTTTCAATATTCAACACTTTAACCAATTGAAATGTGCTGTTGTAAATTTTATAAATTGCTGTTGAATTACATTCAACAATTTTTACTGTTATGAAATCGCGGGCTGGATTTGGAGCAATTACTATTTTCTCTTCTTCCTTTACAAATGAGGTAACATCTTCATCACTTAAACGAGGGGGCACTACGCATGGCTCTGTATAAATCATTACATGACTTCCATTGTACGCATTGAAACCTGGCTGCAATATGATTTCATTACCTGCAATATATTTTACACGTGAATTACTGTTGCATTGCTGTGTACTATAAATGTTACTACCAGCAATCCTACCGTATTCTCCATTCACACTTGACGAAAGTGTATAAGTTGATACACATCCAACCGTAAAATAAGTTACTAACGTTTGCTTGACTGAAGCATAAGAATCATAATCTGTAAATAATTGAGCAACGACTGTATAGGTGCCGGGTATCATGATACCACTTGTTGGCAAGACTGTACTATGTGATTTGTCACCATTGGTGTATGCTCCATTCCATATAGGACTCCATCCAAACGGAGTTACTATAGGTACTCCAATTGGATTATAAATATTTATTAGCACAGAATCATTATACGACATCCAATTGGCATCATAATGAACCCTAATTAAATCACCGGGGTTGTAATGTTGGGAATAACTATTTGCAAGATATCCACAGCCTTCTACCGTTTGGTTACTATTTTTCCTTACTCGCAACTTCGTCATTCTACCTTCAAGAACTTTCCAACGCATGTAGGTAGAATCTTGCCATAATGAAATACCATCGTCAAAGCAGTAATTACCTGTATGAAAAGGATCCACCACATTATTGCTCTGATCTCTTAATTCAAAAACAAAAGCACCAGTTCCAGCATGCGTAACTCCAGGTCCATCAAATAAACCAGGAGTACCTATTGCCTCACCCTCATTTACAAAACTTCCAATCGGTTTTTGAGTAAGACTACCTACATGCAACTGATAATAATAGGATCGAATACCATTGGAGTGCTCCAAAGCAATATAGTTTCCGGTTGCACTATTATTAAGACAAAGGTTATCATTGATTCCATCTTGTTTACTGACGATTACTCCACTTGATGCAGCGACCACATTTGCAGTTGAATTATTGACATACTTATCAGTTGGTTCTAAATAGACAAATGTAGTGCCCGTTTGACCCTGCAAGGTATGATATTGACTACAAACAAAATCAAGTACAGGCCAGTTTGGATCAGCGTGGGTAGGAACCGTAAGAATTTTATAATACTCATATTCATAATTACCTGGCCGTGCTACTAGCGGTGGTCTAAACTTTATGGCTGAAGAAGTATTCAACATACTCCACTTCCCTTCCTCCATGAGTTGCTTCTTAACTCGATTGCCTTCATCATATGCCTTGCTCATTGTTTCCGCATGTTGACGCAACCTTGCAGAATCAACCTGTGCCTCTAATAAATGGGGTGTGGAAATAATAATGGCAAGAAGCGTCAGTATAAAATTAACTATTGGAAATTTTCTTTTTTGTTTCATTTTGATTGATGTATTAAAATATTTTAAACGAGAACTGTCGTTGAAAGATTAATCATAGTTACCGACTTACCACAAACTTTGTTCTATAGGATTGCTCGTCTGTTTGTGCGTCAATAAAATAAATACCATCACTCAAATCGTCAATTGCAAGATAATTTTCAATACCACTTTCAAAATCTAAAGATTTAATCAATTGCATGGTGCTATTGTAAATTTTGAATCTGGTTTTTGAAGATGCATCACTAATTTTATTGAAATCATACTAGATCCAGGGTTTGGAAAAATTAAAATATTATTGCCCGAATTACTTAATGCTTCTCCTTGTGCAACATCATTACCTATTCTATGAGTTAAACAAGGTTGAATTGTTGCCAGGAAATTTGTGTTAAGATTTGCAATAAAGCCAGGAGTAAGAATGATTTGATTAGCGGCAGAATATGTGGTTTGCAAATTACTTTGTATCGTAATACTCGAGGTAATATAGTCATATGCCTGCCAAATATAACTTTGGGTTTGATTACCTGATAAAGTATAATTTGCGTTACAATTTGAGAGATTACCTGGCCAAATGCCAATTATTGCACCTTGACTAGTATTGAAATTGGTATCACTTGGATTTAGATTGGCTACATTAAAATATCCATTATTACTTCCGCCCCAGCCCCAATTCATGTGCATCAAGTTATTAGCATCATATCCATCGCAAACCCACGAATGACCTCCGGATGGGCCTTGTCCACGATATTGCGTCGGCCCTCTTTGCATCTAACTCACTTTTCAATAAGTTAACCCAAGCCATCGATGTATAATTTGATGCGTAAACTCCTTGAATAGTATTTCGATAACCAAAATAATTTACATAGGCTGCAAGTGCCTGGGCGAACTTCCGATTGTAGTAGAACCACTTCCCGTTTCAGGAGAAAGGTTAAGACCATATTCCATTTCAACTGCAACACCACAGTGATACAACAAAATATCAATAGCATTCGTACTTGTAGAAGTTACGCTATTTGGCATGTTAGCCCAATCATAAGCAGTGGCACCAAAATTTGCTGATTGCAATCCATAATTGTATCCACTCAATGAATTAACACAGTTATAGGAATGACTACCCAAACCAAAAGCCGGCTGGTTCCAATATTTCATAATTTGTGCCATAGCAGTAGCTACACATCCAGCAAGAGAACGTGCGTTTGCATTATTATTGAATGGACATAATGAATTATAATGTGGACTCCCGCTAATGTCCTGTGATTGATCCCATGTTGTAGTTAACAAAGGAGTCACTGCGACTGCTTGGGGATTAGCAATTGGAGAACCACTTATATAAGCAAACCACAATGCTGCAATTCTTGGTTCAGCTTTTATATTACTTTTTAATGCTTCCCTCATTTGATTTTGAACATCACTTATCCAATCGCTAACCCCAAATTGGTTAACATTGCTGACATCAAAAACAGATTCAGTAGAGTAAGCAATAACAGGTTGAAAAATATCATCTCCTGTTACTATCACAAAAGCATTAGGGGAGTCAAAATTAAAAACATAAAAATCAATGGCTCCATCAGGTTCAATTTGCTTATAATTAAGAATTGCTTTTAATCCAGTTAATCCCGTTGTAGACTGTAAGAAATTAACAGCAACTTGATTTGCTTTTTCTTCACCAACACTTTCAGCGCACAAGCAATTTGCCATAAATACAAATAGCATAATAAGGAGGGACATTCGCATCAAAAAAGTATTTATGACTTTATTTTCGCTTTCTATTTTTTTCATATCAATAGTTTTTAGTGAATGTTATTTTAAACTAAAATCATATTCAAAAAACTATTTAATGTTTTTCTTTAACTCATCAACCTGCTTTTGCAACTCAATTACGTACAATGTCAATTCTTCAATTTTCTTAATCATTTGAGCTGATGTTTTGCCAATTTCTAACCCTTCACTTTCAATGATTGCGCCAGGAGTTACTTCTGGAAGATGCTTATTAACCTTAATAAAAGCTTCGACATCACTTAACGTTGGTAATTTATAATCGTCAGCAAACACATAGTCACACCATCCCGTTGCAACACGCACTTCCTTTGCACGCATGGTACCACAGACATCTAATTTATATATTGGATTTGCAGTACCAATTCCAACGTTGTTCGTTAAATCTGCTATGATAATATTTGAGCTAGTTTTGCCACCGCGGATATAGGTATCTTCATTAGCGCCATAGCAAAAGTGAGATGCAAAACCTGAATTAGTCCCCCAAAAACTTGCGGTTGCCGAGGTTCCCGATTTTAACGTTACATCCAATGTACTGGGACCGTTGACTTGGTTTATACCCACATTCCCCAATGAATTAATCAACAAGGCATTTCCAGATGCTAATGTACCACCAGATGAAGTAGCCGATGTTGTTGTAACACCGAAGCCCATGATTCCTGTATTTTTATCTAAATAAATTTGAGACCCATAACCTGGTGTCATCGCTTTTTGTCCGCCGTTATAATACATATTAAAATATACGCCTGGCGCGTCGCCGATAAGCGAAACTCCTGCGCTGGAACTTGATCTTCTGAAAAGAGCAATTGTATTTCCAACTGCACCTTGCGTAACAAACTTTCCTAATGATGCATCGTTCGTACCGATAGCTACATTTCCACTGCTGAACAATCCTGTTGTATAATTCAGTAGTATATTACCCAGGGGTACCTCCTACTGGAGCATGAGAAGTTAACTTTAAATCAGCGCCAGAATTACTAATGGTACTTGCAGTTGTAGTTCCTAAGGTTAAATACCCTGTAGGAAGAGTTACAAAATTATTACTACTTGAAATTTTTAAAGCATCGGTAGCATTTATTTCATTTGCAATAACAAAATCAGGTGCTCCTGCTCCATTGACAGTTAATCCTGTCTTCCATTGGGGTACTCCAGTTTGCATGTACTTCGTTATAGCTTCGTATCCATTTGCAGCCAGATCAACAGAAAGTTGAGCGCCTGCACCGGTTGATCTTATCAGCACATCGGAAAGTGTGCTTTTCTGAACTTGAAACAAGGCTGAAGGAGACGAAGTACCAATTCCAACCTTTCCTGTACTACGAAAGGTCATCCGAACTGCATTATTAGTTCGAATCTTTAGATCTTTTGCATCCGTGGTTCCTATAAACTCATTGGTTGGATTTGTTCCGGCGTTTCCGGAAACATTCCAACTTTGTGCTAATAATTTGTTTGCATTGAGGAGTCCTGCAATGACTAAAACTGAAGTGAAGAGTGCTTTTAATTTCATAGCTAGTTTTTTTTTGATGTTATAATGGTAGTATAAACTGTTTCTACTTATAAATTATACTACAATGTTAACATCTAGCCATGTTGCTTGCACCCACATAAAAAGGGGGGCAAAATGAAAATTTAAAGAAAAAACCGCTTATAAAATGAACCCGTTAATCGGTTCAAACATTTCCTTGAATTTTGTTTTCATACTGAGGATAAACATCTATAAGTGTCATTCAAACAAAAATACAATCGATGGTTAAAGATTTAATTTCAAGCGAAAATACAATTCAATCACCTTGCAATTTCTTTATTTCTATTAAGATTAATAATAAGGATTAACAATAACGCGGCATGGTCAGCTCAATTTTCGTCCCGCCATTTAGTGAAGAAAGTATTTTAATTTCGCCTTTAATTTCTTCAGCCCTATGTTGCATATTGCGTAAGCCACCTTGGTGACTAATTTCAAATTGATTAAACCCAATACCATTGTCTTCAATTTTCAAAAGAATGGTTTTATCATCAAAAATGAGTGACAAATTCGCTATAGTGGCGCCTGAATATTTAGAAAGATTATTCACTGCTTCTTTAAAAATCAAGTACATATTATTTTTTATTTCCATACTCAACTTGCAATCCACTCTATCTCTAGGGAAATTAAATGAATAATCAATATTTTTGGCTTCGAGTATAGTAGTCCCATATTCAACCATTCGACTCATTACTTCCTCAATAGTATCGTTTCCTGGATTAATGTTCCAAATGATATCACTCATACTGTCCAATAACCTTTGACTTCTTTCACTAATTTTTTCCAATGACAATCTCACCTTTTCATCCAATGTAGAGGTGAGATTACTTTGCGCTGTATGGCTCAAAATATTGATACTACTCAATGTGCTTCCAATATCATCATGTAAATCGCGGCTCAACCTACTCCGCATTCGCTCCATTTCAACAGTGCGTTTTAACTTGTTCCGATTGATGATCAAAAAAAGGAGAAGGAGTAATAAAATGGAACCGGCAATAAAAGAATTGCGAATTACTTTTTGCTCTTGGAGCTGTTGTTGAACAATCCCATCCTTTTTTTCCTGTTCTACCTTAGCAATTGCTTCCCTTTTACTAAAATCAAATTGCAATTGCTGTTGAACTAATTTTCTTGTATTTTCTTCATTGTACAAGCTATCACGGAAGGATACATACAAAATATAATGATGAAGTGCTTGCTTATAATTTCCTTCTGTACTATCTAATTCTGATAAACTTAAATAATTGTAATTTAACGCTTCAAAATCATTAATTTCCTTAGCCACCGACAAGCCCAAATTAAGATAGTGATATGCCTCCTTTGCATCTTTCTTCAGCATATAAACATTACCAATGTTATTATAGGTTATTGCAAGGCCTGCCTTATCACCCATTTCTTCTTTACTTTTCGCTGATGCAAATAAATTCTTCAAAGCTTCAGGGTGATTACCTAGCATTGAATAAATAATTCCCATATTCTCCAATGTTGATGCAATACCACGTTTATCCCCGACTTCTTCTTGTATCTTTAATGCCGATGAATAGTTTTTAAGAGCTTCGGCAGTGTTATTTTGAGCATTATAAAGTGATCCAATATTATTTAAAGTATAAGCAGTATTTACTTTATCCCCGAACCCTTCGAATATTTTCAAGGCAGATGAAAAATACTTTATCCCTTCACCAAAATCACCTCGCTCAGCATAAATAATTCCAATGTTAACGTAAGACGCAGCCATGTTTCCCTTATCTCCAATTTCCTCTCGAATTTTTAATGCGGCAAAATACTTTTTCAATGCTTCAGGATAATTATAAAGTTCAGTATATATAATTCCAATATTGTTTAAAGACAATGCGATGCCTTGTTTGTCCTTAATTTCTTCTCTTATTTTTAAAGAAGCATAATGATTAATTAAAGATTCAGAATAATTGGTTTGATGCCAATAAACAATACCTATATTTTGTAATAGCAATGCTTTCTGCTGTAAAAGTGATGGCCTTAAAGCATGATTTTCTGAACTAAGTAATTGCTCTACTATCTTCAATGCCTCATTACAATTCTTCAAGGCTTCTTCGTATTTTCCAATGTTTATATTACCGGAACTCATTTGTAAAAACGCCTCGGTCATACCCATTCCATAATTCAATTTTTCTGACAGTTTCAGCGCTTCTTTGCTAAAATAAATTGACGTGTTCGGATCCTTACCCAAATAATCATAAGCAAGAAGGTTAAACGTCTTCACCTTATTCGTATCGTTCTCCTTCACATTTAAACCGGTAAAAATAGAGTCAATCAAGTGCCGATCTTGTGCAAAAGAGGCTTGCTGAAAAAATAATACAACTAATAAGATGCTAATTTTTTTCATAATATTCGGAGTTCTAGTAACAAGTTTAACAATATCGCGGCATGGTTAACTCTATTTTTGTTCCGTTATTCGGTGAAGAAATTACACTAATTTTGCCTTTAATTTCTTCCGCACGGTGTTGCATATTTTGTAAGCCGCCTCGGTGTTTAATTTCCTCCACTCTAAATCCTACACCATTATCTTCTATATTTAGATGAATAAATTTTTCATCAAATACCAACGACAATACTGCATTATTTGCCTCAGAATACTTTGAAAGATTATTTACTGCTTCTTTAAATATAAGATAGAGGTTGTTTTTAACATCCATGCTGAGTTTGCAATCCATTCTTTCTTTTGGGAAGTTAAAAGTATAATCAATGCTTTTTGCTTCTAAAAGGGTGGTTGCATATTCTCTCATACGACTCATTACTTCTTCAATACTGTCATTTTCAGGATTAATATTCCAGATTATATCACTCATATTATCTAACAATCTTTGACTGCGCTCATTTATTTTCTCGAACGATGCTTTTGTTTTTTCATCTCCAGATTGATGTAAATCTTTTTGTGCAGTCCGGCTTAAAATGTTAATACTACTTAAAGTACTTCCAATATCGTCATGCAAGTCACGCGATAAACGAGAGCGCATCTTTTCAATTTCCACAGTGCGCTTTAGTTTATTGCGGTTGACTAATACAACAATCAGTAACATCAACAGAATGGATCCTGCAATAAATGAATTTCTAATAATTTTATGTTTTTGTATCTCTTGCTCATTTACTAAATTTAATTTCTCCTGTTTAGATTTCAATTTCTCCTGTTCACGCTGATACTTAATTTCATTATCTTTTTGAGTTATTAGTTTTGTTATTTCTTCATTTGAAGATGAATCCTGGTACAGCATAAATAATTCATGAGCCGCTAACGCTTTATGAGTATTTCCCATCAATTTATAAGCCTGATACAAGTATTTATATATTTCACTGTATGAGAATAAATCCCCAACCATTTTATTTGCCTCTAAGCTTTTGTAAAGCATCTGAACCGCTTTTTGTGGATTGCCGGATTCCACATAAGCAGTTCCTAAATAACCATAGGAAAGTGATTCCTGATATTTATCGGTTATTTCAATGGCCTTTTCCAATGATAAATTATAATAATAAATAGCACTGTCAAATTGATTCAAAGTACTATATCGGTTGCCAATAGATCGAAGAACAAATCCTTCCATCTTTTTATTATTTATGAGCCTTGTCCATTTTAAAGATAGCTCATAGCATTCCATTTGCTTAATTTCATCATGATCATAAGTATTGCCTGTATTCCCCATCGTAACGGCCATGCAGCTTGTATCCTTGGCAAGCATTGCAGCTGAAAGGGATTTCGAAAAATGATCACGTGCCTGAACAAGTTCATTCTTGTCCATATATATACATCCAATAGCATTGTGGGCCCATGCCAACACTTGATTATCTTTTGAAGCTTCTGCTAATTTTAAACTTTTATTAATGTTAATAAATGATTGTGATAATTCTCCTCTTCTGTAAAATGAACCAGCTAGCTGACAGTAAGCCATTGCCTCTGTCGTTTTATCATGAATAGCTTTTGAAATGAGAATGCTTTTATTAAATTGTCGCTCGGCCTCCTCGTAATTGCTCTTCTCTAAAAGTGACATCCCTATTAGTAAGGATGATTTAGCTTCATACTTCTTACTTCTTGATTTCACTGAAAAGTCCAATAGTTTTTTTCCATATCCTAAAGCACTGTCGGGATTATTAATCATCAGAACCCAGGTATAATCAAATAATGCTTGTTGGCGTATTGTATCATGAAGTGTTGCATCTTGCCATACTTGCAATGATGAATTGCTGGAGTGACAAACAGTACAGGAAAAGTTAAAGTAATGACCAGCGCAACAATGTATTTCATCTTTGAAGTTGGTGGATGAAAAGTATAAATCATTTAAATATTAGAAGTTGTTAAAATCTGGGTTTACAAACTGTTTTTAAACTAATTTATTCTGTATTGCTTTTGCTACCGCCTCACTTTTTGAATTAACATGCAGTTTAGAGTATATGTTTTTAATATGATACCTTAAGGTTTCGATTCCGATTTCCATTTCACCTGCAGCCATCTTATAACTATAACCGCGAACTAAAAGCGAAAGTACGTCATGTTCGCGAGGCGTGAGTGATTGCATTTCGACAGAGTTCTGAAAGGGTTGTGAAAATAATTTTAGAACCTGTTTAGCAACGGAAGGAGTCATTGGAGCACCACCTGAATATGCTTCACGAATAGCAGATAATATTCTTTCAGGAGAGGTGTTTTTCAAAATATAACCACTGGCTCCAAAACAAATGGATTGAAAAACCCGATCGTTGTCATCAAAAACGGTTAACATTAATACATTGACTTCATTCCCTTCCTGTCTAAGTTTTCGTAGGCCTTGCAAACCATTTTCTACAGGCATATCAATATCCATTAAGACTACATCGGGTTGGAGATGCTGAACATTCTTTACTACGTTTTTGCAATTATGAAATACACCAACCAATTCGATCCCTTCCGCACTACGAATAAGTTCACTCATGCTGTCTACGAAATCCTGATTGTCTTCAAATATAATTACACGAATACGATCCATAAACTACCTATTAAACAATTCTATTAATTCAGTCCATTGGGTGCCAAATTAAAGAATAAAGGTAATACAAAGTTCCCACATCTATATGTGGGCAAAAGCACCTAAAAATCATCATTTCTTGCTTTAAAGTAAATGACCAATTAAATTACAATAATACCATGAAGCTTCCCGCGAAAGAGCCGGGTAGGGCACTAAATCTTAAAAGATGAAAATACAGCCATTCTTACTTGAAATCTAAAATAAAACATCTACTTAAAATCCCGCTCAAACCTCAAACCACCGTTTCTTATGCACTAAATTAATGGCTTGTGCTTTCGAGGTTACATGCAACTTTGCATAAATATTGGCGATGTGTTTTCGGACGGTATGGCTACTTAAGAATAATTTTTCGGCAATAATTTTATAGTCATAGCCTTTTACTAATAACTGCAACACTTCCAGCTCTCTTTCGCTGAGATCGGTGTTGGTTGTTGAATCATTTGAACTGGGAACCGGCACCACACTTTTCTTTCCAATCAACATATTCATTGCCTTTCTTGCAATGGATGGACTCATGGGCACACCGCCCACTTCCATCATTTGAATAATGTAATCCTCGATCACACTGGCATTCTCATCTTTTAATAAATATCCGTTGGCGCCGCAACGAATGGCTTCAAAGATTTTATCCTCGTCATCAAAAATAGTAAGCATCAAAAAATATACTTCAGGATACAATACTCGTGATTGCATTACCGCAGCAATACCATCCATCTCGGGCATTTCAATATCCATCAAAACCACTTGAGGAAGATTGGAAACATCGATTAATTTCATCTGTTCTAAAAAATCCACGCCATTGCGTGCAACCATAACCACATTCAAATTCGCCGAATTCCCTAGCTCTTCAGATAGTGAAATTCTATTTTGTGGTTTATCGTCGACGATAGCGATACGAACTGGCATATTAACAGATAGAGTCATCAAAATTGTATTTTATATATTTTCATAACAATACTACATATGTACTATTTTAACTCTAAGCATAAATTAACCTAGCTAAACCCCCTTCGTGGAGCTTAAGGAAATTAAAGTTCCATTCTCTTTATTACTTTCAATGACTAAAGTCGCAGCGATCTCTTTCGCTCTATGTTCCATATGCTCAAGTCCAAAGTGATTGACCGGTCTTTTACTGATATCGAATCCAGTGCCATTATCTTTTAACAAAATGGTCCAACTGCCATTTTTAGATGATTTAAAACTTAGATACACTGTGGTTGCATTCGAATGTTGTGAGATATTATGAATCCCTTCTTGAATGATGCGGAATACATTCAAGGAATCGACCGACGAAAACAAAACATCCGATTCGTAATTTTCTTCTAATATTAAATCGATGTTCTTTATCGTCGAAAATTGCTTTTGCGCAAAGACCTTTAGTCGATCCGAAAGTTCACGCAAATTGATTCTCTCCTTCTTTAAAGCCCAAATCGTTTCTCTTAAGTCGGCAATGGTTTTACGCGTAGTCAAATTTACTTCATCAATCATCAATATGCTATTTCCATCCGACGTCGCCACGTGTTCCTTGACGAAATCCAAGCGCCGACTGATGTACCCCAACTGCGTTCCAATATTATCATGCAACTCCGCGGCAATTCTATTCCGCTCTTCATCTCTTGCATTGACAACAGCCAATCGAGCCATCACATTTTGTTTATGCTTATAATATCGAAAATATTGCAATCCGATAATAACCATCAACAACAGCAACACCACCGATCCAATATTAATATAGTTTCTTTTCGTCAACAAAAATTCCTGCTCCTGAATTTGTTGTTCCTTCTCCTCCAATTCATACTTTGCCGACATCTCTGCCACTGCATTTGCAGAAACCACTTTATTGATTGAATCTTTTAAATGACCAATTTGTTCGAGCTCTGCAATATATCCATCTTTATCTCCACAACTTTTATAATTGGATGCAAGTGCCTCATGAAGCAATAACAGTTTTGATGACAAATTAATTTTAGTCGCCAATACAATTCCTTCATTAGCCACTTGAATTCCCTTTTCACATTGCTTCACATTAGAATAGAACAATGACAACTGATACATGTCGGACAATACATAAAAGAGATCTCCAATTTTCTTACGAATATCGAGTGCCTTATTTAAAGCCATCTCGGCCTCTTCTATCCTTTTCAAATCAATTAAAATATCTGCATGAATGGCATGGCCATTGGCCAATGATCTCAAATTTTGAACTTCTTCAGCATACTCTATGGAGGGAAGCAAATAATATAAAGCGGAATCATTTTGATGAAGAGAATTAAAAGTAGCTGCCATATTTTGCAATAAACCGTAAATGTTTTTAACACCTTTACATCACTAATATCACTTTTTGCATTCCTGAACCAGTTTATCGCCTCTTGCAAATTTCCCATTTCCATATACACCCAACCCACACCAATTTTAGAAGCCGCTTTAAAATCACTATTATTCAATTTTAAAGCAATGTTTAAACTTTCATAATAGCAAGCCATCCCATCTTCATACCAACTATTTCTCACCAACGAAGATGCTTTCAAATGCAAAACTTTAATTAAGTGAATATCTTCCCGCCCCTCCTTCTTTAACTTTTGAATGACGCTGTCGCAATATGTATTTGAGAAGGCAAATGAATTTTCCTTTTGAATCAAGAATACTTTAAAATATTCCATTTGATCCTTTTGGGTTTGATTGGCTGTTTTAGAAATTACAGACTCTGCAAGAAGAATATACTTTTTTAATGTGTCATCTGGCAAAGAATTTTTCTCTTCAAGCAACAGAATAATATGATCAAAACTGGGGTTGGCGCCATCCTTCAAGATTAACTCGCGTGCAAGATCAATCCTAGCTGTTTGAGCATACAGCGGCCTTTCATCTGCACAAATGAAACTCAAAACTATAAAACCAAAGATAACGAGCTGAGTTCTCATGATCTATAACACATATGTAGTATTTTTAATAGGAATGGAGTTCAAATATAATACTCCTTTACAAATAGCGCAAATGAGTTATTGCAGATCATTCACATTACATGGAATTTTGATCAAAATCTAAAATCATGAGAAAACTCTTCAAACTAACTCTGTTAATCTTGCTTTTATCGAGCTATGTAAAAGCAGAAACCGAACCCAACGACTTATGGAATCTAGCCAATCCGATCTCTTTAGGAGCATCAGAATCTGGAATTGCCACAGTAGGTGGTGACATCGACTGGTACCGAGTAGAAATACCAGAGGATGGACAATTAACTCTCAACTGGACCTCTAATAATTCGCAGCTTGTCTACTGCCAAATTTACGACACATTGGGCGTTGAATTATTTGCATCTAATTACACGGGCTCGAGCACATCTATTTCTAAGGACGGATTAGCAAAAGGATTCTATTACATTAAATTTTATGCTTATTATATCGCGGAGGCCCCCAACTATACATTAACGGCAACGCATTTAGCTACTGGGATAACGAATGATCCTGAAAATAATGATGTATATACTAATGCGGGCAGCGCATTAGAAAACGATTCTGTGACAGGGCATATCGGATATTATCATAATAGTTATGATGATTTAACAGATTGGTGGAAGGTTACCACGACTTTGGATGGCCAAATTAGTTTTACCATAACAAGTGTTAACGGTCAAAATGTATATGCTGAACTATTCGATGGTGATGGAGCAACAAAATTAGCGGGAAATTTTACATCATCAACAGCAACCTACTCACAGGACGGACTACTGCCAGGTACCTATTATATTAGAATTCGAAATTATTATACGTATGAGTTTACCTCTTACATACTAAAAACCAATTTGGTTTTACCAGTAAATTCGACCGAACCTGGAGAGAACAACAATTTTGCAATCAATGCAGTTAATGTAAACATCAACGATTCGACGAATGGTCATATAGGATACTACTATAATGGATATGATGATTTAATAGATTGGTATAAAGTGACACCCAGCGAAGATGGCAGGATCATCTTTAAAATCAATTCTCTAAACGGACAAAATGTTTATGCAGAATTATTCGATGGTGATACTTTAACTGGACTATCTGGTAATTTTACAAGTTCTTCTGCAACCTATTTTAGAGATGGAGTAGCAGCTGGCACCTATTATATTCGTATAAAAAATTATTACAACTATGAGTTTTCGCCCTATGCATTGGTGGTAACGCATCAACCTACTGTACCTGACGATCCAGAATTAAATAATACATTCGGTACCGCTATCCCTATTCAACCTGGTGATTCCGTTACTGGACATATTGGATATGCTTACAATGGATACGATGATTTTAATGATTGGTATGCGGTATCTCCTACTTCAGATGGATTAATCAGTCTGAAAATTACTTCACATAATGGTCAAAATGTGTATGCTGAATTATTTGACAACGATGGTGTCACGGACCTTACAGGATCTTATACATCGTCCACGGCAACGTACACGAGAGATGGATTAGCAGCAGGCACTTATTATGTTCGAATTAAAACATACTACACTTCTGAATTTGCTCCTTACTCGTTGGTTGTAAATCATACGCCGGCTAACTTAACAAATGATGTAGAACCCAACAACCACATTGCCAATGCGATTTCATTTCCTATTAATACCACCATCACTGGACATATTGGATATTACTACAATCATTATGATGATACCACCGACGTATATACGATCACGTTACCAGTTGATGGAAAATTAACGATCGATCTTGATCCAGAATATTTTCAAAATGTATATGCTACTTTATATGATAACAATGGAGCCACCGTTTTATTTGGCACTTATACCTCTAGCTTCCTTTCACAAACTAAAAATGATTTAGCTGCCGGAACTTATTATTTAAGAATCTACACCTATTACGATTCGGAATTTACCCCGTATACGTTAACGAGCATCTTCGAACCGATGGTTTATGCTGCTGAACCTTCTGGAAATAATAATTATGCGAATTTAGCCACTTTACTTCCTGCCAATACACCATCCACAGGACACATCAATTTCTACTATAATCTACAAAATGATGGAGTAGATTGGTGGGTAATTGGCTATGATGGTGCTGGTGCCATGACCATAGATTGCAACATCGAACAAAATCATTTTAACACTTCTTACCCTGGAATTATTTACAAACTATATGCTGACACTGCGTCTTCACCGATCGCTAGCGGAAACTGGTTGGCGCAAAATAATACACTTCCTTTAACAGGATTAGCAGTAGGAAAATACTATTTGAAAATTGAAGATTATTTTGGATCCTTTGGTGCTTATCAACTAACGGCTACCTATACCGAAAACTGTGCAAATGTGTTTGCTATCAATTCAAGCAATCAACTTCCAGGATGTTTAGGAACCATTGAATACGGAATTTCAGGTGGTCTTTCACCCTATACAGTTCAATTGTATCTAAACAGTTTACCTTATGGCGCTGCACAAGTTGTTGCTTCAACAGCTACCTTTAGCAATTTACCTACTGGAACTTACTATGCAAGATCGTATTCATTTGGAGCAAGTGGAACATGCAACAATGTTTCAACCAACACAGTATTTGCAACACCTCCCGTTCCAACGATTACACCTAATGGTCCGACCAGTTTTTGCCAAGGCGGATCAGTTCAACTAACCAGTAGTGCTGCTGCTTCCTATTTATGGAGTAATGGTGAAACGACGCAATCAATTTTAGTAAATTCAAATGGAACATTTAGTGTTACTGTTTACAATGCGGCGGGATGCGAAAATTATTCTGCTAATACTGTTGTAACGGTATTTAGCAATCCTGCAGCACCTGTCATTACGCCTGCCGGACCTATTACTATTTGTCAAGGCAGTTCCATTAACTTGAGTACGGCTGTTGCAAATGTGTATGCATGGTCCACGGGATCATCTTCACACAGTATTTCTGGTTCGAGTGCTGGAACTTATATCGTGACGATTACGGATGCTAATAACTGCTCAGCTACTTCTGCTGGTGTTGTTGTGAATGAAGATCCATTGTTGACTTGGTATGCGGATGTTGATGGGGATGGATTTGGTGACGCTTCAAATACAACACAAGATTGCGATGCACCATCCGGATACGTAGCAAACAATACCGATTGCAACGATGCAAACATCTTTGTATATCCAGGCGCTGCTGAACAATGCAATAATATTGATGACAACTGTAATGGAACTATTGATGAAGGATGTACGGTCTTCACTTTCTATTTCGACAATGACAATGATGGTTATGGTGATCCTGCGATCAGCACTACACAAACCAATCCTACTCCTCCAACTGGATATGTAGGTCCTTCTGGAGATTGCAATGACAACAACAATACCATCTACCCTGGAGCTCCAGAATTATGCAATAGCATTGATGATAATTGCAACGGCACCATTGATGAAGGTGTTACCAACATTACTTACTATGCAGATGCCGATGGTGATGGTTATGGAGATGCCTCTGTATCACAATCTACTTGCAACGGTGCTCCTTCAGGATATGTAGCCAATGCAACAGATTGCAACGACAACAACAATACAATCAATCCAGGTGCAACTGAAGTTTGCAATAATATTGACGATAACTGCAACAGTTTAACGGATGATGGTTTAACATTCACAACTTACTATGCAGATGCCGATGGTGATGGTTATGGAGATGCCTCCATCTCTCAATCTACTTGCAACGGAGCTCCTTCAGGATATGTAACAGATGCAACGGATTGCAACGACAACAACAATGCAATAAATCCTGGAGCAACAGAAGTTTGTAATAACATCGACGACAACTGCAATGGCTTAACCGATGATGGATTAACTTTCACAACTTACTATGCAGATGCAGATGGAGATGGATATGGAGATGCATCCATCTCTCAATCTACTTGCAACGGAGCTCCTTTAGGATATGTAGCCAATGCAACAGATTGCAACGACAACAACAATACAATCAATCCAGGAGCGTTGGAAATTTGCAACACTGTGGATGATAATTGTAACGGAGACATTGATGATGCTGATGCAGGTATTTATGGACAAACATTTTGGAATGCTGATGCAGATGGTGACGGTTTTGGTGACCTTAATGTAAACACTCAAACTTTAGCATGCTATCAACCCGTTGGCTATACCTCGGATTATAGCGATTGCGACGATCAAAACCCGAATATTAATATCGCGGCACTTGAAGTTTGCGGAAATTCAGTGGATGACAATTGCAATGGAACCATCGACGAAGGATGTAGTGGTTGTGCGAATCCAAGTACTGCAGATGCGGGTGCTGATCAAAATATTTGCACAGGAACCAATGCAAGTTTATCAGGTACTATTGGTGGCGGTGCTACAACAGGTACTTGGAGTTCTTCTGGAGATGGAACTTTCACTCCAAATGCGAATGATTTAAATGCTAGTTACACTCCAGGTGCAAACGACATCTCCAATGGAACGGTAACATTAACACTAACCACGGATGCTTTACCAAACTGCGATGCTGCTATTTCAACGATGGATATTACCATAGGTTCCTCTGCATCATTAGGTGCGATAACAGGTCCAGCTTCACTTTGCAATCCTTCAGGACAAATCATCACGTACAGTGTAGCCAGCATTCCGGGCGCAAGTACATACTTATGGTCGGTTCCATCGGGAACAACTATTCTAAGTGGACAAGGCAGCAATTCCATCACAGTTAAATGGCCATTCTCTTCCATTCACAGTGGTGTAGTTGGAAATATTTGTGTATTTGCAAATACAAGTTGTGGAATTACGGCACCAAGTTGTAAAAATATTTCTGTACAACTAATCGCGCCTATTCGACCATCTACCATATCGGGTAATTCAAAATCATGTCCTGGAAACATAGAAATGTATTCCATAGCGAATGTATATAGAGCCGACAGTTACAATTGGACTGCGCCTACAGGAGCTACCATTACGGGTGGACAAGGAACCAATGTGATTACGGTTTCATTCGATCCATTATTTGTTGGCGGCGATTTAACAGTGAGTGCATCCAATGGATGTGGTACAAGTCCAAATCGTGTTAAAACATTATCAAGAAGTATACTTTCTGCACCTGGACAAATTGCTGGTCCAAAAAATGGCAATTGCGGTGGAACCAATGTTACTTATAGTTGCCCACTACAAAATGGTGCAACTTCCTATACATGGAGCACCACAGCAGGAATTATGATTACGAGTGGACAAGGCACCAACTCCATCACGGTGGATTTCTTGGGAACATTTGTAAATGGAAGCATTTCCGTTTATGGTTCTAACAGTTGTGGAAATGGCGCTAGCAGAAATCTCAGTGTAACTGGAGCTCCTGAAAAACCAGGAACTATTACAGGTCCGACAGTACTTTGCACCAACGGAAATTATGTATTTGATGTAGCTGCCGTAGCGGGTACTACTAATTACATTTGGACAGTTCCTGCGCATTTACAAATCACCAGTGGTCAAGGAACAAAAACCATCAATGTATTGAATGGATCCATTCCAAAACCATCCTACTCCATCAATGTGAAAGCATCTAATGGTTGCGGAACGAGTGCGGCAAGCAAACTAGAAAACATGAGCACTGTAATCTGCACAAGAGTGGCAGAAAACAGTTTCACAAACATTTCAACGTATCCAAACCCAGCGCATGATCTAATCAACATCGCCATGACAAGTGAAGTAAACAAAGATGCGAATCTTATAATCCTTGATGTCCTAGGTAAAGTGATTTACAGTGCGGGCATGGATTTACTCGCAGGAGAAAACAAAGTACAAGTCGATTGCTCTACTTGGGCGAAAGGAGTTTACTTTATTCAAGTAAGAAGTAGTGATTCGTCGATGTCAGCAACGATAGTTGTGGAATAATGTAGTTTGAATTTCTCATCACCTTTAATTCAGAGCTCCTGTGAAAGCGGGGGCTTTGTTTTTTCTTTATCGCGTTTATTAAAAAGTTACTATTCTTAACATACAACCTGCATTATAAAACAATATGATTAGAATGAAAAGAATGAAGTGTTCATGGCACAAAAATATAAGACGAGCAGCACGCATTAATACAAAGCTGAACTGGTATCAGAAGAAAGCAAATAACATTGATAAAATATAATGGAACAAGCCGAAAATCCAAACAAAGAGTAGGCGACTTAACTTTAAATACATGAAAAAAAATCTACTTATTACTCTATTTTTAAGCATGAGCCTTCTAAAACTAAATGCGCAGCCGGGGGGAGTGGGTGACCTAACAGGAAATTCAATCCTTAAACTTTGGGTAACTTCACAATCTGCAAATGTAAATACCAACAATACTCCTGTTGATACGCTTTACGATTTATCAGGAGCAAATAATCACTTAATTGCAGATAGCGCATCTGTTAGGCCACTTCTAATTACCAATCAGCTCAACGGATATCCCGCAATTAGTTTTAATGGTATAGATCAATACTTACATGATGTTGCTTATGATAGTAGTTTTTACAATGATGAAGCAACACTCATTGCGGTATTACCTCGACAAAGTCTAGGTACAATTGTCTCAATAGCATCTACCGATGTTGATGAAGAATTCCTGCTGTTAAGTGGTAAAGCTTATCATCATTCGTTTAATTTCAACTATACCTATCTTGATCACGACTGCAATGCCATCGATACCTTATCCCCCTATTGCATACTCACAGGAGAGTTTGGAAAAACTACTTCTGACCTATCCCTTTACTATAACCATGTTGCCAGCACGCAACTTGTTCAATCTAATAATACCCCCATTGACTACACACAAATAAATCGATTAATTTATATTGGAAACCGACAACAATTCTTACCTAGTGAATACTTTAATAGCAAATTAGTTGAGCTTATCGGATATAACAGAAAGTTAACCAATACCGAAAGGGATTCTGTATTAAATTATCTCACCAATCGATATTTGCTTCCTTTAAGTTGTGGTGTTGCATCAAGCACAGAAGAAGTAGATGAAAAAAGTGACATTCATATGTATCCAAACCCAACGCATGATCTAATCAATATCTCGATGACCAGTGCCGAAAATAGAGATGCAAATCTTATTATCATTAATGTATTAGGCAAAACGATTTACAGTGCTAGCATGGATTTACTTGCTGGAGAAAACAAAGTGAAAGTCGATTGCTCTAACTGGGCGAAAGGAATTTATTTTTTACAAGTGCGGAGTAATGATTCTTCGATATCGGAAACGATCGTTGTTGAATAATGTAGTTTGAATTTCTCATCACCTTTAATTCAAGGCTCCTGTGGAAACGGGGGCCTTGTTTTTTATGAAGCTTCAAGCCTCAAGCTTCAAGGGATTTGAAGGTAAGACAAAACTATTCTTTGATTAACAAGGTTTAATATATGAATCAGTCGGACTTCAATTTCACTTTAAAAGGCTCCTTCTGGACAAAAAAGCCCCAATTTTTATCTCAAAATGTCGATTTTTCACATATAAGTAACCCTGGCATTCATACCTGCACTCCAGATCACTATATTTTATTTTACCTCATTTGTCATGGTGATTCAAAGAAAAATTTACATTTGTTTTAGTAAAAAATAAACCTTTAATACATACTCAAATGAAAAACCACATTCTCATTCTGATTGTACTTTTAATCAGCCAAACTGCAGATGCAACCATTTGGCAGGTTGACAATAATCTGAACTCACCACAACCTTTAAATGATGTTCAAGATGCAATTGACAATTATGCAATTGCTGGAGATACTATTTATATTGAAGGCTCCGCTACTCCCTATGGACAAGCTTTAGCGACAAAGTCAATTACAATCATAGGAGAAGGTTACTATGATTTGCTTTCTGAAACTGTATTACTTGATGTTGATGTCAGAGCATCGGACGTTTATATCTCTGGAATCAGAGGTTCGATTCTCTTTAGTACAAACCTAGCATCGTTTACAACCATCAATAACGTTACTGTTGAAAGATGTTATTTGCAATCTGGTACAATCAGTATAATTGGAAATCCAAATGCATCGTCTCATGCTATTGCAAGTGATATTACTTTTCGTAATAATATTTTTGATAACGTATGGGTTGGCTTTGCAGTATCCTCGCAGTTTGATACAAAATTACAAGTGGATTCCATAATTCTTGAAAACAATATTTTTACTCATTCTGGTTTTCAAGTTCGGAATCCAACAAATACAATTGGACTTGCAACTTTTATACTTCGCAACAATTTATTTATCGATGGAGTGCGTCAAAATGCGAATGGCAATAACACTTTATTTTATGATGGATTCTTTTTTACAGCAATTTATGATGCAGTAATTTATAATAATATTTTTTATGCAGCCAATCCGCAAGGATGTACTACATGTACGTTGTTCAATAATTTATCTTTTCAAAACGGAGTAAATGACAGCTTGCCCTCTAGTCAAAACAATATTGTAGCGCAAGACCCATTGTTTGTTAATTATCCTTTACTTGGAGGGACATTTGATTTTACACACGACTACCATTTGCAACAAACACCCATTCAATCACCTTGTATTGGAACTGGTAACCCCATAGGTACTGATATAGGAATTTACGGTGGACTTTATCCGTTTGAAATTGGAGCAGGACCTAAAATACCTATTGTTGATTACGTAAACATTTCAAACAATGCTGTGCAGCAGAATAGCACTTTCTATCTTCAGTTTGATGCAAAAGTGCGTAAGTAAATCTTTTAAATAAATCATCATGAAAAAGCTTTACTTAATAATCATAAGCATATTTATATTTTGCTTCTCAGCAAATAGTCAGCAAGTTGTAACTGGCGAGTATTTTTTTGATACCGATCCAAGTCTTGGTATTGCAAACTCTATTTCATTTGTAGCAGATAGTGCGGTATTCATTGATAGTATTCCCATTAATGTTACGGGTTTAGCAGTAGGTTATCATTGGGTATATGTAAGAGTTAAGGACAGCGATAACAAATGGAGCCACTATCGTAAACAACGCTTTTACGTTTATGATAATTCCCCCATAGTGCAACCTATTGATACACCAAAATTAGTGCAAGCTGAATATTGGATAGATTCATTACCAATTGCCGGAACTGGAACTTTAATCAATTTAACTCCTGATGATAT
>JADJMG010000033.1 GCA_016709725.1 Bacteroidota bacterium
AAGTATAACTTTTCCGAGCAATCTCGGAACTGCGCGTGGGCTGTACAAGCAAGCGCCTCACGATCACTGTCCTGCAGTTAATTTCGCAAATCTAACAGGTTGTCACCCTCTGAGCAGTAAGGTTCTGGCAATTTTTTGAACTACGCAAACCCAACCTGGCAATCGGCGCAGCTATACATCAAAGGGTCCTACAAACCCACGTGTTTCACAAACTTCTGTTAATTACTCTATAGTAAGTCAATGGGCCACTGTTGCTGCAACTTGCAGAGACGGGGATGGTCAATCCTTCAGCATGGCAACCGCCGTTAGTAATGTCACGGGGCGCACCGAGAATTCTAATATAACCCTCAGTCATTTTCCCAATGCTTCTGTAACGTGTGTGCCACAACCAACAGTTGCGGGAAATGACAAATGTGCAAAAACACAATATTCCGTCATGTGGGAAGGAAATTCCCTCTCTGCAGAATTTTCAAGACTCAACGAAAAAACAAACTTTCTTTGTCGAATATTCAAATTTTTATCCCAATCCTCAACGATGGCATCTTTTACCTCGGTCAATTGTGATGAATCGCTAACGTCTGGAAATTTCATACAACAGTCTAGGTTCAAGAGTTGGGTACACGTTGGTGCAAGTTCCCCGAAACAAACAAAACCTTTAAAAGTAAATAGTAACATCTGATGATTATTTTACACCAAGATAACTAATTCGGAAGGAACTTCATTCATAGATTTGAAACCAGATCCATTATTTGGGGAGGGACAAAAAAAAAACTATTGCAAGAAATATGTTAACATTTTAAGTTATTAAATCAAGTCGGAGATGATTAATAGTTGTTAACAACTCCAATGTAAACGTTCACCTACCTTAGAACGCAACATCACCTTCATAAATCAACAATGGCAACAAATTCCTACTCGCTATCATCTCATTATCGAGCAATAGCTATTAGGTGTAAAGAACGAAAACAATAGCTAACTTTTCGAAAAATGGATACTTTAATCATCCACCAAAAAGCTCATAAATCTAATTCACAATCATCTAAAATGATCCTTTACTAACCTTTTTAAACCGGATAAATACTTAAAATAATAAATTATCATTTTTAAAAACAATATCAGCATACAACTGTTTTGTTAGATAATTCAAATAAAACTAATACGTATGTTTCAAAAATTTACAATTGCAGATAAGCTTCTCTTTCTGGCAGCGATACTATCATTAATATTTTCGGAAATACTCTACTTCCAGGGGGCCAAGGAAGATGGAACATTCATTGGTTTATGGGTGCCTTCTATCTTGGCGTTTGGGATCTACATAAAACTAATTAACAGGACTAAAAATGATTGATCTCATCCCCTATTTTGCAGGGTTAATTACCTTGTTATTCGGAGCTGGTTTCACCCTGGCATTAAGAGAAGCGCGCAAAAATTAAACCTGATTATTACCGATTAAACTTTGGAACTAAGTTCAAAGTAGAGGAAGATAAAAAAAGGCTAAATTTTCAAAAATAATCGTCAATCGTAGTTTGAATAAACTAAAGGTTGTATTTGTTGTTAATGCTAACAAATAAGAGATAATCATGCAGCACTATTTAATCATCGGGGCATCAAGCGGTATTGGTCAGGAATTAGCCAAGCAGCTTAGCGATGAAGGAAAACAAGTAATAGGAACCTATCATAAAAACGAACCTGCGAACGAAATTCCAAGTATTCAGTTTCATCATTTAAATGTGCTGGAAGATGAGCTCAACCTCGATTTTTTACCTGAAGAGTTGGCGGGATTTGTTTATTGCCCCGGCAGTATAAATCTCAAACCTTTTGAAAGAATAAAACCTGCAGATTTTGAATTAGATTTTAAACTGCAAGTGAGCGGAGCCATTAAAATCCTACAATTAGTTTTACCGAGACTAAAAAAATCAGCCAATGCTTCCATTGTTCTATTTTCCACTGTGGCTGTACAACTTGGTTTACCGTTTCACTCGCAAGTATCCACTTCCAAAGGTGCCATCGAAGGACTTACCAAAGCACTCGCGGCAGAATATGCTCCTACCATTCGAGTAAATTGCATTGCACCTTCGTTAACCGATACTCCCCTCGCAGCATCTTTATTAAACACCGAGCCCAAAAAAGAAGCGAATGCAATTCGTCATCCACTTAAAAGAATTGGTAACCCTGAGGACATCGCCAATATGGCTTTGTTTTTACTTTCCGAAAAGTCAAGCTGGATCACAGGCCAAATTTTACATGTGGATGGTGGCATATCAGCACTAAAAGGATAATCAAAACAGCGATAAAAAATATCATCCACATGTCCGAAAATAATTTATTAGTTATCGGGGATTATGCTACGAACAGAATAATTGAAATGGCGTGGGAAGATAGAACCCCATTTGAAGCCATTAGTTCCAATTTGGCCTTTTCAGAGGCCCAGGTAATTGCCTTGATGAGAAATAAACTAAAACGCAACAGTTTTAATTTATGGAGAAAAAGAGTGAATAGTGGTGTTAGCAAGAAGCACGAAAAAATGCGAGACCCGAATATAACTCGTTTTAAATGCAGCCGACAAAATTCCATTTCAATGAATAAAATAAGTAAGCGCTAAACAAAACCACAATTTCACACAGTCTATAAATCAATACAACAAAAACTGAACAGATTGATTCAGTTTGGCAGGGAAAAAATCGATGAAGCAACCTGAGATTAGATAGATAATAAAGCAGTGGACTACATTCCATCATTCTTTGCTTTCTGGAAAAGAGTTGAAAAGTCACTATCCTAAAACAAGAATATAAATGATCATTCGAAAACAAGAAATAGAGCAATTAGAAAAGCGCACCGAACAACATTCATAAATTCATTGGCTGGTTTTCGTCAAGCCGTTTTAGTGGGAACACAAAGTCTTTAGATGGCAGTACAAACTTGGCCATACTTAATTCTCTCATTCATTTAGAGCGAGCCCGGCCTTGTTTGGTTTAATTAGCAGACCAGACACAGTACAGCGAGACACTTTGCAAAACATAATCAACACCAAAGAATACACCTTAAACTTTATTAAGGCTGAGCATTACAAAAAAGCACATCAAACATCTGCTCGATATGATATCGGAATTTCTGAATTTGAAAAAGCGGGTTTCGATGAAATCTATCTTCCAGGTTGTCATGCGCCCTTTGTAAAAGATGCTGTTGTAAAAATTGCCATGAAATTAGAGGAATGTATTCCCATCACTTTAAACGATACCATCCTTATGATCGGAAGCGTTATGCAAATTGAGTTAGATGATAAGATGTTAAATGAAGATGGATTTGTAAACTTAACATCATCCGAAGCTTTAATTAGTCAAGGTTTAGATGCTTACTTCACTTCACAAGAAATAGGTCGTTTGCCCTATGCAAAACCTTAAGTGCAAAACTGAATCATTCGTAAGTCGGAAGTGAAAAATATTAAAAAGGAATTTTTACCACAGCGAATTTGTAGCGTATGCAACCGACCATTTACCTGGAGAAAAAAATGGGAAAAAGTATGGGAGCAGGTTAAATACTGCAGCGACCATTGCAGAATGAATAAAATCAAGAAATGAAAAATATAGGCATCGTATTTCCGCATCAACTTTTTGAAAAGAATATTCTTTTATCAACTTGCAGTATCATTTATCTCGTTGAAGAATCACTCTTTTTTAGGCAATACCATTTTCATAAGCGGAAGCTAGCTTTCCACAGAGCGAGCATGAAATTTTACGAACAGTATTTGCAATCAAAAAAAGTGGAAGTCGTATATATTGAGGCGATGGACGATTTAGCCGATATAAGAACACTCCTACCCTATTTGAAAGCACAAGGCATCACTACCTTTGAATACATAGACACCGTCGATTTTTGGCTCGAGCAACGATTAAACATTACTTCAAAAAAGTATGGTATTGAGAAAATAAAAAAATCAACAACTCAATTTATAAATTCATCTAAAGAAATTATTGAATATTTTTCTGATAAGAAAAAAAATGTTTCAAACGGATTTTTACAAAAATCAACGCCAAACAAGAAATATTCTGCTAGAAAAAGATAAAAAACCTATTGGCGGAAAATGGACTTTTGATGATGAGAATCGTTTAAAATATCCAAAAGGAAAAAATCCCCCCGGAACTAATTTTTTGAAACCCGACACTTTCACCACAGAGGCGATTGAATACACACTAAAGCACTTTCCTGGTAACTACGGATGTTTAAATAATGATTTTATTTATCCAACTAATTTTGCTGACAGTAAAACCTGGCTGCAATCCTTTTTTAAAGAAAGATTTTCAGAGTTTGGTCCTTACGAAGATGCTATTGTTTCAAAAGAAAATTTTCTTCACCATAGTGTTTTAACACCCATGTTAAATGTGGGTCTGCTTACACCTCAATTTATAATTGATGAAGCCTTGCATTACGCATCCAATTATCCTGTACCACTTAATTCCTTAGAAGGCTTTATTCGGCAGATTATGGGATGGCGAGAATTTATGCGAGCAGTTTATGAAATAAAAGGTTCGGAGGCGCGAACAAAGAACTATTGGAATTTTACGCGAAAAATACCTCCTGCATTCTGGACTGGTACCACGGGAATTGAGCCCATCGATTGCACCATAAAAAAAGTTTTAGAAACTGGATATTGTCACCATATAGAACGGTTAATGGTGCTGGGCAACTTTATGCTTTTATGCGAATTTGATCCTGATGAAGTATATCGTTGGTTTATGGAACTATTCATAGATTCCTATGATTGGGTGATGGTACCCAATGTTTATAGCATGAGTCAGTTTGCTGATGGTGGACTCATGGCCACTAAACCCTATATAAGCGGCAGTAATTACCTCATGAAAATGAGTGACTATAAAAAGGGAGATTGGCAACCTGTATGGGATGGATTATTTTGGAGATTTATGCATACACACAGAACTTTCTTTCTACAAAATCCACGACTAGGAATGTTAGTTGGGACATTTGACAAAATGCCAAAAGAAAAACAAAAAAATCATTTAGACATAGCTTCCAAATTTCTTAAATCGCTTTAAGAAACTTATACCAATAATTCGAACTACAATATACCTGGAGTTGGTATCAACAAATTTAAGTTGGGCTAAAAAAAAAATTCTTCAATTTATTTGTTTCGACTCCATTCACAAGGATCATCGGAACAAACAAATTGAAGAAAGATAATTTTTTAATGGAAATCAATTTAGAAATAATTTCTGTCTGATTTCACCATCTTCATTTCTTAAAACAACCATATACAATTGTGGAGCCAATCCATCTAAAGAAATAATCATTTCATTAGTTCCTGCCGCCATCATCATTGATCTTACTTGCTTTCCTTCTAATGAATAGATCATTAAACTGGCCGGCTTTAGTAGTTTTTGATTCAATTCTAATTTTGTTTGCTGGTTAGCAGGATTAGGAGATAAGGAAAACTGTAGATTATTCCCCGCCAGATCATCAATACCAACAGAAGTAATATTTACACTATAAGATATTGAACAGGCCAACCCGTTAATCGACAATGTAACAATGTATGTCCCGTTAGCCCCGTAAACATGATTAGGATTTTGCAAAGTAGAAGTTGAACCATCACCAAAATCCCACAACCAACTTGTTGCAGACAAAGAGGAATCTGAAAATGCAACAGAATTTCCGGTAACTACGAAACCAAAATTGGTAATAACAGGTGCAACTACAACAGTATCGATAGTAGAGATACATTGTGGATCACGAACTTCGATATCATAAAAGTAATAATAATATGTTGCAGGATTCGAAGTAGAAGAGGAACTATTAATGGTCATGAAATTAGGTACTGTATAAGGATAACTTGCACCAGAATTATTACGATACAAATTGGAAGTGTTTGTACCTAAATTATAATCACCAGCAGCTGGCACCATCAGGTTCAACGAAACTCTTTGTATTCCATTCACCAGGTTCACCGTAACAGAGTCTACGATTTGCGCTCCTACTGGCGGAACACCATTGTTATTTACACCACTGGCAAGGTATATCTTTCGCGGACCTGCACCATTAGCATCTACCCAAGCTGAAGCAATTTCAAAACCTTTATTAGCTGTGAAATTTAAAGCACCATGAAAACCAGATGCATTATATCCTCCTGCACCAAAACTTGGATTTAGAGGGCCAACAAATTCAATCGAGTACCTACTAAATTCTCCACATAAAATGTTTGCGGAGAAGTTACGTTTGGTACCGTGAACGAAGTACCCACATTAACAATATTGTTAAAAGTATTTCTCCATTGTGCTACACCCGTTACAACCGTACTTATAAATGCAGTATCACCTGCACAAACCTGCACATCATTCGTAATAGGGTTTGGAGGTAGATTAATACTTACTTGTTGCGTGATGGAATCACTTCCCAGTGTATTCGTAACAACTAACTGTACATTGTAAACACCACTTGATGTAAATGTATGAGTTGGATTTTGTAACGTTGACGTAGTACCGTCACCAAAACTCCACAGCCAAGATTGAGGAATATTCAAACTACTGTCCGTAAAACTAACATTAGTTACGCAGGTGGAAAAGCTACTTGCTGCAAAGGCAGCCAGCGGTGCTGCTGTTATAGTTTGACAAAAAGGTGGAATATCAAATGCTTCCGTTTGATCGGAACGACTCAAAGAACTTCCTTGACTAGCACTGTAACCAAACCCTCTATTCGCAAATACACTCCAAATAAGACACTTGTGAATTCCACCGTATAGGAGTTGGTCTGCAAGTATAATTGCATCGCGTCCATCGATCATTCCTGGTTCACACGGTTGCAATTTCAACCCTTCGATGACCAATTTCATTGCAATATTATTACCACCTGTTCCATTGTACAAATCAGGATCAGGAGTGCCACCATATTGATCAATGAGCGCCCATGTTAAATCCCAAAGTGCAGTGGCGAAAATAAATCCAACACCATGCGGTTCTGAAATTTGACCAGTGTTATTTGAAGCGCCATAGGTATAATTATTAATAGCAAAGTTTGTGGAATAAGGTGCAGGGCGTATTCCGTTACCGCTGGTAGGTTCACCTAATGCAAAAGTACCCACACCACGAATATCCCCACCTTGGTCTCCGGATTCTAACGTCATCATCAAACCAAACCAATCACTCCATCCTTCACCCATTTGCTCAGCATTGTTCAAACAATTAGAGTTAGCCGGCCCTCCTGTTAGTCTGGTTGATATCCCATGTCCGTACTCATGTGCAATGATAACGTTATCAAAATCTCCATCCCTTTCACTCGACGTTCCACCACCATCACTGATAGAACCTGATACCGCGCCTAAAAGCATTTGTGCTTTTATAAGATTTCCATCTGCTTGCGAAATCATTATTGACGGAATGGTTACCGTTGCACTGGCTCCGCCTACTTGAATAGGAGCTCCAGCTACATTGTTAACAATAATCACAGCTAGGGCACCTTCATTTTGCGCAGCTTCTACTTTGATGGTGAAGGCACATGTCCCTCTATCAATCATTACAATTTTACCTGCCAGTTGTGCACCATTAACAATAGGATCGCAACCATCGGTTATTGGCGCTGTATTATCTTCGAGTAAAACAATGTCGGCTGTAATCGGAACAACGGGCAAGCCAGGACCAAAATCGGCATCTGTGGAAGTGTAAGGACCGGCAATACCGGCAGGATCATTTATTTCGAGGAAACTACCTGCTTGTTGGGCTTGGCTCCATAAATACATTTGCATTCTTGGATTCGAGCCATCGGGTGGTGTTGCAAAATTCGCATTATTGGTTCCTCCACCATCTTGCGCTTCAGCTAAAACTTCATCCGCACCTAAGCCACCATTCCCGTAATTATTAACCTGAAAATTTCCACCTACTTCATCAAATCCATGTTGATACCAAATATCGTGTATCATGTTATTCATGTAAAACAAATTTGTAATTGCTGCAGATTGATAAGTAGCGGGTGCACTTGAACTATTGTAAGGAAAATTAAAAGTTAATGCGGGTCCACCATCTGGGCTAAAGCCAGGAAGATCGTCGTCATCACCATCTTCATACGCAAATACATTATTTCCTCGAGTGATGGTATACTCAGGCCCAACGATACCATCGGTATCATGCCAACCATAAGGCGAAGAAAGAGTGTCTGCTGGATCCACGGCAGTTGATATAGTACCATGACTAGGACTCTCCACTGGTAATTGAAAAACCGTATACTGACCTGGACTTGCCGCTTTGTTCTGAACTATTTTTCCGGACGGTAGCAACTGGGTACTACACGTCGTATTGCAAGCGGCTGTTGGTGCGTGATCAAAACTACATTTAACAACCCAATCACTTTTAGAAACTAACTTTCCTGTTTCAGCATCGATTTGCACCGACCACCAATGGGTTGCATCTAATGTATAAATGGATAAATCCCATACCAATCTGATTTCTTCTGCTGAAACGGCATAGTACATTAGACGAACCGGAATATCTTCTTTCGAAATACCACCTGTATTGAATAAATAACTGTTTTCACTTACAGACTTAATTCTACTTAGTTTTTTAGGGACTTCTATGTTAAGCAATATTGCTGCAGCCGTAATAGCTTCACTGGGTTTTAAAACTGGATTACTATTTCTAATTAGAGAGCTCAAATTAGAAACCAATCCATTGCCGGTCAAATTAACCTGACCATCTTTTATTGCAAAATTAGCGACACCATTCATCAATGGAATTCCTTTATACTGCTGACGAATGTAAACATGAGTCACTCCCGATTGTTTTGAACGACTTTGATCAGTGATTGTCCAATCGGCAAAATCTTTTTGGGTCAATCCCATCTCCTTGAAATTACTAATTAAATAATCATCAATCAATTTCTTATGATTATCTTGAGCAGAAACAACAGTCCCTATCAATAATAGCAGGACTAGTCTAATGGAAAATAAATACTTCATGAATGGTGTGGGGTTTTAGAGAGTATAGGATTAATAATAAACTTAAGAATAATGATTAGATGTTGAAACAAATATAAAACAATAAGGTTTACAGTTTTCACTCTAAACATACTCAAGTGTTGCTGTCCGGAACATTTCGCGATAAAGTCTCATCTTAAAAGATATCAATTTTTATAGTATTCTGATGCAATTCTCTTCTTTAAAAAGCTAACTATTTAATACTGTATAGCTAACAAACGAATCCACAAATTGCCCTAATAAATTACGAGTAAATTATTTTTTACAAAAAAGCAGTACTTTCGATTAAAATTGAACCGAAATGAAAAAAGTCTACCTATCCCTCCTTCTATGCCTTGGCATCAACTTGAACATTCAAGCTCAAGTACCTTCTTATGTCCCCACTTCTGGTTTAGTGGGATGGTGGGGCTTTTCTGGTAATGCCAATGATGCTAGTGGAAATGGCAATAACTTTACTGTGACGGGAGCTACATTAACATCCGATCGAAATGGTACCGCAAATTCAGCTTATCAATTCAATGGCACTTCACAATATTTAGTGAATAATAATTTATCGCATTTATTCTCAGAAGCAGGAAGTTTTTCGGTTTCTGTTTGGGTCAATAAAACAGGTACTGCAACTGGTTCTGCCATTATGAGCGGAGCACCAGGAGGTGGTCCATTTATATGGATCATTCAAGGAAATGCTACTGACATGATGTTGGGTACAAACAAACAAGGTTCAGCCTGGTTTTGGGCAACTACACCATTTACACTAAGCAATTGGGATCATTATGTTGGTGTTTATACCACCAACTCTATGACATTCTACAAAAATGGCATACTGATGGCTTCCAACACCTATACTCATACAGGAGCTACTTCCGTTACGCAACCCTTATACGTTGGAAGAGGTGCAAGTGGAACTTATTTGGCTGGCAAGACAGATGATATTGGCATTTGGAATCGCGCTTTAACTTCTCAAGAAATTCTAGATTTATACAATGCTTCGTGCGGTAGCTTAGTTACTGTTCAACCATTGAGTCAGAATTTATATATAGGTAACAGTACTACTTTCGCCACGCAAGCACCGGGCGCTACGTATCAGTGGCAGCGATTAGTGGGCACTACCTATCAAAACATTGTTAATGGCGGACAATATGCAGGAGCAACTACAAGTGCTATTGCCGTATTATCGGTGACCATGGCAAATAATAATTTTCAATTTCGCTGTAGAGTTTCCATGGGCGCTTGTTTTGATACTTCAGCTTCTGCAACGCTCACTGTATGTGGACAAATCACAACCCAACCAGTAAACCAAACAGTAAACATTACTACCAATGGAAAGATGATTGCAAGGTCAAATGATCTGGGAGCAACCTATCAATGGCAGAATGATAATGGTAGCGGATTTACGAACATCACTAACGGTGGACAATACAACGGAGCAACCAACGACACATTAACCATTACAGGCACTACAATGGGCAATGACAATGAGCAATTCCGATGCATCATTAATTCTGGTTCATGTACCGATACTTCCAATACGGGAATTCTTTTCATCAACAACAATGTAGGCATTCAAGAAAACACGGCTGCGAATTTATTTAGTTTGTATCCGAATCCAGCTAACGAAATATTAAATATCAATGTCACAACGAAATTAATTGGATCTGATTATTTAATTTACAATCTCCTTGGAAAAGCAGTTTTAAAAGGAACGATCAATGGTGAAAACATGAACATTAACACTTCTCAACTCCACGCTGGAAAATATTTAATTGCCATTGGCGATACAAAAATGCAGGGGTTTGAGATATTGAAATAAGTTTAGCCGCTGTTAAACATTATATTTTCAATCAGACTAAATGATCCAATATTATTTTGAATGGTCCAGCTTAAATAAAATTCTGCATTCTTAATTCTTAATTCTTAATTCTTATCCCGATAGCAATCGGGACTGAATTTACTTAAACATCGCCACTAACTTTTTCGGATTCCAATTAATCTTATAAGCAAATTCGAAATTGATGAAACTATAAGTATCGTTTAGTTTTGGATTTCCTCTACGTGATGTTCGGGGACCCACAAAACCATCGGTTCCTAAGCCAGTAGGATCACTGATGTATTTTGCGATTTCTTGCTTCACAGGATCGCCAGCAAAGTGTTGATCGATTTGTTTGTGTGTAGCGTATGCTTTGCTGGCATCATCCAAATAATCCGTAAAGAAATAATAATATCCAAACTCTAAAGAAAGTGTAATGTTTTTATTTAAGCCATAACGAAATCCAGTGGCGACGGGAATACCAATATGCCATGGACTATACATTTTCTTCGATTTATTGGTTTCATCATACGCGCCTTGTCCCTCTGTTCTCCAGTCTATCAAATCAGTTTCATAGTCACCATCCTTTTCGATAATATTTCCTTGTCCAGTCGATTGGGCTTGATCGCGAATTGTACCATCACTCCAGAAAAAATATCTATTATCGATATCAACATTGCCCTTGAACAAATCTGCTTTAGGCCGACCGTAGTAGATACCAATTCCAGTATATGCAAAAATGCCATGCTTTGTTTATATAACGGCAATCGTCTATTCGGGTAGTATGTATAACTAAGATGCGAAGAAAACCCCATGAGATCATTTCTAAAGCCCAATCCTCGTCCATAATTTCGCAATTCAGAACCCGACTTGCCTGCAACAGCATTGGTTTCGTCGTACTGAATGCGATGCCAACTTAATCGTGCTTCAATATTAATAGGACTATATTTCATTCCTGATACTTCAGAGGGAGAAATAAAGTTTCTAACGGTGATGGCTATACCCGGACTCATTGAACTCTTCTGAAAGAATTCCTCATTGCCTAAATCACCAAAATAATTGGTAGTTCCAGCAGCAAATCCAATATCGAGTGATTGTTGTCCGTAAGCAGTTAAACTCAAAACAACTCCTAGAAAGAGTACGTATAGTTTTCTCATGGTATTCGTTTTCCCCTAAGTTATAGACCTTATCCTTTCCCTCAACAAGGAATCCACAAAAAAAACAAACAATTCTTGGAATAATTCAAAAGAATAGGTGGATTGCCTGATTTAGGGGGCAAATAAAGGGCTGAAAGGCTCATTTGAACCCTGAAAATAGCCAATAAGCTTTCTTTCATTCCATTCGGCAGGTTTCATTCATGGCTGTAGTGAGCCGACCTTAATGGTAGTTGAAATCGAAATCCAACCTAATACAAAGAATTGCTCAATATAAAATCCAAAAAAAGAATGCAAACGTATGTTCTTATATCAAATGAATAGCCAACCATTCTATGCAGTCAAAAACCTCTACCAACCCATTTCTATACCTATTCCTATTCTTCCTCACCACTGGAAATATTTATGCACAAAACTTTTCCATCAGGGGACAGCTAACGACGAGCGATGGCGGTAATCCCATTGTTGGAGCAACTGCAATTTTAGCAAACACCGACAAGGGCACCACCACCGATGCGCTTGGATACTTTACTTTGACGGGAGTTTCGTCGGGAAACTATAAGCTCGTAATTACCTACCTAGGTTATGAAAAATTCGAGAAAGAAATTTTGCTTGCTTCCAATCAGGAAATCAAAGTATCATTAAAACCTTCTTCCATCAATCTCACAGAATTAACCGTTAGCCCGAACAAATCCATTTCACAAAGCGAATCCATAACCGGAATTGACAAACTTTTACGACCTGTAAATTCCGCACAGGATTTATTGCAACTTGTGCCAGGACTTATCATTGCACAACATGCAGGCGGAGGAAAAGCAGAACAAATTTTTCTACGTGGCTTTGATAGTGACCATGGAACGGACTTCAATATTTCTGTTGATGGAATGCCTGTAAATATGGTATCACATGCACATGGTCAAGGCTATGCTGATTTCCATTTTGTAATTCCTGAAACGGTTGACCGATTAAAAGTTTACAAAGGACCTTACACAACCAGCTTTGGAGATTTTGCAACCTCCGGAACGGGAGAATTTTTTTCTAAAAACTCGATTGATCAAAATGTAGTGAAAGCAGAAATTGGAATGTTTGACACCTATCGTGTTCTTGGCATGTTCAACCTTTTAGAGAAGCGACATCTTTTTCTAAGGAAAAGAAAATTTATATGTCGCTGGTGAATATGTTTTCTCTAATGCCTATTTTGACCAAAAACAAAGATTTAATCGTTACAATATTTTTGGAAAATATTCCGGCATGTTAAACGCTAAAAACTATCTCACTTTCTCCGCATCAACATTTTTTGCAGTATGGGATGCTTCAGGTCAAGTTCCAGAACGGGCCGTTAAAGCTGGAATTATTAACCGCTTTGGTAGCATTGACCCCTCTGAAGGAGGTGAAACAAATCGAACAAATGTCAACGCCATACTTACTACGACAACTAACAACAACGCCATCGTAAAAAACCAATTCTACTTTGTAAATTACTACTTTAATCTTTATTCAAATTTCTCCTTCTTCCTCAACGACCCTGTTCGTGGTGATGGAATAAACCAAACCGACCAGCGAAACATCTTTGGGTACAGCGGCACTTATCAAAAAGATTATTTCATTTCAGATAAAACATTGCACACAACATTTGGTATCGGCACTCGCAACGACCTTACAAATATTTCACTAAAGCGTGCCGAGAAAAGAACAGTGCTTGACACGATCGTTTCAGGAAAAGTGTATCAACAAAACACTAACTCGTATCTTGATTTCACACTTGACATCACCAAGCGTTTTTCAATCAATGCAGGAACAAGATTGGATTACTTCCAATTCAATTTTACTGATGACAATGTAGACAGTTTGTCGGGAACAAAATCTATTGTACGTGCTAGTCCGAAGTTGAACTTCTATTATGCGTTAAATAATCAGATTCAATTCTTCTTAAAATCAGGAATTGGATTTCATTCCAATGATGCGCGGGCCGTTGTAATAAATCGAATTAATAATAGTCTACCAAAGGCGTATGGGGGCGAAATCGGGAGTGAATTTAAATTAGGAAAACGAATTTTAGTGAATGCGGCTTTATGGGGCTTGTACTTGGAAAGCGAATTGGTTTATGTAGGCGATGAGGCAACCATAGAAACTAATAATCCAACTCAACGAATAGGAACCGATCTAAGTATTCGGTATCAAATCACCACTACATTATTTGCTGATGTTGATTTAAACTACAATCACGGAAGACTTGTTGGAGTTCCCGAGGGAGAAAATTTTATTCCGCTTGCACCTCGTTTAACAAGCATGGGAGGACTAACATACAAGCAAGAGAAAGGGTTCAATGCCAGTTTACGTTATCGCTTTATCGACTCACGACCTGCAAACGAAACCAATAGTGTTACAGCGAAAGGATCTTTACTCTTAGATGCAGTTCTTGCCTACAAACTTTCTAAAGTTGAATTTGGATTAAGTGTAGAAAATCTATTAAACACAGTTTGGAATCAAGCACAATTTGACACTGAAAGTCGTTTATTTAACGAAACGGATCCTGTATCCGAACTTCATTATACGCCAGGAACACCCTTCTTTTTGAAAGGAAGTATTGCTTATAACTTCTAATAAATGCAATGTGCTCTATTTAATTCTCCCGCTTTGCCAGCACAAACGCCTTCTTGATTTTCTTTACATCTCCATCGATATGGAACATTTCCAACAGTGCAATATAAATTCCCGCTTGTTGTAATGTGTTTTCGTCCGACAAACCATTCCAGATCCATTGTCCTTCGTTACCAAGAAGTTCTTGCTCGGTTAATTTTCGGATAGGAATTCCAAACTCGTTATAGATTGATAGAGCCACCATATATCCAGGTTTGGGTGGCGTACAAGAGAGAGCCATGACATCGTGGTAGCCGTCATTATCGGGTGAGAATAGTTCAGGAGTGAGCTGAAACCATCCAGATCCATCGTTACTGTCGTCATAATATTGAGAATTTATTTTACAGGGTGTCGCATGGCCACTATTATTTGCTGCGCTATGCCAATTGCTACTATCAGAAACATTTCTGCGCGGAGAAATTAGTTCTAAAGAAACTCCCTCTTGATCGCTCAAAAATGGAAAGTGAAAATCATCCTTGTAATGAAAGCGTTCCAATTCTTGCAAAGCTGAATTCATCAGCACAACAATTCCTTCATCATCATTGTAGGATGGTAATGAGCAAGGTATCAACAATCGATGATCTTCAACTTTATAAAAGGATGCTATTGCAGATGGTATTGAAGTGGCCACTGCAAATTGCTTAGGCAAAAGCAATCTTGGTAACATCGAAAATTCAACTACATCCTTAGCAATTCCATCGATTGGATCTGCATGCGCAATTTTAATTTTAGATAGATCGATGGTTTTAGAACTTACATTATAAATCTCTACAAAATCGCAACCTTCCGTATGTGGATTAAATAATACTTCATTGATGATCACATCCCCTTTAGCAAACGAATCGGGCAATGCGAAACTCAAATGATCCCATCTCTTCAACGAATTTCCTGCACAATCTCGCAACGAATGATCGAATTGCACTGAATACACTTGTCCTTGCATTAAGGGTTGACTTAATTGAAACAAAACACTTGGTTGATCCGAAGAAAATGAAATGGTAAGCGGTTGTCCTAAATTTTGATTCATCGAAAACAAACTCAAATTTGAAGCATGAATGGTATCCAGAAATTCACTGAATCCAACTTCTAAGTGCAAACTATCAAGTGGAAAAGCATAAACAGGCCATGGTGAAATTGTGTCTTGATACACTCCCTTGATCGAATTTTCCTTTCCGGGAGTACCTCCAGATGGATCATGACTTGCGCCCCAGTTATTCTTATCACTACATGGGAAATCAACATCAATGCGCTCTAGTGACCAACCATGATCGTCCCTCAATGGATCTTTGTACATCGATAGATCGTAATTAATTTCATCTATAACAAATCCTGTGGCATCTATTAATCGAATTCGATCTCCTTCATTATTCAGAGATGGCATTGTTGCCAATCCCGTCATCTGAATTACACCTATACTTTGAAATGCTGCAACACTCGTTGAAATTGTATAGCATCTATACTCGCCGGGAAACAAAGTGTCGGCAGGTAAATTAACTGCAGTACTGGGATCACTTATTACAAAGGAAGTAATGTCAATAATTTTTTGACTTCGATTATAGATTTCTAAATACTCAAAAGGAGGTAAAGAAGGGGCATCGGTAGGATTTGACATTATCTCCGTGATCACTATATCTGAAATCAATGGAACACTTGTATTAAAAAGGGAATAATGCAGTGTGTCCGAATATACGTTCCCCGATTTATCCACCACACCCACTATTCCCAAATGATATATACTCCCATCTAAAAAAGCAGCATTAAATTTCAAAGCATATGCTTTCATTTCCATTGAATCTTTATGGATGGATATTGGAAAACCGATTCCATCTATAAAATAATTACTCAGTATAAATGCAGATGAACTGTCAACTATTTCCGTCCATTGAATTTTAATACTACTATCCGATTCAATTTTTGCCCATGTTAATGAAGGAGGAATGGTGTCGTATTGAAAGTTTCCTACATACACATCATCGAAAAAAAACTTAGTCGAATTACTACTGGTATATACTGTTTTGATACCTAAAGACAACATAGAAATGAACTGTGCGTCGACTGCGCTTCCTTCCCAACTAAAATTTTCCGCCGCAGCATAATCCGTGTACAAACTCCACATACCGCCTGGCAAACGCAAAACTTTAATGTTCACAAAAAAGAATTTGCAATGGCGCTGTCATTACCTCTACATAGCGGAGTAAGCATCCATCCATCTTGCTTATACAATACGATAGCATCGGCAGCACCACTTTCACCAAACTGTAAGAAATATCCTTGCAGAGGTCCTTCCAAATTTGAATTATCCGCAAATAAATAATAACGCGCATAATTTGATGTCGAGGGGGAAAAACTCATCTTCACCTTTACCCTCCACTCTATGGTATCAGATACCACAGAATAAGGCGTAGATAAAAAGGAAGAGTCGCTGCCGGTACTATTCAGTTGAAGTAAGCCTCCACTTACCATAAACTGACTAGTATCCCCCACCCAAGTTGGCGCAAAGCTAAAATCACCATCACTAAAATCATCTATCAACTGAGCTTTCACCCCCGAAGAAACAGAGAAGCACATCAAGAAGATGGCTAACCGACAAGCGAACAATCCTTTTCTCATAACGAGGGCAAAGGAAAGGTGCGGAAAGGCAATTAGTCGGTAAATAAACGCTTATACTCGTTTACAAATAACTATAAGCCTCAAAGTATTGGAAAACAATATTTATTTTTGCGTTATGAAAATAGCGGTTGTAGGCGCCACCGGATTGGTTGGCACAAAAATGCTTGAAGTTTTGACGGAAAGAAACTTCCCAGTTGACGTTTTAATCCCCGTAGCTTCTGAAAAATCAGCTGGCAAACTGGTTACGTTTAGAGGACATGATTATAAAGTTGTCACGCCTGCCGAAGCTATTGCCATGAAACCTGATTTGGCTTTATTCTCAGCGGGTGGATCCACATCTACCGAATGGGCACCGAAATTTGCGGAAGCGGGAATCACGGTTATCGATAATTCATCAGCCTGGAGAATGGATCCTACAAAAAAGCTAGTTGTGCCGGAAGTGAACGCAGACGTGTTGACAAAAGGTGATAAGATTATTGCTAACCCTAACTGCTCAACAATTCAACTCGTGGTAGTTTTAAAACCACTTCATGATAAATATAAAATCAAACGCGTTGTTGTTTCTACGTATCAATCGGTAAGTGGAACCGGAGTTAAAGCGGTTCAGCAACTAATGAATGAACGTAAGAATGGTGATGTAGAGAAAGTTTATCCTCACACCATCGATCTTAATATTCTACCCCATATCGATGTTTTTCAAGAGAACGGATACACGAAAGAAGAGATGAAGATGGTGAATGAAACTTGTAAAATTATGGGAGATGATTCCATTCGATTAACCGCCACCACGGTTCGTGTACCTGTAGTGGGTGGACATTCAGAAAGTGTAAATATTGAATTTGAAAATGATTTTGATTTGAATGAACTTCGTAATTTGTTAGCTAGCTCATCCGGAATTATTGTACAGGACGATCCGAGCAAAGCACTTTACCCAATGCCCTTGTATGCAGCGGGTCATGACGAAGTATTTGTTGGCAGATTGCGACGTGATGAAACACAAGTCAACACACTTAACTGCTGGGTAGTTTCAGATAATCTGCGCAAAGGAGCCGCTACCAATGCCGTTCAAATTGCAGAAGTGCTTTTAAGAAAGAAATTAATCGGATAAACTAATTACCCTACTTAGAGAGTGCGACGGGATTTTTTAATCCGGAAAAACTCGTGATGTCCATTTTTATTGATCCCACTAAAATATCTGCTTGTGCACGAATAGGAATTCTATTCTTATCATCCGTCAACCAAATAGTCATTCCTTCCTTTTCTTTAAAGACACGTCCTTCTAACAAATAAGGTCTAAACATTAGGCAGCTAAATGTACCAAGGCGGGTTTTAATTTTTTCTCTTCCTACGAACTTAATTGCCATCGGAAATGTTTCATCATCGAGATAACAATCAATATTAAAAGTATCCCCAACTGCAATATTTGTAAAATCCAATGTACGCGCAAAATAAAACGCTGAAATTAAATCCTGGATTTTCTCTGGAGTTTTAATTGTCTTCTTTTCGCTTGTTGCGGTCCCTTTCGAATGATTAAACTTTACATTCTGCTTCTTCTTATAACCACCCTCTTGAATATCGCGTATGAACAACCAAGGCACCATGGCTTGGGTATCAATGTAGCTTTCATAATGATCCTTTACTTTAAAAAACCAATTAAAGGCACCCGTTGATTTACCAGATCCTACTACACGATAACAAGTACGACCTCCAATATTCTTTAAGTTAGGATCCACTTCCAATTTCGCAGTTCCAGCATCTACAAACCCGTAGTGAATACGGTATTCTAAAACTTCACTGGTACTAAATGCATTATTTGGAACTCGAGCTAACAAAGCTTGCGCATTCACTGAAAATGAATGCGCAATGCTCAATACGACAATATAAATTATTTTTTTCATTCTTCTTTTGATTCGGGTTGATCTTCATCATCAATCAAATCTTGTTCCAAGTTTCCCATGGCAGCTTGTGGGTCTACACTTCCTTCAACGACAAACTCGCCATTTTCGTCTACTTCTTCTATCAAAGCCCCTGGTTCTAAGTCAACTGGCACATCGATAGGGTCTGACAAATCACTTGGATTACCAATCTCATTATCCGCTATATGCAGCTCTTTTAACTGTGGCAGATCCTTTACAGAACGCAATCCGAAGTGATCCATGAAGTTCTTACTTGTTGAATAAAGTAGTGGTTTACCGGGCCCATCCCCTTTTCCAGAAATAATAATTAATTCTTTCTCCAGTAATTTTTGAATGCTATAATCACAGTTTACACCCCGAATATGTTCAATTTCCGATTTTGAAATGGGTTGTTTATAGGCAATAATGGAAAGTGTTTCCAAAGCGGCTGTACTCAACCTCTTCTTTGCTTTAATCTGCAACAACGTATTTACTACATGGTGGTATTCTTTCTTCGTGAGAAATTGAAAACCATCGGCGATCTCAATTAATTCGAAAGAATGATCTTCGGACGCATACTTCTCTTTCAATTCAGAAATTAAACTTTGAAATTGTTCCTTCTTAAGCTCCCATCCATAAACTGTTTTAAGACAAGATAAAACTTCATCACCGGTGATGGGTTGCTCGGATGCAAAGATGAGTGCTTCGATATGTTGTAATAATAATTGCATACTATTCTATTTTTATTTTATTGATCAATAAATTTCCTGTAAGATGGGTTTCCTCTGACAGAAAAAACTTAAACTACGATATTTACAATTCGTCCGGGAACAACAATAATTTTCTTGGGTGTGCCCTGCATAAACTTTCCTAACTCGTCTGAACTCATCACATTCTTTTCCACTTCCTCTTTACTCAATTGCAATGACAAGTTAATTTTAAATTTCACTTTTCCATTGATGGAGATAGGATACTCAAATTCATTCTCTACTAAATATTCTTCGTTCCATATAGGAAAACTAGCTTTGGTAATACTTTCTTTATGACCCAACAAACTCCACAACTCCTCTGCAAAATGCGGTGCATAAGGAGAAAGAAGAATGGTGAAAGGCTCAAGAATTTGACGTTTGTTACATTTCAAATCACTCAACTCATTCAAGCAAATCATGAATGCGCTGATGGTGGTGTTGAATGAAAAACGTTCTACATCTTCTTCTACTTTTTTGATGGTTTTATGCAATACTTTTAATTCTGCTGCTGATGGTGCTTCGTCGCTTAATTGACATGCTCCATTTTCAATTTGAAACAAGCGCCAAGCACGACGCAAGAAATTATGGACACCGCTAATTCCTTGCGTGCTCCATGGTTTACTTTGCTCGAGTGGACCTAAGAACATCTCATACAAACGCAAGGTATCCGCCCCATATTCTTCGATGATATCATCGGGGTTAACTACATTGTATTTGCTCTTCGACATTTTTTCAACTTCAGCACCGCATTTGTATTGATCTCCTTCTAAGATGAACTCAGCATTCTTAAAATCTTCTCGCCACAATTTGAACTTTTGGGTATCAAGAATATGATTGGGTGCGATACTAATATCTACATGCAAAGCGGTAGTCTCATATTGATTTTTTAATCCTTCTGAAACAAACTTATTGGTGCCATTAATTCGATAAACAAACGCACTCACCCCTTGAATCATGCCTTGATTGATCAATTTTTTCGCAGGCTCTTTACAAGGAATCAGCTTTAAATCGTACAAGAACTTTGTCCAGAAACGAACATACAATAAGTGACCCGTAGCATGCTCAGCACCGCCCAAGTAAAAATCTACTTGTTGCCAATAATTCACTGCTTCTTTAGAAACAAATTCCTTTTCATTATTAGAATCCATGTAGCGTAAAAAGTACCAGCTCGAACCCGCCCAACCAGGCATCGTTGTCGTCTCATAATTAAATTGCCTTTATACTTCCAGTCAGCTGCTCTTGCCAACGGAGGTTCGCCACTTTCGGTGGGTTGAAACTTATCAATTTCTGGAAGCACGAGCGGAAGATCAGATTCCGAAATCGTTTTGGGAATTCCATCTTCATAAAAAATGGGAATAGGTTCACCCCAATAACGTTGTCGGCCAAAAGCGGCATCCCGCAAACGATAATTCACTTGACCTTTTCCAATTCCTCTTTTTTCAATTTCACCGATGGCTTTCTTCACGGCTGCTTTTACATCGAGACCATTTAAGAAATCAGAATTTACCAACACACCCTCTTTAGCCACATAAGCTTCTTGCGTCAAGTCGCCACCACTAACCACTTCTTGTATGGGTAAATTAAAATGCTTGGCAAACAAATAATCTCTCTGATCATGTCCGGGCACTGCCATTACGGCTCCTGTTCCATATCCAACCAACACATATTCGCCGATCCATACCGGAATTTTCGCACCTGTGAAAGGGTGTACGACGTAGGCGCCAGTAAATTGACCACTCACTTTCTTCACTTCGGTTTGACGTTCGCGTTCCGATTTTTTTGAAGATGCTTCCACATACTCTTGAACTGCACTTCGGTACTCCGTCGACGTTATAATATTTACTAATTCGTGTTCAGGAGCCAATGCAACAAAGGAAACTCCAAAAATCGTATCGGGGCGTGTGGTGAAGACTTCGATGGAAAGAGATTCTCGATTTCCTAGTGCTCCAGCCCCCTCTTCTAACTCCCTCTCCTCTGGAGAGGGTTGGGGAGAGGCTTGAACTATATGCGAACTTTCATTTTTAATATTCGAAGAATTTTGTTCGGTACTTTCATCAGTAAAATTTCGATTTCCTAAAGTACTAGCCTCTCCCCCTAGCCCCCTCTCCAAAGGCGAGGGGGGATTTGAATGCGAACTTTCATTTTTAATATTCGAAGAATTTTGTTCGGTACTTTCATCAGTAAAATTTCGATTTCCTAAAGTACTAGCCTCTCCCCCTAGCCCCCTCTCCAAAGGCGAGGGGGGATTATTTTTTAATTCACTAAGACGATTAGAAATTAATACTAATACATTTTCAATATCGTTTAATATTTCTTCATTTTTAAATCTTAATACATCAAAACCATAAAAATTCATTTCTACACTTTTGTTTGCATCATTTTCTTTCTGATCCTTTGAAAGATGAATCTCACCGTCTACTTCGATAACTAATTTAGGATCTAAACAAACAAAATCAGGAATATACTTACTGATAGGGTACTGCCTGCGAAATTTAAAACCTAATGAAGTGCGACGTAACGCTTCCCACAAAACTTCTTCAGCTTCAGTTGGATTTAATTTATTCGCTCTAGAAAATTTCTTCAAATGAGAATAGGATTTTGGATCAGAATATCGATGATCTTTCAGCTCTTTATTGTATGGAGATTCCGCATTAGAAATCGAGTTTTGATCAGCTTGATCATTACTTTCATCATTGGGAATTACTTCAAACCGAATACTTGTCCCTTCCGATTTTCCAATCCAATTGCGTTGTGCTTCTTTCACTGAATCCGGCCAATCCAAATCATCTAAATCAGTAAGCAAACGATCGGCGTATGCAGTGATACGCAAACTCCACTGCTTCATTATTTTTTCTCCACAGGAAATCCGCCACGCTCGGAGACACCATCCTTTACTTCATCATTCGCGAGTACAGTACCCAAGGCTGGACACCAATTCACCATCGCATTACTCAAATAAGCCAATCGGAAGTTCAATAAAATATCCGACTTTTCCATTTCCGATTTTTTATTCCATTCATCGGAAGAAAAAGGAGGCACTGCCTTTTCAATATCACCAGTTAAATATTGTGGTTCGGAACAATTAAAACCCTTTGTGCTAAAAACTGAAATTAACTCATCAATCGATTCTGCTTTCTTCGTTGCGCAATTAAACCATGAATTGAACAATTGAATAAAAACCCATTGTGTCCATTTATAATATTCAGGTTCGCAAGTACGAATCTCTCTCGACCAATCAAAACAAAAACCAATGCGATCGAGTTGTTCACGATAACGCGCAATATTTTGTTCGGTCGTAATTTTTGGATGTTGACCTGTCTGAATGGCATATTGCTCGGCAGGCAACCCGAAAGCATCATATCCCATCGGATGCAACACATTAAAACCTCTCAGTTTTTATAACGAGAAACAATGTCAGAGGCAATATAACCTAATGGGTGACCAACATGTAGTCCCGCTCCACTTGGATAAGGGAACATATCCAACACATAATACTTCTTTTTGTCGCTAACAATTTCGCTTTTATACGATTTATTCTCACGCCAATAACGCTGCCATTTGTCTTCTATATCTCTGAAATTATACTCCATCATGCTAATTAATCAAGGGCTACGAAGTTAGTAAAAACCTAGGGTGGATAATTCTTAATATCCCTCTAAAAAAGCAAAGTATAATTTAATAGTTTTGTTGGCCTGCTATGACTGAAGAAAAAAAACTCATCCGAAAGACTCAACGAACCTCTCGCTTATCCATAATGATAAGTATGTCGCTGGTGCTCTTTCTTTTAGGTAGTTTGGGCGTTTTATTATTGCAAGCCAACCAAGTGAGCAATTATGTTAAAGAAAACATAGGTATTTCTTTGATTATCAATCCAGATGCAGATAGCACTCAAATCAACGACATCTTAACTCGCCTGAGCACAACGCAATACATTAAAAGTTTCCAATTAATTTCAAAAGAAGAAGCAGCCGAAACATTAAAAAAAGATCTAGGGGAAGATTTCATCACTTTTTTAGGCCATAATCCACTTTATCCGAGCATTGATATCCGCTTAAAGGCCGAATTTGCTGATGAAAAAACGGTGGCTAGTTTTCTTTCATCCATTCAACAACACCCAAGTATTAACGAAGTTCAGTACCAACCATCTTTAATAGAAAGTGTTAACCGGAATCTAAAAACCATCACTTGGATCCTTATAATTTTCAGTTCACTTTTGATCATCGTTTCCATCACTTTAATCAATAACACTATTCGCATATCATTATATGCCAGACGTTTACTAATAAAAAGCATGCTACTTGTAGGCGCTACCAAGGGATTTATTCTAAAGCCATTTCTCATAAAAAGTGTATTCAATGGATTTATGGGAGGCCTCATTGCAGTCTTCTTGCTTGCTGGACTCCTCTACGGAATCTCTGTAAAACTTCCTGAAATAAGCCTTATTCAAGACGTTCGTATTTTGGGATATGTGGCCGCAGGAATGGTTGTCACAGGAATTATCCTTTCCTTTGTATCCACTTGGTTCGCAGTGAATAAATATCTTCGTTACCGCACAGACAATATCTATTAAAATAATTATGTCAAAGAATCCGATCACAAAAAAACCGAATGTTTCTAAGTCAGGAGCATCAGATGAAAAAATAGATGCAGCCGCATTTGCTTTTGGAAGGGAGAATTATGTTTTACTATTTATCTCTATAGGTTTACTTCTTATTGGTTATTTTTTAATGGCTGGTGGAAAATCAAACGATCCAAATGTTTTTAACGAAGAAGTATTTAGCTTCAGAAGAATTACACTTGCTCCTATTGTTGTGATGGCTGGGTATGCTTTAGGAATTTATGCCATCGTAAAAAAGGCTGATTAATTTCGATGACCGTAGTTGAAGCCATTATTCTTGCGATCATAGAGGGCATCACGGAATTTCTTCCCGTTTCCTCAACGGGTCATATGATTATTGCATCGTCCTTGATGGGAATTGCGAATGATCCATTTACAAAAACATTTACAGTGGCCATTCAATTTGGAGCGATACTTAGTGTAGTCGCTCTGTATTACAAACGTTTTTTACAGAGTATTTCTTTTTACAAAAAACTATGGGTCGCATTTATGCCCGCTGCGGTACTTGGTTTTTTGATGGATGACATCATCGATATGTTATTATCAAATGTATTAGTTGTTGCATTTACGTTATTAGCGGGAGGTGTTGTGCTTGTTTTCATTGACTCATGGGTAAAAGGCGGAGAAGGTGAAGACGCAAAAAATGTTACTTACTCACGCGCATTTAAAATTGGCATGTTTCAATGCATCGCCATGATCCCGGGAGTGTCGCGTTCAGCTGCCACTATTATTGGTGGAATGGTAGCCAAATTAGACAGAAAAACAGCAGCCGAATTCTCTTTCTTTTTAGCAGTACCCACCATGTTTGCTGCTACCATTTACAAAGTATTCAAATTTGCAAAAACAGGTGTTGGTGTAAGTCCAGAGCAGGTGAATCTACTCTTAATTGGCAATGTTGTTGGGTTCATCGTTGCCGCCATTGCCATTAAATCGTTCATTGCCTTTTTAACGAAATACGGATTTCTTTACTTTGGATACTATCGAATTTTTGTGGGTGTTTTGATTATCATTCTTTCCATTCTGGGAGTAGATTTACAATTGATTTAAACATGAATTTAGAAAGTCCGGAAGGAGAAGTGCTTTTAATAAATAAGCCTTTAACATGGACATCTTTTGATGTGGTGAATAAAGTTCGTTGGCTTTCAAAAGCAAAAAAGGTCGGACATGCGGGAACGTTAGATCCTCTTGCCACCGGATTACTCATCCTTTGCTCTGGTAAAAAAACAAAAACCATAGAACAAATTCAGAGTGATGAAAAAGAATACACGGGTACTTTTTTTGTAGGGGCAACCACTCCATCTTTTGATTTAGAAACCGAAGTTGATCAGCAATTTGATATTAGTCATCTAACGGAAGAGGCTATCCGAAATTCATTTAAAAAATTTACAGGAGACATTCAGCAAATTCCCCCTATGCATTCTGCCATCAAGCAAGGAGGAAAAAGGGCTTATCTCTCCGCGCGCAAAGGAGAAACTCTTGAACTCCCCCCTCGGAGTTTATTCATTCCTGAATTTGAACTCACGGGATGCGAATTACCGTTGATCCATTTTCGAGTGGTTTGTAGTAAGGGGACTTATATCCGTGCCTTGGCTCGAGATATTGGTCAGGACCTAGGGGTTGGAGCCTATCTGCATGCCCTTTGCCGGACTCGAATTGGCAGCTATTTACTGAAGGATGCCTATTCCATTGAAGATGTGATCAAACATTACCAATTGAAAAAAGAAAAATTGAAAGAATCTGAAAAGGAAGAGTCTAATAACCAACAAGATACGGCAAATTAAAGTTTTTACTCATTGTTTTTCAATTTATTAGACCTCCGTCAGTACCTAAAACCTCAATAATAGACGTATCTTTGCATCCCGATTAACGGAACCTTACTATAATCTTACTAAATTCGATCCTCCTTTTTCGTGGAAGATCAACCAAAACTCAGCCCGTAAGCTATGAAGTTAACAAAATTCAAATTCGGTTTCAACGAGAAACTCCTTGCTACCCATCCAGCTGCTAATAGAGATGAATCACGTTTGATGGTGGTACACCGTAAGACTGGAAAAATTTTACACAAGACTTTTAAAGATATCCTTGACTACTTCGATGACGGAGATGTGATGGTATTAAACAACACTAAAGTTTTCCCAGCACGTCTTTATGGAAATAAAGAAAAGACAGGAGCGAAGATTGAAGTTTTCCTTCTTCGTGAGCTGAATGCAGAGAGTAAACTTTGGGATGTATTAGTGGATCCTGCTCGTAAAATTAGAATTGGCAACAAACTTTATTTTGGTGACGACGATATGTTAGTTGCTGAGGTAATTGACAATACAACATCTAGAGGTAGAACATTACGTTTCTTATTTGATGGTACCTCTGCAGAATTCAGAGATGTGATCGAACAACTTGGTCATACTCCACTTCCCAAATACATCAAAAGAAAAGCAGAGCCTGCTGATAAAGAGCGTTACCAAACTGTATTTGCAAAAATCGAAGGTGCTGTTGCTGCTCCCACTGCGGGATTACATTTTAGCCGTGAACTTTTAAAGCGTTTAGAGTTAAAAGGTGTGGATTTGGCTGAAGTTACTTTACACGTCGGCTTAGGAACTTTTCGTCCGGTAGAAGTGGAAGATTTGACGAAGCACAAAATGGATTCGGAACAATTCGCTGTGGATAGTAAAGCCGTAGAAATTGTGAACCGAGCATTAGCTAAAAAGAAAAATATTTGCGCCGTAGGTACAACCGCCATGCGTGCTTTAGAATCATCGGTGAGTACCATGGGTGAATTGAAGGCGAATGAAGGATGGACGAATAAATTTATTTTCCCGCCTTACGATTTCAGTATCGCGAATATGATGATTACAAATTTCCATATGCCTGAGTCTACTTTGTTGATGATGACAACAGCTTTTGGAGGTTATGATTTAGTGATGGAAGCCTACAAAGTAGCACAGAAGGAAAAATATCGTTTCTTCAGCTATGGAGATGCTTTATTGATCCTCGACTAATGAATCGCTATGTCATCTTGGTGGCAGGAGGAAAAGGCACTCGAATGTTGGGCAGCCTTCCCAAACAATTTTTGCTCCTACATGGTGAAGCTATTTTAGTACATACATTACGTCGATTTACTCTTCCGGGAGTACAAATAATCGTTGTTATGAATCCTGACTTTATTGATTATTGGGAAGATCAGTGCAAAGTTTTGTTTGATATTCCCAAGCACCAATTAGTGGCTGGAGGTCAGAGCAGAGCGCAATCGGTTGCCAATGGATTGAAGTTAGTACCCGAAAACTCTTTAGTCGCTATTCATGATGCTGTGAGGCCTTTATCCTCTACAGCCCTGATTAACAGACTTTTTGATGCTTGTGAGAAAGAAGGATCGGCAGTACCCGTCATAAAATGTAAGGATTCGTTGAGAATGATATCGTCTGATGGCAGTAAGGCTGTTTCGAGAGAAGATTATCGATCGGTGCAAACTCCTCAAGTCTTCAAAAGCAATGAAATCAAGAAAGCCTTCGTTACCATAGATGTAGAATCCTTTACCGATGAGGCTTCCATCTATGAAGCAGCAGGACACAAAGTACATTTGGTAGAGGGAGAAGAGAGCAATATCAAAATCACAGTCCCTTCCGATATTCAAATTGCATCGGCACTTTTAGATGTAAAATAATTCATTTAAACGTTAAAATAGTTTCAGATAAATCAGATCTATTTTACCCTTTTCTAATTTTGTAAGATTAGCATGATAAATGCACATAACATTACCTTTTCTGCGCAACTCAATGATTAAGCAATACGTACAATAAAACTAACAAGTTATTGTTTAATTCTAATTGAATAGAAGCAAAATTCCACTTCTGAAAAACCTATCATTGTAAAAATGCACTCTAAAAGCAATTACTCACAACCGGTTCACCAAGGATTTTTCCTGATGACTTTATTGATGGTATTTTCTTTTTTTCAAGGGTCTGCAGCTAGCGGCAGGACTGACACACTTCCTCCTATCAAAATTTCAAATTTTAATTTTGATAAGGTAGATGGATTGATATCCAACGAAAGAGAAATCAGAGCAGGCTTATTGTATGATGTAGAGCGAAATAAAATCCTTTGGGAAAAAGAGATGGACTCCCTGCTCCCATTGCTTCTTTAACCAAAATGATGGTTTGTTTACTAGCGATTGAAGATTTGAATTCAGGATCAATTTGCCTCGACGATCGAATCACGGTGACTAGAACTTACAAAAAGAGATTACGTCGGAGACGTTATACAACCTATACCGTTGAAGAAAAATATTACTTTGAAGATTTACTTAAAATGGCACTCGTTGCTTCACACAATGAGAGTACCGTTTGGATTGCTAAACATTGTTCGGGAGATGTAAGTACGTTTGTAAGTCGGATGAATGCAAAAGCTATTGAATTGGGCATGACTCAAACTCAATACTACAATACTTCTGGATTACCAGGAGGACGATCAGCGCCAGATAATAGTAGCACGGCACGGGATCAACTTCTTTTAGGGATCGAGATGCTAAAATATCCTAAGCTCGTTGAGATTTCATCGATCCCATTCATAAACATTAACAATGGAAAAGGGAATATTAGTTTCCGGAATCACAATGGACTTGTCATCAACTATGGTCAAGAAGTAGATGGGATTAAAACGGGATATACTAGAGCTGCTGGATTTTGCTTGGTAGCTTCTGCTAAACGTGGGGAACATCGATTGATTAGTGTGGTTTTTGGATGCCGAGGTCCGTGGATTAGAAACGGAATTGTAGCGAACATGATGAACACCTATTACGACGCCATCAAGTTAGGTCGCTTAGGAGAAACCAATCCTGAATTAAACGATTCGAAATTATTTTTAGATAGTGTTCAACGTGGACTTGCTTTTATCCGACCACATATCGAATTAAAAGCTCCTGACAATGCGAGTGATGAAAGCTATGCATACACCTATAAAACGGTTACTCAAAAAGTAAAAAAGGGGCATCGTGTTCGGAATGGTGAAAGCTTAGGAAAAATTGCTAATCGATATAATGTAACCGTAAACGAATTATCGAAGTGGAATAAACTGAGAAGTTCAACTATTCGTCCTGGACAAACCTTGTACGTTTATTCAACGGTGAAGAAAAGAATTCAAGTGAAGTTAGTAGTGGATCCAGAAGAAAGTGTAGCTGATTTAGAAACCACTCCCGATTCCACAGAGCAAATTGAAACTACCTTAAAGAGCGAGCACACACCTCATAAAAATGGCGAGTTAAAATCAGATTCAACGATAGAAACTAAAGATTCGATAAAACAAGTTCCTTCCAAAAAGCGAAGCGAAATTTCCAAAACAAAAAGCGAGTTTATTTATCATATTGTTCAGCCTGGAGATACTTTATGGAATATCGCACAACGCTATCGCACTGATTTAAAGGAATTGAAGAAAATCAATAAAATTGGCAGATCGAATGGAATTCGAAGTGGAACAAAACTTAAAATTCCAGTAAACGGCGGATAATTTATTTTCGTATTTTTACGTTTAATAAAAGCCATGCAAAAACAAATCTTAATGGTGATGATGGTGTTGTTACTAACGCCCATTGCCAACTTCGCACAAGAGAATACGACGACACTACCTCTTGATCCTAAAACAAATCTTATCAGTTTCACCGAAGTGAAAGAAGTAGGAAATACTTCTTCCATGGAGTTATACCAACGTGCGTTGGCATGGGCATCTACTTTTTATAAAAATCCGACGGATGTAATTCGTGAACGCGATTCTGTAAATGGATCTATTCTTTGCAAAGCAAGATTTAAAATTTCTAATCCTGCCGATAAGAAACTCCCGTAACAGATGCGGGTAATGTGATGTATACTTTAAAACTTCAATTTAAGGAGGGGCGTTACCGTTATGAATTGACGGAGATAAACTGGAAGCAACAATCGTATTTTGCGTCGGAGCGATGGATGGACAAAACATCAAGTTCTTACCAACCCAATTTCGAATCCTATTTACAACAAACTCAAACGGAAGTAAATCGTATTTTATCGAGTTTAGAGAAAGCAATGACAACTGCGCCATCTGCTAAAACTGATGATTGGTAGTTATATTATAATTTTATAAATCCTCCTCCTTTCTGCGCCTGCCGGCAGGCAGGCAGGCCTTAGCGAGAAATTTTATGAACTTTAATTTAGCAATACTAATTATCAAATCAAAAAAGTAAATGTTGAATGCTATTGTTCAGTCTAAAGTGACTCAAAGTTTTCACTCTGCCAAATTTTCTCGCTAAAGCTTCTACGCTAATATTTCTCGCTAAGGCGCAGAGGCGCTAAGCCATTCGGTCGCTTTCTCTTCGCTAAAGTTGCTCACAAAGTCTTATTGTATTCGTTTACACTTCACGTGATCATGAAATTGGGGTTGATGGACGTTTATATTTTCCAATAACACCAATCCAGGATTATATCCAACTTTAATTTTACCAACTACATTGTCGATACCAAGAAATGCAGCACCGTTCGCTGTGGCGGCTTTTACGAGTAATTCAAAGGGGATTGATGGGAAATGTTTGTGAATACACTTTATTTCTTTTAGAATCGACAATTGCGTATTGGAGGCTAGACTATCTGTGCCAATGGTGATGGTACAATTATTCTTATACATCAAATCGACTGGTGGAACTTTATTATTGATAAAAAGATTCGCTCCAATACAAACACACCAAAACAAATTAGAATGGATACTATTTGCTTGTTGAATTTCCTCCTCCGTAGTATAGGTATTATGGACGAGTTGTAATTTATTTTGAGGGAAGAGCGGTAATAGTTTTTGTAGAGGAGAAACTTCACCAAAAGGAATAAAGTCGGCAAATGAAATTCCATTGTCGTTAAAAAATTCTGTCAAAGGTCCTGATTTATCTCTACAAAACTGCAATTCATCCAGCGACTCTTGCATGTGGATGGTAAGGGGATCATTGGCATCTACATTTTTAAAAAGCAAATTCAATAATTCGGCAGGACAAGAATACGGCGCATGTGGAGTTAATGAAGCTTTCCCATTCTTTCCTTTCAAAAACTCTTGCTGAAGAGCCAATCCCTTCTCCACAATTGCATTTGCAAAAGTGGGATTCAATCCCAGCAATTCAATAAACGTATGATAATAAATCTTACTCTCTGCTTTTACAATAGTTGATCTGTTAAAGTTTGAAATATCGCCAACCGCAACAATCCCCTGATTCCACATTTCGTTATCGGCAGCATACATTAAAGAGATCTGCTTTGCATCTTCTGTTTGAAATCGTTTTGAAAACAGTTGTTGAATGAATCCCTTCATTCCCTCTTTGTTGGGCGTTAACTCATTCTTCAAATGAGACAACTCCAAATGACAATGTGTATTCACAAAACCTGGAACTAATACACCCTCTAAAAAAACTGCATCATCCTTAAATTCATTTGCAATCTCTGCAATGGTGCCATCAGGTAAAACAGATACACACACATTAGAAAGTGCGGGACCATTGTTTGTTATTAGTAAAGGGGTATTGTATTTTAACACGGGACAAATTTAATGATTATTATAACAATAGTTATTTAGAGAAAAGTTTATGACGCTTATCAGGTTGAAATAAACGGAGAACTGATGATAAGGAAAAAAATTATAAATGTAGAAACTGAAAAAGATTTATCTTTTGTTAAGCAAGAAAATTAGTGTAAAAAAGTGCTACATGAAAATGTTCATAACAAGGGGTCAGTTTGCTCCGAAACAAAGGGGTCAGTTTACTCCGAAATGGAGGAGTCAATTTGGGAGGAATATTCAACCTTGATAGTAATTATTACTTATAAAAAAATGTTTGCGTATTTTCAATTAATTAACCACAACCTTCTTCACCACCCTTCCTTCATTACAAAGTATCTCCAATAAGTAAAGCCCTTTTGAAAGATTAGGGATGTCCAATGTGAATGCATTTCCGAAATTTCTTTTTTCTTGAAAAAGCATTTGACCCTGCATGTTGTAAAAGTTACATTGGATTTCTTCACAGGTTCTTCCTAAACTAACATTTACTGAGTTTTGTGTTGGGTTGGGAAATATTGATACTTGACTTGCTTGCCATTCTTCAACTCCTACACTCAACGTATCGCACACACTCCCTGCAACAGGACCGAGACGGTAATTTGGATAATAAGGTGTTGAGGCGAAATGTTGATTAACAATATTTAACCCTCCATATATAAAATCACTGGCTAAACCGAAAGAATCAGGTGCATTGAAATAGGAAAGTTCTTGACAGCCGTACGAAGGGGGATAATAAATCCGTCCATCTGCTGCAAGTGCACCAAAAGGATACTGGGTCTTAATGTTAGTTATACTGGGTGTGTCACAAATTGAGGTGGAAAATGCGGTATCAGCTACCACCGTTCGGCTAGCCTGAACAGCACCGGGTGTTTGTATATTCAACAAATCATATTGGAAAATCTTCACTCGCTCCGTCGAATATAAAAACCGAGAATCTGGTGAAAAATCAGCATCTTCACAACCATGGTTGGGGTTGTTAGGATTGGATATGATTTGATGATTTGAAAGTAATCCTGTGCATCTGTCAAAATTCATCAATACAATATCATGTGCATACCCCGAAAAACCAATATTACCAGCTACGATTTCACCATTGGGACTAAAGCAATAGATATCTAATAGTCTAGCCTGATTATCTAACCCGATTAACTGATAACCCATAGGCTGTATGCCAGCAGGTGTTAATAGAAACTTATAAAATCTGTTTTTATAATGCTTCTTTACCATAATCCACCAATCCCTGCCATTGGCATGTTTAGTAACTGCAAGACCCCCACCCCAGTTAGTCAAAGTATCCGTTACAATAATTTGGTTCAAACCAATAAAACCACCGTTTCCGTTATTTAATGTTTTATCAAATACAGAATAGTATAAGTGCCTTGGTAAAATATAGGAAATCCATCCCGGCGTACCTATGGGCAATGTGAACTCCTTGGTGGTGTGCAATAATACATAACGGTTGGTATCGCCCGGCCAAGGCAAAAACATGCAGCCACGTGCTTGAAGCGTACCTCGAAACATTCCATTTGTATCCATTGGAGGAACCAAATAACCCCTGGTATAAAATCTAGGTTGCGGTCAAATAAACGATAGCCGTTTGTATAAAAAAGAAGATTTCCGACTGAATCACAAATACTAGCATTTTCAAACGACATGGGTACATATTTACTAGTAACATTTACCACTGGAGTTTGCCCGTTGTTGAAATCTAAAATTACATTATTATAATATTGATTATTTCCACTACAAAGCACCCATTTAGCATCGTGATACTGCGCCTTAATAGGTGTGTATATAATCAAAAATAATAAAGTTAAATATTTCATGGCTATTTTACTATTATCAACTTTTTCGTGATTCCACATCTCCGTTTAAAACAACCTCAACGAGATATACTCCAGGGAGGAAATTTCCAAGTACCAAGTTACTTAATTTTCCTGACAATTGATATGAATTAATTAATTGTCCCTGCATAGTGTATATTTTTACGTACAACAGACCCAAATATTCATCATTCCACTTGTTCAATTCTATCGTTACTTCGTCTAAAGCTGGGTTGGGGTACAATTTTATATTCAAGTCGGGGATTACTACTTGATTCGATTGACTCACTCTGCTTGAATTATTGCATAGCTCTTCGTCTTCTAAATACTCATCAAACCATTCTACTATCCATTTACGCGCCCAGGCCACCACCGGCCCATATTCTTTCATACAAAGATGGGCTAAATTCACCATCATGGCACTGTCTTCCGAAGTAATAATAGTAGATGTCCATGGCCCATACTTTAAAACAAAGATCTGGTAATCTCGTTCAGAATTACCCATTTCAGTTGTAAGGTCTAGATTACTCAATGCTTCAATCAATTCATCTGCTTTCACGATCAATAATATATTCCCATGATTTACTAAAGAGTCAACTACCACAAACAATGAATCAATTATAATTGAATACTCGTCACGTGTCCTTAATAGATCCAAACTGTCGTTATAGGAAAGTCCTGTTGATAACAAACTATCTAATATTTGTATAAGTCTTAAATTTGTATCTATGAGTTGTGAATATACTGTTGCTTCATCAAATGAAGAGGATGCAGAAGAATAAATATTTCGGATGGCTGAATCCATTAACGCTAATTTCATACCATCAGAGTCAGTATTACTAATCCAAAAAGCCATCATGGATGAATCGCTCTCCTTTAAAGATGGATGGTAAACAAGTTTCTGTATCAACTGCCGCTTCAACTGATTTTTATAGTTTTCATCAAGTTCAACATTTTCTAAAGAGTCAGCAATGAAATAGTCCCATGATGTAATTATAGCAGATTCGCCATGATTTATATTTTCGCATATAGGATCAACATTGGTGCCTGTAGGATCTATAAGAATTGAACCTGACCCATTCACGCCTCCGTTGTTAAAGGGGTTATAATCACATCCTGTCGGAGTGGGCGGAAGGCTTGGAGGGATTAAAAAAGAAGCGGAAGAACCTGGATCCACGAATATAGCTTCATTGTTAAATGTACCGCACCACTTGTTAAATTTATCATCTTGTGACCCCATAATAGTTCCTATTAAATTCAATCCTCTATTGCCATCGCGCATTACATTAAAACCAAATCTCATATTTGTACTATTCTGTTCCATTTGAATATCGGAACTGCAATAATTAACCTCGTTACATATATATACGTTTTCAATTTGGTTCAATAAGCCACCTGCACTTATATCAATTCCTATCCGTGAAAAAGGCAATGAGTTATTATCTCCATAAATTTGGTTAACCACAACGTTAATATCATCGCATCCTTGTAGTATTATACCACGTTGCCAACTTGATCCATTAAGAAAAAATATCATTTTCCCCAACATCGGTATAAGAAGTCCCCGCCGCATAAATTCCTTGTCGCAGAAAATTTAGATGAATTGTATTATCTCTCTCATAAAAGTAGCTGCCAACAAAACGGTTTCCACAACATTAATAGCGCCTCTAAATCCGCCAAAAGAACCCATTGCAGTAATATCAGTAAATTCGTTGTAAAAAAAAGATGTACTGAATGCTGCTGGGCTGTTTAAAACACGCACTCCAGAACGACCGTATTTAATATTATTATCAGAAATCTCCATAACGTTTACTAAAAAATGAGGGGGCAATGCGGTTGCCCTTATACCATCCACCACGTAACCTATTACACTTTCTCTTACAACTGGTGCTAAGCGATGGGTTCTGATTCCATAAAAACAATTGGTAATATTGTTGCCAAAGGTTTGGCCAAGACCATTCTCAAATACCCTAATATTCCCTGTACTAAATCCCGTTGTAGCATAAATTCCGGAACCATTTATTTGGTCAAAAGGTTGACAAGGATCATTCCAGCAATTTTCAATATCTGTTTGTACAACCCTTAAAAAAGTATTTGTAGAATGAATACCAAACATAGCGTCTTGAATACTTGACCTTCCATTCAACAGAGTAGAACCAACATTATTGACGCCAGCGAAATTCAAAACAATACCTGCAAAAGGCATTGCATTACATGAAGACGTATTCCCAGAAGGAGGGGATTGATTAATGTAATCGGCGAGAGAATTATATAATGAGTTTGTAGGCGCTAAACGTATAATTGATGATTCAAAAATTCTCGCATTTCCTCCAGAAAAGCACCTTGCACTCTTAATCCTACATAATTATCCCAAAATTGCGTCCCGCTGGAAATAAAGTACCCTCCTCCACTGTTCACATCAATGGCGTACTGGCCACCTTGTAGAATTGAGTTATTTGAAATAATATTTCCAGATTGTTGTATGGTTATACTTTTCCAGAAACGATCACATGGATGAATGTACACATTATCTAAAGTAAGTGTGAATCCTGGCAATACACGGATTTCAGCTCCATTGTCCATTAGAATATTATTTCCATTCCAAGTTACATTTGAGTTTACAGTAAAAATTCCTGAAATTTTGAAAAAAGGAAAAAATGTACTAATTGTGTTAGAAAAACCGTCAATTATTGTTAATTCATTTTCCTGAGTACAACAACCATTTACTGAAAAGGTAGAGATGCTGGTACATCCATTTGTATTGGTTGATGTAACTTGTATTAAATAGTTCGATGAAGGATCAGAAAAAGTTGCATTAACGCTAGAAGATGAAACAGTAGTAAACGTAACTGTAGCACCAAAAGTTGAGAAAGTCGGATCATAGCTCCATGAGTATGTAAATCCAGTTTGAGGATTATTTACAGCAAATAAACTAGTTTCGTCAACACAAGCAGAACTAGAACCCAAAATACTTGCAAGTGGTGGATTCGCACTACTTACTATGGTAACAGTTGCAATATCTGTACATCCGTCATCGTCTGTTACAGTTACCGCATAAGTTCCAGGGTTTAAATTGGAAATTGTAAATGGACTTGTACTAGTATTGAAATTGCCGCTTGCCGCTCCACCAGCTGTTTGTTGCCAGACAATATTATAGGGCGCTGTGCCATTTGTCAGATCACCTGTAATAGAACCCACAGTAGCTGGCAAGCAGGCATTCTCTGCGGTTAGGTCTATAGTTAGGGAGCAGCAGGGTTCTATATTTATAACAACTTGGTCTGAAGCTGTACATCCACCAGGTGTAGAAACTGTAACTTCATAAACTTGCTGAACTGCGAATAAAGTGGGATTAGAATAGGTAAGGGTCGGAATTGCAACATTACTATTATTAAGCACACCAAAAGCTGGATTGCCGCTTATTAAAATCCATTGAATAATGAATTGACCAGGGTAAATTTTTGTAAGGCACGTTAGTTCGCCTAAGTCATGAGTGCCTTGGCAGGTAAGGTTTAAATCATTCCCTGCACTAATAGAAATAGGTGTAAGGGAAACATCATCAATTAAATAATATGAATTGGATTTCAAACAACTGCCAGTGGGTGTAACTGATTGAATATTACTATTCGCGTCACTCCTAAAATTTCCTATAGTTACAAAATTTTCTCCTCCAATTGGAGAAGTGAAACAATTACCAACAATTGTCCAATTTACTGTTGAATTAATGTTTGAACTTGGATTTGTAATTGTATATTCGATTTGAGGAATAGGCGCAGGAGTAATTATTCCAGTGCCCGTTTGAAGTAATTGATTTGTTGTTATAGCCATTCCCAAAGTACGAATAGAAGAAGGGCTATTGTCGGCCAGCACAGTATAAAATTGGCCGTAATACTGCTCCCCAGCAATTAAGCTATTCGTCATTTGCTGCTGTATATATTCTCTTCCATTGCTTCCAGATACATAAATTCCAACATAACCACTTACTGACGAAGGCGGTGTTGGTAGCATCGGAAACTTTGCATGATCTAATTGATAATTACACACAGCAGTATTTGGATTATTGACTGCATTTTGTGTAGGAATGCTGACCGTTAAACTTGAAGCATTAGAAGCATAATAATCGGGCGTAGGAGTGGTGGTCGAAGCTCCGCTGATCCAATTTTGTACAGCGGTAGTTACATATAATGACCTCACACCTCCTGTGCTACCAGGAATCCAATTCTGGCTATAAAATCCAGAGTTTGAAATATAATTGCATATCAGTGGCGGAGCTTGAATATTAAGAGGAACCCCGCATTCATTATAAATGGAAGAAGCCAATGAAATTGTAAGTGAAGGAGAGTTTACACTCAAATTTTCTGCGCTAAATATTGAAAAAATTCCCGACTCGCTTCCTTCAATGTATAAATTTTCTTTCGAAATTACATTAGCTCTATATGCTTTTGCTAATGAACTGTAAACAGTATCAACTAAAATAGTACACCCCGTTTCGGCAAGAATTATTAAACAAACCACCAGAACTATCCACAATTAATTTTCCTGTAATTTCAAAAATATATTTTTTCAAAGTATCATTAAAAATGGACAATGAATCAATCATTAAATCGCCAAAAACTTTATAATATCCGCTCGGTAATGTATCAAGCTTTTCAATCGAATTTGACAAAGTGGTGGGTAGAAGAGAACCAATTTTACCTAGAACATTTTCTAATTCTTGTTGTGCTTCCATTGTTGATCCCTGTGGTACAATTAATATTGAATCAGCGAAATCAATGTTTCCCGTAAATACTACTGCATCCAATTTTACCATTTGAGTTTATTGATGGCGTAGTTGTTAGTATTCCATTTGTAAATAAACTAAACTCTTTCAAAACATTAAATTGGATAGAATCCAATGTTAGATTAGAATTTGTTGTTGCTACAGAATAATAAGAAAATACAGTTGAATCTGCAGCGGTAATTTCTCCCATCAATACGGAGCCATTAGTTAATGATTTACCGCTATTTTTCCACAAACTTCCATTCCAGCCTGCTACACTTAAATTACTTGGTAAAGGAATTTCTTCGCTTGAATTACCCCAACTCAACGTTACTTTAATAGGACTACTTCCAGTGGTCCTTCTTACATGAAAAAAATTCATTAGGGCAAACTTTTATCAGTCCAGTATCTAAACTTGTGTTATTAGGAGGCGTTCTCTTTTAACTCCAACCTAACATTCTCAGTTACCAAAGATGGCGCAGAGATTCCGAACTTTCTAATACTTCCATTTTTACCAATGGGAAAAATAAAACTTGTGTTACCAATCTTTTGCATGGGTCCATCCACATAACTTAAAATACTAGCTCCACTGCAAGTACTTCCAGCTTTTAAGGTGACTAGGTTAATAGTGTCGGTATAAATAATGCCATTGGTTAGAGTTAAACTACTATCAATGGTTGCCGCTCTTTGTAACGTAACTCCATTTACGGTTTTATTCATTATTAATTTACCAATTTTATAATCTGCACTTTACCAAATTCTTGAGATGCACTACCAATACACATTACAAAACCCGAACTATTATTGAATGTAACTTTTGAATTATTGATAGTTACATCACCTTGAAATATTGTAGTGTCAACATACGCCACTTCGATTAATCCATTGCTTGTACTAAGGTAGCATCTCCACCAAAAGTGTCTCCACTTGAATTAGCCAATCTTATTCTAGCTGCGTTTGATGCAACTGTTTGTAAATGTTGAATTATTAGCAAAATAATTACCTCCAGCAGAATAATCTGAAGTACCTGTTTTGGTAAAAGAAGAAACGTTATTAAATGTACAACCGGATAATAATATGGATGTTGATGTACTTGTAAATGAACCATTAAATGTTGAATTGGTCATATTCCAAAACGCTTGATATCGACAATGTTTGGAGCCGTACTACCTGTCTGCGTAAAATTTTGAATTACTAAGGTACCTGTGAATCCTGCACTTCAAATTGACATAGCCTTGCCAGATGCTAGTATTGAACTTCCAGCTCCTTGAGAACTGAAGCTAATACCAAATGAGGGAAGTAGAACTTATTTCAATGTTTCCGTTGAAATAAGTAGCCACACCATAAGAAAGTTGTAAATTACCAGAACCTGAAGGGGAAACATTTTAATTATAACATCATTGTTAAAGGTATCGGCATTAGTCACTGCCAAACGTAAAGCAGTGGTCCTGAATTTTAAAGTAGTAACTCCGTTAAAAGTATTCCTCCGTCTCCAGTTCCAGTAGCAGAACCAATATGTTCGAAGGAAGCGGTATTATTAAATACACAACCATTCAATTTTATTTTGTCCTTTCGCAATTACCACAGCACCGAATGTAGTCCCGTTGAAATTCACCAACGCTGTACAGTTCGCATCAAAGAGACCCAATATTAATTGTCCCTCCATTTAGTCCAGTTGAAGTAGTAATAGTTAGTGTATCACCTCCCAAATTAAGTACCCCAGAATTTATAACTAATCTTTTTACAGTTTGATGTGCTGTAAGAGTTAGAGAATTTGTGGTTGAGTTAATATTAATTGTATCCGATGATCCTGGAACTCCACTTGACGGACTCCAGTTACTGCTTGTACCCCAATTCGAATTTGTTGTACCTGTCCAGTGTAATTACCTGCGAATGCTGATAAATTTAAAATTATGCATGTTAATAAAATGCCTATGATATTTTTCATGGAAGTGGATTTAAAGTTAAATTTTATCTTAAATTAATTTGCTGTAAAGAAAAATAGGAGGTATACTGCCCATTCGATAATTTTAATCGAGCTCGACCAAAGAAAGTTGGAAATGTTGGAATTGTTCCTGTTTCCAAACTAACTCTATATCCAATTCTCAGATAAGAAAATCCGCTTGGAAGATTAGCGTTACTGTCAAAATCAAAATTTTGATTTATTAAGTCATTTTGACCTTCAGTAGAGCCAAGTTCAATTTCGACTTTATCTATTTGAATTGAATCTGAAATACTGATGACAAAAACTACGTAAGACTGTCCTGATTTGAGGTAGCCATCGAACGAAATTCGACATCGTTAATGATTTGGCTAAATCGTAAGCCTCCGGTGAAGTTCATCTTGTTTTAAATTTTGCATTCATTTTTCTTTGCAGATATGGAAACGAAAACATTGGATTATCAGACACACATTAAATTGTGGGAGAGTAGTGGAGTATCAAAGGTAGCATATTGTAAAGAGCATAGCCTAACTTACAGTACATTTTTTTATCATCTTAAAAGAAAAAAGGGAACTAAAGCTCACAAAAAATTTATTGAGGTAAAGATTAAGGATAAGGAGCAGATTCTGAAGCAAGATTCTGTCGAAGTTTATTTGGCGAATGGAAGCCGATTGGTGTTTGCACCAGGGAGTTCATCAAGGTTCGTTCACGAAGTGATTTTTGGATGTTAACCATTTCACATCATCAACGCTATTTTTTGTACCAGGGACCCGCTGATATGAGAAAAGGATTTGATGGTCTTTCGGGTTTAGTTTGTAATGAAATGGGCCAAGATCCGGTGAGCGGAGATTTGTTTTTGTTTTTTAATCGTCGATGCAATCAAATAAAAATACTCCAGTGGGATCGAGATGGATTTGCAATGTACAGTAAGCGATTGGAAAAAGGAACGTTTGAGATTCCTAAGAACAATGAAAAGAACATTAGTGCAGATATTCTCAGTTGTATTTTGCAAGGCATTAAACTTGCCTCCATACGTAAACGAAAAAGATATACAAGAGCTGCTTAATTGTTAGTTAATTGCTCATAACTTTTGGTGTTTTATAGAGTGTAAAAACAGTTTCTTTATATCTTTGTTTTGTGGAAGAAGAAGTCATTTTCTATAAAGAAAAATATGAAGAAGCCGAAAGGAATCTGCTTCAAACTACTTCCAAAATCCAGCATTTACAATTCCAGTTAGATCAGCTCAAGCGAATGATTTTTGGTGCCAAGAGTGAGCGTTATATTTCTTATTCTGATCCTAACCAATTAGCCTTAGGTATTGACCTTTCATCTGAAAAAGCTGTCGATCAAGAGCAAATGGTTGTAGTTGATGAGCACGAGAGAAAGAAAAATACAAAGAAAAAAAATCATCCTGTTCGCCAAGCTTTTCCCTCTGATTTACCACGTGAAGATATTATCATTTATCCTGAAGGCTATGATGAAAATAGCATCGAGAAGCCAATTGGAGAGGAAGTAACAGAAGTGTTGGAAGAAATTCCTGGAAAGTTTTATGTTAAACGTTACCGTCGTTTTAAATATGCTGCTAAAGAAACTGGCAAAATAGTGATTGGCACGCTCCCTACTCGTCCTATTGAAAAGGGATTGTTTGGAGAACAACTGCTAGCACAAATGTTAATTGATAAGTACTGTGATCATATTCCATTTTATCGTCAGGAACAACGTTACAAGCGTGCAGGACTCACCATCGCATATTCAACACTAGCAGACACACCACGTCAACTGTGTTCGCTCTTTCTTCCGCTCTATGAGGTGTTGAAGGAGCAGTCTCTCAAAGGAAATTACTTGCAGCTCGATGAAACGCCACACCACGTAATGGATTCTAGCGTTAAAGGCAAAACACATCAAGGATATTTATGGGTCTATCGATCGGTGCAAGAGCGACTGGTTTTATTTGATTATCGACCAGGGCGAGGAAGCGTTTGGCCCAAAGCACTTTTAAAAGAATATAATGGATTTATTCAAACCGATGGCTATGCTGGTTACGATGGTTTTAAAAACCATCCTAATATTACATTGGTGGGATGCATGGCGCATGCACGCAGGTATTTTGAAAAAGCAGTTAACAACAATAAAGAGCTCGCTGATTTTTTCATCACGGAAATCCAGAGAGTATATGCAGTAGAAAGGCAAATCAGAGAAGAAAAACTATCCTCTGATGAAATTGTACAATTGCGCAATGAAAAATCACGTCCCATACTGGATGCACTTGAGATTTGGATGAAAGAGAAAATTACACAAGTAAATCCTTCATCCTCCATCAGTACCGCCATTGCCTATTCATTGGCGAGATGGAAAAAATTAACAGCATATTTAGATCATTCGTTTTTAGAAATTGATAATAATTTGGTCGAAAATGCAATCCGCCCAACAGTACTAGGTAGGAAAAATTATTTATTTTCCGGTTCACATCAAAGTGCCCAACGGTCAGCTATGATCTATTCCTTTTTGGGCTCATGTAAAATGAACAACGTAAATCCAAAAGAGTGGCTAGCCGACGTATTACTTCGATTACCCGACACAAAGCAATCTGAGTTGATCAATCTTCTTCCCTGCAACTGGCAAAAGCAATAGGTTTTTTTATTAACTTTGGTTTAATGATTAGATGTACTTCACCGGAGGCTTACAAGTTTCGAAATTTTAAATCGCTATGTCGAGATCGATTTCATTACTCTTTATTCGTTCCATTGAACTAACTCCACGCACTTTGATTTGCTTTTTATGCACCATAAATTTTATTTGATACAATTGCCTGCAGTAACTCATTAGCGTCAGACTTATTTAAGGGTTTAGCAAGAATTTGTAGATGGTTTGATCCTGCTTGCATTGCTCCGCTGACCTCAAGTCGTGGCTTTGAGTGGAGGCACAAACTACGCGAAAGCGATGCGATACAGCACACAAGCACGATTCCTTGCGACTAAATTCAATTTGTAGAGATGTCATTAATGGCGACTCTACAGGAATTTCCTTACTTAATAGAGTCTGCCAAATATTCTTCAAAGAAAACTATGATATTTTTACAAGGGAAAAGACAGTTGATTTTCTTTAAGAAATTTCAGCTAGCCTGACGCTAGGTGTAGTAACAGTTCAAACACAACTAAAATTTCACAGTGAAATTTTAGTTGTAGTCTTTTTGTATTCTTATTGTTGCAATTAAGATTACATCTGCCAAAAATGATGTTGTCATGTGAATGAGATATTCCAATAGATTTTTTTAAACATTAAAAAATTGGCGAGAATGATTGGAGGGTTAATTGAAGTGAGGTGATTTTAAAAGAAGTTGTAAAGCGTAGAGAAATAGAATTTTCAAGATTTAAAATTTAATCAAATAAGAAACTTTTTTCTCGCATTTTTTATTCTATTTTTTTAATGACTTGTTTTATTAAATATGATAAGGTCACTTTGTAAAATTGTTTTTTTATAAATTATAATTGAATAAATAAATTAAATCTTTCGTCTGTTTGAGTCCATTATTTTCCTAGGTGATCATTTCGATTTAGTGAGATATTTAATAGAAGGTGATGAAATAATTTCAACTAATTTAACCCATATTTTAGGAGGTTTACTAAAGTTATTTGGATTCATTTTTAAGTAATTGGAGCAACCTGCTAAAGGAGGTATAACAGTTGGGTATTAATTATTAAATAATTATTAAATTGATAAATTAAGTCGTTGATTTGATTATCATTGAATATCAGCTATTGTGTATAAATTTAATCTGTAGTGATGCTGAATTCTTAATAAATATTTTTTCAAAAGCATTGTAGAATAAAAAACATTCCTTTACTTTATAGCTGGTATTATCGTGACAATACACCTAATCATGATCATCTAATTGTTAATCGTTAGTACAGAGTAGTCAAATACTAAAAAATAAGTCATTGACTTAGCAAAAGTTCACTTCTTCATAAATAGTATTATCTACAGTTAAACTTCTAGTATGGGAATCAGAGAAAAATATTTTTAGATTAAAATGATAACCTGTTTCAAAACTTTAAATCAAATATCTAAACCGAATAAATAACAATGAAAACAAAAAATTACACTGCTCAAAATGCTGTTCATTGTGCTATGTTGCACAATGTTTGGCAAAACGGGCTTTGCACAAAACTCTGTGCAATTCCTGTTAACAAACGATGCGCAGGTTGCTCCTAATCAGTATGAGGTGGATCTGTACATTATCAGTACGGGTGCGGGTTCATTTGAATTGAACAACCAACAGTTCAGCTTTACTTACAATAATGCTGCAAAAAATGGTGGAACGATGACTGCCGCATGGGTGGCTGGTTCAACAGAATTATCTAATCCGGCTAATTTGCAGCCCACAATCAATACCGCAACAGCTGGTATTATTCGTGTAGCGGGTGTGACTTCCGGACTACCAGGTTGTGGAAGTGGATCGATTATTACTACTGCACCTGGTGTAAGAGTGGGTAGAATGCGTCTAACAAATTCTATTCCTTGGGCTGTTCTTCCTTTGAATTTCGCTTTTAACACAGCCACTTCAGCAAATCCTAAAGTACAGGCTAACTATTATAGCCCTACATGTGTAATAACGATTATTTGTCCACTTACAGGACCTCCTGCAGGTTGTGTTGGCGGAACTGCCGTGGTGGTAACAACGTCTAACCTGTTTTAAACGCTCCTACGTGCTCCGCACCAACTTTATCTGCTACAACCGTAGCAGCTACTTGTGCAGGTGATGCAAATGGTTCAATTGATTTAACTACTACGGGTGGTAATCCAACTCCATTCACTTATGCTTGGAGTAATGGTGGATCTACTGAAGATTTAAGCGGATTAACGGCTGGAACATATACTGTAACCGTAACTACTCAATCAGGTGGTTGCTCTGCAACGGCTTCTTATACGGTTGATCCAGGTGCTGCAAATGTTACTTATTATGCAGATAAGATGGTGATACTTACGGAAATGTTAATGTGACATCAGTATGCGTAGTAGGTGCTCCAGTTGGTTTTGTATCGGATGCAACAGACTGTAATGACGGTAATGCTGCCGTTAATCCTGGAACCCCTGAGTTTGTAATGGTATTGATGATAATTGCAATGGAAGTATCGACGAAGGTTTAACTTTCTTAACTTATTATGTTGATGGGGACGGAGACGGATTTGGTGCTGGTGCGGGAACTTCTTCTTGTGCTCCAATCGTTGGATCTGTTACTGTTGATGGTGATTGTAATGATGCAGTGGCTTCTATCAATCCAGGTGCTGTTGAAGCATGTATGGTGTTGATGATAACTGTATGGTTTTAATCGATGACGGTGTAGTTTCTCAAATGTATTATGTTGACGGTGACGGCGACGGATTTGGTGCAGGTGTTGGAACACTTTCTTGTTCTCCAATTGCTGGATCTGTAACGAATAATACCGATTGTAATGATGCAAACGCAGCGATCAATCCTAATGCTACAGAAGTTTGTAATGGTATTGATGATAACTGTGATGGAAATACCGACGAAGGTTTAACTTTCTTTAACCTGGCTATGTTGACGGTAGACGGCGACGGATACGGGCGGGTGCAGGAACTATTCTTGTGCTCAATTGTTGGATCTGTATTAGTTGATGGCGACTGTAATGATGCAGCACCTGCTATTAATCCAGGCGCAACTGAGTTTGTGACTTAATCGATAATGATTGTGATGGTTTAACAGACGAAGGTGCACTTTCTACTTTCTATGCTGATGTTGATGGTGACGGATATGGAGATGCTACTTCTTCTACTCAAGCTTGTACTGCTCCTGTTGGTTATGTAACGGATGCTACAGATTGTAATGATGCTGTTGCATCTATTAATCCAGGTGCTACTGAAGTTTGTAATAGTATCGATGATGATTGTGATGGATTAACTGACGAAGGTTTAACACTTACTACATACTATGCAGATGCTGACGGTGATACTTATGGTAACGCTTTAGTTTCTCAATCTACTTGTAGTGGTGCTCCTGTTGGTTATGTATTAGATGCTACGGATTGTAATGATGCGGTAGCTGCTATTAATCCTGGTGCAACTGAAGTTTGTAACGGTATCGATGATGATTGCGATGGTTTAACAGACGAAGGTTTAACGCCTACTACTTATTATGCGGATGCTGATGGTGACGGATTTGGTAACCCTGCAATCTCTCAAACAACTTGTAGCGGTGCTCCTGTTGGATACCGTAACAAACAACACAGATTGCGATGATACGAATAAGCAATCAATCAAATGCAATTGAAGTTTGTATGCGATTGATGATGACTGCGATGGTATTGCTGATGATGGTCTAACTTTCGTTACTTATTATGCTGATGGGGATGCTGACGGATTTGGTGATGCTACCATCTCTCAATCTACTTGTAATGGCGCACCAGTAGGTTATGTAACCGATGCTACGGATTGTAATGACGCAAATGCTGCTATCAATCCAGGTGCTACTGAAGTTTGTAACGGTATCGATGATAACTGTAACGGTCTTGCTGATGATGGTCTTACTTTCGTAACCTATTATGCAGATGCTGATGTTGACGGTTATGTACATGCACCATTTCTCAATCTACTTGTAACGGTTTCTGTTGGATATGTAACAGATGCAACCGATTGTAATGATAACAATGCTGCTTAAACCCAGGTGCAACCGAGGTTTGTAACGGTATCGATGATAACTGTAATGGTCTTACAGATGATGGTCTAACTTTCTTGACTTATTAGGTTGACGGTGACGGTGACGGATACGGTGCTGGTTTAGGAACTTCTTCTTGTTCTCCAATCGTAGGTTCTGTAACTAACAATGGTGACTGTGATGATAACAATGCTGCTATTAATCCAGCTGCATTAAAGTTTGTGACGGTATCGATAATGACTGTAACGGTCTTATGATATCCATCTTACTTTCGTAACCTTGTTATGCTGATGCAGAGCTGACGGATATGGTAACGCATTAGTTTCTCAATCAACTTGTAATGGCGCTCCTGTTGGATATGTAACAGACGCTACAGATTGTAACGACGCTAACGCTGCTGTAAACCCAGGTGCTACTGAAGTTTGTAACGGTATTGATGATGATTGTGATGGTTTAACTGACGAAGGTTTAACTTTCTTAACTTATTATGTAGATGCCGATGGTGATGGTTATGGTGATGCTTCTGCTAGCAGGAGTTTCTTCTTGTAACCCAATCGTAGGTTCAGTGATAATAACGGTGACTGTAACGATGCTTCTGCTTTAGTAATCCAGGTGCTCCTGAGCAATGTAACGGTATTGATGATAACTGTGATGATTTAATCGATAATCGGTGTGTTGTGTTCTCAACTTGGTATGCGGATGCTGATGGTGATACTTATGGTGATGCTTCAGTTTCTCAATCTGCATGTTCTCAACCTGCAGGTTAAGTTTTAGATGCAACAGATTGTAATGATAATAATGCAGCTGTGAACTCTGGTGCAACTTGAAGTTTCTTAACTCAATCGATGATGATTGCGATGGTTTAACTGATGAAGGTGTAACTCTTACTTTCTATGCAGATGCTGACGTGACGGTTATGGAGATGCTTCTTCACTCAACCCGCTTGTACTACTCTGTAGGATATGTAACAGATGCAACAGATTGTAATGATAATAATGCAGCAGTGAATCCTGGTGCAACTGAAGTTTAATGACTTAGTTGATAACGATTGCGATGGTTTAATTGACGAAGGTGTATTATTAACTTTCTATGCTGATGTAGACGGTGACGGATATGGAGATGCTTTCATCAACTCAAGCTGTTCTGCTCCTGTAGGTTATGTTTCTGATGCTACAGATTGTAACGATGCAAAATGCTGCTGTTACCCAGGTGCAACTGAAGTTCGTAACTCGATTGGTGATGATTGCGATGGGTTAGCGGACGAAGGTGTAACCTTAACCTTCTATGCTGATGTTGACGGTGATAGCTATGGTATGTTACTCATCAACTCCAAGCTTGTTCTGCTCCTATTGGTTATGTTTCAAACAACAGATTGTGATGATAATAATGCATCTATCAATCCAGGTGCAGCTGAAATCTGTGCAAACTCAATCGATGATAACCTGTGACGGTAATATCGACAGGTTGCGGTTGTTTGAATCCTCCAACAGCAAATGCTGGTTCAGATCAAAAAACTTGCCAAAACCGAACAGCTACATTAATGGTTCAATTGGTGGTGGTGCTACGAATGGTACTTGGTCTACAGCTGGAGATGGAATAGCTCTCCAAGTAACACAGTACTAAATGCAGACTACTCCAGGTCCTCTTGATATTTTAGCTGGATCTGTTGTGTTAACGCTTACTACAGATGCTCCATTGAAGCACACCTGCCTGACAATACTACAATTTCAATTAGTGCAAATCCGCCTTCTCAGGTGCGATCTCAGTCCTTCCCACATTATGTAATCCTATTAATTTAGTGATCACTTATGGCGATTGCTCCAGTAGCTGGTGCTACTTCTTACACTTGGTCTGTTCCTGGTGCTACAATTATTTTGTTTGGACAAGGTACTACAAGCATTCCAGGAGATGGCCTTTCTCTGCAATTCATGCTGGTGTAGTAGGTAATATTTGCGTAACTGCCAAGGATAGTAATAGCTGTGGTAGCAGTAATCCAAAAGTTGTCTTGGGATTTCTGTTCAATTAGCTACTCCTGCTCCTCCTTCTATCTCCGGTGCTGAAGCTTGCGCTGGTGATGTCGTGATTTACTCAACCGCATCCGTTAATCGTGCCGATTCTTATAATTGGGTGGTTCCTGCTGGAGCAACTATTACAAACGGACAAGGTACTAGTATCATTACTGTATCATATGGCCCATCTTTCGTTGGTGGATCTATGACTGTAACTGCATCGGAAATGCTTGCGGAACAAGTCCTGTTCGTTCAAGAAATGTTGCTCTTAATGTACTCCCAGCCTCTGCAGCTATTGTAGGACAAGCTTCAGGTGAGTGTGGATCATTAGCTGTTTCTTTACACAGCTACTGGTGTTGTTGGCGCTGCATCTTATTTCTGGACAGTTCCTAGGTGCAACTATTGCTAGTGGTCAAGGAACCTCCATCTATTGATGTTGATTTCTCTGGATCATTTGGTGGTGGTGCAATTACTGTAGTTGCTCAAAATGGTTGTGGTAATGGTGCTGCTCGTAGCTTAACCGTAAGCGGAACTCCTGCCTCAAGCGGCTCCAATCGTTGGTGCAACTCTGTTTGTGCGCAAATCAGAATTATATTATGATGTGCCTACTATTGCTGGTGCAGTTACGTACCTTGGACTCCATCTGGATTTTATTATTAATTCAGGTCAAGGTTCAAAACAATTGATGTGAAAGCAGGGTTTCTTGCAGCAAGTGGTCTTACCATTTCTGTACGTGCTTCTAATGCTTGCGGAAACGGGCCCTTCTCGTGTGAAGAATGGTATTAGTATTACGAACTGCCCACTATTGGTGATGCTTCAGCAATGAATATTGTTGCATATCCAAATCCAACGAGCGATCTTCTAAACATTGGCTTCGATAGCAATGCAAATCAAGATGTACTTGTTACGATGTTGGATGCTACAGGTCGACTTGTAATCAACGAAAATCGTAACGCAGACGAAGGTGCAAACAAGTTTGTAATGTCTGTAAAAGGAATGGCTGCTGGTATTTATACTATGCAATTCAGAACTTCTGATTCAGTTCAAAGCATTCGTGTAGTGGTTGAATAATCACAGAAAAGTTTATAGTAGTTAATTCCAATGCCCTGTAGCGTGTTTTACCTGCTAAGGGCATTGGGCTTTAAATAAACATACTTCTCCCTATTAGTGTGTTTACTCTGATACCCCCGAATCGTGTTTACTCTAATTCCCTGAATCTGTTTACTCTGATTCAGGGGAATTGAAGTTTTAAACAAATAAGATCTATAATTTATTGAGGTATGACTCGTTGAACTTATTCGTTTTATGGAGTCCTAATAGATTACTAATTTCACCCCATGCAAAACAGTACCCCCCAATATTTGCTTGATGTAAAAAACCTTTCTGTTTCTTTTCGGAATGAAAAAACCGTTTTTAAAGCAGTAGATGATATTTCATTTACGATACAACCTGAGAAACGATAGGAATAGTAGGTGAGTCAGGCTCAGGAAATCGGTGACCTCTTTGTCATTGATGAAATTAATAGCCAAACCAGCCGGAAATATTGATAGTGGATCCGCTTCCTTGCATACGAAGTCCAATGGTGGCCTAAATCTGTTATCGCTCTCTGATAAAGAAATTCGTAAATACAGAGGAAATGATATTGCCATGATTTTTCAAGAGCCGATGACTTCTCTCAATCCCGTGTTTACGTGCGGCGACCAAGTGGCAGAAGCATTACGATTGCATAAAAAAATGTCCCGCAAAGAAGCTCGTATCGAAACAATAAAACTTTTTGATAAAGTAAAGTTGCCTCGAGCCGAATCCATGT